>NZ_JBUYVC010000001.1:3037500-3330000 GCF_055231875.1 Methylobacterium sp. Ger2507
GGCAAGCCGTACATCCGCGCGCTGTCGGCCGAGAGACGGACGATGCCCTCCCTCAGGTCCCATGACCAGAGGCCGGCTCCCGCCGATTCCTGGGCGAGCCGCAGCAGGTTCGAGGTCTCCTCCAGGGCTTTGCGTGCCGTGACGATGTCGTCGATGTCGAGGGCGGTCCCGAGCAGGCCCACCACGACGCCGTCCTCCCGGATCGGCAGAATCACCAGCTTGTGCCAGCGATAGACGCCGTCCTGCCGGCGCAGGCGGCCCTCGACCTCGTAGGGATCGCCCTCCCGCGAGGCCTCGCGAAAAGCCTGCTCCATCCGCTCGGCATCGTCGGGATGGTTGCAGGCCAGGCGGGCCGCGCGCGCCGAACCGATCGGAGCGTAGAAGTTCTCGAAGCGCTGGTTGACGTAGGTGGCCTCCCCGTCCCGGAGGGACACCACCCAGACGATCTGCGGCAGGGAATCGGCAAGCGCCCGGTAACGCGCCTCACCGAGGCGCAGGGCCTGCTCGGCCGCCATCCGCTCGCTGACGTCGCGCGCGGCCGTGATAGTCTCGTGGGGACGCCCGGCCGCGTCGCGCACGAGCCGCGTCTGGGCCTCGATCCAGATCCAGCGCCCATCCCGGTGCCGAAGGCGATGGGTGATGCGCCCGCGCTCGGTCCGGCCGGTCCGGAAGCCCTCGAGAAACCCTAGCGTGGCGGCCCTGTCATCGGGATGGAGCGAGTCATTTAAGGGAAGGCGCAGCATCTCCTCGGGGGTGTAGCCGAGGAGGTCCTGCGACGCGGGGGAGACGTAGGTGCGAACATCCCGGGCAGGGACATCCCGGGCAGGGACATCCAGGCTCGGAGCATCCCCCTCGCTCGACGCGGCGACGCTGCGGCGGACGATCATGTCGGAGACGGAATCCGCCAGCAGCCGGTAGCGCCGCTCGCCGTCCTGAGTCCGGGCCTCGGCCGCGCGATGCTCGGTGACATCGGTGAAGGTGTGGACGATCCCACCATCCGGCAGGGTCACGCCCCGAACCTCGAGGGTCGCACCATTGGGCCGGCGCCAATCGAATCGCAGCGGCGCCCAGGCACCTGCCGCGTCGCGCAGCCGCGGCGGCCCCTCCGGAAAGACCGCCGCGGCGAGGTCGCCCCGTCCGGACAAGACGGCGAGGATCTCGGACAGGGGCGCGGATTCCCGCAGGACGGTGTCCGGCAGCGCGAGGAGCTGCTGCGCCCGGGGATTGAGCAGGCGCACGCAACCCTGGGCATCGAGCATCACCAGCCCCTGGTCCATATTCTCCAGGATGGCGCGCAGGCGCAGATCCTTTTCGCGGAGCTGGGCCTCGGACGTGACGAGGTCGGTGACGTCGAGGATGAGGCCGTAGAGCGCCACCTGCCCGCCGGCCAAGGCCCGTTCGGCGACGCCCTGGACGATGGCGTGGCACAGGCTTCCGTCCGGTCGGACGATCCGCGCCCGTCCCTGGTAGGTCGCGCTGTCGGGTCCCGCCTCGTCCAGGGCCGCATCGATGCGCGCGGCCACCGCCGCACGGTCGTCCGGATGATAGTAGCCGAGGTGGCGCTCCAGGGGGATCTCGCCACCGGGCGGCATCGGACGTCCGAAGACGCCGCAGACGCCCTCGGACCAGGAAACCATGCGGGTCTTCGGATGGATGCGCCAATACCCGATATGGGCGACGGATTCGGTCATCCGTTGAGCGCTGACCACGAGCTTGAGATCGGCGGCCTTCGCGGCCAGCAGCGTTTCGGCCCGGTGGCGCTCGGCCCGCTCGGCCTCGCTCGCGCGCTGGGCAGCGGTGAGACGCAGGTGAGCCTCGACGATCGTCCCGAGGTCGCGCAGGCGTGACGCGCTGACCGCATCGAAATCGTCGCGCGGGACGGTGTCAATCACGCAGAGCGTGCCCAGCGGCAGGCCATCCGACAGGACCAGCGAAACGCCGGCGTAGAAGCGGGCATGGGGCGTCCCGGTGACGAGGGGGCTGACCGCGAATTCGGCATCGGCCAGGAGGTCGGGAAGCACCAGCACCGCCCCCGGCTCTCCCAGGATGGTGCGGTCGCAGAAGGCGCCAGCGCGCGGTAGGGGTCCGCTCTCAGCGATGCCGCAGCGGGCCTTCAGGGTGTAGGTCTCGCTGCCCGCCAGGTTCACGAGGGCGATGGGCACGCCGAACAGGGCGCAGGCCATGCGGCAGACGGCATCGAGATGCGCCTCCGGCGGGCTCTCCAGCAGCCCCAGATCGTTCAGGATCGCCAGACGCTGCGTCTCGACGGGGGCGCTCGGCACGTCACTTCCCTCTCGCCGACCCGCGGCCCGCGGCACATCCGCGTGTCTCCCGAATGCCTGCAGAAGCCGGTGTCGATGACAGGCTCCCGCAGCGGCATGATTGCCGTCGGTGACCTGCGGGAGCCCCCTACAGAGTCGCCGACGTCCGATCATGCGGCAGCAGCCTTTAACGTTCGTTTATACGGGCGCGCCCGGATTGGCAGTGGGCACGGGCCCGATCCGCCTCTCGCCAGGATCGCTCCGGGGCCGGATCAGGCCGGCAGTTGCAGCCGGGCGCTCAAGCCTCCGAGATCAGAGCGTCCGAGTTGGAGCCCTCCGCCGTAGAGTTCCGCGAGTTCAGTGGTGATCGACAGACCGAAGCCATGGCCCGGAACGCTCTCGTCGAGGCGCCCACCGGGCCGGATCGCCCGCGCGGCGGCGGCGGCATCCAGTCCGGGGCCGTCATCCTCCACCGTCAGGGTGACGCCGGCCTCGGCGGGCCGTCCGGCGATGCGGACCCGGCCGCGGCTCCACTGGCAGGCATTGTCGATGAGGTTGCCCAGCATCTCGTCGATGTCCTGGGGGTCGCAGGCCGCCGCAAGCCCCTCCGGAAGATCGAGATCGATGACCAGCGTCTTCTCGGCATAGAGCCGGCCGAAGGTGGTGCGCAGGTCGGACAGGGGGCCGGCGAGATCGGTCCTGGCGCGGGTCGCGCCGCCGAGGGCGGCGGTGCGCGCGCGCCGCAGATGATGGCGCACCTGCCGGTCCATGGCCGCAACGAGAGCCGCCAGACCGCCATCCGGGTCGCGCGTTCGGTCGGACAGGGCGAGAGTGAGGGTGGCCAGCGGCGTCTTCAGGCCATGGGCGAGATTCGCCACATGGGTGCGCGCCCGTTCGAGGTTGGCGGCGTTCTGGTCGAGCAGAGCATTCACCTCCGTCACCAGGGGACGGATCTCGGCGGGCTGCTGGCCGGGAATGCGGGGGCGCCGGCCGGCCCGGACCTCGGCGATGTCCCGGCGCAGGCGCTCCAGGGGGCGCAGGCCGAGGCGAACCTGCGCCACGGTGCCGGCTACGAGGCAGAGTCCGAGGATGCCCAGGATGGCGGCGAGGGCACGGCCCGCCTCGCGCAAGGGGCCGTTGAGGGCCTGGGCGGGGGCGGACGCGACGAGAATCACCGGCGGACGGCCCGCCTCAGCCGGCAGCACGCGCGTCCGCAGGATGAGCGCGTCACCCCAGGGACCGGTCGCGTCGCTGGGCTGGGCGCGGTCCGGGTCGGGATCATGTGCCGGCCGATCCGGTACGGGAAGGTCGCGCCCTTCGAGGGAGTCCGCCCGCAGCGTGGTGCGCCCCTGCCGGACCTGCCAGTACCAGCCCGAGCGCGGGCGGTCGAAGGGCGGGCCATCGAGGGTGCGGTCGAGGCGGAGGTGCTCGCCGGGGCCGCGTTCCAAACTCGCCGCGATGGCGACGAGTTGGCTGCCGAGTCGGCTGTCGAGCTGCGCCCGCACGAAGCGGTGCAGGATCACCCCGATCGCCAGGCCGGCGACCACCAGCGCGAGGGTGACGAAGGCCAGGGCGGCCAGCAGCAGCCGGCGCTGGAGGGACCCGAGCTGGAGAAGCCCGGCGGGCTTTGCAGGTGGACCGGGCTTGTCCAGCAGAGCAGGCTTGTCCGGCGCAGCGGGCTTCGTCAGCCCGGCAGGCCGCGGACCCCGCCCCGAGGGTGGCGGCGTCATGCGGGATCGCCCGGCAGCAGCCGATAGCCATGGCCGCGCACGCCCTCGATCCGCGCGGGGGCGATCTTGCGGCGCAGGCGCGTGATGATGACCTCGACCGAGTTTGAATCGACGTCGGCATCGCCGTCATAGACCCGTTCGATGAGCTGGCTGCGCGGCATCACCCCGTCCTTGTGCAGGATCAGACAGGACAGGACCCGCCATTCGAGGCCGGTGAGCCTGAGGGGCAGGCCGTCGCGCTCGAAGGTGCCGAGGCCGGATTCGTAGGAAAGGGGACCGCAGGTGACGCGGGACGCCCCGTGCGCGCTCGCCCGGCGTACCAGAGCCCTCAGACGGATCACCAGTTCCTCGACCCGAAACGGCTTGACCAGGAAGTCGTCGGCACCCGCCTTGAAGCCCGCGACCTTGTCGCTCCAACCGTCCCGGGCCGTGAGGATGAGCACAGGGACGGTGAGCCCCGCGATGCGCCAGGCCTGCAGGACGGAGAGGCCGTCGCGCCTCGGCAGGCCGAGATCGAGCACCACGGCGTCGTAGGTCTCGGTCTCACCGAGATGCTGCGCGTCCTCGCCATTGACGGCGTGGTCCAGGGCGAAGTTCTCGGCCCGGAGCGCCTTGGCGATCTCGGCGGCCAGCGGCGCGTCATCCTCCACCAGCAGGAGTTTCATGGAGTCGGGTCCGGGGATGGAAGGGCGGGAAGCGAGGGCAGGGCAAGCGTGCGGGAGCGGCCTAAGCCGCGTCGTTTAACGGGGGCTGAACCGTCCGGTTCAGATCGGGTTGGAGGCCCCGACCTAGAACGCCGCCAACCCGAGAGGGCCACCGTCGAACCCCAGAAGGACAGGCCACCATGACCGAGACTCTGCAGAGCAGCACACCCGCCAGCCCCACGCCGACCCTCACCCCGGCCCCGAAGCGCTCGCGCCGCGGCCTCGTCGTCGGCGCCATCGCGGCGCCCCTCGCCTTCGGCGCGGTCGGCCTGTCGCTGGCCCAGACCGGCGCCTCGGTGATGACGCCGGTGGCGCCCACCGCGATCTCCGCCCTGAAGGCCTCGGGCTCGATCGCCGCCAAGGGCGACGTCGCCGAGATCTACGGCAACAAGTTCGTGATGCAGGACGGGACCGGCAAGGCACTGGTGGAGATCGGGCGCCAGGGAGAGGGAGGCACCCTCGTGAAGCCGGGCGAGGCCGTCACCGTGCAGGGCCGGTTCGAGAACGGCTTCCTTCACGCCCTGCTCATCACCCGCGCCGATGGCAGCCAAGTCCGCATCGGCCCCGCCGGCGGCCCGCCCGCCGGAGCCCTGGACTGGGCCAAGGACAAGGTCGGCCTCGGGGCAAAGCCCGACGTGCCGGCCCTGACCGCCGGCGTCGCGGCGGCCGGCTACTCCGACATTCGGGTCACCGGCCGGGGGCCGCGTCACCTCGAGGTCGCCGCACGCGGCAGCGATGGGCGCGAGCGCCAGCTCCATGTCGGCTTCGACGGTCAGGTCCGCGAAAAGCGGGTGTTCTGAACGCCCTGTGACACCATTCCCCACCCTTCGATCTCCCCGGACAGGACCTCCATCATGACGAAGACCACAGCCCTTCTCGCCGCCGCCGCGATCCTCGTTGCCGGCGCGGCCGTCGCCCAGCCGGCCCCGCCGCCCGGTGGTCCGCGCGCCGGACCGGAGGCCGGTGCGCCTCCGGGCGGCCCTCGTCGCGGACCCGATGCGCCGCCGCCGCCAAAGGCCGCGCATTTCCGCTTGGAACGGGGCGAAACCGCCGTCGATGTCAAATGTGCCGACGACGAGCCCATGAGGGCCTGTGCCGATCTCACCCTGCAGATGCTCGACCGCCTGGCCGCACTACCGAAGCCGGACCCTTCGAAGCCCGAAGGTCCCAAGCCGGAGACTGCCAAGCCGGAAACTGCCAAGCCTGAGACTGCCAAGCCTGAGACTGCCAAGCCTGAGACTGCCAAGCCTGAGGCCCGCTGATCCCCGCACCCCAGGACCGGTGCGGCGGTTCCCGAAGCCGCCGCATCTCGGCCTGCCTGCATCCCGGTTTGCCCCCAATCTCAAGGAAGCACCATCAGCCCATGTCCCCATCACGCAGCACGCACGGAACCATCTGGGCCCTGTTCGGCCATCGCCTCGCACTCGAGTGCCCCGAAGGCCGCGTCCTCGTGGATCTCGGCCCGGAGGGCGCCGAGGCGCTCGCCCGCGCAGCGGTGACCCTGAAGCCGGGCGATGCCATCGCGGCAACCGGCGAGCAAAAACCCTCGGAGATCAAGGCCAGCGCCATCACGGCTCCGGACGGCACGCGGCACCGCATCCCCCGGTCTCGTCCCGAGGACGGAGATGCGGGGAAGGCCGATCCGGCGCTCGCTCTCGCGGCGTTGCGGCAGGCGGGCTATCAGGTCGACGGGGAGGCCCGGCGCAAGCCGAAGCATTTCGAAATCCATGCTCGGAAGGACGGCGGGCATTTCGAGGCGCACGTCACCTTCGCGGGGGTGATCCGCAAGACCAAGACGATATCCAACGGCGCCACCGTAATGGACTGATCGCCTGCCATAGGGCGGGGCGGGAGCGGGACCAGCAGCCTGGAAGCGATACCGCGTTGCAACATGAATCTTTCGCCGATCCGTTTCGGCGTGATAGATTGGCAATCGTTATTGCTGATACGGAGTTCTCTGCATGTCCAACCTGTCCCGTCTCGCCGGCATCCTCGGTGCCGCCGCCCTCGCGCTTCCCCTGGCCATCCCGGCTTCGGCCAAGGAAGCCAGCGCCGCGAAGGTGATCACGATGGTCGACACCGACAACGACGGCACCATCGATCTCAAGGAAGCCCAGGCCGTGGCCGGCGCGCTGTTCGACAAGCTGGAATCCGACAAGGACGGCACTCTGGATACCAAGGAGCTCAAGGGCCGGGTCAGCAAGAAGGCCCTGAAGGCCGCCGATCCGGATTCGGACGGTACCCTGGACAAGGCCGAGTACCTCGCCCTCGTGGAGGCCCGCTTCAAGGCCGCCGATCCGGACAACGACGGCACCCTCGACGCCAAGGAGTTGAAGACCCCCGCCGGCAAGGCCCTGGTCTCGCTGCTCAAGTAAGTCCGACCGGTGCCGAAGGCACCGGACTCCGACGCTTCCGTTCGACGGCCCGGCGCTCCACGCGCCGGGCCGTTCGCGTTTCAGGAATCGGGGAGGCTCAAGCGTCGCGCCGCGGTGAGGATTGACCGGAGGCGTTTGTTCAGAACATTCCAGGCTGGCATGCCATTCGCACATGCTATCCCCGTTCTCACATCTCATTCGCGAATGGCCGCGGCGTCGAAACGAAGGCCGGTACATGGAATTTTTCGCCCAGCAGTTCATCAACGGCCTGACGCTCGGGTCGATCTACGGGCTGATCGCGCTCGGCTACACCATGGTCTTCGGCATCATCGGCATGGTGAACTTCGCCCACGGCGACGTCTTCATGCTGTCATCCTTCATCGCGCTGATCTTCTTCCTGATCCTGACCACCTGGCTCGGACTCACATCGGTCGCCCTGGTGTTCCTCATCGTGCTGGTCCTGGCGATGATCCTGACCGCGCTCTGGGGCTGGGCCATCGAGCGGGTAGCCTACCGTCCCTTGCGCGGCTCGTTCCGCCTCGCACCGCTGATCTCGGCCATCGGCGTCTCGATCTTCCTGTCGAACTTCGTCCAGGTGGTGCAGGGCGCCCGCAACAAGCCGGTTCCACCCCTCGTCCGCGACGTGATCGTGCTCTACCAGAACGAGCAATACACCGTGACCCTGTCCTACAAGCAGGCGATCATCATGACGACGACGGCGCTCCTGCTCGCCGGCTTCTGGTACCTCGTCCAGCGTACCTCGTTCGGCCGGGCCCAGCGCGCCTGTGAGCAGGACCGGCGCATGGCGGCCTTGCTCGGCATCAACGTCGACCGGACCATCTCGCTGACCTTCGTGTTGGGCGCCGCCCTCGCCGCCGTCGCCGGAACCCTCTACCTCCTCTATTACGGTGTGGTCTCGTTCTCGGACGGGTTCGTGCCCGGCGTGAAAGCCTTCACGGCGGCGGTGCTCGGCGGTATCGGCTCGCTTCCCGGTGCCGTCCTCGGCGGGCTGATCATCGGGCTGATCGAGACCTTCTGGTCGGCCTATTTCTCCATCGAGTACAAGGACGTGGCCGCGTTCCTCATCCTCATCGTGGTGCTCATCTTCAAACCATCCGGCATCCTCGGACGCCCCGAAGTCGAGAAGGTCTGAACCATGGCCACAGGATCGACCATCGGCGCGGTGGCCCCCACCGTCGCCCGGCCCTCCGGCGCGGCGCTCCCTGAGATGCTCAAGGATTCGGCCCTCTTCGCCCTGGTGACGCTCGGGTTGAGCATTCCCGTGGTGGCCTACCGCACCGATCTCGGGCAGGGCACCGGCCTCGAACTCACCGGCCGCTGGGGCGTCGTCGCGGGCTTGTGTCTCGCCGTGTTCGTGCTGCGCCTCGGCCAGCGCCTGCTGCTCGGCGAGGTCGCGCGCCGGCGGGAAGTCCACCGTCTCGCGACCCTCGATGCGGCGCCGGTCGCGAGGCGGGCCGGCCGCGTGCTCGGTCCGGTGACGCTCGCCGTCGCGCTGACCCTGCCGCTGCTCGCCGCCCTGGGTTCGGGCGGCCTGTCGGAGGGGCGCTACTGGATCGATCTCGGCATTCTCATCCTCACCTACGTCATGCTCGGATGGGGCCTGAACATCGTCGTCGGCCTCGCCGGGCTGCTCGACCTCGGCTACGTCGCCTTCTACGCCGTGGGCGCCTATTCCTACGCGCTGCTCTCCACGGTGTTCGGGCTCTCGTTCTGGATCTGCCTGCCGCTGGCCGGCCTGTTCGCCGCCGCCTTCGGTGTGCTCCTCGGCTTCCCGGTGCTGCGCCTGCGCGGCGACTACCTCGCCATTGTGACGCTCGCCTTCGGCGAGATTATCCGCCTCGTGCTCATCAACTGGGTCGACTTCTCCGGCGGCGCCGCCGGCCTGTCCTCGATCCCCCGCGCCAGCTTCTTCGGCATCCCGTTCACGGCCGGGGAGGGCGGGTTCGCCCAGACCTTCGGGCTGAGCTTCAGTCCGATGCACCGGATCGTCTTCCTCTACTACCTGATCCTCGCCCTGGCGCTGATCACCAACCTGGTGACGCTCCGCATGCGCCGCCTGCCGCTGGGCCGCGCCTGGGAGGCCCTGCGCGAGGATGAGATCGCTTGCCGCTCGCTCGGCATCGACACCACCATGACCAAGCTCACCGCCTTTGCGCTCGGCGCCATGTTCGCGGGCTTCGCCGGCTCGTTCTTCGCCGTGCGCCAGGGCTTCGTCAGCCCCGAGAGCTTCAACTTCCTCGAGAGCGCGATCATCCTGGCAATCGTGGTGCTGGGCGGCATGGGCAGCCAGATCGGCGTCGCCATCGCCGCCGTCGTGATGGTCGGCGCGCCGGAACTGCTGCGTAATCTCACCTTCCTCAAGGCGGTATTCGGCGAGGGCTTCGACCCGAACGAGTACCGCCTGCTGCTGTTCGGCCTCGCCATGGTCTGCATGATGGTCTGGCGCCCGCGCGGGTTGATTTCCGAGCGCTCGCCCTCGGTCCGCCTGGGAGGGCGCACCGCATGAGCCTCGCCACCGGCACCACCCGCCTCGCCACGCTGCAGGACGCGCCGCCGGCCGCGATTTCCGGCGGCCCGGCCGACCCGATCCTGGTGGTCGACCACCTCACCATGCGGTTCGGCGGCCTCACCGCCGTGGGCGACCTGTCGTTCAAGGTCGGGCGCGGCGACATCACCGCGCTGATCGGTCCGAACGGCGCCGGCAAGACCACGGTCTTCAACTGCATCACCGGCTTCTACAAGCCAACCGAGGGCATGATCCGCTTGTCGCAGGCGGGCGGCGAGACCTATCTGCTGGAGCGCCTGCCGGGCCACGACGTCAACCGCCTCGCCCGGGTCGCCCGCACCTTCCAGAACATCCGGCTGTTCCCGCAGATGACCGTGCTGGAGAACCTGCTGGTGGCCATGCACAAGCCGCTGATGCGGGCCTCCGGCTTCTCGCTCGCGGGCATCCTCGGCCTGCCGGGCTATCGCCGCGCGCAGGATGAGGCCATCGCGAAGGCCGCCGGCTGGATCGAACGCATCGGCCTGACCCACCGGGCCGACGAGCCGGCGGGCGACCTGCCCTATGGCGACCAGCGCCGCCTGGAGATCGCCCGCGCCATGTGCACCGACCCGGTGCTGCTCTGCCTCGACGAGCCGGCGGCCGGCCTCAACCCGCGGGAATCGGCCGATCTCAACACCCTGCTGCGGATGATCCGCGACGAGTACGACACCTCGGTCCTGCTGATCGAGCACGACATGTCGGTGGTGATGCAGATCTCCGACCGCATCGTGGTGCTCGACTACGGCATCAAGATCGCGGACGGCACGCCGGACGAGATCCGCAACGACACCCGGGTGATCGCGGCCTATCTCGGCGTCGACGACGAGGAGGTGGCGGCGGTGGAAGCGGAAGTCGGTCTGGCGGGAACAACGGCATGAGCGTCGCGGGCATCAACGTGCTGGTGGACGAGACCCGCGCCCGGACGGGGAAGACCGACGGGGAGGGCGCGAAAGCGCCGCTGCTCAGCGTGCGCGGCGTCTCGGCCTATTACGGCAGCATCCGCGCCCTGAAGGGCGTCGACATCGACGTGCACGAGGGTGAAATCGTCGCCCTGATCGGGGCCAACGGGGCCGGCAAGTCGACCCTGATGATGACCATCTTCGGCCAGCCCCAGGCGCGCGAAGGCTCCATCACCTTCGCGGGCCAGGACATCACGAAGCTGCCGACCCACGAGATCGCCCGGCTCAACCTGGCCCAATCTCCCGAAGGTCGGCGCATCTTCTCCCGCATGACGGTGCGCGAGAACCTGCAGATGGGCGCGGCCGTCAACGGCGGCAAGCACTTCGCCGAGGATCTCGAGCGCATGTGCACCCTGTTCCCGCGCCTGCGGGAGCGCATCGATCAGCGCGGCGGCACCATGTCGGGGGGCGAGCAGCAGATGCTCGCCATCGCCCGTGCCCTGATGAGCCGGCCGCGCCTGCTCATGCTCGATGAGCCCTCGCTCGGATTGGCGCCCCTGGTGGTCAAGCAGATCTTCTCCGCCGTGCGCGACCTCAACGCCCGCGAGGGCCTGACCGTGTTCATCGTCGAGCAGAACGCCTATCATGCCCTCAAGCTCGCGCATCGCGGCTACGTCATGGTCACGGGGGCGGTCACGATGAGCGGCACCGGTCAGGCGCTCCTCGACGACCCGCAGGTGAAGGCCGCCTACCTCGAGGGGGGATCGCATTGAGCATGGCCGATGGTTTCAGCCTCGATCTGCGTACCCTGGGCATCTTCCTCCTGATTACCGTGGCGATGGGGGGCGGTGCCGCCTGGATGACGGGCAGCGGACTCGCCCGCGGCTGGCGCCCGTTCTGGCACTGCGCCCTGGCCCTGCTGCTGATCGCGGCGGTGACGCGGTTCCTGCACTACGCGCTGTTCGAGGACCCGCTGCTGTCGCTTCCGGCCTATCTGGTCGACGCGGTGGTTGTCCTGGCCATCGGGGCCGTGGCCTATCGCTACACCCGCACCGGACAGATGACCCGGCAATATGCCTGGCTCTACGAGCGCACCGGACCGCTGAGCTGGCGGGACCGGACGAGCGCGCCGACGCCGTGACGGCGCGGCGCGAGACCACACCGCGTTTTGGCGACCGTACCGGCGAAGCGAACGCCCGGTCCGGCGCCTGAAGAGGGGAAACGAGCATGAAGTCACTGTTTTCAGCCGGTGTCGCCCTCAGCCTGATGCTGGCGGCCACCGCCGCTCAGGCCGAGATCAAGATCGGCGTCGTGGTTCCCGTCACCGGCCCGAACGCCGCCTTCGGTGCGCAGATCAAGACCGGGGCCCAGCAGGCCATCGCCGACATCAACAAGGCCGGCGGCGTCAACGGCGAGAAGCTGGTGATGACGGTGGGCGACGACGCCTCCGACCCGAAGCAAGGCGTGTCGGTCGCCAACAAGTTCGCCTCCGAGGGCGTGAAGGCCGTGGTCGGCGCCTTCAACTCGGGCGTCTCCATCCCGGTCTCGGACGTGCTGCAGGAAGCCGGCATCGTCGAGGTCAGCCCGGCCTCCACGGCGATCAAGTATACCGAGCGCGGCAACTGGAATACTTTCCGCACCTGCGGTCGCGACGACCAGCAGGGCGCGGTGGCGGGCGCCTACCTCGCCGACAAGTTCAAGGGCAAGAAGATCGCCTTCGTCCACGACAAGACCCCCTACGGCAAGGGCTTGGCCGACGAGACCCTGAAGGCCCTCAAGGCCAAGGGTGGCACCAACGTGCTCTATGAGGGAATCAACCCGGGCGAGAAGGATTTCTCGGCTCTGGTCTCCAAACTCAAGCAAGCCAATGTCGACGTGGTCTATTTCGGTGGCCTCTACACCGAGGCGGGCTTGCTGATCCGCCAGATGCGCGACCAGAGCCTCAACGCACCGCTGATGGGGGGTGACGGCATCGCCGACCGCGAGTTCGCCCAGGTGGCGGGCCCGGGCTCCGACGGCACCCTGATGACCTTCTCGCCGGATGCCCGCAAGAATCCGAAGTCCAAGGCCACGGTCGACGCCTTCAAGGCGATCAACTTCGATCCCGAAGGCTACACGCTCTACTCCTACGCCGCCATGCAGATCCTGACTGACGCGATGAAGGCGACGAAGTCGACCGACGGCCAGAAGGTCGCCGCCTACATGCACGAGGGCAAGCCCTTCAGCACGGTGATCGGCGACATCTCGTACGACAAGAAGGGCGACATCACCCGGCCGGACTACGTGATGTACATGTGGAAGAAGGGCGCCGACGGCTCCATCAACTACGCCGGCAACGAACAGCCGTAGGCCGGGACGCACCGACGGGGAGGCCGGGGGGAACGCATCCCCCGGCCTCTCCTATTTTCAGGGCTGACCATCGACACCACGCTTCCCCCGCGACCACGCGCGCACCCAATCCGCCGGGAACGGCGCCCACAGCCGGCCGGTTGGCTGAGAACGATCGCGAAGCGCCGGACAAGGCGCCGAGCCCTCATCAGTGGGAGCAGACATGTCGAACAAGCATCTGAAGACCGATGTCCCAAGCGATGCCGATTTGAAGGGCAGTCCAGGCATCGGCGCATCGAAGGGCATGACGGGGCGCGACCCGGAGGACATCGCGGCGGATTCGACCTTCGAAGGCGATGTCGACAACGAGACCACGCCCGAGGGCGGGATCGACCCAAGCCATCGGCCGCGCAAGAACGCCTGACCACAAACCCGCTGCCGGATCTTCGATCGCGGCCCCCGCCGCGATCTCTCCGATGCGTGGTCGCGTCATCCCGCTACCGCATGGCAGATGCGCCGGAACCGGGCAGCGGCAGGATTCACGAATCCGTGTTCCTCAGGTACCCCAAGCTGTGCCTTATCCGCGGCACGCTGCTTGAGGAGCCTGGATGACCAAAGACGTGCAGCACGATCGCCCCGACTCGCCGCTCGCATCTGTCTCTGACGAGATTTTCCCGCAAACCCTCTCCCGAAAGCCGGACACGCCCGCCGACGACATCGCTTCCAATCCGGTCGCGTGTGAACCGCCCTCCACCTTCGACAGCGACAGCTTCGAGGGCTTCGGCTCCTTCGGTTGAGCCACGGCGTCCCGTTGCGAGCACGCGATGCGCGGTGGCTGCGGGACGCCTCCGACCGGGCGAGGGGCACCTCGCATCCGGATCGTCCCAAAGGATTCGGCGGTTTCCAGGCCTGTGGTGCCCCGTGTCAGCCCCGATCCCGCCACGTTCCCGCGCACAGTGCGCCCATCGCACCACCCGGGAATGCCGATGTCGTTTCTCTCAAATCTTCCAATTGCAGACCTGATCGCGAGCTACGGCTACATTGCGATCTTCGTCGTCATCGCTTTGGAAAGCGCTGGCGTGCCGTTGCCGGGCGAGACCATCCTGATTTCTTCGGCCGTCTATGCCGGCAGCACCGGCCACCTGCAGATCGGCCTGATCATCCTGGCCGCCGCGGCCGCCGCGATCCTTGGCGACAACCTCGGCTACTGGGTCGGTCGACGCTGGGGCATGCCGCTCCTGCTCCGCTACGGTCACCTCATCGCCCTCGATCACGGGCGGCTGAAGCTTGGCCAGTATCTCTTTCGCGAGCATGGCGGAAAGATCGTGTTCTTCGGCCGCTTCACCGCGATGCTGCGGGCCTACGCGGCCGTGCTGGCCGGGGTGAACAAGCTCGACGCCCGCCGCTTCCTGGTCTTCAACGGTCTCGGCGGCATCGCCTGGGCGACGATCATGGGGCTGGGATCGTATTATTGTGGCCGTTCGATCGAGCATATCGCCGGTCCCGTGGGCCTTAGCCTGCTCGCCGTGGTGATCTTCGGCGGCCTCGCCCTCTGGCTGTTCGTGCGCAAACACGAAACGCGCCTGCTCGCAGAGGCGGAGAGCGCGATTCCGGGCCCACTCACCTGATCGACGCGAGCTCGCGCACCTTTGAAACCAACTTCGCCGGCTCTCGGGGCTGGCGAGGTTCGTCGTTCAAAGGACGAGCGCGAGACGCGTGACAGAGAGAAAAGGGTTCACGAAAATACCGCAACGGTGGCGCACGCGATGGGCGCTTCGGACCAACTGTTGCGAGTATGCAGGGCCAGATCTCACGATCGGCTCAACCGCTATAGCTGCCTCGTCAAGAGTACAGCCAAGTCTTGAAGAAAGATTGGCTCCCCGAGCAGGACTCGAACCTGCGACAAAGCGATTAACAGTCGCTTGCTCTACCAACTGAGCTATCGGGGACCGCGATCGGGGGTCTACACAGCGCTTCGCCGGGACGCAAGGGTGTCCGGACCGGTGATTTGACGATTCCGTCACATTTTTTGGCCGGTGCCCCGGGGCGCTGCCTGAAATTCCCGCGCCTCACCCCGCGATCTCGCCCGCGACTTGGCCCGCGATTTGGGTAAGGGGCCGCATCGGATTGGAGGCGGTGGATCGCAGCACCGGGTCGGAGCGGTTTGGGCCGAGTCGCGAAAGCGACCGCCTCCTAATTTGCGGAGATCGTCCAAAGGCCGTTGCCCTCACGCGGGGGGCTCTGCTAGAGACGCCTCTCCCCGAGCCGGCCGCCCGGACGGGGGTCGCCAAACGGGTCCTTCGGGGCCGTGCGACAGAGGCCTCGTGGCGGAGTGGTTACGCAGAGGACTGCAAATCCTTGCACGGGGGTTCGATTCCCTCCGAGGCCTCCAAAGTCGATTTCCCCCTTCATAAGACCTTCGCGATCACACCCGGATCCGGACCGCCCTCCCACGTGGGAAAGCCGAGCCCAGGCTCATAAGCGAAGGGTTCTTCCGCGAAGGGTTCTCGCAAGAGAGGCTCTTCGGGCGTCCCCGGAGACGGAATGACGCCGGCGAAGCCGGATCGCACCGTCTCGGATCGTCGGACGGGCAGGGGCGTCGAGAACCTTGCGTTTTGCCAATCGATCCCCGACAACCCGCAAGCTTCGGCGTGGCCGCTCGGGCCGCCCGGAGGGATAGACCGGCGTCCGGCGTCGGCTCAGCGTCGAGGAAGACAGCTACCATGCTCGATTACGCGCAGGCGCGACGCCTCATGGTCGATTGTCAGTTGCGGACCTTCGACGTGAACGATGTCCCGGTTCTCGACGCATTCGAGGAGATCGCCCGCGAGCGCTTCGTACCGCCCGGGCGCGAGGATTTCGCCTATATCGACCAGACCCTGCGGCTTGGCCCCTCGGGTCGGGCGATGCCGGCGCCGATGCTGCTGGCCCGGATGGTCCAGGCCCTGGCGATCCAGCCCGGCGAGACGGCGCTCGACGTGGCCACCGGCTACGGCTACGCCGCCGCGATCCTGGCACAGATCGGAGCCGAGGTGGTGGCCCTCGAATCCGATGCGGACCTTCTGGCCGGAGCCCGCGAGCGTCTGGCGGGCCAGGGCAGCATCACACTGGTCGAAGGCCCCCTCGACGCGGGGGCGCCGCAGTCCGCCCCCTACGACGCCATCCTGGTCAACGGCCGGGTGGAAACCCGCCCGCAGGCCCTGCTCGACCAATTGAAGGATGGCGGTCGCCTGGTCTGCGTGATGGGGCAAGACCGGGCCGCCAAGGCGACTCTGTTCGTCCGCACCGGAGAGGCCTTCGGTGCGCGTCCGCTCTTCGATGCCGCCCTGCCAGCCCTCGGTGCTTTCGCGGCCGAGGCCGATTTCGCGTTTTAATCCGCGCCTGACGAACAGCCGCAACGCCTCGCTTTCCTGACGCCTGCCAAAATCCCTCTTGTTGTGCGCAAAATCAGCATCAACCTTGAGTTGTGTCGCTTTTTTACGGCACCGCACATGGATTCGTGCGGCGGACTGGAACCACCCGGTGCTCTGCCGGCCAAGGTCGGCTACTCTCCGCGCTGAGGCGGGCAATCCGGATTCGCGCTGTGGCGCGGTGGCCATCTCGTATGGTCGTCCGGTTCATCTAGAAACCGCAAGGGTCGACGAGCGTGAGAGATTCGAAACCTGCGATGCGCACGAGGCTTCGGCCGATCGGCTTCGCCGTGCTGGCCCTCGCCGTAGCGAGCCCGGCCGGTGCCGAAACGCTGGAGAGCGCCCTGTCGCGGGCCTACGCAGCCAATCCCACTCTGAATTCGGGCCGCGCCGGCGTGCGCGCGACCGACGAGACCGTGGCGCAGGCCAAGTCCGGCTATCGTCCCACCGTCAGCCTCGATGCCGATATCGGCCTTTCTCAGACCCAGGGCCGAACATCTGGTTTCCAGCTCAACCAGGTCACGCGGCCGGGCGGCGCGGGCCTCACGGTGAACCAGACCCTCTTCAACGGCTTTCGCACCGACAACCAGACCCGTCAGGCGGAATCGGACGTACTCCGCGTCCGGGAGGCGTTGCGCGCCACCGAGATGAACACCCTGTTCAATGCCGCCCAGTCGTACATGTTCGTTCTGAGCGATACGGCGAACCTCGAACTGCGCCGCAACAACGTCGAGGTGCTCGAGGAGCAGCTGCGTCAGACGCGCGACCGCTTCAACGTCGGCGAAGTCACCCGCACCGACGTCGCCCAGGCCGAGGCACGCCTGGCTGGCGCACGCTCCGAGGTCAGCGGCGCCGAGGCCACCCTGCGTGCCAGCATCGGCAATTACCGCCGTTATATCGGCGTCGAGCCGCGCCAGCTCGCGCCCGGTCGGCCGCTGGACCGCTTCGTCCCGTCAAGCCTCGATACCGCGCTGAACATCGGCCTGAAGGAGCATCCGCAGATCCTCTCGGCACTGCATCTCGTCGATGTGTCCGAGGCTCAGGTAAAGGTTCTCGAAGGCGCGCTGTATCCCACCGCCGGCCTTCAGGGCTCGGTGCAGCAGCGTTACGACAACCAGTTCCCGGGCGACAACGCGGTCAGCGCCTCGATCGTCGGTCGCCTGTCCATCCCCCTCTACGAGGGCGGCCAGACCTACTCGCAGATTCGCCAGGCCAAGGAGACCGTGGGCCAGCGCCGGCTCGACGCCGAGGACACGCGCGATCAGGTCCGTTCGGCGATCGTCACCGCCTGGGGCCGGCTCGAAGCCGCCAAGGCGCAGGTCATCGCCTCTCAGGCGCAGGTGCAGGCCAACGAAGTGGCGCTGAACGGCGTGCGTGAGGAGGCCCGCGTCGGCCAGCGCACCACCCTCGACGTCCTCAACGCGCAACAGGAACTATTGAATGCCCGCACCAACCTCATCATCGCCCAGCGCGATCGGGTGATCTTCTCCTACGGCGTGGTCCAGGCCGTCGGCCGCCTGACGGTGCGCTACACCGCGCTGCCCGTCGCGGTGTACAGCCCGAAGGAACACTTCGATCAGGTCAAGGACCTCTGGTACGGCGTGCGCACGCCCGACGGCCGCTGACCTCCGAAAAAGCCGGTCGCGAGCGCAGCAGCCCGCCGGAGCGGATCGGCTGCTGCGCATATCTGGATCCGATGCGGGCTTATCCCGCGTCGCGCGGCGGCCAGCGCTTGTTTCGGAACGGGAGCGTGAAATACTCGCCCCCGTCATCAACCGTCCATCCCAGATCCCGAGCGTCGTCCGGATGAGTGCAGCGAGCCCCAAGGTGTTGGACAAGACGCAGGAACCCTCCATGGAGGAGATCCTGGCCTCGATCCGTCGCATCATCGCCGACGATCAGAATGCCAAGGCCGAGGTGAGCCCGCCGCAACCCTCCGTGCTCGAGCCCGAGAACGACGACGTGCTGGACCTCGCCGAGGTGGCAAAGCCGGTGCGCCGGCCGGCCCCCATTGAGGAGCCCGAGATCGCGTTCCGCAAGGAGCCGATCGAGGACGGGCAGATCGATTTCGATGCAATCTCCTTCGATGACGACGAGCCGGACCCCGAGCCTCTTCCGCCGATCCGTGCCGCCGCACCCGTCGAGCCGCCGCGCCCCGCGCCGCAGCCCGCCGTCCGCGAGCCCGATCCGGAGCCCGTCCCGACGCCGACAGAACGGCTGACCTCGGCCGTTACCGACGCCAGCGTCGCGCAGGCCTTTCATATGCTCTCGCAAACCGTGATGAGCAGTCAGGCCCGAACCTTCGAGGATCTGGTGCAGGATATGCTCCGACCGATGCTGAAGGGCTGGCTCGACGAGAACCTGCCCGGCATGGTCGAACGGCTGGTCCGGGCCGAGATCGAGCGCGTGGCCAGAGGCCGCTGAGGACCGCCCCGGTCGAATGACCGGACTCGCGAGTTGACGCAGGGGCCGTGACGGGTTGAAAGCGGGCCAACCTCCGCTTTCTCCGACACGTGAACCGCCCCCGCCATGATGGACAAGACCTTCGACCCCGCTGCCGTCGAGGCGCGCATCGCCGCCGCCTGGGAAACCGGCGGTGCCTTCAAGGCCGGGCGACCCGAGCGGGCCGGGGCGAAGCCCTTCACCATGGTGATCCCGCCGCCGAACGTCACCGGCAGCCTCCATATGGGGCACGCCCTCAACAACACGCTCCAGGACATCCTCTGCCGCTTCGAGCGGATGCGAGGGCGTGACGTGCTCTGGCAGCCGGGCACCGACCATGCCGGCATCGCCACCCAGATGGTGGTGGAGCGTCGTCTGGCAGAGGCACAGGAGCCGGGCCGGCGCGAGATCGGCCGGGCCGCCTTCGTCGAGAAGGTCTGGGCCTGGAAGGCGGAATCGGGCGGGGCGATCGTCAACCAGTTGAAGCGCCTCGGCGCCTCCTGCGACTGGTCGCGCGAGCGCTTCACCATGGGCCTCTCGGGCGCGCCCGACGACCAGATGGTCCGCGCCGTCACCCGCACCTTCGTCGACCTGCACGCGCAGGGGCTGATCTACCGCGACAAGCGCCTCGTGAACTGGGATCCGAAATTCCAGACCGCAATCTCAGACCTCGAAGTGCTCCAGATCGAGGTGAAGGGCCATCTCTGGCACTTCGACTACCCGGTCGTCGACGCGGCCGGCGCCGAGACGGGGGAGGTCATCACGGTCGCCACCACGCGGCCCGAAACGATGCTGGGCGACACCGCCGTCGCGGTTCATCCGGATGACGAGCGCTACACCCACCTCGTCGGCAAGCGGGTTCGCCTGCCGCTGGTCGGACGGCTGATCCCGATCATCGCCGACACCTATTCCGACCCCGAGAAGGGGACCGGTGCGGTCAAGATCACGCCGGCGCACGACTTCAATGATTTCGAGGTCGGCCGCCGAGCCGGCTGCACGCCGATCAACATTCTGGATTCGGAAGCTCGCATAAGTCTTGACGGTAACGCGGCTTTCCTAGCCGATGCGAACCCGGAGCCGGAAGCCCTCGCCCTGCATGGCCTCGATCGGTTCGAGGCCCGCAAGCGGGTCGTCGCCCTGATGGAGACACGCGAGCGCCTGCGGCTGATCGAGCCCAACACCCATGCGGTGCCGCACGGCGACCGCTCGAACGTGGTCATCGAGCCCTACCTCACGGACCAGTGGTACGTGAACGTGAAGCCTCTGGCCGAGCGCGCCCTGCAGGCGGTGCGCGACGGGAAAACCCGTTTCGTGCCCGAGAACTACGAGAAGACCTTCTTCCAGTGGCTTGAGAACATCGAGCCCTGGTGCATCTCGCGCCAGCTCTGGTGGGGCCACCAGATTCCGGTCTGGTACGACGAGGCTGGCGGCATCTACGTCGCGGCGAGCGAAGCGGAGGCGCAAGCACAGGCGGACGCGAAGCGCGGGGCGCCGGTGGCCCTGCGTCGTGATGAGGACGTCCTCGACACCTGGTTCTCCTCCGCCCTGTGGCCGTTCTCGACGCTGGGCTGGCCGGACGAGACGCCGGAACTCGCGCGCTACTACCCGACTGACACGCTGGTGACCGGCAAGGACATCATCTTCTTCTGGGTCGCCCGGATGATGATGCTCGGCCTGCACGTGACCGATCGGGTGCCGTTCTCGACGGTCTACCTCCACACGCTGGTGCGCGACGCCTCCGGCGCCAAGATGTCGAAGTCGAAGGGCAACGTGGTCGACCCACTCGGCCTGATCGACCAGTACGGCGCCGATGCCCTGCGTTTCACGCTCGCGGCGATGGCCGCGCAGGGGCGGGACATCAAGCTCGCAGTCAACCGGGTCGAGGGCTACCGCAACTTCGCGACCAAGCTCTGGAACGCCTCACGCTTCGCCGAGATGAACGGCTGCGTACTGCGCCCCGATTACCGGCCCGAGGACGCCGCCGAGACCCTGAACCGCTGGGCGCTCGGCGAAGCCGCGCGGGCGGTCGCCGAAGTGACGGCGGCCCTCGAGGCCTACCGCTTCAACGATGCGGCGGCGGCGGCCTACCGGTTCGTCTGGAACATCTTCTGCGACTGGTATCTGGAACTGGCCAAGCCCGTCCTCCAGGGGGAGGGCGTCGCGGCGGCAGCGAAGGCCGAGACGCAGGCGACGGTGGCGTTCCTGATCGACCAGATCGCCAAGCTGCTGCATCCGTTCATGCCGTTCCTCACCGAGGAACTCTGGGCCATCAAGGGCGAGGGCATCGCGGATCGCGGCCTCCTCGCCCTGACGCCCTGGCCCGACCTCGCCGCGCTGAACGATTCGGATTCGGAAGCCGAGATCGGCTGGCTGGTCGATCTCGTTTCCGAGATCCGCTCGGCACGTTCGGAGACCAACGTACCGGCGGCGGCCCAGATTCCCCTCGTGGTGGTGGGAGCCGACGAGGCCTTGCGGGCCCGCGCCACACGCTGGGGCGACACTCTGGTGCGTCTTGCACGACTCTCCGAGATCCGCTTCGCGGAGGCAGCGCCGAAAAACTCCGTGCAGTTGCTGGTGCGCGGCTCGGTGGCGGCCCTGCCTCTCGAGGGCATCGTCGATCTCGGTGCCGAGGTCGCGCGCCTGAACAAGGAGGCGGCGAAAGCCACCGCCGAGATCGCCAAGATCGAGGGCAAGCTCGGCAATGCCGACTTCCTCGCCCGTGCGCCCGATGAGGTGGTGGACGAGCAGCGCGAGCGCCGGGACGGGGAGGCCGCCCGCCTGGAGAAGATCACGGAGGCGCTGACGCGTCTCGCCGGTTGAGGGCGTCGTGAAGACCGCCCACACCCTCGCCGAACTCGGCTGGTCCGCATTCTTCGCGGACCAGTGCCGCACGGACGAGGCTGCCTTGCTGCCACAGCGCGTCGCCACCGTGCATCGCGCCCGCATGGGTGCCCTCTCCGAGGCAGGGCCGGCGAAGCTCATGCTGCCGGTCCACACCAACACCGGCGACTATGCCGTGGGCGACTGGGTTCTCGTCGAAGCGGGCACGCAGATGCTGCGCCGCCGCCTGGAGCGGCGCACCGTGCTGGAGCGGCGGCGCGAGGGCAGCGTAGCGCCGCAGCTCGCGGCGGCCAATGTCGACGCGCTCTTCATCGTCACCTCCTGCAACGCGGATTTCAATCCGACCCGCCTGGAGCGTTACCTCGCCCTGGCCAACCAGGGTGGACCCGAGCCCGTCATCGTCCTGACCAAGGCGGATGTCGCGGAGGATGCGGAGCGCTACCGTCGCGAGGCCATGGCGCTGCAGCGCGACCTTGCCGTGGTTCTGGTGAACCCCCGTGAGCCCGACGCGGCGACACATCTCGAGCCCTGGTGCGGTCAGGGCCGGACCGTCGCGGTGGTGGGCTCGTCGGGTGTCGGCAAGTCGACACTCGTGAACACCCTGGCGGGCCCGGACCACGCGGCACCGCAGGCAACGGGCGGCATCCGGGAACACGATGCCAAAGGGCGGCATACCACCACCAGCCGCTCGCTCCACGCCATCGCGGGGGGCGGCTGGGTCATCGACACACCGGGCATCCGCTCGCTTCAGCTCGGCGACGCAGCCGAGGGGCTGGAGACGCTGTTCGCCGAGATCACCGAACTGGCCCCGGCTTGCCGCTTCCGCGACTGCACCCATGCCCATGAGCCCGGCTGCGCCGTTCAGGCTGCCGTGGCGGTGGGCCAGCTCGATCCGGATCGGGTCGCACGCTGGCGTGTCCTGCGGGCCGAGAACCGGGGCAACACGGTGGTCCCAACGGGCCCACGCGGCAACAAGCGGCGCTGACAGCCGGCGGTCAGATCCCGCCGCCCGCGACCTCGCGGGCCACGGCCCGGCGGCCGATGTCGCGTCGGCAGAAGCCCTCCGGCCAGTCGATCCGGGCCACCGCCGCGTAGGCGCGGGCCTGGGCCTCCATCATGCTCTCGCCGAGCGCGGTGACGGCGAGCACCCGGCCGCCATCGGCGAGGAGCCGCCCGTCCTCGGCACGGGTGCCGGCCTGGAACACCAGGATGTCGTCGCTCTGGCCCGCCGCCGCGAGGCCCCGGATCTCCGACCCGCGCAGGACCGTGCCGGGATAGCCCGCCGCCGCCATGACCACCGTGAGGGCCGCGCGTCGCAGGTCGAATTCGAGGGCGATCCCGGACACGTCGCCCTCGCAGGCCGCCAGCAGGGCGGGCACCAGGTCCGAGGCGAGGCGAGGCATCAGCACCTGGGCCTCGGGGTCACCGAAGCGGGTGTTGTACTCGATCAGCTTCGGACCATCGGCGGTCAGCATCAGACCGGCATAGAGGATGCCGGTGAAGGGGGTACCGCGCGCGCGCATACCGTCCAGCGTCGGAGTGATGATGGTGTCCATCACCTCCTGCTCCAGGGCCGGCGTCAGGATGGTGGCCGGGGAATACGCGCCCATGCCCCCGGTATTCGGGCCGCGGTCCCCGTCGAAAACACGCTTGTGGTCCTGGGCCGTGCCCACCGGCACCGCACGGGTGCCGTCGCAGAGTGCGAAGAAGCTCGCCTCTTCGCCGAACAGGCATTCCTCGATCACGATCTCGGCGCCGGGCTCCTCGAACAGGGCGCGCACCGCGCTTTCCGCCTGATCCCGGGTCTCGGCCACGACCACGCCCTTGCCGGCGGCGAGACCGTCGGCCTTCACCACGATGGGGGCGCCGTGTTCGGAGAGGTAGGCCAGAGCAGGCTCGAGAGCCTGGAAGCGGGCGAAGGCGGCGGTCGGGATGCCGACCTCGGCGCAGAGATCCTTGGTGAAACCCTTCGACCCTTCGAGCTGCGCGGCGGCCCGGGTCGGGCCGAACACCCGGACGCCCGCCGCCTGGAGGTCGTCGACGAGGCCTGCCACCAGGGGCGCCTCCGGCCCGACCACGACGAGGCCGATGCGCTCGGATGCACAGAAGGCGCGGACCGCCGCATGATCGGAGACGGCGAGGTCCGGCCGGTTCTCACCGAAATCCGCCGTGCCGGGATTGCCCGGTGCGGTGAACAGTCGGCTGCAGAGGGGGCTCTTGGCGATGGCGTAGGCCAGGGCGTGTTCGCGCCCACCCGAGCCGATGAGGAGGATGTTCATGGGGGTGATGTTCCCCAAAAGCCGTTCGTTGAAAAGGCCGATTTACCGCTAAGACCGTCAATGTACACGGGAAGCGCTCTGCGGAAGGGGGGGGGAGGGCCGTACTCTCGCCGCAGAACCGAGATCCAATGGCATCGGTTCTCATCCTTTGGCGTGGAACGAACGAACCGGAGTCACGTTGTGACAATCATGCCAGGCTGTCGCAAATCCGTTCCGTATTTGATGGCGCCGCCTCCGACCCGAGGCGTCAGTGCCTCACATTACCTGACACGGGGCCGTGTGCCGGTGCGGGCGTGCAACGACAATCACAGCCTCGACGCATTGCCGATCTGGCGGATGGCCTTGGCGATCTGCGCTGTTCCAGTCGCTTCCGTCCTGGTGATCCTGTCGATTCTGATGTGACCCGGCGGCGAACGCGCCCCCACTTTACCTGGGGCTATGCCGGGCCTAGCGTCCGCCGCCATGGCCGTCCCCCCTCCGCCCGCTAGAACCGCTGCATCGTCCGGCCCTGTGTCCAACGTGCCCGAATGGTCGGTTGGCGACCTCGCCTCCGCCCTGAAGCGAACGCTGGAGGATGCCTTCGGCCATGTTCGGCTGCGCGGCGAAATCTCGGGTTTTCGCGGCCAGCACAGCTCCGGTCACGCCTACTTTTCGCTGAAGGACGGATCGGCGCGCATCGATGCGGTGGTCTGGAAGGGCACCTTCAACCGCTTGCGGCAGCGGCCTCAGGAAGGGCTCGAGGTCGTCGCCACCGGCCGGATCACGACCTTCCCGGGCAAGTCCTCCTACCAGATCGTCATCGAAACCCTGGAGCCGGCCGGCATCGGGGCCTGGATGGCATTGCTGGAGGAGCGCAAGCGGGTGCTGGCGGCCGAGGGCCTGTTCGCCTCCGAGCGCAAGCGGCCGATCCCCTACTTGCCCCGCATCGTCGGGGTGGTGACCTCGCCCACCGGTGCCGTCATCCGCGACATTCTGCACCGGCTCGCAGACCGCTTTGCCCGGCCCGTTCTGGTCTGGCCGGTGCGAGTGCAGGGCGAAGGGGCGGCCGAGGAGATCGCGGCGGCGATCCGGGGCTTCAACGCCCTGGTGTCCGGGGGCGCGATCCCGCGTCCCGAGGTTCTCATCGTGGCGCGGGGCGGCGGTTCGATCGAGGATCTGTGGGCCTTCAACGAGGAATGCGTGGTGCGCGCAGCCTCGGAGTTGGAGATCCCGCTGATCTCGGCGGTGGGCCACGAGACCGACACCACCCTGATCGACTTCGTTTCCGACCGGCGGGCGCCGACCCCGACGGGGGCCGCCGAGATGGCGGTTCCGGTGCGGGCCGACCTGGTGGCCGAGGTGGTCGACCTCGGGCGGCGCCAGCGCGAGGCGGTTCAGCGCCGTCTCGACCGGGAGCGCAGCGACCTGCGCGCCCTGGTGCGGGCGATGCCGGATGTGGACGCCTTCCTGGCCGCCAAGCGCCAGCGCCTCGACCTCGCCGAGGCCCGGCTCGGACCGGCTCTCGCGGGCAATGCCCGGGTGTTCCGGCTCCGCGTGGCGCGCCTCGTGGAGCGCTTCGCCCGGCACCCGCCGACCCTGGCTCTGGCGCAGGCGCAGGGCCGGCTGGCCCGGATCGGCGAGCGGCCCGGCGCCGCGCTGCGCCATGACGTGGCGCGAAAAGGCGAGGGATTGTCGTACCTTGGCCGTCGCCTCGTGTTGGCCCGCGAGGGCACCCTCGGACGGGCCCGGACGGAGCAGGCGCGCAGCCGCGACCGCCTCGGCGCGCTGCAGGCCCGCCTCGTCCAGGCCGCGGACCGCCTGACCGAGCGCCGGGCGGACCGGCTGGCCGGGCTGGCGGGTTTGCTCGGATCGCTGAGCTACCGGGCCGTGCTGGCCCGGGGCTACGCCCTGGTGCGGGACGCCGAGGGCCGGCCGGTCCGCATCGCCGCCCAGGCCACGCCGGCTATGACCCTCGAATTCGCCGATGGATTCGTCGACGTGCGACGCGATGAAATACAACGAGAGTTTCGTCACGGTCACGGCGATTCGGGCTCCCCGCGCGCACCGGACCCGGCCGACGCGGGCCTGGACCCCGCGCCGCGAAAATCTGCCGCGAAACGGGCCCCGCCCCGGAAGAAGGGCGCCGCCCAGGAGTCGCAGCCGGAGGTCGCCGCCGCGACCCGGCAGGGGACCCTGTTCGAACTCTGACCGGATGACCGGAGCGGTGGCCGGGGCGCAACGCCGGCGGTGGCATGCGTCGGCCGGGGAGGACCTGCGTGTTCCGCGGCACCCGCAGCGGGTTGACGAACCGGGCGGGGTTTGCGACCGCACCGGCAGCACGGCATGGCACGTGCCTTCCGGGATTTTTGCCTGATCAGGAGCCCGCCTCGCGGGACACCCGGCGGGATGCGGCCGCGGCCAGGCGGCAGGAGAGGCGGAATGACGACGACGATCGACAGCGCACAGAAGCTCCACCTCGTCTTCGGAGGCGAGTTGGAGAACCTGGACGGCGTGAACTTCCGCGACGTGAAGGATCTCGACATCGTCGGCATCTTTCCCGACTACGCCTCGGCGCAGACGGCCTGGAAGGCCAAGGCACAATCGACGGTTGATAGCGCCCAGACGCGCTACTTCATCGTGCACCTGCACAGCCTGCTCGAGCCCTGAGACCCGCGACCTGGCCTCGTAATCCAGGTGAAGGCTGCGTGAAGGCATTGTGACGCCCCGGTCGCGGCTGGTATGAGCGCGACAGCGAGGGCTTGCCCGAAGCGACGACGGGACGCCCCCCCAAGGATCGCGAGATGAAGACCCCGGCATGAAGTCCTCGATCAAGATCATTGCCGGCAATGCGAGCCGGCCATTGGCCGAGGCGATCGCGGCCTATCTCGAATTGCCGCTGGCCAAGTGCATGGTCCGGCGCTTCGCCGACATGGAGATCTTCGTCGAGCTCCAGGAGAACGTGCGCGGCGAGGACGTGTTCATCGTCCAGTCGACCTCGTTCCCGGCCAACGATCACCTGATGGAACTGCTCATCATGATCGATGCGGCGCGGCGTTCCTCGGCCCGGCGCATCACCGCGGTGATCCCGTATTTCGGCTATGCCCGCCAGGACCGGCGCACCTCCGGCCGCACGCCGATCTCGGCCAAGCTGGTGGCCAACCTCATCACCGAGGCCGGCGCCGACCGTGTCATGACCCTCGATCTCCATGCCGGGCAGATCCAGGGCTTCTTCGACATCCCGACCGACAACCTGTTCGCCGCCCCCGTGAAGGTGCGCGACATCAAGGAGCGGCTCGACCCCAAGGACTGGATGGTGGTGTCGCCCGACGTCGGCGGTGTGGTCCGCGCCCGCGCCATCGCCAAGCGCATCGACGCCACCCTGGCGATCGTCGACAAGCGCCGCGAGCGCCCCGGCGAATCCGAGGTGATGAACATCATCGGCGAGGTCGAGGGCCGCTCCTGCATCCTCGTCGACGACATCGTCGATTCGGGCGGCACGCTGGTGAACGCCGCCGAAGCCCTGCTCAACGCCGGCGCCAAGGACGTCTCCGCCTACATCACGCACGGGGTGCTCTCGGGCGGCGCGGTCTCGCGCATCGCCGCCTCGCGGATGAAGGAACTGGTGATCACCGATTCGATCCAGCCGACGCAGGCGGTCAAGCTCGCCCGCAACATCCGGGTCGCCACCATCGCGCCCCTGCTGGGCGAGGCCATCGGCCGGACCGCGACCGAATCGAGCGTGTCGAGCCTGTTCACCTGAGGCGCGGCCCCCGGAGAAATCCCGAACCGCTTTCACGGCCGTGCCCGATCCTGCGGGTGCAGCGGATCGCAATTGCCTTGACCCCACGGAAACCTGTATAGACGGCGCTTCCCTATTGCAGCGTTGAGACGGGATGCTGCCGGCCACTCTCGGGCCGGAGCGAGCGACGCCCTGTCGGCGGCGCCCCGATGACCCGTCCCGCCCGAACCTGTTGGAGTAGCCCGATGTCCCAAGGCCCGCTGATGCCGAAGGCCACCGCCGTGTGGCTGGTGGAGAACACCTCGCTGGCCTTCGAGCAGATCGCCGATTTCTGCAAGCTGCACCCCCTCGAGGTGAAGGGCATCGCCGATGGCGAAGTCGCGGCCGGCATCAAGGGCCTCGATCCGATCACCACGGGCCAGCTCACCCGCGACGAGATCGAGAAGGCGCAGAAGAGCCCGAACTACAAGCTCAAGGTCGCGGTCTCGAAGGTGAAGCTGCCCGAGGTCAAGCGCACCACCAAGGGTCCGCGCTACACGCCCCTGTCGCGGCGCCAGGACCGGCCCAACGCCATCCTGTGGCTGCTGCGCAACCACCCCGAACTCAAGGATGCGCAGATCATCCGCCTCGTCGGCACCACCAAGTCGACGATCCAGCAGATCCGCGAGCGCACCCACTGGAACTCCGCCTCGCTGCAGCCGATGGACCCGGTGACCCTCGGCCTCTGCACGCAGATCGACCTCGATTTCGAAGTCCATCGCTCGGCCAAGGATCGTCCGGCCAACATGCCGGTGGACGGCGGCGCCACGCTGCTGCCGACCGAGGTCTCGACCGCCACCGACTACACCGAGTCCGACGAGCACCACCGCACCGCCCGCGACGAGAAGCTCAACGCCGATTCGGTGTTCGCCAAGCTCAAGGGCATGCGCAGCACCGAGGACGACGACGAGGACTGACACGTCCCGTACGCGCCGTGCCGACCGATCCCCGCAGCCTGGCCGCGGGGATTTTTCGTTTCCGAGACCGAAGCGGCCCGGGCGCCCGGCCAGTTGCCGGATGACCGGCAATCGGCTATGCAACCGCCGTTCTCCGATCGGAATCGACGAGTCTCGGCAGGGTTCTGCCGGGCCGCGTCCCCGTTGGAGGACCGCTCTCGACCATCGCTTGAGAATGCGTCGGCCCTCCTTCGGGAGGTTGAGCCCGTCGGGTCCAGGACCCCGGGCGGCGACGTCGAGGGTGTCCCGTCACACGAGCCGCCGATGCCGGCCTCCCGATGAGGCCTGTCAGGAGACAGAATGACTGCTGGTAACGCCCTACAGCGTAGCCCGAGCCGCGACGATTTCGCAGCTCTTCTCGAGGAGTCCTTCCTCGAACACGAGATCACCGAAGGGTCCGTCGTCAAGGGTCGCGTCGTCGCGATCGAGAAGGACGTGGCCGTCATCGACATCGGCGCCAAGACGGAAGGCCGTGTCGCTCTCAAGGAATTCAACGGCCCCGGCCGCGAAGGCGAACTCGCCGTCGGCGACGAGGTCGAGGTCTATGTCGACCGCATCGAGAATGCCCTCGGCGAGGCCGTCATCTCGCGCGACAAGGCGCGCCGCGAGGAGAGCTGGGTCAAGCTCGAGAAGGCCTTCGAGGCCAACGAGCGCGTCACTGGCGCGATCTTCAACCAGGTCAAGGGCGGCTACACCGTCGATCTCGACGGCGCCGTGGCGTTCCTGCCGCGCTCCCAGGTCGACATCCGCCCCGTGCGCGACGTCACCCCGCTGCTGGGCACCCCGCAGCCGTTCCAGATCCTCAAGATGGATCGCCGCCGCGGCAACATCGTCGTGTCGCGCCGGACCGTCCTCGAGGAGAGCCGCGCCGAGCAGCGCTCCGAGCTGGTGGCCAACCTCGAGGAAGGCCAGGTCATCGACGGCGTCGTCAAGAACATCACCGAATACGGTGCGTTCGTCGACCTCGGCGGCATCGACGGCCTGCTCCACGTCACCGACATGGCGTGGCGCCGCGTGAACCATCCGTCCGAGGTCGTGACCATCGGCCAGACGGTCAAGGTCAAGATCATCAAGATCAACCACGAGACCCACCGCATCTCGCTCGGCATCAAGCAGCTGCTCGCCGATCCGTGGGAGGGCATCGCCCAGCGCTACCCGGTCGACGCCAAGCTCAAGGGCCGCGTGACCAACATCACCGATTACGGCGCCTTCGTGGAGTTGGAGCCGGGCATCGAAGGCCTGATCCACGTCTCCGAGATGTCCTGGACGAAGAAGAACGTCCACCCGGGCAAGATCGTCTCCACCTCGCAGGAAGTGGAAGTGCAGATCCTCGAAGTCGATCCGGTCAAGCGCCGTATCTCGCTCGGCCTCAAGCAGACCCTCCAGAACCCCTGGGAGGCCTTCGCCCAGCAGCATCCGGTGGGCTCCGAGGTCGAGGGCGAGGTCAAGAACAAGACCGAGTTCGGCCTGTTCATCGGCCTCGACGGCGATGTCGACGGCATGGTCCACCTGTCGGATCTCGACTGGAACCGTCCCGGCGAGCAGGTCATCGAGGAGTTCAAGAAGGGCGACATGCTGCGCGCCCAGGTTCTCGACGTCGATGTCGAGAAGGAGCGCATCTCGCTCGGCGTGAAGCAGCTCGGCGGCGACCCCTTCACGGAAGCCGGTGACCTCAAGAAGGGTCAGATCGTGACCTGCGAAGTGGTGGACGTGAAGGATTCGGGCGTCGACGTGAAGATCGTCGACACCGACCTGACAACCTTCATCCGCCGGGCCGAGTTGGCCCGCGACCGTGGCGACCAGCGCCCCGAGCGCTTCGCCGCCGGCGAGAAGTTCGACGCCCGCGTGATCCAGTTCGACCGCAAGGCGCGCCGGGTCCAGCTCTCGATCAAGGCCCTCGAGATGGCCGAAGAGAAGGAGGCGATGGCCCAGTTCGGTTCGACCGATTCGGGTGCCTCGCTCGGCGAGATCCTCGGCGCGGCCTTCAAGAAGGCCCGCACCAGCGACGACAAGGACGAGTCGCAGGACTAATCCTGGCGCGCGTGCCCCGGTCCTTCGGGACCGGGGCATCCGTCCCTCTCTTCGACGCCCGCGCGGGATCGCTTCCCGCGCGGGCGTTTTCGTATGCGCCCCGTCGCCGGATGGCCGGCCGCCCCCGCGACAGGCGCGACCGCCCCGGCCAGACGCCGCCCCGCAGGCCCCGCGACCTGCCCTCTTGTGGGTCCGGGCCGGGCAGCGCTAGAACACGGACCGAGGATGGTTTGCCCCGGGGTTTACCCTAAGGACGCGTGACGCGACAAAGGCTTGGTGCAAATCGGCGGGGAGTGTGGGACAAGGATCGCCCGACGCGCGAAGGCGAGTCGGTGCGGGTCCCGCATCCGAACCCGGGCCTGAAAAACAATCCGCCGGTTCAGCCGGCGCGAGGGAGCAGAACCAGCGCATGGCCGCGGATGCCGAACTTCTGATCGATCGCCGGCGCCTGCGCCGCAAGCTGTCCCTCTGGCGGGTGCTCGGCATCGGCGGCCTCGTGGTCGCCGTGGGCGCGGTCGGCCTGCGGGTCCGCAGCGGCGACACCTTCGGCCTCGGCGGTCTGCGCCCGCAGATCGCCCGGATCTCGATCGGCGGCTTCATCGCCGGCAGCGAATCGACCACCAAGCTGATCGAGCGCGTGCGCGACGACGCCGCGGTCAAGGGCGTGGTGGTGTCGATCTCCTCGCCGGGCGGCACCACCACCGGCTCCGAGGAACTCTACCGCAACCTGCGCGCGCTCGCCGAGAAGAAGCCCATGGTGGCCTTCGTCGACGGCACGGCGGCGTCGGGCGCCTACATCGCGGCGATCGCGGCGGACCACATCGTGGCGCGCGAGACCGCGCTCGTCGGCTCCATCGGCGTGCTGTTCCAGTATCCGGACCTGTCGGGACTGCTCGACAAGGTCGGGGTCAAGGTCGAGTCGGTGAAGTCGGCGCCGCTCAAGGCCGAGCCCTCGGGCTTCACTCCGACTTCGCCCGAGGCCCGCGCGGCGCTCGCCGCCGTGGTGGGCGACACCTACGGGTGGTTCAAGGGCCTGGTGGCCGACCGGCGCAAGATGTCCGACACGGAACTCGCCACCGTCTCGGACGGACGGGTGTTCAGCGGCCGCCAGAGCGTGCCCCTGAAGCTCGTCGACGGCCTCGGCGGCGAGCGGCAGGCGGTCGCCTGGCTCGAGTCGCAGAAGGGCGTGCCGGAGAACCTGCCGGTGCTGGACTGGGAACCTGCCAAGAAGAGCGATTTCCGCCTGTGGTCGGCCCTCGGCCTCGGGGCCGATCTCATCGGGCTCGACGGCCTCGCCGCCCGCCTGCGCCAGGTCGGCGACGAGACGGCGGGGCTGGCTCAGGGCGGCCTCCTGGTGCTGTGGCGGCCCGGCCCCGCCGAGGCGGCCCGCTGAGGGTCCGCGCCCCGTCTTTCGTGCATGATTTCGTGAAGGCCCTCGCATGATCAAGTCGGAGCTCGTGCTCAAGATCGCCGAGCAGAACCCGCATCTCTACCAGCGCGACGTCGAGACCCTCGTGAACGCGATCCTCGACACCATCGCGGACGCGCTCGCCCGGGGCGACCGGGTCGAGCTGCGCGGCTTCGGTGCCTTCTCGGTGAAGCGCCGCGATGCGCGACGCGGGCGCAACCCGCGCACGGGTGCGGCCGTTGCCGTTTCCGAGAAGGCCATCCCGGTGTTCAAGACCGGAAAGGAGATGCGCCTGCGCCTCAACGAGGCCGGCATCGGGGACGGCGAGGCCGCCGCTTCCTGACCCGCCGCCCCGTCCCAACCGTTCGGAGTTCCTCTCGATGATCCGCTTCCTCAAGGGTTTGCTGCTGCTCCCCGTCGCCGTCCTGGTGGTGGCCTTCGCGGTGGCCAACCGCGACGTGGTGCGGGTGTCGTTCGATCCCGTCTCGCCCGACATGCCGGTGTTCAGCGCGGCGCTGCCGCTCTACCTGCTGCTGTTCATCGCGGTGGCGATCGGCGTGCTCCTGGGCGGCTGCGGCGCCTGGCTCGGGCAGGCGGGCACACGCCGCACCAGCGCCGCCCGCCGCCGCGAGATCCGCCGCCTGGAGAGCGAGACGGCGCGCCTCAAGACCTACGCCCCACCGCCGACCAACGAGGGTCCGAACGGCATCTACCGCAACGCATCCGACCGCGTCGCCCTGCCGGCGCCGCACTGAGGCCGAACCCCGGTTCCCCGCCCGCATGTCCGCCGTCGCGATCAAGATCTGCGGGCTCAGCACCCCGGCGACCCTCGACGCCGCCCTGGAGGCCGGGGCCGACCTCGTCGGCTTCGTGCACTTCCCCAAGAGCCCCCGCCACGTCGATCTCGAGACCGGCCAGGCCTTGTCCGCGCGAGCGAAGGGCCGGACCGAGCGGGTGGTGCTCCTGGTCGACCCCGACGACGCCCTGGTGGCGGCCGCCGTCGCGGCCTTCGATCCGGACTGGATCCAGCTCCACGGCCGGGAGACTCCCGAGCGGGTCGCGGCCATCCGCGCCGGCACCGGCCGCCGGGTGATGCGGGCCATCGGCGTCGCCACCGCGGCGGATCTCGACGCCGTGGCGGCGCAGGCGCGCGCGGCCGACCGCATCCTCCTCGACGCCAAGGCGCCCCCCGGCGCCGACCTGCCCGGCGGCAACGGCCACGCCTTCGACTGGAGCCTGCTCGACGGGGCCACCCTGCCGGCGGGCTACATGCTCTCGGGCGGTCTCACGCCCGACACCGTGGCGGCCGCGCTCGCCCGCACGGGTGCCCGCGCCGTCGACGTCTCGTCGGGCGTCGAGATCCGGCCGGGCGAGAAATCGCCGGCCCGCATCGCCGCCTTCGTGGCGGCCGCCCGGAGTGCCTGACGCTCCGGCATCTTCGACGACTCGGCATTTCTGACCGTCGACGGCCTTGCAATCGGGTCGAAAAACCCTTGATTTCAAGGATCGACGTGTTGGCCGCATTGTCGCCGCCCCCCGCGCGGGTCTAGGCGTTGGCCAAACGCATCCGCCCGTCTCGCATGCATCCGTCCTGCATGCCTCCGTCACTCCGAGGATCATGCCCGTGACCATCGCTCCCCCTCCGAACTCGTTCCGCAACGGCCCGGACGAGCGCGGCCGCTTCGGTATCTTCGGCGGACGCTTCGTGGCCGAGACCCTGATGCCGCTGATCCTCGACCTGGAGGCGGCCTACACCGCCGCGAAGGCCGACCCGGCCTTCCAGGCGGAGATGAACAGCCATCTGACCCATTACGTCGGCCGGCCGAGCCCGCTCTACTACGCCGAGCGCATGACCGAGCACCTGCGCGCGCAGGCGGCCCCCGGACACGGGGCGAAGGTCTTCTTCAAGCGTGACGAGCTGAACCACACCGGCTCGCACAAGGTGAACAATGTGCTCGGCCAGATCATGCTGGCCCGCCGCATGGGCAAGCCGCGCATCATCGCGGAGACCGGCGCCGGCCAGCACGGCGTCGCCACCGCCACCCTTTGCGCCCGCTTCGGCCTGAAATGCGTGGTCTACATGGGGGCCGTCGACGTCGCGCGTCAGGCGCCCAACGTGTTCCGCATGAAGATGCTGGGCGCCGAGGTGGTGCCGGTGCAATCCGGCACCAAGACCCTGAAGGATGCGATGAACGAGGCCCTGCGCGACTGGGTCACGAACGTCGCCGACACCTTCTACTGCATCGGCACCGTGGCGGGCCCGCACCCGTATCCGGCGATGGTGCGCGACTTCCAATCGATCATCGGCCGCGAGACCAAGACGCAGATGCTGGAGATGGAGGGCCGGCTACCGGATTCCCTCGTCGCCTGCATCGGCGGCGGGTCCAACGCCATGGGCCTGTTCCACCCCTTCCTCGATGACCCCGAGGTCAAGATGTACGGCGTCGAGGCGGCCGGCCACGGCATCTCCAGCGGCCTGCACGCGGCCTCGCTCTCGGGCGGCAAGCCCGGCGTGCTCCACGGCAACCGCACGTACCTGCTGCAGGATGGCGACGGCCAGATCGCGGACGCGCACTCGATCTCGGCCGGCCTCGACTATCCGGGCATCGGCCCCGAGCACGCCTGGCTGCACGAGGCCGGCCGCGTCACCTACCTCTCGGCGACGGATCAGGAAGCCCTGGACGCCTTCAAGCTGTGCTCGATGCTGGAGGGCATCATCCCGGCCCTGGAGCCGGCCCACGCCCTCGCCAAGGTGCGGGAACTGGCACCGCAGCAGCCCGAGGATCACCTCCTGGTCGTCAACCTGTGCGGACGCGGCGACAAGGACATTCCCCAGGTCGCCGAAATCTTCGGGACCCGGCTCTGACGGGGCGACGGGACAGGCCATTTTCCCGGGGCCGACCCCGTTGACACCCCACGGCGGGGTTCCCTATACCGCCGATCTCATCGCGGCCCCGATCTTCGGCGGCCGCGGTCTGGCGGGGTAGCTCAGCTGGTTAGAGCAGAGGAATCATAATCCTTGTGTCGGCGGTTCAAATCCGTCCCTCGCTACCACTAATTTCAAGTCGTTACAGTGACTTAGACGGCAGGCCCTGGACATTGCGTCCAGGGCTTTCTGCTTCTCGGGCGGACTTTTCTGCACGGCTGTCGCGAGGTCCGCCCGGATTCCATTCCCGGACGGGTCAAAATACAATGGTCCCGCGCGTCGTGGACAGTCCTAGGCTGGAAGGTGTATCATAGCCGATCGGGTGATTTTGGTGCCGGCCACCTAGATTCCCGCCAGCGGCTAAAGCAGGCGGATGTCCGGCTCGTCCTCGGGATGGTGCGGCGACTGGGTGTCGGGGTTAAACTTCAGCAGCGGTGCGACCGCGATTTCGACGTAGCGTCGGTCTAGGAGGTGGTAGACGCCAGCGCGCATCAGGAGCGCGGCCGGGGCGGGCTTGAGCGTCTTGGCTCCCTTGTCAGGCGTCAGGTACACGGCGTCGAACCCAGGGGGCCGGGCTTGAACCAGACCAGCAAGCCGGCGTCGGTCCCGTCCTTTGATTGTCAGACAGCGTTGAACATTGGTTCATCCGCACTTCTGGTGCTGATGGAGTCAGATTTGGCTTTTGGGCGTTGATCCTCAATAGGATTGGGGAGGCGTCAGATGCCGCTTACGAACCAGTCTTTGCCGACAGTGCCCGATGGGCTGCACGTCGATGACCTGACGCTCGATCCGTCCGGGCTGTTGCTTCTCGCCAGGACTACCGCTGCGCAGGCTTTCTGTCTCCACTGCGGCCATACCTCGTCCCGGGTCCATAGCCGCTACTGGCGAACGCTTTTGGACCTGCCGTAGCAGGACCGGGCCGTCACGTGGCGCGTCCAGGTGCGCTGCTTCCGGTGCAGCCATTGCCCGAGCCGGATCTTCGTCGAGCGCATCTCAGGCTTGATGGACTCCAAGGCGCACCGGACTGCCCGTTTAGCCGAGGCGCAGACCGAGATCGGCATGGTGCTGGGCGGCGAGGCCGGAGCCCGACTGTCTCGGCGGCCATCCATGCCGGTGCGGCGATACCGTCAATCGGATCGTCTTTGAGGGCGGCTCTCAAAACATAGGCTCAAAGGCACCGTACAGGAGTCCGCCGCCGCCATGCCGCCAAAAACGTGCCCATGCCCCGTCATCGCATCGCCAGCGTATCAACTGCCAATCAGCATTCTCAGGTCCGGTCGCCCGGATCCGACGGGATCCATCATTTGCCTCTTGGTGATACCCTCGGCTAGTCCCGGCTTGCCGAGGGTGGCACGGCGCTCAAATCTGTTGGAGGAAATTGACCAAAGGATTGTACCATTCGACGGGAAGGAGGGATTTCGCCGAATTGGCACACATGCGACCCGTTCCCGCATGGGGATGGACAACGTCTGGCGCTCGGAACCTCGGTGCAGGAACCGGCTTGGCTTGATGTGCCGGCGCGTGTCCGGAAGCGAGGAGCGAAGATGTCCAGTGACACCGAAAAGCACCGCGAATTGCTCGCGGCCCTGAAGGGAGCCCAAGGTAAGAGCGATGGTTCCTTCGAGCAGGCCGTGACGAACGCGTTCCAGCATGTGTTCGACCATTTGGGACGATTGAACTCGCACGTCTCGCTCGGGGGGGCAGAAGGCGAGGATCGGCAGCTGAGATCCGATGAGAGCGCGACCCTTCGTTAGCCAGTATACCCGCCGGCCTTCCTGGCGCCGGGCTCGATTGAAGCTGGCGACGAGATTTCCAGCGACATCCGCTAGATCCGAAAGGTCGTGGGCCGACGACAGCCACGTTTGGAAGCGCGAACGTTCCTGTCCCTTCGATCGTTGAGGCTTGCCTTGCGAGCTCCCCACGTTCGCGGACGTGGAGCCCATGGATGCCCGTGATAGCCAGGACCGAATACCCGACGGCACAGACCCCTTTGCCCTCCGCGGCCGGCGATGGGCCAAAGACAGGGTTCTGGGCGCTGACACTCGGCTCAGTCGGCGTGGTCTACGGCGACATCGGCACCAGCCCGCTCTACGCCCTGAAGGAGTCCTTGCACGCAGCCGCCGGAGGGGGGCACGCACCGACCCGCGAGATGGTCTTCGGCGTCGTCTCGCTGATCCTCTGGGCGCTCATCCTCATCGTTACGCTCAAGTATGTGCTGTTGGTGATGCGGGCCGACAACGACGGCGAGGGCGGCACGCCTTCCCTGGTCGCGCTGGCCCAGCGCGCGCTGGGCCATTCCGGCGGGTTCGTCATCGTGCTGGGCATGGTCGGCGTTTCGCTGTTCTTCGGCGACGCCATCATCACGCCGGCCATGTCGGTGCTCTCGGCGGTGGAGGGGCTGAAGCTGGTGACCCCGGCCACCGATCCGTACGTCCTGCCAATCAGCCTCGCCATCCTGATCGGCCTGTTCGCAGTCCAGAGCTACGGGACGGCGCGGGTGGCAACCTTCTTCGGCCCCCTCACGGCGTTCTGGTTCATCGTCATGGCGCTTGGCGGCCTGAGCCACCTCGTCGACGATCCGAGCATTCTGGGTGCGCTCAATCCCGCCTACGGCATTTCCTTCATCCTGAGCCACGGCACGGCCGGCCTGCTGGCGCTCGGTGCCGTGTTCCTCGCTGTGACCGGGGCGGAGGCGCTTTACGCAGACATGGGACACTTTGGTCGCACGCCGATTCGCGCGGCCTGGTTCGGGCTGGTGCTGCCGGCGCTCGCGCTGAACTATCTCGGCCAGGGAGCCATGCTGCTCGCCCACCCGGAGCGGGCCGAGAATCCGTTCTTCCTACTCTATCCGTCCTGGGCACTGCTGCCGATGGTGCTGCTCGCCACGGTGGCGACGGTCATCGCCAGCCAAGCCGTGATCACCGGCACTTTCTCGATTACACAGCAGGCGATGCAACTCGGCCTGCTGCCGCGTATGCGCGTCCTGCGCACCTCCGAGACCGAGAAGGGGCAGATCTACATCCCCCGGGTGAACTGGTGGCTGCTCGTCGCGGTCGTATTCGTCGTGGTGCTGTTCAAGTCGTCGAGCGGCTTGGCGGCGGCCTACGGTATCGCGGTCACCGGCGACATGGTGATCACCGCCTGCTTGCTCTTCGTCGTCGCCTGGAAGGTCTGGCGCTGGTCGCCTGCGGTCGCGGCCGCGGTCATCGCGCCGTTCCTGCTCATTGAGGTGGTGTTCCTCTCGGCCAACGCTCTCAAGATCCTCCATGGGGGCTGGGTGCCGCTGACCATCGGTGCCGCCCTCGTCACAGCGATGTGGACCTGGCGACGTGGTTCGGCTCTGATCGCCGAGGAGATCCACCGTCGGCGCGTGCCGCTGTCCGAATTTACGCAAATGGCCGAGACCGGCTCGATCCAGCGGGTGCCGGGAACGGCGATGTTCCTGACAGGTACCCCCGGTGATACCCCGGGGGCCCTGATGCACAACGTCAGGCACAACCGCGTGCTGCACGCGAACAACTTCATCCTGCACGTCGTCACGGAGGATCTACCGCGGGTGGCCGACGCCGAGCGCGTCTCCGTGAAGAAGCTGTCCGGCGCCTTTTCGTGCGTGACGGTGCGCTTCGGGTTCACCGAACTGCCCGACCTTCCACGCGCCGTCGGGGCTGCGGGCCTGGACAAGGGCGATCTGTCTTACTTCCTAACGCGGCGGGTGCTGGTCGCCTCGCCGGAGACCGGCATGCCGGTGTGGCAGGACAGGCTCTACATCTCCATGGCCCGTGCGGCCACCGACGCGTCCCGCTACTTCCGAATCCCGGTAGACCGGGTCGTTGAGATTGGCGCCCGGATCGACATCTGAGCCCGGTGAGGTCCGATTGCGATCGAAGATGCTTTCGGTCCCCTGCGCTGCGGGCGGGGGTCGTGCTCGCAGTGCGTCAGATCAAGCTGTTTCCCTCGCCCTACGCATGTCCGACTTCAGTACCTGTGCGACTTAGTGACAGTCTTCACGAATGGAGGAGGCTTGCTTCAGCGTAAACCCTAAGGAACGAAGATGAAGCAAACATTCGCACTAGCGAGGAAGCGGATAGAAGCGGCAATCAAATACATTCCCCGGTTCATACCCTGCCGATCATCAGCTTGGCTGACGATGGTCTTCGATCTTCGTATACAACCTGTCGGATCGTGGTCGATACTGTCAAGAAAACGATGATAATTCCGATATTTAACCTAGTCGATGAGGTAGTGAGCATACATTTATTCCGGTCTAAAACGCGAAAGCTTAGGTTTACGTTTTGCGTCCTGCTGGTGCGAACTAAGTAAATTTAAACCACATCGACCTAGAATGGCGTTCATCAGATCGGAGTTGGGATGCCCGCCTCTTTCCGATCCGATCGCGACCGCTGGCTTATACCGCTTGCTGCGATACTTCACGACTGAAGCCGATTGGTCTGATGGGAGCGGGAGCCTTGCTCGGCTGTCGCGCTGATCGACTTCGCCATGCGTGGTTTATGCGTAAACTGTTGAGAGAATGGCGCTTCCACGCGATCAGGTGTGACCACCGCTGATAAGCCACTACCGGGCGCCGATCTGTAGCCCATCGACAATCCGCCGGCCGCTCCATAGAAGCCTGAGAAGCAGCTGCATTCGATCCCGGAAGGAGATAATCCCGCAATCCTGCACATTGTTCAGGGCGCGACTGACAGCAACGATACCTCAAGTTTCGCGCAGCCATGCCCAGACGTGTTTCAACGTCCCCTGACTGCCGATCCGCTGAGCCACCCGACGCTCGCCACGCCATGCCTGGGGCGACGAGCCGTACCGGTTGCGAAAGCTGCGGCTGAGTTGCGAGACACTGCTGAAGGCAAACACCTCCCCCAAGCGGCCAATCGTGCGCGTCTCCATGGGATCGGCAAGGGCATCGCGCACCGCCTTTAGGCGCTCGCCTTGCACGAAGTACATCACGCCTCCCTCGGGCTCAAACAGTCGGTAGAGGGTGGACCGCGAGACCAGCATCTGCCCAGCGATGAACTCCGGTGACAGATCGGGCCGCGACAGGTTCGCTCGCACTATGGTTTTGGCCAGCGCCATCAGGCTGCCGTCGAGTTCACGGCCATCCAGCACGTCCGAGGTCTGCGAGGGATCGAGCAAGCGACGCAGGAAGGTGACGAACTCATTGGCGAGAGCCGGAGCGTCGTCTGGGCGCGTGGTCGGCAATCGACGGTAGATGCTGAGGATCTGTGTGGCCAGCAACCGGTTGCGGGCCGCATCGAAGAGGAGGCCGTGCTCCTCGAGCGGCAATCCATGGAGATGGGTGCAGGGTACGACCAAGCCGGTCGTATCAGCCCGATCGAACATACCATCGAGCAGGTGACGGCGACCGATGAGTGCTACGGCGCCAGCCGAGACAGAGGCGGGACGGCCAGCGATGGTCCCTCGGTAGCGGCCGCTCCGCCAGAGCTGGAACAGGAAGTGGTCGGGACCGGCCTCGACGCGTCGGCGGTCCCTCTGGATGCGCTGGGTCGAGAGCAGTGTACGATGAGCAACCAGGTCACCGATCTGGTACGCGACATTGGTGCCAAAAGGCAGGAGGGCGGATGGCGTGGTCGGACCAACCTCGTACATCGGCGCCATGAGGGTGCGCCACCGCTCGAAGGCCTCTCCCGGGGGCAAGCCTGACGTGGTCAGGAAAAAGTACGGCAGGCCCGCCTCAGCCGTCGTGTCGTCTGCATCCAACGAGTCAAATCCTTCGCCATCCGACCCGTTCGGCGTAGGACGTTAGGCATGCGTTCCTCGGCGGGGCAAGCCAAATTCTGGCGTGCGATCGACGAAGGGCAGAAACTATCGCGAGGATGGCGGATGGCTGCTTCAGGCGACCTTGCAGGTCATCAGCGACGGCAACATCGCGTCGCGACCTACCTATCCGCTCTGAGACCCGATCATGACGGCGACGATCATGACCTAATGTCGGGAAGACCCTTGTTTTTCGGAAGCATCAGCGTTCTTTCCACGCTTTGGCGATCTGGTCGGTCAGGGGCTTGGTGAAATAGCTGAGCACGGAACGGTTGCCGAGCTGCATGAAGGTCTCGACCGGCATCCCCGGCACCAGCCGCAGGGGGCCGAGGCGGTCCTTCTGATCCTCGGGCACCCGGATGCGGGCGGTGTAGAAGCTCATCCCGGTCTTCGGATCGGTGGTCACGTCCGCCGAGACGCGGCTCACCACCCCGTCGATCTCCGGGGTGGTGCGCTGGTTGAAGGCGGAGAAGCGCAGCACCGCCGGCTGGTCGATGCGGACGTTGTCGATGTCCTGGGGCTGGATCTTGACCTCGACCGCGAGCTGGTCGGCCTCCGGCACGATCAGCATGGCGGCCTCGGAGGGCGTCACCAATCCGCCGATGGTGTGCACCGTCAGCTGGTGGACCGTGCCCGATTGCGGGGCGCGCATGTCGACCCGCTTGAGCTGGTCCTCGGCGGTCACGCGCTTCTCGACATATTCCGACCACTTGCCGCGAATCTCCGCGAGGTCCTTGCCGGTCTCGGTGCGCATGTCGCCGTCGATCTGCAGGATCTGCAGCTCGGTCTCGGCGATCTTGCCCCGCGCCGAGGCCGTCGCGGCGACGAGCTGTCCGCGCTCGCCGTCGAGGCGGGCGGCGTCGCGCTCCAGGGCGTTGACGCGGGCCAGCGGCACCAGGTTCTTGGCGTAGAGTTCGCGCACGCCCGTGAGCTCGCCGGTGATGAAGCCGACCTCGCGGGCCTTGGCGGCGACCTGCTCGGTCAGGCCCTTGATCTCTTCGCGCAACTGCTGGACGCGCTCGCGCAGCTGCGCCTTCTGGCCCTTGGCCTGCCCCCATTCGGTGGCCCAGGTTCGAAGTTAGTGCATCGTCGGTCGGGTGACGATGGCAGGGCGAGCGGACGGCACTGATCCGCTCGGTTCCGTTGGCCAGATGACGACCTCAGGCGCAGGTGGCTGGTATCCGAGCGACGAATGCGGCCGGATGCTGTTGTAGTGCCTTCGCCATTGCTCGATCACGACGCTGGCTTCCTTGAGGGTGTAGAACACCTCGCCGTTGAGGAGTTCGTCCCGCAGCTTCGCGTTGAAGCTCTCGCAATAGCCGTTCTCCCACGGACTGCCCGGCTCGATGTAGGCGGTCTGCGAGCCAACCGCTGCGATCCAGTCCTGGACCGTCTTGGCAATGAACTCCGGCCCGTTGTCGGAGCGGATATGGCCTGGCACGCCGCGCAGACTGAACAGGTCCGAGAGTACTTCGATCACGTCGAGGGCCTTCAGCTTGCGGGATACGCGGATCGCGAGGCACTCGCGAGTGAACTCATCGATCACGTTCAGCATCCGGTACTTGCGACCGTTATGCGTACGGTGCTCGACAAAGTCATACGACCAGACGTGGTCAGGCCGCTCTGGCCGCAGGCGCAGGCACGAGCCGTCGTTGAGCCAAAGGCGTGCCCGTTTCGGCTGACGAGCGGGAACCTTGAGCCCTTCGCTGCGCCAGATCCGCTCGACCCGCTTCACGTTCACCGTCCAGCCGTCACGCCGGAGCAAGGCCGTGATCCGGCGATAGCCGTAGCGTCCATACTGGAGAGCCAGCGCAACGATGGCGACCGTCAGAGCGGCCTCGTCCTCGACTACGACAGCGGATTTGCGCTGTGTCGAACGGTGCTGCCCCAAAACTCGGCAGGCGAAGCGTTCGGACACGCCGTGCTCGGCAATGACGTAGTCGACACAAGCCCGGCGGCGAGCCGGGCTCAGAAGTTTCCCGCAGCCGCCTCCTTCAGGATGAGCTTCTCAAGGGTCAGATCGGAGATCGCCCGGCGGAGGCGCTGGTTCTCGGTCTCCAGGGACTTCAGCCGCTTGACCTGATCGCCCTTCAGGCCACCGTACTCGGAGCGCCAGCGGTAATACGTGACCTCGGTTACCTCGATGGACCGGATTGCTTCGGCAACCTTGCGACCTTGCGAGACCAGAACATCCACTTGGCGCAGCTTGGCAACAATCTCTTCAGCCGTATGCTTCTTCCGTCCCATGATGACATCCTCCTCATGGCTCAAAGCCATACCTCAGGGAGGACCACTTTTCAGGGGGCAGACCACACCCACTAGCGACACGTAGCCGGGCTTGGGTAAGAACTGAGTAATCGGCGCATTCGGCTCGATCATCGTCTGACGCAACTCAGTCTGCACAGCATTCAGGTGCGACTGGAGCAGCGAAAAGTCGTCGGGCGAGAGCGCTTTCAGCAAGCGATTGCGAACGGTCGTATGGTGAAACGACGACACAGCTCTTTTTTCTGTCCGGCAAAAGCGCACAGTCTCTCAAGTGCCTGCGCTCGGATCACGCCCGAAGCCGTTTAGGTGCTCGCCCGTAGCTGGAGCTTATGCTTCTTCGAAGGTTTCCAGCACCAGCGCACCCCGAGCCACTCCGCTGTTGCCTCCAGCGTCGGAAAACGATGCTCCACACAATCGAAGGGATGAGGGCGTGTCGCTGCCGGTAGATCCTGCAGCAACTCCGCACACCAGCCTGTAGAAGAGCCTCCGGCTGTGGTCTCACGGACTACCCCTCCGACGATGACCCCATCTAGGGCTAGGTCGTAACTCCCGGGTGCCAGTTGGTGCAGCGTGTATGTCATTGATCGGACAAGGTTCCAGCAGTCAGGATAAGGCGTCAATCTTGAACGGCTGTGGCATGCGCCCGTCCTTCACGCAGACATCGACCTTCGTGGTGCTGATGCCGACGTAGCGCGCAGCCTCCTTACGTTGCAGACCATGCCGGGGAATGGGGCCTGTCGCAAGCCGTGCCGTAGGCAGCAGTAGGCGCCGGATATGCCTCGTTTTCAGGTTTTGTTAACCGCCGGAAGTCCGAAGCAGACGGCAAGCAGTTGGTTCTGCTCGCGGACGGTCCACGCACCGGCAAAGCCGAAGCCTTTGCGCAGCCAAAGCATGGCCTCGAAGCCGCAGGTCGTGCGTCGCGCCGTGTTGAACGAGTGGAAGCCGCCTACGCGCGGCATGAGTTGTTTCACCCGGAAGTGGTCGCTCTCGATGCCCTGCTGCAGCTGCTTCGTGACGTAGTGGGTTGGGGTACAGGCCGGGAGGCCGTCGGTCCTCACGGCCACGATGGCAGGCGGATAGATGCTGGCGCCGTCCGTGCCGATCCGGTCAGGCGCGAGTAGCGGCTGATCCGCCAGCATTTTGCGGAAGAAGCGCTTCGCGGCGTCGAGGTCGCGGTTGGCGGTCAGCAGGAAGTCGACAGGATTACCGTGCTTGTCGATGGCTCGGTACAGATAGCGCCACTCACCGCGGACCTTGATGTAGGTCTCATCGATCCGGACCGATCCGCAATGCGGCTTGCGGAACTGGCGTAGCCGCTTCTCGATCAGCGGCGCGTAGGCGAGCACCCAGCGGTTCAGGGTGCTGTGATCCACCTCCAAGCCGCGCTCCAGGAACAGCTCCTCGATATCGCGATAGCTCAGCGGATAGCGCAGGTACCAGGAGACCGCTTGTACGATGAGCGCAGCCTCGTAGTGCCGACCCTTGAAGTGGGCCTTCGAGCGCGGCTTGAGCTTGGCGGCGATGGCGGACAGGATCATGAGGCGGCCCCCAGAACGGAAGGCGCCATGCAGGCCGTATGGTCTACGTCGAGTAAACACCGGCGCTATCGCCTTTGCGACAGGCCCTGCAAAAGGCGTGTCACTGGCTCAGCTGTGACAGCTCGATATCTCTCTGTATGCGCTGTAGCGCGGCAATCTGGATGATTGGTCGCATTGCCTCGCCTGAAATGCTCCCGGCTGTTGGGTCGTTGCCTCATCTGATTTGCTCCCGACACTGGTTCGGCGGTGGAGGCGGCGATGAGGCGGGTAAGCATGGCGACGCTCGATGAACTGCTTGTGGCCTTGGCGGCTCGATATCGAGGTAGCGGACGCGAGGAGAAGACCCGTATCCTGGACGAGTTCGCATCCATGACAGGGCACCACCGCAAGCACGCGATGCGGCTGCTTCGGGCCGGTCCATCGGGACAGGCCCCAGCCTCCCGACCAGAGCGGCGGGTCTACGGCGCGGCGGTGGGCGAGGCGCTGATCGTGCTCTGGGAGGCTTCCGACCGGATCTGCGGCAAGCGGCTGAAGGCGATGATCCCGACGTTGCTGCCGGCGATGGAGCGGCACGGGCACCTCGACCTCGTCCCCGACATCCGGGCTGCGCTGCTCGCGATCAGCGCGGCGACGATCGACCGGGCTCTTCGTCCGCAGCGCGAGCATGTCGGTGCCGGTACGCGCCGGCGCGGGTCGCCATCGGCGCTGCGGCGGTCGATCCCGGTGCGGACGTTCTCGGACTGGAACGACCCACCGCCCGGCTTCATTGAGGTCGATCTCGTCTCGCATTCCGGTCCGGTTGCCTCGGGCGCCTTCATCCAGACGCTGGTGCTGACCGATATCGCCACCGGCTGGACCGAGTGCGCCCCGCTCTTGGTCCGGGAGCAGACGCTTCTCGTCGGCGTGCTGCGCGAGGTGCGTGCCCGGATGCCGTTTCCGCTGCTCGGGTTCGACTCGGACAACGACAGCGGGTTCATCAACGAGACGGTGCGGGACTACTGCCTTGCCGAGGGGATCGTGTTCACCCACTGCCGGCCCTATCGCAAGAACGACCAGGCCCATGTCGAGCAGAAGAACGGCGCAATCGTGCGCCGGATCGTTGGCTATAGGCGGTTCGAGGGGCTGGCGGCCGCCCGGGAGTTGGCCGCTCTCTACGCGCGGACGCAGCTGTTCGTGAACGCCTTCCAGCCGTCGTTCAAGCTCGCCGAGAAGGAGCGTGACGGCGCGCGGGTGCGTAAGCGCTATCATGCGCCGGCGACACCCTGCGACCGGCTGTTGGCTGATCCACGCACGTCCGAAGAGATATGTCGTCGGGTCGAGGCAGTGCGCGCCGACCTCGATCCGGTGCGGCTCTTGGCCGAGATCCGAAGCGGCCAGAAAGCCCTCGTCGCGATCTCTGAAAGCACCATCGCGCTACCGATCAACACGCCAGCTACGCCCATCCCGGTCGCCGACTTCCTGGCGGGGCTGCGCACGGCTTGGCGGATGGGTGAGGTTCGACCGACGTCGCAGCCCACGATGAAGCCGAAGCGTGGACGCCGTCGTCCGGATCCGCTCGTTACGGTCACCGACGACCTGCGGTCCTGGTTCGAAGCGGACCCTGCGCAGACCGGAAGCCAACTGCTCCTGCGCCTCCAGACCTCCGATCCCGACCGCTATCCGGACGCACTGCTCCGAACGGTACAGCGCCGTCTCCGGATCTGGCGTAGCGAGATCGCCTCCCAGCTGGTCTTCGGTATCCCGAATCAGCCGCCGGCGGCCACGACCTCGGGAACAAATGTGTGAGGCAACCAGCTCAAGCTTCGGGAGCATTCCTCAATGAGGCAACACGCGTCACCATCCTGATTGTCGCGCTGCAATGCGCATTCGCTTCAACAGCCCTTGGATCTGGCGTAGATCATTCTCTGCGTCCGTGGCACTCTCGCCCTCAGTCAGCAGAGTAGCGATGTGCAGCATCTGCTCAACGCGTCTAGCTTCCGCTTCGCTGATGAGATGATTCAAGGTAGCAAGCCGATCTAGTTCTGAATCAGCCATTTTCAAACGCCTATGCTTAATCCTGAACCTTCAATAATTCCGTCTTCAGCAAAGTATCAAATCCATTTGTTAGAAATACTACTTCCGCAAAGGCAGTTTTTTCAGACTCGTCATGATGTACCAACGGCGAGCAGGCTAAAGATTAGCTTGCAGTCTCGTTTCAGGTATAAAACTCTCAGACCAGCATTCGTAATCTCTGCTATAATAATCGGCAGATAGGTATATAGGCAATACGAAATATCAATTGCAATTTAATTGATCATTAACGAGTGGAAAATCATAATGACATGAAATCAGAGGAGCAATATTGGACTGGGAGATATCAAATGTCAGACCAAAGACGCGTCCAGAGGCAGCCTTGTTATCTAGATGCTCGGATCTTTGTGCCTAGAGCTAGTGATCCTATCCGCTGTACAATCACGGATATCTCAACTCTAGGCGCGTTCGTGCGACCTCATACTGAGCAATGCATTCCCGCGAACTTCGATTTGTCTATTGGCGGAAGCAGGTTGCCCCGGGCTTGCCGCATCGCTCGTCATGAAGCTCATGGCTTAGGTGTCGAGTTTCTTGACCCTGTCCGGCATGAAGTCGAGGAAATTCTCATTGAAAATGCGTTCAAGGAGGAACTGCTCTTTGAGGCGCTTAGCCCAACTTTGAACGGCGTCGCAACGATGGCCACTGTGCGTCTCCAACAAACGGTGAACGCCGTCATGGGACTGATCGAACGGCGCAACGCCATGAGCTGGCAGCCCGATGCCTTCGAACCTGACCCCCTCAGACATGCGTACGATCCGCGCGGTGGTCTCAGAGTCCGTCCGATAAGTCATGAGGCGCGTCCCAGCCGTCGAACGAGGATCATGACGGCAGCGGCGTAGAGGAAGGCTTGGGCCGAGGCGAGGGTCGCCTCCGGGTCTTTCCAAAGGCGGCGGTTGCGGCTGATCCAGCCAAAGAAGCGTTCGACCACCCATCTGCGCGGGTGCACGGCAAAGCCGACTTGATCCTTGGGTTTGCGCACGATGTGGACGGTGATGATCGTTGCAGTCGCGGGCCTGTCGCCCGCATAGCCTGCATCGGCGAAGGCCTTGGCGATGAACGGGAAGGTCCGCCGCGACAGGCGCAGCACCGGTCCGGCCCCATCGCGATCCTGTACGTCGGCGGCCTGCGGATCGAGCACGAGCGCGCGCCCGTCCGTGTCGACCAGGGCCTGACGCTTGCGGCCTTTGATCTTCTTTCCGGCGTCGTAGCCCCGGGGGCCACCGCTCTCGGTGGTCTTCACGCTCTGGCTGTCGAGTACCGCGGCGGTGGGTGAGGCATGCCGACCAGCCCGCTCGCGGTCGGCCATGACGAGCGTGTGGTTGATCCGGCCGAACAGCCCGTCGTCGCGCCAGCGCGCGAAGTAGCCGAACGTCGTGCTGCGTGGAGGCAGGTCCTTCGGGATCAGCCGCCAGGCGATACCGCCTCGCAGCACGTAGAAGATGGCGTTCAGGACCTCCCGCGTCGTCCAGACTGGCGGGCGGCCACATGGCGCCGGCTCCGGCATCAAAGGTGCGATCACCGCCCACTCGGCATCTGTCAGGTCGGTTTCATAGCGCAGGCCCGCACGGCTATGCTGCCGCCGGGTGGTCGGGGTCCACATGGCAGATCCAGGTCAGGTTTCAGCACCCTCTTGGAATCACTGCCATCCCGGCCACTCAACCCTGCCTCAGCCCCTTATCGGACGGGCTCTAAGGGTTTCGCTGGACCGCAGGACACGGTCGATGCCGATGAACTCTTGGGTGCGGAAGCCTGCGGAAAGCGTCAGCAAGGCATCGCGGACCGCATCCACCGGCACCTTGTCGGAAGGCTGGGCCAGGATCGCCTTATGCGGGGCGTCATGGAAGGAAAGTGTAGGCGATTGCCCGCAAGAACGCATCATCCTTCGTAGGATCAGGCAAGAACTTGAGAGGTTCCGGTAACACGCGCTGGATCTGGAGCGGCATACCCGGCTAGCCCAACGAACGGAGCCGTCCCTTGACCAAGATCGCCCTCGTCACCGGAGCCAGTCGCGGGCTCGGCCGCAACACCGCGCTCAGCATCGCCCGCCACGGCGGCGATGTCGTCCTCACCTACCACAGCCGCGCAGACGAGGCCGAAGCGGTCGTCGCGGAGATCCAGGCAATGGGCCATAAGGCGGTCGCGCTGCAGCTCGACACCGGCGACGTCGGCGTATTCGCCACCTTCGCCGAGCTCCTGCAGGCGGCCCTGCGCGAGACCTGGGGCCGGGACACCTTCGACCACCTTGTGAACAATGCCGGCCATGGCGACTACGCCCTGATCGGGCAAACGACCGAGGAGCAGTTCGACCGGCTGGTCGACGTTCACTTCAAGGGCGTCTACTTCCTCACCCAAACCCTGCTGCCACTCCTCGCGGATGGTGGTCGCATCGTGAATCTCTCGTCGGGCCTGACCCGGGTCTGCTTACCCGGCTACGGTGCCTACGCCGCCGTTAAGGGCGCGGTCGAGGTGCTGACCCGCTACATGGCCAAAGAGCTCGGAAGCCGGGGGATCGCGGTGAACACGGTGGCCCCTGGCGCCATCGAGACCGATTTTGGCGGCGGCGCTGTGCGCGACAATGCTGACCTCAATACGCTCTTCGCAGGTCTCACAGCGCTCGGCCGCGTCGGCGTGCCGGACGATATCGGACCGATGGTCGCGAGCTTGTTGACCGACGAGAACCGCTGGGTGAACGCGCAGCGCATCGAGGTCTCCGGCGGCCAGGGCATCTGACAGCACTGCGGGCGTCACGGCGGGCACGGCCAGTCCGAGGCGCCCCCCCTCCCGACATGGCGGGACAGGAGGGCCTATGTTTGACCAAGGGGCCTCGCGAGCTCTCCCTGTAAGGGACCCGCGACTCTGCCGTGGCGAAGCGCCGTTCATGCTTGCCAACCCTGAACCTCGGCACCGCCGAACACGACCTGGTTGCGGAGGGGTGGTCGGGATAAGCTGTAAAGGAGGTTCTCGCTGCCACCGCTCACCGCATCGAGCGCCGCGGCATGCTCGGCCGAGAGAGTGAGACCGAGCGCTGCCACGTTGTCGGTCACCTGCTCGGCCCGGCTCACCCCTAGCAGTGTTGAGGCGACACCCGGTCGTCCGACGACCCAGGCCAAGGCCACGCGGGCCGGCGTCTGGTCCGCCTCCTCGGCGACGCGCCTCAAGACGTCCACGATCCGCCAGTTGCGGTCCGTAAACAGCATGTCCCCGAAGGGATTGTCGCCGTCGAGCCGCTTGTCTCCCTCGGGGCGCGCTTGGTCATTCGCGGCTCCTTGGTTCGGAACTCCCCCGCGCCGCGCAGGGCCAGCCTCGACCTCGGCACGGTCGTACTTTCCCGCCAGCAGGCCATAGGCGAGCGGGCTCCACGGCACGAGGCCAAGGCCGAACGCTTGTCCCAAGGGGACGTGCTCGTTCTCCACCCCGCGCTCGACGAGCGAGTAGAAATACTGCAATCCGATGGGCACGGGCTGGCCGCGCAGCCTCGCCAGCGTGGCGATCTCGGCTACGTACCAAGCCGGCGTGTTGGACAGGCCCCAGTAGCGGATCTTGCCTGCCCGGATAAGGGCCGTCATCGTCTCCAACAGTTCCTCGGCCGGCGTAATGCCGTCCCAGACGTGCACCCAGTACAGGTCGATGAAGTCGGTCCGTAGGCGGGCCAGCGACCGCTCGACCGCCGCCCGGACGTGCCGTGCGCCGTTGCCTCCCTGGTGCATGCCCTGTCCTGTGGCAAAGCCGGACTTCGTGGCGATGACCAAACGCTCCCGGAGACCACGCTTTGCCACGAAGGCACCGACCATCTCCTCGGATCGGCCGCCTGCGTAGACGTCGGCCGTATCGACGAAGTTGCCGCCGAGCTCGGTGTAGCGGTCGAACACCGCGCGGCTGTCTGCCTCGTCCAAGCCCCACCGTGGCGTGCCGAAGGTCATGGTGCCGAGCGCGAGAGGGCTCACGAGGAGCCCGGACCTGCCGAGAGCGCGATAGGAGTGAAGGTTCATCAGGAAGCTTTCTGTCACCAGCATGCACGGAGCCGGTCTCACTTCAACGGCTCGGGGGGAAGGAAGGGAGTTCCCGGGGTGAGCAGGGCGAACATGGACCGGAACAAGCATGCGGATTAGACAGGGAAAGCCGCACGGGTTGCTGAAGGATTTTCAGGAATGGATCGCGACCTCTGGTCGGGGCTCGCTGTGTTCGCCACCATCGTCGAGGCCGGCAGCTTCGCGCGGGCAGCGGTGCGCCTCGGTCTTTCCGCCTCCGCCCTCAGCCACACCATGCGTGCTCTCGAAGGAAAGCTCGGCATCCGTCTCCTTGAGCGGACCACGCGCTCACTCGCTCCGACGCAGGCGGGTGTTGATCTCCTGCAGAGCCTCCGCCCGGCCCTGGCCTCCGTCGAAGGGGCGCTCGGCGCGCTGGCCATGAACCGTGAGCGGCCCGCCGGCCGTATCCGAGTAAACGCGCATCGGCCAGCGGCCGTGCACGTCGTCCTCCCGCGCCTGACGCCGTTCGCCGCCAGCTACCCCGACGTTGCAGTGGAACTCGTGGTCAACGACGGGCTCGTCGACATCGTGGCCGAACGCTTCGATTGCGGGGTCCGGCATGAGGGCGAACTGCAGCGTGACATGATCTCGGTACGGATCAGCGACCCCGTGCCGCTCGTCTTCGTGGCCGCGCCCGCCTACCTCAAAAGCAACGATGCCCCGCAAGCGCCCGATGACCTCGGCCGGCACCGCTGCCTCTGCTACCGCTACACCTCCTCGGGCACGATCCACGTCTGGGAGTTCGAGCGGGACGGACATCGGTTCGGGCGTGCGGTGCCCGGGTCCTTCGTCACCAACGACGTCGACGTGATGCGCGACGCCGCGGACGCCGCCCTCGGTGTCGCCTGCCTGCCGCGGCCGCATGTGGAACGACAGATGGAGAGCGGCGCGCTCGTCGAGGTCCTCGCGGGTTGGGCACCGGTCCTGCCGCCGAACCACCTCTACTATCCGAGCCGTCGACAGCCCAGCGCGGCATTCCGAGCCTTCGTCGAAGCCATGCGCATGTGAACGACCCGATGCCCACTTCCGCCCCGATCTTTCCCGTCCAGCCTCCCTCGGCTCTATGACTGCTTTCGGGCGGTGCTCGCAGTGACTGTTACGTCTGGGTTGGGTCGCGATTCGCCAGTACGCTCTACGAACGGATCTGGACAATTACGCTCATAACTTAGTGTCGGGAATAACGTCGGACACTGTTGGCGAAGTCGGCGGCTATGCGGCGAGAGCGCTGAATCGTGAGGTGTGGGCCGAGGCCAGGGGTCTGTGCCCGAACCAGGCGGCCAGACGATCCAGGTTGAGGGCAGCGGCCGTGGCCACCCCCTGGAAGGTCGTCTTCGCCAGTCCGCGGTAGCGGGAGCGGCGCAGGCCGAAGCTGCGCACGCCCTGAGAAATCGTGCCCTCGATGCCCTGCCGTTGCGCGTACAGGCGCCGGCCCTGCTTGCTCTCGTGCTGTTTGCGCGCTGCCGCCAATGCCTCGTGCTCGGCACGCGGATGCAGGGTCAGCCGACGGCTTGCCGCTCGGGTGCAGCGCGGTTTGGCCGGACAGGGCCGGCAATCGCCAGGGCTGAAGCCGGCTCGGATGAACGGGCGACCGTTCACTGTGTCCCGGTACTCGCCCCAGCTCGTGCTCTCATGCCCCTCCGGGCAACGCACGCTGCGGCGTTCCCAGTCGACGGCGAAGTCCGTCACCTGGATCGCCTCGGCATTGCGCCGCTGCCAACTATGATTGGACCGCGTCGGGTCGATCAGGTCGATCCCGTGCCGTGCGTTGGCCACCACCAGCTGCTCGGCGCTCACGTATGCGGCATCGACCAGATGCTCGGATGGAGCCAAGCCTGCCTCGGACAGCGCCTCGTGGATCGCGCCGGTGCGAACGGCTTCGTGCACGTTGGCCGGCGTGGTGTCAGTGTGGACGACCAGCCGCGGCAGGCCGGGATCGCAGGTCTCTGTCAGGTGGACCATGTACCCGGTCCAGTCGGTTCCGGATTTGGCCCGGAACCGGCCGTCGATGTCATAGGGCGACTCGACCCGGTCGCCCGGACCACGCCCGCGCGCGTCGCGTAATCGCACCGGGTCGGCTTCGCCGTCCGTGCCGTTCCACCGCTCGAAGTGGCGCGCCCACACCCGCCGAAGGACAGCAATGGCGGGCAAGGCCGCGGCCAATGGCGGCGCAGCCGCGTCGTCCAGGGCGTCGAGCAGGCGATGGCCATCAGCCCCGACCTGGAGCACGTAAGCCTCCCGCTTCGCGCCGGTCTCCGGCAGACGCGTTTCCTCGACGCGATGATCGTAGCGGGTGTGCCACTCGGGCGGGGCGAGAGCACGCAGCCAAGCCGGGGCGGCTGTTGCGATGGCATTGAGGGCCGCACGCAGTGTCTCGGCCAGGAGCTCGACCCGATTGAGGTCGCGCACGGCCGCCAGCACGTGCGTGCTGTCGGTGCGCTGACGGCCCCGCGCCTTGAGCAGGCCTTGATCGCGCGCGGCGTAAGGATGCGGCCCAGCAAGCGTTCGCTGGCCGCGTGCTGCAGGAGCCGGCCCCGGAACTCGCACAGGAGGCTGTGGTCGAAGCCGGGATCGATGAGGTCGAGCGCCAGCAGGTACTTCCAGTCGATCCGAGCTCGGACGGCCTCGGCGGCTTGGCGATCGCTCAGGCCTTCGCGAAACTGCATCAGCGTGACGAGGGCCAGACGCCAGGGCGCGTAGGCGGGCTGCCCGCGCGCCGGATAGAGGTCGGCAAACGTCGCGTCGGTGAAGATGGGACCGAGGCGGTCCCGCAGCAGCAGGTAGGGATTGCCGCGGCGAAACGCGGTTCGAGCGATCCGGGCGGTGTCCTCAGGCACCGGCGGGAGCACGGATTGCGGGCGGAGCGACATGAGTGGCCTCCGGGCGGGACGGCCATCCTACACCCAGACCACCACCCCTCGGAATTCGCCAACAGGGTCACGTCGTTTTCCTTACGAGACTAAGCGTTCAAAGGAATGCAGCTTCTTGTTAGCGCGGCGATGGTACGAGGCTCTCTCATGTGAGGAGAGCCGATGCTTCGTTCGCTTATGGCGCTGGGTTTAGCTTGCTTGGCATCGGCAGCAGTGGCGCAGCCAGCCAGCATGGTCCTGGCTCATGAGAATGGTCTGGCCTCTTTCCCGGATAGCACCACGCCCCACCCGGCGGGTAAGAGTGCTCGTGCTGCCTACCTGTCCATCATCCACCGTGAAGCGGTGTCAGCGGGACTGCCCGTTGAGATCGCGGATGCCGTCGCCCAGATCGAAAGCGGCTACAACCCCTCTGTCATCGGAGGCGTCGGAGAGATCGGCCTGATGCAGGTCCGGCCAGCGACAGCGGCTATGCTAGGCTTCAAAGGCAGCACAGCCGAACTCGCGCAGCCTGAGGTGAACATTCGCTATGGTGTCAGGTATCTGGCAGAGGCATGGCGTCTCGCAAAGGGCGACCTCTGCCGCGCTCTGATGAAGTATAGGGCCGGTCATGGGTCGGAGACGATGTCGCCCTTGTCCGTGAGCTACTGCTTGCGGGCGCAAGCGGTCCTCAAGATCCCTGAGGCCATGAGAGTGGTACAAGCGCCTGCACCCTCATCGCCCCGATCCGCCTCGCTGTCCTTAGCTCAAACGCCTTTGCCGAAAGGCTTAAAGCGAGGAACGCCTGAGTTCGAGAAGGCGTACTGGGCTGCGCACGAGACGCGAATTGCGAAGCTTAGAGCGCAGATCCAGGCGAGTTGGCGGGCACGCGGCGCGAAGGCGACATAGGGCCTCGTTCGACCTGCGCGCGATTGTACGGCGTTCAAAGACGGATCTGGAGGGGAGGGGCTTCGAGAAGGCTATCCCACTCGGCCGCTTCATCCGGCCGGTTGCCCTAGTCCATGAACGGCTCGATGCGGCCAGGATCAGCGAGGGTCCAGTGTTCCGGCCGCGTCTGCCCTATATTCGGCTGATGAGACGATCCCACGCCAACACGCTCCGAACCGCTGCGCTCTTGGCTTTGGCTGTTCCCAGCGCAGCCATAGCGGACACGAGAGCTTTCATCCTCGTCGGCCTCGACGGCAAAACCTTCTTCGAAGCGCAAGGCGGGAGAAACGGGCCGAACGGCCATGACGCGGTCGGCATCCTCGATGTCAGCGACGAGGCGAACCCACGGCTCGTTCACACTCTTCCCCTCGACAACTCGGTCTATGGGCCGCCAACGAACCTTCGGATCACGCCAGATGGACAGCTTGGGCTGGTGGCGAGTTCAGTCCTCATGCGTCAGGAGGGACCGGCTTGGTACGCGCAAGCCGATAACCAGCTCCACGTCATCGACCTCGCAGCCGAGCCGCCGCGCCTGATCGAGACCCTGAAGGTCGGCCTGCAGCCGTCCGGCCTCGCCATCAACAAGGTGGGCGACCTCATGCTTATCGCCAACCGCGAGGGGCGCAGCGTTACGGCGCTGACAATCGGCGGCACCGTCGTTCGCCCAGTCGTCACGGTTGATGTCGGTGACGAGGCCGCTGCTGTCACCTTCGCGCCGGACGGCAAGCGGGCTTTCTTCGCCAAGAACAAGGCTGGGAAGATCGGCGTCCTTGCCATCGACCGCACGGAAGTCAGCTACGACCGAAGCCTTGACATGCCTGTTGGATCCGGCGTCTACGGCCTCGACCTAACGCCGGACGGCACGCTTGCGCTCACTGGCAACACGGGTCCCGAGCCCAGCGACGGCCACGCCGATACGGTGAGCGTGATCCGAGCGGATGCGAAGCGCCCCGTCGTCATCGACCATGTGGGGATCGGCGACACCCCCGAAGCTCTGGCGATCGCACCCGACGGGCGCCACGCGGCCGTATCGGTGGTCCGGGGCGCGAGCGCGCCGCAGGTCAGCCCCGGCTACACGCCAAGCGGTTCCATAGCTCTCCTGGCGATCGAGCCGGAGGGCCGCGTTCGGCGCGTCGCCGAGGCTGAAGCTGGAGCGGTGACCCAGGGCATCGTGTTCAGCCCGTCGGGCACCTACGTCTACATCGGCAACTACGTCGACCGGACGCTCGGCGTGTATCAAATCACCGGGGACACCCTCACGGACACCGGAACCCGCATCGCCTTACCGGGTCAGCCTGCGTCTCTGGGGGGGCGATAGCCGACGCAGCGAGGAGCTCAGCCATGTGCAACCTCTACAACCTGGTCACGCCCCAAGCCGAGATCCGCGCTTCGTTCGGGGTTTTGGTGGATCATGCCGGCAACCTGCCGCCGCTGCCGGGCATATTCCCGGACCAGCGGGCGCCCATCGTGCGTGCAGCCGAGAACGGCGAACGCGTCCTGGAGATGTTCCGCTGGGGCATCCCGGGCCCGAAGCAGTTCGGTGAGCACCCTGTCACCAACGTGCGCAACGTGAAGAGCCCGCATTGGCGGCCCTGGCTGAAGCCGGAGTACCGCTGCCTCGTGCCCGTATCATCCTTCAGCGAGTACGCCGACACCAAACCGAAGAAGACGCCGAACTGGTTTGCTCTCGGTGAGGACCGACCACTGTTCGCGTTTGCGGGCATCTGGCGGCCCTAGAAGGGCGTGCGCGGTACAAAGGCCGAGAACCCCGACCGCGTCGAGGAAGCACACCGCCTGTTCTCGTTCCTCACCTGCGAGGCCAACGGCGTGGTCGGCCCGATCCACAGGAAGGCGATGCCGGTGCTACTGACAACACCTGAGGAGTGGAGCACCTGGCTCAGCGCCCCGACCGAGATCGCCTTAGATCTTCAACGCCCCCTGCCAGACCCCATGATGCGGATTGTCGCGAAGGGAGCCCGGAAGGATCCAGCGGATTAGGTGCGGATGTCGGGCCACAGCCCCCTGACCCAGCCGTCGGATACATACGCTGCGCCAACACCTTCAAAAATAACTTTTTGAGTGGGCGCTTGTAAGACCCGTCCGCTTCAGTGAGCTTCTGCCGCGGCAATCGTCGGCGCAACACTGCGAGCGATACTCAGAACCTTCATGCGATCCTGTTGGTGCTTGATCGCGAGCCAAAGCGGCACCAGCTCGGCCATTAGAGCAATTTCATCCGCGGCAGGTTCTGAGAACGCCTGGACCGGGCAATTGAGTGCCGCTCCAATTCTGGTTAACAAGGCTGTTGTGCGCGGATCTATTCCTGCCGCAGGGTGGCGCCTGGTTCGCCTCACGGAAGGCGCATCGCCTCGCCTATGCCGTTCAGATCTCGCACATCGGAAGCGTCGGGCGTGTCGCCGGCAGCATGATCCGGGGCGGCGGCCCCCTGTCCGAACTGCTAGCCAGCTACCTGCGATCGTTCGCCGGTTCGATCGAGCGGATGTCCGAAGCCGAGACGGCCCATGGTTTCGGCGCCGTGCTGCATCTCCTGAGGGGCGTCATGGATCGGGAGACCGGATCCCCCGGCGACGCGCTCTCGACGGTCGGTCTTCGCTCGCTGGCAGGCGCCTACATCGAACGCCGCCTCCACGATCCGGCGCTGACGCCCGATGGGATCCGGGTGGCGCTGAAGGTCTCCCGGACCCGTCTATACAAGGCCTTCGCCACCAATGGCGGCCTCGCCGCCGCGATCCGGGACGCACGGCTCAACCGGGCTCGCCGCCGGCTGTCCTTTCGAGGCGCCCTCGAGAAGACCATCACGAACATCATGCTGTCCTGCGGCTACCGCGATGCTTCGGCCTTCAGCCGCGCCTTCAAGAACCGGTTCGGCCTCGCACCACGGGACTACCGCGAGGCAGTTCGACTCTAGCTGGCGCCCATCCTCTTGGAAACCGAGGAGGGGCACCCATCCTCCCGGGGACCGAGGGAAGGGCGGGACCTGACGCGCCTACGGCGCGGCCTTGATGTTGGGCGGCCCGAGATGCTGCAGAAAATCGGGCTTGCCGAGGCTCACCCCGGCGCTGCGGAGGATTCCGTAGGCGGTGGTGACGTGGAAGAAGAAGTTCGGAAGCGCGAACCCTGTGAGATAGGCCTGCCCCGTGAAGCGGTATCCCGTGCCGTTCGGGAATGTCAGCTCGACCGTGCGGTCCGCGCTCGACGCCAGCGCCGCCGGGTCGATGCTCTCGACGAAGGCGATGGTCCTGGCGCAGCGTGCCTTGAGTTCGGCGAAACTGGCCTCGGTGTCCGGCATCGCGGGCGCCGAAATCCCGGCCAGCCGCGCCACGGCGTTCTTCGCGCTGTCGGAGGCCATCTGATACTGCGCCGGCAAGGCCCGCATGTCGGGCGCGAGGCGCCCGAGGAGTAGCTCGGCCTCCGGCTTTTCCGAGGCCGCCTTGTCGAGCCACGCGCTCATGCTGCGAAGCGCATTGACGAAGATCGGGACGCTGACGTCGTGGATGCTGATGCTCATCCGGGATGGCTACGGCATCCGCTCCAACGGACGCGGTGAGCGCGCGCACATGCCGTGAGCGGCCGCGTCGACCGTTGGAGAACCCGGAAGCGCCCGCATCGCCCGTCGACGGCGCACCTGTCGACGAAGCTCGGGCCGCAGCCTGAACCGAGCGCCGCACCGGAGACTTCCTGCCGTTCGGATGCCCCCGGACCGCCCAAGGCCTCGGGCCTTGATAGCCATACAGTGAACATCTATTACAAACTTACTGTACGATGGATCGGGAACGATGGAGTACCGGGTCGGCCATGGCGTCCCAATCGGATCCTTTGCCCGAATCCCCCGGTGAAGCCTCCGCGGCGCGCCGCCAGGACGAGCCGGACCGCCGGCCGCCCCTCCGTGCGGGTCTGCGCCTGGGTCTGGGCGCCGGTTTACGCCGGCTCTATGCGACCGATTTCGGCGTCCGGATGCCGGACGATCTCCAGGACCGCGTATCCCGGCTGAAGACCGCCCTGGACGCGTACGACCGGCATCAGCCGGACACCTTCCGCCACGACCTTCTCGCACTCCTTCCGGATCTCCGGCGCTTCGCCCATGCGCTGGCGAGAGGGACCGGTGGGGCGGAAGCCCTCGTGCAGGAGACGCTCCTGAAGGCTTGGCAGGACCAGGACCGTTTTCCGCCCGGCACCGACCTGAAAGCCTGGGCCTTCACCCTCATGCGCGACCAGCATCGCAGCTGACACGGCGCGGAGCACGGCACCACGCCCCCTGTCGGAAGCGGCCGAGGCGACGGCGTCCCACCGTTCCGGTCAGGTGTGGAAATCCAGGTGGTGCGCCCCGCCGTGATCCTGAATGCCCACCAGCCCGATCTTGGCGTGTCCGAGATCGTCCGGTGGCTTGTGGCCCAAGGCCGGCGACGGCGCATCCGGGCTCGGAGCGGAAAACACCAGGTTGCCGCCGTCATCGACGCTGGCGGCGAGCGGCTTCGGGGGATTCGCGTCCTTGAGGTGAGACGCCTGATCCTGGGCCGCCGCGTCGCCGGGGCTGTGGGCCGCCGTGTTGCCGGTGTCGTGCCCCGGTGCCTTGCCGGTCTCTTGCGCCGGCACCTTGCCAGTGTCTTGCGCCAGCACCTTGCCGGTGTCTTGGGTCGCCGTATCGCCGGCGTCTTGTGGGGGCGCCCTGCCGGTGTCGTGCCCCGGTGCCTTGCCGGTGTCTTCTTGTGCCGATGACCTGGGGCCTGCAGGTTCGGGCGCGGGGTCCGCGGCGGCCGGCACGTCCGGAGCCGCCCCCGATGCGCCCTGGCCGTGTCCGTCGATCGCCGAAGACCTCGCCACGGGGGGCGGAGCGCCCCGGTCGGCGGCCGTGTCGCCGGTTCCCGTGAGGGTGGCATCCTGCGCCGCGCCGGCGCCCGAGCCCGAATCGTCGAGGTGACCGGGTGCCTTGGCGCTGGCGCCCGGCGCCTGACCCGCCGGAGCCGGCGGTGTGGGTCCCGTCTCCGAAGCGAGTTCTGCCTCCGGGGCGGGTCCTGCCTCCGGAGCGAAATGCGCGGACGCGGCCTCCGACGGCATCGTCCTCGGTGTGGCCGCGTGGCTGTGGCCGTGCCCAGCAAGGTCGCCTTGGGTCGAAGACGCCCCCTCGTCGGCGCCGTGCCCGGCGGCGGGTGACGCCGTGGCGAACGCCGGATCGGCCTTCGGAGCCTCGGCGCCTCTCGCTGCAGCCTCCGAATGGCCGGACGGACCGGCGGGGGCCGGGTGGTCGCCATCCGAGGCACGCGACGATTCCGCCGATGCGTGCGAAGCGCCTGCCGGGGCGTGAGAAGACCCCGCCGATGATTGCAAAGATGCTGCGGATGCGTGCGAAGACCCCGCCGGGGCGTGCGATGATGCCGAGCCGTCCGCCATCGTCCCGGTATGCCGCTCCTCCGGGTCGCCGGTCGCGGAACCGGCCGATGACGAGTCCGACCCAGCCGATTTGACCTTGGCGTGCGACGACGCTTCGGCAGCCATCGGTGCGGCGTGGCTGCCAGAGGGGTGTGCATCCGCTCGCTCGCCCTTGGCAGAATCGGCGGTCGCGGCGTCGGCGGCCGCTCCGGTCTCGGCCTGCGCGTGGGCCGCCCCGGCCGAACCGGGTGCACCGCGCGATGGCGCCTCGGACTCGGTGCTGGCGTGCGCCTCCGACCCGCGCAGCGTCACGCCGTCCGGGTCGCCATCGCCGGCACTGCCAGCCTGGGCCCGGCCAGCCTCGGCCCGGCCATTGCCGGAAGCGCCACGCTCGGACGCTCCGCCGCCCGCACTGCGGGCGGACCCGGCTTGGCCTTCGCTTTGGCCTTGGCCCGCCTCGGCGGATGTCCGATCACCCGTGTCGGGTTGGGCGTGCGATCCGGTCTCCGACTCGGCTGCCGAGGCGGCCTGCGTGTGGCTTGGGTCCTGGGCAATGTGCTTGTCGGAGGCGGCGTTCCGCTCGGCGCTCGAACCCGCTTCGGCGGTCTTCGACAATGCGGCGTCGGGCGTATCTCGGTCGCCGGAGGATGAGGATGAGGACGAGGAGGGTGCCTTGGAACCCGCCTGCTGCGACGACCCGGACGAGCCGTTATCGCGGTCCGGCGAATGAGGGCTGTCGGCGGTCGGGGCGGACCGACCCGTGTCCGCGTTTTTCTGTCCCCGCCCCGCGGCGGCCGGGTCGGTCGCGTTGTCCGTCTCGGACGCGGCGCCCTGCTTGTCCGAGGCTTCGCCGCGATGCTCCGAGGCCGCGTCACGGCTGTCCGAGTCTTCGCCACGGCTGTCCGAGCCGGCGCCACGACTGTCCGAGCCTTCGCCACGGCTGTCCGAGCCGGCGCCTCGCTTCTCCGATGACCCATCGGACCGGCCCGACTCGCCCCGTTCGGTCTGCGCGGCCACGGTCTGCGAAGATACGGACTGGGAAGAAGCGGTCTCGGAGCGATCCGGGCCTCTGCCCGTCGCGGCCTTAGGCGCCGACGCGGCTTTGGCCGGAGCGTAGCCCTCGTGCGTCGCCGCCTCCAACGAGAAAACCGGCCCGGTTCCCGGTTCCGCTCCGGCCGCCGCCGCCGGGGCGCCGGCGGCCCCCTCCGAGGCCGGTCCCGGCGCGCCCGACGTCGCGGTGCGGTGCGCCGCATCCGCCTCGGTCGCACCGGAAGACGCCTTGGTCTCGGCCTGTAGCGACGTCCGCGACGCGTCGCCGGCCGGCGCGGCCTGTCGTCGGGCCAGGCCATCCGCCTCGCGGCCCAGATCCTGGCCAAGGTCCCGGCCGAACTGGGGGCCCGGGGCTTTCGCCAGCTCCGGCAGATCCTGGTGGCGCCCGGGGCCGCCGCCGGCCTCGACGGCCGCCACAGGGGAGCCGCTGCCCGAGGGTCCGCCCGCGCGCGCGGGAAGCGGTCCGCCCGAGGTCGCGGCCCGTCCGGCTTCGTCGGCCACGGGACCCTGAAGCGACTCGCCACGGCTTCCGAACCCGGGATCGCCGTCCGCCGACGCTCCGGAGAGGAGATCCGGGCCGGTGCGGGCCTCGGCGGAATCCGGAGTGAACGCGTTGGCGGCGAAGATCATGGCCGAGAGCAGGATGGCGTCGGCGTGCTTGCGATGGCCGTCCCGCTCCTCGGAAGTCCCGGTTCGCGTCACGTCCGGCGAGCCGAGATGCGCGTCGGGTCCCGCGCTCCCGGCCGGTGCGAGGCCCGGGAGGCGGGCTGGCCCCTCGCTCGCGAAGGCGTCGTCCGGCGACAGGCTCAAGGCCGCGGCCGCGACCAGCGCGGCGAGCAGGGCGGCCGGATGGACGGCGAGGCGGGTGCCATCGCCGGCCCTCGGGATCGGCAGAAGCTCGGGATGACGCTGGGCGACGTGATTGATGAGGGCGCGGAAATCCCGCCCGCGCGCGAGACCGTCGAGGGCCTCCGAGGCAATCAGGTAGCTGCCGTCGATCCGGGCGAAATGCATGATCTCGTCGCCGTCCGGGCGGCAGAAGACGAACCAGGGATCGCCCTCGTCGCTCAGGCCCTGCTCGCTGGCGATGGACAGGCCGGCCCGCAGGAGCGCCGCCTCGACCCGGTAGAATTCCGCGAGTTCCTGCTGCGACCAGCCGCCCCGGCGCGTCGAAGCCGGCGGGAACAACGAGATGATCGCACTCATCGGGACCTCACCTGCGCGCACGTCACCATCAACCCGATCCTATCGTTCATGGAAGGCGCGTCCCACTGCGTCGAAGAAGGGCGCGAGAAGGTAGTCGAGCGCGGTGCGCTCGCCCGCCGAGACGACGATCTCGGCGGGAAGGCCCGCGATCAGGCGCGGGCGCACGTCGTCCGGCAGCGCCCGGTCGTCGATCTCGATGGTGCCGGCGAAATAGGCCTGCTTCGTCCGGTCGTCGATCAGACGGTCGCGGGAGACGGTGGTCAGGCTTCCGAAGATCGCCGGCATCCGGCGGCTCTGGAAAGCCGGGAACTTGATCTCCGCCCGCATCCCCGCATGGACGGATTCGAGGTCGTTCGGCGCGAACTGGACGCTGACCACCAGTCGGTCGCTCGTGGGCACGATCTCCATCAGGGGCTCGCCCGAACGGATCACCTGCCCGATCGTATAGACCTTCAGGTCCTGGATCACACCGGGGGAGGGCGCGCGAACCTCGTGCCGGCGCAGGACATCCTGCGCCACGACCAGCTTCTCGCGCAGCTCGACGATCTTCTGGCGCGTCTCGAGCAGCTGGGCGGTCAGGTTCTCCTGGCGCTTCTGCCGAAGCTGCGCGGCCTGCATCCCGGCCTCGTTGATGCCGTTCCGGGCTTTCGCCGTCTCCGCGACCGAGCGCCCGATCACGCCTTCGAGACGCGTCCGCTCACGCTCCATCATCAGGACGCGCGAGAGCGGGATCAGGTCCTTCTCGCGCAGGCTGCGCAGGCCTTCCAATTCCTGCCGGATCAGGGCGACCTGCTGCTCGACAGCGGATTTCTCGACGGCGAGGCCTGAAATCTCCGTGTTCAGCTGCGTGACCTTGGCCTCGGTGAGCGAGAGCTGGAGCTGGAACGAGGCCTGCCGCTCCGCGAGCTGGCTGGCCTGGTCGGCGATCATGTGGGCGATGGGACCGTCCGTCCGCCGCTCCAGGATCTCGGGCGGCAGCGCCGGCTCGGCGGCCTGGTCCTGCTCGGCCCGAAGCCGGGCCTCCAGGATCAGGGCGGCATCGAGCTGGCTGCGGAACAGGTCCGCGCTGGCACGGGATTGCAGCGGGTCGACGCGCAGGAGGACATCGCCGGCCCGGACCGCCTGCCCGTCCTTCGCCAGAACCGCCTGGACGATCCCGCCCTCGAAATGCTGGACGCTCTTACGGCTGCCCTCGGCGACGATCACCCCGGGGCTGATGACGGCACGGTCGAGCCGCACGAAGGCCGCCCAGGTCCCGACGACGCCGAAGGTCAGGAGGATGAGGGCGTAACCGGCCGCCGCGTACCAGCGCCAGTCGGTCATCCCGGCCGGATTGCGGGCGCGGGCCGGGGACACGAGCACGGGGTCTGCGAGCGGGGTCGTCATCCGGGCCTCGGCCATCGCTCACCCCGCATTCCGCTGCGCGTCGAGGGCGCGACACGGTTCGGGCAGCGCGGCACTGCCGGATGCCGGCACCCGGGTGGGCACCGCGCGCGGACCGGCGATCTGCCCGAGGACCTGTTCGGCCGGTCCGAAGGTCTGCACGGTGCCGCCATTCAGCACCAGCACCCGATCGGCGTTCGTCAGAAGGCTGAGCTTGTGGGTCACGATCACGATGGTGGTCCCGGCCGCCTTCAGGTCCGCCACGGCCCGCATCAGCGCGACCTCGCCCGACTGGTCGAGGCTCGCATTGGGCTCGTCGAGAACGATCAGGCTCGGGTCGCCGTACATCGCGCGGGCCAGGGCGATGCGCTGGCGCTGGCCGCCCGACAATCCGTGTCCCCCCTGTCCGATCACCGTGTTGTACCCGTCGGGAAGCGCCTGGATCAGCTCATGGCAACCGGCGCGCTGAGCCACCGCCAGGATCGCCGCATCGTCGCCGGCATCGAAGCGCGCGATGTTCTGCGCCACCGTTCCCTCGAACAACTCCACGTCCTGCGGCAGGTATCCGACGTGGCGGCCGAGTTCCTGCTGGTCCCAATGGCGCAGGTCCGAGCCGTCGATGCGCACGCTGCCGGCGAGGAGAGGCCAGAGGCCCGTGATCGCCCTGACGAGGGTGGATTTGCCCGCCGCGCTGGGGCCGATGATGCCGACGACGCTGCCGGCCTCGAAGGTGAAGGCCACCTCGCTCAGGATCGGCCGGGAGGCGCCCGGTGCCGCCACGGACAGGGCGGTGGCCTCGATGAATCCGCGCGGGCGCGGCAGGGCGAGGCGGCGCGGCTCGGGGCCGGCCACGGCGAGCAGGGCGGCGAGGCGGCGGTAGCTGGCCCGGGCGCCCGTGAAGCTCTTCCAGTTGCCGACCACCCCCTCGATCGGCGTGAGGGCGCGGCCGATGATGATTGAGGCGGCGATCATCGATCCCGCCGTGATCTCCCGGTGAATGGCGAGGTAGGCGCCGGCGCCGAGGACCAGCATCTGCAGAAGCAGGCGGATGAACTTCGTCGCCGCGATGATGATGCCGGCCCGGTCGCTCGCCCGCGCCTGGAGCCTCAGCACCTCGTCGTGGCGGGAGCGCCAGAGGGTGCGCATGGCGGCGAGCATGCCCATCGCCTGAAGCACCTCCCCGTTCCGGAAGGTCGCCCCGGCCTGCTGACCGGCGACGCGGGACACCTGGTTGGCGGATTGGAGGGGGCGTCGCGTGGCGACCTCGTTGAGCAGCGTCAGCGCCAGGATGGTGCCGCCGCCGACGAAGGCCATCCAGCCGAACCAGGGATGCAGGGCGAAGCAGGCGACGAGGAAGATCGGCGTCCAGGGCAGGTCGCAGAAGGCCAGGATGCCGCTCCCGGTCAGGAATTCGCGCAGGATGTCGACGTCCCGCAAGGCGGTCTCGTGCTGGGCGCCCGGCCTCAGCAAGGTCCCGCGATGGGCCGCATCGAAGATCTGGTTCGCGATCTGCTGATCGAAGATCATGCCGCCCCGCACGAGCAGGCGCGACCGCAGCATCTCCAACGCCGCGTAGACGGCCAGGCCGAAGGCGGCGATCAGCGTGATGCCGGCGAGCGTCGTCTCGTTGCGGCTGGGCAGCACGCGGTCGTAGATCTGAAGCATGTAGAGCGGGCTGACGAAGAGCAGCAGGTTGATGAAGAAGCCGAACAGCACGGCCGTCGCCAGCACCGGCCGCATCGCCCGGAGGCCGTTGCCCAGAATCGATCGCACCGCGTCATCGCTCATCGCGCGCGCTCACCGGGCGGGAAGCGACGACGGGAGCGGGCCGCCGAGAAATTTGGCGAAGACGTTTCGCAACGACAGCGACGGTGAACACTTCCGAGCCCGAGTTCTGCACAGGACGCTCCACACTCGGCCGACGTATCCCGCTCAGCAAAGCCGGGTCCTTCGTCAGCGCACCCTGGGACTGCATCCGGTGCATCGACTCCGTCTCTACGCCAGGTCCGAGTGCGAACGCTTGAGCGGACCATAGCGCAGACTGGAATCTTTCCAAGCACCTTGCCTGGAAACCGGTATTTTGCCCAGGAACCCGTTGCGCGTCCACGAACCCGCCCGGCGTACGGGCGGCGGCGGTTTTCGTCCAACAGCGTTAACGTCTGGACTTCGCGGCCGGTGTTCACCTATATGAACTTCACTGTACAAGCTGAGCGTCGCTCAGCCGTCGCATCCGGGAAGGCCGCCTCTCGTGTACGCTCATCACCAACGCCTGGATTCCGAGGGCGTGCTGGAACTGCGCCGGGAGGGTGGGCGCTATCTCAAGGAGCTGCGCGAGGCGCGCGGCCTGTCGCAGCGGCAGCTCGCGAACCTCGTCGGCGCCGAGTACTACACCTTCATCTCCCAGCTCGAGACGGGGCGTGGACGGATTCCGCCCGATCGCTACCGCGCCTGGGCCGAAGCGCTCGACGTCGATCCCAAGGACCTCGTCCAGAGCCTGATGCGGTTCTATGATCCGATTACCTACGGGATCCTGTTCCAGAGCGACGAGACGGCCGGGCCAGCGGACGCCTGAGGCATCCCGGCCTGCGGCCCTCCGGGGCGCACCGGACCTCGCGCCAGTTCGGCGCTTAAGACAGGGCCTCGCTTGAGCCAGCCCCTCAGCTGTCTCTATCGTTCGCCGGGTGGACGGCGTTCGAAACCACCCCGGGGGTCTCGATCGATGCGGTGTCGGCCGGTGAGACCGGGGCACCGATTGCCGCCATCAGCGCCCGGAGATCTTCGATCCATTGATCGATCTCGGCGCGTGAGGCACTGCCGGCACGCCGGAAGACCTTGCCCGAGTCGAGCGTGACGACGACATCGAACAGGCCGTCCAACCTGTCCTCGATCCGGTAGGACACACCGCGTGGCATGCGCGAGCCATAAGCCACGCGCCCTGAGGTGGAAAGGGGCGCATCGGCACAGGGGCAGCGGGACCGACCCAGGGCGCAGGCGGTTCCTCCTGGTCGATTCCGGACCAAGTCCGATCTTGAGAATTGCCTGAGAGTGCCATATTGTATTCACTGTACACCCCGGGAGGGTGTCGCGGGCGGCAGAGGAGAAGGCCATGGTGCCAGGTGGTGAGAGGCCCTCGGGTCGGAAGGTCGTAGCGTGCCGGATGGATGCCGTGTCCGACACCCGGCCCGGCCTGCCCCCGGCCTTGCGCGACCACCTGAGCCGCGAGTTGCAGACCTTCTACGCTGCCAGCCTGGACGACGCGCCGCCCCAGCGCCTCCTCGACCTCATCGACCAGCTCCAGGCGACCCTGTCCCGGCAGAGTCCGGCCGCGACCTCCACCTTCCGCGACGACCTGATCGCCGCGCTTCCGGGTCTGCGCGCCTTCGCCAAGTCGCTGGCGGTGCAGCCATCCAGGGCCGACGATCTCGTGCAGGAGACGGTGCTGAAGGCGTGGACGCACCAACACCGCTTTCAGCCCGGCACCAATTTCACGGCGTGGCTGTTCACCATCCTGCGCAACCAGTTCTACACCGAATGCCGCAAGGCCCGGCGCGAGGTCGAGGATGCCGATGGGGCCGCGGCCGCCCAGATGATCGCGCTGCCCTCCCAGGAGCACGGCATCGAGTTGCAGAAGGTCTGGTCCGTCCTGACCAAGCTGCCGCCCGTGCAGCGCGAGGCCCTGCTGCTCGTGGCAGGCCAGGGCCTGACCTACGAGGCGGCGGCCACCCTCGTGGGCACGCAGACCGGCACCATGAAGAGCCGGGTCAGCCGCGCGCGCGCCTTCCTGGCCGGTTCGCTCGGCCTGTCGGAGGAGCGGCTCTCGGCCTGAGCGCCTCGGCGATCGTTGCCGGGCTCGCCACGGGCGGGACAGCGCGCGAACCCGGGAGGCGCCGATCGTGGAGTGCGCATGACGGGCGTGGATCATGACGGGCGCGGATTCTGCCCGTAAGGTGCAGCCCGGAGATTGAGCATGGCGCAAACCCACGATCACGATGCCCACCCGCCTTCGGACCACTCTCAGGGAGACCACCCGCATGCGGCCCATCACGGAAGCGCGCTTTCGCCGATGGAGCTGCGGGTGCGCGCTCTCGAATCCGTCCTCGTGGAAAAGGGCTACGTCGACCCGGCCGCCCTCGACGCGCTGATCGAAACCTACGAGACCCAGGTCGGCCCGCATAACGGCGCCCGCGTGGTGGCGCGGGCCTGGGTCGATCCCGACTTTCGGGCGCGCCTGCTCGCGGATGCCACCCCGGCGATGCGCGAACTCGGCGTCGGCGGGCGCGGCGGCGAGCACATGGTGGTGGTCGCCAACACGCCCGAGACGCACAACCTCGTCGTCTGCACCCTGTGCTCCTGCTATCCCTGGCCGGTGCTCGGTCTGCCGCCGGTCTGGTACAAGTCGCCGCCCTACCGCGCGCGGGCCGTGATCGAGCCTCGTGCGGTGCTCGCCGAGTTCGGCCTGACCCTGCCCGCCGGCCAGCGCATCCGGGTCTGGGATTCCACCGCCGAGCTTCGCTACATGGTGCTGCCGATGCGCCCTGCCGGGACGGAAGCCCTCGACGAGGCGGCGCTCGCGGCCCTCGTCACCCGGGATGCGATGATCGGCACCGGCCTGCCGGAGGTGGGCGCATGAACGGGGGCCAGGATCTCGGCGGCCTGCACGGGTTCGGTCCCGTGGCGGCCGAAGCGGACGAGCCGCGCTTCCATGCCCCCTGGGAGAAGCGGGTCTTCAGCCTCGCGATGGCCATGGGCTTCTGCCGCGCCTGGACCCTCGATGCGAGCCGGTCCGCCCGCGAGGCGCTGCCGCCGGGCGAATACCTCACCTCCAGTTATTATGCGATCTGGCTCAAGGCCCTGGAGCGCCAGGTCCAGGCCCACGGCCTCGCCACGGCGGTGGAACTGTCCACCGGCACGGTCACGACGCCGGCCGCCCCGGTCGAGCGCGTGCTTCGGGGGCACGAGGTGGCGCCGCTCTTCGGGCGCGGCTTCCCGAGCGACCGGCCGGTTCCCGAACCCGCGCGCTTCTCGGTGGGCGACCGCGTCCGCGCGCGGAACATCCATCCGGTCGGACATACGCGCCTGCCGCGCTACGTGCGGGGCCGACTCGGAACCGTCGAAACGGTGCATGGCGGCTTCGTCTTTCCCGACACGAACGCGCGGCTCGCCGGTGAGGCGCCGCAATGGCTCTACACCGTCCGGTTCTCCGGCCGCGAGCTGTGGGGAGATCAAGCCGAAGCCGGCCACGCCGTCTCGGTGAACGCGTTCGAGAGCTACCTGGAACCCGTCGCTCCGGAGCCGACCGCATGAGGGATGCCGACCGGATACCCCTGGACGACGCGGTCGCCCCGGTCTTCGCCGAGCCCTGGGAGGCTCAGGCCTTCGCCCTCGTGGTGGCGCTTCACGATGGCGGGCTGTTCGACTGGAAGGAATGGGCCGAAGCCTTGGGGGCAGAGACGCAGCGGACCGGGCAGGGGGCGGATTATGCCGCCTGGCTCGCTACACTCGAGGGCCTGCTCGCGGCGCGCGGGATCGCCGAACCCGAACGCCTCTCGGAGCGCCGGGCCGCCTTCGCGCGGGCCGCCGCCGCAACCCCACACGGCGAGCCGATCCGTCTAGCGAACGATCCCCGCGCCGTCGCGGCTCAAGAATAAGCGTCTCGGACACCCACCTTCAAACATCACAATTGTAGCAGCACCGCATTAGCGACTGCACACTTCAAATTTTGTAATAATGAATGATAGTTTATCAAATTATACAGAACTAATATTCTTATACTGCACATTTGATGGAATCGGAAGAGTTACGCTCACCAATCATCGCGCCGCGTGCAGCGACGCATGGGCTACCCACGCCCAAACGGTCGAGGATACGCTTACGCCCTTGCAGAAGCAGAGTGTAGAACCGTCCAGTAGCGTCGGCCTATCTCGAGTGGGCACAACCGTAATCGCGTGATCTTCTCAGACATTAGCCTACGAAGCTCCGACAGATCGCAGAGCTTCTGCGCTACATTCTCAATACAGTTTACTTTCTAAGCCGGCAGCATCCTTAGGCTAATCAAATACGGATAATGCCGTCTGGCAAGATTGTGATTACGCGCGGCAGGGACGGCCTAATATCCCAGATTATACCTTGTGCGTATTGGATAGTACGCGTTCCATCTACTGCGATGGCCTGAACGTAGCAGTGTTCGAGAGCCAGGATTAAGCTTGCTACCCCGCCACCGCGTACGCCGCTTGCTGGTAAAGCAAGATGCATTACGTCCTGGACGCCTCTTGGGAACTGGGTCAGCACATCAACAACCCGATCTACTACATCAAAATCTAGGCCGATGGAGAGACGTAACTGCTCAATTACCTCAATGGCAGCTTTTTCAGGAGCTTCCCGAAGTAGGGCGATATCTATAGTGTTTTTTCCGTGCTTCGGAAGTACCCAGTGATCGGATGAAGGAATACCAACTAAGGCAATAATCGACCGAGGCAAACGCGTCGAGGGATCAGCGATGCGGCCTTCCGGTCGACCATTTTCACGGAAATGCAATAAAGGATTGACTTTGCTTTCGCCGACATCTGGATAACGCCCGAGATATCCAAACGTACTGAAGTGCGGATGTGGGTCGAAACCCTCGGCTGCGCCGACGTTTATATAGTGCTTTAAAGGGTTATGGCCGGGCTTCACCTGCGTCCGATAAAAAGTCGTATCGAAATCGCTATTTGGATCGTCCCCTCGGCGACCGCCGATCAGCACGTAGTGCAGGTAAGGGTCAAGAGCCGAAACTGTCCAATACGAAGAATTACGTGTGTAATAGGTAGTGTCGAATAGTTTTGGAACTCGACCGAATAAAATACGGCGCAGCGTGCCGGTGAGCCAACGGCTGAAGCGAGAAGCGGAAGTATCGGTCATTTTGGCATCGACCCTGCGCAGGCTTCTCATGAGAAGGTCGAAGCTTCACAAATCCGGCGAAGGCGTTCCCGATAGGCCTCCGGCGCGCATTCAGAACTAATGCGCATCAACCCAGCGGCCTGGACACTATTCCAGAGGCTGGCAGTCTCATGAAGGCGGACAAGCCCTTCCGCGAAAGCGTCCGGATCAAGCCAGTCGCAGCTCACGTATCCAACGCCTTCCTCCCAGCCGATCTGCTCCGCAAGGATTGGTGTAACAAAACAAGGTATTCCATGCCGCACTGCTTCGTGAACTTTGTGCGGGATGCCGGCGGCAAAACGTGTCGGGGCTATGCAAACACGAGCAGCATCGAAGAATGGTTCAGCCTCAGTCACACGGCCCATCACCGAAACGCCAGGCCGTGTGTAGCGGGCGCGGATAGCCGGACCAATAGTACCAACGATATGGAGTGTCGCATCGGGCATTAACAGTCGCAGGCGAGGCCATACAGCATCGAAGAACCAGTCCAGCGAATCTACGTTCGGCTGGCCGTCCTGCGAGAGCGCACCTATAAACAGAAAGCCGCTTCGCTCGGAGAAAGGCGGGGCCGCAACCTCAGGCAATGCCATAGCGTGACCGAGGACCGTCGCGTTGACGTGGGAGTAACTAGCAAGCAGGCGCGCTTCGGCATCTGAGACGCAGACGACCTGATCTGCAACTGCATAATGTTGTATTTCTGAGATTGCGTGGCGGGCAAGATCAGCAGCAATGCCGGAACCTCCCAATACCATGTCGGTAACAAAGGCACGAGAGGCAAAAAGAGCTTCAGAGTCGAAAATGATACGAGATTTTACAAAATCACGCAAGCTCAGTCCGGCATCACGAAAAATCTGAATGACAAGTCCAATATTATGGGGCCGACTGACCCACAGAACGTCAAAATAATCGGACCGTTCGCCAATTATCTTGACGATCCCTTCACGTTCCTCTGAAGCTAAAATCTCAACTCTTTGATCAATATCGCGGTAACGCTGGGCCTGCTCGGCGTCCGCTCGATAGACAGGGTATAGCGTAACTCGGTAGCCGAGTTGTGCCATGGTATTGACGATGTGATTGGCGCGCGGATAGCCTGCGCCCATGTCGAGATGTGGTACGGTATCGTCGACAAACAGAACACGTAATCCCCACGGTTCATGATCGCGGATAGCAAAGCCGATGGGCCGCGGTCCCTGTTCGAACAGCCAGTTGCGATGTCGGTCGAGGAACAACGCTCGATTACGATCGAGTAGAACCTCCACATCGACGCGCTTGGCGCTTGTGGCATTTTCAAAATGTATCGCAGTGGCACGAGCTTGGTAGATAACTCGGCGCCCGGCCTGATGACAGCGTACGCACAGATCTGTATCCTCGAAATAGGCTGGTGCGTATGCATTGTCGAAGCCACCGAGCGCCTTGAACAATGCTCCCTCGATCATTAGCACGGCGCCAGAGACGTAGCCTACCTCACGGGTGAAACTCGCCTCCGGGGTGAATGGGTCAGGTACACCTCTTAGATAGGGGTGAGTGACCTGTGCATCCGCTTGGAAGTTAGCGCCAGCTTCTTGGAGGATGCCGCCAGGAAACACGAGACGTGCGCCAACAATTCCGACATGGTCTTGGTCAGTGAAGGTTTGTGCCATCGCTCGCATCGCGCCCGGCATTAGATCAACGTCTGGGTTGAGAAAAAGTATAAAACGGCCACGCGCTTGTGCTGCGCCTTCGTTGCAGGCCGGTCCAAACCCGACATTGGTCGATTGACGGATAATCGTCGAGCCATCGATGCAGTCGAACAATGCATGCGTCTCAGCAGCCGACGCATTGTCAACAATGATGACTTCGAACGATACGCCAGCGAGACGCTGCTGAGCCGCCAAGCGCCATAGAGTAAGAGCCAAAATATTTCGCGCATTTAAAGAAACAATAACAATTGATACTAGGGGTGTGTCCTCTATCAAAAATTCGATCCGCATTTCGTTGAGAAATATGGCGTCATAAATTAACTGCGCCTCGGCGATTACTACTCGGCGTCCAATACTAGCATCAACAGCGTCGAAGGGCTCCACCGGAAGGGCGTCGCTGCGGACCGCGCCCTTCATGGTCACCTCGTTCGATGACATGTCACCTTCGATGGCACCATTTTTTATAGCACTATGCTGCTTTATATCATTTTTTTGCATGGCGTTCATGGCCGAATATTTTCACGGATAGGCGGAGGCACGATTGTGATACGGCCGATCAGGTCATCGGTAAGGAACAAGACCGTCCCATTTACGACGACAGAAGCTGGTCCCATGCAGGATATCTTAACAATTGCAGGCACTGGAGTAAGGTCCAGGCGCGATGCTTTAAAGGCGTAACCAGGCGACAACGAGAGCGGAGCTATCCCGTCGATTGCTAGTTCGTGCGCGTGCGCGCCATCGGCCGCGATTAGGAAGGCAGCAATTGCGGGGGCACCGGTGAGCAGGTGGCTTGGCATCGGGACTGCAAGGACGAAACCTTTGGAGCTTACGCCGACGCATCGGCACTGAGTGGTCCAGTCAGATAAGATGTCCCGAAACGCATAGGCAGCACTCTCACGAATCTCTCTTGTCAGACGCTTCCCGCGAACCCATTCAGGTGACAATGCCACGCTGACCGGACCGATCGACGATTGCTTCTCCAGCGGCGGCGTAGATCCGGCAAACCAGCGTCGGCGCTCCGGCGAGTACTGGGTCGCCAGCGCGGCGTCCTCCCCGAAGCGCTCGGTCGCCAGCAACTGCCCATGAGCCGGATCGTCTGAGAGTAAGGAGTTCGCCGAGCGCACGCAGATTGGCCATGACTGCCCTACCGATTCGACAGACGCAGCCGAAAGCGCGAACGCTGCCGTGGGCACAACGGAAGCGGAGCGCCCACGTATTGAGGCTTTGATCACGCTAGCGAGCTCAGCTTCGGCTTGCTGCGACATCGCGTTAAAGCGCTCTAGAAGCTCGGCACAAGCCTCCGTCAAGGCCTTGAGTGCCACGGGGTTCGATTGCAGCTTCAGGATCGTCGCTTTAACTGCAGCTACTCCTGCGCATTTATGGGCGGGAGCTTCGGCGTCAAACCCTTCGAACCCGATCTCAGTTCCAACCACCGGTACGCCATACGATAACGCCTCGGCAACCTTCATTTTCAGGCCGCTACCCATTAGCATTGGGGCGACGATTAGGTCGGTATCTGCATAGAAAGCCGCGAGATCGTCGACGTAGCTGAGCAAACTCACCCCTGGCAGGTTGAGGCTACCTAGCGCGTTGCAGATCTCGCCCGCAATCCTCAGTTCGGGTCTGTCCGGCGTCCAGCCAGCTGCCCATTCGTGAGCGAACTTGCCGATTGAAAATAAGTTAGGGTCATTTCCGTGTCCGACAAAACCGATTTTTCGGATCCCGTACGGCGCCGAGAACTGTGAGCGGACAGGAAACACTGGCGGCAGCAGCAACACCTGGCGGTCCGTTAGCGCAGCGAAATGAGCTGCCTCCTCCGACTGGATGGCCAGCACAACATCGGCTCTATCGAGCGCCGCTGCCTCGCTGGCGCTGTCGGTGTAGTAGAAGTTTGGTTCGGCGCGGAATGGACGGTACTGCAACTGTCGGTCAGCAAAACGGTCGTGCGTATCGATGATCTTGAGCATGTTTGGCGCGTGATCAAGGCAGCGCGACAAGAATACGTAATTGACGAGGATCGCTACGGTATCGGAGTATTCCTCCGCGTACCAAGACACGAACCTATCAAGCGCCATTGAACCCCATTCGTCGATCCCAAACGCAGGTGAGCGTGTTTTTAACGGAATTATATCTTGAGTCTCAATCAGGAAGGTGCGTTGAAAAGTCGTCGACATCTTTGCGAGATCGGTCGGTGGGTGCTGACCGAAACGACGATAAACCTGATCTTCATGAGCGAAATAGGCAAAATCAACAGCAAAGCCCGCTCGTTGCAGTGCGGAACAAATCAGCGAGAGACGTTTACGATTACCTGCACTGGCCGGCGCGGCAGGCATTGGCGCAACGACGAGGACTGTCGATGTCGGATAACCAAGGGTATGTTCGATGCTCATGCTGTGCCCGTACGAAGGCGCGCCGTTGTGAAATGCCCGTGCCCAACAAGGAACGTGCGCTGCGGCAGCCCAATTTTTGCCCCCCAGAGTGGTTCGAGATCGAGATCCATTTGCGGGATCGGTGAGAAAGTTAGCCGCGCAGTCGCAACGCGTGTAAGGCGCAGGCCGGCGTCGGCATCAAAGAGAATGTAGTTAGGTACATCCGTGCCCGACACAGTGCAGGCTTCGGTTGGCTCAGGCCCTAGCATAATTTCGGGTGCACTTTTCGGCAGGGGCACAGCACGGAGAGTTGGAGCTAACAGAGCGATTGGATCGGCCAGCGCCCTAGCATTCCGAGGCGTCACAGCTGACAGAACGGCCTCGGCCATTACTTTTTGATCGTTCAAGTCTATGCCGTCCGCTGGCTCGGTCGGTGTAGTCGCAACGGTGATTAGGTGAAAATGCGTGGCAACGACGAGCCGCATCTCGCGAGCCAACGATGCCCTCGCTTCAGCGTCCTCCACCCGCAACAACATCAAACAAATCGGCCGACTTGCCCTCGACGTCATGCCGGTGAATGCCCAAGTCTCAAGCGCAATATTGGGAGGCGCAACCACCGCGAGCGGTATCGGCATCGAGGTTGAAAGGCGAAAGCTACATAAGACCCAATCAGAACCAAAGTCGAAGAGACGTCCTTCGCAAATATTAGAGGATATGTTGGGCTTGACTGACGCCGTCATCCGTTGACTCTCCGAACAATCCCATCGAAGCAATCGGTATTGATCGGCAAATTCCGACCTTCTCGTCGCACTTAGGCTTTTTCGCATGGAACATAGCGCGTTCGATTGCGCGCCGCCGAGCGGGGGTTTGGTATGGCAGGCCTCCTTCGCGTGCAACCCTTATCGAAATCGTTTTTTCAGCCGCGAAGTGACCTGGTCTACAATGACTGCCAGAATCGTACAGATCATATTATCTTCGGTGTCGCTAATCTGGCACAGCATCTCGTATTGCTGGTAATCTTAAATTTTATTCGTTTCTTGCGCGAGCGAATCTCTTAGAATGATACAGGTGTGAGTCGGCTGTGGGAGTGAAAGGCGACGTATGCAAACGAACGCCAACGTGGTTGCCATTCAAGGTGAGACGCTCGCGGAGTTCCTTCGGCGGCGTCGCGGGCTGACGACGGTGCCGACGCTGATGCGAGTGAATGGTGGAACAGCCGAGGCGATCTGGCGGGGCGGTACCGTGTCGGCGATTGATCTCGCTGATGCCGTCGCCACTTTCAACGGGATACCGCGGGCTGACCGTGACACAATCGCACTTCTTCCCCACGCATTAAACAAATTTTCCCGCGACTTCCTGCGCGAAGCCTTCCTCTATCCGGTTGTACGGGAAGGGCAAATTCTGCTGGTGACCGCAGACCCCGGACATCTTGAACCGATTCGCGCTGTTGCGCTTGCGCTCGGTGGGCCAGTGCCGCTCGAGGTGCTGTCGTTCGAGGAAATTGAGGACCTCTTCGAGCGTAGTCGCCCCATAGATGCGCCGCGCGAAGTGGCTGAAACTGAGACTCAGTCCGACTATGCCCTCTCCGACGACATCGAAACGCTGCAGGATCTTGCCCGCGGCGCACCAATTGTGCGCGTTATCGATGGGCTCCTGGAACGTGCGATTCAAGCAGGCGCCACCGACATCCACATTGAAACTGGCCGCGAGGAGCTGAAGGTACGTTTTCGGGTGGATGGTCACTTGCGGGCGCAGCAGACGATGCCACGCCACATGGCAGCCGCGGTGATCTCGCGAATGAAAATCCTTGCCGGCCTCGATATAGCCGAACGCCGCCTGCCGCAGGATGGGCGCACTAACGTAAAAGTCGGCAACACCGAGGCGGATCTGCGCGTCGCGATCATGCCAACGCTCTACGGCGAGACGGCGGTGCTGCGCATTCTGCTGAAGGACACGCGGCTACTCGACTTCAAGCGCGTCGGCCTGTCCGATCGCGACCTCGACGTGGTAGTCAAGCTGCTCGCTGAGCCTCACGGCATCATCATCGTCACCGGCCCCACCGGCAGCGGCAAGACCACGACGCTCGCCACCGCAATCTCGCTGCTGAACGATCCGGCGCGCAAGATCGTCACAGTTGAGGACCCTGTAGAGTACCAACTCCCCGGCATCCACCAGACCCAGATCAAGCCGGCGATCGGCTTGACCTTCGCCACGGCGTTGCGCTCGTTCCTGCGCCACGACCCTGACGTGATAATGGTCGGCGAGATGCGCGACCGCGAGACTGCGGCGATCGGTATCCAGGCCGCGCTCACCGGCCACCTCGTGCTGACAACGCTACACACCAATAGCGCAGTTGACGCAGTGGTGCGCCTCGTCGACATGGGCGTTGAGCCGTACCTCATTGCTTCGAGCCTGCGAGGGGTGATCGGCCAGCGGCTGGTGCGTCGCCTATGTGAGCGCTGCCGGGTTCCCGATCCGAAGGGCTCCACCGTCGCGCGCGACTTACGCGCCCGGCGCGGCGGCCCCGAGGCGACGGGCCGCAACTTTCACACTGCAACAGGGTGCGCTTACTGCAACGACAGCGGCTATCGCGGGCGCATCGGAGTGTTCGAAGCGCTGGCCGTCGGCGACGATCTGCGCGACCTAATCCGCGGCCAGCCCGATCCCCGCATCCTGCTCCAGGCGGCGCGCGCGATCGGGATGACCACGATGCTCGACGATGGGATCGAGAAGGCCAGCCTCGGGCTCACCTCACTCTACGAGGTCATGCGGATTTCGGGATGACGTTTTCCAAGGGAACGATGCCGGCCCCGCTCCATCGCGCCGCGAACATTGTGCAAGCGATCGGCGCAGCTTTACTCGACGCCCTAGTCGCGACCATCCGGCCGCTTCTGGGCCGCTTCTCTACAGGCCTGAGCCACGTCGTAACGATTGCGCCGAACGGGCTCGTGCTCCACACCTCGCAGAAGGATCGCCTAGGCCCGCCGCAGCACTTAGACAGCAACGTGCGCGCGCCGGAAACTTTCCACAAGGGCGCGGTGGAGTTGCGACTGCCACCGGAGGTGTTCCTGACGCGCGCGCTGCGCCTCCCCGATGCCGGGCGGAGCTATCTCCAGCCGATCATCACACATCGCCTAGAACGCCTGACGCCATGGCGAGCAGATCAAGTCCTCTACGCTTACAGTGTCGTTGACGGCGTTTCCGAAGACGGTACAATCGGCGTCGATCTTCTCGCAACTTCCGTCGATCTCGTAGCGCCGTTCCTGGCACGCCTCGCCAATGCAGGGCTTACAGCGACGGCTCTAGGCAGTGCGGCCGAACCGCTCGACGCGCCACTGCGTTTCGACCTCTACAAGGGGCGTACGCAACCAGCTGACGACCGGCTCCGAGGCCGTATCGGCCGCGGCTTAGCGATCCTGCTCAGCGGGCTGACGGTCGCCTGCCTGCTTTCGGCGGTCGTCGCGGCTTCGGCCGCATCTAACGCGGAGGAAGTCCGGCAGCGGCTGACCGCACTGCGCACGAAGCTCACGCTACGCGGCGGCGTCGGCACGTCGCGCGAACGGATCCTAATCGAGGGCAAGCGCACTGAAAACGCGACAATCGTGCTCATCGACAAGCTGAGCCGTGCGTTGCCGGACGGCACGGTGCTGCGCGAACTTGATATCGGCCCAGCCCGGATCCGCCTCGTCGGCCGCTCCATTGATGCGCCAGCGCTGATCGCCCGCCTCGAAGCTGAGGCAGGCCTTAAAAACCCGCGTTTCGCCGCGCCGGTGATCCGCGATGCCGAGAAGCGCGACGCCTTCGATTTGGTGGCGACCCGTGGCGACGTAATGGACGTGGGGCAATGACGCTTGCAGAAGCTCGGGAGGCCCGCTGGTTCGGACCGCTGGCCGTCGCATTGTTTGTTGGGACACCGCTGCTGCTGCTCCTCGTAATGCTGACCAACCTTGCGCGTTGGTCGGAGGCTGGTGACGAGGCGACTGCCTCGGCCGGCTATCTTGCACAAGTCGAGTCGCGCATCCGGGCGGAAGCCGTTCGTTCAGTCCCGACCGAGGGCGACTTCTCGGCCCTTTATCTGACAGCAAGGACCGGGAGCCTCGCACGCGCCGAATTACAGCAGCGCCTCGCTAGTCTCGTCGAACGCGCCGGTGGCCGCCTTATCGAGGTTCGCAGCGACGACACGCCCGACCTAACGGTACAGCGCAGCATTCAGCTCCGCCTCAGCCTCGACATCGGTAACGATGGGTTGTTCGATCTGCTTAGAGCGGTGGAGACTGGACTGCCGCTACTGACAGTCGAGGCCGCGAACATCCGCCCAGTGTCTGGGCGACTCCCAGGGAGCGACGAAGCAAATCCGACCTTGCGCGTCGCTCTCGCGATCCGCGGCTACTGCCGTGAGAACACGCAATGATCCGCCCGCATCGTCATGCCGGATGGTCTGCTGCTGCCGGTTTGGTACTTGCCCTGCTCGTGTCAAAGATCGCGACCGCCTCAGCACAGGTTGCGGACATGCGCCCTCCATTGGGCCCAGCGCAAAACCTCAATCCTTTAAGTACGCTCGATCCGGCTGCTTTGGATGCCTTCCGCGGACGACCACTCTTCGCACCATCGCGGCGCCCGCCGCCGCCGCCGCCTCAGGCTTTCGTCGCTCCACCAGCGTCCACCGAGGTGGACACTCCACCGCCGGATCTGCGCCTCGTTGGAGTCGTCGCAGGGGTAGATAAGGCCGTCGCGATCCTACGCCGTCCGGCAGGCGGATCCTCGCTCAGCCTTAAGATCGGCGACGTCGTGGGAACGTGGCGCGTCCATGCTATCGGCCCCGATCGTGCGACGCTTCGAGAAGGGACACGCGAGGTCACCTACCGGTTGTTCACCGTCGGCCCATCAAGCCCGCAAGGTCTACGCGGCGGCGTTCCCCCACCCATCGGCATTCCAACAGCGCGATGAGCCCAAACGCTGTCGCCATGCACGTTGTGGGGTACTTATACTAAACCTCGCTGAGCAGGACTCACGCGGGGTAGCGTTGGCATCTCGGTCGTGATTTTTTCTTCGGATTTGAAGCCTGAGGAGGATGCGATGGCTGCTCCGGTGCCGCTGCGATCGGACTTCGATGCCGAGGCCTTGCGCGGTCTGGCCAAGGGTTCGCGAGACCCGGCGCAGACCCGCCGCCTGTTGGCGCTGTCGGTGATCGCCGCGGGTGGTCTGCGTTCGGAGGCGGCCGAGATCGGCGGGGTCGGGCTGCAAACGGTGCGCGACTGGGTCGTGGCCTTCAACGCCGATGGACCGGACGGACTGATCGACGGCAAGGCCCCCGGAGCCCGTCCGCGCCTGAACGCCGACCAGCGCGAGGTCCTCAAGGCGCTGGTCGAACAGGGACCGACGCCGGCCGCACACGGTTTGGTGCGGTGGCGGTTGTGCGATCTGGCCCAGATCCTGTCCGAGGATCACGGCGTGTCGGTCTCCGAGCAGACCTTGAGCCGAGTCTTGCGGGCCATGGGCTACCGCAAGCTCTCAGCCCGCCCGCGCCATCACGCCCAGGACCCGGACGCCGCGGCTGTTTTTAAAAAGACTTCCCCGACCGTCTGGCGGACATCGCGCAAGCTGTCGGCGGCAAGCCCGTAGAAGTCTGGTTCTGCGACGAGGCCCGTGTCGGCCAGAAGAACACCCTGACCCGGCGCTGGGCCAAGCGCGGAACGCGACCCTCGGCCCCCAAGGACCAACGCACGGCCTCGGCCTACATCTTCGGGGGGATCTACCCGGCCCGGGGCGTCGGTGCAGGCTTGGTCATGCCCCGCTGCACCACTTCAGCGATGGCCCATCATCTCGAAGAGATTTCGGCGACCGTGGCTCCTGGCGCCCACGCCGTCCTCCTGCTCGATCAAGCCGGCTGGCACACCACCAGGAAGCTGCCGGTTCCCAGCAACATCACTCTGTTGCCCCTGCCGGCGCGCTCACCCGAACTCAATCCGGTCGAGAACCTCTGGCAGTTCCTTCGCGACAACTGGCTCGGAAACCGGATCTTCCAATCCTACGACGACATCCTCCATCACTGCTGCGACGCCTGGAAAAAGCTCATCGCCCAGCCCTGGCGCATCATGTCCATCGGACTGCGCCGATGGGCCCAGGGGTTCTGATCAGTGAGGGTTGGTATTACAACCAAAAGCCGCAGAAAAATTCAGCAATAGGCAAAGCACTGGTCCGCCGGTCCTGCAACGACGCATTTAAGTGGATGTTCGATCAGCATTTATCTGAATGCGCAATGCTACAATCGTCCAGTGCGATCGCGCTGACGGGGCGACTTGTGGCCTGCCCACTATTCTTCGACAATGAATCAATCCCGTCGAGCTTGTTTGAGGCTGCTGCTTCCGCAAACATCTTGGCGAGATGTAGGATCTGGTCGTGTGCATCGCCTTCAATTTCGGAACCGGTTTTGCCCGTCGTCACTACGATGACTGACCCCGTGAGCCGCCCCCCTTCACTCATAAGTGTAAAGTTGAACCTGCCCGATCGGCTGCGCCGCACGACGTAGTGAACCTGTGACATCGCCTGCCTGCAACAAAAGTTTTCTGAAGGCGACTACGCTGCGAGACACGGGTTAGTTTCAGCGCGGAATCTCAAATCAGTCCAGCGACGCGAACGGTCGATCACGCTTTTTTGCAGAGGTTCGCGCGGCAGGCCGATCTAAGACGCAACACACGCATAGGCGGGGCTGCAGAGGCATTTGGATAGGCGTTTCGCCAGTCCTCCTTGTGATTGAATTTATAAATCGACTGTAATTCGTGTCGTCGGAGAGCGATGTCTCGCTCTCCGACGACGATCACTGCGTCGAGACTAGCGCAGGGTGCCGTTGAGACCGCCCGGGAAGAAGCCGCCCGGGCTCTGGGTGGTGTTGAGGTAGACGATGTTCAGTACCTGGCCGGGGGTACGGGCGAACACGAGGCCCTGAGCGTTGGTCGGGACTAAGTTGGCATCTGAGAACTGGAAGCCTGGGGTCGCCGACTGAGTTCCACTGATGCCCTGATCAAGATCCGCACTACCATCGAGTGAGTCGCGGGCATTGGAAATGGCATCAGCCTGATTGATCAGGCCCTTGGAGTAAAGCACTGCGCGGATGATGCCAGCGTGATAGGCCTCAACCGCGAGGATGCTCGCGGCGGCGCCGAGGAAAGTCTTATTCTGGATCGCACCGGCGGCGCCGTTATAGGCGGTGACGCCGACATCCTCGAAGATGAACGAGGCGAGCAAAAAGTTCGTGTCGTTGGCGTAGGCGTCAAAGCGGTCATTTGGGCCGATGAGGCCGGCTGCGCGGGCGGCGGCGGTGAAGGCGAAGTCGATATCAAGACGCGGCCGGCTGACGGCGGCGCTGCCCAGCGCTGCGCGCAGAAAGCGGACGTGAGCCTCCTCGTCGGCGGCGATCTCAAAAGCGTACTTGCGGACGTTCGGATCGGTGAACGGCACGGCACGGCCACCGCCATTGACAGCACCAATGGCGCCGACGCCCTGCAGATCCGCAGCCTTCAGACCGGAGCCGTTCACGGCGTTAAGATAAAACTCAGCCTCGAGATACTCGAGGTTCAGCGCGAAATTCAGGATGTCTGCATCGGTAATATCCGTCGGCAGCCCCTGGGCCTGGGACTGGGTTGTGGAGTTGCCGAGGATGGCGGCACCGGCAATGCCAAGGCCGAGCGTTTGGAGGAACGCACGGCGGCCTTTTTCGAGGTTAACGACGCAAGTGCCGGGCTCAAGGCCAGACATCTCACTCTCAGTGCTGATCAGTTTCTCAGTCATGGTCTGTTTTCTCCCGGCAGGTCGCACGCTGCTACTCTAGCGTCGAGGCCAACTTAGCTGCAGATGGATTCGCGACAATGACGGAGATGCTAAAACATCTTTAATTGAACAGAATTTGTAAAGCATGTGTCTAATCAGGCACAGCGAGTTGAGAAAGCCTATTTATAGTGATTGTCCCCGTGGGCACGGGCAGGAATGAGGGGTACGTTAACGTAACGCCTGGATTGGAAAATCTTCTCATGCTCTTGATGCGACTCTGCCTCGCCTCGGTCTGTTGCGTGGGACTTCTCGGCGCCGTCGCCTTCGCCCGTGATGCCACTCCCCCACGCGCAAGCTTGACGGGCCCAGAAACCCAGATGGACCTATCGGCGCGTCCGCTCCGCCGGATGGTCGCGGGCAAGCCGTCACGGGATGCGGTCGTCGCACCGGATCGTGGCGAGGGGCGGACGTATAATTTTAGTCCCGAGGATGTTGAGGCAACAGCGAGCCTCGGCTCCGAAGCCGTGGAGATTGGGACACAGCCCGGCGAAGCTGGCAGCTACCGTCTCAATTTTGAGCGGGCTGAAGTGAAGGACGTGGTCCATGCCATTTTGAACGATACGCTCGGCCTTAACTACACAATGGCTTCCGACGTCGCCGGTCAGATTACCATCTCTTCGCCCCGGCCAATGACCCGCGCCGAATTACTCTCAGCGCTAGAGACAGTTCTGTCGGGCCAGGGCTACACCATGACCCGCAACACCGGCGGCTACCGCATAACATCAGCCGCCACCAGCATCGGCAACGTCAGTTTTGGAAACGCGCAAGCGCCGGGTTATGGAGTCTCGGTAGTTCCGCTCCGTTACGTCTCAGCCGCGGTGATGTCGAAGCTGGTGTCGGGTTTTGTCACAGAGGCCGATGGCCTTCGCTTCGATACCGGCCGCAACACGATCATCGTGAAAGGTCCCGGGCCACGTCGCCAGGAGGCTGTAAGCGCGATCCTAGCCTTCGATGCAGATTGGATGCGGGGACAATCGGTGAGCCTGTTCGAGCTGCGCCGCGCGCGGCCGGAGGCAATCGTCGCCGACCTCACGCAGTTGTTCGACACCGGCGAAAACGGGGCGAGTTCGGGCCTGATCCAGTTCAAGCCGATCGCTCGGCTGCGCGCCGTGATGGCGATGTCAAAGAACCCGTCCTTAATCCGGCGCGCGGAAACCTTTGTGCGCAAGCTCGACAGTACTGTCGAGGCAGCCGAGGAAACGGTGTTCATCTACAAGGCTCGCTATCGAGACGCGAAGGAGCTGGCTCGCGTCATCAACGGCCTATTCGGAACGGGCAACCCCAACACCAACACCCCGACGCAGGGCGCTGGGCTCGGCGGTTTTAACAGCGGTGGACAAGGACAGGGCCGCAATTTTTCCGGGGGCACCCAGAGCGGCGGTCTGTACGGAGGCAATTCTAGCTCCGGTTATGGCGGGCTTGGACAGGGCGCTTCCGGCAATCAAGGCGGTGGCCAGCAGAACACCGGCGCCGACCTCCTCCGAGCGCGGTTCGCGTCGGCCTTTGGCGATACCATGCCGAACAATGGCATGGCCGACGGCGGCGGTTCATTTGCGACCGGTGGTGGTAGCGACAGCCTCGATCTAACCCGACGGGGCAACGGGGCGCGGCGCGTTTCAATCAGCGCGGACCCGTCGAACAACTCAGTTATCACCTATGCCGACGGCGAGACCTACAGGAAGATCAATGCAGCATTACGCCAACTCGACGCAACCCCAGCGCAGGTGGCGGTCAACGTGACCATCGCCGAGGTAACGCTCACCGATCAGCTCAAGTACGGGGTGCAATACTTCCTCGACTCAAAGAATATTGGGCTGGGCAAGGGCAGGGGATCGATCGGTCTGCTGAGCGCAGCAGCAGCAACGGCAGGCGGCGCCACCAACGCGCTGACGGCAAGCGCCGGCGGGGGCTTCAATTTCCTCGTCGGTGGCTATTCCGGCCCTGACGTGGTGCTCTCGGCGCTTGATGGCTTCACCGACGTGAAGATCCTGTCCTCGCCCTCCCTCGTGGTGCTGGAGAACCAGCCGGCCTCACTCCAGGTCGGCGATTCTGTGCCGATCACAACCACGCAGGCACAGGGCATCACCGTACCCGGCGCGCCGCTTGTCAGCCAAGTAGAGTTCCGTGACACCGGTATCATCCTCAACGTGGTCCCGCGTATCGGCCAGAACGATGCCGTGACCATGCAGATCGAGCAGGAGATCTCGGCGGTGGTCAGCGCCTCGAACACCCTGACCCCGACGATCTCGAAGCGGCGGGTCGCGAGCACGATCTCGGTGGCCAACGGACAAACGGTTCTGCTCGCCGGCTTGATCAGTGAGAAGCGGCAGGTGTCCCGCGACGGGATCCCGTTCCTTGATCGGCTTCCCAGCGTGGGGGACCTGTTCAGCTCCGTAGACAATGGCGCACAGCGGACCGAACTGGTGGTATTCATCCGTCCCGTTGTTGTCCGCTCGGGACGGGACGCGCAGCGGGTGGCTGAGGATTACCGGGGTAAACTGCTCGATGCAGGCGCCCGACGCGGTGCCGCACTGCCCGCTCGCCGCCCGGTCTACAAGCCTTGATCGACCGCGCATGTTGGTCAGACGCATCGAGACGAACGATTTCGCCGGGCTCGTGATTGCCGTTGCAGTCTCCAGCGCGGCATTAGCAGCGTGGGCTGGTCCGGGTCCGATGGCTACCGGCATCGTCGCCATCGCTTTGGCCATCATCGGCTTGCGGATTGTCTGGCAGGATCTGGCGGATTTTACGATTCCTGACGCTGCGACCCTTGCTCTCGGATTGATCGGCCTCGCAGGTAGGATCGGCGACGGCGCCTTTCTGGGCACCCACCCGGTCACGACCATCGGTTTCGCAGCCGTTGACGCCGCGATTTGCGGCGGTGTTCTGCTTGCACTACGGGAGACCTATTACCGCCTCCGCGGGCATGACGGCATCGGCCTTGGCGACGTAAAGCTCGCGGCCGCCGGTGGCGTCCTGCTCGGGACCGTTGGGCTCTCCTTAGCGATCCTTAGCGCGAGTCTGACCGGCCTCGCGATCGTCGGCGCGGGCCGGATGCTGCCCGTCCTGGCGCGTGCAGTTCCGGTGACCGACCGGATCGCTTTTGGCGCTGTCCTCGCCCCCGCGCTCTGGGCGACGTGGCTCGTGGGGCAGATCCTGCCCAGCGCACTGGGGCATCCGTAGATGTCGACCTTCGCCTACATGGCCCTGGATGCTTCGGGCAAAATCCTTGAGGGGACGATGGAGGCCGGAGCGAGCGGCGAGGTCTTCGCCCATCTCGACCGTGTCGGGTGCACCCCGATCTCGGTGAAGGCGGAAACCAAAGGGACGCGGCCGACAGGGCGCTCGCTGCGGGACTGGCTGACGCCGGACCCGCGGCCCGAGGACATTACCAGTCTGACTTTAGATCTGGCGATGTTGCTCAAGGGCGGCGTCGCGCTCACCGAGGCGCTGCAAATCCTCTCTCAGATGGAGAGCCGTAGCTGGCTCGTGCGGGTGCTGCGCGATCTTCACGCGGCGCTCAGCCACGGCAAGAGCCTGTCTGAGGCGATCTCCACGCACCCGAAGCTGTTTCCACCCATCTATGTGAAAATGGTCGAGGTCGCTGAGACCTCCGGGCGGCTGGAGGAGGCGTTGAGCGGCCTTGCCGCCGAGCGCCAGCGCGGTGAGCGCCTGCGTAAACGCTTCATCTCTGCGATCTCCTACCCTTGCTTCCTCGTGGTCGCGGCGGTGGGGGTGCTGTTCTTTATCCTGATCTACTTGATTCCAAAATTCGAGGTCGCGCTGCAGGGCTTCCGCGACAAGATTGACCCTTCTGCCCTCGTAGTGTTCGAGATGTCGGGATTTCTTAACCGCAACTTCGACCTCGTGGTGTTATCAATGGCCAGCCTTCTCGGAAGCGCCGTGGTGCTCAACCGGATCGGCAGCGAGCGCGGCCTTTGGCTCGCCCTGCTCGCGCGCCTACCATTCAGTCGCGCGGTTCTAGCCAACGAACTCACCGTTACCTTCTGCCGAACGCTAGCGATCCTGGTGCGCAACCGCGTCGACATCTCCACGGCGCTCCGCTTAATCCGCGGCGTCGTGCGCCTTCCCGGTGCGGGCCTCGAGATCGACCGGGTCGTAGCCGACGTACGCCAGGGCCAGCGCCTTTCCGAGACCCTGTCGCGCGGAAAGCTTTTTCCCCGCCACGTGGTCCAGATGCTGCGCGTCGGTGAGGAATCCGGCGATCTCGCCGACAGTGCGAGCCGCGTTGCAGTGTTTTACGAGGCCAAGCTCGACTCAGCCTTGGGTCGCGTCATCGCAGTCGTGGGGCCGACGGTCATGGTTGTGGTAAGCCTCCTGATCGCGTGGCTCATCATCTCGGTGATGACCGCGCTTATGAGCATCAACGACCTTCTGGTCTGAGGTTTCACACCGATGTTGGTTTCCGTGCGTTCCCGCTTTGACCGATCCCGACGTCCCCGGCGCGATGCGCAGGGAGGATTTACCCTGGTCGAGTTGCTCGTCGTGTTGGTGATCCTTGGCCTCGTCATGGGCCTCGCAGGTCCGCGCGTTCTTGGCTACCTATCGAGCTCGCGCGACAAGGCGGCCAAGCTCCAGATCGAGTCCTTCGCGTCGGCGCTTGACTTGTTCTACCTCGACAACGGTCGCTATCCGTCAACGAGCGAGGGCCTGCAATCTTTGGTTCAACGCCCAGCGGCAGCCGATAACTGGAGCGGCCCCTACCTCAAGCAGGGCAACGTGCCGGCGGACCCCTGGGGACGTCCCTACGAGTATCGGACGCCGGGCAAGACCGCCCCATACGCCATTCTCTCGCTCGGCGCCGACGGCGTGAAGGGCGGCAACGGCGTAATTGGCAAGGAATGATGTCTAGGGTTCGAAGGCATCCTCGCGATCGCGGGGCATCGGCGGGCTTCACGCTAGTCGAGGCGCTCGCGGCCTTCGCCATCGTGGCGGTCCTGAGCCTCGTGGTGCAGCGGGGTGTGGTACAGTCGCGCGCTGGACTAGTGGCGGTGGAGGACAGACTCGCCGCCGAACGCGTCGCCCGCTCGCTTCTCGCTGAACCGCTGCACGTAACGGATATCAACAGGGGCGGACGCACCGGTACCCTGAACGGCTACCACTACACGATTCGTCTAGGGGCTCTGGAGCTTCCCTTGCCTGAGCCCGAGCGAGACGCGGAGGACGTCTGCCAGCTAGCAGTCAGCGCCTGTGATCCGGCAGATCTCGCAAGACATATTCGCTGGATGCCAATGCGCCAGGACATTGAGGTTTTGACCCGCCGCGGAACGGCCGTTACGGTTGAGACGATCCGGCTGGGGCAAACGGCATCGGCCGATGCCGCGGGACGGTAACATGATCGCGACTGAGACAGAGCCAAAGCCATCGCGACCCGGCCGAAACTGGCTCACTTCAAAACCTCCAGTCTTGCGACGCGGCGCAGGCGGAAAGCAATCCGTGTGATGGCTCTCGCAACTTTCCTAAAACGCTTCAAGAAAGATGCGCGCCAGATTCCAGATCCGATTCCTCCTAAGCCGGAGGCAGCTTCTACTCGGTCTGCGCCAGCCCCAACGGAACCAGCATCTGCTGCGGACGAAACGCTCTCGAGCGAGCCGGACGCACCGGACGAGACCACGTGGCGGCAGGTGCTCGACCCCGACTGGGAGGCACGGCGCCAAGTGCTCGACTGGAAGGGCCTGCCGAAGATCCACGACTACGTCGCTCGGCTTATGACCGGCCGCTCCACCGCCGAGCGTGGATTGTGGCTCGACTGGACTCTCGACCGCCACCTCGCACCCCTACGCGAGCGCCTCGGTCGCGATCTCAGCCTCGCTTCCTTCGGCTGCGGTCCGGGCGGGATCGAGGAGGCAATCTTGCGCCAGGGAAACTGGCCGCTTTCGAAGATCACGCTTTACGAGTACGACGCGGCCCTGCTCGCGGACGCCCGGCGTAAGATCGAACCGTTTCCGATCGAATCTGAGTTCCTTGCCTTCGATTTCAACCACCCGCCCGCGATCGATCGCAGCTTCGACGTGGTGTTCTTCTGCCACTCGCTCCACCATTGTGCCGACCTCGAACGGTTCCTGCCTTTTCTCAACCGGATCGTTTCGCTGGACGGCCTGATCCTCGGACTCGATTATTTTGGACCGCCGCGCCTTCAGATGGACCGGGATGCCCGCCGGCTCGCCGACGAAATTTTTGCCTACCTGCCTGAGCACCTGCGGCGGAACCTGAAGGCAGAGCAAGACGATCGGATCGACGTGCGCTTGACGCTGCCAACGATCCCGGCGGTGGCCAGCTACGATCCGAGCGAAGCACCCCGCAGCGCCGACCTTCGCTCGATGCTGTTTGCGGCTTTCGACGTGGTCGAGGTGCTGCCGATGGGCGGCACCCTACTGCGAAATCTGCTGGCCGACCGCGCCGGAAACTTCCGCAGTGAGAGCGACATGGCGATCCTCGACCTCACGATGATGATAGAGCGGATCGCGATCGAGACCCGGCTTGTCGCCTCGGACGACCTCTATTTTGTGGTGAAGCCGAGCAATCGGATATGATCGCAACACCCGCTAAGACCGATCAGCGCTCCCAAGCAGTGACGTAGTACGGCGCGTCGCGGGCAGGAGCACGGGCTAAGATCACAGTAACGCTGCGGTTGGCCCCTGACGCTGTGGCGACCGTGACCCGAACGCGGAACGCTGTGCCCCGCGCCGTAGTGATAAGCGGTTGCTGTTTTGGCATTATAACCTTGAGTTGATCGGCCATCGTCGTACGCGGCGCGGAACGAAGGGCCACGACTTGCGCGACGAGGCTTGAAGTCATCTCAGGGAGTGCCATCAGAACCGTTTCCGAGGCTTCCAGCACGTTCACGCGGCCCTGTGCGTTGTCGACGGTGAGCAGGGGCGCGAGAGCTGCCACGTCGTCATCCGAAACGTCGGCCACCCAGCGGAGTTCTGACACGGTTCGGAAGCCGTCCTTGCCGCGGCCAACGGGCTTGGCGGCGAGATTGATCTTGGCCGGATCAATGTTTTCAGGCTGCTTGTCCTCGTAGCGGTCGCGCCATTGAACCACGCGGGCAGCGAAGGCCTCCGGCTTCAGCCCGGTCAACCCAGCGGTGCGATAGGCGCCTGCCAGCAGAACGGGATCGGACCAGTTCAAGTCGATCCGGCCGGATTCATCGACCGCGTACAGGGTGATCGTGCCGCCGTCGAGAACGATGCGCTGGTCGCGGATCCGCGCCGTGGAGAGCTTCAATGCGAACAATTCATGGGCTGCGAGATCGATGCCAGAGCGGACCATCGCTTCCAGTTTCAGGTCGTCGGTGCTGCCGCGGACGCCGTTGATCGCGGAGCGGACCATCAGCGCCGTCCCGCCGGCGAGGCTCAGGAGTAGGGCCATGATGCCGAGCACTGCCACCAGGATAAAGCCGGCCTGCCGGCCACTACGCATCTCAGCGCCCCCCCGTCGCGCCCATGTTGCGCGTCGGCGCACCACTCTTTCCCTGTTCTTCGACCGAGCGCGGATCAAAGCGGCTGCAAAATGATTTTTGCGGCGCAGCGCAGCCCGCCTCTGCCTCAATTCGGAGCGGGACGCGAAGGCTCGACAGGATCTCGCCGCTCGCGGGATCAGTAAATGAAACGCGCACGGCGATCGGAAGCGCCTCGCCCCCTGGCCAGGCATCGAGCACGAGTTCAGGACCGCCAGCACTGGGCGCTACGACATAGGCGAAGCGGACTGGGGCAGGGCCGATGTAGATCGTGTGCGCGGGGGCAAAATCGAGGGCAGCCTCGTCGCGGTCGAGGGGCGAGAGCGACGCCTCGGCGCGAAGGATGGCGCTGCCGTCCTTTGTTTCTGTTCCCTGCAGTCGGATTGCGAAGCTGCTGGGAGGGCGATCCGCGTCGGAGCGGTCTAGAGAAAACAGCATTCGATCTGGCAGCCCTGCGAACACGAAATTCCGTGGGCCGGGACCCGCCCAGCGCGCTCGCGCGATCGATCCTATATCGCGGGCGAGCGCGGAGAGAGCGTGGCTGGCGACATCCATGCGTTCGGTGCGCTCCGCCGTCTGGTCGGCTTGCCGAGACATCAATCCCAGCAGCGACCCGACCGCGACGAGGATTATTGCGCCGATCGCCATCGTCGCTAGAGCCTCAACCAGCAGGAAGCCGGCCGAAGACGGCCGTGCTGGCGCGGCGCGGAAACGGTGTGCTATGCGTGCCGCACGGGCACTCCGGTCACTCGTCAAAGCGAGCGCCCCGGTCGATTACGATCGCGGCGGTCTGCGGATCGACTCGGACCGACAGGATGCCGGCCCGGTCAGCCCGCATCAGGAAGATCTCCCCACCCGACGCCCGCCCGTCCGGTAGGAAGCGGATGCCGTCAAGCGCGGCGCCGGAAACGCGCAGCAGAAGGTTGGCCGGAATAGCGACCACGCCATTCTCGCCGCTGGACAGCACGCGGCCACCGGCTAAATCGACTATGCTCGTCACTGGACGCCCGCTCCTGACTGCCTGGTCGCGGTCGGCTCGGAGGATGGCTATAATTTCGAAACCCTTGACCCGCAGGCTGGTCGCGCTCCCGGAGAACGATACCCGCGGCAGGGAGAGCGCCGCGATCAGACTGATGATCGCCAGGACCAACGTCATCTCGATCAAAGTGAAGCCCGCATCTTTCTCGCGGGAGGAGGCGACGACTGGTGTCATGCGCTTATTCGAGAATCCTGACCCTGCGGCGGAAATTCGGCCGCGGGAAATCCGATTAAGAAAGAAGCACTCTCATCCAAGCGCGTCGAATTCGAGGCGTCGCGGGAGACACTCAGATGTAGTGTTCGAAGAAAAATACGGTTTAGGTCGAGAGCGATGGCGTCCGCTGGGACAGACAGAGGATCTGTGCCGGGCATGAGCACCACCTTAAAGTGCCCAATTGCTAGCTTTCTGCGTGGGACGCGATCAGTCCACACAAGCCTGGCAGGTCCGAGGCGGTCTAGAGCATCGGTACAATGAGCCACGGTGTACGATACAATCATCGGCTGCCCGATAAACAGAACGTGCTCGAAGCCGCACTCGACGCCCTGCCGGCGTTACGGTTTCAGGTAGAGGTCGCTAGCCGTCAGTGGTTCGAGTAGGTCGGCGTCGCTCAGTGCTGCGAACGTCGAGAGGGCGACAGGTTAAGTTTGACGGGACAGGGGACGGAGCCGCGGCCTGCCGCGACGAAGAGTGCCCGGGCTCCAAGCGCCAGATCGGTGAACGAATATTCGATGGCGAGCGCAATGAAGTCCTCGATGCTGTCGTCCAGACATCAGCCACGTCAGAGCCTAAAACAGTAGATCGCGACGAAGCGACCGGTGAACTCAGATTTCTCCCACAGGGCCGAGCGTCGCTGCCCCCAGTTTTTAGATCATGCACTACCTCGCGGGCGGTTGTGGGTAAGCAGCTCTACCTATTGCTCGAAAAGGGCATTCCCTGCTGTCGTCAAAATCGAGAAAACTTAGCACGCCTGGGATGCGTGATAGCAATTTCGAGTTCCACGCCCGCATGCCCGTCGCGATCCAGGCCTCAAGCTCAACGGGGCATCGCTGTGATCGACGCAGTAGACGACAGAACGTCGCCCGACAGGGTGCAGCACTGCAAAGAACGGCGCCATATCAGCGATAACGGCATTCGCAGGCTTAAGAGGGTCCCATGTAACTCGGAGCTAAGCCTGGCCAGGGCAAAAACCGGGCGGGCACGTACGACTTTGTTGCCGCACCGAAACGCGCCGCCGCGGCGCAGGATCGTCAGTTCGGAGAAACGATGCGTCCCGGGTCCTAACCTGCGGATCACGCCCCGGGACATCTTGACCGCTACGTCACAGGCAACGCTTCAGCCCGATCCCGCATCAGTTCTTGGTTCGGTTCCGGATCATAAACCCGTCATAGGTATACTCGGCGACCTGGAACCAGAGATATTCCTCGCCGCGGAAGGCGCGCAGGCTGTCGATGCCTTTCTTGAAGTCCGGGTTCTTCGCGGAGATCTCGGCGTAGACCTCGTTGGTCGCCTTCAGGGCGGCTTCCATGATCTCGTTCGAATAGGGCCGCAATTGTGCCCCCGTGCCGATGAGGCGGCGCAGAGCGGCCGGGTTCCTGGCGTCGTACTTGGCCAGCATGTCGACATTGGCCGCCATGGCGGCGGCCTGAAGAATGGCCTGGTAGTTCTTCGGCAGGCTCTCCCACTTGGCCTTGTTGATGTAGAAGTGGAGCGTCAGGCCACCTTCCCACCAACCCGGATAGTAGTAGAACGGCGCCACCTTGTTGAAGCCGAGCTTCTCGTCGTCGTAGGGGCCGATCCACTCGGCGGCATCGATGGTTCCACGCTCCAGTGCCGGGTAGATGTCGCCGCCCGCGACCTGCTGCGGAACCGCGCCGAGCTTGGCCATGACCTGTCCGGCGATGCCGGCGATGCGCATCTTCAGGCCCTGCAGGTCGGCGACCGTCTTGACCTCTTTACGGAACCAGCCGCCCATCTGCGTGCCGGTGTTGCCGCCGGGCAGCGCGTAGATGTTCTGCTTGGCCATGAACTCGTTGACGATCTCATTGCCGCCGCCGTGGTAGAGCCAGGCGTTCTGCTGGCGGCTGTTCAGGCCGAACGGGACGGCGGCGCCGATGGCGAAGGTCGGGTCCTTGCCGACATAGTAATACCCGGCGGTATGGACCATCTCGACGGTGCCGTTGCTGACCGCATCCGCCGCCTGGAAGGTCCCGACGATCTCGCCCGCGGCGAAGGGCTGGATCACGAACTTGCCGTCGGTGGCATCCGAGACGAACTTCGCGAGCACGTCGGCCGCGCCGTAGATCGTGTCGAGGGATTTCGGAAAGCCGGAACTCAGGCGCCAGCGCACCTCCGGCGCCGACTGGGCGATGGCGGGTGCGGCGACCGTACCCGCGGCGACCGCGCCGAGCCCGGCATTCTTCAGGAATTCGCGTCTCTTCATGGTTTCCTCCGTGTGTTTCCGGGTCGCACTCTGTGAACGCGGGTGCGGTTCTCCGAACCGATCAGCCTGCGGGCCTGCTCACTCGATCTTCGGGGGGCCCAGATCGATCGGCGGCGCATCGTCGCCGGAGCCGGCGCCCAGTCCCTGCAGGTTGTCGAGCTGCTGCTGAACCGCAGCGGGATCCACCTTGGTGCCGCTCGACTTGTAGTGTGTCACCATGCCGGGGAAGAGGATGACCAGGGCGACCATGATGCACTGGATGATCACGAACGGGATCGCCCCGTAATAGATCTGCCCGGTGGTGATCGGCTCCATGCGCTTGCCAGTGACGCGGTCGAGGTAGGGCACCTTGGCGGCGACCGAGCGCAGGTAGAACAGGGCGAAGCCGAAGGGGGGATGCATGAAGCTGGTCTGCATGTTCACCCCGAGCATCACCCCGAGCCAGATCAGGTCAATGCCGAGCTTGTCCGCCGCCGGCCCGATCAGCGGGATGATGATGAAGGCCAGCTCGAAGAAGTCGAGAAAGAAGGCCAGCAGGAAGATCAGGATGTTGACGAAGATCAGGAACCCGACCTGGCCGCCGGGCAGGCTGGTCAGCAGGTGCTCGACCCAGACGTGCCCGTTGACGCCGTAGAAGGTCAGCGAGAACACGCGCGCGCCGATCAAGATGAACAGCACGAAGGTCGAGAGCTTGGCCGTGGATTCCGTTGCCTGCTTGACGAGACTAAAGTTCAGGCGAGCCGGGTTGCGGTCGAGGATCCGCTTGATGCCGGCGAGTACTAGGGAGCCGAGCGCCCCCATGGCGCCGCCCTCGGTCGGCGTCGCGATGCCGATAAAGATCGTCCCCAGCACGAGGAAGATCAGCAGCAGGGGTGGCACCATCACGAAGGTGACCTGCTGGGCCATGCGCGAGATCAGGCGTAGGCCAGTCAGGCGCTCAACCAGCCCGACGACCAGGGCATAGAGCGCGCCCGCCGCGGCCAGTTCGGCAAGCAGGCCCCAGGTGCCACCATCGGTGGCCCGGAGGTAGAGGCTGAGCGCGACGAGGGCCGCGGCCAGAATGCCGGAGGCGACAATGCGCTGCGCACCAAGGAAGCGGTTCATCACCGCGCAGACCAGCGCGACCACGGTGGCGATGCAGATCGTCAGGATGACGTAGTCGGCTCCGCCCTTGGTGCCGGTTTGGGTCATCACCGCCATGCCGATCCCGGCGGAGAACAGGACCAAGACCCCCAGCTGCCAGACGCCGCGGGCGCCGTTCTCCTCCCGGAAGCCAATCGCGTCCTTAGGCAGGCCGGGGGCGGCCTTGGGCCAGATCAGGGTGACCAGGAGGACGTAACCGGCATACATGGCCGAAAGGATGAGGCCGGGGACGAAGGCGCCCTCGTACATGTCGCCCACCGAGCGGCCGAGCTGGTCAGCCATGACGATTAGCACCAGGGAGGGCGGGATGATCTGTGCCAGCGTGCCCGAGGCCGCGATCACGCCAGTAGCGAGGCGCCGGTCGTAGCCGTAGCGCAGCATGATCGGCAGCGAGATCAGCCCCATGGAGATCACCGATGCCGCGACTACGCCGGTGGTGGCGGCCAGCAGCGCGCCGACGAAGATTACCGCGTAGGCAAGACCGCCGCGGATGGTCCCGAACAATTGCCCGATGGTGTCGAGAAGGTCCTCGGCCATGCCGGAGCGTTCCAGCACCAGCCCCATGAAGGTGAAGAACGGGACCGCGAGCAGCACCTCGTTCGACATGACCCCGAACACGCGTTCCGGCAGGGCCTGCAGCAGCGGCCAGGACAGGCTGATCGTGTCCGGTGCGTAGGGCGCGAGTTCGACGGCGACCACGAAGAACAGCAGGCCGTTGGCGGCGAGCGCGAAAGCGACCGGGTAGCCGAGGAGCAGGAACACGACGAGCGTCGCGAACATGATCGGCGCGAGGTTGTGGGCGATCAACTCGGCGAGCATCGGACCTTGGTGGGTGCGAGGACTGGGGCGGGGGGTGTTGGTCGGTCAGGCCTTCGGCGCAGACTTGAGCGCAAGGTTCGGTGCAGGCTTCGGACCCGCCTTCGGATCGGCCGCGAAAGCGGCCTTCGCCGGTTCGCCAGCGAGTTCCGCCACGAGGCGCTCAGCCTCGGATTCTGCGGCGGCGTGGTGGCCGCCCGCGTTCGTCCTATCCTCGATCCGCCCAGATAGGATCAGCAGGCGCTTGATCACCTCCGAGAGCCACTGCAGCCCGAGCAGGACGAAGCCCAAGAGAATCAAGCCCTTGGCCGGCCAGATCAGCAGGCCACCGGCATTGGTCGAGACCTCGGCGGAGTTGAAGGAGTTCAGGAAGAACGGCGTCGTCAGCCAGATCATCACCGCCAGGAACGGCAGCAGGAAGAACAGGTGCCCGAACACGTCAACGAGGTCGCGCCCGCGCTTCGACAGACGGCTTGAGACGATGTCGATGCGAATGTGTTCGTTGTCCTTGAGCGTCCAGGCGGCGCACAGCATGAACACGGCGCCGAACAGGTACCACTGCAATTCGAGCCAGGCGTTCGAGGAGGTGCCGAACAGTTTGCGCACGATCGCGTTCAGGGTGGACACGATCACAGCAGCCACGATCGCCCATGCGGCGAGCTTGCCGATGCGCTCGTTCAGCACGTCGATCCAGTGGCTCAAGCGGAGCATGGGCGTCCTCTTCCTGGGGTCATTGTTCGACGCCCTTACTTCTGCTTCCTAGCGCGAAGCTGGGCCGAGTTCAGCACGCGATGAGAGATTTTACAGTCTTTGTTACATGCACCCGCGTCTAAACCGCGGCCTCGCGCGTCCCGGCATCCGAATCACGACGGGCATGGGCCGCGAGGATGAGGACGAGGGCCCCGGTAAGCATGCAGGCGCCCGAGCCGAGCAGGACGCCGATCTTCGTCTCGGCCTCCAGTTCGGGTCGGCCGGCAAACGCCAGCAGGCCGACGAACAGGCTCATGGTGAAGCCGACGCCGCACAGGAGCGACAACCCGTAGATCTGCCACCAGCCGGCATGGGCGGGGCGCTGCGCCAGACCGAGCTTGACCGCCGCGAGGATTGCCCCGAACACGCCGGCCTGCTTGCCGACGAACAGGCCCAGGGCCACGCCGAGCGTCACCGGATCGAGCAGCATCCCGGCCGACATGCCCGCGAACGAGACGCCCGCATTGGCAAAGCCGAACAGCGGCAGCACGAGGTAGGCGGACCACGGGTGGATGGCGTGTTCCAGCGTGTGCAGGGGCGAAGTTGGGTCATCCGGCTCGCCGAGGCTGAGGCGCAGCGGAATCGTCAGGGCCAGCAGCACCCCCGCGATGGTGGCGTGGATGCCGGACTTCAGCACCAGGAACCACAGCACGGCGCCGAGGAGGAGATAGGGCGTCAGGCGGCTCACCCCGGCCTTGTTCATCCCGAACAGCATAGCGAACACGAGTGCCGCGCCGCCCAGCATCGGCAGCGACAGGTCGGCGGTGTAGAACGCCGCGATGATGAGGACCGCCCCGAGGTCGTCGATGATGGCGAGCGCGGTCAGGAAGATCTTGAGCGAGACGGGCACGCGCGATCCCAGCAGGGCGAGCACCCCGAGCGCGAAGGCGATGTCGGTGGCGGTCGGGATCGCCCAGCCGCGCAGGGTTTCGGGCGAGTGCCGATTGACCGCGACGTAGACCAAGGCCGGGACGACCATGCCGCCCAGCGCGGCAATGCCGGGCAGGATGCGGTCCGGCCAGGTCCGCAGGCGCCCGTCGAGAACCTCGCGCTTGATCTCCAGGCCGACCAGCAGGAAGAACAGCGCCATCAGGCCGTCATTGACCCAGTGCAGCACGCTGAGCCCGCCGACATAGGTCTTGAGGACGGCGAAGTACGCGTCGGACCAGCCGGAATTCGCGACGGCAAGGGCCAGGGCCGCGCTCGCCATCAGGATCATCCCGCCGCTGGCTTCACTGGTCAGGAAGCTGCGCAGGACCGAGGCGGGGCGGAAGCGACGCGGCACCAGCAGGGGCGTGGGCAGGGACATGGGCGCAGGTCTCCGTCGCTGGCGGCCCGACCAGCGCTGAAGCCTGCGGGTCCGACCCTCCGGACCCTGCACCCGAAGGGTTCTATGGCATCGGTAGACCGTATCCCGCAACCCGTCGCGCCCATCGACCACGCGGATGCGCAGGCCCGGCATCCCGGGCGCCCGAAAAGAGCGGGCGACCCGACGCTGCGGTTAAGGCGACTCTCGGCTGCCGAAGCTTGGCAGGCAATTCGCGGCGGGCGCGTCTCTGGATACCAGTCTCGCGAGGCCTGATCTCAGTTCGTGCGCCGCGACAGCGAGATCGCGTAGGCCGGCGAGCGGATGGCGAACATCGGGTCGTCGGCGGGGCCGGCCACGCCCGCGGGGAGATCGACCACCGGATCGAAGGTGGCCCCGTCGCAGGTCGCCGCCGGCTCCAGGGCGGCGATCGACAGGGTGCCGAGCTTGACCGACTTCCGATCCGCCTCCGGCCATTGTGCCGTCGGGTCGGCGGTCGGGTCGCCGGCCTCGCCGAGGACGGCCACAAGGTCGAAGCTGGCCGGCCCCTGTGCGAGACGCTCCTTCAGTTCGTCGGCGTAGAAGGCGTCGGGCTTGGCCTTGGCCTCGTCGTCGGAGAGGCCGAGCTGGCCGGCCGCCGCCACGGTCTTGAGCTTGGCCACGGTCGCCGTCCCCTTGGCGTCGGTGAGCGTGTAGGCGTGGACGCCCCAGTAATCGACCCCGGCATAGCTCGCCGGCACCGGGCGCGCGTTCAACCAGGCGGCCTGGCGGGTCGTCTCGGGGTTGGCCGCCGCGAACGCCTTGATCTTGTCGGCATCGGGTTTGCCATCCGGCCCGGGCGCCCGCACGGTGGCGAAATCGAGCAGTTGCTGCGGGGTCTTCGTGCCGAAGACCGGCGCCGAGATGAACACGAACACCATGTCGCCCGACGGGTCGCCGATCCGCATGGAGAAGCCGCGCGTCACCGGCTTGGCCTTGTCCGACACCTTCGGGTTGCTACCCCCCATAGAGAAGCGGGCCGTCACCGGCAGGGGCTTCCCGGTGCCGTCCTTGCTGAAGTGCGGGGCCTTGGACAGGCCCGACGCCTCCGCCGAGGGCGTGAAGCTGCCTCGGACGCACACGCCCTTGGCTCCGCTTCCGCGCACGTTCGGCTGGCTGCCGCCGGCCTTGAAGAGGGCATCCACAATGGCCTGCGTCTCCGGTTCCGCAACCGCAGTCGTTGCCCAGGCGAGACCGGCGACGCAGCCGAGACGGAACAGGTTCGATGTCATCGTATCGCCAGCCTCGCAGGAACGATTGGTCTCGGGGAGAGCCGGAGCCGCCCCCTAGAGGTCAACCCTGGAAGGGTTAACTCTAGAAGGATCAGCTCTCGGCGGCCCGCTCGGATGAGAGCCTAGAAGCCGCTGAACTTGTAGTTCAGACCGGCGCGGACGATGTTGCCCTCCGTCGTGAAGCGGCTGGTGTAGGAGCCGTTGACGGGCGCTGCGCCAGTGAAATTGACCAGCACGTTCCGTGAGCCGAGATCGTAGCGCAGGTACTCGACCTTCATCGTCACGGCGCTCGACCGGAAGACATTGAACATGCTGTCGGTCGCGAGCGCGTACTCGATGCCGCCGCCATAGGTGTAGCCGGTCTCGATGTCGCTGAAGGTGCCGGCATAGGCCAGGGGACGGGCCGCGGCGTTGCCGAAGAACTGCGCGTCGTAGCTCACGTTGCCGTAGGCGAAGCCGCCGGTTCCATAGATCATGAACCGGTCGAAGGCGTAGCCGACGCGACCGCGCACGGTGCCGAGGAAATCGAGGCTCTGACGGAAGGTCGAGGGATCGTTGAGGGCGCTCAGGTACGAGCGGGTGCGGGACAGGTCGGTGTAGGCCGCATCTGCCTCAAGACCGATGACGAAACCTGAGCCAGGCGTCAGCTGGAAATTATAGCCAACCTGTCCGCCGCCCGTGAAACCCTCCTGCTCCGAGCGGATCGCCGGCGTCCGGCGCAGGGAGGCCACGTTGCCGACCGTGCTGGTGTTGAAGGGGGCCGCGACGGGCGCAGCGCCGGGACCATTGTTGCCGATCGTCCGGACGGTCTGATCCTCGGAGAAGGCGTAGCCGGCATTGATGCCGAAATAGGCGCCTGTCCAGGTGAACACCGGAATGGGCGTGAACACCGGCGGGGGTGCCTCCCGGCGAGGCAGATCGGCGGCCGCGGCAGCGCTGGTGAGAAGCGCAGCGGCACTGCCGGCAAGGAGCAGCGTCTTGAGCATCGCGAGGGCTTTCTTATACAGGACGTCCGGGCTGGCAGGACGGCGCCCGACCAAACCCGACATACCTTTTACTCGAAGAGCCTGCATAGATCTGACGACGCCTATCGCGGCGACTTACCAGTCAATCGCACGCTTTCGCTAGTGATCGTGGTTTAGGCGCAACATAAAACCGTGCTTACGATCCGGTATGACATTTTCGTGAAGCGGGATTAAATCCCGAAATCTATCTACAGACGGACCGAATAGGGCTTGTGTCCCCTCGTCGCTCTCACAAATGCTTATCAAACCTGTCCGGGAAAGATCAGACCGAGTGCAGCGGGAGGTTGATCAGGATGGATCGACCCGCGTCGGCTCTCATCTCGGACGGCGGCCGGGGCGTGCTCTCACCGGATGCGCTCGACTGCTCTGCCCCCTCGAACGTCGCGCACGCGAAGGTCGCGCACGCCAAGGTCGCGCACGCCAAGACTGGCAGGACCATCGCGCGGGGCCCTGGACGATCGCCCAGGGCCCCGGCGCCGCCTCAGCCCTTCTTCTTGTAGGCCTGGATCGCGTTCTGGCATCCCGGCGACAGCTTCGACATGTTCTTCTGGAAACAGGCCTGGGTCTCGGGACCATCCTCGGGCGGCAGCCCGGCACAGAAGGTGGTGAAGTCGCCGGCGCATTGCTGCTGCAGCACGGCCTTATCCTCGGCGCCCATCGGTGCAGCCATTGCGGTACCGGTAGCAGCGGCCACCAGGACCAAGCTCAACCCGAAACGTCCCATCGTCATCTGCTCCCACGACCGCGACTGATGCGGGTCGGAAGCGAGAACGTCGGCGCGGCGATAACCGTTGCACGTTCGGGCAGGAAGGGGAGGGGATGGAGCAAAAACCCGAACGTCTCCGGGGGTAAAGTAACGGACGGACCGGTCAGGCAAAGGTCGCCCGCACTTCCAAACCCTGGATTTCAGACCCAATTGGCCGGACTGACGTCCGGCCAATTGGGGAAGCGGTGCAGGCTCGCATAATCGAGTCCGCCCGTCGCCGGGAAGCCGCGGCAGCGTGACAATCGCGCGCCATCGCGGCCGTCACGCCCGCCGGGCGCCTACCCGTCAGGGGTATCATGTCCTTGGCTTAGACGACGAACGTGCCCGCATGGTCCGGAGCGTAGAACGCGATCCCCTCGAACTTGTAGTCCTGGTTGGTGGCAATCACCTGATCGCGCTCACCTTCCGAGGCGGTGAAGAAGTGCCCGCCGGTCTTCATGTTGAAGAACCGGTAGACCTCCTCCGTCGCCGCGCCCTTGTCCACAACGAAGTCGTAGAAGCCTACGCCTTCCAGCTTATAGTCGCGGTTGGTGGCGATCACCTCGTCACGCTCGCCCTCCGAAGTGGTGAAGAAGTGCCCGCCCGTCTTCGTGTTGAAGAAGCGGTAGACCTCCTCCGTCGCCGCACCCTGGTCCGTGGCAAAGCCGCCAAAGCCGATGCCTTCGGGCCGCAGATCAGGACGGGTGGACAACACCTGTGCGTTTTCCCCGGCCGAAATCGTGAAGAAGTGCCCGCCGGTCTGCATGTTGAAAAACCGGTTAACGCCTTCAGCCGTAAACGTGGCGACTTCGGTATTGCCCCCAAACCCGTTGACGTTGAACGCTGCCGTATCGAAGGTCTTATAAAGACCTGTGCTTGCGCCAGACTGGCCACCATTCGTATAGGAGGCGCTTGCGCCGTTCACAGTGGTGCCATTGTATGTGAAACTATCGACATACAGATTTCTATCAGCGCCTGCTGTGATTGTGTCATTCAGAAACGTGACCGAAATTTGCTGAGCACTGCTGAAGTCGCCAGCAAAGCTGAAATCTTGAAAGCGCCCCGCGGTATGTGCCGCCGTCGCGGTCAGAACATCCCCATAAACTATCCCGTTTATTTTGATCACAAACTCCGCATCGGCCTGTAACTGAAACTTATCTTCCGATATGCGGAAAGTAAACGTATCTGCCATGGCAGTATGCATCCTTACGGTTGCGAGCCCGATTAAGATCGGGGCTCAAGTTGATTATCTTGGAATACGGTATTCCTTAACATTAATTTTTTGCAAGCTTAAACGAGATTCTGGATCGGTTTGACACCAAAAGGTGATGATGGCGACCAGGGAAATCGCTGTGGCGAACTTGCAAGCCTGCGTGTGGTCGCGCGTGGCAATTCATCGGAAGTCCGGGGCGTCTGGCGAGCGCCTCGTCGTGCTGACGCGCAGTCATGGCGCCCATCAGGTTGGATTCGGCGCTCGCGGCCGCGCTTGCCGGAGATCAGCGGCGTGATACCGAACTCTCTCAGGCCGATGCATCGCGGGTCGGCGTGATCGCTCTTCATCGGCGGCCGGGCACCATATCCGAACGAACGGCCGTGCCAGCGCCGACCCAGCACCGAACACGCCATGCGCAGGCCGCAACGGATCAAGCGGCGGGTTGGTGTTCGCCTAGGATGCGGCCGCACAAGGCCGCGTCGAAGTTGAAGGCCTGGGCCCGAAACCGAAGCGCGAGGTCGGGGTCCTGCCCAGCGACCAAACGACTCGCGGCCGCATAAGCGATGGATGAGACCTGCCGCAACCGTGCGGTGTCGCTCCGATCGACGAACGTCAGGATTTCTTCGATGCTCGCCTCGAGGTCCCATGCCATGTTCGTAAGGCGGGCTCCGCTGACGGCGGCGGCACAATGCGAGAAGAAGCTGACGGCCGGCGCGAAGATCTGCCGAGCCTTCGAGAGAAGTAGCAGATCCGTTGCCGCACGCTGGTTCTCGGTCAGGTCGAGTCCGACACTCGAGGCAACGCGGGCCCTTCCATAACGATCGCCGAATCGACGCACCACATCCTCGTCTTCCGTACAGACCAGGATGTCGCCCGAGAAACTCGACGTGTCGATCTGCCGGAAGAACGCCTTCAAGGACGTGTAGCGCTGCAGGATCTGAATCATCCCGTCATGAACGAGATGCTCCAGGTCGCCGCGATTGACCACATCGAGAATGTCACCTCGGCGGACATGAACCGCGGTGCAGGTCGGAAGGTCGATGCGCCTGCCGACGAGGTCGATGGCCTCACGGACCGGCGCGCTCCAGTTCACCGCCGACCACGCGGCGGCCAGGGCGCTCCCCAGGTCGATCTCGGTGGACAGGAAGTCGATGAGCGGACCTGGAAAATCGTAGAGCAGCTCCTCGGGCTCCTCCCGGGCAGCAAGCAGCTCCTCACGGCTCAGACCGGCGAGCGCATCTCTGGAATGATACAAGCTTCGAAGCCTGATGTGCGCGGCCTCTTCGCTGGTCAGGATCTCTCCGCGAAGACCTGGATCGAGATCGGTGAATATGGCTCGATCAGCAAAGATCTCGAGCAAATATCTGGGATGCATCAGCACGTAATCGGCATAGATGCTCGCGCCGCCCAGCGGCGACCAGATCACCTTGAGCGGCAGGTCGACCTGTTGCGCCAGGATGCGGGCATAGAGCGCCGAGAGCATCCGGGTGCCAAGGCCATCGCCGCGGGCCGTGTAGATTGCTTTCATTCGACGTCCATGAACTCAAGATTTAAGACCGGTGATGATGACATGTCGCGGCGGCTCCGCTCCCTAATGCCAGCGCAGGGCGCCCAACGTCGAGCAGCCTGCTCGGCGGCGAAAGCAGGCCCCGTCCTGTAGCGTGATCTCGGATGGGTAGCCCTTTCCGAAGCGGAGACACGCCGTCATGACCCGGAATCTCAAAACTACAAGGCCTCCGAAACTGCGCCCGATTTGGGCCGGTCTTCAAACCCTCCGGGCGTTATGGCAAGAGCGGGCGACGGCCGCCCGAACCGCGCACGGTGGACGATCCTCATACGAGGGAAATCGGCGCCCCCCCAAACGCCACCGAGTTGACCAGATCCTCTGAGAAACGGATGTCGAACCGAGCCCTAAAGAGGCATCGCAGTGCTTACGCCTCAGAATGACCGAAGCGGGGGGATGCAGATCGACTGGGGTTGCCGAAGGGGATGTGGCCGATGCACATCTCAGGCACGTCTCGCGCGGCCAGACAACGAGCCGAATGATGCCGACCATCGAGTCATCAGAGCTGATTGTGAATTGCAGGGTACGTTTCTGATGTTTTTTCCCAGAAAAAAACGTGCGTCGAAGCCGCCCGTTGACCCGGCGTTGGTTGCGGCAGTCGAAAATTCCAACCTGTTTGATCCGGAATGGTACGTCCAAACCTATCCTGAAGTTTCGAATTTCACGTTTGGTCCGTTGGGTCACTTCTGTGAATATGGCATCTTCGAACATCGAGATCCCGGACCGAATTTTGATACAGCCCGGTATTTGGCAGCGCATCCGGATAACGAGGCGGTACGCCGCGCACCCTTCCTCCATGCTTTGTCGACGCCACATATCGATCACGAGCGTCCATATTGGCTTTCCGACAACATCACTACATTCACGTATCTACTGAAACGAAGCAAACTTTTCAATGAAACCTTCTATCTTTCTGAGAATCAAGACGTAGCAAAGATCGGGATGGCCCCTTTAGACCATTTCGTTGATTACGGAGCTGATGAAGGTCGCGACCCCGGCCCTGATTTCGAGAGCGATTACTATGCCGAGACCTATCCTGAATTTTCAACATACACTCGAAGTCCAATCGAGCATTACCTTCGAATCGGTCAACGACAGGGGAACGCCGCTAAAGGACTGCCGAAATATCAGCGGTGGGTCGCTGCCTTTGATACCCTGTCACAGCCCGATCTTGACAGGGTCGCAGCGGACGCCGACGCCATCGTTGCGTCCTACATAACCAGTCTCCACCGTCTCGACGCCGAAGGTTGCACGCACATCGGGGCGATCATCGCCGGATATCAGAACCAGGTCGGGCTGGAGGTTCGGGTCCGTTTCCTGCGCGGCCCGGGCATCGACGACGCAGCCTGGAACGCTTGCAAGGCCGAGCATGCCAAGCAGGGACAGATCGACTTCGTTGCCGACGTTGCCTCCGTCATGGAGGCCCTGACCGAGGGCGAACTGCTCCTGCTCTGCAGCGGCGCCTCGACCCTGCGGCCGCACGCCAGCACCGTCTTCGCGCTGGCGCTGGAATCCGACGGTGTGACCGGTGCCTATGCCGACCACGATCACTGCGACCGAGCCGGCACGCGATCCCATCCGGTTTTCAAGCCGGTGATGTCTCCGGAATTTATGCGACAGACACCCTATGCCGGGTCGGTAATCAGCCTCCGCGTCACTTCGCAGATGCCCGAGCTTTTGCTGCGCAGCCTTCTCCGGACAGGTTCCCTCGACCAGCCTGGCGCCGATCTGCTCCTGGACGCGGATGCGCGGCAGGTCGTCCACGTCCCTCTGATTCTCTCACACGTTCTCACGGCTCCGCCGCGCAGCCCCGAGCCCTTCTACGAACCGATCCGGCAGGGCGCTCCGGTGCAATCCGACCCTCCGTCTGTGAATCTTGAGCCGGCTAGTGTCCCCCGCGTCGGAATCGTCATTCCCACGAGAGACCAGGTCGATCTGCTCAAGGAGTGCATCGACAGCATTCTGGCCAAGACGGATTATCCCAAGGCGGCGTTCGACATCGTCATCGTCGACAATAGTTCGGTCGAGGCGGAGACGATCTCCTACCTGACGAAGCTCTCGGCAGAACGGACAGCCACGATCGTTCCGGCTCCCGGTCCGTTCAACTTCGCCAAGATCTGCAATACCGGCGCCGCCGCCATAGCGTGTGACATCCTTATTTTTCTGAATAACGACATGAGCATCATTCGGGGCGATTGGATTCGGCAACTCGTGTCGCTCGCCGCGCTTCCGGACGTCGGAGTCGTCGGCGCGAAACTCCTGTACCCGGACGGCACGATCCAGCATGGCGGCGTCGTTATCGGCATTCAGGGAGTAGGCGCTCACCGGCTGGTCGGGGTCGACCACACAGATGCCGACGCTTTCGACGTGACACGCGAGATGTCAGCCGTCACAGGAGCCTGCTTGGCGATCCGCCGAGAGATTTTTGAAGAACTCGGCGGGTTTGATCCCGTGCTGAAAGTTGCATTCAACGATGTGAAGTTTTGCATTGATGCGCGGCAAGCTGGCTATCGGAACCTCTACGTGAGTGATGCGCTGCTCATCCATCACGAGTCAAAATCTCGCGGGTTTGATCAGTCGACGTTCAAAAAGGCAAGAAATAGACGTGAGGCAATTTATGTCTGCGAAAGGTATCCGGGCTTCTTCCAGAGCGACCCTTACTATAATCCAAATCTTTCTCTTCAGCAGATTGGTAAGCTAGCGACCCCGCCACGTACAATCCGGCCGTGGCGGAGGAGTGAGCCGGGACAACCCCGAGTTCTACTCCTTAGCCGTGTCCACGGGCTTGGTCACGGCGTGGCCATGGTAGTGGCTGAACAGGCAGCCTTCCTGCGGCGCCGCGGATGGAGTGTATTCGTCGGAGGACCGCAAACCAGTGACGACATAGATTATCTTGGATGTAAGCGCGCCAACTGTCAGAATGAGCGGGATGCTGCCGAGTTCGCGATCAATGAGGGCATCGACGTCATCATTGCGCACACGCCGCCGTTCTTCTCCATCACGCGGTATCTGGGCCGCCGTCCTTTCGTCTATTTCATGGACCACGGCGAACCACCGCCTTACCTCTTTCCCGACGCTGAGGAGCGACTTTCTATCGATTGGGAAAAGCGTCTCTGCGCCCCGTTGGCACGCCGGGTCTTCACGATTTCGCAGACCATCAAGAATCAACAATACCGGAAAGACGCGATCGTCATCCGAAACGGCAACAGTCATCTGTCGACTTGGTCCGATAAGTGGTCGCGGCAGCGCGGGAACCTGCGGAAAAAGTTCGGTTTTACAGGACGCTTCGTCGTTCTGAACGTCGCACGCTTTGGTGAAGCTGAGCGGCACTACAAAGGAATCGACAGCTACATGGAACTCGCTGCCGAAGCGCAGTTCCATGCTGATCCACCAGGCGCCTCACCGGTCTTCGTCTTGGCCGGCCGTGGGAATGCGTCTGATGAAGCCTACGTGAGCGCGGCGGGAATCGTCGTCTTCACGAATGTGTCCGACGCGGAGATGGCCGAGCTCTATGCAGCGGCCGATCTTTTCGTCAGCCTCTCGCGTTGGGAAGGATACAATCTATGTATTGGCCAAGCCCGCGCCATGGGTTTACCGGTCGTTGCCTCCGACATCGAGGCACACCGTGAGTTTGGAGTTGGAACAGCAAACCCACTACCTTTGCTTATTCAAAAAGTCACTGAACACGCGTCTTGCTGGAACGAGAATGAGTTGCACCGCGATGTGCTAGTTGAACCTTGGAACCGGCCTCTGACGTTGATGAGCGACACGATTGAAGCTGATCTATATGATGCTGGTGCTGAACGCTGGTTTCGCACCGCCGGAGAAATAGGATGAGTAAGAGAAAAAAGGCCGCTCAGGTTTGGCTTGATGCTATGCTCCTGACCCAGCAAACGGGTCCGCGCTAAGGCTCAGATTTTCGGGCATCCTGAACCCGAAAGGAGGGTGGATGCCATGTCTCGGAAGCGCCTAACAAATGAGCAGATCGCCTTTGCCCTGCGCCAAGCGGAGAATGGTGCGATGGTGGACGAGGTCTGCCTGTTTTTAAAACGCTTCCCCGACGGTTCGGTGCAGATCGCGCAGGCTGTCGGAGCTAAGCCTGTAAAATCTGGTTCTGAGACGAGGGGCGTGTCGGCCACAGAAGACCACCCTACCCCTACGCTGGGCCAAGCGCGGAACGCGTCCTTCGGCTACGCAGGACCAGCGCATAGTCTCGGCCTACATCTTCGAAGCGATCTGTCTGGCCCGGGGCGTCGGCGCAGGCTTGGTCATGCCCCGATGCACCACGTCGGCCATGGCCCACCACCTCGAAGAGATCGCCATCGCCGTTACTCCGGGGGCCACACCGTGCTCCTGCTCAATTAGACCGGCTGACACACCACCAGGAAGCTGACCGTCCCCAACAACATCACCTTGCTGCCCCTGCCGGCGCGCTCACCCGAACTCAACCCAGTCGAAAACCTTTTGCAGTTCATGCGGGCAACTGGCTCGGCAACCACATCTTCCGATCCCATGGCGACATCCTCGACCACAGTTGCAACACATGGAAGTAGATCATCGCCCAGCCGTGGCGCATCACGTCCCTCGGACTGCGCCAATGTGCTCATAAGTTCTGATCAGTGAGAGTTGGTATTGCCGCCGCGTTCGGCCACGTTCGGCTACTTCAGCCGCTGGCGCGACATGGCTTGTTTGCTCGCGTCGACCACGACCTCGGCATGGCGGACCGCGAGGGTGTCGGAAGTGAAGCGTCGCCGTTTGCCGCAGCGCTCGATAGCCAGACCGTCGAACTGATGGAGAGCAGCGGCCCGCGCGGCTACGACGCCGATATGAAGGCCAAAGGCCGCAAGCGCCAAGCGTTGGCGGACACGGGCGGGCGTGCACTCGTCCTCGATCTGCAGCTTGCCGACGTGTACTACCCGGGCGGAGCCGTTCCAATGCTGTGCCTCTCGCGCCGAAGCTTCCCATTCATCACTAAGGCCTTCGCCGACACCAGCTATGCCGGTGACAAGTCAGCGCGTGTGTCAATCAGCGTGATCGAGATCGTGCGCAAGTCGTCGGATCAGGCTGGCTTTGCTGTTCACCCAAGCAGGTGGGTTGTTGAGCGCTTCTTTCGTTGTATAATTCGCAACCACCGTTTCTTGAAGGATACGGAAGCGACCCTCGCATCCGCTAGAGCCTTCCTCTATGCCGCAGCCGTCATGATCCTCATCAGCGCCTCGCCCGATCAACCTAACTTTTCGGACGGACTCTGCGGAATGCCCAGCTGATTTTGATATGACGGAAGTATCCCATCGCCGGGATATGGTGCAATTCCACTGCTGCATCCGCTATAGATGATAGTTGTTCATGTAATGGTAATTAAGATCGAATGTTTGTACAATTCGTGCTCCCGTTCAACGCAAAAGGCAATCCACTTAGCTATTTATGGGTGGTTTACAAAGCAGTCTCGCGTATGAAAGACGATATTGCTCTTCTAATGCCAAAATCTTATTGGGACAACGTGGACGAAATCGTTTCATCAACTCTTTCTACGGATCCCAGCGAGTCTACTGATTACATTAAAACCTTAGACATAGCACAAAGCGATTTTGATAAACTAGCTAAATATGACCTAGCGTCGGACGTCGTCGACGACCTCATAGCCGAGTGCTGCGACGTCAGTCAAGTTTGGTCAAAGCTTCTACTATTTCCTCATTTAGGTCTAATGAGGGAAATTGAACAGGCGCTTCGTCAATTTGGCCAAGTAGATGCTGTGATGACCTGGGTGAACTGCCCTTCGCTGACATTGGTCGCAAAGAACCTCGGAATCCCAGTCATTCATAACGAGTTGGGTCCATTGAGGCCTCCACGTTTCAGGCCAACAGCCTACTTTGACATGGAGGGGCTTGTAACGGCCACAGAGGCAGCTCGACGCTATGACAAGTATAAACAAGAAAATTCTAATCTGCCAATAATGGATCGCCAAAGTCTTTTAAAATTTATGAGCTTTGACAAAATTACTACGGCCGAAGACCTGGCGAATACCCATCAACTTGGCGTTGCTCTCCATGCAACGGGAGATGCTGCAATTAACGGTGTAACTAATCGTGAACTAATTGCGCTTAGCCTGAGCTTTCCTTTTGGCCGGCCCATCGTTCGACTCCATCCAAGCGACACTGAACGTTTCAGCGATCTGCCTGTCGACTGGAGCGAGCACAGCTCGTCAGAGGAGTTTTTGTCTCAAATAAATAATCTCCTTACAGTGAATTCGAACATTGGCTTTGAAGCGCTGTTAGCCGGAAAGCCAACTTATCTAATTGGCGATTCCCCTTTTTCCGCCGGTTCATCGTCGCTGGAGCGAAAAACCGCACCTGTTGCCCCCGCGGATTACCATCGTTGGTTGAATTGGTTCATTTTTTCTTATCTAATTCCCTACGATTTATTGTTTGTGCCGCAGTATTTCCGATGGAGACTGAGTCGGCCTTCAGAGACAGAAATCTATGAAGTCCATTATGACTTCATGAAGCAGGAAACAATTAGTACTACATGGGCACTTTGAAGGTTCGTGATGCGTTGTCTGCCTTACGATGGCTCGGGAGCGGCGATGAATTTGGATCGCGAGGGGACGGACGGGCTTGATACGTGGCTGGCGCCGTTTCTGGCGGCGATGGGACGCAAGACCCGACGGACCTGGGCGCCGCTCTACCTCCGAGGTCTGCTGGGGTCGGGGGATCGCAAGAGTCTTCAGCCGATCGCGATGCGGCTCAAGCCGTCGGGCCACGACCAGTTGCAGCACGTCTGGGATTGTCCCGTTTTTGTGGCTCTTGCTCACTTTGCGTGGATGGCAGCCGATTGACTCGGGTCGGTGACGGCTCAGGCTGAGCTTCCCATCGTGGAAGGCATACCTATCCCGTTTGCCATGCCCCAGTGCCGCATCGGTCGTTGCGTCGAGCAGCGCTCCAACCACCTCACGGTCGAGGTTCATCTTGACGGAGAGGTTGGTCGGTGTCCCGAGTGTGGCCAGGCGAGCCGATCCGTCCATAGCCGCTATCATCGTCGCCCGGCTAATCTGCCGGTCTCCATCTCACGAACGACACTGAACATCGAGGTCCGACGCTTCTATTGCTCGAACCCCTGCTGCCCCCGACGTACCTTCGCCGAGCCCGCATCCGATCTTGTTGCGCCGTCGGCTCGGCGGACGCGTCGGCTGGCCGAAACGCAATTTCGGGTCGGCATCGTCTGCGGCGGCGCCCCCGGGGCGCGGCTCCTGACGCACCTGCGCATGCCAGCGAGCCGAGCCACCGTGCTGCGCCTGGTCAGGGCCATGCCGATGCCGGACGCGCCGGCACCTACACACGTTGGCGTCGACGACTGGGCGATGAGGAAGGGCTGCAGCTACGGAACCATCATGGTGGACCTGGACCGGCACCGCGTCGTCGACCTTCTCCCGGACCTTACCGCGGCGACGTTGGCCGGCTGGCTCCTGCAGCAACCGGACATCAAAGTCGTAGCCCGGGACCGCTCGATCGAGTACGCCCGCGGCGCCAGTCTCGGTGCGCCCCAAGCCGTACAGGTTGCCGACCGTTGGCACCTTTTCGGCAACATGCGCCAAGCCGTCGAACGCTGGCTGCAAAGCGCTCATGCGAGGCTTCGCCGCCTGCCACCTATCCCTGGACCACCGCTTGCTCCCCGACGAGATCGCGCCTTCCCACGCACGGCGTCGGAATGCGAAACAGGCGCAGAGAGCCGGGCGCGGTGGAAGGCCGCCTACGACGAGGTGCGGCGTCGGCACGCCGATGGGCAGACGCTGCTCGGCATCGGCCGCACCATGGGCTTGGCCCGAGCTACGTGCGCAAATACGCGACCGCCGACACCTTCCCGGCGCGGCTGCCTCACGGCCCGGGCCCGAGCTTGCTCGACCCGCACGTGAACTATCTCTTGGTTCGGATCGGCGAGGGCTGCGAGAACGCCATGGCGCTCTGGCGCGAATTCCGGGAGCGCGGCTATCCGGGCACGAGCCGGCAAGTGCACCGCTTCGTCGCCGAGCGGCGGACGAAGCCGATCCGGTCGGGCCGCAAGCCCCGAGGCGAAATCATACCGGTGCTGGAGACGCCAGCCGTTGAACGGTACCTACCGAGTGCCCGGCAACTCGCGTGGCTGTTGGTTCAAGCGACCTCGGCCCTGGACGCCGTCGCGGCCGCCGTCGTGGCTCGTGTCGAGCAGGACGCGACGGCCAGCGCCGTCGCCGATCTGGCGCGCCGCTTAACGGCGCTCGTGCGCGCGTCGGGCGTGGGTAGGGCGTCGACTCAGGGCCGCGATGCCGCAGCGGAGTTGGCGGCCTGGATCACGACGGCGAAGGTCTGCACCGCCCCAGTGGTCGCGACGTTTGCCTCGGGGTTGGACGGTGACGCCGCGGTTCGGTCCGCCCTGACCGAGCCCTGGAGCAGCGGACAGGCGGAAGGCCAGATCAATCGGTTGAAGCTCATCAAGCGCCAAAGCTACGGGCGAGCGGGCCTCAATCTGCTCCAGCGCCGCTTAGTTCTGGCCGCATGATCCACGCAAAGTGAGCAAGAGCCGCCAAATCGGGGCAATCTCAGTCGTGTATCGCCTGCACCTACCTGCAGAACCTACGCCTCGCCGAACATCGTCGGACGGGGCGGGGAAAACATGACGACCCGCCTTCCGGGGCCGCCGCCATCACCCAGCCTGCCCGCCGTGCGGCAGGCCATCATCGGTCACCTGTTTGCCAGCCTCGTCCCGCCAGTCCTGTGTCCGAACTGCCAGAGACGCTTCACGCTGCCCTCTAACATCAAAGTGCCCAGGTAGTACTCGAAGAGACGGGCTGCGCAGCGCAGCGCACCAAATCAGGATGTCAATGTGCCTCCCAGGCAGTACCTGAGCAGAACACCGGTACCCGTTCACCGCCGCCACCCGTTAGAACGCCGCGGTAGGTGATGTTCCTTGCATCGTTAACGTAGGCCATCGCACCTTCGAGGCTTGCGTTGCAGGCGGGGAGAGTTCCTACCCTGAACATGGCAAGCTGGACGGGCGCCTGCATCTGGACCGTACCCATCCCACTCGGGGAAAGGGCGAGACTGGCGTTCGCACTGCCCGTCGCCATAACGCGCGCGGGGTTACCGGCAGCACTGCCACCCAGAACCTGCACCCCGTTCACATCGGTAGCCTTGCTCACGACCTGCATCGTCACCGCGCCACCGCCTTCAAACTGAACACCGCCATCCGTGAAAGTCATACTAAGGGGATCCCCAGCGGGGGAAACGTCACCCCGGATCTTGACGGCTTGACGCGGAGTTCCATCAATCCAAGCGAAGGTCGCGCCGCGACCCGCTTCAATCGCTGTGCAGGTCTTACCACCGGCTCCGTCACAGCCCGTCAGTCCGTCCTCAGCAAAGATGAGCCCCTTCCGGAACTTCGCCCCGTTGCTGTGGATTACAAGCGCAACGGAAGCATCAACCGCGTTGGCAAGCCTCATTCCATCCCAGCAGGATCCTGCAACCGTCGTGCAGTTCCCACCTGAAGCGAGATTGAGCGCTGCTGAAGAATAGTTAAAATAGGCATTCGGTGCAGTGTTCTTTGCGCTAATATCAGCTACGTCGGACGAGCTAAGCTCGGTGACGTTGATCTCCATCGCTTGCGCAGACCCTGCGCCAGTCTTTCGGCGCGCTTCAAAGTAGCCGCCCCAGGCTGACGTAAGTGGAACGACTGAGGCATCTGTGCGGAAGTTGAAGCCCCAACCCATGGTGCCGACCGGGAGGCGCCCGGATGATGCCATGTCCGTGGTACGCGTTGCGCCGACAATGCCAACATCGCCGATGCTAGACAAAGAAACGATCTGACCGATTCCTCCGTAAGCGTATTGCAAGGCCGACCCGCCCGCGGCATTCCCTAGCCAGTTTGTAGGGTGCCCTGATGGCGGCGAGTTGACCAACATTCGGCTATTGACCGTGAAGTAGGCGGCATCCAGCTTTGCGAACCCCGTTAGGCCAGGCGCTTTAAAGCCGGAGATATCACCGAACAGCCGCCCTAAGGTATTAATGGAAGCGGTCGACGAGGGAGTGACGCTCATCCCGGACAGGTTGCCCGTGGAGCCCTGGTCGGTGGGTGGTAGCACAAGGGCATCGAGAGTGGCAGTGTACTTGTTGCCCTGCCATCGCCCAAGAATCGGACCATCAGGCGGGATCACACGGCCGCTATTGTCGACTCGTGCCTGAAGGAGAAGCTGATCAGCCTTTACCGGAGCAACGATCGCCAATGCAGCGAGCGTGGCGATATCTGCTAGAAGGAGCTTGCGCATCAGATGGTCCGGAGGTTCATGCGACTGGGTTAGAATGCGAACTCGCGGCGAAGGCTTGCGATGACCTAGCTGGCTACTCCAAGATGGTATCAGATACGGCCGCAGCACAAACGAAGGGTGCCTTAGTCGGCCGGGCACAGAAGGTCCACCTCCTGGCGTAGAATAGTTTTGCAATATCCACAGTTTTCGGCACCTTAAGTCGAGTAACGACCGGAAACCTCAAAGAACCGCGTCATTGAGGGGTTTGGTTGTCGGTTTAACGACAGCAGCAACTTTGGTGGGCTCGGTTTGAGGTTCTGGCAGTCTGGCGGTAGTCGCGAGGAGCTCAGGAGCCCATCCCGAGGTTGCTTCAGGCCGCCACCGGCCGGGCCTCGATCCATAGGAAGTGCTTGAGGTTGTAGGCGAGGTTGGCGAGCCCGATCTTGGTCCGGGTTCGAGCTAGGCCGATGGTGCGCACGAACAGGCCGAAGCGGTGCTTCTGCCTGGCGAACACCGTTTCGACGGCCCATCGGACCTTGGAGCGGGCGCGGTTAGCCTTGCGCTGCGCCGGCGTCAGGTCGTGGCCAGGCTGCCGTCGAAAGTGGATCTTCGAGCGCCGGCCATGCTTAGCAAGATGAGCTTCGTTGGTCTTCGAGCGGTAGGCGGTATCAGCGAGAGACGTCGCTCGCTGTGTTGGCTGGGTCGAGGACGTTGGCCAGTTGCCCTCCATGATGGGCAGCCGCGCTGGTCACGCGGAAGCGGCGGACGAACCCGTGCTTGCGGTCGATCGAGACGTGCGTATTATACCCGAACACCGGAATGGCGATCTCGACCTTGGCCTAAGCACCATCCGCCTTTGCGGGCCGTGCCTTGGCTCGTTTCAGGGTCCAGCGAGCATCGCGATCCTTTTGTGCAAGCTTCTTCGGTCTTGCCGCCCACGCCTCCAGGATCCTGCCTTCATTCAGAGCCGCCTCCTAGGCATCGGTGTTGCGCTGACGCGGAGCCGCGATGATCGAGGCATCGATGATCTGGCCCGACATCGAGAGATAACCCTTACCCTTCAGCCAGGCGTCGAAGGCGGCAAACAACCCGTCGATCGCGCCGGCCCGGGTCAGGTGCTCCCGGAATAGCCACACCGTCTTGGCGTCGGGCACGCCATCCTCGAAACCGAGGCCGAGGAAACGCATGAACGACAGCTAGAGCGTTTTCCACGATCCCTGAGTCGTTGCGGCGAGGTGAGCGTTGATCCCTGAAGGTTCGTCAGGGAGATCGCCATGGCCCGTGCCTACAGTCACGATCTGCGCATTCGCGTCCTGGACGCAGTGGGCGCAGGTCTGTCCCGCCGGGCCGCGGCCCTGCGCTATCGGGTCGGTATCGCCACGGTGATCCGCTGGGCTGCGCACGCCACGAGGACAGGGGAGACGCGGGCTCAGCGTCAGGGCCGTCCACCTGGCTCCAAGCTCGACGAGCACGAAGCCTTCCTCTTCGCCCTCATCGATGAGAAAGACGACATCACGCTTGCCGAGATGCAGGAGCGCCTGCGTACCGAGCGCAGCGTCTCGGTCGGATTGGGTACGCTGTGGCGTTTCTTCGCCCGCCGGGCGGTGACATGGAAAAAAAGTCGGCGCATGCGACCGAACAGGATCGCCCCGACGTGGCCGCATCCCGTGAGGCGTGGTTTGCCGCGCAGCCTGACCTCGATCCCGAGCGCCTGATCTTCATCGATGAGACCGGCCTTTCCACCCGTATGGCGCGCCTGCGCGGTCGCTGTGCTCGCGGTCAGCGCCTACGCTCGGGCATCCCGCATGGCCACTGGCTGACGACGACGTTCGTTGCGGGCTTGCGCATGTCGGGGATGAGCGCGCCCATGGTGCTCGACGGGCCGATGACGCGAGACTGGTTCCTGGCCTATGTCGAGCAGGTGCTCGCCCCAACCCTCAGGCCCGGCGACACCGTCATCCTCGACAACCTCCCCGCCCACAAGGGCGCAGCAATCCAGGCCGCCGTCGAGGCCAGCGGCGCACGGCTTCGCTTCCTGCCGCCGTACTCGCCCGACTTCAATCCGATCGAGATGGCCTTCGCCAAGCTCAAGGCGCTGCTGCGCAAAGCGGCCGAGCGCACGGTCGATCGGCTCTGGACTGTCGTCGGCAATCTGCTCGACGCCTTCACCCCAACCGAGTGCGCAAACTACTTCGCTGCCGCCGGTTACGATCCGGAATAGGTGGAAACCGCTCTAGTCTCGGATCTGGAACTCAGGGCGTCGACCGAGAGCGCGGTGAGCGTCTGAAGGATCGGGATCTTGAACATGAGGAGCGAATCGTAGGGCGGGCGGCCGCCCTTCGATCCGTCGGACCGCTTCGGTGCTGTGGCCAGCTTCGGTCGGAACGCCTTGAAGTCGATCAGGGCCGCGAGTTTCACCAACGGATCGCCGTTCTCCGACAGACGCTGATAGCGCTCCTCCAGATCGAAGAACCCTGGCGGACCCATCCGAGCCGACCCAACGCCGACGGCATCAGGGAATTACAACACCGCCCCGCACGGAAGGGGGTATTTCGAGGTGTCCGACCGGGGGCGATGGAGAGAGATCGGTTCGGCTATAGCCGAATAGTCCAGACTAGGAGCAACAACGTCTAGCTTGTCATCGCTGATCCGAACCTGCGCAAGGTCGCTATGGAAAAAGCCGAATTTATAAGTCTAGCAGAACCAATCGCCGGGCAGGTCTTCACCGGCTTCAGGCCGACGGCTGATCTCGCGGCACAACAACCTCCCGGAGTGCGGCCGCTGCAGGGAGGCTAATGAAACCACAACAAAAAAGGTAAATACCAGACCGATCCCTACAGATCAAAGGCATACCGCAACTAACCCCGAATGTCGACGACATCCTAAGTTTTGAGCGACCGATTCTGCTTCTCAGATAGATCTGAGAAGCAGAAAAGATTAAAGACCCACGCTTCTCATTCAACGCCATATATAATGGGCAGGGAAGTTTGACGAGCTAATTAATAATTCTCGGCAGGCAAGCAAGCTTTGAGAATTGTAATCCCAAGATCTCTTCTTTAACAACGGAGACCCCAATATAATAAGATCAAATGGCTTATTGTACGGAGTATTAAATCTATGGTCATTTATCATGTCCAACTGCATCTCCGATGCTTCCTTGATATAGGCTCCCCAGTGAAATCCTGCTGCAGTCATTTTCGCGGTAAAGCCCATCTCATAAGATGTGACAACATCCATGAAGTCGTGCTTGTCTTCAACGTTACTCCAGAACCTATAGAATTCTGGGGAGTTAACAACATTTTTTTTAACTACCATAAAGTAACTCTGAATATGGGCTGGAATATTTCTATCTTTTAGGAAGACAGCTTCTGGCCTACCAGAGTTTTTCACCTCAGGGAAAGAAGTAACCCCCCAAAAATCGATGCTTGGTACAGACATTTGATCAAACATCGTCTCAAATGGAAATATAGGACCGTAACAACTATTGTTAACGAAGATAATCTCATCGTAACTTGAGACTTTCGTCCACCCAATTTGGTTCAAACAGTCCCTCCACGCCCCAAAGTCAAGACCGGCATTCGGTCTTATGAACACATCGTCTGCATATAAAAGTACCTTAGATTTTGATTCGGCGGATAAATCAGAATTGGAAGCTACACAGATATAAGCCGAGATGCGCTTAAGCTGCATGAGGAGATACAGATCAGCATCAGTGATGTGAACATCATTGGCATTGTAATGGACGAATAGTGTCAACCGTTTCGGCTGCGGGCAACAGTCAGATCTATCCAGAGAGAAACCATTGAGAATTTCCTTGGATTCATAGCCTGAAGCACTTGCAACGTATCCCCATAGCCTCTCTATGCAATGCGGCAAAGTCTTTTCGATCTGGCCCGCTTCAGTTTCAAAGTCGTCGATTTCCCAATTGTGCCTCAAAATCGGAATGATTGCCGGAACTCTAGCCCAGAACATATTTCCAGCCGGGAATTCAGGATCACTTGGAAGCAAAACGTTCAGTCTCAGGGTTTTTAAAATCTCATAGCATCGATCCTTTACTTCACCCCAGCTGACATGCGGAGATATCAGCGGATAAGTGGGCGGATACACCAAGCCAAGGGATTCATTCGTAGTAAATTCTGCGAAGATTCCCTTAATATTGTTTGTACTTCCGAGTAGATTGCTGACTAGATACTTACACCACCGATCCCCCCACTTAACCGTTGAAGATTTTTTCGTATGGAAATGGCCTATAACATCATATTCCAACAAATATTTCGACACAAACATGAGCATAGGACCAATATCTCGGCCAACATTAGGCGTCGTCAAAACCTTTAGTTGTTTTTGAATTCCCCTTGTACTGAATATTTCTGTTATGAATGCATTTTTTGCATCTGAATCGGTCGTAATAAACAAGTCAAAATTTGCATCAATTTGATTTAGTTGCTCCACAAAAAAATCGACTTGGTCTAAGAAGTATACATGCAGATGAACAGCAATCTTTGAGTTGAGATTAGTACTTATTTTTGCACTCGAGAACGTTGGCAAACTTTTAAGCTGCTCTCCAAAAATAGCCTTCGAGGTCGTATTCAGGTTCGCATAGCCCGTAGCCACATCAGGCTCGAGATAGGTGCCTTCCGCCCATTCATTCCAGGCGTTTATGAAGACAAACCGTTTATCATCATCGAAGGTAGACACTGTATAATCCACTACATACCGTAACCATTTATAGTAATAAGCAAGAGAGAAGCCAAACCAGATCGATTGCCCAGTCGCGCGACGTGCTGAATTATCCCATCCTAACGTAACCCCACGATAGAAGGGTATGTTAACGGGAATAGGGGCATAATCCTTCCCGGATACGATGTCGTCGACCAATCGACGATAATCGTAGAAGTTGCCCTCGGACTTTATACCGGCGAACTTTTGAATCATCCTATATTTTGGTACATGCCGACTATGCGGAACTACATGTGGAGGGAACTCCACCACAGCGTCAATCTCTGCATCGATTTGCTCGAAACTATAGTCAGACGGTTCGGTACGATTGCACCAGATCAGAAGATCTTCTCCAGTCTTTATCTTCCAAAATTGCCGCCAAGTAGCAAATACCCTACCTACCTCGGGGATCAAATGAGGTTTATAAACCATTATTACTGGTTTACCAGCCACACGAATGTATCTCTCGTCCAGCAAGTAGACTGATATATCTTTAATGAACTTGCTAGGGTCCTCGATGCTGTATTGCTGCTTTATAAGTACATTACTTTCTTGCCCATCCCATGTCTTCGTCCAATTTTCATTTGCCCAACATAAGCAAAATTTTATGTCTATATCTTTATTCGCCAATAATATATCTACTGGTTTTTCTAGCAGACGCTCCCCTGAAAACCAATAGTGATAGAAACAAAAACCGTATATTCCATGCTTACGGGCCTGTTCAGCCTGACGCTTGATTACCTCTGGATTACTCAAATCGTAGTAACCAATATCTAGATGTGGCTCTCGGGGCTGAAAGTGCCCCTCGAATCGAGCTTTAGACTTTTTCGTATTTGTCCATTCAGTAAATCCCTCGCCCCACCATTTATTATTATGTTCCGATACATGGAATTGTGGCAAGTAAAATGTAATTGCTTTTATTGTGGTAGATAAATTATCAAAATCTTTCTGGGGTTCATACCTAGCGTCATATGGGTCCGGAAAATCCTTCAGGCGAACGCTATGCTCGATTATTTGCGATCGGGTTGGCCCTGAACTATATCCGACTTGTTTTGCGTATTTCCGGTAGTGAGCGTACGAGCCAAGACCGCTTGCTGCTACATCTGGATATTCCTGTACGTACCATTTTGTTGCAAAAGCTGGCTTTCTTCCTTCTCCGCGTCCATTTGTAAGATAATGCTGGTATGGGTTAACACCCGCTTCTGCAATTTCTGGATATTCGTCGACATACCAACGCGCGTTGAAAGCTGGCAATCTTCCTTCATCTCTGCCAACTAAGTTATAATGTTCTTCCGGATTCAACCCGGACTCTTTTACATCATAATATTCAAGGTTGTACCAGAACTCGTGAAATGCAGGATGACGGCATTCATCACGACCATAACTTCTATAATGAACTAATGGATCTAATTCTGAGTTTGCAATGTCTGGGTACTCGCTCAAATACCAAACGGGGTCGAACTTTTTATGCCTGCCTTCAAATATACCGACTTTCTGATAATGATCGAAAGGTGACATTCCTGTAGTTGATACATCGGGGTACTCTTCGATATACCACATGGGATCGAACGTGGCATCATTGTCAATTTGGTAGGGTCTGTTCTGAGACACCCCGAAGCGGACATAGTGTAAGCCAGCGTCAATCCCCGAAGCCTTCACATCAGGATTAAGGAGAAAATACGTATTATAGTCAAAATTTGGAGGCAGATTTTCTTTTATATTGTATATTCTACCCTCTTTTGCGCCGTGTTCAACATAATGCCTATAGGGATCAGCACCTGCTTCTCTGACGTCTGGATTAAGTTGAAAATACTCTTCTGCCTCAAAATTAGCTGGAACTAATTTTTTGTATTTATTGAATATCATCTGGTCCCTCAAATCCTTGAGATTTCTGTTTATTTTGCTGAGATTACTATTATTTCTTGTAGATAATAGCGCAGTCTCAGGCTTTTGCTATGCTCATTCTCACCGTGCCAGGAGGGAGGCCTGATCTTCTTTGGCGAGCTTGAGCAGGTTCTGGCCGTAGGCGGTCTTGGAGAACAGGTTGCCGCGGGCGATGAGCTGGTCCTTGCCGATGAAGCCCTGCAGGTAGGCGATCTCCTCCAGGCAGGCCACCTGGAGGCCCTGGCGGTGCTGCAGGGTGCGCACGAACTCGGCCGCCTCCAGCAGGCTGTCATGCGTGCCGGTATCGAGCCAGGCATAGCCGCGGCTCATCCGCTCCACGTGGAGCTGGCCCCGCTCGAGATAGGCCTCGTTGATGCTGGTGATCTCGAGTTCGCCACGCGCCGAGGGCTTCACGGCGGCGGCGATGTCGAGGACCTGGTTGTCGTAGAAGTACAGCCCCGTCACCGCCCAGGGGCTCTCGGGCTCCGTCGGCTTCTCCACGAGCCGCAGGGGACGCCCCTCCGGGTCGAGGGTGACGACGCCGTAAGCCGCCGGATTGTCGACATGGTAGGCGAACACCGTGGCGCCGGTCGTCCGGGCGCGGGCGCTGCGCAGCAACTCGGTCATGCCCGAGCCGAAGAACAGGTTGTCGCCCAGCACCAGGGCGACGCTGTCGTCGCCGACGAACGCGCGCCCGATGAGGAAGGCCTGGGCCAGTCCTTCCGGCCGGGGCTGGACCGCGTAGCTGAAGGACAGGCCGAACTGCTCGCCGGTGCCGAACAGGCGCTTGTAGTTGTCGAGATGCTCGGGCGAGGAGATGATCAGGATCTCGCGGATGCCGGCCAGCATCAGCACGGAGACCGGATAGTAGATCATCGGCTTGTCGTAGACCGGCAGCAGCTGCTTGTTGATCGACAGGGTGGCCGGGTGCAGGCGCGTGCCCGTGCCGCCGGCCAGAACGATCCCCTTCATGCCCGCGTCTCCGTCTGTGTCCGTTCAGGGCCGACCAGTCGGTCGAGGATGGCGTCGACGGCCTCGGCCCAGGGTCGCGGCGTCAGGCCGTAGGCGGCCGTCAGGCTCGCCGTCGAGAGCACCGAGTTGGCCGGGCGCCGCGCCGGGGTCGGGAAGGCGGAGGTCGGGATCGCATCCACCGGCACGGAGCGCCCGCCGCGCCGGGCGTTGCCGGCGATGATGGCGCGGGCAAAGCCACACCAGGTCGTGGCCCCGGCATTGACGTAGTGATGCGTGCCCGTGGGCGCGGCCGGATCGGTGGCCAGCGCCTGGGCGACCACCGCGAGCCCCGCGGCGAGGTCGCCCGCGCTGGTCGGGCAGCCGTGCTGGTCGTCGACCACGCTCAGGCGCTCGCGCTCGGCGGCGAGGCGCAGCATCGTCTTGACGAAGTTGCCCCGGTGCGGGCTCACCACCCAGGCGGTGCGGATGATGGCGTGGCGCGGATTGGCCGCCCGCACGGCGATCTCGCCGGCCGCCTTGCTGGCCCCGTAGACGCTCTGCGGGTTCACGGCCGCGTCCGAGGGATAGGCGCCGGTGCCGGTGCCATCGAAGACGTAGTCGGTGGAGACGTGGACGAGCGGGATGCCGGCCCGGGCGGTGGCGGCGGCCAGGAGCGCCGGCGCCACCGCGTTCAGGGCCCAGGCCGCGGCGATCTCGCTCTCGGCCCGGTCGACGGCGGTGTAGGCGGCCGTGTTGACCACCGCCGCGTAGGGGCGCTGCGCCAGGGCGGCCTCGATCGCAGCCGCGTCGGTGACGTCGAGTTCGGTGCGGCTCGGGGCGTACAGGCGCACGCTCGGGTCCCAGAGGCCGGGCGCCTGCAGTTCGGTGCCGACCTGGCCGGCGCCGCCGAGGATCAGGATGTTCATGGATTCAGGCATGTTGACGGGGTCAGGCATCTGCCGGGCTCACCCGTGCCCGGCGGGCGATGCGCTCGCGCCGAGGCCGAGGCGCTCGCCGGTGTAGCGCCCCGCGCGGATCGGGCGCCACCAGGACTCGTTGGCCAGATACCAGCGCACGGTCTCCTCCAGCGCCTGCTCGAAGTCCTTGGTCGGGTGCCACCCCACCTCGGCCTCGGCCTTGGACGGGTCGATGGCGTAGCGCCGGTCGTGGCCGGGCCGATCGGTGACGGAGGTGATGAGCCGGTCGTGGGGCGCGTGCTCCGGGCGCAGGCGGTCGAAGGCGGCGCACAGCGCCTTGACCACGGCCAGGTTGTTGCGCACCGAGCGCCCGCCGAGCAGGTAGGTCTCGCCGAGCCGCCCCTTCTCGAGCACGGCCACGAGGCCGCGGGCATGGTCCTCGACATGGATCCAGTCGCGCTCGTTGAGGCCGTCGCCGTAGACCGGCAGCGGCTTGCCCTCGAGCGCGTTGAGGATCATCAGGGGGATGAGCTTCTCGGGGAAGTGGCGCGGGCCGTAATTGTTCGAGCAGTTGGTCACCAGCACCGGCAGGCCGTAGGTCTCGTGCCAGGCGCGGGCCAGGTGGTCGGAGGCGGCCTTGGAGGCCGAGTAGGGCGAGCGCGGATCGTAGCGGCTGTCTTCGGTGAAGAAGCCGTCCGGCGGCAGCGAGCCGTAGACCTCGTCGGTGGAGACGTGGAGGAAGCGGAACCCCGCCCTGGCCGTGCCCGAGAGCCCGTCCCAATGGCTGCGGGCGCCGTCGAGCATCACCTGGGTGCCGACCACGTTGGTGCGGATGAAGGCGCCCGGATCGGTGATCGAGCGGTCGACGTGGCTCTCGGCGGCCAGATGCATCACGGCCTCGGGCCGGAAATCGGCGTAGAGGGCGTGGACCGCCTTCGGGTCGCAGATGTCGGCTTCCACCAGGCGGTGGCGGGGATCGTCGGCCAGGGGCTGGAGCGAGATCGGGTTGGCCGCGTAGGTCAGCGCGTCCAGGGTGGCCACCTCGTGTCCGAGATCCTGCACCAGGTGCAGCACCAGGGCCGATCCGATGAAGCCGCAGCCGCCGGTTACCAGGATGCGCATGGGATGAACGGTCTCTCGTGAAATCGGGACGGGCGGACGATCGGGCGGTGCGGCGCTGTCGTCTCCGGCCGCGTCCCCCCCTGTACAGGCTTCAGAAAAGCGGCGGAAGATCGGCCAGCCGTGGGGCGATCCGGTCCTTGGCCGAGAGCTGCGCGTCGGCGTCCGTCACCGGCCAGTCGATGCCCAGCGCCGGATCGTTCCAGAGCAGGGCGCCGTCGTGCTCGGGGCTGTAGACCCCGCCGGCGACCTTGTAGGCCACCATGGTGTCGGGCTCCAGGGTGCAGAAGCCGTGCCCGAAGCCGACCGGAATGTAGAGCTGCTCGCCGCCCTCCGCATCGAGCCGCACGGCCACGTGGCGGCCGTAGGTGGGCGAGGCGCGCCGCAGGTCGACGGCCACATCCAGGATGGCGCCGGCCAGCACGCGGATCAGCTTGGCCTGGGCCATCGGAGGGCGCTGGAAGTGCAGGCCGCGCACGGTGCCCTGCGGGGCGGAGAAGGATTGGTTGTCCTGGATGAAGACGTCGTCGATGCCGCTCGCGGCCAGGATGTCCGCCCGGTAGGTCTCCGAGAACCAGCCCCGCGCATCGCCAAAGCGCGTCGGCACCACGCGCCGCACCGCAGGAATGGTCGTCTCGATCACGCGCATGCTCGGAGGACCTCGAAACCATAGCATCGATTTGTCCTAGGCAGGTCTTAGCTTGGCGCTGTCAAGGGTAAAGGAGAGATTTATGGACGCGCGGTACCGAACCTTGTTCAATCATAAGGTGCATTTAGTGAATGGGCGAGGAAGGGTTCTGGAGAAGCCAAATCGGGGATTCGGGCTCGATCAGCACTAAGCAGTTTGTTTGAGCTTACCAACGAACGCACGCGATGATTCGCTTGTCCCTGGATGGAGGCGAGGCGGATCATGGCGGGACGATCCAGAATGACGGCGACAGCTGAACCACGCGCGGAACTGAGAGTGCCGCCGAGCGGCGCGGACCGTCTGCAGGCGGAGCGGGCTCGGGCGTTCCTCCTGCCCCTGTCGGGCTGGACCAGCTCGCGCGTCGTAGAAGCGTTTGGGGTGCAGGAAAATACGGTGCGGTTCTGGCGCTGCGGCTTTCGGGCGAGCCGCCCGGACCAAGCGCAGCAACGACTTCATCAACCTGCTGGAGCAAGTCGACGGCCTCTATGGGCTCAGGCCCGGCCAGCCGTACAAGCGAGGGGTGAGGTCCTCGACAACGGCCCGATCCACACCAGCAAGCTCAGCCATGCCACGCTGGCAGCCCGCGTGTCGAAGAAGTCGGCCAACGGCGGGCAAACCGCACCGGGTTTCCAGGAGGCTCCTGATCCTGCGAGGATGGAGCTATGACGAAGCTCACCCCACCCTTTTCCTCTAAGGTCCGTGAGCGCGCCATGCGGATGGCGTCCGAGCATCAGGGCTATCACGACACCCAGTACGGAGCGATCCGCTCAATTGCGCCCAAGATCGGTTGCTCGGGAGAGACGCTGCGGTATTGGGTACGCTAGGCCGAGCGGGATCAAAGTCAGCGAGCTGGCCCGACGACGGCCGAGGGCGAGCGGATAAAGGCGCTGGAGCGGGAGAACCGTGAGCTCCGGCAAGCCAACGAAATTCTGAGAAAAGCATCGGCGTATTTTGCCCAGTCGGAGCTCGATCGCTCCTTCAGGCGATGATCGCGTTCATCGACGATCACCGCGGGGGCCAGCCAATCTGCAAGGTCCTGGCGATCACCCCGTCAACGTATCACGCCCATATCGTGCGCCGGGTTGATCCCGGCAGGCTGCCGGCCCGATTCAAGCGGGATGCGACGCTGATGACCGAGATTCGGCGCGTGTACGAGGCGAACTTCTGCGTCTACGGCGTGCGCAAGATCTGGGGGGCTTGACCATGAAGGGATCACTCCGGCCCGTTGCACCGTCGCACGGCTGATGCGAGCGATGGGTCTGCAAGGCGTAGTGCGAGGCAAGACGGTCCGGACGACGATCCCTGATCCGGCTGCGGCGTGCCCACTCAACCGGGCCAACCGGCAGTGTAAGGCCGCGTACCCGAACAGGCTGTGGGTCGCGGATTTTACCTACGTCGCCACCTGGGGCGACTTCGACAATGGAAGCTTTCCTGGTCGATGTCTTCGCTCGCCGGATCGTGGGCTGGCGCGTGTAGCGCTCGGCGCGGACGGACTTCGTCCTCGATGCCTTGGAGCAGGCTCTACATGAGCGCTGCCCCATCGCAGGCAGCGGTCTCTTCTGTCACTCCGACCGCGGATCGCAATACGTGAGCATCCGATACACCGAGCGCCGTGCTGAAGCGGGCATCGAACCCTCCGTCGGCAGCGTCGGCGACAGCTACGACTGTGAGAGTGTGAGCGTCGCCCGGAGGACCTGACCCTTGCTTACGATTGACCTTCGTGTCCTCGCATTGACGTGTCGGTTCTCCGGCAGAGACCGAGCCAGCTTCTCTGCCGAGAATGGTTTTTGCTCAGGGCTCCGTCGTACCCGGGTGGGTGGGCGCCCGCGTCCGTTCCAAGGTTTGGGCGGCAGCGGTGCCGTTCCGGGAGCCCACAGGCTCATGGAGGACTGAACACCCAGACTGTAGGGCAAGCCCAAAGCCGTCAGCGCCGTACGGACACCTCGAAGAACTACGCAGTTGCGAGGGTTGGCCGTCGATTTGACGCCCCTCGCAGCTTTGGCGAGATCGGACTGCCGTTCTGGCAGTCTGGTGGTGGCCGTGAACGGGCTCGGGGGTCATCCCGAAGTTGCCTCAGGCCGCCACCGGCCGGGCTTAGATCCAGAGGAAGCGCTTGAGGTTGTAGGCGAGGTTGGCGAGCCCGATCTTGGTCCGGGCTCGCGCCAAACCGATGGTGCGCACGAACAGACCGAAGCGGTGCTTCTGGCCGGCGAACACCGTCTCGATGGCCGAGCGGACCTTGGAGCGGGCGCGGTTGGCCTTGCGCTGCGCCGGCGTCAGATCGAGGCCAGGCTGCCGCCGGAAGTGGACCTTCGAGCGCCGGCCATTCTTGGCGAGATGCGCTTCGTTGGTCTTCGAGCGGTAGGCGGTGTCGGCCCAGACGGCGCTCGCCGTGTTGGTCGCGTCGAGGACGTTGGCCAGTTGTGCCCCGTCGTGGGCGGCCGCGCTGGTCACGGTGAAGCGGCGGACGAACCCGTGCTTGCGGTCGATCGAGACGTGGGTCTTGTAGCCGAACATCGGAACGGCGATCTCAACCTTGGCCTTGGTGCCGTCCGCCTTTGCGGGCCGCGCCTTGGCCCGCTTTAGGGTCCAGCGGGCATCGCGGTCTCATCTCGCGCGAGCTTTTTTGGTTTGGCCGCCCACGCGTCAGGGATCTTGCCCTCCCTGAGAGCCGCCTTCTCCGCATCGGTGTTGCGCTGACGCGGAGCCGCGATGATCGAGGCATCGATGATCTGCCCCGACATCGCGAGGTAACCCTTACCCTTCAACCAGGCGTCGAAGGCGGCAAACAGCTCCTCGATCGCGCCGGCCCGGGTCAGGTGCTCCCGGAACAGCCACACCGTCTTGGCGTCGGGCACGCCATCCTCGAAGCCGAGATCAAGGAAGCGCCTGAACGACAGCCGATCGCGGATCTGGAACTCGGTGGCGTCGTCCGACAGCGTGTAGAGCGTCTGAAGGACCAGGATCTTGAACATCAGGACCGGGTCGTAGGGCGGGCGGCCCCCCTTCGATCCGTCGGACCGCTTCAGTGCGGTGGCCAACTTCGGGCGGAAAGCCTCGAAGTCGATCAGGGCCGCGAGCTTCACCAGCGGGTCGCCGTTCTCCGACAGACGCTGATAGCGCTCATCCAGATCGAAGAACCCTGGCTGAACCATCCGAGCCTCCCCAACGTCGACACCGTCAGGGAATCACGACACCGCCCCGCACGGAAGGGGGTATTTCGAGGTGTCCGTACGGTAGGCCATGTCGATCCCGTATCCGGCATCTGCCAGAACGAGGCCGGGCGCCACCCCATCGGCCAAGGCTGCTCGGATCTGATCCAACGCGATCTCTGGCTTGGTCTGGAAGCCGATATCCTCGGGCACGCCGGCCTTGCTGCACCGCTCGGTATCCGGGGGGCACATAGCAAGGGCCCGAATACCCTCGCGCGATCATGCTCACGGGAAATCTCAGCTATTTTCCTGGAAAAATCACTATCATCTAACGCTCCAACCGCGCAGCCTTTGTGATTAGACATTAGCTGAGATAAAACTCAATTTCGATTCAACGATTAACTACTCTTCAAAATCGCCATGAACTCATACTGACTCCAAACCGTATCATACACTCTTTCAACAGATAAATCTATCAATTCGCGTTTTCTGAGCTCGTCTATGATGTACCGAAACGACTGAGGAGTAAATTGCCAGGCATGAACATCTATATAGCTGCCTCTCGCTTCATCAAAGATTTTTACGGCATGAGCAGCGCGCCGAGCAATATCAGATGCGTTTGGATCATCGTGCCAATTACTCCAATGCCCTATAGGATCACTATGCGTTGTAAGCGCATGGTGCTCGAAAACACTTGTCATAGTGTGCACCATTCTTCGTTCTTCAAATGCTTTTAGCACATTATCAAGACTACTTGCCTCAAGAAAGTGATCAAAACAATATCTTTTATCTGGTACTATAAGAAAATACCGGCCTCCTTCTTTTAGAATTCTAGAAACATTTACCAAGTGTCGGACTAGATCGGGCTGATGCTCAATACAATGGCTACTGAACACAGCATCAAATTCATTTTCTGGAACAATACTTAAATCTCCAACGCTTGATACATAATCTATATCAAAATCGGCCTGTATCGGGAACCCGATCTCCCTTGCTCGAGCTAGAAGGCCGCTCTTATCAAGCACATCAAAATACTTGATATTAGCTCCAGTCAGGACAGGCTTAGTGAACGGTCCGATCTCTAAAACATCAGCCTCAGTCGGTAATAATTTGACAAAGCCGCTACGATGCGCGGCGGGGCTAGCAAACCTACCTTCAGACCTGCCAAATTCTTCGAAATGATTTTTGATTTCTTCGTCTGTTAGATTTTTCAAATCTTCGTGCAAAAGCTTGTAAAAATCTATATCTAATTCAGGAGGGATGCAGCTACTATCTAGATGCCTTGATACAAGATGAAAAAGATTTGAGTTAGTTGTATAAGAGTACGGCATACGACCTCCCTAAGAACTCACACTGTACGGTTATTAATTTTACGACTTCTACTTGGCTGTCATAATTTGTTTAGCACGTTGCGCTTCAAAGAGGCAAGATCAAAGAAAAAAGCCAGAGGTCGACACAATAAAAACTGAACCAGCACCAGATGTATCATGTATAAAATATTAAACAGCGCCATTATTCAATTTGAAACAATTATAAATATAATATATTCTGATAATTTTACTGAATAAATTAGTAAAATATCTAATTTTGTTCAATTAATTCCGAAAAACGCCGTAAAGCAACCTTTCGCCGCGACAATGCTCGAGCTTCATATCTGTCTATTCGCTCAAGCTGAACAAATATCACTGGCGATAACTCGCCTAACAACTTTTGTCCCACTTCGACTCGCGATAACCTATCCGCGGCGGCAGTTCTCAACATCGCAGTCTTGTATGATTGTACCCGCTGAAGGTAAATCTGCGCCTCAGCGACAGTACGAGCGGCAGATAGGATACCAATATTGTCGCCGTAGTCTCCAGCAATGAGCACAGCAAGACGCTCTGTCTCCACTCCTAACTGTGAATTAGGATAGATAATCGAGAGGCCGTGCTTACGTGCATTCTGCTTTGATCGCGCCTTACCTTCGGATGTACGAGGCCCAGTACTACTCATAGAATTATTTCGATTGGCAAAATTGGAACGCTCAGATGTCACTATTACCTCTAAAATTGAAGAGCACGAATTAGCGTTCGTCGGCACCCTCGACGCAAAGGACGTCGGCTGCAACTTTCTGGGCAAGCAGGCCGAACCTTTGTCGCTTGCGCTCGATTTCGCGCAACAGTGCATCTCGCCGTTGATCGGCCAGAAAAGTCATTCGATCAATGCGTTCGAGTGAAGGTAGATTTAAAAGAAAGCCGTGAGCTGCGACGTTTTCTGCCGTAAGGCCACGGTCTTCAAGAAGGTCCTCGACTTGAGCCCGTTGCTCCGCTTGGCCAGCCATCCAGCCTGAGGCAAGGCTATCAGCCGATGGCGCCACGAATTGGTTCAATCCCATGGGATCTGCGTTCTGAAGGGCAGGCCGGATCAAATCCTCGGCTGCCTGCAACTGAGCTTGGACCAAAATTTGCCTCCGCCAGCGCCGGATCCGATTGGCCTCCCAGATCAGGTCAGTGATGTTTTTGACCCAAAGTGCCTCGATAACGTCAGCAGGGCGGATCTGATCAACGATGCTGCGAAGGAGGGTCTCGTACTGATCTGCATCTTCGCCTGGCAGTAGGGGAGGGTCGCTGAACAGAAAGTCGAGGTGAGCCGGGATCGCAGGTAGGACGTCTCCTGAAGTCGATGCATCGCCTTGGCTCAGGCTGGCCAGTTTGCCCTTCGCTGTCCCTCGGGTCGCCATTTGATCCACCGCTCCTGCCTCGATCTCTTTATCCGAAAGGATCCCCCGAGGACAAAGGCGTTCCGCCTCATTGGTCACGGCGTCCACCACGAACGGCTTTGCGGCAGATGCTTGAGCCTGTTCGCTCCCCGGTTCAGACTCGACATACACAGAAGGGCGACGAGACCGTGTATGCTCCTCCCGACGGACAACCGTTCCATCGACCTTGCGCTTGAGAGCAGAAGCCCGTGATCCGGGCATCGGACGCGTGGTGACATCTGCACCCAAATGCTGGAGCTTTTGTCGTTTTGCTTCGGCAGCCCGCGCGTGATCATCACGCGTTTTCTCACGCCCACACGCCTCATGTGCCGGCCCAAGATTGTGGAGCTCATCTGGACCACCGAGTTCGAGGGCTCGAATGTGCTCGACAATCCAGCGGTCTCGCACACCGTCGATGCGGCGATCGCAAACCACGCAGGTTCCGCCCGTCCGCTCCCACGCTTGCAGCCGACGGCGGCTCGACAACGCCCCGCGTCGCGTTGTGCCAACGTCCTCAAGCGCGACGTACGGCATCAAAGCGCTCATTTTTCAGAGTCGGACGGTCCGCAAGCGCCTTCAGTGCCTGATAGGATAGGTGCTCCCAGTCGCAGAGAAGTTGCTCATAGCGTTCGATCAACGCTCTGAGCTGTTCGTCCTCCTCACGGGCTACGAGCTTCACCTGGAGCCCCAAAGAAGCCACCGTCGGACGTGCGGGATCGGCCGCGCTCCGGCGCGGTTTGCTGTGGGGCATGGTAAGCCTCCGTCTAAGTTGGGTTGGTGAGAAGATCAGGCGGCCGCGACAGGTGGACAGCGGCAGGCGTTGCGTTCAATTACCGATCACGCTTGTGGCAACGGTCCTGCTCTGAACGTAGCGTCAGGGACCCGATCTGGTGGGATGGGCCGCGGGAGAGATTTGCGGCTCAACGCCATCCGCGGCGATTGCTTGGATGATGCATCCGCAGCCTGTAGAGCTGAAACCGGTCGTGTTGCCGGAAGCGCCGGATTAGGTCCGATACGGCCCGACGTCTCATTGATGGTCACCACCCGACGGCTCGCATTCCATCCGACCGTTACGCGAGCCGCCTTGGCGGCCCGCCACGTTCCCTGCAGAGCCGCTGACAGACAAATCCGCCAGGCTTCGCCAGTTGCTGCGCGGCGAGCTTTCGCAGCAGCTACAGCAAGGAGCATGATCGCTCTGCGGTCGTAAGTTGCAGAAACCAGGAGAGGACAAACGCCAGCTGATGACTGTGCCCGACGAAAGGCTAGATCGGCGAACGCTCGTTGCCGCAATGCTGCATGTCGATCTTCAGGAGCGAAATGGATGCGGTCCGCTCGGATATCGCGTATGGCAGCTGTCCAAGAAATCAATCGCCGACGCATCGACTGCACTCATTTGGGGAAACATAACCATATTAGTGCTATCTATAAGGCGTTAAGTCAACCTAAAAAAGTCATGTTGCGCAAAAATGGCAATTTCTCGGGAGCAGTGTCGCGCGGCGAGGGCCCTTCTGGAGTGGACGCAAGATCGCCTCGCTGAAGCGTCATCGGTTTCGAAAAAAACTCTGGTAGATTTCGAAGCCGGCAAGCGAACTCCATATGACCGGACGCTCGCCGACGTTGTTCGCGCTTTCGACGAAGCAGGTATCGACTTTATTCCAGAGAACGGAGGAGGTGTTGGTGTCCGCTTTCGTGAAAAGCGAAAGACCAAGTAACATCCGCCGTCTTCTATATAACTATTATTATACAATGAATATATTGCTCGACATTACCCACAATTTCTTGTAATCAAGCTGATAAATACTGCACCGTGAAACTGGAAACATCCGCGGCATTATGGCCAAAGACTGGTATGGTTATAATTTGGTCCCTTGCAGAACTGAGCGGCCCGTGCTCGCTTTCGATTTTATTGCATAGTTCATCAATTCTGACGCTGTCATCCTCGCCGTTTAGGCAACGTATGATGAACCAGCGGCCCTGCGAACGTATTGTGTGTTCTAGTCGTTGGACGCGGCGCTCCAATCCAATTCGACCGTTCATTGGGCCTGCTGAGCCTCAAGATTGGCTACTCGTATAGCGAGATCGCCATCTCGTAATGCCTCAGCATGGACAGCAACGAGGCCGGAAAGTTCCTTTGCTTCCGGAAAGGTAATAACTCCGGCTGCTGCAGCCTCTAGGATACCCAATGTTGCCTTCGAAAGATCCTCCATCTTGGTGATCTCCGGCAGCATAAATTCCGCAGTTCGCATTCGCCATGCCGAGAGCTGATCCAAACAGTACCGCATCATCGTAGAGTTACCGCCAAGCGCCATTGCAACGGCCTTTTGCATCAACGCGCTCTCGGCAGCCTCCAGGATATTATCACCAGCACCCTTTGAGGGTTTCTGCCTTACGTCCGCCTCGGTGAGACAAGCAGCCGGCTTCGAAAGCCATGTTCTTGGTGAGGTTTTTTCGGGCGGCACTGCCGCCGCCACTCGCATCGTGCGTGGCATAAAAATTCTCGGGTCAGCTGTCAGTCTGGTTGGTCAACCAGCTTCTGAACTCAGCGCTGTTAAGAACTAACGTCCAGACCGGACGTGGCGTTGGCAACATGTACACTGTCACCATCTCGTATAGGTGGTTCGAAGGCAAGAACGAATTAGCAACATTACCGGCTAGTTCTCACAAAGAGCAGAGCTGCCGATGTGCCAGCTGCAACGACGGAATTCCCGATGTCTCGTACGCCTGCGGTGAAGGCCGCGGTCGTGCTTCCAACCGGTTGTCAGGCGGCGATCTGCCGGGGTTGAGGCTGGGTCCAGCACCACAACCCTGCAAACTCCGGTCATCATCGGGCGTCGTCGACCTTCAGCGGTGCCGGCAGCCTTCTTGCCTGACCCACAATTTGGTCCAAGTGCCCAGCTATGGTGTTCAGTGCACGCCAATCAGGACCGGACATGCTGCCACCGACGTCACCCATCTCCACCAAACGGAGCGACTTGGCGGTGTACGCGGAGGTCATTCGCGCCCTGATGCTGCGAGACATGCGCACGCGGTTCGGCGCGTCCTACTGGGGCTACGTCGTCGTGGTTCTGTGGCCCGTAGCGCACATCTTTCTGATGGTTACGATCATGTTGTTCCGCAACATGCCATCTCCAATGGGCAACAACCCTATCCTGTTCGTTGCGACGGGCGCCGTTCCAGCTTTGGTTTTTCAGTACACATCTCGCGAAGCAATGAAAGCTATTCTTGTCAATAGACCGCTGATGTACTACCCGCAGGTAAAATCCTTCGACATCATGATCGCGCGTTTCATCGTTGAAACTGTGAAAGGCTTCCAGGGCCTGCTGATCATCATCGGGATACTTTTGCTGCTGGGTGTCGACCCTATGCCAGAAGATCCGGCTCGAGCAATCGAAGGCTATCTCATGGCCCTTCTCCTGGGACTTGGTATGGGCGCCATCAACATCGGCATCATGTCATTTTTTCCCGGATGGCTTTGGGGATATATTGTCTTAAGTATTCTATTATACATGACATCCGGCGTTTTTTTCTTACCACATATGCTTCCATCCGAAATTTATGACCTCCTAAAGTGGAATCCGGTGGTCCAGATCATCGAGTGGGTCCGGCTCGCCTACAATCCTTCGCTCGGAATCACGGTCGATTATTTCTACGTCATGGCTTGGGGCTCGGGATCTCTCTGCCTTGGCTTGCTCATGGAACGCACCGTCGTCCGTCGATTCCAGTAATTCGGCCGGTTGCTGCAAACGGATCATGGTGCGGCTGAGCATCCGGCGGTGCGCCTGGATCGCACGGCGCGGCCTTCCAAGGCCGACGCGCGCAACCTCTGCAACCTATCGGACCTGGGCGCCGAGGGTGCGGCGGGTGACGATTAGCGACAGGAGGATGTTCAGCGTCGCGATCGCCAGAAGAATCCCCAACCGGAGATCGAGTCCGAACTAAGCAGAGAGGGCACCGTCATCCCGCCGCTTGACACGTCAGCCGCGCCTATCCCGGTCGCCGACTTCCTGGCGGGGCTGCGCACGGCTTGCCGGATGGGTGAGGTTCAACCGACGGCACAGCCCGCGCTGAAGCCGAAGCGCGGACGCCGTCGCCCGGATCCTCTCATCGCAGTCACCGACGACCTGCGATCCTGGTTCGAGGCGGATCCTACGCAAACCGGAGGACAGCTACTCCTGCGCCTCCAGACATCCGATCCCGACCGCTACCCGGACGCGCTGCTCCGAAGTTCGCTTCCAGTCTTGAGCATTACGCATACGGCGACGTTCGCCTGCCCAACGATCAAAAACCTCACACCTTGAGCTTGGCGAGCCAATGACGCGCGGCTTACGCAACTTTTTAAAGGCCTCCACAATTGATTAATAATAAAACCGTAAAAAAGGAGCATCATCTATCATCAGAAAACCACATGTAACTACTAACGTAGATCCGTAGTAAAGATTTTTGATTGTAGTAATTCGCAGCGATATTTTTTGTATTCGAGCTCTAGGTATTTTCTACCCAGCGCAAGTTTTGACACGTTTCCTGATTGTTAAAGCGACTATCAGATAAATATTTATTGTTTATGATTTACAAAATTTATCGTATTTAAGCTTCGGTACAATCGCGACTTACGATTGGCACAAAACAACCTCAAATTTAGGTATTTCTATATTCCGCACACGGGACGCCTGCGTTTTCTTTTTGCCAGTCAGATTTCATAGAGGCGCACAGAGGACCGTTTTGGCAGAACGAACCCAATTGAGGACGGAATGGTGGGTCTCGCAACCCGATGCAGCGCGACGCCAAACGCAGACGGACTTTTCCCAGCTGTGTGAAGCCGTTCGTTGCCGAATGTCACAGGCAATGACCGCGTCCGGCGCGACCCGGTAGGAGACTGGGGTCGCAGCCGGTCCTGCGGCTTACCGAACAAAAAATCGATAGTCCTGCACTGGAGCCGATCGGTCGGAGGTTTTCTGGTGAGGGGCTCCCCGCCTCCGTCTCGAGTTTGATGATCCGAGCCAGCGCGATGACCGGAGGATGGATGTGAGGACCAACGAGCCCCTGGACGATCTACGGATCCTGAACGCACCCCGCTGCCACCTCGGCGAGGGGCCTTGCTACGACCCGCAAACCGACACCGCCTGGTGGGTCGACATCCTTGAACGGCGCCTGTTCGAGGCGCCCTTGGCAGGGGGAGGGGCGGCCCGCGTACACGGCTTGCCCATCATGGTGAGCACCGTAGTCGCGGTGGACAAGACACGGCACCTTCTGGCGGCCGAGAACGGGCTCTACTTGCGCGGCCTCGAGGATGGTGCGCTTGCGCTGCTCTGCCCTTTGGAGGCAGAGGATCACGGCACCCGCTCCAACGACGGCCGGGTCCACCCCAGCGGCGCCCTCTGGATCAGCACCATGGGGCGGGACGCCGAGTCGGGGCGCGGCGCGATCTACCACGTCGCCGGCACCCAGGTGACGCGCCTCTTCGGTGCCCTGACCATCCCGAACGCCATCTGCTTCTCGCCCGACGGCAGAACCGGTTACTTCACCGACACGAACCTGGGCCTGCTCCAGCGCGTGGCCCTCGATTCCCGCACCGGCCTGCCGACGGGGGAGCCAACGACGCTCTACGATCATCGCGGTGGGGAGGGGGGCCTGGATGGAGCCGCCGTCGATGCCGAAGGCCGGATCTGGTGCGCCCGCTGGGGCGCCGCTTGCATCGATGCCTACAGTCCGGAAGGCGTGCGCGTGCGCACGATCCCCCTGCCGGTGACGCGTCCTTCGTGCCCCACCTTCGCAGGCCCCGACTTGGATCGCCTGCTCATCACCAGTGCCTATGAGGGCATGAGTCCCGAGGAGCGGGAAGCTGACCCGGAGCACGGACGCACCCTCGTGGTTGCAGCTGGATGTCGCGGACTGTTGGAGCCGGCTTTCCGGCTCTCGGTCTGAACAGCCACGCCGATCGGGCGGAATAGGCTGTGCGATTCCCGCCTCCTTTGATTCCGGGGGCGGGGACCGGCGCGTCGAGTCAGAAAAGCGGCGTCCCCACCAGTTCCACGGCGCCCACCGGGCGCGCCCGGCGTCGTTCAATCCGCGCCCAAGGCCAGAACGAGGCGTTCGCGGGCCCGGCTGACGCGGCTCTTCACCGTGCCGGTCCGGCACCCCAGGACCCGGGCGGCCTCCTCGTAGAGCAGGCCGTCGACCATCACGAGGAGGAGGGTCTCGCGGTGTTCGGCCGTGAGGGTGTTCAGGGCGGCCTGGAGCTGGATCAGTTCGACGCGGCGCTCCTGCTCGGGCTCCAGGCTCAGGGTTGCGGCGAAAGCGCCGTCGACATCCTCGACTTCGCGCCGGAGGCGCTTGCGCTGGTTGAGGAACGCGTTGCGCAGGATCGTGAAGAGCCAGGCGATCAGCCGGGTGCCCGGCTCGAACCGCGACCGGTTCTCCCAGGCCCGCATCAGGGTCGTCTGGACGAGGTCGTCGGCCTCGGCGGCGTTCCGGCACTGCGCGAGCGCGTAGCGCCGGAGTTGCGGCACGGCGGCGATCAGATCGGTCCGGAAGGAATCCGGAACCGGATTGCCCGCCGGCGCCGCCGCCAGGGCCTGCGCCAGCCGAAGCAGAACCTGACCGAGGCGCGAGGTGTCCTCAACAGCATCGGGACATGGGAAGACCGTGCTCAGTCGTCGGCCGATGCGATCCTGGATGTGCCGGGACAATCCCGCTTCATCCAAAACAGGATTTTGGTGTTGGAGATCTGACAGCACGAACGACCGCCCTTGTGTCTGGAGCACGATCCAGATCGCCTGTCGCTTTACGGGACAAGACCGCGTTCAGCTTGTGATTGGGCCATCACGTTCACGTCAATGATCCAGATATACCAGACATTCGGGCTTCGGATGCGGAACTGCGATCCCGCGTTCTTGTTACGAGCGGGACCATTGTGCGGGGCAGCGTCCCCAGGGAGCCACCGTGACCCTCGGCGTCGACAGGCATGAACTCCGGCAAATCATCGCCGGCCTCAGCGAGGGCGTGATCCTGGTCGAGCCCGACCAGACCATCGCGTATGCCAACGAGGCCGCGTTGGCGATGCACGGAGCCGAGACCGTCGGCGAGCTCGGCGAGACCGTGGACGCCTATCGTGAGCGCTTCGCCCTGCGCTACCGCAACAACCACGCTCCGAACCAGTATCCAATCGAGCGCGTGGTCTCGGGTGAGCGCTTCCATGACGTCATCGTCGAGGTGAAGCGCACCGATCGGCCGGACGTCGATTTCGTCCACTCGCTGCGCAGCCTGGTGGCCACCGACCGCGAGGGCAACCCGAGTTGCCTCGCGCTGATCCTCAAGGATGTTTCCGAGCAGTTCGAGGCAGAGGCGCGCTTCGAGGCCACCTTCAACGCCAACCCGGCCCCGGCGGTGATCTGCCGGCTTTCGGACCTGCGTCACGTCAAGGTGAATCTCGGTTTCCTCGAGATGACCGGCTACACCCGCGACGCCGTGATCGGCCGCAGCGTCTACGAGGTCGACGTCCTGGCCAATGCCCGCAGCCGGGATCTGGCGATCTCGCGGCTCAACGAGGGCGGCACCATTCCCCAGATGGAGGCCTGCCTCGACCTGCCGGATGGCGGAAGCCGCTACGTGATCGTGGCCGGCCAGCCCATGGATCTCGGCGACGAGCCGTGCATGCTCTTCACCTTCGCCGACCTCGACCTCCGGCGCAAAGCCGAGACGGCCCTGCGCCAGAGCGAGGAGCGCTTCGCCAAGGCGTTTCGCCTGACACCCGTGCCGACCCTCCTGGCGCGGGCGGAAGGCTTTGCCATCACGGGCGTCAACGAGGCCTTCGCGCGGGTCTTCGGCTACGGCAGCGACACGGTGAGCGGACGCTCGCCTGCGGATCTCGGCCTCTGGGTCCATGAGGCGGCCCGGATCCGGTTCGAGACGGCGGTGGCGCGCACCGGCTACGTGCTCGGACTGGAGGCCTGCCTCAAGCACGAGGACGGCACCAATCTCGACTGCCTGATCTCGGCCGAGCGGGTCGAGATCGGCGAGGAGGCCTTCGCGCTCCTCGTCCTGCAGGACATCACCGACCGCAAGCGCACGGAGCGCGACCTGTTCGAGGCCATCGAGGCGGTGATGGCCGACACCTCCTGGTTCAGCCGCGGGCTGATCGAGAAGCTGGCCAACCTGCGCCAGCCCGGCGGCGACCACCAGGATGCGGTCTCGCCCAACATGACGGTGCGGGAGCGCCAGATTCTGGACCTGATCTGCCAGGGGCTCAGCGACGACGTCATCGCCAAGCGTCTCAACCTGTCGAAGAACACGGTGCGCAATCACTCCGCCGCGCTCTACCGGAAACTCGATGTCCACAAGCGCTCCGAGGCCATCGTGTGGGGGCGGAACAATGGATTTCCGACCGCCGCACCTAGTTAATAAAACTCATTTTACTAGTACGAATGAACCATTGTCTGGCGTCATTCCGATGCCACCTGGGGTGCGGACGAGTGTCGCCCAGCCCGTCCAGGCCATCCCGCGTCAGGGGTCTCGATCCTGACAGTCCTTCAGGAGCGCGCCTTCATGAACGAGCCGAAATCCAGGACCGGGCCCAGGACCGGGACGGAGAAAGAGACCGGGACGGAGAACAAGATTGGGGTGGGGTCGACCTCAGAGACGCTCAAGGGCTCGGTCAAGGAAGCCATCGGCAAGCTGATCGGCGACGGTCGGGTCGAGGCGGAAGGCAAGTCCCAGCAAGACCTCAAGTCCCAGCAAGACCTGACGACGCAGCATGAAGCCGAGCCTCGCCAGAAACCACCGAACTCCGACGTGAAAACAAAGACTGTCCCTAAGCCGTAGCTTTGCCGGAACGTCGCAGACCTTCACCCCATCCACCCGCATCACACACAGGAGACACATCATGGTCGATACCAACCGGATCACCGGCGCCGCACAGGAACTCGGCGGCAAGATCCAGGGCGCCGTCGGCGACCTGACCGGCTCGAACCGGGACTCGGTCGAGGGCCGCGCCCGCGAGGTTCAGGGCACGGCCGAGAACCTCTACGGCCAGGCCAAGGACGCCGTGCGCGATGCGGCCGACCGTGTCGCCGATACGGCGCGCGACGTGGGTGCGCGAGTCCGCGATGCCGTCGACGACGTTGCCGGGTCCGACGGACGCGCGATCAAGGATCGGGCCCGCCACGCACAGGACGCCGCCGGCGACACCTACGAGCGCGCCGAGCGTTCGGTCCGCAATGCCGGCCGCGAAGCCTACGATTACGCCGAGGACGCCTACGAGAACGGCGGCCACACCCTGCGCCAGAGCGGACGCGAAGCCGTTGCCCAGATCGGCGAGCACCCCGTCGCCGCCCTGCTCGTCGCCGGCCTCCTCGGCTACGGCCTCGGCCTCCTCATCCACGGCCGCGATTGATCCGCAGCGCCGCACCCGACCTTCACGGCCGCGCCTGACGCGCGGTCGTGCAGCCCTCCCACCCTCACGCCCCCCTCGAACGACCGAACTTCTCGGACGACCGACCACCCGGAGTACCACTACGTGTCCACTTCCCCCATCCTCGCCACCCCCGGCGCCTCGGCCGACACCCGCACCGTCCTGCTGAACCAGGTTTCCTGGGGCGCCATCTTCGCCGGCGCCGTCACCGCCCTGGTGACCCAGGTCATCCTCAACATGGTCGGCGTCGGCGTCGGCCTGTCCAGCGTCGGCCCGGTGGCTGCCGACAACCCGGCCGCCTCGACCCTGTCGATGAGCGCCGGCATCTGGTTCGTGGGCTCCGGCATCGTCGCCTCGCTCGCCGGCGGCTTCATCGCCGGCCGCCTCTCGGGCAAGCCCGTCACCGGTGCGGCCGGCCTGCACGGCCTCGTCTCCTGGGCGGTGACCACGCTCGTGGTGCTCTACCTTTTGACCTCGGCGGCCGGAGGCCTCATCGGCGGCGCCTTCTCGGGCGTGACCAGCACGCTCGGCGGCGCAGGCTCGCTCGTCGGCGGAACCGTGCAGACGGCGGCCCAGGCCGCAGCGCCCTCGCTGTCGAAGATCACCAACCCGCTTGACGGCATCGAGCAATCGGTCCGCAACCAGACCGCCGGCCAGGACCCGCAGGCCGCCAAGGATGCGGCTGTGGCCGCCATCCGCGCCCTGTTCACGGGTGACCCGGCTCAGAAGGCCCAGGCCGAGAACCGCGCCGCCGACGCTCTCGCCAAGGCGCAGAACATCCCGGTCGATCAGGCCAAGGCCCAGATCCAGGACTACAAGAAGCAGTACGACGAGACCGTCGCCACCGCCAAGGTGAAGGCCGAGGCCGCCGCCGTGGCCGCCAAGTCCGCCGCGACCCAGGGTGCCTTCTACGGCGCGCTCGCCCTGATCCTCGGCGCGCTCGCCGGCTTCCTCGGCGGCCGGATCGGCGCCCCGAAGCTCCACACCCTCGCCGACGCTTACGACGCCCGCCGCGTCTGAGCCCGTCCCCGGCCGGTCCCCGCGACCGGCCGGTCCCTCCATCCCATCAATCCGAATCCCGAACATACAAATCCCAGGAGACATCCCATGAGCAGCACCACGGACAAGCTGAAGGGCCTCGCCAACGAAGCCGTCGGAAATCTGAAGGAAGGCGTTGGCAAGGTCACGGGCAACGACAAGCTCGTCGCCGAGGGCAAGGCCCAGGAACTCAAGGGCGAGGCCCAGCGCACCGTCGGCGAGGCAAAGGACGGCGTCGCTTCGGTCGTCGACAAGGTCACCGGCAAGCACTGAGGCGCAGGCAGGCGCCGACCGCACTCACTAAGCGGATTCCTCCGCGCTCCGATGGAGTGGCCTCGCCGCTCCATCCCATCCGAACGATCAGGAGAAACTCATGAATCGCGATCAGTTCCGCGGTGCTTCCCGCAACCTCAAGGGTCGCGCCCAGACTGCCCTCGGCGGCGTTACCGGCGATCCGGGCCGCCAGGTCCGCGGTGCCGTCAACCAAGTCGCGGGCGGCGCGCAATACGCCTATGGCCGCGCCCGCGACCGGGCCGAGGATCTGGCCGAGGACGGCCGTCACCTCGCCCACGAGGTCCGGGACCGGGCCGGAAACCTGATCGAGGACGGCCGCCACTTTGTCGGCGATGCGCGCGACCGGGCCGGAAACCTCATCGACGAGGGGCGCGACTACGCCCGTCAAGCCCGCAGCCGCGGCGCGACCTACGGCCGACAGGCGGCGCGCTACGCCGACGACAACCGGACCTCGGCCCTGCTCGGACTCGCCGCCGTCGCCTTCGCGGTCGGCTGGCTCGCCCGTCCGAAGCGCTGATCTCTAAGGCGCTGATCCCCGCCCGACGATCCTACCACCACGGAGACCATCCCATGATCCGCAAGCTCCTCACCGCCTTCCTGCTCCCGAAGGTCATCGCCTATGTCAGCCGCCGCTTCGGCGGCCGGGCCTCCACCCCGCCGAACCGTCGGGGCTACTGAGCGCCCGCGTTACTGGTCCGCCGCTTTCCCACGAAACCCAGCCTGGAAACCGATCCACGATGAAGCTGACCCTCGCCCTTACCGCGACCGTCGTCGCCACCCTCGTCGGGCTGCCGGCCCAGGCTTCGCCCACCACGGCTGCGCCGGTCGAGGCGCTGGTACGCGGTGACCTTCCGACCGGCTACGCCCAATACCGTCGCTTCGGTCACCGCCACGGATGGCGCGGCGGACGGGGCTACGGCCGGGGCTACGGTTATCGTCGCGGCTACGGCTATCGCCGCGGACCCGGCGTCGGCGCGGCCGTCGGTGCCGGCGTCGCCGGTCTCGCCGCCGGGGCCATCATCGGCGGCGCCATCGCCAATTCGCAGGCCCAAGCCGCCCCGCGCGGAATCCCCGCCGAGGCGGTGGCCGCCTGCGCCCGCCGCTTCCGCTCGTACGACGCGGCCAGCGGTACCTACCTGGGCAATGACGGCGACCGCCACCCCTGCCCGTAGGCCGGCGCCGAGCACCTTTCGCCTGCCCATAAGGCTGGCGCGTCGCGCTTTGCGCCTGCCCGTTGGGCCGGTGCCTCGCATCCTGCACCTGTCCGGCAAGGTCCGGGCAGGTGGACCTGCCGGTCGCCGAGAGGGAGCGAACGCCGACCGATGAAGTTCGCCAAGTTCGTCCTGCGCCCGGAACTCGTGTTCCTGATGCTCACGGTATGTCTCTGCCTCGCGGCTGGGGTGGCCTACTGGGTCTCGCGAGCCACGGTGCTGACGGTCGCCGTCGCCCCGCGGGACGGCACCGAGCCCGCCTTGATCCATGCCTATGCGGATGCTTTGGCCAAGCGCCACAAGGAAATCCGGCTGAAGGTCCTAGACCTCGACGACGTGCGCGACAGCGCCGCCGCCCTCCAGGAGGGTCGCGCCGACCTCGCCGTGGTGCGTCCGGACGTCGATCTGCCCGACAACGGCCTGACCCTCGCGATCCTGCGCGACCAGGCCATGATCATCGCTTCGCCCGAAGGGTCCGGCCTGACCCGGTTCCCCCAGCTCGACCGCAAGCGCCTGGCCATCCTGGCCCACCGGGACGCCGACCAGGCGCTGATCCGATCCATGGTCGAGCATTACGGTTTGGTGCTGCTCGACAAGGAGCCCGAGGGACCGGTTCCGCCGCGTCACGTCGTGCTGGTCGAAATGGCGGAGGCCGACCTCGGCGCGGCCTTCACCGCCAAGCGCATCGACGCGGTGGTGTCGGTGATCGCTCCGACCTCGCCGACCGCGCAACGTATCGTCGGGATCGTCCAGCGTGTCAGCCGTACCGGCAGGGTCGCCTTCGTCGATGTCGAGAACGCCGACGCCATCATCGCGCGCCTGCCACGCCTCCAGGCCGTGACGATGCCGGCCGAGACCTTCGGCGGCAGTCCCAAGGTCCCGGCCGAGGATGTCCATACGGTGGGGGCGTCCTATCGCCTGATGGCCCGCGCCAGCCTGTCCCGCCCAGTGGCGGCCGATGTGACCCAGCACCTGTTCGAGATGCGCAGCGGCATGGCCAACGTGACGCCGGCCGCCGACTACCTCCAGGCCCCGAGCTACGACAGCACGGCGGGTGCGACGAGCGCGCGGCTGCCCATCCATCCGGGGGCCGTCGACTTCTTCGAGCGTGAGCAGCAGGGCTTCATCGAACGCTACGAGACCTGGATCTACCTCGTGGCCTTTCTCGGCGGCGGCATCGGCTCGGCGCTCGCCTGGGTCGGCCAGCGCCTGTCGCGCCTGCGCCGCGAGCGCATCGAGGAGGCCACCGACCGCCTGCTGGAGATCCGGCAGGAAGCCCAGGACACCACCGACGCCCCGCGCCTGGAGCATCTGGCCCGCGAGATCGACGATCTGGCCGGCGAGATCGCCAAGCACGCGCTCGAGCGCCCGACCGAGGCCCTCACCCTGTCGGCGGCCGCGATCGCCATCGACGCGGCCCGCTCCACGGTCAAGCGCACCATCGCCGCCAGCCAGTACGCCGCCGAACCGAGCGATCTGGCCGGGCGCACGACATCGACGGAAGCCGCCACGGCGGGCTGACGGCGAGACCCCGGGCGCCCCAGCCCGGACCGACCCCGAAACCAAACGATCCCGAAACCAACCGATCCCGAAACCAAGTGTTACAGAACCGAAACGGAGACCGACGATGAGCAAGGGCTATCCTTCGATGACCGCGCTGCTGGGCCTGCTGGCCGTGGCCGGCTACCAGAACCGCGACAAGCTCGCCGAACTGCTGAAGGGTCACGACAGCACCCCGACGCAGGGCTCGATCCCGCACCTTCCGAACACCTCCTCGACCAGCACACAGTCCGGCGGCAGCGGCCTCGGCAATCTCGGCAGCCTCCTCGGCGGCGTCGGTACGGCCGGCATCGGCGGCCTGATCGCCAACGGCCTCAGCGAACTGGTCGACCACTTCACCAAGGGCGGCCACGGCGAGACGGCGACCTCCTGGGTCAATCACGGTCCCAACCGCGACATCCCCGAGGCCGATCTCGAGCGCGCCATCGGCCCGGACACCCTCGACCATCTCACCCAGCAGACCGGTCTGAGCCGTCCGGCCCTGCTGGCGCGCCTCTCGCGGGAACTTCCCTCGGCCATCGACCGCTACGCCGCCGACGGCCGCAAGCCCGCCTGACGCTTCCCTCCCGACCCGGCCGGCGCCGCGCGGCGCCGGCCGGAAGGGGGCGGATCCACCTCTCATCCCCTCCGATACGTGCGAACGGCCCAGGAGGGGACGCCTCCCGGGCCATGCCCGCCTTCGATGAACGGATCTCCGAACGTGACCAAATTCATGAAGGGCCTGTCCTACGCCCTGGCCGCGGCCGCCCTCTGCACCCTCGTCTTCGTCATGTTCCAGTCGGCGAGCCTTCTCGTCGGCTCGTAATCCGGCCATGGCGTGCTTTGCAGTGGACGGCGCCACAGCCCGGGGAACGGGGGCCCGGCCTCAAGCGACCGGGCCGGCGATCCCGTCGAGGGCCGCACGGGCGCTGTCCGGCAACGTCAGCCCGGCCGCCGCCAGATTCTCGCGGAGGTGCCCACGCGACGCGGTGCCCGGGATCAGCAGGATGTTGGGCGCGCGGGCGAGCAGCCAGGCGAGCGCCACCTGCATCCGGGTCGCGCCGAGATCGGCCGCGACCGCGTCCAGGGTCGCCGACTGGAGCGGCGTGAAGCCGCCGAGCGGAAAGAACGGTACGTAGGCCGTGCCCGAGGCGGCGAGGTCGTCGATCAGCGCGTCGTCGGCCCGGTGCGTGAGATTGTACTGGTTCTGGACGCACACGATCTCCGCGATGGTCCGCCCCTCGGCGACCTGCCGGGCGGTGGCGTTGCTGAGCCCGATCCGGCGGACGAGGCCCTGGCGCTGAAGCTCGGCCAGGGTGGCGAGGGGCGCCGCGATGGAGCCTTCGGCCGGACCGTGGACGTCGAACATGAGACGCAGGTTCACCACGTCGAGGGCCTCGACACCGAGGTTGCGCAGGTTGTCATGGACCGCGCGCGTCAGCGCCTCGGGCGAAAAGGCCGGGTTCCACGAAGCGTCGTCGCCGCGCATCGCCCCGATCTTGGTGACGATCACGAGGTCGTCCGGATACGGATGGAGAGCCTCGCGGATGATCTCGTTGGTGACGTGCGGGCCGTAGAAGTCGCTGGTATCGATATGGTCGACGCCCGAAGCCACGGCCTCGCGCAGAAGCGCGATGGCCTCGGCCCGGTCTTTCGGCGGCCCGAACACCTGCGGGCCGGCCAGCTGCATGGCGCCATAGCCCAGGCGCTTCACGGTGCAGTCCCCCAGGGCATAGGTCCCGGCGCGTGCGATGTCGGTCATGGTCTCTCTCCGTCGTGGTGACGGCGGATGTAGGCCGATGGGGGTTGCGTGATAACATGCCCCAATCGGCACGGGCTGTGCGAAAGGGCGAACAATGGCGGCCGATCTCGGTGACCTCGCGGCCTTCGTGGCGGTCGCCCGTGCCGGTGGCTTCCGCGAAGGCGCCAGGGCGAGCGGCCTCAGTGCCTCCGGCCTCAGCGAAGCCGTGCGCCGCCTGGAAGCCCGGCTGGGCGTCCGACTACTCCATCGCACCACCCGCAGCGTCGCGCCGACCGAGGCGGGCGCGCGCCTCCTCGAGCGGCTGACCCCAGCACTCGGTGAGATCGAAGCGGCCCTCGACGTCGTCAACGGGCTTCGGGATCGCCCGGCCGGCACCCTCAGGCTGAACGTGCCGGTGAGCGCGGCCCGCCTCGTCCTGCCCGGGATCGTGCCTGCCTTCCTCGCCGCCTATCCGGAGATCCGCCTCGACGTGGTGGCGGAGGACAGCTTCATCGACGTGCTGGCGGCCGGGTGCGATGCGGGCATTCGCTACGACGACCGGCTCGAGCAGGACATGATCGCCATCCCGATCGGCCCGCGTCGGCAGCGCTTCGCCACGGCGGCCGCGCCGGCCTATCTCGATCGCCACGGTCGTCCGGCCCACCCGCGCGACCTCCTGGCCCATGCCTGCCTGCGCGGACGCTTCGCCAGCGGCGCGATGACGGATTGGGAGTTCGAGCGCGACGGAGAGGTGGTGCGCGTCGAACCCGGCGGACCGCTCATCGTCCGGGCTGGGGCCGCCACCGACCTGGCGGTATCCGCGGCGATCGCCGGGACCGGGATCATCACCCTGTTCGAGGACTGGCTGCGCCCGCATCTCGCCAGCGGGGCGCTGGAGCCTGTACTGGAATCCTGGTGGCAGCCCTTCCCGGGGCCGTTCCTGTACTATCCGGGCCGTCGCCACCTGCCGGCACCGCTGAGGGCCTTCGTGGATTTCATCACCCGGCCTCGCGATCGCCCGTGAGCGGAGCCTTCGAACGCCCGCCGCCGCCGGGCGGTTGCGCTCCGCCAGACCCGGCGGAGCCGGAGGGTCACGGATGGGCGGCGGGATCGCGGGGGCGGCCCCCCGGAACGGTCCGGTCCAGCCGAGCCCTCCCGGCGGAGGGGTCGTGAAGCCGGACGGTGCGTCAGCGGATGCGGGCCAGGAGCGTCGTCACCTGTCCCCGGCGCATCCAGGCCAGGAGAGCGGCGAGACCGAGCAGCACGAGGGCCGGGGCGACCGGTGTCGGCAGGACGAGGATATGGGCCAGCACGGCGCCCACCATGGTGATTCCAAGCCAGATCGCCGCAATAGCGGCCAGGCCGGGGACCAGCAGGGCGACCGCGCCGACGACCTCGACGAGGCCGCTGACGATGCGGAACCCCTGACCGAGGCCGATCTGATCGAAGATCTGCACCATCATCGGCGCGCCCGCGAGCTTGGCGCCGCCCGCAGCGAGGAACACGAGGGCGAGGAGGACCTGGAGCGACCAGGCGAGGATGTTGCGGCCGCCTGACAGGGGCGTGGCGTGGGCACTGAGAGTCTGGGACACGGGGGAACTCCGGGAGGCATCGGGGCAGGCCCCAGGGACGAACGGGGCCGGTGGCAATGATCTAGACCCGATAGATCCATCGTTGGAGCCACTCTGATGCGATGCATTCCAACGGCTACGCCGATGGGTCGCGGGAGATCATCGGCTTCGTCCATGCCGTCTTCTGTCCGAGGACCTCGCGTGGCGCGCCGTGCAACCATCCGAATCAGCCTGAAGGAGCGCCCGAGCGGCGGCGGCGTGGCCGGCGTTGTGGCTGGGCGTGGGCAAGGGTCGGACGGAAGAGGCGAGCGCGATGCGCCCGGCCTATCCCGACGTGTGCGGAACCGGGAGGGGCGCGTCGCCCGTCTCGTCCCGGGCGCCGACGAAGCGGCCGAAGATCCGCCCGAGCAGGGCGCCGAGGCTGTCCATCAACAGGAACACCGCCGGCACGAACACCAGAGACAGCAGGGTCGAGACGATCAGGCCCGAGATCACCGCCACCGCCATCGGCGCCCGGAACTCGCCGCCGATGCCGAGCGCCATGGCGGAGGGCACCATGCCGGCCGCCATCGCGATGGTGGTCATCACGATTGGCCGGGCGCGCTTGCGGCCCGCATCGACGATCGCGGTGACGCGGTCGACCCCGCGCGCCATCTCCTCGACGGCGAAGTCCACCAGCATGATGGCGTTCTTGGTCACCAGCCCCATCAACATCAGGATGCCGATCACCACCGGCATCGAGATCGGCATGTTCAGGATCAGCAGGCCCAGGATGGCGCCGCCGATGGAGAGCGGCAGCGAGAACAGGATGGTCAGCGGCTGCAGGAAGGAGCCGAACAGCAGCACGAGCACCGCGTAGACCATCATGATGCCGGCGCCCATCGCCATCAGGAAGCCCGAGAAGACCTCGCCCATGATCTCGGCGTCGCCGGTCTGCCGGATGGTCACGCCCGGCGGCAGGTTTTTCGCGGTGGGGGTCTCCAGCGCCTGCTGGATCAGGGACCCGAGCGCGTCCGACCCTTCCATGTTGGCCTCGACGGCGACGCGCACCACGCGGTCGTAGCGCTCGATGGCGCCGGGGCCCTGGTCGAGCTCGATGTCGGCGACGGCCGCCAGCGGCACGGCGGCCCCGTTCTTGGCCGGCACCTTGAGGTTCTCGAGACGCGAGACCGCACCGCGGGCGCTCTCCGGCAATTGCACCCGGATCGGCACCTGCCGGTCGGGCGCGTTGAACTTCGCGAGGTTGAGACCGATGTCGCCGATGGTGCCGACCCGGACGGTCTCCGCGATGGCGTCGGTGGAGACGCCGAGATCGGCGGCCGCACTCTCCTTCGGACGGATGCGGACCTCCGTGCGGTTGAGGGGTGCCGTCGACATCACCGAGACGAGGTGGGGGATCGCCGCCATATCGCGCTGGAGCCGGGCGGCGACCTCGGTGACCACATCGACATCGGGACCGCCGACGACGAGAGCGAGATCGCGCTGGCCGCCGTCGCGCAGGGTCCACGACCGGATGTCGGGTTCCTGCGCCAGGAGGCCGGCGATCTCGGTCTCGATGGCGGCCTGTTTACGGATGCGCTGGTTCTTCGGCGTCAGGTTGACGATGAGGGTGGCAAGCCGAGTCTCCCGCTTGCCGCCGGCCTGGCGACCGCCGTCGACGAAGACCGAGACCACCTCGGGCAGGGCGCGGATGCGGGCCACCACCCGGTCGGAGACCGCGACGGTGTCGGGGAGCCGGGCGCCGGGGGCGAGTTCCACCATGAACAGCGTGCGGGCATTGTCCTGCTTGGGCACGAAGCCCGACGGCAGCAAACCGGTGGAGGCCAGCGAGCCCGCGAACAGCGCAAGCCCGACGATGAGCGTGATGACGCGGTGGCGCACCGACCAGCCGACGAGGCGGCCATAGGCGCGCATCACCGGGCCGTCCTGCACCTCCTCGTGGCCGTGGTCGCGTAGGAAGTAGGCGGCCAGCATCGGGGTGATCAGGCGCGCCACCAGCAGCGACATGAAGACCGAGACCGCGATGGTCAGCCCGAACTGCATGAAGTAGCGGCCGGCGATGCCGCCCATGAACGAAACCGGCGCGAACACCGCGATCAGGGTCGCCGTGATGGCGATGACCGCGAGCCCGATCTCGTCGGCGCCCTCGATGGCGGCGCGGTAGGGCGATTTGCCGAGCCGCATGTGGCGGACGATGTTCTCGATCTCCACGATGGCGTCGTCCACCAGGATGCCGGTCACCAGCGTGATGGCAAGCAGGCTGATGCCGTTGAGCGTGAAGCCCATGGCCTCCATGGCCCAGAAGGTCGGGAAGACCGAGAGCGGCAGCGCGAGGGCCGCGATCAGGGTCGCGCGCCAGTCGCGCAGGAACAGGAACACCACCAGCACCGCCAGGGCCGCCCCCTCGATCAGGGTGTGCATGGCCGAATCGTACGAGCCGATGGTGGCGGCGACCGAAGAGTCGATGGTCTCGAACTGGATGTCCGGGTAGGCGGCCTGGAACGTGGCGATGCGTTTCTCGACGCCTTCCGCGACCTCGGCATCGCTGGCCCCCGAGCCACGCGAGACCGCGAAGGCGACCACCGGCTCACCGTTGAAGCGCGCGAAGGTGCGGGGCTCCTCGACGGAATCCTCCAGGGTGGCGAGTTCGTCGAGGCGGACCTTGCGGCCGCCGGGCAGGATGATCGAGGTGGCCTTGAGGTCGCGCAGAGAGCGCGACGCGGCCAGCGTCCGGATCGACTGCTCGCGCCCGCCGACTTCGCCGCGCCCGCCCGCCATGTCGGCGGAGGTGAGGCGGAGCTGCCGGTTGACGTCGGCGGCGGTGATGCCGAGCGCCAGCAGCCGGTCGGGCAGCAGGGTGACGCGCATCTCGCGGGCGACGCCGCCGACGCGCTCGACGCCGCCGACCCCCTTCACGCCCTGGAGCGAGCGGGCGACCTTGTCCTCCACGAACCAGGACAATTCGGCCGGCGTCATGCCGGGCGACCTCACGCCGTAGATCAGGATCGGCAGACCGGTGATCTCGACGCGCTGGATCACCGGCTCGTCGATGGTGCGGGGCAGGTTGATGCGGATCTTCGAGATCGCATCCTTGACGTCGTTGACGGCCCGGTCGGTGTTCACCTCCAGGCGGAACTCCACCGTGGTCACGGACGAGCCTTCCGTGATCGCCGAGGTGATGTGCTTGACCCCGCGCACGCCGGCGATCGAATCCTCGACCCACTTCGTCACCTGGGTCTGGAGCTCGGCGGGGGCCGACCCGCTCTGCGTGATCGTCACCGACACGATGGGCACGTCGACATTCGGCATCCGCGTCACCGCGAGGCTGCGGAAGCTGACGAGGCCGAGCACGATCAGCACCATGAACAGCACGAGGGGGGCGATCGGATTGCGGATCGCCCAGGCGGAAAGGTTCAGGCGCATGGGGCGGCTCGGTGCGGGTTGGGTTCAGGGTTCATCGGCCGGCCGGCGGGAGCGCAACGGACTTCCCGCCTCGGGAAACAGGGCACTCTCAAGAATGGACACGCCGCCATGCCGGGTCGCCGAAGGCGGAGCCGGCATGATGGAGCGCCGCGAGAGAAATTCGGGCGAGCGGTTGGCGACACGCCCGCCTGATCAGGGCGTGCCCGCCTCGGCGGTCGCGCGCGGGGAGGGGCCCGAAGCCAGGGCGGGCTCCGGCACCGCCAGGGCCACCGGGTGGACCCGGTCGCCGTCGCGCAGGAAGCTGCCGGCCCGGGCCACGACGCGCTCACCGTCGCCGAGCCCGGCGCGGATCTCGATGTCGTCGTCGTCGGACAGCCCGGTGCGGACGGCCCGGGCCTCCACCACGTCGTCCGCGACAACGAGGACGGTGCTGCGCTGAGCCCCGCCATAGAGCACTGAGGCCTGCGGCACGGTCACGCCGCGGGTGCGGGCAAGTTCGACGGCGCCGCGCGCGAAGGTGCCGATGCGCAGGCGCGGGTCCGGATCGAGGCGGACGCGGACCTTGCCGAGGCGCGTCGCCTTGTCGACCTCGGGGTACACGGTGCGCACGCTGCCCGAGACACGGGAGCCGTCGCCGAGTTCGATCCAGGCCGGGGCGTTTTCGCGGAGCTGCGGCAGCTTGGTCTCGAGCACCTCGCCCTCCAGCTCGATCTCGCCCCGGGCGATCAGGCGGAACAGGGGCTCGGCCGAGGCCGAAGCCGCGAGGCCGACGCGGGCGCTGCGGCGGTTGACGATACCGGCCTCCGGCGCGCGGATCTCGGTGCGGGACAGACGCAGGTTCAGTTCGTCGAGAACGGCGCGGGCCTGGGCGAGGTCGGCCCGTGCGATGCGCAGGCCGTTGCGGGCGAAGGCGCGCTTGCCCTCGGCTTGGCGCAGGGTCGCAGTGCGTCCTTCCATCACGGCGGCGGTGGCGTTGCCGGTCCTCAGGAGCTGTTGCGCCCGCTCGAAGGCAAGGCGTGCCTCGGTCTCGGTGGCCTCCGCCTGTTCGATGCTGCTTTGGGCCTGGGGCACGGCGGCCTCGGCCTTTTCCACCAGGGCGGCCTGCTGGGCGAGTTGCCGGTCGATGAGGTCGTGCGAGAGGCGGGCCAGCACCTGGCCCCGGGCCACGCGCGCGCCTTCCTCCACCAGCACCTCGGTGACCCGGTAGCCCTCGATTTCCGGCGTCACCAGGATCTCGTCGCGCGGGACCAGCGTGCCGGTGACGACCACCGACTCGACGATCTCCCGCCGTCGGGCCTCGACCACGCTGATGGTCGGCACGAGCGTGGATTTCGGCTGCACGGCCCCCGCCGGCGCAGGGCCGGCGAGGGCCGCCGAGGCCGGCAGCGCCAGGGCGAGAAGGGCGAAGCCGAGGCGGGCGAAGTTCATGAGCGGGACTCCATGGCGGGGCATGAGCGGGGCTTCCCGGCTGGGAGAGGCGCGCGGCCGGCGAGCCCTGCCTCGATCAGGGCCTGGAGTTGCGCCACGGCCATGCCCGTATCGAAATCGGGCAGGATGGCGCGGCTCAGGACGATGCCCTTCAGCTGGGGCGCCAGCAGGGCGTAGAGGGCCGACGGGTCGCAGTCCGAAGCGGTGGCGAGGTCGGCGAAGGTCTCCTCGAACCAAGCCCGCGCCTCCGCCTCCGTCTCCGCCGTCAGGGCCGCGATTGCGGGATTGCGGGTTCCCTCGGACCAGATCTCCAGGCGCAGCACCGCCGCCTCGCGGGTGAGCGACCCGAAATACTGTCCGAGTACCCCGAACAGGGCACTGCGCCGGTCGCCCTCCTGCTGGAGGCGCGTCACCAGGAGGGCGCCGCTCTCACGCTCGCGCTCGACCAAGCCGAGGACCAGGGCCTCCTTCGAGCGAAAATAGTGATAGAAATTGCCCGCCGTCATCCCGGCCTCGCGGGCGAGATCCTGCATGGTAGTGCGATGGAACCCGTTGCGCACGAAGCAGGCGCAGGCGGCGTCGAGGATCTGTTCCCGACGCGCGGCCTGTCCGGCGCGGGCATCGATGAGGGTGCCGACCGGCGAGGCCATGCTCAGGAGACCCGTCCGTCCGCAGACGGCGCGACCATCCGGCAGGCGGTGACCGAGGCATCCGCATCGGCGCAGAGACGGGCCTGCCAGCCGACCGAGCCGTTGCCGGTCCAGGCAATCAGGGCGGCCCAGCCGAGCACCAGCACGGCCCCGAGCAGCAGCTGCTCCGGCGCGACGAGTGTCCGCGCCCGCCGCATCAGCGCCTGAGACCAGGCATCCTCGTGGGTCCGCTGCATCGCATCCTCCATCCGACCCCATCGTCGTATTGAATGTTCATTCACTGGTCAATGAGCGTTCATTCTGGTCGTGTGGAAGGGCACGGCGATGCGGCCTCCGGGCCACAGGCGTGGCCTCTCACGCGCACTGCCGTGTCAACATGCAGCAAGTCCGGGCCGGAACGGCCGATGACGGCGCGGGTTCGACCAAGTCTCCGCGGAGGCTTCCGGTCGGCTTGGTTCGGATATTCGCGACGCGCACGCACTGCCCGTGGCGGCGCGCCCGCCTCCGACCCGTGCCGTCCGCTTCCCCACCAAGGGTATCCGTACCGTGCTGAAGCCTTTTCCTCGCGAAGGTGGTGCCGTCACCCGCACCGACGGCTACCTCCCACTCGAAGCCTACGCGGCCATCGGTGAGGGCCGCTCGGTGGCACTCTCGGGGGCGGACGGCTCCATCGACTGGTGGTGCTGCCCCAATCTCGACTCGCCGCCGCTGTTCGACCGCCTGCTGAGCCCGGACGAAGGCGGCTACTTCGCGATCACCCCGGAGGAGCCGTTCACGGCCGAGATCGGCTATCGCGAAGGCAGCAACGTCCATGAGACCGTCTTCACCACGAAGACCGGGCGCGCGCGGCTCACCGAGAGCCTGAACAGCGGCCCGGCCGGACGCCTGCCCTGGGCGGAGCTGGCCCGCCGGATCGAGGGCCTGGAGGGGCGCGTGCGCTTCCGGGTGGCGCTGGTGTTCGGCACCCGGGGCGACACGGCCGCCCCCTACCTGTCGGGCAACAGCAACGGCACCGCCTTCCACGTCGCCGGCATGATGGGCCTGTTCCGGACCAGCGACGGCATCCGGATCGAGGCGGAGAACGACCACGCCATCTTGGGCTTCGTGGAGGTGCGCGCAGGCCAGCGCGAAGTCGTCGCCATCGTGGCGGCCGAGGACCAGCCCCTGGTGGTGGCGCCCATCGAAGAGATCGACCGGCGCATCGACGTGTCGTGCGGGGAGTGGCGGGACTGGACCGAACGGCTCGCCTATCGGGGTCGCTACGCCGAGCAGGTCGAGCGCAGCGCACTGGCGCTGAAGCTGCTGCTCTACTCGCCCACCGGCGCCATCGCGGCGGCGGCCACGACGTCCCTGCCCGAGGGCATCGGCGGCTCCAAGAACTACGATTACCGCTACGCCTGGATCCGCGATGCCGGCTACGTCATCAAGGCCTTCCTGCGCCTGGGCGCGCAGGCTGAGGCCAACGCCGCCCTGTCCTGGCTGATGCGCCACATCGGCGAGCACGGGGCACAGGTACTCTACACCCTCGACGGCGGGCGCGTGCCCGGCGAGCGGGAGATCGACCTTCCGGGTTATCGCGGCTCGCGTCCCGTGCGGACCGGAAACCTGGCGACGGGTCAGCACCAGCACGGCATCTACGGCGACATCTTCGAGACCGCAGAGCGCTTCGTCGCCGACGGCAACATGCTCGACCTGCGCACCGGGGCGCTGCTCGCCGAACTCGCCGACCAATGCGCCGAGTCCTGGAAGCTCAAGGATGCGGGCATCTGGGAACTGCCGGATGCCGAACACTACACCGGCTCCAAGATCAGCTGCTGGCAGGCCCTCGCCCGGGCGGTGGAACTCGCCGATGGCGGACACCTTCCGGGGGCGTGCCGGGAGCGCTGGGCGCGTGCCCGCGACCGGGTCGCCGAGTGGATCGATCAGCATTGCTGGTCCGAGGCGCAGCAATCCTACGTCATGCATCCGGGCACCGAAAAGCTCGATGCCTCCCTGACCCTTGCGGTACGATTCCGCTTCGGCAATCCCGTCCGCCTCGCCGCCACCTGCCGGGCCATCGACCGAGCGTTGGGGCGCGGTCCCTACCACTACCGCTACACCGGCGCGGAGGCGGAAGAGGGCTGCTTCCTCGCCTGCACGTTCTGGCTGATCGAGGCCAAGGCCCTGCTCGGGGAGCAGGCGGAGGCGGAAGCCGCCTTCGAGGCCCTGGTGGCGGCTCTCGATCGGAATTCCGGCACCTATGCCGAGATGGCCGACCCCGTCAGTGGAACCTATCTCGGCAACCTGCCGCAGGGGTTGACCCACCTCGCCCTGATCCAGGCCGCCGCCACCCTATCGGGACAGGGTCTGTAGGCCTCGGGACCGAGCGAGAGCTTTGGTCGCAGATCCGCCCCAGGCTCTGCCGCGTTGCCCGGGACCACAGCAGGAGACGGCAGCATGGCCAAGACGGCGGACAAGACGGCGGACAAGACGGCGGACAAGACGGCGGACAAGACGGCGGACAAGACGGCAGACGTCACGACCTACATTTTCAAGCAGGCCCTAGCCGCCCGCGTCGACGACCACGTGGAAATCGCGGTCGAGGCCGAGGACGGCACCACCTTCAAGATCCGGGCGACAGCCGACCAGCTCGATGCCCTCACGGGCGACCTCGAGACGATCCTGGAAGCCGACGACGCGAGCGCCTGACCGATCCCGGGAGCCCGCCCCCGCGGGCTCTCGGTCCCCTTCGACAGCCTCGCTCCCGATAAAGCCTCGCTCCCAAGACAGCCCTGGAAGGCCCGAAAGCCGATGACCATCGACCCCCGTGACGCCGGCCCGCGGCCGCCCTTTCCCGGCGACCAGCAGCAGGAGCGGCCGGGTCTGAGCTCGCGCATGGATCCGGCGCCCGATCACGGCGAGACGAGCTACGTCGGCAAAGGCCTGCTAACCGGCCGCGTCGCCCTGGTGACCGGCGGCGATTCCGGCATCGGCCGGGCCGTGGCGATCGCGTATGCCCGTGAGGGCGCCGACGTGGCGATCTCCTACCTGCCCGTCGAGCAGTCGGACGCCGAAGACACCGCGGACTGGGTCCGCAAAGCCGGGCGCCGCGTCCTTCTGCTGCCCGGTGATTTACGCGATGCGGCCCATTGCCGGACGCTGGTCGAGCGCACCGTGGCGGAACTCGGGGGCCTCGACATCCTGGTCAACAACGCTGCCGCCCAAGTGGTGAACGAAGAACTCGACGATGTGACGCCGGAGGATCTCGAAGGCTCGTTCCGCGCCAACGTGTTCGCGATGCTGTACCTCGCCCAGGCCGCCGTGCCGCACATGAAGCCGGGCTCGGCCATCGTGAATTCCACGAGCCAGCAGGCCAAGATTGCCGACAAGACCATGCTGGTCTACGCCTCCACCAAGGGCGCCATCGCCAGCCTGACCATCGGCCTGTCGAACCTGCTCGCGCCCAAGGGCATCCGGGTCAATTGCGTCGCGCCCGGCCCGGTCTGGACCCCGATCCAGCCCATCGTGAAGAGCCCCGAGCAGATCGCATCCCTCGGCGCCGACACGCCCCTCGGCCGGGCCGGCCAGCCGGCCGAACTGGCCCCCGCCTACGTGCTGCTCGCCTCGCGGGAGGGCAGCTACATGACGGGCGCGCTGGTGCCGGTCACCGGCGGGACCCCGATGTATTGAGGGGAATGGGAAACACGAGTGAAGAACGCGGCGATTGCGCTCTCGGCTGCTCCGGCCGACGACCAGGACTTCGACGCGACGGCCGAAGCCCTGAACCGGGGCCAGCGTGCCCGCCTGATGCGTCGGACGCTGACCAGCCTCGGACTGTCGCAGTCTGAGTTCACCAACCGCTTTCGGGTCCCTGTCGGGACCATGCGCGACTGGGAGCAGGCGCGGGCGACAGCGCCGGATTTCGGCATTGCCGATGTCCGGCTCATTGGACGCTACCCCGACATCGTGGCCCGGGCGGTGGCCTGAGCCACCGCCCGAGTCCATCAGCCCAGAGTTTGTCAGGAATAAGCGGAAACCGGTTATCCCTGACACGACAAACGAAAACGAAAAGCTCTAGCGTCCGTCCGCCAGGAACGCTTCGGCGCTCCGCAGGCTCATGGCCATGATGGTCAGGGCCGGGTTGGCGGCGAGCGAACTCGGGAAGGTCGAACCGTCGCAGATCCACAGGTTCGGCACCTCGAAGCTGCGGCCATAGGGATCGACCACCGCGGTGTCGCCGTCGCGGCCCATGCGGCAGGTGCCGATGGTGTGGGCGACGCGCTCCAGGGTCCAGAGATCCGTCGCGCCGGCCGCTTCCCAGACCTGGTTCAGGAATCGGGTGGCGTGCGCGTTGAGGCGCTTTTCATTCTGGCTGTAGCCGAAGCTGATCGCCGCCTTGCGCATCCCCAACGCGTCAACCTCGTCGGAGAGCGTCAGCACGTTGGCATCGCACGGCAGGGTCTCGCCGTTGATGCCGATGCCGGCCATGTGGTTGTAGCGCGCGAGCTGGTCGGCCAACGCCCGTCCCCAGAGCTTTCGCCCCCGCGCCAGGGAATTGGCGAAGGTGAGCGGGACCACGCCGAGGCTTTGCACGAGATAGCCACCAGCGAAGTCCGCGTCGGCCGGGCGGATCATATCCTCGGTGATGAGCGAGGAGGGATAGCCCTTGTTCATCCGCATCTCGGGCTCGAAGGTGCCCCAGACCTGGGTGGCGACGTGGCCCATGTAGTTGCGGCCGACCTGACCGCTGCCGTTGCAGAGGTCGAGATGCAGGAGGAGGCGGGCGGATTCCACCGATCCGGCGCACAGGAAGACGTTGCGGCAGGGCTGGCGACGGTCGACGCCGCCCTGGCGGTAGATCACAGCGGTGACGCGGCCGTCCTTCGACCGCTCGATGCCGTGAACCCGGGCCTCGGCCCGGATCTCGGCGCCGTGATGCACGCCGAGCGGCAGGTAGGTGACGTCCATGCTGGTCTTGGCGCCGGTGCGACAGCCCTGGTGGCAATAGCCGCAGTTGATGCAGCCGGGCCGGGTCGGGCCATGCTCCTGAGGGAAGGCGCGCGACACGACCGCCGCCGGGGCATCGGCGAATCGCACCCCGAGCGCCGTGCAGGCGTTGGCCATGGCCTGGGCCGGTGCGTTGCGGGCGACGGGGCCGAGCGGGTAGGCACGGGTCTCGTCCCAGGGATAGGAGGCCGGACCGGACACGCCGATGAAGGCTTCGACACGCTCGTAGAACGGCCGCAGCTCGGCATAGTCCAAGGGCCAGTCGACGCCCTCGCCGGTCTCGGTGTAGAGGCGCAGATCGCGGGCATCGGCCCGGGGCGTGAATGCGCCCCAATGCAAGGTCGAGCCGCCGACGCCGGTGCCACTATTGTTGCCGCCGAAGGCTTCGGGCGTCGAGCCGCCGCTGATCCGCTCCTCGGTCCAATAGATCTCGTCGGCCAGTGTCTCGTCGAAGGCGAACCCCTTCGGATCGAAGTTCGGCCCGGCCTCCAGGGCGACGCAGGAGAGGCCGGCCTGGGCGAGGCGTGCCAGCAGGGGCGCACCGCCGGCGCCGGTGCCGATCACCACCGCGTCGACGGTCTCGTGGATTGCATGGCGATGCATCGCATCGAGGTTCATCGGGTGGTCTCCGGAAGCGTGCAGGGTTCCCATGCTTCGCGCTGGCCGATACCGATGTCGCGGAAGCCCGGGAGGGGGTCGGTGTCGCCGCCCGCACCGATGCCGCTGAAATCCATGCGAGCCAGCGCCAATGGGTGGGCCAGATAGGTGCGCGCCACGTCGGCGCGAAGATCCTCGAACCAGAACCCCATCTGTTCGGCATCGAGATCGCCCGAGACCGTGCCGGTCTCCAGGCTTTCCAGCAGAGCATCCTGCTCCTTGGCGTCGAGAACCACGAAGGGTTTCGCGTGGGCCGCGCGGGCGGCGGCGTCCAGGGTCCGCAGCGCAAGGCTGTAGGCCTGCGCGTCCGGCGGCAGTTTGGCGAAGCGCCAGCCGTCACCGGCCCCGCTCGCCAGCCGCGCATCGATGCGGGCGGCCAGATCGATGCGGGTCGGCCCATCCTGCGGCAGCACCCGGTCACAGGCGGCTCGCAGGATCGACAGAACGACCGGATCGAGGGCGCGGGGCTGATAGGCCGGGTCGTCCTGCTCCGCCCGCGCCAGCAGTGCCTCGCGCAGGCGGCCGTTCACGCGTTCCGACCGAATCAGGTCCGCATAGGCCTGCGGCAAGGTGGGGGCAGGAGCGGGCGCGTCCTGCCAGGCCGGTTCGACCAGGAGCGTGCCCACGGCCAGGGCCACGGCCTGTGGGCGCTCAAGAGGAATGAGGTGCCCGGCGCCCTCCAGGGTGACGAGACGGGCCTGAGCGAGGTGCGGAGCCGTCAGGGCAGCCTGGGCGGTCGCGCCGAGATCGGCATCCTCCGAACCGGCCAGGATGACCGCCGGGCTGCGCAGGATGCCGATCCGCGCGCACCAATCCTCACGGCTGCCGTGAGCGAGCCAGGCTTTCCAGGCTTCGGGGCTGGCGCGCAGGACATCCGCCACGGTCCGGTCCATCAGGGCCTGATCGAGGGGAGCGCCGACATTCTGAGCGACGAAGGCGTCCGCCTCCCGCGCGCGCGTGGCTGAATCGGCATCGATCCAGGCGATCATCGCGGCGCGCTTGTCCTCGGACATCGGCTCGGGGGAGGGCGGCGAACCGGCCATCAGCACGAGGCCTCCGAGGCCTTCGAGACCGGGTGCGCCATCCTCCGCCTGCCGGGCGACCGCGAGAGCGACCTTGGCGCCCATGCTGTTGCCGGCCAGCAGCCATCGGGCCGGGGCGTCTGCCCGGATCCGGGCCGCCACGCCGTCGGCCATCGCGCCGACGTCTCGGCCGGGACCGCTACCGTCGGCGCCGAAGCCGGGCAAGTCCAGGGCGACGCAGTCCATCGCACCCGCGAGGTGCTCCGCCACCGCGTCGAAGGTTGCGGCGCTGCCGCCGAGATAGTGAAGGCAATAGAGAACCGGCCGGCCGGATGATGTGTTAGACATGCGCTGCAAAGAGCGCACGACGTCGTCCCTTCAAGTCAGCCGGGACGCGGCGTTCGGCAGCATCCCCCGGTTGGAACGAACCTCGGCCGGACGTAAAGTTCCCGCCAAGAGCGCATGGGCTGAAGACAGAGACGGAGCGCAGGGCGGGGCAACCCCTTGCGCATCACCGGATGCAGGAGGCCTGCAGCGCCGCGAACACCCGCAGGCTCGCTTCGAGATCGGCGGTGCTGACCTCGGAAAAGATTTCGGCCCGCAGGCGCACGAGATCGGCTTCCATGCGGGCGACCACGGCCGTCCCGGCGGTGGTGAGGCTGAGCACCTTGGCCCGGCGGTCGGTGGGATCCTCTCGGCGGACCGCGAGGCCCGCTTCGCAGAGTTGGTCGAGGAGGCGCACCAGGGATGGCCCCTCAATGCCGACAGCCTCCGCGAGGGCGTTCTGACGCGGCGCGCCATCGAGGCGACCGATCATGATCAGCGGAACCGCCGTGGCGTCGGAGAGACCATGCGCCTCCATGACCGTGTTGGCCGCGCGGCGCCAGTGCCGGCCCGTCAGCAGAAGCGTGTGGGTGTAGGCGAGGCGGAGCTGGTCCAGAGTTCCGACGGGCGGCTTTCGGGCAGACACGCGCGAGGCTCCTGTGCGCACCGACCGTGGACGATCCGGCCCTCTTTTCGTTTGCGTATTATTAGGATGCAAGCCGTTTGATCGCAAGCGGACATCGTCGTATCAGAGCAGCAGCACACGTCCCGTCGCCCGGATGCTGCCGTCGCCCGGATGCTGCCGCCGTCCGGATGCCTTCGGCGGCCACCGCCGCGGCCGGCGCCGCACCGGCTCTTGATTGATCCGACGAGACGTAAGTAAGGACTGACGATGAGCGCCCCCGACGATCTTCCCTTCGCCACCCAGCCGCATGCCTCGCCCGTCTCGCCGGAACGCCGGGCCGAGCTTCTGGTCGATCCCGGCTTCGGGCGGGTGTTCACCGACCACATGGTGACGATCCACTACGTCGAGGGACGCGGCTGGCACGACGCACGGGTGGAGGCGCGTGCCCCGATCCAACTCGATCCTGCGGCGGCGGTGCTGCACTACGCCCAGGAGATCTTCGAGGGCCTGAAGGCCTATCGTACGGCGGATGGCGGCGCGGCCTTGTTCCGACCGGAGGCCAATGCCTTGCGCTTCCGCCGCTCGGCCGAGCGCCTGGCAATGCCGGCGCTGCCCGATTCGGTCTTCGTCGAGTCGGTCAAGCAGCTCGTCAGCGCCGACCGCGACTGGATCCCGTCGAGCGAGGGCGGCAGCCTCTACCTCCGCCCCTTCATGATTGCCAGCGAGGTCTTCCTCGGCGTCAAGCCGTCCTCGGAATACCTCTACTTCGTCATCGCCTCGGCGGTGGGCGCCTACTTCAAGGGCGGATCCGAAACCGTGACGGTGTGGGTCTCGCAGGACCAGACCCGCGCGGCCCCCGGCGGGACGGGTGCCGCCAAGTGCGGCGGCAACTACGCCGCCAGCCTGCGCGCCCAGGCTGCGGCGGTGGAGCACGGCTGCGCCCAGGTGGTGTTCCTCGACGCGGTCGAGCGCCGCTGGGTCGAGGAGCTCGGAGGCATGAACATCTTCTTCGTCTTCGACGACGGCTCGATGGTGACCCCGCCGCTGAGCGACACCATCCTGTCGGGCATCACCCGCGACTCGATCCTGACGCTGGCAAAGGCCGACGGCATCGCGGTCGCCGAGCGGCCCTATTCCATCGACGACTGGAAGGCCGATGCTGCCAGCGGCCGCCTGCGCGAGGTTTTCGCCTGCGGCACCGCCGCAGTGATCACGCCGATCGGTACCGTGCGCAGCCCGGACGGCGAATTCTCCGTCTCGGACAACGTCGCCGGTCCGGTGACGAAGCGCCTGCGCTCGGCCCTGGTCGACATCCAGCGCGGCAACGCTCCCGATCCCCATGGCTGGGTCACGCGGGTCTACTGAGCCACGGACGGGAAACGGGTCTCGGCGCCACGCCGAGGCCTCTTGCCCCTTGGGGGAGAGGCGGGCCGGGCGGGCGCAATGAGCGTCAGGGCAGCGCGGCCCGCTTGCGCAGGATCAGATCGCCCCGGAACAGGAACTTCTGGGCGCGCTTGCCGGTGTCGACCTCGGTGGTGAAGACGTTGCCGCGGCTGTCGACCGCGAGGTTGTGGACCCAGTGGAAATCGCCCGCCATGCGGCCGTTGCGGCCGAAGGCGCCGAGCACCTCGCCGGTGTCGCGGCTGAGCGTCCGGACCTCGTTGTTGGCGCCATCGGCGTTGAGGAGGTAGCTCTGCTCGGCATCGGGCCAGAGCGCCAGCTCCCAGACCGAGCCGTTGGCGCGGGTGCTCTTCTCGACGAAGAACTCCTTCACGAAGCTGCCGTCGCGGCGGAAGACCTGGACCCGGTCGTTGGTGCGGTCGCAGACGTAGACCAGCCCGTCCCGGGCGATCTGGACGCAGTGGACGGGATTGCGGAACTGCTGCGCGGGCGCGGCGGCCGGGTCGTAGGCCGGGAGAGTCTCGTCGGTGGGCGGCTTCCCGTAGGCGCCCCACATCCGCTTGAACGCGCCGGTCTCGGCATCGAACACGATGACCCGGTGGTTGAAGTAGCCGTCGGCGACGAAGAGTTCGTTGGTCTCAGGGTCGACCTGCATCGCCGCGGGCTTGCCGAGGCGGCTGGTGTCGAGGCTGTTGGTCTGCGGCCCCTGCTTGCCGATCTGCAGCACGAACTTCCCGTTGGGCGTGAACTTCAGGATCTGCCCGTCGGTGTCGCCATTGCCGGCGAGCCAGACGAAGCCCTTGTGGTCGATGTGGATGCCGTGCTCGTTCTGGGGCCAGTCGTAGCCTTCGCCGGGGCCGCCCCAGCTGCGGATCAGGGTGCCGGCCTGATCGAACACCAGCACCGGGGGCGCGGGATGGCAGCACTTGGTGCGGGGCGGATTGAGGCTCGCGGCCTTCTCGTCGTCGGTGAGGCTGCGCGGGCGCTGAACCACCCAGACGTTGTCCTGTGCATCGACGGCCACGCCCGAAGCCTGCCCCATGATCCAGTTGTTGGGCAGCGGTTTCGGCCAGGCCGGATCGACCTGGAAGGTCAGCGGGTCCGCGAGCGCGCTCCCCGCCCACGCGAATGCCAGCGCGGCCAGACCAAGCCGAAGCCTCATGCCATCCTCCCGATGTGATCTCTTCTTGCACACAGTATTCGCCGCCGTCCGAGCGGCGTCCAGTGGCGGCGCGTCCGCGGCTTGTGGCGGACCGAATTCTGTCACGGGTGTCCGTAGGCCTGGATACCGGGGTGATCAGGCGCCTCGGGCGGGCGGCATTCCGGGTGGGTCTCGCAGGACGGCTTCCCACAGGATCGCGGCCCGCTCCCAGGTCAGAGCCTGCCGCTGCAGGAGGGCGCCGGCACTGAGCTCCGACCAGAGGTCGTCGTTGACCGCGAGAGCGACGACGGCGTCGGCGAAGTCCGCATCGCTCGCCGCGATCCACCCGTTCACCCCGTGCTGCACCCGCTCGGCCAGCGCTCCGATGCCGGCGGTCACCACGGGCAGCCCCATGGCCTGCGCTTCGGCGGCGGCTAGGCAGAAGGTTTCGTCGGGGGAGCCGGGACAGACCATGGCCCGCGCCCCGGCATAGAACGCGGCCAGGGCGGCGGCTCCGACCCGCGGGTGGAACACGACCGGACCACTTTCCTCAGGTGAATCGGGCTGTTCCGATCCGAAAAGCCCTTCCGATCCAAAGACATGCAATGTCGCGCCCGAGGCGACCAGGGGCGCGGCGTTGCGCCAGAGCCGGAGCATCCGGTCGAGGCCGCGTTGGGGCTGCGAGGCGTAGACGAAGTCGCGGCTGCGCCCGCGGGTCGGCTCGAGCGTGCGGAAGACCGGGGAGACCCCGTGCGGGATGACGTGGCGACGTCGGAACGGGTAGAGCGGCGACATCGTCCGGGCTGCCAGGCTGCCGACGAAGACCGCCTCGGGCCGCAGGGACAGGAAGGGCCGGAGGTATCCCTTGCGGATGGATTTCTCGACGTTCAGGGGATTGTGAACCCAGACGATGCCCCGCCGCCCGGGGAAGGCCCTGAGGGGACGCGGATCGTTGCTGGTGACGATCGCGTCCGCCGCGCAGTCCGCTGCCGCCTCCAGGGGGATGTTGCGGATGCCGTCGCGCACCACCGTCCCGATCCGGCGCGTAGCCAGGGTCACGGCCCACCCGCGCCGGGCGAGCGCCTCGGCGAGGGCGATGTTCGTACTCTCGATTCCGCCGAGACCGACCTCCGCGGGGGTGTCGAGCCCGAAGACGACCGGCGTCGCGCAGATGAACAGGATCCGGCGCATCGACATCTCCAGGGGACGGGTTCCGGACCGGTTTCGAGGCGGTTGAGGGGAAACTCCCGGACGGATCAGAGCCCGAGGTCCCGGCACCGCTGCCCGAGCCATGAGGCGGCGGGCGGCGGGGCATCCCGGCCGATCGACCACAGCTTGCCGCGCCATGCATGCACCGCCACGGTCTCGGGCAGGATCCGCGCGCGCGCCGCCCGGTCGTCCGCCTCGGCGAGGAGATGGGCGTCGTCGTCGCCGAGGGGATAGAAGACCGCGCGCGGCTGGGCATGGCCCTCGAGGCCGAGCTGGCGCACGAAGTAGGTGAGGGCGCGCGGACCGATCGCCAGGCGCTCCGGATGGACCGGGATGCGCTTGCCGATCAGGAGTTCGAGGCTGCGCTTGACCCGGATATGGCCGGTCGCCCACGGGGCCCGGATCGGCACCGTGGAAATGGCGTCCCAGTAGCGGGCGACGAGCTCCGAGTTGGGCGGCGCCGACAGGATCGCGTTGTTGAGGCGGCTCCGGTTGAGCCACCCGAACAGGTAGCCGGCCTCGCCGCTGGACGGGTCGAGGGGACGCTGGAACACGCAGTCTAGGTCCGACCAGACACCCTTGCCATCGCGGATCAGGCTGAGGCGCAGGTAATCGGCGTAGAAGGCGAGGACGCCGCGGCGGCGGTAGAGGTCCGCCATGACGTTCGGGCCGATCCCCTCGCGGGCATCGATCACCGTGCCGGGAAGCCCCTGCCGCCGCAGGCCCGCCACGTCGTGCGAGTAGATGTGCAGCGGGTGCCCGGCCGCGACGATCGAAGCCGCGCTGAGCCGTTCGAGCCAGGTCACCGGCCCTTCCCAGTAGGTCACGACGGTCTGTCGGGGGGTGCCAGGCGCGACGGTGGCTCGACTCATTTCCGCTCGCCCTCCCGGCCTCGCGCCGCATCCCGGAACCTGGATGCCGGGCGCTGCTCTATCGCGACCCCCGCGGCGCGACCACCGCTAAATCGGCCGGTGTGTCAGGGAAGGGCCAGGATCCGCTCGCGCAAGGGCGCGTCGGCGTAGCCGTCGGGCGTCAGGCCGTGCGCGGCCTGAAAGGCCCGGACCGCCGCGCGGGTTCGCGGGCCGATCTTGCCGTCGGGGGTTCCGGCGGGGAAGCCCCGCTCCGCCAGGCGGGCCTGAAGCGCCTGCACGTCGGCGGGGGTCGGCATCGAATCGCCGCGGGGCCAGTCCCGGGTGAAGCCGGGAGCGCCGCGCAGGCGGTCCGCCAGATGGGCGACGGTGAGGCCATACGCCAGCGCCGTGTTGTAGCGCAGGATGATCCGGAAGTTGGGCTGGAGCAGGAAGGCCGGGCCGCGCGCACCGGCGGGCAGGATCAGGGTTGCGGGCACGGTGTCGTCCGAGAGGGGCTGGACCGGGTCGACCCCGAGCCGGCGCCACGCCGCGAGGCTGCGTTCGGTGGTCTCGTCCGCGAGAGCATAGTCGAAGGTGTCCGGCAGGCGCGCCTCGCTGCCCCAGCGTTCTCCGGAGCGCCAGCCCATGGCCTTGAGGTAATTGGCCGTCGACGCGAGGGCATCCGGGACCGAGGTCCAGATGTCGCGCCGGCCGTCACCGTCGAAATCCACCGCGTAAGCTTGATACACCGTCGGCATGAACTGCGTGTGGCCCATGGCGCCGGCCCAGGACCCGGTGAGCGGCTCGGGCGGAGGATGATCCTGCGCCTGGATCTGCAAGGCCGCGATCAGTTCCGAGCGCCAATAGGGCGCGCGCGGCGTCTCGGCACAGGCCAGCGTCGCCAGGGAGCGCAGGACCGGACGGACGATGCCGGGGTTGTCGAGGACGCGGCCGTAGGTCGATTCCACCCCCCAGAACGCCGCGAGGGTGAAGCGGTCGACCCCGTAGCGGGCCTCGATGGCCGCGAAGGTGGCGGCCCAGTCTGCCAGCTTGCGCTGGCCCTCGGCGATGTGCGCCTCGGTGACGGCGGCATTGAGGTAGGACCAGATCGGCGTGACGAATTCCGACTGGTTTCCGGTGGCGGCCGCCACCGCGGGGTCGGGAGCGAGGGTGCGCAGTCGGGCCGCCACGGCCGGGGGGACGCCGCGCGTTTCGGCCTCGGCCGCGATCGCATCGGTGCAGGCGGTATACGCCGGAGGTCGCGTCACGGTCACAGGGGTTTGCCCCGCATCCGGCGCCCCGGCCTCGCCCAACGCGGCACGCGTCCCGCACGGCGCCAGGACCAGCGAGAGGACCAGCGAGAGGACGGGGGCGAGGCCCGGCCCGGGGGTCGGCCGAGACGCAGGTCCGGAGCGTTGCCGGCGACACCGCATGCAGGGGTTCCTTCGATGCCGGAGTGGGCCGCCAGGGTAGCGGCGCGGGCCCGGGGGCGGAAGACCGGAACCGGGAGAGATTGACCGGCGCCATCAACCGGCCGTTTCGATTTGGGGCGCTACGGTCGGACGATCGGTGACGCGCGGATCACCGCCCGGCGACGGATTGGTCCGGGATCGCCGCGATGGTTCGGATTGGTGAAGGGTACCCGAATGCCGAAGGATGCTTGACCGCGATCCGACCCGCCGCGCCAGGAGTCGCCCATGCTGGTCGCCCTGATCCTGTTCCTCGCCGGCCTGGCGGTCGGCCTGGCTGGCAGCATCCGCCTGATCTTCGGGATCTCGGCGGTGGTGCTCGCCCTGTCGGGGCTGGTCTGGCTGGCCCGGGGCGAGGTCGGCGTCGTCGGCGCCCTCGTGCTGTTCGCCCATCTCACCGCGCTGCAGGCGGGCTACCTGACGGGCGCCTATCGTCGCTACGGCGACGAGGAGCCGTGAGCCGCTCTGGAGAAGACCTGAGGCTCACCAGAACCAGATCGGCGCCGGGCTGAGCGCAAAGATCGGCACCCACAGCAGCGCGGCGGTGACGCAGGCGATCAGGACCACGGCCAGGGACGGGCGCCGGCCCGATGTGGAACGGCCTGTATTGGAATGGGACATGATCGTTGCGGCCCAGGACAGGAGACGGTTTGTCTTGGTCGAAACTGCAGGGGGCGGGCCGTCCCGCGGGTAAAACCGGCCGAATGCCGGATCGCATCGCCGGACACCGTCACGTAACCAAGCGCGGCGAAGTGATGCCGCCGGTCCGGATCGCAGGCAAAATTGCCGCAATGTGTCTCGACTTCCCGACCGGTTTGTCGCCTTGCTCCGCGCAAGGGGAAGTCATCGTGCCTGCGAGTCCGGCATCCGGAGGCGCAGGGCCAGGGAGTTTTGACATGATCGGACGTGGGTATCGGACGCCGTGGATCGCGGCGGCCTTCACGGCGCTCGTCTGCGCGACGGGTGGGGCGAACGCGGCCCAGTGCGGCAACACTGCCGCCGGCTTCGAGGCCTGGAAGCGGGAATTCTCCGAGGAGGCGCGCGGCCGGGCCAGCGCCGCCAGCCTCGCCACCCTGATGGGCACGTCCTACTCGACGGCGACGATCTCGGCCGATCGCGGCCAGAAGAGCTTCAAGCTCTCGCTCGACCAGTTCCTGGCCAAGCGCGGCGGCAACACCATCGTGTCGCGCGGCCGCGCCCTGAAGGCGCAGAACGCCGCCCTGTTCGCGTCGATCGAGCAGCGCTACGGCGTGCCGCCCGGTCCGCTCCTGGCGATCTGGGGCATGGAGACCGGCTTCGGCGCGGTAAAGGGCAACGTGAACACCCTCTCGGCGGTCGCGACCCTCGCCTACGATTGCCGCCGCTCGGCCTACTTCACCGACCAGCTCTACGCCGCCCTGACCCTGGTCGATCGCGGCGTCCTCAACGCCGGCACCCGGGGCGCGGCCCATGGCGAGGTCGGCCACACCCAGTTCCTGCCCAAGAACGTGCTGAACTACGGCGTCGGCGGCAGCCTCGACAACTCGTCCAACGCCCTGAACTCCACGGCGAACTTCCTCAAGGGCCATGGCTGGCGTGCCGGCGCCGGCTACCAGCCGGGCGAGCCCAACTTCGCCGCGATCCAGGGCTGGAACGCCGCCTCGGTCTACCAGCGCGCCATCGCGCTGCTCGGCCAGCGCATCGACGGGAACTGAGCGCGCGCCGGTTCATTCGGCCGGGGACCTGCCGCGGCGCAGGGACCATCCGGAGCGGTCGCCTCCTCTCCCGCCCGGCAGAGGGTAAAGAGGGAAGACCCCGCGCCCCGATGAGACCTGCTGCAGGGCACCCGGGAGCAATCCGGGTGTCGCGCCGTCGAGGGTGGCGGGGGCCGCCGCCGGCCTCCGGCCTCGAGGCGTCCGCTTCAGTGGCCCAGCCCCGCGACGTCGTCGGTGCAGAGCATCAGGTCGCTGGCTCCGGCGACCACGCCGGCCAGGGCGCGGAGATCCTGTGGTTCGCGCGGGCTCGCGGCCACGCGGCCGGCATCGCGTTTGAGGGCGCGGTTGCAGCCGCAGGAGGGCAGGCCGCCGTCGGGCGTGCAGGCATCGTGCTTGCGGCAGGCGGCATCCAGGGCGTCGATCGGCGTGACCTCCATGCCGTCGTTGCCGGGGCCGCAATAATGCCCGTGGATCAGCAGGGTCGGGCGTGGGGTCTGCCGGGGCAGGGGCGCGTCCGGCGGGACGGGCACTCCCGGCCGCTCCAGTCCGCGTCCGCTCGGTCCCGGCTCCTCCGATTGCAAGCCGTTCGATCCGGGATGTTGCGGGACGATCAGGTCCTGTGCGGCGGCGGGGGATGGAGCGAGGGCGAAGGACGGTGCGAAGGACGGGGCAAAACAGGGAGTGAGCGTCAGCGCTCCGAGGAGCAGGGCAAGCGTCAGGGTCCGCATGGCGGGTCTCCGGTCGTCGGATCGGGGGAGGGCGAGCGTCGGATTCGGGCTCGGCGCGATCAGCGGCCGGGCGCGTGGTCAGGCGTCGGGAGCGTGGGGGGGGGGGCGGATGCGCCCGTCAGGCCGGCGTGGCGCCCCGGATACGCGTCTCGGCCCAAATGCGCGTCTCGGCCCGGACCCGGCCGGACGGGATCGCGAATCTGCTCACGCTGGAGCCGGCCGCGTGCGGAAGGATGGTCATGGAAACGGTCTCGCATGTCGGCGGGATGGGTCGGGTGCGCGCAGCCCGCATCCGCCATCCGGTAGTCCCCTCGGACGGGACAACCCTATCGGAACCGCTCCGTTCCATATGTCTGGCACCGAACGCGAGCGAGGCCGTCCCGACGCCATCCGGCCCCGCTGTACTCCAGATCTTGCCCCCAGATCGTGCCCCCAGATCAAGCGCTGAATCGGACCGATCGCCGGACCAACCCGGGCCGGATACGAGTCAGCGGGAGCGGACCGAGCCCGTGATCGGGAGCGAAACAGGAAACGCTGTCGTTCCCTTTGTCCGGGACGGGCCGCCCCTCAGCAGGCCGCGACGTTGACCGCGAGGCCCCCCAGGGAGGTCTCCTTGTACTTGGCCTGCATGTCGTGGCCGGTCTGGCGCATGGTCTCGATGACCTCGTCGAGGGTGACGCGGTGGATGCCGTCGCCGCGCAGGGCCAGGGAGGCCGCCACCACCGCCTTGTTGGCCCCGAAGGCGTTGCGCTCGATGCAGGGGATCTGCACCAGGCCGCCGATGGGGTCGCAGGTCATGCCGAGATGGTGCTCCATCGCGATCTCGGCGGCGTTCTCCACCTGGGCCGCATGGCCGCCGAGGAAGGCCGCCAGCCCCGCCGCCGCCATGGCGGCGGCCGAGCCTACCTCCCCCTGGCAGCCGACCTCGGCGCCCGAGATCGAGGCCCGGGTCTTGATCAGGCCCCCCACCGCCGCCGCCGTGAGCAGGAATTCCCGCGACCGCGCATCCGACCAGTCGGGGCAGAAATCGCGGGCGTAGCGCAGCACCGCCGGGACGATGCCGGCGGCGCCGTTGGTCGGCGCCGTCACCACCCGGCCGCCGGCCGCGTTCTCCTCGTTCACCGCCAGGGCGTAGAGGCTGATCCAATCGACGATCTCGTGGGCCGCGCGGGTGTTGCGCAGGCGCCCCTCCGTCAGGTCGTCGTGCAGGCGCCGGGCCCGCCGGCGCACCTTGAGGCCGCCGGGCAACTCGCCGTCCTGGCGCAGGCCCCGGTCGATGCAGGCGAACATCGCGTCGCGGATGGCATCGAGGCCGGCCTCCACGGCCGCGGGGGTGCGGGTGCCGCATTCGTTGGCGAACTGCACCTCGGCGATGGTGCGGCCCTCGGCGACGCAGAGGGCGAGGAGGCCGGCCGCGCTGGCATAAGGCACGGGGCAGGCCGCCTCCGCATTGGGGGCCGCCTCGGCCTCGGTCACCACGAAGCCGCCGCCGACGGAATAGTATTCCTCGCTGTCGAGGACGGCCCCGTCGCCATCGAGCGCGCAGAAGCGCAGGCCGTTGGTGTGCAGGGGCAGCAGATCGGTGAAATTGAAGGTGAGGTCGGCAGCCGGGTCGAAGGCCGGCCCCCCGGGTCCGAGCCGCTTCTCGGCGCCGAGCACCGCCACGTGGCCGGCGACCCCGTCCGGGTCGACGGTGTGGGGCTCGTGATCGAGGAGCCCGAGGAAGATGGCGGTGTCGGTGCCGTGCCCGCGCCCGGTCCAGGCCAGGGAGCCGAAGATCTCGGCCCGGATGCGGGCGAGGCCGGGCACCCCGCGCGTCCGCGTGCGGAACCGGCGCGCCGCCACCATCGGGCCGATGGTGTGGGAACTCGACGGGCCGATTCCGATCTTGAAAAGGTCGAAGGCGCTGATCATCGGCTCTCGCGGTGCGCTGGGGCCCGACAGCCGGGCACGATCCGCGCCAGCGCGCGCCGCCGGCGGACCGGTGGGCGGTCACGTCGCAGGGCGGGGCGGGGCGGGAACCGCCTGATACACCGCCCGGCGCCGGACGGACAGGCGGGTTGGACATTGGGGGTTGGCGACCGGGGGCGGGCGCCTGGGCCGGTGCGTCGGGGACGGGCGCGCTCCCTCTCCGCGGGCTCCTGGATTCCGGCATCTCACCGCGACGCGGCCCTGCTCCCCAGCGGATCTCGGGCCTGCCCGCGATCCGTCGAGCCTGTGGGGTGGCGTTGGAGCTGGGGGTGGCCCCGCCAGCCTCCGCCGGAGGAGGGTCACCCACCCCCCCACGCCGAACCTCTCCCCACACGGGGGAGCGGGACGCGGTCTGCCGGCAAGATCAGGTGCGTGAATCGAGACGCGCAGAGGCGGACGGGCAACGGGCAACGGGCGGGTGGAATCGGCGCGGTGTGAAACGGGCAAGCGGTCGGGGACGCAGCCCCCCCGACTCACGCGGCCGCGCGGGCCTGCTCGCGTCGATTGGCCGGGCTGGCCAGGAGGTCGGTGATCAGGGCGACGAGTTGGTGGCCGTGGTACGGCGTGCGCAGGCGCAGGGCGCCCGGCTCCAGGGCCTCGCCGTCGAGGCGGCGCGGCGAGCGGACGGTGTAGATCACCCCCACGGTCGGATCGAGGCAGCGGGCCACGCCCGCCAGGGACAATCCGTCCACCGTGTCGCGCACGTCGGCATCGGTCACCAGCACGTCGACCCGGCCCTCGTCCGGCCGGGCGAGCAGCAGGCTCTCGACCTCGCCGGCGGTGCGGGCACCGAGCACGTCGTAGCCCGACATCTCGAGGCAACTCGTGGTGATGGAACGGGTCAGCTCGTCTCCGGCAAGGAGAACCACGAGCGGTCGTCGGGACGCGGCCAGCATGGACGGTGTTCCTGGATGAAAGTCCTGGGTGAACCGAGATCGGAGACTTCGGCGATCCCTTGGAGATGGAGCCAAACGTAAGGGGCGATGAATTAACGCGTGCTTAAACGACCGGTTTCGCGAAGCAATGTCATTTTGAACGGCAAGCTTACAAGATCGGCAAATTTTCGATATTGCCCACCTTATCAGCATTCAGCTGCCCAGAAAGGCGCCGGAACAAGCAATCCGGCCCCGGCAACTGAATTCGGCATCCCGGCAGCGCCCGCAATCCGGGCATCGTCGGCGCCGGATCAGCCCTGTCCCGCGCCCCGGACCTGCCCGGAAGGCGCGCGCAGGACCGGGCCGCAGCGGCGCGCCGGTCCCCGAACGGCCCCACGACACAAACTTTCGGCGCCGGTCGCGTTCGGGGGAACGGGTTTTCGCCGGAGGCCTGAAAAAAGCCGTTTGCTTCCTTTGACGCGGACACGCGGCCGGGCAATTCTAGACGCGGAACAGCAAGCACCAACAAAGACCAAGTCCAGGCCTCGGCGTCACGGAGACGTGAGGCAATCATTCCAAATCTTTGTCTTTTGTATTCAATCCGAAAACCTAACCTGCCGGGCCGCCGACCTTGCGCGCCCGCTGAAAACGCATGGATCCGAACATGAGCTTCCAACCGCCGCACCACGACGACAGCGATCCGATCCGCTTCGCCTACTGGGTGCCCAACGTCTCGGGCGGCCTCGTCATCAGCAAGATTCCCCAGCGCACGAGCTGGGACGGCCCCTACAACCGCCGCCTCGCGCAGATCGCCGAGGCCGCCGGGTTCGACTACGCCCTGACGCAGATCCGCTTCACCGCCGGCTACGGCGCCGAGTATCAGCATGAATCCGTCGCCTTCAGCCACGCGCTGCTGGCCGCCACCAGCACGCTGAAGGTCATCGCCGCGCTGCTGCCCGGCCCGTGGAACCCGACGCTGGCCGCCAAGCAGATCGCCACGATCAGCCAGCTTTCGGAGGGCCGCATCGCCGTCAACGTGGTCTCGGGCTGGTTCTCGGGCGAGTTCCGCGCCATCGGCGAACCGTGGCTCGACCACGACGAGCGCTACCGCCGCTCGGAGGAGTTCATCCGCTCCCTGCGGGGGATCTGGACCCAGGACAACTTCACCTTCCGGGGCGATTTCTACCGCTACAGCGACTACACCCTGCGGCCGAAGCCGGCCGACCCGCAGCCGGAGATCTTCCAGGGCGGCTCCTCGCGCGCCGCCCGCGACATGGCCGCCCGCGTCTCCGACTGGTACTTCACCAACGGCAACACGCCGGAGGGCCTGCGGGCCCAGGTCGACGACCTCCAGGCCAAGGCGAAGGCCAACGGGCATGCGGTGAAGGTGGGCGTCAACGCCTTCGTCATCGCGCGCGACACCGAGGAAGAGGCACAGGCCGTCCTGCGGGAGATCATCGACCAGGCCGATCCGGACGCCGTGAAGGCCTTCGGCCACGAGGCGAAGAACGCCGGCAAGGCCTCGCCGGAAGGGGAGGGCAACTGGGCGAAATCGAGCTTCGAGGACCTCGTCCAGTACAATGACGGCTTCAAGACCAACCTGATCGGCACGCCGGACCAGATCGCCGCGCGCATCGTGGCGCTCAAGGATGCCGGGGCCGACCTGGCGCTGCTGGCCTTCCTGCACTTCCAGGAGGACGTGGCCTATTTCGGCGAACACGTGATCCCGCGGGTGCGCGCCCTGGAGGCGGCCCGCCGCGAACGGGCGCGGGCCGCCTGACGCGCGGCCCTCCGCCGAACCGCCCCCGATCCGGAGACACGCCATGACCATCGCCGTCAGCCCGAACATCGCCGCCAGCCAGACATCACGGGAGACCCATCGCTGGCCCGCCGGGGCGCCCGGTCCCGAGCGCCCCGCCGCCCCGGCCCACATTGTCCGCGACGACGCCGAGGCGCTGCGGATCGCCCACGCGCTGGCGGAGGGGTTCCGGGCCGGCGCTTCGGAGCGCGACCGCACCGGGCGCCGCCCCCTGGCCGAACTCGACGCGTTCTCGCAGAGCGGCCTGTGGTCGATCAACGTGCCGCGGGCGCAGGGCGGGCCGGAGCTGTCGTACCGGACCGTGGCCCAGGTCATCGCCATCGTGTCGGCGGCCGACCCGTCGATCGGCCAGATCGCCCAGAACCACCTCGGCATCGTGGCGGCGATCGACACGGTGTCGGACGCGGACCAGAAGGCGCTGCTGTTCGGGCTGGTGCTGGCCGGCATCCGCTTCGGCAACGCCTTCTCGGAAATGGGCACGCCGCGTGCCGCCGACTTCAAGACGCATTTCGTCGAGGACGGCGACCACGTCGTGGTCCAGGGCACCAAGTTCTACGCCACCGGCGCGCTGCTGGCCCATCTCGTGCCCATCGTGGCCCTCGATGACGCGGGCCGGGCCTGGTACGCCATCGCCGAACGCAACGCCCCGGGCCTCACGGTGATCGACGACTGGTCGAGCTTCGGCCAGCGCACCACCGCCAGCGGCACGGTGCGGATCGACGGCGTGCGGGTGCCCAAGACCCATCTGGTGCCGGCCTGGAAGGGCTACGCCGCCCCGAGCGCCGACGGGGCCATCTTCCAGATCATCCAGGCGGCCGTGGATGCGGGCATCGCCCGGGCGGCGCTCGCCGAGACCATCGAGTTCGTGCGCACCCGGTCGCGCCCCTGGGTCGACAGCGGCCTGGAGCGGGCCTCCGACGACCCCCACACCATCCGCATCGTCGGCGACCTGACCATCCGGCTGCACGCGGCCGAGGCGCTGCTCGACCGGGCGGGCCTCGCCCTCGACGCCGCCGTGGCGGCACCGCAGGCCGACACGGTGGCGGCGGCGCAGCTGGCGGTGGCGGAGGCCAAGGTGCTCACCACCGAGGTGGCTCTGAGCACGACCAACACCCTGTTCGAGCTCGCCGGCACCCGCTCGACCCTGGCCGAGCACAACCTCGACCGGCACTGGCGCAACGCCCGCACCCACACCCTTCACGACCCCGTGCGCTGGAAATACGCGATCGTCGGCAATCACGCCCTCAACGGCGTGAACCCGCCCTTCCACGCCTGGAGCTGACGCGGGGGAACCGGACGGAGCGCGGCGGCGCCCCCGCCGCGCCGTCGTGCGCCTCGGCAACCCAGGTGCTTTTTGACGCGGGAGAACCGGGCTTCGACGCGGAAAAACGGAGCTTGTGTACGCAAACAGCGTCTGGAGATCGCGCGGGCGTGATCCATGTGCTGTCCATGAACTTCATCCCCCTTCATCGACATCTTCAGGACTGCTCGGCCCCCGACCCGGCGAGGATTCTGGCGGCGGCCCGGGCGGTGGCGGACCGGGCCGGCGAGCGCGCCGACGCCCTCGACCGCGCGGGCGGGTTTCCGGCCGAAGACGTGGCCCACGCATACGAGGCCGGACTGCTGGCGGCGCCGCTGCCGGTGTCCCTCGGCGGCGCCGGCCTCGACGCGCCCGAGCGGGCGCCGGTCCTCGCCGACGTCCTGGCGCGGGTCGGGCGCGGCAGCCTCGCCCTCGGCCGACTCTATGAGGGCCACGTCAACGCCCTGCTGCTGATCCTGCGCTACGCCGACCCGGCGGTGGCCGAGCGCCTCGCAGGCGACGTCCGGGCCGGGCACCTGTTCGGGGTCTGGAACACCCAGCCCCAGACCGGCGGCCTCAGTCTGGAAGACGTGCCGGGCGTGGAAGACGTGCCGGGCGTCGAAGACTTGCCGGGCGTCGAAGACTTGCAAGGCCCGGAAGCTCCGCAAGGAGCCGGGGCCGGCTGGCGGCTGCGCGGGGTCAAGTCGTTCGCCTCCGGGGCCGGATCGGTCACCCGCCCCCTCGTCACCGCGCGCCGGCCGGACGGGCGCCAGCAGATGCTGGTGGCCAACCTCGTGGCCGGGACCCGGGCCGACCTTTCCGGTTGGCAGGCCCACGGCATGCGCGCCTCCACCTCGGGCATCCTCGACTTCACCGGCCTGCCCGCCGATCCGGGCGGCTTCGTCGGCGGACCGGACGCCTACTTCGCCGAGCCGCACTTCTCCGGCGGGGCCTGGCGCTTCGCCGCGGTGCAGCTCGGCGGCATCGAGGCGGTGTTCGACGCCCTGCGGACCCATCTCCGGGCCACCGGGCGCGGCGGCGACCCGCACCAGGCCGCCCGCCTCGGGGAGGCCGCGATCGCGGTGGAAACGGCGCGCCTGTTCGTGGCCCGGGCGGCGGTGCTGGCCAGCGACCCGGCGGCGGAGCCCGAGCGGGTGATCGCCTACGTCAACCTCACCCGTCTGGCGGTGGAACGGGCCGGGCTCGACGTGCTGGAGCGGGCCCAGCGCTCGGTCGGGCTCTCGGGCTTCCTCAGCCCGCATCCCCTGGAGCGCCTGGCACGGGACCTGGCGACCTACCTGCGCCAGCCCGGGCCGGACCGGGCGCTCACCGCCGCGGCGGCCCATATCCTCGCCGAGGCGCGGCCGGCGGACCTCCTGTGGCGTGATCCCCCCGGGATGCCCGCGCCAGAGGCGCGATCGGCGGGTGTTTGAGGTGCAGCGCGGTCCGCGCATGATGGCGTCCGGACCACCGATTCCCCTCCCGTCCGCTTCAGGCTCGGGGCCGTGCGTCCCATCGGCGAGGCTTTCATGACCGGCTCCATCCCGACACGCGCCACCCGGACATTGCCGGCGGATTATTTCACCGACCTCTACGCCGCCAATCCCGATCCCTGGGACTTCACCACCTCGCCCTACGAGCACGCCAAGTACGCCGCCACCCTGACGGCGCTCGGCCGGCCGACCTACGCCGAGGCCCTGGAGATCGGCTGCTCGATCGGCGTCATGACCCGGCGCCTCGCCGATCGCTGCAGGCGCCTGCTCGCCCTCGACGTGGCCGAGAGCGCCCTCGACACCGCCCGCGCGCGCTGCGCCGACAGCCCGCAGGTCGACTTCCTGCGGGCGGCGGTGCCGGATGAATGGCCGCCCGGCCGGTTCGACCTCGTGCTGCTGTCGGAGGTGCTGTACTTCTTCACCCCCGAGGACCTGTCCCGGATCGCCCAACATCTCACCGCGTCGCTGAAGCCCGGGGGCGAGGTCGTCCTGGTGCACTGGCTCGGGGAGACGGACTTTCCCCTCAGCGCCGATGCGGCCGTGGAAACCCTGATCGGGCTGACGGCGCCCGGCCTGACGTCCCGCCACCAGAGCCGCACCGAGCGCTACCGCCTCGACGTGCTGCAGGCGCCTCCGGTTTCGGCCCCGCAGGCCCCCGCGTGAGGCGGGCGCCCCCGGCAGAGGCTCCGGACCCGTCCCTGGTCCATCGCCACGCCGCCTGGGTGCGGCTGACCCACTGGCTCAATGCCGCCGCGTTCCTGGCCCTGCTGGTCAGCGGCGTCGCGATCCTGCTCGCCCTGCCGCGCCTGTTCTGGGGCGAGACCGGGGCCAACGGGGCGCCGGCCGCCCTCGACCTGCCGCTGCCGGTCAACCTCGAACAGACGGGCTGGGGCCGCAACCTGCACTTCCTCGCCGCCTGGGTGCTGGTGCTCAACGGGATCGTCTACGGCATCGTCGCCTTCGTGGGCGGCCACTTCGCCCGAGACCTCGTCCCCGACCGGGACCAGCTCGCTCCGCGCCACCTCGCCCGCGAGATCGCCGACCATGTCCGCCTCCGGCCGGCGCGCGGCCGCGAGGCCCTGCGCTACAACGCCCTGCAGAAGTTCGCCTACCTGGCGGTGCTGTTCGGCCTGTTTCCCCTGATGGTGCTCACCGGGCTGACCATGTCGCCGGGCGTCACGGCCGCCTATCCGGAGCTGTTCACCCTGTTCGGCGGCCGGCAATCGGCGCGCACGCTGCATTTCCTCACCGCCTGCCTGCTGGTGGCGTTCCTGGTGGTGCACGTGGCCCAGGTCTTCGTCGGCGGGGCCGGCAACCTGATGCGCTCGATGATCACCGGACGCTTCCGCGTTCCCGGAGACGATTCCCGAGTTCCTTCCCGAGTTCCTTCCCGAGTTCCTTCCCGAGCCCCTTCCCGAATTCCTGCTGCGGAGCCCCCCGATGCGTGACCTCTCGCGCCGCCGCCTCCTCGCCGGTTCGGGCACGCTGCTGGGCGCCGGGCTGCTCGGCGGCTGCGAGGCGCCGGCCCTGTCGCGGCTCGCCACCCCCTACGACTGGAGCAACGGCCTGACCTTCGCGGTCCAGCGCTGGCTCCAGCGCCACCAGCCCCTGGTGCGCGAGTTCGGGCCGGAGGCGATCTCGGCGGTGTTCCCGACCATCAACACCACGGACCCGGACCATTCCGATTACCGGCGCTCCAAGGCCCTCGGATTCACGGATTGGCGGCTCCCGGTCGGCGGCCTCGTCGAGCGCCCGGGCGCGTTCTCCCTCGCCGACCTCCGGGCGATGCCGGCCCGGGCACAGATCACCCTCCACGCCTGCGAGCAGGGCTGGTCGGCCATCGCCAAGTGGACGGGCGTGCCGCTGGCCCACCTGCTCGCCACGGTGGGCCTGAAGCCGGAGGCCCGCTTCATCGTGGTGCGCAGCGTCGATGGCTGGTGGGACAGCTACGACCTGTTCGATGCCCTCCATCCGCAGACAATCCTGGCCTACGGCATGAACGACGCCCCCCTGCCGGTGGCGCACGGCGCCCCGGTCCGCCTGCGGGTGGAACGCCAGCTCGGCTACAAGAGCCTGAAATATCTCAGCGCGATCGAGGCGGTGGACCGGGTCGACGGCCTCGGCCAGGGTCGCGGCAGCATGGTCGCCGAACTCGGATTCCCCTGGTACGCGGGCATCTGAAGCCGAAGCATCTGCCTTCATGGCAGGCATAAGGCTCTGCCTTCATGGCAGGCATTCTGCCCAAGCGCGTTGCATTTTCCGAGCCGGTCTGTCAGTTTTTCGCTGGTATACCAGAGATGCCTACCCGCATCGTCGGCGATGGCCGACCCTGAAGGCGGACGGCGCGAGAATGTGGGGTGTCAGATGTCGCATGGGGTTGGCCCTGAACGCCGGACCGGAATCCCTGTCGGTGGTGTCCCTGCCGGCGTTCCTCTCGGATCATCCCTGAGCGCCCGGGTGTTCCGGCCGATCCTGGCCGGCGCGACCCTGCGCGAGCGGCTGATCGGCTGCCTCGGCGCGCTCATCGGCATCGCCCTCACGGGGCTCGTCAGCGGCTGGATCGTCGGGGAGGGGCCGCACATCCCCCTGATCGTCGCGCCCATGGGCGCGACGGCGGTGCTGCTCTTCGCCGTACCGGCCAGCCCCCTGGCCCAGCCCTGGCCGATCATCGGCGGCAATACGATCTCGGCCCTGATCGGCGTCACGGCCGCGCATTTCATCTCCAACCCGGTCCTGGCCATCGGGGTCGGCGTCTCGCTGGCCATCGCCGTGATGTCGTTCACCCGCTGCCTGCATCCGCCCGGCGGAGCCGCCGCCCTGACCGCCCTGATCGGCGGCCCCGCCATCGCCTCGTCCGGCTTCCTGTTCCCGTTCGTCCCGGTCTGCCTCAACTCCCTCATCCTGGTCGGGCTCGGCATCGCCTTCCATCGGGTCTCGGGGCGGACCTATCCGCACGTCGCACCCGCCACCCCGGTCAATCCGCACGGCACCGCCGACGCGCCCGCCCCAGTGCGGGTGGGGTTCAACGTCCGGGACGTCGACGCGGCGCTGCTGACCCTCAACGAAACCCTCGACATCGACCGCACCGACCTCGACCGCCTGCTGCGGGAGGTCGAGGCCCAGGCCCTGCAGAGGACCCACGGAACCCTGACCTGCGGGGCGGTGATGTCCCGCGACGTGATCACCCTCGGCCTGCACGAATCGCCCGAGCGAGCCCGCGACCTGCTGCTCCAGCACAACATCCGGACGCTGCCGGTGGTGTCGGAATCCGGCCAGCTCGTCGGCACGGTCGGTCTGCGCGAGCTGTCGCTGCGGAGCGAGGGGCGTTCGGGGCAGAATCCCGTGCCGGAGCTGGCGCGGGTGATGTCGGAGGCGCGGACGGCCGGGCCGGACGCGCCGGTGCTCAGCCTGGTCGAGGTCCTCACCAACGGCCACAGCCACGCGGTGGTGGTTACCGCTCCGGACGACCGCATCCTCGGAATCGTCACCCAGACCGACCTGCTCGCGGTCCTGACGCGCCTGGTCTCGGCGAAGGCGTTCGAGGCGCCGGACGTAGCGCCCCGGGGAGCGGCCCTGCAGCCGGCTCCCGAGCCGGATCCGGGTTCCTGAAGCGGGACCGGCCTTCCGAGCGGGGACGTCTGGCCCGCTTGTTGCACGCCTCGGCTCCCGGCGCGCCGGATGCGCCCGCAGGTCCCGCCGATGCCAGACACGCTGCACGAGACGCCCGTTCTGCTCCACCTGCTGCATGCCGCCCTGATGGTGGCCAGCATGATGCTGACCTGGCAGGTCCACCGCCTCCGCACCGCGTCGCCTGCACGAACGTCGGCCGGGACCAGGGCGCCGGTGGGCCGGTCTTAGGACGGTCCGTCCGAAGAAGGCCGCTCAGGCGTTCAGCCCGCCGGCCTCCACCACGAAGCGCGCGATGGCGTCCGCCCCGTGGCCGTCGCGCAGAGACGAGAACACGTAGGGCCGGGTGCCGCGCATCCGCTTCGTGTCCGATTCCATGATGCCGAGATCGGCGCCGACCAGGGGCGCGAGGTCGGTCTTGTTGACGATCAGAAGATCCGAGCGGGTGATGCCGGGGCCGCCCTTGCGGGGGATCTTCTCGCCGCCCGCCACGTCGATGACGTAGAGGGTCAGGTCGGCGAGTTCCGGCGAGAAGGTCGCCGCGAGGTTGTCGCCGCCCGACTCGATCAGGATCAGGTCGAGCTTCGGGAAACGCCGGCGCATCTCCGCCACCGCCGCGAGATTGATCGAGGCATCCTCGCGAATGGCCGTGTGCGGACAGCCGCCGGTCTCGACGCCCATGATCCGCTCCTCGGGCAGCGCCCCCGCCACGGTGAGGAGGCGGGCATCCTCCTTGGTGTAGATGTCGTTGGTGATGGCGCAGATTTCGTAGGTGTCGCGGAAGCGCTTGCACAGCTGCTCCATCAGGGCCGTCTTGCCGGAACCGACGGGGCCGCCGATGCCGACGCGAAGCGGGCCGTTGAGAGACGTCATCGCACATTCCTCATGCGGGGGGCTCAGGACCGGAAGATCCGGGAATACTGGGTCTCGTGCCGGAACGAGCCGAGGTCGAGATTCAGGGTGGCGCTGCCGAGATCGTCGCGGGTGAGCGCCGGAATGGTGGCGGCGAGCGCCGTCACCCGCGGCGTCAGGGCGGCGACGATCCGCGTGCCGGCGCTCTGGCCGATGGGCGCGCAGCGCAGGGCCGCCGAGACCAGGTTCTGCAGGAAGGCGAGGCCGAACCCGGCCAGCACCGGCGCCCGGGCCATGCGGTGGGCGCCGGCCGCGAGCCCGACGGCGACGGGGTAGGCGACCGCGCCGGGCAGGCCCGCGGCGAGACGATCGAGGCCCGGCGTGCCCCAGGCCGCCACGGTGGCGTCGAGGAAGCTGCGGCCCTGCTGGCTCGTCTCCAGGTGCAGTTCGGGCGAGGGGGCCAGGGCCAGGGCGAGGTCGTTGACCTCGGACAGCCCCGGCGCGTCTCCGGCCGACGCCGCCGCATGGGCTTCGGCCAGGAGGATGAGGTCGTTGCGGCCCGAGCCGTGCTCGAGCACGTCGGCGAGCCAATCCGTCAGCGAGGCCTCGTCGCCGACCTCGCCGCTCTCCACCGCGCCCTCGAGCCCGTGCGAATAGGCGTAGGCCCCCACCGGATAGCCCGGCGACAGCCACGCCATCAGGCGCAGGGCCTCAATCATGAGCGTGCGGATGGTCGTGCAAGTGGTCGTGCAAGTGGTCGTGCGGGTGGTCGTGCGGGTGGTGACCCTGATGGTGGGCGTGGTGATGCTGACTGGCGGCCTCGCCCGCATAGGCGCCGCCCTCCGGCCGGAACGGGCGCTGGACCGGTTCGGCGCTGCCGCCCAGTCCGCGCACCATCTCGGCGAGCACGTGGTCGAAGCCGATATAGACCGCGTCGGTGCCGATCTCGGCCGGGATGTGCCGGTTGCCGATGTGCCAGATCAGGCGCTTGAGGGCGTGATCGTCGGTGGCCCGGATCTCCAGCAGCGGCTCCGGCGCGGCCTCGACCCAGACCAGCCGGCCATCCTGCAGCACCAGGGCATCGCCGTCGTCGAGGACGGTCGGCTCGGGCAAGTCGAGCAGGAAGGACAGCCCGCCCGCGGCGCGCATGGCCATACGCCGGCGGTGCCGGTCGCCATGGTCGAGGACGATGCGATCGACGATCTCGCCGGACAGGGCATCGCGGCGCTGGACGTGGGTGGCGCGGATCATGGGGCGTGGGACGATACGGTGCAGGTGGTCACGGGATCGGCAGAGTTCATCAGGTGAAGCGAGGCTCGAGAGGGCCGGGATAGAAGCTGTCGTCCAGGATCTGCGCCAGGGTGTAGGGACAGGCCTGCGGAAATGTCTGTTCCGCCAGCCCGGTCTCGCTCGCCGCGCGGACGCGCGCCAGGTGATAGGCCTTGGCCAGCACCCTCTCCGGCCAAGCCCGGAGGCTCGGGCTGACATCGAGAAGACCTTCGATCTGGAGACGCTGCTCGACCATCGAGGCGCGCCAGCCGTATTTCCGATGGTCCGGCTGGAATTCCCATTTCAGCAGGTGCTGGAGCAGCACGGCGAGGCGGTTCCGGATCTCGGATTTTTGCGATCCACCCAAGCTCTCGATTTCCTCGGCAAGATGGTACCAGTCGATGCGGTGCCGGTCGCCGGCTTGCTGGTCGCTGGCTTGCTGGTCGCCGGCTTGCCGCCCCCCCGTGCGCAGAAGGGCGGCCTGATCCTGCGTCCACAGGTAGAGGTCGGTCTCGTAGAGGTCGTGCCCCTGGGATGGGCTGAGGGCCGCCTTGGACATGTGGGACTCCGCGCGCGTCGACCGCATCCTACCTCAAAACAGGAAGTAGCGCTGCGCCATCGGCAGCACCTCGGCGGGCTCGCAGACCAGGAGTTCGCCGTCGGCGCGGACGTCGTAGGTCTCGGGGTCGACCTCGATGTGCGGGGTGGCGTCGTTGAGGATCATGCTCTTCTTCGAGATGCCGCCGCGCACGTTCTCGACGGCGACGAGGCGCTTCTGCACCCCCAGCCTTTCGCCCAGGCCATCCTCGATCGCCGCCTTCGACACGAAGGTCAGGGCGGTGGCGAAGGGCACCCGGCCGTAGGCCCCGAACATCGGCCGATAATGCACCGGCTGCGGCGTCGGGATCGAGGCGTTGGGGTCGCCCATCGGGGCGGTGGCGATGGCCCCGCCCTTGATGACGAGATCGGGCTTCACCCCGAAGAAGGCCGGATTCCACAGGACGAGATCGGCGAGCTTGCCCGGCTCCACCGAGCCGATCTGGCCCGAGACGCCGTGCGCGATGGCCGGGTTGATGGTGTACTTGGCCACGTAGCGGCGGGCGCGCAGGTTGTCGTTGCCGGAGGTGTCGCCCGGCAGGGCGCCGCGCTGGCGCTTCATCTTGTCGGCCGTCTGCCAGGTGCGGATGACGACCTCGCCGACCCGGCCCATGGCCTGGCTGTCCGAGGACATCATCGAGAGCGCGCCGATGTCGTGCAGGATGTCCTCGGCCGCGATGGTCTCGCGCCGGATGCGGCTCTCCGCGAAGGCGAGGTCCTCCGGGATGGCCGGGTCGAGGTGGTGGCACACCATCAGCATGTCGAGATGCTCGTCGATGGTGTTCTTCGTGTAGGGCCGCGTCGGGTTGGTCGAGGACGGCAGCACGTTGGCCAGCCCCGCCACCTTGATGATGTCCGGCGCGTGGCCGCCGCCCGCCCCCTCGGTGTGGAAGGCGTGGATGGTCCGCCCCGCGAAGGCCCGGATCGTGTCCTCGACGAAGCCGGATTCGTTGAGCGTGTCGGAGTGGATCATCACCTGCACGTCGTGGAGGTCGGCGACGGTGAGGCAGGTGTCGATGGCCTGGGGCGTGGTCCCCCAATCCTCGTGCAGCTTCAGCGCGCAGGCCCCGGCGCGGACCATCTCCACCAGGCTCTCGGGCCGCGCCGCGTTGCCCTTGCCCGCGAAGGCGAGGTTCATCGGGAAGGCATCCGCCGCCTCGATCATCCGGGCGAGGTGCCACGGACCGGGGGTGCAGGTGGTGGCGAAGGTGCCGTGCGCCGGCCCGGTGCCACCGCCCAGCATGGTGGTGATGCCGGAGCACAGGGCCTCGTCGATCTGCTGCGGGCAGATGTAGTGGATGTGGCTGTCGAACCCGCCGGCCGTGAGGATCTTGCCCTCGCCGGCGATCACCTCCGTGCCGGGGCCGACGACGATGTCGACGCCGGGCTGGATATCCGGGTTGCCGGCCTTGCCGAGCTTGGCGATCCGGCCCTTCACGATCCCGACGTCGCACTTCACCACGCCCCAATGGTCGAGGACCACCGCGTTGGTGATGACGGTGTCCACCGCCCCGTCCTGGTTGGTGACCTGGGATTGCCCCATGCCGTCGCGAATCACCTTGCCGCCGCCGAACTTCACCTCCTCGCCATAGGTGGTGTGGTCGCGCTCGACCTCGATCACGAGGGACGTGTCGGCGAGCCGGATGCGGTCGCCCGTGGTCGGGCCGAACATGTCGGCATAGGCGGCCCGGGGCAGGGCGGCGCGAGGGGGCATGTTGGCCATGGTGTCAGAGCGCTCCCATCACGTCGCCGCGGAACCCGTAGACGGTGCGGTTTCCGCCGAGCGGCACCAGCACGACCTCGCGGGTCACGCCGGGCTCGAAGCGCACCGCCGTGCCGGGGGCGATGTCGAGGCGCTGGCCGCGCGCCGCCTCGCGGTCGAAGGTCAGGCCGGGATTGACCTCGTAGAAGTGGTAGTGCGAGCCGACCTGGATCGGCCGGTCGCCGACATTCGAGACCGTCACCAGGGTGCGGGGCGCACCTTCGTTGAACACGATCTCGCCGGGCAGGGTGGTCACGGTGCCGGGCACCTCCGCCGAGGCCGCGCCCCGGATCGGGTGGTGCACGGTGACGAGCTTGGTCCCGTCCGGGAAGGTGGCTTCCACCTGGATGTCGTGGATCATCTCGGGCACGCCGTCCATGCACTGCTCGGCGGTGAGCACGTGTCCGCCGGCCTGCATCAGCTCCGAGACCGAGCGCCCGTCGCGAGCGCCCTCGACCACGAAGTCGCTGATCAGCGCCACCGCCTCCGGATAGTTCAGCTTCACGCCGCGGCCGAGCCGGTTGCGGGCCACCTGCGCGGCCATGGCGAGGAGGAGCTTGTCCTTTTCGCGAGGGGTCAGGAGCACGGGAGAGACCTCGGGGGTTGGGCGCGGGCCGGTCAGCCGCCGGTGAAGGCAAGGACCGTGCGCGATGGGGGTTCGGCGCGGCAAGCTCGCCGCAGTCAGCGCGGCGCGCATGGATGCATTCCGGCGCCGCGAGTGCAAGGACCCCGAGCCGGTTGACAGCAGGCGCCTCCCCGGCCGAACAGCGGAGCCGATCCTTCTCTCCCCCGAGGGCCGGCCCCGTGACCTACCCCCGCGATCTCGTCGGCTACGGCCGCACCCCGCCGCACCCGCACTGGCCCGGCGGCGCGCGGATCGCGGTGCAGATCGTGCTGAACTACGAGGAGGGGGGCGAGAACTGCATCCTGCACGGGGACGCGGCCTCGGAGGCCTTCCTGTCGGAGATCGTCGGGGCGCAGCCCTGGCCGGGCCAGCGCCACATGAGCCTCGAATCGCTGTTCGAGTACGGCGCGCGGGCCGGGTTCTGGCGCCTGTGGCGGCTGTTCCGATCGCGAAACATCCCCGTCACCGCATTCGCCGTCGCCACCGCGCTCGCCCGCCATCCCGATGTCGCCGTCGCCATGCGGGAAGCGGATTGGGAGATCGCCTGCCACGGCCTCAAATGGATCGACTACCGGAACTTCACCCGCGCCGAGGAGAAGGCGCACATGGACGAGGCGATCCGCATCCACACCGAGATCACGGGCGCGCGCCCGCGCGGCTGGTACACCGGGCGCTCCTCGCCCCACACCCTCGACCTCGGGATCGAAGCCGGGATGACCTATCTCGCCGATTCCTACGCCGACGACCTGCCGTACTGGATCACGGAGCCCAGCGGCCGGGGCCTCGTGGTGCCCTACACCCTCGACGCCAACGACATGAAATGCGCGGCGATCCAGGGCTTCAACACCGGCGACCACCTCTTCACCTACCTGCGCGACACCTTCGATGCGCTCTATGAAGAGGGCGAGCACGCGCCCAAGATGATGTCGGTGGGCCTGCATTGCCGGCTCGTCGGCCGGCCGGGGCGGATCGGCGCCCTGATCCGCTTCCTCGATCATATCGCCGCCCACGACCGGGTCTGGGTCGCCCGCCGCATCGACATCGCCGAGCACTGGATACGGACGCACCCGCCCGCCTGACGGCGGCGCGCCGGAATAGCGCGGGACACACCGCATCGCCCCTCTTGCCAGGCGCCGCCGCCGCGGGCTTCGATGCGCGCCATGACCGAGACCAGCCCGGACGCCGCCGTCGCCTCCCCACCCGCACGTCGGCGTCGCAAGGACGGCGAGGCGCGCCGCGTGATGATCCTCGATGCAGGGCTTGCCTTGTTTTCGAGCGTTGGGCTGCATGGCGCCAGCGTCGAGGGCATCGCCGAGCGGGCGGGCCTCTCGAAGACCAACCTGCTGTACTACTTTCCCTCGAAGGAGGAGCTTTACATCGCGGTCCTGCGCCGGGTGCTCGCGGTCTGGCTCGATCCGCTCCAGGCCTTCGACGCCGACAGCGAGCCGGCCGAGGCCTTCCGGCACTACATCCGCGCCAAGCTGACCCTGTCGCGCGATGCGCCCCAAGCCTCGCGCCTGTTCTGCCTGGAGATCGTTCAGGGAGCGCCGCTGCTGCGGCCGGAGCTGGAAGGCCCGCTGCGCGACCTCGTCGAGGCCAAGGCCACCGTCATCCGAAGCTGGAGCGCGCAGGGGCGAATCGGCCCGCACGACCCGCATCACCTGATCTTCTCGATCTGGGCGATCACCCAGCACTACGCCGACTTCGCCGTGCAGGTGGATGCCGTCAGCGGGCGCAGCCTCGACGATCCGGCCTTCTTCGAATCGGTCGTCGCCAGCACGCAGGACCTGATTCTGGCCGGGCTCGGCCTGAATCCCGCGCGGTAGCGGGCCGAATCCGCCATCCATCTGGGCAGCGACCGCTCAACCGCTAGGCAAACCGGAGAGACTTTATGCAACCACCGGAAAAGCGCCGGATGGAGTTTGACCATTTGGTCTGAATAGAGTTGGATCGTCGGTGCCGGGGGGTGATGTCAGTCTCCCGTCCGGTCTCGACAGGCCCTCGTCTTGCTTTGTCCAGTCCGTGCCTGTTGCGAAGTCTTGTCCTTCAGCCGGGGCTGCCCGGTGCGAGCGAGGTTGCCATGAACGTCGGCGTCTTCATCCCGATCGGAAACAACGGCTGGCTCCTGTCGGAGAACGCGCCGCAGTACAAGCCCAGCTTCGAGCTGAACAAGCAGATCGTGCTCAAGGCCGAGGGCTACGGCTTCGACTTCGCCCTGTCGATGATCAAGCTGCGGGGCTTCGGCGGCAAGACCGAGTTCTGGGACCACAACCTCGAATCCTTCACCCTGATGGCGGGTCTGGCCGCCGTCACCAGCCGGATCAAGCTGTTCGCCACGGCCGCGACCCTGTGCATGCCCCCCGCCATCACGGCCCGGATGGCCGCCACCATCGATTCGATCTCGAACGGGCGCTTCGGCCTCAACCTCGTCACCGGCTGGCAGCGACCGGAATACGCCCAGATGGGCCTGTGGCCCGGCGACGAATATTTCTCGCGCCGCTACGAGTATCTCTCGGAATACGCGCAGGTTCTGCGCGACCTGTGGGAGACCGGCACCTGTACCCTTAAGGGCGACTTCTTCCAGATGGACGATTGCCGTCTCAGCCCGCGCCCGCAGGCCGAGATGAAGATCATCTGCGCCGGCCAGTCGAGCGCCGGCATGGAGTTCACGGCGAAGTACGCCGACTATAATTTCTGCTTCGGCAAGGGCGTGAACACGCCGACCGCCTTCGCCCCCACGGTGGAGCGGCTGGAATCTGCCAAGGCTGCGACCGGCCGCGACGTCTCCTCCTACGTGCTGTTCATGATCATCGCCGACGAGACCGACGAGGCCGCCCGGGCCACCTGGGAGCATTACAAGGCCGGCGCCGACCAGGAGGCCATCGCCTGGCTCGGGGTGCAGGGCGCCGCCGACACCAAGTCGGGCACCGACACCAACGTGCGCCAGATGGCCGACCCGACCTCGGCGGTGAACATCAACATGGGCACGCTGGTCGGCTCCTACGCCGAGGTGGCGCGCATGCTCGACGAGGTCGCCACCGTGCCGGGCACCGAGGGCGTGCTGCTGGTGTTCGACGACTTCCTCAAGGGGCTCGACGCCTACGGCACCCGCATCCAGCCCCTGATGGCCAGCCGCGCCCATATCGCCGCGGATGCCGAGACCATGGCGAAGGTGGCGTGATGGACCAGATCGCGAAACCGGCCGGCTACACCGACGCGGCAGGTCGCCAGGGCGCCATCACCCTGGCGGCACGGCCCGAGCCCATCGCCTTCGACGCCGCGGCCACCGCGCTCATCGTCGTCGACATGCAGAACGCCTATACCAGCCCGGGCGGCTACCTCGATCTGGCGGGATTCGACGTCTCGGGCACCGGACCGGTGGTGGCGCAGATCGCCCGCGCGGTGACGACGGCCCGGGCCGCCGGCATCCGGATCGTCTGGTTCCAGAACGGCTGGGACCCCGATTACGTCGAGGCCGGCGGCCCGGGTTCACCGAACTGGCACAAGTCCAACGCCCTCAAGACCATGCGGGCGAAGCCGGCCATGAACGACCGCCTGCTCGCCAAGGGAACCTGGGACTACGCCCTGGTCGACGCCCTCAAGCCGGAGCCCGGCGACATCGTGCTGGGCAAGTCGCGCTACAGCGGCTTCTACAACACCCAGCTCGACAGCCTGCTGCGTGCGGCCGGCATCCGCACCCTGGTCCTCACCGGCATCGCCACCAACGTCTGCGTGGAATCGACCCTGCGCGACGGCTTCTTCCTCGAATATTTCGGCATCGTGCTGGCCGACGCCACCCATCAGGCAGGGCCGGCCGCCCTGCAGGCGGGGGCGCTCGCCAATATCGAGACCTTCTTCGGCTGGGTCTCGGACGTCGCCGCCTTCGAGGCGGCCCTGCGGCCGGATCTCGCCCGCCCGGCGGCGGCGGAATAGGGCCGCCCGCCGCGATTCGCCTGCAAGCTCCATCGACAGAGGCGCCTTTCCCGCCCCAGGAGACCTCCGACCATGCCCAAGACCGTGATCATTCCGCCCGGCACCGGCAAGCCGCTGGCGCCCTACGTGCCCGGTACGCTGGCCGACGGCGTGCTCTACGTCTCGGGCACGCTGCCCCTCGACGCGGAGGCGAACGTCGTCCACGTGGGCGATGCCGCCGCGCAGACCCGGCATGTGCTGGAGACCATCAAGGGCGTGGTCACCGCCGCCGGCGGCACCATGGACGACATCACCTTCAACCACATCTTCCTGAAGGACTGGGCCGATTACGCCGCCATCAACACGGTCTATGCCACGTACTTTCCCGGCGAGAAGCCGGCGCGCTACTGCATCCAGTGCGGCCTGGTGAAGCCCGACGCGCTGGTGGAGATCGCCTCGGTCGCGCATGTGGGCAAGGCCTGAGCCCTCGTCCTTCGCTGAAGCCTCGTCCTTCGTTCAAGCCTCATCCTGCCCGAGGCATTCCTCCTGACCCATTCTCGTGAGGCATCGATGGCGATCCATCACGCGGTCCAGGGCTCCGGCGCCCGGACGGTCCTGCTCTCCCCGGGGCTCGGCGGCTCGGCCGGCTACTTCGCGCCGCAGATGGACGCGCTGACCGCGCGCTTGCGCGTGATCACCTACGACCATCGCGGCACCGGCCGCTCGGGCGGGCCCCTCGAGCCCGGCCACGACATCGCCGCCATGGCGCGCGACGCCCTCGCCGTGATGGATGCCTGCGGGTCCGAGCGCTGCGACATCGTCGGGCACGCGCTCGGCGGGCTGATCGGCCTCGAACTCGCCCGCACCCATCCGGACCGGGTCGGCCGCCTCGTCGTGATCAACGGCTGGGCCCGGGCGGATTCCGCCACGAAGCGCTGCTTTGCCGCCCGCAAGGTGTTGCTGGCCGAGAGCCCGGAGGCCTATGTCCGGGCGCAGGCCATCTTCCTCTACCCGGCGGCCTGGCTGTCCGAGCACGCGGACCGCGTGGCCGAGGACGAGGCGCACGCCCTGGCGCATTTCCCCGGGCGCGACACGGTGCTGGCCCGGATCGCGGCGCTGGAAGCCTTCGACCTGACGGCGGATCTCCCAGGCATCGCGCACGAGACCCTCGTCATGGCGGCGGAGGACGACGTGCTGGTGCCCTATCTGTGCTCGGAGGCGCTGGCGCGGGGGCTGCCCAACGCGCGCCTCGACCGGGTGCCGAGCGGCGGCCACGCCCACAGCGTGACCCGCGCCGACGCCTTCAACCGGACGCTCGTGGCGTTCCTCGCATCCCAGGAGTGATCCGCATGAGCCAGACGAACCCCAGCGCGGCAGATTTCCCCGGCGCGGCAAACCTGCCCGGCGTCGAGGCCGACGCCTATCGCGGCGCGATGGCGCGCGTGGCCGGCGCCGTCCACCTCATCACGACCGACGGGGACGGGGGCCGGGCCGGCTTCACCGCCTCCGCGGTGTGCAGCGTCAGCGACGGGCCGCCGACGCTGCTGGTCTGCATCAACCGGTCGTCCTCGGCCTATGCGGCGGTGAGCGCCAACGACGTGCTGTGCGTGAACACCCTGGCGGCGGAGCAATCCGGAATCGCCACGGCCTTCGGTGGGCGCACCCCGATGGAGACGCGCTTTGCCGCCGCCACCTGGACCACCCTCGTGACCGGCGCTCCGGCCCTTCCCGGAGCCCTCTCGGCCTTCGATTGCCGCATCGTCGGCCGGCACCCGGTCGGCACCCACGACGTCCTCTATTGCGAGGTGGTGGGCCTGGCCGAGCCCGGCGACGGGCACGGCCTCGTCTACGCCGACCGGCGCTATCACACCGTGCCGCTCAGCCCCGAAGCCCCGCCCGAAGCCCCGCGCGAAGCCGCGGCCTGAACGGCCTCCGTCCTCTGGCGAAGCAGAGACTCCGGCGCATCAAAAACCGCTCCGCTTCCGGAACGACGAAGGCCGGCGCCCCGCCTGGGAACACCGGCCATCCTCAGGATCGGGACCGGGACTTACCAGCGGTCGGCGCGGGGAGCGCGGACCGAACCGGTGGTCAGATCGCCCGTGACGTTCCGCTGAACGATCGTATCGCCGTGGCTCCGGCGCAGTGCGTGCAGGTTGTGGGCGGCGGCCCGTCCCTCGAGACCACCCGGAGCCACGGCGGCCGGGATGCCGGCGGGTGCGTTGTAGCTCTGGGCGACGGCGCCCGAGGCGGACAGGCCCAGGGCGATGGCGAGGGTGGCGGAAACCGCAGTGGTGAGGCGACGATGGGTCATGGCAGGAATCCTCGATCGGAACGCGTGTCGCAGAGACGCGAGGCGGTGCGGTCCGGTTCCTGCAATCTGTGCGCGTATGGCGCCGAAAACAACACATCCTGCTTGAGGATTGTGCATCAAGGATGAGCAAAGCGGCACGAACTCCACCGCTCATCTCCCGCCGATGTGCTCGAAGTCTTGAAAATTCCTTATTCGCTCCAGGCACTTGATCGAACATCGCCGTTTTCTGCGGCATCGCGGCGGATCTGGCATGGTTCTGGACGCCGCGTGCGAATCCGCACCCGGGCAGCTGGATTTCTCGGCTTCGGCACGCGAAACGCCGGCCCAGCCTGCGGACGAACCGAGGTCTGAAGCACGGATCGGCGCCCAACAGGAGGCTCGGCTTCGCGGCGGTCAGCCGTCGCGCGCCAGGGTGGCCTCGATCTGGCCGTGCGGCTCGTCGGTGGGCAGGAAGACCTGGCCTCCATGGGCGATGCCGAAGGGCGCCAGGTTCATCGGGATGTAGTGCTTGTTGGGCATCGCGAAGTGGATCTCGGCGATGTCCGGCCGGGCCGCCAGCACCGCCTCGCCCATGCGGTACATGCTGTCCTGCACGCCGGCGCTGTAGGTGGTGGCGAAGACCGTGATCATCGTGTCGAGGATGGCCGCGTTGGCCGTCACCGGGTCGGCCGGCGGCGCGGTCCAGGTCCAGGTCGCGTCCATGCTGGTGGCGCAGATGCGGTCATGGGTGTCGGGCAGGGTCCGGAAGGCGTCGTCGACGAAGTCGGCCCAGCCGGATTCCGTGGTCTTCATCAGGGTGTAGCCGCGCAGGCCCGATTGCAGCACCGCGCCGGACCGGTCGGCGACGAGGCGGACGAAGGGCGCGCCGTTGCCGTCGAGGGTGAAGGTGTGGGCGTGCGGCGCCCCCGCGATGGTCCGGCGCAGCCAACGGGTTTCCAGCGCCTCGATGGTGACGGTGGCGACCTGCGCGTAGCGCTCCAGGAACAGGTCGGCGACATGGCCCACGAAGGCCTCGGTCTCCGCCTCGACCTGCTGGGCGGCGGTGATGTTGACGATGTTCTTGATGCTGTCGGTGGCGATCACCTGCCGGTTGTCGCCCGACGTCCAGGCGGCGCCGAAATCGCCCTCCAGCAGCACCGTCAGGGTGAGTTCGCGCACGCTGTGGCGCGCGTCCCCGCGCACCAGCCGGAGCACCCGCACGCGGCCCTTGCCGTATCGTGCCTTCGTCAGCGCCATGGTGCGGGTCCTCTCACGATCGATGGCCTCCCGGACCGGGTCCGGCGGCTCACGCCTCGGCGGCATGGGCGAGGCGGGCGGCCTCGGCCCGGGCGCCGTCCCGGCTGCCGAGACCGTTGAAGAACAGGTTCAGGGCGACCGCCGACAGGGCCGCCAGCAGGATGCCGGATTCCAGCAGCGGATGCAGCACGTCCGGCATCTGCTTGAAGAAGGCCGGCGCCACCAGGGGGATCAGCCCGAACCCGACCGAGACCGCGACGATGAACAGGTTGTTGCGGTTGGCGGCGAAATCGACCGCGCCGAGGATGCGTGTGCCGGTGGCCGCCACCATGCCGAACATCACCAGCCCGGCTCCCCCGAGGACGCAGGGCGGCACCGCCTCCACCAGGGCCGCCAGCTTCGGAACCAGCCCGAGGCCGAGCATCACCACGCCGCCGATCACCGTGACGACGCGCGAGCGCACGCCGGTGACGCCGACGAGGCCGATGTTCTGCGAGAACGAGGTGTACGGGAAGGTGTTGAACACCCCGCCCAGCACGGTGCCGAGGCCGTCGGCGCGCAGGCCCCGGATCAGGCGGGCCTCGTCCACGGTCTCGCCGGTGATCTCGGCCAGGGCCAGGAACATGCCGGTGGATTCGATCATCACCACCACCATGACGAGGCAGAGGGTGAGGCTGGCCACGAGATCGAACTTCGGCACCCCGAAGGCGAAGGGCCGCACCACGTCGAACCACGGCGCCGTGGCCACCCGCGACAGGTCGACGAGGCCGAAGGCGCCCGCGACCCCCATGCCGACCACGATGCCGATGAGCACCGAGGCCGAGGCGACGAAGCCGCGGGTGTAGCGGGTGAGGCCCAGGATGACGAGAAGGACGAACAGCGCGATGCCGAGATAGAGCAGCGCCCCGTAGGCCGGGTTGCCGAGGCCGCCGGCGGCCCAGTTCACGCCCACCCGCATCAGCGAGATGCCGATGACGAGGATCACCGTGCCGGTCACCACCGGGGGAAACAAGGGCAGCAGCCGCCCGACCAGGGGCGCCGCCAGGAGGGCGAACAGGCCCGCGACGATGACCGCCCCGTAGATGCCCGTGAGCCCGAGATCCGGGCTGGTGCCCATGGCGATCATCGGCGTCACCGCCGCGAAGGTCACGCCCATCATCACCGGCATGCGGATGCCGATGCCGGGCAGGCCCCAGCTCTGGATCAGGGTGGCGAGGCCGCAGGCGAACAGGTCGGCGCTGACCAGCATCGCCACCTGCTCGGGCGGGAGCTTGAGGGCGCGCCCGACGATGAGCGGCACCGCGACGGCGCCGGCATACATCACCAGCACGTGCTGAAGCCCGAGAAGCAGGAGCGCCAATGGTGGGGCGGTGGGCGCGGAGCGGCCGGCTGGACCGGGCTGGGACGATGCGGGGGTTGAAGAAGAGCCGGATGCGGAAGAGCTGTGATCCACGCGACGGTCCCTCGTCTCGCGCGGGCCCGGGAAGGCCGCGGCAGTCCGGGTCCGCAAGCCACATGCCAGCCCAAGGCCTCGTCCCCCGGAAGGGCGGACCCGTACGACCGGGTGAAATCACGCGGCACCATCCGAGGCCGCGTACCGCTCCGGCGGCCCCGCCCCGTCCGGCACGTCGCCGGCCGGCACGGCGGGAGAGATGCGGAAGGGCGAGATGCTGAAGGCCGGGGAGATGGGCGGCGGATCGGGCAATACCGGCGTCCCCGGTGCATCGCCGGCCGCCGACGGCAACAAGACCCAGGATTCGCGCACGACCCACACGCGGGATTGCTGAATCCTACTCCGCCCGGGGGCGGGGACACCCGCGCCCGGGCGGGCGCCCGATCGCGGCCTGGATCGCGGCCCTGCCTGTCGGGCCGCCTGACGGAAGGTCAGGATTCGCGCGGCACGCTTTGAGTCACGTCGTCCCAGCTCACGTTGTCCCGGCTTCCATCTTGCCGGCTCGCGTCTTGCCGGCTCGCGTCTTGCCGGCTCGCGTCTTGCCGGCTCGCGCCGTCCGTTTTTGGGTCGCCCTTGTGCGAATCGCTTTTGCGAAGTTCGTCGTAGAGGCGCTGGACCTCCTGGATCGTGGCATGGCCCCGGCTCCAGTTGGTCTCGCGGACATTGGTCTCGGTGAAGGCGCTGTGCGAGGTGCCGCCGAAGCCGTTGAACACCGTCTCGACTCCGTCCTGGTGATAGTCGATCCGGTACGAGGGGCTGAACCCCTTGCCTTTCTGTTTGCCGGTCACGCCGATGCGCACCCGGGCGTCGCCGTGCCGCTTCTGGCAGAAGCGCATGTTGCCGAGCAGGCGGCGCAGGTACTCCTCCGGCGCGGCGAGATCGCCCGCGACCTGGAGCAGGGTCGCGTCGGGCGGAAGATGCGTCTTGCGGATCATGGCGCCCTCGTCTCATGGTCCAGCGGACCGAGCGGACTTCGCCCGGCGGGCAGGATCGCGCGCAAGACCACATTTCCGCGGCCCTGGCGAGCGCCACGCGCGCCGGATGGCCCGTTGCCTGCTATGCCGGCCTGCCGAAACCGGCCCCGAGCAGGAAAGATTCCAATGCCGATTCTCGACGACCTGAACCGGGCTTCGCCCGCGGCGTTCGTCGATGCCCTCGGGGCGGTGTTCGAGCACGCGCCCTGGGTCGCCGAGGCGGCGGCCGGGCAGCGCCCATTTCCCACGGTCACGGCGCTCCTCGCCGCCATGCGAGCCGCGGTGGAGGCTGCCCCCGAGGCGGCGCGCCTCGGCCTGCTGACCGACCACCCCGAACTCGCGGGCCGCGCCGCCCGCGACGGGCGGATCGCCCCCGATTCGATCGCCGAGCAGGCCTCGGCCGGGCTCGACCGCCTGTCCGAGGCGGAATACGCGCGGTTCGCGGCGCTGAACGCGGCCTACGTGGCGCGCTTCGGGTTTCCCTTCATCCTCTGCATCCGGCGCCACGGCCGCGCCTCGCTCCTGCGCGCCTTCGCGGCGCGCCTCGCCTCCGACGCCGAGACCGAGCGCGCCACCGCCCTGGCGGAGGTGTTCCGCATCGCCGCGATCCGCCTCGGTGCGCTGGTCGAAGGGCTGGGCGCCCTGCGCACCACCGGGCGGATCTCGACGCACATCCTCGACACCGCGGCGGGACGGCCGGCGTCGGGCGTGGCGGTGGAGCTGCACGAATGGGTCTCCGACACCGAGACCGCCCTCATCGCCCGGGCCGTGACCAACGCGGACGGGCGCACCGACGCGCCCCTCATCGCCGACCGTCCGGTGCCGATCGCCGCCTACGAGCTGCGCTTCCACATCGGCGACCATTTCCGGGCGACCCAACCGGGCCTGCCCGAACCGCCCTTCCTCGACATCGTGACGCTGCGCTTCGGCGTCGCCGAGCCGGAGGGGCATTATCACGTGCCGCTGGTGGCGAGCCCGTGGAGCTACCAGACCTATCGGGGCAGCTGAGCCCCTTGTTGCTTTGAATTGTAACCGATCCAGACGCGATTTTTGCACAGTAACCAGTTTGCGGCAAGGCGTGGTCACAGCCTGTCACAAAATTTATGTGACAGATCAGTGGGGGGAACTACTATCAAAAAATTGCATCTCAGCTGACGGACAACCGCGCGCTTGACACCTAAATAAGATCTTCGCCATCATCCAAATCTATACGACGCTCATCGTTACCATCGAAGTATTCCGATTTAGCCTTAGCGGTTATTTCGAAGATTCTTCGATTTCGATCCGAAACGGATCTGGATACCAACCCACGATCCGCCATTATTTTTCCTCGTTTTCCAACGAGCTGATAAGAGCAATCGAGTTCGCCAGCAATCTCCGAGGCCGCCATACCACTGTTCTCCGTAAACAGCGCCTCAAGAATTCCAATTTCTGTCGCAGGGAGAAATAGTTCACTATCGATATCTTCAATAATCGACTCGTATTTTCTTGAAAGATTGATTACCTCACACTTGGCGACCTTACAAGTAGGACATAGCATACCAAATAATTTCAAACTATTAAGCGCCTCAAGTGGGTGAATCGCACCACATCCTTCACATCTGATCTCTTGATGCTGTTTAACGTATTTTCTAATAATAGAATTGTAATCAAATATTCTTTCTACAAAATAGAGCCTATACTCCCTCTTACCTGTGGGCCTTCCATAAGCGATTGCGTGTCGATTACACAACCCATAATTAAGTGCATATATAGAAACCTGACGGCCGTCCCTGTCTTTCATTTCGTAATACTTACTAATAAAAAAATTAAGCTCAAGCGATGAAAGTATTTGATCGAATTCGGTCAATACGTAAAAATGGCTAGACGGAGTCCAACCCTTTATATCACGAGTAACTGTTGATTCTTTATAGTTCTTGAGCTCCCTTGCTCTCTGAACAATTGATACGAGAAGCTCTTTTAAGCTAAAAACCGACGATTTCTCTTCAAAAGACTCCTGTACAAATTTCTGCATTCCGAAAAACGGCTCGATTTTTTCCTCGTAGTAGCGAGTAGAAGCATCTCGGATTGCTCTTGAACCGATCGATCTGCCATAAGCAATGTGTGACTCTCTTAAGTTATGGAGTATATGCCCGATAATTCTTGGATTACCCATGCTAGCAAAAAACAACTGTCGATAAATATCATCTAAATCACTGTCACAAAAATTATCAAAATTCATTCCTATGTAATGATTGAATCGGCTGTTTATTAGTCTCTTTGTGAAATCAATGGCCTTGTCTTCCATCGAAGAAACATCAGTTCTGCCATACAAATTGAACGTATCAAGGTATAGCTCATCTATTTTCGAAGGATCAATTTTTCCTAGGTACACGCGCCCCGGATACGCCGCAACTTTGAACTTGATAAGTTCATTTGACCAATTATTAAGTGGAGCCAGAACGGTGTCTACGAACACCATCATTGCTTCCTGTGGTAGCTCCGAAAAATCATCAATAAAAATATAGAGACTTTTCACACCAATTTCACTAAGAACGTTCTCTAGTTTTTCCATCAAAGAGCTTATATTAAAGGTTCTAAGCAGTACCTGCGAATACTCGTTTTCTTCGCTAGCCGTTGATTCTTTGGTTTTTTCTCTATTGATACCACCATTGATTTTAGCGGCGGCTTCGGCTGATGCAGATAAAGATATTTCCCCAGATGCAGACATAGTTCTTTTGCTGGATGATTTCAAACTATCCGCAGCCTTGGTAGTTCTATTTATAGCGGATGTAACATCGGTCAACTCAGTATCAAATGTGCCATCAAGCAACTCATCGATTGCCTCAATTACACTACCACGCCGTGCAGAAATTGCTTCCCTGAATTTTGACATTACAGAAGAGTTTGCTTGCGCTTTGATCTCTTTCTGTATGTCTACAAAAACGGCCTTTGTAAAAGCTCGATAAAGCAGCAGCTTTCGAATTTCTTTCTCGTTCATTGATCCAGATGTTAGAGAAATCTTCTGCGCCAAACCAGGATCAACTTCAGCAGACTCATATATTGTTTTGATGTCGACATAGGCAGATATAGATTTAGGCTTTTTCCTAATCTCATATTGTGCGCGCTGAAAAATAGTTGACTTCCCGGTGCCTTTCCGCCCGATAAGCATCGTTGTATTAGAGCGCATCATTGTCTCTAGTACTGTATCGTTCTGAAGAGGATCTACATACAGCTTTTCGATAAGTGGCTCGTCGGTAGCATCGCTCCTCAATTCAGCGCGCCGATAGAGTTTCAGCGACTGAGTAGCCTCACCATATCCTTTTAATATTGGTGCACTATAAGTCATTACTTTTCGAAACTCCGGTCAGAATTTTCTTGCCCAACACATGCGCCGGAAGCTCGCCGCGCCAATGTTAACCTCTTAATAAATTGTCGTAGATTGGGCTGCCGTACAAGCTGAAAGATCGCTCTTCGCTCACATCGACATTTCGGCAAATGTGCCTTGTCATAGTGGATCAGATCGGCGCTGACACCGGCAATTACCAGAGAAAATTTCGCAGTCGGTAGGTCCATACCTGACTATAGATTCTTATTAGCAATCCTGCTGATAATGACATAATTTTCTGCGCCCGCATCTAACAGTTACAACAACCGCAAGTCCCCCACCGCCCCTAGATCAGCATCGAAGGTGCGCTAATCCAAGCTTAGATCAGTATGTATCATAGATTAGATCATAGTTCTATTCATAGTATAGATCATAGTTCTAATCCGATATCTCAGATTGATTAGAGTTGGCTTGCTTGGGTCGGTATCTGTTTCGTGCTCTAAGCTATATCAATTAGATAAACTATCATAGAGCCTAAGCCTGCTACTCCCTTCATATGTGGATATAAAAGGCCACTGATACTGTAGGAGCAATCCCGGTATCAGTTTCCAAGATACAAAACAGATAGAACTAGATAGGAGATAGAATAGAACTAGATATACCTACTAGAAAGTAGATAGATATACCCACCGATAGCTGTTGATATAGAAGATAACTAATAGAACCATATAAAGGATACCATTTATAAATAGACATATAGAAGGCACATGATAATTACATATAACTAGACACTACATAGTTAGAACTAGATACATACTGAATATAACATAAATGGCTAGCCTACAGATATCCTAAGATAGAACTAGAGAGAACCATAGCAGAGGAGTCCTATGACTCTAAGAACTAGATATAGATGGCGTAGGCTAGATCATCAGATGGCTGCTGATAGAGATGTCAGAAATAGATCTACATTATAGAAATATCCATAAGATACTAGGATAGGACCAATGATAATCCTAGTTCTAATACCATATCCGACTATGATCCATAGATGCATAAGCCTCAGATAAAATCATCGGGTTGGAACTGCAATCCATCCTCCTATCGAAGATAGATTTAAGAGGGTTCTATACACCCAGGCGAGAGGCTGCACTCGTTCCAATAGGGCAAGCTCTAATGGAACGTTCCATCAATCAGCTCAGATCGTCTCAAAAGATATCTATTGCATTTTGGAACGGTCAAGTGTTCTATGTCTAGGACCCTAGTGGAACGGCAGGTACCCTCATGCTCATTGGATACGCGCGTACCTCTACCTTGGAACAGGAAGCAGGGCTTGCGGCTCAGATCCGGGAGCTATCCGCCCTAGGATGCGAGAAGCTGTTCCATGAGCACGCTTCGTCGGTAGGTCCTCGTAGGTCGCTAACTGCAGCGCTTGAGTTTGTTCGAGCCGGCGACACTCTGGTTGTGACAAAGCTGGATCGGTTGGCTCGATCAGTAACGCACATGGGTGCTGTTATTTCTGAGATTGAAGGGAGGGGTGCTGCGCTGAGGATCCTGAACTTGGGCGTAGATACAGGCACGCCAACCGGCAAGCTCATGCTGAACGTGCTGGCTGGTGTTGCTCAGTTCGAGAGAGAGATGATGCTAGAGAGACAACGTGAGGGTATCGCTAAGGCGAAAGCTGATGGTGCCTATAAAGGGCGCAAACCTAGTGCTCGGTTAAAGTCAGATCTCGTAAAGGAGCTAAGTCTTAAAGGATTATCAATGGCTGCCGTTGCGGCTGAAATTGGTATTAGTAAGTCCAGCGTCCATAGAATTATCAAGAGTCCGCCTTCGGTTCATGATGATGGGATATAGGTTGAACTAGTTTTGCTGTAATCGAAAGACAACGCTCGCGGACAAGAAGCTCTCCACAGCTGCGGCAGCTGGCCCTCTCTTGATCATTAGCAGGTCCAAACTTTGCGTACTCGTACGTGATGCTGTGAGGGGCTCCACAGTAACTGCAGGATTGTATCTCTTGACGTTCGATGCTTGGCATACTGATCCCCAATCAAAACACAGCATTACCTTAGTGTGCAATCCTCCCATCCGGCTCAACCCTCTCGGTGAAATTAATGCTGATCCTGTGCCTGGGGCGCCACGCGACACGCTGGTGCCTCAGCAGGTTGCCAGGGCAGACCGCTGACGGCCTTGCCGGACGAAACGGACCCACGGCTCGCCTTTTGCCCATCCGCCTGCTGGCGGCGCTCCTAGAAGCCTGGAAGAGGCTCCTGCGAATGCAAGCGTGGAAAGTGAGGCCTGCCCTGTCGCTCTGCTCGGGCGTAAGCAGGACGCGACACGCTGGTGCCTCAGCAGGTTGCCAGGGCAGACCGCTGACGGCCTTGCCGGACGAAACGGACCCACGGCTCGCCTTTTGCCCATCCGCCTGCTGGCGGCGCTCCTAGAAGCCTGGAAGAGGCTCCTGCGAATGCGGCGAACGAAACATTCGCTTTGCTTGAGCGTCAGTAAGGTTGGAATCTCCGTTCTGTTTCAGAGGATCCCTTCCATCCGATGTCCTTCAGACACCCCCCCGCTCTTTATAGCGAAACCGAGCTACTGGGAAAGTAACGCTCACAGTTCGGTGCATAAAGCGTGGTTTCGCACAAAAGTTCTTGCAAATTTATTCCCAGATCTTTCAACTGGATTTTCAAAACTGTGGGACACGAAATGGCCGAGACTGGTCGATATAGGATAGAACTAAATAAAGAATGGTCTCTCGAAGACCTGTATATATTCCCTCGAGCCTACGAGCAGGTCTATTTCTTCTTTGCGTCAGTCAGTGGCGATCTAGGGCAAGGTGATAGCGAGCGCATGGCAAGGGCATATTCTAATTTTCCATGGCAGGGAGGGTATAGTGCAGTAAGCTTCTTCAATGAACTAAAATATTCGACTCGCAAGCAAGCACGTCCCAAAATATTAGCTATTCACAAAAGTTCTCCGGGTTATTTTGACCTAGCGCTCTGGATTGTGACAGCAACATCTGTTGCAGGAGCGGTTAAAAAAATCTCCTTAGCTATTGATTCGGCCAATACTACATACAATAATATTTATAAAGGTATGCAGGAGCGTAAGCTACTGAAACTAAAAACCGACGAAGCCGAAATAAAATTCCGCAAACATGAGATGGACTATATAATCACTAGCAGTAAACAGATGGCTACGTTGCTAGGATTTAGGAGTTTGTCCCATATAAATGAACTTACAGGCAGCCCATACTTAACACTAAAAATTTTGCTCTCGGTGTACCGACGCATACGGACGCTTGCCGAATACGTGAGTAAAGGAAAGGCGGAATTTACTTATGGTGAAACAGAGATTGAAGATAATGTAAAAAGAAAGGCGGTCAGCGCTCAATCAAGACGCAAACCGAAAAAGCGTACGGGCGAGTAGAGTACGGCTACAAGGATATCAAGGCCAATGACCCTCACGTTACCCGCAGAGCCTGATCCGTTTGGCCTAAATAAAACCTTGGAAGCTATTCAAAATGAAATGGCGTCAATAGAACTATTATCTAGATCATCTTCGATAACTTATCCAGAGCTTTTACTTTTGAAATATGAAACTATAATTATACGAATGGATGCAAACCTGAACCATCAAAGAGCGCACGTTCATCTTGATTATGGAGTCGATAGACACGTAGCCTCCTATGCAGTGGACACTGGTGGTTGGCTAGTAGGTATTAGGAAATTCGACCGTCCTATGGAACGATGGATTAAAGCACATCGAAAAAAACTAATGCAGGCATGGAATATACTCCGCGATGGCAATCACCCTACGCTTATTGTAGCTCAACTAAGATCTAGCACATTTTCAAAAAAATAGTTCGTAGCATTTTCCGACCGTAAAGATCTTGAGGCTGCGTTGCTTAGTGTTCCGATTGGGACGAAAGAAGCGCCAATTAGGGGCAAGAGGTATCCTCGCCCCACACTGATTGGCGCTTCTGCTGCCGAGAGTTTTGAATCAATTTAAATTAGCAATCGAAACTAGCTTTCTGATCTTCTCAGCGACATTTTCAGGTTTTAGGTGCGTGTATCTTGCAAGCATTTTATAATCTTTATGCCCGCTTTGCATTGCAACTTCCGGAACTGATAAGCCTAGTTCGAAAAGCCTGCTAATTCCTTCGTGCCTTAGGTCGTGAAAGCGCAGATGCTGTAGTTTAGATCTTCGCCTAAGATTGACCCAACCATTGTGAACTTGACTGATATTAAGCGGGAATACTCTTTCATCACCTTTTTCTATTTCGCTTAGAATTTTGATTGCCATAGGGCTAAGTGCAATCGTACGGCAGTAGCCATTTTTAGTTACGGACAAGTGGGCAGTTCCTTTGATTAAATCAATGTCTGACCATTTTAACCTTAGCAACTCTCCGCGACGCATAGCAGTTTCGATAGCAAGCAATACGATAGGCTTCAGAAACCATGTAGGACTTCCAGCGAAACCTTCCCGCATTCTAACTTCTTCGTCGGGACTCAATCTTTGTGCACGGGGCATTCCTTGTCGAGGAAGTCTCAGTCCCTTTGCTGGATTTGAAGCGATTTTTACGTCCCACTCTCTCATAGCAATATCTATGCAGGCTCGTATTGTGCACATCTCTCTCAACAATGTGTCGGGCTTTACGACTTTTAATCTGTCATCTCGGTACTCAGACATATGCTTTATTGATAACTTACTAATGGGGATCCGCGATATCGGGTGTCGCTTGATCACGACAATGCGCCAACACTCGGTTAAATATTCTTTTTTCTTAAATGAAACTTTATTTTTGTATATATCTAGAAGCTCGAATAGATCGAGACATCCTTCTGCACCTAGCTCCTTTTGTGAAGCCCACTCCATTGCAGCTTGCTTAGTAGGAAAGCTGCTTGATATGGGGTTGGTACCACTCTTGCGTATCTGAACCTGCCAGGAGTTACCTCGTTTGCGTATGGTTGCCATATTGACCTCGGATTGTGACACAATTTGCGGCAGACCGAGTGACAACCAAAGCTAAGTCGTTGATTTGCAACATTTTATATCAGGGGCATTATCACGTGCCGCTGGTGGCGAGCCCGTGGAGCTACCAGACCTATCGGGGCAGCTGAGCCCCGGACTCCTGAGCCCCGGACTTCTGAGCACTGGACTTCTGAGCACCCGAATCCTGCGCTCTTTGGGATGCGCTGTCCCGACGCGGAGCGCCCGGGCTTCGCCATCCGGTCGATCCGTTGCCGAGCGAAGCAGCCAGCATCGATCCCGCCCGATCCGCGCAAGATATCGACCGGCACCATCCTGAAGACCGCCGGCACGCGTGCGCAGACGTCGAGATGCGCGGAACAAGCCTCGGTGATGTCGGGTCGGTCCGGCACGTCCTTTGCCAGGACCATCCTCGATCATGCGGGCGCCGGGCTCGCGGGAGGACGTGATGTGCCGCAGCTGTTCCTGAATCGCAGGTTTGCAAGCGTTGGAATGCTCGGGCGGAGCCTCGCGGCCGCGCTCGTCACGGCCGGCCTGTTCATGCTGACGCCGGCGCCCCGGGCCCAGGGCACCCTGATCGCTCCCGGCGGCCAGTCCCGGGTCACGGCCCCCGGCGGCCTGCGCGGACGCGCGGCCCTCCGACACCGGGCGATCCGGCACCGGGCACCCCGGCACAAACGTCACCGCTGAGCCCGCTTCCGCCGAAGCCGCGCCGAACGCCGACCTTTCCGAAAGCCCGACGCGACATCGCGCGACGCTCTCCGCCTCCTTTGCGAACCCTGGAGCCTGCCATGATCCAGCCCACCCCGATCCGTTTGATCACCGTCCTGACCCTGTCGCTCGGCCTCGCCGGGGCGGCCCTGGCCCAGGGCGCCGGCGCGCCGGCCGGCATGGATGCCGCCACCGCGCCGGGCGGCACCGAGGGCCGGGCAGGCCCCCGCAACGAGGCCGAGGCGATCCGCAGCGGCGACGCGATCCCGGTCCCGCCCCGGGCCGGCGGCATTGCGGCCGAGTCGATGCCTGCCGAGGCGATGCCTGCCGAGGCGATGCCCACACGCGGAGCGAACGTCCCGCCGCCGCGTCCCTGATCGGCCGGTCGAGCCTCCAGATCAGCCCGCAAAGACGCCGATCAGTTCGGCCGCCACCAGGGCGGCGATGACGGCCGGGCGCTTGTCGCGCACCGGCCTGCCGCCGATCGGGCAGACGAGGCGGTCGAGGGCGGCCGCGTCGAGCCCCATCGCCCGGAAGGCGCTGAGGAAGGTCGCCCGCTTGGTGGCCGATCCGATCAGGCCAAGATACGCGAAGCTGTTGGCCTCCAGCAGGCTGGCGCAGATCAGGCTGTCGAGGGCGTGGCTGTGGGTGAGCACCACGTGCGCGGCCCCCGGCGGCGCGGCCTCGGCCACGGCACTGGCCGAGCCGACCTCCCGGAGGATGCGGGCGCCCTCGACGCGGGCGATCTCTCCGGGCCGGTCGTCGATGATCCGGGTGCGGAACGGCAGCGGGTCGAGGGCCAGCGCCAGGGCGCGCCCGACATGGCCGGCGCCGTAGATCAGCACCCACGGCGCCCGCGCCGCTCCCTCGGCCTCCCAGGCGTTGAGGCTCGCGCACGTCTCGGCCCCGGCCCGGACGATCGTCAGGGTGACGTGCCCGCCGCAGCATTGTCCGGTTTCCGGCCCGAGCGGCATCGGCAGGGTGGCCTCCCGCTCGCCCGCCGCCAGGAGTTGCCGGGCCCGGGCGATGCCCGCCCATTCGTAGGTGCCGCCCCCGATGGTGCCGAGGACCCGGCCGGGCATCACCAGCATGGCGGTGCCGGCGGCGCGCGGCGTCGAGCCCCGCGCCTCCGACAGGGTAACGAGGGCCGCCGGCTCGCCCGCCGCGAGGGCGCCCGCCAGGGTTTCCGACAGCGCCTCCGACGGGCCGAGGCTCACGGCTGCGCGGTTCGCGGATGGTCCGCCAGGGCCCGCATCCGCTCGACGGCGTCGAGGACGCGTTCGGGCGTCGCCGGGGCGTCGAGGCGGGGGCAGTGCCGGTGCCCGGCGACGCTCGCCACCGCGTCCGACAGGGCGTGCAGCCCGGCGATGCCGAGCATCAGCGGCGGCTCGCCCACCGCCTTCGAGCGGTAGATCGTCGCCTCGCGATTCGCGTTCTCGTAGAGGGCCACGTTGAAGATGCGCGGGCGGTCGCCGCAGGCCGGGATCTTGTAGGTGGACGGCGCATGGGTGCGTAAGGCGCCCTTGCCGTCCCACCACAATTCCTCGGTGGTGAGCCAGCCCAGCCCCTGGATGAAGCCGCCCTCGATCTGGCCCCGGTCCACCGCCGGGTTCAGGGAGCGGCCGCAATCGTGCAGGATGTCGGCCCGCTCGATCCGGTATTCGCCGGTCAGCGTGTCCACCGCCGCCTGCACGCAGGCCGCGCCGTAGGCGAAATAGTAGAACGGGTGGCCCCGGCCGGCATCGCGGTCCCAGTGGATGGTCGGGGTCTTGTAGAAGCCCGTGGCCGAGAGCTGGACGCGGGCGAGGTAGGCCTTGTGGATCAACTCGGCCCAGGCGATCTCCTGGTTGCCGACCCGGACCCGGTTGGGCAGGAACAGCACCGTCTCGGGCGCGACGCTCCAGGCCTCGGCCGCGAAGGCGACGAGGCGGTCCTTCAGGGTCTGGGCGGCCGTGCGGGCCGCCATGCCGTTGAGATCCGCCCCCGACGAGGCGGCGGTGGCCGAGGTGTTGGGCACCTTGCCGGTCGTGGTCGCGGTGATGCGAACCCGGTCGGCATCGATCTGGAATTCCTCCGCCACCACCTGCGCAACCTTGACGTAGAGCCCCTGGCCCATCTCGGTGCCGCCGTGGTTCAGGCCGACCGAACCGTCGTTGTAGATGTGCACCAGGGCGCCGGCCTGGTTGTAGGCGGTCGAGGTGAAGGAGATGCCGAACTTCACCGGCGTCAGGGCGATGCCGCGCTTGATCACAGGGCTCGCTTCATTTGCCGCATGCAGGGCCGCGCGGCGCTCAGCATACTCACAATCCACTTCCAGTTTGGCCACCAAATCCCGGATGCAATTGTCGGAAATGGTCTGGTGGTAGGGCGTGACGTTGTCGGTCTCGGTGCCGTAGAAATTGCGCTTGCGCACCTCCAACGGGTCGAGGCCGCAGGCATAGGCCACTTCCTCGATCACCCGCTCGGCCGCCACCATGCCCTGCGGGCCGCCGAAGCCCCGGAAGGCGGTGTTGGACTGGGTGTGGGTGCGGTAGGGCCGCGAGGTCAGGTGCACCGCCGGGTAGTGATAGCAATTGTCGGCGTGGAACAGGGCGCGGTCGGTGACCGGCCCCGACAGGTCGGCGGCCCAGCCGCAGCGGGCGGCGAGCTGCATGTCGACCGCCAGGATCTTGCCCGCGGCATCGTGGCCGACGAGGTAATCGACCTCGAAATCGTGGCGCTTGCCGGTGATGATCATGTCGTCGTCGCGGTCGGGCCGGATCTTGGCGGCGCGTCCGGTCGTCTTGGCCACCAGGGCCGCCACGCAGGCGAACAGGTTCGACTGGCTCTCCTTGCCGCCGAAGCCGCCGCCCATCCGGCGGATCTCGGCCGTCACCGCGGAATTGACCGTGCCCAGCACCTTGGCGACCAGGGCCTGGGCCTCCGAGGGGTGCTGGGTCGAGGTGTAGACCGTGACCTCGTCGTCCTCGCCCGGAATGGCCAGCGCGATCTGGCCCTCGAGGTAGAAGTGCTCCTGGCCACCGATGGCCATCCGGCCCCGGACGATGCCGGGAGCCTCCGCCAGCACCGCGTCGGAATCGCCGCGCGTCAGGGTCATGGGCGGCCAGACCAGCGTGCCGTCCGCCCGGGCCTCCCGGTAGGTCAGGACGGGTGCGCGGTCTTCGTAGGCGATGACGGCGTGGCGGGCGGCGCGGCGGGCCGCATCGCGGGTCAGGGCCGCCACCGCGAAGATCGGCTGGCCGACATACGACACCGTGTCCTCGGCCAGCATCGGCTCGTCGTTCCGGTGCGAGGACGAGATGTCGTTTACGCCCGGGACGTCGGCGGCGGTGAACACCGCGACCACGCCCTCGGCGCTGCGCACGGGGTCGAGATCCACCGAGACCAGGCGGGCATGGGCGCGTTCGCTCAGGCCCAGGCAGACATGCAGCAGGCCGGCCGGCTCGGCCATGTCGTCGATGTAGATCGCCGAACCGCCGACGTGGCGGGCGGCGCTGTCGTGGATGCGCGGCGTGTGGGCGCCGCCCGCGATCCGGTCGTCCGCCTTCGGGGCAGGGGGCGTGCGATCAAGCATGAGCCAGCGCTCCCACCCTCGCCAAGCGGGTTTCCGGCGCCTCCGGGGCGCTCTCGTGGATCAGGCGCTCGATCAGGTTGCCGGCGACCTTGAGGCGGTAGCCGGCCGAGGCCCGCATGTCGGTGAGCGGGGTGAAGTCCTGCGCGAGTGCGGCCTTGAAGGCCGGGATCACGGCGGCGTCGAGGGCTTGCCCCACCAGCGCGGCCTCGGCCTGGACGGCCCGCTTCGGGGTGCCGGCCATGCCGCCATAGGCGATGCAGGCTTCCTCGATCGTGCCGCCGTCGAGCGTCAGTCGGAAGGCGCCGAGGACGGCCGAAATATCCTCGTCGAAGCGCTTCGAAATCTTGTAGGCGCGGAAGATCGCCTTCGGGCCGAGTCTCGGCACCCGCACCCCGGCGACGAACTCGCCCGGGCGCAGGTCCTGCCGGCCATAGGCGACGAAGAAATCCGCGAGGGGAATCTCGCACTCGGTCCCCCGGCCGATGAGATGGAGGCCTGCCCCGAGGGCGATCAGGGCCGGCGCCGCGTCGCCGATGGGGGAGCCGTTGGCGATGTTGCCGCCGAGGGTGCCGGCATTGCGGGTCTGGGCGGCACCGTGGCGGCGGAAGAGTTCGCCGAGATCCGGATGCAGTCCGGCGAGATGCGTGCCGGCCTCGGCGAGGCTCACGCCGGCTCCGAGATACAGGTGATCGGGCGCCTCGCCCACGACGCGCAGGCTTCGCACCCGCCCGAGCCAGATCACCGGGTCGAGCACGCGCAGGCCCTTGGTCACCCAGAGGGCGACATCGGTGGCGCCGGCCACGATCGTCGCCTGGGGGTGCTCGGCCATGAGATCGACGAGCGCCTGGATGGTGGCCGGGGCGAAGAAGCGGCCCTTCGGCCCGGAGACCGCAACGGTCTCGTCGTCGCGCAAGGCCAGCAGCCGGGCGAGGGTGGCGTCGTGGGCGGCGTCGAAGGCATCCGCTTCCGGCAGGGCCAGCGCCCGCTCGGCCGCGCGCACGATCGGGGCATAGCCGGTACAGCGGCAGAGATTGCCCGCGAGGGCATCGTCGATGGGGCTCGCGGAGGTCCAGACTTCCCCGGCCGCGGTGGGCCAATCCTTGGTCATGGCGAACAGCGACATCACGAAGCCCGGCGTGCAGAAGCCGCATTGCGAGCCGTGCTCCTCCACCATCAGGCGCTGGACCGGATGGAGCGTGCCGTCGCTCCCACGCAGGTGCTCCACGGTGAGGAGCTGGCAGCCGTCGAGCATGCCCAGGAAGGTGATGCAGGCATCGACCGTGCGGTAGCGCAGGCGCTCGGCGCCGGGCGGCCCCTCGGGGCGCACCACCACCACCGTGCAGGCCCCGCAATCGCCCTCGTTGCAGCCCTCCTTGGTGCCGATCAGCCGCTCGGGGCCGCGCAGCCAGTCGAGCACCGTCAGGGCCGGATCGCAGGCCTCGATCGTGCGCGCCTCATGGCCGAGGAGGAAGCGGATCGCGTGTCTCATGCGGCCTCTCGTGTTCGAACGCCGGTTCCTCGCTCCCCCACGGGTCGGTTCGCGACGGCCCTAGCGCGGCAGCGTGTCGGCGATGCCCTTCACGTACCAGTTCATGCCGAGGATCATCGGGTCGGGGGCGTTCTCGCCGGCCTTCACCGCCTCGGTGCCGTCCTGCTTGAAGACGGGGCCGTGGAAGGGCAGGAGCGTGCCGTTCGCGATCGCCGTCTTGGTGGCCTCGGCCTGGGCCTTCACGTCGTCGGGCATGTTGGCGAAGGGCGCCAGCACGACCATGCCGTCCTTGATGCCGCCCCAGGTGTCGTGGCTCTTCCAGGTGCCGTCCAGGACGGCCTTGGCCTCGCCGATGACGTAGCTGTCCCAGTCGTCGACGATCGAGGTGAGCTGGGCCTTCGGGGCGAAACGCATCTGGTCCGAGGATTGTCCGAAGGCGAGCTTGCCCTGCTTCTCGGCCTCCTGCAACGGCGCAGCGGAATCGGTGTGCTGCGACAGGATGTCGGCGCCCTGGGCCAGCAGCGCCTTGGCGGCCTCGGCCTCCTTGCCCGGGTCGAACCAGGTGTTGACCCAGACGATCTTGATCTTGATGTCGGGGTTCACCGACTGGGCGCCGAGCATGAAGGCGTTGATGCCGCTCACCACCTCGGGGATCGGGAACGAGGCGATGTAGCCCAGCGTGCCCGTCTTCGAGAGGCGCCCGGCGATCACCCCGCAGACGTAGCGGCCCTCGTAGAAGCGGGCCGAGTAGGTCGAGACGTTGGGCGCGCGCTTGTAGCCGGTGGCGTGCTCGAACTTCACCTTGGGGAACTTCTTGGCGACCTTCAGGGTCGGCTCCATGAAGCCGAACGAGGTGGTGAAGACCAGGCCGTAGCCGGAGCGGGCGAAGCTCTCGATGGACCGCTCGCTGTCGGCCTCCGGCACGTTCTCGAGGAAGCTGGTCTCGACCTTGTCGCCCAGCGCGGCGGCGAGGGCCTTGCGGCTCTGGTCGTGCTGGTACGAGTAGCCGTAATCGGCCACCGGCCCGACATAGACGAAGCCGACCTTCAGCTTCTCGCCGGGCTTCTTCTCCTGCGCGTGCGCGTCCGGGGCCTGCGCGGCCCCAAATGCGAGGGCGAGAACGGCCACCAGGGCACCCTGCACGATCCGCATCGTTCCGATATCCTTCCAGAATGCACGTCTACCGGTGCGGGGTGAAGACGCGGCCGAGGGCCGCCGGGGCGAGGGAGCCGCCCTGGCGCCTGCCGAGGGAGAGCAAGACCAGGGCCAGGATGGTGGCGAGGTAGGGCAGGGCGGAGAGGAGTTGCCCCGGCAGGCCGAGGCCGGCCGCCTGGGCATTGAGCTGGAGCACCGTGGCGCCGCCGAACAGCAGGGCGCCGGCCACCGCCCGGAGCGGATTCCAGGAGGCGAAGACCACGAGGGCCAGGGCGATCCAGCCGCGCCCGGCCGTCATCGCGGGCGCCCAGAACGGGGTGTAGGACAGCGACAGGTAGGCCCCGGCCAGCCCCGCGCAGGCACCGCCGAACAGCACCGCGAGGACGCGCACCTTGCGGACCTGCAGGCCCAGCGCGTGGGTGGCGGTGTGGTCGTCGCCGATGGCCCGCAGGATCAGGCCGGCGCGGGTGCGCCACAGGAACCACCACACCCCGGCCGCCAGCGCGAAGGCGAAGTAGACGAAGCCGTCCTGCCCGAAGAGCAGGCCGCCGAGGCCGGGCAGATCGGTAAGACCCGGCACGGACAGGTGCGGGGCCGGATCGCGCTTGAGGCCGACATAGGAGGCGCCGACGAGGCCCGAGAGCCCGAGCCCCAGGATCGTCATGGCGAGGCCGGAGGCGACCTGATTGGCGCTCAGCACCACCGTGAGAAGTCCGAACAGGGCCGAGAGGGCGAGGCCCGCCCCGGCCCCCGCCAGCGCGCCGAGCAGCGTCGAGCCGGTCTCCACCGCCACCGCGAAACCGGCGGCGGCGCCCAGCACCATCATGCCCTCGACGCCGAGGTTGAGCACGCCCGCGCGCTCGGCGACGAGTTCGCCGAGCGCCGCGATCATCAGCGGGGTGGCGGCGGCCACGATGGTGATGAGCACCATCTGGACGATATCGAGGCTGACGCCGTGGATGGTCATGCGGTCGCTCCCGGCACGAGGCGGACCCGGTAGCGCGACAGGGCGTCGGCCCCGAGCACCAGGGCGAGCAGCAGGCCCTGGAAGGCCCGCGTCAGGTCGAGGGGGAGCTTCAGGTCGATCTGGGCGCCCTCGCCCCCGATGGTGGTGAGGGCGATGACCAGGGCCGCCACCAGGATTCCCATCGGGGACAGCCGCCCGAGGAACGCCACGATGATGGCGGTGAAGCCGTAGCCCGGCGAGATCGACGGCTGGAGTTGGCCGATCCGGCCCGCCACCTCGCAGATTCCGGCCAGTCCCGCGGCGCCCCCGGAGACGGCGAAGACCGCGAGCGTCAGGCGCCCGTCGCTGAAGCCGGCGAAGCGCGCCGCGCGCGGGCTCGCCCCCACCACCCGCACGGTGAAGCCGAACAGGGTGCGGCCGAGAACCAGGGTCGCGAGGACCACCACCGCCACCGCGATGGCGACGCCGGCATGGAGGGTGCCGCCCTCCATCAGGTAGGGCAGGCGGGCGGCGTCATCGAAGGTGACGCTCTGGGGAAAGTTGAAGCCGGCCGGATCGCGCAGCGGGCCGCGCGCCATGTAGTCGAGCAGCAGTTCGGCCACGTAGACCAGCATCAGGCTGGTGAGGATCTCGGAGACGCCGAGGCGCACCTTGAGGAGGGCCGGGATCAGCCCGTAGAGCATGCCGGCCCCCGTGCCGACGAGGAGCATCAGGGGCAGCACCCAGAGGGGATCGCCGGGCGATCCGTGGGTGGCGACGCCGATCCAGCCGCCGAACAGGCCGCCGACGACGAACTGTCCCTCGGCCCCGATATTCCAGATGTTGGCGCGGTAGCAGAAGGCCAGGCCGGTGGCGATGAGGGCGAGCGGCGCGGCCTTGACGGCCACCTCCTGCAGCGACCAGACCTCGCTCAGGGGCGCCACGAAGTAGGTGACGAAGGCGGTGGCCGGCGAGCGGCCCATGACGGCCACCACGAGCCCGCCCACCACCAGCGCGGCCAGGAAGGCCAGGATGGGCGAGAGCGCGTCCATCAGGGCCGACCGGTTGGTGCGCGGGGTCAGGTCAATGCGCATGGGCCGGCTCCCGGGCGTGATCCGGCGCGCCCGCCACCGAACCCTCGGCGGCTTCCGCGGGGTTCGCCCCGCCCATGCGCAGCCCCAAGGCCTCGCGGGTGGTCTCGGCGGCCGGCACCGGCGGCGACAGGGTGCCGTCGTGCAGCACGGCGATGCGGCCGGCGATCTCGAACAATTCGTCGAGGTCCTGGCTGATCACCAGCACGGCGGCGCCGCGGGAAGCGAGATCGAGGAGCGCCTGCCGGATATGGGCGGCCGCGAGGGCGTCGACGCCCCAGGTCGGCTGGTTGACCACGAGGATGCCGGGCTCGGCCAGGATCTCGCGCCCCATCAGGTATTTCTGCAGGTTGCCGCCCGACAGCGTTCCGGCGGCGGGATCGGGTCCCGCCTTGCGCACGTCGAAGGCCGCGATCACGTCCCGGGCCAGGGCCTTGGCGGTGGCGCGGCGCAGGACTCCGAAGCGGCTCAGGCCTGCGGTGGCGTGGCGCGACAGGATCGCGTTGTCGGACAGGCTCAGGGTCGGGGCCGCGCCGTGGCCGTTGCGCTCCTCCGGCACGAAACCGGCGCCGCCCCGCCGCCGGGCGGTGATGCCGAGGCGCCCCGAAGCGACGCCGTCGAACCGCACCATGCCGGCCTCCGGCGCCAGGGTCTCGCCCGAGAGGGCATCGAACAGCTCCGCCTGCCCGTTGCCGGCGATCCCCGCGAGGCCGACGATCTCGCCGCCGCGCACGCTCAAGGAGACGCCGTCGAGGGCGGTGCCGTGCAGGCCGGGGGCGGGGAGGGTGAGCCCGGTCAGGACCAGGCGCTCCGGCCCGGTCGCCACGTCGGAAGGTGGCTTCACCTCACGCACCTGGACGCCCACCATCATGGCGGCGAGGGACCGGGCGGTCTCGGCGCGGGGGTCGCAGGCCCCCACCACCCGGCCGCCGCGCAGGATGGTGGCACGCGCGCACAGCCGGCGCACCTCGTCGAGGCGGTGCGAGATGTAGAGCAGCGCCCGGCCCTCGTCGCGCAGGCGCTCCAGCACGGTGAACAGCAATTCGGCCTCGCCCGGGGTCAGCACCGAGGTCGGCTCGTCGAGGATCACGAGCTTGGGGTCCTGCAGCAGGCAGCGGATGATCTCGATGCGCTGGCGCTCGCCGGCCGAGAGCGACCAGACCGGCCGGTCAGGGTCGAGGTGCAGGCCGTAGGTCGACCCGACCTCCGCGATCCGGGCCTTCAGGGTCCGGCCGCTCAGACCCTTGGGCATCACCAGCGCGATGTTCTCGGCGACCGTCAGGTTCTCGCAGAGCGAAAAGTGCTGGAACACCATGCCGATGCCCAGCGCGCGGGCGGCCTCCGGATGGGCGAGGCGCACGACGTCGCCCCGATGGGTCACCACCCCCTCGGTGGGCTCCAGGAGCCCGTACAGGATCTTCATCAGGGTCGACTTGCCGGCGCCGTTCTCGCCCAGCAGGGCGTGGATCTCGCCGGCCCGGATCTCGAGATCGATGCCGTCATTGGCCGTGAAGGCGCCGAAGCGCTTGACGATGCCATAGGCGCCGAAGAGGGGTGTCGGCCCCTCCGTGCGGACAGGGGGGACGACGGGGACCACGCTAGAGCGCTCCGAACAGCGCGTGGGCGAGGCGGGTATGGGCCTCGCGCAACTGGCCGGTCTCGATCCCGAGGGGCTGGCCGTCGATGACCCGCCAGGAGCCTGCCACCATCACCCGGTCGGCCCGGTGGGCGCCGCACAGTACCAGGGCCGCGAGGGGATCGTGCGCGCCGGAAAAGCGCAGCTCGTCGAGGGTGAACAGGGCCAGATCCGCCTCGCAGCCCTCCGCGATCCGGCCGATGTCGCTGCGCCCGAGGCAGGCGGCGGAGCCCTCGGTCGCCCAGCGCAGGGCGTCGAGATGGGTGACGGCCTCGGCGCCGTAGGTCAGGCGATTGATCATCAGGGCGTGGCGCACGCCCTCCATCAGGTTCGAACTGTCGTTGGAGGCCGAGCCGTCGACCCCGAGGCCGACGGGCGAGCCGGCCGCCTCCAATTCGCAGGTCCGGCACTGGCCCGAGGCCAGGGTCATGTTCGAGGTCGGGCAGTGGCACACGCCGACGCCGGCCGCACCGAGGCGCTTCACCTCCGCGTCGTTGAAGTGGATGCCGTGGGCGAGCCAGGTGCGCGGCCCCATCCAGCCCACCTCCTCGAGGTAGTCCACCGGGCGCTGGCCGAACATCGCGACGCAGTAGCGGTCCTCGTCCAGCGTCTCGCCGAGATGGGTGTGCAGGCGGCAATCGTGGGCGTCCGCCAGGGCCGCGCTCTCGCGCATCAGCCGCTTGGTGACGTTGAAGGGCGAGCACGGGGCCAGCCCGATCTGCACCATCGCGCCCGGTTTGGGGTCGTGGAACAGACGCAGCACCCGCTCGCTATCGGCCAGAATGGTGTCGTCGTCCTGCGTCAGGCATTCGGGCGGCAGGCCGCCGTCGCGCACCGACAAGCTCATCGAACCGCGGGTGACGAAGGCCCGGATACCGAGGGGGCCGGCCTCCTCGACCTGGATGTCGACGGAGGATTCGAGGCCCTTGGGGAACAGGTAATGGTGGTCGCCGGCCGTGGTGCAGCCGGAGAGCAGCAGCTCGGTATAGGCAAGCCGGGTGGCCAGCCGGAACGCCTCGGGGGTGATCCTGTCCCAGACCGTGTAGAGCGCTTTCAGCCACGGGAAGAGCGGCTTGTTGATCGCCACCGGGTGGGCGCGGGTGAGCGTCTGGAAGAAGTGGTGGTGGGTGTTGATGAGGCCGGGCACGACCACGTGGCGGCTGGCGTCGAAGGTCTCGTGGACGGGCGCGGCGGGCGTGCCGCCCGCGGGCACGCGCTCGACGATGCGGGTACCTGCGACGACGAGGCCGCCGCCGGAATCCAGCGCCAGGATCGCCAGCGGGTTGCGGATCCAGACTCGTCGCGTCGCGGGGGTTTCGACCATGCTGATCCGGTGTTCCCTCGGTGCGGACCGGCCCTCACCCTGGCCCGCCCGGAAATCGGGAGGCCGGACGGCGGTCCGGCCTCGTCGTTCAGGTCATGGTCTGCAGACCTCGCCTGCAGACCATCGATCAAGGTGCCTGTCCTGTGAGAAGGCGCCTGCCGTTGGAGCCTACCCTTAGAACACGTGGAAGGAGACGCCGGCCAGGAAGCTCTTCTCTTCGGTCCCCTTGAAGTTGGCGCGCTCGACGTTGCCGAATTTGTTGAGCCAGTATTGGAAGCCGATGAAGACGTCGACCCGGTTCGGCTGGTTGTAAATCAGCTTGCCGACATCGAGGACCAGGTTGGTCCGCGACAGGAATTCGAGGCCCGTCTTCGGGTTGGAGGCGAAGGCGGACGGATCGCTCACGCCACGCCCCTTGGGCAGGACGATGTTGTTGAAGCCCGCGATGCTGAGCGGCAGGCCCGTGAAGGCCAGCGGGAAGCTGTAGACGATTTCGAATTCCGGGACCGTGTTGAAGCTGGTATCCCGGTTCGGGGCGACGTTGAAGCCGTTGCGATTCCACTCCTTGTAGGCATGGACCGAGGCGCTGAGGAAGCCGGCCGGGACGTCGAAGGCAAAGTTCAGGCCGCCGACCACGTCGCGCTTCTTGGAGCCGAAGGCGTCGTTCTGCGCATTGGCATCGAAGCCGAAGGCGAGCGACACATCCTTGATGATGCCGGGCACCACGAAGGCCTTCGTCCCCGTCAGGGCGTTCAGGCTCAAGGTTCCGCGATAAAGGCCGTAGGCCTCGGTGTTCCCGTATTCGAAGTAGGTCGGCACGCCGAAACCATCGGTGGTGCCCGCCGGGAACTGCGACCCCGACTTCAGGATGTCGAGGGTGAAGAAGTTGGTGCCGTAGGCCCAGGCATCCGCATGCGAGAGGTTGAGGATGTGCTTGGGCGCGTCCTGGTTGCGGAAGCTGCCGTCGGACCGCTGGACCTGGGCGCCGGGACTGGCAGCCGGGAACTGGTAGCGGTAGCTGATCTGCGTATCGGAGAACAGGAAGAACCCGGACGGCACCACCACGGGTGCGATCGGCGCCTTCTCCTTGGTGAGGTCTGCGGCCAGGGCCGGCACCAGGGCGGCGAGGCTCAGCGTGGCAGCCAGCAGCGGTCGTGTGAATGTCGTGATCATCGATAACGTCCCCCTCGGATTTAAGCATCCGTTGGGGCAAATGACCGCAACCGATGTGCCATCCGGCCGGCCCGTCCACGCAACCAGGCGGGGTGATACAAAAATGCAACAATCCTGGCGCGCTCCCCTACGGAAACGGACCTGCGCCGTCCCGCACACCGGGCCGCTCGCGCCCTGGAAACGCCACGCGCCAAATGATAGTCGGACCAGATGGTCTAATTTCTAGCCAGGGTTGCATTATCGTTAGGCATTGGAGCGTCCACGGCTCGAGCGTCCATGGCCTCGTGGCACGCGCCCCGGACCGTCCGTTCCGCGGCGTCCCGGCCGGCTGGCGAAGGCACCGGGTCGCGTGGACTGCCCCCCCCCCCGCGTGTCCCGGCGGACAGGTCCCGTCACGCTGGGCGCGCCGCGGGGCGGACAAGCGCGGCGCAACCTGCACGGCAAGGATGCAGCGCCGCGCATCATTTGGGCGTGTCTCCGGCAGAGCTTGGATCCATGATCACCGGAGATTCGAGATCGGGGCCGGACACGACGCCGCCCCGCCCGGGTCGAGACTCCTCCGGCCCGGTGCCCCGATCATGCGTCCAGTCATCGCGGCCGAACCTGCCCCTGCCTCCTTCGATCCGGCGACCACCGCGCTGGTGATCATCGACATGCAGCGGGACTTCCTGGAGCCCGGCGGCTTCGGCGAGACCCTCGGCAACGACGTGAGCCTGCTGCAGACGGCGGTGCCGCCGATCCGGTCGGTGCTGGCCGCCGCACGAAACGCCGGCCTCCTCATCGTGCATACGCGGGAGGGCCATAAGCCCGACCTCTCCGATGCGCCGCCGGCCAAGCTGGAACGAGGGACGCCCACCGCGCGCATCGGCGCGCCGGGTCCGATGGGCCGCATCCTGATCCGCGGCGAACCGGGTCACGGCATCGTGCCCGAACTGGCGCCGATCCGGGGCGAGGTGGTCATCGATAAGCCCGGGAAGGGCGCCTTCTACGCCACCGATCTGGGGGCCGTCCTGTCGGCCCGCCGGATCGCGACCCTGCTGGTCTGCGGGGTCACCACCGAGGTCTGCGTGCACACGACCATCCGCGAGGGCAACGACCGCGGCTATCGCTGCATCGCGATCGGCGATGGCTGCGCCTCCTACTGCCCTGAATTCCACCGAGTCGGCCTCGCGATGATCGCCGCCCAAGGCGGGATCTTCGGCTGGGTCACGTCCTCGGATGCGGTGGTCGAAGCCCTCGCCGGCGCGCGCTAGGCGCGGGCGCAGCCCCGGTCTCACGACGCGACCGGATCATCGCCCCGGCACGCGGGCGCGGCATACCAGCAGGAAGGACCTCGATCATGGCGGCGGGCGCGGACGGAACGGGGCCAGCGACATCCGGTATCGGGCGACGCCACGGGCCGAGCCTGTGGGTGCCGGGGGATTGGAACGCCTTCTTCGGCTTCGGCACCAACATCCTGGTCAACCTCCTGGTGCTCACCGGCCTGCTGCGCTTCGTGCTGGGCATGCCCGACGCCATCACGTTCGGGCGCATCCTGCCGGCCATCGGACTGATGCTCTGCCTCTCCACCGCCTATTACGGCTGGCTCGCCTATCGCCTCGCCGCGGCGACCGGGCGCAACGACGTCTGCGCGCTGCCCTCCGGCATCAGCGTGCCGCACATGTTCATCGTGGTCTTCGTGATCATGCTGCCGATCAAGCTCGCCACCGGCGATCCGGTGAAAGCTTGGGAGGCGGGGCTCGCCTGGGTCTTTATCCAGAGCTTCATCCTGATGATCGGCGGCTTTGCCGCCCCGGCAATCCGCCGGATCACCCCGCGGGCGGCGCTGCTCGGCACGCTCGCCGGGGTCTCCGTCACCTTCATCGCCATGCGCCCGGCGCTCGAACTCATCACCACGCCGGTGATCGGCGTGGTGGCCTTCGCCATCATCCTGCTCGCCTGGTTCGGGGGCCTGCGCTATCCCGGCCGCCTGCCGGCGGGCCTCGTTGCCATCCTGTTCGGGATGGGAATCGCCTGGGGCGCCAAGCTGTTCGGCCTCGACATCGGCGGGGTGAGCGGCCCCGGCCTCGCGGCGGCGCTCCACGGCATCGGCTTCTCGGTGCCATTGCCGGCTCTCGGCCACGTGTTCTCGGGCTTCGACTTCATCGGGATCATCCTGGTCACCGCGATCCCGTTCGGCATCTACGACCTCGTGGAGGCCATGGACAACGTCGAGAGCGCCGAGGTGGCGGGCGACCCCTATCCCACCACCCGCGTGCTCACGGCCGACGGCGTCGTCAGCCTGATCGGCTGCCTGATGGGCAACCCCTTCATCAATGCGGTCTATATCGGCCATCCGGGCTGGAAGGCGATGGGCGGGCGGATCGGCTATTCCTTCGCCACCGGGGCGGTGATCCTGCTGCTGTGCTGGCTCAACCTGGTCTCGCTGCTGTCCAGCCTCGTGCCCGTGGTCGCGATCGCCCCGATCCTGCTCTACATCGGCATGCTGATCGGCGCGCAGGCCTTCCAGGAGACGCCGCAATCCCATGCGCCGGCCATCGTGCTCGCCTTCGCGCCCCATCTGGCGGCCTGGGCCAAGACCTTGATCGATGGGGCGCTGGGTGCGGCCGGCACCAGTGCCGCCGCGGTGGGCCTCGACAAGCTCGGGCAGGCCGGCGTGCTCTATGCCGGCCTCGGCATCCTCGGCGAAGGCGCGATTCTGGGCGGGCTCGTCCTCGGGGCCATCACGGTGTTCATCATCGAGCAGGCCTTCGCCAAAGCGGCGGCCTTCGCCCTGGCGGGGGCGGTCCTCACCTTCTTCGGCTTCATGCACGGACCGGCGGTCGGCGTGGCGGTGACGCCCGGCCTGGCGCTTGCTTACGCGATGGTGGCGGCCTTGCTCTACGCCGCGTCCCGCTCCCTGGCGGCCGCGCCGTCGACCCCGCCCGCGACTCACGCCGCCGCGGCGGCAGAATAGATCCCCGTCCGCGCGGCGTCCCGGCGGCACGAAAAAACATCACTGGGAGAAAGCTCATGTCGGAGCGCAACGAACCGCCGACCGGCGGCCTCGATGCCTACATCGAAGCGGCGGCCGGGCTGCTCGCCATTCCTCTCGATCCGACTTGGATCGGCGCCATCGGCAGCAACCTCGCGGTCCTGCGCGCGGCCGCGGCCCATGTGGCCGAATTCCCCCTGGCCGACGCGGTGGACGCCGCCCCGGTCTACGAGGCATGAGCCGCATGGAGGGTGTGGAGCAGGCCCGCGATCCGGGCACCATGACGGCCGAGGCGCTGGCGGGCGCATTTCGCGACGGCACGCTGAGCGCGCGCACCATCGTGGCGGCCTGCCTGGCGCGGATCGCGCGCGTCGACGGCGCGGTCAACGCCTTCACGGATGTGCTACCCGAACGCGCCGCGGCCCGCGCCGAGGCCCTGGACGCGGCCCGTGCCCGCGGTGAACCCCTCGGGCCGCTCGCGGGCGTGCCCTTCGCGGTCAAGAACCTGTTCGACATCGCCGGCCTGCCGACACGGGCGGGATCGACGATCAACCGCGCGCGGGCGCCTGCGTCGCGCGACGCCGCCCTGATCCGCCGCATGGAGGCGGCCGGCGCCATCCTGGTCGGCGGCCTCAACATGGGCGAATACGCCTACGACTTCACCGGCGAGAACGTGCATGACGGGTCGACCCGCAACCCGCACGCCCTCGGCCACATGTCCGGGGGCTCGTCCGGCGGGTCCGGCGGCGCCATCGGGGCGGGGCTGGTGCCGATCACCCTCGGCTCGGACACCAACGGATCGATCCGGGTGCCCTCGGCCTTCTGCGGCTGTTTCGGCCTCAAGCCCACTTACGGCCGCCTGACCCGGGCCGGCAGCTTTCCCTTCGTGGGCAGCCTCGACCATCTCGGGCCCATGGCCCGCAGCGTCAGGGATCTCGCCCTCGGCTACGACGCGATGCAGGGGCCGGACCCGGACGACCCGGTCGCCACCACGCGGCCGGCCGAGTTCACCGCCTCCCGCCTCGCAGACGGCCTCGGCACCCTGCGCGTCGCGGTGGCGGGCGGCTATTTCGCGCGCGGCGGCGATGCCGAGGCGTTCGAGGCCGTGGCGACCGTCGCCCGGGCGCTGGATGCGACGCGCGAAATCGAGATTCCGCAAGCGGCCCGCGCCCGGGCGGCGGCCTACCTCATCACCGCCGCCGAGGGGGCCGCCCTCCATCTCGACCGCCTGCGGACGCGGGGCCAGGATTTCGACCCGGCAGTGCGCGACCGCCTGATCGCCGGGGCGATGATCCCGGCCCCGATGGTCGAACGTGCCCAGCGCTTCCGCCGCTGGTACCGGGCGGCCGTGCTCGATCTGTTCCGCGAGGTCGACGTCATCCTGGCACCCGCCACGCCGTGCCGCGCCCCCCGCTCGGGCCAGACCACCTTCGTGCTCGACGGGGTGACCCTGCCGGTGCGGGCCAATATCGGGGTGTTCACCCAGCCGATCTCGTTCATCGGCCTGCCGGTGGTGGCGGTGCCGGTGCGCCTCGACGCGGGCCTGCCGCTCGGCGTCCAGGTCATCGCCGCACCCTGGCGCGAGGACGTCGCCCTGCGGATCGCGTACCACCTCGAGCGGGCGGGCGTCGCCCGGGCCCCCGTGGCGAACCTGTGAGCCGACCCCCGATGATCATCGACGATCCGGCCGTGAAGGCCGAGGTGGAAGCCGCCTTCGCGGCCTACGAGGCGGCACTGGTGGGCAACGACGTCCCGACGCTGGAGGCGCTGTTCCACGACGATCCCCGCACCATCCGGTATGGCGGGGCCGAGAACCTCTACGGCATGGAGGCGATCCGGGCCTTCCGCCGGGCGCGCTCTTCCGAGGGCCTCGCCCGCGACCTCCGGGACACCGTGATCACCACCTACGGCGCCGATACGGGGATCGCCATGACGCTGTTCACCCGGTCAAGCGCTCCCGGGCGCATCGGACGCCAGAGCCAAACCTGGATCCGCTTCCCCGGCGGCTGGAAGGTGGTCGCGGCCCATGTGAGCGTCATCGAGAGCTGACCGGGCGGCGTAGCTTCAGCTGTCCAGCGCCTTCGACAGCCGGCGCACGCGGCCGCCGCGCTTCTCGTAGGCGAAGAGCGAAGCGAGGGTGCGGTCGTCCGGCGCGATCTCTTCGATCGCATGCTCATCGCCCGAATGTGCCTCGCCCGAGTGTGCCTCACCGGAGTGTGCCTCGCCCGAATGCACCGCGATCCCATCCGCCGGGGGAGCCTCGTCGGCCGCGGCGTCCGGCACCGAGGGATGCGCTGGGGACAGGCGCAGGGTGGCGTGTTGAACCACCGCGCGGTCGCGCTCGATCTGCGCGGCCATGTCGGCCGCCACCCGGATCAGTGCCGTGGCGCCATCCCGGAACCGGAGTTCCACGGACAGGCTCGGGCCCTCACCCCCGAGCACGTCCAGGCCGACGCCCACGAGGGAAGCGGCCAGACCCAAGGGATTCGGCAAGGGACCGGTCGCCGCCAAGGCCTCGCGCAGGCCGCGGGCGATGCCGCTGCGCCGGGGCGCCGGGCGCTCCGGAATCGGCAGGACCAGCGCCTCCAGATCCTCGACGCCGCGCAGGCTTCCATCCGGAAGCCGAAAGAGGCCGAGTTCGTAGGAGGCCGAACCGGTGCCGCAGGATCCGGCGGTGACCTGAATCTCCATCGTCGCTCCTTATCCATCCGGGCGATCCTCCGGGGGAGGGGACGTCCGTGAGATCGAACCTTGGTTCCCGTGTCGCGACATCCTGTGTCGGAAACAGGGCCACCTTCTGCGGCGCGGTTCGGGGGCGGTCGATCCCGACTTGAATCCCGGATTGCATTCGGACGAAAAATCGCCTCGGCCCTTGACGGTCACCGGTGGAACCCCGCCTAGAACGCGTGCCATTCTGATGTCGCGGTTCTTCTCCGTTCGACGCCCCTGCTGAGGATCCGGGTATGCGCGTGATCGAGACGACCATTCCTGCGGTGCGGCGCGTGGTGCCGACGCGCTTCGGCGATGCGCGGGGCTGGTTCTCGGAGACCTACCGGGCGGACATCCTGGCCGCGAGCGGCATCGACGACGTCTTCATCCAGGACAACCAATCCTTCTCCGCCCCGCAGGGCACCGTGCGCGGCCTGCACTTCCAGCGCTCTCCGATGGCCCAGGCCAAGCTGATCCGCGTGCTGGCCGGCGCCATCCTGGACGTGGCCGTCGACCTGCGGCGCGCCTCGCCCACCTACGGCCGCCACGTGGCCGTGCGGCTCGACGCGGAGGGCGGCGAGCAGCTCTACATCCCGGTCGGCTTCGGGCACGGCTTCTGCACCCTGGAGCCCGACACCATGGTGGCCTACAAGGTCGCCGGCGGGGTCTACAGCCCCGAGCACGACGGCGGCCTGCTCTGGAACGATCCGGCGCTGGGCATCGATTGGCCGGTGACGGACGCCGACGCGCAGCTCTCGGCCAAGGACCGGATCGCCCCACGGCTGGCCGATCTTCCGCCGCTTTTCTGAAGCCTGTACAGGGGGGGACGCGGCCGGAGACGACAGCGCCGCACCGCCCGATCGTCCGCCCGTCCCGATTTCACGAGAGACCGTTCATCCCATGCGCATCCTGGTAACCGGCGGCTGCGGCTTCATCGGATCGGCCCTGGTGCTGCACCTGGTGCAGGATCTCGGACACGAGGTGGCCACCCTGGACGCGCTGACCTACGCGGCCAACCCGATCTCGCTCCAGCCCCTGGCCGACGATCCCCGCCACCGCCTGGTGGAAGCCGACATCTGCGACCCGAAGGCGGTCCACGCCCTCTACGCCGATTTCCGGCCCGAGGCCGTGATGCATCTGGCCGCCGAGAGCCACGTCGACCGCTCGATCACCGATCCGGGCGCCTTCATCCGCACCAACGTGGTCGGCACCCAGGTGATGCTCGACGGCGCCCGCAGCCATTGGGACGGGCTCTCGGGCACGGCCAGGGCGGGGTTCCGCTTCCTCCACGTCTCCACCGACGAGGTCTACGGCTCGCTGCCGCCGGACGGCTTCTTCACCGAAGACAGCCGCTACGATCCGCGCTCGCCCTACTCGGCCTCCAAGGCCGCCTCCGACCACCTGGCCCGCGCCTGGCACGAGACCTACGGCCTGCCGGTGCTGGTGACCAACTGCTCGAACAATTACGGCCCGCGCCACTTCCCCGAGAAGCTCATCCCCCTGATGATCCTCAACGCGCTCGAGGGCAAGCCGCTGCCGGTCTACGGCGACGGCCTCAACGAGCGCGACTGGATCCATGTCGAGGACCATGCCCGCGGCCTCGTGGCCGTGCTCGAGAAGGGGCGGCTCGGCGAGACCTACCTGCTCGGCGGGCGCTCGGTGCGCAACAACCTGGCCGTGGTCAAGGCGCTGTGCGCCGCCTTCGACCGCCTGCGCCCGGAGCACGCGCCCCACGACCGGCTCATCACCTCCGTCACCGATCGGCCCGGCCACGACCGGCGCTACGCCATCGACCCGTCCAAGGCCGAGGCCGAGGTGGGGTGGCACCCGACCAAGGACTTCGAGCAGGCGCTGGAGGAGACCGTGCGCTGGTATCTGGCCAACGAGTCCTGGTGGCGCCCGATCCGCGCGGGGCGCTACACCGGCGAGCGCCTCGGCCTCGGCGCGAGCGCATCGCCCGCCGGGCACGGGTGAGCCCGGCAGATGCCTGACCCCGTCAACATGCCTGAATCCATGAACATCCTGATCCTCGGCGGCGCCGGCCAGGTCGGCACCGAACTGCAGGCGCCCGGCCTCTGGGACCCGAGCGTGCGCCTGTACGCCCCGAGCCGCACCGAACTCGACGTCACCGACGCGGCTGCGATCGAGGCCGCCCTGGCGCAGCGCCCCTACGCGGCGGTGGTCAACACGGCCGCCTACACCGCCGTCGACCGGGCCGAGAGCGAGATCGCCGCGGCCTGGGCCCTGAACGCGGTGGCGCCGGCGCTCCTGGCCGCCGCCACCGCCCGGGCCGGCATCCCGCTCGTCCACGTCTCCACCGACTACGTCTTCGATGGCACCGGCACCGGCGCCTATCCCTCGGACGCGGCCGTGAACCCGCAGAGCGTCTACGGGGCCAGCAAGGCGGCCGGCGAGATCGCCGTGCGGGCGGCCAATCCGCGCCACGCCATCATCCGCACCGCCTGGGTGGTGAGCCCGCACCGGGGCAACTTCGTCAAGACGATGCTGCGCCTCGCCGCCGAGCGCGAGCGCCTGAGCGTGGTCGACGACCAGCACGGCTGCCCGACCAGCGCGGGCGACCTCGCCGCGGGGCTCGCGGTGGTCGCCCAGGCGCTGGCCACCGATCCGGCCGCGCCCACGGGCACGCATCACTACGTCAATGCCGGGGCCACGACCTGGTGTGGCTTTGCCCGCGCCATCATCGCCGGCAACGCCCGGCGCGGCGGGCGCTCCGTGCCGGTGGATGCGATCCCGACCTCCGCCTTCCCGACCCCGGCGCGGCGCCCGGCCAACTCGGTGCTCTCGACGGCGAGCCTGACGGCCGCCTACGGCCTGACGCCGCGACCCTGGGCCGAGGCCGTCGACGCCATCCTCGACCGACTGGTCGGCCCTGAACGGACACAGACGGAGACGCGGGCATGAAGGGGATCGTTCTGGCCGGCGGCACGGGCACGCGCCTGCACCCGGCCACCCTGTCGATCAACAAGCAGCTGCTGCCGGTCTACGACAAGCCGATGATCTACTATCCGGTCTCCGTGCTGATGCTGGCCGGCATCCGCGAGATCCTGATCATCTCCTCGCCCGAGCATCTCGACAACTACAAGCGCCTGTTCGGCACCGGCGAGCAGTTCGGCCTGTCCTTCAGCTACGCGGTCCAGCCCCGGCCGGAAGGACTGGCCCAGGCCTTCCTCATCGGGCGCGCGTTCGTCGGCGACGACAGCGTCGCCCTGGTGCTGGGCGACAACCTGTTCTTCGGCTCGGGCATGACCGAGTTGCTGCGCAGCGCCCGCGCCCGGACGACCGGCGCCACGGTGTTCGCCTACCATGTCGACAATCCGGCGGCTTACGGCGTCGTCACCCTCGACCCGGAGGGGCGTCCCCTGCGGCTCGTGGAGAAGCCGACGGAGCCCGAGAGCCCCTGGGCGGTGACGGGGCTGTACTTCTACGACAACCAGGTCCTCGACATCGCCGCCGCCGTGAAGCCCTCGGCGCGTGGCGAACTCGAGATCACCAGCATCAACGAGGCCTATCTCGAGCGGGGCCAGCTCCACGTGGAGCGGATGAGCCGCGGCTATGCCTGGCTCGATACCGGCACGCATGACAGCCTGCTGGAGGCGGCCGAGTTCGTGCGCACCCTGCAGCACCGCCAGGGCCTCCAGGTGGCCTGCCTGGAGGAGATCGCCTACCTGCAGGGCTTCATCGGCAAGGACCAGCTCATCGCCCGCGGCAACCTGTTCTCCAAGACCGCCTACGGCCAGAACCTGCTCAAGCTCGCCAAAGAAGATCAGGCCTCCCTCCTGGCACGGTGAGCAGCGCTTTTGCCGACCCGGTGAACGGACGGGATCCGCAGCGGAGAGGCGGATGTCCTGCGCCGCGGCGGACAGGGGGGTCTCCCCGAATCCGAGGGGGTCGGGTATAGGGACGGGCATGGACAACATCATCCGCCCCACCTTCGGCGCCCCGCGCCGCACGGAACAGACCGATCCGCGCCGCGTCCAGGTGCTGACGCAGCGGGTCTACGGCGAGGCTCACGGCTGCCGGGTCTGCCTCGTGCATGACGAGGCCGCCCCGGAGGGTGACGTCTACAAGGTGGTGGTCGGCTTCTTGACCGACGACGAGGTCAGCACGGTGGCGATCCTCCCGGCCACGCCGGAAGGCGAGACCGATTGCGAGATCGTCGCGCTGGCCATCCTGCGCACCCTCGGCATGATCGAGGCCCGCACCGAGCCACCCGGCATCGCCTGAGACCCGGGCCGGCGCCCCATGTCAGGGTAACGGACCCTATCACGGGCCGTCAGAAGCGGGGTTGCATCGGTCCGGAAAGCCATGCTATCGCCCCTGCACCGGAACGGACCGGGTCGAAACCGCCGGGCATCGCATCGGCGCAGACGCAAAAACCGGATCCATCCTCGTGCCACGCGGGGATCTTGGGGGATAGTTTAACGGTAGAACAGTGGACTCTGACTCCTCTAGTCCAGGTTCGAATCCTGGTCCCCCAGCCACTGTCAGAACTAAGTTACTCTCGGCATTCGATACTTCGCTGAGCCGCCCTGCGGTCTGAGCCCTTTGCTACACAGGCCGTCCCCACGGACGGCGGGAGCACGGTCTGGGTTCGGCCGCCAACGTCGTCCAGCGCGGACGCACTTCCCATTTCAGACGCCGGCTTCCAGCCGACCTGCGGCAGCGCCTCGGCCGCCACGAATTCGTGTGCAGTTCGGCACGAACGACCTCCGCACTGCCAAGCTTGGGGCCTGTCGGCTATACGTGGCCGCGGAAGAGCTGTTCTCGACTCTACGCGCCCTGCCGATGCTGACCGACGACCAACTCGCCCACCTCGTCCGCGACTTCTACGACACCATGCTGTCGGACGAAAACGCCGGCCGGCTTACCCGCGGACCGCTGCCTGAGTGCGGACGCGAAGCCCGCGTTAGGCAATACGCGACGATGGCCGCTCAAGGGTCGCGAGGCGCTGCCCGGCAACCGTCTCGACGAGGCGGCCTTCGCGGAGATGATGTTGAAGTGTCAGGGAATCGCAGTCTGGGATCTGACGCCTACAGAAGCCGCCAAAGCTTGCCCCTGACCCAGCAAACCGGTCCGCGCTGAGCGCAAGCTTTTCGGGCATCCTGAACCCTGAAGGAGGGTGGATGCCATGCTTCGCAAACGCTTCACGAATGAACAGGTCGCCTTCGCCCCGCATCAATTGAAGCTCCTCCCGATCATCGACGCCGGCGCGGGCAACGACGCCACTCCAGTCGAACGCGCTTGGGCGACCTCGTCGACGCGCTCGCGGCGCACGAAGCCGGGCGCAACCGGCTGGAGGACGAGGTCCTGGCCGTGCTCGACCACCGGCGCGTGCCGCTGCTGGCGGCCGCGGACGGGGGCGGGCTCGCCTGCGCCGCTGCCCCGAAGACGATGGAGCGTTGGACGAGCATGCCGAGGATGGCTGCACAGACCCCACACCGGAGGACTGAATTTTCCCCCGAGGGATACAAGTCTAAACCGGCGCACCCAACAGTAAGGTTTCGTTTACCATTTCCGATAATGACTCGTTAACCCATCTTCGACCCGCCGGTCGAATGCGGCACCTCCGCTCGTTTGGCAGGCCTATGCGTACCGGACTGTTTCCCTCCCTCCGCAGCCTGCTGGCCTTCCTGCTCCTCCTAGCCACGGTGTTCGGCGGGCTCGCCGTCCTGAGCACGAGCGATCGGGTGACCGGCAACCCCCGGCGCATTGAGGCCGAGTGGCGCGTCCAGGCGGACTTCGTTGCCGAACGCCTGGAAGGGGGCCTTCTAGCGGTCGAACGGGAACTGCTCTTCGCTGCACAGAGTCTGGCGATCCAGGCGCCCGGCGGTGATCCGGACGCGCCGGCGCGCCTGCTCGCGGCCTGGCAGCGGCTCCATCCCGAACTGGCCGACGCGCTCTTCGCCGACCGGGCTGGTGTGGTTCTGGCCGCCTCGCGTCGGAGCATCCAGGGGGCAGACGTCTCCAGCAGTCCTTGGTTCACCAAGGCGCTCTCGGGCTTGGTCGTCGGGGAGGCCGCGCAGGGAAGCCGGGCCGGAATCGGAGTCACCCGCAACCTCATCGTGGCGGCCCCCGTGGGCGAAGCCGGCGCTCCCCTCGGCATCGTCGCCGTCCAGCTCCCGCCCGAATGGACCGATGGAATCGTTGCCGGTGCCCGGCGCATGCTTCCGAACGGGGGGCGGGGCCTGTGGATCCGCGTCATGAACGGGTCGGGGCGCAGCCTCCACGACTCCGGTCCAGACGCGCAGGGCCCCGAAGTTCGGGCGACCGTCGGCGACGTCGAGCGGGGCGGCGTGGGATGGCTCGTGACCCTGCGCCCTCCCGAGACCGCGGCCCCGGCGCTTCCCCTTCTGGTCCTGCTCGGCGCCGGCCTGTTCGCGGCTGCGGTCGGCTGGCTCCTCGGCGGATGGGCGACATGCAGCCTCGACCTCGCCGAGGCGCTCTGCCGTCAGGAGGGCCAGAATCGGACGGTCGCGTTCCCCCTGACCCGCGACTTGAACCGCCTCACCGGGTCGATTCGCGCGGCCATCGAGCGGAGCATGGTGCGCGAGCGCCTGCTCCAAGAGAAACGCGCGGCCCTCGCGCGCAGCCGTGATCGGATCCGGGCCATCCGGTCCCTGTCGGGCTCGACCTGCTGGGAAATCGATCTCGCGACCGGGAAAGTCGTCTGGACGGACCGCGAGGATGAGCAGGGCGGGACCACGCCGGAGCGGGTCTGCAACCTTGAAGATGTACTCGCGCATGTCGAGCCCGAGGATCGCGCGATGATGAGCGACGCCCTCGGCACGGTTCAGGCCAAGCACGGGGCCGTCCGCGAAGTGATCGTACGGACCCGGTCGGGCGCGGAACGGATCTCCGGCCGCCGGCTCGCCTTCCGCCTCTCGGCGGTGGGGGGAGCCGGCACGGGCCGCATCTACGCCCTGAGCCGCGAGTACTTCGAGCCACTCCTGATCGCCCCGAGCGTCGAGTGCAGCGCGGTAAGCGTCGAGCGCCGCAGCCCGGGCCTGGCGCGGCCACGCCACGAAAGCGCGATTCGCCGCCTTGGCTGACCCTGCGGGATAGGGGACGCAAGGCCGGGAACGGCACCGAGCGGCTGGCGCGGCACGCGGCGCGCACGCGACCTCACGTCGAGCTTTGAGCCCGAAACTCTGCAGAAAGCTTCCAGATTTCGTCCGAACGTCATGGGCGTCGCGAAAACACCGTCCCGCGCTCCGAAATCAGTCCTCATGAAATGGGACGTGAAACGCTTAAATTCGATATTGAATCGCTAGCTACGCTGCTTTTCCATTCAATGGTCACAAGCACGGACTTCACGCACAGCGATGCTGCCGAAAACAGTCTTCGCACGCACCAGGGACGCCAGCCAAGGAACCTCGATTAACTGGCAATTAACTATACAGGCGCTTGATGATGTAGCGCGAAAAGAGGCGCAAATTTGCTACTTCTCGGGGTTCGGCACAAGTGTTCCACCGTCTCAGAAACGTGTCGTTCCTGCTCAGTGCACTGGCCGTGGCGCCGACCTCTCCCCGCGCGGCCGACTGGTATACGGGTGCCGCTCAGCCAGAAGTCGCGGGTGACGAATGGATCGTGGCCGTCGATGCCAGTGCGACCGTTACAACCAACAGCTCCGCTTTTGGAACGATCACGGCGACGATCGCGCCCGTCGGCAACCTCCTCAACGACGGTCTCCGCGTACGCCTGCAGGGCGTAGCCGGCACCTATTCCTATCCGGGCGCGGCAGTCCGTCAAACCGTCAATGGCGTTCAGCAGGAAGGCACGGTCCTGCTCGGCTACGAGTGGATCTGGCAGCAGGCGGCGCTGGCCGGCTACATCGGCATGAACGTGCGCAGCAACGAGCTCTCCATCCTGGACCCCGGCAATCCCGTGGTCGGCACGGGCCTGGGCGTGAAAGTGGCGGCGGACCTTTATGTGAACCCCACCGAGAACACGCTGTTCTCGGCCAATGCCTCCTACTCGACGCTGTTCAACGCCTATTACGCGCGCTTCCGCACCGGCGTTGCGGTGGTGCCGGGCGTCTTCGTCGGCCCCGAGGCCACACTCCTGGGCGACGAATTCTTCAACGGCTGGCGAGCCGGCGGCCATATCACCGGGTTCGCCATCGGTCCGATGAAGTTTTCGCTCGGGGCGGGCTACGCATTCGACCGTATTCGCAAGGGTGGATACTACACCAGCGTCGATGGTCGCATCGCATTCTGAGATCACGCTGGAGGTATGCCGCGCGGGCGGCATCCCATCATCCCATCCTTCCTTCGCCTAACCCATCCTTCCTTCGCCTAACGCGGAGTGGCCCCATGCCACCCTTTCTCGTCCGAACCATCTGGCTCGCCAGCGCCGCGGTGACCCTGCTGTTGCTGTCGCAACCTCTGGGAACGGACGTTCAGCTTGAGATGAGCCTCGGCGCCATTGCGGTCATGATCCTCCTGTGGCTGTTCGCCAAGGGGCGCACCGGGCGTCTGACCTTCCTTGCCATCGGCAGCCTCGTGGTGCTGCGCTACATCTATTGGCGCCTGTCGAGCACGCTGCCGCCTGTCAGTGATCTTCCGGGTTTCACGGCCGGCGTGATCCTGATCGCAGCGGAGCTCTACTGCTTCTACATCCTGGCGGTCAGCCTCGTGATCAACGCCGATCCCCTGCGGCGTCCCCCGCCCCCGCAGGATGCGGAAGACGACCTGCCGACCGTCGACATCTTCGTCCCGACCTACAACGAGGACCGGCACATCCTCGCGACGACACTCGCGGCCGCAAAATCCCTCGACTACCCGGCGCACAAGTTCACCGTCTGGCTCCTCGACGACGGCGGGACGGATCAGAAATGCGCGGATAGCGATCCCCGCAAGGCCGAGGAGGCGCGTGCGCGCCGCAAGGTCCTGCAGGCCCTCTGCGCGGATCTCGGGGTGTCCTACCTGACTCGACGGCGCAACCTCCACGCCAAGGCCGGAAACCTCAACAACGGCCTCCAGAACTCGATCAGCGAGATCGTCGTGGTCCTGGATGCGGACCACGTGCCCTTCCGCTCGTTCCTGCGCGACACGATCGGCCATTTCGGCGTGGATCCGAAGCTGTTCCTCGTGCAGACGCCGCACGCCTTTCTGAATCCCGACCCGATCGAGCGGAACTTGAAGACCTTCGAGCGGATGCCCTCCGAGAACGAGATGTTCTACGCGGTGGGGCAGTGCGGGCTCGACAAGTGGAACGGCTCGTTCTTCTGCGGCTCGGCCGCGCTGCTCCGGCGCAGCGCGCTGGACGAGGCGGGCGGTTTCTCCGGCATCACCATCACGGAGGATTGCGAGACCGCCTTCGAGCTGCATTCGCGGGGCTGGACCAGCCTCTACGTCGACAAGCCCCTGATCGCCGGCCTCCAGCCGGAGACCCTCTCGGCCTTCATCGGGCAGCGTTCGCGCTGGTGCCAGGGCATGCTGCAGATCATGCTTCTCAAGAACCCGCTCTTCAAGAGTGGGCTGAGGCCGATCCAGAGGCTCTGCTACCTGTCGAGCATGACGTTCTGGTTCTTCCCGCTCCCGCGCCTGATCTTCATGGCGGCTCCACTGCTGTACATCTTCTTCGACATGAAGATCGTCGTCGCCAACGTCGACGAGGCCATCGCCTACACAGCCACCTATATCGTCGTAAACCTGATGATGCAGAACTACCTCTACGGACGGGTACGCTGGCCCTTCGTCTCCGAACTGTACGAGTACGTGCAGGGCCTGTTCCTCATCAAGGCGACCGCCGCCGTCATCCTGTCGCCGCGCAAGCCGACCTTCAACGTGACGGCCAAGAACGTCAGCCTGGACCACGACCAGCTCTCCCCCCTGGCGCTGCCCTACTTCATCGTCTTCGCGGTCCTCTTCCTCGCTCAAGCCTTCGCTACCTACCGCTACAGCTTCGAGCCCGGCGTCACGAACCTGATGCTCGTAGTCGGCCTCTGGAACCTGTTCAATCTCATCACGGCCGGCGCCGCTCTGGGCGTCGCTACCGAGCGGCGTCAGACGGAGACGGCCCCCTCGCTGCCGGTCGACCGGCCTGCGGTGCTGAACCTCAACGGCACGACCACCGACGTCACCGTGGAGCGCATCTCCAGCGCCCGATGCCGGATCCGGATAGATGCGGTGGTTCCGATGCGCCGTAGCGACGACGGTTCGGTCGGCACCCTCGCGGCGACCCACCAGGGACACATGCCGCTCCTGAGTCATGCCCGGACGATCCCGGTGCGGGTGGCAGGAATCACCGCCGCCGGCGAGGAATCGATCTGCGACCTTGTCTTCGAGACCCTGACGCCCGGCAGCTACTTCGCCCTCGCGGACATCATGTACGGCGATGCCGACGCGATGGTCCGCTTCCAGCAACGCCGCCGCACCCACAAGGACATCCTGTCGGGGACCGGGCAGTTCATCGGCTGGGGTCTGTACGGACCGATCCGGGCCCTGGCCTGTCTGATGACGGGAACGGCACAGCGCCCTGTCGAGGAGGAGGCCCCGAAGGCCGCCGCCGCAGGCGCACGCCGCCGCGCCGCCGATTCGGACACGCAGGCGGCCCCCAGGCCGGCGGCCGCCGCGCCACCGGCCGACGGATCGCCGAGCTGGCTCCAGCTGATGGTCGAGACCGAGACCGGGCAGGACGAGGCGGAGCGCGGACGTCGGACCTCAGACCGGATGGTCGCTGCCCCGACGGGGCTGCGCAGCTGAGATGGCGCGACCGCAAGCCCACCCACGGACAGTCCATTCCTCGGACACGAGCGCGAACCCGGCCATGCCCGTCACATCCCAGCGTCGCCCCAGATCGCACGCGGCCTCAGCGCTGACGCTGGCCGGCCTGCTCCTGGCAGTGTCCCACCCGGCCCTGGCGCAGAGCTTCATCGGTCGCGGCGCGCCGCGGGTCCTCGCCGTTCCCGATGCCGAGCGCGCCGGCCGGCCGTCCGCCGCCGTCCGGGCGGAGGCGGAGCCCGCGTCTCCTCCCGCTGCGCCGCCGCTTCCGCAGCGCCCGTTCCCGGCCCTGTCCAGCAGCCTGCGACTCAGCGGCGAGGAGAGCGGTCTGCAATGGCCGGTCTACCTCACGGAATCGCAGTCTCGGGAGCACCTGCGCCTGCGCATCGGCTACCTCGCCGCGATCTCTGTGGTGCCCGACGCCTCGTTCCTCACCGCCAAGGTCAACGGCGTGGCCGTGGGCCGCAGCGAGATCAAGGCACCGGGCGCGATCCGGATCATCGAATTCGACATCCCCGGCGACCTCCTGAAGCCGGGCTACAACGCCCTGGAAATCGCCGGTGTCCAGCGGCATCGGGTCGACTGCTCCCTCGATGCGACCTACGAGCTCTGGACCCAGATCGACCCGGCCTGGACGGGTCTCGTCTCGGTTTCCGGCGCCGCGATGGCCAACTCCCTGCGCGATCTGCCCGCCATCGCGCCGGATGCGCGCGGCATCGTCCCGATCCGGATCGTCCTGCGCAACCGGCCGGGCTTCGCCACCTTCGAGCGCCTGATCGGCCTCGTCCAGCGCTTGGCGCTCGCCGGCAGGTTCAGTCAGGTGTCGGTCGAGTTCGCCGGCGAAACTCAGGGGTCGGCCGGCCTCGAGATCCACGTGGCGGATGACGGTGGCCCGGGCGGTCTCAGCCGCCAGCCCCTGACCTTCGAGCCGCCGCAGGGTGACCGGGCCGCTCGCATCACCCTCGCGGGCGACACGCCCGCCGAGATCGAGGCGGCCAGCAGCATCGTCAGTGGCCTCGCCACACGCGAACCGATGGGTAGCCCGCAGGGCCTCAAGGCCCTCGCCCTGGCGCGCGGCGTGCCGGCCCAGGGCCGGGAGACGTTGCCGTTCTCCGCGTTCGGCATCGAGAACCGGGAATTCAGTGGCCGCCTGTTCCGGACCGGCTTCGATCTGACCCTGCCGACGGATTTCGTGCCGGCGGATTACGACAAGGTCGCTCTCACCCTCGCGGGTGGCTATGCGGCGGGGCTGGAGCTCGGCGCCCAGATCATCGTGGACGTCAACGGGCGCAACGTGGCCAGCGTGCCCCTGGCGAATGCGGGCGGCGAACTCTTCCGGGACGAGACGATCGCCCTGCCGCTCAGCCGCTGGCGGCCTGGACGGAACAAGGTCGAGGTGAAGGCCCTGCTGCCGGCCCCCTCGGACCGCGCCTGCGAGGGAGGCAGCACGAAGAGCCGCTTCCTGCTCCTCAACCGGTCGACCCTGGCGGTTCCCCAACTCGCCCGGGCGATCCGCCTGCCGGACCTCGCCGCGACGCTCGGTGGCGGCCTGCCGAAGGTCGCGCCCGGCCAGCGCCCGCGCCTCATCGTGCCGGCGCCCGACCGGGAATCCATGGCCGCCGCCGCGACCCTCGCGGTCCAGATGGCGCTCTCGGCCGAGAAGCCCATCGACTTCGAACTGACCAACGATCGCGCCCTCGAAGGGCGGACGCCGACCGTGGTCGTCGGGCCGGCCCGCGCCCTCGATCCCGCCATCCTGCGCACCACCGGCCTCGATCCGGACCAGATCCGCCAGATCTGGCAGGGACGGGCGGCCACGACACACCTGAGCGAGCCCGGCCGTCGCTTCGCCGTGATGGACGGCGCGAGTCTCGATCGCCTGCGCAACGACCGCCCCCCGGCCTGCGCGCTTCCGGCCGCGGGTCCCCGTCCGGCCGGCGCGGTCGGCCGGTCGCGTCCCGATTCCACCACGGACCGGCGCGAGCGCGATGTCATCGCCGAATGGAACGGCGCCACCGCTTCGCAGGACCGCCTCTCCGACCAGGTCGCCACGATGTCGGCGAGACTCGGCGCCGCGGCGCGCGAGAGCTGGGCCGCCACCAAGGCCTGGGCCGAGGACCAGGTTCGCGAGCCCGAGATCGAGATCGGATCGCAGGCCTCCCTGATCGTCAGCCAGGGCCTGCCCGGACGCGATCCGAATGGACTCCTGACCGTGTTCACGGCCCCGAGCGCGGCCACCCTCCAGGCCTCGGCCATCTGCCTCACGACGCCCTCGATCTGGAACCGGATCGAGGGTCGCGTCGCCACCCTCGACGCCAATGACGGCGCGCTCACCAATCACGCGGCCAAGCAGGCCCGATTCGTGGAGAGCGGGCCGGCCTCCCTGGAGAACCTGCGCCTCGTGGTTGCGGGCTGGTTCTCCACCAATCCGAGCATGTTCACGCTCATCATGTTCGCCGCCGCGATCAGCCTCGGCCTGAGCACCTCGGCGATGCTACGCGGCCTGGGCCGGGCCAATCCGGGCACCGCCGCACCGGCCCGATCCGACGATGAGGGAGTTCCGCGATGAAGCGGTATCGGGCGCAAGCGTATGCGGCTTCGCTCTGTCTGCCGCTGCTGGCCATGGTGCCGGCGGCCGCGCAGGGCCCCGCCATCCCTTTCGGGACGAAGACGGGCGAAGCCGGAGCGGGCGACGCCAAACCCATCGAAACGAGGCCCTACGAAGCGCGGCCCGGTGAGGTCCAGACCACCGATGCCAAGCCCGTCGGGCAAGGCGGTCCCCAGCAAAGCGCTCCTCAGCAGGGCGGTCCCCAGCAAGGCGCCCCCCAGCAAGGCGGGGCTCGGCAAAAGGGGCGTCAACAAAGCGGGGCTTGGCCGGCCGAGGTGCTTCCGATGCTGAACAGCCTCGGGAACACGCCGGGCTGGCGCAGCTACAAGGCCCGCTTCGTCACGGACCAGGGCCGGGTCGTCGACACGGGCAACGGCCGCATCAGTCACAGCGAAGGGCAGGGCTACGGCATGCTGCTCGCGGTGGCGGCGGGCGACCGCGACGCCTTCCAGCGAATCTGGAACTGGACCCGCGCGAACCTGATGGTCCGCGACGACGCCCTGCTGGCCTGGCGCTGGGAGCCGGACAAGCGGCCCGCCGTCGCCGACATGAACGACGCCACGGACGGCGACATCCTCGTGGCCTGGGCCCTCGCCGAGGCCGCCGAAGGCTGGTCGGACGAGGGCTATCGCCTCGCCAGCCGGCGCATCGCCGTGGACATCGCCCGGCGAACGGTCCTGTTCCGTAACGAGGGCTTGCCCCTGCTGCTGCCCGCCATGAGCGGCTTCTCGGCCGAGGACCGGAACGACGGTCCGGTGATCAACCTGTCCTACTGGGTCTTCCCGGCCTTCCCACGGCTCGCCGGCGTAGCGCCGGAGTTCGAGTGGAGCCGCCTCAGCGCCGTGGGCCAGGAACTCACCCTGCGCGCCCGCTTTGGTGCGGCCCAGCTGCCGACCGAATGGATCTCGATGCGCGGGGGCCAGCCTCAACCGGCCGCCGGCTTCCCGCCGCACTTCTCCTACAACGCGGTGCGGCTCCCCCTCTACCTTGCCATGGCGGGCATCACGGAGCGGAACTACTACGAGCCCCTGTTGAAGCTCTGGGCCGAGCCGGATCCCGCCGGGCTGCCGATCATCGACACCGCGAGCGACACCGTCGCGGGACGCATGGCGGAGCCCGGCTACGCGGCGATCCCGGCCTTGGCCGCCTGCGCCGTCTCCGGCACGCCGCTGCCTGGCGGGCTGGCGGACCCGGCCCCGAACGAGAACTACTATCCCGCCACGCTCCACCTTCTGGCCCTGACGGCCACCAACATGAGGTACCGCTCATGCCTCGGCCGCTGAACCTGCGACCCGGCACGGCGCCGCTCCTCCTCGCCCTCGCGGGCGGTCTCGCCTGGGTCGGCCCCGGTTTGGCGCAGCAGGCCCCCGTCCGCACGGGGGTGCTTCAACTCAACGAACGGCGCGCGCCGGTCATCCTCGACACGCCGCAGAACGCGGGCGGCGCCGAGATCATCGACGAGAGCGCCCTTCGCTACTACGCCGCCCAGCGCCAGGGCGAGCGCGTCCAGGCCGAGATCGCGCGGCTGCGGCGGCGCCATCCGAACTGGACCGTCCCGGCCGATCTCGACACCCTGAAGCCGAGCCCGCCCGAGGAGGCCCCGATGTGGGACCTCTTCACGGCCGGCCGCTTCGATGAGCTGCGCACGGCGATCAGCGTCCGCCAATCGGTGGATCCCGGCTGGCAACCGTCGGAGGATCTCGCGCGCAAGCTCAACCGCGGCACCCTGCGCAGCGCCGCGCGGGCGGCCGCCCGGGACGGATCCTGGGACGACCTCATCGCCCGGGTGAAGGCCACCCAGGAGGGCATCCAGAACCTCGACATCGACATCGCCTGGACGCTGGCCGAAGCCTATGCGCGGACCGGCGACATCGCTTCGGCCTCCGCCCTGTACGGTACCCTGTTGAAGGAGCAGGCCGATCCCGGCCTGCGCCTCGCCACGGTGCAGAAGGCCATGGCGGCGATGCCGATGGCCGCCGTCGAGCCGCTCCTGGCCATGCGGAGCCCCGGCACCGAGGGCACGGACGAGTTCCGGTCCATCCATCAGGACGTGACCCGGGCCCGCATCGCGGCGGTCCTGCACGGGCAGCCGGCCGGACGCATCGAGCCGGCCGATCTGGCCGCCCTCGGCGAACAAGCCCGCCGCGTGGGCGAGCCCGCGCAGATCGCGCTGCTCGGCTGGTACGCTTACCACCGACGCCAGTTCCGCGAGGCCCTCGACTGGTTCAAGACGGCCCTGGCCCGCGGCGGCGATGCCGCGGTGGCGACGGGCCTTGCCCTGTCGCTGCGCGAGATGGGACAGGATCGCGAGGCGGAGGAGGTCGCCTTCGCCTGGCGCACCGCCTCGGTGACGAACCTTTCCCTCTACGTCGACATGATGGAGCGGCGCCTGGGCGAAGGCCCCGCCTCGCCGGTCGAGACCGAGCGCCTCGACCGGTTTGCCAAGGTCGTCCTTGCCACGAGCGCTCCCGAAGGCGCGCAGGCGCTCGGCTGGTACGCCTACAATGCCTGCCAGTTCGACGCCGCCGCGGACTGGTTCCAGAGGGCCGTCAGCTGGCGGCCGCGCGAATCCGCCGTGCTCGGCTACGCCCTCAGCCTGTCGCGCCTCAAGCGCACGCGGGACTACCTGGAAACCGTGAACCGGTACGACGGCCTGTTCCCGAAGGTGGTCGGACTCGTCTTCGCCGAGCCCGATCCGCAGGCGCGCGACACCGGCCCGTGCGGCCCGGCCCCGGCCGTTCCGCAGCAGGCGGCGCCCCCCGCCCCGTCGCGCGTGATGGTGCCGAAGCCGGCCGTCGCCACCGCGCCGGTCCGACCCCTGGCCGTCCAGCGTGGGGAATTTCCGATTACGGTCGCGGCTGAGAACCCCCTGCGCTTCGGCGAGGGCGCCTCTCTCACGCCGCGTGCGCGGGACTCGGAATACTTGCGTGAGGTGCGCGGGCCGCAGCCCCTGATCGCCCGCCGCGTCGTGGGCGTCGGGGCCATGCCCTACGAGCGCTACGGCTTCACCCTGCTGCCGGGATGGAACGGCCTCGCTCGGGCGAGCCTTCAGGCAGGACCGCCGGCCCCGCCTGTGGGCACCCTCGCGCAAGCTGAGGGTGGCATTCTTGCGCAGACCGGCTCGCCCCGGTCGGTGCAGCCCCGGGACGGCGACCGCTTCGGTCCGTTCGATACCGCCAGCACCGAACGGAGCGGCCAGCGAAATCCAGGACTGGATCGATGAACGGACCGAAGTTCTCCTCCGGCCGGCCGCAGGTGCCCTTCCGGAACACGCTGCTCCGGATGACCGGCCTCGCCCTCGGCCTGAGCCTGCTCGGGGCTTGCCAGACCGCGAAGACGAGCCGTACCGCCCCCCGATTCGAGACGGCCTTCGCCTCCACGGGGTCCGCCGGCAACCAGCCCCTGGTCTTCGTTCCGAACAGCGGCGCCATCGAGTCCGTCGAGGAGACGCGCTCGAGCGCGAGCCTGCGGCAGCGCATCGTGTACGGACAATCCCGCGGCCGGGTGGATCTCACCATCGCGTCGGGCCGGGTGTGGGACGATCCGGCCATGGCCAAGCCAAGCCGCGCCGGAATCGCGGCCGAACTCGGAAGTCTGGAAGACGGGTCCTCCTACCGCATCGTCCGCCAGCCCATGCGCAACGCCTACGGACCCATCGGGGTCGCCGTGAGCCAACGCTGCGCCTATGCTTGGCAGTGGATCGACGACCTTCAGCGGGTAGAACTCGGCCGTGCCGCCCTGCGCGGGCCGGTCGCGGTCTCGCTCCGCGTGCAGCATTGCGGCCGCAGGCCGATGGCCGCCGAGACGCTCCTGGCCGACCTCACGCGCATCCGCCTTGGGGTGTCCACCGAAGCTGTGGCCCGTGCCACGCGTCCCCGGATCGTACGGCCGAGACCGGCCGCCGAGCCCTTGGCCGCCGAGCCCGTGGCCACCCTGGCCCCGGTCGCCCCTGCCATCGCTGCGCCGACCCCAGTTCCGGGCCCGCCCTCGGTTGCAGTCAACAGCAGTCGCACTCTGGTGACGCTGCCACCGGCCCCGGCAGGCCAGTCCTACCTCGCGCAGCCCGCTCCGGCTCCGGCCGCGCAGACCGTATCCGTGGTTCCCCGGCCGACGGCCTCGGGGGGCTCGGATCGCGCGCGCTTCCTGACCGACGCGCTGCCGGCCTCCGGCCGTACGCCGCCGCCAGCTGGCTGGTAGGGGTCCCGGACGGCGAGGATGCCCATCGCGTCGTGGCGGACGATGTAGGATTGTCCGACTCACGCTCGCTGCGCTGATCATTGCAGGCGAGCCCAGCCCAGACCACACGACCTCGTTCCAGCGGTGACGGCAGGTGCTCGCCGACGAGAACAACGCTTTTTCGTTCGAACCGAAACGTCGAGCCTGAGCGTGGGAAGGGTCTGCGGAGTGAGCCTGTCGCGGCGATCCGCGGCCACAACGCGCGTTCGAAGCTGCCGCGCGGCCTCGGACATCGCCGGTCTCATTATCGCACCCGGACCGGGTGTGGGTGAAACCGGCAGCCGATCGATCCTCGCGGCGAGGCCGGAGGCAGGCGCCCTCAGTTCGACACCGGTCCCGGCGCCAGCCCCGCGAGGGTGAAGAGATCGACCGACAGCTTGGCGCCGACCACGAGGGCGTCGGGGATGTTCCGGGTGTAGGCCGGGAAGCGAGTCTGGTCCGGGTTGATGATGTACTGAAGGTTCGGGGTCAGGCGGATCGCCGGGGTGACCTGGATGCCGTAGTTGAGCTCCATCATGATCTGCTGTCGGGGAATCGACCGGTCGAGGCCGAGGGCGTTCTGCGCGGCCGTGATGTTCGAGAGGGCCAGGGGCGAGAAGCGCTGGGTGTTGATGACGAAGCCCAGGGTGTCGAAGGGGCGGCCCGCGAAGGTGCCGGTCTGGAGAGCGCCGATCTCCAGGAAGTAATCCTCGACGAGGCGCCCGGAGGTGCCCGCCATGGCGACGCCGAACAGGGTCAGGCCCTGGATGGCGCTGGGATCGGGACGCCAGACCATCTGGTCGAAGCGGGCATAGACGCCCGAGCGCCCGAAGCGGCTGGCCGGGGCGAGCCCCGTCAGGACCGCGCGCTGGCCGGTGATGTCGCGCACCGGGTCGGCATAGTCGGAGGCGTCGTACCAGCCGCCGATGCCGTAGTTGCGCGGCAGGGGGTCGTTGGCGAAGGTGGTGGAATAGCCGAGCTCGACCGGCAGGATCGCCCCGGTGGCGCCGCGGGTCGAGAGGTCGAGACCATTGTCGCCGGGCTGCTGATGGCGGGGATTGACCTCGTAGACGCCGGCATGGACGAAGACCCGGTCGGTGAGCCAGGCCTTGGCGTGGGCGCCCCAGCTGGAGACCGGCCAGAAGGTGAAGTTCGAGGTCTTGAACACGAAGGTCGGGTTACCGCAGGCGGAATTCGACTGGAAGTTGCAGTAGATCGGTGAGTTCAGGAAGGCGATGTTGGCCACCAGGCGGCCGAACTCGATCACGAGCCGATCGTCGAAGAGCTTCTGCTCGTAGCTGAGCAGGGTGAGCCGAGTGGTCTGGCCGCCACCGTAGATCTCCTGCACCGAGGTGTTGTTGCCGATGAAGTCGCCGGCGAGATTGTCGCCGTGGCGGTTGGTGACGGCGATGTGGAAGGCGCCGCCACGGATGCCGGCGAGGCGGTTCAGGTCGGCGTCGATGCCGAAGAACAGCTGCCCGGCATAGGCGCCGCCCTGGCGGATGCCGCCGATCGGGTTGGCGGCGGCCTGACCGGTGTAGTTGGCGCTGAGCGTCAGGCCGTGGCCGAGGTCGAACACGCCCGTGGGCAGGGTGGGGGGCGTCGCGCTCTGGCCCAGGGCGTCCGCCGCACCGGCCGCGCTCTGGGCCCCCGCGATGCCCTGGCCGCCCGGACGGGGCGGCAGGCGCCGCGGACGGCGCAGGACCTGCCGCCGGACCGTCTCCGCCACGCCGATCCCGACCGCTTCCACCGCCTGCGCCCGCGCCTCCGATCCCAGCGTCATCAAGCCCAGGCTTACGACAGCAGCCCTCAATCCCTTGCTCATCCGGTGTCCCCTTCGATCGCGTGGTGTTTGCGTGGCCGGTCTTGATGCCGGGTAGGGTGCTGGCCGCCGGTCCCCGTGCGGGGCCGCTGGCGGCCTCAGGCGGCGCGCTTCTTGAGCAGGCCGACGAGCAGACCGGTGACGAGGGTTCCGACCACCAGGGCGATCAGCGCGCCGGGGACGTTGGTCACCGCGTTGGGAATCGGCAGGACGAAGAGGCCGCCATGCGGCACCTTCAGCTCGACCCCGAGGCTCATCGCGATGGCACCGGCGAGCGCCGATCCCACCACCATGGAGGGAATCACCCGAAGGGGGTCCGCCGCGGCGAATGGGATCGCGCCCTCGGTGATGAAGGCCGCTCCGAGCACAGCCGCCGCGCCGCCGGCTTCGCGCTCGGCCTTGGTGAAGCGGCCGGGGAACAGCCGGGTGGCGAGCGCGATTCCGAGCGGGGGCGTCATGCCGCCGATCATCACGGCGGCCATGGGCGCGGTGATGCCCGATGCGATCAGGGCGGCGGCCGAGGCATAGGCGGCCTTGTTGACCGGGCCGCCCATATCCACCGCCATCATCCCGCCGAGCACCAGGCCGAGCACCAGGGCGCTCGCCCCCTGCATGCTTCTCAGCCAGTCGGTGAGGGCCGCCAGGATCGCCGCCACCGGTACGCCGACGACGTAGATCATCAGCAGGCCGGTGACGGTGGTGGCCAGCAGCGGCAGGATCAGGACGGGCTTCAGGCCCTCCAGGTTCCTGTGCAGGCGGATGTGCCGGTTGAGGAAGGCGGTGGTGGTCCCGGCGATGAAGCCCGCCGCGATGCCGCCGAGGAAGCCGGCCTGCAGGTTGGCGGCGAGCATGCCGCCGATCATGCCCGGCGCGATGCCGGGCCGGTCCGCGATGGAGAACGCGATGTAGCCGGCCAGCACCGGCACGATCAGCGCGAAGGCCGCCTTGGCGCCGATATCGCCCAGGGCGAAGCCGAGGCTGCCGGCGTGGTCGGGTTTCATCGCGTCGATGCCGCCGAAGGCGAAGGCCAGGGCGATCAGCAGGCCGCCCGCCACCACGAAGGGCAGCATGAACGAGACACCGGTCATCAGGTGCTTGTAGGCCCCGGCCTTCTTCTCCTCCGGTTCCGGCCGGGCCGACCCGCCGGCCTCGGTAGCGGTTCCGGCATCGGGCTGGCGCTGCGCCTCGGCGAGCGCCGTCGCGAGCAGTCCCTTGCCGTCGCGGATCGCCGCCTTGGTGTTGGTGGCGTAGAGCCTCTTGCCGGCGAACCGACTCCGGTCGACGCCGGTATCGGCGGCGATCAGAACGATGTCGGCCGCAGCGATCTCGGCAGCCGTGAGGGTGTCGCGGGCGCCGACCGACCCTTGCGTCTCGATCCGAACGTCGTGGCCGAGCGCCTGAGCCGCCGCCTGGATGCCCTCTGCGGCCATGAAGGTATGGGCGATGCCGGTGGGGCAGGAGGTGATGGCGACGATCCGCCGGCGCCCCTTCGGCGCCACGTCCTTCGGCGCCACGTCCTTCGGCGCCACGTCCTTCGGCGCCACGTCCTTCGGCGCCACGTCCTTCGGCGCCACGTCCTTCGGCGCCACGTCCTTCGGCGCCACGTCCTTCGGCGCCACGTCCTTCGGCGGACCCGCCTCGCCCGACCCGGCGAGGAAGCGGTCGAGCACCGCATGGGCGTCGGTGAGCACGTCCTCGATGCGAATCCGGGCGCGGCGCATGGCGCCGAAGCGGCCTTCGTCGAGGTCGCCGTCGCCCACCAGCAGGACGGCGTCGGCGCCCGCGATCGCGTCGGCGCTCAGGGCGTTGCCGGAGACGCCCTTGCCGCGCAACTCGAGGTCGAGGGGCTGGTTGCGCCGGCCGGCCGCCTTGCGCAGGGCCTCTCCGGCCAGCACCGCGTGCAGGCCGAGATCCCCACCTCCCACCACTGCGAGCACCTGCGTCATGGCTTCCTCCCGTTGCGTCGCGCGCCGCTGTGCGGGTGCGTCGGTGTCATGGTCCGGAGTCCGAGGTTTCAGACCGGGACGTCGAGCGATTCGACCCGCACCGTCCTGGCGATCGCCAGGACGGTCTCGCGGGCGGGCAGGTTGGCGCCGGCCAGGCCGAGCTTGCCGGCCGCGAAGGCCATGGCGAGGCGCGCGGTCGCGACCCGGTCGAGGCCCGCATGGAGGCCGGCGACGAGGCCGGCCACGAGGGCGTCGCCCGCCCCCACCGTGCTGGTCACCCGGGTCGGCGGGGGATGGGCGTGGACCATGCCGTCGGCCGCCGCGAACAGCGCGCCCTCGGCCCCCAACGAGACCACCACCAGGGGGATGCCGCGCGCCACCAGATCGCGGGCCGCCCCGACCACATCGGCCAGGGTCGGTAGCGGCCGCCCGACCCAATCCTCGAGTTCGTGCCGGTTGGGCTTGACCGCGAAAGGCAGGGCTTCGGCCGGGGCCGCCAGGGCCGCCGCCAGGGCGGGGCCGGACGCGTCGAGGACGAGGCGGGCGCCGCGCGGCCGCAGCTCGGCGGCGATCTCCGCGTAGATCCCGGGCACGACGCCGCCCGGCAGGCTGCCGGCCAGCACCACCAGGGCGTCGGATGTCACATCCCGGCGCAGCAGCGCCCGGACGAGGTCGAGGGTGGCGGAATCGACGGCGAGCCCCGGCAGGTTGAGGTCCGTGGTGTCGCCGGTCTCCGCGTCGAACAGCTTCAGGTTGGTCCGGGTCTCGCCCGGGATGCGCACGAAGCGATCCTCGATGCCCTTGGCCGCCAGCAGGGCCTGGAACGGCGCGGCGTTGTCCTGGCCGAGGATGCCGGCGGCGGCCACCGGCACGCCCCAATCGGCGAGGCAGGCGGCGACGTTGACGCCCTTTCCGGCCGCATCCGAGCGCGTGCCGCGCGCCCGATGGACGTGCCCGGGCCGCAGGGCGTCGAGGGTCACGGACCTGTCGAGGGCCGGGTTGAGGGTGAGGGTGACGACGCGGCTCATGCGGGCTCTCCCTCGTCGGGCGCAGCCAGGGCTCGGACCGCGGCCGCGTCCTCCTGGGCGCAGGCCCGGGCGGCCAGCGCCCGCAGGGCGCCGATCTCGCTCACCCGCAGCCGGGCCTTCACGGCGGCCACGTCGCGCGGGGTCATCGACAGCTCGTGGACGCCGAGGCCGGCGAGCAGGCCGGCGCCGAACGGATCGCCGGCGATGCCCCCGCAGACGCCGACCCAGCGCCCGTGCCGGGCCGCGCCCGCGCAGGTCATGTGGATCAGGCGCAGCACCGCCGGATGCAGGGAATCGGCCTCCGGCGCGAGCTCGGTGTTCTGGCGGTCGATGGCCAGGGCGTACTGCGTCAGGTCGTTGGTGCCGATCGAGAAGAAGTCGCAGTGCCGGGCCAGGGCGTCGGCCTGGATCGCGGCGGCCGGCACCTCGATCATGATCCCGAGCGGCAAGGCCGGCGCCTCGAGTTCGGCCTGGATGCGCGCACAGTGGGCGCGGAGCGCGAGCACCTCCGGCACCGAGGTGATCATCGGGAACATGATGGAGAGCGGGGCCTCCCTGCCGGTGGGCGCACCGGCCGGAATGCCGTCTCGTGCCGCCCGGTACAGGGCGCGCAGCTGCGGCTCCATCAGGTCGGGCCGGCGCAGGAGCAGCCGGGCGCCGCGCACGCCGAGAAACGGGTTCTCCTCCCGCGGCAGGTGCAGGTGAGCCACCTGCTTGTCGCCGCCGATGTCGAGGGTGCGCACGATCAGCGGCCGGCCGGCGAGGGCGTCCAGCATCGCCCGATAGGTGGCGTACTGGTCGTCCTCGGTCGGCGTGTCGCCGCGCTCCAAAAACAGGAACTCGGTGCGCATCAGGCCCACGCCCTCGGCGCCCTGGTCGAGGGCGAGGGGCACCTGTTCGGGATTGTTGACGTTGGCCCCGATGGCGACCGTGTGCCCGTCGCGGGTGCGCGCGGGCAGGGACCGCTCGCGGGCCTCCGCCTCGGCCCTGGCGCGCTGGCGCGCACCCCAGGCCCGGGCCGAGGCGAGGTCGGCCGCGCTCGGGTCGAGGTAGAGCCGGCCGGTGCCGCCGTCGAGGATCGCGGGCGTGTGGTTCTTCAGGGCGAGCAGGGTGGGGCCGCCCGCCACCATGGCGGGAATCCCCAGGGTGCGGGCCAGGATCGCGGTGTGCGAGGTCGGGCCGCCCTGGGCGGTGGCGAGGCCGATGACCCGGGACGGGTCGAGCCCGGCGGTGTCGGACGGGGCGAGATCGGGAGCGATGAGGATGCAGGGCGCGTCCGGCAGGTCGTGGCGGCTCCTGAGCGACGGATCGATCTGCGCCAGGACCCGCCGGCCGACGTCGCGCAGGTCCGCCGCGCGGGCGGCGAGCACGGGATTGCCCAGGGCCGAGAGCCGGCCGGCCATCCGCTCCACCGCCTGGTTCCAGGCGAATGCGACCCCGTGGCCCTCCACCATCAGCTGGCAGGCCAGGGTGATCAGGTCCGTGTCGGCGATGAGCTCGCCTTGCGCCCGGAAAATGCCGGCATCCGCCTTGCCGAGGCGGCGCTCGGTGTCGTCGGCCAGGGCCCGGAGCTGACCCTCGGTGGCGGCGAGGGCCGCGTGCAGGCGGTCGCCGCCGGAGGTCAGGGGCTCGGGCACGTCCGGGACGGTGGCCTCCGCCTGGCTCAGCACATGGATGGGCGCGATGGTGAGACCGGGGCTCGCGCCGATGCCCGCCAGCACGCGCGGCGCGTCGGCGGGATTCCAGCCGGCCACCGGGCCGGCCGCACGAGCGGCGGCTTCCGCAGCGGCCCGCGCGGCGGCCTTTTCCCCGGCGCTCAGGCCCGTCACCGCCGCGCAGATCCGGGCGAGGGCACCGGCCTCGTCGTCCCCCTCCGACGAGATCGTCACCGCGTCGCCGCAGCGCAGGCCGAGCTGGAGCAGGGCGATCAGGTTCTTGGCGTCGGCGACTTCGGCGCCGTGGCGCACCTGGATCCGGGCGGGGCAGGCGCGGGCCGTCTCGACCCAATGGGCGGCCGGGCGGGCATGGAGCCCGGTGGGATAATCGACGGTCCAGTCGAAGCGCTGCCTGAGGTCGCCCGCCGGGCCGGCCGCACCGGGCGCAGGCGCATCTTCGGTGAGGGCCGCGACGATCTCCTCCTTGCGGGTGGTGGTGCGCAGGGCGGCGAGGCGCGCCTCGTCCTGGATCAGCCGGGTCAGGCGACGCAGGATGGTGATGTGGGTGTCCGACTGGGCCGCGATGGCGACCACGAGGTGGGCGACCTGGCCGTCGTGCCACGCGATGCCGCCCGGAACCTGCAGGACCGCCAGCCCGCTGTCGCGGACGTGGTGACGGTCGTCGACCATGCCGTGCGGGATGACCACGCCGTGGCCCAGATAGGTGTTCGCCACGCCCTCGCGCCGCAGCATGCTGGCTTCGTAGGGCGCCTCGATGCAGCCGGATGCGATGAGGAGCTGGGCCGCAGCCCGGATCGCCGCTTCCTTGGTGGCCGGCGCGGCACCCAGCTGAATCAGCAGGCGCGGAGAAAGGGTCGGCGTCGGCGCGAGCATGGCGTGCTCCTCCCGTGAACATCGTTGCCGGTGCAGTTGTTGGCTGTATGAAAACGTTTTCACAAATCCTGTCAACGGAATTCGGCGCAATAATGCAACCCGGACCCTTGTCGATCACGGATCCCGGTGCCAGAACGGCGCTATGACGCTGAAAACGTTCTCTTCCCGATGAGTGCCAGTATTCGCGACGTGGCGCGCGCGGCCGGTGTCTCGACGGCGACGGTCTCCCGGGCTCTGGGGCGGGGACCGGTCAGCGACGTCCTGCGCCAGCAAGTCGAAGCCGCGGTTCGAGCCACCGGATACCGCCCGAACCTCTCGGCCCGGCGCCTGCGCTCACAATCAACGCAGACCATCGGGTTGATCGTCGCCGACATCCGCAATCCCTTCTTCACGGCCGTGAGCCGTGCGGTCGAGGATGCCGCCTACGCCGCCGGCATGCGGGTGATCCTGTGCAACACCGACGAGGACCCCGAGCGCGAGCGTCTGTACCTGCGCCTGATGGAGGAGGAGCGGGTCACCGGCGTGATCTTCGCGCCCACCCGCGTCACCGCCGAGTCGCTCAAGGCCGACAGCCTGGACGTGCCGGTGGTGTTCATCGACCGGACCGGCCCCGCGGGCACCTATGACAGCGTGGTGCTCGACAACGCGGCCGCGACCGGCACCCTGGTCGATCATCTTCGAGCCCGGGGCTATCGCCGGATCGGCGGCCTGTTCGGCTCGACGAGCTCCACGGCGCAGGAGCGGCAGGCCGGCTACGAGGTGGCGATCCGGCGCCTCGGCGCCGAGCCCCTGGCGCGCGTCGCGCCGCCCACGGCGGAGGCGGCCGAAGCCACGCTGACCCGCTGGCTGACCGAGCCGGACCGTCCCGATGCGCTGATCCTGTCGAACGGCCTGATGCTGATGGGAGCAGTGCGGGCCGCGCGCGCGCTCGCCCTGGCGGTGCCGGACCGGCTCGGCCTCGCCGGCTTCGACAACGACCCCTGGACCGACCTTGTGGAGCCCGGACTCACGGTGATCGAGCAGCCCGTCGCGCAGATCGGCGCCCAGGCGATGGCGCTGCTGTTCGACCGGCTGAAGGCGCCGGCGGAAGCGGTGCGCAAGGTCACCCTGAGCGGCCGCCTCGTCGTGCGGGGATCGTCGGGGCGCATCTAGACCCGTTCCGGAGCGCGGGATCACGGAGAGGCGACCGAGGAGGATCGGAGACATGACGGGTCGGGCGATCCGTATCCCGACGGCCGGATGGTCCGGCCCGCCCGGAGCCAACGATCATGCGGGAAGATCACGCCATTTGCGTCGATTTCCGATATTCAAAATACACTTGAGGATCATAGCATGGTTCACCGAAGGATATTATTTTTATGTTAACCTTCTGTTTCGCCCATCGTCGAAGAATCCCGGCTACAGGTCATATTAAGAGTTTCCACCTTTAGTTCCAGGTCTACAGACGCTCAGCAAGGGACGTCGGTGTCGTTCGAGATGTTGATTTCATTCCTGGTCGACACGGATCGGCGGGGCGGACCCCTGGATTCCAGTCTGCGCGATCGCGTTCGTCTCGAGCAGATCGATGTGGCCCTCCGCCTCGTGCCCTTCACGGTGCTGGTCAGCCTCAGCGTCGTGCAGGTCATCGTGTACCTTTACTGGAACTCGCCTGAGCGTACCTATCTGGCCCTGCTCGAAGCCTGCATCCTCCCGCTGGCCGTCGGTGCGCTGGAGCAGTGCTGGCGTTGGCGCTCGCGCGCCAAGCCGACCGAGGTGAATCTGCGCTTCGTCCGCCGGGTGACGCTCGCGGCGTTTCTCTACGGGTGCCTCCTGGCTTCGATCCCCGTCATGCTGTTCGGCAAGGCCGACGCGGATGGCCGCCTGCTGATCGCGGCGAGCTGCGCCGGCCTCATCGCCACCGGCATGAGCGCGGCGGTCCTGCCCCGCGCCGCTATCGCGTATTCCGGCCCGATCATCGTCGGTTCGTTCGTCGCCCTCGTGATGACGGGCGAGCAGTTCTACATCTATGTCGGCCTTCTCCTCACCTTCTATGCCGCGTTCATCTGCCTGACGATCATCCACCTGAGCCGTCTCGTGACGATGCGGGTGATCGCGCAGGCCGATCTCGAACGGCAGCAGGAATTCACCCACCTGCTGCTCAACGAGTTCGAGGAAAGCGCCAGCGACTGGCTCTGGGAGACCAATTCCGACCTGCGCCTGCAATACGTGTCCCCGCGCCTGATCGAGGTCGCGGGCTCCTCCGAGCGCCAGCTCCAGGGCCTTCCGCTCGAACGGCTGCTCCTGCCCTCGCTTGCCGCGCCGTTCGGGCATCCGAGCGCGAGCCTGTGGAAGCATATCGAGGAGCGCCGCGCGTTCCGGAACATCCTGCTCCCCATCGACATCGCCGGCGAGGCGCGCACCTGGTCCTTGAGCGGCAAGCCGACCTTCAGCCGGAAGGGCGAGTTCGCGGGCTTCCGCGGCGTCGGCTCAGACGTCACCGAGAAGCGGCGCTCCGAGGAGCGGCTGTCGTACCTGGCTCTGCACGATTCCCTCACCGACCTCCCCAACCGCGTCCTGTTCCAGCAGCAGCTCGACAGCCTTCTCGCGGACCTCGGGGAGGCCGACCGGTTCGCCGTGCTGGCCCTCGATCTCGACGAGTTCAAGAGCGTGAACGATACCTTCGGCCACGCCACCGGAGACGCGCTGCTGCGCGCCATGGCCGAGCGGCTGCGCCGGGCCGCGCCCGACGTGCTCCTCGCGCGCCTGGCCGGAGACGAGTTCGCGATCCTGGCGACGGGGTCGCACCTGCGCGACGACTACGCCCTCGAGGCCCTGGCGAGCGGGATCGTCGAGGCCATCGCCCTGCCGTTCCACATCGAGGGCATCTGCGTCAGCGTGGGCATCAGCATCGGCATCGCAGTCGCCCCGAAGGATGGGCGCCGCGAGATCATGCACCGCGCCGACCTGGCACTCTACCGGATGAAGAACGAGGGCCGCAACGGCTACCGCTTCTACGAAGCCGAGATGGACGAGCGCATCGAGGCCCGGCGCGCCCTGACGGCGGATCTGCGCGGCGCGCTCGATCGCGACGAGTTCGTCCTCTACTTCCAGCCCATCGTCAGTGCGGCGGACGGCCGGATCCACGGCTTCGAGGCGCTGCTGCGCTGGAAGCACCAGATCCGCGGCTTCGTCTCCCCGGCCGAGTTCATCCCCCTGGCGGAGGAGACCGGCATGATCATCCCGATCGGGGAATGGATCATCCGGGAGGCCTGCCGGATCGCCGCGAACTGGCCGCGGGGCCTCCACATCGCCGTCAACCTGTCGCCGATCCAGTTCCGCCACTCCGACCTGACCCTGATCGTGCGCTCGGCCCTGCGGGACAGCGGCCTTCCGGCCGGCTGCCTCGAACTCGAGGTGACGGAATCGGTGTTCCTCGAGGCGACGCCGGCCGTCCACACCACCTTGATCAAGCTGCGCGAGATGAACGTCCGGCTCTCGCTGGATGATTTCGGGACGGGCTATTCGAGCCTGAGCTACCTGCGCCGCATCGCCTTCGACAAGATCAAGATCGACCAGAGCTTCGTGCGCGACCTGCCGCACGAGAAGAGCGGCGCCGCGATCGTGCGGGCCATCGTCGACCTGGCGATGAGCCTCGACATGACGATCACCGCCGAGGGCGTGGAGACCGAGGCGCAGCGCCTGTGCCTGGCCCAGCAGGGCTGCCACGAACTCCAGGGCTACCTGTTCAGCAAGCCCCTGCCCCTGAAGGAGGCCGCGGCGCTGGCGGCGCTGCGGGTGATCCGCCCGAGGCAGCCTCACGCGGCCTGATCCCGGCTCAGCGTCCCCCGATCGCCGCACTCTCCGCGGCCTGCGGCGGCTGGACCGTATGAGGCGAGGATTTCGGCCAGTAGGGCAGGAAGCCCTCGACGATCGAGCGGGGGATATCCAGGGGCCGGAACAGCTGCGTGTCCACGAACATCAGCGACTGCTCGCCCCGGCCGAGAAGGCCGTGCCGCTCGCTGTGGATCTCGTGGGCGAGAGTAACGAACTTGCGATTGTGGTTGGCGATCCGCAACCGGACGACGATGGGCTCGAACTCCGCGGCCTCGCGCCGGAAATCGTGGGTGAAAGACTTGGTCAGGACGTAGAAGCTCGTCGTCTTCAGATCGAACCGCGGCATGCAGATGTTGAAGAACAGCTCGCGCGTCTTGCCGACCCAGCGGACGTAGTTGGCGAAATAGACGTTCCCGACCGAATTGGTGTCGTCGTAGGTCGGGATCATCCGCATCACGAACCATTGCCCGTCGAACCCGTGCGACATGACCGCGTCCTCGCGCGCCATCGTCACCACGGGGGCGGCGATCGGGGCGGGCGCCTGCGGGACGGCGTTCGGGTCGGTCGCCGAGGCGACGGGCTGGGGCGCGGTCCAGCCGAAGAGATCCAGGATTGCCGGCAGCGCGCCGATCAGGCCGATCAGCGGCGCGATCGCCAGAAAGGCCGGAACGGGCGTGACGTAGCCCGCGAGGAAGATCAGCGCCGCGGTCAGGCCGATCATGTAGCTCAGCACCGGATCGTAGGGCCGTCTGGCACCAAGGGTCTCGCCGACGAGGCTGCCCGCAGCGCCGACCAGGAGCGTGGCGAAGGGGAGCATCAGGTACATCATCGACAGGTTGGCGGCGATCATCGCGAAGGCGAGCGCCAGCGCGGCGAACACGATCCAGACCGGGGAGGCGATGAGGCCCGCCGGGATGAAGGCGAGCAGCGGGGAGGAACTCCGCGCCGTGACCGCCGTCATGAACCAGCGCGTCGCGCCGTAGAAGCTGTCGAAGGTCGAGGCCGCCGCGATGACGGTCCACACCACGAAGGGCAGGACCACTCCGTCGAGGTGGCCGCGAGCGATCGCGAGGGCGACCGCCGGCTGCAATCCGGTGATCCCGTCGGCCGACACGATGCTGCCGGCCGACCCCGCCGCCGCCGCCAGCAGGGCGTTCATCGACAGAAGACCGAAGAACAGGATCGCGCCGACGCCATAGGCCAGCCGGATCGACGCGCCTTCGCGCCGGATCTCCACCGCCCGCTGCCAGTGCTGCACGTCCATCCACGGTCCGAGCAGGAAACCCACGAGGGTCGGGACGACGAGACCGGTGAAGCGATCGTCGAGGGCGAACAGCGGGAGGCTGGCGGCCTGCGAGGCCGGCCAGAAGCGCACGAGGGCTACGCCGGCGGCGATCAGCCCGATGACCAGATAAGCCGCGTGGAGTGTCTTGAGCCTCCGCAACGGAAGCGCGTGTCCGATCGAGCAGGCGGCCAGGATCAGAACGGAGAGTCCGAGTTCGGCCTGCGTGCCGAACAGCGGAATCCACGCGTAATACGCGAAACCGAACACTGTGATGGCGAAGGCAAACAGTTGGCACAATTGGAACAGGAGCGCGTATCGCGACCCGACATCGGCCAGGATCTTGGCGGGATTTCTCTGAGGCGCTCCGAGCATCCACCCGAATAGGCAAAGCCCTCCCGCATTAGGCAGTGCAAACGCAAGGAACCCAAGCCATCCATTGGTCAGGGTCACATGAATAGTATAGAAGAACCCCAATCCCCAGAACCATGACAAGGCGATGGTGGGCGACCACATCAGGGATCGAGAAAAACTAGACTGCATTTTAATCACTTAGCAGAGGATTACCTCGCGGTTTTTATCTGATCAGATCTCCAAGTGAAATACGATTATCATAAGAAAGGACGGGACGCCGAGCGTCGGCCGACAGATATTCGAAAGGTCGCGGTGCGCCGAGGCGCCGGGCCCATCGGGCGCGCGGATGAGGTGCGGATCACACGCGGATCGAAACGTCAGGATCCAGCCCTGATCAGGCCGGGGCGACGACCGGGCGAGCCCGGTTCCGGGTCCCACCGGCGGGGGTTGCGGTTCAGTCCACCGCGGCCCCGTGCAGCTCCGCGCTGGTGAAGCGCTGCTGCTCGGCCATCACCAGGCCGGCGAGTTCGCGCTTGAGGGCGTTGAACTCGCCCGAGGCGGTGTCGCGCGGGCGTGGGATCTCGACCGTGAGGTCGCGCTTGATGCGGCCCGGCCGGTAGGTCATCACCAGGATGCGGTCGGCGAGATAGATCGCCTCCTCGATCGAGTGGGTGACGAAGATCACCGTCTTGCGGAACTCGGCCCAGATCCGTAGCAGCTCGTCCTGCAGGGTGCGGCGGGTCAGGGCGTCCAGCGCCCCGAACGGCTCGTCCATCAGCATCACGGGCGGGTCCAGCGCCAGGATGCGGGCGATGGCCACGCGCTGGCGCATGCCGCCGGACAGGTCCTTCGGGTAGCGCTTGCGGAAATCCGACAGGCCGAGGGTGGCGACGATGCGGTCCACCGTCACCGTGGCGTCGGCGCGCGGCACGCCCTGGATGTCGAGGCCGAAGCGGACGTTGTCCTCCACGTTCATCCAGGGAAACAGGGCGTATTCCTGGAAGACCATGCCCCGGTCCGGGCCCGGCTCCGTCACCGGGCGCCCGCCCATGCGGATCTGCCCGGCGCTGAGGGGCATGAAGCCCGCCACCGCGTTGAGCAGGGTGGACTTGCCGCAGCCGGACGGCCCGAGCAGGCAGAGGAACTGCCCCTCCGGCACCGTCGCGGTGATGTCGTCCAGCGCCGGCACGGCGCCGGCGCCCGTCCCGAACACCTTGCTGGCGTGAGCGATCTCGATCTGCGCCGACATGATCAGCCGTCCCGGTTCAGCGTTCAAGGCCGCGATGCCAGCGCAGGAGGTGGTCGTTGAGGCGCGACATCGCCCCGTCGATGATGAGCCCGAGGATGCCGATGGTGAGCATGCCGCCGATGATCTTGTCCGACCACATGTACTCGCGCGCCTCGAGGATGCGGTAGCCGAGGCCGTCCGAGACCGCGATCATCTCGGCCACGATGACCACGATGAAGGCGGTGCCGATGCCGATACGCATGCCTGCGAGCACGTAGGGGCTCGCCGCCGGCAGGATCACCCGGCGGAACATCGTCCAGGGCTTCGCCCCGAGATTGCGGGCCGCGCGGATGTAGATCGAATCCACCTGCCGCACGCCCGCGATGGTGTTGACCAGCACGGGGAAGAAGGTCCCGAGCGCGATCAGGAACAGGGCCGGCGGGTTGCCGAGGCCGAACCACACGATGGCCAGCGGGATGTAGGCAATGGGTGGAATCGGCCGCAGGATCTGGAGAAGCGGGTTGAACAGCCCATAGAGCCGGTCGCTGGTGCCGAGGATGAGCCCGACCGGCACCGCGAGCCCGGCGCCGACGCAGAAGCCCATGAGGACGCGCGCGAGGCTCGCCACCGCGTCGTGCGGCATCTCGCCGGAGACCAGCCACTGCCCGTAGCTCTCCGTCGCCGGATCGTAGGGCAGGCCGGGCAGGAGGCCCTGGTACCACTTCACCGCCACCGCGCTCGGCGGCGGCAGGACGATCGGGGAGAACACGCCGGCCCGGCTGAGGATCTCCCACAGGACGAGGAGGACGAGGGGGACGAGAGCGCCGCGAAACCGGTTCATGGTCCGCTCAGTTCGTCTTGAGCTCGGCCTTGGCCTTGTCGAGGAGGTCGGTCTTCACCCACTCGGCGTCGGATTTCGGCGGGTTCACCATCTTCCCGAGGCCGTACTTCATCATGTAGTCGGTCGTGGTCTGCATGTGCCCGGCCGGCACGTCGTAGGTGTACTTCGCGTTGGCCATGCCATCGCGAAAATCCTGGCTCGAGAGCTGGCCCTTGAACACCGTTTCACGGACGTACTTCTCGGCGAGCGCCGGATCGTCGATGAAGGCCTTGGTGGCGGCCACGAACAGCTTGAGGACCCTGGCGGCGACCTCGGGCCGCTCGTTGTACATCTTCTCGGTCATCACCAGCGGGCGCACCGGCACGCCGATGGGGGTGTCGTAGGGCTTGACCACCTCGGTGGCGTAGCCCGCGCTGATGGCCTGGGTCGATTGGGGCTCGCTCTGGCAGATCACGTCGACGTATTTCTGCGCGAGCGCCTGGTTCAGGTCGGCGTAGTTGTTGAAGTAGATCAGCTGCACGTCCTTGCCGGCCCGCTCGGACCAGGTCATTCCGTGCTTGTCGAGCTCGGCCAGCAGCATCAGGTCCTGGGTGCCGCCCCGCACGGTGGCGACCTTGAGGCCCTTCACGTCCTTCAGGGTCTTGACCGTGTCGAGGTCGGGCCGGCGCAGGATGCGGACGCCGCCATTGGCGAAACCCGCCACCACGTAGAGCTTCACGCCGTTGCCGCGCGCCGCCACCGCGCCATCGGCGCCCGAGGCCGAGATGTCGATCTGGTCCACCGCCATGGCGGGGTAGATGTCGGCTCCCTTGGCGAAGACCTTCTCGTCGATCTTCAGGCCGTATTTCGGGGCGATCTCCTTCATGTAGGAGATCGCCCCGTAATGGGCGAACTTCAGGTTGCCGAGGCGCACCACGTCGTCGGCCCGGGCGCTGCCGAGAGCCCCCAGGGTCGCGAGAACGAACAGGGCTGCGCGCGTCGTCGCGTGGCGCTTGAACATCGGTGTCCTCCGGTCGCGGGTCGTGGCGCCCGCTTTGTCCGCCGTGAAAACGGTCGGTACAGTCTTGAGTTAAGCGTATTCTGGATTCGAATGTAAAGCGCCGGGAGGGAGAGTTTTGGCGGGCCTTGAAACGGATGAAATCGGCCGGGTCACCGTGCTGGGCTGCGGCACCCTGGGTGCCAGCTGGGCCGCCCTGTTCCTGGCTCACGGCCTCGATGTGGCGGCCTGCGATCCCGCGCCCGGGTTCGAGGCGAGCGCCGGCCGGGCGATCGAGGCGGCGCGCGCGCAGCTGGCCGAGCTGGGCTTGCGCGGGCAGGGCGCGCTGCAATTCTACGGCCGCCCGGAGGACGCCCTCGCCGGCACGGACTACGTGCAGGAGAACGCGCCGGAGAACGAGGCGGTGAAGCGCACCCTGCTGGCGGAGGTCGATCGCCTGCTGCCGCCCTCGATCCTCGTGGCGTCGAGCACCTCGGCGATGCTGCGCAGCGCCCTCGTGGCCGATTGCGTCCGGCCGGAGCGGATCCTGGTGGCGCATCCGTTCCACCCGCCCCACCTCGTGCCGCTGGTGGAGATCGTCGCCGGCACGCCCGCGGTGGCGGCGCGGGCCGCGGCCTTCTATGCCCGCCTCGGGCGCCGGCCCGTGATCCTCGACCGCGAGATGCCGGGCCACATCGCCAACCGCCTCGCCTCGGCCCTGTACCGGGAGGCGGTGAACCTCGTGGCCGAGGGCGTGGCGAGCGTCGCCGACATCGATGCCGCCCTGTGCAACGGTCCCGGCCTGCGCTGGGCCGCGATGGGCCCGCACATGACCTATCACCTGGGCGGCGGGGCGGGCGGCATCCGCCACTATCTCGACCATCTCGGCCCGAGCCAGGAGCGGCGCTGGGCCAGCCTCGGCACCCCGAGCCTGACGGAGGCGGTCAAGAACCGGATCGTGGACGGGATCGAGGCCGAGGCCGCCGGCCGCTCGCTCGAGATCCTGGCCGAGCGCCGCGACCGGTCCCTCATCGAGATCCTCAAGGCCCGCATCGAGGTGGCGGGGGAGGGCTCCTGAAGCCTCGCGCGGACCGCCCGATCCGCGGCCGGCCGCGGTCAGACCTCGTCAACCCGACAGCGCCAACGATCCCCCGACGATCCCCTGCCACTTCCTCGTCACTTCCCCGTTCCGCGGCCCCGCCGACCCCCAAGGAGGACACCATGGCTCTGACCAGCGCGATCAAGGGGGTGATCCCCATCGCCCCGACCCCCTTCCATCCCGACGGCCGGGTCGACGAGGCCTCCCTCGACCGGATGTGCGGGGTCTTCTCGGGCGCGGGCGTCGATGGCGTCACCATCCTGGGCCAGCTCGGCGAAGCGCCGAAGCTCGACCATGCCGAGGCGGTCGCCATCGCCAAGCGGGTCGTCGGGCGCCTGGATATCCCCGTCCTCGTCGGCGTCTCGGCACCCGGTTTCGCCGCCATGCGGTCGCTCGCCCGCGGGGTGATGGATCTGGGTGCGGCCGGCGTTATGATCGGGCCGCCCAACACCCTGCGCACCGACGATCAGGTGGTGGCCTATTACCGCAACGCCGCCGAGGCGATCGGCGCCGACGTGCCCTTCGTGATCCAGGATTACCCGCTGACCTTCTCGGTGGTGATGACCCCCGCGGTCATCCGCCGGATCGTCACCGAGAATCCGTCCTGCGTCATGCTCAAGCACGAGGATTGGCCGGGGCTCGACAAGATCACGGCGCTGCGCGCCTTCGAGCAGGACGGTTCGATGCGCCACATCGCGATCCTCACCGGCAATGGCGGCCTGTTCCTCGACTTCGAGATGGAGCGCGGCGCGGACGGCGCCAACACCGGCTACGCCTTCCCGGAGATGCTGGTCGACGTCGTGCGGCTGTCGAAGGCCGGGGCGCGCGATGCGGCGCACGACCTCTTCGACGCGCACCTGCCGTATCTGCGATACGAACAGCAGCAGGGTCCCCTGGGCCTCGCGGTGCGCAAGTACGTCTTCCAGAAGCGGGGCATCTTCGCCTCGGACGCCCAGCGCAAGCCGGCCGCGAGCCTGTCGGCGCAGGGCAGGGCGGAGGTCGACTACCTCCTGTCGCGCATCGCCCGCGTCGACCCACGCGCCCGCGTGGCGCCCTGACATCCGGAACGGGACGCGCATCATGAGCAAAGGTCTGCGCAAGGGCCTCACCAGCTACGGCGACGCGGGCTTCTCCCTGTTCCTGCGCAAGGCCTTCATCAAGGCGGCGGGCTACTCGGACGATGCCCTCGACCGGCCCATCGTCGGCATCACCAACACGGCGAGCGACTACAACCCCTGCCACGGCAACGCCCCCGCCCTGATCGAGGCGGCCAAGCGCGGGGTGATGCTGGCCGGCGGCCTGCCGATGGTGTTCCCGACGATCTCGATCCACGAGAGCTTCGCCCACCCGACTTCGATGGTCCTGCGCAACCTGATGGCCATGGACACCGATGAGATGCTGCGGGCCCAGCCGATGGACGCGGTCCTCGTCATCGGCGGCTGCGACAAGACCCTGCCGGCGCAGATCATGGCGGCGGCGAGCGTCGACCTGCCCACCGTGGTCATCCCGGTCGGCCCGATGGTGGTGGGCCACCACAAGGGCGAGGTGCTCGGCGCCTGCACCGATTGCCGCCGGCTCTGGAGCGCTCATCGGGCCGGCGCGATCGACGCCGAGGAGATCGAGCGGGTCAACAGCCGCCTCGCCCCCTCCGTCGGCACCTGCATGGTGATGGGCACGGCCAGCACCATGGCCTGCGTCACGGAAGCGCTCGGCCTGTCGCTGCCGATGAGCGCCACCGTGCCGGCGCCCCATGCCGAGCGCATCCGCATCGCCGAGGCGAGCGGTCGCCGCGCCGCCGAGATGGCGGTCTCGGGCGGCCCGCGGCCGAGCGAACTCCTGACACCGGCCGCCTTCCGCAACGCCCAGGTGGTGATGCAGGCGATCGGCGGGTCGACCAACGGCCTGATCCACCTGACCGCCATCGCCAATCGGACGCCGCACGGCATCGATCTCGACGCCTTCGACGCAATCGGCCGGGCCGTGCCCGTGCTGGTCGACCTCAAGCCCTCGGGCCAGCACTACATGGAGCATTTCCACCATGCGGGCGGCCTGCCGACCCTGCTCCGGAACCTGGGATCGCTGATCGATCGCGACGCCCGCACCGTGGCGGGCGGCACCTTGCGGGACGTGGTGGCGCATGCCGAGGACGTGCCGGGCCAGACCGTGATCCGCTCCGCCGGAGACCCGATCAAGCCGGTCGGCGCCATGGCGGTCCTGCGCGACAATCTCGCCCCGCGCGGCGCCCTGATCAAGCACAGCGCCGCAAGCCCCGCCCTGCTTCAGCACACCGGCCGGGCGGTGGTGTTCACCTCGATCGCCGACATGACCACCCGGATCGACGATCCCGACCTCGACGTCGGACCGGACGACGTCCTCGTCCTCCAGAACGGCGGACCGAAGGGCGCCCCCGGCATGCCCGAGGCGGGCTACCTGCCGATTCCGAAACAGATCCTGGCGCGCGGGATCAAGGACATGGTGCGGATCTCCGATGCGCGCATGAGCGGAACCGCCTTCGGCACCATCGTCCTCCACATCACGCCGGAATCGGCCGTTGGCGGCCCCCTCGGCCTCGTCCGGAGCGGCGACCTCATCAGGCTCGACACCGCGGGCCGGCGCATCGACGTGCTGGTCGACGATGCGGAGCTGGAGCGGCGCCGGATCGCGCTCGGACCGCCCGTCAGACCGGATTGGGCTAGGCGCGGCTACTTGCACCTGTTCTACGAGACGGTGCTGCAGGCGGACGAAGGCTGCGACTTCGATTTCCTGCGGGCCGAGCCTTCTCCGGACAGGGCGCGCTGAGGAAACAGACGCATTCGGGCGCAGGAATCCGGTAGAGGATCCGGGAGGGGATCGGTCGCGCTCCGCTCCGCCCGACAGCAAGGTCCGCCATGTCCGATACGTTCGATTCCGATACCTTCGATCCCCGGCCCGCCGCGGAGCTGCTGCGGGATGCCTATCGCGACGGGCGGCCCTTCGCCGAATTGCCGGAGGCCGTCCGCCCGCGCACAATGGCGGAGGGCTACGACGTCCAGGATCGGCTCCTGGCCGCCCTCGACGCGGAATCCGTCGGCTGGAAGCTCGCCATTGGCAGTCACAAGGGCAAGCGCAGTTCCGGCGTCGGCCGCTCCATCGCGGGCCGGGTGCTGAAGGATCACCTTCACGCCGACGGCGCCGCGCTCCGGATGCCGCATGCCGGCGCGGTCACGATCGAGTTCGAGATCGCGTACCGGATCGCCCGCGATGTCGCCCCGGACGCTCCCGTGGTCCCGGCGGCCGACATCGTCGGCGAGACCTGCGCGGCGTTCGAACTCGTGCTGTCCCGGTTCTTCGATCGCCGCGCCGTCGGCTGGCCGAGCTTCGCCGCCGACAATTCCGCCTTCCAGGCCCTGGTGCTCGGCCCGGCGATTCCGGCGGCCGACCTCGCCGAGGTGGCGCGCAGCCTCGTGGTCGAAGTCGACGGGACCGAGCGGGTCCGCGCCGTCACGGGCGACGACGTGACCGACCCGCTCGCCGCGCTCACCGACCTGATGGCCGTGGCGCGCGAGCGCGGCATGACTCTTCCCGCCGGCAGCATCGTCTCCACCGGCACGCTCTCGGTGCCGTTCGACCTGGCGGAGCCGGGCCGGATCACGGCGCGCTTCGCGGGCCGGAGCCTCGGGTTCACGCTGCTGCCGGTTTGAAGACGCCTGCGGGTTCGAGGGATTCGTCCTCGGGTCGCGCTACGGTTTTCCGTCCACCGGCTCCGCCCGGATCTCTCCCGCGCGCCGCGCGTCGGATTCCGCTCGGATCTCGGCGCTCGACGCCCCGAGGGCCGGCGGCATCAGGCGGACGGGCAGGCGCTCCCCGTCGAGGCGATAGGGCGGGGCGAGGACGTGGGCGCGCGGATGGGCGTCGCCGCCCTGGGGCAGCACGAGGGTACCGGCCCGCGCCCGATCGGAGGTCAGGGCCTCGTGCAGACCCAGCACCTCGCCGCAGGGAATGCCCGCCGCGTCCAGCCGGGCGACGAGATCGGCCCGGGTCCAGCGGGCGAGTTCGGCCTCGAGCGCCGGCAGGAACTGCGACCGGTTGCGCGAGCGCTCCAGGTTGGTGGAAAAGCGCGGATCGGAGGCGAGGTCGGGACGCTCCAGCACCTGCTCGCACAGGCGGCGGTACTGGCCGTTGTTGCCCACCGCCAGGACGATCGGGCCGTCCCCGGTCTCGAACACGCCATAGGGCGCGATCGACGGATGGGCGTTGCCGGCACGGACGGGATCGTGCCCCCGCACCATCGCCTCCAGGCCGCAATAGGCGGTGAGCGCCACGCCGCAATCGAACAGGGCCAGTTCGACGTGGCGCCCGAGCCCGGTGCGCTCGCGCTCGAACAGGGCGGCGAGCACCCCCTGGGTCGCGTATTGCCCGGTGAAGAGGTCGACCGCCGCGAGGCCGAACTTCAGGGGGGGCCGGTCGGCCTCGCCGTTCAGCGCCATCAGGCCGGACTCGCCCTGCACCACGATGTCGTAGCCCGGCCGCGTCGCCTCGGGGCCGTCCGAGGCGTAGCCGGAGATCGAGCAGTAGATCAGGCGCGGGTTCTCGGCGCTGAGGTCCGCGTAGCCGAGGCCAAGGCGATCGGCGCCGCCGGTCTTGAAATTCTGCACCACCACGTCGCTGGACCGGGCGAGATCGCGCGCGATCGCCAGCCCCTCCGGGGTGGCGAGGTCGAGGGTGATCGAGCGCTTGTTGCGGTTGGCGCTGTCGAAATACGAGGTGTTGGTGGCGCCCGTGCGCAGGCCCCAGTCGCGGGTGTCGTCGCCCCGCTCCGGGTGCTCGACCTTGATCACTTCGGCCCCGAGATCGCCCAGGCACATGGCGCACCAGGGGCCGGCGAGCACGCGCGAGAGATCGAGCACGCGGATGCCGGTCAGCGGCAGGGCCGGCGATGAAGGCTGTGGGCCGCCGTCCTGCGCCGTCGTCTCGCCCATACGTGTTCTCCCATCCCTGCGCCGCCCGGCACGACGCCCTCCGGCGCGGTGCCTGTCTACCAGGAATTCGCCCCGTTCCACTCCGGCGCCGCGCGGGTGGCCTCTCCGGCGCGGCCTGATAGGATCGCCGGAACAGACAATTCGAGGAACGCCGATGAACGCTCCGACGCGCCCGCCCGGCTCAGCCGCGCCGACAGCCCCCGCTTCCGCCGGCTTCGCCTGGGACGATCCCTTCCTGATGGACGACCAGCTCACCGAGGACGAACGCGCCATCCACGAGGCGGCCCGGTCCTTCGCGCAGGAGGAACTCCTGCCCGGCATCGTCGAGGCCTACGCCCACGAGACCCCCAACCCCGAACTCTTCGCCAAGATGGGCGCGCGCGGGCTGCTGGGCGTGACCCTGCCGGAGGAATACGGCGGCGCCGGCGCCACGTACGTCGCCTACGGCCTCGTCGCTCGCGCCGTCGAGGCGGTGGATTCCGGCTACCGCTCGATGATGAGCGTGCAATCCTCGCTGGTGATGTACCCGATCCACGCCTACGGCTCGGACGACCAGCGCCGCAAGTTCCTGCCCAAGCTCGCCGCCGGCGAGTGGATCGGCTGCTTCGGCCTGACCGAGCCCGATGCCGGCTCGGACCCGGCCGGCATGAAGACGAAGGCCGTGCAGACCGACGGGGGCTATCGCCTATCGGGAGCCAAGATGTGGATCTCGAACGCGCCCTTCGCCGACGTGTTCGTGGTCTGGGCCAAGTCCGAGGCGCATGAGGGCGCGATCCGGGGCTTCATCCTGGAGAAGGGCATGCCGGGTCTCTCGGCCCCGACCCTGAAGGGCAAGCTTTCGCTCCGCGCCTCCACCACGGGGGAGATCGTGATGGCGGATGTCGAGGTGGGGGAGGACGCGCTTCTGCCCAACGTCTCGGGCCTGAAGGGGCCGTTCGGCTGCCTCAACCGGGCACGCTACGGCATCGCCTGGGGCGCCATGGGGGCGGCGGAGGATTGCTGGCACCGGGCGCGGTCCTACACCCTGGAGCGCCAGCAATTCGGCCGGCCGCTCGCCCAGACCCAGCTCGTTCAGAAGAAGCTCGCCGACATGCAGACCGAGATCGCCCTCGGCCTCCAGGCCGCACTGCGGGTCGGGCGCCTGTTCGACGCGGGGCGGATGGCGCCCGAGATGATCTCGCTGATCAAGCGCAACAATTGCGGCAAGGCCCTCGACATCGCCCGGGTCGCCCGCGACATGCACGGCGGCAACGGCATCATGGGCGAGTACCATGTGATGCGCCACGCCCAGAACCTCGAGACGGTGAACACCTACGAAGGCACGCACGACGTCCACGCGCTCATCCTCGGCCGGGCGCAGACGGGGCTGCAGGCGTTCTTCTGAAACGGCAGGAGGGGCGAGCCGGATCAACATGGCGGAACCGGGTCCACATGGCGTTGGTGCCGCCGCCCTGGTGTTCGCCGGGCAGGGCTGGCATCGTTTCCCCGGGGGAGGACACCGCGCCGTGACTCAGAGGGACGTGACGCCGTCGCCGGTCCGGCGCCTCGGCCGCCCGCCGCGCGGGACCGAGGGCGACGTCCTGCTGCGCGTCCTGGCCGCAGCCAAGGCGGTGTTCCTCACCGAGGGCTTCGAAGCGGCGAGCATCGACGCGATCGCGGGTTCCGCCGGTCTGTCGAAGAAGACGATCTACACGCGCTTCACCTCCAAGGTCGATCTTTTCGAAGCCGTCTGCGTGCGCTTCATCGAGGAGAACGTGCCCTCCATCGAGCGGGTGGCGGCCGAGGCCGGCTCCCTGGAGGAGCGGCTCCACCGCATTGCCCTCGCCATCCTCGAGACGGTCCTGACCCCCGACTGCATCGCGTTCCGGCGGGTGATGGTGGCCGAGGCCGCGCGCTTCCCGGAATTCGCCCGCGCGCTCCATGATTTCGGATTGGCACGCGTGGTGCCCCTGGTCGAGCGCTGCCTGGAGGAAGGCGTCCGGTCCGGCGAGATCGCCGTGGAGGATGTCCGTCACGCGGCGGACGCCTTCCTGGGGCTGACCATCCGGGGGTTCGTCGACCGGACGGAACTCGGCCTGGAGCGGCCGGGCATGACCCACGTCAAGCGCGAGACGTTGAAGCGCTCGCTGGATTTCTTCCTGCGGGCCTGCCGGCCCTGAACGCGGTCCCCGCCGTGCGACGCGGGTCCTACGGCGCCTTGGCGGGCGGGAAGGCGGTTCCCGGGCAATTGGCGGCGAGCCCCGTATCGCCGACCCGGTCGGGTGCGCAGGCGGGAATGGCCGGGCGGCCGCCATTCTCGATGCGCGCCTCCTGCAACCGCTCGAACTTCCACAGGCCGAGGCCGATCACCACCAGGATGGCGAGCAATGCGGCGCCCGCGAGCGGCAGCCAGCGCGGCATCAGCGGGCGCTCGCGCCGGCTTCCGGCACCGGCTGGGTGTGGGCGGTGTCGCCGTGCTTGACGAAGGTGAACAGGATCACCCCTGCCAGGAGAGCGACGGCGGCGATGAAGACGGGAAACAGGCGACGCATCGGAAGAAGACCACGCTGATCGAACGGAGCGCCGGGTATGCGCCGGCGGAGGTGTATAACGCGCGGACCGGCGCCTGGGTCGCAGGATCCGTCATCACGAATTGGGCGGCGGGGAAGATGGCGTCAGCCGCCCGCCGTGAGCCGCTGACCGGCCTCGCCGTAGCCGAGCCGCGCGCCCTCGCGATTGACGATCCCGAAGCGCAGGGTCGCCTGTTCGAGGTAGTCGATCGCCGCGACGAGGGCGCGGCGCGCCGGCTCGACGGCCTCGGGCTCGTCGTCGGGCGGCGTCTCGGCGAAGTTGACGGCGGCGATGAGCACCCGGTCGCGCTCGTCCTCGATCCGGCGATCGCGTTCGACGCGCCCGCGGATGTCGGCGTCGAAGGCGGCCACGACCGCGAAGGGGAAGTCGTCGCGGCGCGACCCCTTCGGGTAGGCCAGGGTCAGCCGGCGGGCGAGGTCGGCCGCGTGCCGGACCTGATCAGCGAGTTTGGCGTCCATCGGGGCTCCGGGTCCGGCGCGGGAGCCGGCACGTTACGCTTGCACCGGACCACCCTGCACAAGGGTTCGGCGCCGGGGCAACGCGCCTGGGCCGGCCGGGGGTTCCGGCCGTGCACCAATGGCGTTCCGCCGCGTTATCGCCCCATGACCGATCCAACACCCCGCCTCGGCTTCTGCTGCAAGTTCATCCTCGAGGCCCCGCCCGAGAGCTTCAAGACCCTGAAGGCCGCCCGCGAGGCGACCCTGCAGATGAATCTCACCCACGCCACCATGGCGCATCTGAAGACGCTGGCGCCCGCCGCGCGGCGGGCGAAGCTCGAGGGTCTGGTGCGCCACAACCTCGGCGCCCTGGAGCGGCAGGTGGCCTGGGTCGCCGCCCGGCCCGTGATCGAGCGCCTGCTGCGGATCGCCAGCAACGTCCTGCCCGGCTACACCCACGCGGTGGCGCAGGACATCTACGCCGAACCCGAGATGCGCCGCCTCGTCGAGGACGGCCTCGCCCGGATCGGCGCCATCGCGCGGGATGGGGCGGTGCGCCTGAGTTTCCATCCGGGGCCGTTCTGCGTCATCGCCTCGCAGAACCCGAATGCCGAGCGCAACGGTATCGAGGAACTCGAGCACCACGCCGAACTCATGGCGATGCTCGGCTACGGCCAGGGCTGGCATCCGCACGGGGCCCACATCAACATCCATGTGGGCGCCCGCGACCCCGGCATCGCCGGCTTCCGGGCCAGCCTGCCCAAGCTCTCGCAGACGGCGCGCGACCTCCTTACGGTCGAGAACGACGAGAACGTCTTCGGGCTCGACACGGTGCTGGGCCTCGCCGATGTCGTTCCGGTGGTGCTCGACCTGCACCATCACTGGGTCGAGAGCCGGGGCGCGTATATCGAACCCGACGACCCGCGCGTGATGCGCGTGCGCGAATCCTGGCGCGGGGTGCGCCCCGTGGCGCATATCAGCGTCTCGCGCGAGAGCCTGCTGGAGGGCCACGCGCCCGACGCCCTGCCGGATTTCGCCGCGCTGACGGAGGCCGGCCACAACTGGCGCGACCTCGCCGCCCATTCGGACATGATGTGGAACCGGGCCGTCAACGCCCTGGTGGCCCGCCACATGGCCTGGGCCGATTTCGAGATCGAGGCGAAATCCAAGAACATCGCCTCGGTCGGCATCGCCGCCGAGATCGCGGCCGCCCTGCCGGGGGCGCAGATCGAGGTGGCAGCCTGAATCGACGCCGGTCGCGGTCTCAATGCCCGTGGTCGTGCCCGTCCGGCTCCGGCAGGGTCAGGCCGAAATGGCTGACGAGATCCTGGACCTGCCCTGGGCTGAGGTGGCGCGGATTGAGGTTGCGCAGGAGGAGGTAGAGCTTGGCCGTCTCCTCCAGCTCCTCGGTGGCGAAGACCGCGTTCTCCAGGGTGGTGCCGGCCACCACCGGGCCGTGATTGGCCAGCAGCACCGAGGCGTAGCGGCCAGCCAGCCCCCGGATCGCGTCCGCCACCGCCGGATCGCCGGGTCGGTAATACGGCACCAGGGCCGTGGCGCCGGCCCGCATCAGGTAATAGGGCGTCAGTGGGGGCAGCACCGCCTTCGGGTCGATCTCCGGCAGCATCGAAACCGCGACCGCGTGGGTCGAGTGCAGGTGGACGATGGCGCGCGCCTCCGTGCGGCTGTCGTAGAGCGCCGCGTGAAGCGGAATCTCCTTCGTGGGCGCGTGGCCCGAGACCAGGGCGCCCGTAGCGTCCAGGCGCGAGATCGTGGCCGGATCGAGGAAGCCCAGCGAGGCGTTGGTGGGCGTCACCAGCCAGCCGCCGTCGTCGAGGCGGAGCGAGATGTTGCCCGACGAGCCCGGCGTCAGGCCGCGCTCGAACAGCGAGCGGCCGAACCGGCAGATCTGTTCGCGAAGCCGGGACTCGCTCGGTGTAGTCTCGCTCGATGTTCTCTCGTTCGATGTTCTCTCGCTCATGGCGTTCCTTGATCGTGAGGGGCGATCTCAGGCGGTGGCGCCGGGGATCAGTTCATAGCCGAGATCGATCACCTCCGGCGGGCCGTCCGCTCCGAGGCGCTCGGCCGCCATCGCGCCGATCTCCAGGCGCGGGGTGCGGATGGTGGCGAGGGGCCGGGGCATCGCCGCGGCGATGTCGAGGGCGTTGAAACCGAACAGGGCGAGGCGCCCCGGCACCGCGATGCCTTCGGCGAGGCAGTGGAAGTAGCCGCCGAGCGCCATGTCGTCGTTGGAGAAATAGACCGCGTCGAGGTCGGGCCGGCGGGCGAGGAGTTGCCCCAGGGCCTCCCGCCCGGCCGCCGCCGAGGAGGGGCCCGACGCGATCGCGCGCTCCACCAGGGGATGGCCGGCCTGGACCAGCGTCTCGCAGAACCCCGCCAACCGCTTGGCCGCGCGCAGGTCCCGCGTGATGTCGTGCCCGACATAGCCGATGCGGCGGTAGCCCCGGTCGAGCAGGTGCCGGGCGCTGTCGCAACCCACCGCCCGGTTCGAGAACCCCACCACGATGTCGAGGCCGGTGCCGTCGGTATCGATCATCTCGACGACACGGATGCCGCTCGCCCGCAGGCGCGCGACCGCACCGGGCGTGTGCTCCAGGCCGGTGACGATGAGACCGGCCGGGCGCCAGGAGAGCAGGGCGCCAATCAGCGCCTCCTCGCGGCTCGGGTCGTAGTCCGAGACCCCGATCACACTCTGGAAACCGTCGCGGTCGAGGGCGGCGTTGGCGCCGCGCAGGAGATCCGGGAACACGATGTTGGTGAGCGACGGGATGATGATGCCGACCAGCTTGGCGCCCGCCGTGGTACCGGAGCCCGCCAGCATGCCGGCCAGGCGGTTCGGCACGTAGCCGAGGCGCGCCACCGCCTCCGCGACCCGATCCTGGGTGCGCTTCGAGAACGAGCCCTGGTTGCGCAGGACGCGGGAGACCGTGCTCTCGCCGACCCCGGCCGCGCGGGCGACGTCGGCCAGGGTCACGAGCCGGCGCTCGGGCTCATGCACGTTCATCGGCGACCTTCATCCTCGGGGCAGGGACGGCAGAGCCATAGCAAGGTTAGCGACCCGCAACAATCAGATTGGCAGCGCTGCCAATCACTGTTATCTAGGATGCAAGCGCTGCCAACAGGAGTCGCGCACCGATAAAATTCTGCAACGCCAGAACGGTGATCCGCAAAGCGGGCGCCCGCAGGAGGAAACATGACCGTGCAAGCTTCAACGGCGAAAGCTTCGACCATGCCGGGCGCATCCGCGCGCGGCGCCGGCGCGCCATCGTCGGATTTCGTCGAGCAGACCTACACGAAGGTATTCTGGCGGCTCGTGCCGTTCCTGATGCTCTGCTACGTGGTCGCCTATCTCGACCGCGTGAACGTGGGCTTCGCCAAGCTGCAGATGTCCCAGGAGCTGGGCTTCAGCGAAACGGTCTACGGCCTCGGCGCCGGCCTGTTCTTCATCGGCTACTTCCTGTTCGAGGTGCCCTCGAACGTCATCCTGCACCGGGTCGGCGCCCGGGTCTGGATCGCCCGCATCATGATCACCTGGGGCATCATCTCGGCCGGGTTCATGTTCGTGAACTCCGCGACCTCGTTCTACCTCATGCGCTTCCTGCTCGGCCTTGCGGAGGCCGGCTTCTATCCGGGCGTGATCCTCTACACGACGACCTGGTTCCCGGCCCATCGCCGCGCCCGGGTGATCGCGGTGTTCATGTCGGCGATCCCGGTCTCGGGCATCTTCGGCAACCCGCTTTCCGGCTGGATCATGGACACGTTCAACGGCACGCACGGCCTGTCCGGCTGGCAGTGGATGTTCCTGATCGAGGCGGTGCCGGCGGTGCTGGTGGGTCTCGCCGTGTTCTTCTATCTCGACAACCGCCCCTCGGAAGCCAAGTGGCTGAACGCCGCCGAGAAGCAGGTCATCGAGCGCGACATCGCCGCCGACGGCGCCGGCAAGGAACAGAGCCCGCATTCCATCGCCACCGTGTTCCGCAACGGCCGGATCTGGTTCATGAGCCTGATCTACTTCGCCTTCGTCACCGGCCAGTACGGCCTGACCTTCTGGATGCCCACCATCGTCAAGGCGTCCGGCATCCAGGGCAACCTCAACATCGGTCTCGTCAGCGCGATCCCGTTCCTGTTCGCGGTCTTCGTCATGATCCTGCTCGGCCGCAGCGCCGACCGGATGCGCGAGCGGCGCTGGCACCTCATCGTCCCGGCCCTCTGCGGCGCGGTCGGCTTCGTGGTCGCGGCCAGCACCGGCAGCACGGTCGTGGCCATCGCGGCGCTGGCCGTGGCGGCCGGCGGCGTGCTCACCTGCGCGCCGCTGTTCTGGTCCCTGCCCACCGCCTTTCTCAGCGGCGCGGGTGCGGCGGCCGGCATCGCGCTGATCAACTCGGTGGGCAACCTCGCGGGCTTCGCCAGCCCCTACGTGATCGGGGCCCTGCGCGATTCCACCGGCAGCACCGCCGCCGGCATGTACGCGCTCGCCGTGATGCTGGTGATCGGCGCGGTCTGCGTGTTCGTCACCCCGAAGCACGTGGTCAATCGCTGAGCCGGACGGATCCGAAACCCACACCGTGATTCCGGGGCTGCGCAGCAGAACCCGGGATGACGGGGTGAGTGGCAGGAGCATCCGTTCGATCCGCCTTCCCCTGATTTCGAAATTCCATCCGACAGGTCCCTCCATGAGCACGAACACCCAGAACCGCCGCGTAGCCGTGATCGGCCTCGGCTCCATGGGCGCCGGCATGGCCGGTTCGCTCCTCCGGGCCGGCTTCCAGGTCACCGCCTGCGACGTGAACGCGGAAGCGGTCGCGCGCTTCGCCGAGAGCGGGGGACAGGCGGCGGCGAACCCGGCGGCGGCGGCGGCGGAGGCCGACGTGGTGGTCTGCGTCGTGGTCAACGCCGCCCAGACCGAAGCGGTGCTGTTCGGGCCGGACGGGGCTGCCGAGACCATGCCCGAGAGCGCCGTGTTCGTCTCCTCCGCCACCATGGACCCGGCCATCGCCCGTCGCCTCGCGGCCCGGCTGGAGGAGACCGGACGGCACTATCTCGACGCCCCGATGAGCGGCGGCGCGGTCCGGGCGGCGGACGGCGAACTCACCTTCCTGGCCTCCGGCAGCACGGCGGCCTTCGATGCCGCCCGACCGGCCCTGGAGGCGATGGCCGGCAAGCTCTACGCGCTCGGCGACGCGGCCGGGCAGGGGGCCGCCTTCAAGATGATCAACCAGCTGCTCGCGGGCGTGCACATCGCGGCCGCCAGCGAGGCCATGAGCTTTGCCGCCAAGCAGGGGCTCGACCTGCGCAAGGTCTACGAGGTGATCACGGCCTCAGCCGGCAATTCCTGGATGTTCGAGAACCGCATGCCGCACGTGCTCGACGGCGATTACAGCCCGAGAAGCGCGGTCGACATCTTCGTCAAGGATCTGGGCATCGTGCAGGACATGGCGCGGGCGGAAAAGTACCCCGTGCCGGTGGCGGCCGCCGCCCTGCAGATGTTCCTGATGGCGTCGGGCTCCGGCATGGGCCGGGACGACGACGCCTCGGTGGCCCGCCTCTACGCCCAGGTGGCCGGCGTCACCCTGCCGTCGCCCAAGGCCTGAAGGGAGAACAGCCGATGCCGCGTTTTGCCGCCAACCTCACCCTGATGTTCACCGAACGCCCCTTCCTCGACCGCTTCGCGGCAGCCCGGGAAGCGGGCTTCACCGCCGTCGAATTCCTGTTCCCCTACGACCATCCGCCCGAGGCCATTGCCGAGCGCTTGGCGCAGTACGGCCTCACCCAGGCCCTGTTCAACCTGCCGCCGGGCGATTGGGCGGCGGGCGAGCGCGGCCTCGCCGCCCTGCCGAACCGGTTCGCGGAGGTGCAGGCGGGCGTCGAGACCGGCCTGACTTACGCGAAGGCCACCGGCGTGGCCCGGCTCCACCTCATGGCCGGCATGGCGGATGCGCAGGATCCGGCGGCGCAGGCGGCCTATCGCCGGGCCGTGGCCTGGACCGCCGAGCGGGTGGGTCGCGAAGGGCTCGACCTCGTGCTCGAGCCGATCAACGCCCGCAACATGCCGGGCTACTTCCTCAACGACTTCGCCATGGCCGCCCGCCTGATCGAGGACCTCGCCCTGCCGAACCTGAAGCTGCAGTTCGACCTCTACCATTGCCAGATCCTGCACGGGGACGTGACCACCCGCCTGCGGACCCTGATGCCGATGGTCGGGCACGTCCAGACCGCGAGCGTGCCCACCCGGCACGAGCCCGGCACCGGCGAGATGAACGACGCCTTCCTCTTCGCCGAGCTCGACCGCCTCGGCTATGCGGGCTTCGTCGGCTGCGAGTACAACCCGGCCGGCGGCACGGGGGAGGGCCTCGGCTGGTTCGAGCCCTACCGCGCGTCGCAGGGACAGCAGGCGCAAATCCGGGAGGCCACCCGATGAGCCTCGCCCTCGGATCGGTGGCCGACGACTATACCGGCGCCTCGGACCTCGCCAACACGCTGACCCAGGCCGGCCTGCGCACCGTGCAGACCATCGGCATCCCGGCCGACGACCTCGATCTGGCCGGGGTCGATGCCGTGGTGGTGGCCCTCAAGAGCCGCTCCATCCCGGCTGCGGACGCGGTGGCGCGCTCCCGCGCGGCCGAGGCCTGGCTGCGCGGCCGGGGCGCCGCCCATGTCCTGTTCAAGATCTGCTCGACCTTCGATTCGACCGACCAGGGCAATATCGGTCCCGTCCTGGACGCCCTGCGGGGCGATGCGGGCGAGGCCATCGCCCTCGTCACCCCCGCCTTCCCGGAGACCGGGCGCACCGTCTACCAGGGCAACCTGTTCGTCGGCGCCGTGCCGCTGAACGAGAGCCCGCTCAAGGACCATCCCCTCAACCCGATGCGCGACGCCAACCTCGTGCGGGTGCTGGCCCGCCAGAGCGCGGCGCCCGTGGGCCTCGTGGATTTCGCCACTGTGGCGAAGGGGCCGGACGCCGTCGCCGCGCGCCTCGACGCGCTCGCCGCCGAGTGCGTGGGCGCGGCCATCGCGGACGCCGTGAGGGAGACCGATCTCGAAATTCTCGGGGTGGCGGCGCTCGGCCATCGCATCTCGGTGGGCGCGTCGGGCCTCGGCCTCGGCCTCGCCCGCGCGCTCGTGGCGGCCGGCCGGGCGGCGGCGCCGGACAGCGCCTCGGATCTCGGCGCGCCCGTTGGGGGCCTGGCCGCCTGCCTCGCCGGAAGCTGCTCGCAGGCGACGCTCGGACAGATCGCGGCGGCGCAAGCCGTGATGCCGGTGCGGCGCCTCGACCCCGAGCGCCTGCTCGCCGCGGGTGAGGCCGAGATCGAGGCCGCCGTGGCCTGGGCCGGCGATCATGTCGGCGCCGGCCCCGTTCTCATCGCCAGCAGCGCCGAGCCCGAGACCGTGCGCGCCCTCCAGGCCCGCCACGGTGGCGACCGGGTCGGCCATGCCATCGAGGCCGCTTTGGCCCGCATCGCCGGGGACCTGGTGGCGCGCGGTGTGCGCCGCCTCGTGGTGGCGGGCGGCGAGACCTCCGGCGCGGTCGTCGACACGCTCGGGCTGAAGGCCTTCCGCCTCGGTCCCGAGATCGCCGCCGGGGTGCCGGTGCTCCGGACGATGGGGCAAGGGGCAGCCGGCCTCGGCGATCCCATGCTGCTCGCTCTCAAGTCCGGCAATTTCGGCGGCCGCGACTTCTTCTCCCGCGCCCTCGACCTGATGCGCTGAGCCCGAAAGGAAGCCCCATGCACGCTCTGATCCTCGGCGCCGCCGGCATGATCGGCCGACGCCTCACCGACGCCCTCGCCGCGCAGGGCGATGCCCGCGCCCTCACCCTGGTGGACGTGGTGGAGCCGACGCCGCCGACGGGCTTCACCGGCCCTGTCGCCACGGCCGCCGCCGACCTCGCGATCCCGGGCGCGGCGGAGGCCGCCATCGCGGGCCGGCCGGACGTGATCTTCCACCTCGCGGCGATCGTGTCGGGCGAGGCGGAGGCCGACCTGGAGAAGGGCTACCGGGTCAATCTCGACGCCACGCGCCTGCTTCTCGACGCGATCCGGCAGGCCCACGGGGCGGAGGGCTACCGGCCCCGCGTGGTCTTCACCTCATCGCTGGCGGTGTTCGGGCCGCCGCTTCCGGGCGTGATCCCGGACGACATGATCCTGACACCGGCCACCTCCTACGGCACCCAGAAGGCGATGGGCGAGTTGCTGCTCGCCGATTACACCCGGCGCGGCTTCCTCGACGGCATCGGCTTGCGCCTGCCCACCATCTGCGTACGGCCGGGCAAGCCGAACAAGGCGGCCTCCGGGTTCTTCTCCGGGATCATCCGCGAGCCGCTGGCCGGCCAGGAGGCGATCCTGCCGGTGCCCGACAGCGTGCGCCACTGGTTCGCCAGTCCACGCTCGGCCACCGAATACCTTCTGCACGCCGCCCGCATCGACCTTGGTCCCCTCGGCCTGCGCCGCAGCCTGACCATGCCGGGGATCTCGGCGACGGTGGCCGACGAGATCGAGGCCCTGCGCCGCGTGGGTGGTGACCCGGCGGTGGCGCTGATCCGGCGTGAACCGAATCCGGCCATCCAGGCGATCGTGGAGACCTGGCCGGAGGCCTTCGATACCCGCCGCGCCCTGGAACTGGGCTTCAAGGGTGACGCCAGCTTCGACGCGCTGGTGGAGTTGCACCTGGCCGAGACGCGGGGGTAAGCAGGCTGAACGCGTCTCCCTCCCCCGCACAATGGCGTTTTACCCCCGTACGCGCCCCTCGATCGGATAGGCCGGATCGTTGTAGCCCTGGGTCGAGGGGTGGCCGGTGACGACGTGGGCGTCGACCAGCGCCTCGTCCTCGTCCGTGAAGGTGTAGCCGAGAGCGCCCAGATACTCGTCCCACTGCGCCTCCGTGCGCGGCCCGGCGATGACCGAGGTCACGGTGCGGTTGGCTAGCACCCAGTTCACCGCGAACTGCCCCGCCGTCAGCCCGCGCGCGGCCGCGTGGGCCTGGAACGTGCGGGCGATCACCAGGGATTCCGGGCGCCACTCCGTCTGCATCATGCGGGTGTCCTGGCGCCCCGCGCGGGTGCCTTCGGGGGGCGGGGCATCGGGATCGTACTTCGCGGTCAGCACACCGCGGGCGAGCGGCGAGTACGGCACCACGCCGAGGCCGTAATGGGCGCAGGCCGGCAGGTGCTCGGTCTCCGGCATCCGGTTCAGGGCGTTGTAGTAGGGCTGGCTCACCACCGGACGGTCGATGCCGAGATCGTCGCACAGGCGGCAGATCTCGGCGACGCGCCAAGCCCGGTAGTTCGAGACGCCGAAGTAGCGGATCTTGCCCTGGCGCACGAGCTGCGCGATGGCGCCGATGGTCTCAGCCAACGGCGTCGTGTGGTCCTCCTTGTGGAGGTAGTAGATGTCGATGACGTCGGTGCCGAGCCGCCGGAGGCTGGCCTCGGCGGCGCGCAGCACGTGGGCGCGGGACAGGCCCCGGTCGTTGACGCCCGGCCCCATCGGGTTGGCGACCTTGGTGGCCAGCACCCAGGCCTCGCGGTCCCGGGCGATCGCCCGGCCCACCACCTCCTCGGAGCGGCCCTCGTTGTAGACGTCCGCCGTGTCGAGAAAGTTGATCCCGGCGCTCCGGGCGCTGTCGATGATGCGGCCGGCGGTGGCCTCGTCGGTGGGGCCGCCGAACATCATGGTGCCGAGACAGAGCGGCGAGACCTTGAGGCCCGAACGGCCGAGATTGCGATACTGCATCGTGTGCGTTTCACTCCGTCGGGGTTCAGGCCCCGTCCTCGATCCATTGAATCACACCGGCGGACCTCCGAAAATCCTCCAATGCATGAACCCGCGCGTCGGGCAGGGCCGCCCGGGCCATGGTGGCGAGGGCGTGGCCGGGACCGAGCTCGAGAACGTGGTCCGCGCCGAACTCGCCGATGCTCTCCAGGCAGGCGGCCCAGTCCAGGGTCTGCGAGAGCTGCGCGGCGAGCTTGGCCAAGCCCACCTCCGGCCGGAACACCGCCGCCCCGTCGAGGCCGCTGAGGAGGCGCGGGGCCGGACGCGGGGGCGTCGCCAGGGGCGCTTCGGCCAGCCGTTCGGCGAAGCGGGCCGAGGCCTCGGCCAGGAGCGGCGTGTGGGAGGGGATATGGACGGGCAGGCGCACCGCCCGCGCGGCGCCGGCTGCGAGCGCGGCCGCGCAGAGCCTGTCGAGGGCCTCGACGGGACCGCCCACCACCACGCTGTCGACGGCGTTGCGGATCGCCGGGTGGCACCCATGCTCCCCCGCCATCGCGAAACACCGCTCGGCGGGCAGGCCGCGCAGGCCCGCGAGGCCGTAAGGAATGCCGCGGCCGGAATCCGGACCCGCCACCGCATCCATCGCCTCGGCGCGGGCGGCGGCGAGGTCCAGCACCGTCTCGGGCGCGAACAGGCCGGCGCAGCCGAAGGCCGCGAGATCACCGATGCTGTAGCCGGCCACCACGACGCGCGCGGGTCTCGCGGCTTGCGAGGCTTGGGCGGCTTGCACCAGGGTCCAGGCGGCGAGACCGGCGACGCAGCACAGGATCTGCCCGGTGCGGTTGGCGTGGAGGTCCGCGCCCGTGCGCACGAGGTTGCGCGGGTCCTGGCCGAGGAGCGGGGTCGCCGCCGCGAAGATGCCTTGCGCCTCCGGCCGATCGGCGGTGAGGTCGAACATTCCCGAATGCTGGCCGCCCTGGCCGGACAGCAGGATCGCGAGGGTCATGACGGCGCGACGATCATGGTCGCTCCCAGGCGTCGACGAACAGGGTCATGGCGAGAAGGTCGGCGGCCCCGCCGGGGCTGAGGCGGCGGGCGACGAAGGCCCGGTGCAGCGCCTCCGCCCGCGAAAACCAGTCGTCCGGCGCGATACCGCCCGCGGCGATGAAGCGGGCGGCTTCCGCCCGCGCGAAAGCATACCCTTCGGGGCCGCCGCGATGCAGCAGGTTGGTGTCCTCCAGGCAGGCGACGAGGGCGAGGCAGGCCTCCACCCGCGCGGCCTCGGGCGCATCGGGGCGAAGAGCGCGGGCCCGGCGCAGGGCCGGCAGCCCGGTGCCGTAGAGGCTCGGGAACCCGGCCGCCGCCTCGGCCGGCGCGCCCCCGACGCCGTGTCGGCGCCGCGCCCGCGCGCCCGGCGCGTGCAGCAGTTCGGGGCCGTCGAGGATCGCGTCCGCGTGGCGCGCGCGGACATGGGCGCCGAGGCTCCCGGCCGCCGGGCGCATCCCTGAGGCGCCGGCCGCGGCACTGAGGAGGCCGAGGCCGAAAATGGCGCCCCGGTGGGTGTTCACGCCCCCGGTGGCCGCCCGCATCGCCGCCTCCGCCGCGAGGCCGATCCGGCGCAGATGCGCCATCTCGGCCCCCGCCGCGCCGGCCTCGGCGAGCTCCGCGAAGAAGGGCTCCAGGGCATCGGCACTCGCCCGGAAGCGGCCCGCGTCCATGTCGGAATGGCTGCCGCTGTCCACGTGGCTGACGAGACCGGGCTTGGGATAGGTGGCGAGCTCGCGGTGCAGGCATGCGGTGGCGAGGCGGGCGATCCGCCGCGACAGGCCGCGGGGTCGCGCCGGGTCGGGCGTCGCGGACGGGATGGCAGCTCCCTGGATCGCAGGTGCGGAGGCGGACGGCATCGCTCAAGCTGCCGGGGACAGGGCGGCGCGGAGTGTCGCGACGGGCCGAAGCTCCAGGCGCAGCAGGCCCTTGACGAGGACCGCCTCGTCGGGTCCGGCCGCGTGCAGTTCGCGCCAGTTCACGGCGCAACCGTCCGGTAGACAGATCTCGCCGTCGAGGCGCATCGGCGCCGGTCCCGCGATGCGCGCCAGACCGTCGAGGAAGGCGCGATCGAGGGAGTCGGGCCAGAGCAGGTCGAGGTCCGAGGTGTCCGAGAGATAGGGCAGGCCGGTCAGCGCCTGCCAGAGCAGGCCGCCGAACACGCGCGGCACGCAGCCATGGGCCGCCCCGTGCGCGACGAGGGCCGCGATGGTCGGGTGCCAGGCGGCGGGGGCGGCCCCGCCGGCCTCGGTCAGGGTCAGGCCTGGGCGGGGCGTGACGGAGCCCGGATCGAGGGCGAGGCCGATGCGGCGCTTGCCGAGGGCGGGCGGCAGCGGCAGGCCGGCGGCGACGAGGCCGGCATCCTCGCCGGGCCCGCGGCGCCGGGCGATGACGGGCCAGCCGCGTTCCGCCCAGCCGGCGAGATGGGGAATCTCCGCGAGGTCCGGCCGTTCCGCCAGCACTCGGCTCCAGGCGCCGGGCGTCACGGTGAGAAGGTCGTGGCGCGCGAGGGGCGACAGGGGCGATACAGGATCACGCACCCTGCGCCTCGCGCACCACCCGGGCGGCAATGTCGTGGGCTAGCGGACGGCCGCCTCGCTCTCGACCGAGGACGTCGCGGATGTCGGCTGCGGCCCCCTGCGCGATCAGCGCGGCGACCTGGGGACCGAGGGGCTGTGTGGGATCGAGAACCGCCTGCACGGCACCGGTCTGGACCATGTTGTCGAGGCCGGGGGCGAAGACCGGCGTGGCGCGAGCCATCTCTTCCAGCTTCTCCAGGGGCAGCTTGGTGACGCGGGCCACCGAGGGCAGATCCATCACGCTCGGATGGGCGCCGGGCAGGGCCACGAGCACGCGGGTGGCGAGCGCGGTGGCGATGAAGGCGCCGGCCGCGCTGTGGCCGTAGAGCAGGCCGATGGTCGGATGGCCTTGCGCGTCGGCCAGCAGCAGCGCCTTGGCCAGATGGGCGAGGTACTCGTTGAGGCCGAGCAGTTCGTCACGCCGGCTCATGCGCTGGCTGTCGGAATCGATCAGGACGAGGATCGGCGTCTCGCCGCCGCCCCGCACCACGTCGAGGACGCGCCACGCCACGTGGCAGGCGCCCTCGATCCCGAGGGCCGTGTTCCCGTCGATGCCGACCACGGCGATCCGGCCGTCCCCGAGAGGACCATCCCCGGTGATCAGACCGTCCGACACCGTGACGGCGTGGCCTGCGGGAAAGAGCGCGGCGAGGATCGCCTCGAGGGCCATCTTATCGGGCATGGTGCGGCTCCTCCGGCAGGCGGGCGAGCAGGGCGTCGAAGCCCTCGGTGGTCAGGCCCGGCACGGCGGCGGGATCGGCGATGCCGAGGCGGCCCCAAATTTCGGTGGCGTCCCGGGCATCGCCGAAGCGGTCGAGGCGGGCTTCCAGGCGGGCCTGCTCGGCTTCGAGCGTGGCGAGGTCGAAGGAGGGGGCTGCCGGGATCGCCGCCAGGGCGGCCTTGCGGAACGCCCCGATGGTGTCGTCGACGAAGGCGTCGGCGGCGCCGATGAGGCGCCGGTGCTTGCCGCCCATGGTGCGCCACACCAGCGCCCGGTCGCGGGAATCGAATTCCTCCGCCCCCCGGTTGGTCTCGATCACCTCGGGACCGGAGACGCTGAGGCGCCCGCCTTCGGAGATGACGAGGCGCGCGCAGGTGCCGGCGATGAGCCCGCCGCCTCCGTAGCAGCCTGCCCGGCCGCCGATCAGCCCGATCACCGGGATGCCGGCGGTGCGGACCTCCGTGATCGCCCGCATGATCTCCGCGATGGCGGTCTCGCCGGCATTGGCTTCCTGCAGGCGCACGCCGCCGGTGTCGAACAGGATCAGCACGGCGGCCGGCTTCACGGCCAGCGCCGCCCGCAGCAGGCCGACGAGCTTGGCGCCGTGGATCTCGCCGAAGGCGCCTCCCATGAAGCGGCCCTCCTGGGCGGCGACCAGCACGGGTCGCTCTTCAAGCAGGCCGCGCCCGACGATCATCCCGTCGTCGAAGGCGCGCGGCAGGTCGAACAGCGGCAGGTGCGGGCTCATCATCCGCTGCTCGGGGCCGATGAATTCCTGGAACGTGTCCGCGTCGAGGAGACCCGCGAGGCGGGCGCGGGCGCTGGCCTCGTACCAGCTCTGGTCGAACGGAGAGGTGGAGAGAGAGACGGGTTTGAAATCCATCACGGCATCTCCATCAGGCGCGCGCCCTGGGCGAGGCGCAGGGACACGGTGTCGGGGCGCGCGCCCCCGTCGTTGATGGTGATGGTGAGCCCGCCGGGCTGCCGGCGCGCCACGAAATCCGCCACCACGGCGGCCCAGACCGCCCCGTAACCGGCGATCGCGGTGTCGATCTCGACGCGGCAGGCATCGGGCGCGAGATTGCGCTCCAGCAGCACTTCGAGGTTGCCGGAGGCGACGACCCCGGTGATCGCGCTGGCCCGGGTGCCGGGGAGCGCCGTACGGGTGGCGTGGCGGAAGCTCAGTTTCTCCATCGGCGAACCCTCCTCACCAGTTCCGGAACTTGGCCGGTGGCTCGTAGAGCCCGCCCGACCAGTGCACGAGGTCCTTGATCGAGCGCGCCGCGAGCAGCGAGCGGTCGGCGTCGAGGGGCTCGATGCCGAGGTCTTCCGGCCGCTGGATGATCTTTCGCGCGCGCAACGCCTCGACCATCGCGTGATCGCGGCCCCGGCCCACATCGGTGTAGCCGGCGACCCCGCGGATCGCCTGCTCGCGCTCGTCGAGGGTCCGGCACAGCAGCAGGTTGGCGATGCCCTCCTCGGTGACGATGTGGGTGACATCGTCGGCGTAGACCATCACGGGGGCGAGTTCGAGGTTGAGCTTTTTCGCCAGTTCCAGGGCGTCGAGACGCTCCACGAAGGCCGGCACCAGCTTGTCGCCGAAGGTTTCGACGAGTTGCACCACGAGCTTGCGTCCGCGCCGCAGGGCCGGATCACCGGTGCCGCCGGCCTCGCGGCCCGCCTTCATCCAGGTATCGGAGGGATGGCGCCGGCCGTGCGGGTCCGAGCCCATGTTCGGCGCACCGCCGAAGCCCGCCACCCGGTTGGTGGTCACGGTAGAGGAATGGCCCTGGAGATCGATCTGCAGGGTCGAGCCGATGAAGAGGTCGCAGGCATAGAGCCCCGCCGTCTGGCAGAAGGCGCGGTTCGACCGGAGGGAGCCGTCGGAGCCGGTGAAGAACACGTCCGGCCGGGCGCGGATGTAATTGTCCATGCCCACTTCGGACCCGAAGCAGTGGATCTGCTTCACCCAGCCGGATTCGATGGCCGGGATCAGGCTCGGATGCGGGTTGAGCGCCCAGTGGGTCGCGATCCGACCCTTCAGGCCGAGGCGTTCGCCGTAGGTGGGCAGCAGCAATTCGATGGCCGCCGTGCCGAAGCCGATGCCGTGGTTGAGGCGGCGGATGCCGTACGCGGCATAGATGCCCTTGATCGCCATCATGGCCATCAGGATCTGCGTCTCGGTCACCGCCGCCGGGTCGCGGGTGAAGAGCGGCTCGACGTAGAACGGCGTGTCGGCCTCGACCACGAAGTCGACCCGATCACCCGGGATGTCGACGCGCGGCACCCGGTCGACGATGTCGTTCACCTGCGCCACCACCACGCCGTTCTTGAAGGCGGTCGCCTCCACCACGGTGGGCGTGTCCTCGGTGTTGGGGCCGGTATAGAGGTTGCCGTCCCGGTCGGCCGAAACGCCCGCGATCAGGGCCACGTTCGGCGTGAGGTCGACGAAGTAGCGCGCGAACAGTTCGAGGTAGGTGTGCACCGCCCCGAGTTCGATCTGGCCGCCATACAGCATCTTGGCGATGCGGGCGCCCTGGGGGCCGGAATACGAATAGTCGAGCCGCTTCGCGATCCCCTGTTCGAAAACATCGAGATGCTCGGGCAGCACGATGCCGGACTGCACCATGTGCAGGTCGTGGACGCGGGCCGGATCGCAGGCGGACAGGCCGCGGGCGAGGCAATCGGCCTGCTTCTGGTTGTCGCCCTCCAGGCAGACCCGGTCGCCCGGCTGGAGGATCGCCTCGAGGAGGTCGACGACCCGGGACGCCGGCACGACCTTGCCATCCGCGTGCGGCCGCGCCCGTTCCAGGCGCGCCTCGCGGATGTCGCGCTCCTTCTGCCACTGGCTCATCGGATCGGCTCCCGGACTCTGACCCGCTTCGTATACATGATAACGCGAATTCCGGCCATCGATATCCCGAACCAGGGGAAAACGACTCCGTGACGTCATCTGACGTGCTATAGCGGCTCCTCCGTATACGCAGCCGGGCACCGCCCGGCCTCCGCGAGGCGACCCGATGGACGAACCCGGAACGGAACGCGGCCTCCTGTCGGACCAGATCCGCAACGCGCTCACCGACGAGATCGCGGCCGGTCGTCTGGCTGCCGGCACCGCCCTCGACGAGCAGGATCTGGCCGACCGCTTCGGCGCTTCGCGCACCCCCGTGCGAGAGGCGCTTCGGCAGCTGGCGTTCAACGGGCTGGTCGAGCTGCGCCCCCGCCGGGGCGCCGTGGTCACGCGCATGACGCCCGGGCGGATCATGGACATGTTCGAGACCACCGCCGAGTTCGAGGCGATGTGCGTGCGGCTCGCCACCTACCGGATGACGCCGCTGGAGCGCAGCCACCTGATGGACCTGCACGCGCTCTCCGGCGCCATGGTGGCGGCCGGCGATGTCGACGCCTACGACAGCCTGAACCGCAGCTTCCACGAGGCGCTCTACGGCGCGACGCATAACGGCTTCCTGAAGGAGCAGGCGTTGGCGCTCCGCACCCGCCTGTCGGGCTTCCGCCGGACGCAGCTGCGCTACGGCGACCGCATCCGCGGCTCGCGCGAGGAGCACGGAGCGATCCTGGCGGCGATCGCGGAGGGCGACGGCGAGGCGGCGGCCCGGCGCATGCGGGCTCACATGCTCAATGCCGCCAGCGCCCTGCGCCACTACATCGACGCTCACTCGGACGCCCACTCCGACGCGTGATGCGTCAGGCGCATGAAGAACGGCAAGACCGAAGGCAGAAATGCGCCTGGCACATGCAACGGGTGCTGCAGCGCACGCCGTCCTCGAAAAGCCCGGCCTATATCGAGACTGTACCAAGAAGAACGGCCCCCGGACATCCTGAGCTTGATCCAGGATCGTTTGACGGAGACCGGACCTGTACATCTGGATACTAGATCTATGAACACCCGTCTTGCTTCCGCCGCCGTCGCCCTCGTCCTGACCCTCGGCGCCCCCGCCACATCCGCCCTCGCGCAGAGCTACAACGCCCCGGCCGGCATCCCCGCCGCCGCCGCGCCCGGCAGCCGCGTCGTCGGCGCCTTCGATGACGTGACCACCGGCTCGCTCGGCCGCCGCGCCGACGACTCGGCCAAGGCCGGCAACGCCGAGCAGAACAACAAGCCGACCGCCAATTACGGCACCACCTCGGGCGGCCCGGCCTATTGAGGGCCGCGCAACACCTGAGCTGACAAAGGCGGGGCGCGAGCCCCGCCTTTGTCATAGGGACGCGATCTCCTCCGGTGGCGCGCCTCAGCGCGCGAGGTAATCGGTCAGCGTCATCCCGAACAGGATCGCGGCCCAGAAGAAGCCGACCCCGGCGAAGAGCCGGACCAGGGGCGCCTCGTGGCGGACCTCCATCGACACCAGGATGATGATCGCCGCCATCACGGCGACCACCGCGAGTTCGACGATCCAGGCCTGGGCGAAGGGCCGCGTGGCCCCGAGCGTCACGTTCACGGCGAGCAGGGCCAGGAGCGCCAGGAAGGTGCGGACCGGCCTGCGCAGGCGGCTCCACAGGAGGGCGCGATCCTGGGGACCGAGAGCCTGGTGACCGAGAGCGTGAAAGGGGTTGCGCATCGCCGTCTTCCTACCGGTTGACCACGTAGAGCACCGGGAAGGCGATGATCCAGATCAGGTCGATGAAGTGCCAGTACAGGCCGTAGACCTCGATCCAGTTCTGGTGCCGCAGCAGGAATCCGGGACGCGAGGCCTTCCAGGTGAGTCCGAGCAGGATGGCGATGCCGGTGACGAGATGGACCGCGTGCAGTGCGGTCGCCACGTAATAGAGATTGACGAAGAGCCGCGTCGCCGGCTGTTCGGCCAGCGCATAGGGCCGGCGGGCCAGGAAGGGCATCATGTGCTCCTCGTAATCGGCGACATACTCGTAGCCCTTCAGAACCAGGAACAGCAGGCCGAGGCTGGCGGTGGCGAGGAGGCAGCCGACCATCAGCCGCTGCCAGCCGAGACGCGAGAGTTCGATCGCGGCCGACATGGTCAGGCTGGAACAGAGCAGCACCACCGTGTTGACCGCCCCGATCCAGAACTTGAGGTGTCCGGCCGCCGCCTGCACGGCCTCGGGATGGAGCAGGCGCAGGATCAGCGCCGTGAGGAACAGGCCCGAGAAGAGCAGGAGTTCGGTGAGCAGCCAGGCCCACATGCCGAGGGTGGCGGCATGACGCTGCTGAGCCACCGTGGCGAAGTGCTCGGCACGCGTCACGCCGACCGGGTCGGCACCGATGGAATCAGCGCTCATGTGTGCTGCCTCCCGGTCTCCTGCGCCTGGATCGGGTAGTCGTAGGGCACCTCCGGCACCTGCGGCGGCTGCGAAAAGTTGTGCGGCGGGGGCGGGGAGGTCGTCTCCCATTCGAGCCCCTTGGCGTCCCAGGGATTGCCGGGTGCCCTGCGCCCGAACCACAGGGCATAGACGAGGTAGACCATCGGGAAGAGGTAGCCCGCCGCCAGGATGGTCGAGCCCGCCGAGGACAGCACGTTGAGGAGCTGGAATTCCGGCGGGTAGGTCGCGTAGCGCCGCGGCATGCCGAGATAGCCGAGGATGAATTGCGGGAAGAAGGTGACGTTGAAGCCGAGGAAGATGAACAGCGCCGAGATCCGGCCCCAGGGCTCGCTGTACATCCGCCCGGTGATCTTCGGCCACCAGAAGTGCAGCCCGCCGAGGAAAGCCAGCACCGTGCCGCCGACCATGATGTAGTGGAAATGCGCCACCACGAAGTAGGTGGCATGGACGTGCTGGTTGATGGCCAGCGTCGCGAGGTAGAGCCCCGTCAACCCGCCGAGCACGAACAGGCCGATATAGCCCATGGCGTACAGCATTGGGGTGTCGAGGCGCAGGCGGCCTTTGTGGATGGTGGCGGTCCAGTTGTAGACCTTGACCGCCGAGGGCACCGCCACCGCGAAGGACAGGGCCGAGAAGGCCAGCGAGGCGAGGTCGCTCTGCCCGTTGACGAACATGTGGTGGCCCCAGACGAAGAACGTCACGGAGGCGAGCCCGATCGCCGCGTAGGCGACGAAGCGGTAGCCGAAGAGCTTCTTCTGGGCGAAGGCCGGCACGATCTCGGAGATGACCCCCATCCCGGGCAGGACCATGATGTAGACCGCCGGGTGCGAATAGAACCAGAACAGGTGCTGGAACAGCACCGGGTCACCGCCATAGGCCGGGTCGAACACACCCACGTGGAAGGCCCGCTCGGCGATGAGCAGGATCAGCGCGATGGTGATGACGGGGGTCGCCAACAGGAAGATCAGGCTGGTGGCGTAGTGGGTCCAGACGAAGATCGGCAGGCGGAACCAGGTCATGCCGGGCGCCCGCATGGTGTGGATGGTGACGACGAAGTTGAGCCCCGTCAGGATCGAGGAGAACCCCACGATGGTGACGCCGATGAGCGCGGGCAGCACCCAGGTGTTCGAGAAGGCGGTGGAGAGCGGCGCGTAGAAGGTCCAGCCGGTATCGACCCCGCCCAGCACCACCGAGACCAGGGTGAACAGGGCGCCGGCCATGAAGACGTACCAGCTCGCCAGGTTGAGCCGCGGGAAGGCGAGGTCCTTGGCCCCGATCATCGGCGGGATCAGGAAGTTGCCGAAGGTGTTCGGGATCGACGGAATGAGGAAGAACCACACCATCACCACCCCGTGGATGGTGAAGGCCTTATTGTAGGTGTCGTTGGTCATGATCGCGCCGTTCGGCACGACGAGGGCGAGGCGCACGAAGCCGGCCGCCACCGCGCCGATGACGAAGAAGGCGGTGATGCTGGCCAGATACAGGAGCGCGATGCGCTTGTGGTCGGTGGTGAAGAACCACGAGCGCAGGGTCGATTCGGCGTGGAGATAATCCTCCGGCCGGTCCAGGGTCGGCGCCGGGATGTGGGGATCGCGCGCGGCGGCGTCGCCGTGCAGGGTTCCGGCGCTGCTCATCGGGGGGTTCCTCGAGACATTTCCTGGGGCATGCCTTCGGCGACGCGATCATAGGATCTGAGGTAGCCGACGAGACGGTCGAGGTCGTCGGCCGGGATCACCCCGCGAAAGCTCGGCATCACCTGCTTGCCGCCGCCGGCGAGCCGGTTGGCGTTGGGGTTGAGGATCTTGGCCCGGATGTAGTCCTCATCCGCCGTGAGGGTGCGGCCATCGGCGAGGTGGACCGGGCGGCCGTAGAGGCCGGCGAGGGACGGCGCCTTCACACCCGCGACCGCGCCGTCGTGGCAGCCGGCGCAGCCATAGGACTCGTACAGGACGCGGCCCGCTGCCACGTTCGATTGCTGCGCGCCCGCATGGGTGAGCCAGTGCTGGTACTCGGCCTGGGTCATCAGGGTCAGGTTGCCGTCCATGACCGAGTGGTCGGTGCCGCAATATTCCGAGCAGTAGAGCCGATAGGTCCCGGTGCGGTCCGCCTTGAACCAGATCTCCGTCGTCCGGTCGGGCAGGGCGGCGATCTGCAGGCGCAGGGCCGGCAGGTAGAGGGCGTGGATCACGTCCTGGCTGGTGATGCGGATGCGGACCGGCTGGTCGATCGGCAGGTGCAGGTCGTTGATCTCGGACTGGCCGGTCGGATGCTGGAACTTCCACATCCATTGGCGGCCCACCGCCTCCACCACCATGGCCCCCGGCGGCGGATGGCGGGACTCGATGAAGAGCTTGGCGCCCCAGCCGAAGAAGATCAGCGTCAGCCCGTAGGGGATCAGCATCCAGCTGATCTCGATCAGGAAACTGCGGCGCTCGTCGGTGCTGCGGTCGACCTGCTCGCCGGCCCGGTAGCGCAGGGCGAAATACGTGATGGCGAGGAAGACCGGCACCGTGAGGAGCAGGGTCAGCACCGTGAAGCCGAGGATGATGTGGTCGGTCTCGACCGCCGTGGCCGAGGCGGCCGGGGGCCAGAGCGCGAGGGCGGATTGGGTCTTCATGGCGCCGGGACCTGCGGGGGTTCCGGGTCGAAGGGCCGGCCGGCCATCAGCGCCATGGCCCGGTCGATCGGGATGCGGGCACGGGTGCGGGACGCGTCGAGATAGGCGTAGCCGGACAGGCGGCCGGCTTCGTCCGCCTCCTTCGCGTCGATATCCGCATAGGGATCGGGCTGCAGGTTCGGGGGCGGCGGCCGGATCGCCACGATCTGCTGGGGGGTGAGCGGGGGCAGGGCGCGGCGCTGGTGGCCAAGGACGACGTGGTCGAGAAGCAGGACCGCGCCGATGGTGGCGAGCACGGCGCCGGCGAGGCCGAGCATCACCCAGGCGGTCTTGCCGGCCGCGGCGTCGCCGTGCTCGTGATCCCAGTCCTGCGCCGGAGGTTCGGAGCCTGAAGCCTCGGCGGCGCGGGTCGGGACGGCGCCGGTGCGACGCAGGATCAGGCCGGCCAGGATCGCCGGGAGGAGGCCGAGGCTCGAGCGGCGGGTGTCGTTCGGCGCGCTCATGCGGGTCTCTCCGGGGCGAGGCGAGCGGGGTGGCGCAGAGCGGGATGGGAAGCGAGGCCGAGGGCGAGGCAGGCGACGGCGAATCCGGCGAGGCCATCCTGCCCCGTGACCACGAAGGCCCCGCGCGAAGCCGGGGTGACGAGCCAGGCCATCTCGGCGCCATGGACCACGAGGGCGAGCCCCGCCAGGAGTCGGGTCGTCCACGGCCCCGGCCGCAAGGTCAAGAGGGCGGCGAACACCGCGACGGCTCCGCCCGCGACGCTGAGGGCGCGCCCCAGGAGGCCGCCGCGCGCCAGGTACCAGGACACCTCCGCGGGCAGGTTGGCGGACCAGACGACGAAGAACTGCACGAAGTGCAGGAAGACCCAGGCCGCCAGCAACAGGGCGAGCGGCAGCAGCCCGGCCTCGGGGCGCTTGCCGGGCGGTAGAACCAGAAGCGCCGCGGCAAGGGCCGCACCGCTCCAGGCCACCATCATGAGGAGGCCGATCAGGCTGGAGCCGAGGCGGGGGTCGAGGGCGGTGACGAGGTCGAAGCTCACGAGGGTCGCCAGCACGGCGTGCAGGCCGAGCACCAGGGCGACCGGTCCGCGGCCGGCGGCGACCCGGAGACAGAGCCAGACCCAGAGGGCGAGGGCGGCGACGATCCGCGCGGCGAAGAACGGGGTGGTCAGCCAGATTTCGGCGAGTGGGGTGGCGGCGGGGGTTCCGCCGGCGAAGGGATAGAGCGCCGGCACCACCCCGACGAGGGGGAGGGCGAGGAGGGCCGCCACCGGCATCAGCCCGAGGCAGCGCCGCAGAGACGGGCGCAGGGACAGGAATCCTCGGGGCGCGAGCGCATCGAGGCCCGCCACCAGGGGGAGGGCGCCCAGCGGCAGGGCCAGGAGGCCGAGCCACGCGGCGAGATAGGACGCCTGCCAATCGCCGAGACGGACGGCGAGGCCGAGGGCGGCAAGGCCGGCCAGGAGTGCGGCGAGCGAGCGGCCGGCGCTCATCGGGCGGTCTCCGCGAGCCGGGTCCGGTCCAACTCCGGCAGATCCGCCACCGCCGCGCCCTGGCTCAACTGCAGGGCGCGGATATAGGCGACGATGGCCCAGCGGTCGGCCGGGGCCACCTGCGCGCCCATGCCGAACATCGCACCGTGCCCCTGGATGATCGCCCTGTAGAGCGCGTCGGCGCTGGCGCCCCGCAGGCGCGCGTCGGCGAAGGACGGCGCGGCGGGAAAGCCGCGCGCCACGATCATGCCCCGACCGTCGCCGCTGCGACCGTGACAGGGCGTGCAGGCGATGCCGTAGCGCTCCCGGCCCCGCGCCAGAAGGGCCGCGTCGATGACGGCCGGGCGCGGCACGAAACGGGCCGGATCGGTGCGGGGCACGGTCCCGGCCACGGGTTCGCGCATGGTCATGCCCTGCGGGAAAAAGCGGTTGGCGTCCCAGGTGTTGGCCTTGGCCTGATCGCGCATGTTCGCCTCGCCGCAGCCGGCCAAGGTCAGGGACAGGCTCACGGACAGGACGAGGGGGAGACTAGGGTCGAGCCAGCGCCTCATCGCGGCACCCGCCGGATGGCGAGGGGACGTCCGCCTCCCTCGGGAAGGCTCACGAGTCGGCGCTCGATGCGCGCCGCGTCGAAGTCGGTGCTACGGGCCTCGGCGGCCAGGAAGTAGCGGTCCTGCGACGCCCGCCCGAATTCCGGGATGTTGAAGGCCGGGTGGTTGAGACGCGGCAGGCGGTTCACGAACAGGAAGACCGCGTGCACGGCCAGCGTCCCGCACATCACGCCGAAGGACAGGCTCGGCACCACGAACGAGGGCCAGGAGAAGCGCGGCCGCCCGCCGACATCGAAGACGTAGCCGTAGGCGGTCGCGTAGACGCACATCCCGTAGAAGGCCGCGCCGCCGGCCAGCGACGCGCCCAGGGCATAGGGGAGGATCGAGCGGTTCCGGCGCGCGAGCCCGTCCAGGGCATCCGGCATCGGCACGGGGCCGAAGGCATCGAGGCGCACCGTCGTGCCGTGATGGGGATGGGGGCGGGCCAAAGCGCGCATGGCACGGGCCATGTCCGCCTCGGTGTCGAACTCGGCACTGACGCCCCAAAGCGGCGTCTCGGCGCCGACCGGCCGGTCGGCGGGCACGGGTCCGGCCGGGGCGCGCGGCTCGGCCGGCGCAGCTGCGCGCAGGTCGGCGATCGAGATTACCGGCAGCGCGCGCAGGACCAGGAGCAGCAGCACGAGGAACAGACCCACCGAGCCGGCAAACGTCGCCACGCCCCACAGCCCGACCCGATACGCGAGGGCGGAGGAGGGCAGGAAATCGTGCGAGAGGGTCACCACCAGCACCATGACGTGGTCCGCATAGGCTCCGATCGCCACGAGGCCGCCCACTAGGGCCAGCGTCGGGCCCGAGCGCCGGAAGCGCGCCCACCAGAACAGGTGGACGGGGAGCAGCGCGCAGGTCAGCACGGTCCAGAACGCCCAGGCCTGCGCCCCGGTGAGCCGCCGCACCAGGGTCGCCCGCTCGAAGGCGTCGCCGTGCAGGAAGCCGGACAGGAACTCGGCCCCGTGGCAGTACAGGCTGGCGAGGCCGAGGCCGAGGAGAAGCCGGGCGAGACGCTCGACGTGCCGCTCGGTGATCAGATCTTCGAGGCCGTAGACGGCGCGGATCAGCACCGCCAGGGCGGCGATGACGGCCACGCCGGAGAACACCGCGTTCACCAACTCGGTGACGGGCAGGATCGTGTCGTGCCAGCCGGGAAGGACGGAGCCGGCGAACATCACGGAAGCCCCGGTCTGGAGCGCGACCACGAGGAGCAGGCCGAGCAGCGCGACGATGCGGTAGGCCTGCCCCCAGAGCTGCCAGTGCGAGGCGGAGCCGCGCCAGCCCGCCGCCGCGATGCCATAGGCCTGGGCCTTCAACCTCGGCCAGCGGCGCGGACGCCCGGCGCGCCGGGACTTGATCTCGGCCTCGGCATAGGCCCGGTCGCGCAGGGTCGCGAGATCGGGCAACAGGCCGAGATACCAGAGGCTCACCGTCACCACGAGGAAGCTGACGATGTCGACGGCGTCCCAGACCAGGGGCGAGCGGAATTGCGGCCACAGCCCCAGCGTGTTGGGATAGGGCAGGTTCCAGTAGAAGAACCACGGGCGCCCGAGATGGATGATCGGGTAGAGCCCGGCCGCGAGGGTGCAGAGAAGCGCATTCGCCTCCGCGATCCGGCTGATCGCGCCGCGCCAGGGCGCATCGGTGAGGCGCAGGGTTCCGGCGACCACGACGCTGCCGCAGGCGATGCCGATCCACCAATCGTAGGAGGCGATGTCCAGCGCCCACACCACGGCATTGTTGTTGTTCCAGATCCCGACGCCGGTGAAGAGCAGGACGAGGATCACCCCGAAGAACAGGGCGAGCAGGCCGGACGCCGCCGCGAAGGCGATCCACCAGCGCCGTCCCGGCGGATTGTGCAGGGCCCGCACCGCGATCGCGCGCGCGATCCCGGCGCCGGAGCGGGTCGAGGTCTCGGGACCGAGGACCGCGTCGGCCATGCCGCTCAGCCCTCCCGACCCGGCTCGGCATCGGGCGCCCCCGGCGCCAGGCTGGCGAGGTAGGTGGTGCGGGGGCGGGTGTTGAGATCGCCGAGCAGGGCGTAGTTGCGCGGGTCCCGGCGTGCCGCGGCGACCCGGCTCGCATCGTCCGCGAGATCGCCGAACACGATGGCCCGGGTCGGGCAGGCGCCCTGGCAGGCAGTCTCCACCACCCCGTCGGGGATCGGCGCATGCGCGTCCTTGGCCGAATCGATGCGCGCGCCGGCGATGCGCTGGAGGCAGTAGGTGCATTTCTCCATCACGCCGCGCGCCCGCACGGTGACCTCCGGATTGCGCTGCTGCTGCTCCACCGGCGCCGCCCCGCCGGTATAATCGAGGAAGTTGAAGCGCCGGACCTTGTAGGGGCAGTAGCTCTGGCAGGTGCGGGTGCCGATGCAGCGGTTGTAGACCTGCAGATTCAGGCCCTCGCTGTCGTGCACCGTCGCCTCCACCGGGCAGCCGAGCTCGCAGGGCGCCTGCTCGCAATGCATGCAGGGCACGGGCTGGAAATGGGTCTTCGGCGCGTCGAGCCCGCCCGCGTAGTAGCGGTCGACCCGAAGCCAGTTCATCCAACGCCCACGCGCCACCTCCTCGCGCCCCACCACCGGGATGTTGTTCTCGGACTGGCAGGCGGTGAGGCAGGCATTGCAGCCGATGCAGGCGTCGAGGTCGATCACCATGCCCCAGGCCCGGGCGCTCTTGCCGCCCGCCGATGCCTCGCCCCGCCCCGCCGACGGCGCCTCGGGGTAGAAGGACGGCACGGCCGCGCCCGGTGGATCGCCGACGCTCGGCGCCCCCACCGCCTGCACGCGCACGAAGTCGTGCCCCTGCATCGTGCCGAGGTCCTGGGTCGTCACCGGCTTCGCATGGCGGCCGGTCCGGGTCAGGGTCACGCCGGAGAGCCCGTAGGGCGTGGCGCTCGACCGGAGCGCGTTGGCATCGTAGCCCAGCCCGTGGGCGAGATGGTCCGGCACCCGCCGACCATAGCCGAGGGTCAGCGTCACCGTGCGCTCGGCCTGCCCCGGCAGGATCCAGGCGGCCCCCTCCAGGCGCCGACCGTTCGCCTCCACCGCGACGATGTCGCCAGTGGTGAGACGGAGGCGTTCGGCGAGCGTCGGGCTCAGCGCGACCACGTTCTCCCACACCACCTTGGTGAGCGGTTTCGGCAGTTCCTGGAGCCAGCCGAGATCGGCCTCCGCTCCATCCCAGACGCAGGGATCGGGGCGGAAGACGAGGTCGATCCTGTCCCCCGAATCCGTGCTCGGCGCCGGCACGACACCGCCGGAGAGGGTGACGGCTTCCACCGCCAGCGCGGAATCGGGCAGGAAGCCGAGGCGCAGGGCCTCGCTGAAGCGCGCCGCGAAGGCGGCGTCGCCCTCGTCCGGGCCGCGCCACTGGCGCTCCAGCAGGACGCGCCCCTGTGGCGCTCCCTCGTTCACGGACGCTTCGTTTGCGGGCCCTTGTGTTCCGGGCCCTTGTGTTCTGGGCGCCTGAGGCGCGGACGCTTCGTTTGCCGGCGCCTCGGCCTGGAAAAGGGTCAGGATTTCGTGGGCCGAACGGCCGCCATAGAGCGGTGCCACGGTCGGCTGGATCAGCCCCACCGTGCCGTCGAGGGAACGCGCATCGCCCCAGCTTTCCAGCGGGTGGGCCAGGGGCAGGTGCCAGTCGGCATGGGCCGCGGTCTCGTCGAAATAGGCGGCCGCATGAATCTTGAACGGCACCCGCGACAGCCGTTCGGCGAAGGCGAGATCGCCCGACGCGGCATAGGCGGGATTGACCCCGAGCATCAGCAGGGTGCCGACGCTCCCCCGTGCCATCGCATCGACGAGGTCCGACAGGCTCTCGGCGCCCTGGACCGGAACCGGTGCGGTGTGCAGCACCGTGACGCCGGTGTTTCCCAGCGTCCCGTTGATCCGGTGCACGAGGGCATGGACCTCCGCCGGCTGGCCGAGGCCCGCGGTGACGACGCTGCGTCCGCGATCGGCCAGCAGGGCCGCGCCAGTTCGTGCGATCCAGGCCGCCATCGGTCCATCCGGGACCTCCGGCCGGCCGCCCTCCGCCAGACGAAGCAGGTTGTGCGCGAGGCGCACGAGGTCGTCGGGCTCGGCCGCGAGGGTGTGGTCGGCCTTGCTGCTGGTCAGGCCCGGCGTGGAGGCGGCCGCGTGGAGGGTGAGGAGACCGCCCGCGGCCTGCGCCGCCCGGCGCGCCTCGATCCAGCGTCGGGACAGGCCGACCTGCCCCGGCCCGACATCCAGGAAGTCGCCATCGAGGGCAACCAGGGTACGGGCCCGGTCGAATCGGATCTGCGTCTCGAGGGGCCGGCCATAGGCCTGCCGCGCGCCCTCGTAGAGGCCCGTGCGCGGCACCGTCTCGGCGACGTGCCAGCGCAAGCCCGGATAGGCCGCGCGCAGCCGCGCGATCCCGGCGGCCAGCGACGGCGACGTGACCGGACCGGTGAGGAGGTGGAAGCCGGCGCCCCCGGTCTCGCGCAGGGTCGTCAGGCGCGGCAGCAGCGCCCCGCGAAAGGCCGACCACGCGGAGGGGCGGCCGAGATGCTGGACCGCTTGGCTGCGGAACGGATCGTAGAGCCCGAGCACCGAGGCCTGGGCCAGAACGTCGGTGCCGCCCCGGCTCCAGGGATGCTCGGGATTGCCCTCGACCTTCAGGGGCCGGCCGTTGCGGGTGGTGACCAGGATGCCGTTGGCAAAGCCGTCGAACAGCGCCGAGGAGGCGTAGGCGAGGGGAGCGCTCGCCACGATGCGCTCGGGCTGCACCACGTAGGGCACCTCGCGGCCGCGACCGTCGAAGGCATCGCAGGCCGAGAGGCCGGCAAGCGCGAAGGAGGCCGCCATCAGCTTGAGGAAGCCGCGCCGTTCCGGTCCCTGCGCGAGAGCCAGCGCACCCGGAAACTCGGATCGGAGATAGGCCTGAAAGGCGCGGGTCTCCGCGACCGCGTCGAGGCTGCGCCAGAAGGCGGGTCCATCCCCGGACGCGAGGCGGCGGCGCAGATGCGCGAGGTCGTGGGCTTCGGCCATCAGCGGTGACAGATCCCGCATTCGGTGAGCCGGTCGCCGCCGTGAATGTGGTTTTTCGCCACGAGTTCCGGCCCCCGCGTGGCCTGATCGGCGGGCGGACTCCAGTTCATGTTCCAGACCTGATCGGGTGGGCGCACGTATCGGTCCGGCGCCCGGTGGCAATCGAGGCAGAAGCGCATCTCGAACGCGTTGGCACGGAAGGTCATCTGCATGGTCGTGACATCCCCGTGGCAGGTGGAGCAGCCAATCCCCTTGGTCACGTGCACCGCGTGGTTGTAGTAGACGTATTGCGGAAGCTTGTTCAGCCGCGTCCAGCGCATCGGCTCACCGCTGGAAAAGCTGTCGCGCACGGGCTTGAGCATGTCCGACCCGGTCCAGATCTGCGAGTGGCAGGTCATGCAGGTCTGGGTCGGCGGCAGCCCGGCGCTGGCCTGGGTCTCCACGGTGGTGTGGCAGTAGCGGCAATCGATGCCGAGTTCCCCCGCATGGTGCTTGTGGCTGAAGGGCACCGGCTGGGCCGGTGCGATCCCGACGCCGGTGACGTAGTCCGAGCGCGCGATCCCCGCGACCACGACGGCGCCCCCGGCGAGCAGGGCCGCCCCGGACAGGACCGCGAGGCGCAGGAGCGCGTCGGCCCCGGGCGCGAACAGTTGCACCATCAGGAGCGGCGCCGACCTGACAGCACGGTCGGGCGCGGGGTGTCACGATGCCGTCTCATCCGCTTTCCACAACCCAGGTTTCCGACGACAACCACAGGCCGGAGGCACCGGTTCACTCCGCGGCGGCAGCCCATACGGGTTGGCGGGCCGGTCATCGGGGAGGAGGTCGGGGGGAGGAGGTCGGGGAACGTTTGGGCCGCGTATCCGCTTGCTGTCATGAGAGTGCCGTCCGCAGAGATGTCCCCGCCCTGGGTGCACTTGGATCCC
>NZ_JBUYVC010000001.1:3337500-5097982 GCF_055231875.1 Methylobacterium sp. Ger2507
CGGCGCGGCCCTGGACGAGTCCCTGAGCGGGCGCGTCTTCGACATCGTGGTGCGCGCCCCGCTCAAGGGGGCCGCCCCCGGCGACGGCCTCCTGCCCCTGCGGGACCTCGATGCCCTGCGGGCCTTCCTCGGCGGGTCGGGTCCGTCCGCCTTCTTCGATCTGCCCTGGATGCCGATCTACCTGCTGATCTGCTTCCTGTTCCATCCCCTGATCGGCGTCGCCGCCCTGATCGGCGCGGCCGTGCTGGCGATGCTCGGCCTCCTCACCGACCGGGCCACCAAGCAGCCGGCCCAGACCGCCACCGGCCACGGCCTGCGCCGCAACGGCCTCGCCGAATCCGGACGCCGCAACGCCGAAGTGCTCGCCGCCATGGGCATGCAGGGACGCTTCGCCACCCGCTGGGCGATCGCCAACCGCGACTACATGCTGTCCCAGCAGAGCACCTCGGACATCGCCGGCGGTTACGGCGCCGGGTCCAAGGTCTTCCGCATGGCCCTGCAATCCGGCGTGCTGGCGCTCGGTGCCTACCTCGTCATCAACGGTCAGGCCTCGGCCGGCATCATCATCGCCTCCTCGATCCTGGTGGCGCGGGCGCTCGCCCCGGCCGAGCTCGCCATCGCCAACTGGAAGGGCTTCGTCCAGGCCCGCCAGTCCTGGGCCCGCCTGTCCGAGCTGTTCGCCCGCATGCCGGCGGGGGACAGGCCCCATCCGCTGCCGGCCCCCATCCGTTCGCTCCAGGTCGAAGGCATTAGCGTGGCGCCGCCCGGAACCCCGCGCCTCGTGGTTCAGGACGTCACCTTCGCGCTCCAGGCCGGCCAGGGCCTCGGGATCATCGGTCCCTCGGCCTCGGGCAAGTCGAGCCTGGTGCGCGCCCTGGTCGGCGTCTGGCCGGCCCTCCGGGGCAAGGTCCGGCTCGACGGCGCCGCCCTCGACCAGTGGACGGCCGACGATCTCGGCCCCCATATCGGCTTCCTGCCCCAGGAGGTCGAGCTGTTCGCCGGCACGGTGGCCGAGAACATCGCCCGCTTCGATCCGCAGGCCCCCTCCGAGGCGGTGATCGCGGCCGCCCGCGCGGCGGGCGTGCACGACCTGATCCTGCGCCTGTCCGAGGGATACGACACCCGCATCGGCGAGGGCGGGGCAGGCCTCTCCGCCGGCCAGCGCCAGCGCGTCGGCCTCGCCCGCGCACTCTACGGCAATCCCTTCCTGGTCATTCTCGACGAGCCCAACGCCAATCTCGACGCCGAGGGTGAGAACGCCCTGACCCAGGCGATCATCGGGGTGCGCCGGCGCGGCGGCATCTGCGTGGTCATCGCCCATCGGCCGTCGGCGCTAGGCGCCGTCGACCTGATCCTGATGATGGCCGAGGGCCGGGTCCAGGCCTTCGGACCCAAGGACGAGGTGCTCAAGCGCGTGCTGCGCCCGGCCTCGGTTCCCGTCGAAACACGGGCCGCCCCCGGCGCCCTGCAGGAGAGTGCATGATGGCCGTCGCCCTCAGCCCGACCGATCTCCATCCCGCCCTGACGGCGCCGCGCCCCACCGCCCAGGGCTCGATCCGCCGCCACCTCGCCCTCGCCCTCGGCCTGGGCGCGGTGCTGGTGGTCGGCGTCGGCGGATGGGCCACTTTCACCTCCATCTCCGGTGCCGTGATCGCGCCGGGCCAGCTCGTGGTCGAATCCGACGTCAAGAAGGTGCAGCACCCCACCGGCGGCGTCGTCGGCGAGCTCCGGGTGCGCGAGGGCTCGCGGGTCCAGGCCGGCGACATCCTCATCCGCCTCGACGAGACCCAGGTCCGGGCCAACCTCGACATCGTCCTCAAGGCGCTCGACGAGCTCTCGGCCCGACGCGCCCGCGACGAGGCCGAGCGCGACGGAGCCGAGCAGATCACCTTTCCGCCCGAACTTCTGGCGCGCGCGGGCAGCGACCCGGCGGTGGCCCGCCTGATCGAGGGAGAGACCCGGCTGTTCACGTCCCGCGTGGCGGGCCGCGAGGGCCAGAAGGCGCAGCTGCGCGAGCGCGTCCAGCAGTTGCGCGAAGAGATCAAGGGCCTGACCGAGCAGGTCGCCGCCAAGGCCCGCGAGGTCGGCTTCATCACCGGCGAGCTCACGGGCGTGCGCGAACTCTACGCCAAGAACCTGGTGCCGCTGGCCCGCGTCAACGCCCTGGAGCGCGACGCCGCCCGCCTCGACGGCGAGCGCGGACAGCTCGTCGCCGCGACGGCCTCGGCGCGGGGCAAGATCGCCGAGACCGAGCTGCAGATCCTGCAGATCGACGGCGACATGCGCACCGAGACCGGCAAGGACCTCGCGGAAATTCGCGGCAAGTGGTCGGAATACGTCGAGAAGCGCGTGACCGCCGAGGACCAGCTCAAGCGGGTCGACATGCGCGCCCCGCAATCGGGCACGGTCCACCAGCTGACGGTGCACACCATCGGCGGATTGGTGACGCCCTCCGAGGCCGCCATGCTGATCGTGCCGGAGGCCGACCAGCTCGCGGTCGAGGTCAAGATCCAGCCCCAGGACATCGACAACGTCCGCATCGACCAGCCGGCGGTGCTGCGCTTCTCCGCCTTCAACCAGCGCACCACCCCGGAGATCGACGGGGTGGTGAGCCGCGTCTCGGCGGACGTGACCACCGATCCGAAGACCGGGATGAGCTTCTACACCGCCCGCATCCGGGTGCCCGAGGATCAGAAGGACCGCCTCGGCCCCCTGCGGCTGGTGCCGGGGATGCCGGTCGAGACCTTCATGCAGCTCGGCAACCGTTCCGTGCTCAGCTATCTCACCAAGCCCCTGACCGACCAGATCGCCAAAGCGTGGAAAGAACGCTGACGCCGGGCGCCTCCAAGACTCGGGGCGCGAATCCGCCCGCGGCTCACGCGTGGGCGAGCTCGGCGGCAAGGCGGGCCAGGGCCCCCTCCGGGTCGATCAGGGTCTCGAGGATCGAGAAATGATCCGCCCCCTCCAGCGCGAGGCAGCGGGTCTCGAGACCCGCCGCGGCACGGGCGGCGGCATAGTCCCGTGACTGGCGCCGGAGCTCGGGCAGCTCGTCCGCCCCGTAGGCGAGGACGAGCGGAGCGCCAGGGCGGGTCATCCGGCGGATCGGCGACAGGGTCTCGACCTCCCCCGGCGTGAGGCGAAGCGCCTCGTCGAGGGTGGTGCCGCGGATCGGCGCGAGATCGAAGATCCCGCTGATCGCCAGGCCCGCATCGGCCTCGGGCCCGTCGAGCGCCAGGGCGGCGAGGTGTCCGCCCGCCGACCAGCCCGAGACCACGAGGCGCCGGCGCCCGAGACCGGCCGCCGCGTCTCCGGCGCGCAGGGTGCGCAGGGCCGACCGAATCTCGGCCGCGATCCGGGTCAGGGAGGCATCGGGTGCCAGGGTGTAGCCGATCAACGCCACGTCGAGGCCGAGGGCCATCGGTCCCTGCGCCAGGCAGGCGAAGCCCTCCTTGGCATTGCGCTGCCAGTAGCCGCCATGGATGAAGGCCAGGAGCGGCGCTCCCGGGCGGCCGCAGCCGAAGCGGTCGATCCGGTTGCGCGGCCCGGCACCATAGGGTGGGCCCGGATCGTAGGGGAGGTCGAGGCTGTGGCCCGGCCGGGCCCGGAAGGCTGCGCTGCGCGCCCGCCATTCCGCGAGACGGGCGGCGCTGTCGGCCACCGCGGCGGAATTGTCGTAGGCCCGGCTCAACGCCGCGCGATCGAGGTCGCGCCACTCCGCCTCAGGCATCATCGCCGGTTCCCCGATACCAATCGACGAGGTCGCCCCCTTGCGCGAACCAGAGGTCGTCGCGGGCGCACAGCGCCTCGAGGAGCCGCTCCAGCAGGCCGATGCGGTGAGGCACCCCGGTGATGTAGGGGTGGATGGCGAAGCTCATGACCTTCGCGCCGCTCAACGGTCCGTCGCCCGCCGCTTCCGCCGCGAGGCGATCGACCTGGGCCAGCGCCCGGGCCACGAACTCGTCGGCGCGATGGTGCTGGATCGCCAGCAGGGGGATGTCGTTCAGTTCCACCGAATAGGGCAGGGCGATGAGGGGCTTCGTGGCCGTCGTGATGCGGCTGGGCCGGTCGTCCACCACCCAGTCGCCGACATAGTCGAGGCCTGCGGCGGCGAGGTGGTCCGGGGTGTCGAGGGTCTCGGTGAGGCCGGGGCCGAGCCAGCCGCGCGGGTTGGCGCCCGTCACGGCCCGGATCGCCGCGAGGGTGCGGGCGATCATCGCGGGCTCGTCCGCGATCCGGTGGGTCGGCACCTGGTGGAAGCCGTGCCCCATGAACTCCCAGCCGGCGGCATGAGCGGCTTCCGCCACGCGGGGATAGGCCCCGCAGACCGAGCCGTTGATCGACAGGGTCGGGCGCAGGCCCCGCGCCGCGAAGGCCGCGAGGACGCGCCAGAACCCGACCCGCATCCCGTATTCGTGCCAGCCCCAGTTGGCGAGATCGGGCAGCAGCGGCGCGCCCGTCGGCGCCACCAGGATCTGGCGCGGCATCGGGTTGTCGATGAGCCAGTGCTCGACATTCACCACCGGCCAGATCGCCACGTGCTTACCTCCCGGCAGGACGAGGCGGGGGCGGTCGATGGCGGCCCGGTAGGCGAGGCGATGCTCGGGGCGGCGGGGATCGGAGATATCGGGTTCGGTCATGGGCGGCGATGCGGCGATGGCGATGAAACGCTGGGTCGCGGCGGCGGCCCGTTCAAAAGAGGCGCGTCCCCCTCTTTCTTCGAGAGAGACGACCCGTCACGGCCGCCCCTCACGCCGCCACGCGGCCGTGGTGGCTGTGAAGCTGGGCCGAGAGCATCCGGCGCACGTCGTTGAAGGCCGGGCTCGAAACGTCGCGGCGGCGGGGCAGGGTGATGTCGTGGACGGCGTCGATGCGGCCGGGGCTCGGTGACATCACCACCACGCGGTCGGCGAGGAAGATCGCTTCCTCGATGGCGTGGGTGACGAAGAGCACGGTGAGCCCGGTGCGACGCCACAGGTCGAGGAGTTCGTCCTGCAGGCGCTCGCGGGTCATGGCATCGAGGGCCCCGAACGGCTCGTCCATCAGCACCACCTCCGCCTCGTTGGCGAGGACGCGGGCGATGGCGACGCGCTGCTTCATGCCCCCCGAGAGCTGGTGGGGATGCGCGTCCGCGAAGGCACCGAGGCCGACGAGGTCGATGTAGCGGGCCACCGTGTCGCGGATCTCGGCCGCCGGACGCCCGCGCGATTTCGGACCGAAGCCGATGTTGTCGCGGACCGAGAGCCAGGGGAACAGGCCGTAATCCTGGAACACCATGCCCCGCGAGGAATCGGGGCCCGCAATGGGCTTGCCCCACATCAGGGCCTCGCCGGAGGTGGCGGACTCGAAGCCCGCCGTGATGCGGAGCAGGGTGGACTTGCCGCAACCCGAGGCGCCGAGCAGGCAGACGAACTCGCCGCGCTTCACCGTGAGGTTGGCGCCCTTCAGGGCCGTGACGGTCTTGCCCTGGACCGCGAAGGTCTTTCCGACGTCGCGGATCTCGAGGATCGGGAGGGTCGGATCACCCATGAGAAGGACTCCAGGCGAGGAGACGGCGGCCGATCCCCATGACGATCCGGTCCGACAGGAAGCCCGCGACGCCGATGACGATCATGCCGCAGATGACGATCTCGGTGCGGGAGAGCTGGCGCGCCTCCATGATGATGGCGCCGAGGCCGGTCTGCACACCGGTCATCTCGCCGACCACGATCACCACCCAGGCGAAGCCGAGGCCGAGGCGCAGCCCCGTGAAGATCGACGGCAGGGCGGCGGGCAGCACCACCCGGGCGAACTGGGCCGAGCCCCGGCAGCCGAGCATCGCGGCCGCCTCGAACAGCCGTGGCTCCACCGAGCGCACCCCGAAGATGGTGTTGACGAGGATGGGGTAGAACGCCCCGAGGAAGACCAGGAAGTAGGCCGAGCGCGGCCCGAGGCCGAACAGGATCATGGCCAGCGGCAGCCAGGCGGTGACGGGCACCGGCCGCAGGATCTGGAAGGTCGGATCGAGCAGCTGGCGCATCAGCGGCACCCGCCCGATGAGGAGACCCAGCGGCAGCGCGAACAGCACCGCCAGGGCGAAGCCGCCATAGACCCGCGACAGCGAGGCGCCGAGATGCGTGAGCAGGGTGGCGCTGAAGGCGTCGTCGTTGATGCCCCCCACGGCGAGGTCGACCAGCGCCGTCCACACCTCGGCGGGCGGCGGGATCAGGCTGTAGGCCCGGCCGGTGGTCAGGACATGCCAGACCACCACCAGCACGGCCGGGATGGCGACCGCCAGGGCGGCCTCGCGCAGGCGCCCCCAGGGTAAGCGGCTCCAAGTCAGCGCGGGGCGCGGACGGGGCGCCGCCTCCGGCACGGGGGCCGCCGCGACGGCGGCCTGTGCCGGGCTCACGCGTCCCTCATCGCGTCGACGAAGCGGGTGTCGATGAAGGTCGAAAAATCGGGCAGGCGCTTGATCTGCTTCAGGGCCAGCATGCGGTCGGCATAGACCTTGGCCTGGGCGATTTCGGTCTCGCCCAGCTTCCACTTCAGCTCGACGTTCGGGGCGGAGAGTTCCAGCGCCTCGCGCTTCTGGCCGAGCTTGGCCACCGCCATGGCGATCATCGCCTCGCGGTTGCCCTGCGCGAACTCCGTGGCCTTGCGGTGGATCTCCAGCATGGTGCGGACGATCTCGGGCCGCTGCGCCGTGGTGTCGGCATGGGCGCCGAACACCATGTTGAGGGCGCCCATCTCGGTGCCGTAGGGATACTCGACGAGGGTGCCGATGCCGCTGGCGAGGCTCACGCCGGGGGCCGGCTCGGCGCCCACATAGGCGTCGATGTCGCCGCGTGCCAGCGCGATGTGCATCTCCGAGAACGAGATCCGCACCGGCGTGATGTCCTTCACGCTCATCCCCTCCTGGCGCAGGCGCTCCAGGGCGAAGACCTCCTGGGTCGAGCCGGGCCAGAGGGCGACGCGGCGACCCTTCAGGTCCTTGAGGGTGGCGATACCCGCATCCTTCTTGGCAATGATCGCCATGCCGCGGTTGCAGGTGGAGGCGATGATGACGAGGGGCTCGCCCGCCGCCGCCCCGAGGGTGCCGGCCGCGATGCCGAAGGTCCCGAAATCCACCGACTTCGTCACCACCGCGTTCTTGCACTCGGTGGGGCTCTCGAACGGCACGACCTCGACCTTGTACCCGGTCGGGGTGAACTGCTCGTAGAAGTGCGGTGCGATCGAGTGGATCAGCTTCAGGGAGCCCATCCGGATCACCGTCGGGCCTTGCGCGCGTGCCGGGCGGGGGAGGCCGAGGGGCGCGGCCAGGATGCCAACGCCGAGGCCGGCCAGGAGGGTGCGACGGCGGATCATGGCAGGGCTCCGGAAGGCACGTCTCGTGTGCCGAGGCTCAAATCTCGTAGACCGAGGCTAGGGCTGTCGCCTGTTGCACGCGAGTGCTGTTTCTTGACTGCCCCGTTGCCGGTCGGGCAACAGGGTGGCGTGACGGTCGGGCTCCCGCGATGAAGCACTTGCGCATTCTCACCTACGTGGCCGAGGTTGCCCGGCACGGCGCGATCCGCCGGGCGGCGGAACGGCTCAACATCACGCCGTCCGCCTTGACCCGGCAGATCCAGGACATCGAGTACGAGCTCGGCACGCCGATCTTCGAGCGGGTGGCGCAGGGCATGCGCCTGAACGCCGCCGGCGAATTGCTGGTGCGCCACATCCGCGACCAGCGCGCCGACCTCGACCGGGTGCGCTCGCAGATCGCCGACCTGTCGGGGGTCCGGCGCGGCCACGTGGCGTTGGCCTGCAGCCAGGCCTTCGTCAACCACGTGGTCCCGGACGAGGTCGAGGCCTACCGGGCGCAATTCCCGCAGGTGACCTTCACCGTACAGGTGCGCGACCACGTCCAGGCGGTGGCGGCGCTGGCGCAGTTCGAGGCGGATCTCGCCCTGGTGCTGCAGCCGCCGCCCTCCGCCGACATGCAGGTGCTGTTCTCCTGCCGCCAGACCCTGTGCGCCCTGGTCCGGGCCGGGCATCCCCTGGCCGCCGAGGCCGGGCCGGTGCGCCTGCGGGACTGCCTCGCCCACCCGATGGCCCTGCCGGACCGGTCGCTCGCCATCCGCCACCACCTCGACGACGCGCTGGCCCGCCGCGGCACGCCGCTGACGCCCGTCATCGAGTCGAGCTCGCTGGAATTCCTGCGCAACCTCGTCCTGCGCGAGGACGCGGTCAGCCTGCAGGTGCCGAGCGGCATCCCCGACGATCCGCGCCTGCGCTTCCGCCCCATCGACGCCCGCGACCTCGCCCCGATGACGCTGATCCTGGGACAGTTGCGCGGTCGCACCCTGCCGGTGGCGACGGCCAAGTTCGCCGACCGCTTCGCCAGCAGCCTGCACCAGCGCTATGGCCTGGAGGCCGCGTGACGGCGGAGGCGGGGATGCGCCTGCGCGACGGTGTCGTCTCGATGAACGCTGCGGCGCGCGGACGACGGGCAGCGGCGGGCTGGATCGGCCTCCTGGCGACCGGCGCGGCCCTGGCGGTCGCGGCGGCGCCGGTGCTCGCACCCGCTGTCCTCGCGGGCCGCCTTCTCGCGGCGACCGACGATCCCGGCACCCTGGCGGAGATCCGCCTGGAACGGGCGGCCACGCCGCAGCGCCTGGCAGCGGGGCTCGATGCCGCCCTCGCGGCCGAGGACGAGGATCTGGCGCTGAGCTTCCTGGCTCTGGCCGATGCCCGCGGCCTCCCCGTCGATCCGGATCGGCGCCTGCGCGTCGAGGCCCTGGCGCAGGGACGGGTGGCGCGCGCGGCGCGGGATTTCGCCACCGGCGCGGTCTCGGGCGAGGCGGAGGGAGCGGCGGGTCTCGCGGGATCGCTCGCCGCCGACGTCACCGGCCTCGGCGACATCCGCGACCTCCTGCGCGAGGGAACGCGCTACGCTCGTGCCGAGCCCTACGATCCGCTTCTCCTCGGCATGGCCCTGGTGGGCCTGCCGCTCACCGTCGCCACCTGGACGGCCGGAGCCGGGGCGGGCCCGCGTGCGGGCATGACCGTGCTGAAGGTCGCACGGCGCGGCGGCCGGCTCTCACCGGCGCTCGCCGCGAGCCTCGGCCGCACGTTGCGCGCCGGCCTCGATCGCGAGGCCGTGGCCCGCGCGGTCGCCGCTTCGTCCCGCCTGGACCTCATCGGCGCGCGGGCCGCCGCCGGTCTCGCCATCCGGCCCGGTACGGTGGCGCGGCTGACGACCCTGGCCGGCGATGCCGTCGTGCTCGGGCGCCGGACCGGCCAGCGCGGCGTGCTGCAGGTGCTCGGTCTCGCCCGCGATCCGACCGATGTGGCCCGCGCGGTCCGCCTCAGCGAGCGGCTGGGACCCCGCACCCGCGCCGCCCTGGCGCTCCTCGGGCGTGGGGCGCTGGCACTGGCCACCGGGCTCGCGGCCCTGGCGAACGCCCTCCTGGCGGGCCTCGCCTGGTGCGTCGGGCTCGCCCTGTTCTGCCGTCGCCTCGGGCTTCTCCTCGGGCGCGCGCTGTGGCGGCGGCCCGCACGCCGGGATGCCTGAACGCGATCTTGGCCCATCACGGTTTCGCCCTGGCGGTGACGGTGGCGGTCGGCGCGAGGGTGCCTGCTGATGGGTCTCGGGAGGGAGGGGGGGCGAGGCGGAGGTGCGTCGCCCTGCGCCGCTCCTTCGCGGTCCGGATCGCCGCCGCATCGTCGGCATTCGCGAGCTTGAACGGGTTGACGCCCGCGATGCCGCCGCTGTCGGCGGCGCGCTGGAGCTCGGCCCGCCGTTTGACCAGCGAGGCATAGTCGATGGCCACAGCGCTCAGACCCGTCAGGACCGGGAAGACGAGGGCTGCAAGAACAAGGACGCCGCCGCTCTGGCTCGCGCGAAACCCGGCAGCAGACTTGATAGCAGACGTGGTAGCAGGCGTGGCGGCTTTGTCGGCTCTCATGAGGCCACGTTGCCTCAGGACCGTTTATCGACATCCTGAGCTTGTTTGCCGAAAACTTCCATTCATCGCCCGGTGGCGCGGATCAGGATTAAGGCAAATCTTCCTGACGCGAGAAATAACGGGAAATGGGAATGAGTCCGGCCGGCCTCATGCCCGGCGGCCGAGTCCCTTCAGAAAGGCATCGACGCAAGCGGGATCGAAATGACGACCGGATTCCGCCTGGAGGTGGAGCACCGCATCCGTATGCGACCAAGCCTTCTTGTAGGGCCTGTCGGAGGTGAGCGCATCGTAGACGTCCGCCACCGCAACGATCCGCCCGGAGAGCGGAATGTCCTCTCCGCTGAGACCGGCCGGATAGCCGCCGCCATCCCAACGCTCGTGATGGGTTGCGGCGATCTCTGCCGCGAGCTGGACGAGGTGCGAGGCGCTGCCTTCGAGGATGCGGCGGCCCCGTTCGGCATGCGTCTCCATTTCGCGCCGCTCCTCCTCCGACAGGCGTCCGGGCTTGCGCAGAATGGCATCCGGAACGCTGATCTTGCCGACGTCGTGCATGGTGGAGGCGAGACTGAGTTGCTCCACCCTCTCCGGGGCAAGCCCCAGTTCTTCGGCGATCAGGGTCACGGATTCCGCGACCCGCGCCACATGGTTGCCGGTCTCCGTATCGCGATGTTCGGCGGCCTTCATCAGCAGGTTGATGATCTCGCGCTCGCGCGCGGCGATCAGCGCCGTGGCGGCCTTCACCTCGCGATCGAGCCAGGCCACGCGGTCGATCTGCACCCGGCGCGCCTGGTTGAGGGCCAGAAGGTTCGTGACGCGGGACCGCACCTCGATGGGATCGAAGGGCTTGTTGAGAAAATCGGTGGCCCCGGCGGCGAGGGCCTCCCGGCGCAGGCTGCGCTGGTCGAGGCTCGTCACCATAATCACCGGAACGTGCTCGAAGCCCGCAACCATGCGGGCGGTCCGGATGAAGTCGATGCCGCTCATGCCCGGCATCTCGAAATCGCAGATCGCGACGCCGATCTCCTCCGGATCCTCGCGGACGAAGGCCAGGGCATCCGCGGGATCGAGGAAATCGCGCGGGATGCAGCCCGGCAGGTCGCGAATGGCCTCGACCATCAGCAGGTTGTTGAGCGGCGCATCATCCAGAATGAGGACGAACATCGGAGCAACCCTGGTTCCATCTGCCGTGTTGAGGGTTTCCTGACCGGGAAGGCCTATCGCCCGGGCGCTTAACGAAAGCGCCCGGGCACGAGGGGTCCTCCTGGATCGGAGATGAGAGCGCAGGCCTCACCGAAGGCCGAGCAGCTCAAGCGCGCTGGTCGGCCCAGGATCACGCCACAAGATCCCGCACCTAGACCAGACGCAGTTCGGCGAGCGGCAGGGCCGCAGATGGCAAGGGTACGAGCGACAGGTCGACGCCCTGGACCGCCAGCCCGGATTCCGGTGGGGGCGTCGGCTCGCAGCAGACGCGATTCCGGCCGTCGGCCTTGGCCCGGTAGAGCGCGGTGTCGGCCCGTTGCGTGACGCCCTCGAAACTCGGCTCGTCCGGCCCCATCATGGCGGCCCCGATGCTGACCGTCACGGGCAGCGCCCCGGCCGGAAGGAGAAACGGCCGGTCCGCGACGCTCACCCGCAATCGTTCGGCGACGAGCCGAAGTTCCTGCGGATTGGCGCCCGGAAGTACGACGAGGAACTCCTCGCCGCCCCAGCGCGCGATCATGTCCGTCGCCCTGAGGGCGGCCTTCATCCGGGCCGCGAACGCGGCCAGGATGAAATCCCCGCCCTCGTGGCCATACCGGTCGTTGATGGACTTGAAGCGGTCGATGTCCAGGATCAGGACGCCGCCCACCGGATGCTGGCCCGGGGCCGGGAAGCGGTGCCGCAGCATCTTCTGCAGGCCGCGGCGGTTGGACAGCCCCGTGAGCGGATCGGTCTCGGCCTGACGCAGCAGCGTGCGATTGGCCCGCTCGGCCGCCATCGCGACGTATCCGAAATAGACGAAGACGCCCATGACCTGATCCAGGATCATGGAGGCGCGCTCGCTCTCGGCCGAGGCCATCGGCCAGTCGGTCCCGACCAGGACCAGGATCGAGGCGATGAAGACCAGCGCATAGGACCCGAAAGCGAAGGACTCGATCGACTGCGACCAGAGACGTTCGGTGCCGGGCGACAGGCGCACCGTCTCGTAGGCCGACAGGAGGACCACGACGAGGCAGCAGGCGAAGACGGCGGCGAAGGCCAGCCGGGTGGAGGCCTCGGCCCAGAGCAGGAGCGGCGGGAGGATGCCCGGAAGGGCAACCAACGCGAGGGCGAGATCGATCCTCACGGGGCGGCCGAAGAAGCTGCGCAGGCCCGTCCAAGACAGGACCAGACTTCCGCCGTACAGCCAATAGACGATCATCGTGATCCAGAACGGAGGCGAAGTCTCCGAAGGAACCCGCATCATGATGAGCGACCCGAGCATCGACGCTCCCATGGCGCCCATCCATTGCCAAAGATACGTCTGCTGGCGCTGGCTAAGGGCCATCACGAGGAAAACGACGACGTAGGCGCACCGACTGGCAGCGCTGGCAAAGTGCAGCGTATAGAGATCAAGCATCATTGCATATCGCTCCCGGCAAGAACGAACTCGCCGTCAAACAATCCTTCCGGTCACTGATGACGATCATAGCTCTTCTCATTCAAGAGAAACCGAGATCCCCGGGGACGCACATCATCGGCACACATCGATATTCTGACTTTTATCTGAATAATATAAATGCAACCGGTAGTTATTCACCTGCAAGACCCTAGAGACCGACATTTAAAGACACGGAAATCAGCATACTTAAGAGTTTTATCAATTCTCCTGGCTAGGTCATGCCTGGACCCCTCGGAACGCTTCGCCGCTCCGGTCCTTAGAGCCCCCGAGATCGTCGCGCGGTCCGGACCTCCGAAAGCACACCCCATGTCGACGCTCCCCGCTCCCGCAAGCCTGGTCCTCTCCGGTTGCTTGGCCGGCGGCTTGGCCCGCAGCTTGGCCCGCAGCTTGATCGGCGGCTTGGCCGGTTGCCTCGCGCTCGCGCCGGGAGTCGGGGCTGCCCAGGCGGCGGAGCCGCCCCCGCGTTCCCTCGATACGGCGGATCGGTCACCTCCGCCCCCCGACAGAACGGAGACGGGCCTGCGGGCCGGGGACTGGCTCGTGCGCGGCCGCCTGATGGGGACGATCCCCGTCGAGCAGACCTCCCGCATCGCCATCGTGGGCGGGCAGAACAAGACGCCCACCGCTCTCCTGCCGGACGGCGACGTGTCGTACTTCCTGACGGATCACATCGCCATCGAGGGCCAGGTCGGCGCGGTCCGGATTCGCCCGAAGATCCGGAATTCGCTGGTCGGCGACCTGGCGATCGGATCGATCTGGAACGCCGCCGCCATGGCGATCGTGCAGTATCACCTCCTGCCCGGCGCGCGCTTCAATCCCTATCTCGGGGTCGGCGTCGCCGTGACCGCCCCCATCGCGATCAACCCGGCGAAGGAGATTCCCGACTTCTCGCTCAAGGCGCAGACCAGCGCCGTGCTCCAGGCCGGCTTCGATTATCACCTCGTCGGCAACTGGTTCGGGAACGCCTCGGCGAAGTACGTCTTCGTGCCGCGCCAGTCCTACACGATCGCCGGCGTGGCGGTCGCGGTCGACCTGAACATGTTCGTCGTGGGTGCGGGCCTCGGCTACCGCTTCTGAGCCGTCCCGTCCGGCCGGCGCGCCTTACAGATCGAGCACGTCCACCGCATCGCCGAGCCGCGCCCGGGCGAGGTCCGCCACGTGCCGGTGGTGGGTGAACAGGATCGGCTGGATCGTGTCGCCCACCGCCGCGAGGGCCTCGAGTCCGTGGGCCGTGCGGGCATCGTCGAAGGTGAGGAAGAGATCGTCGCCGATGAAGGGGGCGGGCTCGGCGCGGGTGGCGTAATCCTCCAGGTAGGCCAGCCGCAGGGCGAGGTAGAGCTGGTCGCGGGTGCCCTCGCTCAGGCCCTCCACGGGAACCAGGGGGCCGGTGGCGCGCCGGCCGGCGAGGCGGGGCGTGTCGGAGGCGTCGTAATCCTGGGCGAGGCCCGAGAAGGCTCCACCCGTGAGGGCCCGGAACAGGTCGCCCGAGCGGGTGAGGAGCGGGTCCTGCTGGCCGGCGCGGTGGCGGCCGATGGCGGTCCCCAGCATCAGGCTGGCGAGCTTGAGCACCGCCCAGTGCCGGGCATTGGCCTGAAGCTCGGCCTCCGCCGCCTTGCGCTGGGCGAGCGCCAGTTCGGCGCCGATGCCGTTCTCCAGTTCGGCACGGCGGCGCTCGTGCCGGTCGCGATCGGCGAAGGCGATCTTTCCGCGCCGGTCGAGGTCGTCCTCCTCCGCCGCGAGATTCGCGAGCAGGCCCTCGATGTCGTCGCCGGTCAGGGCGGCGCGTTCGTCCCGCAGGTCCGCCTCGGCATGGCCGTCGGCCATGCGCGCCAGTTCGGCCCGCCGCTCGGCAAGCTCGGCCTGGCACGCCCGGCGGGCGGTCAGGCGGGCATGCAGCACCTCCGGATCGGTGCCGGGCGGCAAGGCGCCCGCCGGCCCCTCCGCCAGCAGGCCGGCGAGTTCGGCGCGCGCGCCCTCCGCCGCCCGGGCCGCCTGCGCCCGGGCGGCCTCGGCCGCGTCGCGCTGGCGCGCCAGCTCGGTCCGGCGGGTCTCGCCCCGGAGGGCGTTCTGCAGGCGGGTGTGGAGCGCCTTCATCGCGGCCGTGGGGGGCAGGGCGGCGAGATCGGGCGCGACCGCCTCGGTCAGGCGCGCGACCGCGCCCCGATAGGCGTCGAGGTCGCGCAGGATGCCGTTGACCCGGGCGAGGCGGTTGTCGCGCTCGGACAGGGCCGCCGGCACCGCCCGCCACGCCACGAGGGCCGCTTCGGCCTCGTCCGGCCCGGCCTCGGCCGCCAAGCCGAGTTCGGCGAGGGCAGGCCCCCAGGCCGTGCGCCACGCCGCCTGCCGAGCCACCCCGTCGGCAAGGGCCGCCTCGGTGGCGGCGATCTGCTCGGCGGCCGCCTCGGCGCGGCCCTTGGCCTCGCGCACCGTGTCCCAGCGCTGGGCGAGTTCCGCGAGCCGGTCCTCGAGCCGGGCCAGCATCCGCCCGACATCGAGGCCGTCGAGGTCGGACAGGCCGGCCCGGCGGCTGAGATCGGCGAGTGGCGCCCGGCAGGCCTCGACCCGGGCGGCCATGCGGGCCTGCTCCAGCCGGGTGGTTTCCAGACCCTGGGCCGAATCCTGGAGGGTCTCGACCTCGGTGAGCCAGGCGGCCATCTCGGCCGGGGCGGCGGGGTCGATTCCGCACGGCGCCCAGGCCGCGCGCCAGGCACTCGCGCCCTCGGCGAGGCGGGCGTCGCAGGCGGCGAGCGCCTCCGCGGCGGCGGCGGCCTCGGCCTGCTCGGCCTCCAGGCTGCGATGATCGGCATCCTGCTCGGCGACACGGGCGGCATCGGCGACGAGATCGTCGGCCGCGCGATCGGTGGCGGCCAGGGCCGCGCCGAAGCGGGCGAACTCCTCCGGCGCCCCGCCGGGGAGGGCGGCCAGGAGCCCGTCGCGGCGGTTGCGCAGGGCCAGGAGGTCGTCCCGCGTCGGGATCGGCCGCCCGGCGGCGCGGGCCCGCAGACGGGCCTGGCGCTGGGCCACCGCCGTCTCCGCCACCGACAGCCGGTCGGCGGCCCGGTCGCGCTCGCGCATCGCCGTGTCGAGGGTGCGCCGGTATCGCGTCACCGCCTCGGCCGAGGGTGGGCGCCCGGCGGTGAAGGCCGCCAGATCCGGGATCGGGGGGCTGAGGCGCGCGGCCTGCGTCCGGATCGAGGCGGCCTCGCGGGTCAGGGCACCGTCGAGGTCGTCGCGCCGGTCGAGGTCGCGCCGCAGGGTGGCGAAGGGCTTGAGGTCGGCCCGCAGCGGAGCCGGATCGACGAGGCCGCCGGCGCCCTGAAGGGCGGCGGCGAGCCGATCCCGCTCGCTGCGGCGTGCGGCGAGGTCCTGGCGCAGGCGGGCGAGCGCGGCGGCGTCCTCGCGGCCGGCGCGGATCAGGCCCTCGATGCGGGTGCGCGCCGCGTCGGACGGCTGGCGGGCGCGCAGGGCCTCGGCATCGGGCAGCCCGATCCGGGCCGCGAGCTGGGCCAGTTCGCGGGCGAAGCCGTCGGCCTCGCCCTGGATGCGGGGCAGGTCGAGGCCACCCTTGTCGAAGCGGTCGGTGCCGCGGAAGGCCTCCAGGATCGCGTCTGCGCGGGCGAGCACACCCTCGTCCACCGGCACCTGCTCCAGGGCCAGGACCGCCTCGGCGGCAGTGGCCTCGGTGCGGGTGACGGCCTCGCCCGTCGCCCGCAGGCTCGCCAGCGCCTGTCCGAGCCGATCGATCCAGGCCTCCGGGACGGTGACCAGATCGGCCTCGGCCTCGGCCCGCAGGGCCACCGCGTCGATGGCCTGGAGCAGGGGCCCGACCCGGCGCAGCCGGGCGAGGCGGGCCTGCTCCACGGCGAGGCGCCCTCGCGCCGCCTTGATCTCGTCGAGTGCGGCGCCGGCAGCCTCGATCTCGCCGTTGAGGTCGCGCCAGTCGCCGGCCCGGAGTTCCCCGGCACGAATCGCCTTGCGGGCCTCGTCGTAGCGGCCGAGCGCCTGGTAGAAGGTCCGGCTCTGGGCGGCGCGCGGCATGAAGATGCCGGCGGCCTCCCCGTCCAGTTCGGCCTGGAGGCCGCTATAGCCGCGCAGGCCAGAGGCCGCCGCGAACAGGCTGGCGCCGACCTCGCCCTCGGCATCCATCATCTCGGCCGCCCCCGCCCGCAGCGAGCGGGCGTCGAGGCCGAAGGCGCGGCAGAACACGTCGCGCGACAGGCCGCCGAGGAAGGGCGCCAGGGCGTCCTCGGGCAGGGCCGCGTCGGCGGCATCCACGAGGGTGTTCCGGGTGCCCTTGCGCCGCCGGAAGCCGAGGCGGCGACCGTCGGCGGCCCGAATCTCGGCGCCGATCCGCATCTGGGGCATGTCGTGCAGGAAGTCGTAGCGGGTGCGCGTCTCGATGCCGAACAGGAGATCCGTGACGGCGCTCAGGGCCGAGCTCTTGCCGGCCTCGTTGGCCCCCAGAACCACGTGCAGGCGCGCATCCTCACGAAACGTGACGGTGCGGCCCGTGAAGGGGCCGTAGCGTTCGAGGGCCAGCGAGAGGAGGCGCATCGGGACCTTGGGCGGCGAGTGTCCGGGAGTCGGGGCCAGACGTTTGATCTCCGCCGGCGATCTCCGCAAGCGGCCGGTCGGGCCCCGCACATGGCAGGCCCGTCACCCCGCCATCTCCCGAGCCGTTTTCCGGAACGTACGCCGGAGACATGAGCCAGGGACGTGAGCCAGGAACGTGAGCCAGGGACGTGAGCCAGGGACGGGCGCCGGTTGCGGACCAGCGACACGCCCGCTCCGCCGAGCCGCCGTCTGGCGTTTGTCAGGGAGCTAAGTGGAAACCGGTTCTCCCGACAGGACAAACGAGAACGAAAGCCTCTAGCACGTGCGGCCGGAGAGGCGACCGAGGATCACCGCCTCGGCCTCCGCGCAGAGCGCATCGAGGTCGGCGCCGAAATCTTCCGCCTCGGCGAGGCCGCCCGGCATCTTGGCGGTGATCTCGGCGAGCGCCGCCCGGGCGCGGGCGCGGAACTCGGGGTCGCGGTCCACCGCCTCCAGCAGGGTAGCGGGATCGATGGCCGCGAAGGCGTCGGGCCGCGCCTCGGTGACGGCGCGGCGCGGGCGGGCGGTCTCGATCCTCAGGCGCTCCAGCCAGAGATCCTCGTGGATGCGGTGGGCAGCGGCCTGAATCTCGGCGGTGAGCCCGTCGCGGTCGGCCGCGAGGCGGTCATGGGCGGGGGTCTCGCCGTGCAGCCGCACCCGCACGGCCATGAGCCGCTCGGCGGCCGCCGCGCCGAGGGGACGCAGGGCCTCCTCGATGGCGACGACGGCCTCGCGCTCGCCGGCCAGACCGGAGAGATCGACCTCCAGGTGGTGGAAGCGGGCCTGGTCGACGATCAGGCGCTCCACGCCCTGGACCCGTCCGTCGGCGACGGACACCGCGACGGCGCCCTTGGGGCCGCATTCGCGGATGCTGCGCCCCTGGAGATTGCCCGGAAACACGATCCAGGGGTCGCGGGCGAGTTCGGCGTAGTCGTGCACGTGGCCGAGCGCCCAGTAGGCGTAGCCCCGCCCCGTCAGGTCCGCCACCGAGCAGGGGGCGTAGGTGGCGTGGGCCGCATGGCCGGTGCAGGAGGTGTGCAGGATGCCGATGTTGAACCAGCCCGGAAGGGCGGCCGGGTAGGTGAGGGCGTAGTTCTCCTCCACCGCCCGGTTGGGGAAGCTGCGCCCGTGCAGCGCCACCTTGAGCTCGTCGAGGCGGTGGGTCTCGGCCCGGGTCGCGGAGAAGCTGCGCACGGAGGCCGGCAGGGTGATGGAGCGGGTGATGACGCTCTCGGCGTCGTGGTTGCCGCGTACCAGGATCACCGGGATGCCGGCCCGGTCGAGGCGGGCGACCTGCCGGGCGAAGAACAGCCCGATGGTGTTGTCGGACCAGTCGCCGTCATAGACGTCGCCGGCCACGATCAGGAAGGCGACGCTCCGCTCGATCGCAGCCGTGACGAGGTCCTCGAAGGCCCGTCGGCCGGCCGAGGCGAAGCGCCGGGCGATGTCCGGATCCTTGAGGGCGAGCCCGCTCAGCGGGCTGCCGAGATGCAGGTCGGCGGCGTGGATGAAGGTGAAGGCGGACATGCTCGACGGGTCGGAGGCCTAGAGCCGGGCCGGCAAGGTCGCGGGTTTGGCCACCGAATGCAACGGGGCCGCGAAAGACCCGATGCGGAAGACCCTACAGGAAGTGGCGGTACACCACGTTCGTCTCCGATTCCGGCTGACGGGCGGCGTCGCTGCAGGTCGCGGCCGCGAACGGCGAGATCAACGCGAAAACGGCCAGGAGCCAGCGGATCGAACCTGCGACAAGCATGGGGAATCTCCTGGGCCGGATGTGGAACGAAGCGTCACCTGCGATGTCTGGGGCCGAGGCCCGCCTTGTTGTAGGAAGGCGGAGGGCCGGTCGGCGGTGCCCTGACGCACGCGCCCCGCATCGGGCCTGCCTTGTGGATGACCGCCATCACCAGAGGCGGGGCGCCGAGTTTGGGCGTAGGGCTGCGCCTCGGTGAGATCGTCGAGACGTCCAAAGGAGCATCGATTAAACAGCCCTCGATCCTGGATCGCGTCCGCTTCGCGAAATGCCGAGCGCTGATGGAGCGCGGCGCCACGTCCGGAGAAAGGGCGGCGGCACGCGCCGCCGCGACCCGAGTGGCCGCGGCGGCCGGCCTGAGCCTGGCCGAAGCGCTGGCCCTGGTCGATCGAGCCCATGCGCCGCGACCCGGCTCGGCGGATGCGCCGCGCCGGCCCCAGCCCACCGGCCCCTCCCCGTGGACCCGGCCGGACCCGGCCCCGAAGCGGGCTGGTGAGCCGAAGCCGCCTCCCGAGCCGATCACGGCCAACGAGGTGCGACGGCAGAAGGAGGCGGACGAGGCCCGGCGGAAACGGGCGGCAACCCGCGCGGCGAAGCGACCGCGCCCCGTCGATCCCGCATGGGAGCATTGGTCCGCCGAGGTCCGCGCCGCCCAGGCCGCGCGGGACCGGGACTGGGCAGAACGCCGGCAGTCCGGCACCGCCCCTCGGTCCTCGACACGCATCTCCGAGTGATCGCGACAGCTTGGCTCGCACCGGCCTGAAGCGAGCCGTGTAGGCCGAGACAGTCTGGGCCGAGACTGCCGGGACCAGGGTCGTCGACGATCCGGTCCGGTCCCCTCAAAAAAATATAACAAACATCAAATTTTGCAGCAGGACTCCCTGTTCGATCAGACTTTATTTGTGATACACATCACTAGGAAGAGTATAGCGTCGAATATTTCCGCTGAGCGATATTCAATTTCAATGCAACCTACGGAATATCGCGGCCGATCTGGGGAGCCTGAAGGCAATTCCAGAGAGGATGATGGCGGAGAGGGTGTGAAACCCAGCTTGAACACTAAGCGGGGGCCGAGCGCTTCGCGAAGTTAAACTTGGCACGTCCGAAGGAATCCCGATGCGGCTCACGCTGTACACCGATTACGCCATCCGCATCCTGATGTATCTTGGCGTCAACGGCGAACGTCAGAGTTCGACGGCGGAGATCGCCCGCGCCTATCGGATCTCGGAGAGCCATCTCACCAAGGTGGTTCACAAGCTGGGACAATTGGGAATGATCCGGACCATGCGCGGCCGCGGCGGCGGGCTGCGGTTGGGAAAGCCGGCCGCGGAGATCCGTCTCGGCACCGTCATCCGGGCCACGGAGGAGGATTTCGCGATGGCGGAATGCTTCGCCGGAGGCGCCTGCCTCCTGACTCCGGCCTGCCGCCTGCGGCAGGTTCTGGCGGATGCGCTGACCGCGTTCCTGACGGTTCTCGACCAGGTCACCCTGGCGGATCTGATCGGCGAACCGCGGGCCGAGATCGCCGACCTGCTCGGCCTCGAGCCATCCCACGCCCGGGCGCTCGCCTGAACCGGGCTTTCCGCCGCCGCACACGTCCCTGTTCTCGGATCGTGCTCCTGGGATCTTGCTCCTGGGATCTTGCCCCTGGGATCTTGCCCTCAGACGAACTCGACTTCGAGCTGTCCCTCGCTCCTGAGCACGATCCGGCACAGGCGGGAGACCTGGTCGGCCCCGATCGCCAGCTTGAAGGTCTCCGGCACGCCGGCCGTGCTGACGATCCGCAAGCCCGCCCCCGTCTCGGACAGGCCGCGCACGGTACAATCGAGGACCGAGCGACCGCCGTTGAAGGTGATCTGGCCCGCCTTCAGCACCCGACGGCGCAGGGGCTGCGACGGGAGCGGGGCGGCAGTCGGCGTCCAGGCCGCGCAGCGGTTCCGCCCCCCGGTCTTGGCGGTGTAGAGGGCGGCATCGGCATGCCCCAAGAGGGCATCGAGGCCGTTCACCGAGGCGTCCAGCGCCGCGACGCCGAAGCTGGCACTCACCCGAAGGGTGCCGGGGGCGGTCGGCACCTGCAGCTGGACGACGGACGCGCGCAGCTTGTCGGCGACGATCATCGCCGCGGCCAGATCGGTGTGCGGCAGAAGAACCGCGAATTCCTCGCCCCCCACCCGGCCAAAAGCGTCGGAGACCCGAAGCCCCCTGCGGCAGCTCTCGGCCACCTCCGACAGGACCCGATCGCCGACCGGGTGGCCGTGCAGGTCGTTGATGGCCTTGAAGTGATCGAGGTCCATCATGATGCAACTCAGGGCGTGGCGATGCCGCAGCGCCAGGTCCAGGGTGCGTTCGCATTCCGCCCGGAAGGCGCCGCGCGACAGGGCGCCCGTGAGACTGTCGGTCATGGCGACGCGACGCAGCTCCAGTTCGCTCATCACGATCTTCGCGAGGTCGGTGAGCGACGCGACCGCATCGTCGGGGAAGGGGCGCGGCCGCGTATCCATGGTGCACAGGGTGCCGATGCTGTGCCCCTGCGGCGTGCGCAACGGCGCACCGGCATAGAACCGGATATGCGGCGCGCCGACCACGAAGGGATTGCGGGCGAAGCGATCGTCGGCGGTGGTATCCGGGACCACGAGGGCGCGCGGCGCGTGCCGCGCGACATCGCAGAGGGCGGGTCCCCTCGGGGTCTCGCAGGCGTCCACGCCCGACCGCGCCTTGAACCACTGGCGATGTCCATCGATGAGCGTGATGGTCGACATCGGCATGTCGAAGATCCGCCGGGTCAGCCGGGTGATGCGGTCGAACACTTCCTCCTGCGGGGTGTCGAGGATGTCGTAGCGATCGAGGGCCGCCAGTCGCTCCTGCTCCTCGAACTGCGCTTCGGCCTGCATGATGCGGTCCCGTTGAATCTTATCGATGCCCGGAATTATCTTAAGACATCTTACGAAAGACCTCACACGAGGTTGGGTAATTTTTTACAATCCTGAGATGCTCCGACTTGATCGGAAAGCCATGCCGAACCGCCCGCCGCGATCCGGCATCAGTAGCTCTGCGTCGGCCGGTCGAGCACGGTCCGGCCCATCAGGCTCGCGGCGAGATCGACCATGAGATGCGCCGTCCGCCCCCGCTCGTCGAGGAAGGGATTGAGTTCGACGAGGTCCAGGCTGCCGACGAGGCGGGAATCGTGCAGCATCTCCATGATCAGGTGGGCCTCGCGGAAGGTCGCGCCGCCCGGCACCGTCGTGCCGACCCCCGGGGCGATGCCGGGGTCCAGGAAATCCACGTCGAGGCTGACATGCAGGCGGCCGCCGGCCGCCGCGACACGGCCGAGGAACGCCCGCAGGGGTGCCACGACCCCGGCCTCGTCGATGCTGCGCATGTCGTGGATCAGGACGCCGGCCTCCAGCACCGCCACGCGCTCCGCCGGATCGAGGCTGCGGGTGCCCATCAGGCAGACGTTGCGCGGGTCGATGGGAGCCGGCGGAACCGGCAGGGAGCCGGCGAAGCCCCGGCGCCCGGTGGCGTAGGCGAGGGGGACTCCGTGCAGGTTGCCGCTCGTCGTGGTGTCGAGGGTGTGGAAATCCGCGTGCGCGTCGAGCCAGAGCACGAAGAGCGGACGCCCTTCCTGGGCCGCCCGGCGGCCGAGTCCCGACAGGGTGCCGGCCGACAGGCTGTGGTCGCCACCGAGGAAGATCGGGAGCGCGTCGGCGCTGTGCGCATAGGCGGCCGCCGCCAGGACCTCGGTCCAGGCCGCGAAGGCCCCGAGATGGCGCAGCGCCCGGTTCGGATGGTCGCGCGCGACGATGGCGGCCGGCGCGAGGTCGCCCGCATCGACGATGTCGAGGCCGAGGCCCGACAGGGTCTCGGCCAGGCCGGCCGCCCGGTAGGCGCTCGGCCCCATGTCGCAGCCCAGGCGACCGGCCCCCTCCTGGACGCGGGCGCCGAGGAGGATGCAGCGTCGGTTCGTCATGCGGTCTCTCGCTTCGCGTCGCCGGAAGGGCCGATCGCGCGCCCTTGCCGAGAAAAGTCCTTTTGCCCCGGATCGCTCTCGAACGAGAATCGGGTCTGCCGACCCTGCAACCCTGCCGGAGCGTCCCTTGCCAGGGACGTGCCGCGATCCGGCACGATCCGCGCTCGATCTTCGTCGAACCCGTCTCTTTTCCGATGACGATCCTGCGGGACGGTCTCGTCGACTCTTTCTTTCATCTCATTTAGAGAACAAAGCCATCTCGACGTTCTGTTGGATCGAATGATAGGGTTATGGGACGGTCCGGGCTTCAACCCGGAGCCGACCATGTCCATCCGTTCCCCACAGGCAGATCGCCACCCGGCCGCCGCGACGCTGCGCCTGATGGTTTCCGGCACTGTGGTTCCCGGCCTCGGGCTCTGCCTCGCGGTCACCGCAGGGGCGATGCTGCTTGAGGCGGCCGAGGTCGCCGTCTTCGGCCGGGCCTGGCTCGAGTCCCTGGTCCTCGCCATCCTGATCGGCACGCTGGTCCGGAGCCTGTGGGTTCCGGCACCGGGCTGGCAGACCGGCATCGCCTTCGGGGCCAAGACCGTCCTGGAGGTCGCCGTGGTGCTGTTGGGCGCCTCGCTCAGCCTGGGCACGCTGTGGGCGGCGGGACCCGGGCTCCTCCTCGGCATCGCGGGGGTCGTGGCGGTCGCGATCGCGTCGAGCTACGGCGTCGGCCGGGCGCTCGGCCTGCACCACCGCATGGCGATGCTGGTGGCCTGCGGCAATTCCATCTGCGGGAATTCGGCCATCGCCGCCACCGCGCCGGTCATCGGGGCCGATGGCGAGGAGGTCGCTGCCGCCATCGCCTTCACGGCGGTGCTCGGCGTGCTGGTCGTCCTGCTGCTGCCGCTGCTCGTGCCGCTGCTCGGCCTCTCGCCGATGCAGTACGGCGTGCTCGCCGGCCTCACGGTCTATGCCGTGCCGCAGGTCCTCGCCGCCACCGCACCCATCGGATTGCTCAGCGTGCAGGTCGGTACCCTGGTCAAGCTCGTGCGGGTTCTGATGCTCGGCCCCGTGGTGCTGGCGCTCTCTTTAAGCCGGCCTCGGCCAGGGCCGGACTCGGGGCCGAATTCGGGACGGGATCGGGCGGAGGGCCGCGTCGCGCTGCACCAGCTGGTGCCGTGGTTCATCCTCGCCTTCCTGGCCCTGGCGGGGCTGCGCTCGGCCGGGCTGATCCCCGAAGCGGCCCTTCCGGCCCTGTCCGGCAGCGCCAACCTCCTCACCGTGGTGTCGATGGCGGCCCTCGGTCTCGGGGTCGATGTCCGGGTCGTGGCGCGGGCCGGCCTGCGGGTGACGTGTGCCGTGATCCTCTCCCTGCTGGCGCTGGGCGCGGTCAGCCTCGGGCTGATCCACGGCCTCGGCATCCTGTAGAGTTTGGCAGGGATCCGTGGAAACCGATTATCCCGACACGACAAACGGAAACGAAAGACTCTCGCCGCCGTCAGGCCTCGGTCGCCGCCGCGATCAGGGCGAGCAGCGCATCCGCCGCGCGGCTGCGATAGCGCGCCCGGTGGCGCAGGACCCGGAAGGGCCGCGACGGCAGGGCGAACGGGGCCCGCACCAGGGTGCCGGCGCCCAGGCCCCCGGAGACCACCGAGGCCGAGAGCACGCTCGCTCCGCCACCGGCCGCGACGGCGGCCTGCACCGCCTCGTTCGAGGGCAGTTCCAGGGCCACCGTGAGGCGGCCGGGCGACAGGCCCTTGGCCTCCAGCGCGGCCTCGAAGGCCGAGCGGGTGCCGGAGCCGGGCTCGCGCAGCACCCACGGCGTCGCCGTGAGATCGTCGAGGCCGATCGCCCGGTCCTCCGCCAAGGGATGCCCGGGCGCCACCACCAGCACCAGGTCGTCCCAGGCCACATCGGCGCTGGCGAGCGCGGGATCGTCGAGCACGCCCTCGACGAAGCCCAGTTCGGCCCGGCCCTCGCGCACGGCAGCGGCCGCGTCCGCCGTGTTGCCCACCTCCAGCCGGATCGCGATCTCGGGATAGGCCCGGCGGAAGGCCACCAGGTGGCGCGGCAGCCAGTGGCTGGCGATGGTCTGGCTCGCCTGGATCGCCAGGGTGCCCCGGCGCAGCCCGCTGAGATCGGCAAGCACCAGCTCGGCCACCTCGGCCCGGGCCAGCACGGCCCGCGCCTCCGCCAGGAAAACCCGGCCGGCCTCGGTCAGCTGGATGCCGCGCCCCACCCGATGGAACAGCTTGGTGGCGTGGCGGCCCTCCAGGGTGGCGATGGCGGTGCTCACCGCCGACTGGACGAGGTTCAGCGCCTCGGCGGCGCGGGTGACGTGCTCGCGCTCGGCCACCGCCACGAAGATCCGCAACTGGTCGAGGGTCATGACGGGAGGTCGAGGGTCATGACGAGAGGTCGAGGTCCATAGCAGGGTCCCTTGCGGACCGCCCGCCCGGGCCCGCGCCACGCTTTATTAACCACTGCGACCCCAGCTTGGCCACGCGCCCGTACCGCCGTCGATCCGCGATACGGGCCGGGGCGGGAGCACGGGACGGAGGCCGAGGACGGCATTCGCGCCGCGATCGCGCCGGCGCGTCGGAAATTCATCGGCCCGTCCTTAATCCCGCCCGTTTCTCCGAGCCCATTGGGAACGGCCGGGATCCTGGAACACGCAGCCGTTGCGGCCTCGGACAAGGAGTCTACCCCATGATCAAAACGCTGCTGGCGCTCTTCACCGTCGCCGCCGTCCTGACGATCCGGGCGTTCCTGAAGCTGCTGTGGCTGCCGTTCCACAGCTTCGGCGGCCTCCTGCGCGGCCGGCCAGCCGCCACCTGATCACCAGACGGGCAGCCGCGGGCGAGCCGCCGCGGCGCCCGCGCCCCGGCAGCATCGGGCCATCCCGCGGGATGAGACCGATCCAGCGGCCCGAATCGATACCCCCGCGGACCCGGCGAGGATCGGAAAGCCGTTCCCAGGCGCCGTCCCCGGACGATCGGCAATGGACCCGCACGCCACGTCGAGACTCCTGATCGGGTCGTCAGACCGTGCCGTCACGACGGCCGCGATCACCGGTCCGACGCGGCGAGATTCATTGACCCGACCTTTCAACGCGACATCGCGCCGTCCTCGAAAGCCAGGCGGCCCCTGAATATCCGGTGCGGGCGCACTTCGGACGCGACCACGAAGGTCCGTCCTCTTGACGCTTCGACCGAACAAAGTCCCAACGGTCGGGCTGCTTCCCCCACCCTGCGGTGCGCGAAGCGCCGCCTCGCCCTGTCCTGCCGGATCAGGCCCGGATGGCTTCGAAGCCCTCGAAGCTCGGGTGCCCGTGGTAGAGGGGATTCGCCGAGGGCAGGCGGCGATGCGCCGCCTGGAATTGCTCCGACTGCGTCCACGCATCGAAATCGGTCCTCGATTGCCAGACGGTGTGCGAGGCGTAGAGCACGTGGTCGTCGGCCTCCGGGCCGCGCAGCAGTTCGAAGGCGACGAAGCCCGCCATCTCGCCGAGGCGGCTGTCGCGAGTGAGCCAGACCTGCTCGAATTCGGCCTGGGCCTCCTTGACGACCTTGAAGCGATTCATGGCGATAAACACGGAAAACCTCTTGGATGATCTGATGAGAGCCGTGCGATAGACCCGCTTGCGATGGCTGTCGAGAATATTTATCAGCATACATGCTCGTCAGCGTTCTTTTTAGTTGTTTTAACTAAAAGACATAGCCTGGAAGTTCGATCCCATGCCTTTCCCGGATGGCGCAAACCCTGCGCCCCACCCAAGCCAGGCCCCCGCGATGCCGAGGCCGCCAGGCGCGCCTGCGGAGGTCAGCACGCAGGCCCTCCTGCGTGGGCAGCGCGAAATCACCATCCTGCACGGAAGCGACCGCTACCGCCTGCGGATCACCGCCAACGACAAGCTGATCCTCACCAAATGACCCGCGCGCCCGCCTCGACCCGCCGCGCCGCGCTCCTCGCCGCCGGCTGCGCGCTGATGGTCCGGCCCGCGCGGGCGGAAGCGCCGCGGGAGGAATCATCACGGGAGGAATCATCCCGGGCGGAGGCATCACGGGCGGAGGCATCACGGGCAGAGGCGCCGGCCGTCCGCATCGCCTCCCTGGGGGGCGCCGTGACCGAGATCCTGTGGGCTCTCGGGGCCGCTCCGCGCATCGCCGTCGTCGACACCACCAGCCTCTATCCGGCCGAGGTCCAGCGGCTGAAGCCGAATGCCGGCTACCTGCGGGCGCTCTCCGCCGAGGGTCTGCTCTCCGTGGCGCCCGATCTCGTCATCGCCGCCGAGGGGGCGGGCCCCCCGGCCGTGCTCGCCCTGGTGGCGGAAGCGGGCGTACCGGTACGCTGGGTTCGGGAACCGCCCTCCGCCGAGGGGGTGCTGGAGAAGATCCGGCAGGTGGGCCGCCTTGCGGGGCTCGCGGCGGAGGCCGGCGGCCTCGCGCAGGCGGTGGCGGACCGCTTCACCGCCCTGGCGCAGGCGCGCCGCCGGGTCGAGCACCCGATCCCGGCCCTCGTCATTCTCTCCCTCGCCCATGGCCGGGTGATGGTCGGCGGGCGCAACTCCGCAGCGGACGGCATCCTGAAGCTCGCCGGGCTTCGCAACGCGGCCGCCGACCTCGAGGGCTTCAAGCCGATCACCGACGAGGCGATCGTGGCGGCCGCTCCGGATCTCGTCGTGATGATGGCGCCGGAGGGCACCCCGCCGACTCCGGAGACGGTGTTCGCGCCCGGAACCGCCCTGGGCCGGACCCCGGCGGCGGCCGCCCACGCGCTGGTGATCCTGGACGGGCTCACGCTCCTGGGATTCGGGCCGCGCACGCCCGAGGCGGCGGACACCCTGATGCGGCGCGCCTATCCGGACCTCCGGCATGGCTGAGGCGCGGGCCGCGAGGCCGTCCGGCGCGCGCAGGCCCGGCCTCGTCGTCTGGGCGATCCTCGGCCTGGTCCTCGCAGGCGCCGTGCTGATGTCCCTCGGCCTCGGCGCGGTCTCCATTCCTCCGGGCCGCGTCGCCGCAATTCTGCTGCATGGGGGAGGGGAGCCCGGCGGTGGCGATACCGGCGCCGCCCGCGATGCCCTGGTGATCCTCAACATCCGCCTGCCGCGCACCCTCCTGGGCCTCCTGGTGGGCGCGGGCCTCGCGGTGTCCGGCGCCCTGATGCAGGGCCTGTTCCGGAACCCGCTCGCCGACCCCGCCCTCGTCGGCGTCTCGGCCGGGTCCGGCCTCGGCGCCGCGACGGTGATCGTCCTCGGCGATCGCCTGCGCGCCGCCCTCGGCCTCGCCGGCCCGCTGCCCGATGCGATCCTTCCTGAAGCGATCCTGCCTGAAGCGATCCTGCCCGCCGCCGCGTTCCTGGGCGGGCTCGCCGCGACCCTCGCGCTCTACGTCGTGGCTTCCCGGGCCGGGCGGACCTCGGTGGCGACCCTGCTCCTGGCCGGGATCGCCCTGGCGGCCCTGGCCAGCGCACTCACCGGCCTCCTGGTCTATGCCAGCGACGACCGGCAGCTTGCGCGATCTCACCTTCTGGCTGCTGGGCAGCCTCGGCGGAGCCACCTGGGCCAAGGTCCTGGCGAGCGCCCTCGCGATCCTGCCCGTCCTCGTCCTCGTGCCCTGGCTCGGGCGCGGGCTCAACGCCCTCGTGCTCGGCGAGGCCGAGGCCTTCCATCTCGGGATCGCGGTGGAACGGCTGAAGCGCCGCGTCATCCTGCTGGTCGCCCTGGCGGTGGGCGCGGGGGTCGCGGCAGCCGGCGTCATCGGCTTCGTCGGGCTCGTGGTGCCCCATGCCCTGCGCCTCCTCATCGGCCCGGAGCATCGCCGGCTGCTGCCCGCCTGCGCCGTCCTCGGCGGGACGCTGCTGGTGCTGGCGGACGTGGCGGCCCGCCTCGTGGTGGCGCCGGCCGAACTGCCGATCGGCATCGTCACGGCGCTCGTCGGCGCGCCCGCCTTCCTGTGGCTCCTGCTGGGCCGGTCGAGCGTGGCGCATGACTGAGCCCGCCCTGCTCGTCGGCCGCGGCCTGTCCTATGCGGCGGGCGGGCGGCGCCTGGTGGAGGCGGCCGATTTCTAGGCCGAACCCGGAACGGTGCAGGTCATCGTCGGCCCCAACGGCGCCGGCAAATCCACCCTGCTGCGGCTCCTCAGCGGCGAATTGCGGCCCCTGGCCGGCAGCCTCGCCTATGCGGGCGAACCGGCGGCAGAGATCCCGCCCTGGCGCCTCGCGACCCTGCGGGCGGTGATGCCGCAGGCGACGCGGCTGGCCTTCCCGTTCGCCGCCGCCGAGGTGGCGCGGATCGGCCTCGACGGCATCGGCCGCCGCCTCGACCGCCGGACCCGCGACGCGCTCCTGGCCGACGCGCTCCGGCGGGCGGACGTCACCCACCTGGCGGACCGGACCTACGCGACGCTGTCCGGCGGCGAGCAGGCCCGGGTGCAGTTCGCCCGCGCCCTGTGCCAGATCGCGGCCGGGCGAACGGTGGCGCCGCGGCAGGTGCTCTTCCTGGACGAGCCGACGGCGAGCCTCGATCTGCGCCACCAGACGGGACTGCTCGAGGCCGCCGCGCGGGTCGCCGCCGAGGGGGCCGCCGTGGTGGCGATCCTGCACGACCTCAACCTCGCGGCGGCCTATGCCGACCTCCTTCTGGTGATGGAGGCCGGACGGATCGTCGCCCGCGGCCCGCCGGCCGCGGTGATCCGGGACGATCTCCTGGCGCGGGTGTTCGGCGTGCCGTGGCGGGTCGGCCAGCTGCCGGAGCCCGGCCAGCCCTTCGTGCTGCCGCCGCGGCGTATGGCGGGAATGTCACAAGCACCCTTGGAATCAAGCGGATCTGGAATCCCTGCAGACTGACCCGCTGGCAGATCCGAATGCTTCCAGACTCAGGGCCGACACGGTCGCTTGACCCATCCCGGACCGGACCGCAGACCACCCGGACATCAGCCAGCCAGCCCTCCGCCAGCCAGCCAACGGTTCCCCTGCGCTCTGGGCGGATGCACCCATGTCTCGACTGTCTCACCGTGCCTGGCTGGCGCTCGGCGTCTCGATGACGGCGCTCGGCGCGGCGCAGGCACAGGACGCGACCTCGGCGCAGAGCCTGGCGCCGGCCCGGAGGGGGCCGCCCGGGGCCGATATCAGCCTCGACACCATCTCGGTCACCGCGACGAAGACCCCGGGCCGCGCGGTCGACGCCCTCTCGGGCACGAGCGTGGTCACCCGGGAGCAGATCGACCGCATCCAGCCGAGCCGCCTCTCGGAGGTGCTGCGCGACGTCCCCGGCGTCACCACGCAGGAGAACCCGAGCGATCCGGCCCAGGCGATCAACATCCGGGGCCTGCAGGATTTCGGGCGCGTCAACGTCCTGATCGACGGCGCGCGCCAGGACTTCCAGACCTCGGGCCACAGCGCCAACGGCGTGTTCTACCTCGATCCCGAACTGGTCGGCGGCGTCGACATCACCCGGGGTCCGACCGCCACCATCTACGGCTCGGGCGCGATCGGCGGCGTCGCGTCTTTCCGGACCCGGTCGATCGACGACATCCTGGCCCCCGACGAGACGGCCGGCGCCGTGCAGAAGCAGGGCTTCGGCACCAACGGCCAGCGCTTCGTGAACGCGACCGCGCTCGGCGCCCGCATCGGAACGGCGGCCGACGTGTTCGGGCAGTTCGTGTTCCGCAACAACGGCCCCTACCGCGAGGGCTTCGGCACGACGGTGCCGGACACCGGCAACGAACTGTCCGCGGGCCTCGCCAAGATCAATATCCGGCCCGCCGACGGCCACGAGATCAGCGGCACGGCCCTGTTGCAGCGCTTCGACTTCACCAATGCAGGCCCCAACAACGCCGGTGCGCGCTTCGCCAACGCGGTGCAGGCCGACACCTATACGCTGGGCTATCGATTCGCCCGGCCGGACGTGCCCCTGATCGATGTCAGCCTCAAGGGCTACGCCACCACCACGCATAACGACCTGACCTACCTGCAGGACACCGCGAGCGGCCTCTACGGCCGCCTCGGCACCCGGGCGGGCGACCGCATCACCTACGACCTCGAGACCACGGGCTTCGACGCCCACAACACGGCCCGCTTCGACACAGGGCCCTTGCGCCACGCCCTCACGGTCGGCGGCGATCTGGTTCAGAATCGTGTGCGCACCAGCGACCGGGCCGGCGGCTTCGGCGGCGCCTTCACGCCCTCGGGGTCGCGCACCCTCGCCGGCGCCTTCGTGCAGGACGAGATCCGCTACGCCGACTGGCTCCGGGTGATCGGTGCTTTGCGCTACGACACCTACACGCTGTCGGGGGGCGCCTATCGCTCCAGCGGCGACCGGGTCTCGCCCAAGATCACCGTGGGGGTCTCGCCCTTCGCCGGCATCGAGGTCTACGGCACCTACGCCGAGGGCTACCGCGCGCCCTCGATCACCGAGACGCTGGTCCAGGGCATCCACCCCTTCCCGGCCTTCAGCATCCTGCCGAACCCGGCCCTGCGCCCGGAGGTGGCCCGCACGGTCGAGGGCGGCGTCAACCTGAGATACAACGAGGTGCTGGTCCCCGGCGACGTGTTCCGCGCCAAGCTCAACGTCTTCCAGAATGAGATCGACGACTTCATCAACATGGAGGCGGTGGGACCGACCTACTTCGTGCCCGCCCTCGCGGGCATCCCGGCCTCGATCTGCGCCCGGATTCCGGGGCGCTTCCCCTGCGTCATCCCGGTCCAGTCGTTCCAGTACCTCAACATCGCGCAGGGCGAGCTCTCGGGGGTCGAGCTCGAGGGCGCCTACGATTGGGGTGGCGGCTTCGTCTCCCTCGCGGCCACCCACACCGAGGGCCGCGACAGGGCCACCCGCCAGACCCTCCTCACCGTGCCGCCCGACCGGATCAGCACCACCCTGGGCCTGCGCTTCCTCGACGACCGCCTGACCGTCGGCTCCCGCCTGAACCTCGTCGACGCCCGCACCGACGTCCCGCCCGGCGCCACCATCCTGGCGACCAAGGCCTACGCGCTGGTGGATTTCTTCGCCTCCTACCGGGTCAACGACCGGATCAAGGCGGATTTCATCCTGCAGAACGCCTTCGACAAGCGCTACACCCAGTACCTCAACGCCTTGCCGAACCCCGGCCTCGTCGCCAAGGCGGCGATCAGCATCACGTTCGCGACCCGGTGACGACCGTCATCGACGCTGGGACTGGGGTTGGGGTTGGGTCCGGGGTCAACCGGGAAGCCGGCGGGGGCGTCACCGGGACGACGCTCCGGGGCGGCGAAGCCTGAGATCGCCGGCGTTGTGTCAGCCGGACGGGTTGCTTTCGGGCCGCCCCGGAGGGAGCGTCGGCGTGACACAGGATCGAAACGCATGTCGAAGGCCCGGTTCCGATCGTCCGGCGCGCGGGGGCTGGCGGTGGCCGCCGGCCTGCTCCTCACCGCCCGTCCGCTCCCTGCGCTGTCCGCCGCGTCATCCTTCGGGCTCAGCGAGGACGCCACATCGATCACGGTGAACACCGGGGCGGGCCTCGTGTTCACGGTCCGGAGCGGGGCCGCGGACGGCTCCGGCAAGGGGGTCGGCGACATCGTGTCGATGCGCTGGCACGACGTCGAATATCAGGATCCCGCGAAGGGCAGTCAGGTCAATATCGGCTTCCCGGGCCTGTACGAGGGGCAGACGGCCGCCAGCGTCGCGGCGACGCGCGTCGATGCCGATCATATCAAGGTGACGGTCCGGGCCGGCGACCTGATCCACGCCTACATGGCCAGGCGCGGCGTGGCGACGATCTTCATGGCGACCACCTTCACGCGCGAACCGCGCCTGGGCCTGGTGCGCTACATCGCGCGACTCCGGCGCGCGGTGCTGCCCGAGGGGCCGGAGCCGTCGAACCTGACGGGGACCGACCGTCTGGTCGAGGCGCACGACGTGTTCGGGCGGCCCGACGGCCAGACCCGGTCCAAGCATTATTCGAACCTGCGCCTCAAGGACTGGCGCTTCTTCGGCGCGCGCGGGCCGGGCGTGGCCGCCTGGATGGTGCGCGACGACAACGAGGGCGGATCGGGCGGGCCGTTCTACCGCAGCCTGCTCGATCAGGGCACCGATACGGATCAGGAACTGACCTACATCGTGAATTACGGCGAGGCGCAGACCGAGCCGTTCCGGACCGGCATCCTCGACGGCTACGCCCTGGCGTTCACGACGGGCGGGACGCCCGATCCGCTCGACACGTCCTGGTTCGGCCGCATGGGCCTGACGGGATACGTCGCTCCGGAGGCGCGCGGGACGGTCACCGGCGCCGGCCTCGACGGCATGGATGCGGCCTTCGGCTACACCATCGGCTTCGCCAACGCGCAGGCCCAATACTGGACCGAGGCTCGACCGGGCGCGGGGACCTTCGCGCGGGAGGGCCTGCTGCCCGGGACCTATCGGCTGACAGTCTACAAGTCGGAACGCGCGGTGGCGGCGCGCGACGTCGACGTGCGCGCGGGAACGACCACGTCCCTTCCCACCCTCCGGATCGACGCCGATCCCGCCCGCGACAAGGCGATCTGGCGCATCGGCACCTGGGACGGGACGCCGTCCGGGTTTCTCAACGGCGACCGGGTGACGACCATGCATCCCTCCGACATCCGGATGGCGCCGTGGTCGACGCCGCCGTTCGTGGTCGGTGAAGCCCAGGCGGCGACCGGATTTCCCGCCTATCAGTGGGCGGACGTCAACACGCCCGTGCGGATCCGCTTCACCCTGACCCGGTCGCAGGTCGCCGCCATGACGCTGCGCATCGGCATCACCGCGGCCTTCGCGGGCGCCAGGCCGGCGGTCGCCCTCAACGGCTGGCAGGCGCCGCCGCAGGTCTCCACCCCGCAGCCCCGGAGCCGCACGCTGACGGTCGGCACCTATCGCGGCAACAACCGGATCTACGCCATCGCGCTCCCGGCCTCCGCGCTGCGCGTCGGCCGGAACGAACTCCGTCTCGCGATCGCGAGCGGCATCCGGGGCATCGGCTTTCTCAGCCCCGGCCTGTCCTACGACGCCATCGACCTGATCCCCGCGACCCCCGCCGCAGAACGCACTCCGGACGGCACCACCATCGGCGGACAACCCGCCGGCGCCGGGCGATCCGGCACGGGACAGGACGGCGGCTGATAGCCGAACGGCTGGGGGCGGGGGCCGGAGGGTCGAGCGCCCAGTCAAGCCTGAGCCGATCCAGCTCTCAGCGGCGCCTGGGGCGCCGTGGCGGGCGCATTCTGGGAAGAACTTGGCGGAAACGAAACTGGCGGAAGGGGTGTCCGTCGCACCAAGGTCCACGCAGCTCCTTGGGCGTCCATATGTTTCAACGAAAACAATACTTTAAAGGATTCGAGATCTATCGGAGTGTGTCAGCGTCCGTTAAGATCCACGTCATTCGTTGGGGTAAATGTTGGGGTAGGGTAGGGCAATGGCTCGCGCTGTAAAGAAGCTGAGCGCGCGAGCCGTTTCGACCCTCACAGCGCCTGGGCGACACTCCGACGGTGATGGCCTCTACCTCGTTGTGGACGCGAGCGGCGCCAAGCGCTGGCTCTACCTGTTCCGGTGGCAGGGCAAGCTGAAAGAGATGGGATTAGGGGGTCTGTCGGCGGTTTCCTTGTCTGAGGCCCGCGAGAAAGCATTAGCCGCCCGCCAGATCCTCAAAGCCGGCAAAAATCCTATTGAACACAGGCGGACAGCCAAAGAGGAGCGAGCTGCCGCGGTCAGCTTCGGCGCCTTTGCGGAAGAGGTGGTGAGGTCACTGGCACAGGGCTTTCGGAACGACAAGCACAAAGCGCAGTGGTCCTCGACGCTGACGACCTATGCAGGTTCGCTATGGCTCAGGCCCATCGATGAGATCGGCACGGACGATGTTCTGCGTGTCCTCACCCCCATCTGGCAAACCAAGAGCGAGACAGCATCCCGGCTGCGCGGGCGCATCGAGCGCGTGCTGGACGCAGCCAAGGCCAAGGGGCTGCGAACCGGCGAGAACCCGGCGCTTTGGCGCGGGCACCTCGACAAGCTGCTGCCGGCACGCCGCAAGCTCACGCGCGGCCACCACGCCGCCATGCCGTTTGACGAGGTCCCGGCCTTCATGGCGGACCTGCGATCACGCGATGCCATGGCTGGCCTTGCCTTGCAGTTCTGTATCCTGAACGCCTCGCGCTCAGGTGAGGTGCTGGGTGCCCGCTGGAGTGAGATCGACCGCAAGGCGAAGGTTTGGAACATTCCAGCGACACGCATGAAGGCCGGCATTGAGCATCGGGTGCCGCTTACCGAAGCTGCGTTAGCGATCCTCGATCAAGCCGAGCCGGTGCGACGAGGCGAATATGTATTCCCAGGCCAGAAGCCAGAACGGCCTCTCTCCATCATGGCCATGGAGATGATGCTGCGGCGGATGAAGGTTGATGTGACGGTTCATGGCTTTCGCTCCTCGTTCCGGGACTGGGCTGGAGAGAGCACGGCGTTCCCCCGTGAGATCGCAGAGACAGCACTGGCGCATGTCGTTGGCGATGCGACGGAGCGAGCCTACCGCCGGGGTGACGCACTAGAGAAGCGGCGGGCAATGATGGAAGCTTGGAGCACCTTCGTTGCAGCAGAAGGGTAACTCTTGATCCTGTCTGTTTCTGCCCATGCGGAAGCTGGAAAGGTCCGCTTTCGAGCAGTCCAATAATTTGAGTTGTATGACTGGGATGGGTGGAGAACTGTCTGGCCGCTTTCGGGTACAGGATGTACCGAAGCGGACGGTGTCACCTGTTGTACGCTCAGGAAAGGAAGAACGAGGCCTTATCGTCTCCTGCATGGGGGCGTTTCAACAGCCTGTACAAATCGCTGCGCGGATGGCGCGGCTCAGACGCATGTCGGCCGTTGCTAAGTGCAGCGAGGTACCAAGGCGCTGATCCACGGGCGCGCCCAGCGGCTTGGTGGTTCCATTGGCAGCCACGTGTCGGAGCAGGGTCGTTGCCGTGGGAAGGAAGGTGCCCGCCGATGGAACGGCCGCCTCCGGTGTGCGGGCCACGGCGAAGGGCGCTGAGCTCGTCAGGGTGAGCGCGACGACGACGGGGCGAAGGATGGTGAGCATGGCGGGTCTCCAAGTACCGATACTTGGAGTTCGTGGCCCACGACGATGCGTTACCTGATCGACGGCCGGTTCGTGTGATCCCGTACCGACATCATGCCCGCCCTGAGAGGGTAAGGGCGGTGGCGTGCCGGCGAAACATCGCGTTCTCCACGTTTCCACCGCGTTCCGGCGTCAGGCGTTCCCCGACACGATGCCCGAGATCCGAATGCCGAGCCTCTCGGGACCACGCAGGGAGGCTCCGGGCCTGTAGGGCGGCGGGTCGGCCATGAGTCGGGGGGCGACGAGGCGGCGGCAGAGGGCGACCAGGGCGATCTCGGCCTCGATCCGCGCGAGCGGGGCGCCCATGCAGTAGTGCAATCCGCCGCCGAAGCCGAAATGCTGGTTGTCCTCCCGATCCGGGTCGAAACGGTCCGGATCCCTGAAGCGGGCCGGGTCGCGATTCGCGGCGGCGAAGAGCAGGATGACCGGCGTGCCCTTCGGAATGGTTCTGCCTGCGATCTCGATGGTCCCGAGAGCCTTGCGGGTGCGGAAATGCACGGGCGGCTCGTAGCGGAGCAACTCCTCGACCACGCGCGGCGCCCGCTCCGGATCGGCGCGCAGGCGCTCCAACTCTTGCGGATGGCGCAGCAGGGTCAGCATGCCGTTGGTGATGAGGTTCACCGTGGTCTCGTGGCCCGCCACCAGCAGCAGGATCGCCGTCGAGATCAGGTCGAAATCGCCCATCACCGCCTTGCCGTCGGGACCCGGCGCGGCCAGGGCGCTGAGCATGTCGGCCGTGGGGCGTCGGCGCTTGGCGCGGATCAGGGCGCGCATGTAGCCGGAGATCGCGTCGAAGGCCGCCACCGTCCGGTGCCGGCTGGCCTCGTCGTGGCGGCCATCGGGCTCCAGGGCGGTGGCGAGCTGCGTCGCCCAGGCCTGGAACTGCGGCTCGTCCGCCTCAGGCACGCCGAGCATGTCGCAGATCACCGAGACCGGGAGCGGATAGGACAGGTCCTCGACGAGGCAGACTTCCTTGCGACCGACACAGGCGTCGATGAGGGCGTCCACGTCCCGCACGACCCGCTGCTGCAGCGCCTGCACCCGCGCCACCGAGAACTCGCGCATCACGGCATGGCGCAGGGTGTCGTGGTCCGGCGGGTCGCGGAAGATCAGGGGGCGATGGGCGGTGGCGATGCGGTCCTTGATCGGATTGAGGAGCCAGTCCTTGAGCGGGTTACCGGTGCGCGGGCGGTGGGAGGGTGGCAGATCCTCGGAGCTGAGGCGCGGATCGAAGATCAGGCTACGGATCGCCGCGTGGCCGCTCACGACGATGCTGCCGTCACGCTGGAGCGAGACCGGGGTCTCGCGAAGCCGCGCGTAGATCCGGTAGGGATCGGCCCGGTTGGCGGGGTCCAGGACCTCGGAAAACAGCGTGTCCTCAAGCATGACGGGTCTCGATGCGCGTGGACGTGGCACGGGGTGGCGGGAAGTCCGGTGACTGGGAGAGGAAGCCGCCCTGGTCGCTCGCGTCGCGGATCGGCGGAAACGCCTGTCCGGCCGTGATCGCCTCGGCATAGGCGGGAAGCCAGCGGGCCTGATCGAATGACACGGCCGCGATGCTGCGTCCCGCGCGGCCATAGACGGCGAGGAAGCGCCGTGACGCCCGCGAGCCCTGCACGATCGCGACCGCGTCGGCGCCCTCGCTCAAGCCGACGGCCTTGATGTTGATCCCGAACTGGCTCGACCAGAAGGCCGGCAGGTGGTGGTAGACCTGCTGGTCCTCGGGTCCCGCCAGCATGTTGCGCGCGGCGTGCGCGGCCTGCCCGACGGCGTTGCCCCAATGCTCCACCGACATCAGCCGGCCGCCGTAGAGTGCGTTCGGCCAGCGCGCGACGTCCCCGGCGGCGTAGATGTCCGAGCACGGCGTCCCATCGGCGCCGAGCACCCGACAGGCGCCGTCGCAGGTCACGCCGCTGGCGTCGGCCATCAGGCCCGCTCCCGAGAGCCAGTCCGTGGCGCGCGTGGCGCCGAGCGCCACGATCACGAGATCGGCCTCCATCGCGCTGCCATCCGCCAGATGGGCGCGAACGACCCGGCCCGAGGCGTCGCCCGCGAAGCGGAGCACCTGTGCGCCGGCCTGAAAGGTCACGCCGGCCTCCCGCAGGCAATCGGCGATGACGCCGCCGACCCAGGTGCCGAGCGAACGGGCGAGCGGCGTCGAATTGGGATCGACCAGCGTGACCGGTAGTCCGAGACCGCGACAGCAGGAGGCCACCTCGCAGCCGATCAGGCCGGCACCGACGATGAGGACGCGGGCAGGCCCCTCCGCCAACGCGGTGCGCAGGCGGGCGGCATCGTCCCGGCCGCGCAGGGTGAAGATGCCGGCGAGCCCGCCTCCAGAGGCCGGCGGCCAGGGGCGCGCCTGCGCACCGGTGGCGATGAGGAGGCGCTCGTAGGCGAGCACCGCCCCGTCCGCGAGGCGGATCGTGCGCGCATCCCGGTCGAGGGCGATGGCCCCGTGCCCCAGCCGCCACTGCGCATAGAGGGCGACGCGTTCCGGAAGCGCGGTGGCATTCGATGCCAGTTCGCCCGACAGGACGTGCTTCGACAGGGGCGGCCGGTCGTAGGGGCGATATGGTTCGTCGCCCACGATCGTGAGCCGGCCGGCATAGCCGTTGCGGCGCAGGGCCTCGGCGCCCCGGAGGCCGGCGAGCGACGCGCCGACGACGACGATGCCGGCCGGCTCCGCCTTACTCACGATACGTCTCCGAATTCGGCCTGGAGGCTGATGGCGCGGACGGGGCAGGCCTGGACGGCCCGCTCGATCTCTCCCCGACGCGCACGCGGCGGAGCCGGATCGTAGAACAGGATCTCGTGACCCCGGACCTCGAAGGCACCGGGCGCGGCGTAGCAGCACTGGGCGTAGCCCTGGCACCGATTGAGGTCGACCACGACACGAAGCGGCGCGGCTTCGCCTGGAACGGGTTCGGTGGGGTCGGTCATGGCGATACCTCGCTGGCGGTCAGAGGCCGAGGAACGGATCGGACAGATCGTCGTCCCGCGGGATCAGGTTGACGACCGATGCCAGGGGCAGGCCGGTCAGGGCGGCAAGGACGAGGCTGGCGGCGAACACGATCGGCCGGGGCGTGCGCCCGCCGTCGCAGTGCCGGTTCGCCGTCGCTCCGGCCAGGACTCGGGCGCAGGCCGGGCCGAAGATCAGGAGAGCGGTCATGCGGCGATCCCCCGGAGGCTCGAGCGAGAGCGGACCACCTCGTCGATGCCCGCGAGCATCGAGGACCCAGCGTCCAGCCCTGCGAAGGCGCGTGCCAGGGATGCGGCCCGTGCGCGGTAGCGGGATTGGGCCAGCACCGTTTCGATCGCCTCGCGCAGCGCCGGGATCGACGGCGCGTTGGTCGCGAGATCGAGCCCAGCGCCCGACCAGCCGATGCGAGCGCCGATCTCCGCCTTGTCCTCGGTCAGCCCGGCCGAGACGATCGGCACGCCGGCCGCGAGGGCCTGCGAGACGCTGCCATATCCGCCATTCGTGACGAGCAGGGACACCTCCGGCAGCATCGCGTCGAAGGGCAGGAACGGCGCCACCCGGGCATTCGCCGGAAGAGGGCCACGCAGGGCCTCGACGGGGCGCCCGCCCGTGGTCGCCACCACCAGCAGGTCGTCGCGGTCCGCCAGGGCCGCGAGGGTCGGCTCGATCAGTTCGCCAAAATCGGCATTCGCCAGGGTGCCCTGCGTGACGAGGACGACGGGCTTGGCCCGGTCGCGCGCCTGCCACCAATCGGGGAGCGCGACCTCGGCCCTCAGTGCCGGCAGCAGGCCGGTGAAGCGCAGGTTGGGCGGCAGCGTCCCGAAATCATACTCGAACTCGGGCACCGTCGGCTGGAGGAACAGGTCCGGCAGCACGGCGATGGAGTGCGGCAGCGAAGCCGGCAGGGGCGGCAGGCCGAGTTGCGCCAGCTGTGCGTCCCCGTAGGCACGCACCGGATCGACGAAGGCGGCATCCATCCCGGCCTTCAGGACCGCGTAATGGGCGCGCTCGGCGTCCGTTCGGGCCGGCGGCAGGCCGAGGCCGACCGGCGCGTGGTCCGGCCGGTCGAGGAACAGGAAGCTGACGTTGAGGACGACGACGGGAGGACGCGGCGCGGAGGCGAGCAGCATCGGCAGCACGCCGAGGAACAGGCTGCCGGCGACGATCACGTCGGGCCGCTCCGCTTCGACGAGGCGACGCAGGGCCTCGGCCTGGACCGGAATCGGATCGATGAAACGGCGCGCGAACTCGCGCCGGTAGCGCTCGGGGCCGGCCGGCAGGTCGGTCTCGCGATACGCGGCGGCATCGCCGTCGTCGTAAGCCGAGAAGCGCAGGCCTGCCGACTCGACCTTTTCGCGGTATCGCTCGGCGGTCGTCAGAACGACGCTGTCGCCGCGGGCGGCGAGACGCCGGCCCAGGCTGAGAAGCGGATTGATGTGCCCGGTCAGGGCCGTGGCGGCGATCAGCACCTTCATGGCGGCGCGTCCTCGATGCGTCAGTTGCGATACCGAGACCATCGCTGCGGTGCACATCCGGGTTACGGGCGAGCGCCCGGCCTGGTGCGCTGGCGCACCGGGTTCCCCGACCCGACTCATGAACGCAGGGGTCCGCTGCCCTCGGTCCAGGCGCGCAGACGGCCCTGGGCGAGCGCTTCCTGTGTGTGGCGGTACCCGATCCCCGCGATGGCCTCGAAGCTCGACCAGGCCCGCAGGTCGATGCCGGCCAGCGGCGGCTTGAGCAGGGCGGCGGCGTGGCCGACCGCCATCATCGATTGCGCGTCGCCCGACACGGTCGCGGCCCGCAGCAGCAGGGGCGCGATGCCCGGCATGGCGGCGGGCGCGCCGAGCATCCGCCGGATCAGACGTCCGCGCCAGGAGCGCACCGGCATGTCGCCGAAGGCGCGGTCGCTGCCGACATCGACGGCGAGCACCGGTCCCCGCTCCAGGCCGGCCAGAACGTCGGCCGGCAGGTTGTTCATCATGCCCCCGTCCACCAGGACGCCGTCCTCGGTGCAGACCGGGGGGAGCAGGCCCGGAATCGCAATGCTGGCTCGTAAGGCGCCAGGCAGGTCGCCGCTGCGGTGGACCATCGCGGTGCCGGTCGTCAGGTTGGAGGAGACGCAGAGGAAGGGGAGCCAGAGATCCTCGATCCGGGCGCCGCCGAACCATGCGGCGAGACCCGCGTCGACCTTCGCCCCGCGCGTCAGCGCGTGGTAGGGCAGCGTGTAGTCGTTGAGGGGATTGTTGCCGACGAAGAACGCGACCGTCCGTGCGCGGATGCGGTCGATGCCGAGACCCATGGCAAGGCTGGCCGCGACCACCGCGCCCATGCTGGTTCCGCCGACGAAGTCGGGGGCGCAGCCGGCCTCCTCGAGGGCCTGCAGCACCCCGAGATGGGCAAGGCCGCGCGCGCCGCCGCCACCGAGGACGAGGCCCCGGGCCGAGCCGCTCGCGAGGCGCGCGAGCCGCTCGAGATCGCTCACGTTGCCGGCCCGCACCGGAATGCGCAGGGCGGCGGGCAAGGCCGCGACATCGGGATGGACAGGGCGGGGCAGAACCGCATCCGCGTCCTGCGGGACGGCGAGATCCATCCGGATCCAGTCCGACCGCAGGCTCCCGAGCCAGGCGGCGGCCCCGTCGCGGGGCGACCGGCCGGGCTCGGCGAGCAGCAGGACGTGGTCCGCGTGGCGCAGGCAGAGCCGGCACCACGGGCAACCGACCTCGTGGGCCACGAAGATCGTGCGGGCGTGGCGGGTCTCGTAGTCGTGGAACCAGGTCTCGTCAGCGCCCTCCGGCCAGCGTGTCAGGCAGCCGGTGCGGCCCGGCAGGGTGGCGTCGAAGGCCGCCGCCAGGGCGTTCCCGAAAGCCGCCGCATCGAGCCCTTCGGTGACGGCGAGCACGGCGAAACTGCGTGGTCTGTGCCGCACCGTCTCGCCCTCCTGGCCGGCACGGATGCGCTCGGTGAGCGCCTGCGCGAAGTAGAGCAGCATCCGGGGATGATCCGCGACCACCGCCTCGAAATCCGCGCGGGCCAGCCGCAGCAGATTGGAATCCCGCAGGGCCGTGGCGGTGGCGGATCGGGGGGCCGGCGAGAGCAGGGCCATCTCGCCGAAGCTCTCGGGCGGGTTCAACCGGGCGATCCGGCGGGACGGCCCGATGGCACCGTCGGTCGAGATCCCGATGGCACCGGACACCAGGGTGTAGAGCGCGTCCCCGGCCTCGCCTTGCGCGAACAGCGTGCTTCCGCCCGCCACCGCCACCGGGACCATACGCGCCCGCACCGCGGCGGCGGCCTCCGGGTCCAGGCCGGCCAGGAACGGGATGTCCGGTGCCGTCATGGCTGCCGCTTGAGCATGGTGGCGGCCCGGGCATATCCGCCGTCGGCGCCATCGACGAAATGGACATGGTCGTCGCGCAGCACGGAGGGCGTGATGCAGGTCACCACCGCGGCCTCCTGGCGGTGCAGGCCGTACCGCACCAGCCCTGCCGTCTGTGCGGTGGCGAGCCGCGCCTCGATCCGATCCGCCGTCGCGACCGGACAGGTCACAGTCAGGCGGAGCCCGTCCTCGTATTTCCGGAAGTCGGCATTGGCGGCCAGCCGCCGTCGATAGTGGCGCGGCGAGAAGCGGCCGAAGGGCACGCCGAGGCGGAACAACGCGAAGGTCGCGCTGCGCGACAGGAACAGGCTCGCCAGGCGAAGCCAGCGCGACCCCGCCAACGGATCTTGTCCGCGCGCGTCCTCCCGAAGGCCCGACCAGGGCGGCCGCATCGCGGGACCGGAATCCGGCAACGGGCGCCCCATGCCGGGGCTTGCCTCGACTACGGCTAGAACTTCGCCGAGGCTCGCGAGCACGGCGTTCCGGTCGGCGCCCGCCTCGGGCAGGACGATGAGGGAGAGAACCAGGCCACCCTGGGCCGGCACCGCCTCGAACCGGCAGGACAGACCGGTGAGGTCCGGCTTCGCGCCACTTGCGGCCGCCGGGATCGCGTGGAGCCCGCGCTTCAGCGCAGCCTCCGCGTAAGCGAGGCCGCCGCCGGAGAACATCGCGTAATCGACTCTGGGAGAGGCGGCGTAGCGCGCGATCCGGAGGTCGTGTCCGGCGGCCCGCACCGCCGAGACCGGCATCAGCCCGGCCCGCAAGGTGAGGTCGAGGGTCTCGCCGACCCAGGTCACCGTCGCGGCCAGAACCGCCTCGACCGTCTGGCGATGCTCGGGTGAGACCAGCAGGGTCGCACCGTCGCCCCCGAAGACGAACGGCGTGTCGGCCTCCGGCAGGGCGTTGCGCACGCCCGCGATCAGGGCGGCCCCGGCGATGTTCACGGACCGGTAGCGCCCCTCCTCAATCGCGCGGGTGGACATCACCACGTCGCAGAGGGCGATCCACCACGTGTCCGGCACCGGGAAGTAGAAGGCTTCATCGAGCACGTCCGAGAACCGCGTCAGGCGCGGAACGGCGGCGTAGCGGAACGGGAGCGGGGCGAAGGTTTCCTCAGGCTCCATCGGCAGACCACGGGGCATGGCCGAAGCGGATACGCCGTCGGGGCGGACTTGCTGCGCAGGCATCGCCGAGCATCCCTTCTCCTCCGATGGCGATCGCCCCCCCCGGAGACCTTCGCAGGACGAGCGTGCGTCCCTGACGAGGTTTCGCCGACCGGCCCGTCACGGTTACATGGAAATCGGAAGTCCCACCCGCGTGTCGCGCGCGGCAGACGGAGATCCGCCGCCCGGACGCGATTCGGTCAGCTTCGCTCGAATGCGTCGTCGAGAACAGCGTTACGGTTCTTTGACATCAGGACTTCGGCGAACCGGGCCCTGCGACCCGTACAGAACCACCGATAGACTGTAACCGGGCGTCGCCCGCGACGAATGACGGGTATCCCGCCGCGTCACGGAGTACGCCATGTCGTCCCGCCTCACGTCTCTTCTCCTCGCCCTGACGTCGGTCATGCTCGTGTCCGGGCCTGTGCTCGCCCGGCCCGTGGTGGTGGAACTGTTCACGTCGCAAGGGTGCTCGTCCTGCCCGCCGGCGGAAGCGCTGCTCGGTGAGTTGGCCGGTCGCGACGACCTTCTGGCACTGGGATTCCACGTCACCTATTGGGACGATCTCGGCTGGAAGGACACCGCCTCCTTCGCGGGCGCGACCGAGCGGCAGGCGACCTATGCGGGGCATCTCGGCGAGGGAAATTTCACGCCGCAGCTCGTGATCGACGGCCGCAGGAGCGTGGTGGGATCGCGCCGTGCGGAGGCCGCCTCGGCCGTCGCGGCGGCTCGGGCCGAGGTGAGCACCGGAACCGAGGTCGCGATCGCGCGCCGAAACGGCCGCATCGCCGTGACGGTCGGGTCCGGCAAGGGCAGCGCCCGGGTGATCCTCGTCGGCTTCGACCGGTCCCTGCGCACCCCCGTGGCCCGGGGCGAGAATAGCGGACGGACCCTCGTGCAGGCCAATGTCGTGCGCTCGCTGCGCACCCTCGGCACCTGGTCGGGCGAGCCCCTGCAGTTCAGCGAGGCGTTGCCGGCCGGGCAGGATGCCGCCGTGATCGTGCAGCAATCGGACGGCCGCATCCTCGGAGCCGCACGCCTCTCGCCAGGGGCTTGAGACATGCCCCTCTGGAACGACGAGCCAAGTCCTGGCGCCTTGCGTCATACCCGCCTGATCGACGCGCTGGCCCGCGGCCTCGTTCCCGTCCGGCGCCTGCGCTCACCGCTCCGGCGGATGCTCGGCTGGCTGCTGGTCGTCGCTCTCCCCGGCGCCGGCCTCGCGGCGGTCGCCGACCTGAAGGGGGCACTTTCACGCCACGCTGGCGAGCCAGACCTCGTCCTGGCAGCCGTCGGATCGATTGCCACCGCCGTCACCGCGGCGGCGGCGGCGATCCTCGCGACGCTGCCCGACCGTGATCCGCGCTGGGCCCTTTTACCCGCGCCGAGCCTTGCGCTCTGGATCGGGGCGAGTGTCTCCGGCGCAGGCGCGGAGCATGGAGCGCCGATCGCCCTGTCGGAAGCCTGCGCCTGCGTCGGATTCATCCTGGGGCTCGGCGTTCCCTTCGCGCTGCTTCTCGCCGCGATCCTGAAGGGCGGCTACGCCCTCAATCCATCCTTAAGCGGCGGCCTCGCGGGTCTGGCGGCGGCCTCCGCCGCGGCGTCGATCCTGGGCCTGTTCCACCCCTTCGCCATGGCGCTGAATGACCTCGCCCTGCACGCGCTCGCGGTGGCGCTGCTCTCCGGAGCCGGGGCCGGGTTCGGCCGGCGCCTGCTTCGCGCAAGTGCCTGAGGATGGTCCCGATCGCTCCCGTCCGGCGCAGTCTGCTCGCCTGCCTCGCGCCGCTCTTCCTTCTCGGAGCTTTCCCCGCGCAGGCGGCATCCACCGCGTGGATCGGCGACGACCGAGCGGCGGTGCGGCTCGTGACGGCCACGGACGCCGTGGACAACGGATCGCCCGTCGAAGCGGGCCTCGAGTTTCGGTTCGGTGAGGGCTGGCACGGGGCGTGGCGCAGCCCGGGCGATGCCGGCTTGGCCCCGACCTTCGACTGGAGCGGATCGGACGGGCTCGTGCTCGAATCCATCGCCTGGCCCGCACCGCGACGCCTCACCGTCGGCGACCTCCAGACGTTCGTGTACGAATCCGGCGTCGTCCTGCCCCTTCGCTTCACACGGCGTGGCGACGGGGCCGCGCATCTGCGCCTGCGCCTCGTGCACGCGGTCTGCGGTGAGGTCTGCGTGCCCTATCGCGCGACCCTCGAACTCGCGCTGCCGGCGGGACCGGATCGCCCCTCGGCGGAGGCGGGACTGATCGATGCCGCCCGCGCGCGCGTTCCCGGGCCGCCCGAGGCTGCGGGCTTCGCCCTCGTCGGGCAGGCCCGGGAGGGACCGCCGAACGACCGGCGCCTGGTCCTGCGGGTGACCAGCGAACGCCGAGCCTTCGTCGCGCCGGATCTGTTCGTCGAGGGTCTGACGGGCGTCGTGACCGCCCCTCCGGAAATCGCCCTGGCCGACGGTGGCCGTGCGGCCCGGCTCGCCCTGAGCCTGCCCCCGGACGCTGCGGATAGCGCGCTGCGCATCACCCTGGTCGATGGCCTGCGCAGCGCCGAAGTCACGCTCCCGGCCACGACCGGCACCGGCTGGGGTGCGTGGCTCGCCATCCTGGCGACGGCCCTGCTCGGCGGTCTCGTCCTCAATGCGATGCCCTGCGTCCTGCCGGTCCTGTCCCTGAAGGCCTTCGCGTTGACGCGGGCAGCCGGAGCGCAGCGGGGGAGCGTCCGGGCCGAACTGCTCGCGACGGCGGCGGGCATCCTCGCGTCCTTCCTCGCCATCGCCCTGGCTCTGATCGCCGTGAAGGCCTCGGGGGCCAGCGTCGGCTGGGGCATCCAGTTCCAGGCACCGTGGTTTCTCGCCGGCATGGCCCTGCTCACGGCGCTGTTCGCCGCGAGCCTGTTCTCGTGGGTGACCCTCGGACTGCCCCGCCCGCTGGCCGCCCTCGGATCCCTGCGCGGGTCCGGGCACCTGTCGGAGGCCTTCCTCACCGGCGCCTTCGCCACCCTGCTGGCCACGCCCTGCTCGGCACCGTTCGTCGGAAGCGCGGTGGGCTTCGCGCTGACCCGGGGACGTTTCGAGATCCTGACGGTCTTCGCGGCGCTCGGCCTCGGAATGGCGCTCCCCTTCGTGCTTCTTGCGCTGAGACCGGGATGGACGCGCCTGCTGCCGCGACCCGGCCCCTGGATGATCCGGCTTCGAAGCGGGTTCGGCCTTCTTCTCCTCGGAACGACCGTATGGCTCCTGACGGTCTTCGCCGAGGTGGCCGGCATCCCTCGGGCGATGGGGTTGGCGGGCATCCTGGCCCTTCTGCTCGGCTGGCTCGCCCTGAGCCGACGGCCGCGCGTTCCCGATCGTCGCCGAAGCCTGGTCACCGCGGCCCTCGTCCTCGCGCTCGTCTCGGTGACGGTGTGGCCGCGCAGCTCTGGAATGACCCCGGTGGCTCAGGTGGGGGACGGACCCTGGCGCGCCTTCGCCCCCGAGGCGATCCCCGCCCTGGTGGCGGAGGGCAAGGTCGTCGTCGTCGACGTGACGGCGTCCTGGTGCCTGACCTGCCGGATCAACGACGTCACCACCCTCGATCGCGCGGAGACCCTTGCGCGCCTGTCGGCGCCCGATGCGGTCGCGATGCGGGCGGACTGGACCCAGGCAGACCCGGCCATCCTCGCCTTCCTGCGCCGCTTCGGACGCTTCGGGATCCCGCTTGTGGCCGTCTACGGGCCCGGCCTGCCGCGCGGCGAGGCCCTGCCGGAACTTCTGGCGCCGGCAACGCTACGGGACGCCATCGAGCGAGCGGAGCGCGAGAGCCCAGACAAGATCACGACGGATTTTTCGCCCTGACCTGTAACCGTCGTCGGCACCCCTTCGAAAGACAATCCAGTACCGCCAAGATTTTCGGTACACCCCAGAAGGATCGCCTCACATGAGCACTCTCTTCCGCGTCGCCGCCGCTCTCGTCCTCGCCACCGCCGTCTCCGGTGCTCCGGCTTATGCCGTCGATTCCATGGCCAAGGACGGGATGGCCAAGGACAGCATGGCCAAGGACAGCATGTCGAAAGACTCCATGGCCAAGGACGGAATGAAGAAGGACGGGATGAGCAAGGATTCCATGGCCAAGGATTCCATGGCCAAGGACGGCATGGCCAAGGATTCGATGGGTAAGGACGGCATGGCCAAGGACTCGATGAAGAAGTAAGTTCGGCCTCATGCGGACGGTGCGGGTCGGCCATTCGGGCCGCCCGTTCCTCATGCCGGGTTCTTCCCGGCTCTCCCCGCAGCGTCCGGAATCCCCGATCCCATGCCCGTTCGATCAGCGGCCTCGTCCGGCGAGGCAGCCCTGTCCGCCGCGATGCAGGCGGCGCAGGTCGGCGATGCCGCCGCTTACCGGGCACTCCTGCGCGATTGCCTGCCGGTGATCTCCGCGATGGCACGGGCCAAGGGGGTTCAGGGAGCGGCGCTCGACGACGTGGTGCAGGACACCCTGCTCACCCTTCATCGCGCGCGGGCGACCTACGATCCGGCCCGGCCGTTCCTGCCGTGGTTGCGCGCCATTACGCAGCGGCGGGCCATCGACGCGTTGCGCCGCAAGGGGCGTCGTCCGCAGGAAGTCCACGAGCCGCTCGCCTATGAGGCGCGTGCCGACGACGGCCCTGGGCCGGGTGACGACCTGGCGCGTCGCGAGCGTGCAGCGATCCTCGCTGCGGCCGTTGCGCATCTCCCCGAAGGACAGCGGGAGGCGATCGAGCACATCGCCCTGCGCGAATTGTCCCTCGACGAGACCTCGACGCTCACCGGGCGGACCAAGGGGGCGCTCAAAGTCAACTTCCACCGTGGTCTCAAGGCCCTCCGCGTATCGCTCTCATCCCGCAAGGAAGACACGGATGTCTGATCCGGTCACCCAAGACCCGGTCACCCAAGACCCGGCCAGCCGAGACCTTTCCACCCACGATCTCGTCGAGGATCTGGCCCGGTCGCTGACGCCGGTCCGCCGGCTCCCGGGCCCGGGGCGCCGGACCCTGGTCTGGTCCGGCGCGGTGCTCACGGTGGGCCTCCTCCTCGTGCCGATGTCCGACGTCTCGGGATTGCGGGCGCGTCTCGGTGTGCCGGACCTGCACTGGGCGGCCCTCGGGGCGATCCTCACGGCCATCGCGGCTGCGCTGGCGGCCTTCCAGAGCAGCGTGCCCGGCCGAAGCGCGGCCTGGTCATGGCTGCCGCTCCCCCCGCTCGTCCTCTGGCTCGGCGCCAGTGGCCTCGGCTGCCTTCGTGGTTGGCTCGCGCCGGCCGCCAACCTCGCCGAGCCGGAGGAGATGCGGGGCTGCTTCGTGTTCCTGATGGGAGTCTCGCTGCCGCTGTCCGTCCTACTGGTGCTGATGCTGCGGCGGGCCTGCCCGCTTCGCCCCAATCTCACGGCGGCCCTCGGGGGACTTGCCGCAGCCGCGGCGGCGGCGGCCTTGCTGGTGCCGTTCCATCCGCACGACGCCACCGCGACGGACCTGCTGGTCCACCTCGTCGCCGTCCTCATCGTCGTCGGCCTGAACAGTCTTTTCGGCGGCCGCCTCCTCGACAGAAATGCCGGACCGCGAGGCCGGCCTGTAACCGGCTCGATCCGCAAGGCGAATGACTGACCAGAGCCTCCGGCAAGGAGCCCGGCATCAAGGAACTCGGCACCATGGACCGCAGACAGATCCTCACCGCCGGCGTCTCGGCACTCGGCATCCTGACATTCCTTCGCGCCGCCGGAGGGGCCCTGGTCGGCGGCCCCGCCGCGGCCGAAACCTTCGCCGTCGCGAAGAGCGAGGCCGCTTGGCGGGCGCAGCTCGGGTCCGACGGCTACGCGGTCCTGCGCCGGCACGGCACCGAGCGCGCCGGCTCGAGCCCACTCAACGCCGAGAAGCGCGCCGGTCGTTTCGCCTGCGCCGGGTGCGACCAGCCGCTATTCGCCTCCAGCGCAAAGTTCGAGAGCGGAACCGGCTGGCCGAGCTTCACCGCCCCCCTCGCGGAGGCCGTGGGCACGACGACGGATTCCAGCCTGGGGATGAGCCGGACGGAGGTGCATTGCCGGCGCTGCGGCGGGCATCTCGGCCACGTCTTCGCCGACGGACCCGCCCCCACGGGACTTCGCTACTGCATGAACGGCGTCGCGCTGCGCTTCGAGCCCGCCTGACCGATCGCGTCTTTACCGTCCCGCAAAGGACCACCCCAAAGGACCACCCCCATGTCCCAGATCGTTAAGCCCGCGACCGTTCCCCCGTATCGCTCGCGCCTGACGGGGGCTTTCGGCGGCGGTGTCCTGGCCCTGTTCGGCCTCGTCCTCTCCATGACGATCGAACGGGCCGGCGCCGAGGAAGCGAGCCGGCGCCTGCCGGCCGCCGCGACACCGGCGCGTGAACCCGCCCGGCTTCAGAGCGCGGTGTTCGCCGGTGGATGCTTCTGGGGCGTGCAGGGGGTGTTCCAGAACGTCCGCGGCGTCACCCAGGCGGTTTCGGGCTATGCCGGCGGAGACGGAGCAAGCGCGAACTACCAGGCCGTCTCCAGCGGGCGTACGCGACACGCCGAGGCGGTCCGGGTGACCTACGATCCACGCGTGGTCTCCTACGACACGTTGCTCCGGGTCTTCTTCTCCGTCGCCCTCGATCCGACGCTGGTCGATCGGCAGGGGCCGGATCATGGCCCGCAATACCGCTCGGCCCTGTTCCCGGGCAATGCCGAGCAGGGCGCCGTGGCCCGCGCCTACATAGCGCAACTCGACGCCTCCGGAGGCTACGGTGCGCCGGTCGCCACCCGGATCGAACTCGGTGCTCCGTTCTACCCGGCCGAGGCCTACCACCAGGACTTCATGGTCCTGCATCCCGGACACCCGTACATCGTCGCCAACGACGCCGCGAAGGTGCGCGACCTGAAACGCTTCTTTCCCGAATTCGCCGCGCCGGCTCCGGCCCTCGTCGGACACGACCCCGCCTGACGCGATCCCACGCCTCGGGCTCGACGGTCCGACAGCCACCACCTCTTCAGGACGGTCCCGATGTATCCCTCTTCGCCGCGGGCCGAGCGCCCGATCCACCCCCTGGTCGTTCGGATCACCCATTGGGTGAACGCCTTGGCCATGCTGATCATGATCACCAGCGGATGGCGCATCTACAACGCCTCGCCGATCTTCGGCGATTGGGCGTTCCCGAAATCGGTCACCCTGGGTGGCTGGCTCGGCGGGGCCCTGCAATGGCACTTCGCGGGGATGTGGCTCCTCGTCGCCAACGGCCTCGTCTACCTGACCTATGGACTGATCTCGGGCCACCTGCGCCGGCGCCTCACGCCCCTGCGGCCGCGCGAGATCGGGCATGATTTCGTCGCCGCCCTGAGGTTCAGGCTTCCCCACGACCCGGGCGTCTACAACGCCGTTCAGCGTCTCCTCTACGTCGCGGTCCTGCTCATCGGAATCGTCATCGTGCTCTCCGGTCTCGCGATCTGGAAGCCGGTCCAGTTCGCGCCCCTGACGGCGCTGATGGGCGGCTACGACACGGCGCGGATCGTCCATTTCCTCGCCATGGCCGGCATCGCCGGCTTCGTGGCAGTGCATCTCGCCCTGGTGCTCCTGGTTCCCAGGACCCTGCCGGCGATGATCATTGGCCGGGAGATCCATTTCGGCCGCAACCGCGTGGTGAAGCTATGACGCCCCTCGATCGCCTTCTCCGCCGCCCGCGTCCGGATCTCACGGTCCCTGGGACGCCCCTCGTCCGCGCCGACCGACGCCTGTTCCTGCGCGGCGGCCTCGTCGCGGCGGGGAGCCTCGCGCTCGGCGGTTGCGACATCTCGGACAACCCGCAGGTGGAGAGCATCCTTGGTGGGATCTCGCGGCTGAACGATCGCGTCCAGGGTGCCCTCTTCGGGGGCACGCGCCTGGCCCCGACCTTCGCTGTCTCGGAGATCACCCCGGACTTCCCCTTCAATGCCTATTATCCGGCGAGCAAGATCCGGGTGATCGACGGGTCGACCTGGAAGCTCGAACTCGCCGGTCTCGTCGCCGACAAGGCGCCGTGGACCCTCGACCGCCTGAGGACCCTGCCGCAGGAAGCGCAGATCACCCGCCACGTCTGCGTCGAGGGCTGGAGCGCCATCGGGCAATGGTCGGGGGTCCCGTTCCGGACCTTCCTCGAACGGATCGGGGCCGACACGACCGCACGTTACGTCCGCTTCGCCTGCGGGGACGACTATTGGACGAGCATCGACATGCCGAGCGCGCTTCACCCCCAGACGATCCTGGCCCTGGACTACGCCGGCGCACCCCTGCCGCCGAAATACGGCTTTCCGGTCAAGCTGCGCATTCCGACGAAGCTCGGGTTCAAGAACCCCAAGCACATCATGGCCATCACGGTGACGAACGATTACCCGGGTGGATACTGGGAAGATCAGGGCTACAACTGGTTTTCCGGGCTGTAGTGAGTCTGAACGTGAATCGCCCGATATCCGCCGATCGGTGTCATGTGGACCGCCGCTAAACGGGAGTTGCCGAGCGGTTTGGCGGCCACCGGCACGGAACGGCATGAGGTTTTGAAATGCTGAAATTCTTCTTCAACGGCTCTCCGAACCCGACGAAGGTCGCGTTGCTGCTGGAGGAGCTCGGACTACCCTACGAGCCCGTCCCGATCGACACCCGCAAGGGTGACCAGTTCGCACCTGATTTCCTGGCCCTCAATCCGAACGGCAAGGTGCCGGTCCTCGTCGACGACGCGGATGTGATCTTCGACAGCAATGCCATCCTGCTCTACCTCGCCGAGAAGACCGGACGATTCCTGCCGCCTTCGAGTGGCGACCGGGCTCAACTCCTGTCCTGGCTGATGTTCGTCGCGACGGGCGTCGGGCCGTTCTCCGGCCAGGCGGTCCATTTCCGGCACTTCACCCCGGAACAGGTGCCCTATGCCCAGGCGCGCTACAGCTTCGAGGCGCGCCGTCACTACGATATCCTGAACGCACACCTCGCCCAGCGCCGCTACCTCGTGGGCGACGCCTACACCATCGCGGACATGAGCGCCTGGGGATGGGCCCGCATGATCCCCTTCGTCCTCGGCGAGACGGCCTGGGCGGAGCTGCCCCACCTCAAGCGCCACCACGACGAGATTGCTACCCGCCCAGCCGCCGCGCGTGCTGCCGGCCTCAAGGACCGCTTCCCCTTCAAGCCCGAGATGGACGACGAGGCGCGCGCCAACATGTTTCGGCATCTCAAGTCCTGACAATCGTCTTTGCCCTCGAACTCCGCCGTTGCTGGGCATCGCCCCATCCGGCGGAGGCATCAGAGCGGGGATAGCTGACGAGCCCCTTCGACCATTTGAAACGGTGATCAAGCGACCAAGGGTCTACCCGGTCACACGCACCCGCACCCGGTGCCAGCAGGTGCAGAGGTAGCCTTTGTGGTTCCATGTATCGTCCGGTAGCGCCGGCTGCGTCTGGCTGGCCGCGTCCCAGGCGCGGACAGCAAGCTCGTGCTCGCCTGGGGGCAGGTCGAGGTCCACGCTCCAGAACGTCCAGGCGAACGGCGCATCCGGCTCGTGCTCCAGATCTGCCTGCAGCCAGGACCGGCCTCCGTTCCCGGAGACATCGACGCGGACGATGCCCCTGTCGCCGCTCACCGCGTAACCGCGAACCATGTTCCGTCCGGCCGTGAGTACGGCTCCGCGTTCCGAGTCGCAGATCGCGGCGTTGAGCGGCATCGTGTCGATGGTGTGTCCCTTGGTCGGGTCCGCCGTCTCCGCGGTCACGTCGGACGGGTACAGCTTGTAATCGTCGGCCTGGATCGAGTTGTCGGACGGATGGTCCTGCACGGCGAGGCGCCGGAGCCATTTGGGGCTGCGCACGCCAGCATATCCCGGCACGACCGCACGGACCGGGAAGCCGTGCTCGGGCAGCAAGGCTTCACCGTTCATGGCGTAGGCAAGCAAGGTCTCGGGCGCCATGGCCTTGCCCAGTGGGATCGAGGCTCCGTACGGGTGACCTTCCACCATGTCGTGGCTCTCAAAGGCCACATGGAGATCCGCGCCATCCGCGACACCCGCCTCGCGCAGGAGGTCGCCGAGGCGGACCCCGGTCCATTCGGCCGTCCCGATGGCACCGGCATCCCATGGGTCGCCGGAGACCGGGGCAACCGCTCGCATGTCGGCGCGCCGATTGCCGGCACATTGCATCGTTGCCGTGACCGTGGCTTCCGGGAAGCGGGTACGGAGGTCGCGCAGCGACAGCTCCAGCGTGACACCGGCTCCGCCCTCGACGGTCAGGCGCCAGGTGTCCGGGTCGAGGTCCGGTAGATCGCCGTGCGAGCGGACATAGAAGTCCTCCGCCGGCGTCCGGTAGGAAGCACGCAGTCGGCCAAGAGGCGGTTCGGCATTGCAGGGCTGATCGCCATGGAGAATCAGGCGAGCCTTTCGCTCAGATAGGCTCGACATCGGGACTCCCGTTCGGGTGAGTTCACGGGAGTGAACGCGCCGGCGGCGCCAAGGCTCACTCGACGACCTGAAGGCAGCCGAGGCATATTCGTCATGCGCACGTTCACCCCATCCCGCAGATCGGATTCGGGCCTGGGAATCTTGGACGTCTAGTTCGCGGAGTGGATGTTCGGCGGCCCGAGATGCTGGAGAAAATCCGGTTTGCCGAGGCTCACGCCAGCGCTGCGGAGGATGCCGTAGGCTGTGGTCACATGGAAGAAGAAGTTCGGAAGCGCGAAGCCGGTAAGATAGGCCTGCCCGTTGAAGCGGTATCCCATGCCGTTCGGGAACTTCAGTTCCACCTCGCGCTCCGCGCCTGAGGCCAACGCGGCCGGATCGATGCCCTCGACAAAGGCAATCGTCCTGGCACAGCGCTCCTTGAGTTCGGCGAAGGTGGCCTCGACGTCTGGCATCGAGGGCGCTTCGATCCCGGCGAGCCGTGCCACCGCGTTCTTCGCGCTGTCGGACGCCATTTGATACTGGGCAGGCAGAGGCTTCATGTCGGGTGCCAGCCGCTGGACGAACAACTCGGCTTCCGGCTTTTCCGATGCCGCCTTGTCGAGCCACGCGCTCATGTTGCGTAGCGCGTTAACGAAGATCGGGACGCTGACGTCGTGGATGCTGATGCTCATCCAGGGTGGCTAAGGCACCTGCCATCGAAGACGCAGTGAGATGGCGCACACCGTGGAAGTGTGCTTCGAGCGAATGTGCCGGACGCCCGACGAACGACCGCTTCTGGGACGCGATGTGGATGGTCCGGGCGTCTGGCATGGGTCGGATGCGGAATGTCTGCTTCCGCGGCAGCGGCCAACGTCCCCTCATGAAGCAATGCTACCAGAACATTCGCGCTACAAAGGCCCGCTCACGTGAGTAGGATAGGCATTGTTGACGGTCGGCATAATCAGCGAATGAGGGGCTCATGGAAAGCTCAGAGACAGAAATAAATGCATCGCGCCTTGAGTACTGGTCGAAAATGCCAGGGTGGCAGCTCCAAGAGGCAGCCGCTCTCCTGCTTTTGATCGATCCTGACAAAATAAAAGACCTTTCGTCTGCTTCCGAGGCAAAGGCATCTTACAGAGACTACAAGCGCCTACTTGTTCGTAGTCGAGACATGGGTCTCATCAATGATCCTTGCGAACCGGAGGAGTTCATTTCATGGTGCTCAAGCAACTCAATCCTCGTACCAAAAGCACTGAAAGAAGCAGTAATCTCTGGGGAAAAGGTTGATAACTGGAAGAGAAAATACAGAAATCTTCAGAAAAGCTTCCGTGCCTTTAAGCGGGACAATAAAGTCAGCCTGGAGGATCCTCATTTTGATGCACCAGAGCCAGACGGCAGACGATTAAGATGTATGTACGTCTTATTGTGCATATTTGCCGAAGAACACGGATTCGGAACTAAGCGCAAAGCTATTACAGATATAATTGCCAGCGCCGAAGAAATAGGCTTCAAGATAGGCCGTGCAGGGGTCCAAAAGGCGCTCCACGAAGCTTTGGGCTCGAGGAAAAAGCCAACGTCGTAGATACAGCTTCGACGCATTTGCGGAATGCGTCGAAGCAAGCGCTCGAAAAGCTGATTTATATGAGATCCCACCAGAGCGAATCGTCTGGTGGAGGTGATCATGTCGACCACAAGCGAGGCTACGCCCGAGTTTCTGCGAGCAAACGAAATTTATGGCGCCGATGGATTGTTGCGGATTGGAAGGTCCAAGTTTTTTGCCCTCGTTGCGGCCGGACATCTACCCAAGCCTCTGAAATGCGGACGAGTCTCGGTTTGGGAACGGGCGGAGCTTCTCGCAGCGTTTCGGACGCTTGTACGATGAGCGGTTCGGCTGAATCTCTGTCGGATTATCCGACAAACCGAGCCCTCGTCCTCATTAATGAGGCATCTGCTTCGAGTGACTCGGTAAAGCAAGCGGCACTGATGATAAATCTACTTACGGTGCTCTCCTCACAAGACATAACTGATTGCGACAGCTCTCGACAGCGTGAGAACAACCGCCTGGTACCGACATACGGGGCCGGTCTCCACCTGCAAGTCGATGAAGAGCTTCGAGATGAGTTTTACCGCCATCCGAGTTGGAAGACGCACTTAGGGCACCGCCCTAAGCCGGGTGTTCACGGTGCTGAGAGTGCAATGCGTTTTGCTGTGGCCAAGGTCATTGGCGGCGGTACACGCGAGCGCAACCAGCGGGCCAGCATGATCGGAAATGCCCTCTGGTACCTTGCAGTCCAGGGGGTCACTCCAGAAAACCTTGTTAAAGAAATTGAGAGGAGCCGTGGTCCTAAAAACCGATCCGGCCTGAAACATCTTGCCGCCCTGGCTGCCAATTTGCGCAAAAGCCAAGAGCCAGAGCCCCAGGAAAACGACGAGGGCCTCGAACCCGAAGAGTCAGTACTGACGAAGCCAAAGGTGGTGCGAGTATATGCGCAGCCGGGGCTTGCTGAGCGTTTACCATCTGCTTTGTACCTAGTTGAAGTGGGCAAGCAGGTCCTGCTTTCGATCCACCCAGACATGCTTGTGTCCGTCGAACTTGGTGACGGTCCAACGTAGCCGGACGCCCCCCTTCCAAGGGGGCAAGCGCCTCCATCAATCTGCTTCCACTTGAATCGAGAGGTATCGCCGTGGCCCAAACAGCCCCGTTTCGAAGACGCGTGCGTGAAATCCAAAGCCGCGAGGGTGTCCCGACTGATGAACGGCTTGCAAACGCCACTCAGCGACTCATTGGGGCCCTCGGCTCTGTCAAAGGCAGCAGTCCGGCTGCCCAAGCTCTCGCATCCCGCCTCAGTTGCTGCGAACCAGCGGATCCCTGCCACTCAGCCGCATGCCCGACCTGCGCCATTAACTTCCAGGCTGAAGCCATTGCGGCGCTGGAGCGGGTGTACCCGGCATCCACTGACCTGATCTCAGCATCAATCATCATCAAAAAGCTGGAGCGTCCGGCCGGTCGTTTGCACACCCTCCAGCTGAAATCCATCCAAAGAGGGCTTCGGCGAGCACTGGAGCGTGCCGGAGGTCACCTGATCCCTCTTTGGGGATATGTAGACCTGAGCTGGAACACGCATTCTGGAGGCCTGTACGAGCCGCATTGGTGCCCGCACTTCCACGTGGTGACCGAAGCGAAGTACCGTCCGATGCTCAAGAGCCTCAGAGAGGAGTTGGCTGAGGGAACTAGCGTAAAGAGGCCACTCCGAATCGATGATGTCCAAGACTGGCTGAAGCAGGTTTCATACGCCTGTAAGCCATTCCCTACACATCGCTGCGACTACTCCAAGACGAGCGCCCAAGCGCGTGCCTCCAAATACCCACTACCGACGGCTCAGGCGGCTGAGTTCGCCGTCTGGTTGGGAGGCATTGGTCCTCAGAATCGACATTTTGCCTTCAATTTCTTTCGTGTCGACGAGGAGTTTGTCACACGAAAGTGAGGTGGTTAGAGGCTGAAATGGACTGTAATGACCCTTTGTGGACCTCCGTGGCACGTTAGACTGAGGTTTTATCCAGTTTTATTAGATACACTGTACATTCAATACATGAATGCTGTAAATATAGGCGAGACGGTGAGATCCTTCATCGTCACACCAGCAGCGAGTTTCCTTATGACCGCCGATCAAATTCCGGGAAACGAGAACAAGCGGAAACACTGGTCCGCCAAGCTCTTCCGACATGATGTCAGCGGCAATCACCTTTGGTTATTCACGGTGCCAACCGCTGATGAAAGCATTGCTGAGGTGGTAATCTCGAGTGAGTTGACCTCGTCGCAAGCTGTCCGTGCCATTCGGGCCAAGACCACGCTCCTACCCGCTTCTACGCGGGCAGCTCAAACGTTCGTCGAAACCCTCATGGTGCAGGCGGGCGCTCCGCAACCCTGCACAGATCAGCCGGGTTGGAAGTTCATTGACGCGGGAAACCCTCTCTCGGGGCTCAAGGCATTTGTGACACCACGCCAGGTCTTCGATTTTGGGGAGTCCTCCTACAGCTGGCTTGCAGGGGCGACCAGCCGAACAGCCGAAATTGGAGCCAGCTGCGGGACGGCCGAGGGTTGGCGGTCATTCTACGGGAGATTTGTTGGCCACTCCAATTACATCGCGTTCTCGATTATGTGCGCGCTTGCTGCACCTTTGCGACCGTGGGCAGCGCTCGCAGAGGATCCAATCTTCAACTTTTATGGCGAGTCCAGCACTGGCAAGACTACCGCCTGCCGGGTAGGAGCGGCGGTACAGGGGCATCCTAACGCCATCAGCAGTTGGGACCAGAAACCGAGAGGTTTAGAGGAGACGGCTGCCCGACACACCCATACGCTTCTGCTTTTGAACGCGGCCGAGCGCTGTCAGCCCAAGGAGAAGCACCTCCTCCTCACGCGGATCGTGCACATGCTGTCGGAGGGAGCGTCCACGGTGCGGTCTGCGGGCGTCCAAGACCGATTCCCAGACCTGACCTGGCAATGCGTAACCCTGAGCACCAGCAACTCTTCAGGTCGCGAGATGGCCACAAGTGTTGGCGCTGTATGGGGGCCTCAAGACGAAGCGCGCTTCATCGACATTCCAGTGCCACCAGGGGCGCAGGGCGGCATCTTCGATCGCCTGAACCCAAAGACGATAGATCTGGCCGCGTACACCGCTAAGCTTTTCCAAAACCTCGACGAGGCGCTTATCGCGGAGCATGGAACGCTACTAGGACCGTGGGTGACTTATATCCACAGCGCGATGCCGGTTGCTCTGATCAACTCGTACATACAGCGATTCTTGCACAATCATGGTTCTCCGACTGGGCTGGAAGGCCGGATCGCACAGAAGTTCGGCCTGGTTTATGCGGCAGGCAAAATCGCAAACGAGAATGCTCAGATCTTGGGGTGGAACAAACGCCTGCCACTGCAAGCTGTTTCCACGCTCTACCAGCGTTCGAAGGCCGAACGGCTCGGCGAACCAACCTGCCCGGCAGGACTGGCCGCCTTTGCGCGATTGATCATCGATCCGAAGCTCGTTCGACCCGCTCGGCCAGGATGTACCTTGAGCGCGAAGCGTGAACGCGATCTGCTAGCGATACGGTGTCAGCAGGATGAACGCGAAGTGATCGGTTTACGGCTTGCTGCCCTTCGGGAGCACCTGTCCTCAGAGCACCGACTCGTCGAGACCTGGCTTCAAAGTACAGGTGTTGCACGGAAGGGGCACGGCGGCCGGCGCACATGCCAAGTCCCAGTGCGAGTGACGATCGGCACTAAGACCTATGATAAGCCACGCCTCCTCTTGTTGCGCCCAGGCCGACTCAAGTCGGCGTTGCATGAAGCCGGGATCGTCTAAACTCGGCGGGAGCGCTCACGTTAGAAGAGCGCTCCTTCTCTGCTCTCTTCACCCCGGGAGCCCAACATCGTCATTACTTAACCCGCTTTCTTGGGAGTTCGGCGGAGCACAATGATCTCGCGCAGGTTGAGAAGGTGGTAACCTTCTTCTAGGCGCAGGGCACAATGTGAACGCCGCAACAGGCACAGCCCGTCGGAGTCTGCGAGCCATAGGGCGCCAGGAGTGATTCGCCGGATCACCGTCCAGTGCCGATGAACTCCGGCAAGCCCAACGATCACAAGATGCCCGGCCTGTAGCTGGGCCTCCAGGACGCTCCAGAGGGCCGCCAGCGTCTTGGGACTGACATCCAACCTAGAGGCATGAACCGGGACGCCATGCACCTTCCTAACGTGCTCAACCGCGAGACCCAGGAGGCGGCGTAGTTGCGAGGACCGCACCCCTTCCAGAGGGAAGCTATCGACGCCTTGTCGGCCTCGACCTGGCCGCGCAGCACGACCTGGAACAGTCGGCGGCACGCCTCGTGGGTGAGTTCGGGGCAGAGCAGGGCAAAGCCGTTCGTGATGGCATAGGCCCCGCATAATGCCGAAAAGGTACCCTGCTGGTACGGGCGTGGAGGACGCCGTGAGGCACCCTCCGGCCACGCAGGTCGCCGGATGATCCGCTTGCGGCGGACCATTCTCAGTACTCCTCGACCAGCATGAGGGTGAGGACGCGCTGGGTAACGCTGGGGTCAGCTGGGTCAGGTGAAGCGCCCCGGAGGTCGACATCGTAGTAATCAATTTTGAAAAAAACCCGGTGTCCGTCGACGGTGAGGGCACCAAAGTCGTGTTCATCATGCGGGTCGTTGACGGGCGAGAAGGCATCGAAGGCGGTCAGGGCTGCGTCGAGGCGCTGGATCGTCGTTTCGTTGAGAGCCTGGACGCCCGGCGTGATGACGATGCGGCCGCCCTGATGTTGGCAGCGAAGAAGATCGTTAAGAGTGCGCACGCGAATGCGCCACGCGAGGGGCATGGTCATGGCGATAATCCTGATGGGAGGGAGGGTTGGAGGAGCCGCAGTGTCAGCGGCAGAAGGTGCTCAGCGCCTGGGCAGCCGCGGACGGCGCAGCAATGGCGTCTGTCGGGCGCCTCAGCGGAAGGCTGGTGACCTCAGGCGATTGGGAGGGCGTCGAGGAAGGGGAGCGGCGGCTCTAACGCTCGCCCTTTATGCTCAAGCTGACGATGCGGCGCGTGCTGGTCGACGGCGCCTCGTCAGTCGCACGCATCGGATCGGCACGATGCACGATGGAGTAGGCAATCTCACCGCCAGCGACGCGTAGCGAGCCGATGTGGTCGTGTTCGCCCTCAGCTGCGCAGTAGGTGGCATCGACGAGGCAGAGGCTGAGGAACACCCGCTCGACGATGGTACGGCCTAGCGCGGCCACGGCGAGGGTCAGGATGAGGGTGCTGTCGCGGCGGGGATCAACAAGTGTCGATACGCTGGGCAGGGGAGGGCGATCGTGATCGAGGGGCACGGCAAACTCCATGATGGAAAGAAAGTCGTGCACGCCGGACGTCTCGTTGGGCGGCCGAATGCTCAACAGACCAGGTCACCGATGAGGCGAGGCGGCAGAGCGCGAGACGCGGCAACACAGACGTGCACGCCTTGAGCATACCACCTCAGCGCAGTTATGTCAATATATTCCTATTGCAGCTTCACATAGATCCTGGTCGGCATCAGCGAACGCACTCCTCGACAGGCCGGGTTGAGCTTGACCACCGCCTCAGAGGTTTGCACCTCATATTCAGGCACAGGGGTATTCCTTCCGCTTTCGACACGTCTATAGTCGATCGGCCCGCAGCGGGGGGCCAAGCCTTTCCCACCGGGCGGTAGATCTGGATGTATAACGAGCCGATATATGCTTAAATTAATCACTGTAAATACTTAAATTATTTCCGCTCTGTCTGATTAGTCACGACGAGAACCCCGTTGAGACGGTCGTTCGGCTCATTTATTCTCATCACCAACCAAAAAAAGCGACAGGGCGGATTCATGAAGCGGCAAACTTACGTGGCGCACGGCCGCCTCGCCTCTCGTGAGCTTCGTCTCGATGCCGCGCGTGGCCAGCGCCACGGCGTTCAAGTGATGTCATTCGAGCAGATGGCGGCCAGGCTCGCTGGCGGTTTCACGCAGCCGGTTAATCCCGAAACTTTGCGCGATGTCATCCAGCAGGCCTTACCCGACACGATGCTGGGCGAGCTGGATGACATCAAGCTCCTGCCAGGCATGGTCGGTGCTGCCGCCGATACGCTGCAGAAGGTCTGGCGAACAGGGCTCGACCTCTCGGCAAGAAGCGCTGATGACCCCCGCCTGGCCGCCATGACAATACTTGAGAAGGCTGTTCTGGCCCGTCTGCCTGCATCGATGCTGCGGCCCGTCGATCTTGCCGTCAAAGCCATGGCCCGCATCCGCCATGCACCCGTCCTGTTCGGCGAAATCGAGATCCTCGGCATCAGTGAACTTGCGCCCTGCTGGCGCGCCCTGCTGCTCTCACTCGCGGAGACAATACCGGTGCGCTGGAACGCCGGTCCACGCTCGCTCCCCGAGTGGGTCGAGGGCTCATCGATCGAGATCATCCGCTCGGAGCCCGCCACGCCGCAGGTGGAGGCAATGAGTGCCGCTAACAGCTATCATGAAGCGATTGAGGCGCTGCGCTGGGCACGGGAGCTGATCGCGAATGGGACCGCCAAGCCGGCGGAAATCGCGATCGCGGCTGCGGCACCCGCGGTCTACGACGATGAGTTCATGGCCCTCAGAGCAGACGCCAATCTCGATCTGCATTTCGTCCATAGCATCCGGGTGGTGACCACCCGCGACGGTCAGGCGGCCGCGGCGCTTGCCGACATCCTGGTCCGAGGCGTCTCCCAAGCGCGCCTGCGGCGGCTTGCGACGCTACTTCCGGGCTCGGGGCCATTCAAGGAGCTACCGGAAGCCTGGCAGCGGATTCTGCCATCTGGTGCGCCACTCTCGTCTGCAGGCGCCTGGGCACAGTTCCTGAACGGCCTTGCCGCCGAGCATTGGCCCGATGCTGTCGACCATACTCCCAAGCTGCGCGCCATCATCGAAAGGCTCGCGGGCGGGGCCGCCCTTGCGGCCGAGACCGGCCCGGTATTTCTATCAGGTGCCGCGCTCCGCATCTGGAAGAAGGCACTGCTCGCCGGTAGCGGAGCCGCCATCGACGTCACCATCGACGGACTTCGCCAGGAAGACCCCTCCGAGGCATGCGTATCGGTGGTTTGGCTGCCGGCATCGGCGCTTGCGGCCTCGCCCCGCAAGTTCGTACGTTTGCTAGGCCTCACATCGACCGGATGGCCACGACGGATCTCCGAAGACCGGCTGTTGTCGGATCATATCGTGCCCACGGGCGAGATCGACCCGTGGCCCGTAACGGCGGCCGATCGGCGCGACTTTGAGACCATCCTGCGAACCACGACCACCCAGGTCGTGCTGTCGCGCGCGCGCCGTGACAAGGAAGGTCGGCTGCTCGGCAAAAGCCCGCTGCTGCGCGGACAGCCGGAGTCCCAATATATCCGGCGCAACCGGCGGCCAGACCACGCGATGAGCGAAACGGACCGGCTTCTCGCCCGTCCCGCTGATTTTGTCACCGGCGCCCAGGGGCGAGCGGTGGCGGACTGCTGGCGTCACTGGCAGCAACCCGCGGTGACGCCGCATGACGGGATCGTCCCACCCGACCACCCCGCGCTCCTCGCTGCGCTCGACCGCGTGCAGTCGGCGAGTTCACTGGCCAAGCTGCTGCGCAACCCGCTTGGTTTCATCTGGAGCTATGCACTCGGGGTCATGGCACCGGAAAGCGCGGAGGAAGCGCTGGTACTCGACGCGCGCCAGAGCGGCATCCTGCTTCACGAGACGCTCGATCATGCCGTGCGGATGCTGGAGGGGGACGGCAGCCTTGCCGCCGCAGGACCGGATCAGATCGAAGCCGCCATAGAGAAAGCAGCCGCTGCCGTGGCCGAGCAGTGGCAGGCCCAGCAGGCGGTGCCGCCACTGGTGGTATGGCGGCGCACTATCGCGGAAACACGGCAGACCGCCTGCAACGCGCTTCAGCATCCGGGAACGGCCCTCGACGGCCAAAAAAGCTATACCGAGGTGCCGTTTGGCGGCCAGGAGGCCAAGTCTAGCGGCGGCTTGCCCTGGAACCCCGCCGGTCCGGTTACGATCGCCGACACCGGGTTTCGGATCTGGGGCTATATCGACCGGCTTGATCTTTCCGGTGACGGCAGACAAGCGCGGGTGCTCGACTACAAGAGCGGCCGGTTGCCCGCGAAGCCTGTGACTCTACAAGGGGGTAAGGAACTGCAGCGCTGCCTTTACGCCTATGCGGTGAAAGCGCTGCTCGGCGACGAAATAGAGATCTATGCGGCGTTGCTATACCCGCGCGATACCGAGGCACGTCACCTCGAAGAACCCGCTGTCGTACTGGAGGCGCTGGCTGTCCATCTCCGGGCGGCACGGCAAAATCTGCTCGCCGGGCGGGCGTTGATCGGGCCTGATAATGGCGGGGACTATGATGATCTGAGCTTCGCGCTCCCGGCGAACGCCACCAACGGGTATTGCCCTCGAAAGCTTGACACGGCCCGCGAGGCGCTGGGCGATGCCGCCCTTATTTGGGAGGCGATCTGATGACCATCGACGTTCCTGTCCTTCGTGACGAGACGGCTCGTCTTGTCGCCATGACCGCGCATGATCGATCCGTCCTGGTCGAGGCCGGCGCCGGCTCAGGCAAGACGGCGGTCATGGCTGGCAGGCTCGTCCTGCTGCTTGCATGCGGTGCCGCGCCCAAAGCGATCGCGGCCGTGACCTTCACCGAACTCGCCGCCAGCGAGCTGCTGGCCCGCGTTCGCGACTTCATCGACGAACTTCTGGACGGGCATGTTCCGCGAGAGCTGCGCATCGCGCTGCCGGACGGGCTTTCGGCCGGGCAGCGGGCTAATCTCGATCAGGCCGCCGCCGCCATCGACGAAATCACCTGTTCGACGATCCACGGCTTCTGCCAGCGGCTTATCAAGCCTTATCCGGTCGAGGCGGACATCGATCCGGGCGCCTCATTGATGGACGCAGGCCAAGCGGATCTGGTGTTTGGCGATGCCGTCGATCGCTGGCTGCGCGACACGCTCAATTCGGGTGAGGAGAGTCTCGTCGCTGAGCTGGTGTTCCGCGATCCGAGCAAGGCGAGCGAGGTGATCGCAGCCGTAGCTGGCGCGCTACGCGACAATCGCGTCTTGGTGGCACCCGTAACTGAAGCCATCACGCCATTGGTCGCGAACTATCGCGCGGCATCTGACGCCTATCGCTCCTTCGTTACTGGCGCGGCGGCCCAGGAGCCGGAGAGCATCGCCGCCGCTGCGGCGTTCACAGAAATGGGTGAGGTCCTCTCGAGCGCGGCTGGCGACGACACTCCTGCGGCGCTCGTCCGCCTGCTCTTTTCGGTGGCGCACCCATCGCTGTGCACCGCCAAGGGCAGTTTCAGCGTCTATAAGAAGAAGGGTAAGTGGGAAGCCGCGGCAAAAGCCGCAGGCTTGTCCAAAGCAGACGGCGGTCTGCTCAACGTGCAGGCCGAGGAGCTTCATGTTGTTTGCTGCCAGCGCTGGACGGCGCTGCTCCAGGCAGTAGCGGCACGCGTGCTGGCGGACCTTATCACGGCCATCCAGCCGATCGCCGCCAGCTTCCGAACCTATAAGCGCTCGGCAGCGCTGCTCGATTTTGATGACCTGATCTTCGCGGCGCGCGACCTGCTGCGCGATCATCCGGGAGTACGGATAGCGCTTGCGACGCGTTACGCCCATGTGCTGGTGGACGAGTTCCAAGACACCGATCGGCTCCAGACCGAGATCTTCTGGCGCCTGTGCGGTGATCCGGTCGCTGGCTCCGACTTGCAGGATTGGGCGCGGTACCGGATCAGACCGGGTGCCCTGTTCCTCGTGGGTGATCCCAAGCAGGCGATCTACCGCTTCCGCGGTGCGGATGTGACCGCATACGTCCGCGCCCGCGAAGCGATCAGGGAGCACGACCCCGATGCCTTGCTGTCGATCTCGACCAACTTCCGCTCCTGCGCGGCGATCCTCGCTTATGTGAACGAGCGGTTCGCGCCGCATATGACGGTCGAGAAGGGGCAGCCCGGGTTCACCGCTCTTGACAGCTTCCACCCGGACCATGGGGAGGGGCTCTGCGTGGCTGCGCTCCCGGTCGCGTGCGCGGGAGACGACGGCAAGGCCAAAGCGGGCACGCAACGCGACTGCGAAGCCGAGGCGGTGGCGGAGATGTGCTGCCGCCTGATTGGCAGCCAGATCATCATCGATCGCAAGACCGACACGCGCCGACCCTGCCGGCCTGGCGACATAGCGCTGCTGGCGCCAGGCGGCACCGAATTATGGCGGTACGAAGAGGCGCTCGAAAAGCGTGGTATCCCGGTCGCGACGCAAGCGGGTAAAGGTTTCTATCGGCGCCAGGAAATCCAGGATCTCATCGCCATCACACGCGTGATGGCCGACAGTCGTGACAGCCTTGCCCTGCTGGCGCTGCTGCGTGGCCCGCTGGTAGGACTGACCGAAGAGCAACTGCTCGATCTCGTCTGGAGCCAGCCGCGCGATCCGAAGCGGCCCGACGCGCGACCAAAGCTCACCATTCACCTCGATCCGCAGGCGATCCAGAACGACCATGCGCGCGAGGTTATCGAGAAGCTGCAGTCACTGCGGCGAGGAATCAACGGCACCACCCCGCACCAGCTGCTGGCCGAGGCGATCGACGTCCTGCGCGTGCGACCGATCCTTCTCCAGCGCCACGCTGGTCAGGCGGAACGCCCGCTGGCCAATGTCGATCTCTTCCTAAGCCTTGCGCAGCCCTATGGCGTGCGTGGACTGCGAGCGTTCGCAGATGCCATGACGGCTGCCTGGGATGGAAAAACCCGATCCGTCGAGGGACGTCCCGATGCCCAGGAGGAAGCGGTGTCGCTGGTGACAATGCACGCTTCCAAGGGCCTCGAATGGCCGATCGTCGTTCCGATCAACACGATGACGGCCAGCAACGACGTGCGCGACCCGATCATCGACAACGAGACGAAGACCATCCATCTCCCAATTTTAGGCGTCGCGCCGACCGGCTACGAGGATGCCAAAGCCGCCGAGGTAGCCGAAAGGGAGCGCGAGCGGCTGCGGCTCTGGTACGTGGCAGCGACCCGTGCCCGTGAGCTGCTCGTTTTGCCGAAGCTCGATGTCCCGCCGGGAAAGACCAGCTGGAACGGACTGATGGACTTCGATCTCGACAGCCTGCCACTGGTCGAGATCGAGCAGCATCCGCCTGGCTTCGAGACCATCGACGGCGATCCCGAGAATGCCCAGACGCGCGAGATTTTTGCGGACGAGGCCGCGGCTATAGTGGCAGCCACCACCAAGCTGCGCTGGGTCGCGCCGAGCAGGGACGAGAATACATCCGGTCCGCTCGATATCGCGTCCGTCCCGCAGATCGTGATTGCTGACGATGTCGAGCCGCCTGCGAATGAAGCAATCTCTGTCCAGGGTGGACGCGAGCGGGGGCTTGTCATTCACAAGCTCCTTGAGGAGGTGCTGACCGGCGAAACGACAGACGATATCGGCGCGCTGACCGACAGGGCAGGCGTTCTCATCCGGGATCTTGGCCGCGAGCCAGGATCAGATCCAGCAAGCCACCTATCCGCGGATGAGATGGCCGGTACGGTTGCGAGAACCTTGGCCCTGCCGAAGATCGCCGCGATCCGGTCAAGGCTGACGCCCGAGCTGCCGGTTTATGGCTTGGGCCAGGATGAAGGGGTCGAACTTGCCATCTTCGGTGTCGTTGACGCGCTTGCCATTGGTGATGACGGTAAGCCATCGGCAGTCATCGATTGGAAGAGTGACGTAGATCCGAGTCCCGCAACATCAGACCATTACCGGTCGCAGGTTCGGCGTTATCTGGAGGTAACAGGCATTCCGGAAGGAATGGTGGTGTATGTCACGACCGGTACAGTTCTCTCCGTATAAAATATCGCCTGAGTGTCAGGAGCCCGTGCGTGGGCGATACGACCTGTTAAGCAAAATCACCCTTTATGACGGGGAATTACTTGACACTATCGGCCTGGTCATTATGACCGCGCCAATCACCACGATGATGCTTTACGGGCCGGTCTGAACGGCAGGGGGGGGGATTCCGCCCGGCCCCGGCCCCGGCGCGGCTGACGTGACAGACTGGCTTTAGACCGGGCTGATTGAGAGGATCAGCTAGGTGTCATTTCCAAGGAGGTTGTCCTCGGGGATTCTGCTGATAGGCGGTTTTCCGCCGTGTGCGGCGTGGGGTCTGTGTCGGTTGTAGGCGTAGAGCCACAGGGTCATGGTGGCGGTGCGCTGATGGGACGAGGCGTAGGGGCTGGCATAGAGCCACTCGCGCAGTGTCGTTTGGATGAAGCGCTCGGCCTTGCCATTGGTGCGGGGTGTGTAGGGTCGGGGGTCGTGTCCCAGGCGGTGGTGTAGCTGGGGGGTGGTCATCGGCGGTTGCCGGGTAGGGTCGGGTTGCGACGACCAACCCCGAACCCGAGAGACACCCGATGACCGACGAGATCATGGCCCGGCGTGGGCTGATGGAGAAGAGTGCCGACGCCGATCTGCTGCGCGAGATGATCGGTTTTGCAGCCGAGCGACTGATGGAGCTGGAAGTTGGCGGCCTGACCGGCGCGGCCCACGGCGAGAAGAGCGCCGAGCGACTAGTCCAGTGCAACGGCTACCGTGACCGAGACTGGCAGACGCGGGCTGGCACGGTCGAATTGCGCATCCCGAAGCTGCACAAGGGCTCGTACTTCCCCGGCTTCCTAGAACCGCGCCGGATGGCCGAGAAAGCGCTGACGGCGGTGATCCAGGAGGCCTACATCCAGGGCATCTCGACCCGCTCCGTGGATGATCTGGTCCAGACAGGGCACCCATCGCGGCAAGCCGCGATAGGGACCCTCCATGGGCGGCACGGGCGTGTCGAAGAGCCAGGTCTCGCGCCTGTGCCAGGAGATCGACGAACGGGTCGGCGCGTTCCTCGACCGACCCATCGAAGGCGAGTGGCCGTATCTCTGGATCGACGCGACCTACGTAAAGGTTAGGAGCGAGAGCCGCATCATCTCGGTCGCCGTCATCGTGGCGGTCGGCGTCAACAGCGACGGGCGAAGGGAGGTGTTGGGCATGGACGTCGGACCCTCCGAGGCCGAGACGTATAAGACCGCCTTCCGGCGCAAGCTCGCCCGGCGCGGTTTGCGAGGGGTCAAGCTGGTGATCTCGGATGCGCACGAGGGCATCAAGGCCTCGGTGGTCAAGGTGATGAACGCCACCTGGCAGCGTTGCCGGGTGCACTTCATGAGGAACGTGCTCGCCCATGCCAGCCGCAGCGGGCGGCGCGTCGTGTCGGCCTTCATCGCCACCGCCTTCGCCCAGGATGATGCCGAGGCGGCCCGTCAGCAATGGCGACGGGTGGCCGACCAGCTCCGTCCCAAGGTGCCCAAGCTGCGGCTACCTCCGTCCGCTCTTTGAGCTCGGTGTCCCCATTCCTCACCGACGACGAGCGCGCGCAGGGGGCCGTGCGCATCGGCAAAGCGCTCGATTACAGCGGCCGTCATCGCGCCGTCGAAGGTGCGGCTTGTTCCGGAGCGCCGACCCGCATGGAGAGGGCCTGTGGAAGTCGACCCGCGTGTTTGATCACGAGGGCAGCGATGGCAGGCCGATCGAGGAAGATCGCAGAGGCCGGCGCACCGACCGCGTGCGGATGCCTCAGCGTCGCGAGGTACTGCCGAAGCCGGCCAGAGCCCGCGTCCCACATGGTGGACTGGGCGAACGGATCTCCGCCCCAGTACTGCCACTTGCATTGCAGCACGGCAACGACTTGCCCGGAATGATCGGCTCCGATGCCATCGATCCCACCGTCGCCGGCCCCCCCGATCTGAGACCAAGCCTCACCCGGATGCTCCAGCTGTAATAGCGAGACGGCGAGGTGCTCGAGCGTCGAGGGTGTCAGATCGTTGAGCAATCGTTGCTCGACTACGGCGGGATCGACCGTCCAATCCCGAACCGGGAAACCCTGGGCGTCCATGGCGTTGAGGACAGCATCGTAGGGATCAATGCTGATCTCCCCGTCAGCCTTGACGACGCCGTAGGTCGACCGGCCGAACAACGATCGTCGTATCCAGGCGGGGATCTTGGGCACCGGAACGGATCTGAAGCGATCGACTTGCCAACCCTGGGCGACGTCGGCCGCATGCCATTGATCCTGGCCATCGAAGGACTGCCCCTGCGCTGAGCGGATGGCCATGTACTGATCGTACCAGGGCGGCGCGTTCTCGAACTGGAAATCGCCTTCGATCGTTCCGCAGTAGATGTAGCCCCGGCTCGGCCGCGGGACCATGACGATGTCGCCCTGTTTGATGCGCTGTACGAGGTTTCGGTTCTGCTTATACTCCCGGCGCCGTGGATGGCTTTGAGCGTGGGCCTGTCGCCATTCTACTTCCGGAGCATCAGGGCTTACGACGCAGGCGTGGATATTCTTCGCGTCGTACGCCGCGTTCGGGCGCGGCATCGGATAGCCGATGAACACGCGCCGATGCTCGAGGACGAGGTCGATTGCGTCTGTCCATTGGGGCTTGCAGCGGGAGAAGAAGACAGTCGGCATCGCTAGACCGGGATGAAATTCATTATCTCGCACCCGAAGTATTTGATCACTTTGCCGGCGATCCGGCCCGTGCTTGGTCGGTCGAATAGCCACGATGTGTCGCGGTAGAGGCTCGCCTGGGCCTCCTCGTTGATCTCGGCCCTAAGCACCGTCTTCAGACTCTTGTAGGGATCCTGCGCATCCAGGAAGTAGGCGGGACGGACGACGAAGCTTTCCTCGTCGTAGTTGGTATCGATCAACCAGGCCGCGATGTCCGCCGTGTCAAAGGAGCGGATGTCGACGGTGTTCCGGTCGAACACCTCGACGCCGTTGACCCGTACCTGGATATGGTCATCGTCTAGCGTCTCAATGTCGGACTCGCCGAACACCACGAACAGGTTGCCCATGCCGGCATTCTTAAGTTCCCCGGCCATGTGCAGGTTTGAGTTCATCTTCGCCTCCGTATTCAACACCGGCCCAAGTTTAGTCAGCTCCGAAGCGTGAGCGTCGAAGTTGAAGGCGCGCTTTGGGACGGGGGTTAGGAACCGCGATTCGCGCCGACCTGGGTGGGGAGCCTGATTGAGGGGATGGCCGTCGTCGTTGAGGGCGTGGTGGCGGGATGTCGCCTCGTAGGGTGAGTTGAGGATTGGGCACTTGTAGAAAGTCGTGGTGCTCAACAAAGGTCCCCGGTGCGGTTTTCAACTCTGAAAGGGAGCGTAGCGCACCGAGCGCGACACACGCTACGACTTTATTCGGATCGCTTAGGTGCGTGCTGCGGCCGCACGCGCGTTGGTTATTCGGCACCGAGAGACGTCCGTGCTCACTCCGCAGAGAAATCTACGAGTCGCGTGTGCAGGTACGTCCAGAGATCCCCAAGCGACAGCGAAGGTAGACGACCAGCTCGAAAAGCTAGCTCCTGCCAACTCGATGCGGGGACGCGGCGGTCTGACGTCAACGTTCCCCGGGCGCCCTCCGGTGGAGCGTGCACGAGAGACGGCAAGGGGCCTCTTGGAAGTCAAGGTGTCGGAGGTGATCGTGATGATTAAGAAAAGTGTCGTATGGGCATGAGTGGCGCTCGTTGCGGTCCGGCGGGTCAAACGGCGTGCCTAGGGACCAGATTGAAGTGCAGGCGGCACAGGTCAAGAGTTTGGCGAGAGCGTGCATGGAGGCTGAGAGCCCCGAGCGGAACTGTAGGACGAGCGTCTACGCCCTGAGATCTGCTACTCATTAAAAGAAGGCGCAAATCGTGTTTGGGATTTGACAGAACACCACAACCGCATTCGACCGCTTTCTGCCTTGGGTAACCTCCCGCCCGTGCCTGTCACCTTCCCGGATCTAGCCTTCCAGGTACCCAAGGCTATCGCCATGCAGTACCCTCTCAACTGGCTTGGCCCAAAATACCGATCGGGTCAGTGCTGGTTCAGACCAAAAACGATTAAACTAATGTAACTAGAATCGTGCCGCTTAAATTTAGAATTTTGAGGAGTAAGTCACATTGAGGCGCGAAGATTTTCGGTCTTGGTTGGAGCCAAAACATTCGCCAAATTCCGTCAATACGGGATTAAACACAGTATTTCGTATCGAGCGGCACTTAGCTGAGCTGGGTCTGTCCTCCAGCGATCTTGATGTGGCGTTTGCTACCGATGACCTTGAGCGAGTCCGTCTGGCCCTTGAAGCCGTGCGAGACGACGCCCGGGCTGGAGGCGAGCAGTTCCGCATACTCATGCCCGATGCAACCAATCCGGTGCCGCGGCTCCATGGCTACCTGTACTGGCTTCGCCGCTACGCCGCCTTCAGCAAGGGCGAACCGGCTGATGCCGACGAGGACCCGGTCGTTCTCTTCGACGGGAATGGCAAGATCTTCAGGCCGATTCGAATGAAGAGTCGCGCGTCCGGAACCGAAGCCTACCGGATCAAGCCAGAGGGCGCCTCTAACGAGACCGAGGACGCGATTGAGGAGCAGGACATCGTCGAGGTGGCGCGCGCGCTCCTAATCGACGGTCGTGCCGTGCGGATCCGAGAGAACGGCACCAATGGCACGAGATACCTTGTGTTTCCCGGAAGGCTCGTCGCTTACAGACTCCGCCCGGACATCGCCGACGCGCTCGACCTTCCAGTCGAAGGCGGGAGCCGCCCGCCCGCATCCCGATTCGAAACTCCAGCGCCGTTCTTGATGCCAGACCCCACGAACCTGATCCTCTACGGCCCTCCCGGAACCGGAAAGACCTACAGGACCGCAGCAGAGGCCGTACGGCTGTGCGACGGAGCGGTCCCGGATACACGCGAGGCGACAATGACGCGCTATCACCGGCTATCAGAGACGGGACAGATCCGCTTCGTCACCTTTCACCAGTCCTACTCCTACGAAGATTTTGTGGAGGGCCTCAGGCCACTAACGGGCGTGGGCGAAGACGCGACGGGTTTCCGGCTGGAACCACGGCGCGGCATTTTTCGGGAGATCGCAACCCTGGCTGAGCAGGCGCGCAGGAAGGGCTCGCCCTCGGCCCCCTTCGACCTCATCGGGCGACGCGTTTACAAAATGTCGCTCGGTCGGGCCGGGAGTGAGGACCATATCTACGAAGCCGCCATCTCAGGTGGTTACGCAATCCTAGGCTGGGGCGGCTCGGAGGACTGGTCGGATCCGAAATACGAGAACTATCAAGCGGTGTTCGACCGCTGGAACCAGATCGAGCCCGGCACGCCGGGCAATGCGGGCAACATCACCCAGATCTGGCGCTTCCGCTCAATGCGGGTAGGCGACCTCATCGTCGTCTCGGAGGGAAACTCGCGGTTCCGCGCCATCGGTGAGGTGACCAGTCCCTACCGCTACGATCCGACAAACGTCCGCGAATACGCGCATCGGCGGGACGTGCGCTGGCTCCTCGTCCTCAGCGAGCCACTGCCGGTGGAGGAAATCTACGCCAAGCAGTTCTCGCAAGCTTCCTGCTATCTTCTATCCGACGAGCACTTGAAGCGGGAGGCCCTTGCCCGTCTCCTGCCAGGCGGTCCCGCCATGGACGCACCGGCAGCGCCCGACCAATTCGTGCTGGTGATCGACGAGATCAACCGGGCGAATATTTCGAAGGTTTTCGGCGAATTAATTACACTCATCGAGCCGGACAAGCGGCTGGGTCGCTCTGGGGAAATCACCGTCCGTCTCCCTGCGTCCGGCGACAGCTTCGGGATTCCCGACAACCTCCACATCGTCGGCACCATGAACACTGCCGACAGGTCGATCGCGCTCCTCGACACGGCCCTGCGCCGCCGCTTCAATTTCGAGGAGCTGATGCCCGAGCCTGGGCTTCTCGCCGAAGCGAGCGGGCGGTGTGGCGTTGACCTCGTGGCACTGCTCAACGGGATCAACGCTCGCATCGAGTACCTTTTCGATCGGGAGCACCAGATCGGCCACGCCTATTTCATCCACTGCGCGAGCCGAGCCAACGTGGATGAGGTGATGCGCCACCGGGTGATCCCGCTTCTCGCCGAATATTTCTACGAGGACTGGAGCAAGGTGGCCCTCGCCCTCGGCGACCCGGCGGGAGAACTCTTCCTGGAGCGAACCGCGCTCAAGCCGCCCGCCGGTCTTGCTGAGGGGGGAGCCGAGGAACGCTCGCGCTGGTCCGTCCGATCGGCGTTCGCCCCCGACGCCTACCAGACCCTCGCGTGATCCGCAGAACAGTGTCCGAATGGGGCCGGATGGCCTATGGCCCCGGTGACACGCAGATCGACGAGTCCGCTGCAGTCCGGCTGGCTGCTGTCGCCCGGGCGCTGCCGCTCGGGGGCACCGACGGCAGCGGGATCCTCAGCCTCGGCCGCAAGGATCTGAGGGCCGCCCAGTCGGTTGGCGTCCTTGCGGCGGAGGGGTGCGCGCTGGAGATCCTGCCAAAGATCGACAACCTCGACAACGGAGGCATTCGCCGCCAGCTCGTTCACATGCTCGCCGTCACCCACGACCTGAACGTGTCGACGGGGGCGCTGACTGCACACGACTGGCAGCGGAACGATCTCCTCGAGATCCTCATCCGCCTATTTGCCCGAATGCTCACCGAGGCGGTACGCAGAGGCATACCACGGCGCTACGTCGGCCAAGAAGACGACCTACCCGTGTTGCGCGGACGCCTTGACGCCACGCGCCAGTTTACTCGGCTTGCCGCCAGCCCCCAGATCCTCGCATGCCGGTTCGACGCGCTTTCCGCCGATATCGCGCTGAACCAAATTATGAAAGCGACCCTGCTGCGCCTCCTAACTCTGGCTCGCAGCGCCGAGACCCGTCGCATCCTCCGGGAGCTCGCCTTCGCATACGCTGACATTGCGCAGGCTCCGGTCGGTGCTTTGCGCTTCGATGCCGTGATCCTCGATCGCACGAACGCACGCTGGCGCGACCTTCTAGCGCTCGCGCGCCTGCTGCTTGAAGGGCGCTTCCAGACCACCTCGGGAGGAACGACGGCTGGGTTCTCCCTGCTATTCCCGATGCACGAGCTGTTCGAGGAGTACGTCGCCCGGATGCTGAATCGCGTGCTGACGGGCAGCGGGCAACACTTAGTGGCGCAGGGTGGGCTGCTGCATTGTCTTGAGGATCCAGTCAGCGGCGCCCGAAGGTTTCGCACAAAGCCTGACATCCTGGTGAAGCGGGACACCTCAACCACTCTCGTAATTGACACAAAGTGGAAGCGCCTCGCGCCAGTCTTCGAGGATCCGAAGCAGGGGATCTCACAATCCGACGTCTACCAGATGATGGCCTATGGTCGGCTGTACCGATGTACACAGCTGCTCCTACTCTACCCTCACCACGCGCGGCTCGGCGAGGAGCCAGGCTTGCGCAGCCGCCACCGGATCATAGGCAGCGATGATGAGCTTCTCGTCGGTACTATTGACCTCGAGCAACTTGCGACAGCGCCGGAGCAGCTCCGCGCACTAGTCTCGCGTTGCTGCGTGAAGATTTCGAGCGTCTAACAGAACCACCATTGGAAGAAGCGCAAGGTGATGAGGCCAAGGCGAGGGCGAGGGCGAGGGCGAGGGCGAGGAAGGGGATATGGATGTCGGTGCGCCGCCTATAGCGGCTGGCCAGCGTGGCATTAGCAAAGCGGCTGCTTACCTTTACAATGAATCCTATAAGTATTCGCACTGATCCAGGTTTCTCGTTGGGGTATATGTTGGACCGGCAGATCCTTGACCGCACGAATGCTCGCTGGGGCGACTTGAAATGGCTGGCGCGTTGTACCTCGGCGACCAGTTTCAGACGACTTTACGCGGCCGGGCACAGGGCTACACGCTTCTCTTAGAAATGAACGTGCTATTCGTAGAATTGCAAAGGCGGAGGTCGCATCACGCTTGCAGGGGAACGGCCGTTACTGCCTGATCGAACTCACCGAAAACGGGGCAAGCTGCTCAACAACGCTTCCTCACACGGCCCGTCATTATCATCAGCTAGAAGGGCACACCTCAGCTGATCATCGACACGCAGTCGAAGCGTCTGGCCTCGCAGGCTTGCGGCCCCAAGCGCGGTGTCGCGCAAGGCCTGCCACGATACCGGCGGTGAAGCCTTCGCAAGATTTGGCACCGGACGCGCAGCTGATAATTCTTATTCCCCCAGATCGACTACCGCGCGTAGCCGACCAACTGTTGCATGCTCGACACATCAACCTGTGGTACGCACTTCCTAAGCTATTTGACGCCTAGCACGGCTGGAGGCGCAGGGAGGGGGACATGCCGGCCTTGACGCCTGAGAGCGGTCGCCTCACCGAGCCGACGCGCTCACGGGCTCTGTGCTGAACTCGCATCGCGGGCGCCAGAGCGCTGCACACTCCTCCAGCCGACATCTAAAGAATTGCTAGGCTTCGCGACCTCATGGCCGAGTTGATATCTGCGTTTGGAATCGCGGCGCGCGACGCCGTACTCGCCACGGCGGGATTGCTGAAGAGCGAGGCTGTCCCAGGGCTTATCGCGGTAACGCTCGTGCTCGCCCTCGCAATCCTCGCTGCGCTCTACGGCCGTGGCATAGTCATGCGAGTGAGGGCGGTCCGAGGGTTGCGCATCGTGGTGCGCCGGGCTGCCGATGAGGCCTCGTTCGGGCGATCCATTGCCGATCTCGACGCGGAGGTTCTCCGCTCGGGTGGACGAGGTGCGCGCAAACAGATTGCCACCGCTTGGGACAAATACCGAGAGACGCTGGTCGAGCACGACGAGGATGGTGAAATCATCCTGCGTAATTCGGTGAGACCGGCCGTCTTCTTCAACGCGGACGACCTTGGTTTCGGATCCGGCTTCTGGCGGGCAGTGCCAGGCCTCTTCGTCACGATCGGTCTGTTTTTGACATTCCTTGGCTTGGTCTCCGCGCTCGGGGCGATGGACCTCTCGACGCCGGACAAGGTGCAGAGCTCATTACGCGAGCTGCTATTGATCGCCTCGGCAAAATTCATCATGTCGCTGACTGGCCTCCTCTGTTCGATCGTGTTCACGATCATCCTGCGCTGGGGCATCGGCAGCATCGACAGCGCGCTGCACACGCTCTGCGCTGAGATCGAAAAGCGCCTTAGCTTTATCAGCCTGGAGAGCCTCGCGGCCGAGCAGCTCCGGGCCACACGAGAGCAACGGGAGCACTTCCGCCTAATCGGCCTAGAGCTCGTGGCAGAACTCGGCCGTCCCCTGCGCGAAGAAATCCCGGCGGCGATCTCCAACTCGATCAACGCCACGATGGGCCCGCTGCTGCAGCAGGTCGGCCAGCTCGGCACCGATCACATGGGCAGCATGGTTAAGGACCTCTCGGCGCGCTTTTCCGATGATGTCGGCCGTGCCCTGGCACAGGCGAGCGAGCGCCTGGTACAGGCGGGCGACCGCATCGGCGATCTTTCCACGCGCATGGACCAGAGTTCTGGCCGCATGGGGTCCGAGATGGACGCCGCTGTGACCCGGCTTGCTCAGGCCGTCGACGACCTGCGGGGCACGATGAGCGCCACGGCGGCCTCGGCGAGCGGGGCCTTCACCGACGGTGCGGATCGTCTGCTCGGGGCTATGAACCAGACCCTCCAAGAGATCCGCGACAACACCCGCGCGGGGGCTGAGGCCATGGGTGCCTCCGCAGCGGACATGCGCGCGGCGGCCGAAGGGTTTCGCACCGAACTTGAGGCGGCTACCCGCTCGGGCGCTGCGGACGCCACAGCTCGGATGCAGGCGGCCGGTTTGGACGCGAGCGCTCAGATCGGCGCCGCCGGTTCGACCGTCGCTCAGGCCTTCAGCCGTACGGCGAGCGACATTGCTGAGGCGACGAGAGAGGTTGGCGCCAAGGCAGCCCGCGACCTGCTCGCTCCCCTGGACAGCATCGCCACGCGATTGCGTGAGGCCGCCAACGGGGTCACGGCGGCCGCGGGCCATACTGGCCGACTGGGCGACGGGGTACGTGCGAGTGCAGAAGCAGCCGAGCGCGCGGCCGGCCAGTTCAGGGGCGCCTCAGAGGCCCTCGTCTCGGCTGCGGCTCCTCTGCGTGCCACCACGGAACGGATCGAGACCGGAATCCGGCAGCTTGCGGAGGCGACACAGCATGTCGCCAGTTCGGTGAGCCAGTCCGCCGAGCAGACTGCGCGCAGCGCCGCTGATACCCTGGCCGCCGCGCAGGCCGCTCTTGGAGGCCATGCGGGTGCAATCGAGGCTTCGCTTGTGGGTGTGGGCCAGATCGTCGATCGCCTCAAGGGCCAGGGCGCGCAGCTCGATACCCTCGACGAGAAGCTTGGAAGTGCCTTCGATCTCTACGCGGTGAAGGTTGCGGCGGCCGTCGACACCCTGTCCGATTACGTGCGGCGGATGCAGGCCGAACTCGCGCCAGCCCTGGACACCCTGCGCGCCGTCGTCGAGCAGGCCGAGCAGTTCATCCCTGAGAGCCGGAGGCGCTGATGCGCGGGGCCATCCGTCGCCTCGCGCATGACGAGGAAGAGGAATCCGCGTTCGTCTCGATGACGGACCTCACGGTGAGCTTCCTGTTCATCGTGATCATCCTGCTCGCCTTCTTTGCCTCCCAGTTGAAGGATGACCAGACGGTTCCAGTCGTGGAGTATCAGCGGGTCTTCGATGAACGGAACGCGCTGCGCACGAGCAAGGAGGCGCTTGAGCGTGAGCGAGACCGACTTGCTAAAGAGACTGCCGAACTCCGCCGCGAGGTCGCGCGACTTGAAGAGGAACTGCGCAAGGAGCGTACGAACCGCCTTCAGACCTATCTGGCTGCGGTGTCGAGCGAGCGCGATCGGATCCTACGGACGTTGCGCGACCGGTTGCTCTCGGACTTCCCCGACCTGAAGGAGATCGTCAGCATTGAGACCGACGCACTTCGTTTCAAAGGGGACGGATTGTTCGCCAGCGGCGCCAGCCGGCTGGCCGAGGACAAGCGCCGAATCGTCGCTGCGATCGCGGCCCGGCTGAACGAGCTCCTGCCTTGCTACACGTTTGGAAAGGCGGCGCGGTGGCAGACGGAGTGTAATGCTGCTGGTGCAGTGATTGAGGCGGTACAGATCGAGGGCCACACGGATGCCTCCGGTCTTGATCGATCGAACTTTAGCCTCTCGACGGAACGAGCGATCGAGACCCTTTTCGCTATGAGTGGGCGCGAGCCCGCGCTGCTCGACGATCTCAACAGCGCGGGACAGCCGGTCCTCTCCGTGTCCGGCTACGGACGCCTCCGCCCCGTTGCGGACAACACCTCAGAGCGCGGTAAGGCCACGAACCGGCGTATCGACCTGCGGATCATCATGTATACGCCGCAGAACGTGGAGGAAGTCGAACGGATCAAGGACAGCCTGAGGCGCGGCTTAGCAGGAACGACTCTGCGATGAGCCTGGACGATCGCCTCGCGCGGATGCGCCTCCCGGAGCCGCCCGCCCTGCCAAACCTGAAAGCCCTCACGACAACGGCAGAGCGAGTCCTTCAACGCTGGCCGGACGTCGTGCCCGACCCGCCCGAACGCGACCGCGAGGCGCTCGTCCAGCGCATGCGGGCACATCACGTGCAGGATGAGTGGGGCGACGTCAGGATGTCGCTCGTCACCGCCGCGGCCCGGGCCCTCTTCGACGAGCGACGGCGACGGCGACCCGATTTGGCGGAGTTGCGCCGCTTCTATCTCGACGAGATTCGGGCCTCCCGACGGACGACGTTCTTGGGGGCGATGGCCGCCGTCTACCTCGAGAGCTTCGAGCCGGATGCCCCGCACACAGGCGATCTCGGGGGAGCCCTGAGCGAGATCCGCGATCGCCTGTGTGCACGCTGGCGCGAACTCCTCACCACCATCCCAGAAGTGTTTCGTCCGGATGCGGCGCCCGACGCGATCGCACAAGCGATGATGGAGATGTCCGATCCCTGGTCGGGCCTGAAGGCACTCGGGCTACGCGCGCCGCATGCACCGGGCCTGATGGATTTCGCCCATCTCGCCTACATCAAGCAGCTCGGCCCGAGGCTGACAACACACCCAAAGCTTGAGCAACTTTTCGCCTGGCTGAAGCCCGATGGACAGACCGCGGCCCGGATGTCGGGCGCGAGCCAAGCGATAGATGCGGTGCTGGGCCACTGGCGAACAAGCGATCCGCCGGAGACGGACGTCAGCTTGATCACGCAGTCTTTCGTCGAGTTCTACGGCGACCCACGCGTGCAACAGGGCGGGGCATGGGCTGGCGTCGCGCCGGATTGCCTTGCGGTAATCATGCGCTGGCTCACGGGCGAGAACATCCGGTTCTTCCTGGATGTCGTCTCGGCCGTTGAGGACAGTCATATGTGGGAGCCACGGCGGCGTTTCTGGCTCAAGCTTCACGCCCAACGCCGGATCGATGCGGCCTGGGTTGCCTTTTCTCCGAGCGGCGCCGAGTACGCCCGACGCATACTCGCCGCGCGTGGGACTCGGGGCGTGCTCAATTACGGCCATCAGAGTGCGGGCGGCTCGCGGGCCGGCACTTCGCTCCTCATCCTGAAATGCGGCTCCAAGATCATCGTCGAGGGCTCGCACAGCTACAGGGTACACATTTTCCGCGAGGGAGATCGGCATGCGCCGGCGCTGTACCAACGAAGCTACGATTGCGAGGCCATCCGGTTGACGCCTGGGGCTGAGGCGAAATCGCATCTCGGTAATTGGCAGGGATGGGTCGAGGAGAGAATCTGACCATGTCGCCCGCTCTCGCGTTCGCGTTCGATCCCGAGGCTGTCACGCTCTCGCTTCCGAAGACCGGCAGTCTCCTTGAGCGGCTGGGGTTCCGGCGCGATCGCCGCGAACTCGATCGTCTGCCGCCTGCGGAGCGCACACTCCTTCTCGCCATTGCTGACCTTCGCGCCCTGGCCGCCGAGAAGCCTGCCGAATTGTTCGAGGTGACAGCCGACCGCATTCGCCTGTCTCACCGTTTGGCGGCAGCCCTGGACGCTAAGACCGCCGAGGCGATTGGTCTGCCACCCATCATCGATCTTGCGCTTCGCACGGACGTCGAGGGAGTTCTGGGATCTCCCTCGTTTCGCCTGCGGCACGAGTGGTTCAAGAACGGACAACGCCAGACCGTGCAGCGGATAGGCGCCATCTTGAAGACATCGGCGGGCGAGCGTCGGCTGCCGGAATGGCTCATGGACGCGGTCGCGGTGTCGGAAAGTTTCGAGCCTGGCCGCAACGAGACCCAGCACTGGAACGCCCTGGCCCAGTTCCGGCAGCTACTCGACCCTGGCGTCCGTATCGAAGACCCAACGGCGGCGGCCCGCGTCTCGATGACGGACTTCCTGGCCGGTCTTGAGGTTCGGATCGCAGACCGCTTCGCGCTTGCACCAACCGCCGACGACGATTTCGACATCGTCCCGTTCTTGGGTCGGGAGCTCGCCCAGGCTGGGTATGAGGAGGGTGCGGTCGGCGTCCCCGAAGACGCGGGCGAGCTAGCAGGCCCGCTCCTGCGTGAATTTCAAGAACGGGTGCGTTCGCGAGGAGCGCTGTCAGCCTATCGGCTCAGACCAGGCAACTTCCTCGTCATCGATCCGGCTGCAGCACCAGCGCTATCTGTGATGACCAGGATGCAGCACGCCTCTCCTTCGGCGCGAGAGGCCTTCCTGCGCAACCCGCGCCCGCTTATCACGCAGGCAGTCGAGGCCGCGCTGCGTAGCGCAGGCCAGCTCGACGACCTCGACGCGATCGGCGAGGAAGAAGCCATCGAAACTGCGGCCCTTCCGCTGCTCGTCGAGACGCAGGAATACGCGGACCGGGTGACGGGCATCGGCGTGTTCCGCAAGCCCGATCTCGAAATAGGACCAGGCAGTGGTACGACTTGGCTGCCGGAAGACTTCGTCGAGAAGCTCAGAAGCGCTCTCGCAGCCCTTGCCCCGGTGGAGCTCGAAGCACTGCATCGACAGGTCTCTCACGCTATGGCGGCCGGCAAGGCAACCGTGCAGCTTGCCGGGTTCGACCTGCCCGCTCGCCCCGAAGCGCTCGCGCTCATTGCGCAGTATCGGGAAAGCGACGAAGCGCCTGAGGGCGATGGCCACGAGGAGACGGCTGCGTCCGAGCCGATCGTTCTCGAGACGGCCGTCAATTTTGACGAATTGCAGTGGATTGCTCGGTGCAAGCCGCGTGTCGCGACAGGTACCGATGCCCTGCCGTTGATCATCCGCACAGATCTCAAAACGCATCAGCACGCGAGCTTCGAGTGGCAGATTGCGTCTTGGAAGGCCGGCCTGCCAGGCATCCTCAACGCGGATGAGCAAGGTCTCGGGAAGACGCTCCAGACGATCGCGTTCCTGGCATGGCTAAAGCAGCACGCGGCCAATCCACGGGCGGTAGAGCGTGGGCCGGTGCTCGTCGTCGCGCCGACCTCGCTCCTCCAGAACTGGGAGCAGGAGGTCGCTCGCCACACGCGAGAACCGGGCCTCGGGCACCTCATACGCCTCTACGGCTCAGGGATCGGCGCGCGAAAGCAAGCCGACGCCGCCGGACGCGACATCGACACGGGGGAAAGCAAGCTCGATCTCACCTTCTTGCGCGAGGCCTTGGACGATAGACGAGCCCACCGCTATTGGATCCTCACAACTTACACGACCCTGGTCAACTACCAGCACAGCCTCCGGCAGATCCCCTTCAGCGCGGTTGTCTTCGACGAGATCCAGGCGCTGAAGAACCCCGCCAGCCTGCGCTCCGCCGCCGCCCGAGCCGTCCGGGCAGACTTCCGCATCGGGTTGACGGGGACGCCGATCGAGAACGCCGCGACCGACCTGTGGGCCATCATGGATCAGCTGGCGCCGGGCTCACTCGACAGCCTTCCCGAGTTCCGCGCCCGGTACGGCACGCCAGACGCGACCAACATGACGGAGCTTCATCGCCGCGTGTTCATGTCCACGCCGCCTCTGGCGCTGCGGCGGATCAAGGACGTCGTGGCGCGGGACCTGCCGGAAAAGGTGCGACGTCTGCATCCACGAGCAATGCCCGATCGCCAAGCTGTGGCCTACGAAGACGCCCACTTCAAGCTCGCGCAGGGCGGGGCAGGGGCTGCGCTCAAAATGCTGCACCACATCCGAACCGTCTCGGTACATCCTAGCCTTGATACGATGGAGGAAGATGCTGCCTTCGTCGAAGCTTCAGCACGGCTCAGCGCCGTGTTCGAGATTTTGGAGTCGATCGCCGAGCGGGGCGAGCGAGCGCTCGTTTTTGTCGAGCATCGGCGCATGCAGCACAGATTAGTTGAACTTGCCCGCGCGCGGTTCGGCCTACCCCGCATTGATCTGATCAACGGCGACACGCCAATCTCTCAACGCCAAGCCATTGTCAATCGATTTCAACGGCATCTCGGAGGAGAGGAGCAGTTCGATCTTCTCGTTCTCGGCCCAAAGGCGGCTGGCACGGGGCTGACGCTCACCGCTGCGACGCACGTCATCCACCTGTCCCGCTGGTGGAACCCCGCGGTCGAGGAGCAGTGCAACGACCGTGTCCATCGGCTTGGGCAAACCCGCCCAGTTACCATCCACCTGCCGATGGCCATCCACGCTGGCTATCGCGAGGGCTCGTTCGACTGCTTGCTCCACGGCCTGATGCATCGCAAGCGTCGACTGGCCGCATCAGCTCTATGGCCGATGGGTGACACGCAGGCAGATGTCGGCGAACTAAGACGACTTCTGGACGATGCTTCCAAGCAAGATGGCGCAGACCCTGTGCGCGGCGCTGTCGCTGCGATGTTTGCCCGAGACGGGTTAGATGCCCCCATCTGGGAGCAGGACGGATCGATCCGGGTAGCTTAAGCGGCGGCCCCGAAGGTCGGTGCAAAGCCATTCGGCGTCATTGACTGAGCCAGCAACAGGGGATCCGAGTCAGCGTCTAACAGGCCATCGGACTGATCAGCCAGGTGCTGCCGGCTGTGGCTTTGCTGCCTCCTTCCCGCCTTACGCTGCCCGATCTCAACCAAGCCGCAACTTACCTGTCCCCCAAAGCCCGTGAGTATCCACGTTGATCCAAATCTTCTGCTGGGGTAAACGTTGGGGTGAAAATTCGTTCCCGTCTAATTAGATCAATAAATTAAGTTACTTAGATGAATAATTTGGCGGAAGGGGTGGGATTCGAACCCACGGTGGGCTTTCACCCACGGCGGTTTTCAAGACCGCTGCCTTAAACCACTCGGCCACCCTTCCGTCCGGGCGGTTCTATCGGAGATCGGGCGCCGCGGAAATCGAAAAACGCGCCGATCGGGGCTCGGCCGAGTCCGAGGATCCGGCAAGTCCCGGGGATTGGCCAGCCCTGGAACAGACCACATCCCAGGACCGGGCGTGTCAGGGCGCCAGGCGGGTGAGGCGGTCGAGGAGGGCGCGGTCGTGGAGGAGGGCCATGCGCTCCTTCGGGGTGAGCCAGGCCTGGGCCTCGGCGAGGGCGTCGGCCTCCACCACCTTGGCCTGGGCCAACGCGCGGTCCGGGTCGATGGCGCCGCGCGGGCGCGGGGCGGTCTCGGGCAGCATCATGGCGTGGGCCTGCGCCAGGCCGGCATCGGCGTGGAGCGCCCGGAGCGCATCCGCGTCGTCGAGGCCGGCCTCGGCGTTGCGCCGGCTGAGGGCGCCCGCCTGCACGGCGATGGTCGGGGGCGTGCGCTCCTCCGGGGTCATCAGCAGGCCGAGGCGCTTCAGGGCCAGCCCGAGGCCGAGCTGGCCGCTGGCCCAGGAGATCGGGATCGCCAGCACGAGGCCCAGGATGGTGGGCGACATCCAGAGGAACAGCGAGGTGGCGATGGCGAAGGCGGCTACGCCGGTGATCAGCCCGAGGGCCATGTGCCAGCGGTGGCGCCGGACGATGTCGGCCCAGGGGATCGAGCCGTCGTCGCGTCGCTGCGGGTTCCAGCCGGTGTCGCGGCCGAGCAGGATCTGGAACACCGAGCCCGACTGGATCAGCATCGCGATCGGGGCGATCAGGGCCGAGAGCAGGATCTCGATCAGGCTCGAGAGCACGAGGCGGATGGCTCCGCCGCAGGCCCGGCGCACCGGCCCGTCGATCAGCGCGAGGGCCAGTCCCAGAAACTTCGGCGCCAGCAGGATGCCCATGGTCAGCCCGAAGAGCTGGAGCGCGCGCACCGGGTCGAAGCGCGGCCAGACCGGATAGAGACCGAACTCGCTCGTGAAGTATTCCGGCCGCACATAGGCGGTCTGGAACACCAGGGCGATACCCACCACCAGCTGGGCCAGCCACAGGGGCGAGGCGACGTAGCCGGCGATGCCGGTGGCGAAGTGCTGGCGCGAGGCGAGCGCCAGGCCCGCGGTGCCGATGATGCGGCTGTGCTGGAGGTTGCCCTGCGCCCAGCGCCGGTCGCGCACCGCGACGTCGATGAGCGAGGGCGGGCTCTCCTCGTAGGAGCCGGGCAGCGCCGGCAGCATGGTCACGCTCCAGCCGGCCCGCCGGATCAGCGCCGCCTCCACGAAGTCGTGGCTGAGCACGTGGCCGCCGAAGGGCGGCTTGCCCTTCAGGTCCGGCAGGCCGCAGGCTGCCGCGAAGGCGCGGGTGCGGATGATGGCGTTGTGGCCCCAGTAATTGCCGTCGCGGCCGGACCAGACCGACAGGCCCGTGGCGATCACCGGCCCGTAGATGCGCGCGGCGAATTGCTGGACGCGGGCAAACAGCGTGTTGCGGTTGATGATCAGCGGCAGCGACTGGATGATGCCGGCATCCGGGTCCGCCTCCATGGCGGCGGCCAGATGGACCACGCAGGCGCCGGTCATCAGGCTGTCGGCGTCGAGCACCAGCATGTGGTCGTAGGCGCCCCCCCAGCGGGCGACGAAGTCGCCGATGTTGCCGGCCTTGCGATGGTGGTTCTTCGGGCGGTGGCGATAGTAGAGCCGGGGCTCCGCGCCCCAGCGGGCGCGCAGATCCAGGAAGGCGCGCTCCTCGGCGATCCAGGCATCCCCTTGGGTCGAATCCGACAGGACGAAATAGTCGAACGCGTCGCCGTGGCCGGTGGCGTCGATCTCGGACCGCATCGCCTCGAGGCCCGCGAAGGTGCGGGCGGTGGCCTCGTTGTAGACCGGCATCACCACCGCGGTCCGGGTGGCGAGGTGCGACGGCAGGGGCGGGGTCTTCAAGCCCCGCAGCAACACGAGGAAGCCCAGGATCGCGCCCGTGAAGGCCAGCGCGATCCAGGAGAAGTTCAGGGTGAAGAGCGCGAGCAGCACGTATTGCAGCGCCGTGGTGCCGCCCGAGACCGCCACCACCTCGTACATCTGCATCGCCCCGTAGGCGGTCAGCAGCGCCGCCCCGCCGAAGACGAAGGCGCGGGCGAGCCAGGGCCTGCCGTGGCGCACCGGCCGGTGGCCGGTGGCCGGGTCCCAGCGCACGAGGTCCTGCACCGGCATCGGCAGCGGCGCCTCGGGCGGCATCGCGGGGGCGAAGGAGGCAGCGGTCGGGGCTGCGACCGGCGCGGCCACGTCGGGGGAGAGCGGGGATGCGGTCACGGGGTCCAACGGTAGAGCCAGGTTTCGGTCAGAGGCGTGCCGGCGCGCTGCAGGGCGAGCCGCAATTCGCAGGACTTCCCGCCCTTCGGGTCGAGCTCGAAGGCCACCCGCAGGGTGTCGCGCTCGGGGTAGCGGTACAGGGTGCTCGACGTGATCGCCCCGGAGGCCGCGCTCAGCTGGGTCTGGAGGTCGTCGGGGGCGGCGAGCCCCTGGCCCGTGAAGTCCACCAGGAACAGGCGCCGGTTCTCGGGCCCGCGCCCGCTGCGGGTGCCCGAGACCAAGGCGACGGGCGGCGGCTCGGGGGGCTGCCAGCACCAGTGCTGGCGGTAGCTGAACGGCATCTCGGCCCCGGCCGCGAGGGTCGCCTTCGGGCGCCAATAGGCCAGCACGTTCTCGTTGAACTCGGAATCGCTCGGGATCTCGAGAAGCGTCACGGCGCCGGGCCCCCAGGCGCCGAGGGGCTCGAGCCAGAGCGAGGGGCGCCACTCCCAGTGCTGCACGTCGTCCTGGAAGTCCCTGTAGTCGCGCGCCCGCTGCATCAGGCCGAAGCCTTTCGGATTCTCGTCCACGAAGGAGGAGATCTGCAGGGTCTCGGGGTTGTGCACCGGGCGCCAGATCGCCTCGCCGGCGCCGGTGCGGATCTGCAGGCCGCCGCTGCTATAGGCGCCGGCCCGGGCATCGTCGGACCCGCGCCGGTCGTGCGGGCCGAACAGGTAGCTGGTGGTCATGCCGCCCAGGCCCAGATGGTCGATGGCGGCGCGGGCGAAGACCGTGCCCTCGACGTCGCAGAGCGAAGCGTCCCCGGCGCGCAGGCTCATGCGCAGGGCCGCCGTGGCGGAGGGGGAATCCACCAGCGCGTGGAGGACGAGGGGGCCGCCGGGACCGGGCCGCTCGATCCAGATCGCGCGGAATTCGGGGAATTCCTCGCCCCGGGCGTCGGCCGGGCGCAGGGTCAGCGCCCGCGCCGTGACCCCGAACCCCTGGCCGGTGGCGAGCAGGCGAAAGAACGACGCCCCCTGGAACATGGCGAAGTCGCTGAGGTCGCCGCCCCGGAAACGGGCGCGGATGCGAAAGCCCGAATAGCCGGGGTCGTCCTTGAAGGCCGGGAGCGCCACGCCCTCGGTCTCGAACCGCGCCGGATCGTAGGGCAGAGCGCGCACGGTGCCGTCCTCGATCAACGCGAGCGCCACGCGGGAGCGGAACACCGAGCCGCGATGCAGGGGCTCCAGGGTGAAGCCCAGGGCCGCCTCGGCCCAGACCGCGCTGCCGGGTCGAGTGCGGATGGCGGCGTATTGCTCGCGGTTGAGGCCCGCCAGGGCTTCGGGCAGGTCGTCGGTGCGCGGCGCCGCGTAGGCACGCTTGGCCAGGGCCCGGGCGAGGTCGGTGACGAGTCCGGGCTGGAACGGCGTGCCGTCCGCCGGAAGGGCGGGGGCCTCGTCGGCGGCGGCGGCCCCCGGCAGGGCCGCGAGCCCGCCGGCCAGGGCCGCGAAACCGACCTGCCGCAGAACGGTGCGGCGGCTGGGGCCGGTGCAGCCGCCGGGGCTGCGGGCGGACGGGTCGTCGAGGAGATCCGGGTTCGGCGGCGTCATCAGGTCCGTGTGGTCGGCGCGGGCGCGCGGAAAAGGCAAGGGCGTTGCAAGGGCGTTAAGGCGAGGGCGTTGGGGATCGGGGCTTGCGGAGGTTGAGGTTCGTATGTGTCTACCATGCCGAGCCCTGAACCGGGGGTTAAGCCGTCCCGAACCGCGCCGGTCAACGCCGAAAGCGTCCGGGCCGTTCGGCCCGGGCCGGGTCAAAGCTTAGTCGCGAGATCCGATCACGCGACGGATACTGCCGAAAGACGGCGGCAGGTCCGCATCGATGCAGGTCCGCATCGATGAAGCCCGGCCCGATCGCGCCCGGACTTGAAACAGCCCCATCCGCGCTTTAGCCGACGGGGAGCAACAGCTTGGCCCGCGGCGGACCCCTCGATGACCGATCAGACGACCCCGAACGCAGACCGCAGCCTCACCGCCATCGTGCTGGCCGCCGGCAAGGGCACGCGGATGCGCTCGGACCTGCCGAAGGTGCTCCACCGGGTCGCCGGCCGGACCCTGCTCGGGCACGTGCTGACGGCCGCGCAGGGGGCCGGCGCGACCCGGATCGCCGTGGTGGCGGAGCCGGGGCAGGCGGCGGTCGCCCGCGAGATCGCCACCCTGGCGCCCGGTGCCGCCGTCTATCCGCAGGCCGAACGCCTCGGCACCGCTCACGCGGTGCTGGCCGCCCGGGCCGCCCTGGAGGCGGGCGACGACGACGTGGTGATCGCCTTCGGCGACACGCCGCTGATCACCGCCGACACCCTGGCGCGCCTGCGCGCGCCGCTGGCCCAGGGCGCGGCCGTGGCGGTGCTGGCCTTCGAGAGCCCGAATCCCACCGGCTACGGCCGGGTGCTGACCGACGGGGACCGCGTGCTGGCGATCCGCGAGGAGAAGGATGCGAGCCCGGCCGAGCGCGCCGTCACCCTGTGCAATGCCGGCCTGATGGCCCTGTCCGGCCCCCATGCGCTCTCTCTCCTGACCCGCATCGGCAACGCCAATGCGGCGGGCGAATACTACCTGCCCGATGCGGTCGCCCTCGCGGTGGCGGACGGCCTGCCGGTCGCGGTGGTGCCGGTGGCGGAGGCCGAGGCGCAGGGGGTCAACGACCGGGTCCAGCTCGCGGTGGCCGAGGCCGAGATCCAGGGGCGCCTGCGCCGCGCCGCCCAGATCGCGGGGGCGACGCTGATCGCGCCCGAAACGGTTTTCTTCAGCATCGACACGGTGTTGGGGCGTGATGTTCTGGTGGAACCTCACGTGGTGTTCGGGCCCAACGTGACGGTCGGCGATGCGTGCGTGGTGCACAGCTTCTCGCATCTGGAGGGCGCCACCCTGGCGGCCGGCGTGCAGATCGGCCCCTATGCCCGCCTGCGCCCGGGAGCGGTGCTGGAAGCGGGCGCCCGCATCGGCAACTTCGTCGAGATCAAGAACGCCCGGATGGGCGCCGGCGCCAAGGCCAACCACCTGACCTATGTGGGGGACGCCGAGGTGGGGGCGGGGGCCAATCTCGGAGCCGGCACCATCACGTGCAACTATGACGGGGTGAACAAGCACCGCACCACGATCGGGGCGGGGGCCTTCATCGGCTCGAACACCGCGCTGGTGGCGCCGGTCAGCGTCGGCGCCGGCGCCATCGTGGGGGCCGGCTCGGTGATCGCCTCAGACGTGCCGGAGGAGGCCCTGGCGGTCTCGCGCGGGCGCCAGCGCACCCTGCCCGGCTGGGCGCCGGGCAAGCGGGCGGCGCTCCAGGCGGAGAAGGTGGCGCGGGCCACGAAATCGCAGCCGTGACGCCAGCGTGGGATTCGTCCCGGCCGACCAAGGCTGCAAGCCCTCGTTCAGCATTGTCGGGGCAGGCTCCAGACGAGGCTTGGCAGGCTCCGGACGGGGCTTGGCGAGCCGTGGGGCACGCGGCTGGCGCGCGGCTGTCCCGATCCGGTACAAGCCGGGACCATGCGTTCGCGTCCGGGCTCCGCGCCGGACATCCGCCTGCCATCGCGTCCGGGCTCCGCGCCGGACATCCGAGAGACACCTGAGAGACACCAACCCATGTGCGGAATCGTTGGCATCGTCGGGCGGGACGCCGTGGCCGGGCAGCTGGTGGAAGCCCTGCGCCGGCTCGAATATCGCGGCTACGATTCGGCCGGCATCGCCACCCTAACGCAGGGGCACCTGGAGCGCCGGCGCGCCGAGGGCAAGCTCGCCAACCTGGAGATGCGCCTGCGCGACGCGCCGCTCGGCGGCAGCATCGGCATCGGCCACACCCGCTGGGCCACGCATGGCCGTCCCAACGAGACCAACGCGCATCCGCACGCCACGACGCGCGTCGCCGTCGTGCATAACGGCATCATCGAGAACTTTCGCGCGCTGAAGGCCGAGCTGCAGGGCCAGGGCGTGCGCTTCGAGAGCGAGACCGACACCGAGGTGGTGGCCCAGCTCGTCAGCCACGCCCTGGAGGGGGGCCTGGGTCCGGTCGAGGCGGTGGCGGCCTGCCTGCCGCGCCTGCACGGGGCCTTCGCGCTCGGCTTCATCTTCACCGGCCACGACGACCTTCTCATCGGCGCCCGCCACGGCGCCCCCCTGGCCATCGGGTTCGGCGAGGGCGAGACCTATCTCGGCTCGGACGCCCTGGCGCTGGCCCCCTTCACCCAGGAGATCACCTACCTGGACGAGGGCGACTGGGCCATCCTGACCCGGGACGGGGCCGAGATCCGCGACCAGGACGGCCAGCCCGTCACCCGCGAGCGTCAGCGCATCGTCGCCCAGGCCTACCGGGTGGAGAAGGGCAACCATCGCCACTTCATGGCCAAGGAGATCCACGAGCAGCCCGAGGTGGTCGGCCGCACGCTGGCCCATTACGTCGATCTCGCCAACGGCCGCGTGGCCCTGCCCGAGGCCCTGCCCTTCGACTTCGCCAAACTCTCGCGGATCTCGATCACGGCCTGCGGCACCGCCTATTATGCCGGGCTCGTCGCCAAGTACTGGTTCGAGAGCCTGGCCCGCCTCCCCGTGGAGATCGACGTCGCCTCGGAGGCGCGCTACCGCGAGCCGCCGCTGGACCGGGACGGCCTCACCCTGGTGATCTCGCAATCGGGCGAGACCGCCGACACCCTGGCCTCCCTGCGCTACGCCAAGGGGCAGGGCCAGCACACGCTCGCCGTGGTCAACGTGCCGACCTCCACCATCGCGCGCGAGGCCTCCGCGACCGTGCCGACCCTGGCCGGCCCCGAGATCGGGGTCGCCTCCACCAAGGCGTTCTCGTGCCAGCTCACGGTGCTGCTGTGTCTCGCCATCCATGCTGGCCGGGCGCGCGGCACCGTGAGCCCGGAGGAGGAGCGCCGCCTCGTCGACGCGCTGATCACGGTGCCGGGCCTGATGGCCGACGCGACCAAGCTGGAAGGCCCGATCGAGGTCCTGGCCCGCGAGGTCTCGAAGGCCCGCGACGTGCTCTACCTGGGGCGCGGCACCAGCTATCCGATGGCGCTGGAGGGTGCCCTGAAGCTCAAGGAAATCAGCTACATCCACGCGGAAGGTTATGCGGCGGGTGAACTCAAGCACGGCCCCATCGCCCTCATCGACGAGAGCGTGCCGGTGATCGTCATCGCGCCCCACGACGCGATCTTCGAGAAGACGGTGTCGAACATGCAGGAGGTGGCCGCCCGCGGCGGCCGCATCATCCTGATCGGCGACGCCAAGGGCGCGGCGGCCGCAGGCCTCGACACCATGGCCACCGTGACGATGCCGGACCTCGATCCGGTGGTGGCCCCCATCGTCTACGCGGTGCCGATCCAGCTCATCGCCTACCACACCGCCGTCTTCATGGGCAAAGACGTCGACCAGCCACGCAACCTCGCGAAATCCGTCACGGTGGAATAGGCCCATCACGGTCGATTCGGGGGTTCCGATATCAAAAGGGACGCGACGACCAACCGGTCCGCGCGTCCCTTTTTCCGTAGGCCGGGCGCTCGCTCCTTCGAGCGCTTGGCGCCCGGCCGTGATCATGCAAAGGACTACTCGGCTGGCTGGAGAGCCGGCAGCTCCGAGTCGAGCGGCATCGGGTTGCCGCCGAGCGCCGCCGCGAGCTTGACGTCGTCGACCTCGCCCTCCCAGCGGGCGACCACGATGCAGGCCACCGCGTTGCCGATGAAGTTGGTGAGCGCGCGGCACTCGGACATGAAGCGGTCGACGCCGAGGATCAGCGCCATGCCGACCACCGGCACCGAGGGCACCACCGCGAGGGTCGCCGCCAGGGTGATGAACCCGGAGCCGGTGACGCCGGCCGCGCCCTTGGAGGACAGCATCGCCACGAGGAGCAGGAGGCCCTGTTCGCCGTAGGTGAGGGGCGTGTCCGTGGCCTGCGCGATGAACAAAGCCGCCATGGTCATGTAGATGTTGGTGCCGTCGAGATTGAACGAGTAGCCGGTCGGGACCACGAGGCCGACGACGGGCTTCGAGCAGCCGGCGCGCTCCATCTTCTCGAGCAGCGAGGGCAGGGCGGACTCGGAGGACGAGGTGCCGAGCACCAGCATCAGCTCTTCCTTGATGTAGCGGATGAGCTTGAGGATCGAGAAGCCGTTGTAGCGGGCGACGAGGCCGAGCACGCCGAGCACGAAGATCGCCGAGGTCAGGTAGAAGGCGCCGACCAGGTAGGCGAGGTTGGCGAGCGAGGCGATGCCGTACTTGCCGATGGTGAAGGCCATGGCGCCGAAGGCGCCGATGGGAGCGACCTTCATGATGATGTTGACGACGCCGAAGATGGCTTCCGACAGCACCTTGATGATGTCGAGGACCGGCTTGCCGCGGTCGCCCAGGAAGGCGAGGCCGAAGCCGAACAGCACCGAGAAGAACAGCACCTGGAGGATCTCGCCGCCCGAGAACGCCCCCACCGCCGTGGTCGGGATGATGTTCATCAGGAAGTCGGTGATGGACTGCGTCTTCGCCTTGTCGGCGTACATCGCGATCGACTTCGGATCGAGCGACTTCGGATCGATGTGCATGCCCGCGCCCGGCTGGACGAGGTTCGCCACGATCAGGCCGACGATGAGCGCCAGGGTGGAGAAGGTGATGAAGTAGATCAGCGCCTTGCCGCCGACGCGGCCGACCTTCTCCAGGTTGGTCATGCCGGCGATGCCGGAGACCACGGTGAGGAAGATCACCGGCGCGATGATCATCTTGACGAGCTTGATGAAGGCGTCGCCGAGCGGCTTCATGTCGGCGCCGACCTGCGGGTAGAAGTGTCCCAGCGCGATGCCGATCGCCACCGCGACCAGGACCTGGAAATACAGGGTCCGGTAGAGCGGCCGGGGCTTCGGCGGATCGTGCGGCGCGGTGAGGGGCAGTGGTACGGTGGCCATGAGGGCGTTCTCCCGGTGGGTCTCGCGAAGGATGTCGGTTCGGGTCCAGGGGCTCGCCCCGGTTCCGTCCGTTCTTGATCTTGGTCTTGGTCTTGGTCTTGGTCTTGGTCTTGATCTCGAACCGATGGGCCTCGGCCGCCGGAGATCCGGCGGCGTCCGCGTCCCGGTCGGCAGCCCCGCGGAAAGCGCAGGGCTGCGTTACCGCCTCGGAATGGCAACCGGCATGCCAGATGCCGGCAGGCCGGAACTTTTTGTTAAGTCCTCGAAACGAAGATGCTTTTTGCCTGCGATGCGCGTGATGCCGTGGCGCGGGTCTGCGGAAACTCGGACGCGGTCCGAGAATCCTGTCCGGAAATTCGCAGCGGTTCGGACCCGATGAGGCGCGAGGCCGGACCGCATGGGCGGCTGCACGTGCCGAGCCGCCGGAGCCTCGTCCTGCTGGCGAGCCTTGCGGCCATCCTGCTCGCCGCCTGGTCGGCCGGACGGGTCGCCGAGCGCTGGGCCCTGGCGGATCTGCGCCGCACCGCCCAGGCCGCCCTTGGGCTGCAGGTCGGGGCGCTGCGGGCCGAGATGCAGAAGCAGGCCTCGCTGCCTCTCGCCCTCGCGGCCGACCCGGAGATCGCCGCCGCAGCCGCCGCGACCTCGGGAGACCCGTCGTCCCGCCCACTCCTCGACCGCGTGAACCGGCGGCTGGCCCAGGTGGCCGAGGCCACCGGCTCGGCGGTGATCTACGTGATCCGGCCCGACGGCATCACGGTGGCGGCCAGCAATGCGGGCACCTCCGGCAGCTTCCTCGGCCGGGACTACGCGTTCCGGCCCTATTTCCGGCAGGCCATGCAGGACGGGGTCGGCTCGCAATTCGCCCTCGGTACCGTGAGCGGCCGCGCGGGCCTCTACCTCTCGCGCCGGATCGGGACGGCCGGCGGCGTCGTGGTGGTCAAGATCGAGTTCGCGGCGGTCGAGGCCGCCTGGCGCCGGGCCGGCGACGGGGTGTTCGTCGCCGATGGGCGCGGCATCGTCCTGGTGGCGAGCGACCCGGCTTGGCACCTGGCCACCCTGCGGCAGATCGACGAGACCGAGCGCAGCCGCATCCGCGAGGCCCGGGAGTTCGGCGACAGCCCCCTTCCGGCCATGCCGCTCTACCCCATCGCGGGCACCACCGACCTGGTGCGGGTGGGGCAGGGCGGGCAGCCGGCGCGGGCCGCGCTCCTCCTCGACGCGCCGATCCCCGGCACGGGCTGGCGCCTCTTCACCTTGACGCCCCTCGGCCACGCGGTGGAGCGCGAGCGGGCCCAGGCCTGGATCATCGCCGCCCTGGTCACCGGCTTCGCCTGCCTCGGCCTCACCGCCCTGGCGGGCCGCGGCCGGCGCAATCGGGAGCGCCTCGCCCAGGCCTCGGCGCAGCGGGACATCCTCGAGGCTCGCGTCGGCGAGCGGACCCGGGAATTGACCGACGCCAACCGGATGCTGCGGCTCGAGATGGAGGAGCGCCGGCGGGCGGAGGCCGAGCGCGAGCGCCTGGGCCGCGAACTCGCTCAGGCCGGACGCCTGGCGGCCCTGGGCCAGTTCGCCGCCAGCATGGCCCACGAGATCAACCAGCCGCTCGCGGCCATCCGCTCCTACGCCGACAACGCCGCCATCCTGGTCCGGCGCGGCCGGACCGACGAGGCGGAGGAGAACGCCTTCGCCATCGGACGGCTCACCGACCGCATCGGCGGCCTCACCCGCCAGCTCAAGGGCTTCGCCCGGCGCTCCTCCGGCAGGCGCGAGCCGGTGGTGCTGGCCGAGATCCTGCACAACGGCCTGGAGCTGGTGGCGGCCCGGGCGGCGGCGGCCGGCATCCTGCTCACGGTGCAGATGGGGCCGGCCGGCCTGCGGGTCCTGGGCGACGGCCCGCGCCTCGAACAGGTGGTCGTGAACCTGCTGCAGAACGCCCTCGACGCGGTGGCGGGCCAGCCACCCGGACACGGCAGCCCGGCGGGCCCGCGCGTCGATCTGCGCGTCGATCTGCACGCCTCGGCCGAGGCCCCGGACCGCGTCCGCGTCGAGGTCCGGGACAACGGCCCGGGCATGCCCGAGGCCGTCCGGGCGCAGGTCTTCGACGCCTTCTTCACCACCAAATCGGACGGGCTCGGGCTGGGGCTCGCCATCGCCCGCGGAATCGTCGAGGATTGCGGCGGCAGCCTGACGGTCCTCGACGATCCCGCGGGGGGCACGATCTTCCGCATGGTGCTGGCCAAGGTCCTGGCCAAGGTCCGGGACCCCGAAGAGGGCCTGGATCAGCAGACGATTCTGGAACAGCAAGAGAGCCTGGGACAGCAAGAGATTCTGGAACAGAAGGCCGGCCGGGCGGCGGGACCGGCGGAGGCGACCACGTGAGCGAGACAGCGGATGGGCCGGGTTCGGCCGAGCGGGTCGTCTTCATCGACGACGAGGCGGAGGTCTGCCGCGCCAACCGGCAGAGCCTGGAGCTCGACGGCTTCCGGGTCGAGACCTTCGGGGCGGCCGGGCCGGCCCTGACGGCGATCCTGGCCGATCCGCCCGGCCTCGTCATCACCGACGTGCGCCTGCCCGACCTCGACGGCAATGCCCTGTTCGCGCGCCTGCGGACGATCGACCCGGAACTGCCCGTGATCCTGATCACCGGGCACGGCGACATCCGCATGGCGGTCGCGGCCATGCGCGACGGCGCCTACGATTTCCTGGCCAAGCCGTACCCGGCCGAGGCGCTGCTGGCCTCGGCCCGGCGCGCCCTGGAGCGCCGCCGCCTCGTGCTGGAGAACCGCCAGTTGCGGGCGCGCCTCGATGCCGCCCTGGAGGAGGACCCGGCCTTCCTCGGAGTCTCGCCCGAGATGGTGCGCCTGCGTCAGCTGGTGCGCGAGGTGGCCCATGCCGATGTCGACGTGCTGGTGTTCGGCGAGACCGGGGCCGGCAAGGAGGTGGTGGCCAGCGCCCTGCACCGCTGGGGCCGGCGGGCCAAGCGCAACTTCGTGGCGATGAATTGCGGCGCCCTGCCCGACAGCGTCGCCGAGAGCGAATTGTTCGGCCACGAAGCCGGGGCCTTCACGGGCGCCCTGAAGCGCCGGGTCGGCCGGATCGAGCACGCCCAGGGCGGCACGCTCTTCCTCGACGAGATCGAGAGCATGCCGCTCAACCTGCAGGTGAAGATGCTGCGCGTGCTGCAGGAACGCAAGGTCGAACCGCTGGGCGGCAACGACACCCTGGCCGTCGACATGCGCGTGGTCGCCGCCACCAAGGTCGATCTCGGACAGGCGGCGGCGCAGGGGACGTTCCGCGACGACCTCTACCACCGGCTCAACGTGATCACGATCGCGATCCCGCCCTTACGGAACCGGCGCGAGGACGTGATCCTGCTGTTCCAGGAATTCCTGCGGCGGGCGGCCACCCGGTTCGGCCGCGAGGTCCCGGCGATCACCGGCCCGGTGCTCGACCACCTGCGTCGGCACGACTGGCCCGGCAACGTGCGCGAACTCGGGCATTTCGCCGAACGCTTCGCCCTGGGCCTCGCCGACCTGGAGCGCTCCGCCCCGGAGGCCGTCACCGCCGGCACCCTGGCGGATCAGGTCGACCGGTTCGAGCGCAGCCTGATCCGCGAGGAGCTGATCATGGCCGGCGGGGATGTCCGGATGGCGGCCGAATCCCTCGGCACGCCGCGCAAGACCCTCTACGACAAGATCGCCCGGCACGGGCTCACGCCGACCGACTACCGCTGAGCCCCGGCGGGAGGGGGGCCGTCTCGCCGGCATGGAGGCCGGGACGGAGGGAGGCCGGCCCGGGGGCCAGCCGTCCGGGGTGGGATCAGTCGACGACCTTGCCGTCCGGGCCGACCTTGACGGTCTGCTCGCGGTCGGCATGCGCCACCTTGATCTCGTACTCGACCGAGGCGCCCTCGCGCTCGACCTCGGCCTCGTAGGCCTTGCCGCCGCCGGCCTTCTTCTCGGCGATGACCAGGGCGTCCTTGAGCGAGACGGTGGCCTTCTGGAAATCGGCCGGCTTCAGGCGGGTGAAGTAGCGCTCGATCGGCTGGTTCTCGGTCTTGTAGAGAGCGCCGTCATCGGCGTTGATGCCGTACTCCACCAGCTTGCCGTCGGGGTACACGACCTTGATGCTGTAGTGGTTCGGGTTCTTGCCATCGGCCTTCTCGAAGTCGGCGTCGATGGCGCGGCCCTTCTCGCCTTGCTTCTCGGCGGTGGTCAGCGCCTGGGCGAGGGTGACCTTGCTGACGGCGGCGAGCTGATATTCCTTCAGGTCCTTGTCGGTCTTGGCGACGGTGCCGCCGGCGGCGGTCCCGGTGGCCGGGGTGGTGGCGGGGGTCTGGGCCAGCGCGAGGCCGGCGCTCATCGCGAAAAGGCCGGCAGCGGCGGCAAGGCGGTACATCATGGCGGGTCGTCCCGTTTCGGGTTCGTTGAAGGACCCTGGAAACGGGCACGGGCCGGTTTGGTTGCCCCGCACCGAGCCGTTTGCGCGCCCGCCTCAGCGGGCGGACGGGCCGATGGGGGCGAAGTCGCCGAGGCCCGCACGGGTTGGCGCGGCCGCGGCGGCCCGGGCCGCCCGCCGCGGCCCGGCATAGCGGGCGAGCTTGCGGGCCGCGAAGGCGAACAGGCCCGCCAAAGCGAGGAGCGTCGCGTCGAACCACACGAACCGCGCCTGCCCGGCAAAGAGCCCGGCCCAGCGGTGATCGACCAGGGCGAGGTCGGCGGCCACCACCGCGAGATAGAGACCGGCGGTCGCGGCCAGCGCCGCGCCCCAGGCCCTGCGCCCCGGCCCCGCGAGGGCCGCGAGCGTGACGAGGCCCCAGGTGGTGAAGAAGGCCCCGATCTCCCAGTCGCCCCGCCCCGACAGGCCGAGGGGCAGCAGACGGTTGGCCAGGAAGTAGGCCGCGATTCCCGCCGGCAGCCCGGCGACGGCGCCGATATTGAGGGCCTGGACCAGGCGCAAGCCGAGGAAGCCCCGCTCGCCGGCCTTGGGCAGGCGCGCCACCGACCACAGCACGAGGCCGGTCGCCACCATGGCGGAGCCCATCAGGCCGCAGACGAAGAACAGGATGCGCAGGGCCGGCCCGGCGAAATGCGCCTCGTGCAGGCCGACCATGGTGGTGAAGGTCCGGGTCGCCGGCTTGAGGCCGCCCTGCCGGACCTCGCGCACCGCGCCGGTCACCCCGTCGAAGGCGATCTGCGGATGCGCGTGCGAGAGCCCGTGCGGCTCCTCGAACACCGCCGTCACCACGGAATTCGCGTCCCGCGGGTTGGCGATCGACAGCCGCTCCAGGGGTTCCGACACCTGCGCCATCGCGTCCCGCACCATCGGGCCGATGGGCGCGAGCGTGCCGGGCTGCCCGGCGGGGGCGCGCGGCGCCGGGATCTGACCGCTCTCGGCGAAGAAGGTCTGGGCCTCGCCCTTGTAGGCCGTGGTGATGCCCCAGGGCATGTACATCACCGCGAGGGTGACGATGCCCGTGTAGGTGATCATCAGGTGGAACGGCAGCGCCAGCACGCCGGTGACGTTGTGGGCGTCGAGCCAGCCGCGCTGGGGCGACTTGTCCCGCCGCAGGGTGAAGAAATCGGCGAAGATGCGCCGGTGGGTGACGATGCCGGAGATCAGCGCGACGAGCATGACCATGGCGCAGATGCCGACGATCCAGCGGCCCCACAGGGGCGGCATGTGCAGCTCGAAGTGGAAGCGGTAGAGGAAATCGCCGCCCTTCGTGTCGCGGATCGCGGCCGGCGCGCCCGTCGCGGGGTCGAGCCGGGCCTGCCCCGGCGGGGTGCCGGGCTTCGTCCGCCAGAACAGGTCGATGACCGGGCTGTCGGGCTGCGGCAGGCCGACGAACCAGGTCCGGGCCCCGCCCGCATGGGCCGTCAGGTGGGCGACGCCGAGTTCGGCCGCCCGCGCCATGGCGTCGGGCGAGAGCGGCGCGGCCTGCACCAATTCGGGCCGCATCCAGCGCGAGATGTCGGCCCGGTAGTAGCTCGCCGTGCCGGTGACGAAGACCGCCAGCAGGACCCAGCCGACGATCAGGCCGGACCAGGTGTGGAGCCAGGCCATCGCCTGACGGAAGGTCGTCCCCATGCGGTCCTCCGGTTGCGGATTGTCGCGCCGCCCTGAGCCTGCGCGTTACCAGCGGTAGCGCAGGGTGGCGTAGACCGTGCGGGGCAGGCCGTAATAGCAGTTCGAATAACTGAAGCAGCCCGTGACGTAGCGCTCGTCGAGGAGATTCTGCGCGTTGACCTGCAGGGTGAAGCCGTTGAGCGTCGTGTCGAGGTTCTTCAGGTCGTAGGACAGCACGGCATCGACCAGGACGCTCTCCGGGACCTTGAAGGTGTTGGCGGGGTCACCCCAGGACGACCCGAGGTAGCGCACACCGCCGCCGATGCCGAGGCCCAGCAGGGGGCCGCTGGTGAAGCGGTAATCGGCGAACAGCGACACGGTGGTGTCCGGGATCTGGACCGGGACGCGGCCCTGGAGCGCCACCTGCTGGTTGGTGACCTGGTTCAGCGTGGTGGTGAGGTCGGTCACGACGCGGGCGTCGATGAACGAGAAGCCGCCGATGACGTTCAGGCCCTCGGCGAGATTGACCCGCGCCTCGAACTCCATGCCCTGCACGCCGACCGCGCCGGTCTGCACCACGAAGTTCCGGTTGACCGGATCGGGGTTGGTCGCGTTCGAGCGGCGGATGTCGAAGGCGGCGGCGGTGAGCAGGATGTCGGTGCCGGGCGGCTGGTACTTGATGCCGGCCTCGAACTGGTCGCTGGTGATCGGGTCCGGGATGCGGCCGATCGAGCCGAAATTCGCGTCGAAGATCCGTCCGGCCGTGATCGGCTCGAAGGCCTCGCTGTAGGAGACGTAAGGCGCGAAGCCGTTGTCGAAGAGGTAGAGCAGGCTCGCCCGGCCGGTGAAGGCCTCGGACGGCACGTCCTGGTTGGTCACGACGTTGGTGGCGAGGCTCCGGGTCGGGCCGGAATTGCGGGCCCAGTCGTAGCGGCCGCCGAGGGTGAGGACGAGGCGGTCGAATTTCACCTGGTCCTGGAAATAGACGCCGGTCTGCTCCGAGGTGATCCGCGAATCCGTGGTGAAGGGCGGCGTCGGGATGTTCATGGCGTAGTTCGGAAACAGGACGTTCAGGCTGGGGGCGGCCGGGAAGGCCGACGACAGCGTCCGGGTCTCGAAGCTCCGGTAATCGACGCCGACCAGGGCGGTATGGGCGAAGATGCCGGTATCGAACTTGCCCACGAGGTTGTTGTCGAGGGTGTAGGCGTCGATGCCGACCCGGGTGGCGATGCGCGAGCGGTCGATGAGCGGGCCGCTGGCGAAGGGTCCCGTGGTGTCGTTGAAGGCGCCGTAGACGCTGCGGTAATCGCCCTCGGTGCGCAGGTAGCGCCCCGCCGAGTGGAAGTGCAGGGCCTCGTTGACATTGTGGTCGAAGATGTAGCTGATCGAGGCCTGGGTCCGGTCCGAACGCTCGAAGTTGCGGTCGCCGTCGTAGAAGTCCACCGGCAGGCGGCCGGTGAAGCCGTTGCCGAAGTTGCGCGGGAACACCGTGCCCACGGCCGGGAAGCCGCCGTAGAAGCCCGAGAACGGATCGCGCTCGTAATTGCCGATGATGGTCAGCGAGGTGTCGGTGGAGGGCCGCCAGGTGACGCTCGGGTTGATGAGCACGCGCTCGACCCGGGTGGTCACCGCCGGGCCGTCGCCCGTCCAGCCGAGGCCGATGACCCGGTAGGCGAACTGGTCGGCGAGCGGGCCGGCCTCGGCGGGGAGGGGGCCGCCGATGTCGAAACCGCCCCGGACCTCGTTGAAACCGCCGCCCTGGACGAAGATCTCGCCGTGGCGGACGAATTGCGGAACCTTCGACACGAGGTTGACGATGCCGCCCGGTCCCGATTGCCCGTAGAGCACCGAGGCCGGCCCCTTGATGATGTCGATGCGCTCGAGCCGGTAGGGGTCGATGCTGGCCGAGGCGTCGCGGCTGCCCGGCAGGGCGAGGCCGTCTAGGAACAGCGGCGCCGTAAAGCCCCGGATGAAGAACTGTTCCAGGCGGCTGGCCCCGGAGCCGCCGCGCTGCTCGGTGGTGACGCTCGGCGAGTAGCGCAGCGCCTGGTTGATCGTGATGGCGTTCTGATCCTCGATCTGCTGGCGACCGACCACCGAGATCGACTGCGCGGTCTCCAGGATCGGCGTGTCGGTCTTGGTGCCGACGCGGCTCTGGGTGGCGACGTAGCCCCGCACCGGCCCGACCGCCCCGCCCGGCTGGCTGCCCGACGCGTTCCGCCCGAGGCCGACGCCCTCCACCGAGAGCGTGTCGAGGGTGACCGCATCGGTGGCGTTCTGCGCATGAGACTCGCGAATACCGAACCCGATCGCGGCAACGCCGGACATCAGCGTCGCCAGAAGGCAACGCTGGGCTACCTTGGCGATCGGACGGGCGTTATCATTCAGCACAAAGCGGTTCACAGCCAAAGACCATTCCGGGTGAGCACGAGAGCGGTGTCGCAGACGTGAATTGACTTACTGTCCGTGACCCAAAATCGTCTTGGCAGGATTCATAATTACGATGCAAGGACTATGTTTTTTACTTATTCCAGGTTGGAACTAAGGACGACGCCACGGGCCATCGCCGCCTCTCATCCCGACGCCTCGTGAAAGCGTCGCGGTGTCGCCGAAACCGCACAGCCCGCAGCGTCGAACGGGTTTCGCGACCGGCACCATGCCCAGGAGGCCATTCCACAACCGCCCTCGTCTTCGACACGCACTCGTATTTCGATACGCGAAAAGTCTGTTTTTTCAGCAGATGCGCATCGTGATTTCTGGAAATACTTGATTTTTGCGTCGGGATGACTACTATCAAATGGTTGCTTGCTCCGGTTTGGCCGCAAGCGATTGGGAGACAGAGCGCGCTCTTGCCGTCGTGAGGGAGCGCCATGCCCGACACTGTCCAGCCCAAACCCCCTCCTTCCAATGCTCCTCTGGCCAACGCTCCTCCGGCCAAGGCTCCCCTGAACAGGACCGAGCAGGCCGGCCCGGTGCCCCGGCAGGGCGATCTGCGCAACCGCCTGCTCCGCGCCATGGCGCCGGACGACTTCGCGCGTCTGCAGCCGCACCTGGAGCCGATGGCCGCCACCCTGCGCCAGTCCCTGATCCTGCCGCACCAGCCCGTCCGGCAGCTGTACTTTCCCGAGGACGGGTTCGTCTCGGTGGTGACCGGATCGGCGGCGGGCCGGGTCGAGATCGGGATCATCGGGCGCGAGGGGCTGGTCGGGGCGACCCCCATCCTGCTCGACAGCGACCGGACGCCGAACCACGCCTTCGTGCAGAAGGCCGGGCAGCTGCTCGCCATCGACGCCGCCTTGCTCAACCGGGCCGTGGCGCAAAGCGCCTCTCTCCGGACCCTGCTGCTGCGCTACGTCCAGGTCCAGATCATCCACCTGGGCAAGGCCGCGCATGCCAACGCCACCTACACCATGGAGGTGCGCCTCGCGGGCTGGCTGCTGATGTGCCACGACCGGGTCGATGGCGACGAGATCGCCATCACGCACGAGTTCCTGGCCCTGATGCTCGGGGTGCAGCGCACCGGGGCGACGCTCGCCGTGCAGGTCCTGGAAAGCCAGCATATCATCCGGGCGCGGCGCGGACGGATCACCATCCTGGACCGCCCGGCCCTGCTGGATCTGGCGGGCGGAAGCTACGGCACCGCCGAGGCCGAGTATGCCCGGCTGATCGAAGGCGCCGGACCCGGCGCCTGATCCGACCGGCCTCAGGCTGCCAGCGGGAGGGCGTCCCGGGCCGGTGCGGCGGAGCGGATGCCCAGGAACGCCTCCACCGCCTCGATGGAGTCGAAGGCCATGAATTCCGGGCGCAGGGGCTGGGGCAGGCCCGCGAAGGTCAGGCTCCGGAAGGTGTCCGGATGGGGATAGAGCTGGTAGGGGCCGCCCGCCGCCAGGGGCGGGAACAGGATCGCCACCTTCCGGCCGCCGAGCCGGACCAGGCGGGTGCTGCTGTAGGACAGGGTCTCGATCGTGTAGGCGGCCCGCTTCGGCGTGGTTTTCATACCCTTTTGCCTTTCATGACCTTTTGCATTTCATGGATTTTGCCTTGCATCACGCTGGCCGTCGCAGCGCCGGCCCGTGCCCCGCGCCGGGGTCAGGCCGCCCGCGACACCCGAGCGGCTTTGCCGACGGGGCGAACCTCACCGGCCGGGAGAATCTCGCGGACAGGGAGAATCTCGCGAAACGGGAGAACGAGGACGCGGCGTCCCTGCCCGTCGTGGACGTCGACGATCCAGTCCGACCAGTCGAGCGCCGCCCCGACCCGCTCCATGGCGTGCAGCGCCACCTCCACGGCGTGGAAACGGACCTGGGTCCGGTCGGCGATGGCGAGCCCCGTCGGGTCGATGATGGCCATGTGGCCGTCGGTGCAGTGAAAGCGGTACGGGGATTGGGACTGACGCGGGACAGCCATGTCCGGGCCTCTCCTCGGTTTGAGTCGCGACGCGTCTCCCAAGAGGACCGACAATCTTCGGAGGCGGGGCCTCGCGAAGGACGGGTCCTGTCGACAAGACGGGTCTGCAGCGGCGTTCCGTCGATATAAGTTCTTCTTTTGTTCTCATCAAGATTCCGGCCCTGCGCGTTCTGACGCGGCCCGGTGCTCAAACTTGGCCGGTGGCCACGGGTGCGAACCCGTTGCTGGCCGCCGCCCTGAGAAAGCCCCCTCCTAGCCGCGCTCGCGCAGCCATTGGCAGAGCTTGGTCCAGCGCCGCGCCTGCCGCACGCCGGACAGAGCCATCCGGATCGCCCGGGGCTGGCCGATCAGCACCACCAGTTGCCGCCCCCGCGTCACCGCCGTGTACAGGAGGTTACGCGCCAGCATGGCGGCGTGCTGGGTCACGATCGGGATCACCACCGCCGGATATTCGGAGCCCTGGCTCTTGTGGATGGTGGTGGCGAAGGCCGGCACCAGGGTGTCGAGTTCGCCGTACGGATAGGCGACCGCGCGCCCGTCGAACGACACGATCACCGCCTGATCCTCGGTATCGATGCGGGTGACGCAGCCGAGATCGCCGTTGAACACGTCGCGGTCGTAGTCGTTCCGCGTCTCCATCACCCGGTCGCCGGGGGCAAAGCGCCAGCCGAAGCGCTCCACCGCCTCGGCCCCCGGCGGATTCAGCACCCGCTGGAGTTCGTGGTTGAGGTTGCGGCTGCCGAGCACCCCGCGCAGCATCGGCGTCAGCACCTGCACGTCGCGGATCGGGTCGAGGCCGAAGCGGGCGGGGATGCGCGTCGTGACCACGTCGACCAGCCGGGCAAGCCCGATCTCGGGATCGTCGACCGCGATCCAGTAGAAATCCGCCGCATCCGGAGATGCCGGAGCTGTGGTCTCCGACCCCGGAGGCCCGGCCTCCGGGACCGGGGGTAACGCCTCCGGCACCGGAGGCAGCGCCTCCGGCATCAGCCCGCGGTTGATGCGATGGGCGTTGACGACGATCCGGCTCGCCGCGGCCTGGCGGAACACCTCGGTGAGGCGGGCCACGGGAACGCGCGCCGAGGCGATGAGGTCGGCCAGCACCTGGCCCGGCCCGACCGAGGGCAATTGGTCGACGTCGCCGACGAGGAGCAGGGCCGCCCGCTCCGGCATCGCCTTGAGGAGCGCGTTCATCAGCGGCACGTCGATCATCGAGGCCTCGTCGACGACGAGGAGGTCGCAGTCGAGCGGGCGGTCGGCGTCGCGGGTGAAGCCGCCGCCCGCCGGGTCGATCTCCAGGAGGCGGTGCAGGGTCCTGGCCGCCAGCCCGGTCTGCTCGGTCATGCGCTTGGCCGCCCGGCCGGTGGGGGCGGCCAGCAGCACGCGCACGCCCTTGGCGCCGAGGATGCGCAGGAGCGCGTCGAGCGTGCTGGTCTTGCCGACGCCGGGCCCGCCGGTGAGGACGCTGAGCCGGGCGGCGAGCATCGTCCCGATGGCGGCCCCCTGCGACGGCGACAGGGTCCGGCCCGTGCGCGCCTCGACCCAGGGGATCGCCCGGGCAGCGTCGATGGCGGGCCAGGGCGGGGGGCCGTCGCGGCGCGCGATCAGGCGCTCGGCGATGGCCCGCTCGGCCCCGTGCAGGCCCTTGAGGAACAGGCAGGTTTCGGCCCCGGAAGGCCCGGTCTCGATGGTGTCCGCCACCACGTCGGCGCCGCGCAGTTCCAGCGCGATGGCGAGGCGGATCAGATCGGGCTCGACCGCGAGCAGGCGCTGGGCGAGCGCCACGAGGCGCTCGGTCGGCAGGGCGCAGTGGCCCGCATCGGTGGCGGTCTGGAGCGCGAAGGTGATCCCGGCACGCAGGCGCTGCGGCGCCTCCGGCGCCATCCCGAGCCGCATCGCGATGGCATCGGCGGTGCGGAAGCCGATGCCGCGGATGTCGCGGGCGAGGCGATAGGGGTCCTGCGTCATGACGGGAATCGCGTCGCGCCCGTAAGTGCGGAAGATACGCACCGCCCGGGCGGTGCCGACCCCGTGCGCGTGCAGGAACACCATGATCTCCCGCACCTGCTTCTGCTCGGCCCAGCCGCGCAGGATGCGGGCGGCGCGCTTGGGGCCGATCCCCGCCACCTCGGTCAGGCGGCCGGGCTCCGCCTCGATGACCGCGAAGGTGTCCGCGCCGAACAGCGCCACGATGCGCGCGGCCATGGCCGGTCCGATGCCGCGCATCTGGCCCGAGGCGAGGTAGCGGGCGATGCCGTCGCGGCCCGTCGGCGGCGTCACCCGCAGGGTCTCGGCCCGGAACTGCAGCCCGTGCTGGCGGTCGCTGGTCCATTGGCCCGCGGCGGCGATCCACTCGCCCGCCGCGATCGCCGGGGCGTGGCCGACCAGGGGCACGAGGTCGCGCCGGCCCGCCACGTGCACCTTGAGCACGCAGAAGCCGGTCTCGGCGTTGTGGAAGGTGACGCGCTCGATCGTGCCCGCGAGGGTGTCGTGGCCCGGATGCGGTTCGATCTCGCCCGGGCGGATCATCCTGTTCACGCAACGAGTCCTGCGTCAGGCTCAGGCCACGCGGCGGCTGTTTCTGTTGAATCAGGCCGCGCGGCGGCTGGGTTTCTTCGGCGGCCAGCCCAGGGCGACGAGGCGGGCGCGGGCGTAGTCGCGGACTTCGTCGCGGGTGCCCGGCGGCATTCCGGCGAGCACCTGCTGGGTTTCGGCATCGAGCATCAGGTCGGTCACCGCGTCGATGCTGTCCTGCGCGTCGATGCGGCGCTTCAGGTCGGCCTCGGCCTCCGTCACCGCGTCGAACGGATCGGGATCCGCGAAGGCGTCGTCGACGGCCTCGATCGCGGCCGGGTGGCCCTGCCGGAACTCGTCGGCCTCCTCCTCGGAATAGACCAGCCCGTGCAGTTCCAGGAGCTTGAGGATCACCCGGTCCTTGGCGCGCTTCTCCGCCATGGCGTAGACGTAGCCGGCCTGGCGGCCGGACACCCGGTAGTTCACGTTGACCAGGGCCTCGCCGATCGACCACTCGACCCGCTCGGTCCCGGCCTTCGTCCCGGTTTTGGTCCCCGCCATCCTGCCCGTCACCAGGATGACGGCCTCGTCGCGCTCGGCCCGCACCAGGGTCGGCGGGTCGAAGGTGATGCCGGCCTGGGCCGCGATCCGCTCCAGGGTCCGGTGATAGATCACCGCCGTGCCCTGCACGCGCCAGACATTGCCGCCGAAGGGTTCCCCGTAGCGGACCAGAATGTCCGCGATCTGCTTGTCCGCCGTTCTCATCCGGTCCGCCCGTCGCGATGCGGAGCCCCCATCGCGTTCATAATTTGTTCCGACCGTTCCGATGTGGTTCCGGCGGGTCGCGTCTGCAAGTGGGTCTTTGCGAGTGGGTCTTTGCGAGTGGGTGCGTCGCATTCGATGGTCGGCTAGAGTTGCCCGCCGGAGACGTTGCCCTCGCGCCGCAGCAGAGACCCCGTCGAACCGGCATCATCCCAAGCAAGCATGACCATAGGAGCCTCGATGACCGCGCTGATCTTCTCCGTGTCACGCTCCGATGGCGAGGGCGTCTACCGGATGGAGGCGACGAAGACGCCACGGGGCGTGCGCTTCACCTGCACCTGCCCGGAGGGGGTCGCGGACCAGCATTGCGAGCACCGCCTCGCCCTGCTCCTGGGCGATGTCGCCCACCTCGCCTCGGTCGATCCCGCGGCGGTGGAGGCGCTCAAGGGCCTGACCCGGGGCTCGCCCCTGATGCACGCCGTCCATCGCCTGGCCCAGGCGGAGGCCGCGGAGGCCGAGGCCCGCGCCGACCTGGAGCGCGCCCGGCAGGTGCTCGCCACCATCTTGGGTGGATGAATCCACCATTCCGGGTGGATGAATCCACCGTTCTGGGTGGATGAATCCGCCGTTCTGGGCGGCTCGCCCCGCCGGCCGGGCGGTGACCTCGGCCGGGCGGGCAGCCGGACCCGGTGCGTCGGCTTCAGCCCCGGTCGGGCCGCGCCTCCCAGATCGCGGCCTCGACGAAGGGACGCCGAAGCTGCGGCCCGGCGCCGCTGCGGTGGATGAAGTCGTTGGCGCCGGGATGGCGGCGGATGGCCTTGGCCAGGTTCAGCCGGTAGCCGGCCGCGAACACGAAGGGCGGCGCCATCGGGTCGGCCATGAAGGCCTCGATGGCCGCCTTGACCTCGGTCTCGGGGATGAGGCCCAGGTCGCACAGGGCGCGGATCGTCAGCTTCTCGGTCATGCGGTCCTCCATAGGCGCAAGGGGGATCGGCGCAAGGGGGATCGGCGCAAGGGGGGCGCCGCCGCAACGCGGCCTTGAGCCGAGGCACCGCACCGGCTACGTCTTGGTGCGGGGGCCAAGCTTGCCCGGAAACCTGGCCGCGCCGCGCGCGGCGCCGCCGGGGCATTCCGAGACGCCGTCCCGCCGGCCGAAAGTGCATCCGTGGCGCCCACCCTGTCCCCCCCGCTTCCCCCCCCAGAGCCCGAATCCGGCGGCCGCCCGCGGGTGAGCGCGCGCGGCCGCCTGCGGACCTACTTCCTCACCGGCATCATCGTGTCGGGGCCGCTCGCCATCACGATCTACCTGACCTGGTGGTTCATCAGCCTCATCGACGGCTGGGTGAAGCCCCTGGTGCCGGCGAGCTACCTGCCTGACCATTACCTGCCGTTCTCGATTCCGGGACTCGGCCTCCTCATCGCCTTCGTGGCGGTGACGCTGCTGGGCTTCCTCACCGCCAACCTCGTCGGGCGCAGCGTGGTCGAGTTCGGCGAGGTGCTGCTCGCCCGCACCCCCGTCATCTCGGGGCTCTACAAGGGCCTGCGCCAGATCTTCGAGACCCTGTTCTCGGCCAACGGCACCTCGTTCCGCACCGTCGGCCTGGTGGAATTCCCCGTGAAGGGCACCTGGTCAGTGGTATTCCTCTCGGCGCCCGCCGCCCCGGACGTGCAGAACGCCCTGGCGCCGGGGGGCGACCATGTCGGGGTGTTCCTGCCCTGCGCGCCCAACCCGACCACCGGGTTCTTCTTCTACCTGCCGCGCAGCGAGATCGTCGAAGTGGCCATGAGCGTCGACGACGCGGCCAAGCTGGTGATGTCGGCCGGCGTGATCCAGCCCGAGGATCCGCACGCCCGAGACACCCATGCTCGGGAAGGCCATGCTCGGGAAGGCCATGCCCGGGAAGGCCATGCCCGGGACGCCCACGCAAAGGAGTCCCACACCAGGTCCCAGGCCCTGGCCTCCACCCTGCGGGCGGCCCAGGGGGAACCCGCCGGCCCGGCGTCCCGCCGCGAAGAGGTCTGATCCGGCGCCTCGCCGGGACGCGGATCGATTCCGGTCAGGCCGGCGGGAGCGGAGCTGCCAGACATCGCCGCCGGGCCTCCGCCGCCGGCGCGGGGTGCCCGAACAGGTAGCCCTGGACCTCGTCGCAGGCGGCCGCGCGCAAGCGGGCGAACTGCGCGTCCGTCTCGATGCCCTCGGCGGTGGTGGCGATGCCGAGGCTCGCCCCGAGGCCGATGACCGCCCGGACGATGGCCGCCGCGTGCGGGTTGGATTCCATCTCGCTCACGAAGGTGCGGTCGATCTTGATCCGGTCGAACGGAAAGGCGCGCAGGTAGCTCAAGGAGGCATAGCCGGTGCCGAAATCATCGAGGGCGATCCGGACGCCGAGGGCGCGCAGGCGGTGCAGGGTGGCGAGGTTGGCCGCGTTCTCCGCGAGCAGGACGGTCTCGGTGATCTCGAGTTCGAGCCGTTCGGGCGCCAGCCCGGCCTCGGCCAGGATCCGGCCCACGCCCTGGGCGAGGCGGCGGTCCCGGAACTGGAGCGGCGAGAGGTTGACGGCGACCCGGAGGTGCCCGGGCCAGCCCGCCGCCTCGGCACAGGCCCGGCCCAGGACCCAGTCTCCGATCGGCCCGATCAGGCCCGTCTCCTCGGCCAGCGGCACGAACTCGGCGGGCGGGACGAAGCCGCGTTCGGGATGGCGCCAGCGCAGCAGGGCCTCGAAGCCGGTGAGCTGCCCGGACCCGGCCCCCAGGATCGGCTGGTAATGGACCTCCAGGGCGCCCGCCGCGAAGGCGGTGCGCAGGTCCTGCTCCAGGGCGCGCCGCCGTTGAAGCCCCGCCTCCATCGCGGGTTCGAAGACCCGGTGGGTGTTCCGGCCCGCGGCCTTGGCCTGGTACAGGGCGAGATCGGCATTGCGCAGGAGACGGTCGGGATCGGTCCCGTCCCGGGGCAGGCGGGCGAGCCCGATGCTGACGCCGATCCGGACCGCCTGCCCCTGGATCGGGAAGGGCCGGCCGAGGCTTCGGATCAGCCGGGCGGCGAGGGTCCGCACGCGCTCGACCGGGATCGGCGCGGAGGCCGGGTCGTCCACCATCAGGATCGCGAACTCGTCGCCGCCCATGCGCGCGACGACCACCTCCCGTCCGACCGCCGGCCCGGCTTCTCGGCCCTCTTCTCGGCCCTCTTCTCGACCCTGTTCTCGGCCGGATTTTTGCCCGGATTTTTGCCCGACACCCTCCAGCAACCGTTCGGCGACGCCGCACAGCAGCGTGTCGCCGGCGGAATGCCCGAGGGTGTCGTTGACGGATTTGAAATGGTCGAGGTCGAGGCAGAGCAGCCAGGCCCCGACGCCGCTCCAGCGCGGCTGCGCGATCACCTCCGCGAGGCGGTCGCGCAGCCGCACGCGGTTGGGCAGATCGGTCAGGGCGTCGTGATGCGCCATGTGGGCGATGCGGGCCTCGGCCCGGCGCCGCTCGGTCACGTCCACCACGGCGGCCAGCACCGCCGCGCGCCCATGGAACTCGAGGCGGCGCTCGAACAGGTTGACCTCGATCCGGGTGCCGTCGGCCCGCCGATGGACCCGGGGCAGGCCCGGATCCGTCATCGCCCGGGTTGCGGGCTCGAGGTCGCCCTGGGTCAGGGCGAGGAAGCGATCCCGGGCGTAGCCGTAATGGACCAGGGCCGCATCGTTGACCGCGAGAAAGCGATGATTGTCGCGGTCGACCAGCCACATCGGCAGCGGGTTGTTCTCGAACAGGAGGCGCGCGGACGCCTCGCGGGCCTTCAGGTCGCCCACATCGACGAAGGTCAGGGCGAGGAGATCGCCGATGCAGCCGGCCTCGATCTTCAGGTGGAGGACGGCCCCGTCCGGCACCGGAACGCTGAGCTCGAACACCGCACGGCGTTCCGCCTCGATGATGCGGAACAGGCGCCGCAGGGCCCGGGTCTCGACGAGGCCCGGGACGATATCGGTGAGGCGCCGCCACTGCAGCTCCGGGATGGTCCGGCCGAGCATGCGGGCGGCTCCCTCGTTGGCCGCAACGATCTTGAAATCGTTCAGCCGCCCGTCGGGGCCGCGGACCGTGCTCAGGGCCAGCATGCCCTGGTCGGTGGCGCCGAAGATCGCCTTCACGAGGTCGTAGCGCGAGGGCGGACCCGACAGGCTGACCAGGACCAGGGGCTGCTCCGTGCCCCAGGACAGGGGCAGGGCCAGGAACGTGATGCCGGTGACGATGCCGTCCTGCACGCGGTCGCAGCGTGTCCGGGCGGGACCGTTCTGGTCGAGGGCGCGGGCGACGACCTCGTCGAGAGGCTGGCGCACGTCCTCGCCGAGATCCGACACGGCGCAGCGGACCTCGCCGGGAACCCGCTCGCTGCGCCCGAGCCAGATGGCGAAATGGCTGCCGCTCCAGAGGATCCGGGTCGGCCGGCCGTCCTGCGTGGCGATCAGGGCGGCGTGGTCGGCATGGCGCCCGAGCGTGCCGAGCACCACGGACTCGTAGGTGGGGATCGCCTCGCCGGCGCGGCGGGCGGCGTGCCAGCGATCGATCAGGGGCATCGGACGCGCGGCGTCGCGTCGCGATCCCCGGGGTTCGCCCTGGCCCTGGCTCGGCATCGACCCCGCTCCCCTGGTTGCAGGCGGAAGGTTGCAGGCGGGAGGCTGCGCACGGGAAGGTTGACGCCAGGTTCATCAGCCGGCGCAGGACACTGATCCTTGAAAACCGATCCTTGAAAACCGATCGTCGAAAACCGGTCCGTGCCCTATCCGGCGCCCAGCAGCCGGATCGCGGCGTCGCGCTCGAACAGGTAGAGCAGCACCCGCAGGGCCTGGCCGCGCGCGCTCTTCAGGCCGGGATCGCGCTGGACCACGAGTTGCGCATCGTCGCGGGCCACCTGCAGCAATTCGGCGTCGGTCTCCAGGCTGGCGAGGCGGAAGGCCGCGAGGCCCGATTGCCGGGTGCCCAGCACCTCGCCCTCGCCGCGCAGGCGCAGGTCTTCTTCCGCGATGCGGAAGCCGTCCTCGGTCTCGCGCATCATCTCCAGGCGCGCCCGCGAGACCTGCCCGAGGGGACCGCGATAGAGCAGCAGGCAGGTGGAGGCGCGCGTACCCCGCCCGACCCGGCCGCGCAGCTGGTGGAGCTGGGCCAGCCCGAAGCGCTCCGCATGCTCGATGACCATGATGGTCGCTTCCGGCACGTCGACGCCGACCTCCACCACCGTGGTGGAGACCAGGATCCTGGTCTCGCCCCGCTGGAAGCGCTCCATGGCGGCGTCCTTGTCGGGCCCCGGCATCTTGCCGTGGATGAGGCCGACCGCGTCGCCGAAGCTGTGGCGCAGATCCGCGAAGCGCTCCTCGGCGGCGGCCAGATCGACGAACTCGGATTCTGCCACCAGGGGGCAGATCCAGTAGACCCGGTCGCCGGCGGCCACGGCCCGGCCCAACCCCGCCACCACCTCGTCGAGGCGGTCGGTGGAGACGAGGCGGGTGGCGATCGGCTGGCGTCCGGCGGGCTTCTCGTCGAGCACCGAGACGTCCATGTCGCCGAAGCAGGTCAGCGCCAGGGTGCGGGGAATCGGGGTCGCGGTCATCACCAGGATGTCGACGGCGGCGCCCTTGGCCCCCAGCGCCAGGCGCTGGTGCACGCCGAAGCGGTGCTGCTCGTCCACCACCGCCACGCCGAGATCGGCGAACACCACGCTGTCCTGGAACAGCGCGTGGGTGCCGACCACGATGTCGACCGCGCCGGATGCCAGCGCCGCCAGGGTGGCGCGACGCTCGGAGGCCTTGTCGCGCCCGGTGAGGAGGCGCAGGCGCAGGCCGTCGGTGAGAGGCGCCAGGCGCTCGAAATGCTGGCGCGCCAGGATCTCGGTGGGGGCCATCAGGGCGGCCTGGCGCCCGACCTCCACGGCCGACGCCATGGCGAGCAAGGCCACGGCGGTCTTGCCGGAGCCGACATCGCCCTGGAGCAGGCGCAGCATGCGCCGGTCGGAGGCGAGATCGGCGCGTATCTCGGCGACGGCGCGGCTCTGCGCCCCCGTGAGCGCGAAGGGCAGGGCGGCCTCGATCCGGCCGCTCAACGTGCCGTCCCCCGCATTGGCCCGGCCCGGGGCGCGGCGGTTGCGGGCGCGCATCAGGGCCAGCGCCAGCTGCGAGGCGAGAAGCTCGTCATAGGCGAGGCGCCGCCGGGCCGGCGTGCGCGGCGGCGCGGTCATGCCCTCCGGCACGGGCGGCGGCGCGCTCTCGGGCCGGTGCTCGGCCCGCAGGGCGTCGGCGAAGGCCGGCAGCCCCTCGCGGGCGATCCAGGCCGGGTCCTGCCACTCGGGCAGCACCGGCAGGCGCTCCAGGGCGGCATGGGCGAGCTTCGAGATCGCCCGCGAGGTCAGCCCCTCGGTGGCGCCGTAGATCGGCTCGACCACGGGGAGGGCGGCCAGCCCTGCCTCGTCGACGATGCGGGCGGGATGGACCATCTGGCGGTGCCCGTCCCAGAGATCGATGCGCCCGGTGATGTAGCGGTGGCTCCCCAGCGGCAGCATCTTCTCGACCCGGGCCTGGGGCATGCCGAAGAACACCAGGGTGATGTCGCCGGTGGCGTCCTCGACCAGCACCCGGAACGGCCGCCGGCCGGCCCCGGGCTGGGGCGCCCGGTAGCCCGTCACGGTGACGCCGAGGGTCACCGGCTCGCCGGGGGGCGCCTCCGCGATGGAGCCCATCAGGCGCCGGGCGACGCCGCCCTGCGGCAGGTGGAACAGGAGGTCGACGATGCGGGCCGGCTGCTCGGGCGTGCCGAGCAGCCGCTCGATCATCGGCGCCATCTTGGGGCCGATGCCCGGCAGTCCGCGCGCGGGCGCGAACAGGGCATCGAGGATGCTCGGACGGAGGAGGGGCTGGCGCGGCGCGGCGTCGGTCATGCGGCTCGTTGGAGGGAAGGCACGGATGGGATGCGGAACGGGCGCCACCGTGCGTGACGGCGGGATGGTGGCGCGGGCGGCTGTCTCTATATACACCCACGAAGGCTTGGTCCTGCGACGGATGCCGCATCGGGGCCGGGCAGGGGATGGCATGATCCGGGGATCCCCGGATCACAGCATCCCGGGATCCCCGCATCACAGGCTGACCGCATGTCCGGCACCACCCGCACCAGCGCCGACCTCGATCCGCGCCGCCGCCGCACCCTCTTCCGCGCCTGGCACCGCGGCATCCGCGAGATGGACCTGATCATGGGCCGCTTCGCCGATGCCGAGATCGGCACCCTCTCGGAGGAGGAGCTGACCCTCTTCGAGGCCCTGATCGAGGTGCCGGACCGCGACCTGTTCCGCTGGCTCACCGGCGAGGACCCGACGCCCGAGAACTACGACACCCCGGTCTACCGCCGCCTCAAGGCGTTCCATAAGCACGACGCGCCGATTCATTAGGGGGCGATGGCGACCCGTTCGCGCCCTCGGTATCGCTTGTCGATCCTGCCCCGTGCAGACCTCCTGTCTGGCTTGAGCCGCAAGCGTCGGCGTCGGCCCGGAGCATCACGCCATGACGTCCGTCGCGTTTCGAGACATCCGCATCGCCGCCGGGTTGATCGACGACGGTCACGGTCGGCTCCTGCTGGTGCGGAAACGAGGCACCCGCTGGTTCATGCAGGCCGGCGGCAAGATCGAAACGGGCGAAAGCGCGCGGTCGGCCCTGTGCCGTGAACTCCACGAGGAAATCGGCGTGACGCTGGAGGAGGGCGAGGCCCGCCATCTCGGCTGTTACCGGGCTGTCGCCGCCAACGAGACCGGGATGATGGTTCAGGCCGAACTCTTCCATCTGAGACTGGCCGGGACGCCGACGATCGGCTCGGAAATCGAGGAGGCGATCTGGGTCGCGCACGACGCAGCAGGGGACCTCCCGCTGGCCCCGCTCACGCGCGACCATGTCCTTCCGCTGGCAAGAGACCTTTCCCTGGCAAGAGCCCTTCACCTGGCAAAAGCCCTTCCCCTGGCGAAAGCCCTTCCGCTGGTCCTTCCCCTGCCACGAGCGCTCTGAACGTCCGGTCCCTCACGCCCCCGTCCGGTCCGGCACCCACGGAGACCGTCGATTCCGTTTCGGTGTCACGCTGATCGACGGCGTCCGATTGCAGAGGGATCGCGTTCGCGCCAAGTCTTGCGCCGACCGCAACCTGCAGCTGCATCTTTCGGGGTCCAGCGGCGTCAGCCGAGACGAGGCCCGTGAGCGCATCCATCGCGACCGCGAAGAACGGGGCGGCCCTCGCCGCCGTTTCCCTGTCGGCCCTCATGCTGGGACTCGAGATCTCCAGCATCCCGGCCATCCTGCCGACCCTCGAGCGGGTCCTGCCCGCCGATTTCCGGCAGCTGCAATGGATCGTGAACGCTTACACGATCGCCATGACGACCTGTCTCATGGCGATGGGGGCGCTCGCCGACCGCCTCGGGCGAAAGCGCGTCTTCATGGCCGGCGTTCTTGCGTTCGGCCTCGCCTCCTTGGCCTGCGGGCTGGCAACGCAGGCGCCGGTCCTGATCGCCGCCCGCTTCGTGCAGGGTGCGAGCGCCGCCGCCATGCTGGCCTGCCAGATCGCCATCCTGTCCAACCAGTTCCGCGATGGGGCGGAGCGTGGCTCGGCCTTCGGCTGGTGGGGCGTCGTCTTCGGCTTCGGTCTCGGATTCGGCCCGCTGATCGGCGGGCTCACCGTGGCGGTTGCACGTTGGGAATGGGTGTTCCTGGTTCATGTCGGGCTCGCCGCCGTGACATGGGCCGCCGCGAAGGCCGGCATCACGGAATCCTTCGACACCCAGGCGGTGCGGTTCGACTGGCCGGGCGTGGCAACGCTCTCCTTCTCCGTCTTCGCGCTCGTCTATCTCATCACGCAGGGCGAAGCGCCCGTCCCTGCCAACCCCGCAGCCCTCGCGCTCGCCCTCGCGGGCCTTGCGAGCGTCCTCGCCTTCCTTCTGGTGGAGACGCGCACGCCTCGCCCGATGTTCGACTTCGGCGCCTTCCGCAACCGGGCCTTCTCCGGCGCCCTTCTCGGCGCGGCCGGCATGAACTTCAGCTTCTGGCCCTTCGTGATCTACCTGCCGATCTACGTCCAGGCGGTTCAGAACCTCGACAGCGTCCGGATGGGTCTGGCGCTTCTCGCCTATACGTTGCCGACGCTCCTCGTCCCCCCGCTGGCCGAGCGATTGCTCCTGGCGCGCGGACCCCGCTTCGTGATCCCGCTCGGCCTCCTCACCATCGGACTGGGCTTCGTCCTGATGCGGCTGGGGGCAGGCGTCGGCGAAGCGGCCTGGGTCACCCTGCTGCCCGGCTGTGTCGTGACCGGTCTCGGCGTGGGCCTCACGAACACGCCCGTCGCCAACACGGCGACAGGCTCCGTCGCGATCGAGCGCGCCGGCATGGCCTCAGCCATGGACATGAGCGTGCGGATGATGGCGCTCTCGATCAGCATCGCCCTGATGGGCCTCATCCTCGTCCGGGGCATCCGCGCAAGCCTGGAACACGTCGCGCCCCACGCGGCTTCAGGCCTGACCGCGCTCTCCGAAGCCGTCGCCGCCGGCAACCTCGCCGCGGCCGAGGCCGCCGGTATCCCCATTGAGATGGCCCGTCACGCGCTCGGAGAGGGGTTCGATGCGGTGATGCTCTATGGGGCGACGGCAGCCTTCGGGTTTGGGTGTCTCAGCTTGTTGACCCTGAAGGGCAGAGCAAGGATGCCCGCTCTCCGCTGACGCATGGGATTTGTCAGGGATCATCGGGTTTGTCAGGGATCCGTGGAAACCGGTGATCCCGACAGGACAAACGAAAACGAAAGCGTCTCAAGCCTCGCGCTCCGCGGATCAGGTGCCGAACCCCGTCGTCGGCCGAGTTCCGAGTTCCGAGTTCCGAGGGTCGGCAAACGGCAGGCTGTCGTCGAAAAGACTTGACAATATTCCTATATCGTGCCTCTATCCCCACACCTGCCGCCCGAACGAATCGGGAGCCTGACCGGAGACCGACCGGGTGGGCTGGAGGGCGGCGGGGCGGTGCCCGCGTCGGTGGCTTCGGTCGCTGCCGCCTCGGGCGACGGCTCGTTACAACCGTTGGCTCGGGTCTGGGCGGCGCGCCGGGGGAGGAAATGCCCTCGCCGTTCGACCCGTCCCTGGGGCAGCGGGGAAAAGCTGCGGCGCCGCCCATGACGAGGCGGCGTGCGACGAAGGCTCGCTCCGAAGCGTGCGGGGTCTCTCCGAAACCCGCCGAACTTAGCGCCAGCACGAGATCCGTTGGAGACATCGCGACGTGAACGGCCCCGGCGGCGACGCCGGAGCCCGGGACGCCGGGGGACCGGCAACCATCAAAAGCGCACAGAAGGGTTCCGCGGCGTCCCGCGTCCCCGTTCGGCGTGTTCCTTGGGCCATGCCCCCGGCGCAAAACCGCGCGCGGGGGTGAAGCCGCTTGGGTGAAGCCGCTTGGGGGGGGCCGCTTGGGGGAGGCCGGCCGCACGCCGCTGCGCTGGATCAACGCGGCGGGGTGCGTTAACGCCGGTACGGCGCGGGGCAGGTCTGGTAAGGACCGGGCTCAGGGATACATACGCGTTCGTCGCTTCCGGGTCCGCGCCCGGGGGAACGCAACGTCCTTTCGAGGCCGCCGCGGCGGTCCTTCCGAGACAGGAGGGCGGACGGAGACAGTCGCTTCCGCCCGGCCCAGCACGAGTTCAGAACCCCGACCCGATGGCCAAGCCCCAGACGAACCCGCCTCAGATCAAAGCGGCCGCCCCCGCGCCGAAGCCCCAGACGGCGCGCTTCGCCCTGCCGAAATCCGGGGCGCTGGCCCGCGCCCTCGACGCGCTGAAGCGCGGCGACAGCCCGACCCTGGCCAATGTGCCGGAGGGCTTCGACGCCCTCGTGGTGGCGGATCTGGCCCGGGCGCTCAGCCGCGATTTCGAGGGGCCGGCGGTGCTGGTCCACGTGGCCCGCGATTCCGGGCGCTCGGCCGCCTTCGTCAGTGCCCTGAAGTTCGTCGCGCCCGAGATCGAGACGATGAGCGTGCCGGCCTGGGACTGCCAGCCCTACGACCGGGTCTCGCCCAACGGCGCCATCGCGGCCCAGCGCATGACGGCCCTGTCGCGGCTCGCCCGCTCGCGCTCCTCGGAGGAGCAGCCCCGCATCCTCTGCACCACCGTCAACGCCCTGATCCAACGCGTCCCCCCCCGCGAAAAGATCGCGGTCGAGACGTTCTCGGCCGCCATCGGCAACGTGGTGCCGATGGACACGGTGACGGCCTGGGTCGAGGCCAACGGCTTCCTGCGCACCGGGACGGTGCGCGACACCGGCGAGTACGCGGTGCGCGGCGGCATCCTCGATCTGTCGCCCCCCGGCCTGCCCAATCCGATCCGCCTCGACTTCTTCGGCGACACCCTGGAGTCGATCCGCGCCTTCGATCCCGAGACCCAGCGCACCGTCGGGCAGCTGCGCTCCCTCGACCTCGTGCCGATGAGCGAGGTGCAGCTCACCACCGAGACGATCCGGCGCTTCCGCCAGGGCTATCTCTCCACCTTCGGCGCGGCCACCCGCGACGACCGGCTCTACGAGACCATCAGCGAGGGCCGGCGCTATGCCGGCCTCGAGCACTGGATGCCGCTGTTCTACGACCATCTCGACACGCTGTTCGACTATGTCGGCGGGGTGCCGCTGGTGTTCGACGCCCAGGTGGACGAGGCGGCGGGCGAGCGCCTGACCCTGATCCGCGACTATTACGACGCCCGCGCCGAGGCGATGAAGGCGCCGTCCCCGGGCGTCGCGCCCTACAAGCCGCTGAAACCCTCCGCCCTCTATCTCACGCCGAACGAGTGGCGCGACCGGGTGGCCGCGGCCTCGGTCGCCCGGCTCTCGCCCTTCTCGATGCCGGAGAGCCCCGACCGGGCGACCATCGACTGCGAGGGCCGTCAGGGCCGCACCTTCGCGGCCGAGCGCGCCGACGAATCCGCCAGCGTGTTCGACGCCGCCGTCGCCCACGTGAAGGACCTCCAGGGGTCCGGTCATCACGTGATCCTGGGCTCCTGGTCCGACGGCTCGCGCGACCGGCTCTGCTCGGTGCTGGCCGATCACGGGCTGAAGAAGCCCGTCGCCATCAACACCCTGACGGCGGTGAACGCGCTGAAGCGCGGCACCGACGTGGCGGTGGCGGTGTGGGGCCTCGAATCCGGCTTCGTCGTCGACCGGCTCGCGGTGATCTCGGAGGGCGACATCCTCGGCGACCGGCTGGTGCGCCAGAAGCGCAAGGCCAAGCGTCCGCAGGACATCATCCTGGAGGTGCAGGCCCTCCAGCCCGGCGACCTCGTGGTCCATGCCGACCACGGCATCGGCCGCTTCGTCGGCCTCAAGACGGTGACGGCCGCGGGGGCGCCGCACGATTGCCTCGAGATCCAGTATGCCGGCGGCCTGCTGCTGCTGCCGGTGGAGAACATCGAGCTTCTGACGCGCTATGGCTCGGAGGATGCCGAGGTCGCCCTCGACCGTCTCGGCGGCGGCGCCTGGCAGGCCCGCAAGGCCAAGATGAAGAAGCGCATCCTGGAGATGGCGGGCCAGCTCATCCGGATCGCGGCCGAGCGCTTCGTCCGTCAGGCGCCCCGGCTCCACGCACCGGAAGGCCTGTACGACGAGTTCGCGGCGCGCTTCGCCTTCAACGAGACCGAGGATCAGGCCAACGCCATCGACGCGGTGCTCACCGACCTCAACGCCGGCCGGCCGATGGACCGCCTCGTCTGCGGCGATGTCGGCTTCGGCAAGACCGAGGTGGCGTTGCGCGCCGCCTTCGCGGGCGCGCTCGGTGGCAAGCAGGTGGCGGTGGTGGTGCCCACCACGCTGCTGGCGCGCCAGCACTACCGGACCTTCGCCGAGCGCTTCAAGGGCCTGCCCGTCGAGGTCGCCCAGATGTCGCGCTTCGTCTCGAACACCGAGATGAAGCGGGTGCGCGACGGGCTCACCGCCGGCACCGTCGACATCGTCGTCGGCACCCACGCGCTGCTGGCCAAGACCGTCGCCTTCAAGGATCTCGGCCTCATCATCGTCGACGAGGAGCAGCATTTCGGCGTCGCCCACAAGGAGCGCCTCAAGGCGCTCCAGGCCGACGTCCACGTGCTCACCCTGTCGGCGACGCCGATCCCCCGCACCCTGCAGCTCGCCATGACGGGGGTCCGCGAACTCTCGATCATCGCGACGCCGCCGGTGGATCGCCTGGCGGTCCGCACTTCGGTGACGCCGTTCGATCCCCTGCTGATCCGCGAGGCGCTGCTGCGCGAGCGCTATCGCGGCGGCCAGTCGTTCTACGTGGTGCCGCGCATCGAGGACCTCGCCGAGGTCAAGCGCTTCCTCGACCAGGAGATGCCCGAGACCACCGTCGCGGTCGCCCACGGCCAGATGGCGGCGGGCCAGCTCGAGGACGTGATGACGGCCTTCTACGAGGGCAAATACGACGTGCTGCTCTCGACCACCATCGTCGAATCCGGCCTCGACATCCCCACCGCCAACACCCTGATCGTGCACCGGGCCGACATGTTCGGCCTCGCCCAGCTCTACCAGCTGCGCGGCCGCGTCGGGCGCGCCAAGGCCCGGGCCTACGCGCTGTTCACCACCCCGGCCAACCGCACCCTCACGGTCCAGGCGGAGAAGCGCCTGCAGGTGCTCCAGACCCTCGATACCCTCGGGGCCGGCTTCCAGCTCGCGAGCCACGACCTCGACATCCGCGGGGCCGGCAACCTCCTCGGCGACGCGCAGTCCGGCCATATCAAGGAGGTCGGCTACGAGCTCTACCAGCAGATGCTGGAGGATGCCGTCACCGCGCTCAAGGCCGGCATCGACGAGCCGGTGGAGGAGGCGTGGTCGCCCACCATCGCCCTCGGCGCGCCGGTCACGATTCCGGAAGACTACGTGGAGGATCTCACCGTCCGCCTCGGGCTCTATCGCCGGCTCTCGACGCTGGAGAACGACGCCGAGATGGAGAGCTTCGGCGCCGAGCTGATCGACCGCTTCGGCCCCCTGCCGCCGGAGGTGGAGCAGCTCCTCAAGATCGTCACCATCAAGATCCTGTGCCGCGACACCAACGTGGAGAAGGTCGAGGCCGGCCCGAAGGGCGTCGTCGTCCACTTCCGTGACAAGGCCTTCGCCAACCCGCAGGGGCTGGTGACCTACGTCGCCGAGCAGGCCTCCTTCGCCAAGGTGCGGCCGGACATGAGCATCGTGTTCATCCGCGAACTCGACACCATCCCGGAGCGCCTCAAGGTGACGACCACGATCCTGCGCAGCCTGTCGACCATCGCCCGCCGCAAGAAGGCCGCCTAAGCCGCGAAGCGACGGGTCTCCCAAACGCGAAACGGGCGCGCCGCGCGGCACGCCCGTTTCGAAAAGCCGTTCTCCAAGAGGCGTTTCGGCCCGTTCGCTCAACCGATTCCGTTCAGAGGTCGGGCTCGTTGAGCACGTAGGGACCGATCTGGCTCTGCAGGTCGATGGCCGTTCCGGACCGGCGCGCCATGCCCTCGTCCACCACGATGACGGGAATGCCCGCCTGCCGCATCTGCTCCCGCAGACGCTCCGAGAGCTGGGCATAGGCCGGATCCCGGCGGGACGAGGCCTGGAGCAGGATTGCGGCCGGGCGCGCAATCACCGCGAGCACGTCGTGCGCCGCCTCGAGCGAGGCGGTGACGCTGGCATAACCGAGCTCGGCGAGTTCGGCGGCAAGCGAATGATCGATGGCGCGGTGACCATCATCGACAACGAGAACTTGTTGCAGCGCACCCATGAGCATCAGTGCTAGCCCATCCATCGTCCCTTGGAAAGAGACCCGTGTGACAACACACATGGGGGCGGTTGGTTCGCCGGCCACGTTTCGAACATGACCGTGACGTCGGCCGCCTGACCGGAACCTGAACCGATTCGGTGCGCCGCATCATTCCGTGCCGGGACGGCGCGAAGGTTTCGGCGCAAGATCCTCCAACGACCCGACAATCCGGTTCGCGGCGCTGCGCGCCCGCATCCCTCGCCCTTTGACCGCGTGCATGACGGGCAGGGCCCGGATCATCGGCTCCCGCGTGACGGGAGCATGACGCGTCAGGCGCGACGGATCGCGAGGGTCTGGTCGTCCTCGACATCGACCGAGAAGGCCGAAGCCGCCCAGGCATCCACCGTTTCGGGGATGGTGATGTCGCGCTGCAGCGCGCCGGCATGGCAGGCCCGGCCCCGGAAGGCGAGGCGTCCGTCGGGGTCCCGCCGCAGGGCCATCAGGGTCGAGAACAGGTGCCCGCGCTCGGGATGGGTCAGGGACAGGGCGACATCGTTGACCTCGCGGGCCCCGGCGAGCAGAGCGGTCTCCTCGAAGGCGACCGCATCGATGACCGGCCGGTTCGCCTGCGGGGTCAGCCATCGGGGGCCGAGGCGTCCCGGCGCGCGATGGGCAAGGACGATTCCGTCGAGGGAGGTCGGCAGCCGGCTGGCGGCGAGGTTGCGTTCCAGAGCGGCGGGCACCACGAGCCGGGTCGGCAGCGGCCCGTCGAGGGTGGCGGCGAAGCTGCGGGCCTCGAACACCGGGAGCGTCTCCAGGCCGGCCCCCGCCACCAGCGCCGCACCAAGCCCGGTGACGAGGCCGCGCAGGTCGGTCTGCGGCAGCAGGCTGAGAATGCGGTCTCCGGGCTGGACCCGGGCCGTGACGAGGTAGACGGCGATCGCCGCGAGCAGCGCGTCGCCGCTGCGATGGACGGGCCGCGCGGGGTCTCCCTCCGCGAAGCTGATGAACCCGCCGGGTCCGGGCGCGAAGGGGCCGCCCGCCGCATCCAGGACCATCGCGTCGAGGTTGATCACCCCGTCGGGAACGTCGGGTCCGAAGGCGGCGAGGTAGCGCAGGCCGAAATAGCGCACCGCGACGCGACACAGGCGCTGGGCCGGGGCGAGGGGGCCGAACCGCGTCTGGGTGATGACCGCCGGGAGGCCTGCGGTCTGCACCGCCGCAAGCAGGCCGTCCTCGTCAAGGGCGAGCGGCAGCAGGCACGGGATGTGACCGGCGGCCTCCACGGCCAGATAGGCGAGAAAACTCTCGGAGCTGCCTGCGAGTGCGATGCCGATGCGGCTCGCCGGTGCGAGGCGCCAGCCGCGCAGGCCGTTGGCGAGGCGGGCCACGATCTCCGCCGCCGCCGCGTAGGTCCAGGTAATGGCGGCCCGTCCGCTCCACAGGGGCTTGTGCGGCGGATCGATGAAGGCGACGCGGTGCGGATGCGCCTGCGCCGTGGCGGCGAGCAGGGTACAGAGACGCTGCGCCCGGGGCGGAACCCGTACGGTATCCGGACCCTCGCCGGCCGGGCCGGAACCCGCCCCCGGACCGATCAGGGCCGGGCGGTCGCGGCCGGCGGGGGGAAAGCCGGTCATCCGGCCACTGGCCTGGGACAGGGGAATCCCTGCCCGGACGGAGTCCAGAAGGTGGGCGGCTTGAAGATGGGCTGCATGCTGCGCCGGCACGTGCGCTGACTCCCGAGACCCTTCGTTCATGGGGCTTTAGGGTTAAGCGCCCCTTAACCGATCGGCCGCCGGGCAACGGCTCCGATGTCATGTCTTCGCCGCATTCGGGAGGAAAGCAGGCCGCCTTGTCGTCGAGGCGGGACTGGCCGTGAACGGTCTGGTCCGAGGGGTGCCGCGGCGCGGGAAGGATCTTCCACGGCGCCGGTGCGGTCCCGGTTCCATCAAGTCTCTCCGTCCCGGGGGAATTCGGTCAGAAGGCGCCGTTTCGGCAGACTTGGGTTCGGTGATTCCGCCGACCGGGTGCCGGAAGTCCGCTCCGACGCCCGAAGCGCCCTTGCAGTCCGAACCGTTCGATGCGAATCCGCGCCCCAGCTTCGAGGCGCATCCCGCGAGCCGAATCCGTTACGCCGTATCTTAAGGGGTCAGAGTTGATGTTCTTCGCCAACCATCCTGCGCGCCCGCTGCGCGTCGCCGCGTTCCTCGCCCTGGCGGGTGTTACCGGAGTCGCGGGTCTCGCCGGACCGGCCCTCGCGCAGGCGCCGAAGGGTAAGGCTGCGCCGGCCCCGACCGCTCCCGCCCCGACGGCTCCTGCGGCTGCCGCGCCGACCGGCGCAGCCCAGACGGGGCCGCAGATCGTCAACGTGAAGTCCGATCCGGCCCAGACGGAATGGACCAAGGTCTGCGGCAAGGACCAGGGCAGCGGCACCGACGTCTGCTACACCACCCGCGACTTCGTCTCCGACCAGGGCCAGCCCGTGCTGGCAGTCGCCGTCTACGAGATGAAGAATGCCGCCCAGAAGCAGGAAGTGCGGGTCATCCGCTACCTGCTGCCCCTCGGTCTGCTGCTGCAGCCGGGCATTCGCTTCACCATCGACGGTCAGCAGGGCACCGCGGGCAAGTTCGCCGTGTGCTTCCCCAACGGCTGCTTCGCCGAGGCCGGCAATGTCGGACCCGAGATCATCGCTGCAATGAAGAAGGGCACCACCCTCAACGTCAGCGTCCAGAATCAGACCCAGCGCGAAGTCACCTTCGCGGTGCCGATCGCGGGCTTCGGCAAGGCCTTCGACGGCCCCGCCATCGACCCGAAGGTGCTGGAGGAGCAGCAGAAGAAGCTGCAGGCGGAACTCGAGAAGCGCAGCGAGGACATGCGCAAGAAGCTTGAGCAGCAGAACGCCTCCGGCGGCGCCCCGGCGGCGGGCGCACCGGCCACCGCGCCGAAGCCTTGAGATCGCGAGGCTGAGACCTTCGATCCTGCCGGCCGCGCAAGCGGCCGGCCCCAACGAAACGAGGCCGGGCGCGATGCCCGGCCTCGTTTCGTTTCGGGGTATGGCCGGCCGGATCCTCGGGCCGCGCCGTCGCCGTCAGTTGGCGTGGGCGGCCCCGCGCATGCGGTAGCTGCCATCGTCGCCGCGCTCGAACACCTCGGCGATGCCGGTATGGCGCAAGGCCTCGCCGGAGGTGTCGGGCACGAGGTTCTGCTCGGAGACGTAGGCGACGTACTCACTTTCCGCGTTCTCGGCGAGCAGGTGATAGAAGGGCTGGTCCTTGCGCGGGCGGACCTCCTCGGGAATCGCCAGCCACCACTCCTCGGTGTTGTCGAACACCGGATCGATGTCGAAGACGATCCCGCGAAACGGGTAGATGCGGTGACGCACCACGGCACCGAGGCCGAACTTGGCGGTTCTCATCATGGAATCGGCAGTGGTCGTATCAGTCATGATCACAAAATAAGATGCCTCGGTGCCGTTGTCATCGGCGGCCCAGCGCCGATGACAGGGAGGCGGAGGGAAAAGCTCAGGCGAGACCGTAGGTCTTGGCCAGATTCGGGTCCTTCTCGGCAACGAGCCTGGCGAGATCGACGATGACCTTGGCCTGCTTCCAGGTGGCGTCGTCCTGCATCTTGCCGTCGAGCATCACCGCGCCCGTGCCGTCGGGCATCGCCTCGACGATCCGCACCGCGAAGGCCACCTCGGCCGGATCGGGCGCGAAGACCCGCTTGGCGATGGCGACCTGATTCGGGTGCAGGGTCCAGGCCCCGGCGCAGCCCATCAGGAAGGCGTTGCGGAACTGGGCCTCGCAGGCCTCGCCATCGGAGAAGTCGCCGAAGGGGCCGTAGAAGGCTTTGAGGCCGTTGGCCATGCAGGCATCGACCATTTTCGCGATGGTGTAATGCCAGAGGTCCTGCTGGGCGGAGGCGCGGGCGGCGCCATCGCTCGTCGGGTCGGCGATGACGCGGTAATCCGGGTGGCCGCCGCCGACGCGAGTGGTCTTCATGCCGCGGGAGGCTGCGAGATCGGCAGGGCCGAGGCTCATGCCGTGCATGCGGGGCGAGGCGGAGGCGATGGCATCGACGTTGGCGACGCCCTCGGCGGTCTCCAGGATGGCGTGGACGAGGATCGGCTTCGAGACGCCGTGCCGTGCCTCGAGCTGGGCCAGCAACTGGTCGATGTAATGGATATCCCACGGCCCCTCGACCTTGGGCACCATCACGACGTCGAGCTTGTCCCCCACCTGGGACACGATCTCGAACAGGTCGTCGAGGATCCAGGGCGAGTTCAGGGCATTGATGCGGGTCCAGAGGCCGGTGCCGGTGCTGGCGAAGTCGGTCGCCTGCGCCATCGCCACGAAGCCCTTGCGGGCGGCCTCCTTCTGATCGATCGGCACTGCGTCCTCGAGATTCCCGAGCACCACGTCCACAGTGGCGGCGAGTTCCGGCACGCGGGACCGGACCTTCTCGTTGTGGGGCGGAACGAAGTGGATCATCCGCTCCAGCTTGATCGGAAGCTCGCGGAACGGGGCCGGGGCGCCGGTGGCGAGGGGCTGAAAGAAGCGACGTGGCAGTTTCATGGGCGTTTCGGGCTCCCGGTTCTTCTTGATGAGATGGGCGTGCCGGACCAGCCGTTAGGGCAACCTCAGGCCCCCCGTAAAGGTGTGCGGGCACACGCAAGCCATTTGCCACGCCGCTGCCTGGAGTGAAGTCGCGGAACGGGCGGCCCCGCCTCACGTTCTCACGATCGAGGGGGCTCCTCACCAGATACGAAGGACGGACCCATGTCCGGATCATCGATCAGCCGAACCGGCTTGCGCCATCCGGCTCTGCTCTGGGCCACCGTCATCGGTCTCAGCCTTCCGCAGACGGCCTTCGCAGGCGAGCGCGCCAAGCCCCACGTGGACAGGGCGTCGGCCGAGAATCAGGTTCGATCCGAGAAACAGAGCGGGCGCGTGATCTTCACGGCGGCCGAGGCCGCGACCGCCCGGCCGGACGGGCTTTCCGCGGACATCCGCCTCCCCGGCGACGACGCCGGCGCCTTCCGCGCCCTGATCGATCAGGCCTCCGCCGCCGATCGGCCCTGGCTCGTGCTCTCGGGCGGGGGCGAGAACGGCGCCTTCGCGGCGGGCCTGCTCAACGGCTGGAGCGAGGTCGGCACCCGACCGGATTTCGGGGTCATCACCGGTGTCAGCACCGGCGCCATGATCGCTCCCTTCGCCTTCATCGGCGCGCGTGGAGACGCCGCGCTGCGGGAGAACTACACCGAGATCTCGGCAGCCGACGTGTTCGAGTTCGGCGGCACCAACGAGGCGCTCACCGACACCTGGCCGCTCAAGCGCCGCATCGACCGGGCGGTGACGCCGGCGCTGCTTGAGGCGGTGGCGGCCGAGCACGCCAAGGGTCGCCGCCTTCTGGTGGCGACCACGGCGGTGGACGGCGAGCGCCCGGTCCTGTGGGACATGGGCGCCATCGCGAAGGCCGGCGGCCCGAAGGCCCTGGCGCTGTTCCGGTCGGTGATCCTGGCCTCGTCCGCGGTACCGGGCGTGTTCCCACCGGTCATGATCGACGCGGTGGCGGGCTCCGGCAAGCGCTTCCAGGAGATGCACGCCGACGGCGGAACCACAGCGCCGTACTATCTCGCCCCGGAATCGGTGCTTCAGGCCAAGGACCCGACACCGCTGCCGACTCGTCAGGTCTATCTCGTGGTCAACAACACCCTGACGCCCGACTTCCAGATGGCGTCGCGTACCACCTTGAGCGTGCTCGGCCGCTCGATGTCGGCGGCGATCAAGGCGCAGACCCGCGCGGCGCTCGCGCTGAGCGAGGGGTTTGCCCGGCGCACCGGCCTCGACCTGCAGGTGGCTCAGATCGACGGACGCTTCGGCAAGACCTCGTCCGCGCCCTTCGATCAGGGCTACATGAAGGCGCTGTTCGACCACGGCGTGGCCCTGGGCAAGGCCGGCACGGCCTTTCAGGACGGCCGGACGGACCCGGCGGAGATCGCCACCGGTTCGGTGGAGCGCCGGGCCACGCAGGACGCTCCGGTCCGAAGCGTGGCCGGACGCTGATCAGCGCATCAGGCTCGGCGCGCCGAGGCGGGGCAGCACGCCCTCGCGCATGACGACGCGGCGCAAGGGACCGATCGTCGTCATGGCGAGGAGCCCGAGGCCGCGCAGGGCGTCCACCGGCAGGAGGCTGGTGAGAAGGCTGCGGTTGAGGGCGTCGACGGCGGTATTCCGCAAGCGCGCGTCGAGGTCACGTCCCCGGGCGAAGGCCGACAGCGCGGCACGCGAGCCCGGGTCCCGCCCATCCTCCACCGCCCGCATCACCGCGTCGCGCAAGGACGCCGCGTCGCGCAAGCCGAGGTTCAGACCCTGCGCCCCGATGGGGGGGAAGACGTGGGCGGCCTCGCCGATCAGGGCGAGGCGGGCCGCGACCGGACTCGGCACGGACAGCCCCCGCATCGGTACCAGGCCGCGCGGGCCGTCGATGCGCATGGTGCCCAGCATCGCCTGGGCCTGATGCCCCACCGCCCCGGCGAGGGCCTCGTCGTCGAGGGCCGCCAGGCTCTTGGCCGGATTCTCGCCCATCACCCAGACCAGGCTCGAGCGGTGCCCGCCGGGCAGCGGCACGAGGGTGAACGGCCCCTGCCGGGTGTGGAACTCGGTGGAGACGTCACGGTGCGGCCGCGTATGGGCCAGGATCGTCGTGAGGGCGCTCTGCGGGTAGGTCCAGGTGCGCGGCACGATGCCGGCGGCCTCACGGACCTTCGAGCGCGCGCCGTCCGCCCCGGCCACGAGGCGGGCCGACAGGGTGGCGCCCCCCGCCAGGGTGATCGTGGCCGCGTCGGCGCCGGCGGCGAAACCCGCGGCGTCTTCCTCGAACAGGGTGAGGTTGGCCGCCGCCCGCGCCTCGGCCCGCAGGCCCTCCACGAGGCGGGCGCTCTCGACGTTCCAGCCGAAGGCGTCGAGCCCGATCTCGGTGGCGACGAAGCGGGCCGGCGGCGGGCGGAACAGGCTACCGGTGTCGTCGACGATGTGGAGTTCGGCCAGCGGGCTCGCATGCGGCGCGATCGCCGCCCAGACCCCGAGGGCGTCGAGGAAGCGCACCGATCCGTCGAGGAGCGCCACCGTGCGCCCGTCGGCCACGGGGGCGTGCCGGCCGACCAGGGCTGTGGCGACGCCGTCGCGGGCGAGCGCCAGAGCGAGGCTCAGGCCCGCCGCACCGGCTCCCACCACGGCGACCGCGAAAGGTTCGGATTTCGCGAAAGGTTCGGATTTCGGAGGAAGTGTCGCCACGGCTTCGCGGACTCCTGAACGGCATCGGGCCGAGCATCGGCCCGGGGCTTAGCGAAAGACCCTGACGCTTACAGAGGCGTGTCACCGCGCCGGTCAAGGCCGCGATGGTGCCGCAGGGGCGGGGCTTGTACCATCCGGCGCAAGGCCGTGACCATCGGCTACCCGGAGGCCACCCCGATCATGAGCCTGTTCATCGCGCTGCTGGCGCTCGGCTTCCTGATGCTCGTCGCCTACCGGGGCTTTTCCGTCATCCTGTTCGCGCCGGTGGCGGCCCTGCTGGCGGTGCTGCTCACCGATCCATCGGCGGTGCTGCCGGTCTTCTCCGGCCTGTTCATGGAGAAGATGGTCGGCTTCGTGAAGCTGTACTTCCCGGTGTTCCTGCTCGGCGCGGTGTTCGGCAAGGTCATCGAGATGTCGGGCTTCTCCCGCTCGATCGTGACTGCGGTGATCGACCTCGTCGGCGCACGGCGGGCGGTGCTCTCCATCGTGCTGGTGTGCAACCTGCTCACCTATGGCGGCGTCTCGCTCTTCGTGGTGGTCTTCGCGGTCTATCCGTTCGCGGCGGAGGCCTTCCGCCTCAGCGACATCCCCAAGCGCCTGATCCCCGGCACCATCGCGCTCGGGGCCTTCTCCTACACGATGGACGCGCTGCCCGGCACGCCGCAGATCCAGAACATCATCCCCACCACCTTCTTCGGCACCAACACCTGGGCCGCCCCCTGGCTCGGGCTGATCGGCGCGGCCTTCATCCTGGTGGTGGGCGTCGCCTATCTCGACCGGCGCATCGCCTCGGCCAAGCGCCAAGGCGAGGGCTACGGCACAGGCCACAGCAACGAGCCGCAGGTGATGGACGAGGCCGCCCGCGCCCACCCGGCCATCGCGCTCCTGCCGCTGATCGTGGTGGGGGTGTCGAACCTCGCCTTCACGGCCGCGATCCCGCGTCTCTACGGCCCCAAGGCCGAGACGGTTCTGGCCGGCCTCGACAAGCCCATCGTCACCGCGGTCTCGTCCGTGACCGCGATCTGGGCGGTGGAGCTGGCGCTGCTCGCCGGCATCCTCACCGTGCTGGTCTTCGCGTGGCGCCCGGTCTCGCAGGGCTTCGCCGAGGGCAGCCGCGCGGCAGTGGCGGGCTCGCTGCTGGCGGCCATGAACACCGCCTCGGAATACGGCTTCGGCGCGGTGATCGCCGCACTCCCGGGCTTCCTCGTCATCCGCGACGCGCTCTCGGCGATCCCCAACCCCCTGGTCAACGAGGCCGTGACGGTGACGGCGCTCGCCGGCATCACCGGCTCGGCGTCGGGCGGCATGAGCATCGCGCTGGCGGCCATGTCCTCCACCTTCATCGCGGCCGCGCAGGCCGCCAACATCCCCATGGAGGTGCTGCACCGGGTCGCCGCCATGGCGAGCGGCGGCATGGACACGCTCCCCCATAACGGAGCGGTCATCACCCTGCTGTCGGTGACGGGCCTGACCCATCGGCAGGCCTATGCCGACGTCTTCGCCATCACGCTCCTGAAGACCGCGGCGGTGTTTCTGGTGATCGGCGTCTACTACCTCACCGGCCTCGTCTGAGCCGGTGTGCCGGCGCCCGCCTCCGACGCGACGCGCCGCAGGGCGAGACGGGGTGAACGGCCGGAGGCCCCTGTCCGGTGCGCCGCCGCACATGGCGCGGCCAGAGAGGGATGAGACCCTGCGGCATTGCCGGCGCACCGGGACCGTCTATGTCGCTGCTCATCGGGGTCTTGGACCCGGGCGGTGTCGACGACCGACCGGAGCCCCGTCGAAGATCATTCGAAGACCATTCGAAGACTTGCATTAGGGAACGACACGATGCCGAAGGCGATCCAGGTTCACGAGTACGGCGGCCCCGAGGTGATGCGCTACGAGGACGTGACCCTGCCGACACCAGGCCCCGGCCAGATCCACGTCCGCCAGACCGCCATCGGGGTCAACTTCATCGACATCTACTTCCGCTCAGGCGCCTACAAGGCGCCGCAGCTGCCCTTCACCCCCGGCAAGGAGGGGGCCGGCGTGGTCGTGGCCCTGGGCGAGGGCGTCACCGAGTTCCGGGTCGGCGAGCGGGTGGCCTACGGTTCGGCCGCCAGCACCTACGCGGAGGAGGTGGTGATCGAGGCGAGCGCCGCCGTGCATCTCGCTGACGGCGTCGACGACCAGACCGCCGCCGCCATGATGCTGAAGGGCCTCACCGCAGAGTACCTGCTGCACCGGACCTACGCGGTGAAGCCGGGCGACACCATCCTGTTCCACGCCGCCGCGGGCGGCGTCGGCCTCATCGCCTGCCAATGGGCCAAGCACATCGGCGCCACGGTCATCGGCACCGTCGGCTCCGCCGAGAAGGCCGAGCTCGCCCGCGCCAACGGCTGCGACCACGTCATCCTCTACCGCGACGAGGACTTCGCCGCGCGCGTCAAGGAGATCACGGGGGGCAAGGGCGTGCCGGTGGTCTATGACGGCGTCGGCAAGGACACCTTCCCGGCCTCCCTCGACTGTATCAGCCCCTTGGGGATGTTCGTCAGCTTCGGCTCGGCTTCCGGCCCGGTGGACGATTTCAGTCTGGCCCTGCTCGGCCAGAAGGGCTCGCTCTACGCCACCCGCCCGTCGCTCTTCGCCCATGCGAGCAAGCGCGAGACCCTCGACAGCATGGCCCGGAACCTGTTCTCGGTGGTGGCGAGCGGTGCGGTGAAGATCCCGGTCCACCACACGGCCAAGCTCGCGGACGTGCAGCAGGTCCATCGCGATCTTGCCGGCCGCAAGACCACCGGCGCCACGGTGATGATCCCGTGAGACCGACCGAGGGGGACGTCCTCCTCGTCATCGACCTGCAGGCGGACTTCCTGCCCGGCGGGGCGCTGGCCGTGCCGGACGGCGACGCGGTGATCGCGCCGATCAACCGCCTTCTCGGGCAGTTTCCGCACGCGGTCCTGACCCAGGACTGGCATCCGCCGGGGCACGTCTCGTTCGTGACGAGCCATCCCGGCCGGGCACCCTTCGAGACCGTGCCGCTGGCCTATGGCCCGCAGGTACTGTGGCCGGAGCATTGCGTGCAGGGCAGCACCGGCGCGGAATTCGCGCCCACCCTGAATGCGGCGCGCGCCGAACTGGTGATCCGCAAGGGCCATCACCGCCACGTCGACAGCTACTCGGCCTTCCTGGAGGCCGACCGGCGCACGCCGACAGGGCTCGCCGGCTACCTGCGGGAGCGCGGTTTCACCCGCGTGGTCCTGTGCGGCCTCGCCACCGATTACTGCGTCGCCTGGAGCGCCCTCGACGCGCGGGCGGCGGGGTTCGAGGCCGTGGTGGTGGCGGACGCCGTGCGGGGGATCGACCGCGACGGCTCGGTGGCGCAGGCCTGGGCCGAGATGGCAGCGGCCGGGGTCGAACGGGCCATGAGTGGGACAATCCTTGATCGATAGACCGGCACAGAGCGACAGCCCGCCCTTGAAATCACACCTCAGGTTAACAAGATTCCAAATTGTTAACCTGAGGTGTGAAAATGGCTGATGATCTGACGCAGCGTGGCTTACCCGACCAACGCCGCATCAACGTAAACGAGGATTGGGAGGTTAGAGATTGGTCCAAAAAATTCGGCGTCACGCCAGATCAACTGCGCGCCGCCGTCAAGGCTGTCGGTGTGATGGCCAAAGATGTCGCGAAGTATCTCGGAAAGCCGTACCCGTAGGATAAAAAGTAGAAAGGGGCTTATGGCCCCTTTCATTCGAATTATCCGCTCCGGCAAGTGCCCACTGGAAACGCTACACCGCGCTCCCATACAGATCGTACGCATCCGCGCGCTCGATCTTCACGGTGACGATGTCGCCCACCCGCAGGGGGCGGCGTGACGTGATGTGGACGGTGCCGTCGATCTCGGGGGCGTCGTACTTCGAACGGCCTTTGGCGACGGTGCCGTCGGCCGCGTCGATGAGGACCGGCAGGCGCTTGCCGATGCGGGCCTTCTGCAGGCGGACGGAGACGGTCTGCTGCGCCTCCATGAAGCGGCGCTTGCGCTCGGCCTTCACCTCCGGCGGAACCGGGTCGCCGAGGCTGTTGGCCACCGCCCCGCCCACCGGCTCGAACTCGAAGCAGCCGACGCGCTCGAGCTTGGCTTCGCGAATCCAGGTCAGCAATTCCTCGAACTCGGCCTCGGTTTCGCCGGGGAAGCCGACGATGAAGGTCGAGCGGATGGCGAGATCGGGGCAGATCTCGCGCCAGCGCCGGATGCGCTCGAGCTGGCGTTCCTGGTTGCCGGGCCGGCGCATGCGGCGGAGCACGGACGGGCTCGCGTGCTGGAGCGGCATATCGAGGTAGGGCAGAATCTTGCCCTCGGCCATCAGCGGGATGACCTCGTCCACGTGCGGATAGGGATAGACATAGTGCATCCGCACCCAGGCCCCGAGCGTGCCGAGTTCGGCGGCCAGATCATAGAACTTCGCCCGCACCTCCCGGTCGCGCCAGGGGCTCGAGGCGTAGCGGATGTCGACGCCGTAGGCGGAGGTGTCCTGCGAGACCACCAGCAGTTCCTTGACGCCGGCCTTCACCAGCTTCTCGGCCTCGCGCAGCACGTCGCCGGCCGGCCGGCTGACGAGATCGCCGCGCAGGGACGGGATGATGCAGAAGGTGCAGCGATTGTTGCAGCCCTCGGAAATCTTCAGGTAGGCGTAGTGGCGCGGCGTCAGCTTCACGCCCTGCGGCGGCACGAGATCCAGGAACGGGTCGTGCGCCGGGGGCACCGCCTCGTGCACCGCCGCCACCACCGATTCGTAGGCCTGCGGCCCGGTGACCGCGAGCAGGTTCGGATACTTTTCGCGGATTTCCTCAGGCTGGGCGCCCATGCAGCCGGTCACGATGACGCGGCCGTTCTCCGCCATGGCCTCCCCGATAGCCGAGAGCGACTCGGCCTTGGCCGAATCGAGAAAGCCGCAGGTGTTGACGATGACGACGTCCGCGCCGTCATGCCGCCGGGCGAGCTCGTAGCCCTCCGCCCGCAGGTGCGTGAGGATGCGCTCGGAATCCACCAGCGCCTTGGGGCAGCCGAGGGAGACGAAGGAGATTTTCGGCGCCGCCTTGGCGGGGGCCGGCGGCAGGAGGGATGCGGTCATGGATGCTCGTCGGGCCGGATCGGCTTCTGAAACCGGATCGGCCGTGGAATCGGGGGAGGGCGGGACAAAGAGGTTGACAGCCCTATAACGGGATTCGCGCGCCCAAGCGAGCCAGGCCGCGCCGAGCCATGCGCGGATCGCGCTTTTGCCACGGCATCGCGCATGCCACCTGTGCATGATACCGCAAGCCGCGACGGATGCTTCGGCCCCAGTTCCTCAGTCCGGGTTCTTCACTTCGGGTTCTTCAATTCGAGTTCTTCGGCCCACCGGGATCGTCCGTCCGCGGCGTCCCCGAACCTTCGAGTCATCATGTGGATTGCTGACCTCCCGTTCGTCGAGCCGGTCGCGGCGGCCGAGGCCCTGGGCGCCCTCCCGGGCCTCGCCTTCCTCGACAGCGCCATGCACCACGACACGCTCGGCCGGACCTCGACCCTGGCGGCGGACCCGTTCGGGCGCTTCCGGTTTCGCGATGGCGTCGCCACGCTCGACGGACGGACGGTGCCGGGCAGCGGTCTCGCGGCGCTGCGGGCTTGCCTCGCGCCCTACCGCACGGCACCCGACCCCGATCTCCCGGCCTTCGCCGGCGGCGCGATCGGCTATGTCGCCTATGATTTCGGGGCGGCCCTGGAGCGGGTGGCGCCTGCGGCTCGCCGGGCGGGCCTCTGCGATGACATCGCCTTCAATCTCTACGACACGGTGCTGAGCCTCGACCACGCGACCGGGCGCTGCCGGCTCCTCGCCACGGGCTTTCCCGAAACCGAGCCGGCCGCGCGCGAGGCCCGCGCTCAGGCCCGGCTGGCCCAGTTCACCCGCCTGCTGGAGCGCGCGCGCCCGAGCCCGGAACCTCCGTCGCAGGGGCCGCTGGCCTGGCGCTCGAACTTCACCCGTTCGGCCTACGAGGCGGCGGTGGAGCGGGTGCGCGACTACATCCGGGCCGGCGACATCTACCAGGCCAACATCGCCCAGCGCTTCGAGACCGACCTGCCGGAGGGCTTCGACTCCTTCGCCCTCTACCGACGCCTGCGCGCCACCAACCCGGCGACCTTCGGTGCCTATCTCGACTTCGAGGGGCTGCGGGTCGCCTCCAGCAGCCCCGAGCGCTTCATCCAGCTCAAGGGGCGGGCGATCGAGACCCGGCCAATCAAGGGGACGGTCCGCCGCGTCCCCGATCCGCAAGAGGATGCACGCCTCGGGGAAGCCCTCCAGGCCAATGCCAAGGAGCGGGCCGAAAACATCATGATCGTCGACCTGCTGCGCAACGACCTGTCGCGCATCTGCGAACCCCACAGCGTGCAGGTGCCGGTGCTGTGCGGGCTCGAATCCTACGCGTCCGTCCACCATCTCGTGTCGGTGGTCACCGGAACCCTGAAAGCCGACATGGACGCCCTCGACCTGATCGCCGCCACCTTCCCGGGCGGCTCGATCACCGGCGCGCCGAAGCTGCGCGCCATGGACATCATCACGGACATCGAGGGCGACGCGCGCGAACTCTATTGCGGCGCCATCGGCGCGTTGGGCTTCACCGGCGACCTCGACACCGCCATCGCCATCCGGACCGTGTTCATGAACGACCGCACGGCCGTGCTGCAGGCCGGCGGCGGCGTCACCCTGTTGTCCGAGCCGGGGCCCGAATACGAGGAGACCCTGACCAAGGCCGCGCGGGTGTTCCAAGCCTTTGAACCGGACGCCTTCGTACCGCACGCTTGCGAACCGGATGCCCAGTCCGGGGCGGGGAGGGCGCCGTGATCCTCGTCATCGACAATTACGACAGCTTCGTCTTCAACGTGGTGCGCTACTTCGAGGAACTGGGTGAAACCGTGCGGGTGGCGCGCAACGACGCCCTCGACGTCGCCGGCATCCGTGCCCTCGACCCCGCCGCGATCGTGATCTCGCCCGGTCCCTGCACGCCGGCGGAGGCGGGCATCTCGCTGCCCGCCATCCGCGAACTCTCCGGGGCGGTGCCGCTGCTCGGCGTCTGCCTCGGCCACCAGGCCATCGGGGCGGCTTTCGGCGGCCGGGTGGCGCGCGCCGGGCGCCCCCTGCACGGGCAGGCCACGCCGATCCGCCACGACGAGGTCGGGCTGTTCGCCGGCCTGCCCGACCCGATGCAGGTCGGGCGCTACCACTCGCTGATCGTGGCGCCGGAGCCCGGCATGGCCGACCGGCTCAGCATCGACGCGGTCTCGACCGAAGGGGAGGTGATGGCCCTGTCGCACCGGACCCACCCGACCTGGGGCGTGCAGTTCCATCCGGAATCGGTGCTGACCGAGAACGGCCATGCCGTCTTCGCCAATTTCCTGCGCCTCGCCCGGGATTGGCGCGCGACCCGGGATCTGCCGGCTGCGACCGATGCTGTGGTTTGACGGACGACTCACCGAGGGGCCGGTGTCCTTCGACCTCGCCGACCGGGGCCTGACCCTCGGAGACGGGGTGTTCGACACGGCGCTGGCCCGGAGCGGCCGCATCCTGTTCGAGGCCGCGCACGTGGCCCGCCTCGCCGCCGCGACGGCGACGCTGGGCTTTCCCGTGGCGCCCGCACACATCGCGGCAGCGATGATTTCGCTCGCGGCGGAAATGGGGCGGGTCCACCCCCTGGCGGCGATCCGCACCACCGTGACCCGCGGCTCCGGCCCGCGTGGGCTCAGCCCCCCGGCCGAACCCCAGCCGGTGCTGTGGGCGAGCGCCGTCCCGGTGGGAGACGCCCTCGCCTTCGCGCCGCTGACCCTCCACGCGACGGGCATTCGCCGCAACGAGACCTCGCCGGCCGCGAGCCTGAAGACGCTCGGCTATCTCGATGCGGTGCTGGCGGCGGGCGCGGCGCGGGCGGCGGGCTTCGACGAGGCCCTGTTCCGCAACACGCAAGGGGGCGTCGCCTGCGCGGGCACCGCCAACCTGTTCGCGGTGCTCGACGCCACTCTCGTCACCCCGCCTCTCTCGGACGGCGTCCTGCCCGGCATCCTGAGGGCCGAGATTCTGTCGCGGGCCCAACGCCTGGGCCTGCCCACCGCCGAACGGAGTTTCGACCTCGACGCCCTGCACGCCGCCGAGGCGGTGTTCCTCACCAATTCCCTGCGCGGTCTCGCCCCTGTGACGGCCATCGACGCCACCGCCTTCGCCAGCGCGGGTCACCCGCTGGTGACGGCCCTGGTCGACGACCTGCGCGGGGACTTCACCCCGTGACGGCGTCCCGGCTGTGGTGGCGCCTGCCGCTGATGGCGGCCTATGGCTTCATCGGCGTGGTCCACCTCGCCGCCCCCGACGCGTTCCTGCCGATCATGCCGGCTTGGGTGCCGGAGCCTCGGCTCACCGTGATCGTCACCGGCCTGTGCGAACTCGCCGGGGTGCTCGGCCTCGCCTATCCGCCGACCCGGCGCTGGGCCGCGATCGGGCTGGCCCTCTACGCCGTCTGCGTCTTCCCGGCCAACCTCAAGCATGCGCTGGAGGGCATCGTCGTGCCGGGCCTGCCCGACAGCTGGTGGTATCACGGGCCCCGGCTGGCGTTTCAACCGGTCTTCGTCTGGTGGGCGCTCTATGCCGGCAGAGTCATCGACTGGCCGTTCCGCCAACCGTCGGTCAGCCCGTCTCCGACATCTTGACCTCTGACATCTTAACCGCCCGCCAGGCCGCCTCCATCGCCTCGAGATCGCTGTCGGAGAGGCCCGAGCCTTGAGCCTCCAGGATCGCCGCCATGGCGGTGAAGCGGCGCGCGAACTTCGTATTCCCTTCTTGCAAGGAATATTCCGGGTCTATTCCGAGGTGGCGGGCGAGGTTGGCGACCGAGAACAGCAGGTCACCGAGTTCCTCCGCCACCGCCGCCCGGGTGCCGTGGACCATGGCGTCGGCGACCTCGTCGATCTCCTCGCGCACTTTCAGCACCACCTGGGCCGGATCGCTCCAGTCGAAGCCGTAAGTCGCCGCCTTGGCGGAGAGCTTGTGGGCGCGGGTCAGGGCGGGAAGGGGCAACGGAATGCCGGCGAGCGGGCCCGTCTCCTGCGGAGGCTTGGCCCGGCGCTCTTCGGCCTTGATCGCCTCCCATTGCCGCGCCACCGCCCCTGGGTCGCGCCGGGGCGAGCCCTTCGGCAGCAGAGTTCCGTCCGGCGCGAACACGTGCGGGTGGCGCCGGACCATCTTCTCCACCACCGCCCGAACCACGTCCGGGAAGGCGAACAGCCCGGTCTCCTCGGCAATGCGGGCGTGGAAGACCACCTGGAGCAGCAGGTCGCCGAGTTCGTCGCGCAGGTCGTCCGTGTCGCCCCGCGCGATGGCGTCGACGACCTCGTAGGCCTCCTCCACGGTGTAGGGGGCGATGCTGGCAAAATCCTGGGCCACGTCCCAGGCACAGCCGACCTCCGGGTCGCGCAAGGTCGCCATCAGGGCCAGCAGATCCTCGATCTTCACCACGTCTTCTCCGCCCATCGGTGTCGGTCCGACCCCTGTAGCGGATTGCGGGCCAACCCGTGAGGCTGGGGATGGTGGCGGGAGAAGCGGTGTTGTCTTCCCCAAATTCCCTTGAAAAAACCTTGGCCGGGCGCGTGTTCGTTCTTCCGAACGGGCATCTCGACCCTTAGGAAAGGTATCAGTAAGAGATTCTCAGAGAGTCATTTCTGAGAGTTATATGGAGGGCCGAAAAACCCTGCCGGACTGAGGGCTTATGGGTGGTTCGCGTATCGAACTCTGCGCAGGGTCGTATCGAACTCTGCGTGCCGGCGTATCGGATTCGGCGGTAGAATCCGGGTCGCGCGTATCCGAGTCTGCGTGAACCCGTATCGGGTTCGGCGTGGATAAGGCCTCCCGCCGGTGAACTCTGGGGATTGTGCCGAATCCGGTCCCGTATCGAACTCTGCGTCAGCGTCTGCGCGCCGGATGCGGCCTGCGGATCGACGGCAATTTTTCCCGTTCCGGCCGGTGGATAGCCGGGATGATTCCCACTTGCGGCGCTTGCCGCCGAGACTCCGCCGCGGGGAATCGGGCATGGTCGGCGCATCGCGGTCCGGGACTCACTGTCGGGATCATGGGCCAGGATCGATCGGGGCGGGGTCTGTTGGGGATCGAGGACACATTGGCGGGCATCCGCGACGCCGACCTCCTCGCCGAGGTCGAGGCGGCGCGCGGCAGCTTCCTGTTCGCCACGATCGCGGAGACCATCCTGCACCGGCAGCGGGCCCGGGATGCGGAGGTTGCCGCGCGCGGAGCCGTGGCCGGGCGACGCCAGGCCATGGGCCGCGACCAGCGCCGCCGCGATGCCATCCGGGAGGTGATCGAGACTGAGCCAACCGGCCCGGAGAACCTGCAGCACATCCACTCGGTGCTGGCCCTGTGCGGCCTGCCCTATCGCGACCCCGGTGACGCCCGCGAGTTCTTCCGCGAGTACGGACGGAATTCCCTGAGCCTGCTGGCGGGGCGCCTCAAGAACCCGGCCACCGGCGAGATGGAGTTCCAGGGCCTGCCCTACGGCCCCAAGGCCCGCCTCGTGCTGCTGCACCTCTGCACCGAGGCGGTGCGCCAACGCAGCCCGACCATCGCGGTGGCCGACAGCCTGTCGGGCTTCATGAAGGAGATGGGATTCGCCGTCACCGGCGGCGAACGTGGCACCATCCGGCAGTTCAAGGAGCAGCTCGCGCGGCTGGCCGCCTGCACCCTGCAGATCGGCCTCTGGGACGGGGCGGGCAGCGCCAGCACCCTCAACGTGCCGCCCTTCCGCCAGCTCGACCTCTGGCTGCCCCAGGGGGCCGACGGAGTTGTCTGGCAGAAGAGCGTGCAGTTCCACCAGGATTTCTACGACAACCTGATCCAGCACGCCCTGCCGGTGGACATCCGCGCGGCCCGGGCCTTCTCGGGCTCGGCGCGCAAGCTCGACCTGTTGTTCTGGGTCGGCTACCGCCTGCGCGCCCTGCAGCGCCCCTTACGCCTCACCTGGGACAACCTGCACAAGCAGTTCGGCGCCGACAACGCCAGCATCCGCAGCTTCCGGCAGGCCTTCAAGGCGGATCTCGCCCACCTGCAGGAGGTGTTTCCGAAGCTGCCGATCCGCCTCGACGACACCGGCATGCTGCTACAGCCCGCCGACCCGAGCGCCCTTCTGATCCCGCCGCGCGGGACGAAGCTGCCGCGCGGCGCCAAGCCGGCAAGCAGAGCCGCAGCGACGGGCTAAGTCCGTATTCCCTTTCTATAGAAGGAATATAAGGCAGGAGAGGACTTGCGACGCGGCCTGCCATAGGGAATAGGATCTGAAATACGGAGTTGCCGCGGCAACACACGGAATATTCCAAGGGGATCCGATGTTTCTATCCGAAGCCGAAGCGGAAGCCGCCCTAGGGGATCTCCGCCGCCGCCGCGACGAACTCGACCGCGCCATCGCCGACCACCAGCTCTACCTCGAACTCGGCCGGCGCCTGCGGCCGATCGGCCCGGCGCCCGCCGCTGCACCGCAGGCGCCTCCACTCGGCGCCTGGGCTGCTCCGGGCCACTCGTCCGCCGCGGCGGAACCGGCCTCCATGCCAGGGCAGGCCTTCGTTGCAGAAGACGACTTCGTTGCAGGAGACGACTTCGCTGCAGGAGACGACGTGGCGCCGGGCTCGATCTCGGGTCCCGGGCCGGTCGAGCCCGCACGCGCCGGCGACGATCTCGTGGCGGCGCGCCGGCACGGACGCGCGCTCGTCGCGGCGGCCGTCAACCTGCTGCACGAGGCCGGCCGGCCTCTCCATGCCGGCGAGATCTGGCAGGGCCTCACCGGCCTCGGCTTCGAGATTCCGGGCCACGACCCGGTGGCGGCCCTCAACACCCGTCTGTGGAAGCGCGCAGGCCCGGGCGGCCCGCTGAAGCGCCTCGGCGAGGCGGTCTATGCCCCGGCCGAAGAGGACGAGGATCTGGGCTGAGCCGCGCCCCGGCATGGGGCAGGGTGACGGGGCGAGGGGGGGCCGCCTTCGCGGCCTTCGAACGAGGCTCCGTGCCGATCGGCCGGCTCCTTGGATCAGCGGGAACGCCGTCGGCCGGCTGCGCCGGACGCGTTCGATCCTGGGCCGGCGGAGGCGTGAACATCCGGCACCTTGCGTCATCCGGATCCTGGGCTTGGCTGCGCGGATCCGGCATGACGGGGACTGGAAGCGAGGTTCCGGTTCGGCGCACCGCCTCTGCGATCCCATCACACCCCTGAAAAAAATCACTCCGGCAGGGCGAACACGGTGAGCTGCCCGCCGAGCGCCGTGTAGCGCGACAGCGCGGCGTAGCCGCCGACCGCGCCGGCGCCGTCGTTCGGGTCGGTGAGGCCGGCCGCCAGTCCGATCCCGGCCCAGCCGCCGATTCCGGAGAGCACGGCGACGTATTGCCGGCCCTTGTGCAGGTAGGTGGTGACGTTGCCGACGATGCCGGACGGCGTCTTGAAGCGGTAGAGTTCGCGGCCGTCCCGCGCGTCGACGGCCTTAAGATAGCCCTCGAGGGTTCCGTAGAACACCACATCCCCCGCGGTGGCGAGCACGCCCGACCAGACCGAGAACGGCTCGGGAATGGTCCAGCGGATCGCCCCAGCGACCCCGTCCCAGGCGGTGAGGGTGCCGGTGCGGGGATCGTCGGGGGCCGGGTGCAGACTCACGGTGGCGCCCACATAGGGCAGGCCGGGGGTGTAGGAGACCCGGAACGGCTCGTAATCCATGCAAATGTGGTTGGTCGGCACGTAGAACAGCCGCGTCCGGGGCGAGTAGGCCGCCGGCTGCTGGTTCTTGGCCCCGATGGCACCGGGGCAGATGCCCGTGGTGGTCTCGTCCTCGCCGGTGGCCTCGGGGGCATGGCGCGGATCGAGCACCGGGCGCCCGTAGCTCGGCGAGGCCGCGTCGAGGTCGATCTGCGTCGCCCAGTTCACCGCGGGGTCGAATTTCTGCGCCACCAGGAGTTCGCCGGTGGCGCGGTCCAGGGTGTAGCCGAAGCCGTTGCGGTCGAAATGGGTGAGGAGCGGGCGGGTGGCGCCGCCGAATGCCTGGTCGGTCAGGATCATCTCGTTGACGCCGTCATAGTCCCACTGGTCGTGGGGCGTCATCTGGTAGAGCCAGCGGGCGATGCCGGTATCGGGATTCCGCGCCACGATCGACGTCGCCCAGCGGTTGTCGCCGGGGCGCTGCGCCGGGTTCCAGGTCGAGGGATTGCCGGTGCCGTAATAGACGAGGTCGAGGGCGGCATCATAGGCGAACCAGCCCCAGGCGCAGCCGCCGCCGGTCTTCCACTGGTCGCCTTCCCAGGTCTTCAGGGAGGAATCGCGGCCGATGGGCTTGCCGAGCGACGTGGTCCGTTCGGGGTCGACCCGCATCTGTTCGTCGGTGCCCGTGGCGGTGGCGCGCCAGAGCCGGTCCCCGGACTTCGCATCGTAGGCGGTGACGTGGCACTGGACCCCGAATTCGCCCCCCGAGAGGCCGACCAGGATCTTGCCCTTCACCGGCAGCACGGCGGCGGTGTTGGTCTCGCCCCGGGCCGGGTCGCCGTTCTTCACCGACCAGTTCACCCGGCCGGTCTTCGCATCGAGGGAGACCAGGGTGGTGTCGGCCTGCTGCAGGACGAGGGCGCCGTCCGCGTAGGCGAGGCCCCGGTGGACCGTGTCGCAGCACAGCAGGGCCGAGACCGCCGGGTCCTGCTTCGGTTCGTAGCGCCAGAGAATGCGGCCCTCGTGGTCGAGGTCCAGGGCCGTGACGGTGTTGGGAAAGGGGGTGTGCACGTACATCACCCCGTCGACCACCAGGGGCGCACCCTCGTGGCCGCGCAGGATGCCGGTGGAGTAGGTCCAGGCGACCTGGAGCCGGCCGACATTGGCGGCTTTGATCCGGTCGAGGTCCGCGTAGCGGGTGTTGGCCGCGTCGATCGTCGGCAGCACCGTCTGAGCCGCGGCGGGACCCGGAAGGACGCCCGCCAGCAGGACGAGCAGGAGGGTGGCGCGCATGGGACTCCCGGTTGCGAAGGGGCGGAGACGTCCCCTCCCCGTGCCACAGCCGGGGGCCGAAGCGAAGGGACCGGCAAGCGCGTGGGCCGGGATGCGTGGGCCGGGCGGCCCGGCCCCCTCGAACCGATCCTAGAAGTAAGGCCCGAACGGCGGACGCGGGCGATAATATCCGTAGCGCGGTCCGTAGAACGGCCGGGGGCCGTAGAACGGACGCGGACGATAATAGCCGTAGGGGCGGTACATCGGCCGGCAATAGCCGAACCGGTTCGGGATGAAGCCGGGGCCGCAGCCATAGGCGACGGTCTCGACGGCGGCGCCCGCCAGCGTCCCGGCAGGGGCGGGGGTGATGGGCGCGGCCTGGGCGACCGCGGCGAGGCCAACGGTCCCGCCGAGCCCGAGCGCCGCAGCGAGCATCGTACGGGCAAGCATTGTACGAGCGAGAATCGGGTGAGTCAGCGATTTCACGGACATGACGCCATGACCTTCTGCTGGTGTGACCTTTGCTGTTCTTGATCTTCCGCTTTCTCGAAGGCCGCGGGACTATCCCGAAGCTGCAGACCTTCCTGACGCCGGAAGAGCTTCATCCTGCCGGAAGGTTGCTGAACGCTCGCTGACGGGATGCGGTTCACCGGGCCGCGACGGGGCTGGTGGTGCCGGGCCGCGCGGCCCAGCGCAGGATGCGCCGGCGGGCGGGCTCCTCGAGGCCGAGATGCAGGGCGAGGCTGAGCGCGAAGCTAAGCGCGGTGGCGAGCCCCGCCCCGAGCCAGGGCGCGGCGGCAAGCCGGCCCCCGAGGGCGATCCGGTCGAAGCTGTTCACCAGGGCATAGGCCGGGACGTGGATGAGGTAGAGGGCGAAGGAGATCCGGCCCAGGAACACGAAGGCGGGCGCCACCAGGGGGCCGGAGCGGATCTGCGCGCCGGCCAGGATCAGGGGCGCCCAGGCCAGGGCGGTCAGCCCGTTGTGCAGCAGCACTTCGGGCAGGATGGGTGCCGCTGCAACGAGGCCAAAGGCGGCCACCGCCGCGCTCCCGAGGAGGGCGGCCGTCGGGATGCGCCGGCGGGTCCAGGCCACGTAGAGGAGGAGCCCGGCGACGAATTCCGGCAGGCGCAGCAGGGGATTGTACTTGATCGCCTGGGCCAGCAGCACCGGTCCCGGTCCCCCCGACTCGGGCCCGATCAGCGACACGCCGGGGGCGTAATGCGCGAAGGCGAGGCCGGCCCCGCCGGTCAGGACGATCCAGGCGCCGAGGGTCAGGCGCGCGATGCGGCCCGGCGCGCCGAGCACCAGGGGCAGCAGGGCGGGAAACAGCGCGTAGAAGAACAGCTCCACCGAGACCGACCAGCTCGGGCAGTCGAGGGCGCAGGCCGCGCCCGGCACCCAGGCGTGGAGACCGAGCGGTGCCAGGACCGCGCTCGCGGCCATCAGCCCCTGCAGCGGCGGGGCCGACTTGGCGACCCAGCTGACGAACCAGGGCAGGGCCAGTACGAGGGCCAGCAGGTAGACCGGCATGACCCGGGCCACCCGCGCCCAACGGAAGCGAACGCGGGCGGCCCGGTCGCGGAGGTCTACGGCGCTGTAGGTGTAGGCCAGGATGAAGCCCGAGAGCAGGAAGAAGAAGGTCACGCCGGAATATCCGAGGCGGATCGGGGCTGGCACCGCGGCGTCGGCGAAGAACGCGCCCGCATAGTGGAAGGCCAGCACGAAGGCGGCGGCCACGAAGCGCAGGGCGGTGAGTGCCGGCAGCGGCGTCACCGGCGGATGGGCCTGAGACGGGCGCGGGCCGCTCACCGCGGCCGGCTCCCGACCACCCGTCCGGCGGCCCCGAAGCGCAGGCCGAGGACCGAGAGGGCGAGCAGGAAGAACAGCGCGTTGGTGGCCTGGTAGAACACCGATTCGAACACCCCCACCATCAGGCCGAACAGCCAGATCCGCAGGAACAGAAGCCGCAGCGGGTCGAGGGCGGACCCTGCGCCGTCCTGGCGCTGGGCCTGAAGATCCGAGACCGGCGCCAGAATCATCCACCACACCGTGAGGGCGAGGCCGGGCAGGCCGCTCTCCAGGGCGGTGTTGAGGTAGCCGTCATGGGCGTCGGTGGCGCGATTGACCCAGGTGGTCGCATCGCCGCCGCCGCCGTAGAACACGCTTTCCCAGAAGGCCCCGTAGCCGAAGCCGGTCAGCGGCTTCTTGGCGATGTTGTCGAGGGCGAAGCTCCAGATCTCGGTACGGCCGGTATAGGTCGGGTCGGCGGCGAGGCTCGCGACCAGCGCTCCGACGCCCGGCACCATCACCGAGCCCACCGTGAGCACCAGCAGCAGCGCCAGGGGCCCGAGGAGCACCAGCCGGCGCCAGGCGCCCGAGGCGGAGCGGGTGCAGGCCCAGGTCAGACCGAGCACCGCCGGGGTCATGACCATCGAGGTCTTGGCGTTGGTGAAGACGAGAAACACGCCCGCCAGAACCACCACGGTGGTGCCGAGGATGCGCTGGCCCATCGCGGCCCAGAACAACCCAATGATGATGAACAGGCTCATGGCCGCGCCGGCGCCGTTCTTGTGCGCGAAGACGCCGCGCCAGCTGCCCGCGTGTTCGGGCTCGATCAGGTCGAGGGCGGTGTGCATCGCGCGCTCGGGCACCAGCACGAGGCCGAGGTAGCAGAGCGCCAGCACCAGGAGCACGCTGCCGCCGAGGGCCTGCGCGAACTGGCGCGCGTCGCGGGCGAGCACCAGCACGCTCACCACCCCGCCGAACATGATGACGAGGGAGATCAGGCGCCGTGCCGAGACGGCGGGCTCGATGGAGAGGGCGGTGGAGACGCCGATCCAGCCCAGCGTCGCCAGGATCGGCAGGGTGGCCAGTGGCCGCAGGGCCTCCCGCCCGCGCCAGGCCAGCACGGCCACGGCGAGTCCGCCCATCGCCAGATACAGCACCTGGTTGACGATGTTGCCGCCGGCCCGCGAGGCCGCGTTCTCGGCTGCCGTCCCGTCAAGGAACGGATCGGCCCCGATCAGCACGATCAGCAGGATCACGCCCATCGCCCCGATGCGCAGGGCATCGGGGAGATCTGCCCGCGCCGGCGCGCCCGCGTCGGTGGCGATGCCCGTCGTCATGGTCCAATCCCGCGCTCGAGGGCCGGCAAAGACCCGCACTCTAGGGCCGCCGGTGCCGCCTGATAGGCGCGCAGAATACGTTTAAGAACCACGAAGGCCGTCTCCGTCTGCCGTCAAGGCTTGGGTTTCGGCCATGCGACGATGGCGGGCGCTCCGCTGATCGCCCCCACGATGCGCTCGCGCTCGGCCCGGCCGGCGGCGAGGCGGGCGCGCGTCGCCGCGAGGACGGCGGGACTGGCGGTGGCGGGCGTGCCCGCCGCGAAGGGCGGCGCCGGCGCGTATTCGAGGCCGAGCTGGATCGTTTCCGCCTCCGGTCGGCCGGCGATCTCGGCCGCCAGCGTCAGGGCGAAGTCGATGCCGGCGGTCACTCCGCCCCCGGTGAGGAGGTTGCCGTCGCGCACCACCCGCTCGGCCACCGGGATCGCCCCGAAGGCCGCCAGGAGGTCGAGGCTGGCCCAGTGGGTGGTGGCGCGCCGGCCCCGCAGCAGCCCGGCCGCCCCGAGCACCAGGGCGCCGGTGCAGACGGACGTGACGTAGCGGGCGCGCGCCGCCTGCGCCCGCACGAAGGCGAGGAGTGCCGCATCCTGCATCAGCGCATTCACCCCGATCCCGCCCGGGATGCAGAGCACGTCGAGCTGGGGGCAATCGTCGACCGTGTGCGTCGGGGTGAGCACGAGACCGGTGGAGCTGGTGACAGGCCCCGGGCCGGTGGCCACGAGGCGAACCCGGGCGTCCGGAATCCCGACGAACACCTCGTAGGGCGCGGTGAGGTCGAGCTGCTGGACGTTCGGGAAGGTGAGGAGGCCGATTTCGAGGGGCATCGCGGCAGAACTCCGGGTGTCTGGACAGGACGACCCTACTCGGCCAGGCTCCGGCCGAAATGACCAAAACTCCTCGTTTTCTGCCAGGGCGCAGCGCGGATGGTCCCCGCCGCGTCGAGATCCTGGCTTTCCGGGATGTCCAGCTCCTCGACGTGGCAGGGCCGCTCCAGGTCTTCGCCACGGCGAACGACCTCGCAGGCCCTGGCCCCGCGCCCTACGCTCTGCACGTGGTCGCGGCGGGCGGCGGCCAGCTCCGCAGCTCCGCCGGTCTCGGCCTCGCGATGGAGCCGCTTCCGTCCGCGGACCAGCCCGTCGACACCCTCGTGGTGGCGGGCGGGCGCGGCGTCGCCGGGGCGGTCGCGGGGGGCCTGCCCGCCTGGGTCGCCGCCCGGGTGCCTCGGGCCCGGCGGGTGGCCTCGGTCTGCACCGGCGCCTTCCTGCTCGGGGCGGCCGGCCTCCTCGACGGGCGTCGGGCCGTGACCCACTGGACCCGTTGCGCCGAACTGGCGCGGCGCCATCCGGAGGCCCGGGTCGAGCCCGACCCCATCTTCATCCGGGACGGCGCGGTCTGGACCTCCGCCGGGGTGACGGCGGGCATCGACCTGGCGCTCGCCCTGGTGGAGGCGGATCTCGGCCGGGATGCGGCGTTGGCGGTCGCCCGGCACCTCGTGGTCTTCCTCAAGCGCCCGGGCGGCCAGTCCCAGTTCAGCACCGTCCTGGCGCTGCAATCCGGTGGCACGCGCTTCGAGGGGCTCCACGCCTGGATCGCCGACCACCTGTCCGAGGACCTGACCGTCCCGCGACTGGCCGAGGCGGCCGGCATGAGCCCGCGCGGCTTTGCCCGCCATTATCGCGCGGCCACGGGGCTGACCCCCGCCCGCGCCCTTGAGCGCCAGCGCGTCGAGGCGGCCCGGCGGCTCCTGGCCGAGACCGCGCTCCCGCTGAAGCGCGTCGCGGAGCGCTGCGGCTTCGGCTCGGAGGAGACCTTGCGGCGCAGCTTCCTGCGCCACGTGGCGGTGGCGCCCGCCTCCTACCGGCAGCGGTTCCGCGACGATGGGGAGGGGACGCCGGACGGCCGGCCCGGGGCGCCTGAGATTTGACATTCCCGGCCGCATCATCGACACCGCCGGCCGTCGCGGCATCGACCGGAACCACGGGCCGAGCGCCGGTCCGGAGCCGCGTATGTCCCCCCTGACGGCCCATCCTTCCGCATGACCGAGCGCGCCACCGTGCCTCCCCCGGCCCGCGGCCACGCCGTCGCGTTCCCGGACACCCTCCTGGCCGCTGCGACCCGGAGCCATGCCTGGGCCTGCGCCCTCCTGATCGCCCTCTGCCTCGTCTGCTTCCTGCCGGGCCTCGCCTCGCTCCAGCCCATGGACCGCGACGAGCCGCGCTTCGCCCAGGCGTCGAAGCAGATGCTCGAGACCGGCGACCTCGTCGACATCCGCTTCCAGGCGGAGGCCCGGCACAAGAAGCCGGTGGGCATCTACTGGGCGCAGGCGGCCGTCGTCGGCGCCGCCGAAGCGCTCGGCGTGCCGGACGCCCGCACCACCATCGGCCTCTACCGCATCCCGTCGCTGCTCGGCGCCATCGGGGCGGTGCTCCTCACCTACTGGTCGGCCCTGGTCTTCCTGCCCCGGCGGGGGGCCTTTCTCGCCGCAGCCCTGTTCGGGGCCTGCGTCGTGCTCTCGGCCGAGGCGCGCCTCGCCAAGACCGATGCGCTCCTCTGTGCCTGCGCGGTGGCGAGCTTCGGCGGTCTCGCTTGCGCCTGGCTCCGGCGCGACCGCGCGTCCGGCCCCCTCGACACCGCCACGGTGCTGACCTTCTGGCTCGGCCTCGCCCTCGGCATCCTGATCAAGGGGCCGATGGTGCCGCTGTTCTGCGGACTGCCGGCCCTGATCCTCTCCGTCCGGTCGGGCTCCGGCCGCTGGCTCGGCGCCCTGCGGCCCGGCCTCGGCCTGCCCCTCACCCTGCTGATCGTGGCGCCCTGGTTCGCCGCCATCACCTGGAAGAGCGGCGGCGCCTTCTACGGGGAGGCGGTCGGCCACGACATGCTGAGCAAGGTCCAGGGCGGCTCGGAGAAGCACTTCGCCCCGCCCGGCGCCTACCTCGTGGCGTTCTTCGGCACGTTCTGGCCGGGGGCGGCCTTCGCGGCGCTCAGTGCGCCCTTTGCCTGGGGCTACCGGCGCGAGCCCGCCATCGCCTTCCTGCTCGCCTGGATCGTGCCGACCTGGATCCTGTTCGAGATCGTGCCGACTAAGCTGCCCCATTACGTGCTGCCGCTGATGCCGGCCATCGCCATCCTCACCGTGCGGGCGCTCGCCGCCGGCGCGCTGCACCCCGAGCGCCGGGGCGCGCGCCTCACCGCCGGGCTCGTGGTGCTGATTCCCGTCGGACTCACCCTCGGGCTCTCGGCCTTCGCCTTCGCCTACGACCGGACTCTGCCCTGGGCCGGGCTGCCGCTGCTGCTCGGCGCCAGCGCGGTGGCGGCCCTGGCCTGGCACGCCTTCTCCCGGGGGCTGCCCGAGCGCGCGCTGGTCCTCGGCATCCTGGCCTCGATGCTGCTCTCGCCCGCCGTGTTCGGCCTGACCCAGCCGGTGATGGCCGCCCTCAAGGTCTCGCCGCGCCTCGCCGCGATCCGCGATCGCCTGCCCTGTCCGCATCCGCGCGTCGCCAGCCTCGGCTACCGCGAACCGAGCTTCGTCTTCCTGATCGGCACCGACCTCGCCATGCTGGGGACCGGTACCGAGGCCGCGGCCTTCCTGAAGGGCGAGGGTGCGCCGGATACCGGAGCCTGCCGCCTCGTCTACGTCGAGGGCCGGTTCGCGGCCGCGTTCGATGACGCCGCCCGGGCCGCCGGGCTGGTGCCGAACCGGGTCGGCGCGGTCTCGGGCTTCAACATCAATGGCGGGCGCCGGGTCGATCTTTCGGCCTATGCCGTGACGCCCTAGACACGACGCCCGAGACATCCTTGGATCGAACACCCATGCGCCTCTCCGTGATCATCCCGGTGAAGAACGAGGCCGGCAACATCGCGAGCCTCGTCGCCGAACTCGAGACCGCCTGCGCCCCGCTGGCGCCCTTCGAGGTGATCTACGTCGACGACGGCTCCACCGACGGCACCGCCGAGGCCCTGAAGGCGGCCCGGGCCGGGCGGCCCTGGCTGCGGGTGCTCGCCCACGACCGCACCGCCGGCAAGGCCGCCGGCATCCGCAGCGGAATCGCCGTGGCCCGCGCCCCGGTCTGCGCCCTGATGGACGGCGACGGCCAGAACGACCCGGCCTTCCTCGCGCCCCTGCTCGACGCCATCGAGGCGGGCGGTGCGGGGGTCGGCCTCGCCCAGGGCCAGCGCATCGGGCGCAAGGACGGACGCCTGAAGACGATCCAGTCGCGCATCGCCAACGGGGTCCGGGTCCGCATCCTCCGGGATTCCACCCGCGACACCGGCTGCGGTTACAAGCTCGTGCGCCGCGACGTCTACCGCACGCTGCCCTTCTTCGACGGGCAGCACCGCTTCATGCCGGCCCTCGTTGCCCGCGAGGGCTTCGGCGTGGTCCATCGCGACGTGGTCGACCGGCCGCGCTTCACCGGCACCTCGAAATACGGCCTGTTCGACCGGCTCTGGGTCGGCCTCCTCGATCTCGCCGGGGTGTGGTGGCTGATCCGGCGCAAGCGCGTGACGCCCCGGGTCACGGACGTGACGGGAGCCTGAGCCATGCTGATCCAGCTCGCCGAGGATCTGCGCGGCTACGTCTACGACGTCTTCGTCACCCGCTTCGATGCCTGGCTGGTCTTCGGCATCCTGGCCCAGGCGGTGTTCGGCGCCCGCTTCGTGGTGCAGTGGCTCGCCTCCGAGCGGGCCGGCCGAAGCGTGATGCCGCTGGCCTTCTGGTTCCTCTCCATCGCGGGCGGCCTGATGACCCTGGTCTACGGCCTGGTGCGGCGCGAGCCGGTGATCATCTTCGGCCAGGCCCTCTCGACCTTCATCTATCTCCGCAACGTCTTCCTGATCCTGCGCGAGCGCCGCGCCGCCCGGGCAGCGCTGTGACCATGGACCCGCTGCCGCTCTTCCACGACGACCTGGACGCGGCACGGGCGGAGGTCTGGCGCCTGCTGGAGGAGGGGCCCGCCTTGCGCCGCAACGCCTTCCACATGCCGGCGCTGGCCACCGTCGATGCGCAGGGCCATCCGCAGGTCCGCACCGTGGTGCTGCGGGAGGCCGATCCGGCGGCCGGAGCCCTGCGCTTCCACTGCGACCGCCGCTCCGACAAGGCGTCCGAGATCGCGGCCTCCGGGCATGCGGCCCTGCACGGCTACGATTCCGCCGCCAAGATCCAGATCCGCGCCTCCGGCCCGGCGACGCTCCACAGCGACGATGCCCTGGCCGAAGCGGCCTGGGCCGGCGCGATGGCCATGAGCCGGATCTGCTACGGCGCCGATCCCGCCCCCGGGGCGGTGCTGCCCCGCGGCAACGCCTACACCCTGCCGGATGCCGAGACGGCGCTGACCCTCGGCCGCCCGAACTTCTGCGCCGTGGTGGTGCGGGTGGCCCGCCTCGAATTCCTCTACCTCGACCGGCGCGGCCACCGCCGGGCGGCCTGGGAGCGGGCGGGGAACTGGCGCGGATGCTGGCTGGCGCCGTGAAAATCCGCCACGCCTGCACGGGCGTGCGGGAACGGCCCCGCCGCCGGTTCCGGCGCGGGGGATGGCCAGGACACGAAACGGGAGACGCGGGACGCCGCGAAACCACGTTGTTGGAATCATAGGCCGGTCCCCCGGCGTCCCTCGGCCCGGCCCCTCGCGGGGCCGACCCTTTTCGTCACGGCGTCTTCTCGGCATCGGCGACCCGGCTCATGGCAGCCCCCCTCCGGGCTCCGACGCCCTGGCGGGCGGCGGCGTCCGGCGGCCGTCTGATCAGAGCCCGAGGCTCCGAGCCCGCCTCGTAGTGGGCGGACCGTCCGATCTCTCGTTGCGTCCCAGGGGACCGGGTCCAGCCTTGCGGCCTACCCGTCCGAGACGCCTTGCGTCGCCGATGCAGCCCGGGGCGATGGCGAAACCGGGCCATCGACGCGGGGCGCCGTCTCCTCCCCCCGAGCCCCCCGACCCGGTCCGCCGGAGGGCCTCCCGTGTGGGAGGTGAGTGCCCGCACTGAACCACGGAGTAGGAATATTGTCGATGTTTTTTGGTGGTCTGGCGGTGGGGCCGCCGGCGCCCGACCGGAGAAAATTCGCGACGGCCCGGTGGAATTGCGGGTTCACCGGTCCGGCAGCGCTCGTCGAGCAAAAATTCACAGCGCGGCGCGCAACCGCGCAAACCCCGCGTCGAGATCCGCCTGCAGGTCCGCAAGGTCTTCCAGGCCGATGTGGAAGCGCAGGCCCGGGCCGCCGGGGTTCCACCGGGTGGCGGTCCGATAGGTCTTGCAGTCGAACGGGATGACGAGGCTCTCGAAGCCGCCCCAGGAGAAGCCCATCCCGAACAGTTCGAGGCCGTCGAGCATGGCCGCCACGGCTCGCTCCGGGGCGGGCTTCAGGATGACGCCGAACAGGCCCGAGGCGCCGGCGAAGTCGCGCTTCCAGAGGGCGTGGCCGGGATCGTCGGGGAGCGCGGGATGGAGCACGCGGGCCACCTCCGGCCGGGCCTGGAGCCACTGCGCCATGGCGAGCCCCTGGGCGCCGTGCTCGCGCAGGCGCAGCGCCATGGTGCGCAGGCCGCGCAGGGCCAGGAACACGTCCTCCGGGCCGGGGCACATGGCGAAATGCTCGAAGGTCCGGTGCAGGGCCGGCCAGTATTGGGCGTTGGCCGAGGTCAGGCCGAGGAGCAGGTCCGAGCCGCCGGAGAGGTACTTGGTCCCGGCCTCGACCGCGATGTCGACGCCGCGCGCATGGGGCGGGAACAGCAGCGGCGTCGCCCAGGTGTTGTCCATGATCACGGCCGCCCCGCGCGCGTGCACGATCTCGGCGATGGCCGGCACGTCCTGCATCTCGAAGCTCTGCGAGCCCGGGGCTTCGACCAGCACCGCCTTGGTGGTGTCGCGCATCAGGTCGGCGATGCCGGCGCCGATCAGGGGATCGTAGTATTCCACCGCCACCCCGAAGCGTTTCAGGACGCCGTCGCAAAAGATGCGGGTCGGGCGGTAGGCGGAATCGCTGATGAGGAGATGGTCGCCGGCCGAGACCACCGCCATCAGCGCCACCGTGAGGGCGGCGAGGCCCGAGGGGGTCAGCACCGTGCCGGCGGCCCCGGCCAGCTCGCTCCAAGCCTGGGTCAGCGAATCCGTCGTCGGCGTGCCCGAGGTGCCGTAATCGTAGCGCCCGCGCCGGTGCTGGAGGTCGTCGTAGGTCGGGAACAGCACCGTCGAGCCGCGGTAGATCGGCGTGTTGACGAAGCCGTGCTGGGCGGAGGGATCGCGCCCCGCATGCACGAGGCGGGTGCTCGCCCCGAAGCGGGCGGGGTCGCGGGGAGGGGTGTTCGACATCGGTACCGGCGGGCGAGGGGTGAGCGTGCGGCGACCGAAGCCCGCCGCACGCGCCGGCGTCAAGCCGGGCGGGCGGATCAGGCCTCCTCGTCCGTGCGCCTCAGGGGAACGACCGTCACGAGCCTGGCGACGCCATCGGCCTCGACTTGCCAGACCGAGCGCACCCAGGGCTCCCGGCCGTTCGGCGCGCGAAGCCGCCCTTCGAAGACGAGCTTGGTCGGGCCGTTTTCCGTCAGATTCTGCGGGCGTCCCTCCGTCCTGAGGACGTGGTCGGCCAGGGCGTCGGCCAGTTCCATCGGTCTGTCCCGGCTGAAGCCGAAGGTCAGGAAGAAGCGTGCCTTCGAGCCGCCCCGTGGATGGGAGAGGTCCAACAGGTAGTCGACGAGCTTGTTGTTGCGGATCGTGAACCGCGTCGGAGAGGCTGCCGGCCCGCTCAAGCCGCCCGGCGCCCGATCCGCTTGATTCCGGTGGCCCGAACCGTCGCGAGGGCGCCTTCGGGCTCGGCGAACTCGACCTCGTAGGCTGCTCCGTCCTGCCAGACGGCCACCACGGTGCCCTCCGTGCCGGCCTGGATCAGGGTTCCGTCATCCGTCCGCGCGTCGGCCAGCAGCACGACGTCATCGAGTTCCCTGAGATCGACCCCAGGCTCGTCCTTTCGCAGGAGATAGAAGACTTCGACGGACATGGGCGAAGGATATCCGGCGCGCGCCGGCCGGACAAGCCACGCGGCCCGATCCTTTGGTCTTGGACCCGACGCCGTGGTCTTGGACCCGACGCCGTGGTCTTGGACCCGACGCCGTGGTCTTGGACCCGACGCCGTGGTCTTGGACCCGACGCCGTGGTCCCCGGCTTGACCCCGGCGCGCGATGCCCTGCAATGCGCGCATGCGATCCCTGTCGATCCCGCTCCTCGCCGCCCTGCTCGCCGCGTCTCCGGTGCTGACCCGGACTGCGGCGCTCGCGCAAGGCGATACCCTGGCCCAGGTCAAGGCGCGCGGGCACCTCGTCTGCGGGGTCAGCGGCGGGGTGGCGGGGTTCAGCATGCCGGACGGGCAGGGGCGCTGGCACGGGCTCGACGTGGATTTCTGCCGGGCGCTCGCCGCCGCGATCTTCGACGATCCGGACCAGGTGCGCTTCATCCCGCAATCCTCGGCCGCGCGCTTCACCGCCCTGCAATCGGGCGAGATCGACGTGCTCGCCCGCAACACCACCTGGACCCTGTCGCGCGACACCGCCGCGATGAACTTTCCGGTGATCACCTTCTTCGACGGCCAGGGATTCCTGGTCCGAAAATCCCTCAACATCACGGCCGTCAAGCAGCTCGACCGGGCCACGATCTGCCTGCAGCAGGGCACCACCACGGAGCTGAACACCGCCGACTGGTTCCGCACCCGCGGGCTGACCTACCAGGTGGTCACCTTCGCCAACAGCGAGCAGACGCTCGGCGCCTACGAATCCGGCCGCTGCGACGCCTATTCCACCGACAAGTCCTCCCTCTACGGCGAGCGCCTGAAGACCGCGCATCCGGAGGAGCATGTCATCCTCGCGGAGGCGATCTCGAAGGAGCCCTTCGCGCCGGGCGTGCGCCAGGGCGACGATGCCTGGCGCGACCTCGTGGCCTGGACCCACTACGCCATGATCGACGCGGAGGAGGCGGGCATCGGCCAGGCCAATGTCGAGGCGCTCCGGACGGAGACCCTGAGCCCGGACGTGAAGCGCATCCTCGGTGTCGAGGGCACCTACGGGCAGGGCCTCGGGCTGACCACCGACTGGGCCTACCGGATCGTCCGTCACGTGGGCAATTACGGCGACGTCTTCGCCCGCAACCTCGGCGACGCGACGCCCCTGAAGATCCCGCGCGGGCTGAACGCGCTGTGGACCAACGGGGGCCTGCACTACGGGCCGCCGATCCGGTGAGGGCGGGGGCAAGACGGGACCCATGGGCGCAAGCCCTCTTCCCTCTGCGGGAGAGGGTGCCTGCGGAGCAGGCGGGAGAGGGGGCGACCTCACCGGACATGTCACAGCCCCTCTCCCGGTCGCTCCGCGACCACCCTCCCCCGCAGAGGGAGGGTTTTGCGCTCCGCAGGTCGGCACATGCGTAAGGCCCCCCGCGCCCTCGCGCTCCAGGCTCTCGTCGTGCTCGCACTGGTGGCGCTGGCCTATGCGGCGGCCACCAACGCGTCCGAAAAGCTCGCGCGCCAGGGCATCGCCGCCGGGTTCGGCTTCCTCGGGCGCCCGGCGGGGTTCGACATCAGCCAGCGGCTGATCTCCTACGCCGCCGCGACCTCGACCTATCGCGACGCGTTCGTGGTCGGGCTCCTCAACACCCTGCTGGTCTCGGGCCTCGCCATCGGGCTCGCCACGCTCATCGGCTTTGCCGTCGGCATCGCCCGGCTCTCGCCGAACTGGCTCGCGCGGACGCTCGCGGCGATCTACGTCGAGACCCTGCGCAACCTGCCGCTGCTGCTGCAGCTCCTCGTCTGGTACGTGGCCGTGCGGGTGGCCCTGCCCGAAGCGCGCGACCCGGCGACCTGGGGCGGGGCGTATCTGAGCCAGCGCGGGCTGGTCCTGCCACGGCCTGAGTTTTCCGGGTTTGCCTCGCTGGTGCCCCTGACCTTCGTGGCGGGGATCGGCGCGGCGGTCGCCTGGACCCGGCGCGCCAACCGGCGCGTCGCGGCCGGGGCCGAAGCCGGTCCGGTCGCGGGGCCGGGCCTCGCCCTGGTGCTCGGCCTGCCGGCCCTGGCCTGGATCGGTCTCGGCCTCTCCGGTCATCCCGTGCCGGTCGCGTGGCCGGCGCCCGGTCCCTACGGGCCGGACGGCGGGCTCGGGGTGCTGCCGGAATTCGCCGCCCTGCTCCTCGGGCTCTCCACCTACACGGCGGCCTTCATCGCCGAGATCGTGCGCGCCGGCCTCAACAGCGTGGATCGCGGACAGGGGGAGGCGGCGGCGGCCCTCGGCCTGAGCCGGGCCAAGGCCCTGGCGCTCGTCACCATCCCGCAGGCCATGCGGGTGATCGTGCCGCCGCTCACCAGCCAGTATCTCAACATCACGAAGAACTCGTCGCTGGCGGTGCTGATCGGCTATCCCGACCTCGTCCACGTCTTCATGGGCACGGTGCTCAACCAGACCAACCAGGCGGTGGAGGTCGTGACCATCACCATGGCGGTCTACCTGACCCTGAGCCTCGGCCTCGCCGGCCTGATGAACGCCTATAACCGCCGTGCGGCCCCGGTGACGCGATGAAACCGGTGAGCCGATGGAAACCGGTGACGCGATGACGGTGATCCGCGAGACCCTGCTGCCCCCGGCTCCGCCGCCGCGCCGGACCGGCAGCCCCCTCGGCTGGCTGCGGCAGAACCTGTTCGAAGGGTGGGGCAACACGCTGACCACGCTGGTGATCCTGGCCGGGCTGGCGCTCCTGCTGCCGCCCGTGATCCGCTTCCTCGTCACCGACGCGGTCTGGAGCGGGACCTCGGGCGAGGCCTGCCGGCCGGAAATCGCCGGGCACCCGGTCGGCGCCTGCTGGGCCTTCATCGGCAACAAGATCAACTACCTCGTCTACGGCTCCTACCCGGCGGCGGAGCGCTGGCGCCCGGACCTGTTCTTCGGGCTCGTGGCCTTCAGTGCGGTCTGGATGCTGTGGCTCGATGCGCCCAAGCGCGGCCTCGGCGCCGTCTTCGTCTTCCTGGTCGGCCCGATCCTGTCGTTCTGGCTGCTCTCGGGCGCCGAATTCCTCAGCCTCGCCCCGATCGCCACCAGCCTGTGGGGCGGCATGCTGGTGACCCTGGTGGTCTCGCTGGTCGGCATCGTCGCCGCGCTGCCGCTCGGCATCCTGTTGGCGCTGGGGCGGCGCTCCGCGCTGCCGGTGCTGCGCTATGGCTGCATCGGCTTCATCGAGTTCTGGCGCGGGGTGCCGCTGATCACCGTGCTGTTCATGGCCAACGTGATGCTGCCGCTGTTCCTGCCCGGCGACCTCACCGTGGACCGGCTGGTCCGCCCGCTCATCGGCATCGCGCTGTTCGCCTCCGCCTACATGGCCGAGGTGGTGCGCGGCGGCCTGCAGGCGATACCCGAGGGACAGGGGCGGGCGGCCCTGGCACTGGGACTGACGCGGGCGCAGACCCTGCGCCTCGTCATCCTGCCCCAGGCCCTCAAGGTGGTGGTGCCCGGCATCGTCAACACGCTGATCGGCCTGTTCAAGGACACCACCCTGGTCTCGATCGTGGGCATCGCCGACTTCATCCGGGTGCTGGAGGCGGCGCGCGCCGATCCGCGCTGGTCGGCCCCGACCATTCCCGCCACGGCCTACGCCTTCGCGGCCCTGTTCTACCTCGCGGTCTGCTTTTCGATGGCGCGCTATGCCGCCTTCATCGAGCGGCGGCTGGCCGCCGGCGAGCGGGGCCGGGCATGACGCCCGCCGATCCAGCCCCGCCCGCACTCGAGTTCCGCGGCGTGAACAAGTGGTTCGGCGCCACCCACGTGCTGCGCGACGTCTCCCTCACGGTCGCCGAATCGGAAAAAATCGTCATTTGCGGCCCCTCGGGCTCGGGCAAGTCGACCCTGATCCGCTGCGTCAACGGCCTCGAATCCTATCAGGGCGGCACCCTCCGGGTCGCCGGCCAGGATCTCACCCCGGCCCGCATTCCGGCGGTGCGGCGCGCCGTCGGCATGGTGTTCCAGCACTTCAACCTGTTCGCGCACCTCACCGTGTTGGAGAACTGCACCCTGGCGCCGATCCACGGGCGCGGGATCGGGCGCCGGGCGGCCGAGGCCCGGGCGCGCGCGGAACTCGAGCGTCTCGCCATCGCGGATCTGGCGCCGCGCCATCCCGGCCAGCTCTCCGGCGGGCAGCAGCAGCGGGTCGCCATCGCCCGCGCCCTCTGCCTCGACCCGGCGGTGATGCTGTTCGACGAGCCGACCTCGGCCCTCGATCCCGAGATGGTGCAGGAGGTGCTCGACACCATGACGGACCTGGCGGCCCGCGGCATGACCCTGCTCTGCGTCACCCACGAGATGGGTTTCGCCCGCCGCGTCGCCGACCGGGTGGTGTTCATGGACGAGGGCCAGATCGTCGAGGTCGCGCCGCCGGACGCGTTCTTCGACCGGCCCGAGCATCCCCGCACCCGGGATTTTCTCGCGCGTCTTCTCTGAGGGGTGGTCAGGGCCGCGCCTGCGCGCGACCTTTTTGGCTGGAAGGCCGCGCCAGCGCGAAACCGTTTTGGTTGGAAGGCCGCGCCAGCGCGAAACCTCTTTGGTTGGAAGGCCGCGCCAGCGCGGCACGGGAGTTGTGCCGGCGCAGGAAGTTTTCGCGAAGACGTGTGCTCCGGTTCGTTAACGCAGACCCGCTAAATCCTGTCTCGCACTCGCGTATTCGGGAAGCTCGTCGCTTGCGTATCCTGCGGAACATCGTCGTCGGCAGCATCTTCGGCGGCAGCGCCCTGGTCATCGCCTTCGCCTGCGTCGACCGGCTCGACCATCCGGCGCCCGTCCGCGCCACCGCCCCGGTGGCGGCGCTCACCCGCCTCAGCCTGCCCGAGCCAAGCATGACGGGATCGCTGCCGGTGGAGACCGGCCCGTCGATCCGCGACATCCTCGGGCGCGACCCGGTCGCCCGCGCGACGGTGACCCGTCCGCCGGTGCCCCGGGCCTCCACCGCCCGCGAGACCACCACACGCGAGACGGCCGCCCGCGAGGCGGCAGGCCGGCCCCCGGCCAAGCCCGTGGCCAAGGTCGCCTCCGTGGCGCCCGCGAAGCCGGCCAGGAAGGCCGCCGAGGGCTTCGACACCGAGCGCCTGAACGCCCTCATGCGCGGCGACCCCACCGTCACGCTGGCGCGTAGCCGCTGAGTGCGCTCGCGCACCCTGCGCCGTCCCGCACCGGCGCGGCCGTGCGAAGCGGGCTGACGGGCTTGCTATAAGCCCCACCCGGTCCCCTTCCGGGCCGTGGCGGGCCGACGGGCCCGCGAGGGGAGGCGGCCTTTGGGTCTGATCTACGCGCTCGGCGCCTATCTCAGCTGGGGCCTGGTGGTCCCGGTGCATTTCCGCCTGCTCGACGCCGTGCCGGCCCCGAGCATCCTGGCCCACCGCATCGTCTGGTCGAGCCTCCTCGTCGCCGGCCTGCTGGTGGCGCTCCGCCGCCGCATCCGCTCTCCCTTCCCCCTGGTGCGCCGGCACGGGCTCCTGGTCCTGTCGGCCGGGCTGATCGGCGTGAACTGGCTCCTCTATCTCCGGGCCGTGCAATCCGGGCACATGCTCGATGCCAGCCTCGGCTACTTCATCAACCCGCTGGTGAGCGTGGCTCTGGGCGCCGTGGTGCTCGGCGAGCGCCTGCGCCCGGTCCAGGCCGCGGCCGTGGCGCTGGCCGCCGGCGCCGTGCTGCTGGCCGTCGTCCTGGCGGGCAGCCTGCCCTGGGTTTCCCTGGCGCTGGCCGGCAGCTTCTCGCTCTACGGGCTCGCCCGCAAGGTCGTCGGCGTCGACGCCATGGTGGGCTTCGCCGCCGAGACGCTGCTGCTCCTGCCGGTGGCGCTGGTCTATCTCGCGATCTTCGCGCCGCCGGTGATCCAGGGCGACCCCGTCCGGGCCGGGCTCATCCTGCTCACGGGAGCCACCACGGCCCTGCCGCTGATCTGGTTCGCGGCCGCCGCCGAGCGGCTCACCCTGGCGACCCTCGGGCTGATGCAGTACCTCGCCCCCTCCTGCCTCCTCGTCCTCAGCACCCTCGTGTACGGCGAGCGGCTGGAGCCGCACCGCATGGTGCTGTTCGGGCTGATCTGGCTGGCGCTGGCGATCTACGCGGCCGATGCCACCCGTGCCGCCCGGCAGGCGCGGAGCGCCTGAGGACCGTCCGGGTGAGCGGACCCCGGACGCCGTCGTGTCACCGCTCGATCCGCCCTGTGGTTTCGCATAGGATTGACGCACGGCCGATTCCGGAGACCGCCATGTCGCTGACCGCGCTTCTCGTGCCGACCTATCGAAACATGCTGGCGACCCTCGCCGGGCTGCTGGACACGGTCGAACGGCAGGCGCCGACCCGGGCCGAAAGCCTGCTGTCGGCGCGCCTCGCCACCGATATGCTGCCGCTGGCGGCCCAGTTGCGATTCGCCGCCTTCCTGGCGCAGGAAGCGACCTTCCGCCTGCGTGGGCAGCCCATTCCTTCGTCGCTCGATGCGGTGGCGGCCGAGGGGCGTCAGGCCGGCGACGTTCCCGGATCCTTCGCCCAGGCGCGGGGCCGGATCGGCGAGGCCTTGTCCCATCTGGACGATCTGGCCGACGACGCGCTCGACGCGGGGGCAACGGCGCCGATCGCGATCGAGCTTCCGGGCGGCCCGACCTTCGACATGACGGGCGAAACCTACGCGCGCGACTGGGCGCTGCCGCAATTCTACTTCCACGTCATCACGGCTTACGCCATCCTGCGGAACCACGGGATCGCGATCGGCAAGGCCGATTACGTGCCGCACATGTTCGCCTATCTCAGGTCCGCACCGGCGGCGTCGGCCCAGGTAGAGCCCGGCGACGCGCGGTCCTGAATCCTGCGGGCTCTCCGATCGGAGCCCGCGCCGAGCGACCCGCGGGGAGGCGCCATGCTGACCAACCGCATCACCGACATCGCCGGCCTCCGGGTCGGCCACGCCACCGATCTGCGGCTCGCCAGCGGCGTCACCGCGCTCCTGTTCGACGCGCCCGTGGTGGCCGGAATCGACGTGCGCGGCGGCGGTCCCGGCACCCGCGAGACCGACCTTCTCGATCCCGAGCGCACCGTGGCGCGCATCGACGCCCTGGTGCTGTCCGGCGGCTCGGCCTTCGGCCTCGACGCGGCGGCCGGCGTCGTCGCCCACCTCGCCGAGACCGGGCGGGGCTTCGCGATCGGCCCGGCCCGGGTGCCGATCGTGCCGGCCGCGATCCTGTTCGATCTCCTCAATGGCGGCGACAAGGCCTGGGGCCGGTACGCGCCCTATCGCGAACTCGGCCATGCGGCGGCGGTGGCGGCGACGCGGGATTTCGCCCTCGGTTCGGTCGGGGCCGGGACCGGGGCGGCCACCGCCAACCTGAAGGGCGGGATCGGCTCCGCCTCGGCCGAGGTCGCCGGCCTCGATCCCACGGGCCTCGATTCTGCTGATTGGCCCGTCCGGGTCGGGGCGCTGGTGGCGGTGAACGCCTTCGGCCGGGTGACGCTGGGGGAGGGGCCGCATTTCTGGGCCGGCGCCGACGAGATCGGCGCCGAGTTCGGGGGCCTCGGGTGTCCCGCCGCGATGCCGGCCGATGCGTTCACCTGGCCCCCGCGCAAGGGGTCGGCCGGGGCCAGCACGACGCTCGCGGTGGTGGCCACCGACGCGACCCTCACCAAGGCCCAGGCCCGCCGCCTCGCCGTGATGGCCCAGGACGGTCTCGCCCGGGCGATCCGCCCCATCCACACGCCGCTCGACGGCGACGTCGTCTTCGCGGTCTCCACCGGGCGGGTGGCGCTCGCCGATCCCGTCATCGACCTCGCCCGCATCGGCGACGCGGCCGCCCGGACCTTGGCGCGCGCCGTGGCGATCGGCGTCCATCGCGCCACGACCCCGCCGGGATTCGCCGGACCGCCGGCCTGGCGCGACCGGTTCGGAGGATGACCGGTTCAGGCCCGGTCTTGGCATTGGATCGGGCCGAATCCGGCCTTGGGCACCAGGTCTGGCCGAGCCCCGCCTTGGGCATCAGGTGGGGCCGAGTTCGGCCTTGGGCATCAGGTTTGGCCGAGTTCGGCCTTGGCATCCGCGATGAGGCCGGCGAGGCCGGCATCGACCTCGGCGCCGAGCATGCGGCGCTCGGCCTCCGTCAGGTCGGCGGCCCAGCCGCGCTGACCGAAGCCTTCGGCGCACTTGGCCCGCTCGGCCGTGAGATAGGCTTCGGTCTCCGCGGGCTGCGTCCGCATCGCCTGGACCAGGCCGAACCAGGCCGCGCGCTCCACCACCGCGAGGCGGGCGCGCAGGCGGATCATCACCGCGCGTTCGGGATCGATGTCATCCATGCTGTGTCCGGTATCCCTGGCGTGTCCCGCCCTTCCGCACGGCGTCAGCGCCGCGGTTCGCACCGCGTCTTCACGTAGGTGCCCTGGTCGTTGCCGTGCCCCGCATTGGCGGCGAGCACGGGTCCCTGCATCAGGCATTCCTGCAGCGTGTGGGCGGGGCCCGTGATGATGTCGAGCGCCGTTTCCCGCGAGCAATCCGGGGCCTGGACGGTGGAGGCGCAGACGAGGGCGACGACGAGGACTGGGTTCATGACGGGATTAACTGGAACAGGCCGGCGGAGCGGCAAGGGCTGCCTTTGCCGCGGGTGGCTTTGAAGGCCTGCGACTCTCCCTCAAGCCTGCCGAACTTGTGACGATTGTCGATCGTCGTGCCGGCAGGTCTCCCTCCCGGCAGGTCTCCCTCCCGGCAGGTCTCCCTCCCGGCAGGTCTCCCTCCCGGCAGGTCTCCCTCCCGGCAGGTCTCCCTCCCGGCAGGTCTCCCTCCCGGCAGGTCTCCCTCCCGGCAGGTCTCCGTGACGGCAGGTCTCCGTGACGGCAGGTCTCCGTGACGGCAGGTCTCCGTGACGGCAGGTCTCCGTGACGGCAGGTCTCCGTGACGGCAGGTCTCCGTGACGGCAGGTCTCCGTGCCGGCGATCGTTCCATGTTTGTTCCATGCGGAATGCCATCGACGCCGTCGCGCAGGTGATATAGGTCAAGATACCTAGGATAAAGAGCACAGGTTCTATATCCTAGGACTAAAGATAATACCTTTTTGGTGCCTTTGGAACGAAAACGGAACAAGAAAAGATTCGCCGGCTCAGCCCCCGCCCGGGGTGCGGCCCCTGGCCTGTGGATGCCGGCCTCGCGAGACGGACCGGCCGGCTGGCCCGCGTGTTAAGACCTTCGTGCGAGAGCCAGGAGGCGCGGCGGAACAGCCCCCGCGCGGGAGCCGGAGCAGGCATGACGGTCGGCATCGAGATGGGTCTGAGCATGGGGCCGGGGGCGGAGCCCGCGCGCCTCGACCTCGAGGAACTCCTGGCGACGCGTCTCCTGGTCCAGGGCAATTCCGGCTCGGGCAAGTCGCACCTGCTGCGGCGTCTGTTGGAGCAGAGCGCCGGCGCGGTGCAGCAGGTGGTGATCGATCCCGAGGGCGACTTCGTCACCCTGGCGGAGGCCTACGGCCACGTGGTGGTGGACGGCGCCCACGGGGAGGCCGACCTCCAGGCCATCGCCGCGCGGGTGCGGGCGCACCGGGTCTCGGTGGTGCTCACCCTCGAAAGCCTCGACATGGAGGCGCAGATGCGCGCGGCGGCCGCCTTCCTGGGCGGGTTGTTCGAGGCCGAGCGCACCCACTGGCACCCCGCCCTGATCGTGGTCGACGAAGCCCAGATCTTCGCGCCCGCCGCGGCCGGCGACGTCTCGGACGAGGCCCGCAAGGCGTCGCTCGGCGCCATGACCAACCTGATGTGCCGGGGCCGCAAGCGGGGCTTGGCCGGCATCATCGCGACCCAGCGCCTCGCCAAGCTCGCCAAGAACGTGGCGGCCGAGGCCACCAACTTCCTGATGGGCCGCACCTTCCTCGACATCGACATGGCCCGCGCCGCCGACCTCCTCGGCCTCGACCGGCGCGGCGCCGAGCGGTTTCGCGATCTGTCCCGCGGCGAGTTCGTGGCTCTGGGGCCGGCCCTGAGCCGGCGGCCCCTGGCGCTCCGCATCGGTCCGGTGACGACCTCGGCGCGCTCCGGCTCGCCCAAGCTGGTGCCGCTGCCCGCCCCGGCCGATGCGGACCTCCGCGCCCTGATCCTCACCCGTTCGCCCGACGAGCCGGCGCAGGGCTGGGCGCCGGCCCCGCGCACGCCGCCGACCCCCCGCGCCACGCCGGCCGACCTGATGCGCGAACTCAGCGCCTACCGCCCCGAGCCGGTGGAGGCGCCCGCGCCGATGAGCGAGGAGGAGATCCGCGCCGGGCTCGACGCGGTCCTGCGCGGCATCGCCGCCGACCCGGATGCCGGCGGCCAGCCGGTGGCGGTCATCTACCAGGATTTCCTCGTGCGCTGCCGTATGCGCGGCCTCGACGGCGAGGCCATGAGCCTGGCCGCCTTCCGCCGCCGCCTCGGCGTCGCCCGCGCTGGGTTCGATGCGGACGACGACGCCCCGGGCGCGGTGGACGCGCGCTGGGAGGAGGCGCAGGCCGCCGCGGCCGCCCTGCCGGACGAGGTCCAGGGCCTGTTCCTGTTGCTGGCCCGCGCGGCGCTGGCCGGCGAGCCCTGCCCCGGCGACGAGGCCCTGGCCCGGGCGATCGGCAGCCGTTCGCCCGGCCGGGCCCGGCGCCTGCTCGCCTATGTGGAGACCCGCGGCACCATCGTGTGCCGCATGGATTACCGCGGCAACCGCATCGTCGCCCTGCCGGCCCTGGCCTGCGAGACCGCGCCGGGCGACCCGAAGGCCCCGGTCGAGACCAAATCCGGCGCCCCGGCCGCATCGCCGCCGGCCGAGGAATCCGGCCTGCCGGGCCTGTTCGCCGCCGAATAGGCCCTCGGGCGACCAGCCTCTCGGCCGAACAGACGCTTAGCCGAACAGGTTTGGAGCCATCGCGGCGCGCAGCAGCTCTGCCAAGCGGTCCAGCGCCGGGGAGCGGCGCGCGGTCGAGACCCGCAGGGCGAGACCGATCCGGGGCAGCGCCGGCAGGTTCGCCGCGTCCGGTTCCAGGGCCCGCAATCCCGGCGGCAGGCCGTGCGGCACCCGCAGGGCGATGCCGAGACCGGCCCCCACCGCGGCCCAGAGGCCGCTCAGGCTCGGCGAGGTGAAGGCGACCCGCCACGGGATCGCGGCCCCGTCGAGGGCCCGCAGACCCGCCTGGCGAAACAGGCACGGCGCCGCGAAGGCGACCAGGGGCAGGGGCGTGCCGGGATCGCGCACGAAGCCGTCGCGCGGGCCGATCCAGGCCATCGGCAGATCGCGCCGGGCGAGGGGGGCCGGACCCGGCCAGAGCGCCGCCGTCGAAGCCCCGGAATCCGCGACGACGCCGTCCCAGGCCAGCACGAGGTCGAGACGCCCGGCCTGGAATCCCGCCAGCAGGGCGGTGTTGCCCTCCACCAGCACGTCGACCCGCACCGCGGGATGCTGGCGCGCGAACGGACCGAGGAGGTCCGGCAGCCAGGTCTCGGCGAAATCCTGCGGCAGGCCGAGGCGGACGCTGCCGGCCAGCGCCGGTTCGCGCAGCCGGGCCAGGGTCTCGTCGTTGAGGGCGAGGAGATGCCGGGCCGGACCCAGGAGGGCTTCGCCGGCCTCGGTCAGGGCGAGGCCCCGGCCGGATTTCCGGGTCAGCGGCCGGCCGACCTGGGTCTCCAGCTTGCGGAGCTGCAGGCTGACCGCCGAGGGCGAGCGGGCGAGGCGGTCGGCGGCCTTGGCGAAGCTGCCGAGATCGATCCCGGTGACGAAGCTGCGCAGGGCATCGAGGTCGAGGGCGGTCGGCGCGACCATTCGGGTTTCCCAAACGATCCGTTCGGATCTTCGCGATTTTCGCGCGTGTTCTGCGCGCCTAAGCCTGTGGGCGTCAACACGGACCCGCCGTGCAGCGACAGCCCCGGGAGACCTCCATGCCGTTCGTCCGCATCACCCTGGCCGGCCCACCTCCACGCGACGAGGCCGTGGCCGCGCTCCAAGCCGGCGTCACGACCCTGATGGCCGAGGTTCTGGGCAAGCGCGCCGACCTCACGGCGGTCTTGGTGGAGGGCACGGCGTCGGGCGCCTGGAGCGTCGGGGCCGTGCCCGTGGCCGTCGCGGCCCATCTCGTGGCCACGATCACGGCCGGCAGCAACGGCCCGGCGCCGATCGCGGATTTCATCGCGGCGGCGCATCGGCTGCTCGCCGGGACTCTCGGGGCGGGCCTGCCCCTCGCCACCTACGTGGTGGTCGACGCGGTGCCGGCGGAAGCCTGGGGCTATGGCGGGCTCACCCAGGCGCAGCGCGCCCGGGACCGGGGCTGACGGGATGCGTCAGCGCTTCGTGGCGGCCTCGTAGTATTTCGGCTCGAACAGCCCCTCGAGGGGTACGTCCTTGTCGAGGGTGCCGATGGAGACCTGGTAGGCCTGCATCGCCTTGGTCGCGGCGATGATCTGGCGCGGGTCGGCGGTGAACTTCGCGGCCGGCGAGGTCAGCGCCTTGGTGATGGTGGCGATGTCGGTGATGCCCTTGCCGAGCGCCGCTTCCACCGGCTTGGCCGCGCGGGCCGGATCGCGCGTCAGGAGTTCGGTGGCGCGCATCACGGCCTTCACCAGGCCCTCCACCGCGGCCGGGTTCTTGTCGGCGAAGGCGCCGAACACGCCCACCACCGTGCCCGGCTGGTCCGGGAACATCTCGCCGCCGGTGGCGATCAGCTTGATGGCGGGGTTGCGCATCTGCACGATGGTCAGCGCCGGCTCGCGGATCGAGGCGCCGTCGACGGCCCCGGCCAGCATGGCCTGCTGGGTCGCGTCGATGCCCATCGGCACCACCTCGGCATTGGCCTTGTCGGCCTTCGCCACCTGCCAGAGCCAGTGCTGCAGGGTGGTGTTGGGCACCGAGCCCGGCGGCTGCGTGGCGAGGCGGGCGGGTTTGCCCTCCTTGGCCCGGAACTGCGCGAAGGCCTCGGCCTTGTCGGCGCCGTTCGCGAAGTAGGGGGCGAGCTTCGGGCCGGCCACGAACACCATCTCCTCGATGGCGGTGGCGGCCACCACCCGCACGTCGATGCCCTTGGTGCGGGCGACGGCCAGCGGCGCCACGCCGGCGACGTAGACGTCGATGGTGCCGGAGGCCAGGGCCTGGATCATGTTCGGGCCGGATTCGAAGGTGGTGAAGGTGGGGGCGAGGCCCGCCTCCTTGAGCCAGCCCTCGCCGTTGGCCACGAAGACCGGCGCCGCGCCGATCACCGGGATGACGCCGATGCGGACCGGCACGGGGGTGGCGGTCTGCGCCGCCGCCGGGCCGGCGGCGAGCAGGCCCGCTCCGGCGGCGAGGGACGCGGCAAAAGTCGCGGCGAGGGTCACGGTACGGCGGGTGGGGCGCATCGGGGGGTTCCGGTCAGGGACGGGCCGAACCCGGGCGCGCACGCGGCGGGACGGCGTGCGGCGGCGTGGGGTCGGCAAGGAGGATGCCGCGCAGTGGCATGCACGGGGCCGCAGCGCAAGAATCCGCTCTGGTCTCGACGTTCCAGCCCGGATGTTTGGCGTTTTCATCTCCGCGGAATGCTCGGGAGAGAAGATGAATCTCCCACCATCGAAGGGAAGCGGGCTGCCCGGCAAGGTCGGCAGCCCCTCGGATTCCCCCGCGTCGCCCGGTGATCTGTGCCGTTACGGGAACGCGTCCGGACTCACCCCGTTGTCACCCCGTCGCGGCACCGGCCGCCGACGTGAGATTGAGGGAACACCTGTTATGAGCCTCCTCGGCAGCATCGTCAGCAAGATCCTCCATCCCTTCGGCGGCGGAGATGCCCAGGCCAAGCCGTCGGAAGCGAACGCGCAGCCCTCCGCCGGCGGCTCGGATGCCCCCGCCTCGACCCCGACCAGCACCGGCGCCCCGGCCGGCGGCCCCGTCGACGTCGAGCAGGTGCTCAACGGCATGGCGGCGAAGAATTCGCAGAGCCTGAACTGGCGCACCTCGATCGTCGACCTGATGAAGCTCCTCGACCTCGATTCGAGCCTCACCGCCCGCAAGCAGCTCGCCGACGAGCTGCACTACACCGGCGACAAGGAAGACTCGGCCACGATGAACGTCTGGCTGCACAAGCAGGTCATCAAGAAGCTGGAAGAGAATGGCGGCAAGGTGCCGGCCGACCTCAAGGATTGATTGGTTATCCGACGTTCGGCGCGGCCTGAAATGGGGGCCGCGCCCCAGGGGGCAGGGGACAGCGTTCCCTGCCCCTTTTTTGTGTCACCGCGTGCCGTGACGGGACGGATGGCTGCGTGATGGACGCGGCTTGATAAAGACGGTGTGGCTCGGTCGGAGGTTCGATCTACGATCCGCGGCAGACCGGACGGAGCTTACGCCCAGTGGCGCGCTGGCATTCTGGAGCGCCGCAGGTGAGTCTGGATCCGAAGGCGCGCGCCAACGGCGTGCAATCCAGAGCCGCCGAGAGTGCAAGACCTTGCAAAACCAGTGTTTCTGGATCCCGGACTCCGCTGCGCGGCCCCGGGATGACGCGGTGTTGCGCGTGGGTTTCCGATGAGCCGATCAGCCTGTGCAATCGCCCTGACTTGCGGCCGCGCGGCGCGATGATCCGGTCTCTGAGCGGGCGCAGCGCAAGCGTGACGATGAGACTGGGTCCTCACCCCTCCAGCCGCTGCCCCAGGCGCCCGGCGAGATCCTGGATGAACTGGAACGCGGTGCGGCCCGAGCGAGAGCCGCGGGTGGTGGCCCATTCGAGGGCCTCGGCCCGTACCCGGTCGGGCTCGGCCTTGAGGCCGTGGCGCGCTACGTAGGCACGGATCATCGCCAGATACTCGTCCTGGCTGCACTTGTGGAAGCCGAGCCAGAGGCCGAAGCGGTCGGACAGCGAGACCTTCTCCTCCACCGCCTCGCCGGGGTTGATCGCCGTGGAGCGCTCGTTCTCCACCATGTCCCGGGCCAGCAGGTGGCGCCGGTTCGAAGTGGCGTAGAACAGCACGTTCTCGGGGCGCCCCTCGATGCCGCCGTCCAGCGCCGTCTTCAGGGACTTGTACGAGGTGTCGTCGCCGTCGAAGGAGAGGTCGTCGCAGAAGACGATCCAGCGATGGGCGTCGGCCCGGAGGGTTGCCATCAGGTCGGGCAGCGCCTCGATGTCCTCGCGGTGGATCTCGACGAGCTTCAGGGGCAGGGCGCCGTCGGCGCGGGCCGCGTTGATGGCCGCATGCGCCGCCTTGACCAGCGACGACTTGCCCATGCCGCGCGCGCCCCACAGCAGCGCGTTGTTGGCCGGCAGGCCGGCGGCGAACAGCCTCGTGTTCTCCACCAGGGTGTCGCGGGCCCGGTCGATGCCGGTGAGGAGCCCGATCGCCACCCGGTTGACCCGCGGCACCGGGATCAGCCGACGCTCCGGCCCCCACAGGAAGGCATCCGCCGCCGTCAGGTCGACGGGGGCAGGGGGAACGGGGGCGGCGCGCTCTAGAGCGGCGGCGATCCGCTCGAGGACGGACAGGACCGCGGCGAGGGTCGCGGCACCGGCGGGAAGCGTGGCGGCGGGAGGCGTGTCGGCGGGAGGCGTGGCGGTCATGGAAGCTCCTCGAACGGGCTGGAAGCGGGCGGAGATCGCGGAAGATCCGGTCCTTTACGGCGCCGGGCCATCGGCATGAACCCGATAAATCGCGCGGCGGACGGCCCCTTTCGGGGGCTCGACCCATTCGCCTCACCCGGGCGGCGTTGCTTTCACTTAGGCCCTGGCTATAGTCCGCGCGCTTTTTGACAAGCCCGGACGCCCCCTCGACGAGGGTCTGGCGGACCCGGCCCTATCCTTGAGGAGTCACCCGCTTGATCACCCCCGCCTTCGCGCAAGGGGCCGTTTCGGCCGCTGGCGGAGCGGACATCGCCTTGCAGGTGGTGCCGTTCGTCCTCATCTTCGTCATCATGTACTTCCTGATCCTCCGCCCGCAGCAGCGCCGCGTGAAGGAGCATCAGAACATGGTCAAGAACGTGCGCCGCGACGACACCGTCGTGACCACCGGCGGCATCGTCGGCCGCGTCACCAAGGTCGCCGACGAGGCCTCGGAGATCGAGGTCGAGATCGCCCCCAACGTCCGCGTCAAGGTCGTGCGCGCGATGATCTCCGAAGTCCGCGTCAAGGGCGCGCCGGTCAAGGCCGCCTGACGGCTCAAGACCCGCGATGCGCGCCGCCCTCGGCCCGCATCGCCACTGAACCCACGGACACAGGCACGGACACAGGACGGTACCGGCGGATGCTGCGCTTCTCGAGAACCAAGATCGTCACGACGCTGGCCGTCATCCTGATCGGCCTCAGCCTCGCCGTGCCGAGCTTCTTCTCGCCCGAGCAGCGCAAGGGCTTCATGGCCTCGCTGCCGGGCTGGTTCCCGAGCTGGATCGTGCCCCAGCGCGCCATCGTGCTGGGCCTCGACCTCCAGGGCGGCTCGCAGCTGCTGCTGGAGGTCGACCAGAACGAACTCGTCGCCTCGCAGGCCAAGGCCCTGCGCGACGACGTCCGCCGCATCCTCCAGCAGGAGAGCGTGCGGGCCGAGGGCGGCATCCAGCTCCTGCCGCGCGGCGTCCAGGTTCGCGTCACCGACGCGGCCGCCCGCGCCAAGCTGCTGCCCAAGCTGCGCGAACTCGCCCAGCCGATCGCCAACCCCCTCGTGGGCCAGGGCGCCGGGCGCACCCTCGACATCGCCGAGCAGCCCGATGGCCTGATCCGCATGACCCTCACCGAGGCCGGCATCACCGAGCGCACCCGCCGCGCCGTGAGCCAAGGCATCGAGGTCATCCGCCGCCGCCTCGATTCCACCGGCACCACCGAGCCGTCGATCCAGCAGCAGGGGGCCGACCGCATCCTGATCCAGGTGCCGGGCGAGCAGAACCCGGAGCGCCTGGAGAAGCTCCTCGGCTCCACCGCCAAGCTCGAATTCCGCATGCTGGCCGATTCGCCCTCGGGTGACGTCGATCTGCTGCCATCCCGCGACGAGAAGGGGGCTCGGGTCCCGGTCGAGCGCCGGATCATGGCCGATGGCGGCGACCTCATCGACGCGCAGCCGGCCTTCGACCATCAGACCCAGGAGCCGATGGTCAGCTTCAAGTTCAACCTGAAAGGCGCCCAGCGCTTCGGCCAGGCGACCTCCGAGAATGTCGGCCGCCGCATGGCGATCGTGCTCGACAACGAGGTGGTCTCGGCCCCCCGCATCAACACGCCGATCACCGGCGGCTCCGGCCAGATCACCGGAAACTTCACGGTGCAGCAGGCCAACGACCTGTCGGTGCTGCTGCGGGCCGGCGCCCTGCCGGCCAAGTTCACCGTGGTCGAGCGCCGCGTGGTCGGCCCCGGCCTCGGCCGCGACTCGATCCAGGCCGGCAAGCTGGCGACCCTGGTGGCGGGCGCCCTCGTGGTCGTCTTCATGTTCGCCACCTACGGGGTGTTCGGCTTCTTCGCCAACATCGCCCTCATCGTCCATGTGGGCCTCATCCTCGGCCTGATGTCGGTGCTGGAGGCGACCATGACCCTGCCGGGCATCGCCGGCATCGTGCTCACCATCGGCACGGCGGTGGATTCCAACGTGCTGATCTACGAGCGCGTGCGCGAGGAGGTGCGGGCCGGGCGCTCCATCGTCTCGGCGCTCCAGGCCGGCTTCGACAAGGCCTTCGCCACCATCATCGATTCGAACTCGACCATGGCGATCGCCGCTCTGATCCTGTTCTTCCTCGGCTCCGGCCCGGTGAAGGGCTTCGCCGTGGTGTTCATCCTCGGCATCCTCACCACGGTCATCACCGCCGTGACCCTGACCCGCATGATGATCGCCCTGTGGTACAACATGGCCCGGCCCAAAGCCCTTCCGTTCTAGAGGTCCTTTCGTTCTAGACGTCCTGCCGTTCCAAAGGCTCTGCCGTTCTAAAAGTCTGGCCGTTCTGAACTTCGCTGTCCGTCCGTTCACTGCTTGCAAAGGGAGGTCGATCCGGTTTTCGCGTGATCCGCACGGTCGTCACGTCACCGCGTCATCCCGGGGCCGCGAAGCGGAGCCCGGGATCCAGACGCACCGACGCGGCAGGACCGGCGCCATCCGTGGTTCTGGATTCCGGGTTCGCCTTCGGCGCCCCGGAATGACGCCGAGCCCGGGGCAGCGTGTGCGATCATCGGGCCTCCGTTCGACCTCATCGCCGAAAGACCGATCATGCGCCTGCTCCGCCTCTGGCCCGACGAGTCGCACGTCGACTTCATGCGCTTCCGGCGCTTCACCTTCCCGCTCTCGGCCTTCATGTCGGTGGCGACGGTGGTGCTGTTCCTGACGGTGGGGCTGAATTTCGGCATCGACTTCAAGGGCGGCACCCTGGTGGAGCTGCAGGCGAAGTCGAAGACGGCCGATGTCGGCACCGTCCGCCATACGGCGAACGGCTTCGGCTTCGGCGAGACCGAGGTGCAGGAACTCGGCGGCGAGGGCACGGTGCTGGTGCGCTTCCCGCTTCAGCCGGGCGAGCAGGGCCAGACCGCCGTGATGCAGAAGGCGCATGCCGCCTTCGACGCCGATTACGAGTTCCGCCGCACCGAGACCGTGGGGCCGCGCGTCTCGGGCGAGCTCGTGCAGTCCGGCACCATCGGCGTCGTGCTCTCGGTGCTGGCCGTCCTGTTCTACCTCTGGTTCCGTTTCGAGCGGGAGCTGGCTCTGGGCGCCATCGTGGGCACGCTGCACGACATCGTGCTGACGCTCGGCGTCTTCGTCATCACCCGCATCGAGTTCAACATGACCTCGATCGCCGCGATCCTCACCATCGTGGGCTACTCGCTCAACGAGACCGTGGTGGTGTTCGACCGGACCCGCGAGCTGATGCGGCGCTACAAGACCATTCCGACGGTGGAACTCCTCAACCTCTCGATCAACTCCACCATGTCCCGCACGGTGATGACCGCGACCTCGGCCTTCCTGTCGCTGCTGGCCCTGGTGCTGTTCGGCGGCGAGGCGATCAAGGGCTTCGCCATCGTGATGCTGGCGGGCGTAGTGATCTGCACCTACTCGGCGATCTTCGTCTCGACGCCGGTGCTGATCTATCTCGGCCTGATGCTCTCGGGCGTGAAGGCGCAGGCCCGTCCGACCGGCGGGAACGGCCCCACCGGCGGGCGCCTGCCCCAGGCGGCGGAGTAGGGAGCGGCCATGGCGTCCTCCGGCAGCCTGCACGACGGCTTCGTTCCCGGGCGCCACCTGATCGACGCCTACGGCAATGGCGGCTTCCGCTTCGCCGAGATGTCGCATCGCGGCTCGATCCTGGTCACGCCCTCGGGCATCCGGGCCTGGGACGTGACCGAGCCCCGCGGCATCGACCGCAATGCCCTGCGGCCGATTCTCGCCGAGGCGGGAGCGGTGGACCTGCTCCTCGTCGGAACCGGGCTCGACATCGCGCCTTTCCCTGATGCGCTCCGGCGCTGGCTCAAGGAGGGTGGCATCGGACTCGACGTGATGCAGACCGGCGCGGCGGCGCGCACCTACAACATCCTCATGGCGGAGAACCGCAAGGTCGCCGCCGCCCTGATCGCGGTCGCGTGAGGGGGGCCGGGACATGACCGAGTCCGACACCCGCGCCGCCACGGCGGAGGGCAACCTCGCCTTCGCGTTCCAGCATTGCGAGGCCCTGGTGCGGGAGGGCGACCCCGACCGCTACTTCGCCACCCTCTTCGCGCCGGCGAGCGCCCGGCCCCACCTCTTCGCCCTCATCGCCTTCAGCCTCACCGTCGCGCGGGTCCGCGAGGCCGCCTCCAACCCGATGGCCGGCGAGATCCGCCTGCAATGGTGGCGCGATGCCCTCCAGGGCGAGGCGCGTGGCGACGTGAAGGCCAACCCGGTCGCCGCGGCCCTCGACGATGCGATCGTGCGGCGCAAGCTCGGGCGCCAGCCCTTCGTCGATCTGATCGATGCCCGGGTCTTCGACCTCTACGAGGACCCGATGCCCCGGGTGAACGATCTCGAGGGCTATTGCGGCGAGACCGTCTCGTCCCTGATCCGGCTCGGCGCCCTCGTCCTGTGCGACGGGGTCGAGCCCGGCGGGGCCGCCGCCGCCGGTCATGCCGGCGTGGCCTACGGGGTCACCGGCCTACTGCGGGCCCTGCCGTGGCACGCCCGCTCCGGCCAGGTCTACCTGCCGGCGGACATCCTCAAGACCTACGGCGTCACCCGCGAGGACATCGTCACCGGACGCGGCGGCCCCGGGCTCCTGCGCGCCGCCGCCGACCTGCGGGCCCTGGCGCGCAGCCATCTCAAGGCCTACGAGGCGGCCCGCGCCACCATCGCGCCCGCGGCGCGTCCCGCCTTCCTGCCGGTGGCCCTGGTCGAGCCCTACCTCGCCGCCATGGAGCGGCCGGGCTACGATCCCCTCAACACCGTGATCGAGATCCCGCGCTGGCGCCGCCTGTGGGCGCTCTGGCGCGCCTCCCGGCGCGGCTGAGGCCCGGAGGCCCGGCCGGCTCCTGTCCGGCCGCCGCGGCGCATGACAAAGGGCGGCCCCCGAAGGGACCGCCCCAGGATGGCTTCGAAGAAAGGTCCGCGTCAGCGGGCCTTCTTCGTCAGCTTCTCGGCGATCTCGAACATCTCCTCGGGCGCGTAGTCCGGGGTGAAGGCCGAGGGGACGCCGGTGAGCTGGTGGATCTTGCCGCCTTCGGGCATGCCCTCGACGACGCTGAGCTCGCCCGGCGGATCACCCGGGAGCGCCATCTCGCCATTGCCCCAGATGCCGGCCATCTCGGTGTAGTCGCCGGGGCTGAAGGTGTAGAGCCGGCGATGCGACCCCTCCTGCAGGTACTTCTGGCACTCGGGGATCTTGTCGAGGTTGATGTTCGGGGTCGGCAGGAACTTCTCGATCTCGACGCCGGTGATCTTCTTCAGCGCCAGGGCGTAGGCATGGGCGTGGACCGAGCCGCGCACCAGAAGGTAGCCGCACACTTCGCGGCCCGTCGGGTCCTTCAGGGTCTCGTAGACCCGCAGCTTGTGCAGGCGGGCGCCGCATTCGAGATGGAAGTTGTGCAGCAGGTCGACCACGACGTTGCCCGTGGTGGTGATGAAGTCGTTGTTCCAGGAGGCGCCGTTGCTGTTGACCGGGGTCACGCCGCCGCCGTTCGACAGGAAGGCGGCCGCGAGCCGGATATCCTTCATGTCTTCGAAGGGCGCCTTCGAGATGTCGCCGCCGTCCTTGGCGTCGCCGTCGTTGTCGGGGCCGTTGTTGAGCATCGCCACGCCGTTGCTGACGAGCTCCACGTGGCCAAGTTCTTCGGCCGTGATGGCGGCAACCAAGCTATAAAACGGGCGTAGCTTGGATTTGCTGCGGAAATTGAAACTCTGGAACATGTAATTTCCCAGAGTTGACATCTCACCATACTTGCCGCCGAGGAGTTCCTGTAGGGCCGCAGCCGCGTTGGGATCTTTCCGCTTCGGGGCGGGAAGCTCGGCCTGTAGCTTGTCGACGCGCATAAACATAGATTAAATCTCCGGTTCCGGTCGCTCGGGGTCTCGACCGGGAACGGGTCGTCGGAGGGGCATGTTCCCCTCGGGCACCACGATGATGTGCGGCTCGGTGTCCTAAATCGGGGCAACATTTGTCAGCCCCGTCGCGCCGCGCGCTGATATCCGCATGCAACACCCTCTGAATACATGATTAACCGCGTTGAGCCCGCCGAACTGCTCTGCTAGCAACGAAGCAAGGCCCGGCGGGAGATCGGGCTGCCCTGGAGGAGTACGGCGCCCGTGAACACAGTGACCACCTGGAATCAGGTCTACGATCCGTTCGGAAGTCCCTGGCTCTCGACCCTGGCGGCCTCGCTGCCGGTCATCGCCCTCCTCGGCATGATCGCGAGCGGCAAGGTGCAGGCACATATCGCCGCCGTGCTCTCCCTCGTGCTGGCCTTCTGTGTCGCCGTCTTCCTGTTCGGCATGCCGGCGGATCTGGCCACCCGCGCCTCCGCCTACGGCGTGGCGCTCGGCCTGTTCCCCATCGGCTGGATCATCCTGAACGTCATCTTCCTCTATCGCCTGACGGTGGAGAAGGGCTGGTTCGCGACCCTGCAGCAATCGGTGGCGGGCATCACCACGGACCGGCGCATCCAGCTCCTGCTGGTGGCCTTCGCCTTCGGCGCCTTCTTCGAAGGCGCGGGCGGCTTCGGCACCCCGGTGGCGGTGACGGGCGCGATCCTGATCGGCCTCGGCTTCTCGCCGCTGGCGGCGTCGGGCCTCTCGCTCATCGCCAACACGGCGCCGGTGGCCTACGGCGCCCTCGGCGCGCCCATCCAGGGCCTCGCCTCGGTGACGGGCTACGATCCCTACATCCTCGGCGCCATGATTGGCCGGCAGCTGCCGTTCTTCTCGATCATCGTGCCGTTCTGGCTGATCTGGGTGTTCGCGGGCTTCCGCGGCATGATCAAGATCTGGCCGCCGATTCTGGTCTGCGGCGGTTCGTTCGCGGCGGCCCAGTTCCTGATCTCGAACTACGTGAACCCCTGGATCGTCGACATCGGCGCCTCCCTCATCTCGATGGCCGCCCTGGTGGCCTTCCTCAAGGTCTGGCAGCCGAAGGAGATCTGGACCTCCCCGGCGCTGCGCGGCAACGACCCGTCGATCGGCTACGTCAACGGGGGCCGTCCGGTCTCCCTCGGCGCCGCCGTGCCCGGCGACCTGCCGAAGGTCGATCTGGGCGGCCGCACCGCGACCTCCCGCGAGATCATGATGGCCTGGGTTCCGTGGATCATCCTCTCGGTGATCGTGGCGATCTGGGGCACCGGCTGGTTCAAGGGCATCGTCAACCCGCTCTTCACCTGGAAGTACGAGGTCCCGGGCCTGCACAACGTCATCATGAAGGTGCCGCCGGTGGTGGCCAAGGCGCACCCGGAAGCGGCCGTCTTCTCCTTCACCTACATGTCCTACACCGGCACCGGCGTGCTCTTCGCCGCGATCATCTCCGGCCTGATCATGCGCTTCTCGCCCTGGCGCCTGGTGACGGCCTACCTCGAGACGATCTGGGTCCTGCGCTACTCGCTCATCACCATCGCGGCGATGCTGGCCCTCGGCGTGCTCACCCGCTACGCCGGCGTCGACGCCACCCTGGGTCTCGCCTTCGCGGGCACCGGCATCCTCTACCCGTTCTTCGGCACGCTGCTCGGCTGGCTCGGCGTCGCCCTGACCGGTTCGGACACGGCCTCGAACGTGCTCTTCGGCGGCCTGCAGAAGATCACCTCGGAGCAGCTCGGCCTGTCGGGCATCCTCATGGCCTCGGCGAACTCGTCGGGCGGCGTGATGGGCAAGATGATCGACGCCCAGTCGATCGTCGTCGCCTCCACCGCCACCGGCTATTTCGGCCAGGAGGGCAAGATCCTGCGCTTCGTGTTCTGGCACTCGATCGTGCTGGCCTGCCTCGTCGGCTGCCTGGTGATGCTGCAGGCCTACGTGCATCCCTTCAGCGCGATGGTGATCCACCCCTAGGCGTCACCCGCCCGACACCCTGACGACAGAGCCCGCCCCGGAAATGTCCGGGGCGGGTTTTTTTTATGCCGGTGCCCGCCCCGGAAATGTCCGGGCGGGTTTTTTCCATGCCGGTGCCTGCCCCGGAGACGATCCGGGGCAGGTTTTTCGGTGAGGGTACCCGGCGGCGCGCGATGCCGCTTGTGTCCCGGGCCGCGCGGGCGCAAATCCGGGGCATGTTCTTCCGCAAGCTCGCCTCGCGCTACAGCCTCGCGAACCTCAAGCCCGTCGAGACGGCCCGGCTGCGGCTCGCGCCGCTGGTGCCGTCCGATGCCGAGGCCGTGCGGGCGCTGACCGACGACCCGGCCATCACCGGCGTGGTCGATTTCCTGCCGACGCCCTTCACCCTCCAGGACGCGCGCCGGCTGATCGGCCCGGCCAAGGTGACCAAGGATTGCTTCCTCGGGGCACGGCTGCGGTCGGACGGCGCCCTCGCGGCGGTGATCGGCCTGCACCTGCGCGGCGACCATGCCGCCGAGGTCGGCTACTGGGTCGGCGGCGCGGCCCGGGGGCAGGGGCTCGGCACCGAGGCGGTCACCGCCGCCGTGGGCCTGCTGCGGGAGCGCTTCCCCCATCGCTTCATCATCGCCCAGTGCCGTCCCGAAAACGCGGCCTCGGCCGGTCTCCTGCGCAAGGTCGGATTCCGCGACACCGGCGATGCGGGCGAATTGCCCGGACGCCGGATCTTCACGTTCGCGCCGGCGTGACGGGGGCGGAAGCGAGCGGAGCGGACGTGACCGGGGCCGGCAGATCCGACGCCCTCCGGCGATAGATGATGAGCGTGGCGAGGAGTCCGCAGGCGCCGCCGAGGGCGAGCCACAGGCCGGGCGCCGCCTTGTTGCCCGTCTCCGCGATGAGCCAGGTGGCGATCAGCGGCGTCATCCCGCCGAACAGCGCGGTCGCCAGGGAATAGGCCAGGGAGAACCCGGCCGTGCGCACCTCCGGCGGCACGATTTCGGTGAGCGCCACCACCATGGCGCCGTTGTAGCCGCCATAGAGGAAGGACAGCCACAGCAGCACTGCCAGCATGGTCTCGAAGCTCGGATGCGCCACGAGCCAGGCCAGCGCCGGGTAGGCGGTGACGAGGGTCAGCCCCGAGAACAGCAGCAGGATCGGACGCCGCCCGATCCGGTCGGAGAGCGCCCCCATCACGGGGAGCCAGAACAGGTTCGAGACCGCGACGCAGAAGGTGACGATCAGGCTGTCGGTGTCGGAGAGGCGGAGGACGTTCTTGCCGAAAGTCGGCGTGTAGACCGTGATCGCGTAGAACGCGATCGTGGTCATGGCCACCATCAGCATCCCGAGCCCGACGATCCGCCAGTTGCGGGCCAGGGTCCGCAGCACCGCGCCCACCGGCGGGTGGACCTTGCGGGCGCGGAAGGCGGAGGTCTCCTGCAGCGAGCGCCGGATGTAGAACAGGAACGGCACCAGGAGGCAGCCGATCAGGAAAGGGATGCGCCAGCCCCAGGCGCCCATCTCGGCCGGCATCAACAGGCGGTTGAGGGCGTAGCCGATGGCGGCCGCCGCCATGATCGCCACCTGCTGGCTGCCCGATTGCCAGGCGACGTAGAAGCCCTGGCGGCCGGGCGGCGCCAGTTCGGCGAGGTAGACCGAGACGCCGCCGAGTTCGACACCGGCGGAGAAGCCCTGGAGCAGGCGGCCGATCAGCACCAGGACCGGCGCCGCGAGGCCGATGCTGGCGTAATCGGGCACCAGGGCGATCAGGATGGTGCCCGCGGCCATGATCGACAGGGTGACGATCAGGCCCTTGCGGCGGCCGACGCGGTCGACATAGGCCCCGAGCAGCACGGCTCCGAGGGGCCGCATGAGGAAGCCGGCCCCGAAGGTCATGAAGGTCAGCATCAGCGCGGCGACGTCGCTCTCGCTCGGGAAGAACGCCTTGGCGATGTAGGTGGCGTAGAACCCGAAGGCGAAGAAGTCGAACATCTCCAGGAAGTTGCCGCTCGTCACCCGCAGGACGGTAGAGGCCCGGGAGCCGCCCTGGTCGTGATCCGGATGGCTCGCCATCGGAGGTCCTTGCCTGATACGCCCGGCCCTGGGCCGTTCATCCCAGGGTGGGCATGTTTTTTCGCGAGCGCTAGGGCCGGCGGGGTCACAAGGGTTTCCAAAGGTTTCAATGCGGCCGGCGTGTTCGGGACGCCGCAGCGGGACCCTACTCGGCCGCGATCCGCGCCGCGCCCTGTCCCATCCAGGCCGCCAGGTCGGCGCGGGCCCGGTCGGTCAGCGCCTTCTTCTTGGCCACCGCCTTCTCCGGCCCCTTCAGGCGCTTGCCGCCTTCGCCCTTCGGGGCGTGATCGAGGGGTGGGAACAGGCCGAAATTCACGTTCATCGGCTGGAACGAGCGCGGGGTGCCGACGTCCTCGGCCGCGATGTGGCCGCCGGTGATGTGGCCGATCAGGGCGCCGAGTGCCGTGGTGGCGGGCAGCGGTTCGAGGGTGTGGCCCTGCGCCTCGGCGACCGCGAAGCGGCCGGCCATCAGCCCGATGGCGGCGCTCTCGACATAGCCCTCGCAGCCGGTGATCTGGCCGGCGAAGCGCAAGCTCGGCCGCGCCCGCAGCCGCAGGGTCGCGTCGAGGAGGCGGGGGCTGTCGAGATAGGTGTTGCGGTGGAGGCCGCCGAGCCGCGCGAACTCGGCGTTCTCGAGGCCGGGAATCGTGCGGAACACCCGGACCTGCTCGGAATAGGTCAGCTTCGTCTGGAAGCCGACCATGTTGTAGAGCGTGCCGAGCGCGTTGTCCTGGCGCAGCTGGACGATGGCGCAGGCCTTCACGGTGGGGTCGTGCGGGTTGGTGAGGCCGACCGGCTTCATCGGGCCGTGGCGCAGGGTCTCGGGGCCGCGCTCGGCCATGACCTCGATCGGCAGGCAGCCGTCGAAGTAGGGGGTCGAGGCCTCCCACTCCTTGAACCCGATTTTTTCACCCTCGACGAGCGCCTGGATGAACCGGTCGTACTGCTCGCGGTTCATCGGGCAGTTGATGTAGTCGGCGCCGGTGCCGCCGGGCCCGACCTTGTCGTAGCGCGACTGGAACCAGGCCTTGCCCATGTCGATCGAGTCGCGGTGCACGATGGGGGCGATCGCGTCGAAGAAGGCCAGCGACTCGGCGCCGGTCAGTTCGCGGATGCCCTGCGCCAGCGACGGGGCGGTGAGGGGACCGGTGGCGATGATGGTGCGGCCCCAGGATTCGGGCGGCAGGCCCTCGACCTCCTCGCGCACGATGGTGATGCGCGGATGCGCCTCGATCGCGGCGGTGACGGCCCTGGCGAACCCCTCGCGGTCGACGGCGAGCGCTCCGCCGGCCGGGACCTGATGCGCGTCGGCCGCGCGCAGGATCAGCGAACCGAGGGTCCGCATCTCCTGGTGCAGGAGCCCGACCGCGTTGCCGTTGGCATCGTCCGAGCGGAACGAGTTCGAGCACACCAGTTCGGCGAAGTCGGAGCCGTGATGGGCCTCGGTGCCCCGCACCGGGCGCATCTCGTGGAGCACCACGTCGTGGCCGCTCTCGGCGATCTGCCAGGCGGCCTCCGACCCGGCGAGACCGCCGCCGACGATATGGATGGGCAAGGAGTCCGCGCTGTCCGTCATCGCCACGGGATAGACCCGCCCGACCCTCGGATCAATGGAGCTGGGGGGAGGCCAAAAAGCGCTCGCGGTCGGAGGAGGTCACCGAGAGCTTGAGCGGCTTGCCGTCGCGCTGGATCGTCAGGGGCACCCGCACCCCGGCCTCGCCGAGCGCCCAGACCTGACGGAAGAAGCCCGCGAGGTCGGCCACCGGCTCGCCCGCCACCGCCACGATGACGTCGCCCGGGCGCAGGTCCGCCGCCTCGGCCGGGCCATCGTCGGCGAGCCCCATCACCACCACGGCCTCCTCGCCGTCGCTGGCGTAGAGGCCGAGCCAGGGGCGCACCGGCCGGTCGACCCGCCCGCGGGTGGTGAGGTCGTCGAGGATCGGCGGCAGCAGGTCGATCGGCACGATCATGTTGATGGTCTTCGGCCCGGCCGTGCTGCCCTGCTGCAATTGCAGCGAGCCGATGCCGAGGAGGGACCCGTCCGGCCCGATCAGCGCGGCGCCGCCCCAGTGCGGGTGCGAGGGCGCGGTGAACAGGGCCTCGTCGAGGACGTATTCCCAGTAGCCAGCGAATTCCTGGCGGGCGACGATCTCGACCGCGAGGCTGCGCGCGCGTCCGCCGACCCCGGCCATCACCGCCCGGTCGCCGATCTTGACGGGTGCGGAGCGCCCGAGCTTCAGCGGCTTGATCCTGAGGTCCCCCAGCGCCTGGACGAGGCCGAAGCCGGTCACCGCGTCGAAGCCGACCACGTGGCCGGGCACGGAGCGCCCGTCATGGGTGGTGAGCCAGACGGACTCGGCCTCCGTCACCAGGTACCCGATGGTGAGGACGAGGCCGTCCTCGCCGATGACGACGCCGTTGCCGGCCCGCTCGGTGCCGAGGGTCTCGGCGGTGAAGGCCTCCGGCGGCACCCGCGTCGAGAGCGCCACGATGGCGGTGAGCGCCTGCTCGAGGTCGTAGCCGTAATCGGCGGCCTTGGGCTGGGCGGATGCGGGAATCTTCCAGTCTCCGGGCGAGGCCATGGGAGCGTCTTTCCTGCCGTCGTGTCGTGTCGATGAGACCGGAGATAGGTCGCCGGCTCGAATTTCGACAGTCTGGAGCGACGTTGCAACCGCTCAATGCGCGGCGCGCAGCACCTTTCCGGGATTCAGCAGCCCCTGCGGGTCGAGGGCCTGCTTGATCCGGCGGGCCAGCGCCATCTCCTCCGGGCGCCGGTGGCGGACGAGTTCGTTGACCCGGTACTGCCCGATGCCGTGCTCGGCGGAGATGCTGCCCCCGAATCGCGCCACCGCGTCGTGGACGATGCGGTTGATGGCCTCCGGGCCGTGCTCGGGGCCGATGAGCACGTTGTAGTGGATGTTGCCGTCGCCCATGTGGCCGAAGATGTTCGGCCGGGTGCCGGGCGCGCCCGCACGCAGCGCCGCGCCCGCCGCCGCCAGGAAGTCCGGGATCGCCGGGATCGGCACCGAGACGTCGTGCTTGACGCTCTTGCCGGCCCGGGCCTCGGCCTCGGTGATGTGCTCGCGCAGGGCCCAGAGGCCGGCTGCCTGTGGGCCGGATTCGGCCAGCACGCCGTCGGTGGCGTCGCCCCGCTCCAGGGCCTCGCCCAGCAGCGTCTCCACCGCCTCGCGCAGGCCGGGCAGGCTCGAACCCGCCTCCATCAGCACGGTCCAGTCCGCGGCGGCGATGGGGCTCGCCAGGCCGGCATGCTCGGCCACCAGCGCCAGGGACTCGCCCGCGATCAGCTCGAAGGCCTGGATGGTGTCGCCCAGCGCGTCCTGGGCCGCGCGCAGGAGGCGCAGGGCGGCGGCCGGGTCCGGCACCGCCAGGAGCGCCGTGGCGGTGTGGCGCGGGCGCGGCACGAGGCGCAGGATCGCGGCCGTGACGATGCCCAGCGTGCCCTCGCTGCCGATGAAGAGCTGCTTCCAGTCGTAGCCCGCATTGTCCTTGCGCAGGGCGCGCAGGCCGTCGACCACGGTCCCGTCGGCCAGCACCACCTCGAGCCCGAGGACGAGGTTGCGGGTCATGCCGTAGCGCACGACGTTGATGCCGCCCGCGTTGGTGGCGATGATGCCGCCCAGCATGGCCGAGCCCTCCGCCGCGAGGCTGACGGGCAGGAGCCGGCCCTGCGCCTCCGCCGCGTCCTGCGCCACCTTGAGGATGCAGCCGGCCTCCGCCTCCAGGGTGAGGCCGAGGGGATCGACCTGGCGGATCGCGCTCATGCGGGCGAGCGAGAGCACCACCTGGCCGCCGGAGGCGTCCGGGGTTGCGCCGCCCGCAAGGCCGGTATGTCCCCCCTGGGGCACCACCGCGACGCCGGCCGCGTGGCAGGCCGCCATCACGGCCGAGACCTCGGCGGTGGTGGCGGGGCGCGCCACCGCCGCCGGCCGGCCCGGGAACAGGCCCCGCCAATCGACCGCGTAGGGCGCGAGATCGTCCGCGGCGGTGAGCAGACCGCCCCGGCCGAGGCAGGAATCCAGCCGGCCGAGGAGATCGGCGGGCAGGGTGGTCGGGCTCATCAGCAGGCTCATGGGCGGCCTCCTCGTGCGGGGGCCCGGGCCGGGCCGCCTGTCCGAAAACGGGTCGCCCCGGCATCCCGACGGCGGCGGCCCGGGTCAAGGGGGCGGCCTGACAATCGCCGCCGATGCTCAAGGCCGGGCCTTGACCGTCCCGGCGAACTGGCCTCTCACACGGCCCATTCGGGCGCTGGCGCCACGGGCCCGACCGCGTCGCGCGGCCCGACGGGTCCGGCGTCCCATCCGCCCGACACGGGCGCGAGATCCGAGAAGAACACGACCATGGCCGAACGACTCTCCTTCCCGAAGGACAAGATCCGCGTCCTGCTGCTCGAAGGCATCAACGACAGCGCCGCCGAGCTCTTCGCCGCCGCCGGCTACACCAACGTCGTGCGGGTGGCCAAGGCCCTGGACCGCGAGGCCCTGCACGAGGCCCTGAAGGGCACCCACATCCTCGGCATCCGCTCGCGCACGCAGCTCGACGCGGCGGCCCTGGCCCATGGCGAGCGCCTGCTGGCGGTGGGCTGCTTCTCGGTGGGCACCAACCAGGTCGATCTCGAGGCCGCGCGCCACCGCGGCATCCCGGTCTTCAACGCGCCCTACTCCAACACCCGCTCGGTGGCCGAGCTCGTCATCGGCGAGATCGTGATGCTGCTGCGCCGGATCGTGCCGCGCTCGGTGGGCGCCCATGCGGGCGCGTGGGACAAGTCGGCCACGGGCTCGCAGGAGGTGCGCGGCAAGACGCTGGGCATCGTCGGCTACGGCAATATCGGCTCGCAGCTCTCGACCCTGGCCGAGGCAATGGGCATGCGGGTGGTGTTCTACGACCAGACCGACAAGCTGCGCCACGGCAACACCGAGCCCACCGACAGCCTGGAGACCCTGCTGGCCCAGAGCGACGTGGTCTCCCTCCACGTGCCGGAGACGCCCGAGACCCACAACATGATCGGCGAGGCCGAGATCCGGGCGATGAAGCCCGGCGCCTTCCTGATCAACAACGCCCGCGGCACCGTGGTGGATCTCGACGCCCTGGCCGGTGCCCTGCGCGACGGCCACCTGCGGGGGGCCGCCGTCGACGTGTTCCCGGTGGAGCCGGGCTCCAACCAGGAGCGCTTCGTCAGCCCGCTCCAGGGCCTGCCCAACGTGATCCTGACGCCGCATATCGGCGGCTCGACGGAGGAGGCGCAGGAGCGCATCGGCTCGGAAGTCGCGCGCAAGCTCGTCGATTATTCCGATATCGGCTCGACGGTGGGCACCGTGAACTTCCCGCAGGTGCAGCTGCCCGCCCGCCCCACCGGCACGCGCCTGATCCACGTCCAGCGCAACATCCCGGGCATGCTGGGGCGCCTCAACGACACCTTCGCCCGGCGCGGGGTCAACATCGCGGCGCAGTTCTACCAGACCGACGGCGAGGTCGGTTACGTGGTGGTGGAGACCGACGTGACCGATGCCGACGCCGAGAGCCTGCTGGAGGAGATCCGGGCGCTCGACGGCACGATCCGGGCGCGTCTGCTCTACGAGCGCCGCTGACGGCGAGGCCGTTTCGCCCGGCCTGACCGAATATCCCCATCGATCGCGCGGTCGGCGACGGCGTCCGGTGGCGCGCGGCGCCGACCTCGATTAACTGATGCGGGCGCGATTGTGCGGATCGCACCGAATCGATCCGAGGCCGCGCCGTCGTGCAGGGGACAACCCGCGCCCGGGAAGAGGATGCCCAGCCGTTGCGTGCCAGCCCCCTGCGTGATGGTGCCGTCGCGGACGATCCCTCGCGCACCGACGTCGCCCTCGCGGACCTGATCGCCGATATCGCCCGGCGCGACGCAACCGCCCTGCGGACCCTCTATGATCGGACGGCGCCGAAACTTTTGGGGGTGATCCTGCGTATCCAGACCGATCGCGGCATGGCCGAGGACGTGCTGCAGGAGGTGTATCTGCGGGTCTGGCAGAAGGCCGCCTCCTACAGCCCGGCGGCCGGGCGACCCCTGGCCTGGCTGTGCTCCATCGCGCGCAACCGCGCCATCGACGGGGTGCGGCGGCGCCAGGAGGTCCAGGGGCCGGTCACCGAGGACGGGGAGGATTGGGTGGAGCGTCTGGTCGATCCCCACGACAGCGAGGGCACGATCCTGGGACGCGATGCCCTGCGGGCCTGTCTCGGCCGGCTCGAGGCGATGCACCGCGACTGCATCGTGCTGGCCTATTGCGAGGGCCAGTCCCGCGAGGACCTCGCCCTGCGCTACGACCGGCCCGTGAGCACCATCAAGACCTGGCTGCATCGCGGTCTCGCGACCCTGCGCGGCTGCCTGGACGGTGTCGCATGACCCCCGATCCGGACGAGCGCGACCTGCGCCTCGCCGAGTACGTGCTCGGCACCCTGCCGCCGGCCGAACGGGCCGCGGTGGACCTCGAACTCGCGGTCGACCCGACCGCCCGGGCGGCGCGGGAGGCCTGGGAGCGTCGCCTGGCGCCCCTCGCCCTCGCGGCGCCCGAGGTTCCGCCGGGGCCGGAGGTGTGGCCGGCGATCGCCCGGGCCGTGGCCGGCGATGGGCCGGGACACCGCGCCGCCGCCGCAAACGACGACCGCATCGGCGCCCTGCAGGGCGCGGTGTGGCGCTGGCGCCTCGCCGCCGGCACGGCGGCCGCCCTGGCGGCCGGGCTGGCCCTGTTCATCGCCGTGGGCGAGCCGCGCCCGGGCGATGGGGACGGGCGCTACATCGCCGTGGTCAACAGCGGCGGCGAGGCCCCCGCGCTCCTCGTCAGCATCGACACCCGGGCCGGGACCGCCCGCGTACGCCCGGTCGGCGCGCAGGCGCCCGCGGGGCACAGCCTCGAACTCTGGTATGTCGGCGCGGGAGAACCGCCGAAGACCCTCGGGCTCGTCGGATCGGACGCGAAGGGCCTGATTCTGCCGGCCAAGGCCGACGCCCTGGCGGGCGGCACCTTCGCGGTCTCGGTCGAGCCGGAGGGGGGCTCCCCCACCGGCCTGCCGACCGGGCCGGTGGTGTATTCGGGCAAGCTGATTCGCGAATAGGCCTGATTCGCGAGGCGGCGCCGGCGACCCGGAGGGACCGGTCGCCCGGCCTCACCCCAGCAGCTTGTCCAGGGTGACCGGGATGTCGCGCACCCGCACGCCGGTGGCGTGCCAGACCGCGTTGGCGATGGCGCCGGCGGTGCCGGTGATGCCGATCTCGCCGACCCCCTTGATGCCCAGCGGGTTCACGTGCGGATCGTGTTCCTCCACCAGGATCGCCTCCATCGCGGGCACGTCGGCATTCACCGGGATGTGGTACTCGGCCAGGTTCCCGTTCATCACCCGGCCCGAGCGCGGATCGAGCACCGCGTGCTCGTGCAGGGCCAGGGACACGCCCCAGATCATGCCGCCGTAATATTGGCTGCGCACGAGGTGCGGGTTGACGATGCGCCCGGCCGCGAAAGCGCCGACGAGGCGCGTCACCCGGATCTGGCCCAAGTCCGGATCGACCTTCACCTCCGCGTAGACCGCCCCGTGCGCGTGCATCGCGTAGGCTTTTCGCGAAGCGGGGTCGCCCGCGCCCGCGCCCTTGGCCTCGACCGAGGCCTTGCCGGCTCGGCCCAGGATTTCGGAGAAGGCTTCCGAGCGGGCGGGGTCGTCGTTGCGGGCGAGGCGTCCGTCGCGGGCGGTGACGCCGGCATTGCCGGCGCCGTAGAGGGGCGAGGCCGGGTCGTTGACGGCCAGGTCCGCGAGTTCGGCGATCGCCGCCTGCGCGGCGTTGTGGACCGCCGTGCCGCCCGTGGCGGTGCCGGTGGAGCCGCCTGCCAGCCCGCCGTTCGGCAGGTTCGAATCGCCGATGCGCAGCGCGACCTGGGCGATGGGCAGTCCGAGGCCGTCGGCGCCGATCTGCGCCAGCACCGTCCAGGCGCCCTGGCCCATGTCCTGGGCGGCGGTTTCGATCAGGGCCGTGCCATCGGCCCGGATCGTGGCCCGGGCCTCGCCCTGCATCATCCCGGCCGGGTAGGTGGCGGTGCCGAGCCCCCAGCCCACCAGCAGCCCGTCGGCGTCGCGCATCTGGCGCGGCTGGCGCGGGCGCGCGGCCCAGCCGAAGCGTGCCGCGCCTTGGGCGTAGCATTCGCGCAGCGCCTTCGAGGAGAACGGCCGATGGGTGATCGGCTCGACCTCGGCGTAGTTACGCAGGCGAATCTCGAGCGGATCGAGGTCGAGTTCGAGCGCCAGCTCATCCAGCGCGCTCTCCACCGCGACGCTGCCCGAGGCTTCGCCGGGAGCCCGCATGAAGATCGGAGTGCCGATATCGGCCCGGGAGACCGCGTGCGTGGTCGCGATCGCGCCCGCCGCGTAGAGGTGGCGCGAGAGGATGCCGGAGGGCTCGACGAAGTCGTCGTGCCGGCTCGTCAGGGTCAGGGTGTGGTGGTCGAGGGCCGTGAGCGTCCCGTCCCGCGATGCGCCGAGCCTCAGGGTCTGGCGGGTGGCGGCGCGGTGGCCGACCGGGCCGAACATCTGCTCGCGCCGCGTCACCAGCTTGACCGGGCGTCCCACCATCTTGGCCGCCATGATCCCGAGGATCTGCGGCGCGGCGATGAAGCCCTTCGAGCCGAAGCCGCCGCCGAGATAGTGGCAGACCACGTGGATGTTCTCCGGCGGGATGCCGAACAGGTCGGCGATCCGGCCCTTGGCGATCCAGAGGGCCTGGGTCGGGGTGTGGAGGGTCAGGCGGTCGCCGTCCCATTCCGCCACGCAGGAATGGGGTTCGAGGGCGTTGTGATACTGCGCCGCCGTGTCGTAGGTGGCCGCGATCCGCGTCTCCGCCGCCGCCAGGCCGGCGGCCAGATCGCCGGACCCCTCGTCGGTGGCCGAGCCGGCCCCGATGGTGTCGGGGCTGAAGATCTCGCCGGCTCCGAGGGCGACGCTGACCGGCTCCGCCTCGTAGCGGGGCGCCAGCAGGGCGGCACCCTCGGTGGCCGCTTCCAGCGTCTCGGCGATCACCACCGCGATGGGCTGGTTGGCGTAGCGCACGCCGTCGTTCTGCAGCAGGTCGAGGCGGAAGGTGAACGGATTGTCCTTGTGGTCCGGCGACTTGGCGAGCGCCGGCGCATTGTCCGGCGTCATCACGGCGATCACGCCGGGATGGGCCTGCGCCGCCGCGACGTCGCGATGCGTGACCCGGCCGCGCGCGATCGAACTCACTGCCATCACCGCGTGGGCCAAGCCCTCGGGCTTGAAATCCGCGCTGTAGCGGGCCGCACCCGTGACCTTGTCGGGGCCGTCGCGCCGGGTGAGCGGCTGGCCGATGGAGGCGCCGTGGCGCTGACGCTCAGGCATGGGCGGAGACTCCGGCCGAAGGGGTGGCGAAGGGACTGGCCGGGAGCGCGGGCACGCGATCCGGGGTGCCGGCAACGGCCAGGGTGAGGGCGCGCACGACGATGCGGCGGGCAAGCTCGATCTTGTAGGCGTTGTCGCCCGAGGGTTTGGCGTCGGCCAGAGCGGCCTCGGCCGCCCTGGCGAAAATCTCGGACGTGGGGGCCGCGCCGGCGAGCAGGTGTTCCGCCTCGCGGGCGCGCCAGGGCTTCAGGGCGACGCTGCCGAGGGCGATGCGGCCTTCCGCGATCCGGTCCCCGTCGAGGCGCAGGCCGACGGCCGCCGACACCACCGCGAAGGCATAGGAGGTGCGCTCGCGGACCTTGAGGTAGCGGCTGTGGCCGGCGAAGGTTTCGGCCTCTGCCGGCAGGGTGACGGCGACGACGAGGTCGCCGGGCTCCAGCACCGTCTCGCGCTCCGGGTGGTCGCCCGGCAGGCGGTGGAACGCGTCCAGGGGCACGCTGCGGGGACCGGCCGGCCCCTCGATCTCCACGACGGCGTCGAGGGCGGCCAGCGGCACGCAGAAATCCGACGGGTGGGTGGCGATGCAGTGCTGGCTCCAGCCGAGCACCGCGTGGGCACGGGTGACGCCGCCCTGCGCGTCGCAGCCGGTGCCGGGGTCGCGCTTGTTGCAGGCGCTGGCGGTGTCGGTGAAATACGCGCAGCGGGTCCGCTGCAGCACGTTGCCGGCGGTGGTGGCGGCGTTGCGGAGCTGGCCCGAGGCCCCCGAGAGCAGGGCTTCGGCGAGCGCCGGGTAGCGCCGGGCGATGACCGGATCGTGCGCCAGGGTGGCGTTGCGCACCAGGGCGCCGATCCGTGTCGTGCCGTCGGCGCGGCGCTCGATCCGGTCGAGGCCGGGCAGCCGGGTGATGTCCACGAGGGTGTCGGGGCGGGTGACGCCGCCCTTCATCAGGTCGACGAGGTTGGTGCCGGCGGCGAGGTAGGCGGCACCGGGCCGGCCGGCGGCCGCGACCGCCTCGTCGACGCTGGACGGGCGGAGATAGTCGAAGGCCTTCACGCCGCATCCTCCGCGATCTGGCGGCCGGGCAGGACGTCCGGCCCGGTCATCTGCGCGTGGGCCGTCAGCACGGCTTGCGTGATGCCCGCATAGGCGCCGCAGCGGCAGAGATTCCCGCTCATGCCCTCGCGCACCCGCTCGGGGTCGCCCCCGGTCTGGCCCTCCTGGATCAGGCCGACCGCGCTGAGGATCTGGCCCGGCGTGCAGAAGCCGCACTGGAAGCCGTCATGCTCCAGGAAGGCGGCCTGGACGGGATGCAGGGCCTCGTTCTGCGCCAATCCCTCGATGGTGGTGATCGCCGCCCCGTCGTGGCTGACGGCCAGCGCCAGGCAGGAATTCACCCGCACCCCGTCGATCAGGATGGTGCAGGCCCCGCACTGGCCCCGGTCGCAGCCCTTCTTGGCCCCGGTGAGGTCGAGGCGCTCGCGCAGCAGATCGAGGAGGGTGACCCGCGCATCCTCCAGGACGATGCTGCGGGCCGTGCCGTTCACGGTCAGCGTGATGGGAAAGCTCATGCCGGGCTGTCTCCGCCGTGGCCTGTCTGGAACCGATCCAGATAGAACCGCCGGGGTTCCCGACCAGGGGGCGTGGTCAGGCGGGCGTGGTCAAGGGGGGCGTGGGCAAGGGAGGCGCTGTCAGCGCGGGGCCGCCCCCTCGGCCGGTTTCCCCTGAGCGTCTTTGCTCTCGGTCTCCTTGCGCTTCAGGATCGCCTGCATCTGCGCGATCTCGGTGTCCTGGGCCTTGACGATGCTCTCGGCCAGCGCGCGCACTTCCGGGTCCTTGGAGTATTGCAGGGCGACCCGGGCCATGGCGATGGCGCCGGCATGATGCGGAATCATGCCGGCGGCGAAGTCGCGGTCGACGTCGCCGGAATAACGGATCTCCATGTCGCCGTGCATCCGCATGGCGGCGTTCTGGAACGCCTTGGTGGAGGGCGAGACCCCAGTCCCGGCCTTGGCCCCAGCTTTAACCGCGCCAGCCGGCTTTGCCGGGTGGGTGTGGCCCGGCGTGCCGTGGGCGTGGTCGTGCCAGTCGTCGTGATGATGATCTTCGTGGGCCGGGGCGGTGCCCGCCAGGGCGAGGAGGGCGAGGGCGGCGAGGACGGCAGTCGCGGTCTTCATGGGGTTCGTCTCCGGGGATTCAGAAGAGGGACGGGGCGGGGGCGCCCGGGGCGGGGTGGGGAGCCGGGGCCTGCGCCGCCTGCAGCCGGGCGAAGGCGCCCCGGCCGAAGCGCAGGACGAGGACGGGGGTGAGCGCCGCGTCGAGCAGGGTGGCGCTGAACAGGCCGCCGAAGATCGTCACGGCGACGGGATGGAGGATTTCCTTGCCGGGCGCCGTGCCGTCGACCAGCAGCGGCACCAGGGCGATGCCGGCCGCCAGCGCCGTCATCAGCACCGGCACCAGCCGCTCGTTGCTGGCGCGCAGCACCAGGGCCGGGCCGAAGGGCAGGCCCTCGCTCAGCCCGAGATTGAGGATGTGGCTGATCTTCAGGATGCCGTTGCGGGCGACGATGCCGGTGAGCGTCACGAAGCCGATCATCGAGGCGACCGACAGGGGCAGCCCCGCGATGAACAGGGCCGCGACGCTGCCGATCAGCGCCAGGGGCACGTTGCCCATGACGATGAGGGCCAGCACGCCGGAGCGGTAGCGGCTCGCCAGCAGGGCGAAGACCAGGGCCAGCGAGACGAGGCTGAGGAGCCCGATGGTGCGGGTCGCCTCCCCCTGCGCCTGGAACGCGCCCTCCAGGCTCGGGGTGATGCCCTGGGGCAGGGTGGTCCGCGCCAGGATCTCCGCCATGGCGGCGGCCACGGCCGAGCCGTCGGCGCCGGCCCGGGTGTTGGCCTGGATCACCAGCCTGCGCCGCCCGTTCTCGCGAAGGATCTGGTTGGGGCCGTCGCGCTCGGCGATGTCGGCCAGCGCGTGGGCCGGGACCCAGCCGGTGGGCGTCTCGATCAGGAGTTCGCGCAGGGCCGCCACCGAGCGGCCGGATTCCGGCAGGCGCAGGGTGACGTCGTAGCGGCGCAGGCCGTCCACCAGGGTGGAGACCACCCGGCCGTTGGCGAGGCGGCTCACCGCCTCGACCACGGCGCCGGGGGCGACGCCATAGAGGGCGGCCCGTCCGGAATCGACCCGGACCTCGAGCTGCGGGATGCGGACCTGCTTCTCGATGGCGAGATCGGTGATGCCGGGGATCGTCTCGAACGCGCTCTTGAGGGCTTCGGCCGTGCGGCGCAGGCCGTCGAGGTCCTCGCCGAACAGCTTGAGGGCGATCTCGGCCCGGACGCCGGACAGCATGTGGTCGAGGCGGTGCGAGATCGGCTGGCCGACATTGACCGAGACCGGCAGCACTCCGAGGCGGGCCCGCAGCTCCGCCACGACGGCCTCGCGCGATCGCCCGCGGGCCTGATTCCTCGCCTGATTCCCCGCCTGATTCCCGGTCCTGATCCCGATCTCCAGGTCGGTGGAGTGGACGCCCTCGGCATGCTCGTCGAGTTCGGCCCGGCCGGTGCGGCGCCCGACCCGGTCCACCTCCGGGATGTCGAGGACGAGACCTTCGGCGATGGCGCCGATCCGGCTCGATTCGGCGAGCGAGATGCCCGGCGTGAAGGCGAGGTTGACGGTGAACGAGCCCTCGTTGAACGGGGGCAGGAAGGCCCGCGGCAGGGTGGTGGCGGCATAGGCCGCCGCGCCGACGCCGATCACGGCCGCCGCCATCACGGTGCGCTGGTGGCCGAAGGCGAAGGCCACCAGCCGCCCGTTGCCGGCTTTCAGCCAGCGGATCAGCCGGCCCTCCGGCGCCTCCAGGGTCTTCAGGCCAGGGAGCAGCCAGGAGGCGAGGGCGGGTGTCAGGGTGAGCGAGACGAGAAGGCTCGACAGGATCGCGATGATGTAGGCCTGCCCCAGCGGCGCGAAGAGCCGGCCCTCGATGCCCGACAGGGCGAAGAGCGGCACGAAGACGAGGCAGATGATCGCGGTGGCGTAGACGATGCCGGAGCGGACCTCGTTGGAGGCCGCCACGATCACCGCGAAGGACGAGCGCGGCGCGCCGTCCTGTCGGTTCTCGCGCAGGCGCCGCAGGATGTTCTCCACATCCACCACCGCGTCGTCGACGAGTTCGCCGATGGCGATGGCCAGCCCACCGAGGGTCATCGTGTTGATGGAGAGCCCGAGGGCGGAGAAGATCGCCGCCGTGGCGAGGATCGAGACCGGGATCGCGGTGAGCGAGATCAGGGTGGTGCGGGCGTTCATCAGGAAGGCGAACAGCACCACGGCGACCACCGCGACCGCTTCGAGCAGCACCTGCACCACGTTGTGCAGGGAGGTCTCGATGAAATCCGCTTGCCGGAACAGGATCTTCTGCGCCGCGATGCCGGGCGGCAGGCTGGGGGCGAGGTCGGCGAGCGCCGCCTCCACGGTCCGGGTCAGCCGCACGGTATCGACCCCCGGTTGCTTCTCCACCGAGACGATGACGGCGGGTTTGCCCATGTAGCCGCCATCGCCGCGCCGGGGCCGGGGAGCGAAATCCACCTCCGCTACCTGGCGCAGGTAGACCGGCCCTGCGGGCGTGGCCACCACGAGGTTGCGAAGGTCGTCGAGGTCGATGGTCCGGCCGATGGCGCGGATCAGCACCTCGCGGGCACCCGCATCGGTGAAGCCGCCGCCCGCATTGGTGCCGAAGCCCTCCAGCGCCTGGGTCATCGCCGCGTGGGTGACGCCCAGCGCCCGCATGGCGGCGGGGTTCGGCGCCACCCGGAACTGGCGTACCTCGCCGCCGATGGGAATGACCTGGGCCACGCCCGGGATCGACAGGAGCCGGGGCCGGAGGGTGAAGTCGGCGGTCTCGCGCAGCTGCATCGGCGTCGCGGTCTCGGAGGTCACCGCCACCAGCAGGATGCCGCCCATGATCGACGAGACCGGCCCCATCTGGGGCATCACGTTGGCGGGCAGTTCGGTGCGGGCCAGCGCGAGGCGCTCGGCCACGAACTGGCGGGCGCGGTAGAGGTCGGCGTCCCAGGCGAACTCCACCGTGACGATGGACAGGCCGATGCCCGAGACCGAGCGCACCCGGGTGACGCCGGGAAGCCCGTTCATCCGGGTCTCGATCGGGTAGGTGACGCGCTGCTCCACCTCCGGGGGGGCGAGCCCCTCGGCCTCCGTCATCACCGTCACGGTGGGGCGGTTGAGGTCGGGCAGCACGTCGACGGGCAGGCGGGTCAGGGCCAGGAGCCCGGTCAGCACCAGGGCGGCGGCGAGCGCCACCACGAGCAGGCGGTTGCGCAGGGACTGCGCGACGATGGTCTCGAACATCGGGGCCTCAGCGGATCTGGTCGAGAAGTTCGGCGCCCTGGACGACGACCCGGCGCCCGGCCGTGATCCCGTCCTCCACCAGCATCCGGTCGGCATCCAGCGGCGCCACCCGCACCGGGCGGCCCAGGAAGCGTTCGGCGCTGACGTGCTCGTAGACGAGGCTGCCGCCCTCGGCCCGCACGATGCCGGAGCGCGCCACCGGCAGGCCGGGGCGGGCGCTGCCGACGGGCGCCAGCACGGTGACGAACTGGCCGAGGCGCAAGCTCTTGATGTCGCCCTTCCCGTCTCCCTCGACAGCGAATTGCACGGGCACCGCCTGGTTGCGGTCGGCCAGGCCCGTGCCCCGATAGGCGAGCTGCAGGGTGCCGCCGTCCCCCAGCCGCGCCGTGGCCCGGCTGCCCTCGGCCAAAGCTTCGAAGCTCAGGGCCTCGACCCAGAGCCTGGCCGGATCGACGATGCGGTAGACCACCGTGCCGGGCGCCGCCATGGCGCCCGCCACCGCATTGGTCTCGGCGATGATGCCGTCGACCGGCGCCACCAGAGCTTCCGGCTCGCGCCGGACGGCGTCGAGGGCGGCACGGCGGTCGCGCAGGCCGCCGAGTTCCGAGCGGGCATCGTCGAGCTGGGTCTGCGCCACCGCGCCGGTGGTGGAGAGCCGCTCGAAGCGGGTCACGCGCCGCTCCAGGATGGCGATCTGCTGGTCGAGTTCGCCCTGGCGCTGGCGCATGTCGGAGACGTCCACCGCCTGGACCGGCGGGGTCACGGTGGCGAGCACGTCCCCGCGCTTCACCCGCGTGCCGAGGCGGGGAAAGCCGCTCTCGGGCGGTGCCAGGCGGCCGCCGACCGAGGATTGCGCCACGCCGCTGGCATTGGGGTCGGGGATGATCCGCCCCGGCAGTTCGGCGCTGCGCGTGACGGATCGCTCGGCCGTGAGGCCGGTGCGCAGCGCCAGCAGGCGCTGGAGCGATTTCGGCACGAAGACCGAGCCGTCGGGCAGGCGCCGCGCGCGCTCCATCAGGACGCCGCCGCTCAGCATGGCCGGCGTGACGGGCGTGTCCGTCTCAGGCCCCTCGGCATGACCCTCATGCGCGAGGGCCGTGCCGACCGGGACCAGAACCAGGGCCGCCGCGCCCGCGAGGAGCGCTGCGAAGAGAACGGCGAAGAGAACGGCGACGAGAACCGCGAGGATCTGTCCGGAGCGGCGGCGGCGCGCCAGGGCGAAGACGCCGAGACCGAGGGATATTCCGAGCCACGCCAGGAAGCCGCCGGCCGCGAGGGCGGCCGGGTGCTGCCCGGCGAGGCGGCCCGCCAGGGCCATCGCGGCAGCCGTGGGGCCGGACGCCTTTGGGTCGGACATCTTCCTTGGGTCGGACGTCTTTAAGTCGGACGCTTTGGGGCCGAACGCCGCGGGTGTGCCCGCCGCGGGGGGACCGGCCGGCGCGGGCAGGTCGAGATCGAGGTTGAGGACGTCGGTGCGGCCCTCGGACGAGACCCCGACCACGAGGTCGTGGTGCGGCTCGGAGGCCAGCCAGGGGGCCGCGAGCCGGTAGGTCCCCGGCGCGGCTGCGACGGCTTTGCGCCTCCCCTCCGGCGTCATGACGGCGACGGTCGCTTCCGCGACCGGGGCGTTGGTCGCCAGGGCATCGACATAGAGCACGAGGTCGGTGCCCTGCACCACGACGACGAGTTCGAAGCGCTCGGAGACGCTCTCCGCCCGCGGAAGGGCCGCGGCCGGGACCGGGGCGGCCTCAGCGCCGTGATCATGGCCCTCATGGGCGATGGCGGGGCCGGGCAGGATCAGCAGGAGGAGGGCGCACAGAAGGGCGGGCACGCGCAGGGCGGCCGCGATGGAACGGGACATGGACCAGGGTTCTTTCGACCAGGATTCTTTCGCCGGGGAAGACGGAACCGCGTCCCGGCCTCAAGGTCCGCCGGGGACCTCGAGCACCGATCGGACGCGGGGCAGCGTCAGGCGTGGAATCTGGGCGGTTCGGGAACGGCTTCCGGGATGACGTCCGCCCGGGCGGGGAGGGCGCGCGCCAGGGTGCGCTCGCTGGGGCCGCGTGGTCCGGCCGCGTCGATGCTGTCCGGCGTGAGCCCGGCGCTGGTGCAGCAGGAACTGGGCAGGCGACAGCCGGCATTGGAGCAGGCGCCGTCGCAGGCGCCGGCACTGAGCGCCCGGACCGGCGTGGCCGTCGGCATCACGGCCGTCCGGATCGCGGCCACGGGCAGAAGCATCCGGGCGTCGGCGTCGCCGGTCCGGGCCTGCGCCGAAGCGGCCGGGGGGAGGGGGCCCGCGCCGCCGCGCGCGTGACCAGCATGAGCTTGGCCGGCGTGGCCCATGCCAGCATGGGCCTGGGCGCCGGACGGCATGAGGCTGACCGCGATCAGAACGATCGTGGCCGCGAGCCAGAGTGCCATGTGCCGGATGCAGGTCATCTCGACCCCATTGTTAGCATGCGGGCGGCGACGGCGACAGGGCGGTTTTGGCGCGGGGCGTGCTCGCCCACCTGCGGGGGCATCTCGGGCGTACCCTAAGGGACTGGGAACACACGACGTTTCTCGCGCGATCGGTTTCCCTTCGCGGCCGCATGCTCTAAGCGGGCGGCCCGGGCCTCGGCGCGGGCGGGTGCGGAGGACGCCTCGGCAGCGGAGGACGGCGCGATGAGAACTCTTCTGGTGATCGGGATCGGCACCGGCAATCCCGAGCACATGACGATCCAGGCCATCCGCGCCCTCAACACCGCCGACGTGGTCTTCGCTCTCGACAAGGGCCGCCAGAAGGCCGACCTCGTGGACCTGCGCCGGGAGATCTGCGCCCGCTATCTCACGGACAGGCCCTACCGCTTCGTCGAGGCGCAGGACCCGGAGCGGGACCGCAACCCGTCCGATTACGGCGCGACCGTCGAGGCCTGGCACGCGGCGCGGGCCGCGCTCTACGAGGGGATGATCGCCACGGAACTCGATGCGGAGGGCTGCGGCGCCATCCTGGTCTGGGGCGATCCCTCCCTGTACGACAGCACGCTGCGCATCATCGACCGCATCCTGGCGCGCGGCCACCTGGCCCTGGAGGTCCGGGTGATTCCGGGCATCACCAGCGTGCAGGCGCTGGCGGCGAGCCACCGTATCCCGCTCAACCGCATCGGCGCCCCGATCACCATCACCACCGGCCGGCAGATCGCCGGCGGCCTGGGAGAGGGTGCCGACACCACCGTGGTGATGCTCGACGGGCGCCCCCGCTTCGACCATCTCGACCCGGACCTGACCATCTACTGGGGCGCCTTCCTCGGCAGCGCCGACGAGATCCTGGTCTCGGGCCGCCTCGGCGACGTGGCGGCCGAGATCGGCGCCGTCCGCGAGGCCGCCCGGGCCCGCCACGGCTGGATCATGGACACCTACCTGCTGCGCGCGCCGGTCGCACGCGACCGAACCTGAGGGAGCGGCCTGCGGCATAAGTGACCGGCATCCGGAAGGAAAGTCCGGCTCCTGCCCCGATCGATGGGGGATCGTCCCCCGTGACCGCCGGAACACATCAATAAAAATCCTTTCGTCTTGGCTTCGATGCTGATCGCCTCGGCCCGAGGACTGGCAGGGTGTTTGCGAGAGACTTCGCGGGGTCAATAATAGGCCGATCGCGCCGCCACGATGACTGTCGTGGGGCGGGTTCGTGAGGGCTTGCGCATGGCAGCGGACGGGGTTCGGGCGGCCGGATCGGGACTCGGGCGTCGCGCCCGGCCATGGGGCACGATCTGCGGCACGATGGTCCTGGCAGCCGCCGCCTGCGGCGCCCTTTCAGCCGCGGGCGCGCTCCCGGCCCTCGGCGGTGCTTATGCGGCCCTGTCCCTTCGCCTGGAGCACCAGCTTCACACCCAGGCGCCGGCTCCGCCGGCCCGGATCGCGCTCGGCCCGCACGGACGCGACATCCGGTTCGCCGGCGAGATCGGGGAGGGCGCGGCCGACCGCCTCGCCGCGCTCCTGGCGGCTCATCCCGCGGTGACGCGCATCCATCTCACCAGCGAGGGCGGCCTCGTCGCGGAGGCTTCGGCGATCGGCGACCTGATCGCGGCGCGGGGGCTTTCCACCTACGTGCCGGATTACTGCGTCTCGGCCTGCACCCTCGCCTTCGTGCGCGGCACCACCCGCGCCCTGGTGACCGACGGGCGCCTCGGCTTTCATGCGCCCTACGATCCCGGCCTGTTCGGCCAAGTCGTGCAGGCCGATGCCGCGGTCGAGCGGGCGGCCTACGTGGCGGCGGGCGTCGACCCGTCCTTCGCCGCCGAGGCCCTCGGCGTCGCCTCCGACAGCCTGTGGATTCCCGATCCCGCGCGCCTAGTCCGGGCCCGGGTCGCCACCGAACTCGTCGACACCGACCGCTTCCCCGATTCCACCCTCGACGACGACCCGAGCTTCGCCGGCGCCCGGGCGGCGGTTCTGCGGGCGCTGCCCCTGCTGGAGGCGCTGGCGGGGCGGGACGAGATCCTGTCCGCCCTGGCCTCCGGCTACCTCGACGGCTACCGGGCCGGGATCTCCGAGGGCGAGGCCCTGGATCGCCTGCGCGCCCGGGCGGCGCGCGCGATCCGGCAGGTCCTGCAGGGCGCCGATGCGGCGACCTGGACCGAACTGGGCGGACTCGTCCTGCGGGCCATGCGCCAAGTGGGTCCTGATGCCGGTCCGGAAGCCGGTCGCGATGCCGATCCAGACGCCTGCCTCGCCATCGGCGGGACGGGCGATCTTCTGGCTTTGCAGGACGTCCTGTCGGCTCCGAGCCTGAGCCCGGATCGTCCGGCGGCCGATGCCGTGCGGACCCTCCTGGCCCGGGCCGCGCGGCAGGCCGGGCCGGGCGGTCGCGAAGCCGGTCCCGCCCCGGCGGCACGCCTGCCGCGCGACTGCGCCGGTCTGATCGCCGCCTACGCCGAGGCCCTGGCGCGACCCGGGGCAGGGGGCGCCGTACGGGCGCTGGCCAGCCAGGGTGTCCGCCCGGCGCGGGAGGCCGCGGCCCTGCCCCGCTGAACCGGCAGGAGGCCTGCGCCACTCCGTCAGGCGCCCTCGCCTGCGGGAATCGGTCAGTGCCGCTGTCCGTCCGGCGCGTCCCGGAGGTGCCGGGCGAGTTCGTGGCCGATCTCGATCATCAGGTGGTCGAGGAGCCGGGACAGGCCCGGCCGCGCGAGAGCGTCGGCCAGGCCGCGCAGGGCGATGGCGTGCTCGGCCATCCGGTTCACCGCATGCTGGTCCCGGGGGTCGTCGGCCGGCTCCTCGGTCAGGTCGAGGACGATGCCGCGCGCCCGTGCCGGCCGTCCGGCGGCGTCCGCCTCGATGCGCCCGCGCAGGTCCAGCCGCCGCGGGGCGTGGGCGGTGCGGAAGGCGATCGCGAAGGCACCGCCTCGCGCGATGGCGGCGTGGAGTGCATTGTCGACCCGCGCCCGGTCGTCCTCGTGGGTCCGCGCCAGGAGGGTGGCCAGGGGAATGCCCCGCAGGCCCGCTTCCGGCGGCACGCCGAGGGCCACGGCCACGGCGTCCGACACCACGAGGCGGTCCGCCCAGATGTCGTGCAGCCAGACGCCGACGACGCCCGAAGCGGACAGCGCCGCCTGCAGGCCGCCGGGGAGATCCGCATCCGAATCCGGCAGGGGGGATCGCGTCATGAGCCTCCTCGACGGGGCGCTCGAAAGGTCATGGCGGGAAACGTCAGGACGACCTGAGGTTGGCATCGGGGTCTCGCGCATCCCGCCGGTACGCGAACAACCTAGAGGGGAAACCCGCTGACGCAAAGGGCGCGTGCAACATTCGATGCCAATTTTAGCAACCTGAGATTGCCGATGTGGGCTTCGGCGGCGCCGACGGCTTAACCGTTGGTTAACCATGATGCGCGACACCGGGATCGCAGCATCCTTGGGTCACAGGACGAGGGGCACGGGACAGGGGCCACCGCCCCGCCCACCGCCGGCGATCCAGATTGCGGGATGCGTCCGCCGCACATGCCACCGGGATTCCGCGCCGCCGGAATTCCACGCCACCCGAATTCCACGCCACCCGAATTGATCGACGCTCGCGAAGGGATGCCAGGATGAAAGCCATCACGTTCGTCACCCAGAAGGGGGGCAGCGGCAAGAGCACGCTCTGCATCTCGCTGGCCGTCGCCGCCCAGGAACGCGGGCTCTCCGTCTGCATCCTCGAGATGGATCGCCAGGCCACGATCAGCGACTGGCTCGATCATCGCACCGCCGAGGGTCCGGAGGTCGCGCAGATCGACGCGACCCAGATCGAGGGCGTGATGAACCAGCTGCGCGATTCCGCCTACGACTACGTCTTCATCGATACCCCGGGCGTCGATTCCGCCGGCACCCTCTCGGCGATCCGTGCGGCCGACCTCTGCATCATCCCGTGCCGCCCGACGCCCGCGGATCTGCGCGCCTTCAAGCCGACGCTCGCGGCGATCTACCGGCTGGAGAAGAAGTTCGCCTTCGTGCTGAACCAGACGCCGCCACGCTCCTATCGCATCCGCGATGCCGCCGACGGCCTCGCCGTGCTGGGCATCCTGCCCGACGTCAACATCGTCGCCCGCACCGATCACCAGGACGCCATCGGCGTCGGTCAGGGCGTCACCGAGTTCAACCCGAAGGGGCAGGCCGCGCTGGAAGTGCGCAAGCTCTGGAGCTGGATCGAGAAGCGCATGCAGGTGAGCAGATCGGAGAGTAAGCCGGGGATCAAGCAGGTGATCAAGAATGCCAAAGCCGCCTAAGCTGAGTCTCGCCTCCATCGTCGCCGCCTCGAGTTCCCCGCCCAGGTCATCCCACCACCCTTCCCACCAGACCGCCGAGATCGTCCAGCTCGACACCGGCGCCCCACCCGGCCGACGCCCCAACGCCACCCTGAAGCAGCGCGCCCGACAGATGTCGGTCTATCTGGAGCCGCCGGTCTACGATCAGCTCCGCGACATCGCCCATGCGGAGCGCGCCAAGATGCACGGCCTGATGCTGGAGGCCCTCGACCTGCTGTTCAAGCAGCGCGGCGCCCGGTCGATCGATCAGCTCAACGATCCGGGCGGCCGCTGAGGCCGTATCCGAGCCCCCGATGCGAGACGATGACGAAGCCCTGGCAAGAGGTTGCCAGGGTTTTCTCATGGAACGGGCGAGGGGGCGGTATCCGATCCCGCCGCCACACCGCAGTCTTCGACGAACCGGACGGCCGAGGCGTCTTCGCCAGTGGGGACAGGGGTTTGGCGCCGGTTCCGGAGGCGACGCTTCCGCGGGGTTCGGCGGAGCCCGGCGACGCTGTCGGACACCCGCTTCGCGGTTCCGTTCAGCCTTCCTTTACGCCGTCCGGACAATCTTGGCCCATCGAACGGGAGGCACAGCGTGCGTCCGTCGAGGGTCCGGCCGGTCCTGCTCTTGCCCGCCGGCGGGCCGATCCAGCGTGTTGTGCGTATCGGGGCGAGGGCTTGAGGCGGATCATCGCGATGGCGCGTAGGACGAAGCCGGAACACCAGGATCCGGCCCCGCTGCCGCTCTGGCGGCTGCTGGCCGTCTCGGCCGTGGCGCTCGCCACCGCCAATTGTGCCCAGAACCCGCAGAAGCTCGCCGGAGCCTCGGGAAGCGGCTCCGCGCTCGATCCGAAATACGGCGTCAAGGCCAGCCCGCGCCTCTATAACGAGGGCGACGTGATCCCGAAGGGCGGCGGACGCCGCTTCTCCGGCAAGCCCTACGTGGTGGCCGGGCGCACCTACGTGCCCCGCGACGACGCCAAGGGGTATGTCCGCGAGGGCCTGGCCTCCTGGTACGGCTCGGCCTTCCACGGCCGCATGACCGCCAACGGCGAGGTCTTCGACCGCCATTCGATCGCGGCCGCGCACCCCACCCTGCCGCTGCCGAGCTATGCCCGCGTGACCAACCTCGCCAACGGCCACTCGATGATCGTGCGGGTCAACGATCGCGGCCCCTATCATGCCAACCGCCTGATGGACGTCTCCGAGGAGGTGGCCGAGGCCCTGGAATTCCGCCGCAGCGGCACCGCGCGGGTCCGCGTCGAGTATGCCGGCAAAGCCTCGACCGCCGGCAGCGACGACCGCAAGCTTCTCGCCACCCTGCGCACCGACGGCCAGCCCGCAAGGGTTCACGGCCAGGGGCCGGTCATGATGGCCGATCTCGGCCCCGACGCGCCGCAGGTGCCTTCCGAGCGCCTCGCCCGCGCGTCCCAGCCGGCTTTGGCCTTCAAGTCGGACAGCGACCGCGATGCGGCACCGGAAGCTTCCGCGGAGGCCGTGCCGGCCCCGCGCCCGGTCCGGTCCGCACCGGTGCTGATGGCGAGCGCCGCCACCGTGGCGGTGCCGGCCGCCCTGCAGCCCACGGCGGCGCGGGCCGAGGCCTTCCGGCCGGTCCGGCACAACCTGCCCGAGCCGCAGGCGGGCACGACGCAGGCCGCCTCCCGCCCGAGCCCCCTCAGCCTCACGCCGCCGCCCCTGCGGCTCGCCGGTGCGCGGCCGGAGCCGGTCCGCTCCGAGACGGCCGGCGGGAGCCGCGTCGCGACGGTTCAGTCCGGCCGGGCCGCGGCGACCGCCCGGATGGCCGCCGCCGGGTCAAGCCCGGCCGGCCACGCGGTCGCCCCGGCCCGGCTGGCCGGGCAGGGTATGGCGGGCCTCGCGCCGAAAGCGGGCGGCTCCCGGGCCCCTGCCGTTCAGGTGGCGAGCCTGAAGGCGGGGTCTTCATCGAGGCCGGGCCTCGGCGCTCAAGCCGACGCCGGCCATCGATCCGGGCCGACACCGAAGGCGATCGTTTTCGCCAAGGTCTCGGCCAAGGTCTCGGCCGAGGCGGCGCGGAGCGCCCCCGGGGGGGGCAAGGCGCTGGCGTCCGGCCCGAACGCGTCCGGGACGAAGGTGGCTTCTGGACCGAAGCTGGCTTCGGGGGCCAAGGTTGTCTCCGGGGGCAAGGTTGTCTCCGGGGGCAAGGTTGTCTCGGGGACCAAGGTTGTCTCGGGGACCAAGGCTGTTTCGGTCGGCAAGCCCGCGCTCGTCGCCAAGGCGTCGGCCCGCGCCCGCTTCGCCGAGGCGCGCTGAGCGTCGCCTCGGCCTGTCCGTGGTGTTCCGGACGCATCGTCGCGTCATCGACAATCGGGTGCGATTGGGGTTCGATCTCGGCGGCGAATGCCTGTAACGTCACGCTTGATCGTGGGGGCGATGGACGGGTCGGCGTGAGGCGGGGAATGGGTTTGAGATTGGTCCTTGCGGAGCGTACCGGATCCGGCCTCGCAGGGCGCAGCAGATCGGGCCGCGCAGTCGTGCCAGGCTTGATCGTGGCGTCGGTGCTGGCGGCGCTGAGCCTCTTCGAGACGGGCGGCGCCCGGGCCCAGAGCTTTCAGACAGCGGCGCCGCACGCCATCCTGGTCGATGCCGATTCCGGCTCGGTGCTGTTCGAGAAGGGGGCCGACGAGCCCTTCTCGCCGGCCAGCATGGCCAAGCTGATGACCACCGAGATCGTGTTCAACGAGATCCGGCGGGGCCGGCTCACCATGGATTCGGAGTTCCAGATCACCGAGGACGCCTGGCGCCGGGGCGGGGCGGGCGGCGGCGGCTCCTCGATGTTCGCCCAGCTCAACAGCCGCATCAAGCTGTCCGATCTCCTGCGCGGCCTCATCGTGCAGTCGGGCAACGATGCCGCCATCGCCATCGCCGAGGGCATCGCCGGCACGGAGGAGAATTTCGGGCGGATGATGACGGCGCGGGCGAAGGAGATCGGCCTGACGCGCTCGACCTTCCGCAACGCCACCGGCTACTCGGCGCCGGACCAGAAGGTGACCGCCCGCGACCTCGCCAAGCTCGCCCTGCACCTGATCGAGACCTACCCGGACCTGTACAAGATCTTCGCCGAGCGCGAGTTCACCTGGAACAAGATCAAGCAGCAGAACCGCAACCCGCTGCTCACCCTCGACATCGGCGCCGACGGGCTCAAGACCGGCTACCTGGAGGAATCGGGCTACGGCCTCACCGGCTCGGCTGTGCAGAACGGTCAGCGCCTGATCATGGTGGTGAGCGGGCTGAAGACCGCCCGCGACCGGGCCGCGGAATCGCGCAAGCTGATGGAATGGGGCTTCCGCGCCTTCGAGCCGCGCCAGATCTTCACCAGCGGCGAGACCGTGGCGGAGGCCTCCGTCTACGGCGGTGCGGCCGGCAGCGTGCCGCTCGTCGCCAAGAAGGCCGTGCGGGTGCTGCTGCCGCGGGGCTCCGGCGACCGGATCACCGCCAAGGTGGTCTACCAGGGACCCCTGGTCGCCCCTGTCGAACAGGGCCGCGAGATCGGCCGCCTGCGCATCACCCGCGGCGACACCCAGGCCCTCGACCAGCCGCTCTATGCGGGCGACACCGTGGAGGCGGGCACCATCCCGCAGCGGGCGCTCGACGCGACCTGGGAGGTCGGCACCGGCCTGTTCCGCAAAGCCTTCGAGAAGGCCGGCGCGAAATCGTGACGGCGGCCGGATCGGGGGGAGGGACCTTCATCACCTTCGAGGGCGGGGAGGGGGCCGGCAAGTCCACCCAGATCCGCCGCCTCGCCGCGCATCTGCGCACGGAATCCGGCCGCCCCGTGCTGACGACGCGGGAGCCCGGCGGCTCGGTCAAGGCCGAGCGCATCCGCGAGGCGCTGCTGTCGGGGCTGGCCAAGCCCCACGGTCCCTTCGCCGAGGCGCTGCTGTTCTCCGCCGCCCGGATCGACCATCTCGACACCCGGATCCGTCCCGCCTTGGCCCGGGGCGAGATCGTGCTCTGCGATCGCTTCGCCGACTCGACCCGGGCCTATCAGGGCGCGGCCGGCGGCCTCGACCCGGCCGTCCTCGGCGCCCTCGAGCGCGTCGTCGTCGGCCCGACCCGGCCCGACCTGACCCTGATCCTCGATTGCGACCCGGAGCTTGGCCTCGCGCGGGCGCGGGCGCGCCGCGAGGCCGGTTCCGACGGGGCGGTCGACCGTTTCGAGGCGGAGGCCCTCGCCTTCCATGCCCGTCTGCGCTCGGCCTTCCTGGCCATCGCGGCGGAGGAGCCGAAGCGCTGCGCCGTCGTCAACGCCGCCCTGCCGGCCGATGCGGTGGAGGCGGCGATCCGCGCCGTCGTCGCCGAGCGCCTGCCCCGCCTCCTGCGCGGCTCGGCCGGGCCCGAGCAAGACGGGCCGGGGCAGGACGATTCGGGGCAGGACGGTCCCAAGCAGGACGGTCCGAAGCATGACGATGCGGCCTGAGCGCGCCCCCGAGGATGTCGAGCCGGGCGACCTCCCCGAGGTCCCGCGCCCGCGCGAGCAGGCCGACCTCGTCGGCCACGCGGAGGCGGAGGCCGCCTTCGTCGAGGCGATCGGCTCCGGGCGCCTGCACCATGCCTGGCTCATCGGCGGCCCGCGCGGCATCGGCAAGGCGACGCTGGCCTACCGGGTCGCCCGCTGGCTCATCGCCCATCCGACGGCGCGGGACGTGCCCGACACCCTCGCGGTCGATCCGTCCCATCCGGCGGCCCGGCAGGTGGCGGCCCTGTCGCATCCGAACCTCGTGGCCCTGCGCCGGACCCGCGCGGCCAATGCCAAGACGTTGGCGACCAAGATCTCGGTCGACGCGGCCCGGGGCGCCCTCGCGCTCTTCGGCTCCACGGCGGGCAGCGCGGGCGGCTACCGCATCTGCATCGTCGACAGCGCCGAGGACCTGAACGCCAACAGCGCCAACGCGCTGCTCAAGATGGTGGAGGAGCCCCCGCCGCGCTGCCTGTTCCTCATCGTCAGCCACGCGCCGGGACGGCTGCTGCCGACCATCCGCTCGCGCTGCCGCGCCCTCACCCTGCGCCCCCTGGCCGAGGCGGACGTGGCGCGGGTGATCACCCGCTTCGCCCCGCCCTTCGGGCAGCCCGATCCGCAGGCGCTCGCCCGGGCGGCGCAGCTCGCGGAGGGGTCGGTGGCGCAGGCGGTGGCGATGCTCGATCCCGCCCGCGCCAACCTCGTCGCGGAGGTCGAGACCCTGCTCGCCCGCCTGGACCACCCGGACTGGCGCCGCATCCTGGCCCTGGCCGAGAAGCTCAGCGGGCGCGAATCCGACGATCTGTTCGCCGACAGCCTCGACACGGTGTTCCGCTTCGTCTCGGCCGAACTCGACCGGCGCCGGCACGAGCCGCCCGCCCGCCTTGCGGCCCTGGTCGAGGTGTGTGACAAGATCGCCCGCGCCGCGCGGGAGGCCGCAACCTACAATCTCGACCGCCGGCCCCTGGTCCTGTCCCTGTTCGGAGACCTGGCCGGTGCGCTCCGCGCCGTCTGACGCGGGCTGGTATCCTGGGATCCGATACCGTCGCGCCGGCCCGTGATCCCATGAACCCTGTATCCGGGGAACCTTTCGACGTGACCGCCACCGACCCGGCCGCCGCCAAGACCTTCAGCCTCTCCACCGCGATCTCCTATCCGAACGGCGCGCCGCATATCGGCCACGCCTACGAGGTGATCGCCACGGACGCGATCGCGCGCTTCAAGCGCCTCGACGGCTACGACGTGCTGTTCTCCACCGGCACCGACGAGCACGGCATCAAGATCCAGCAGACCGCCGCCAAGGCCGGGATCACGCCGCGCGACCTCGTCGACGACATGTCCGCGCGCTTCCGCGCCATGGCCGAGGCGCTCGGATGCAGCCACGACCGCTTCATCCGCACCACCGAGCCCGATCATTACGCCGCCGCCCAGGAACTGTGGCGCCGGATGGAGGCCAACGGCGACCTCTACCTGTCGAAATATGCCGGCTGGTACTCGGTGCGCGACGAGGCCTACTACGCCGAGGACGAGACCGAGATCGGTCCCGACGGCGAGCGGCGCTCGCGCGAGACCGGCACGCCCCTGACCTGGATGGAGGAGGAGAATTTCCTATTCCGTCTGTCCGCCTATCAGGACCGGCTGCTCGCCCTGTACGAGGCCGAGCCCGACTTCATCGGACCGGAGACCCGGCGCAACGAGGTGGCGAGCTTCGTTCGCTCGGGCCTGAAGGACTTCTCCGTCAGCCGCACCAATTTCGACTGGGGCGTGCCGGTGCCGGGCCACCCGGACCACGTCATGTACGTCTGGGTCGATGCCCTGACCAACTATCTCACCGTCACGGGTTTTCCCGACGAGGCCGACGCGCGGGCGAAATTCTGGCCGATGGACCTGCACGTCATCGGCAAGGACATCGTGCGCTTCCACGCGGTCTACTGGCCGGCCTTCCTGATGTCGGCCGGCCTGGCCCTGCCCCAGCGCGTCTTCGGCCATGGCTTCCTGCTCTCCAAGGGCGAGAAGATGTCGAAGTCGCTGGGCAACGTCGTCGACCCGATGGACCTGATCGCGACCTACGGCGTCGACGCGGTGCGCCACTTCGTGCTGCGCGAGGTGCCCTTCGGCGGCGACGGCAATTACAGCCACGAGGCGATCATCACCCGCTACACGGCGGACCTCTCGAACGGCCTCGGCAACCTCGCCCAGCGCTCGCTCTCGATGATCGCCAAGAACTGTTCCGGGGCGGTTCCCGAACATGGCGATCTCACCGAGGACGATCGCGCCCTGCTGGCGCTGGCCGACGCCTTGCCCGCCACCGTGCGGACGGCGATGGACAAGCTCGCCCTCCACACCGCGCTCGCCGAGATCTGGTCCGTGATCACCGCCGCCGACCGCTACTTCGACGCCCAGAAGCCCTGGGTGCTGCGCAAATCTGATCCGGCCCGGATGGCGGCCTCGCTCTACGTGGTGGCCGAGACCCTGCGGGCCATCGGCATCCTGGTTCAGCCCTTCATGCCGGGCTCCGGTGCCCGGCTCCTCGACCTCCTGGCCGTGCCGACGGACCGACGGCAGCTCGTCGACGTGGGGGAGGGCGGCCGCCTCGTTCCCGGAACGGCACTCCCCGCCCCCGCGGGCCTGTTCCCGCGCTTCGTCGAGCCGGAGGCGCCGTCCGCCTGAGGCGGAGGTCGGGTTGAGGAAGAGGACTGGAAGGCTCGATCGTCTCGCACTACATTCTGTAACGACAGGGCCTGATGGGTTTTCAATGGGACCCGCAGAAGGACGCGGCAAACCAATCCAAGCACCTTGTCGGCTTCCGGCAAGCCGCTGAGGTCTTCCGCGGATTTCGACTCACGCGTGAGGATACCCGAGGTGCCTACGGCGAGCCGCGGTTCATAACCCTGGGCACGTATGAGGGAACGGTGCTCTGCGTGGTTCACACACCGCGCGGCGACGACATCCGGATTATCTCAGCATGGAAGGCGGGACGACATGACCGGGAAGCGTATCTCCGAGCCCGGGACGACGGTGCGGTTTGACAGCCTCGATGCGATGCCGCCCGCCGAGCCGTTGAGCCCGGCCTTCAAGGCCCTCAGCGATGAGGACGTGGCTCATCGTGCCCTGCAGGATCCGGATGCAGGCACGGTGCCGGACGGCTTCTGGGATCGGCTGCCCGTTGCCAAGCCGGAAGCAAAGGAGCAAATCACGCTGCGCCTCGATCCGGAAGTGCTGCGCCACTTTCGAAGCCTCGGCAAAGGCTATCAGTCTCGGATCAACGCGGTGTTGAGGAGCTACATCAGGGCGAAGGGCGGCGCGGGCTGAGGCTTTAGCCTCCCGCTGCCAGCGTTCCTGCCGGCCTGCTTCAGATGGTTCAAGGAATCCCGAGCCCCCCAATGCTGGTCGACAGCCACTGCCATCTCGATTTTCCGAACTTTTCGGAGGATCTGCCGGGCGTCATCGCCCGTGCCCGGTCCGCCGGCGTGACCCGGATGGTCACGATTTCGACGCGGGTCGCCAGGGCGCGGACCTACGAGGCCCTGTCCGAGGCGCATCCAGAGATCTGGCACACCATCGGCACCCATCCGGACGGGGCCGGCGACGAACCGGACGTGCCGACCGAGGCCATCGTGGCCCACACGCACCATCCCCGCTGCATCGGCATCGGCGAGGCGGGGCTCGACTTCCACTACGACAATGCGGCTCCGGAGGCGGTGCAGGAGCGGGTTTTCCGACGCCACATCGCCGCCGCACGCGAGACCGGGCTGCCGCTCGTCATCCATTCCCGCGATGCCGATGCCGAGATGGAGGCGATCCTCGTCGACGAAATGGGGCGCGGCGCTTTCACGGCCGTCCTGCATTGCTTCTCGTCCGGCGCGCGCCTCGCCGCGGTGGGAGTCGAGCTCGGCCTGTTCGTGTCGTTCTCCGGCATCGTCACCTTCCGGCGCTCGCACGACCTGCGGGCGATCGCCCTCACGGTGCCGCGCGACCGCATCCTGGTGGAGACCGATGCCCCGTTCCTGGCGCCCGAGCCGCATCGCGGCCGCACCAACGAGCCGGCCTACACGGCGGACACTGCCCGCTCCCTGGCCCAGACCCTCGCCATGGAACTCCCGGACTTCGCCGCCCTGACCACGGCCAATTTCCATCGGCTGTTCCACAAGGCCGCGGCCTGAGCCGGGCAGGGGGCTCGGATCGGGGCGTGACAGGCCCTGCCCGCCTCCGATACCAACGGGCACGGAGGGGCGGATGGGTTCATTGACGGTGACGATCCTCGGCTGCGGTTCGTCGGGCGGCGTGCCTCGCGTCGGCTACGGCTGGGGGGCCTGCGATCCGGGCGAGCCGAGGAACCGGCGCCGTCGCTGCTCGATCCTGGTCGAGCGGCATAGAGACGGACGCGATGCGACCAGGAGCGACGCGGCCACCACCCTCCTGGTCGACACCTCCCCCGACCTGCGCGAGCAGCTGCTGGGGCGGGCGGTCCAGCGCCTCGACGCGATCCTCTTCACCCATGCGCATGCCGACCACACCCACGGCATCGACGACGTGCGCGCCCTCGTGATCCATATGCGCCGGCGCATTCCGGTTTTCGCCGATGCCCGGACCCGGAGCCTGCTGGAGGCGCGCTTCGGCTATTGCTTCGAGACCCCGCCCGGCAGCGAGTACCCGCCGATCCTCGACATGAACGACCTGGCGGACGGGGAGGCGATGCAGGTGGACGGCCCCGGCGGAGCGGTGACGGCCCTGCCCTTCGGCCTGGAGCACGGCAACGAGGCGGCGCTCGGATTTCGCTTCGGCCCGGTGGCCTACGCCCCCGATGTCAGCCTGATGCCGGAGGCGGCGCAGGATCGGCTGCACGGCCTCGACCTGCTGATCATCGACGCCCTGCGGGAGACCCCGCATCCGACGCATTACTCGGTCTCGGACGCACTGGCGCTGATCGCGCGGGTGCGTCCGGGCCGCGCCATCCTGACCAACCTGCACACCGATCTCGACTACGCCACGCTGAGCGCCAGGCTGCCGCCGAACGTGGTGCCGGCCTATGACGGGTTGAACGTCACGCTGGACCTGTGAGGGCCCGGGAGGAGGGGGGAACGCCCCACCTCCCTGCCCCCAGCGAGCGACGGCCCTGACCTCCTGTCGAAGCCCCTTCGGCCGTAGCGGTGGGGTCTCGCCCTCAGTTCCGGGTGCTCGCGTCCTGCGGCAGGCCCGCATTGACGAGGATCTGCGCGGTGGCGGCCTGGGCCAGGCGATCGTAGCCCGCATCGGTCATGTGCAGACCATCGGGGCCGATCATCTGAGTCGGCGTCAGCAGGCCCTGGGCGGCCCAGGCGCGCATCAGGGCATTGCGGCGGATCACCGGCACGTTGAGCTCGGTGGCGATGGCGTGGAGGGCGACGCCGTAGGCCTCGGCCCCGTCGGTGGTCGAGAGCTTCTTGCACCATTGCTGGTCCATCAGCACCACGTCGGCGCCGGTGGCGCGCATGGCCTGGATGCCGGCGCGGGTCAGTTCGGAGAAGCGCGCGACGCTGACGCCGCTCATCGGGTCGTTGCTGCCGGTCTGCCAGATCACGAGGTCCGGCTTGTCGGCGAGCACGTCGCGCTCCAGGCGGCGCGCCATGGCCTCCGAATCGTCGCCGCCCACGCCCCGGTTGAGCACCGTGACGGCGGAATGGGCGGCTCCCATCCCGCTCAGCCGGGCCTCGAGATCGCGCTGGAGCTGCGCCGGGTAGGTGGTGTTCGGCGAGGAGGCGCCGGAGCCCTCGGTCGAGGAGGAGCCGAAGGCCACGATCCGGATGGGCTGGCCCTGGGCGATGAGGCTGGCGAGACGGGGGAGGCGGGCCAGGGTCCGGCGCGGGATCGCCGCGCGCGTCACGGTCATGGGCGGCGCGACGGCTGCAGGCGTCTGGACCAGGGCCAACCGCTCGGGATCGGTCTGTTCGTTCGGGACGGGAGCCGGCTCGGCCCGGGCCGGATGTCCGAGGGCGACCGCAACGGACCCGAGGGCCATCAGGGCCAGGGTCAGGGCTGCGGAGGGGCGTGCGGGAATCGGCATCGCGTTCGCTTCGGAAGAGAATGGATTCGGACGGGCACCCGCCGGGATAGCGTCCGGTATCATGTATTATGAGGGGGAATTGTGACATCCGCCAGCGATTTAGTCCCGAGATCCTGCCGGCCGGACTGTGATCTGCAGATGACGTGAATCGCCGGTGTCGAGATTGCGTGAAGACCGGGTGTCGGAAAGCGGTGAACCTTTCGTCAGCACGAGCCCCCTGCCCTGATTCTCGCTGGGCAGGTTCCATAATATATCTTATGCGAACGGCGTTCATGGGGCCGGGAACGAGGCTCTGGGGCCGCGGAGCGAAATTGGCGGGGTGCTTGCTGTCACTAATTGGCGGCAGATCGAAAAAACCTTGCAGCCACAACGACATAGTTGTGTCCGATTGGTAGCCCGAACCTACCCCGCTCCTTACCGCCAGATATAGATAGCCTACTGAAATTACTCAGGATTTTGGTAGGGGCTACTATCTGTGGCATCCCATTGGTAGGGGTATTGGTAGGGTCGCCTGCCCCCTCGCCTATTTCGGTAGGTCGCTGCGGCGCTCTGCCATCGCCTCAGCCACCCAGGCTTGGCTGCTGAGTTTGTTTGCTCTCAAGTCAAGCAGAAACGAAGCAGCACCTGCTACTCCTTGATATTCATCTAGAGATGCGGCACGGACTATTGCGCGTCTAAGGTAGGGTTCTATCAGCGCTATATCATCCGCAAAATTCCAATGTTCAGCCTCAGTCACGTCTAACTCAATGAGTTCTTTGTGCATTCTGAACACAACTACATAGTATGCTTGACGCAAGACATAGTCTCTTAGGAAGCTAGAGTTTTGATTAGTCAAATCGTCGAATGTGAGGCCATATCGAGCTTCCAATTCTCGAACTGTTTTAGTTGGAATTCCGCCTCGACGCCGCCAAGTCGCGATTGTGCTTTTAGCGACGCATAGTTTTCCCGCCAAAGACTCATCGCTCTCGACCCCGAAGTGCCTCTTCAGTGCGAGCAGGACGACTGCTGTGTCTGTCTGAAGCGTTGACATGAGTTCAATCTGCAACCATATGATTGCAAATTGAACTCATAAAGGGACTGGGGGATGGTAGCGCCGTCACCTGAACTGCTCCGTGCTGTCAGGGCTGCCTTCGTACAGCAAGGCTCATCGCTCTCGAAGTGGTGCGAGGAAAACAAGGTTACTCGTCAATGGGCAACCGCCGCACTCAAAGGGAGCCGTGACGGCGTATCGGCCCGCGCCCTCCGCGAGCGCATCATCAGCCACTCCGTTGCCAGACTGGTCGTTTGATGCGCGGTTCTGGCTGGATCACAACGAGAGAACTTGCTGATCTTGCCGGAATAGGTAGGCAGAGCGCACACGAGGTCCTCTCGCTTACATGCCGTAAGCCGGAATTTACTTGGCATGGTGCCCGGCTCGTTACTAAAGATCGGCACGGCAGGGGCGGATGTTCCGGACGCAGCTACGAAGTTCGAATTGATAGCCTTCCCGCCGATCTGCAGCTCCGCATTCAGACCTTGCAAACGCCTGTTGAAGGGCAGTTGAACCCCTCAGCAAAGGCCGTTCTAGCGGCCGAATGGTGGGCTCATTTCCTCCGGCCCGCACTGACGCACCCGAAGGGTTCACGTGAGCGACGCTCCGCGGTGGAAGCGCTAGCGGGTGTTGAGGTTTGCGGCCCGCACGGGGTGTGGTTCACGCCGAGCCTACGTGACATCGAGCGCAAGGTCAGCAAGGCGACGGCCGGCGGCCTGAAGGGGCTGATCCGCAAGCGCCGCGAGACGAAGCCCGAGAGCCGCCTGATCCTCACGAAGCGTTGGGATGCCGCTACTGCCGGCTTGGATGACGCCCTGCGCGCCGAGATCGCCCGCAAGGTCCACCAGCGCATCCGCGACCTATGGGGCAGTGGCGCTGTCTACAGCGTGGTCCAGCGCCTTGCCGGCGAATACCTCGCTGATCTCACCCTTAAGGCCAGGATCGGCGGCACTTTCGCCGAGATCATGCCGGCGTGCGAACTGCCCAAGGGCGTCGTCGAGGCGGGCCGCAGCGCCCGGCGCGTCCATCAGTACCGCACGGACATCAAGGCTTGGGACGATCAGCGCTCACGCCTTCGTCTCACCTCGTCCGGGTTCGCGCCAATGGAACTCGTCTACGGCGATGTTCACCATTTCGATGTGTATGTTGCCCGCCCGGACGGCACGCTGGCGACCCCCAAGGGCATCGCCTGGCTCGATGCCGGCACCCGACGCGTGCGCATCGACCTCGTGCTCTGTGAGCCCGGCACGGCGATCCGCAACAGCGACGTGATCGACAGCTTCATCCACATGACGCAGGACCCTCACTGGGGCATGCCGGCGAAGCTCTATCTCGACAACGGCTCTGAGTACGGTTTTGCCGAGTTTCTAAAGGACGCTTTGCGCCTCGGCGGCCTGGACTGCGAGGACTTCGGCCGGGGCAGGGCGCTGATCCGGGCGACCGCCTACAATGCGGCAGCCAAGGGCATCCTCGAAGGCTCGTTCCGCGTCATCGAGCAGACAATCCTCTCGGTTGTTCCTGGCTATATCGGCGGCGACCGCATGAACTCCCGGCGGGCCAACCTCGGCAAGGCGCCCTCCCCGTTCGACGGCAGCTTCGACGACTTCGCCCACGACTTCGTTGGGCTGCTCGCCTTCTACAACACGAAGCGGCAGACCGGCGACCTCGCTGGGCGCTCGCCCGAGCAAGCCTACGCGCAGGCGGTCGCAGCCGGCTGGCAGCGCACCGACGTGGACGAACTGGCGCTGATGACGGCCTTCTCGGAGGAGGCTACGCGCACGGTCCAGGACGGCAAAATCAGCGTCGGCGGGGAATGGCTCTATTGCGACGCGCTGGCTCGCCACACCGGCGACAGGGTCAGCATCCGCCTGCCGAAGTACCTGTGCTGGCCAGCCGTCCCAGTGTTCACGACGAAGGGCGAATACATCGGCATTGCCCGCCCCGACCCGGTTTATTCTCGCCTCGATCCGGCCGGGGCCGCGGAAGCGGCTCGCCGCAAGGGCGTGGCCCGCGACGCGATCCGGTCTGAGGCGACCGACCTCAATCCGATCGATGTGGTGGCGGAGATGATCGCCTCCGGCCGCCGTCAATCCGGGCCTCCTGTACCGGCAAGTAAGGGCACGATCGAGCTGGGCAGGGACCGTGCCGAGATCGGCCGGCGCATCATGGAAAGCCCGACCGAGCGGCGTGATCGCGACCGCGAGGAGAAGCAGGCCAAGCTCAAGGCCACCCTTGAACGCGTCGAACGCTTCAGAGGCTTGTGATGGACGACCTCACCCCCATGCTTGACCCCAAGTATGCCCACCTCCCCCTTTACCTCCAGCGCGGTATCCTCCAGCGCAAATTGGAGCGCGAGGAGGAAGATCGCGAAGAGCGCAGGTGTCAGGAAAGCTTGGCACAAAAGCGTGCGGAGATCGCTGCAAAGCGCGCAGCCGAAGCCGCCCAGAAAGAGGCGTTCGAGGCTCGCCGTCAGGCTTACGCCAGCCGGGACACCCCGTTCGTGATGACCTCGGCGGCCAAAGTCGTGCTCGACACGATCGACCGCTGTGTACGGTTTGGACATAACGGGCTCGTCACCGGCGCGCCCGGCGTCGGTAAGACGCGTGCGCTGGAGGAGGCGGTACGCCGCTCGGGCACGATGGAAGGGCCACCGGTTGGCCTCGTGACCGTCACTGGCGTGATGGGAAATTCGACCATGGCGGTGCTGGAGGAGGTCGCTCCTCACGTCGGTTTGCGCACCGTCTACAGCGTCTCCGCGACGCTGAAGCTCCTGTGTAGCCGGGCCAGCGAATTTCCCGTCCTACTATTCGACGAGGCGCAGAACCTTGCCGACCGCGTGGCGCGCGACCTGTTGGCGATCAGCGATCAGGCTCGCGTCCAGATGCTGTTCCTCGGCAACGACGAGGTACTGAAGTTCGTCAACTCGCAGAAGGCCGCCATCAGGCAGATCGCCCGGCGCCTGCCGATCCGTGAAGAGATCGATTGTATCCTCGACGCGGACGCGGATCTGCTTGCCGGCCAGTATGCCGTCGAGGACCCCGAAGCGCTCCGGCTGTGCCGTACCCTCGCCGAGACCCACCACGCGGACGGCATCGGCAAGGTGCTGCCTATCGCCCGTGCTGTCGCGGAGGCGGCGGGCAGCCGGACGGTCAACGTCGATCATCTGCGCGAAGCGCTGTCGCTCTTCCCGCACTTCTCGCGTGACCTGGCGAGGGCCAAGGCAGCCCCGCAGGTCGAGCGTCAAAGCAGCTTCAAGCGCCTGCCGAAGCGGCGCTGACCCCCCTCCCCCTTCGTTGCGTACCCCAGGCCAGCTCCGACCCGGCTGACCTTCCAGGAGATGAGGCACAGCACCATGGCAGCACAGGCATCCCCCATCGCCCCAGACACCATGCCGCGCGTCTCGCGCAGCATGCGTGTCGATCCCGCCCGGCACCTGGTGCCGGACGACGTGCCACAATCACTCCTCGACAACTGGCACAGGATGCTAGGCGAGGCTGAAACGATGCGCCTCGCCCAGCAGCGCCAATACGAAGCTCAACTCGCTACGTCGCAGCAACATGCCCTCCGACTGCGCGGGATCGTCATGGATGCTTCTATGATCAGCCACGATCTCATTGCGCTCGCTTACTTGTTCGATAAGGCGCTGATCGATGATGCCGATGCAGACAGCGACCTACTGAAGGCGTCGCACCTTGTTGTCGATGTGATGAAGACCATCGCCGCCCGGCTGGGGGCGCTGGATGATCGCGCTGGCCTCGCTAGCGAAGAGGCACGCCTGTGATCCGGCCGGCGCAGCTCAAGCTCATCGAGCGCGCCCGAGAGGCCGCGGCCTCTGATCCCGCCGAGTTCGCGGAGATCCTGCGCCGCTGCGGCGGCGTAGATACTGTCGAGGCCCTGACTGCTCAGGGCTTCGCCCGGCTAATGGATCACTTCGCCGTCATCCGGTTTCAGTGCCGGCAGCGGCCTATCCTGTCGGCCGCCACCCGCAAGCTGATCGATGCGGCCGCGCAGCAGCTCGGCCTCTCGCCGCATGTCTACGCGGCCGATCTGCGCGGGTACGGCGGTGTCGCCGATTTGCGCGACCTCGGCGGCCGGGGCCTGATCGATCTCCTATCACGTTGGGAAGAGCGCGGCCTCGACGTTGCGGCTTTCGTGGCGGCACGCCGAACCATCACGCCAGCCAAGGTCCGTCTGATACAGGTCGCGCGCAAGCGCAACGCGATGGAGGACAGACGCTACTACAGCATGCTCCAGGGCTACGGTGGCGTCGTCTCAGCCAATGACCTGGATGGACGCGGCTTCGACTTATGCATGGCTTTCCTCGAAGCCGAAGGGTTCGAGCGCGAGCCGTTGGCCGTGACCAAGCCCGGCTTCGGTCGCCGGCCTGGCTTCGCCTCGCCCGAACAGGTCGAACTGATCCGCGCCCTCTGGCGTGAATGGTCCGGCTCCGAAGTTGAAGCCGAGTTGAACGCATGGCTGGAGCGCTATCACCGCGCCTCGACGCTGCGGTTCCTGACCACGGCCGGAGCCGGGAAGGTCATCACGTCGCTGAAGGCGATGAAGGCACGGAGTGCCCCAAAGCACGAGGCTCGACATGGCTGAGAGTTGCAGGCCTCCCAAGGCAGACGCCTTCGTTTCGCTGCGCCTGGTGGCGAAGGCCGCCGGGATCTCGCTCGGCGAGATGAGGCGTATCGCCGGAGAGATCGCGGCCGGCCATCGTCGCGAATGGCTCGGTGCGACCGTCGAGGTACGCACCGTCATTCAGGGCCGGACCCGACGCCGGGACATCGCCGCCACGAGCCTACCGCCCGTGCTTACGGCCGAGTTGGCTGGGAACCGCCTGCGCTTCCTCGTGGCGGCCGAGCAAGCCCTTCCCGATGGCGAGCTGCGCCACACCGACTTCATGCTGCTGCATCGGGCAGCGCAGTGGCCTACAATCCCGGCCGATATCTTCGCCCGCCTCATCACGAACCTCAAGGCCGATGGCGGCCTCCTGCGCGCGACCCGCAGCCGGTTCGACCTGGTGATAGACTACCTCTTCGGCTTCGGCTTCCGCGATGAGGGATTGCCGGATGTCGCGCCAGACTACCTCGCCTGGCTGGAGCAGGCGCGCTTGCATGCCGAGCTCGATGGTTCGGCCTTCGCGGCGCTGCTCGCTGAGGTCGGCCAAACCGAGCGCTCGGAGCGCCTGACAGGCGCCAACTTCTACATGATGCTTGCCCATCTGCATCAGAGGTTCGGGGTGCGGCTGCGTCTTCCTCCACGCCACGCAATGTCGCGCTTCGTCCTCGGGCAGATCCACCTTGCCGTTTACGGCTTGCGCCTGCCCTACGCCGATCACATCGGCTTCGTCGCCGTAATCGGTGGCGGGTGCGTGGCCACCCGCGATCTCGATGAGCGTGGCCAGCGCCGTCTGCTCGCCTACTACTACTCCCGAGGGTTCATTTCGCCGGAGCACCCGCCCCGGATAGCGGACATGCCGGGCTTCATCACCCAGCCGCAGGCCAACCTGATCTGGAAGCTTTGGCGCGACTACCAGTCTAACAAAACGGAGACGAGTGAGGCTGCTCTATCGGACTGGATGCTGACGCACCTCGGTCACGAAGGCGGACTTCACAGCCTGACAGCTGCCGGCACGCGAAGGGCGTTGGATCTGATGCTGGCGCCTATGATCGACCGGCGGCTCAAGGATGCATTGGATTATTAAAATCCGCCGCTAAGGCCGATGTTTTTCATCTGCTCTCGAAAGAACCCGATTTTCTTAAGACCTTCTAAGAACCCATGCCGGCAATCTCGGTATTTTTTTGCTGCATGCTTTCGGTCCTTCGGGAAATGGTGGCCGAGATTTCTATACATACTGATAAAAGCTTGTGCAGCACCTAGGGCTGCTGCGGCACCCGTGCATTGAGGAGCTTTTTGCATCGCTGCAAGTGTACGAGCTGATCCACCTGGCTTCGCATCTGCGTTCGCAATCCACCCTTTTGATGCAGCGTCGCGCCCAGCACGAAGCACCAAACCCTCCATTATTTCCGCTATGTCCGCAGCACCTGTCGGTGCGCTATGCTTATAGCGATCAAACGACTCGGCTAATCTACCCCTAATCTTGGCCGGCAGACCTCTTATATCTGCCCCAAACTCTACATCGGTGATTTGCTGAATAAGTGGTATCGAACTGGTACGTCTCTGAGCAGTCCCATCGGCCGATACAGTTATCATTCCGAACCCGTCGGCTGTAAGACGTTTATAGTCACTTTGATTTGCCAAATAACTTTCTTCGGCACAAACAGAATATACAGTAACAGGCATATCTAGATTGAGCAGGTTGGTCCGGCGCAAATTCAAGATAAGTGGATAAGGATTTTCTGAAACCTCGGCGACAACAGTTAAATGATCATGTACACGAAAGTGCATGGTCGGCGCCCAAGGCAATGTTTTATCAACTGCGGTGCCAAGGTGAATTGTAGGGTTCTGATACAGCTGCACAAAGAAGGCTTTGGCCGCGTCCACCAAAAAGGAGTCGCCTGAACTCAGGCCTGCCGTAGGCATTTCAATGCCTCAGCAGTTTCGCAAGCTTACGATAGAGGCTTTCCAGCTCATCGCGCAGCTCGTCGTCAATGTCGTCAAGTTTTTCTTCGGCGGTCACTTCGTCTAAGAAGGACACGAGCGAAGTGATGTATCTCGACGCTTTTTTCTCCCCATACTCGAATTCCACTGTTTCAGAGTAAGCCTGCCGAATAGTAACTTTTTTATTTGGATCGAAAATTTGATCGAGCGCCCGCCGTGCCGTTTTCTGTGCAACACCAAGACCTTCGACTGCTGTTGCAATTTTTGACAGTTGCCGAAAATCTGTTACTGCTGAAATTACGCCAGTTTGGAACTTTTTTACGAGAGTATCGCGAATTTCTTCAATTTTTGTAGAGTATTCGGGGATCCTTCTGGTTACTGCTTTGAGAGATTTTTCCATCTCGATAAAGAGATCTTCCGACAACCGCTGCTGTGCTTTCGGCTTATCAAGCTCTACCATCAGCATATCTTTGAAGCGATCTGGAAGCTCAAGCAATAATTGGCAGCGACGTATTGCGCCTCTAGTCAAACCAGTTAATTCAGACAGGGTTACTTCGTTTGGCTTAAGGCCGTTCTCAACTTCGTACAGGTCAATAACTCTCTCAAGTTTTGACGCAATTGTATAATAATCCCACTGCTCCCTCAAAGCGTGGATATTGTACATCAAAACAAGATTTTCAAGTTCTGTTGGTTTTGCCTGAATAATTGCCGGAACAGATGAGAGATTTAGTTTTCTAGCGCATCGCCATCTTCGTTCGCCGTCAATGAGGTAATAGGTCTCACCTTCTCTATAGACGGTGAGTGGTACCTGAATTCCATAGGTATCAATGGAACGCATCAAGCTTTCCATCTCTTCCTGCCGGAAAATGAGTCTTGGATTTTCAGGATTTGGCCGGATGTCTGCTGGCGACAAGCTCTGAAGTCGCTGGCTTCTTCTCGTAATGGGCATCAGTGTTTCACCCAATATATCATTTCCGTCACGCTGTTCCGCGGTATCCCCTTGGACCCGCCCATTGTTGAGTGAACGTGATCGAGAGCGAGAGATGTCGGGTATTTACGATAATGTTGGTTGATCATCTCTGGTATACGATGCCCCGAGTCCGGCAATAAGCCGTTAGTAGGGTAGCTTAAAATGAGGTCAGCTTGGATCTCTGCACACTGCGCAATCAGCGTTTCAATTGAGTATTCAACGTTTGAAGAAAGAGAAAACTGAGAAGTAAACCGATCTGATCGGTATATACCAATACCAGTAACTTCTGGTGTGTCGTTCAGAACTAATGTTTCATAGATGTGATAAAATCTTGAATATTGATCTTTGGTGTAAGGTGGATCGGCATAGACTACCGAGGGTCGAGCTTGGCTTCGACGCAGCTCACCGATCAATTTTTCCGAGTCGCAACGAAACACCTTATTCCTTCGGCGCCATTGCTGCGTCCCAGCTGGAGAAAGTCCGCCAAGCGCTTCAAACCATTCCGTCTTTACCGACCTTTTCCTTTGAGCGACAAACTTTTTAACGTTGCTAGATTTAGGCTTCAATGCTTGTGCGAAATGTCCGGTAGTTGTTGAGACTTTCGAAATGGCAGCAGCAAGTGCAACGATGAGCCATTTATGTTCGTCGTTGTCGACCGTGTTACTATCGAACATGAAATCTATATGCTGTCTGATTCCATCGATATCTATGCATTGTTGAAAGCCGAAATATGTCCCGGCGTATCGGTCAGTGAAGGAGCCGCAAACCTTGCTGGGGTCTGCATAACAGCCCAGCCTTTTGCTACCGATGCTGCTTAAGTCGTTCAGCTTTGATAGATCGGAGGTTGATAGAGCTTCCCTCTCAAGCGCTAATTCGTAGGATAAAACATCCTGTGCAACAACGGAGCGCTCGACAGCTTCACTCCAGTCGCTATCTAAGAGTCGTGCGAGTGTAGGCGGTGCTGATTTACTTGTGAAACGGGTCTCTGCAACAAGTGCGGCGAACGCTTGTTTGTCGTTCGACCATATGTTTCGACTTGGCGCTATCGCAGAACCAACAGAGCACATGCCTGAAAAAGCATCAAGGAACGGGCCAGGCTGACACTCCTCAGCAATCTGCTTAACATGGGTGGCCAACTGCCTTTTGGTTCCCATGTACGTCACTGGGATGACCATCTGGCGCACCTTTTCCTTGGTGTTTGACGTTGGCCATGCATCATTTTGCTCGTCAAGATTGTTTGGCATAGGTTGGCGTTGATCGCTGCTCAAGGTTGTAGGTGTGGCTTTTATGTTTCAGCCACAGATCACGAAGAATGAAGCTGTGCAGCTGCGTTGCTCGTCGGACAAATGGCTCCCAATTCGGTCCCAGCTCACGCTCCGAGTTGCATCTCCGAGTTAGGATCAAATTTAAAGGTGGTTTGAAGGTGCTGGAGGGGGATCGGAGGCGTTTGGGCTCCGATCGTACCTTTTGAGCAGCAAGCTGCCTCCGCGGCCTAAAACGGACGGCTACCCTTTGAGCAAACTCCTCGCCTCGTGCTAGGCTTCAATAGCGAGCGCGGAATTCGCCTTCGGGCGGCCGTTCGGCCATCCCCGTGAAAGCGGGCTGTGGGAGGGGGTTACGGCCCACCGTTCGCATTTATTACACCAGAACCTCCCTGCAGTAGGCCAGTTTCGCCCTGAATGCGTTCAGCGTGTTTTCTGACTGGCCCAAGGAACAAGCATTGACCTTCAGCGGCGCAGGGCAGCCGGGAGCTGAGGGTTCATGTCGGCCAGAAGTGGCACTAAGTATTTCCCCGAAGGGCTTGGACGCGTAGCCGGTCCTAAAGTCGTCGAGATGCGGCGCGTAAAGGTCGCTCGCACGAGCAGGGCCGCAGAGCGCACCGTCTATCTGTATCGGCGCGAGCTCGTTGCCGAACGCCAGCTCAGCAAGCGGCCGAGCTGAGCGATGGCAAACCTCGATGTCGCTCTGCGCCTTCGTCTCATCAACGGCCTTAAGGGGCCGAGCCAGGAGGCCAAGCGTGATCTCGATAGCCTGCGGACCTCCGCCCAACGGCTGAATATCACCCGTGGCGGCGATGCGCTCGCTCGTGACCTCGGCCGCGTGGTCACTGTCGGGGGCCGGGCCGACGCCAGCTTGCGCCAGGTTGTGGCTGCCGGTGGCGGGCTCAGTGCCACCGGGACTGCCGCAGCCCGCTTAGGCCACAGCCTGAATGGCGTGGTGACCGCTGGAAGCCAGGCGGATGCTTCCCTCCGAAAGCTCGGATCGAAGCGTGCCGGCGTCGCCGGGCTCGATGCTGTTGCCAGAGCCCTGTCGCAGGATCTGGATCGCGCCGGATCATCTGCGGCGAAGACGGCCGGTGGTCTCGGCCGGATCGGCTCCGAACGCGCCCGCATCGCCGGGACGGCGGTCGTTGCTGCCGAACTCGCACGCAACTTGGAGCGTGCTGCCTCGGTCGTGCCGCGCATCCGGCTTCCAGAGAAGCCGGTTCGGCCCTGGGGCGAGCCGGTCGCGGAGCATCCCCGAGAGGATCGCTCGAAAGGCCGGGTGCGAACGAAGGAGGCGGGCGTCTCTCCCATCGTCGCGGGCGGCAACCGTTTGGTCGGCGGCCTGGTCGGCGGGATCGGTGTGGCGGGCGCCTACAAGCAGGCAGCCGCCTTCGACCGGCGTATCACCATGATCGGCCAGACGGCCGAGGCATCGCGCGCGCAGATCGACACCCTGGGCGCCAGCGTCCACGACCTAGCGCAGGAGACGGCGCTTCCCGTCGACAAGCTTGCGGGCGGTCTCGAAGCCCTCGTGGCGCAGGGGCGCAACCTCAAGGAAGCGATGGACTTCCTACCCTCGGTCGGCCGGACGGCGGCGGCGAGCGGGTCCGAGGTGGACGACATCGCCAAGTCGGCCGACAGCGTAGGTTCCAATTTCGACATCGCCGGCAAGCGGATGCAGGCCGCGTTCGACATCATGGCCGCTGGTGGCAAGGCCGGGCAGTTCGAACTGAAGGACATGGCTCGCTACCTGCCGAGCCTGTCGCCTGCCGCGAAGGCACAGGGCTTCAAGGGGGAGCAAGGCCTCGCCGACATCGTCGCGATGCTCCAGACCATCCGCAAGGGCAGCGGCACGGCGGAAGAAGCTGCCGTCTCGATGACGAACATCTTTCAGAAGCTCAACAGCGAGGAGACAGCCAAGAACTTCAAGAAGATGGGCGTCGACCTCGAAGAAGCGTTGAAGCGGGGTCGTAAGGAAGGCCGCAACCTCGTCGAGGTGCTGGAGGAGGCGACGCAACAGGCGACCAAGGGCGACCTGTCGCTGATGCCGAAGCTCTTCAAGGATCAGGAGTTCGGTCGGGGCATGCTCGCCCTGATGACCTATCGCGGCGAGTGGCAGAAGCTGTCGGAGAGCCTTCAGACCAAGTCCGGCGGGACCGTGCTGCGCGATCTCGTCCAAGTGACGAAGGATGCGCAGGCCAGCATCGATCGTGTCTCGAACTCGTGGAGCCGGTTCATCGACGCCGCCTCCCGCGCGGCTGATGCGGGTGGCTTAAGCACCGGCCTCAGCGAGGCGGCCAAGGAGTTCCAAAGCATCGCTGTTGCGTTGGAGCGGGTGAACAAGGCCTACGCCGAAGGCGGCCTGAAAGGCGCATTTAATCAGGCGACGGGCGATGCTTCGGAGCGCATCCGGGAAAACCGCAAGGCTTGGCTCGATGACCGCGAGCGCCAGGAAACGGGGCGCATCGCGGAGCTGGAGGCCGACAACAAAGCCTTCCGGGACAAGCTACTACGCGAGGGCCGTTCTCGGGACGAGATCGCATCCACGATGCGGGTGCGCGAGGAGGCCGTAGAGAAGGCCCGCCGTCGCAAGGGACAGGTGGAGCGCGCAAAGGCCGATCCCGCACTAGCCGAGCGGAAGCCGCTTCGCATGGGTGTCGATCCGACCGCACCGCTAAGTGGCGAGGTGAAGCCGGTCGGGATCGGCACGGTCGCCTTCAACGAAGCGTACCCGCTCGACTTGCGGCGCGCGGTGAAGGTGCCCCTGCCGCCGGTTCGGCCCCGTACGCTGCCGGTGAAGCCCGGTGCCGGCATCGACCAGATCGAGGATGTGCTGGGGCCGGAAGAGCGCCGGCCAGCCGCAGAGCGCCAACGCAGCTTCGATACGCCGGACGTGGAAGGCCGCCGCCCCAACATGGAGGCCGCGATGCGTGCGCTGGCAGAGGCGCGGCGCATCCGTGAGCAACGTGTGACGGCTCCGCAGCCGCGAACCGTGCCCCTGAGCTTCGACCTCAATGGACCGGCCCCGACGACTGACATGCGGATCGGCCGACAGCCAGGTACTGCAACGGCCTTCCCGCTATCGCCCAACATTGCCGCGCCGAAGTTCGATGCGCAGCCGATCATCACCGCTGTGAAGCAAGCCGAGGATGCGACCCGGGGCCTTCAAACGACCTTGAAGCAGGATCTCAGCGGGCCGGCGGTCGCGAGCATGCAGAGCTACCAGGGCGCCCTCTCGACCGGCGTCCAGGCCGCGATCGCGCTCGTGGTTTCGGCGGCGGCACAGATGAAATCCGCCCTCAGCTTCACCGCGACCCCAACGATCACGCCGAGCATCACCGCCCCGCGAGCTGCGCCAGGCAACGGATCGAGTTCCCCTGCGGCGGCCTCGCCAGTCCGCGCTACGGGGGGCAGCCAGACCACGCCGCGCCTTCAGAGCGCCGGTCTGCGCCAACGCGGCGGGATCAACGTCAGCGGTCCGATCCATGTGCACGGCGTGCGTGACGTGGCGAGCCTTGAAACCGGCATTCGCCGGGAGGCGGATCGCCGGGCGCGCGACACCCGCGACAACGGCCTTCACGATCTTGGGAGCAATCTCGCATGACAGATCCACGCATGATGATGCCGAGCCTGGTGGAGCACGCGGACGCTAGCGGCGTCGCTCTGTTCGCGATGGTGAACCCTCTGCCCAAGGATGGCAGCGCCCCGGAGTGGGTCACCGTGTTTCCGAAAACCGGCCGGGTCGAAACCAGGGATGCGCGCGCCTTCGATGTGTCGGCCGCAACCCTGATAGCGGCCTTCCACGAGGATGGCATCTCGATCCCGGTGGATGTGAACCACGCCACGGATGCTGCGGGCTTGTTCGGCGGCCCGGCGCCGGCCGTTGGCTGGGGCACCGAGCTGCGGGAGCATCAGGGCGGTCTTCAGATCAAGGTCGATTGGCTCGATGAAGGTCGGGCGCTCCTGAAGGCGCGCCAGTACCTCTACACCTCGCCGAGCTTCTTCCAGACGGATGGGAGCGCAACCCGCCTGAAGGCCCTCGCGCTCGTCACCTCACCCGCGCTGGCGCGACAGCCGGCGCTGGCTCGGACGGGAGGCGGACCTGCCACTGGAGCGCTGCAGGCTATGGCGATCGCACTCGGCTTGAGTGAAGCGGCGACGGAAGCCGAGTGCCTTGCGGCCGTGCGCACAATGAGGGCCGAGCAGGTGCCGAAGGCCGAGCACGAGGCGGTTCTTGCTCAGCTCGGTGCCCTTCAAACCACCAACAACCAGGCCGCCATTGAGACGCTTCTTGAAGAGGCGTTGAAGGCGAAGAAAATCGTGCCGGCGGAGCGGGACGGTTACGCCGCCCTCTGCACCACGCCGGCCGGCTTCGAGCAGGTCCAGCAGCTCTTCGCGCGTAAGACGCCGCTGCTGCGCCCATCAGGCCTGGAAGGCCGTCCGCTCTCAGGCATCCCGGATGGTTCCGAGACGCCACAGACGCTTGCTGCGCGTGCCACCCGCTACCGCGATCAGCAGATCAGATCCGGTGCCACGCTCTCGATCGCCGACGCCATTGAGTTCGCCGCTGCAAACCCGAACGCCGGCCGCTGAACACCGGCTCATCCCTCTCCAGCTCGAAAGCCTCACAGCATGACCAATCGCCCCTTTCCCGTTGATCCGGTGCTGACCGCCCTTTCCATCGCCTACAGCAACTCCGGGGTGCGCCTCATCGCCGATGAAGTGCTGCCTCGCCTGCCAGTCGGCGGCGAGAAGTTCGGCTGGATGCGCCATCCGATCGAGCAGGGTTTCACCTTTCCTCATACGCAGGTCGGCCGCCGAGGCCGCGTGGAGCGCGTCGAGTTCTCCGGCACGCGAGAGGTCAGCGAAGTCAGGGATTATGGCTTGGAGGATGCGATCCCGATCTCGGACATTAACGAGGCTGCGGCGATGCGCAGTCGCGGCCTGGGGACTTTCAATCCCGTCACGACGGCGACCGAACTGTTGACCAGCCTCATCCAGACGGACCGGGAAGTTCGTGTGGCAGCGCTGATCCAGGCTCCCGGCAGCTACTCGCCAGCCCGACGCCTAGTCCTCAGCGGGTCGGATCGCTTTTCCGACTACGATGGCTCCGACCCGATCGGGGTGCTGAAGGAGAGCTTCAACAGCACGCTGATCTTCCGCCCCAACACGATGGTGATGAGCCGAGAGACCTGGTCCATCCTGTCGTCGCACCCTCACATCGTGAACGCCTGCAAGGGCAACGTCACCGGCCGCGGCATCGTCTCGGTGGAGGAGTTCATCCGGCTCTTCTCAGGCGAGGGGCTGACAAAGCTTCTGATCGGGGAGGGCTTCGTCAACACGGCTCGCCCTGGTCAGGCCCCGGTCATCGAGCGGGTCTGGGGCAAGTCGATATCACTGCTATTCATCAACCCGGAAGCGCGGCCCGAGAGCGGCGCCACGTTCGGCATGACGGCTCAGTATGGGACCCGCATCGCCGGCTCCTGGGAAGACAAAAACATCGGTTTGGAAGGCGGCACCGTCATGCGGGTAGGCGAGCGCGTACGCGAAATTATCACCGCGCCAGATGTTGGTTATCTGATCCAGAATGCCACCTAAGTCCAAGCTCTAAACGGACCTAAGGAGCGAGATTGCGCCTCGGTACCATTGCTGGGTCCGTTCTCGGCCTTAGCCCAGGGATTGTGGCGAGCTTTAGGGGCGAATACGCGCGAGTAGGGCTCGATCGGCATCGTGGAGCAAGAGTTGGTCATCAAGATTATCAAGCAGATCAAAGTCGGTGATGTAGGACATAAACTTGCTACCCATGCCGACTGTAGCATTGTAAAACATTAGGGCTAATTCGGCGTCAGACAACTGAGCGCGTATTACCCTCGCGTAAGTCATTTTCACATCGGCAGGAGCCATTCCAGCTTCAGCCGGGCATTTTTCGTCCAGAAATTTTATAATATTGAATAACATTCTGAAATAATGACCAAGTAAGTGTCGATTGTTATCGTATACATCTGCATAAACATAAGGCATTCTTTGATGATCTGTAGGGTAATTTGGCGGAGGGCTGTTGTAATGTCGTGAAAGCTTCTTAAGGATTTCAGCAAATGCTGCCCTTCCACTGGCAGCTTTGCCGTTGCCATCAATCACTGTGATTGAATTCACAACGTCGTTGTGCAGGCTTAGCATTTGGAAAAGCGTGGCTTCGAAATTCTGCTTTGCGATCGCCAACAGTTGGGTTTCAAGCGCATCGGCCTGTCGTCTAATCTCAATCCTGGTCTCTTCCAATTCTTTTCGTTGGAGAGAAATAGTTATCAGTACGCCAATGAATGTCAGAAAGGTGAGGAGTGGATTGGTGAATCCTCCAAAGAAGTCGGCTCTTTGTCCTAGCATTGCGACGGCGGCTGCATCATTGCTATACAAATGATACATAAGTCCCAAAACGCCGACGATAACTATCGCAGCGAGTCCGAAAAGCCCAAATAGTGCCCTGTTCATTAAATTTTCCATTTGGTTTGAAAATAATCATCACTACTTGATGAAGGCGCTTATCTTCACGAGGAAATAGCTGGAGCTCAGCGTCGCTCCTAAACAAGATCCGATCATTCCTCTCGAATGCTAATTTAGGCTCAATTGAGATCATATTCTACGCCTCAATCAAGCGAGGCAATCACATCTAGAGACGCGTCGACCAAGCCATAATCGACCACTTTCCACCCGCTGCAGCCTCCGCGAGGAGACACGAAGGTTCTCGAAGTTAACATTAGAGGGGGGCAGCTTTGATGATCGATGAGCATTTTATCACCATGGCTGGGGAGGAGCCGATCCTTCCACGGTTTCCCGTTTCCGTCATCGCTTTCGGCATACCAAGCGTGCTGATCCCAGAGGCCGAATATCTGGCAATGCTACAACGCTCCGCCGCTTTCGAGCGTACCGGCCGCCTCAGCCAACTCGACAAAGACCCAGAGGTTCGAGCGTTCATTCTGGACCGCCTCGGCACCGATGACATGGATCGCATCCGCGAAGCTGCAATCGAGCGGTTCGGCTCGGAGCGTGTTCCTTCACGCTCCGCCGTCAATCGAGTGATCGTGCGGACCAGAACTCGTGATGGTGCGTCTGGCAAAAAGCGACCCGCCTGAACCCGCAGGTTCCCGCCTAATCCCGGAATTCCCCCGCCAGTTTTCTCTCCCCGTCGCCAGATAGCGATGACAGGTACAGAACCCGGGTCCGGGACGGTTATCCGGCCGCTGTCCGGTCCGAGATCCGGCGCCCTGGTCCCGGCACCCTGGTCTACGCCGCCGTACCGTCCGGGTCGTCCCGGGCGAGGGCGTTTCAGGCAACCGGTTCGAGCGCCCTGCCCCGCGCCGTGCCGAAGCGCGCGAAGCGTAAGCTCAAGGTCGGCAGGATCAGGAGGTTGAGCACCGTCGAGGTGGCGAGGCCGCCGAGGATGACGATGGCCATCGGACCCTCGATCTCGCGGCCGGGCTCGCCGGCCCCCAGCGCTAGGGGCAGGAGGCCGAGGCCGGTGACCAGGGACGTCATCAGGATCGGCACCATCCGGTCGGCGGCCCCGAGCACCGCGGTGTCCCGGTTCCAGGCCTGCCCCTCCTCCACCACGAGGTGCTCGTAATGGGCGATCATCATGATGGTGTTGCGCAGGGAGATCCCGAACAGGGTGACGAAGCCGACGATCGAGCCGAGCGACAGGACGGCGCCGGTGGCGAAGACGGCCAGCACCCCGCCCACGAAGGCAAAGGGCAGGTTGACCAGCACCAGCATCAGGTTGCGCAGGCTTCCCGTGACGATGGCCAGCAGCAGCACGATGCCGAGGCCGGCCAGCCCCGAATAGACCAGGAGGTCGCGCCTGGCCCGCGCCTGCGCCTCGGCCGAGCCGGCGAAGCTCACGTAGGTGCCGGGGGGCAGGGCCACCTCGCGGGCGATCTTGCGCTTGGCATCCGCGACGAAGCCGGCGACGTCGCGGCCCGTGACGTTGGCGGTGACCGCCTGGACCCGCTGCGCGCCCTCATGCTGCACCTGGTAGCGACCGGAGGTCTCGTAGATGTCCGCCACCTGGGCGAGGCGCACCACCCGGCCGCCGGAGCCGCGCAGGGGCAGGTCGCTCAAGGACGAGAGCCGGCCGCGCGTGGCCGAATCGAGGATGACCAGGACGTTGAACACCGCGTTGCCCGCATAGGTCTGGCCGACGATGTCGCCCTGGTAGGCGGTGCGCACCACTTCCATCACCTCGACGGCCGAGAGCCCCCAGTGGCGCAGGTCGTTGGGCCGCAGGCCGACATTGACCTGGGGGAGGCCGGCGGGAGAACTCTGCTGGATATCCGCCGCGCCCCGCACCTCGGCGAGTTCGCGGGCGATGTCGCGGGCGGCCGTCTCGATCGCCCCGAGATCGTTTCCGAAGACGTTGATCACCACCGGGGCGGTGAAGCCCGAGACCGTTTCCTCGATGCGCTCGGTGAGGAAGGTCTTGAGCGAGAAGGCGGCGCCGGGAAAGCCCGCCATCACGGCCCGGATGCGGGCCTCGGCCGCCCCCTGCCCCGCCCCGTCGAGGCCGGGTTCGAGGTCGATGTGGATCTCGCTGTAATGGGTGCCGGCGGTGTCCTGGCCGGCTTCGGCCCGACCGATCTGCGACGCCACCGCCCGGATGCCCGGGATCGCCTTCAGTTCGGCGGTGATGCGGCTGCCGAGCCGCATGGATTCCTGCAGCGCGGTGCCGGGTGCGGCCGCCAGGTGCAGGATCAGGTGGCCCTCCTTGAGATCGGGCAGGAAGGTCGAGCCGAAGAACGGCACGACCGCGGCGCCCGACAGGGTGACGAGGAGGCCGCAGGCGATGACGAGGCGCGGGAAGCGATCGATCCGGGTCAGCAGGCGGGCATAGCTGCGCCGCGCGACGCGCATCACCGGCGGATCGCGCGTATCGGCCTCGCGGCGCCCGGTGAGCAAGCCCATCGCCAGCGCCGGGGTCACCGTGAGGGCGACGGCGAGCGAGGCCACCACCGCGAGGATGTAGGCGAGGCTCAGGGGGCCGAACAGCCGGCCGGCGATGCCGGAGAGCGCGAGCACCGGCAGGAACACCAGCAGCACCGCGATCGTGGCGTAAGCGACCGCCGTACGCACCTCCAGGATGGCGTCGAGGACCACCCTCCCCTCGGGCCGCGGGCCGCCGAGGCGGCGGTTCTCGCGCAGGCGCCGGACCACGTTCTCGACGCCGATCACCGCGTCGTCCACCACCTCGCCGATGGCGATGGCGAGACCGCCCAGCGTCATGGTGTTGAGGCTCTCGCCGAGCGCCTGGAGCGCCACCACGGCGGCGATGAGCGAGAGCGGGATCGCCAGCGCCGAGATCACGGCGGTGCGCCAGTCGTACAGGAAGACGAACAGCACCACGACCACCAGGATGCCGCCGAGCCCGAGGGCCTGGAGCACGTTGCCGTTGGCGATGGTGATGAAGTTGGCCGGGCGGAACAGGTCGGCGTGCAGGGTCACGCCGTCGCGCGCCAGGGAAGGGCGCAGGTCCTCCAGGGCCGCCTCGACCCGGGCGGTGACCGCCCGGGTGTTGGCGCCGTACTGAGCGCCCACCATGAGGAGCACGCCGGGCCGGCCGTCGACCAGGGCGGCGGAGATCGCCGGCTCGCCGGTGGCGACCACGGTGGCGACGTCGGCCAGGGTCACGCTGGCCCCGCCCTCGTTGATCAGCACGGTGCGGGAGACCGCCTCGGGGCTCAGCGACTGGCCGTCGGTCTGGAGGGCGATGCGCTGGTTCGGGGTATCGACGAAGCCGGCGCCGCGCACGCCCGTGGCCTTGCGCGCGGCGGCGAGCACGTCGTTGACCCCGATGTTGAAGCGCACGAGGTCGTTCGGGCGGATCTGCACCTGCAGCGAGCGCACCGCACCGCCGTAGACCGAGACTTGGCTGACGCCCGGCACGGCGAGCAGGCGCAGGCGGACCGTCCAGTCGGCGAGCGTCCGGAGGTCCATGTCGGAGCGCGTCTGCGTGGTCAGGCCGACCAGCAGCACCGTGCTGGTGGCGGAGGTGAGCGCCGTCATCGCCGGCGGCAGCACCCCTTGCGGCAGGCGGCCGGCCAGGGCGGTCAGCCGCTCGGTGACGAGCTGGCGCACCCGATAGACGTCGCTGCCGGCCCCGAAGGTCACGGTGATCACCGACAGCCCCTGGATCGAACTCGAGCGCAGGGAGACCACCCCCGGCAGGCCGTTGACCGCCACCTCCACCGGCTGGGTCACCAGCACCTCGACCTGCTCGGGGTTGAGGCCGGGGGCCTCGGTCTGGATCACCACGGAGGGGGGCGCGAATTCCGGGAAGACGTCGTACTGGGCATCCGCCAGCACCACGAAGCCGTAGGCGGCCAGCGCCAGGCTGAGCGCCAGGACGATGCCGCGAAAGCGCACCGCGAAGGCGACCAGCGCCGCCTGGGGGCCGCGGGGGCCTTCGGGGCCGGAACCCGGCGCCTCAATCGTCATCGACACCGCCCGAGACCTGCAGCTGGCTCTTCATCTCCTCGGACAGGAGCGCCTGCGCCCCCGAGAGCACGATCTCGGTGCCGCCGGGCAGATCCTCCACCACGTAGGCGTCGGCCGACATCGGCGTGTCGGCCTTCAGCCGGTGGCGGGCGAAGGCGTCGGGGCCGACCGCCCGGTAGATCCAGGCCGCCCCCTGCCAGTGCACCACCGCGTCCTCAGGCACGCTCAGGCCCGTGACGCTGCGGTCGGCCGCCAGGAAGGCCAGCATGCTCATGCCGGGCAGGAAGCCGCTGTCGCCCGGCACGGTGTAGAAGAAACTCAGGCCCTGGATGCGCGGGTCCGTGCGGGTGGCGGGCGAGACGTAGGCCAGGGCCACCCGGGCGCTCTGGGGCGGCACCTCGGCGAAGGCCGCGGCCGGCGGCCCCTTCAGCGACTCCCCCGGCGGCAGGGTGACCTGGACCAGGAAGTCGGTCCGCTCGATCAGCCGGGTGACGATGGCCGAGCGCTCGACGATGGCCCGGCCGATCACCGGTCCCCATTCCTGCTGGGCGGTGGCCGAGAGGGTGCGCACCTGCGATTCCGCGGCCGCCAGCGCCGCCTGGTCGGTCTGGGCGGTGCCCCCGGCCGCCTCGACCTGCACGGTGGTGGCATAGGGGCCAAGGGTCCTGGCCCGCTGCAGGGCGCTGCGCGAGACGTCCGCACGGGCCTGGGCGGTCTGGAGCGCGGCCCGGGCGCTGGCATAGGCATTGGTCAGGTCGGTGACCCGGGCGAGGTCGAGGACGCTGCCGTAGGCCTGCAACTCCTCCCGGTGGGCGGCCAGGGGACGGGCCTCGGTGACGAGGCCGATGCGGGCGCGCTCGGCGGCCGAGAGGCGCACCACGGTGCGGCCCTCCTCCACGGCGGTGCGCTGGGCCGGCAGGTGCGCGGGCTTCTCCGGCCCGGGGCGGGCCTGGAGGGCTTCGAGACGCTCGCGCAGCTCGCCGAGGAGGAGGACGCCCTGCGGCGAGACGGCGAGGCCGCCGAGACCGACCGCCAGGACGCCGACGAGGAGGAGGGATCGCCACGTCACCGGATGTCTCGCCCTCCCCCCTTGATCCGCGGTCGTATCGCCGCTGTGTTCCGCCCGGCATAACGGTGTTCACCCGCAGAGGGAATCGGCCTGCCGATCGATACCGGGGGATGGGTTCGGGCGCGGTTCCTCGCTTGGCTGCGGTTTCTCACTTGGCCCCGGTTCCTCGTTTGGCTCCGGCTGTGGCCCCTGTTGATCACGGGGCGGCGGCCGCGGACGGATTTCGATGGCGGCGTTGCGCCGGACGGCCTGTCCCCGCGCGGCGGGGCGGGCTATCCCCCGGTCGCCGGCCGTGAGCCCGGTCGAGCCCAGGGAGATCCGCCCCATGTGCGTCCCGGAGACGCCCGCCGGACGCGCGGCCGAGCCCGCGGCCACGGCCTACCCGCTCCTCGTGTTCACGATGCTGCTCTGGGGCGGCAACGTGGTGGCGAGCAAGTGGGCGGCCGGCGAGGTCTCGCCCCAGGTGCTCACCTGCCTGCGCTGGGCCTTCGCCTGCCTCGCCCTGGCGTTGCCGGCCCGGGCCGGGCTCAAGGCGGAGTGGGGCCAGCTCAAACCCCACTGGCGTTCCGTGCTGCTGATGGGGGCCTGCGGCTACACCCTCTATGCCAGCCTGTTCTACGCCGCCGGCCTGTTCACCACCGGCATCAACATCGCCCTGTTCCAGGGGGCGATCCCCGTCCTGGTCATCCTCATCAATTACGGCGTCCACCGGGTGACGGTGACGGGCGCACAGGTCCTCGGCGTCGCCGTCACCCTGGCGGGCGCCGTGGTGGCGGCCACCCACGGCGACTGGCGGGTGCTGGCGACCTTCGCGTTCAACCGGGGCGACGTGCTGATGCTCCTCGCCTGCCTGCTCTATGCCGGCTACACCGTGGCGCTCGCCGGGAGGCCCAAGGTCTCGGGCCTGAGCTTCTTCACGGCGGTGGCGCTCTCCGCCCTCGTGACCTCCCTGCCGCCGCTCGCCGCCGAATGGGCCCTCGGCCACACCATCTGGCCGACGCCGAAGGGCTGGGCCATCGTGCTGTTCGTGGCGCTCGGCCCCTCGCTCCTCGCGCAGCTCGCCTTCATGCGCGGCGTCGAGCTGATCGGCCCGAACCGGGCCGGCCTGTTCGTCAACCTCGTGCCGATCTTCGGGGCCGGGCTCGCCATCCTGCTCGTGGGGGAGCCGTTCCGCTGGCACGAGGGCCTGGCGCTCGCCCTCGTCATCGGCGGCATCGCGATCGCGGAGCGGGTGGGGCGGCGGCGCTTGCGGTGAGGCGCCGGCATGCCCGCTGAGGGACGCCGTTAGAGGTCACCGAGGAACTGCGCGATCTGGTTCCGGTCTCTGAGGTGCACGACGGGGTTCGGGGCGACCCAGCGTGCCAATTCCGCATCCACACGGCCGCGCTGGGCGGCATCGAAGCGCCACGCATAGCGAACAAGATTGATCGCGTTGCGAATGTCGCCTTCCGCGCATCCCGCCGGCAGATCGGGTCTGGCCTTGAGCCGTGCGCTCCTGATCAGGATGCGAATGGCGCAGGTCAGACGAGGGGTTTCAAGCCAGATATTGAGGTCAGAGACAGGAACGCGCAGGTCGAACGTTCGGTTCGAATAGTTGCCTTCACAAATCCAAGTCTCGCCGCTCAGGGCGCTGGCGACGCGCCGCCGAAAAAGATCCGCATCAGCCTGTCGCCAGCCCGGCTCCCAAAACAGCTGGTCGAGATGAACGACCGGAATCTGCAAGCGTTCACCGATCAAGCGCGCGAACGTGGACTTACCGCTGCCGGAATTGCCTAGGACGTTGATCCGCTTCATCGGCTGACGATCCAGTCCTATGGCCGCAGACCCAACATCGTCCTCGACGATCGCTAATGAGGCAACGACAGCGTGTTGTCAGACCGTTTGCACGCTCGGCCTGTATTTCCATCAGCGGGATGTTCTTGGGGTGAAGAGGTATTACCCACCCCCGCCCGCCGGCCGGCGCAGCTCGAACCGATTCTCCGATTCCGCCGTGAAGTAGTCGAAATAGCCACCGCGCAGGAGCGGCCGCATGGCGCCGGTGTCGACGAGGCCATCGCGGATGAAGCGGTCGTCGATGTAGATCGAGACCACCTGCCCGATCACCAGGAAGTGGGAGGCGTCGCTGCCGTCGAGCGGCGTGAGCGGCACGGTCTGCAGCCACTTGCACTCCAGGGCGGCCGGCGATTCGGCGACCCGGGGCGGACGCACCTTTCGCGATGGCGCCGGGGTCAGGCCCGCGAAGGTGAATTCGCTCTCCCCGCGGGGCAGGGGCGCCGAGGTGGCGTTCACCGCTTCGCGCAGGTCGTAGGTCGCAAGGTTGCAGACAAACTCGCCGCCCTCCTCCGCGAAGGTCATGGCGTCCTTGCGCCCGGACGAGGAGAACATGACCATGTCGGGGCCGGCCGCCACCGCGTTGAAGTACGAGTAGGGCGCGAGGTTCACCGCGCCGTCGCGGTTCATCGCGCTGATCCAGCCGATGGGGCGCGGGGCCACCAGGGCCTTCAGCGGGTTGTGGGGCAGGCCCTTGGTCTCAGCGTCGTAATGCATGGCTGCGCCCTCAGAGCCGGGTGACGATGTCGGCGAGCGCCGGCCGGGGCCGGTCGGGCGGCACCTCCTGCGGGCGGCCGATATGGATGAAGCCGGCGAGCCGCTCGCGGGGCTCCAGGCCGAGAACGTCGAGGATGCGGCGGTCGTAGGCGAACCACTCGGTCAGCCAGGCCGTGGCGAAGCCCGCGGCGTTGGCGGCGACCACGAGGTTCATCGAGACCGCACCCGCCGACAGCACCTGCTCCCATTCGGGAATCTTGATGTGCGGACCGGCCCGCGACACCACCGCCACCACCAGGGGGGCGAGCGCGAGGCGGTTGCGCTCGAGGTCGAGGCGGACGGCGTCGGCCTCCGGATGGTCGGCGGCGTAGGCCTCGGCGATGGTGGCGCCGATGCGGGTGCGGGCCTCGCCCGCGATCACCAGGAAGCGCCAGGGCGCCAGCTTGCCATGGTCCGGCACCCGCGACGCGAGGGTGAGGATCGTGTCCAGTTCGGCCGGATTCGGGCCGGGCTCCTCCAGGCGGAGCGGCGGAACCGAGCGACGGGTGCGCAGGAGATCGAGGGTGGCGTTCATGGGACCCTTGTGGTGAAATCCGCCGGACGGAACGGGGGCCACGGGGCGGGGCCGCCGCGCACACGCGATTCTGGCCTTGCCGCCGCCATCTTGGCCCCGCCATGGTCCGGCGCCGGGCGCGACGCCTCATGACGGATCGAGAGATGGCGCCGCTCGGCGCGAGATTCGAGACATGGCGCCTCGGCGCCGGATTGGCAACGCCGCGCCGGGCGCGGAGGAGTAACGGATGGTACGGGCTGGAAACCGGTGGGGTCTTCTGAGCGGCGCCCTCCTGATCGTCGCCGCGCTGCCCGCCGGCGCCCAGGACGGCAACGCCTTTCACAACCGCATCGGGCCCAACCTCCCCTCCCCCTCGATGTCGGACCCGTCCGTGCCACCGCTGCCCGAGATGGCGAGCGCGGCCCTGAACCTGACGGCGGTGTTCGCCGGTGGCGACAAGCCTCTGCGCTCGGGGCTGGCCTGGCGCATCTACGAGGACCGGCCGGACGGGGCCAAGCCCGGCATCGTCGCCCGCTCCGAGGCGGCCGAGCCGAGTTTCACCCTGCCGCCCGGCAGTTACGTCGCCACCGTCACCTACGGCTATGCCAGCGCCTCGCGCCGCATCGCGATGGCGGGCCAGCCCGTCGCCGAACAGCTCAAGGTCAGCGCCGGGGCACTGAGGCTGTCCGGCGCCATCGGTGACGTGAAGCTCAGCGCCGACCAGCTCGCCTTCTCGGTCTTCGTGCCGATCGGGACGAATTCCGAGGGGCGCCTCGTGCGCAGCGGCGTCAAGGCCGGGGAACTCCTGCGCCTGCCCGAGGGCACCTACCACGTGGTCTCGACCTATGGCGGCTCGAACGCGATCCAGCGCGCCGACCTCAAGGTGGAGAACGGCAAGGTCACGGACGCCACCCTCAACCACCGGGCCGCCACCCTGACCCTGAAGCTGGTGGCGGCCGAGGGCGCCGAGGCCTTCGCCGGCACCGCCTTCAGCGTGCTGACGCCGGGCGGCGACACCATCCGCGAGGCCATCGGCGCCTTCCCGCAGGTGACCCTGGCGGAGGGCGACTACGTCCTGATCGCCCGCCACGACGGGCAGGTCTACACCCGCGAGTTCAAGGTCGAGAGCGGCCTGAACCGCGACGTCGAGGTCCTCGCCAAAGCCGGCTGAAGCGAAACGTCCGGAGGGACAGCGCACGGATGACGCGACTGGCGATCGGCGCCCTCACCCTGCTCCTGGCAATGAGTCCGGCCCGCGCCGAGGTCACGGACGGCTCCGACCGGGAGATCGGTCCGGACATCACCGGCCGGGTGATGGCGCTGCTCGGCCAGGGGCTGAAGCATCCCGCCGCCGCCCGCTACAGCGGGCTTCGCGCCGGTCGCGCGGGGGCTGTCTGCGGCGCGGTCGACACCCCCAACCGCATGGGCAACCCGGTCGGACCCCGCCGCTTCGTCGCCGACCTCGCGGCGGGCATCGCCGGTATCGTTCCGGACGGGCCGGAACTGCGCAATCCGGCGACGCCGCAGGATTACGCGGCCATGCAGCGCATCCTGGCCCTCTACGCGGCCAATTGCGCCACCTGATCCGGGCCTCTCCGGACAACGTGGGCCGGAGGGAGCCGGACAGACTTCCGAGGCTTTCGTTTGTCGTGTCGGGATAACCGGTTGCCCCTGATCCCTGACAAACGCTACGGCGTCGGCGCCTCGCCGTGCTGGGCGTCGAGGGCGACGTTCGCGCTCGGCACGGTCTCGGCCACCGCATCCGCCCGGATGCGGTCCGGCGCGGTCGCCTCCGCCACCAGGGCCGCCAGGGTCTCGTCGAGGCCGCCGGTGCGGGTGTGCTGGCTGCCCAGGCGCCGCACCGAGACCGTGCGCTCCTCGCCCTCCTTGCGGCCGACGACGAGCATCACCGGCACCTTGGCCAGCGAATGCTCGCGGACCTTGTAGTTGATCTTCTCGTTGCGCAGGTCCGCCTCCACCCGCAGGCCCAGACGGGTCGCGGCGGCGACCACCTCGCGGGCGTAGGGGTCGGCGTCCCCCGTGATGGTGGCGACCACCACCTGCACGGGCGCCAGCCAGAGCGGGAAATGCCCGGCGAAATGCTCGATCAGAATTCCGGTGAAGCGCTCCAGGGAGCCGCAGATGGCGCGGTGGACCATGACCGGGGGCTTCTTGCCGCTCTCGGCATCGACGTAGAAGGCGCCGAAGCGCTCCGGCAGGTTGAAGTCGACTTGCGTCGTGCCGCATTGCCAGTCGCGCCCGATGGCGTCGCGCAGCACGTATTCGAATTTCGGCCCGTAGAAGGCGCCCTCCCCCGGGTTGATCGCGGTCCTGATCCGGCCGCCGGACTGCTCCTCGATCTGAGAGAGGACGCGCGTCATCACCTCCTCGGCATGGTCCCAGAGCGCGTCCGAGCCGACCCGCTTCTCCGGCCGGGTCGAGAGCTTCACCACGATCTCGCCGAAGCCGAAATCGGCATAGGTGGAGAGGATCAGGTCGTTGATCTTCAGGCACTCGTCGGCGAGCTGGTCCTCGGTGCAGAAGATGTGGGCGTCGTCCTGGGTGAAGCCGCGCACCCGCATCAGGCCGTGCATGGCGCCCGAGGGCTCGTAGCGGTGGACCACGCCGAACTCGGCCATGCGTAAGGGAAGGTCGCGGTAGGATTTCAGGCCGTGCTTGAAGATCATCACGTGGCCGGGGCAGTTCATGGGCTTGAGCGCGAACCAGCGCTTGTCCTCGGCCTCGTCGCCGGCGCTCTGGGCCGCGAACATGTTTTCACGATACCAGCCCCAGTGGCCGGAGGTCTCCCACAGGGCCTTGTCGAGGATCTGGGGAGCGTTGACCTCCTGGTAGTCGCCGCGCAGGCGCCGGCGCATGTAGGCGATCAGCTCCTGGAACACGGTCCAGCCCTTGGCGTGCCAGAACACGACGCCCGGCCCCTCCTCCTGGAAGTGGAACAGGTCCATCTCCCGCCCCAGGCGCCGGTGGTCGCGGCGCTCGGCCTCCTCCAGGCGGTGCAGGTAGGCGTCGAGGTCTTCCTTCGAGGCCCAGGCGGTGCCGTAGATGCGGGTCAGCATCGGGTTGTTGGAATCGCCCCGCCAGTAGGCGCCCGCCACCTTCATCAGCTTGAAGGCGGTGCCGACCTTGCCGGTCGAGGTCATGTGCGGGCCGCGGCAGAGGTCGAACCAATCGCCCTGGCGGTAGACCTTGAGGTCCTCGCCGGGCGGGATCGCGTCCACGAGTTCGACCTTGTAGGCCTCGCCCTTCTCGGCGAAGAGCGCGCGGATGTCGTCGCGCTTCCAGACCTCCTTGGTGAAGGGGGCGTCGCGCGCGATGAGCTCGCGCATCTTCGCCTCGATCTTCGGAAAATCCTCGGGCGTGAACGGCTCGTCCCGGGCGAAGTCGTAGTAGAACCCGTTCTCGATCACCGGCCCGATGGTGACCTGCGTGCCCGGCCACAGGGCCTGCACCGCCTCCGCCAGCACGTGGGCGCAATCGTGCCGGATCAGCTCGAGGCTGCGCGCGTCGGTGCGGTCGAGGAACTCGATGCGGGCGTCCTGCGCGATGAGGTCGTCGAGGTCGCGCACGGTGCCGTCGAGCGCCATGGCGACGGTGCGCTTGGCCAGGGATTTGGCGATGCCCTCGACGACGGCGCGGCCGGTGATCGCGGCCTCGTAGCTGCGGGTGTTGCCGTCGGGGAAGGTCAGGGTCGGCATGGCCGAAGGCTCCTTGGAAGGCTCACTCCTGCGTACGCGGCAGGTAAGCGGGGCATGGCTGGTGGGGAGATGGCTGGTGGAGAGATGGCTGATGGGGGGATGGCAGCGGGATCGGGCAAGCGGGATCGGGGAAGCAGGTTCTGGGCGGGCCCCGTAAGGTGCGCCGCGTCGGGCCGTTTAGACCTATTCCGGGCGTGAAGGAACGCGAATTCGCGCGTCCGGGAGCACGAGACCCCGACAGGACCGCCAGGCCGGGCCGGCGCCGGCCCGCACGGCTCCCGTCCCGGTCGCTGACAATCGCCAGCGATCCTCAATCACCCGTGCGGTGTCGTGCGGGCCGATCAATTGACAAAGCCCGCTTGCGCCGACTTCTGCTGACGGATGGCCTTCCGTTAAGCGCGGTCGAGACCAGCAACGAAATCCAGAAAATCAGACAAGAGCCGGCCCCTCGGGGCAAAAAGGGCTTTCGCCGGGAGACACGTTCATGCCGAGCCCCGTACCGACGGCGCACCCCGAGGGCGTTGCGATCACCACGACGGCCCACCTGCCGGGGGTCCAGACCGGGACACGATTCTGGCCGCAGGGCTGGTGGCGTCTCGTCGACCTGCAGATCGGCATCATCCCGCTGCCGGTCTACCTCATCCTGGTGGCGCTGCTCTGGGTGCTGACCTCGGAGGGCGAGATCAAGGCCGACGCGCCGACGATGATCGCCGTTCTGGTCCTCGGCGGCTTCACCTGCGCGGAGATCGGCAAGCGCCTGCCGGTCCTGCGCCAGATCGGGGCGGGGGCGATCTTCGCCACCTTCATCCCGTCGGCGCTGGTCTATTACCAACTGATCCCGGGCTCGATCGTCAAGGCGATCACCGACTTCACCAAGTTCACCAACTTCCTCTATCTCTATATCGCGGCGATCATCGTCGGCAGCATCCTGGGCATGGACCGGACGGTGCTGATCAAGGGCTTCCTCAAGATCTTCGTCCCCCTCGGGCTCGGGTCCCTGGCGGCGGGCTGCGTCGGCACGCTCGTGGGCACCCTGCTGGGGCTCGGGGCGCACCACACCTTCTTCTTCATCGTGGTGCCCATCATGGCCGGCGGCGTCGGCGAGGGCGCGATCCCGCTCTCCATCGGCTACGGCAACATCCTCGGCCTGCCCGAGGGCGACGTCTTCGCGCAGGTGCTGCCGGTCGTGATGCTGGGCAGCCTCACGGCGATCATCCTGGCCGGCACCCTCAACTGGGTGGGCAAGCGCAAGCCGCATCTCACCGGCGAGGGCCGCCTGCAACCCGACACCGAGAACGACATGCAGGCGCGGGCGCCCGTGGAGACCGGCCCCATCGACGCCGCCACGGTGGCGGCGGCCGGCCTCACGGCGGTGACGCTCTACCTGCTCGGCGTGATGTGCCACCACCTCACCGGCCTGCCCGCCCCCGTGGCGATGCTGTTCCTGGCCGTGCTGGCCAAGCTCGCCAGCGCGGTCTCGCCCCGGCTCCAGGCCGGTGGCTTCATCGTCTACAAATTCGTGCAGGTCGGCATGACCTACCCGCTGCTCTTCGCCATCGGCGTCTCGCTGACGCCCTGGGACAAGCTGGTGGCGGCCTTCACGATTCCGAACCTCATCACCATCGTGGCCACCGTCGTCACCCTGATGGGAACGGGCTACCTCGTCGGTCGCCGCCTCGGCATGTATCCGATCGAGACCGCGATCGTGAACGCCTGCCACAGCGGCCAGGGCGGCACCGGCGACGTGGCGATCCTCACCGCCGCCAACCGCATGGCGCTGATGCCCTTCGCCCAGATCGCCACCCGCATCGGCGGCGCCCTCACGGTGACGGGGACGCTGGTATTGCTGAAGTGGATCACGAAGGTCGGGTAGGCACGGCCTCCTCCCCGATCGCCTCGCAGGCGAACGGCGAGGGCGGCGCGTTCACGCCGCGCCAGCGGCCGTAGCGCCACGGGGTCAATCCGGTGGCGCGCGCCGGCAGGGACTCCGGCACCAGGTCGATGCCGTGGGTGCCGAGGGGACCGCAGCGGCAGATACGGGCGAACCCGATCCAGCCGCCTGCCCAGAGCCCGTGCCGCTGGATCGCCTCGTCGCTGTAGGTCGAGCACGAGGGCCAGTGCCGGCACTGGCGGCCGATCAGGCTCGACAGGGTGAGCTGATAGGCGCGGATCGCCCCGTGGGCGACGCGGCGGAGCCGCATGCTATTCGGCCGCCACCGCGCCGGCCTCGATCCGGTCGAGGGCCTCGACCACCGCGTCGAAGGTCAGCAGCGTCGAGGCGTGGCGAGCCTTGAAGTCGCGCACCGGCTCCAGCACGGCGAAGTCGGCCCAGGGGCCGCCGGGCGCGGGGCCGCCCTCCTTGAGCATCCGCCGCATCGCGGCGCGGACCTCGCGTAGCTCCTCCGCCCGCGCCCCGACCACGTGGCGGGCCATCAGCGAGGACGAGGCCTGGCCGAGAGCGCAGGCCTTCACCTCGTGCGCGAAGTCGGTGACCGTGCCGTCCCGCACCGCGAGGTCCACCGTGACGGTGGAGCCGCAGAGCTTCGAATGCGCGGTGGCGCTGGCATCCGGAGCGTCCAGGCGGCCGAGACGCGGGATATCGGCGGCCAGTTCGAGAATGCGACGGTTGTAGATGTCGTCGAGCATGGAATTTCGATCCTCTGGCCGTTCCGCCGGGACGACCGGGCGCGAAGCCGGCTTCCAATCCCGGAGATCTGATCCGCTCGGCCTGCATTGCGCGACGGCGCGATAACGACGATATAGGCCCCCACGCACCGTTTCGCGAGGAGGCGGCTCGTCGACCCGGGGCGCGCCCACGGCCAGGGTCGCGCCACGACAGGCGGCACCGTCCGGGCATCGGTCCATCTTACCCGACGGCCCATGGTTCGACGATGTACGCAAAGCCTGACAGCCACCCGATGACGACCCGGATCGCCCGGGCGGAAGATGCCATGGATGCCGCGCTCAAGTCCCTTTCCTACCGCCTGACCGAGACGGAGGAATCCGGGATGGAACCGACCCGCCAGAACGGCGCCCTCAACGCCATGCGCAACGACAACGCGCGCGGCCAGGCCCCTGCGCCCGAACCCGCTCCCGAGATCGCGCCCCTGCCCGCCTCCGCCCAGCGGGTGCCCGACGCCATCGCCACCGGCCGTCCGAGCCGCGAAGAGGCCGAGGCCGCCGTGCGCACGCTGCTGCGCTGGGCCGGCGACGACCCGAACCGCGAGGGCCTGCGCGACACCCCGGCCCGGGTGGCGAAGGCCTATGGCCAGATCTTCGGCGGCTACGCCCAGGATGCCGACGCGCTCCTCGAGCGGGTCTTCGAGGAGGTTGAGGGCTATTCGGACATCGTTCTGGTGCGCGACATCCCGTTCTATTCCCATTGCGAGCACCACATGGTGCCCTTCATGGGGCTGGCGCACATCGCCTATTACCCGACCAAGGGCGTGGTCGGCCTGTCGAAGCTCGCCCGCGTGGTCGACACCTTCGCCCGCCGCCTGCAGACCCAGGAGACCATGACGGCGCAGATCGCCGACGTGATCGAGAGCATCCTCAAACCCCGCGGCATCGCCGTGATGGTCGAGGCCGAGCATCTCTGCATGGCGATGCGCGGCGTCCAGAAGGCCGGCGTCTCCACCATCACCACCCAATTCCGGGGCGCCTTCCGCAACGATGCCAACGAGCAGGTGCGCTTCCTCACCCTCGTGCGCAACAAGTCCTGAGCCGATCCTTATGACCTCTTCCGTCCCCAGAACGAGCGCCTTCCCGAACCCGGGCGCCCGGGCCGAGGTCGAGGAAGGGGCCGTCTTCACCCCCCGGTTCGACGCCCACGGCCTCGTCTCCTGCATCGCCGTCGATGCCACCGACGGGCAGGTGCTGATGCTCGCCCACATGAACGCCGAAGCGCTGGCCAGGACCCTGGAGACCGGCGAGGCCTGGTACTGGTCGCGTTCGCGCGGCGAACTCTGGCACAAGGGCGCTACCAGTGGGCAGGTCCAGCGCATCGTCGAGATGCGGGTCGATTGCGACCAGGATGCCGTGCTGATTCGCGTCGATGTCGGGGGGGATGGCGGCTGCTGCCACACTGGCCGGCGCGCCTGTTTCTATCGCCGCGTCGATCACGATCCGGTGACCGGACAGGGTGTCCTGAGCCCCGCCGACACCTGAGCCCGACGCGGTTTCTTGGACGCGGTTTCTTGGACGCGGTTTGTTCGACGAGGTTCCTGCCCGGCATGATCCCGCCTCGAAACGTCCTGGCTCGCCTGCGCACATCCTGCCGAATCCTGTGTCGATGATGTGGGATGGCCTCTCCCCGGGGCGCTCGGCCCAGGTCGAGGTCCAGCGGATCGCGCCGGCACGCCCGCGCTTTCCCCCCGGTGCCGTCGAGCCCGTGACCCCGCCGCAGGCTCCGGGGCCGCGCATCGGCCTCGCGCTCGGCGGCGGATCGGCCCGGGGCTGGTCGCAGATCGGGGTGATCGAGGTGCTGGAGGAGGCCGGCATCCACCCGGTCGTGGTGGCGGGCTGCTCCATCGGCGCCGTGGTGGGCGGCTGCTACGCGGCGGGCCAGCTCGGCCTTCTCAAGAGCTTCGCCCTGTCGCTGACCCGGCGCAGCGTCATGGGGCTGCTCGATCTCCGGCTCCGCTCCGGCCTCATCGCGGGCGACCGCCTGAGACGGCGCCTCCAGCACGACCTCGCCGACCGTCGCATCGAGGGGCTTCCGATCCGTTTCGCCAGCGTGGCCACCGACCTCGACAGCGGCGAGGAGGTCTGGCTCACCCGGGGCTGTCTGGTGGAGGCCCTGCGGGCCTCCTATGCCCTGCCGGGCATCTTCCCGCCGGTGCGCTGCGGCGGCCGGCTCCTCCTCGACGGGACGCTGGTCAATCCGGTTCCGGTGAGCATCGCGCGGGCGCTCGGGGCCGATCTGGTGATCTGCGTCAACCTCCACGGCGACCCGCGCTCCGGTGACCCGCGGGATGCGGTCCCAGCCCGGATCGCGGCCGAGCCTGTCGTCGCGCCCGCCCCGCGCCGGCCGCGGCGCTGGGGCCTGCGCCGTCCGGGACCGCGCGCCCAGACCGCCGGAGCCCAGATCGCCGGAGTCCAGACTGCCGGAGCCGAGGCCCCCGGGTCGGCGCACGGCCTCGCCACGCCCGGCATGGCGCGGGTGATGCTCGATGCCTTCAACATCACGCAGGACCGGATCTCGCGGGCGCGCCTCGCCGGCGATCCGCCCGACATCGCCATCGTGCCGCGTCTGGCGGAGATGGGCCTGTTCGAGTTTCATCGCGCGGCCGAGGGAATCGCCCTCGGCCGCGAGGCGGCGCGCGCCGCCCTGCCGCAGATCCGCAGCCTCGTGGCGGCGGCGGCCGCCCGGACCTGACCGGCCTCGGGGCTCCGGGGCAGGCCTGGAAATTACGCCCGGAAATCAGGCCCGGAAATCAGGCCCGGAAATCAGGCCCGGAAATCAGGCCCGGAAATCAGGCCCGGAAATCAGGCCCGGAAATCAGGCCCGGAAATCAGGCCCGGAAATCAGGCCCGGAAATCAGGCCCGGAAATCAGGCCCGGAAATCAGGCCCGGAAATCAGGCCCGGAAATCAGGCCCGGAAATCAGGCCCGGAAATCAGGCCCGGAAATCAGGCCCGGAAATCAGGCCCGGAAATCAGGCCCGGAAATCAGGCCCGGAAATCAGGCCCGGAAATCAGGCCCGGAAATCAGGCCCGGAAATCAGGCCCGGAAATCAGGCCCGGAAATCAGGCCCGGAAATCAGGCCCGGAAATCAGGCCCGGAAATCAGGCCCGGAAATCAGGCCCGGAAATCAGGCCCGGAAATCAGGCCCGGAAATCAGGCCCGGAAATCAGGCCCGGAAATCAGGCCCGGAAATCAGGCCCGGAAATCAGGCCCGGAAATCAGGCCCGGAAATCAGGCCATGGTGATGTAGTCGCGCATCGCCTGGTGTTCGGCCTCGACGGCCTCGATCCGGCGCTTGACCACGTCGCCGATGGAGATGAGCCCGGCTAGGCGCCCCTCCTCGACCACGGGCACGTGGCGGAAGCGGCCCTCGGTCATGAGATGCATGACCTCCTCGATGCTGCAGGCGCGGGTGCAGGTGGTGACGTCGGCGGTCATGTGCTCGGAGACCAGGGCGTCCAGGGCGTTGGCGCCCTTGGCGGCGAGCGCCCGCATGATGTCGCGCTCGGAGAGGATGCCGCGTACGGCCCCATCCGCATCGCTGACGACGACGGCGCCGATGCGCTTCTCGGCCAGGAGATGGATGGCCTCGTCGAGACTGCGCTGCGGCTCCACCGTCACGACGGAGCGGCCTTTCTCGGCGAGGATGCGTGCAACGGTCATAGACATGTCCTTTCCCGGAATATCCCCATGGACAGGGGGCCGGATGGGCAGGGATGCCGGGCTTGGCCTGTGCGGCAGGGTGCCCGGCTCGGTCTATGGCGATAGTGTGGCCCGCGTGCGCACTTGGCAAGATCCCGCAGGATCGAGGAGGGAAATAGCACGATAGTTCAAGGCGCCGGGGTGGTCGGGAGGGGCTGCCCTCAGCGCCGGGCGCGGTCGATCAGCGGCAGCAGGAAAAAGCCCGCGAGGAAGCCGCCGAGATGCGCGTCCCACGCGACCGACGTCGCCTCGGCCCCAAGCGGCAGGGCGATGATTCCGAACAGGAAGTTGGTGACGAGCCAGATCACCAGGAACACCACCGCGGTGCGGTTGCGCATCAGTTCCGGAATGGTCTGGAGCGGGGCGAAGGCCGGCCGCTGCCAGGGTGGGCCACCGGCATAGACGGGAGGCGGCTGGAACACGAAGCGCGCGGCTGCCGCCATCAGGGCGGAGACGCCTGCCGAAGCCCCGATCAGGGGGGCGGTGCTCAGGGGATCGAGGAGGACGTGGAGGATGCCGCCCGCCACCGCGCCGACCAGGCCGACCAGGCCGTAGCGCCAGGCCCCGTAGCGGCGGGCCACCGGCGCCCCGAAAGCGGCGAGCCAGACGGTGTTGAAGATGACATGCATCCACGAGCCGTGCAGCAGCGCGTAGGTGGCGAAGGTCCACGGCATGGCGGCGGGGTCCGCCACCACGTAACGGGCGAAGGCCTGCCGCGCCTCGACCACGTCGGGGTCTCCCGCCAGGGTCGAGGCCGCCCGGAGGAGATCCTCGGCCCGGGCCGGATCGAGGGCCACGCTCCAGCGGCCCGGGATCAGCGCGAGGTCGATCAGCGCCGCGATGTCCCAGGTGTCCGGCAATACGAACTCCCGCAGGGCATGGATGCCCACGAGCACGCCGATCGACGTGCTGACCACGCCCGGCATGTTGAAGATCGGAACGCGGTTCTGCGGCGGCAGGTCGGGGGTGGCATCCATGCGGCCACCATGTCGGGGTCGGGTGCGGCGCGGCAAGTCCTGCAATGCCCGAAACCACCCTGCAATGCCCGAAACCGCCCTGCCCTGCCCGAAACCAGCCCCCCTGTGCTCGAAGGCCATTGTGAGGAACACGAAGGTCCGCCGGGCCGCGACCCGGACACCGGGCCTGAATTTGCCGGTGGACAACCGGGCCTGCGCATTAACCTTGATCAGAGGTTAAGGGCGCGCGTCGATCTTGATCGGCATACACTCTGCGCTGACCCGGCACAGACTCCGCGGGCAATCCCAGATTGCTCCCGAAGCCGCCCAATTCGAGAAGGTCCTTTGCCGGACCGTGCCATTGTGGGATCTCATGAAGCATCCGACCAGCCGCATGCTCCACGCCTACTGGGATCGACTGCGTCACGCGCGCGCCGCGCCGGAGCGCAGCGAGATCGAGCCCGGCGAGATCCGGAACCTGCTGGCGGACAGCCTGATCCTCGAGGTCGACATGGCCCGCGGCGCGGCCTCGGTCCGGCTGGCCGGGACCCATGTCTGCGCCCTGTTCGGACGGGAACTCAAGGGCCGGGATTTCGCCGGGCTCTGGGGCGTGCCCGACGCTGATCCCTGGCTGCTGGTGGAGGCCGTGGCCCTCGACACGGTTGGGGTGGTGGCCGGCCTGCAGGGTCTGACGGAGCGTGACGAGACCATCGATCTCGAACTGCTGCTGCTGCCCCTGCGGCACCATGGCGAGACCCAGACCCGCATCCTCGGGGCGCTCAGCCCGACCTGCGTGCCGCATTGGCTCGGGATACGGCCCCTGACCCGGATGCGCACGACCTCCCTGCGCATCCTCGGCCACGAGACCGTGCCGGCCTATCAGGATGCCAGGGCCACCCTCGACGACCTGCCCGAGCCGGCCAACGATTCCGCCCCGTTGCGGCGCGGCCATCTCCTGGTCCATCCGGGCGGACGCGCCTGATCGAGGCGGCCGGCCAGCGGCGGAAGGATAATCCGACAAAACTTTGGTAACCATCGGCAGGTAGCGTGAAGCCGCTTGAATCCTCGAAGCGAGTCGCCCCGCCATCATGATCGAGGACGTCGAACGTTCCGCCGGGCTGTCGGCCCGGGATCGACGCAGTCCGGACCTGCGTCGGCACCATCGCGTCAAGGTCTCGATACTCGGGCGCTACATGCTGGCCGACCGTCGGGAATATCCCTGCCAGACCGTCGACATGTCGCCGGGCGGGGTCAGCCTGACCTGTGCGGTCATGGGCGCGCTCGGTGAGCGCGTGGTGCTCTACCTCGAGCATGTCGGCCGGATCGAGGGGACGATCGCACGCCTGATTCCCGGGGGCTTCGCCGTCCGGCTCAACGCCACCCCGCGCAAGCGCGACAAGATCGCCTCGCAACTCACCTGGCTCGCCAACCGCGAGAACCTCGGTCTGCCCGAGGGCCGCACCCACGAGCGCCTCACGCCCCTGGTCACGGGCGTCGTCCTGCGCCTGGAGAGCGGGCGCGAGGTCGCGGCCCGGATCATCGACATCTCGATGTCAGGCGTCGCGCTCACCACCGCCAGCACCCCGGCGATCGGCGTGAGCCTGATGGTCGGGCGTACGCCCGGGCGGGTGGTGCGCCATTTCGAGGGCGGTATCGGCGTGCAGTTCATGCTGCCGATCTCGCCCGACCTGTTCCACGAGGGCCTGACGCTCTAAGATCCGCGCGCCGCCCCGTGCTGTCCCGTCCTGCTGCCTACGCCTCGGTGAGGGGCAGGCTGCGGCTGTTCGGGCTCCAGGACAGGTCCGGCGTCGTCGCGAAGAGGCGCTTGTGGGCGAGGGCCGCATAGGTATCGGTCATGCCGGCGATGTAGTCGGCGACCCGGCGGGCGATGCGACCCGGCTCCGCCTCCGCCAACCCGGCCGACCATTCCTCCGGCATCGCGCCGGGCTCGGCCGTGAAGCGCGCGAACAGGTCGGCCACGATGATGTTGGCCTTGGCCCGCACCGCGAGCACGCCGGGGTGGCGGTACATCCGCGCGAACAGGAAGGTCTTGATCGCCGCGTCCGCCTCCGCGATCGCCTCCGAGAAGGCGATGACCGGCGCCTGCGCCGCCCGGATGTCGCCCACCGAGGACGGATTGAGGGCGTCGATGCGCCGGGTGCTCTCGGCGATCACGTCCTCGACGAAGCGGGTGATGACCCGCCGCGCCAGCTCGTGAATCTTTCGCGAGGACTCGAGGTTTGGATGGAGGCGGTCGATCTCGGTCAGCAGGTCGCTTAGGAACGGCACCTCGGCGAGGTCCGCGAGATCGAACAGGCCGGCGCGCAGGCCGTCGTCGAGGTCGTGGCTGTCGTAGGCGATGTCGTCGGCGAGCGCCGCCGCCTGCGCCTCGGGGCCGGCGAAGCGCGCCAGTTCGAGGTCGTTGAGGGCGTTGTACTCGAGGATCGCCGCCGGGATGCCGCGGCCGATCCAGCGTCGGGTCGGCCGGCCATCCGGCTCCAGCAGGGGGCCGTTGTGCTTGACCAGGCCCTCCAGGGTCTCCCAGGCGAGGTTGAGCCCGTCGAAGCCGGCGTAGCGCCGCTCCAGCCGCGTGACGATGCGCAGGGCCTGGGCGTTGTGGTCGAAGCCGCCATGGTCCGCCATGCAGGCGTCCAGGCTGTCCTCCCCGGTATGGCCGAAGCAGGTGTGGCCGAGGTCGTGACTCAGGGCCAGCGCCTCGGCGAGATCCTCGTCGAGGCCGAGCGCCCGGGCCAGGGCCCGAGCGATCTGGCTCACCTCCAGGGTGTGGGTCAGGCGCGTCCGGTAATGGTCGCCCTCGTGATGGACGAAGACCTGGGTCTTGTGCTTGAGGCGCCGGAAGGCCGAGGAATGGATGATCCGGTCGCGGTCGCGCTGGAAATCGCTGCGCGTCGGGGAGATCGCCTCCGGGATCAGGCGCCCGCGCGTGGCCGCCGGGTCGGTGGCATAGGGCGCGCGCCAGCGCTCGCCACGCCGCTGCGGCGCCTCATCACGCCGTTGGGGCGCCTCGCCCTGCCCTGTCGAATCCGCCTGCATCACGCTCCGTCGCTCCGCATCCGGTGTCCTGACGTCCCGCCGCGTTGCAGCATCAGGGTCCCCGGCATATCTTGTATCGCATAGCAGTTGTTCCAACGTCGTCCGGGCCACGATCGGCCTGGGCGGCCGGCGGATCTCGAGACCACCCCGCGAGAACACCCCGATGGCCGACATCACCCTGACGCCCCGCGCCGCCAAGCGCATCAACGAGATCATGGGCGCCGAGCCGCCCGGCGCCTCCCTGCGGATCAGCGTGAACGGCGGCGGCTGCTCGGGCTTCTCCTACGCCTTCGACATCGAGAAGGCGCGGGCTGCCGACGATATCGCCATCGAGCGCGACGGTGCCACCGTCCTCGTCGACCCGATGTCGCTGGAATACATGAGCGGCGCGACCATCGATTTCGTGAACGACCTGATCGGGCAATCCTTTAAGATCGAGAATCCCCAGGCCACCGCCTCCTGTGGCTGCGGAACCTCGTTCTCCCTGTGAATGAGGTGCGGTCCCCGCGTGGGGCCGCCCCGCGATTGCCTCCCGCGTGAAACTGCGGCACGGGAGAGGCCCTCTCTCCGACGCCTCCGGGCTCCTCTCCCGGAACGCGATCCTTCGAAGCGCCTCTTCGCCAGCGATCCGGATACGCCCATGACCTGCTCGAAAGGCCGCCCCCTCCGTGCGTGGGCGACCGGTGTCTCGGCCTGCGTCCTCGTCCTCCTCGGCGCGGGAATCGGCGCCGGGTCCGGTGCGGCTCAGGCCCAGGAGGCGGCCTCGGCGGTGCAGGACGTGACCCTGCAGGACGTGACCCTCGCCTTCGGCGAGACGGTGCTGAAGGCGCCCCGCATCACCGCCAGCGGGACCCGACTCTCCAAGGACGAACTCTCCGCGCTGCTGAAGGGGGGAGCCGGCGAATCCTGGCCCGCCCGCCTCGTCCGGCTCGATGCCGCCAGCCTGGCCATTCCCGAATTGCGGGTCGAGCGCACGGCCGCGGCCGACGCGACGCCGGTGGTGACCTATCGCGATGTGGTCGCCCGCGACGTCCGGGCCGGGCGCATTGCCGAACTCACCGCGGCGGGCGCCTCGATCCTGGTGGCGGGCGGTCCTCAGAAGGGGACCGGCACCTACGGGCGCATGCGGGCGACCGACCTCGACCTGACCGTGCTCGCCCGCCTGTACGGCGAGCCGGGCGACGGCAAGAGTGCCCTGCAGCGGATCTACGCCACCTTCGCGGTCGACGACGTGGCCTACGTGGACGCCCGGGGCACGGCCGTGAAGATCGCCCGGATCGAGGGCCGAGACCTCAGCGGGCGACAGATTCCGGCGACCTGGACCGGGGCGCTCCAGGCCTTCACGGGGCTCGATTACGAGCGGATCGCCCCTGCCGAACGCGCGCGGCTGATGGGCCTCGGCGCCGATCTCGCCGAGGCGGTCTCGGTCGGCGCCCTGGAGGCCACCGGCCTCAGCGTCCAGGAAGCCAAGCCCCGCGATGCCTTCAGCCTCGGCGTCGCCCGCCTGGAGATGACGAGCGCGGGCCTCCACCTGGAGGACATCACCTTCGCGGGGATCGACGGCGCCAAGGCCCGCCTCGCCCGGCTCTCCCTCGACGGCTTCTCGCTCGCTCCGACCGTCGCGGCCCTGCGCAAGCTCGCCGCCCTGACCACGCCGCCCGCGGAGGCGGACCTGCGCCTGCTGACGCCCGCCCTCGGCACCCTGGCACTGAAGGATCTCAGCCTCGATCTGCCGGCCGAGCCGCAGAACGGACGCGACCCGGTCCGTGACCCTGCGCGCGACCCTGGCGACAAGGCCGCCGCCGCGCCGATGCATGTGGGCCTGCGCGACGGCTCGCTGAACTTCGCCGCCCCGCGCGACGGGGTGCCGACCGCCGGGCGCCTCAGCCTGTCGGGCCTGACCCTGCCGGCCTCGGCGGTCGCGGGGGTGCCGGGCCTCGGCTCGCTGGGCCTCTACGGCTACCGCGACCTCGATCTCGCCCTCGTGGCCGACACTGCCTGGGACGAATCCGCCCGTGAGCTGAAGCTCGGCGAGGTCTCGGTCTCCGGTAAGGACATGGGCAGCGTCCGCATCAACGGCATGATCGGCGGCATCGGCCCGGAGGTCTTCAATCCGGACGTGGCGGTGTCGAGCTTCGCCATGCTGTCGGCCACGGCCAAGGCCCTCGACCTCACCATCGAGAATACCGGGCTGTTCGACCGCTTCATCGCCGCCCAGTCGAAGGTGCTGAGCCTGAAGCCCGAGGAGCTGAAGCAGGAATACGTCACCGCCAGCACGTTCGGCGTCCCCGCGATTCTCGGCAATTCGGCGGGCGCCAAGGCCATCGGCACCGCGATGGGTCAGTTCGTGACGAAGCCCGGCACCCTCTCGCTCAGCCTGCGGCCCAAGAACGGCACCGGCATCGGCATGCTGGAATTCAGCGCCGCCCCGACCCCGGCGGCCCTGTTCGACCGGCTCGAGGTCAACGCCAAGGCGAACTGACAAAGGGCGGTGGTTGCGCGGATCGGAGCGGTGCTCGGCCGCTCCGGCCTCATGCCAGGTCGCGCACCACCACCCGGCCGCGCTCGGCCGAAAGGGCGAGGCGGCCGCTCTTGAGAGCCAGGGCCTTCTCGCCGAACAGCGTGCGGCGCCAGCCGTGGAGCACGGCCACGTCGGCGTCGTCGTCGTCGGCGATGGCCTCCAGGTCGTCCACGGTGGCGATGATCTTCGGGGCGACGCCTTCGGTCTCGCACACCGCCTTCAGCAGCACCTTGAGCAGTTCGACCAGAGCCCCGTTGCCGCCCCGGCTGCGCGCGCGCTCGGGCAGTGCGATCTCCGTGAGGTCGCGGGCGAAGCCCCGCTCCACCGCCGCCAGGATGTCGGTCCCGGTGCGCGAGCGCTCGAAGCCGGCGGGAATCGAGCGCAGGCGCCCGAGCGCCTCGATGCTGCGGGGGGCCGAGGTCGCGACGTCGATCACCGCCTCGTCCTTGAGGATGCGTCCGCGCGGCACGTTGCGGCTCTGCGCCTCGCGCTCGCGCCAGGCGGCGACCTCCATCAGCACGGCGATCTCGCGGGGCTTGCGCATCCGCCCCGCCAGCCGGCGCCAGGCGGAGGCCGGATCGGCCTTGTAGGTCTCCGGCGAGGTGAGCACGCTCATCTCCTCGTCGAGCCACTCGCCGCGATCGGTGGACAGGAGCTGGCCCGCCAGCACCTCGTAGACCTTCACGAGGTGGGTCACGTCGGAAAGGGCATAGCTGAGCTGGGCGTCCGAGAGCGGCCGGCGCGACCAGTCGGTGAAGCGCGAGGACTTGTCGACCTTGGCCTTGGCCACGTCGTTGACGAGCTGCTCGTAGGAGACCGAGTCGCCGTAGCCGCAGACCATCGCGGCGACCTGCGTGTCGAAGAACGGCTGCGGCAGCAGGCCCCCTAGGAGCCAGATGATCTCCAGGTCCTGGCGGGCGGAATGGAACACCTTCACCACGCCCTCGTCGGCCATCAGGGCGAAGAAGGGCGCGAGGTCGAGGTCGGGCGAGAGCGGGTCGACGAGCACCCCCGAGCCGTCCGGCGCCGCCATCTGGATGAGGCAGAGCTTCGGGTAGTAGGTGGTCTCGCGCATGAACTCCGTGTCGACGGTCACGAAGGGATGCGCGGACAGGCGGGTGCAGGCCTCGGTCAGGGCCGCGGTGGTGGCGATCAGATCCATGAATCCGGCTATACCGAAGGTTCTCGCCTCAGGCGAGGGATGCCGGCTCACGTCCTTGGCCACGTCCCCCTAATTCGCACGCGCACCGGTCCGCCTGTCCCCGCCCGTCCCGGCGCTGTGGCACGGATCGGCGGCCAGGGCTCAGGCCGCGACCGATCCCGCTCGCCCGCCCCGGCGGGCCGCTTGCGCCCAGGCCCGGCGCTGCGCCGTCCGTTCGCGGCGCTGCGCCTCGGCGCGGGCCAGCAGCCAATCGAGGATGCCGGTCTCGATGCGCGTGGCGCTGGATGGATCGGTGAGCCGGCGGATGCGGTCGGCGCGGAAACCCCGGTACCCGCCGCGGCCGCGGTCGATGCCGCCGAGGAGCGTCCGGCCCGGCCCGAGCCTCAGCTCGCGCGCCTCGACGCGCCGAGTGCTCCAGGCTCCGCGCGAATCCTCGTAGACGATCTCGAAGGTGCCCTCGAGGGGCAGGACACGCCATTGGCCCTCCTGCCGCTCGCGCGGTTCGGAGGCGCCGGCCGGCTCCTGCACAGGTCCGGGCGCCCCCGACGCCGCCTGTCTCAGAATGTCGAAAAAAGCGTTGGAATTCATAGGCCTGATATGGGGATGGGCCTGCGATTCCGGAAGGGATCCGGCGCTTTTCGGTAAGGGGCAACCCGCCTTCGGCCCCTGCTCTCGACGCCTCCGGCTTCGGCTCCCGAGTCCTCGGTGCCTGCCCGTCGCCTTGACTTCGCACCCCCCACGTGAATGGTGCGCCGCTCCATCCCAAGCGCCCGTGATCCGTCAGCCCCTGATGCAACAGCCTGCCATGCACCGTTATCGGACCCATACCTGCGGGGCGCTGCGCCCGTCCGACGTCGGCGAGAGCGTCCGCCTCTCCGGCTGGTGCCACCGCATCCGCGACCATGGCGGCGTGCTGTTCATCGATCTGCGCGACCATTACGGCCTGACGCAATGCGTGGTGGATTCGGACTCGAAGGCCTTCCAGGCCGCCAACGCGGCGCGCTCGGAGTGGGTCATCCGCATCGACGGCCGGGTCCGCACCCGCCCCGCCGGCACTGAGAACCCGGACCTGCCCACCGGCGCGCTGGAGGTCTATATCGACGACCTCGAAGTGCTCGGCCCGGCCGGCGAATTGCCGATGCCGGTCTTCGGCGACCTCGACTACCCGGAAGAGACCCGGCTGAAGTACCGCTTCCTGGATCTGCGCCGCGAGAAGCTGCACGCCAACATCATGAAGCGCGGGGCGATCATCGACAGCCTGCGCCGCCGGATGCGCGACGGCGGCTTCTTCGAGTTCCAGACCCCGATCCTCACCGCCTCCTCGCCGGAGGGCGCGCGCGACTATCTCGTGCCGTCCCGCGTGCACCCGGGCAAGTTCTATGCGCTGCCGCAGGCCCCGCAGCAGTTCAAGCAGCTGACGATGATCGCGGGCTTCGACCGCTACTTCCAGATCGCGCCGTGTTTTCGCGATGAGGATGCCCGCGCCGACCGGAGCCCGGGCGAGTTCTACCAGCTCGACATCGAGATGAGCTTCGTCACGCAAGAGGACGTGTTCCAGGCGGTGGAGCCCGTGCTGCGCTCGGTCTTCGAGGAATTCGCCGAGGGCAAGCGCGTCACCGGCACCTTCCCGCGCATCCCCTATGCCGAGGCGATGCTGAAATACGGCGTCGACAAGCCCGATCTGCGCAACCCGCTGATCATCGCCGACGTGACGGACGAATTCGCCCGCGAGGACGTCGCCTTCAAGGCCTTCAAGGGCGTGATCGCGTCCGGCGGCGTGGTCCGGGCCATCCCCGCCACGGGGGCGGCGACCCAGCCGCGCTCGTTCTTCGACAAGCTCAATGACTTCGCCCGCGCCGAGGGCGCGCCTGGCCTCGGCTACATCATCTTCGAGGACGACAACGGCACGCTCACCGGCAAGGGCCCGATCGCCAAGTTCATCCCGGCCGAGGTCCAGGCCCTGATCGCGCAGAAGACCGGGACCAAGGCCGGCGACGCGGTGTTCTTCTCCGCCGGCACCGAGGGCAAGGCGGCGGCGCTCGCCGGCAAGGCCCGCATCCGCATCGGCGACGAGCTGAACCTGTCCGACAAGGACCAGTACGCCTTCTGCTGGATCACCGACTTCCCGATGTACGAGTGGAACGAGGACGAGAAGCGGATCGACTTCTCGCACAACCCGTTCTCGATGCCGAACTTCGACCGCGAGGCATTCCTGGCCCTCGATCCGTCGGATGCCGAGACGATCCTGAACATCAAGGCGTTCCAGTACGACATCGTCTGCAACGGCACCGAATTGTCCTCCGGCGCGATCCGCAACCATCGCCCCGACGTGATGGAGAAGGCCTTCGGTATCGCCGGCTACGGCGTCGAGGTGCTGGAGGAGAAGTTCGGCGGCATGCTCAACGCGCTGAAGCTCGGCGCCCCCCCGCACGGTGGCATCGCGCCGGGCATCGACCGCATCGTCATGCTGCTCTGCGGCGAGCAGAACCTGCGCGAGGTCGTGCTGTTCCCGATGAACCAGCGCGCCGAGGACCTGATGATGGGCGCCCCCGCCGAGGCCACCCCGAAGCAGCTGCGCGAGCTCCACATCCGCCTCAACCTGCCCGAAAAAGGCGCCTGAGGGGCCAAGCCCCCTCCTCCGCCCGGCGGGATCGTTACCCGTGACATCCGTCCTCAGGCCCGCGGAGGCCCTGGTCCGCGCTGTCGAGATCCTCGCGGCGCAGGGCTTCGCGGTGGTCGCCCGCAACACCCGGGGCGACAGCGTCTACCTCAAGCCCGAAGCCTGCGCCTTCGCCCTGCGGGTCTCGAACCACGCCCGCACCCCGAAGCAGCGCAAGAATCACCCCGACGCCATCACCAGCCTCGTCCTGCGCGACCCGACCTCCGAGGCGGCGCTGGCGGAGGCGGTCGCCGTGGCGGTGCGGAATTTCGCCGGCGAGCGGGCGAAGCGGGAGCGGGTGCTCGGGGTGAGGGCGATTGACCGAACCTATCCATGAATATAGAGCTATGATAGGTTTTTATTGATATTTTGGCGTGTCTATGAGACAGATGGGCCGGTCGCTCGATCTCTCGGGAGCACCGCCCATGTCGTCGTCAGGTCGCCAAAGCGGAGAACGCGCGAAACTCCCCTATGACCTCGCAGCCCTGAGAGTCGAAGTCGGACTGCTCCGCGTCGAGCATCTCCTCTCCCGGGCGTACGATCCTGATCAGCCTCGCACCCCGGCTGGCCAGACCGGGGCCGGGCGATGGACCTCTGGAGACGACGGGCAGGACGTCATCGCCGATGACGGCTCGCGGGTGCTCTCGCTGCGGGTTCGCAGCCAGCCGTCCGAGACCTGGGACGAGCGGCACGTCGTCATCGCGCCGGATGGAACCAAGACGCTCTTCGAGATGGAGGGGCGGACCCAGACCATCAGCGATGGCGAGACGGGAGAGATCCTGTCGCGCGGCACTCGGATCGACGGCCGGGTGGAGCCGGAAGCATTCGTTCAAAGCGCGAGAGCCCCACAACCATCCCGGTCACGGACTGCAGCAGCTGTCGAGGCCGGGATGGCCTTGCTCTCAATCCTTTCTCTCCGGAAGAGCCGGGATGGCACTGCGATCTTTGAGGCGCCGGCCAGCGCGTATGAGCCCGGGTCGGATGCGAACAATCCGGCCATGTGGGTCGGTCGGGTCGACCAAGCGGAACTGGACGCCGCCTGTCCGCGTCGTGGCGAGGTTCAGGGGATCCTCGATGACTCCGTCTCTCAGGTGCGCACGACCGGTAATTTCATGGACGCGCAGGATTTCGGCAATAAAGTTCACGCCGTCGCTGCCGCAAAAATTCGTGCACTTAACGATCCGAATCTTGTTCAAGAAGTTTCATATGTTCCTGGTACAACGGAACCGGTTATTCCCGATAAAACAGACCCGGTGCCCTACGGAACTCAGTTCTCAATTCGTCTCGACGCCCTTGAAAAAAGTGACCCATTGACGGTCTGCGTCCACGATTTCAAGACCGGCAAGAGCGGCCTCGCAGCTCTACGTGCCACCCATATCGCACGGATGGTTGCCATCAATTTCCCTGGCACGCGGCGCATTATCGTGAATGAAATAAGGCCTTCCCGATGACGAACGCCAAGCAGATCAAACAGATTTTCGGGCCCCTGGCAGCGCAGTATGACGATCTGAGACAGATTGGGTCCCACTATCTCTGGCTTCTGCCGGTTCGGCACGTGGCGCTGCGTGTCCTGATCGACCGAAGTTCGCACAAGGATCTGTGCACGCCGCAATGGACGATGTTGCAGACCTTCATGCCGGGTCCCGATCTGCTGACGAGCATCGGCTATTCCGGCTACCTGCATCGTCCCGCATCGTCCCGCGTGGTGGAATGGGACTGGTCGGATCCGACGATGATCGACGATCTGCTCTCGGTCATCGCGACGGAAGCACTACCCCGGCTTCGCGCGATCGATTCGCTGCCGGCATTTTGGGCGGTCTACACCGACGGCACCGATCGCAAGGTGCCGCAATGGCCGGAAACTCGCCTGATCTTCCACATCGCTCTCGGCGACCTGGATTCGGCGCGGGCGCTCTACGAAACCCTGGAGCCGGAGCTTCGCGAAGATCGGTATCCCAATATCGCCTGGGTCCAGAAACGCCGCCGGATGGTCCTGAGCGTCGCCGAACCGCTCCTGGCCGGCGACCGGGCCGCCCTCGCGAAAATCCTGCACGGCTGGGAGGCGGACAACATCCGCGGCACCAAGCTCGAGCCCTACTGGCAGCCGACGCCGTTCCCGCTGGAGGACGCGTCGGCCTGAGGCTCAGCCCTCGGCCGGCGTCTCATCGCGAAAATACGGCTCCACGGGGCCCTTGAGCTTCACCGTCATCGGATTGCCGGCGCGGTCCAGGGTCTTGCCGGCCGAGAGGCGGACCCAGCCCTCGCTGACGCAGTATTCCTCGACATTGGTCTTCTCGACGCCCTTGAAGCGGATGCCGATGCCGCGCTCCAGGATCTTCTCGTCGTAGAACGGGCTGTTGGGATTCACAGCGAGGCGGTCGGGAGGCGTATCGGACATCGTCGCGGACCTTGGGTCGTTTCACGTCGTGTGGTGAAGATTTCGAACGCAAGCGGGTACGGGATTCGGCGCGCCCTCGCAACGCCGACCCGCTACCCGGACCCCGACAGGACCACAATCCGCCGCACGATGGAACAAAACGCCCCGATCGTCAGCGTCGGACCTCGGGCCCGACGCGACAATGCCGGCCGGCCACGGGCATTTGCTCCGATGGGGAAACCGGCCCGAACGGCGATTGGGCGCGGTCGATTCGGGGTTTCCGGCTCGGGTTGCGCCCACTGGGCAGCCGGTGCAACAGGAGCCCCAGTCAAAAACCCCGCCGATGATGGGAGACGCGCTCCGACGCCGGGGGCAGCGCGACATCCGAAGGAGGACGACCATGGGCGACAACATGTCCGACGATCTCAAGTCGGGAGCACTGGTCTACCACCGCCTGCCGCGTCCCGGAAAACTCGAGATCCAGGCGACCAAGCCGCTCGGCAACCAGCGTGATCTGGCGCTGGCCTACTCGCCCGGCGTCGCCGCCGCCTGCATGGCGATCCACGAGGACCCGCAGGAGGCCGCCACCCTCACCATCCGGCAGAACCTCGTCGCGGTGCTCACCAACGGCACCGCCGTGCTCGGCCTCGGCAACATCGGGCCGCTGGCCTCGAAGCCGGTGATGGAGGGCAAGGCCGTCCTGTTCAAGAAATTCGCCGGCATCGACGTGTTCGACATCGAGGTCGCCCAGAACGACGTCGCCAAGCTCGTCGACGTGGTCTGTGCCCTGGAGCCGACCTTCGGCGGCATCAACCTCGAGGACATCAAGGCGCCCGAGTGCTTCGAGGTCGAGGAGCAGTGCCGGGCCCGGATGAACATCCCGGTCTTCCACGACGACCAGCACGGCACCGCCATCATCGTGGCGGCCGCCGTCCTCAACGCCCTCGAACTCGCCGGCAAGAACCTCCCCGACGTCCGCATCGTCACCTCGGGTGCGGGCGCGGCGGCGCTGGCCTGCCTCAACCTGCTGGTGTCGCTCGGCGCCCGGGTCGAGAACATCACCGTCACCGATATCAAGGGCGTGGTCTACAAGGGCCGGCCCGAGCTGATGGACCGCTGGAAGGACATCTACGCCCAGGAGACCGAGGCCCGCACACTGGCCGAGGTGATTCCGGGCGCGGACGTGTTCATCGGCCTCTCGGCCGGCGGCGTGCTGAAGCCCGAATATCTGGAGAAGATGGCCGAGAAGCCGCTGATCATGGCGCTGGCCAACCCCTACCCCGAGATCATGCCCGACCTGGCGCAGGAGAAGCGCCCCGACGCGATGATCTGCACCGGGCGCTCGGACTTCCCCAACCAGGTCAACAACGTCCTGTGCTTCCCCTACATCTTCCGGGGTGCGCTCGACGTCGGTGCCACCTCGATCAACGAGGAGATGAAGCAGGCCGCCGTGAAGGCGATCGCGGCGCTGGCCCGTGAGACGCCCTCCGACGTGGTCGCCCGCGCCTATGGCGGCGAGGCCCGGCCCTTCGGCCCGCGCTCGCTGATCCCGAGCCCGTTCGACCCGCGCCTGATCCTGCGCATCGCCCCCGCCGTCGCCCAGGCGGCGATGGATTCCGGCGTCGCCGGCCGGCCCCTGGAAAACGTCCAGGCCTATACCGACAGCCTCGACCGCTTCGTCCACCGCTCGGGCTTCATCATGAAGCCGATCTTCTCCAAGGCGAAGGAGAACCCCAAGCGCGTCATCTACACCGAGGGCGAGGACGAGCGCGTGCTGCGCGCCGCCCAGGCCATCTGTGAGGACAAGGTCGCGCGGCCGATCCTGGTCGGGCGCCCCCGGGTGATCGAGACCCGGATCAAACGCTTCGGCCTCTCGCTCAAGCAGGGCGTCGATTTCGACCTGATCGATCCCGAGGACGATCCGCGCTACCGCGACTACGTCGCCACCTACCTGGAGGCGGCCGGACGGCGCGGCATCACGCCGGACGCCGCCCGCACCCTGGTGCGCACCAACAACACCGTGATCGGCGCCATCGCGGTGCGTCGCGGCGAGGCGGATGCGCTGATCTGCGGCCTCGAGGGCCGCTTCGAGACCCGCCTGCGGGTGATCCGCGACGTGATCGGCCTCGCCCCCGGCGTGCTCGACTTCGCCGCCATGAGCCTGATCGTCACCAAGGAGGGCGCCTACTTCCTGGCCGACACCCACGTGCGGCCGGACCCCAGCGCCGAGGAGATCGCCGACGTCGCCGTGGCCTGTGCCGAGCACGTCAGCCGCTTCGGCCTGACCCCCAAGATCGCGCTCTTGAGCCACTCGGATTTCGGCCAGTCGGATTCGCGCTCGGCGGTGAAGATGCGGACCGCCCTCGGGCTGATTCGGGAGCGCCGGTCCGACCTGGAGGTCGACGGCGAGATGCAGGGCGATTCCGCCCTGTCGGAGGTTATCCGCGACCGGGTGATGCCGGCCTCGCGCCTGAAGGGCGCGGCCAACGTGCTGATCCTGCCGAACCTCGATGCGGCCAACATCGCGTTCCAGTTCGCCAAGGTGCTGGCCGACGCCCTCCCGGTGGGTCCGCTGCTGATCGGGCCGGCCAAGCCGGCCCACATCCTGTCGCCCTCGGTCACCGCGCGCGGCATCGTCAACGTCACGGCCGCCGCCGTGGTCGAGGCCCAGGCGGCCGAGATCGGCGTCGGGGCGGCGCTGGCCGAGCCGGGCGTCGGGCCGACCTCGGCCTGAAGCGGAACCCCTGCGTGCGACGCAGGGCGCTGCGGCCGAACCGCCGCCTCGCCCTGGCGGGCCAAGTGCGATAGCCCTGCTCGCGAGGGAGCGTGCGACGGCCGGGCTCGAGTCCGGCGCGTCATCGCGGACACGGGAGACACGGGATGCAACTCGGCATGATCGGCCTCGGCCGGATGGGCGGCAACATCGTCCGCCGGCTGCTGCGCGACGGGCACGACGCGGTCGTCTTCGACCAGAACCCCGATGCGGTCGCCGCCCTGGTGGCGGAGGGCGCGGTCGGCGCGGACAGTCTGGAGGACTTCGTCGCCAAGCTCTCCGCGCCCCGCGCCGCTTGGGTGATGCTGCCGGCGGGGACCATCACCGAGGCCACGGTGAAGACCCTCGGGGGGCTGATGGCGGCGGACGACGTCGTCATCGACGGCGGCAATTCCTTCTACAAGGACGACATCCGTCGCGCCGCCGAGCTGAAGAGCGCCGGCATCCACTACGTCGATGTCGGCACCTCCGGCGGCGTCTGGGGTCTCGAGCGCGGCTACTGCATGATGATCGGCGGCGACAACGCCGCCCTTGAGCGCCTCGATCCGATCTTCAAGACGCTGGCGCCGGGCGTCGGCACCATCCCGAAGACCCCCGGCCGCGAGGGCCGCGATCCGCGCGCGGAGGCGGGCTACATCCATGCCGGGCCGAGCGGTGCGGGCCACTTCGTCAAGATGGTCCATAACGGCATCGAGTACGGTCTGATGCAGGCCTATGCCGAGGGCTTCGACATCCTCCGGCACGCCAATTCCCAGGATCTGCCCGAGGCCCAACGCTTCGACCTCGACATCGGCGACATCGCCGAAGTCTGGCGCCGCGGCAGCGTGGTCTCGTCCTGGCTCCTCGATCTCACCGCCGGTGCCTTGGCGCAGGACGAGACGCTCGAACATTTCTCCGGCTTCGTCGCCGATTCCGGCGAGGGCCGCTGGACCCTGAATGCCGCCATCGAGGAATCCGTGCCGGCCAACGTGCTCTCGGCCGCCCTCTACGCGCGCTTCCGCTCCCGCGAGGAGGCGAGCTATGCCGACAAGCTGCTCTCGGCGATGCGCAAGGGCTTTGGCGGGCACCAGGAGCCGAAGTAGTTCTGGAGCCGAAATAGGCCCGCGTCGGTTGTCCGCTGGTCCGAGGGGCACCCCGGACCTCATTCCCTGCCAGCCTCGAGGGCCTGCGCCGATGATCCCCCTGCCCGAGCGCGCCGAGATCCTGCCCGACGCCGATGCGGTGGCGGCGGCCGCCGCCGACCGTCTCGTGGCCCTGTGCCAGTCGGCGCCGCGCCCGGCCATCGCGGTCTGCCTCTCCGGCGGCTCGACGCCGAAGCGACTCTACGGGTTGCTGAGCGGGCCGGCCTACCGGGCGCACCTGCCTTGGGAGCGCCTGCACTGGTTCTTCGGCGACGACCGGATGGTGCCGTGGACCGATGCGGCAAGCAATGTCCGCATGGCGCGCGACGCCTTCGGCGAGGCTCCGATCCCGGAGGGCCATCTCCACGCCATGGACACGCACGGCACGCCGGAGGCCGGCGCCCGCGCCTATGCCGAGACCCTGCGGGCGTTCTACGGCGCGGACGTGCTCGACCCGGCCAGACCGCTGTTCGACCTCGTCCTCCTCGGCCTCGGCGAGGACGGTCACACCGCCTCACTGTTTCCGGGCAAGCCTGCCCTGAGCGAGCGCCACGCGTGGACGGCACCGGTGCCGGAGGCGGGGCTCGCCCCCTTCGTGCCCCGCATCACCCTCACCGTCCCGGCCCTCGCCTCCGCCCGCGAGACCCTGTTTCTCGTGACCGGTGCCGGAAAGCAGGAGCCCCTGCGCCGCCTCGCGCGCGGCGAAGACCTGCCCGTCCGGCACGTCCGCAGCGTTGGGCGGCTCGCCTGGCTCGTCGACCGGGAGGCGGCAGGCGCCTGACCGGCAACGGGACCGGAACGGCTCGGATCCGGTTCACCGAAGCCCTGAGGGCCGGTCGAATCCGTCGGCCTGGAGGATTTCGGCATCCCCGGCGCGTTGCACAGCTTGGCTCATCGGGTGTCGCTCCGATCGGCGCGGGCCGACACCCGTGATGAAAAGTGTTGCGTTCTGGAAATCCGCGAGCGAACACTTGGCGATAGCCGGAATCGCCCGGTTTCACGACGCCGCGCCACGGGCCAAGAACTGTTATGGGCCAAGATCCTTTTGCCGGTGGTCCTGTAGTCGGTGGTCCCTGGATCGGTCTGCCCCGGCGCCCCGTTCCGGCGAAGCGGTGGCGCCGGTCCTCGCATCAACGCATCGGACCGTTGCGCCCGCTCGACGAATCGGGACCCCATCCGGTCCTCCGCGGAATCCGCTCCGGCGCCGTGGCGGGCCTGACCCTGGTGGCCGTCCTCAGCCTGCCGGTCCTGCCGGTCCTGCTGGTTCTGACCGTGAAGGCACCGCACCCGGCCGACGATGCGGCGCTGGCGCCGGCCCGTGTCTGGGCCGCGTCGCACGAGGCAGAGATCGCGGGCGCGCGCCCGGCCTCGGCGATGCCCCTGCGGGCGCCGCCTGTGCCAGGAGACCGGGTTCAAACGGAGCGGGCGGAAGCGACGCCGGCCGCTCCCACGCTCCCGCCGGTCAAGGCCGCGATGCCGACGGCATCCGTCGCGGTGGCCCCGACGCCATCGCGCAGGGGTTCTGCGTCCGTGATGGCTGCCGTGTCCGAAGCGGCCCCGGGCCGTGCCGAGCCACTGCGCGGCGAGGCCCGCTCCACCCGACCTCTCCTCACCCTGGACCAGATTCCGGTCCTCGACGATGCGAACGGCGCGCTGACGACCGAGGACGCGCCGGTCTCCCCTGCAAGGCCGGCCCGGTCCGGTCGCCCTGCCCCGTCGGCCCGGACCGCGAAGGCTCCCTGACCGGGCGATCAGGCGGCGCGTCGGGCCGCCGTGAGCGTGTTGTCGTTGAGCGCGACGAACATGCCGGCCGAGGCTTTGTCCGGGAGGACCGAGCCCGAAGCGGCATCGTCGGTGAGGAGGGCCAGCATCGGCCCGATGGCGACGGCACACAGGCCGAGAACGAACAGAGCGATCATGGTGCGGATCCCGATGGCGATCCGGGTTTATCGCACTGCACAACGGCGTCTGGTATATCGTATACCGCTACGCGGTCATGCAGCCGGAGCGTGGCTGGCGCGTTCGGCTGCGACGTTGTTGGCGCGGCGCCGCCGCCAAGCCATCCGGCCGGGTGATCTACCGGTGAACGGGATCGGCGACGATCGGGGGTAGCGGCAGCAGGTAGTACCCGCCGACGAGCAGGATGGCCGACAGGACCAGACCGAGCGACGAGACATACAGGATGGCGAAGACGTCACGGTTGAAGTCCGCCGTTCGCAGGACGATGGCCGCGAAGGGAATGCTCACCAGGGCGAGGAGGATGGAGACGACCATCGCGGAAACCTTTGCCGGTGCGAGGTCGACCGGGGCGCCCCGGTTATCGCCCTCGGCCTCGAACGACTGCGAGCCGGAGGGGATCCGGCTCGCAGGAGATAGGCAGGTCCCGCGCCCGGTACCGGGGCGCGGGATGGGTCAGGCATGCGCCAGGGCGCCGGCCGGCTGGACCTGCCCTTGCGCCGCATGGTGGCGCTTGAGCATCGGCCGCAGCACCGCGATGGCCAGGAAGGCTGCCACGAGGTCCATGATCGCCACGGTGTAGAGCACCGTCGCCCAGGTGCCGGTGGCCTGCATCAGCAGGTTGCCCACCGGTACGAACAGGGCTGCGAAGCCCTTGGCGCAGTAGAGCACGCCGTAGATCTTGCCGATGTGCTTGGAGCCGAAGGTGTCGGCGGCCGTGGCGCTGAACAGCGAGTAGACTTCGCCCCAGGCCAGGAACACGATGCCGGAGAGGATCACGAAGGCCCACGGGTTGGTGCCGAAATAGCCCAGCGCCACGATGCCGATGCCCTCCATGGTGAAGGCGATGAACATCGTCTTCTCACGGCCGATCCGGTCGGAGACGTAGCCGAAGAGCGGCCGCGAGATGCCGTTCATGATCCGGTCGAGCATCAGCGCGAAGGGCAGCGCGGCCATGGCGAAGAAGTACAGGTTGACCTGGAATTCCTTCACGCCGAGATCCTGCGCGATGACGCCGAGCTGGGCCACGGCCATCAGGCCGCCCGTCACCGTGCAGGTGAACATCAGCAGCATCACCCAGAAGACCGGCGTGCGCAGGGCCTCGCGCAGGGTGTAGTCGCGCCGGGTCTGCAGCACCTTGGTCGAGAAGGTGACCTCGCCCTTGGACGGCGCCCGCAGACCGATGGCCGCCAGCATGATGATGCCGCCCTGGATCAGCCCGAACACGAAGAAGGCCTGGGCGTAGCTGCCCTGCGAGATCATGTTGGCGATCGGGATGATCGTCAGGGCCGAGCCGGCGCCGTAGCCGCCCGCCGTGAGGCCGACCGCGAGGCCGCGCTTGTCCGGGAACCACTTGAGGGCGTTGTTGATGCAGGTGGCGTAGACGCAGCCGACGCCGATGCCGCCCGCCACGGAGCCGAGATAGAAGCCGGTGAGCGTGGTGGCGTAGGAGTTGATCACCCAGGCGAGGCCGGTCATCAGACCGCCGAACATCACCACGCGGCTCGGGCCGTACTTGTCGATGAAGTAGCCCTCGATGGGGGTCAGCCAGGTCTGCACCACGACGAAGATCGTGAACGCGACCTGGATCGCGGCGCGATCCCAGCCGAAGGTCTTCTGGATCTCGGGGACGAACAGCGTCCACGCGTACTGGATATTGGCGGCGGCCACCATGCAGGCGACGCCGAAGATGAGTTGCAACCACCGATTGGCGGACGGTTTCGCTATAGGGGGCGCGGCAGCGGACATCGCCATGAGCTGAGTTCCTCGTTCTGCTTGGGACGTTGAGCGTTTTGCTGAGGATCCGAATTGAAATGCTCGTTTGCGCTCCGCCCGCCTGAGATCAGCCACGCGTTTCACTTGGCGGTTCGCATATCGGCATTATTTGGTATACCAGAAGTCCGCGCAAGCAGAATAATTCTACATTGGGTGCTGAATTTTCGGGATTAAGGGATAGGCCAAGCGCGTTTACGCCCCTGGTCGCCGCCTGAGGCGGTTTCCTCCATTCCGGCTCAGCCCCGAGGCGTCACGCCGGTGCGGGGCCCGCGCGTTTGCGTGCGTCCGCGCACGCCGCCCCTGGGATCGATCCGGGTCGCGGAAGAGCGGTCGAAGCACCGGCCGGAAGACTTCGCCTGAACAGAAGACTTCGCTTGAACAAGAGTTCGCCTGAACAAGGGACTGGAAGACGTGGCCGGGACGGCCCGGTATTGTGTCCTGAGGTCCGGTCTTCCTGTGTTCGCGACGGCGCCTATTGGCCCGGCATCGTCAGGATCAGCGGTCCGCTGCGGGAAGCGACGACGGTGTGCTCGTACTGGACCGTCAGGGCCTGCGGTCGGCTGTAGAGGGTCCAGGGGTCGTCGCCATCCTCCGCGTAGTCGGCGCCGAGGGACAGGAAGGGCTCGACGGTGAACACCAGGCCCTCCTGGATGATCCGGCGCTCGGACGGGTCGGGCCAGGTCGCGATTTCGGTCGGCGCCTCGTGCAGCGACAGGCCGACCCCGTGGCTGGCGAGGTTGCGCACCAGCGTATAGCCGTTCTTGCGCGCGAAGGCCCCCACGGCGTTCCCGATCTCGGCCAGCGGCTTGCCCGGACCGACCTGGCGCAGGCCGGCCCACATCGCCCGGCGCCCGTCGCGGCACAGCCGTTCCACCGCCCGCGTCACCGGCGGTACGGCGAACGAAGCGCCCGTATCCGCGAAGTAGCCGTCCCGCTCGGCGGAGACGTCGATGTTGACGAGGTCCCCCGGACCGATCCGGCGCTCTCCCGGGATGCCGTGCGCGATTTCCTCGTTGACGCTGATGCAGGTCGCGCCGGGAAAGCCGTAGACCATCTCGGGCGCCGGCCGGGCGCCGGCCGTTTCCAGGAACGCCCGGCCGATCCGATCGAGGTCGCGCGTGGTCATGCCGGGCTCGATGGCCCGGCCCATCGCGTCGAGCGCATCGGCGACGATGCGCCCGATCCGCTTCAGCGCCGTCAATTCGTCGTCGTTGGACACGGTCATGGCATCTCCGCGGGTCCGGGGTCGGCCGGAGGCGAAGGTCTCGCTTCAGGCGAAATGTTTGGAGAGCTTCAGCCCCTGGGCCTGATAGTTCGAGCCGGCGCCTGCGCCATAGAGGGTGGCGGGGCGTTCGGCCATGCGCTCGTAGACGAGGCGACCGACGATCTGCCCGTCCTCCAGCAGGAACGGCACGTCGCGCGAGCGCACTTCGAGCACGGCCCGGGCGCCGGCGCCCCCGGCGGCGGCAAAGCCGAAGCCCGGATCGAAGAAACCCGCATAATGGACCCGGAACTCGCCCACCAGGGGATCGAACGGCACCATCTCGGCGGCGAAGTCGGGGGGCACCTGCACCGCCTCCTTCGAGGCCAGGATGTAGAACTGGCCCGGATCGAGGATCAGGGCCCGCGAGGCGTCGGCCTGCAGCGGCTCCCAGAAATCCGCGGCCCGGTGGGCTCCCGGCGCATCGACGTCGACGAGGCCCGTATGGCGCCGGGCGCGGTAGCCGACGAGGCCGGAGAAGCCCGCGAGATCGATGGAGACGCCGATGCCGCCCTGGAAGGTCGGGTTCGGGGCGTCGACCAGCGGTGATGTCGCGTGCAGGCCCGCGAGTTCGGAATCGGAGAGGCGGGGCTCGCCGCGCCGGAAGCGGATCTGCGACAGGCGCGAGCCGGTGCGGACCTTCACCGGAAAGGTCCGGGGCGAGATCTCGGCGTAGAGCGGCCCGCGATAGCCGGCCTCGACCTGGTCGAAGGCGGCGCCCCGGTCGGTGATGACGCGGGTGAACACGTCGATGCGGCCGGTGGAACTCTTCGGGTTGGCGCTGGCCGCGAGATCGGCCGGCAGGGCGAGGTGCTCCTGCAATTCGGCGATGTAGACGCAGCCCGTCTCCAGCACGGCGCCGTGCGTCAGATCCATCTCGTGCAGCACGAAGGCCTCGATGCAGGCCGCCACCGTGCGGGCGCCGGGCAGGAAGCTGGTGCGTACGCGGAACACCCGGGCGCCGAGGCGCAGGTCGAGGCTTGCGGGCTGGATCTGGTCGGGCGCGTAGGGCGTGTCGGGCCGGATCGCGCCGGACCGCGTCAGGGCCAGGATGCCCTGCGCCGCCAAGATCCCGTGAGGGCCGGGGCCTGTCTTGTCCTGATCTGCGTCCGGCATCCGCTCGCACCACCCGCTCTCGTTCGGGCACCACCCCGTCGGCCGGGGCGGGAACGCCGCATTCTGCACGCATGCCGCGGGATCGCCTAAGACCTGGTTAAGCCTCCGGCTCGGACGGGATGCGCAGCACGATCCAAGCCAGGACGAGGCGCGCGATGGCCCCCATGGCGATGAGCCCGGCGAGCGCGCTGGCCAGCACCGGGAAGCCTGCCGGCCAGACCAGGAGGGCTGCTGCGAACAGCAGGGCGCCGAGGCCGGACCCGGGGCCGAAGGCGAGCACCAGGGAGGGCAGGCCGACGATCCGGGGCAACCCGTCCCCGCGACGGGCGAGCCAGGCCCCCGTGGCCTGCGCCGATCCGTCGAGAACCAGGGCGAGCGCCAGGGCGAGGGCGGCCCAGCCGTTGCGATCGGGCGCGGCCCAGGCGAAGGCACCGGCCAGCCCCGCGAGGGCGAGGCTGGCGAGGAGCGCCCGGCCGGGTGGCGCGGCGGCGGCGCGACGCGGAACGGTCTGCTCGAGCACGGGGGACGGACCTCGACGTTGCGTCGGCACGCCTGGAACAGGCGCGCATGGACGGTGCGTGGGCACGCATGCGCCACGCACGCATTCACCACGATTGACGGGCATTTGCGAGGGCCGTACCACGACCCCCAGTGCTTGTCGCGACCGCAGGGCGATCGGGGTTCAGGTCCGGGCAGGGAGGCAATGACGGGGATGTACAAGGCTCAGACGCGCGGAATCAGCGTGACCGTGATGCCTCGCTTCGTCGAGGAGGAATCGTCGCCGGCCGAGAGCCGCTACTTCTTCGCCTACACGGTCGAGATCGTGAACAACGGCTCGGAGCAGGTGCAGCTGCGCTCGCGCCACTGGCGTATCATCGACGGGCGCGGCGAGACCCAGGAGGTGCGCGGCGCCGGCGTCGTCGGCAAGCAGCCGGTGCTCGAGCCGGGCGAGTCGTTCAGCTACACCAGCGGCTGCCCGCTCACCACGCCGGACGGCCTCATGGCCGGCAGCTACACCATGGCGACCGATGCGGGCGAGAGCTTCGAGGCGGAGATTCCGGCCTTCTCCCTGGATTCCCCCCACGTCCTCCGCAGCGTCCATTAAGGTCATGTCGCGCGACGGCCCGCGCCCGGAGACCCTCGACTGGCTGGCGCGGCTCGTGGCCTTCGACACCGAGAGTTCGAAATCGAACCTCGCGCTGATCGACAGCGTGGTGGCCGCCCTCGACGCTCTCGGCGTGCCCTTCGTCCGCGTCCCGAACGCCGACGGCGACAAGGCGGCCCTGTTCGCCACCATCGGGCCGATGGTCGATGGCGGCATCGTGCTGTCCGGCCATACCGACGTGGTGCCGGTGACGGGCCAGGCCTGGAGCGCCGACCCCTTCACCCTGCGGGTGGCGGACGGGCGCGCCTACGGACGCGGCGCCGTCGACATGAAGGGCTTCTGCGCCCTGGCGCTCGCGGCGATCCCGCGCTTCCAGGCCGCCGACCTCAAGCGCCCGATCCACATCCTCCTGTCCTACGACGAGGAGACCACCTGCCTGGGTGTGACCGACACCATCGCGCGCTTCGGTGCCGACCTGCCGCGTCCCGGCGCGGTCATCGTCGGCGAACCGACCGACCTCGAGGTGGCGGACGCGCACAAGAGCATCGTCACCTATCTCACCACCGTGCACGGGCACGAGGCTCACTCGGCCAAGCCGATGCTCGGTGCCAATGCGGTGATGGCGGCGGCCGATCTCGTCTCCGAACTGAACCGGATCGCCGACGCGATGATCGCCCGGGGCGACGCTTCGGGCCGCTTCGACCCGCCCGCCACCACCGTGCATGTGGGCACCATCGCGGGCGGCACCGCCCGCAACATCCTGCCCAAGGTCTGCACCTTCCACTGGGAGTTCCGCGGCCTGCCCGACCTCGAAATGGGCGAGATTCCGGCCCTGTTCGAAGCCAAGGTCCGCACCGTGCTGCGCGACCGGCTCAATCGCTACGGCGATTACGGGCGCATCGAGACCTTGGAGGAGGTCGCGGTGCCGGGCCTCGCGCCGGAACCCGGCTCGGTGGCCGAGCAGCTTGCGCTCCGGGTGGCGGGGCGCAACCACACGATCTCGGTGCCCTATGCCACGGAAGCCGGGCGCTTCCAGGCCGCCGGCATCCCCACCGTGGTCTGCGGCCCCGGCTCCATCGACCAGGCGCATCAGCCGGACGAATACATCACCCTGGCGGCCCTCCGGGCCGGCGAGGCCTTCATGGACCGGCTCGCCGCGGAATGCGCGACGCCCTGAACGGATCGACCCCATGACTGCCATCAGCGCCCGGACCATCGCGGCGGACGGCCCCGTGAAGCTCCGCCCCCTGGAGCGCGAGGACCTGATGTTCGTGCATCAGCTCAACAACAACGACAGCATCATGCGCTACTGGTTCGAGGAGGCCTACGAGTCCTTCGCCGAACTGGCGCAGCTCTACGAGCGCAACATCCACAACCAGACCGAACGGCGCTTCATCATCGCCAATTCGGAGGGCGCGCCGGCCGGCCTCGTCGAGCTCGTCGAGATCAACCACCTGCACCGCCGCTGCGAGTTCCAGATCGCCATCCACCCGGCCTTCCAGGGCCAGGGCTATGCCCCGCGGGCCACGCGCATCGCCATGGACTACGCCTTCAGCGTCCTTAACATCCACAAGCTCTACCTGCACGTGGACAAGGACAACGCCCGCGCGGTGCGGATCTACGAGCGCTGCGGGTTCCAGCCGGAGGGCATCCTGAAGGACGAGTTCTTCGTCAACGGCAAGTACCGCGATGCCGTGCGGATGTGTCTGTTCCAGCCGGCCTACCTCGCCCGTCGGGGCGGCGGCGACATCGCCGAATCCGTGCTGAAGGCCTGAACCGATCCGGGCTGATCGCTTCAGGTCCGGCCCGCGAAGCGCCTCCTCTCCTTCCAGGTGGGACGCGTGGGTTTCTGAAACGCAGACCGGACTCTGCCCTCGCCCTGGCCTCGAGAAGAGGCGACGCGCGCTCCATCCGATTCACCGGTCCGAACCGGTCAGCCGGATGTCAGAGCGCGGAATTGCCGGGCCTCGCGGAAGGCCCGGCACCCCATTGCGTCGGATCAGTTGCGGCCCGCGCCGCTCCGGCCGCCAGAGCCGGCACCGAGGCCGCCGCCGTTCGAGCCACCGCTCATCCCTCGCTCGGACCCGCCCTGCTCGGCGCCCCCGCTCCGGCTGCCGGTGTTCATAGTGCCGCGCTCGGTGCCGCGCTCGGCGCCGCCCGACCGTTCGGCCGCGTTGCGGATACCGGCGTCCTCACCGCCCCGGTTCCGGTTCATGTTACGGTCGGCGGCGGCGCGGTTGCGGTCGTTGCCTTGGCGCGGGTCGGCGTTCCGGATGCCCTCGCGGGACTCGCCCTGCGTGGACCGCACGTTCCGGCTGTCGCGCCGTTCCTCGGTGCGGGACGAGACGGCCTTGCCGCGAAACCCGCGCTCCTCGAAGCGGGCCCCGACAGTGCCGCCGCGGCGCTCGGTCACCGTCAGGCGACGATACTCGGGCGAGCCATAGACCACGCGCTGGCCGCGCACCACGACGTAGCGGGTGCCCGGACGGCGGGTCGTCGTCTCCTCGACCCGAACGAGGCGGCGATACTGGGGCGAGCCGTACAGGACGCGCTGGCCCCGGATGGTGACGTAGCGCCGGCGCGCGCGCTCGACCACGCGGTCGCCGCCGCGGCGCTCCACCGTGACGAGGCGGCGGTATTCGGGCGAGCCATAGACCACGCGCTGGCCGCCGATGAAGACGAAGCGGCCAGACCGACGCCCGCCCTCGACGCGCTCGCTGCGGGATTCGCTGCGAGTATCGACCGAGACGCGGTCGCGCTGCGCGCGGCCACCGGCCCGGTCTTCCCGGGAGGAGGTGCGGGTCGCCCGGTCGCCGTCGCGATCGCTCCGGTCGGCGCCGCGAGACTGCGAATCCCGGTTCTGCGAAGCTTTCGTCTGAGCGTCTCCGCCCTGAAGATCCCGTGTCGCCGCGTCGCCGCGTCCGCCGGTTTCCGTGCGACCACCCTCTCGGCGTCCGCCGGCCTCGGCGCGTCCGCCCGTCTCACTGCGGGCGCCGTCGGTGCCGGAAACACGACCGCCCGAGCTTCCCTCGGGGGCGCCCTGGCTGCGCGCGGCCGAACCGCCGCGACCACCGGCCTCGCCGGCGGCGCCGGCCTGGCCTGCGTTCTGGGCGTAGGCCGACGTCGTCATCAGCAGTGCCGTCAGACCAACCACGAATGTCTTCATCGACGTTCCTCCTGAGCTCTTGTTGAGCAATCTTGAGAAACCCCAAACGTCGACACCTTAGAAACGGTTCAAATACAAACCCCGCGTGCAGTGGCGAGCACTTGCGACGTCTTGTATTCCGGTTTGGTCAAGCTTGTTGGCGCTGCCGCGACACCTGTCGTGGCAGCGCGTCATCAACTTCCCGATTGGGCCGCGACTTCGGCTTCCACCGCCGCCGGATCGAGGTCGTAGCGACGCGAGCAGAACTCGCAGGTGATGCCGATCCGGCCGTCGTCGGCGATCATGTCCCGCCGCTCCTGGGGCGAGAACGAGGTGATCATGCCCATCACGCGCTCGGGCGAGCAGCGGCACTGCTCGCGCACGCCCTGCGCCTCGAACACCCGCACGCCGCGCTCGTGGAACAGGCGGTAGAGCAGGCGCTCGGCCGAGACCTCGGGATCGACGAGTTCGTGGTCCTCGATGGTCGACACCAGGCTGCGGGCCTCGACCCAGGCGTCGTCCTCGGGCACGCCATGCGCGTCGAGGTGGACATGCCCCTCCGGGATGTCACCCGGCGGCAGGTCGGCGAGCCGCGCCCGATCGATCGACTGGGGCAGGAACTGCACCAGCAGGCCGCCGGCCCGGTAGCTCCGGGAGCCGCCGGCATATTGCTCGGCCACCGCCAAGCGGACCTGGGTCGGGATCTGCTCGGACTGGCGGAAATACTGGTGCGCCGCCTCCTCCAGGCTCTGTCCTTCGAGGGCGACGACGCCCTGGTAGCGGCTGCTGGTCGGGCCCTGGTCGATGGTCATGGCCAGGTGCCCCTGCCCGATCAGGTCCTGGTCCTGCAACGGACCGGTGCCGAGGGCCTCCACCCGCGCGGTGTCGAAGCGGGCGGTGGCGCGCAGGCGGTCGGGCGCTTCGAAATCGACCACCACCATCTCGACCGGACCGTCGGTCTTGGTTTGGAGCTGGAACCGGCCCTCGAACTTCAGGGACGAGCCGAGGAGCACGGTGAGCGCGGCCGCCTCGCCGAGGAGGCGGGCCACCGCATCGGGATAGCCGTGGCGGCGCAGGATGGTGTCGACGGACGGCCCGAGCCGGACCACGCGGCCGCGCACGTCCAGGGCCTCGACGGCAAACGGCAGCACCACGTCGTCGTCGCCCTCGATGGCGACCGGGACGAGGGGTCGATCGTCCCCGGGGGTGGTTCCAGACGTGGTTCCAGAAGTCGTTCCAAGAGTCATGGCGTCTCCGATCGGGCTCGACGAACGCGAGGGCTGGGCCACGGGCCTCCCGCCGCCGCAGGGCGGGGTATGGGGAGTGCACGGATGGCGGCGGCGCACCGGTCGGAACGCCCGCGCTCGTCGCAACGGCCGCCCCCGACCCTCGGTTCAGGATCGAATCCTATATAGGCATCCCGACGCGGCGGCGCGACCGACACGGCGACCGGGTCGCGCTGTGCCTCCTCAGAGGCCGTGCGCCCGCAGGCACCAGGCCAGGATGCCCTTCTGGGCGTGCAGACGGTTCTCGGCCTCGTCGAAGATCACCGATTGCGGACCGTCGATGACCTCGGCCGTGACCTCCTCGCCGCGATGGGCGGGCAGGCAATGCATGAAGATCGCGTCCTTGGCGGCGGCCGCCATCAGGCGGGCATCGACCCGGTAGGGCACGAGCAGGTTGTGCCGGTGCTGGTCGTCCTCGTCGCCCATGGAGACCCAGCAATCGGTGACCACCGCGTCCGCCCCGTTCACCGCCTCGTAGGCGTCGGTGGTGACGTTGACGGTGGCGCCCTCGGCTCGCGCCCAGTCGAGCAGCGGCTGGGGCGTCGACAGTTCCGGGGGGGCCGCGATGTTGAGGGTGAAGTCGAAACGCGCGGCGGCGTGGACCCAGGAGGCGAGCACGTTGTTGGCGTCCCCCGACCAGGCGATCGTGCGGCCCTGGATCGGCCCGCGATGCTCCTCGAAGGTCAGCAGGTCGGCCATGATCTGGCAGGGGTGCGAGACCTTGGTCAGGGCGTTGATCACCGGCACGGTGGCGTACTCGGCCAGTTCCAGCATCAGGTCGTGGTCGAGGATGCGGATCATGATCGCGTCGACGTAGCGCGAGAGCACCCGGGCGGTGTCGCCCACGGTCTCGCCCCGGCCGAGCTGCATCTCGCTCCCCGTCAGCATCAGGGTCTCGCCGCCGAGTTCGCGCATGCCGACGTCGAACGACACGCGGGTGCGCGTCGAGGGCCGGTCGAACACCATTGCGAGGGTCTTGCCGATCAGCGGGCGGTCCTCGGCCAATTCACCCTTGCGGCGGCGCGCCTTGATGGCGGCGGAGGTGTCCAGCACCGCCCGCAGCTGCGCGGCCGAGAAGTCCTTCAGGTCGAGGAAGTGGCGGGTCCCGTCTCCGGTCCCGTTCAGTGTCGTGGTCATCGGTCCGTTCTTCGTGTGCGGGGTCCGGCTCCGGACGTTCGCGGCGGTCCTGGAATCAACGGTGTTGGTGTCGGGGGTCTTGGTGTCGGCAGTGTTGGCGCCTGCGGTCTCGGGTTTCGCGGAGGCGGAGCGGCCGGTCACTCGGCCGCTCCGCGCAGGTGCGTCCCGAGCCGCCCGGCGGCGGCATCGAGGCGGGTGACCGCCTCCGCCACGTCGGAATCCGTGATGATCAGCGGCGGCAGCAGGCGCACCACGTTGTCGCCGGCCGGAACCACCAGCAGGTGCGCGTCCCGCGCGGCGGCCGCGAACTCGGTGTTGAGGACGTTGAGCTTGAGGCCGAGCATCAGCCCCTCGCCGCGGATGTCCGCGATCACGCCCGGATGCCGGTCCTGCAGGGCGGCGAGCCGCTGCTTCAGGATGAGGCCCATGCGCTGGACATGGTCGAGGAAGCCATCGGCCAGCACCACGTCGAGGACAGCGTTGCCCACCGCCATGGCGAGCGGGTTGCCGCCGAAGGTGGTGCCGTGGCTGCCCGCAACCATGCCGCGTGCGGCCTCCGCCGTGGCGAGGCAGACGCCCAGGGGGAATCCGCCGCCGATGCCCTTGGCGGCGCTCATGATGTCGGGCGTGATGCCCGACCATTCGTGGGCGAACAGCCGACCCGTGCGCCCGACCCCGGTCTGGACCTCGTCCATGATCAGCAGGAGACCGTGCGCGTCGCAGAGCGCGCGCAGGCGCCGCAGATCCTCGTGCGGGATCACCCGCACGCCGCCCTCCCCCTGGATCGGCTCGATCATCAGGGCCGCCGTCTCCGGGGTGATGGCCGCCTCGAGGGCCGCGAAATCACCGGTGGGCACCTGATCGAAGCCGTCGACCTTCGGGCCGAAGCCCTCGATGTATTTGGCTTGCCCACCGGCCGCGATGGTCGCCAGCGTCCGGCCGTGGAAGGCGCCCTCGAAGGTGATGATGCGGAAGCGCTCGGGATGCCCGGCCGCCGCATGGTACTTGCGCGCCATCTTGATGGCGGCCTCGTTGGCCTCCGCACCCGAATTGGCGAAGAACGCCACGTCCGCGAAGGTCGCGTCCACGAGGCGCCGGCCCAGCCGCTCGCCTTCCGGGATCTCGAACAGGTTCGAGGTGTGCCAGAGCTTCTGCGCCTGCTCGGTCAGGGCCGCGACGAGGTGCGGATGGGCGTGGCCGAGGGCGTTCACCGCGATGCCGGCGCCGAAATCGAGGTATCGCGCCCCCCCGCGTGCCTCCAGCCATGCGCCCTCGCCGCGCTCGAAGGCGATGGGGGCCCGGGCATAGGTCGGCAGAAGGGCGGATGTCACGATCCCGTCTTCCCGTGTGTCTCGCGGGCACGCGAGAGACGCGACCGCACCAAATGAAAGTGCCGCCTCGGATGGGGCGGCACGCGCGCGATTACTAGAGAAATGTCCAATTCTGTCAACGACGGACGGGGTTCATCGGCCTGACATGCCTGCCAATTAGGCTGTTGCGCGCAGATCGTGCGGCCCGCCCTGCGCGCATCGCGCAGCCCGCCTTGCGTGCATCGCACGGAAGTGCTCAGAGCCGCGTCATCCCGGCCGGACCACCCGCCGCCGCCCAGCACAGGAACGACACAGATGAGCACCGTCACGGAACGCCTGGAGGCCCTCGGCCTCACCCTGCCCAAGGCGGCGGCCCCGGTCGCGAACTACGTGCCCTTCGTGCGCAGCGGCAACCTCGTGGTGATCTCCGGCCAGATCTGCTTCGGCCTCGACGGCAAGATCGCCGATGCCCACACGGGCAAGCTCGGGGCCGAGGTTTCGGCGGAGGACGGCATCGCCGCCGCGAAGCTCTGCGCCCTCAACGTGCTGGCCCAGGTGCAGGCGGCGGTGGGCGATCTCGACCGCGGCGTCGTGCAGTGCATCCGTCTGGGCGGCTTCATCAACGCGGTTCCGACCTTCGCGGGGCTGGCCGGCATCATGAACGGCGCCTCCGACCTCATGGTCGAGATTCTGGGTGATCGCGGCCGCCACGCCCGTTCCACCGTCGGCGTCGCCGAACTGCCCCTCGACGCGGCCGTCGAGGTCGAGGCGATGTTCGAGGTCAAATGAGCCCGCAGGCGAGTCCCAACGCGCCCGCCTGGCTCACCGCGCAGCCGATCGCCCATCGCGGACTGCACGACCGGGCGGGCGGCGTGCCGGAGAACACCCTCGCGGCCGCCGAGGCGGCGATTCGGGGTGGCTACGCCATCGAGTGCGACGTTCAGCTCAGCGCCGATGGCGAGGCGATGGTGTTCCACGACGAGACCCTGGGCCGCCTGACCACGGCCGAGGAGGCGGTCGGGGCGCGCTCCGCCGCGGCTCTCGGCGCCCTGGCGGTGGCGGGCAGCGCCGAGCGCATCCCGACCCTGCCGGCCTTCCTCGAGCGGATCGGCGGGCGCACGCCCCTCGTGATCGAGGTCAAGTCGCGCTACACCGGCGATCTGCGGCTGACGGAGCGCGTCGCCGCCCTCGCGGCCGCGTATGACGGCCCCGTGGCGCTGAAGTCGTTCGACCCGCGCCTCGTCGCCGCCCTGCGGACGCTGGCGCCGGGCCTGCCGCGCGGCATCGTCGCCGAGACGCGCCAGGACGATCCGGCCTACGCGGCGCTGGCCCCAAGCCTGCGGCGCGCGCTCTCCGACCTGCTGCACTTCGACGAGACCCGGCCGGACTTCCTGTCCTGGCGAGTCGACGACCTGCCCTGCGCCCCCACCGTGCTGTGCCGGCTCCTCGGCCAGCGCCCGGTGATGACCTGGACCGTGCGCAACCCGGACCAGCGCCGCCAGGCCGAGATCCACGCCGACCAGATGGTGTTCGAGGGGTTTTGCCCCTGAACGTGGCGCTGATCGGGTAACCGGCTCGAAAGTGTCCGGGAAGGCAGCGACCTCGCGGCGGTTCCGGGTCGCGCCGTCGGTCCAGAAACCGAGTCGCGCCCCGTGATTGAGGCGAACCTATTCGGTGATCCGCGGAAGCGCCGCCCGCGAGACGATGGGCGGCAGGCAATCGTCGCGCGGCTGCGGATCGGGGCCGATCGGGACGATCAGGCAGGGCAGCGACCGTCCGGGTCGGTCGGCGTACCGTTTCACCCGGGGGCCATGGGCACCCAGCATGGTCGAGACGAAGATCGTGCCGGGAACGTTGGTGCCTGGCTCGTCGAGATTGGCCCTCGCGATCAGGACATCGTCAGCGAAATCGTCGGGCGGCGTCCGCACCGGATGCGTCTGCCCGACATGCAGGGTCACCCGACATGCGGGGTCATCAGTCCCCTCTTGGCTCATCTGGGAAGCACGCGTCGGATCACGGTGGGCGTGCCGTCTCGCCCAGACAAGCCTGATTCTGGAAAACACCCGGCCGGCGGCAAGATCTCGGCCGGCTACATCTCGGCCAGGAAGATCTGAAATGCCAAGCCTCCCGTGCGACGGCGCGCGGCCCCGCGCCGCCCTTGGCCCGCCGGTCGCCGAGGACTAGATTGCCTCGCGATGGACATTCCCGGCGAAACACAGCGTTCCGGCGAAGGCCCCGACGCCCCGGCCGAGACCGTGACGGAGCTGCAGGTGCGCGCGGTGCCGGGCCTGGCTGGGATCGCGGCGGCCGAATGGGATGCCTGCGCCACCTCGGCCGAGACCCTGTCGGGGGGCGACGAGACCCACAATCCCTTCCTGTCGCACGCCTTCCTGTCGTCCCTGGAGGATTCCGGCTGCGTCTCGCGCAAGACCGGCTGGCTTCCCCTCCACGTGGCGGTGGAGCGCGAGGGCCGCCTCGTCGGGGTGGCGCCCTGCTACCTGAAATCCCACAGCCAGGGCGAGTACGTCTTCGACCATGGCTGGGCCGACGCCTACGAGCGGGCCGGCGGCAGCTACTATCCCAAGCTGCAGGTCAGCGTGCCCTTCACCCCCGTCACCGGCCCGCGCTTCCTGATCGCGCCGGGTCAGGGCGTGAACGAGGCGGCGTCCGCCATCGTGGCGGGCCTGCGCGCCCTGCGGGCCGAGACCAAAGCCTCCTCGATCCACGTCACCTTCATGCAGGAGCGCGAGTGGGACCAGGCCGGGGCGCTGGGCTTCCTGCAGCGCGTCGACCAGCAGTTCCACTGGGACAATGCCGGTTACCGGACCTTCGAGGATTTCCTCGCCGCACTCGCCTCCCGCAAGCGCAAGGCGATCCGGCGCGAGCGCCGCGACGCCCTGGCCAACGGCATCACCATCGAGCACGTCACCGGCGCCGATCTGACCCCGGCCCACTGGGACGCCTTCTACGCGTTCTACGCCGATACCGGCGCCCGCAAGTGGGGCCGGCCCTACCTGAACCGCACGTTCTTCGGGCTGCTCGGCGAGCGCATGCCGGAGCGGGTGCTGCTGGTGATGGCCAAGCGTGAGGGACGCTACGTTGCCGGGGCCATCAATCTCATCGGCGACGTCGCCCTCTACGGCCGCAACTGGGGCTGCGTCGAGGATCATCCGTTCCTGCATTTCGAGGTGTGCTACTACCAAGCCATCGACTTCGCCATCGCGCAGGGGCTGAAGCGCGTCGAGGCGGGGGCGCAAGGTGAGCACAAGCTCGCGCGCGGCTACCGCCCCGTCCTCATGCACTCGGCCCACGACATCGCCGATCCGGCCCTGCGCCGGGCCGTGGCCGATTACTTGGTGCGCGAGCGCGAACACGTGCTGGAGGCGGCCGAAGTCCTGGATACGCTGACGCCGTTCCGGCGCGAAACCGATGCGGCTTCGGCATCCGACTTGCCTGGGGCCGCGCCGGAGGCGACACCCTCCGCCGACGAGACGCGAGAGCCCAAGGAAGACCCGTGAGTCCCATCGATCGCATCAAGACCTTCGCCGACGACCTCGTGGCCATCCGCCGCGACTTCCACGCCCATCCCGAGCTCGGCTTCGAGGAGGTTCGCACCTCCGGCATCGTCGCCGCGGAGCTGGCCCGCTACGGCGTCACCGTCCATCGCGGCATCGGCGGCACCGGGGTGGTGGGCGTGCTCGAGGGCCGCACCGGGTCCGGCCGGCGGGTCGGCCTGCGCGCCGACATGGACGCCCTGCCGATCGAGGAGGAGACCAACCTGCCCTACCGCTCGACCGTGCCGGGCAAGATGCACGCCTGCGGCCATGACGGGCACACCACGATGCTGCTGGGTGCGGCGCGCTACCTTGCCGAGACCCGCGACTTCGACGGCACCGCGGTGTTCGTGTTCCAGCCGGCGGAAGAGGGCCAGGGTGGCGCCCGCGCGATGATCGCCGACGGATTGTTCGAGAAATTCCCCTGCGACGAGATCTACGCGATCCACAACCAGCCCAACGGCCCGCACGGCAAGATCAAGCTGCGCCCCGGCCCCGCCATGGCGGCGGCGGATTTCTTCGACATCCGCATCACCGGGCGCGGCGCCCATGCGGCCCAGCCGCAGCAGGGCATCGACCCGATCGTGGTGGGCTCCACCCTGGTCCAGGCGCTGCAGTCGATCGTCTCGCGCAACGCCGACCCGCTGAAGAGCGCCGTCCTCTCGGTGACGCAGTTCCACGCCGGGGCCGCCTACAACGTCATCCCGGAGGGCGCCCACATCACCGGCACGGTGCGGACCTTCGACGCGGACCTGCGCAGCCTCGTCACCACCCGCATCCGCGAAATCGCCCAGGGCATCGCGGCGGCCTACGGCGCGACCATCGAGGTCGACATCCGCGACGTGTTCTCGGTCCTGATGAACAGCCCCGAGCATGCGGCGGCGGCCGCCGATGTCGCCCGCGAGCTGTTCGGGCCCGAGGGCATCGACGACCAGTCGAAGCCCCGGATGGGCAGCGAGGATTTCGCCGACATGGTCGCGCGCGTGCCCGGCGCTTATGCGTGGATCGGCTCGACGCCCGGTCCCGGCCTGCACAATGCGAGCTTCGACTTCGACGACAGCATCATCCCGCTCGGCTCGGCCTTCCTGGCCCGCCTCGTCGAGCGCCGCACCGCCGCCTGAACGCGCCCCCGCGCGTCGAACCCACGGTCGCCCGCCCATGGACAGCCTTCACGATCTGACCCCGCGCGCGGCCGATGGAGCGCCCTACCCCCTGGCCCGGCATCGGGGCCAGGTGCTCCTCATCGTCAACACCGCCTCGAAATGCGGGTTCACGCCGCAATATGCCGGCCTCGAGTCCCTGGCGCGGAAGCACCGCGCCCAGGGCCTCGTGGTGCTGGGCTTCCCCTGCAACCAGTTCGGCGCCCAGGAGCCGGGGGACGCCACCGAGATCGCTCGCTTCTGCAGCCTGACCTATGACGTGAGCTTCCCGCTCCTGGCCAAGGTCGTGGTCAACGGGCCCGGCGCCGATCCGGTCTACGCCCACCTCACCCGGGCCAAGCCCGGTCTCCTCGGCAGTCGGGCGATCAAATGGAACTTCACCAAGTTCCTGGTCGGGCGCGACGGGCGGGTGATCGCCCGTTACGCCCCCGCCACCAAGCCCGAGGCCCTGGACGCCGCCATCGTGGCGGCCCTGGCCGAGCCTGCCCCCTGAGCTTCAGGCGGGCATAGGGGCCGGGGTCTCAGGCATGGCTTCGAGGCTCGCCCGGGCCTGAACCTCGATGAAGACGCGGGTCACGTCAGGACTGCGGGCCTTCAGCTTGGCCTCGACGCGGGCCACCATGGCCTCGATCTGCCCGGCGCTGAGGGTGTCGTCCATGTCGAGGCTGATGTTGACCAGGACGTCGGAGGGACCGAGGTGCTGGGTCAGCACGGTGTTGACGTGGTGCACGCCGGGCTCGTCGCGCACCACGGCGCGGATCGCCCCGACGAGTTCCGGGTCTGCGGCCTCGCCGATGAGGAGGCCGTGCGTCTCCACCATCAGGAAGGCCGCCATCCCGATCAGGATCAGGCCGATGCCGATCGAGGACCAGCCGTCCAGGGACGGCATGTCCAGGACATGCGCCAGGATCACGCCGGCGAGCGCCACCACGAGGCCCATCAGGGCGGCGACGTCCTCCGCCAGCACCGTGAACAGGGCCGGGTCCTTGCTGCGCCGGATGGCGGCGAGGGGCGGGCGCTGGCCCTTCTCGGCCCAGAACGCCTTCATGGCCACGAAGCAGGAATAGCCCTCGGCCATCACCGAGAAGCCCAGGATCGCCACGTTCACCCAGAATCCGGAGATGTGGTAGCCATAGATCACCGCGTCCGCCGAGGGTTCCGGATGCTGGAGCTTGTGGATGCCCTCGTAGACCGCGAAGGCGCCGCCGCCGAGAAAGATGAACAGCGCCACGATGAAGGCGTAGAAGTACAGCTCGCGTCCGTAGCCGAACGGATGCTTCTCGGTCGCCGGACGCTGCGACCGCTTCATGCCGATCAGCAGCAGGATCTGGTTGGTGGTGTCGACCACCGAGTGGACGCCCTCGGCCAGCATGGCCGAACTGCCGGTGAGGAAGGCGCCCACGAATTTCGCCACGGCGATGGCCAGGTTGGCGCCCGCCGCGGTGTAGATGGCGCTGGTGCTCTCATGGGCCATGCGGGGGCGGTGCTCTTTGCGGGACGCGATCGGGGCTGCGGCGACGCCCGACCGGCCCGCCCGCGGGGCGCGGCGTTCGGACAAGCGTTGCCGCTGGGGGCGAAGCGCAGGCAACGCATGGCAGCCCCCAAAGGTTCTCCGTCCATGACAGTTCTGCGCGTCCGAAGGTCGCCGCCCCGGATGAAGGTCGGCCCGGCTTCGTGCGCCGGGCTCCCGCGGGGTTCGGCCGCCGATCGATCGGGCGGCCGGCGGATCAGGCCACCATGACCAGCATCCAGAGGGCCATGCCGACCATCATCAGGTTTTCGGTCAGCGAGACGAAGCCGAGCGGCACGTTGCTCGATCCGCCGACGCAAGCGCATTTCAGCTCGCGCTTGTCGATATAGACCGCCTTGAACACCGAGACCGCCCCCACCGTGCCGATGAACAGCGCCACCGGGATCGAGATCCAGGACAGGGCGCCGGACAGCATCAGGAGCCCGGCCAGCGCCTCGCAGAACGGATAGGCGTAGGCGTAGCGTACCCAGCGCTGGGCCAGCAGGTCGTAGCCGAGGAACATCGACGAGAAACGCTCGATGTCCTGCAGCTTCAGGATCGCGAGCACGCACATGCTGAGGGCGATGAACCACTCGGCCGCCCGCAGGGTGAAGGGGGAGCCGAAGGCGGCGTGGCTGGCGGCGAGCGCCATCAGGGCCGTCATGGCGAAGACCGCGATCACCGGCGTGTAGGTCGTGGCCTGGGGGTCCGGGACGGACCGGCCGAGATGTCGGCGCAGGTCGTCGTAGCCGCCGACGCGCTGGCCGGCGATGAAGGTCTGCGGCGTGGTCTTCACGTCATGTTCGGCCTTGAAGCGGTCGGTCTCGTCCCGCGTCGTCAGCCAATGGTCCTCGACCGCGAAGCCCTCGCGCTCGAGCAGGTCCTTGGCCTTCAGGCCATAGGGACAGGTGTGCTTCGGCATCACCATGCGGTACAGGGTGGCCGTCCGGGCAGGACTCGACATGGGGGCTCCTCGACGGGTGACGCGGGCCGGCCCCGGGGGCGGTTCGAAACCCCGCCGGTTCGCCCTGCGTCGTGATGCACCGGCTGCCGGTGCGCGACGTCCCGCAGATGGTGCTTCCCACGGTGGGAAGGTCAAGGGGTCGGAGACGATTCGTTGTGGGATCGTCGGGTGACAGACCCTGGGTTGCAGAGGCCGGCTCTCCGGCATGCGTCGGACGCGGCTTTCGCTTCCCAAGACTGAGCGGCGAAGCACCGGGATCGTCCAAACGGCAGGGTCCCAACGCGACAGCCCAGGCCAGGGATGAGGAGGGTGGGGACGAGGTGGACGGGGTGCGTCGGCCTGTGCATCGTGCGCGCCCATCACCCGAGCCACAACCGGAGCCGGCCGCATGACCGTCACGCCCGCAGCGTCAGCCTACGATCCCGACAACGTCTTCGCCAAGATCCTCAGGGGGGAGATCCCGGCCGAGCGGGTCTACGAGGATGCCGATACCCTCGCCTTCATGGATGTCATGCCGCAGGGCGACGGCCACACCCTGGTGATCCCGAAGGCCCCGTCGCGCGGTCTCCTCGACGCCGACCCGGACGTCCTCGCGGCCCTGGCCCGGACGGTGCAGCGGGTCGCCCGCGCGGTGAAGGCGGCCTTCGCGGCCGACGGCCTCACGGTGTTCCAGTACAACGAGCCGGCGGGCGGACAGACGGTGTTCCACCTCCACGTCCACGTCGTGCCCCGTTTCGAGGGGGTGCCGCTCCAGCGCCACAGCGGCGGCATGGCGGACAAGGCCGTCCTGGCAGAGCATGCCGCGCGCATCCGGACGGCGCTGGCCGCCTGATCGGGCCCCGGGAAAACGATTCCGCCGGGTGGGATCGCGGCCTCAGGCCGGCAGGGTCGTGAGGAGGCGGCGCAGGGCGGCGTTCTCGGCCTCGAGTTCGCCGATCCGGCGCACCAGGGCCAGCACCGAGGCGGCGTCGTCCGCCCCGGGGGCCGCCCCGTCCGGCGATGACGGGGACGTCTGGGAACTCGGCGGCGCGGACGCCTGCGCGGCCTCGTCCGCGAAAGTGACGCCGATGCCGTCGGCGCGGCGCCAGCACAGACTGGCCCGATAGGTCTTTGCCTTCTGCGGGATGTAGAGGTCGAAGCTCTCGGGCAGGGTCGGGGTTTCGGTCAGGGCCAGGCGCGCGCCCGACGCGGACAGATCCCGCACCAGGCAATCCATCGTCGAGGCCCCCTTGTTGAAGATGATCCGGCCCTTGAGGAAGGTCCTCTGTCGGGCCTCCTTGCGGTTGTCCGTACCCTGCTGCTCCGACATGGGGTCGGCCTCCGGCTCCGTTTCAGACGAAGCGGAACCCTGACACGCGGCCTGTTAAGGAATAATCGCCGCGTTGTTGGGATCGGGCGAGACATCGAACTGGGGACTTCGGTGGCGAGGACTTCTATGGCGAGGACTTCGCGACCGGGATTTTGGTGTCAGAAGTCGCAACCGTCCGCGGACCAGCCTGCCCGGTCAGGCTTTTCCGATCAGGATTTCGTCGCCGGGATCTCGGCAGCCCGTCTCCCCGGCCCGCTTCCCGCGAAGGCCGGTTCGTCCCATGCGGGGCGGCGTTCGGATCGTGCCGACAGCGGCCTGATGCAGGGGCTCGGGGGCCGGCCTCAGTGGAAACGGCTGTCCATGGTCTGAAACAGGTAGAAGCCGTTGAAGCGCACGGCGGTCTCGGCCGCGCGGTCGTCGAAATCCCGCGGCGCATCGCCGGTGGCGCCGAGCTTCCCGCCGAAGGCCCATCGGCCGCTGCCGAGGAAGGGCGGCACCGCGCGGCTCTCCGGAACGGCGCAGCACAGGCCCTCGATGCTCCGGAAGCAGAAAACGTTGTAATTCTGCATCGGTCAATCTCCGATTCGCCCACCCAAGCTACGCCCTAAGGAGCCAATCGGACAGCTTTGTGTCGTTCATGTCTCCGGAACGTTGCGAGCGAGGTCTTCGAGCCAGGGTGCGGCGCTTCCATCGGAGGGCGCGCGCCAGTCGCCGCGCGGAGACAGGGAGCCGCCGGCCGAAACCTTCGGTCCGTTGGGCAGGGCCGAGCGCTTGAACTGGCTGAAGCCGAAGAAGCGCTTGAGGAAGACACCGAGCCAGCGCCGGATCTCGGGCAGGTCGTAGGCGCGGCGCTCGGCCTCCGGAAAGTCCGGTGGCCAAGCCCCTGCCTGCGCGTCGCTCCAGGCATGCAGGGCCAGGAAGGCGATCTTCGCGGGCGGGAAGCCGTAGCGCAGGGTATAGAACAGGGTGAAATCCTGCAGCGCATAGGGGCCGATCACCCCTTGCGTGCTCTGGGGCGTTTCCCCCACCGCCACCGGCACCAGTTCGGGCGAGATCTCGGTGTCGAGGATCGCCCGCAGGGTGACGCCGACCTCCGGCGCGAACTGTCCTGAGGCGATGACCCAGCGGATCAGGTGCTGGATCAGGGTCTTGGGCACCCCGGCATTGACGCCGTAATGGCTCATCTGGTCGCCGACGCCGTAGGTGCACCAGCCGAGCGCCAACTCCGACAGATCGCCGGTGCCGATCACGATGGCGCCGTTCTGATTGGCGAGGCGGAACAGGTAATCGGTGCGCAGGCCCGCCTGCACGTTCTCGAAGGTGACGTCGTAGACCGGCTCGCCGCGCCCGAACGGGTGGTCCATCCCGTTGAGCATCACCGTGGCGGCCTCGCGGATGTCGATTTCGCGGGCGCTGGTGCCGAGCGCCGCCATGAGCGCGTGGGCGTTGGCCTTGGTGCCCTCCGAGGTGGCGAAGCCCGGCAGGGTGTAGGCCAGGATGTTCGTGCGCGGCAGGCCGAGACGGTCGAGCGCCCGGGCCGCCACGATCAGCGCATGGGTGGAATCGAGCCCGCCCGAAACGCCGATGACGACCTTCTTGGTTCCCGTCGCCTCCAGGCGCTGGGCCAGGCCCGCCACCTGGATGTTGTAGGCCTCGTAGCAATCCTGGGCGAGGCGGGCCGGATCGGCGGGCACGAAGGGAAAGCGCTCGATCGTGCGTCGCAGCCCGAGATCGCCGGCCGGCGGATCGAGGCGGAAGGGCACCCGGCGATAGCCTGACCCGCGCGGCCCGGCCCGGCCCGAATCGTCGAAGCTGCCCATCTGGAGCCGTTCCTGGGCCAGCAGCCCGAGATCGACATCGGCCAGGGTCATCACGGGCTCGGGCGAGAAGCGCGGCCCCTCGGCGAGACGCACGCCGTTCTCGTCGATGCTGGTCTGCCCGTCCCAGGACAGGTCCGTGGTGGATTCGCCGGTGCCGGCGGCGGCGTAGACATAGGCGCACAGGCAGCGCATCGAGGCCGCCCGCGTCAGCATCGCGCGGGAATCCGCCCGCCCCACGGTGATCGGGCTGCCCGACAGGTTGGCGAGGACGGTGGCGCCGGCGAGCGCCGCATCGATGCCGGGGGAGGCAGGGACCCACAGGTCCTCGCAGACCTCGATGCCGAGCACCAGATTCGGCATGTCCTCGGCGGGGAAGATCAGGTCGGTGCCGAACGGCGCCTCGAGGCCGGCGACCCGGATGGTCTCGCCCACGATCCCGGCGCCGGCGGCGAAGTGGCGCTTCTCGTAGAATTCCCGGTAGGTCGGCAGGAAGCTCTTCGGGATCACGCCGAGGAGGCGGCCGCGGTGGATGGCCAGGGCGCAATTGTAGAGCCGGTGGCCCCAGCGCAGGGGTGCGCCGACCACCAGGACCGGCCGGAGCGCGCCCGACTCCGCCACGAGGCGCGCCACCGCCGCCTCCACCGCATCGAGCACCGTCACCTGGAGGAACAGGTCCTCGATGGCGTAGGCCGAGACGCAGAGTTCCGGGAACACCGCCACGGCGGCGCCGGCCGCATCGCAGGACCGGGCGAGGGCGAGGATCGCCTCGACGTTGCGGGCGGGGTCGGCCGGATGGCTGCGGGTGGTGCAGGCGGCGACCCGGGCTAAGCCGTGCCGGTAGAGGGAGCGGAAGCCGGGATCGGCCGGGGCGGGCGGGGTCGCCGAGGGGGTGGGCAAGGGCGGGCTCCGGGCTGAATGCCGGCACCTTACCCCGTGGCGCCATCCGTCTCCAGCGCAAGGGTTAAGGCTCAAGGATCAAGGCGCAAGGGCGGGGAAGGGGGGGCACCCGACGGAAATGGCGTGCTCCGCGCGGGATCGGGTCAAGCGTCTGTTAACGACGATGCCGCTAACTCATCCGTGAACCGCGCCGCTCCCGGCGGCGGACCCGTTTTGAGTACATCCGGCCAATCATGCGCGCATCGGGACGGCTTCCCTACTCCCATCGTGATCCTTCGCGCCCCGTTCGCGGTGGCGATCGCCTCGGCCTGTCGATCGGCGCCCTGGCACACCGGTTGATGAACCTGCGCGCGACCCTCTCGCGTCGCCTTGCCGGTCCGCCGCAGCGGCCGGACTACACGGTGGCGGCCACCCGGCCGACGCCGAGCTGGATGACGAGCCCGCAGGCCCTGGTCGGCCGCAACGAGGTCGGCCTCGCCTTCCGCCCCGCCCCCGCGATCCAGGCCTGGCCGGCCCAGGTCTTCGACGACCGCGCCACCCTCGACATGATCCCGGCCCGGGTGGCGCCCACGAGCCGTCTCGACGACGGCCTGATGGACCCCGACGCCCTCGCCCCCCGCGTGCTGATCCGGACGCCGCGCCGCCCGGCCGCGATCATGCCCGAGACCTCCGAGGCTCCGGCTTCCGCGCCGATGCCCGAGCCGGGTCCGGCCGTGCGCTACACCCGCACCCCCGATCCGGTGCTGCACGAGCGGCGCCAGCGCGCCCTCGATGCCGAGCGCAACGCCCGCGCCCAGGCCCATGCCGAGGCGGAAGCCGAAGCGCTGCGCCTGCAGGCCGAGCAGGATTCCCTGCGCCTCGCCGCCGAGGCCCGGGAGCGCGCCGTCCTGGACGCCCAGGCCCAGGCCGAAGCGCTGGCCGCGCAGGTGCCCGAGCCCCTGTGGCGCCAGCCCTTCGTCGCGCCGCCCGGCGTGCGCTTCTTCCGCAGCCCCGATCGCCGCCAGACCCCTCCTGCGGCGGACGTTGTTCCCCCGGCGGACATGCCTGTCCGCGAAGCGCCCGCGAACGAACTCGCCGCCGTGCCGGTCTCGGCGGAGGTCGAGATCGAGGCCGGGACCGGCACGGCCGAAAGCCCGGTGGTCCTCGACGATCGCGACTGGTCGGACGTGCCGGACTGGTCCGAGGTCCACGCCTGGTTCGACGGACGCGACGGCGCCGCCCTCGATGCCTGGTCGGCGATCCAGGCGGAGTCCGCATCACTGCCGGTCGTCGAGATCGCAAGCTCGGAAGAGATCGTCTCGCAAGAGATCGTCGCTGAAGAGATCGTCTCGGAAGAGATTGTCTTGGAAGAGATCGTCTCGGAAGCGGTCATGGCGGAGCAGGACGCTTCGGTGACCGAGCCGGCCCGGACCGGTGCGCCGGCCTATCGCCTCGAGCATCTGGTGCGGTTCGAGCCCTTCGGCCCGCCCTGCCCCGTCGACGGCCAGGACAACGCGCTCCCGGTCGGGACCGCGATGCCGGCCCGCCCGGCGCCGCTCCACGCCATGGCGGCGCGGGCGGCGATCCGCGCCGGCCGCCCGGCCGCTTCGGCGGCGGCAATCCTGCCCGTGGCCGCTGTCGCGGCGCTGGCTCAGGCCCCCTCCCCTGCCGTCTCGGACGCGCTCGGCTTCGTGCCGGTGGCGCCTTTCGTCCCGGTTCCGCGTGCCGCCGAGCCGGCCTTCGTGCCGACCCCGATCCCGGCCCGGCCGGTGCTGCTGCGCAACCCCAAGGGCACCCCTGCGCCCGAGATCTCCGCGCCCGAGATCTCCGCACCCGAAATCTCTCCTCCCGAGATTTCCGCTTCCGAGACTCTCGTCTCAGAGATTCCCGTCGCTGAAATGTCTGTCGTCGAGTCCGCGGTCCCGGCCGTGGAGCCCGAGGCGCCCGTCGCGGCGTCCGTGCCCGTCGTCACCCTGTCGCGCGCCATCCTGCCCGAGCGCCCGCTGCTCATCCCGGCCGGGCGGCACGTGCCGATGTCCTTCGTGGAGAACGCGGATTACGAGCACCCCGCCCTCGAACTCCTGGCCGAGCCGCCCCTGAACGAAACCGAGGAGGTCGATGCCGACGTGCTGGAGCAGAACGCGCTCAACCTCCAGCAGACGGTGCAGGATTTCGGCGTGCGCGGCGACATTCTCGCGGTGCGTCCCGGTCCTGTCGTCACCCTCTACGAGCTGGAGCCGGCCCCCGGCACCAAGTCGAGCCGCGTGATCTCGCTCTCGGACGACATCGCCCGCTCGATGTCGGCGGTCTCGGCCCGCGTCGCCGTGGTCCCCGGTCGCAACGTCATCGGCATCGAATTGCCCAACGAGACCCGCGAGACGGTGTACCTGCGCGAACTTCTCGCCTCGGCCGATTTCGGGATGAGCAAGCACAAGCTCGCCCTGTGCCTGGGCAAGAACATCGGCGGCGAGCCGATCATCGCCGATCTCGCCAAGATGCCTCACCTGCTGGTGGCGGGCACCACGGGCTCGGGCAAGTCGGTCGCCATCAACACCATGATCCTGTCGCTGCTCTACCGGATGAAGCCGGAGGAGTGCCGCCTGATCATGGTCGATCCGAAGATGCTCGAATTGTCGGTCTATGACGGCATCCCGCACCTGCTCTCGCCCGTGGTCATCGATCCCAAGAAGGCGGTCATCGCCCTCAAGTGGGCCGTGCGCGAGATGGAGGAGCGCTACAAGAAGATGTCCAAGATCGCCGTGCGCAACATCGACGGCTACAACGCCCGCATGGCCGAGGCCCGCGCCAAGGGCGAGGTGATCACCCGCGAGGTCCATACCGGCTTCAACCGCGAGACCGGACAGGCCGTCTACGAGACGGAGGAGATGGACCTGTCGGCGCTGCCCTACATCGTCATCGTGGTCGACGAGATGGCCGACCTGATGATGGTGGCGGGCAAGGACATCGAGGGCGCGATCCAGCGTCTGGCCCAGATGGCGCGCGCGGCCGGCATCCACCTGATCATGGCGACGCAGCGCCCCTCGGTCGACGTCATCACGGGCACGATCAAGGCCAACTTCCCGACCCGGATCAGCTTCCAGGTGACGAGCAAGATCGACAGCCGGACGATCCTGGGCGAGATGGGCGCCGAGCAGCTGCTGGGCCAGGGCGACATGCTGTTCATGGCCGGCGGCGGGCGCACGACGCGCGTGCACGGTCCGTTCTGCTCGGATTCCGAAGTCGAGAGCGTGGTCGCCCACCTCAAGCGCCAGGGCCGGCCGTCCTACCTCGAGGCCGTCACCGCCGACGACGGCAGCGGCGACGAGAAGCCGACCAAGGGCGCGAAGGCGGACAAGGCCGACCGGGCCGAGAAGGCCCCGTCGAACGAGATCGAGGACACCGACGCCCCGATCTTCGACGCCGGCGCCTATGCGGGCAGCGGCGGCATCGATCCCGGCGCCGAACTCTACGACCAGGCGGTGCAGGTGGTGATGCGCGACCGCAAGGCCTCGACCAGCTACATCCAGCGCCGCCTCCAGATCGGCTACAACCGCGCCGCCTCGATCATGGAGCGGATGGAGATCGAGGGCATCGTCGGCCCGGCCAACCATGCCGGCAAGCGCGAGATCCTGATGGAGGGCGGCCACGCCGCTTCCGGCATGATGTATGACGACGATTGAGCCACAGACCTCGCGTACCGGACCCTGTCCGGCACGATCCGTCATCCCGGGGCCGCGTCGCGGAGCCCGGGATCCGGACACATAGGGTGCGCAAAATTTGACGCTGTCGGCGGTTCCGGATCGCGCGCCGCTGGCGCGCCCCTTTGGGGCCGGGCTCGCCTGCGGCGCCCCGGAATGACGGTGGGGCGCCATCGGCATCGCGCTTCCTGGACTGCGTGGGGGGCGTCGCTGGCTTCGGGATCGTCCGGTGTCCTGCCTTCGGTCGATGCCCGATCCCACCCGTCGCATATTCGCCACAGGGCCGGCTTCTAAGCGGGCGTCGCCCGCACAATCCGTGAATCGCCTCAAGGGAGCGTCCCGATGATCGGCCGCCGTCACCGCCTCGCCGCCGGTCCGCTGCTCGTCCTGGCGGCGGGTCTCGCCCTGCCGCAGCCGGCCTCCGCCCAGGTCTCCTCGTTCCTCGACGGCCTGTTCGGCCGCAAGGAGCAGCCGGCCCCCGCGCCGGAACCGGAGCCCGAGCCCGCCCCGGCGGCTCCCGCCGCCCCGCCGAAGAAGCCCGTGGCCCAGGCGCCGAAGGCCGCCAAGCCGTCGGACAAGGTGGCCGCCGACAAGGCCGCTGCGGCCAAGGCCAAGGCGGAGTCCAAGTCCGCTGATTCGAAGTCCACCGATCCGAAGGCCGGCGATCCGAAGGCTGGTGCCAAGGTCGCGGCCGTGGGCGCGCCCGCCGCCGCCATCGCGCCGGAGGCGGACGACGCCACCGTGATCGCGCAGGCCAACGCCTACTTCAACGGCATGACCACGCTCACCGGCAACTTCATTCAGATCGGCCCGGACGGGCGCCGCATCGGCGGCAAGCTGACCCTGGCCAAACCCGGCCGCCTGCGCTTCGACTACGACCAGCCCTCCCCCCTGGAGATCGTGGCCGACGGGACCTCGGTGGCGGTCAAGGACCGCAAGCTCGGGACCCAGGACCTCTACTTCATCTCGCAGACGCCCCTGAAATTCCTGCTGCGCGAAAAGATCGACCTCGCCCGCGACCTCTCCGTGATCGACGTGGCCAACGATCCGGGCGGCCTGCGCCTTTCCCTGGAGGACCGCTCCACGCTGGGCGGCACCTCGAAGATCCAGCTGTTCTTCGATGCCGAGGTGAAGACCCTGAGCCAGTGGCGGATCACCGATCCGCAGGGCTACCAGACCACGGTGCAGCTCTCGAACCTGCAGAAGGGGCGCGCCGTGGAGGGCAATCTGTTCTTCATCAATTACGGCCGCGCCGAGGACAAGGCGGCCGAGCGCCAGATCCGGGCGCAGTAGCGCGTCGGGATCCAAACCTCCCGTGGTGTCCCGGCCCGAATTCCAAGACGCCGGTTTTGCCGCCCGCGTCGTCTTTCCGGGCCCTGCTTCGCAGTCCCGGAAAGACGACGCCGTTCGTCTGAGATTCGGTCCCATGAGCGGGGCCGGCATGGCCCACCCGACCTTGTCGGGCCGGGGCCGATGCGGCTAAGCGTCGGGCTCGCATCGTACGAGCCGAGCCCATGCACGACATCCGCGCCATCCGCGAGAACCCGGACGCCTTCGATGACGCCCTGCGCCGGCGCGGGCTGGCGCCGCTCGCCGTCGAACTCATCGACCTGGACGACCAGCGCAAATCCGCGATCTCGGCCGCGCAGGCCAACCAGGAGCGCCGCAACGCCCTGGCCAAGGAGATCGGCGGCGCCAAGAAGGCCCGGGACGAGGCCCGGGCGCAGGACCTCATGGCCGAGGTCGCCCGCCTGAAGGACGCGGCACCGGCCCTGGAGACGGCCCAAGCGGAGGCCGCCAGGACGCTCGACGACCGCCTCGCCGCGATCCCGAATCGCCCGAACCCGGAGGTGCCCGAGGGCGCCGACGAGCACGGCAACGTCGAGTACCGCCGCTTCACGGCCCACCGGCCGCAGCTTGCCACCGGAAAGCAGCATTTCGAACTCGGCGAAGCCTCCGGCCTGATGGATTTCGAGGCCGCCGCGCGGATGTCCGGCGCCCGCTTCGTGGTGCTGAAAGGCCAGCTCGCCCGCCTGGAGCGGGCGCTGGGGCAGTTCATGCTCGACCTGCACACGGGCGAGCACGGCTACACCGAGGTGGCGCCGCCGATCCTGGTGCGCGACGAGGCGATGTTCGGCACGGCGCAGTTGCCGAAGTTCCGGGACGACCAGTTCCAGGCGGGCGAGCACTGGCTCATCCCCACGGCGGAAGTCCCCCTCACCAACCTCGTCCGCGAAAGCATTCTGCACGAGGAGGAGCTTCCCCTGCGCTTCACCGCCCTGACCCCGTGCTTCCGGGCCGAGGCCGGGTCGGCGGGGCGCGACACCCGCGGCATGCTGCGCCAGCACCAGTTCAACAAGGTCGAGCTGGTTTCGATCACCAATCCGGAGCAGTCGGCCGCGGAGCACGAACGCATGCTCGGCTCGGCCGAGGCGGTGCTGAAGAAGCTCGACCTGCCCTACCGGATCATGACCCTCTGCACCGGCGACATGGGCTTCGCCTCCCAGAAGACCTACGACATCGAGGTCTGGATGCCGGGCCAGGAGACCTTCCGGGAGATCTCGTCCTGCTCGGTCTGCGGCGACTTCCAGGCGCGACGGATGAACGCGCGCGTCCGTGCCCGGGACGGCAAGGCGGTCCAGTTCGTCCATACCCTCAACGGGTCCGGCGTCGCGGTCGGCCGGGCGCTCATCGCCGTCATGGAAAACTACCAGAACCCGGATGGCAGCGTCACGGTGCCGTCGGTGCTGAAGGCCTATATGGGCGGGATCGACCGGATCGAGGGGTTCAAGAGCTGATGCGCATTCTCGTCACCAACGATGACGGCATTCACGCGCCGGGGCTCGAGACCCTGGAGGGGATCGCCCGCGCCATCTCGGACGACGTCTGGGTGGTCGCGCCCGAGACCGACCAGTCCGGCGTGTCGCACTCGCTGTCGCTGAACGACCCCCTGCGCCTGCGCCAGGTCGCCGAGAAGCGCTTCGCCGTGAAGGGTACGCCGTCCGACTGCGTGATCATGGGCGTGCGCCACATCCTCAAGGACCACGGGCCGGACCTCGTGCTCTCGGGCGTCAACCGCGGCCAGAACGTCGCCGAGGACGTGACCTATTCGGGCACCATCGCGGCGGCGATGGAGGGGACGATCCTCAACGTGCGCTCCATCGCGCTGAGCCAGGCCTACGGGGCCGGCGGGCGCGGCGCCATCAAGTGGCACTGCGCGGCCGAGCACGGCCCCGGGGTCGTCCGCAAGATCCTCGACATCGGGATCGAGCCCGGCATCGTCGTCAACGTGAACTTCCCGGATTGCGAGCCGGAGGAGGTCGTAGGCACGGCCGTGACCGCGCAGGGGTTCCGCAACCAGGCCCTGCTCCAGATCGATGCCCGCCAGGACGGGCGCGGCAATCCCTATTTCTGGCTCGCCTTCGCCAAGGCCACCTTCCAGCCCGGCCACGGCACCGACCTCAAGGCCATCGCCGAGAAGCGCATCTCGGTCACGCCGCTGCGCCTCGACCTCACCGATGAGCCGAGCCTGACGCGCTTCGCGCAAGGGTTCTCGGCGCAGGGCTTCGCCGCGTAGGGCGACGGGCGCGGAACCGGTCGAGAGCCAGCCATGATGCACGAGGGCTCGATCGAAGATGCGGCCTTCGTCATGGCCCTGCGCGGCCGTGGCGTGCGCGACACCGACACCCTGCGGGCGATGGAGCGGGTGCCGCGCGAGCGCTTCGCCCCCGCCCATCACCGCGACCTCGCCCGGCGCGACCTCGCCCTTCCGCTGCCCTGCGGCCAGACCATGACGGCGCCGACCACGGTGGCGGCGATGCTGAAGGCGCTGGCCCTGCGCCCGGGCGCCCGGATCCTCGAGATCGGCACCGGCTCGGGCTACGTCACCGCCCTGCTGCTGCGGCTGGGCGCCGCCCATGTCCGCAGCCTCGAGCGCTACGCCACCCTGGCGGACGACGCCCGCGACAACCTGGTGCCGGAGGACCGGGTGCTCGCCGACATCATCCTCGGGGACGGCCTGCATCCGGCGACCCTGCGGGGGGCGGAGCCTTTCGACCGCATCCTGCTCAACGGAACCGTCCCGGCGATTCCCGACCACTTCGCCGGCCTGCTCGCACCCGGCGGACGCCTCGTCGCCCCGGTCGGGCGGCCGGAGGCGGCCGGCCTCGTCACCTGGACCCGGATGGCGGACGGCAGCCTCGAAAATCGCCCCGGCGCGGCCCTGCGGCTCGCCCCGCTCACCCCCGGCCGCGCCTGCGTCCTGTAGGCCGAAAGGTTTCCGCGCCGGTCCGATCATCGCGCAAACGTGGTGAATCGGAACGGTTGCTTAACCTGAATCCGGTTTGAATGACGTCATCAAGTTGCGTCAGGCAAACAGGTGCGTCGATGCGGGTTCGCGGGACTGGTCGGGGATTGAGGACGCTGTCGCGTTTCGCTCTCATCGGTGTGATTGGAGGCGGTGCGGCCGCCTGTTCTTCGGATGCGTCCCGTTTGGGCGATCCTTTCGGCAACCCCTTCGCCTCGAACCTGTCGAGCGAGCCCGCCGCGACGGGCAGCCTGCCGGAGGGCGAGATCGCCCCGGCACCGGTGGTGCGGACCAGCCGCATCCAGTCCCAGGCCCTCGGGGCTCCGGGCGCGGGCATGTCGCCCCGCCCGATGGCGGCGGCTCCGGCCGCGGCCCGCTCCCAGACCACCCGCCTCGCCTCCACCGAGCCGGTTTCGGGGGGCATGAGTTCCGGCGGCGGCATGACGGCGTCGGCGGTGTCGGGCATGAACCCCGATGCGGCCCGGATGAGCACCCGCGCCGCCCCGGCCGCCCCGGCCCCGAAGATGATCGACCGCGCCGCCGAGAAGCGCGCCGCCGAAGCCCGCCGCGAAGCCGAAGCCGCCGAGGCCAAGCGCGAGGCCGAGGCCGCCAAGCTCACCGAGGCCCGCAGGCTCGTGGAAGCCGCCAAGGCCGGCGAGGCCCGCAAGAGTGCGGAGAAGACCGCCGAGAAGGCCGCGGGCGCCGCCAAGCTCGCCGAGGCGCGCCGGACCGCGGACAAGGCCGCCGAGGCTGCCAAGCTGGCCGAGGCCCGCAAGGGCCATGTCCGACCCGGACAGGTCGCCAAGGCCGACGACAAGCTGGTCCGCAAGATCGAGATCAAGGAGGCCAAGGCCGAAGTGAAGGCCGATACGGCCAAGGCCGACGCCGCCAAGGAGGCCGCCAAGGAGGCGTCCAAGAAGGCGAAGGCCGCCGAGGCCGAGGCCAAGCTCGCCGAAGCCAAGCTCGCCAAGGCGGAAGCCGCCAAGGACGCGGCCCGCAAGGTCGCCGAGGCGAAGGCCGCCGAGACCGCTGCCAAGGACAAGGAAGCCACGAAGGCGCCGGTGAAGGTCGCCGCAGTGGAGCAGCCCAAGGCCGAGCCGGCCAGCACCGGGTCGGTCGCCGCTCCCGAGCAGTCGTTCCGCTGGCCCGCCAAGGGCCGGGTGATCTCCGGCTACGGCACCTCCGGCAACGAGGGCATCAACATCTCGGTGCCCGAGGGCACGGCGGTGAAGGCGGCCGAGGACGGCACCGTGGCGTATGCGGGCTCCGACGTGAAGGGCTACGGCAAGCTCGTCCTGGTGCGGCACTCCAACGGCTACGTCTCGGCCTACGCCCATAACGGCGAGCTCGACGTGCGTCCGGGCGAGAAAGTGAAGCGCGGCCAGACCATCGCCAAGTCCGGTGCCTCCGGCAACGTGACCTCGCCCCAGCTCCACTTCGAGATCCGCAAGGGCGCGACCCCGGTCGACCCGATGCCGCACCTCGCCAGCAACTGAACGTCGCCATCCCGGTTCGGACAGGAGAACGGCGGCCCCGCGGGGCCGCCGTTTCGCGTTTCAGCCGGGCCTCAGCGCCCGGTGCGCACCCGGGTCCAGCTCCGGGTGACGAAGCGCTGGGTGCGGTCGTCCCAGGCGGTGTTGGTGGACAGGCGCTGCATCGTCGCCTCGTCCGGGTAGATGCCGGTATTGGCCAGGATCTCGGGCTTGACGAATGTCTTGGCCGCGCCGTTGCCGCTGGCATAGGAGACGAAGTTGGTGTTGGCCGCCGCCACCTCGGGTCGCATCATGTAGTCGAGGAAGCTGTGGGCCTCGGCCGGATGGGGCGCGTCCTTCGGGATCGCGAAGGCGTCGAACCACATCGGCGCGCCCTCGCGCGGAATAAAGTAGCCGATCTCGACGCCGTTCTTGGCTTCCTCGGCGCGCTTGCGGGCCTGCATCATGTCGCCGGAATAGCCGACCGCGAGGCAGAGGTCGCCGTTGGCCAGCCCGTTAATGTATTCCGACGAGTGGAACTTGCGCACCGAGCCCCGCACCTTGAACAGCGCGTCGGTGACCTGGGAGATGTCGTCCCAGCGCTTGGAATCCGGCTTGAGACCGTAGAACGGCAGCAGGCTCGGGATCAGGTCCTCGGGCGAATCGAGCAGCATCACGCCGCAATCCTTGAGCTTGGCCATCAGGCCCGGATTGAGGACGAGGCTCCAGGTGTTGAGGGGCTGGTTCGCCCCCAGGCGCTCGCGCACCAGGGCGAGGTTCACGCCGAGGCCGGTGGTGCCCCACATGTAGTCGACCGCGTAGGTGTTGCCGGGGTCGTAGGTGGCGAGCCGCGCGGCGATCTCGGGCCAGGCATGGACGAGGTTGGGGATCTTCGCCTTGTCGAGGGGCTGGAACACGCCCGCCCGGATCAGCCGCTGCAGGAACGGCCCGGAGGGCGCCACCACGTCGTAGCCCGAGCGCCCGGCCAGCAGCTTGGTCTCGAGGATCTCGTTGTTGTCGTAGGTGTCGTAGACGACCTTGATGCCGGTCTCCCGGGTGAAGGCCTCCAGCACCTTCGGGTCGATGTAGTCCGACCAGTTGTAGATGTTGACGACGCGCTCGCCCTTCGGCGCGGCCGTCTCGGCGCGGGCCCCGGGCAGGCCGAGCGCCAGGGCGGCGAGCGCCCCGGCGATCAGCCCTGCGGCGGAAATCCCCCCGGAGAGGAGCGCGCGGCGGGTGCCGGCTCGGATCATGCCTGTCCTTTCGCGGCGACCACCACGATCTCGACCAGGTATTCGGGGGCGGCGAGCTTGGCCTCCACGGTGGCGCGGGCGGGCGGGTTGTCCTGGGGCACCCAGGCATCCCAGGCGGCGTTCATCTCCGCGAAGGTGGCGATGTCGGCCAGATAGATCGTGGTGGTGAGGATGCGGCTCTTGTCGGTGCCGGCGGCCGCCAGCAGGCGGTCAATCTCGCCCAGGATCTCCTGGGTCTGCGCGGTGACGCCGGCGCCCACCACGGTCCCGGCGACCTGGCCGGCGAGGAACACCATGTCGCCGTAGGTGACGGCCTGGCTCATGCGGGGACCGGATTCGAAGCGCTGGATCGGCGTGGCCTGGATCGTCATGGCGGGAATACGTGCCTTTCACATGCCGGACCGGCGCCCCGTGGCGCCGGGACGTCCGGCCCAGCGTTGTGCCGCGCCGGGTGCCCGAGCGTAAAGAGGCCCGGCGCGCGATCCCTTGGACGCAACACGACAAAGTCGCGTGCCGCAGCGCAACTCATCCCACGGGTGCGGCGTTCTCACCCCAGGCAGAGGCCAAGGCGACACAGCCAGCCGTCACGGCCAGGGAAGTCCGACCCAGAGGGTTCGGCCAAAAAGTTCGAGGATCAGCTCATGGGTATCATCTGGACCATCATCATCGGTTTCCTGGCCGGTGTTATCGCCAAGTTCATCATGCCGGGCAGCAATGAGCCGGGCGGCTTCATCCTGACCACGATCCTCGGCATCGTCGGCGCCTTCGTCGCCACCTTCCTGGGCCAGGCGCTCGGCTGGTACGGGCCCAACCAGGGCGCGGGCCTCATCGGCGCCGTCGTCGGTGCCATCGTGGTCCTGGCGATCTACGGCTTCATTCAGGGCCGTCGCTCGACCACCACGCTCTGATCCCACCCGGATCCGAAAGGTCGAACGAGAAGGGGCGCCTCACCGAGGCGCCCCTTTTTCGTGTCCGACGGGATTTCTGTCCGGTCGAGAGGGCGCAGAGGCCGGCCTCTGCGCCCGGTCGTTCTCAGGCCTCCGTCACGGCCTTGACGGCGCAGTGGCCGGTAGCGCCCCGGATGGCGAGGCCGGCGCCGACCACGAGGGCCGCAAGGCTGAGCCACTTGTTCGGGCGCGGCTGCGCGGCGGCGGCCGCGATGCCGAGGCCGAGGACCACCGAGACGGCGCGTTCCGTGGTGGTCAGGTTCGGGGTGCCGCTGAAGATGTCGTGGATCATCGCATTGGCCATGTCAGGCGTCTCCTGTGCTGCGTCGCGGGGCGAACGCGGCGGAGGGAGCGCCGTTCCACCGTGGGGCGTGCGGCGCGGCACGACGACGTCGCGCAGGCCCGGGTTCCGGCCGCGTTCCTAGCGGGCGTTCGGCAGCCGCACCGTGACGCCGGGCCGGCCGGCCTGCGCCCCACCCTGCGCCTGCGCTTCGGCGGGCGCATCGGCCGAGGCCGGCGGCGGGCCGCCCCAGCGCGTCGCCTCGATGTGCACCGTGCCCCAGCCGGTGGCGACCGTGATCGACACCGGCAGCAGCAGCGTCCCGTCGAGGATCGGCGCGAAGCGCACCTGGATCTCGTCGTTGTCGGCCATGCGCCGGACATTGCTGCCGCCCGAGCGGTGCCCGGAGATCGGCACCCAGCGCACCCGGCACGCGAGGGCGGGTCCCTGGTAAGCGCCCTCGGTCACCGCCACGAGAGTGCCGCGGGACAGCACCAGGTCGGCACGCGTCGCCCCGTCGAAGACGGCGATACGCCGGTCGCACAGGCCTGGCTCCAGGGGAGCAGGGCCGAGTGGAATCGTCAGCATGGTCAGGGGATCGACCACGCCGACCCGGTCCTCCGGCGCCACCGGGACGCGGTCCGTGCGCGGGGCCGGAGGCGGCTCGACGCTGGCGCTGCGCACGCGGCCGCCGGCGAGATCCAGCGCGACCGCGACCGGCTTGCCGCCGTAGCGGCTGTCGACCCGGAAGGTGGCGGTCACCGCGCCGGTGCGGGTCGTCGATCCGGCGACCACGGCCCTGCCGGCACCGTCGAAGAAGACGCCCGCGAGCCCGTGCAGAGCCGCGTCGAGTTCGAGGGCGTAGCGGTCTCCGGCCCGCTCGACGACCAGGGTGGCTTCGCCGGCCTGCAGGTTGAGGACGCTCAACCCATAGACGACGCTGAAGCGGCGCGTGGGCGCATCGCCCGCGGCCTGCGCGCAGGTCGCGCCGGCGCCGAGCGCCAGCCCCGCCAGGACCGGGGCGTATCTGTGCCTGCGACCGGACACCGGCGTCATGCCCCAGCGCGCCAAGGGCGGCGCAACGATTGTCATATCAACGTCCGGCCCAGGTAGTATGCGCGCTTCGGCACCTCTCGCGCCGTCCGGGACACCCCTCGTTGGACCGATACGCTCTCTACTTCACGCCCGCTCCGGGCTCGGCTCTGGCCGCTTTCGGGGACGCGATCCTCGGTCCCGGTCCAGGGCTAGGTTCCGTGCCCGTGCCCGGGGCGCTCGCGGATCTCGTCGCCGCCCACACCGCCGCGCCGCGCGTCTACGGCTTCCACGCCACCCTGAAGGCGCCGATGCGGCTCCGTCCGGGCATGACCGAAGCCGATGTCTTCGCGGCCGCCGAGGCACTGGCGGCGCACCGGGCGCCCCTGCCCGCCGGTCCCCTGCGGGTGGCCGCCCTCGGCGATTTCCTCGCCCTGGTGCCGGCAGCAGCGCCCCCCGCCCTCAGCCTTCTCGCCGCCGAGTGCGTCGCCGCCCTTGATCCCCTGCGCGCGCCCCTGACCGACGCCGAGCGGGCCCGCCGCCGTCCCGAACGCCTCGACCCGCGCGGCCGGGCGCTGCTGGAGCGCTGGGGCTACCCGCACGTGTTCGAGGCCTTCCGCTTCCACATGACGCTGACGGAGCGGCTGAATCCGGAGGCGCGGGCGGCCGCCCTGCCCGTTCTGGCCGAGGCCGCCGCCGGTCTTCCGGACCTCGTGATCGATGGGGTCAGCGTGGTCGGACAGGCCGGCGCCGCGCCGTTCCGCCTGTTGCGCCGCCTCCCCTTCCGCCCCTGAAGGAACACCCGATGGTCTCCGACCGCCTCGGCCTCGAACCGGCCGTCCACCCCACGGCTCAGCTCTGGGATTGCCGCCTCGGCCGCTACACCGAGGTCGGCGCGCGCACCCGCCTCAGCGAGACGCATCTCGACGATTATTCCTACATCGCCGAGGACGGGCAGGCGAACTATGCCTCCGTCGGCAGGTTCTGCTCGATCGCCTCGCACGTGCGGATCAACCCCGGCAACCACCCGATGGAGCGGGCCTCGCAATCCCACTTCACCTATCGGGCCAGCGCCTACTGGCCGGGGGAAGCGCAGGACGAACCGGCCTTCTTCGCCCGGCGCCGCGCCCTGCCGGTCACCATCGGCCACGATGTCTGGATCGGCCACGGGGCCGTGATCCTGGCCGGGCGCACCGTCGGCACCGGGGCGGTGGTGGGCGCGGGCACGATCCTGACCCGGGATGTCGCACCCTACACCATCGTGGTCGGCAATCCGGGCCGCGTCGTGCGCCGCCGCTTTCCGGAAGCGATCGCCGAGCGTCTGCAAGCTTTGGCCTGGTGGGACTGGGACCACGCGCGCCTGGGCCGTGCCCTGCCGGACTTCCGGTCCCTTGGTATCGAAGCTTTCCTCGAGCGCTACGAAGGCGAAGACACCTGACTCCGTCTTTCGTTTAGCCGAACAACTGTCATGAACCTGTCGCGCGGGACGGGTTTACCGGCGTTCATCGTGAATAGCCGGATACCCGCATGCTGATCCTCGAAGATCTGACGCGCCGCTACGGCGACCGCCGCGCCGTGGACGGCGTCTCGCTCGCCATTCCCCGGGGCCGCTTCGTCGGTGTGATCGGGCGCTCCGGGGCCGGCAAGTCGACCCTGCTGCGGATGATCAACCGCCTGGCGGAGCCGACCGGCGGCCGCATCCTGTTCGACGGCCTCGACGTCACCGGCCTCAAGGGCCGCGACCTGCGGCGCTGGCGCACCCGCTGCGCCATGATCTTCCAGCAGTTTCACCTCGTCGGCCGCCTCGACGTGCTCAGCAACGTCCTGATGGGCCGGCTTTCCGAGGTGCCCCGGCACCGCTCGCTGCTCAAGCTCTGGTCCGAGCGTGAGCGCGCCCTGGCGCTGGCCGCCCTCGACGCCTTCGGCATGGGCGACTTCGCCGGCCACCGGGCCGACCAGCTCTCCGGCGGCCAGCAGCAGCGCGTCGCCATCGCGCGGGCGATGATGCAGGCCCCCGACCTGATCCTGGCCGACGAGCCCGTGGCCTCCCTCGACCCGCGCAACACCCGCATCGTCATGGACGCCCTCGCCGAGGCCAACCAGCGCCACGGCATCACCGTGCTGTGCAACCTGCATTCCCTCGATCTCGCCCGCACCTATTGCGACCGCCTCGTCGGCCTCGCCGATGGCCGTCTCGTGTTCGACGGCGCCCCCGCCGACCTGACCGAGGACGTCGCCCGCCAGCTCTACGGGCTGGAGGCGGGCGAGGTCATGGACGCGCCCGCGCCCGCCCGCCGCGCGCCCTACCCCGCCGCCCTCGTCGCCTGATCCTGAAGTCAACCATCCGGAAGATTGCCATGCTGACCCGTCGATCCCTCGCCGGAGCCCTCGCGCTCGCCCTCCTCGCCGCTCCCGCCGCCGCGCAGGACTGGAAGGTGGCCTATCCGGAACTGACCCTGGCGGTGATCCCCGCCGAGAACGCGTCGGGCACCACCGATCGCTACGCGCCGATGACCGCCTATCTGTCGAAGGCTCTCGGCGTGCCGGTCAAGCTGCGCATCGCCAACGACTACGCCGCCGTGATCGAGAGCCAGCGCGCCGGCAACGCCCAGCTCGCCTTCTACGGCCCCGCCTCCTTCGCCCGCGCGGTGATGACCGGCGTCAAGGTCGAGCCGATCGTCAACCAGCGCCACAACACCGGCGCCTCGGGCTACTACTCGGTGATCTACGTGCGCGCCGACAGCCCCTACAGGACGATCGAGGACCTGAAGGGCAAGAACCTTGCGCTGGTGGACCCCAATTCCACCTCCGGGAACCAGGCGCCGCGCTTCTTCCTGAGCAAGGCCGGCTACCCGGTCGACACCTTCTTCGGCAAGACCGTCTATGCCGGCAGCCACGAGAACGCGGTTCTCGCCCTGGTGCAGGGCACGGTGGACGCCGCCGCCAACCTCTACAACACCGACACCGACACCATGGTCACCCGCATGGCCGCCAAGGGCATGCTGAAGAAGCCCGACGGCACGCCGATGAGCCAGGCCGATTTCCGCGTGGTGTTCAAGTCCGACTTCCTGCCCGAGGGCCCCTTCGCCATGCTGTCGAGCCTGCCGGACGCCTTGAAGACGACGATCCGCGATGCCCTGGTGGCCCTGCCCACGGCCGACAAGGCGGCCTTCGACCGGCTCTCGGACGGCAAGGACCAGGGCCTCACGCCCGTGACCCTGAAGGACTACCAGCCGGTCATCGAGATGCTGAAGTTCAACGACAACCAGCGCCGCAAATCGTGAGCGCACCCCGTGTGAGCCGCCGGTGACGGCCGATGCCTGAGCGGATCACGCCCCTGCCCCCGGACCGAGCCGCCCTTCTGGCGGGGGCCTATGACGGCGCCGTCGCGGCGACCCGGCGCCGGATCTGGGCCGGCCTCGCCGTGCTCGCGGTCCTCACCGCCCTCGCCGCCCAGGCGGCCGAGGTGCGCCCGCTCGTGCTCGCGGCCCATATCGGCCGGTTCACCGACTACATCGTCCAGATCCTGCCCCACCTGACCCTGGGGAACCTGCGGGGCGATCTCGCCGAATGGTACTGGGGCTGGCCGAAATGGCTGGCGCTTCTGGGCGAGACCCTGCTGATGGCCTATCTCGGAACCCTGTTGGGGGCGATCGCCGGGTTCTGCCTGTGCTTCTCCGCCGCCGCCAACGTCACGGGAAGCCGGATGACCTGCTTCCTGGTGCGGCGCGGGCTCGAATTCTGCCGCACGGTGCCGGAGATCGTGTTCGCGCTCCTGTTCGTCATCGCCTTCGGCCTCGGGCCGATGGTGGGCGTGCTGGCGCTGGCGATCCACAGCACGGGGGCGCTGGGCAAGCTGTTCTCGGAGGTCGTCGAGAACATCGACCTGAAGCCGGTGGAGAGCCTGACCGCGGCCGGGGCCGGGCGGATCGAGACCCTGCGCTTCGCCGTGCTGCCGCAGGTGCTGTCGAACTTCGTCTCGTACGGGCTGCTGCGCTTCGAGATCAACGTGCGGGGCGCCGGCGTCATGGGCTTCGTCGGGGCCGGCGGCATCGGGCAGGAACTGCTCGTGGCGATCCGCAACTTCTACTACGCCGACGTCAGCGCGATCCTGGTCCTGATCATCCTCACCGTGATGGCGATCGACCTCGGCACCGAGCGCCTGCGCCACCATCTCCTTGGAAGCCTGCGATGACCGGTCCCGACCTGAGCCCGGCCGAGATCGCCGCCCTGCGGCAGCGCTTTCCGGAGAGCTTCCGCCCGGCCTGGCGCGGCCGCCTCGTCGCGGGCCTGGCGCTCGCCGCCCTCGCGGCGCTGTCGGGCTACGCGCTGGTGCGCCTCGATTTCTCCGCCGCCCGCCTGCTCGCCGGCCTCGGCCGCCTCGGCGAATTCAGCCTGCTGATGCTGCCGCCGGAGGCCGGCGGACGGGCCTGGACCTTCCTGCAGGCTTTGGCCGAGACCCTCGGCATCGCCTTCATCGGCACGCTGACGGCGGCCCTCGTGGCCTTTCCGATCGCATTCCTGGCCGCCCGCAACGTCGTGCCGAACCCGTTCGTGCATGTCACCGTCCGGCGCGGCCTCGACGTGGTGCGCTCCGTCGACGTGCTGATCTGGGCGCTGATCTGGATCAACGTGGTCGGGCTCGGCCCCTTCGCGGGGGCGCTCGCCATCGCGTGCGCGGATGTGGGGGCGCTCGGCAAGCTGTTCTCGGAAGCCGTCGAGACCGTTGACGGCAAGGCCGGCGAGGGCGTCTCCGCCTCCGGCGGGGCCGAATTGCACCGCATCCGCTTCGGCCTGATTCCCGCGGTGCTGCCGGTGCTCGGCAGCCAGGTGCTGTACTTCTTCGAATCGAACACCCGCTCGGCCACCATCATCGGCATCGTCGGCGCGGGCGGCATCGGCCAGTACCTCACCGAGCTGATCCGCGTCCTCGAACTGCGCCAGGTCGCTTTCCTGATCCTGATGATCCTCGTCACCGTGGCGATCATCGACGTCGTCTCCGGACGCCTGCGCCGGGCCCTGATCGGCGGCGCGGCGCGCTGAGGCCGAACGCCGAACGCCGAACGCCGACCCCGGCCTCCCCCGTCAGCCCGGCAGGCCGTCCCCCGAGACGGGGCCGATCCGCTCGGCCGCGAAGCGCGCGCGCAGCCAGGCGGCGGCGGGGCCGCAGGGCCGCTGCTTGTGCCAGACCAGTTCCAGGGCGATCGGCCAGTCGCCCGCGTCGAACTGCAGGTCCGGCGTGACGAGGTACGGCGCCGTCAGCGACGAGGCGATGACGTGGTCGGTGACGAAGGCCCAGCCGATCCCGTGCTTCACCAGCTCCAGGATCACCCAGTGGCTCTCCACCCACCACACCTCGGCGGCCACCCGCAGGCGGCGCTTCTCCGGCCCGTCGCTGCGCGCGGCGACCAGGATCTGGCGGTGGCGCTTCAATTCCTCCCATTCCACCCGCGCCTTGGCGAGCGGGTGGTCGCGTCCGCACACGAGCTTGAGGGGCACCCAGCCGATGGTCTGGAAGCCAAGCTCCGTGGGCAGCACCTCCTGGCGCCACATCACCCCGAGATCGGCGGCGCCGGACTGCACCATGCGGCTGACATCCTCCATCAGGGGGAACAGCAGCTCGAGTTCGACGAAGGGAAAGTGCCGGGCGAAGTCGGCGAAGAGCGCGCCCAGGGCATGCTCCGGATACAGCTCGTCGATGGCCACCACGAGGCGGTTTTCCACCCGCTGCTCCAAGCTGCGGGCCACGCCGATCAGGTGCTCGCGCCGGTCGAGCACCACCCGCGCCTCCAGCAGGAGCCGCTCCCCCGCCGGGGTGAGCACCGGGTTGCGGCCCGCCCGGCTGAACAGCGTAACCCCGAGATCGGCCTCAAGATTCGCCACCTGGGTGCTGACGGCCGACTGCGCCTTCTGCAGCATTCGGGCGGCGCCGGAGAAGGACCCGGCCTCGGCCGCCGCCACGAAAGCCTGGAGCTGATCGAGCGAGACGGCCATCTATCTGATCCTCAGATACCTACTAACTTGTCGAACCGGGTATCGCAGATAGAAGACCCGCAACCAACGCGGCTTTTCGAGACCTCTTCATGCGCAGCACCCGTGACCGTATCCGCCACGCCCTCCTGTTCGAGCTGTTCGGGCTGGCCCTGATGATCCCGCTCGGCACCGTGCTGTTCGGCCTGCACGCCTCCGACATGGGGGTGATCGGCATCGGCAGCGCCCTGATCGCGACGGCCTGGAACTACGTCTACAATCTCGGCTTCGACCGGGCGATGCAGCGGCTGACCGGGCACACCCGCAAGAGTCTCCTGCTGCGGGTGGGGCATGCCGTGCTGTTCGAGGCGGGCCTGCTGATGATCCTGCTGCCGCCGATCGCCTGGTACCTCGGCATCGGCCTGATGGAGGCCTTCTTCATGGATCTGGCGATCGCGGCCTTCTACGTGGCCTACGCCTTCGTCTTCAATCTCGCCTACGATCGGGCCTTCCCCCTGCCGAACTGGGGCAAGGTCGCGGCCGGGCCGTCCGTCTGAGCGAGGGCCGTCATGCCCGCGTTCCTCTCCGCGTCCTCCTGCATCGCGGGCGGCCTCTTCTGTGCTGCGGGGCCCTCCCCTTCCCCGGCAGGCAATACGGCCTCCGGTCGGTCGGCGACGAAACGCGCGGCGATCCCCGAGAATTCGGGCGTCCGGAGATAGCCGTAGGACTTGTGCGGGTTCGGCGTCCCGTCGGGGCGCCGATAGCCGTTGACGACCCGCTGGTCCGCGACGCCGACGCCGCGTTCGCTGGCAGCGTAGTCCGTACCCAGGGACCCCATGATGGCGACCACGTCCTCGCCATCGGCCAGGTTCGTCCAGGCCGCGACGTTGTTCGGCACGCGGAGCGGGCCGTGCTCGCCCTCGAACTTGAGCTTCACCTTCGCCAGACCCAGGGGCGAGGCCGCCGTGACGAGGTGGTCGATGCGCAGGGCGGGGTCTTCCCGCTCCAGCATCCGCAAGACGTCGTAGGCGATGACCGATCCCATCGAGTGCGCCACCAGCAGGATGCGATGGCTGCGGAACGCCTTCAGGCGCTCGCTCAGCCGCGCCCGGACCCGGCGGGCGAAGTCCCGCTCGGCGTGGTAGTGCCAGAGGTCGTCGAAGCGATGCTCCAGGATCACGTCGTCCACGAGGGTGAGGCCGGTCGCCTCCTCGACCGCATCGATCCCGGCATAGATCGGCGCCAGCACGGCGTTGGCGGTGAGCACCGGCGCCGCGTCCCCGTCGGGCAGCGGCCCCGTCCCGTCATAGGGCCGGTACGGCTCGCGGTTGCCGTCCTCGGACAGGGGCGCGTCGTAGCGGAGGTCGGCCCAGTAGACGAACTCGAACCGGAAGGCAGGCTCGGCGAGGCCCTGGTTGCGCGCGAGGCCCTCGCTGACCGCCGCCTTCCACCAGCGCGTCTTCTCGTCTGCGGGCGGCTTGTTCGCCAGGCCGTGGATGCCGATGACGACGCAGTCGCGCTCCACGGGTCCGCTCTCCACGGGTCCGCTCTCCACGGGTCCGCTCTCCATGGGTCCGCTCTCCATGGGTCCGCTTGGTTCCTCTCGACGACGGCGCGCCGGTCGCGCGCGACAAGCGGAACGCCGAGCCCCCCGGCAGGGATGCATCGGGCCGGCGGATACGGGGACGCAGGCCACCGCCAGCTCCCGAATCCGTCCGATCCGACATTCGGCTGATCGCCTCGGAGGGTGCCAGCCAGACCTCGCTTCCTCGCCGGGCGGACTCACACATCCACGTTTTGGGAAGCTCGACCACGTTTTAAGAAGCGCGACGCGTCGCTCTCCCCCTTGTGGGGAGAGGTCAGGAGTGGGGGTGGTTGGGTGACCCGGCGGATCGCGGGAAGGCCCGAGATCCGCTCGGAGGAGGGCCGCGTCGCGTCGAGAGGCGTGACGATCGTAGGCGCCACGCAGGCGACGATCACTCCACCACCAGTTCCACCCGGTCGGCGGCGAACAGGCTGCGGGTGGCCTGGATGCGAAGGCCCGCCCCGTCCACGTTCACGCTCGACAGGGCGATGAGGGTGCGGCCGGGGGCGATGTCGAGGCGCGCCGCCTCCTCCGCCTCGGCGGGGCGGGCGCCGATCCGGGTCGAGAGCCGGGTGTAATCGGCGACCCCGAACTCCGCATACGCCCGGGTGATCGAACCGCTGGCGGCGTAGGCCGCGTCGAATCCGGCAAAGCGCGGCAGCGGCAGACAGGTGCGGGCCGTCGAGATCGGCGCGCCGTCGGCGCGGTGCACGGTCCGCAGTTCGAGGATCGGGACGCCGGGGGCGATCGCCAGGGCCTCGGCCCAGCCCGCATCGGCCGGCACGGTCGCGGCGGCGATCAGGTCGCCCCAGGCCTCGCGGCCGGTGCGCGAGACGATCTCCGAGAATCGGGTGCGCGGGCCGATCGGATAGGGGATCGGCCCCTGCTCCACGAAGCTGCCCCTGCCCTGCGTGGTGCGGACCAGCCCGCCCTCGGCAAGCACGCCCAGCGCCCGGCGCACCGTGTGCCGGTTCACGCCGAAGCGCGCGGCGAGCGCCGATTCCGAGGGCAGTTGCCCCCCGGCGGCGAAGACCCCGCTTCGGATCTCCTCCGCCAGAGCGTCGGCGATCTGCCGCCAGGCCGCCAGGCCGGCGCCCCGCTGGAGGGCCGTCACGCCGGTGTCGCGCACCTCATTCATGGATGGCTCGCACGAATTACCCGCATGACGTCCTCGAAAGCCCTTGCGTTCGCTCATCCGCTTGTCTAGACGTATAGACAGGTTTGGAGACCGATCGATGCCGAGCGCCAGCCAAACACCACCTGAGCTCCCGATGCCAGACCCCGCCGCCCGGCAACGCGCGATGGCTCGGGCCGGACAGGCCAACCTGGACGAACTGCACGCGGCCCTGGCGCAGGCCGGCGCGAACCCGGTGGCCGAGGATCTGCGCCGGCCGGAGACCGGACTGGTCATGGTGCGCGGCCGAATCGGCGGCGACGGCCGGCCCTTCAACGCCGGCGAGGCCACGGTGACCCGGGCGGCGGTGCGCCTGCCCGGCGGCGAGACCGGCTTCGCCTACCATCTCGGCCGCGACCGGGACCGCGCCCGCCTCGCCGCCATCGTGGATGCCCATTGGCAGCGCCCGGAGGCACGGCCCGCCCTCGATGCGGCCCTGGCCGCCATCGCCGAACGCCGGGCGGAGGCTGCGGCGCAGGCCGCCCGCAAGGTCGCGGCGACGCGGGTGAACTTCTTCACCCTGGCGCGGGGAGAGGATTGATGGCTCAGACTCACACCCAGGCCCTTGCCAAGACCCAGGCCGAGACTCTTTCCCAAACTCGGACTCTTGCCCGCGGCTTCGCCGATCCCGTCCATGAGGGGCAGGCAGTGTTCCGCGCCGCGATGGAGGCCTTGAGCCGGCCCGGCCGCCTCCGCCCCCTGGCCACCGCCCTGGTGCCCCCGGCGCCGCTCACGCCGGAACTCGCGGCGCTGGCCCTGGCGCTCATCGACGCCGACACGCCGGTCTGGCTCGATGCACCGCTCCGGGCCGAGCCGGCGGTCGCCGCCTTCCTGCGCTTCCACACCGGGGCGCCGCTCGTCGACGCGCCGGATCGGGCCGCCTTCGCGCTGATCGCCGATCCGGCCCGTTGCCCGGCCTTCACGGACTTCGCGCCCGGTACCCCCGCCTACCCGGATGCCTCCGCCACGCTGATTCTCGCCGTCGAGACCCTGTCCGACGAAGGCGGCCCCGCCTTCGCGGGGCCGGGCATCCGCGGCACCGTATCGTTCGACGCGTCGCCCCTGCCCGCCGACTGGGCGTCGCGCTGGGCCGCGAACCATGCGGCCTTCCCCCTGGGCCTCGATCTCCTGTTCGTCGCCCCCGGGTCCCTTGCCGGCCTCCCGCGCTCGACCCGTCCCGTCGCCCCGGAGATGTCCCCATGTACGTAGCCGTGAAGGGCGGCGAAGCCGCCATCGACAACGCTCACCGGCTCCTGGCCGAGGCCCGGCGCGGCGACCCGGCGGTGCCCGATCTCGGCGTGGCGCAGATCCGCGAGCAGATGCGCCTCCTGGTCGACCGGGTGATGACCGAGGGCTCGCTCTACGATCCGGATCTCGCCGCCCTCGCCCTCAAGCAGGCCCGGGGCGACGTGGTCGAGGCGGTGTTCCTGGTGCGGGCCTACCGCACCACGCTGCCGCGCTTCGGCGCCACCGCGCCCGTCGACACCGGCGCGATGACGCTGACGCGGCGCATCTCCGCCACCTTCAAGGATCTGCCCGGCGGGCAGGTGCTGGGTCCGACCTTCGACTACACCCACCGCCTCGTGGATTTCGCCCTGGGTGACGGCGCCGATCCGGTGCCGGCCGCCGAGGCCGAGCCGGAGGCCGACGCCGCCGTCTGCCCACGTGTCACCGACCTCCTCGGTCAGGCCGGGCTGCTCGAGCCCTCGCCCCCGGACGCGGGCGCCCCCGTCGGCGACCTCACCCGCGAGCCGGTGGACTACCCCGCCGATCGGGCCGTCCGCCTTCAGGGGCTGGCGCGGGGCGACGAGGGCTTCATCCTGGCGCTCGGCTACTCGACGCAGCGCGGCTACGGCCGCACCCACCCCTTCGTCGGCGAGATCCGGGTCGGGGCGGTGGCGCTCGAATTCACGCCGGAAGAGCTGGGCTTCCCGGTCTGCCTCGGCGCGGTCGATCTGACCGAGTGCCAGATGATCAACCAGTTCCACGGCAGCGATGCGGTGCCGCCGCAATTCACCCGGGGCTACGGCCTCGTCTTCGGCCAGGGCGAGCGCAAGGCCATGGCGATGGCCCTGGTGGACCGCTCGCTCCGGGCCGCCGAGCTCGGCGAGCCCGTGGTGGTGCCGGCCCAGGACCAGGAATTCGTGCTGGCCCATTGCGACAGCCTGCAGGCGACGGGCTTCGTCGAGCACATGAAGCTGCCGCACTACGTCGATTTCCAGGCCGAACTCGATCTCGTCCGGCGCCTGCGCGCCGAGCATGCCGCCCGGGCGGCCGATTCGGTCCCGGACGAATCCGCCTGGCCGGAGGCCGCCGAATGAACCCGCAAGGTCCCGTCTCCGTCACGGTCTCGGCCGGCACCGGCTACAACTTCGCCTATCTCGACGAGGGGACGAAGCGGATGATCCGCCGGGCCATCCTCAAGGCCATCGCGATCCCCGGCTACCAGGTGCCCTTCGCCGCCCGCGAGATGCCGATGCCCTACGGCTGGGGCACCGGCGGCGTGCAGGTCACCGCCGCGATCCTGGGCGCCGCGGACGTCCTCAAGGTGATCGACCAGGGCGCCGACGACACCACCAACGCGGTCTCGATCCGGCGCTTCTTCACCGCCACCGCGGGCATCGCCACCACGACCCGCACGGCGGAGGCCACCGTGATCCAGACCCGCCACCGCATCCCGGAAGCGCCGCTCGCCGAGGGTCAGGTCCTCGTCTACCAGGTGCCGATCCCCGAGCCCTTGCGCTTCCTCGAGCCGCGCGAGACCGAGACGCGCCAGCTCCACGCGTTGGCCGAATACGGCCTGATGCACGTCAAGCTCTACGAGGACATCGCCCGCCACGGCCACATCGCCACCACCTACGCCTACCCGGTGGAGGTGGCCGGGCGCTACGTGATGGACCCCTCCCCGACGCCGAAATTCGACAACCCCAAGATGGACGACTGCCCCGCCCTCCAGCTCTTCGGAGCCGGGCGCGAGAAGCGCATCTACGCGATCCCGCCCTACACCCGGGTGCGCAGCCTCGACTTCGAGGACCATCCGTTCCGGGTCCAGAGCTTCGACCGCCCCTGCGCCTTGTGCGGCGCCGAAGGCGTCTATCTCGACGAGGTCGTCCTCGACGATGCCGGCGGCCGGATGTTCGTCTGCTCGGACACCGATCATTGCGAGACCCGCCGTGTTGAGACCCGCCGTGACGAGACCTGCCGCGCCGACGGCCATACCGGAGAGGCCGCGTGATGGAACCGCTCCTGACCGTCGAAGGCCTGACCAAGCGCTACGGCCGGCGCCTCGCCTGCGACGGCATCGGCTTCAGCCTCGACCCCGGCGAGGTCCTGGCAGTGGTCGGCGAATCGGGCTCCGGCAAGTCGACCCTGCTGTCGCTCATCGCCGGCGAGGTCGCGGCCGATGCGGGCTCGGTGTCCTACCGCATGCGCGACGGCGAAACGCGTGACCTCGACGCGTTGAGCGTGGTCGACCGACGCGCGCTGATGCGCACGGATTGGGGCTTCGTGCGCCAGGACGCCACCCAGGGCCTGCGCATGGCGGTCTCCGCCGGCGGCAATGTCGGCGAGCGCCTGATGGGGGTGGGCGACCGCCATTACGGCCGCATCCGCGCCACCGCCCTCGACTGGCTCGCCCGCGTCGAGATCGCCCCCGACCGGGTCGACGATCCGCCGACGCGCTTCTCCGGCGGTATGCGCCAGCGCTTGCAGATCGCCCGCAACCTCGTCACCGCGCCCCGTCTCGTGCTCATGGACGAGCCGACCTCGGGCCTCGACGTCTCGGTCCAGGCCCGCCTCCTCGATATGATCCGGGGTCTGGTGGCCGAGCTCGGCCTCGCGGTGATCATCGTCACCCACGACCTCGCCGTGGCGCGCCTGCTCTCGCACCGCGTCCTCGTCATGCGGGCGGGCCGGGTGATCGAGACCGGTCTGACCGACCAGGTCCTGGACGACCCCCAGGCCGCCTACACCCAGCTCCTCGTCTCCTCGGTGCTCGCCGCATGACGCTTCACGCAACGATGCCCCTCCTGGTTTTCGACAACGTGGCCAAGAGCTTCACCCTGCATCTGCGCGGCGGCGCCGTGCTGCCGGTGATCGCCGACGCCACCCTGGCAGTCCATCCGGGCGAGTGCGTCGTGCTCGGCGGCGCCTCGGGGGCGGGCAAGTCCTCGCTCCTCAAGATGGCTTACGGCAACTACCGCTGCGCTGCCGGCGCCATCCGGGTCCGTGATCGCGAGCGCATCGTCGACCTCGTCACGGCCGCACCGCGTGAAATCCTGGGCCTTCGCCGCACCACCCTATCCTACGTCTCGCAGTTCCTTCGGGTGATTCCCCGCGTCAGCGCCCGCGCCGTGGTGGAGGCCGCCGGCCGCGAGGGCGGCCTCGGCCCCGAGGCGGCCCGCATCCGGGCGGGCGACCTCCTGGCCCGTCTCAACCTGCCTGAGCGCCTGTGGGCCCTGCCTCCCGCCACCTTCTCGGGGGGCGAGCAGCAGCGGGTGAACATCGCCCGCGGCCTCATCGCCGAGCGGCCGATCCTCCTCATGGACGAGCCGACGGCCTCCCTCGACGCGCAGAACCGTGCCGTCGTGGTGGACCTCATCGCCGAGAAGCGCGCCGCCGGCACCGCCATCCTCGGCATCTTCCACGATGCGGACGTGCGCGAGGCGGTGGCGACCCGGATCGTCGACGTCGCCGCCTTCCGCGGAGCGATGGCGGCATGAAGCGGGAACAGGCAAGCATGACGGACCGGGTCGAAATTCTCGAGAACGCGCGCCTGGTTCTGCCCGACCGGGTCGAGACCGGCTGGCTCGCGGCGGTCGACGGGCGCATCGCCGAGATCGGCACCGGGCGTGCGCCCGAGCGCGGCCTCGACTGCGCGGGCGACACCATCATCCCGGGCCTCGTCGAACTCCACACCGACCATCTGGAGAGCCACTACGCCCCGCGCCCCGGCGTGCGCTGGCATCCCCTCGGGGCGGTGCTGGCCTACGATGCCCAGATCGCGGCGTCCGGCATCACCACGGTGTTCGATTCGCTGCGGGCCGGCACCGATCCGGACGGCAGCGGCCTCGGCACCGAGCTGGAGCTTCTGGCTGCCGCCCTGGCGGAAGCCCAAGGTGCGGACCTGTTCCGGTCCGAGCACCGCACCCACCTGCGCTGCGAGATTCCCTCCACCGACGTGGTCGGGACCGTGCGCGCCTTCGCCGAGCGCTATGCCATCGGCCTGCTGTCGCTGATGGACCATACGCCGGGCCAGCGTCAGTTCCGCGATGTGGCCAAGTACTACGTCTATGCCGGGCGCAGCGGTCGCTCCCTGGAGGAGATCAAGCTCAGCACCGAGCGCAAGATGCGCGACGGCCATGCCCTCAACGCCGTGAACCGGCCCGCCCTGGTGGCGCTGGCCCGCGAACGCGGCATCCCGCTTGCCAGCCACGACGACACCACGCTGGCCGATGTGGCGCTGTCGCGCGACGAGTCGGTGGCGCTCGCCGAATTCCCCACCACCCTGGAGGCGGCCGAGGCCTCGCACGCGGCCGGCATCACCGTGATGATGGGGGCACCCAATCTGATCCGGGGCGGCTCGCATTCGGGCAACGTCGCGGCTCATACCCTGGCGGAGGCCGGTATCCTCAGCATCCTGTCCTCGGACTACGTGCCGGCAAGTCTGCTGATGGCCGCTTTCGGCCTGTCCGAGCGCGTGCCCGGCATCAGCCTGCCCGACGCCATCGCCACCGTGACGGCCAATCCGGCCCGCGCCACCGGCCTGACCGATCGCGGCCGACTGGAATCGGGCCTGCGCGCCGATCTCGTCCGGGTCCGCCTCGCCCGGGGCGTGCCGGTCGTGCGCCAGGTCTGGCGCGCCGGCGAGCGGGTGGTGTGATGCCCGGCGGCTTCGCCCTCGTGGTCGGCCCGAGCGGGGCCGGCAAGGACACCCTGTTGCGGCTGGCGCGGGACGCGCTCGCCGGCGATCCCCGCTTCGTCTTCCCGCGCCGCCTCATCACCCGGGCGCCCTCGGCCCACGAGGACAACGTCGCCCTCACGGAGGAGGCCTTTTCCGCGGGCGCCGCCTCCGGCGCCTTCGCTCTGCACTGGCGGGCCCATGGCCTGGGCTACGCGATCCCCTCCGAGACCGTGGAGCAGGCCTGGGCCGGACGGGTGGTGGTCTGCAACGTCTCCCGCCGGATCGTTGACGAGGCTCGGCGGACCCTGCCGCATGTCGGCGTCGTCGCCATTACGGCCGCGTCCGACGTGCTCGCCCAGCGCCTGGCGGCCCGCGCCCGGCCCGAGGACGGCGATCTGCGCAGCCGCCTCGAGCGCGTCGTCCCGATCGAAGCCGCGTGCACGATCTGGAACGATCGCGACCCTGGCAGCGCCGCCGCGGCACTGATCGCCCACCTGCGCGAGCGGGCGGCCTGAACTTCAGTGGGTCCGGGGCCGAGGCCGTTCCTCCGAACGAAGAGAGCGCGGCCCTGGCGGGACCGCGCTCTTTCTCGTTTCGGACCATCGCCGGGCGCTCGCGCACCCGGCTCAGGCTGAAGCTTACGCCTCCTGGCGGGGTCCGCGGGCGCGGTCCTGCTCGGCGTTGCGCTCGGCCTTGAGCTTCTCGGTGAGGTCTTCGCCGGTCTCCTGGTCGACCACCTTCATGGACAGGCGGATCTTGCCGCGATCGTCCTGGCCGAGGAACTTGACCTTGACCTTCTGGCCTTCCTTGACGACGTCCGTCACCTTGGCGACCCGCTGGGCGGCGAGCTCCGAGATGTGGACGAGGCCGTCCTTGGCGCCGAAGAAGTTCACGAAGGCACCGAACTCCATCGTCTTCACGACGGTGCCGTCATAGATCATGCCGACTTCGGCTTCCGCCACGATGGAGCGGATCCAGTTGTAGGCGGCCTTGATGGCCTTGCCGTCGCTGGAAGCGATCTTCACCGTGCCGGTGTCGTCGATGTTGATCTTGGCGCCGGTCTTTTCGACGATCTCGCGGATCACCTTGCCGCCGGTGCCGATCACTTCCCGGATCTTGTCGGTGGGGATCTGCATGGTCTCGATGCGCGGTGCGTACTCGCCGAGCTCGGGACGGGCGTCGGTCAGGGCCTTGGCCATCTCGCCGAGGATGTGGACGCGGCCTTCCTGCGCCTGGTGCAGGGCGACCTTCATGATCTCTTCGGTGATGCCCGCGATCTTGATGTCCATCTGCAGCGAGGTGATGCCGGCTTCCGTGCCCGCCACCTTGAAGTCCATGTCGCCGAGGTGGTCCTCGTCGCCGAGGATGTCGGACAGCACGGCGTAGCGCTCACCCTCGAGGATGAGGCCCATAGCGATGCCCGCCACCGGACGGCGCAGGGGCACGCCGGCATCCATCAGCGACAGCGAGGCGCCGCAGACGGAGGCCATCGAGGAGGAGCCGTTGGACTCGGTGATCTCGGACACGACGCGGATCGTGTACGGGAACTCGTGGGCCGGCGGCAGCACGGGATGCACGGCACGCCAGGCGAGCTTGCCATGGCCGATCTCGCGGCGGCCCGGGGAGCCCATGCGGCCGGTCTCGCCCACCGAGTAGGGGGGGAAGTTGTAGTGCAGCAGGAAGGTCTCCTTGTAGGTGCCTTCCAACGCGTCGATGAACTGCTCGTCCTCGCCGGTGCCGAGGGTGGCGACCACGAGGGCCTGGGTCTCGCCGCGGGTGAACAGCGACGAGCCGTGAGCGCGGGGCAGCACGCCGACCTGGGATTCGATCGGGCGCACGGTGCGCACGTCGCGGCCGTCGATGCGCGAGCCGGTGTCGAGGATGTTCCAGCGCACGACCTTGGACTGCGCTTCCTTGAACGCAGCCTTGACCTTCTCGGCCGGGAACTTCGCCTCGCCCTCGGCGGGGCAGAGGGCGGCCATCACCTTCGCCTTGACGGCGTCGACGGCGGCGTAGCGCTCCTGCTTGACGGTGTTCTTGTAGGCGGCGCGCAGATCGGACTCGCACACGTCGAGGACGGCCTGCTCCACGTCGCCGTTCTCGGGAGCCTGGAAGTTGCGGGGCTCCTTGGCGGCCTTCTCGGCCAGACGGATGATCGCCTCGATGACCGGCTGGAAATGCTTGTGGCCGAACATCACGGCGCCGAGCATGATCTCCTCGTCGAGCTCCTTCGCCTCGGACTCGACCATCAGGACGGCATCCTGGGTGCCGGCGACGACGAGATCGAGGGTCGAGGCCTCGAGGTCGGCCACCAGCGGGTTGAGGCTGTACTGGCCGTTGGCGTAGCCGACACGGGCGGCGCCGATCGGGCCCATGAAGGGCACGCCCGACAGGGTCAGGGCGGCGGAAGCGGCGACCATCGCGAGGATGTCGGGATCGTTCTCAAGGTCGTGGGTCAGGACGGTGACGACGACCTGGGTGTCGTTGCGCCAGCCCTCGACGAAGAGGGGGCGGATCGGGCGATCAATGAGGCGGGAGACCAGGGTCTCCTTCTCGCTGGGCCGACCCTCGCGCTTGAAGTAGCCGCCGGGGATGCGGCCGGCGGCGTAGGCGCGCTCCTGATAGTTCACCGTGAGGGGGAGGAAGTCGATGCCGGCCTTAGGCTCCTTGCCGGACACCACGGTGGCGAGCACCGAGGTCTCGCCGTAGGTCGCCATGACGGAACCGTCGGCCTGGCGGGCCACCTTGCCCGTCTCGAGGACGAGCTTGCGGTCGCCCCACATCAGCTCTTCGCGTTGGATATCGAACATATGTCTAGCCTTCCTGCGGTCGGGCGAACCCGGCGCCGTCAGGGGCAAGATGGCGGGGGGCGCCGCGCACCGTGCCCCCCGCGATCCTGTCCCCGACGCATCCGCCTTCAAGTCGCCCGGGTTTTCGAGCGGCCGAACCCATTCCGGCAACCCGAACTGTCAAAACGCGGTCCCGGGCCGGGCCCGGAACCGCGTGAGCGCCGTGTTTAGCGGCGGATGCCGAGACGCTCGATGAGGCTGCGGTAGCGGGCCTCGTCCTTGCGCTTGACGTAGTCGAGCAGCGAGCGGCGCTGCGAAACCATCTTCAGGAGGCCGCGGCGGGAATGGTTGTCCTTGCCGTGGGTCTTGAAGTGGCCGGTGAGGTTGGTGATCCGCTCGGTGAGGATCGCCACCTGGACCTCCGGAGAACCGGTGTCCTTGCCGCCGGTCGCGTATTCCTTGATCAGCGCGGTCTTGCGCTCTGCCGTGATCGACATCGCAGTGCCTTTCGGTACGGGTTTTCGGAAACGGGCGGCCCCGTCAGGAGAGCCGCGCCACGCTCGTGGAAGGCCGGTGCCGGGATGTCGTCCAGCACGGTCAGGCCCACAAGCAGCTTGTGCCCCGGCCCCGTTCACACGGGTCGGAGCGGCGCGGACCATACACGAAACCGGCTGTGACGCCAGCCCTCGGTCTGTCGGGATGAGAGATCGACCTCTCAGGCCGCCACGGCGACCGAGGTGCCCACGGCGCGGATGTCCGCCGCCAGGGTCGCGATCCGGGCGAGGTCCGAATCCCAGGCGAACATGAAGCGGGCGCCGCCGCCGATGAAGGTGTAGAAGCGCCAGCCCCGGGCGCGCAGAGCCTCGAGGTGCTCGGGCGCGGCGCGCAGGAACACCGCGTTGGCCTCCACCGGGAACATCAGGTCGAAGGCGGCCACATCCGCCACGGCCGAGGCGAGACGCTGTGCGCAGGCATTGGCGTGGCTCGCGTGGCGCAGCCAGGCGCCGTCCTCCAGGACCCCGACCCAGGGGGCGGAGAGGAAGCGCATCTTCGAGGCGAGCTGTCCCGCCTGCTTGCAGCGATAGCCGAAATCCTCCGCCAGTGCCGGGTCGAAGAACAGGATCGCTTCGCCCGCCGCCATGCCGTTCTTGGTGCCACCGAAGCAGAGGAGGTCGACGCCGGCCTTCCAGGTCATGTCGGCCGGGCTGCAGCCGAGGCTGGCACAGGCATTGGCGAAGCGCGCCCCGTCCATGTGGAGGCGCAGGCCCAGATCCCGGCAGGTGGCGGCGATCTCACGGATCTCGGCGAGGCTGTAGAGCTGCCCCGTCTCGGTGGGCTGGGTGATCGTCACCACCCGGGGCTTGGGGAAATGGATATCCGAGCGTCCCGTGGCGACGCCCCGGATCAGGGCCGGGTCGAGCTTGCCGTCGGGGCTCGCCACCACGAGGAGCTTCGAGCCGTTGGAGAAGAATTCGGGGGCCCCGCACTCGTCGGTCTCGACATGGGCCGAGGCCGAGCAGATCACGCTGTGATAGGATTGACAGAGCGAAGCGAGCGCCAGCGCGTTGGCGGCCGTGCCGTTGAAGGCGAAGAACACCTCCGTGGACTCCGTCTCGAACAGGGTCCGGAACGCGTCGGCCGCCCGCTTCGTCCACGGATCCTCGCCATAGGCCGGGACTGAGCCTTGGTTGGCTGCTGCCATCGCCGCCCAGGCCTCCGGGCAGATGCCGGCGTAGTTGTCGCTCGCAAATTGCTGCGGCTCGGGGGGATGGGTTTCCGTCAACATGGTTCGCTCTCGTCTGGCCCGGTGCGCATCAGGAGCGCGTCGACCGGCCGAGACAGCGATATGGCGAAGCCCGTTTGGTTGCCGGTCCGGCCACATCCCCGCCGTTCGCCGGAGGGTGCCACCTTGCCCGGGAGGGTAGGTTGGCGTCAGGGATCGCCCTGACTCTTGATGCTGTGTTGAAGGCTACCAGAGGTACCCGGCTCTGACAACACGGCTAGGTTGCCGCCGACCGCGATGGCGCGAAATTTGCCGCGATGGCGCGCGTTCCACCGCCATGTGACAATCTGACCGATGACGGGCAACAGTCTCACCGCACGCAAATCCGTCTCCGACATCCTGGCCTCGTCCGACGAGGGCGGCGAGCCGTCGTCCCTGCCGCGTTCCCTGTCCGCCTGCGACCTCGTGGCCCTTGGCGTCGGGGCGACCATCGGGGCGGGCATCTTCGTCCTCACCGGCACGGCGGCAGCAAACTATGCCGGCCCCGGCCTGACCCTGTCCTTCGTGCTGGGCGGTGTCGCCTGCGGGTTCGTCGCCCTCTGTTACGCCGAACTCGCCGCGATGGTGCCGGCCTCGGGCAGCACCTACACCTACACTTCTGCAACCCTGGGCGAGGCCTGCGCCTGGATCATCGGATGGGACTTGGTCCTCGAATACGCCATGAGCGCCGCCACCGTGGCGGTTGGCTGGTCGGGGTATGTCCGCTCGCTGCTGAGTACGGCGGGCCTCCACCTGCCCCCTGCCCTCACGGCGGCCCCCTTCAGTCCCCTCCCCGGCAGTGCGACGGCGTGGTTCGACCTGCCGGCGGCCCTCCTTATTGGTCTGCTGACGCTGCTCCTGGTGCGCGGAAATCGCGGATCGACCCGGGTGAACGCCGTGATGGTGGTGATCAAGATAATCATCATCCTGGCCTTCGTGGGCATCGGCGCGGCTCACGTCGATACGGGCCTGTGGTCGCCGCTGGTACCGGAGAACACTGGCACCTTCGGGGAGTTCGGGTGGAGCGGGGTCCTGCGGGGAGCCGGCGTGGTGTTCTTCGCCTTCATCGGCTTCGAGACGATCTCGACGGCGGCGGGCGAAACGCGGCAGCCGCAGCGCGACGCGCCAATCGGTCTCCTGGGGTCGCTGGCGATCAGCACGGTACTCTACGTGGCGGTGGCGGCCGTGCTGACCGGCCTCGTGCCCTACAGAGCCCTCGACGTGCCCGATCCAATCGCCAAGGCCGTCGAGGTGATCGGGCTCGGCCCCTTCTCGGCGGCAATCAAGGTCGGGGCGATCCTGGGCCTGACGACATCGGCACTGGCCGCGCTCTACGGACAGGCCCGAATTTTCTACGCGATGGCGCGCGACGGTCTGCTGCCTCCGGCATTCGCACGGGTGCACCCGCGCTTCCGGACGCCGGCCACGAGCCAGATCACAATCGGCATCGTCACCGCCCTCGTGGCGGGGCTGGTGCCCATCGATCTTCTCGGCGAACTGGTGAGCATTGGAACGCTCTTCGCCTTCATCGTGATCTGTACGGCTGCGTTGGTTCTGCGTCGGACGGAGCCGGATCGACAGCGTCCCTTCCGGGTGCCGGGTATGCCGGTTGTGCCGGTGCTCGGCATCCTGTCCTGTCTCGGCCTGATGCTCGGTCTGCCGGGAGACACCTGGCTGCGTCTGGCCGTCTGGCTCGCCATCGGGCTGGCGATCTACTTCGGCTACGGCCGAAAGGCGGCACGGTTGCACCGCGCCGCTGGGCCGAAGCCTCGCGAGGCCTCGGCGGCCTGAACTCAGGAGTAGTGGCGCGGGCTCGGGCGGCCGGAGTACCGGCGACGCAGGTAAGAAACGAGCTTCGGGAGCAGGAAGGCGACAAGCAGCTTGCGCATGAGGAGCGATCTCCGGTTCCGGGGTGGGGCGGCCCGTAGGCCACCGCGTTGCAGAACCAATGCGGCGGCCGGCTCACGCGTTCCGAAGTTGGCTCACGCAATCGGCCGATGATCCGGGATGGGCGGCCCGCCACCACCAGCCGGGACGCCGCTGCCGGTCCGGCGAACGATCACCGCCTGCACGCAATAGCCCCCGAAGCGCTGGCGCACGCACGCTTCGGCACCTGTTCTCGCCGCTGCGTCCGCGACCACCTGCGGCAGGGTCGCGCGCGGCGTCACCGAGAAGGCCGCGAGCCAGCGGTTGAGGAGCGCCCGGGCCGGCCGCGGTAGGCCGGCCTGCCCACCAAAATCCACCACGTGGAGCTGCCCTTCGGGTGCGAGATGGCCGACGGCTTCCGCCAGGACCCGCTCCCAGGGCGGAATCATCGACAGGGCGTAGGAGATGAGGATCCGATCGTAAGCGTCCTGCCCGAACAGGGCCGTGGGGTCGAAAGCCGTGGCGTCTCCGCGCGCGAGGCTGATGCGCCCGTCGAGCCCGGCTCGCGCGACGCCGCGGGCGGCGGTGTCGAGCATCGCCGCCGAGACGTCGAGGCCGTGGCAGGCAGCGCCCGGATAGGTCTGGGCGATGCGCACGAGGTTGCGTCCGGTACCGCAGCCGATCTCCAGCACAGAGCCGCCTGCCGGCACGGCAAGTTCGGCGATCGTCTGGTCACGGCCCAGAAGATAGAACTTCCGGCTGGCGTCGTAGAGGTGGCGCTGGCGCCGGTACATCCGGTCCATCGCATGCGCGGCATCGTTCATACGGCACGCAGGCGGTAGAGATGGAAGCCGCCGTAGATCGCCGAGCGGTCGCGCGTCACGGCGGCGCGGCTCTCGGCCTCGGCGTAGTCCCAGGCGTTCAGGATTGCCTCCGGCACGCGGCCGGGCAGGCAGCGCTCGTCGGCCGCCGTCCGGAAGATCACCCGCGCCCCGGGCCGCGCGGTCCGGGTGATCTCGGTCCACAAGGCGGTCAGGTCGGCATCGCTCATCCAGTCCTGCGCGTCGAGCAGCACGTAGGCATCGGCGCTCTTGTCCGGGCTCCCGGCCAGGAACGCCGTCATCGATTGCTGGCGATAGCTCACCCGACCGGCCCGTGCCCGCAAGGTCTCGAAGTGGCGTGGCTGAAGATAGGGCGGCAGTGCTGCGTCGGAGCCCGGCGCGTAGCCCCGGCCGAAGGCCTGCCAGGCGAAGTAATTCCGGTCGAGATCGAAGTTGCAGGCGAGGCGCTCCAGCCGGTGCCGCAGCACGTCGACCATGCCGCCTGGGCGGTCCTTGGCCAGCGCCGTATACTGGGCCGGCGGAATCCCGAGGCCGTAGAGGGAGGCCGGGCGCCGGATCAGCCAGCGCACGAGGCGCTTGTCGAACAGAGGGGCCACGTGTGCGGCGAACAGGGCGCGCTGTTCCTCCCGGTTGCGGGCCTTCAGGACGGCGGAGAGGTCGCAGCCATAGAGGCGAGCCAGCCGATGCCCGGTGCCGATGAAGCGCCCGAGCAGCCCGTGCCGGAAGATGTTCTTGGAGAAGGCCGCGATGCGTCGACGCCCGTCGAGGCGCCGCGTCTCCCAGTAGGCGCGAGAGGCCGCGTCGAGGTGCGGGGCGATGTGCGCGTCGTAGGCGGCCACGTTGTCCGCAGTGTCGGCGCGCCCGAAGAAGCGCAGGTAGGTCTCCGAATCGGGAAATCGGGTCAAAGCCGCGACCTTGAGGCGCCCCAGGGCGATATGCGCCCCGTTGAGGTCGACCGCACTGATGCGCGCCGGATCGGCAGTGAGGTAGGACAGCACGTTGCAACTGCCCGACGCGATGGCGACCACGTGGTCCTGTGGCGTCAGGGCCAGGGCCTCCATGTCGACTGCAGGGTCCTCCCAGATCTGCGGATAGACCAATCCACTGAAGGCCAGGGTGAACAGCCGCTCGGCGAAGCCGGCGCGGGACAGCGCTCGGCTGCGGTGAACGGCCTGGGTCAGGCCGAGGCTGGTTTCGCGGCGGACCGCCCGTGCTGCGGAGTTCATGCGGGCTCTCGGGCTGTCCATCAGGGATGATGGACGCCGCCCCTACGCTGCGCGCATGACCGGGCGGTGACACGCCAACGGATGATCGCGATCGACGGCGAACCATTCCGGCGAATGTTGTCTCGCAGAAACGCCCGATCCGAGGACGGGACGCGGGCCGGTGGATGCGCATGCCGATGGGGCTGCCCGCTTACAGGTGCAGGGTCAGTGTCACCGGCGCATGATCGGAGGGCCGCTCCCAGCCCCGGACATGGCGCGCCACCGTCAGGTCGCGGACTGTCCCGGCCAGGTCCGGGGAGACCCAGGCATGGTCGAGGCGCCGGCCCTTGTCGGCCGCCGCCCAGTCGGGGGAGCGATAGCTCCACCACGTATAGATCTTCGTCGGCTCCGGAACGAGCAGGCGGGCGGTGTCGATCCAGCCCGCTTCTCCCCGCAGGGTCTCCAGCCGCTCGGTCTCGATGGGCGTGTGGCTCACCACGTCGAGGAGCTGTCTGTGGGACCAGACATCGTGCTCCAGCGGAGCCACGTTCAGATCCCCCACCAGGATCGCCGGGCCGCTGCCCCGCCGGCCCCCCCAGGCGCGCAAGGCGTCCAGAAAATCGAGCTTGTGCGCGAATTTCGGGTTGAGGGCGCGGTCCGGCACGTCGCCCCCGGCCGGCACGTAGAAATCGTGCAACACGATCCCCGCTGCCTTCCCGGCCTCCGGCCCCAGCATGGCCGAGATGTGGCGCGCATCCTGGCGCTCGCAGAAGGCCATGACGTCACGGGCGACGAGCGGGAAGCGCGACAGGATCGCGACGCCGTTATAGCCCTTCTGACCGGCGAACACGACGTGTTCGTAGCCCGACCCGCGCAGGGCCTTCAGCGGAAACGCGTCGTCCGGGCACTTTGTCTCCTGCAGGCAGAGCACGTCTGGCTGCGCCTCCGCCAGGAAGCGCAGAACCGAATCGATGCGCAGCCGCACCGAGTTGATGTTCCAGGAGGTGACGGTCAGGCGCACGGCGTTCGGCTCGCGTGAAACTGGAAAGTGTTTAAAGGATCGTCCGCGCGACGGCGGCGGGCCGGCATAGACCGGATCGCCGCCGCCGTCGCCGGGGAAATGCCGCGCCAGAGGCTCATGATCCGCGAGGGATCGCGCGTCGGGCGAGATCGAGGGATTGTCACGTGTCGCGCATCCGTTCCGCGCTTTTCAATGCCTACTGGGCCGGCTGGACCGCCCTGTTCATCCTGCCGCTGGCGGTGCTTGCCCTTCTGGGCGCACCGGCACGGCCCATCCGCGCCTTCACCCGCCTGTGGTCGCGCGGGATCCTATTCGGCCTCGCCCGCATCATCGGGCTGACCTACGTCGAGGAAGGCCGCAGCCGCATCCCGGCCGAGCCCTGCCTCATCGTGGCCAACCATCAGTCCGCCTGGGAGACCCTGGCCTTCCTCGTTCTGGTGCCGAACGTTGCCATCGTGGCCAAGCGCGAACTGGTGGCCATCCCCATCGTCGGATGGTTCCTGCGTCGCTCGCCGATGATCATCATCGACCGGGCCAACGGCACCCAGGCCCTCCGGGTGATGATCGACGAGAGTCGCGCGGCGATCGCGCAAGGACGTTCGGTGCTGATGTTTCCCGAGGGCACCCGCGGCGGCATCGACGAGCCCGTCCAGTTCAAGCGCGGCGTCGAACTGCTCTACGCCAAGCTGGGGCTCAGTGTGCTGCCGGTGGCGGTGAATTCCGGTCTGTTCTGGCCTCACGGCGGCGCCCGCCACAGCCCTGGGACCGTGACGGTGAGCTACCTGGCTCCCCTGCCCCCCGGCCTGACAGGCGCCGAGTTCATGCGTGGCACGCAAGGGGCGATCGATGCCGAGCTGAACCGCTGGCGGACATCGGGGGCCTCGGCGATGACGATGGCGAGCGCCGAGGCCTCGTAAGGCGCGGGCGAATGCCCTAGGGCTCCAGGCCCTCGGCCTTGCGCCGGGCGGTGCGACGGCGCTCGACGCGGGCCACAGAGAAGATCGAGGCCTCGTAAAGCAGCAGCATGGGGATCGCCAGGGAGAGCTGCGAGATCACGTCCGGCGGCGTCAGGATGGCGGCGGCCACGAAGACGAGGACGATGGCGTAACGGCGCTTTTCGCGCAGGAACGCCGTGTCGATCACGCCGATCTGCCCGAGCAGGGTCAGGATTACCGGCAGCTGGAACGCGATGCCGAAGGCGAAGATCAGCGTCATGATGAGCGAGAGGTACTCGTCCACCTTCGGCAGGAGGGCGATCGTCGCCTCGCCCGGCTGCCCGATCTGCTGCAGCGAAACCGAGAATTGGATCAGCAGCGGCATCGCCAGGAAGAACACCACCAGTGCGCCGAGGATGAAGAACACCGGCGTCGCCACGAGGTAGGGCAGGAAGGCCTGACGCTCGTTGCGGTAGAGGCCCGGGGCCACGAAGGCGTAGACCTGGGTGGCGATCACCGGGAAGGCCAGGAAGCCGGCCCCGAAGACGCTGAGCTTGATGTTGGTGAAGACCTGCTCGAGGAAGTGCGTCGCGATAAGCTTGGCGTTCTCGACACCGACCACCGAGACGTAGGGGTAGACGAGAATGTTGTAGATGTGCCGCGAAAAGAAGAAGCACCCGAAGAACATCACCACGAAGGCGGCCAGCGACTTGATCAGCCGCGACCTTAGTTCGATGAGGTGGTCGAGGAGCGGGGCCCGCGAGGCTTCGATCTCGGCGTCGTCGGTCTCGTTGATCATCTGCCGGAATCAAGCTGCGGTTTGGCCGGCGTCTCTGGTCGAGAAGGCTCGGTGGGAGGCGGATCGGCGGGTGTGATGGAGGGCGTGGTGGAACTTAGCGGGTCGGCGGTCCAGGCATGGGTCGAGGTCTGCGTCGAGGCTGGGGCCTCCTTGGCCATCGAGGCAGGCCGCGGTGGCAGGTCCGGGAGCGATTCCACCGGACCGACCTCGTGCGGGACAGGGGCCTGGATGCTGTTCTCGCGCTCGGCCAGTTGATCCGCCACGTTGGCGAGCCCCTGCGTAGGCGAGGACGTCACCTTCGTCTCGGTCCGGCCGTCGACCGCACCCTTCAGTTCGTCGCGGATGGTCTGGACGGGGTTGAAGGTCGGCCCCATCGTGCTGGCGGACTTCTTGACGCCGTCCACCTCGCGACGGATCTCGTCGAACTCCGCCTCGCGAATCGCCTCGTTGAACTGCGACTGAAACTCTCCGGCCATGCGCCGCATCTTGCCCGTGATCTGACCGACCGTGCGCAGGGCCTTGGGCAGATCCTTCGGGCCGATGACGATGAGGGCGACGCCGCCGATCAGCATCACCTCGCCCCAACTCATGTCCAACATGGTGTCGACTGTCCCGCGGCCGTGCGCTGCCCATCAACGGCGCGCTGCCCATCGCAGGTCGTGGCGCGTTCCGCCAGACCTTTGATCGGCCGCAGCGCCCTCTTCGTGTCGGGCGTCAGACGACCTTGCGATCGGCCGCCACCGTATTGGCGGTCGCCGGCTCGCCCTGATGCGGCAGCGTACGCACCGGCTCGCCCGCGCTCGGCGGCGGAACCGCTGTGGTGGTCGGCGTCTCGTCCTCGGCCATGCCCTTCTTGAAGGCCTTGATACCCTTGGCGACGTCGCCCATCAGGTCCGAGATCTTGCCGCGGCCGAACAGCAGCATCACGATGCCGGCGACGATGATCCAGTGCCAGATACTCATGCTGCCCATGGCAACCTCCCGCGCCGCAGCCTGAACGCTGCGCGTCGCCGTCTCGTGTGTCGATTGAGGGCGAACCTAAGGATCGGGCACCCGGAGCACAAGAAGTGCGGGTGACTCTCGGTCCGTTCCGATCGCCGCATCGCGGGCATGCAAGATCTCGGCCCGCATCCGGTGCATAGACCAGACATCGGGGGAAGTCTCGTGATCAGGCTGCCAGCGCCAGGGCCGCCTCGAAGCGGGCGCGGGCCTCATGCACGTCGAACGCGTCGGTGCTGGCTGGGAGGCGGGCCAGGGCCGCATCCGCCCGGCGCAGGGCTTCGCCGGCCAGGAGCGGGGCGCCCTCGGCAACGCCGCGCATCTCGTCCGGGTCGCCGTTGCAGTGCAGCCCGACGTCGATCCCGGCGGCAAAGCACGCTTCCGTGCGGGCCCGGAAACTGCCTTGGAGCGCCTGCATCGACAGGTCGTCCGTCATCAGCAGGCCGTCGAAGCCGATGGCTCCGCGGATGATGTCGCGGATCACGATGGCGGATTGCGTCGCCGGATGGGTGGCGTCGAGGGCCGTCAGGACCACGTGGGCGCTCATCGCCATGGGCAGATCGGCGAGCGCCCGGAACGGCACGAAATCCTGCGCGCTCAAGGTGGCGAGATCCGCTTCCACCACGGGAAGGCCCTTGTGGCTGTCGCAGCCCGCGCGGCCGTGACCGGGAATGTGCTTCATCACCGGCAGGACGCCGCCCTGCATCAGGCCCTCGGCCACGGCCCGGCCGATCTCGGCCACGCGCTCGGGGGCGGTGTCGTAGGCGCGATCGCCGATCACATCGTGGGCGCCGGCCACCGGCACGTCGAGCACGGGGGCGCAATCGACATTGATGCCGACGCTGGCCAGATCGTGCGCCATGAGCCGGGCGCCGAGATGCGCGATGGTTGCGGCGGAGCCGTTGAGCCCGCCAAAGCGCCGTCCGGCCGGATAGGCCGGCCAGTGCGGCGGCCCCATGCGCTGGACCCGGCCACCTTCCTGGTCGATCAGGATCGGTGCGTCGGCGCGTCCGACCGTGGCTCGCAGGGCTTCGGTGAGCGCCCGGACCTCCGCAGGCGAGCCGATGTTGCGCTTGAACAGGATGAAACCCCAGGGCGCCACGTCCCGGAAGAAGGCGGCCTCCTCGACCGAGAGAATCTTGCCGGCGCAACCGAGGATCAGGGCACGAGAGGTCATGATCGGGGACGCATCCTCGGTGGGTGAAGCCGGCACGGCGGCAAGCGAAGTTGGCGACGAATCAGCACCGGGGCGATCGGTTCACGATGGCGCCGGACAGCATGGAACGGAATGGGGTGTGGCCCCGGGAGGATGGGCGCGTGTCGCGAGGGCTACAGGGCGGTTGCAGTTGCGAGCCGACCGGGCCGGGCGTCAGACTCTGCGCCCGGCTCTCGACCGATCCGGTGCCAGACCTCAGTTCTTGGCCACGAAGCACTGTCCGCCGGCGCCCTGGAGCTGCGTGCAAAGGGTTGTCGCCTCAGTCTTGCCGAGAGGCCCGACGCGGACGCGGTAGATCGTCTTGCCGTTGACCTCGGCCTGGCGGATCAGCGCGGGCTGACCGGAGAGCTGGCTGTACTTGCCCTGCATCTGGCGGAAGGCGGCCTGAGCCTCGCTCTCACTGGTGCGGACGCCGAGCTGGACGGTATAGCCGCCGCCAGAGACCGGTGCCGTCGCCGCGACGGGCGGCGGGGCCGCGATGGCGGAGGTGGCTTCCGGCGTCACGGCGGCGACGCGCTGCGGTGCCTTGGCGCGAGGGGCAGGCGCCGGGGCTGCGGCTTGCGCCGATGCAGGCTCGGATGGTGTCGCGGCGGGTGCCTCGGCCACCGGCGGCGGAAGTCGCGTCGCGCGCTGGCGCAGGGACGGGCTTGCAGCACCGCCGTCGCTGGTTGCACCCGGCAGGGTCATGGTCGGGATCACCGATTGCGGCGCCGGCGTTTCTGCGGCTGCTTCACGCTGCGGCGGCGGCGGAGGCGTGTCCGGCTTGACCGAGACGGTGCGTACCCGGCGAGGTTCGCCGAGAGAGTCGGAGAGGCCGCCCTGCTGCACTGGCGGTTGCACCATCGGCGCTGCGCTGCCCGGCGTCGCTCCACCCTCGCCGGACCCCAGGGCCGAGCGGGCGGCCTGGGCCATGTCGAGGGGCTGCTCTTCCCGGTTGACGATCCGGATCTGGCCGTCCTTGGCGGTGCGCTCGTAGATCTGCTTGTTCTGATCCGGAATCTCGACGCCATCGGCCTTCTGCGGCGCGATCTTCAAGGGCGCGGTATCGGCCAGGATGGTCGGAACGCTTCCTCCATTGCCGGAGCTGCCGTGCAGGCCGCGCCAGGCCAGGGCCCCGGTGACGCAGAGGGCAAGAACGCTGAGACCGGCACCGACGGAGACGAGGCGGCTGCGCTTGCGCGGCCGCTCCAGGGGGCGGACCCGTTCGTCGGCGTCGTTGGGAGCAAATTCGGCCGCGTTCGCGTCCGGATACGACCCCTGTGGGTTCGCATAGCCGCCGTGATCGACGGAGGCGAGATACTGGTCGAAGGCGTCTGTCGGAGAGGCCTGCGCCGCGACCGGGTAGGCCGGTTGCGAAGAGGGGAGCTGTGATGAGGAGGCCTGTGATGCCCGGACCTCAGAGGCGTGCCCCTGAGAGATGTGCCCTTGAGAGATTTGGACAGGCGCAGTCTGGGGCCGCACCGGGCGCTCGACGAAGCTGGGCTCGATGCGGCCACGGGCGGCCGCAGCATCGGCCCGGGAGTCCCGGGCCTGCAGCAGAGCCCGGAACGGATCGTCCTGGCCAACGATGCGCGCAAGTTCCGCCAGTGGATCGGGCTTGGCCGCCTGATTCTGGGCCGGCGGCTGGCCTTGCGCAGCGGCCTGCGGCTGAGCCGATTCCTGAGGCTGCTGCAGATCCCGCGCAAAGGCGTCGAAATCGACCGTCGCCCGCGAAGCGTTCGTCGTCATGGCAGCATCCCTCTTCACGCCGAGATCACCTCACCGCATTTCGTCCGGCGCGGTGACGCCCAACACCGCGAGGCCGGAGGCAACAACGCCCCGCAACGCCTCAACGAGGGCCAATCGAGCCCGTGTGGAGTTTCGGTCGTCAGGATTAATAAACCGTAATTGCGGCAAGTCTTTGCCTTTGTTCCATAAACCGTGCAGCGACGAGGCGAGTTCGTAGAGGTAGAACGCCACGCGATGCGGTTCATGGGCCCCGGCCGCCGCCTCGATGACGCGCGGGTATTGTGCGATCAGACGCATGATCTCGACTTCGCCCGGATCGGTGAGGCGGGAGAGGTCGGCCTCCCCCAGCAGCCCGGCTCGTGAGAAATCTTCGCCCGGCATCGCCTGCGCGGCCTGGCGGAACACCGAGACGCAGCGCGCATGGGCGTACTGCACGTAGAAGACCGGGTTCTCCTTCGACTGCTCGACGACTTTGGCGAGGTCGAAATCGAGGGTGGCGTCGTTCTTCCGATACAGCATCATGAAGCGCACCGGATCGCGGCCGACCTCGTCGACCACCTCCCGCAGGGTGATGAACTCGCCGGCCCGCTTCGACATCTTCACGGGCTCGCCCGCGCGCAGCAGGCGCACCAGCTGGCACAGCTTCACGTCGAGCGTGGCACGGCCGTCGCTCACCGCCTTCACGGCCGCCTGCATGCGCTTGACGTATCCGCCGTGGTCGGCGCCGAGCACGTCGATGAGGTCGGTGGCGCCGCGGGCGATCTTGGTGCGGTGATAGGCGATGTCGGAGGCGAAGTAGGTGAAGGAGCCGTCCGACTTCAGCAGGGGCCGGTCGACGTCGTCGCCGAAATCCACCGTGCGGAACAGGGTCTGCTCGCGATCCTCCCAATCCTCAGGCAACTGACCCTTGGGCGGCGGCAGGCGGCCCTCGTAGACGAGACCCTTGGCCCGCAGCTCCGCCAGAAGGACGGGCACCTCCTCTTTGAGGGTGGCCTCGGAGAAGAACACGTCATGGTGGATGCCGAGCCGGGCGAGGTCGGCACGGATCAGCTCCATCATCGCCGCGATGGCGAAAGCCCGCACTGTGGGCAGCCATTCGGCTTCGGACTGGTCGAGGAGGGCGCGTCCGTGCGTTTCGGCGAGCTTGGCCCCCACCGGCACGAGGTAGTCGCCCGGATAGAGTCCCTCCGGGACCGGGCCGACCGGCTCGCCCAGCGCCTCGCGGTAGCGCAGGAAGGCGGAGCGGGCGAGCACGTCCACCTGCGCCCCGGCATCGTTGATGTAATATTCGCGCGTCACGTCACGGCCGGCCGCCACCAGGAGGTTGGCCAGCGCGTCGCCGAACACCGCGCCACGTCCATGGCCGACATGCATCGGGCCGGTGGGGTTGGCCGAGACGTACTCGATGTTGACCTTGCCGCCCGGCATGGTGCCGCGCCCGTAGGCCTCGTTCTCCGTGAGGGCCGCCCGGACGACATCGTGGAAGGTGTCCGGGGCAAGCCGTAGGTTGATGAAGCCGGGGCCGGCGACGGTCGCCTCCGTGACATCAGGATCGGACCGCAGGGCGAGCGCCAGAGTTTCGCCGAGCGCCTTCGGATTGGTCTTCGCCTCCTTGGCCAGCACCAGGGCGGCGTTGGTGGCGAGGTCCCCGTGACTCGCGTCGCGCGGCGGTTCCACCACCACGCGCGACAGGTCCAGGCCCTCGGGCAGGTGCCCCGACTGGATGAGGCCCTGCACGGCCGCGCGGACGCGGACCTCGAAGGTGGCGAAGATATTCATGGCGACGTTCGGATCCGCTTCAGGGGCTCGGAGCCTGGTTCCGGCCCCGCGAGGCGCATGCATGCCCCGCTGGGGCATAAGGCCCGCTTGCTTGAGGGTCGGGGCATAGCAAGGGCATCACCGGGTGTCACGGCGCGGCTGCCCCGCAGGCTGCGCGACAGTGCTGGGTCCGGTTACGGTTACGGATTCCTTGGGGCGAACGCAGTGTTTCACGGTATCGCCGATACGGTGCGTTCGGCCTGACACGCGAGCGCCGCGTTTGCGGCCGCGAATCGATAAAATTGCACGCATCCACTTCAGCGCCGGACAGGTCCCGGGGCGGCACCATGGCGGTGTTGGACTTGAGGGCGGCGCCATGGGCAGGACGAAGACGATCGCGCTGGCAATTCTCGTGGCTTTCGCCGCGACGACGGTGAGTGCCGCCGGTGCCCAGACCCTGGCTGCGCTGCCTGCCCCCTCCCCCTCTGCCCAGACCCTGAGCGCGGCCAAGCCCCTCGCGGCCTGGGCCGCCTTCTGCCAGCGCTACGCCTCCGAATGCGCGATCGACGCGAACGAGCCGAACCGCATCAGTCTCACTCCAGCCACCTGGGCCACCATCGCCGCGGTGAACCGCCGGGTGAACAAGTCTCTGCAGGCCGTGACCGACATGGAGCACTGGGGTGTGCAGGACCGCTGGGATCTCGCCGAGGATGGCGCGGGCGACTGTGAGGACTATCAGCTCCTCAAGCGCAAGCTCCTGGCCGAGGCAGGCCTGCCGCGCCGGGCCATGCGGATGACCGTGGTCATCGACGAGAAGGGCGAAGGGCATGCCGTGCTGGCTCTGGTCACCGATCGCGGCGATTTCATCCTCGACAACAAGACCAGCGAGATCCTGGCCTGGCATCGGACCGGCTACGTCTTCATCAAGCGCGAGTCAGCCGATGCGGTGGCATGGGTTTCGCTTGGCGGGGTGACCTCGCCCGTCACGACGGCGAACCGCTGAGATCTGGGCTTTCCGATGTGAAGCCCATGATCCAAGATCGGACCTGCGATCCAAGATCGTGGAAAGATGGCTGCATCGGCGAAGGCCCAGTGGAGGCCACCCGAGCCTGCCGATGTCATGCCGAGTCCTTGCCGGATTGTACGGAACCAACCCAGAAGCATCCGTGTTAACTCGGGTTTAACTTTTCGATTGAGGCCGGCTCGTTCCCGTGCAAACCTTGTCGCTCTACCAGGGGATGGCGGGGCGACCGGCATGCGGCACGCGATACTGCGAAGCGTCGAGGGACAGCCGCAAGAGCGCTGTGGCGTCGTGTGGCGACGCCTTGCCCGCACGGTGCAGTTCGGTCTCGTCGGCACCATCCTGCTGCTCGGTGGCGCCAGCACCGAAGCCCAGACCGTCGCGGCCCTGCCCGATGCCTCTGCCCTCGAAGAGGGCGCTCCCGCCCGACCCGTCGCGGCCTGGACCGCTCTCTGCGGTCGGATGCCTAGCGAGTGCGCCGTCGACACGACGCAACCGACCACCATCACCATGACGCCGCGCATTCGCGATCTGCTCAACCGGGTCAATCGGCGGGTGAACGCCCGGATCAAGCCGATCACCGACCTCGCCCATTGGGGTGTGGTCGACCGCTGGGACTATCCAGATGACGGTTTCGGCGATTGCGAGGATTATCAGCTTCTCAAGCGGCGGATGCTGGTGGAGCGCGGGCTGCCGCGTCGGGCCCTGCGGATGACCGTGGTGATCGATGAGATCGGCGAGGGGCACGCGGTCCTCATGGTCCGGACGGATCGGGGCGACTTGATCCTCGACAACAAGACCAATGCGGTCCTGTCCGGCCCGCGCACCGGTTACACCTTCATCAAGCGCGAGGGCCAGGATGGCCTTGCCTGGGTCACCCTGAACGGCGGCGCGTCGCCTGTGGCTACCGCCAACCGCTGACGGCGCGGCCTCAGCGCTCGACGCAAAAAAGGCCGCTCGCGCGAGCGGCCTTCTTTGTTGAGAAGGCCTGTGTTTACTCGAAAATCCTGAGAGCTCGGATGAAGGACCGCTTCCGGGATGTCTGGCGATCAGACGCCGGCGATCAGGTGGGCGAGATCGAGGGCGATGCGGCCTGACATCAGGCTCCAGCCGCAGGCGATCATCGTGGCGATCATCACGAAGGGGATCGGCCGGCGTTCCAGACGACGGCCCCGCACGGTGTTGCGCAGAATGATGAAGGGGGCACCAAAGGCCAGCATCGGCAGGGCTGCCACGGCCGTGACGCCGCCGCGCTCGAGCAGACTGAAGCTGGCGCGGCGCTCGGTGAAGAGTTCGAACGCGCTGGCGAGCAGGCCCGACAGGGCGAGTCCGACGCAGAGGGTCTGAAGAGATTCGAGGGCTGAGGGACTCAGGGTCATGACGCGAACGCTCCACCATCGAGAGGCGATGTAGCGCGCATTGTGCCGTGTCGTTTACGAAACGTTAAGGGTTTCCTGCCGTCAGGGTTAAATCCACTCACAGGCTGGTGTGCCCCGAAGCGCCCGCCGGCAGGAATGCAGGCCTCAATCCTCGAGGTCGATGTCGAGGATCGCCATGGCGAAGTTGAACGAGCGGTCCCCGTCCTCGTCGTCCACCGAGACCACGCCCAGGAACTCCTCGCCGATATAGACCTCGGCCGAATCATCTTTCTTCGGACGGGGAACGAGGCGGATGTTGGTGTTGGCGAAGGTCCGGCGGAGGTAATCCTGCACCTTCACAATGTCGGTCTTGTTCACGCTGGTCGCCTCTCGCATTGAGATTTCGGGAATCCGGGCGGTGTGACGGCGCGCGGCGGCCTGCAAGACCAGCCGGTCGCGGCCTTCGGCCGGGCTGGCCCCCGCTTGCCATGCCGCCGGGGGATGGGCAAGCCGCCGCAATCGCCGGCCGGCTTTGCCGTCAGATGCCGTCCGCCATGTGGATGAACTGGTCCATGGCGACGAGCTGGTCCATGGCCCGGGAGGGTTCGGCGCAACCGGCGGTGCCGACCACGCGAGCGGGGACACCGACCACGGTGGTGTTGGCGGGCACTGCGCGAAGCACCACCGAGCCGGCGGCGATCCGGGCGCAGGCACCCACCTCGATGTTGCCCAGAATCTTGGCGCCCGCGCCGATCATCACGCCATGACGGATCTTGGGGTGACGATCGCTGCCCTGCTTGCCGGTCCCGCCGAGGGTGACGGCGTGCAGGATCGAGACGTCGTCCTCGATCACTGCCGTGGAGCCCACCACGAGGCCTGTGGCGTGGTCGAGGAAGATGCCACGGCCGATCCGGGCCTGCGGGTGGATGTCGGTCTGGAACACCTCCGAGGACCGGCTCTGGAGATAGAGCGCAAGGTCGCGCCGGCCGGCCGTCCAGTACCAGTGAGCCAGGCGATGGGCCTGGATGGCGTGGAAACCCTTGAAGTACAGGACCGGCTCGATCGCGCGGCTGGTGGCCGGGTCCCGATCCAGCACGGCTGCGATGTCGGCGCGAAAATCCTGGCCTAGGCTCGGCTCGGCGGTGATCGCCTCGAAGAAGCCGTGGGCGATGAGCTCTGCCGGCAGGGAGGCGTGCCCGAGCCGCGCCGCGACGCGGTGCGCCACCGCGCCTTCCAGCGAGGTGTGGTTGAGGACGGTCGCCACGATGAAGGAAGCGAGTTGCGGCGCCTCGCGAACGATCGCTTCGGCCTCGCCGCGCAGGCGCGCCCAGATCGGATCGCAGACAGCGAGCGGCTCGGTGCCCCTCTGGGAGATGGGTGATGGGCTGGCGGACATCGGGTCCTCCTCTGGACCGGTCTCGTCGAGGCGGATCGGAGCGCACCGCGCGCCGGCTTTCGCGAGTTGGCGCTGCATGGCCGGCAGACCGTGCTCCCGTTCCAGGCGCTCCGGGAACGTTTTTGCAGTCATCCGTGGGGCCGGCAGACGAAACCGGCCTCTGACAAGCTCATCCTAGCTTGGGGTGCCCGGCACAGCCGATCAAGTCCACCCGCTTCCTGATAGCAGGAGGCGACTCGTCAGGCGCTGCGCCGGTGATCCAGATTGCCGAACCGGGCCTCGATCGCTTCGGCGAGGCGATCCACCATCACGTCGACGGGCACATCGGAGGTGTCCACCACGGATGAAGCGCGGGCATAGAGGGGCTCGCGGCTGGCCAGCACGGCGCGCAGTTCCTGCATGGCCGAGGGATGGTCACCGGTGGTGGTGAGCTCGCCCTGGTCGCGCACCCGCTGCATGTGCTCCTCCGGGCGCGCCCTCAGCCAGATGGTGAAGAAGGCCTGGAGCAGCAGATCGTAGGTCAGAGGTTCGGCGACGATGCCGCCGCTGGTTGCAAGGACGAGGGGGCCGGGGTGCTCGGTGAGCCTGCGCAAGGCGGCCTGCTCGAGGCGGCGATAGCCCTCCTGCCCGTAGATCGCGAAGATCTCCTTCACCGAGAGCGCGTTCTCGCGCTCGATCTCGGCATTGAGTTCGACGAAGGTCCATCCCAGTCGATCGGCGACCCGGCGGCCAAGGGTCGACTTGCCCGCCCCCCGGAGACCGATCACGGCGACGCGTGGCTGCGGCGAGTCGCCGCTGGACGAAGATTGGCCCGACAGGATGCCCTTGGCGAGAGCGATCTGCTCGGGCGAAGCATTGCCCAGAAGGTCGCGGATCACGTGCCAGTCCGGCAGCGTCTCCTGCCCGGCGATCAGGTCGTCGAGGCGTACGCCCATCGCGTTGGCGACCCGGCGCAGCAGAATGATCGAGACGTTGCCCTGGCCGCTCTCCAACTGAGCGATGTAGCGCTCCGACAGCCCGGAGGTCTGAGAGAGAAGCTTGCGCGACAGGCCACGCACCGTCCGGGCATGACGAACCCGCCGGCCCAGGTCGGCCAGGAAGGTCGATTCTTGTTCTACCGCCCCGGCCATGCCGTCGTCCGCTTCCTCGATTCGCGCTTCAGACCTTCATCCGAGCGCAGATTGCCACAACACGATGTTGATTTCGAAACGCTTATCCGCGGATCGGGAACGATCACGCGCCAAACGGGCGCTTTGAAGACATCAACCCCAACAACCGGATGCGTGTCTCCCGTGGAGCGATCCTGGGATGCCGATCGGATCCGACCAAGCTAACCGACCCGCGCCACTTTGCATTGCACCATGTGAGGCGGGCCGTGCTCCGGCGCAAGCGGTCAGCGGTCAAGGAGCCGTTGGAAACGTCGATAATCCGCCCGGGAACCACTCAGCGGAAGCGCACCCTGTCCAGATGGGCGCAAGGCCGGGACGGGAAGGGATCGGCCAGTCTCGGAGAGACCGAGACGCGGACCGAACCGAAAAAGGCCCGACAGGGAGGCCCGGCGGGACGACTTACTGTGCGGCGACCGGCAGCGCCGAGGCCTCGAGCACCGTTCCGGCCACGGGTACCTTCTTGGCCACCACGACTGTCCGGCCGACCGAAGCCAGGGCGAGCGCCGAGGGGCGACGAGGCGGCAGCGGCACCTCGATGGCCTCGCTGAAGGCGGCCTCCACCTGTGCTCCAGCCTGGGTCATCCCCGGCGCGATGCCGGGATGAGGGCTGATGGCAGCGGCGGGGCTTGCGGAGGAGATGGACGGGGCGGCTTCGGCTGGTGCGAGGGCGGCGACATCGAGCCCGGCGAGTGAGGCCGGACGGCGCGGCGGCAGCGGCACCTCGACGAGGTCGGTCGGAATCCCGTTCGCGATCGGGCTCGGCGCATAGGCCAATGCGGTGTTGGCAGCGATGATGGCCGGTTTGTCGGCGCGCGCGAAGGCGTTTCCGAAGGCCTCGCCGGATTTCGGCGCCTCGACCTCGTCGGGAACGTTGGTCTCGATCCCGAGGCGCTTAGCGGCGTAATAGTACCCGCGATTGTAGAAGCCGTAGGCGCGGGCGATATCGCCCTTGGCGGCGCGGTAGGCGCCGGCCAGATAGGCGATGCCGTAGCGCAGGTTCACCCGGGGGTCGAACAGGCCGGCCGCGTCGCCCTGGTATCCGAGCCCGCGCGCGGTGGCGTGCTTGATCTGCATGAGGCCGAGAGCGCTGCCGCCCTTGGCGTTCGGATTGTAGTTGCTCTCGCGCTTCACCACCTGATGGACGAAGCTGGATGGGAGCCCCTGGGCCTTGGCCTGCTCCTCGATCAGCGCATCGATGTTGTCGCGGGCGACCGACCCCTGCGCAGCCGCCTCGCCGGGCGCGAAGAGCCGGCACGGCATGGCGACCGCGACGACGGCGAGGATCAGGAAGCGCTGGTTCATACGGAGACCCGGATGTCCTTTTTCTTGGACGGTCAGGGTCCGGGCCAATTGAGGCCGGAAAGCGGCCTCGAAGGGGTGAGCGTAGCCGTTTCCCCATGTGCTGTGGCGCACGCGACACAGGCTCACGCTCGGTTTACTGAGTGTGTCCGAAGTGATTCTCCAATGTTGCCAATGATCTCACGGATCTGTTCGGTCGTTGGCTTGCGTTTGAGATCAGCACGGCAAAATAAAATCGGCGATCGCCTTTGCGAAGCCGTCGGCGTCGTTGGTGGCCGTCACGGCACTGGCCGCGGCTTGGACCGAAGGCGATGCGTTGCCCATCGCCACTGAAAATCCGCTGCGCCTGAACATCGGCACATCATTGCCGGCATCCCCCAGGGTCGCGATCCGGGTTGGATCGAGGCCGAGATGGCGGCTCATGGCCTCGACGAAGGCTGCCTTGCCGGAACCCGGCGGGGTTACGTCGAGGTAGTAGGCCTGCGAGCGGTGGACCTCGGCGCGTCCGGCCAGCGCCTTGGCGATCTCGGTCTCGCAGGCCTCCAAGTGGGCCGCGTCCGCGCTGACGCCGACGATCTTGGCGGCGTGGTCGAGGAGGGGCACGAGATCCGCGACCACGTTCGGCTCGGTCTGGAGTGTTCGGCGCTCGAGGTCCGTGTACGGGCCGTACGGGTTGGTGAGGTTCCAGGCCCCGTGCGCGAACACCCAGGTGTCGAGGCCGGCCGCCGCGAAACGTCGTGCCGCGTCCTGGGCTGCCTCAGCGGGGATCAGCGTTTCCGACAGGATCGTCAGGTCGGGAGCGACCAGGGTGCTGCCGTTGAAGGCCCCCATCGGCAGGGTCAGGCCGAGCTCCGCCACCAGGGATCGCAACCCCACCGGTGGCCGGCTCGACGCGATGGTGAAGCCGATGCCTGCGGCTGTCAGCCGGCGCACGGACGCGCGGGTCGCCGGCGTCAGGCGCTTGTCGGAGGTGACGAGCGTGCCGTCCACATCCGAGATGACCAGGGCGATCGCGGCGGGAGGCGCGGCGACAGAGAAGGGCGCGTCGGAGGAAGCAGGCATGGCAAGGCTCGGGTTGAGATTTCAGGAGGACTGACCGCCCTCCCCCAAGTCCAGACGGGCCAGGATCGTTGCCACGATGGCCTCGGGGGCCGCGTCGATGCCGACAGCCGTCGCGTTCTCCTCCGGTCCCGGCGGCTCCAGGATCGCGAACTGGGTATCGAGGAGGGCCGGCGGCATGAAGTGCCCCTGCCGTTGCGCGAGACGCCGTTCGATCAGGGCTCGATCGCCCTCCAGATAAACGATCCGCACCTCGTCGCGACCGCGAACCAGGATGTCGCGATAGGCGCGCCGCAGGGCCGAGCAGACTACGATTCCGGGTGTACGCTGTTGTATCCGGGTATCGATCCAGGCCCCGATCGCGGCGAGCCAGGGGGCGCGGTCATCGTCGTCGAGGGGGTGGCCGGCCCGCATCTTGGACACGTGCTCGGGGCTGTGGAAACCGTCGCCATCGACGAAGGCCCAGCCAAGGCGCTCGGCGAGGCAGGCTGCCACCGTGCTCTTGCCCGAGCCGGAGACGCCCATCACCATCAGGATTTTGGGACGTCGGGTCTGTGGCGGAGCCTGATGAGACGCCATCGCGTATCCTTACTGTCCTGACGAAACCGCCTCTTAGCAGGCTCTGGCGCGATTGCGCGGGTCGGGTGTGGGCTGCTTTCGCGGTGCGTCAGGACGCAATCGCGACGGGGCAGAGCCCGGGCTGGACCGGGCTCAGCACGCGCTCGCGCAGGCGCTGCGGGCCGAGCGTCATGGCGAAGAAGTCGTAATAGCCGCGCTGGTCGTTGGCGAGCAGGAACTGGAAGTGCATCCGGAACGGGCGCCATCGCACCTTCAAGTAGGTTTCGGCGCTGATGATCTCGCGGAATCGCGCAGACCGCACCAGGGGATTGGTTGCTAGGCGACCACGCAAGTCGAGATCGAGATGAGTCACCGGATTGAAGCCCGGAAAGTTCATCCAGTCCTGGGGTGCCTGGAAGTCGGCCCAGACCAGGCGCTGCGAGGTGACGAGACTCGTGATCTCATCGCGCAGGCGCTGGGCCCTGCGCTGCATTGCCACGAGAGGGAGCCCGGAGCCGAGGGTCACGAGGGCCAGTGTCGTGGACCCCGTGCCAAGTCGCCCGTTGCGGGCGAGGACCCTGGCCGCAACCTCGACGGCGGTCATGGCTCCCGAGGAATGGCCGAGGATCAGGATTTCGTCGGGCTCGTCCCCTGCTACCAACCCGGCGCAGCGCGCTAGGACATGGTCGGTGAACGCGTCCAGGCGCTGCTCGTAATCCGGTCTCCAGCCCTGGCCATGCTGCCAGTTGAAGACCCAGTCGTTCAGGAGCTGCCAGAAGTAGATCCGGTTGAGGAACGTTTCCATCGCCTTGATCCACGCGAGGGCGATGAGAAGCCCCGCAGGCATGGTGATCCAGAGCGGCCATCCGAGGCTGTGTCCGAAGGCCGTCCCCAGATGGGCATGCACGAAGGTCGCGATGGCAAGCGTGCACAAAGCGAGGATGAGAACCATCACCAGGGGATAGAGAATGACGTTCCCGTACTTCCAGTTCAGGCGGTAGAACCGGATCATCAGACCGGATGCAAGGGTCTGGAGCGTGCCCATCAGCAGGAGGGCGACGCTGAGGGGGCGCCGCCGCCCGAAGTCCGTCCGGACGAGATCGTCCCAGAGCAGCACGTCGTAGGTGGTCTCAGCCCCCTGTGTCTCGGGCTGCGCCGCCACCCGCCAGCTCTGCACCGTCCCATCCGCACTGAGGGTTGCGCGCGAGATCGCGCGCTTGGGCTCGGCGAAGCGCTTGGTGTAACGTGCCAGTTCCCGGACGAACAGCATCCTGTAGCGGCTGCTGCCCTCCGGGTCGTATCCCGGGACATAGAAGATATGTCGTCGCTTGACCGGCCCTGCGACCGCATCCGCTAGGCCTGGAGGCGTATAGTCAAACGGCGATGCCATAGAGTCCGATGGGCCAGGAATTCAGGTTTCGCAAATCGATCCTGCGCCTTGAGGTGAGAACGTATATTGCCCTGTTCTTTCAAATGTTACTCGTTGCACGATTTGTTTGGGATAAGCGTGTGTAGCGGGGATGAGAGGCTGGGTCCGGGCGCTCGCCGTTGGACTGTGACCCCTCCGCCACGGACAGAACCTCGGCGATGGTCTAGGCAGCCTGTGAGAGAAACCGACAGGCGATCCTGCATGCGCGCACTGCCTCTGGCCCTCTGCACCGCCCTGGGCACTGCCCTGGCGGTGTCGGGCTGCTCGTCGATGCTACCGGCCGCCGGTCCGACGACGGGTGCGGTGGTGGACGGGGCCGACATCGCCACGAGCGAGGGGACCTTCGCGCGCTACGAGATCGTCGACCTGTCGGCGGCCACCATCGAAGCCCTGCGCGGACGCGCCCTCGACAGCCTGCTGGCCTCGTTCGGTGACCGACGGCCCTCGCTCGAACCCGTGATCGGGGTCGGCGACTACGTGGCCGTGTCGGTGTGGGAAGCGGGTTCGGGCGGCCTGTTCTCCGGTCCGCTGGTGGCCGACCGCTTCTCGGCCGGCTCCAAGTCGGCCCTCATCCCCGAGCAGGTGGTGCCGCGCGACGGGGCCATCAGCGTGCCCTATGCCGGGCGCATCCAGGTGGCCGGGCGCCGGCCCCAGGACGTGCAGGCGCTGATCGAGACCGAACTGGCCGGCAAGGCGATCCAGCCCCAGGTGCTGGTCTCGGTGACCAAGGCGGTGTCGCAGACAGTGACGGTGACGGGCGAGGTCGTGGCCGGCGCCCGCGTGCCGCTCTCGGGCAAGGGCGACCGCCTGCTCGACGTGGTCGCCACCGCCGGCGGGGTGCGCGCGCCGGTCAACGAGACCTTCGTGCGCCTCTCGCGCGGACCGCAGACCGCCACGGTGCCGCTGACCACGGTGGTGTCGAACCCGGCCGAGAACATCTTCCTGCGCCCGGGCGACACCCTGACCCTGGTGCGCGACCCCCAGACCTTCCTGGCGGTGGGCGCGCTGGGCAACGCCTCCGAGATCCCGTTCCAGGCCGAGGGCATCACCCTGGCCCAGGCCCTGGCCAAGGCGCGCGGCCTGTCCGACTTCCAGGCCGACCCATCGGGCACCTTCATCTTCCGCTTCGAGCCGGCCGCGGTGGTGCGCCGCCTCAAGCCGGGCAGCCCGCTGCTGGGCACGCCCCTGGTGCCGGTGGTCTACCGCATCAACATGCGCGACCCCAACAGCCTGTTCCTGACCCAGGCCTTCCGCATGCGCAATCGCGATCTCGTCTACGTCTCCAACGCCCCCTTCACCGAGGTCCAGAAGGTCCTCTCCGTCTTCTCCACCGTCACCGCGCCGGTCTCGGCCGGCGCTTCCCTCTACGCGACCACCCGGTAAGGTGGCGCTGCGGGCATCTGGCATCGCCGCCTGACGCCCGCGCCGAAGCTCCCTCTTGCGTTCTCGTGCAGCATCGCGCACGGGTCGCACAGGCCCGGTTCGATGCCGGAAGGCAACGGGTCGTGGACCCGGTGCACGCCGAACCTTGGCGGCAGGCCGATCCGCCTCTATCTTTCAGCGAGGTCGACCGAGGCGTGAGACGGGGCGGGATGAGGTTCAGACGCGCGGCCCGGCGCTTCGGGCTTGCGGGCGGCTTGGCTGGCAGCCTGTTCCTCGGCGCCGGCTCGATGGTCGGAGCCACCCCGGCCCGGGCCGACGTGGTCATTGGCGTCGCCGTTCCACGCTCCGGCGCCTACGTTGCGGTCGGCGAACAGGTCCTGCGCGGTGTCCAGGCCGCGGCTCGCGATGCCAATGCCAAGGGCGGCCTTGATGGCCAGACCATCGTTCTCGACGTGCAGGACGATGCCTGCGACTCCAACAAGGCCGTGGCGGTGGCCAACCACTACGCCACCCAGGGGGTGCGCCTCGTGGTCGGCCACGTCTGTTCGAACGCGTCGCTTGCCGCCTCCGAGGTCTATGCCGCCAACGGCACGCTGATGATCACCGCGGCCTCCGTCGCCGCCAAGCTCACCGACCGGGGTCTGCCGACGATCTTCCGCGTGTGCGGGCGCGATGACGATCAGGCCAAGCTCTCGGCCACCGTCCTCGCCGAGCGGTTCCGCGACAAGAAGATCGCCATTCTCAACGACCTGACGCCCGGCTCGCGCAACCTCGCTGCCGCCACCAAGGAAAACCTCAATCGCATCGGCATCAACGAGGCCATCGCCACTGCCTTCGCGGCGGGCGATGCCGATGATGCCGCCCTCGCCGATCGCCTGAAAGAGGCCGGGATCGCGGTCGCGTATTACGGCGGGGATGCCCGCGAGATGGGGCGTCTCGTGCGGATTTCGGCCGAGCGTGGCTTCAAGCCGCAATGGTTCGGGACTTCCGCCATCGCCACCCAGGAATTCGCCACCATCGCGGGGCCAGCGAGCAACGGCGTGCTGATGACCTTCTATCTCGACCCGCGCCGGAAGCCCGAGGCCGCTGCCGTGGTCGCGGCATTCAAGGCCGAAGGTGTCGAGCCCGAGGGATCGACGATCTATGGCTATGCCGCGCTGCAGGCCCTCGTGGCGGCCGGCAATTTTACCCACACGACCGACTCGAAGCGGATCGCCGCCACCCTGCACGTGGAGCGCTTCGACCTCGTCCTCGGTTCGGTCGGTTTCGACAGCAAGGGCGACGTCACCGCCCAAGGATACGTCCTCTACGTCTGGAACGACGGCACCTTCACGTACGCCAAATAGTGTTCACGGACATCAGCTCGTGTCCGCTGGCGTGATTGATGGCGTCGAAACGTCCCTGTGAGGATGCCATTCGGGTCGGCGGGAACTGACATTCTGACGTTTCGGGATCGTTTCCGGCCTTTCATCGGTTCGTGAACGGCGAATCTTCAGGCCATCGATCGGCCTGGACGCGCCGCGACGGGACGATTCGAGAACTTTCAGCGAGACGTCATGCCTCCATCCTCCGCAGGTCCCTCCACCGGGCGCCGTGCTCTCCTCTCCGCAGGGCTTGGCGGCGCGGCATCCCTCCTGGGGGCGCCTGCGCGCGCCGAGGCTGCGCCAGAACTGCGCTGGCGTCTCGCCTGCGCGTTTCCGAAGAATCTCGATATCTTGTTCGGTGCGACGGAAATGCTGGCCCGGCTCGTCAGCGAGGCCACCGACGGGCGCTTCCAGATCCAACCCTCGGGGCCCGGCGAGCCCGTACCTGCCGAAGGGGTCCTCGACGCGGTGAGCGCGGGTACGGTCGAGATGGGCTACGCGTCGGCGACCCTGGGGGCGTCCAAGGACCCGACCTTCGCCCTCGCCACCGCCCTGCCCTTCGGCCTCAACGCGCGCGGCCAGGGCGCCTGGTGGCTCCAGGGCGGAGCCGCCGACCTGTTCGGCGAGATCTTCGCCAAGCACGGTCTGGTGGCCCTGCCGGCCGGCAACACCGGTGCGCAGATGGGCGGATGGTTCCGCCGCGAGGTGAAGACGCTGGCGGATCTCCAGGGGCTGAAGCTGCGGATCGGTGGGCTTGGCGGCCAAGTGTTGGTCAAGCTCGGTGTCGTGCCGCAGACCACGCCGGGGTCGGACCTCTACGCCGCCCTGGAAGCCAAAACGATCGATGCGGCCGAGTGGATCGGACCCTACGATGACGAGAAGCTCGGACTGCAGAAGGTGGCCCCGACCTACCATTATCCCGGTTTCTGGGAAGGGGCGTCGATGCTTCACCTCTGGTTCAACGCCGAGGCGTGGAAGGGACTGCCGAAGGCGTACCGCGCCATCCTGCAGGCTGCCTCCGCCCAGGTCTATGCCGACGTGCAGGCGAAGTACGACGCGCGCAATCCGCGGGCCCTGCGTCGCCTCGTGGCCGGCGGTGCGCAGTTGCGTCCCTTCCCCCAGGACGTGATGGAGGCAGCCCTGAAGGCCGCCAACGACGTCTATGGCGACATCGGCGCCAAGAATGCCGACTTCAAGCGGATCTACGAGGCAATGAAGGTGTTCCGGAACGAGGAATATCTCTGGTTCCAGGTGGCGGAATACACCTACGACAACTTCATGATCCGGGCGCGCGCCCGTGGGTGACGGGGGCGCGACAGAAAAAAGGCCGCTCCGAAGAGCGGCCCGAAGTCTAGGGAGGAAACGCCCAAGGAGGGCAGCGGGACCGCGACGCCATCGCGTTCCCGCAATGCACAATCTGATCCTCCTGTGGAGAATTGCAAGGTGAATAGGGCAGCACTCGTGTCTCTTTTCGCGAGGCGCGATCGGTTGCTCCATTTCTGTATCCAAAATGTCGCATCTGAGCAGCCGCAAATGCTCGCTTCCTGGATCGGGTACGATCTGAAGTGAAGACACGATAACGGGCTGTTCGAATTCAGCTTTCGTCGTTCCGTCTGTTCTTCTCCGTAGAGCGGCCCTCCGCGCGAGTGGGCCTTTCTGCCTCCGGCGCCGGATGGATTTGGCGCTCGATCTTTCAGCACGATTCGGGAATGGGTGTCGGCCGATGGCGATACAGGCGGGACGGGTTCGAATTCTCAACGATGTCGAGCCCCGCGGCGACGGGCGCTACGTGCTCTATCTGCTGCAACAGGCAAACCGCGCCCACCACAACCCGGCTCTGGAATGGGCCGTCGAGGAGGGGAACCGGCTCGGTCTTCCCGTGCTCGCCTGCTTCGGGCTGCTCGACGGCGCCAATGGGTTTCCCGAGGCCAATGCCCGGCACTACGCCTTCCTGCTCCAGGGTCTCGCCGATGCGGCCTTGGGCTTCGAGGCACGCGGCATCGGCTTCTGCCTGCGCAAGGCCTCGCCCGCCGCGATTGCCATTGACCTCGCGAAGCAGGCGGCCGTTCTGGTTCTGGACCGGGGTTATCTCGCCATCCAGAAGCGCTGGTACGATGAGATCGCCGCCGCCGTCGAGACCCGAGTCGTACAGGTGGAGGGTGACGTGGTCGTCCCGGTGGACGTCGTCTCGAGCAAGCACGAATACGCGGCCCGCACCTTGCGCCCGAAGCTGCACAAGCATCTCGACGACTACGTGGCGCCCCTCGCTGCCCGCACGGTGAAGCACAGGGCCGGGGCGGGTCTGCCCCGTTCCGAGGTCGACATCGCCGATCCCGACGCGGTGCTGGCGGGCATGAGCCTCGACCGCGTGGTGGGTCCGGTGCGCCGCTTCACCGGTGGCGAGACCGAGGCCCGCCGGCGGCTCGCGGCCTATCTCGACGGCCCGTTCGCGCAGTACGGAAGCGACCGCAACCGCCCGGAAGCCGGGGCGGCCTCGCACATGAGCCCCTACCTGCATTTCGGGCAGATCTCACCCGTCGAGATCGTGCTGGCGGTGCGCGCGGCGAAGACCGGCGGCCGAGAGGACAAGACGGCCTATGTCGAGGAGGTCGTGGTCCGTCGCGAACTGGCAATGAATCACGTCCATCATACGGAGGGCTACGACGACTATGCCCGCGCCGTCCCCGAATGGGCCCGGAAGGTGCTGGCCGAGCACGCGGCCGACCCGCGTCCCAGGACCTATACCGAGACGGAACTCGCCGAGGGCAAAACGCACGACGTCTACTGGAATGCGGCTCAGGCCGAGATGCGCGAGACCGGCTACATGCACAACCATCTGCGCATGTATTGGGGCAAGAAGATCCTCGAATGGTCGCCCTCACCCGAGGAGGGCTTCGCCCGCACATTGCGACTCAACAACCGCTACTTCCTCGACGGCCGCGACGCGAATTCCTTCACCAACGTCGCCTGGGTCTACGGCCTGCATGATCGGCCCTGGGCCCGCCGCAAGATCTTCGGGACCGTGCGGTACCAGAGCGAGAATTCTCTTCGGAAGTTCGACGCCAAGGCGTATCTCAAGACCGTCGAGGCCCTCTGTCGGGCGGAGGCGGAGGGAAAGGACGGGCACGCGAAGGTACAGCCCTTGCCTGAGCGCTCCGCTCGCCGCGCCAAGGGCTCGTCCTGAGCCTCGCCGTCCGTCCTCGTTTCACTTCCGGGACCGAATGCTCCGAATTCCGACCCCCCGGCGCGCAAAGCTCCTGCGCGCCAAACTCATTCGCGGAAAGGTCCTGCCTGCCAAGGTCCTGGCTGCCAAAGTCCTGCCTGCCAAACTCCTGCCCGGGATGCAGCGGCTGCGTGGCGCGACGCAGGACGCCTTCGGGGTGTGGCGCCATCGACTGCTGTTCCTTGCCGGCGGCGTCGGCGTCGGGCTGGCGGCGGTGCTCATGGCCTGGCTGGCCGATGCGGCCCAGGGAGGCTTTCGGCAGGTGCTGGCGCTCTCGCCGCTGGTGGCCCTCGGCCTCACCCCGCTCGGCTTCGCGCTCTGTGCCTGGCTCGCCCGCGACGTGTTTCCGAACGCGCAGGGGTCGGGCATCCCGCAGGTGATCGCTGCGCGCCAGACCCGGCAGGTCGCCCTGCGCCGCTCCCTCGTCTCGCTCAAGGTCGCGATCGGCAAGATCGTGGTGATGAGCCTCGGGCTGCTGTTCGGTGCCTCCACCGGGCGCGAGGGCCCGACGGTGCAGGTCGGGGCCGCGATCATGGCGGCGGCCGGTCACCTGACGCCGGAGCGGGTTCCGGGCCTGATCCTGGCGGGTGGCGCGGCCGGCGTCGCGGCTGCCTTCAACACGCCGCTCGCCGGCATCGTCTTCGGCATCGAGGAACTCGGCCGGGCTTACGAGGCGCGCACCGGCGGACTCATCGTCGCCGCCATCGTAGCGGCGGGGCTGACCGCCATGGCGCTCACCGGCAACTACACCTACTTCGGCACCTCCGACGCCGCCCTGCCCTTCGGTCCGGGCTGGATCGCCATCCCGGTGATCGGCGCTCTCGGCGGCCTTGCCGGCGGTGGGTTCGCCCGCATCGTCATCCTGTTCGCGCGCGGCCTGCCGGGACGCCTCGGGGCGGCCATCGCCAGACACCCGATCGCCTTCGCGGCGGCCTGCGGCCTCGGAGTCGCCCTGTGCGGCCTCATCTCGGGCGGCGCGGTCTACGGCACCGGCTACGAGGAGGCCCGCGCCCTCCTGCACGGCACCGCGGCGAGCCACGTCGATTTCGCCCCGCTGAAGTTCCTGGCGACCCTGTTCTCGGCGATCAGCGGTATACCCGGCGGGCTGTTCGCCCCCTCCCTCAGCATCGGGGCCGGGCTCGGCGCCGCCTTCCAGGGGTGGTTCTCGGGGGTGCCGGTGGCTGCCCTCGTCCTGATCGGCATGGTCGCCTACCTCACCGGGGCTCTGCAGGCGCCGATCACCGCCTTCGTCATCGTCACCGAGATGACCCAGGACCATGCCCTGATGATCCCCCTCATGGTGGCGGCTCTGATCGCCGACGCGGTCTCGAAGGCAGTCTGCCGCGAGGGACTCTACCACGCCCTGGCGCACATCCTTCTCGAGCGGCACGGCACGGAGGGGCGCCCGAGCGCGCCCGCATCTCCGATGCCGTCGTAAAACAGCCGAGCTTGGGCGGAACGCTTGCGGCTCAGGGCGGTTATCGCTCGGTTTCGCGAGCTGGAGTATTGCGCATGACCCTTTTGAAATGGGCCCTCATCTGTTTCGTGATCTCCCTGCTCGCGGGTGGTCTCGGCTTCACCGGCATTGCCTCGGGCGCCGGCTCCCTGGCCCGCATCCTGTTCGGTCTGTTCCTGGTGGTGGCCATCATCATCGTGATCGTCGCCTTCGCCATCGGGCAGGCGGTGTTCTAGTCCGTACGCGCCGATGCCGGACCGGATCGCTCTCGTCACCGGTGCCACCTCCGGCATCGGCACCGAAACGGCGCTCGGCCTCGCCCGGGCTGGGTACCGGGTCGGCATCGTCGGCCGGGACGCCGGGCGCGTCCGTGAGACCATCAAGCGGTTTCGCGAAGAGGTATCGCGTGGAGAGGTCGACGGCTTCACGGCCGACCTCTCGTCCCAATCCGAAATCCGTCGCCTCGCAGCGGAGGTCCGGGTAAGATACCCGCGCCTCGACGTGCTCGTGAACAATGCCGGTGCGATCTTCGACCGCTACGCCGTGACAGAAGATGGCATCGAGCGCACCTGGGCGCTCGATCATCTCGCCTACATGCAGCTCAGCCTCGAAGTTCTGGATCTTCTGAAGGTCAGTGCGCCGGCCCGCATCGTCAATGTCGCCTCGGCGGCGCATCGGCGCGGTCGCATCGCCTTCGATGACATCGGCCATACCCAAGGCTACAGCCCTATCACGGTCTATTCCCAAGCCAAGCTCGGCAATGTGCTGTTCAGTGCCGCCCTCGCGTGCCGTCTGGCCGGGACCGGTGTCACCAGCAACGCCCTGCATCCCGGCGTCATCGCCAGCGGGTTCGCCGCGGGGACCGGCGGCTGGTTCGGCCTCGGCTGGCGCCTGATCCGGCCTTTCATGGCCGATCCGGCTTCAGGAGCTACGACGTCCATCCATGTCGCGACGGCACCGGAGACGGCGGACACGACGGGGCTCTACTTCGTTCGCAGCCAACCGGTGGCGACCTCCGCCCGGGGCCAGGACGTGGCGTTGCAGGAACGGGTCTGGGCCATGAGCCTGAGCCAGCTCGGCCGGTCGGACATTGGCCCTGGAGCGACCTGTTAGCGCAAGGGATGCGGATTTCATGCACTGCACGCATAGCCGCTCCCTCAAGGAGACAATTGCATGGTGCGGTGCGGGATGGCATTTGGTGGCCATGCACCGCGGCGATGGCGTCGCCGCGGTGTGCCCTTCTTGGGCGTTTCCTCCCTAGACTTCGGGCCGCTCCCTCACCGGGGCGGCCTTTTTTCTGTCCAGGCGATGGCGGTTTATCCTTCGGATGCCGCGGAGACAAGCACAATTGTGCGAAAGCGCACGTCATGCCGCACACATTATCCTGCGCAGACGCCCGGGGGCGCCGGCGCAAGGCGGTTCATCAAGCCGCCGGTGCTTCGGGCAGGAAGGCTCCTGTCAGCGCCGTGGCGATCAACGCCCGGGTCTCGGTGACGCCGTAGAGGGCGATGAACGAGCCAAAGCGTGGGCCACGTGCCTCTCCGAACAGCACGTTATAGATCGTGCTGAACCAAGCCTGCGATACGCCGGGGCGCCCATCCGGGCTCTTGGCCTTGCCCGACAGGTCGGGGAAATGTCGGCGGCCGACCTCGTAGACCACCGCCTGCAGCCCCTCCGGATCACCCGAACCCGCATGTGCGGCCAGCGTCTCGGAGAGGTCCTCCAGGGCGGCCCGTTCCGCGTCCGTCGCGGCCCGGTAGGTCTTGGCCGGTCGCACCAGATCCCGGAAATACGCGAGCGCATGGCCGACGAGTCGGTTCAGCACCGGGTGGGTCTCGGGGCCCACCTCCGGGTCGTAGCGACGGATGAAGCCCCAGAGCACGGCCGGATCCTCGGTGTTGGCCACCGCCGCGAGGTTCAGCAGCATGGCGAAGTTCAGGGAGCCGCCCTTGCCCACGGCCTCGGCCGCTGGCGGATGGCCGCCATGCAGGTGCCAAACCGGGTTGCCGAGCTTCTGGGCCGCCTCCTGGGCCGGATACTTTTCGAGGAAGCCGAGGTAGTCGTCGACCTGACGTGGGATCATCTCCACGAACAGACGCTTGGCCTCGCGGGGCTTGTTGTACATGAACAGTGCAAGGCTGTCGGCGGTACCGTAGACCAGCCAGTCGTCGATCGAGAGGCCGTTGCCCTTCGACTTCGAGATTTTCTTGCCGTCTTTGTCGAGGAAAAGCTCGTAGTTGAAGCCCTCCGGCGGTTCGCCGCCCAGCGCTCGGGCGATCTCGCCTGAAAGCTTCACCGAATCGATGAGGTCCTTGCCGGCCATCTCGTAGTCGATGCCGAGCGCCACCCAGCGCATGGCCCAGTCGGGCTTCCACTGCAGCTTGGCATGCCCGCCGGTCACCGAGGTCTCGTAGGCCTCGCCCGTCTTCGGGTCACGCCACACCAGGGTGCCTGCGTTCACCCGCACTTCGTCGATGGCCACCTGCATCACCTCGCCCGTCACCGGGTGGATGGGCAGGAACGGGGAGTAGCTCGCTGAGCGTTCGGCCCGCAGCGACGGCAACATGATCGCCATCACGGCCTCGTAGCGCTCCAGCACCGTCATCAACGCCGCATCGAACAGACCGGCCTTGTAGCATTCGGTCGCCGAGCGGAATTCATAGTCGAAGCCGAAGGCGTCGAGGAAGCGGCGCAACTCGGCGTTGTTGTGTGCGCCGAAGCTGTCATGGGTGCCGAACGGATCGGGCACGCGGGTCAGCGGTTGATTCAGGGCGCCGATCAGCATCTCCTTGTTCGGCACGTTGTCCGGCACTTTGCGAAGGCCGTCCATGTCGTCCGAAAACGCGATCAGCCGCGTCGGTACGCTGTCCTGGGTGAGCACCCGAAAGGCGTGCCGGACCATGGAGGTCCGTGCCACCTCGCCGAAGGTGCCGATATGCGGCAGGCCCGACGGCCCGTAGCCGGTCTCGAACAGGATTTCGGATTTCGGACGACGCTCCAGCCGCGCCACGAGCTTGCGCGCCTCCTCGAAGGGCCAGGCGGCCGCGGTGGCCGCCGCCGCGATGAGATCCGGGTCGAGGTGGAACGGGGACGACATGAGACAGCGTCAGTTCTGCAAGGATGATCAGGAAGGTCGGCACCGTAGGGAGGGTGACCCGGAGGGTCAACGCGGAGTGGTCTCGCGACGCGCAGGGTTCTGGTCGCGCCGAGGCCGGCGCTTTCGATCCGACTCAGCCTCGCCGCATCTATGTCGCGCGTCGCGGGCGGACACAGGGCGACTCAGGTCTTGGTCGCTGATCTGCGTCGGCAGCCGAGCCTAACGATCCTAGCTCCGTCTCGACGGCGGGTCGGCTTCACACCTTTGCCGCGTCGACCTGCGAAACGTCGTCTCGCATCACGATGCGCTCAGGCTGCCCAGCCCCCAAGGCTTCATGACGTCGAACCCCCGATCCGCGATCGCCCGTCCGCATATGCGGATGAACGGCGCCCCCGAAATTCGTGCCACCCGCCTGCTGTTCCTCATCGTGGGGTTCGGGGTTGCGGCCTGGGCGCCTCTGGTCCCCCTCGTGAAGGCCGGGGCCGGCCTGGACGACGCGACCCTCGGGATGCTTCTCCTCTGTCTCGGCATCGGCTCCCTCGCCACGATGCCGATGGCAGGCGCTCTCGCACAAAGCTTCGGTGTCCGCCCGGTTCTGACGCTCGCCGTCGTCACCACCGGTTCGGCGCTGTTGGCGTTGTCCCGCGCCACAGATCTCGCGGTCCTCGCCGTCGCCTTGATTGGGCTCGGGATCGGGCTCGGCCTGCTCGATTGCCTGATGAATCTTCAAGCGGTGGTGGTGGAGCGCCGCGCCGGGCGGCCGATGATGTCGGGCTTCCACGGGCTCTACAGCCTCGGCTGCATCGTGGGCGCCGCCGGCTTCAGCGCCCTCCTGAGCCTCGGCCTGACACCGCCGGCCGCGACCCTGGCGGTGGTCGCCGGCATCGCGGTTGCCTTCCTTGCCGCCCTGCCGGGACTTCTGCCCAGCGAAGGCGGATCACGCGGCCCGGCCTTCGCGGTGCCGCGCGGCCCGGTGCTGGTGATCGGCCTCCTGTGCTTCGTGGTCTTTCTCACGGAGGGGTCGGCCTTGGACTGGAGCGGCATCTTCCTGATCCAGGAGCGGGGCCTTGCGCCAGCCCAGGCCGGCCTCGGCTACGCGGCCTTCTCGTTGACCATGACCCTCGGCCGGCTCACCGGCGACGGTCTCGTGCACCGGCTCGGCCGCCGCCGAATCGTGGTCCTGGGCGCCCTGCTGGCAGCCGCCGGGCTCGTCCTGGTGACGACCGTGCCGCTCTGGCCGGTGACGCTCCTGGGCTATGCCCTAGTGGGGGCGGGGTGCGCCAACATCGTGCCGGTGCTGTTCACCGCCGCCGGGCGGCAAGCCTCGATGCCCGCCGCCCTGGCGATTCCCGCTGTGACCACCCTGGGCTATGCCGGCGTGCTCGCCGGCCCGGCCGCCATCGGAATCCTGGCCCACGCGACCAGCCTGACCTGGGCTTTCCTCGCGGTAGCCGTCCTCCTCCTCGGCGTCGCGGCCGGGGCGGGGCGGCTGCGCGACTGAGGCTCACGGACGAGGCGCTGAGGATATCGTTGCACTCTCGTCAGGCCGGCTCAGCTGAACCATCCGGCTGCGCAGGGCGGATGCGCCAGCCTACTGTGAGCAACCGGGTCCGGACTGCCGCCCAGGCGACGAGCCAGCATGACGGAACGGCGAGGGAAGTCGCATGGGGATATTCCGTACGCCGCCTGCAAACGAATGACGCGCCCTGGATGCCTAAAACGGGCTCACCGGGAAGAACCGCAGATACAGCTCCGCATACTTGCCTTCGTCCCACAGTCGCTGCAGCGCGTCGTCCAGCGCCCGGGACAGGACGGGGTCGTCGGAGCGGGTGACGAGGCCGATGCCCTCACCGAAATAGCGGTTCTCGAGGTAGTCGCCGCCTAGGAAGGCGCAGCAGCCCGCGGCTTCGACGCCGCCGATCCAGAGGGCGAGGTTGAGCCCGTCGGCGAAAACGTAGTCGACCTCGCCCCGACGCAGAGCCGCCTCGGCGGTGGCGAGGTCGGTGAAGGGCTTCGCGGCCGCCTTGGGGAAAAAGGCCGTCAGGTAGGCCGCGTGTGCGCTGCCGCCGACCACGCCGACGCTCTTCTCGGCCAGGGCCGCGGCGGAGGGAACCGGCAGGCCCTTGTCGGTGCGCGCGACGAAGCGGGCCGGCCAGCGGAAGTACGGACGGGTGGCAAGGAAGCGCGCGCGCAGGGTCGGAGTCAGTGGGATCGCGGCGGCGACGACGTCCCCCTGCCGGTCGGCCAGGGCGTCGAGGAGGGTGTCGAAGCGGCGGGCCTGGACCGTGCAGGACATCGCGAGCCGCTCGCAGACGGCCCGGGCGAGTTCCACGACGAAGCCGGTGGGAGAGCCGTCCGGTCCGGCGAAATGCAGCGGCGGGAAGTCGTCGTCGGTGAGGAAGCGGACCGTGCGCGTACCCGGCTGTGATTCCATCCGTTCCTGGCGTGAGCGCGGGTTCCAGAAGTTCGGGATCGAGACGCCGTCGGCTCGTGCGGTCGGGGCGTTCCCGCCGCAGATCAGCGCTGCACCCAGGATGAAAGCAGTGACTCGGCTCCGCCGACGCCTTGCCTTCCGGTCATCGCGCGCGGAAGTTGTAAATATGGCGCACGAGTTGTGCGTGGATGCGGTCTGGCTCACCGCGTCTCCCTAGCACATCCTCGGGCTCTCGGGAGGTCGCGCGTGGTGTCGCTGCTCGGCTTCAGCGCTCCCGGCGGCGGGAATGCTGCGCTTCCGCCGGAGATCGCGTTCCTGGCCCGGCAGGGATTTGACCCGGAACGCCTGGCCGAGGCCGCCGCCCTGGCTCGGGCCTGCGGCACCGACGCCGCCACCGCGCTGATCCACGCGGACCTGATCGGCGAAGAGACCTATTACCGCCGGCTCGCCCTGGCCCTCGGCGTTCCGTTCCTCGTCGGCGACCTCCTGCGGCTCGGGGATGGGACCTGCTATCCCGACAGCCTCGTGGCTGGCCTCGCCCCCCTGGCGTGGCCAGGGCCGGCAGCCTTCGTGCGCGCGCCGCGCGGACCCGCCATCGCGGCGCTCCTATGCGATGGCACCGCCGACGGCGAAGGCTATGCCATCACGACGCCGCGTGCCCTGCGCGATGCGGTCTTTGCCGCCAACCCCACCGGGATCGCGACCTACGCCGCCGACAGCCTCCAGCGGCATCGTCCCGACTGGGCCTTCGAGTCCGGGACGCAGGGGCCGCGCCTCGCCCTCGTGGGGCTGATGTTCGGGGCGGCGTATCTCGGAGCCGAGTTCATCCCCGGCGCGATCCTGATCGGCACCTGGACCGTAGTGCAGCTCGGCTTTCTCGTCATGGTGACGTTCCGCATCGCCGCCGCCGCCGTCGAGCCCGATCCGGTCCCCGAGGCGCGGCTGCCGGATACGGCATTGCCGGTCTACACTGTACTGGTGGCACTCCATCGCGAAGCGCGGGTTGTGCCGCGCCTCGTCGCCGCCCTGGCGCGGTTCGATTACCCGGTGGCGAAGCTCGACATCAAGCTCGTGATCGAGGCCGACGACACGGAGACCGGCGACGCCCTGGCGGCGGCCGCGCTGCCGGCCCGGTTCGAGATCATCCGGGTGCCGGGGGGACTGCCCCGCACCAAGCCGCGTGCCCTCAACGCCGCTCTTCCGCTGGCGCGCGGAGCCTGCCTGGTGGTCTACGACGCCGAGGACGTGCCCGATCCGAATCAGCTCCGCGCCGCCGCGGCCCGCTTCGCCCAGGCGTCCCACAAGGTCGCCTGCCTGCAGGGCCGCCTCGTCATCGACAACATCGATGACGGCCGCCTCACCCAGTGCTTCGCCATCGAGTATGCGGCGCTGTTCGACGTCCTGATTCCGGCCCTCGCCTCCTGGTGCATTCCGATTCCGCTCGGAGGCACCTCGACCCATTTCCGGACCGACATTCTCCGAAGCCTGCACGGCTGGGATGCGTGGAACGTTACCGAGGATGCCGATCTCGGAATTCGCCTCGCCCGGGCAGGCTACCACGTGGCGGACCTGCCCAGCGATACGCTGGAGGAGGCGCCTCGGGCATTCCGGCCCTGGCTGCACCAGCGCACCCGCTGGATGAAGGGCTTCCTGCAGACCAGCCTCACCCATGCGCGGGCGCCGCGCGACACGGCCCGCCAGCTCGGCATCCTCGGTACGCTCGGCGCCATCGCGCTGGTTCCCGGAACCGTGATCTCCGGTCTGGTCTATCCGTTCCTCATGGGCCGGGCGGCCTACGACTTCGCGCTGTTCGTATGGAGCGGATTCCCGGCGCCAGGCGGCTTCTGGGCGAACCTTCCCGCCGGGGCGTCGGTGACGCTGTTCATCGCCGGATTGCTGGCCATGCTGCTGCCCGCCGCCCTCGGCTGCGTCCGACGCGAGTGGTTCGACCTCCTGGCGGTCGTGCCCTGGATGCCGGTGTACTTCCTGCTCGTCAGCCTCGCCGCCTGGGCGGGCCTGATCGAACTCATCCGCGCGCCGAATCGCTGGAACAAGACCGAGCACGGCCTCGCCCGCACCTCCCGCTCCGGTGCCCTGCATCCGCGTTGAAGAGGAGCGCGGTCAGCTCAGCTCGAGTGTCGCCAGCGTGTCCGCGATCCGCCGCCGGACCTCCTCGGTCACGGGGAGGATCGGGCGCGGCGGCTCCGCTCGGCAGAGTCCGAGAAGATCGGCACAGGCATAAGCGACCCGCAGGCTCGAAAACGTCCGGAACAGCTCCCAGAGCGGTGCCAGCCGGGCGTTGAGGCGTCGCGCCTCGGCCGCATCCCCGACCTCGACCGCGCGGGTGATCGCCAGAGCGGACCTCGGGAACAGCCCGGCAAAGACGCTGTACCAGGCCTCGCCGCCTGCCAGCAGCGCCTCGACCGCGTTCCAGTCGCCGCTGTAACCGAGGGTGAATTCGGCCGGCACCGCGGCGCGCAGCACCCGAACGTGTTCCGCCGCGGCTTCCGGCTCGGGGGACGGGCTCTTCACCGCGACGATGCCCGGAACACGGGCGAGGCGGCCGACGAGTTCCGGGGTGAACCGGAAATGGGTGGTACCCGGATTGTCGTAGAGGCAGAGCGGCAGGCCGGACTCCCGCGCCACGGTCGCACAATGCTCGAAGACCTCGTCCTCGGTCAGGGGCGTATAGGACATGGCCGCGAGGAGGCCGGCCTGGGCTCCGGCACCCTTCGCGTCCTGGGCCATCCGCACCGCCTCGTCGGTGCGCAGGGCGCCGACCCCGACGAGGAGCGGCACCCGGCCCGCCACCGCCTCGACGGCAGCCTCCACGGCCCGGCGGCGCTGGTGGCGCGCCAGGAAGGGATAGGTGCCGGTGCTGCCGAGAAGGCCGATCGAGCCGACGCCCGCCTCCACCAGGGGCTGCAGGATGGTCCGCAGGGCACCGAGGTCGACTTGGCCATCGGCGTTCGAGGGGGTGATCGGGAAGGCCGACAGGACGGTCATGGTCGCTCCGGGGCAGAGAGAGAAGGCCGGCGCGTGCGCCGTTCCGCGTCAGCGTGAGGCCAAGGCGCTCACAGCATCTTGGCGAGTTCGGCCGCTGCCTCCTGGGGTGGGCGGGCGAGATTGAGGGCGTTAAGGAAGCGGTTCTGGCCATTCATCACGTAGACGAGGGCGGTGTGCTCCATGGTGTAGTCGCCATCCTTGGTCGGCACCTTGCGGACATAGGCCCGGTAGGCCTTCACCGCCGCGTTCACCTCCTCGGGCAAGCCGGTCAGGCCGACGATGCGCGGATCGAAGCTCGCCAGGTAGGTCTTCAAGGCCTCCGGGGTATCGCGCTCGGGGTCGACGGCGATGAACAGGGCGCGAGTGTCTTTCCCCTTCGGCCCGAGGGCCTGGAGCACGTCGCCGATCTGCTGCAGCGTCGTCGGGCACACGTCCGGACAGTGGGTGAAGCCGAAGAACACGAGGTGCGTCCGGCCCGCATAGTCACGCTCGGTGACGCGCTGCCCGTCCTGGTTGGTCAGGGTGAAGGGGCCGCCGACGCTGCTCGTCCCGGCCTCCTGGGTCCGCGGCGCCAAGACCACGAAGGCAGCGACGCAGAGCCCTACGAGGCCGACCACGAAGGCGAGGAGGGGCAGGAGCGTGCGACGCATGGGACGGCCTTGCAGTCGAGGGAGATGGCGGCTTCAGACCACAGGCGCCGCCCCCGGGCAATCTACCAAACCGTCGCCGGACATTCGGACCGCTGGCTTGCGGACTGCCTGTCCTCAGATCGCGAGCTTGCCCGGTTCGATCGCGGCGATCGCTGCCGCCGCACCCATCCGCCGCAGGGCCTCGCCAACCATGAGCAGGGCTGGCCCTTCATGGCCCGAGGCCTCGACCCGGTCGGCGAGGTCGGCCGCGCTGGCTTCCACCACCTGCTGGTTCGGACGGGTGGCGTTGAAGACGAGGAGGGCCGGGGTCGTCGGTGCGAGCCCCTCGGCGATCGCCCGCTCCAGCAGGACACCCAGCGTCTTCTTCGGCATGTAGACTACGGTGGTGACGCTCGGATCGGCGAGTGCACCCCAGTTCAGATCCTCGGGCAGCGCCCCGCGCCGGTCATGTCCGGTGACGTATTGCAGGCGCCGCGCCGCGTCGCGGTTCGTCAGCGAGACGCAGAGGGAAGCCGCGGCCCCCTGCGCGGCCGAGATGCCCGGCACCACGCTGACGGGAATGCCGGCGGCGCGGCAGGCATCGATCTCTTCGCCGGCCCGCCCGAACACCAGAGGGTCGCCGGATTTCAGGCGTACCACCTGTTTGCCGGATTTGGCCAACTGCACCATCAGCGCGTTGATGTCGTCCTGGCGGCAGGAGGGGCCATGCCCGGTCTTGCCCACCAGCATGGTGCGGGCCTCGCGGCGGGCATAGTCGAGGATCTCAGGCGCCACGAGATCGTCGTAGAGGATCACGTCGGCGTTGCGCAGCGCGCGCAGCGCCTTGAGGGTGAGGAGTTCAGCATCGCCGGGTCCGGCGCCCACCAGGGTTACCGCGCCACCCTTCGGCGCGGCCTCGGTCTCGCCCAGCAACTCGGCGAGATCGGTTGCGGTCGGCGTGCGATCGGGCTCCGCGAAGGCGCGATCGGTAAAGCGCTCCCAGAAAGCGCGGCGGTCCGAGAAGCCATGGAAGCGGCTCGTCACCTCCTCGCGCCAGTCGCGGGCGGCGCCGATCCAGGCCTTGAACCCGCGCGGCAGCATGCCCTCGATCCGAGCGCGCACAGTCTGGCCGAAGACCGGGGCGGCACCCTCCGTGGAGATGCCCACCACCATGGGCGAGCGGTTGACGATGGCGCCGAACTTCACGTCGCAGAGATGTGGCCGGTCGACTGCGTTGACGATGGCGCCGGTCTTCCGGGCGGCGGTGACGAAGGCGACACAGTCCGCCTCGTCCTCCATGGCGCCGATGCAGAAAGCGGACCCAGCGAGGTCGTCCGGATGCCATGGGCGCTCATGCAGGGTCACGGAGCCCGCGACGATCTCGCCTGGCACGGCGCGCAGCTCGTCGCTCGGCTCCGGCGCATAGACGTCCACGTGGGCCCCGGCGGCGGCGAGCAGCTTCACCTTCCAGGGCGCACCCCCGTTCGAGCCGGCCAGCACGGCCCGCTTGCCCTGAAGCGGCACGAAGACCGGCAGCACCGCAAGCGGCTCCAGGCCGGCAGGGCTGCCGCCGCGAGTCGATTCATTACCGGCGGGCCGGGTTTCACGGGGAATACGGGGCGTGCTCATGAGGCTCGGAGATGGGTGTCGATTCGGCCGAAAGTGAGCCTATGCGGCGTTGCGCGCAAGCGCCTCGGGCAGCAGCTTGCGGATCTCGGGGATGCACGAGCCGCAATTCGTGCCGGCCTTGCAGGCTGCGCCCACGGCCTCCACGGTGCCCGCCCCCGCCGCGATGACCCCGGCGATGACGTCGAGCCCGACGCCGTGACAGGCACAGACGGTCGGGCCGGCCGAGGCGGTCTCGGCGCGTCCCGACAGGAGGGAGCGTCGGGCGGCAGGGTCCGGTTCGGTCTCCGCGAAAAGGGCCTTGGCCTCCTCCCAACTCGGACGGGCCTCGGCGGGCGCGAGGGCGAGGCAGGCGACGAGGCGCCCGGCCTCGTAGACGGCGCAGCGGTAGCGCCCGCGCGCATGGTCGGCATATTCGGCGAGCTCGTGGCCCTGGAACAGGCCCCGCATCATCAGCGCCACGGCGCGCGAACTTTCCTGCGTGGCGAATTGCAACCCCGAGCCGCCCGCAATCGTGGCTCGGGCCCACCACCAGCCCTCGGGCAGCGCCTGCTCCCCGCGGGTCAGCAGGAAGCCGCGGTTGCGGTAGGGCACCAGCGCGATGCCGGCCGGTGTCGCCTTCAGTTCCGGCTGGCCGGAGACCGGATCGGGAATGCCCCGTACCAGGGCGCCGACGCGGGCATCCGAGGCGGTGGCGGCGCTCCAGTGGAAGGTCGCGAACAGGTTGCCCGACCGCACGGCGTCGGTGATCATCGTCTCCAGGGTCACGGTGCCGTGCGGCGTGGCGATCCGGGCGAGGTCGCCCTCCCTCAGCCCGAGTGGCACGGCATCGTCGGGGTGGATCTCCACGAAGGGCAGCGAGCGATGGGCCGAGAGGCGCTGGCTCTTCCCCGTGCGGGTCATGGTATGCCAGTGATCGCGCACGCGGCCGGTGTTGAGGACGAGGGGGTAATCTTCGCTCACCGCCTGTGCGAGGGCCGGGGGCTGAACGGCGACGAACCGGGCGCGCTTGTCGAAGGTGTAGAACTGGCCGTCGGCGAAGAGTCGGGCGCGGGCCTTGCCGCGCTTCGGCAGCGGCCATTGCAGCGGCGACGCGGCCGCATAGGCGGTATCGGCCAGGTCGCTCAGGGCTCCGATGTCGAAATCCCGGCTGCCGTTGTTCTCGAAGGCCGAAAGGCTGGCATGCTCGCGGAAGATCGCCGCGGCCCCCGAATAGGCGAAGGCCTGCGCGTGGCCGAGGCGCTTGGCGACGTCGCAGACGATCTGCCAATCGGCCCGAGCCTCGCCGGGGGCTTTCAGGAAGCTGCGCTGGCGCGAAATCCGACGCTCCGAATTCGTCACCGTACCGTCCTTCTCGCCCCAGGCGAGGGCGGGCAGCAGCACGGTCTTCTTCCCCGTCGCCCGTGCGCTGTCGCTGTCGGCCACCGCTTCCGAGACGACGTAGAGGTCGAGGGACTTCAGGCTTTCGCGGATGAGGTCGGCGCGCGGCATCGACACGATGGGGTTGGTGCCCATCACCCACAGGGCCTTGATCTTGCCGCGCTCGATCGCCTCGAACAGGGCGACCGCCTTCATGCCCTCGCCCGTGATGATGTTGGGGGCCGACCAGAAGCGGCGGACCCGGTCCACCTCCTCGGGGGTGAAGTGCATGTGGGCGGCCAGCATGTTGGCGAGGCCCCCGACCTCGCGCCCGCCCATGGCATTGGGCTGGCCGGTGAGGGAGAACGGGCCGGCGCCGGGCAGGCCGATGCGGCCGGTGGCGAGATGGCAGTTGATGATCGCGTTGCCCTTGTCGGTGCCCTGCGCCGACTGGTTCACCCCCTGCGAGAAGGCGGTGACGACCCGCTTCGTGCGGGCGAACAGCTCGAAGAAGCGCGCTACGTCGGTCTCGGACAGGCCGGTGGCGGCCGCAGTGGCGGCCACCGTCGGCGCGATGGCGCGCGCCCGCTCCAGGGTGCCGTCGAGGCCCGTCGTATGGTCGAGGACGAAGCGGTAATCGAGGGAGCCGGTGCTGGCGAGATGGACCAGCAGGCCGGAAAACAGCGCCGTGTCGGTGCCGGGCTTCAGCCCGAGGAAGAGGTCGGCCTCCTCGCCCGTCTGGGTGCGGCGGGGGTCGATCACCACCAGCTTGGTGCCGCGCTTGGCGCGGGCATCCACCATGCGGCGGAACAGGATCGGGTGGCACCAGGCGGTGTTCGAGCCGACCAGGACGATGAGGTCGGCCTCGTCGAGGTCCTCGTAGCAGCCCGGCACGGTGTCCGAGCCGAAGGCGCGCCGGTGGGCCGCCACCGCGCTCGACATGCAAAGGCGCGAGTTGGTGTCGACGTGCGGGGTGCCGAGGAAACCCTTCGCGAGCTTGTTGGCGACGTAGTAATCTTCCGTGAGCAGCTGGCCCGAGAGATAGAACGCGATCGAATCCGGCCCGTGCTGCTCGGCGATCCTGCGCAAAGATCCCGCGACCGTGCCGAGGGCGGATTCCCAGCTCGCGCGGATGCCGTCCACCTGCGGGTACAGCAGGCGATTGTCGAGGGAGAGCGTCTCGCCGAGCGCCGAGCCCTTGGAGCAGAGGCGGCCGAAATTCGCCGGGTGTCCGGTGTCGCCGGCAATGTCCGCGCCGCCCTGCCCGTCCGGCGTGGCAAGCACGCCGCAGCCGACACCGCAATAGGGGCAGGTGGTCTTCACGGGAGCGGGCGGCGCCTGGACGTGCGCGTTCATGGCAGGATCCTCGGCGTATTTTTGATGGTGCCGTTTGCAGCAAGAGTCGGGCCGAGGCGAAAGCCCACCCCCCCCTCTCCCGACCCGCATGCGCGGGCCGCCCTCCCCCGCACCGGGGGGAAGGCTGAGATGGCGTGCTAGTACACGTCGGCCTGATACCGCCCGGTCTTCTTGAGGTGGGCGAGGTACGCCACGGCCTCGTCGGGGTTCTTCCCCCCGTATTGGCCAGCGACGTCGATGATCGCCCGCTCGACGTCCTTGGCCATGCGCTTGGCATCCCCGCAGACGTAGAAATGCGCGCCGCCCTCGAGCCAAGTCCACAGCTCCGCGCCGGTCTCGCGCATGCGGTCCTGGACGTAGGTCTTCTCGGTGCCGTCGCGGGACCAGGCCAGCGACAAACGGGTCAGCACCTTCCGGTCCTTCAGGGCGTTGAGCTCGTCCTTGTAGAAGAAGTCGCTGGCTTGGCGCTGGTGACCGTAGAACAACCAATTGCGCCCCGGCGCCGCGGTGGCGTCGCGTTCGCGCAGGAACGCGCGGAACGGCGCGATGCCGGTGCCGGGACCGACCATGATGACGTCCTGCGACAGGTCCTCCGGCAGGGCGAACCCGTGGGCCTTCTGGAGGTAGACCCTGACCTTCATCCCCTCGGGGATGCGCTCGCCGAGATGGGTCGAGGCGACACCGAGGCGCAGGCGCGAGCGGTGACTGTAGCGCACCGCGTCGACGGTGAGCGAGACCCGGCCCGGATCGGCTTTCGGCGACGACGAGATCGAGTAGAGCCGCGGCTGCAGCTCGTCCAGCGCCTCCAGGAACACCTCGGCGTCGGGCCGCGCACCGGGGAACTTGTGGAGCGCACCGAGCACGTCGAGATGGGCGGCGTCGCCGTCCGGGTCCTCGCCGGCGGCGAGCGCCTGGGCCTTCTTGCGGGCTTCGCCCGAGGTCAGGAGCGAGAGAAGCTGATAGAGCCCGTCCGGCGCGCCACCGAGGGCGTAGTCGGTGAGCAGGCAATCCCGCAGGGTCTTGCGGCCGATCTTGCGCTCGGGGCGGGCCCCGAGTTCGGCGATGACCGCATCGACCAGGGCCGGGGCGTTGGCGGGGAACAGGCCCAGCGAATCGCCGACCACGTAGTCGATGGGCGTACCGGTGAGATCGATCTCGACGTGCCAGGTCTCCTTCTCGCCGCCCGGCGCATTGAGCCGGGTGCGCGACACGAAGGTCGCCTCCACGGGGTTCTCGCGGCAGAAGCCCAGCGGCCCGAGTTCGGGCGCCGCTTTGGGGGCGGTGCCCTCGGCCTTCTTCGGGGCGGCCCCGCCGGCGGCCCCGAATTCCTCCTCGAGCTTCTTCAGCATCCGGAGCGTGTCCTTGCCGCCGGGCTGGCACAGGTTCAGGCGCTCCTCGTTCTTGAGGAAGATGGCGTTGGCGTAGTCGGCGCAATTGTAGCCGCACTGGCCGCAATCCTGCTGCGCCATGGCGGCCATCAGCTTCTGCGGCTCGGGCCGTTCCTGGGCGAGCGCCATCCGGTCGGGCAGCGGCATCGACGGGTCGTGCCAGGGCGCGTCGTCGTTGTCGGCCAGCGTCTGGCCACCGCCGGGCATCTCGCCGGAGGCAAGTGCGGTGGCTCCCTCCACGGCAGGGCCGAGGAGTGCTGCGAAGTAGCCCGAGAGCCAGGCACGCTGGTCCGGGTCGAACGGGGCGGTCTCGGGAATGAGGACCAGCGGGGGGGTGACGTGCTCGCTCATGCGGCGGCCTTCAGGACGGGTTGCTCTTCGGCGATGTGGCGCAGCGACTCGGGGCCGGTGCGGGCGGTGAAGGCCTGGAAGCTCTCCTCCGGGCCGTTGCGCCGGGCGAGATAGCTGCGCAGCAGCGCCTCGATCCGGGTCGGGCAATCTTCGGCCTTCACGGCCTTCCAGATCTCGGTGCCGATCTTTGGGCTGTCGCCGAAGCCACCGCCGACCACGATGTCGTAGCCTTCGACGGTGTCGCCCTCCTCCGAGACCACGACCTTGGCGCCGATGAGACCGATGTCGCCGATGTAGTGCTGGGCGCAAGAGTGATGGCACCCGGTGAGATGGACGTTCACCGGAACGTCGAGCTCCTTCAGGTTCGCCTCGATATAGTCGGCGATGACGAGGGCGTGGCCCTTGGTGTCGGAGGCGGCGAACTTGCAGCCGCGACTACCGGTGCAGGCGACCAGTCCGGCGCGGATGCTCGAGGCCTCGGTGGTGAGCCCAAGCGCGGCGACGCGCTCCTGCACTTCCGCGATCTTCGCATCCGGAACCCCGGAAAACAAAAAATTCTGCCAGACGGTCATGCGGATGGCGCCGTCGCCGCATTCCACGGCGATCCTGGCCAGATCCCGCATCTGGTCGGTGGTGAGTTTGCCGACGGGCAGGATCACGCCGATCCAGCTCAGACCGGGCTGCACCTGCGGGTGGACGCCCACATGGGCGAAGCGGTCCATCGGCCCGCGCGGGGCGATGTGGACCGGGTCGACCCGGTCGAGCTTGGTGCCCAGCACCGCCTCGACGGCCGCGAGGTACTTGTCGAAGCCCCAGGCGTCGAGGACATACTTCATCCGGCTCTTGTTGCGGTTGGTCCGGTCGCCGTTCTGGATGAAGACGCGCAGGATGGCGTCGGCGACCTTGTTGCAATCCTCCGGCCTGAGAACCACGCCGGTGTCACGGGCCAGGTCCCGGTGCCCCGAGATGCCGCCCAGCACGAGGCGCATCCAGATGCCCGGCGCGACGCTCGCACCCTCCAGCACCCGCACGGCCTGGAAGCCGATGTCGTTGGTCTCTTCCAGCACCGGCATCACGCCGCCGCCGTCGAAGGCGACGTTGAACTTGCGCGGCAGACCGAACAGCGAGCGGTCGTTGAGGATGTGATTGTGCCAGGACTTGGCGAGGGGGCGGGTGTCGAGCAATTCCTGCGCGTCGATGCCGGCCACCGGCGAGCCGGTGACGTTGCGGATGTTGTCGGCACCGGCCCCCCGCGCGGTGAGGCCGAGGTCGATCAGCCCGTCGAGGAAGGGCTGGCCGTGCTCGGGCGTGATCTCGCGGACCTGCAGGTTGGCGCGGGTGGTGACATGGGCATAGCCGCCGCCATGCGCGTCGGCCAGATCGGCGATGCCGGCGAACTGCCAGTGCTGCACGATGCCGTTGGGGATGCGGAGGCGGCACATGTAGGAGTTCTGGGCCGGAGCGACCCAGAACAGGCCATGGTAGCGCCAGCGGAAATTATCCTCCGGCTTCGGGGCCTTGCCCGTCGACGCTTCGGCAATGAGGCGATTGTGGCCGTCGAAGGGGTTCTCCGCCCGCTTCCACTTCTCCTGCTCGCACAGCTTGCCGCCGGCCTTGATGGTGGCGTCCTGTGCCTTGATGTGGATCGCGTCGGGACCGGTCGGCTCGGCGGGCGGGGCCGAAGCCCCCTGCCCGGCTGCGAGGCCGCCGGTCATCCGGGCCGCGGCGATGCCGGAGGCGAAGCCTTCGAGGTAGCGCGTCTGCTCGGCGTTGAATGCGTCAGCCATCAGGGCCTCCTCACGCTGCGAGGGGTTGGGATGCGGGCGCGGTGCGCCCGAACATGAGATCGTCGCGATGGTCGGCGATCGAGGCGCCGGTGCGGATCAGCTCCTTGCACCAGCCCTGCTCAGCGATGTCGCCGACGAAGACCGCGCCGAGGAGCCGGTCCTCGGCCACGATAAGCTTGCGGTAGAGGCCGAGGCCGGGATCCGACATCAGCACGGTCTCGGCGCCCTCCGGCGCCTCGATCTGCCCGGCGGAGAACACCGGCAGCCCCGAGACCTTGAGACTGGTGGCCAGCGACGTGCCCAGATAGGCCGCCTCCTCGCCGACGAGGTGGCGGCTCAGGGTCTCGGCCTGCTCGTAGGCCGGCTCCACGAGGCCGTAGACCTGACCCCGGTGCTCGGCGCATTCGCCGAGTGCGAAGATGCGGGCATCCGAGGATTGCATCCGGTCGTCGACCATGATGCCGCGGGCGGTCTCGATCCCGGCGTTCTGAGCCAGGGCCACGTTGGGGCGCACCCCCACCGACATCACGACGAGATCGGCCGGCAGCACGGTGCCGTCGGACAGGACCAGGCGCTCGACCCGGCCCTCCCCCTCGACCGACGCGGTGTCGGCCTTGAGCAGCACCTTCACGCCGCGCGCCTCCATGGCGCGCTTCACGAGGCCGGCGGCGGCGTGGTCGAGCTGGCGTTCCATCAGCCGGTCCATGACGTGCAGGAGCGTGGTGTCGACGCCGAGGCGCGCGAGTCCGACGGCGGCTTCGAGGCCGAGAAGCCCGCCACCGATCACGATGGCGCGGGCCTGCGCGACGGCCGCCCTGCGGATGGCGGCAACGTCCGCGAGATCGCGGAAGGTCAGCACGCCGGGCAGGTCCATGCCGGGCTTGGCCAGCCGGATCGGCAGGGAGCCGACCGCGAGCACGAGCTTGTCGAAAGGCAGGACATGGGTCTGCCCCACCATCACGAGGGCGTTCTCGCGGTCGATCTCGGTGACCGGCGCGCCGGTGATGAGACGAATGCCGTGGCCCTCGTACCAGTCGAGGCCTCGGAAGGCGCAGCCGGCCTCGTCCACCTCGCCGCCGAGCAGCGAGGAGAGCAGGACGCGGTTGTAGGCCGCCTGTGGCTCGGCCCCGACGACGGTGACGTCGTACCGGCCCGGCGCCCGCTCTGTGAGGCGTTCCAGAAAGCGCAGCGACGCCATGCCGTTGCCGATGACCACCAACCGTTCCCGCATGGCTCGCGATCCGCCCGTCAGGCCGCGATAGCGGGCTTGGCGTGGCGCGCGTAGAGGAACTCCAGCACCTCGGCGCGGGCGTGGGTGTAGGTCGCGTCCTCCACGAGATCGAGGCGGCGGCGCGGCCGCTCGAGGTCGACAGTCAGGATCTCGCCCACCGTGGCCGAGGGGCCGTTGGTCATCATCACGATGCGGTCCGAGAGCAGCACTGCCTCGTCGACGTCGTGGGTGATCATGATCACGGCGTTCTTCAGCCGCGCATGGATATCCATGAGCGAGTCCTGGAGATGGGCGCGGGTGAGCGCATCGAGCGCCCCGAAGGGCTCGTCGAGGAGCAGGACCTTCGGTTCCATGGCCAGCGCCCGGGCGATGCCGACGCGCTGCTTCATGCCGCCCGAAATCTCGCTCGGGCGCCGGTCGGCCGCGTGGATCATGTTCACCAGCGACAGGTTGTGGTCGATCCAGGCGTTGCGCTCGGCCTTCGACTTCTTGCCCTTGAAGACCTTGTCGACGGCGAGCGCCACGTTCTCGCGCACCGTCAGCCAGGGCAGCAGCGAGTGGTTCTGGAACACCACGGCCCGGTCGGGGCCGGGGCTGTTGACCTCCTTGTCCTCGAGGAGGACGCCGCCGGTGGAGGCCTTGAGCAGGCCGGCGACGATGTTGAGCACCGTCGACTTGCCGCAGCCCGAATGCCCGATCAGCGAGACGAACTCGCCCTTGTCGATCTTCACGCTGACGTCGCGCAGCACCTCATTGGTGCGGCCCGAACGGGTGAAGGAGATGCCGATATTCTCGATGCTGAGATACGTCATGGAATGATCCTCAGGCCGTCGCGGTGCCGCGGGTGACGAGGGTGCCGACGAAGGCGACGAAGCGGTCGAGGATGAAGCCGATGATGCCGACATAGACGAGGGCGACGATGATCTCGGAGATGTGGGAGGAGTTCCACGCGTCCCAGATGAAGAAGCCGATGCCGACGCCGCCGATGAGCATCTCGGCTGCCACGATGGCGAGCCACGACAGGCCGATGCCGATGCGCAGGCCCGTGAAGATGTAGGGAGCTGCCGAGGGCAGCATGATCTTGGCGAAGAATTCCAGCGGGTTGAGGCGCAGCACCGCCGCCACGTTGCGGTAATCCTGCGGGATGTTGCGGATGCCCACCGCCGTGTTGATGATGATCGGCCAGATCGACGTGATGAAGATCACGAAGATCGCGGAGGGCTGGCCGTCGCGGAAGGCGGCGAGCGACAGCGGCAGCCAGGCCAGCGGCGGAATGGTGCGCAGGATCTGGAAGATCGGGTCGAGGCCGCGCATGGCCCATTCGGACTGGCCGATCAGGGTGCCGGTGAGGATGCCCACGATGGTCGCCAGGGCGAAGCCGAGGGCGACCCGCTGGATGCTGGCGGAGATGTGCCAGAACAATCCCTTGTCGGTGCCGCCGTTGTCGTAGAACGGGTGGGCGATGATGTCCCAGGCCTCGGTGACCACACGCGAGGGCGGTGGCAGGCCGGCACCCGGGCGCGAGCACAGCAATTCCCAGATCACCAGGAAGGCGATCAGCACCACCACGGGCGGGATCAGATTTTTTGCGATGGTGTTCAGGGTCGCCATCGTGATCCGGGGCGCCCGCTTGGGCTTGGCGTCCGCCTTGGCCGCCGCTTTCGCGGCGATGGGGGCGGCGGCGATGGTGGAGGTATTGGCCATCACGCGATCCTCTTGATGCCGAGGCTGGACAGGTAGGCGGCGGGATCTGCGGGATCGAAGACCTTGCCGTCGAAGAAGGTCTCTTTTCCACGCGACGTGGAGCTCGGGATCGCGCTGACGCCGAGGGCTTTCGCGGCCTCGCGCCAGAGATCCTCCCGGTTCACCTTGGCGATGAGGGCCTTGGTGTCGGTCTGCGCGTCGAACTTGCCCCAGCGGATGTCCTCGGTCAGGAACCAGAGGTCGTGGGACTGGTAAGGATACGAGGCGTTGTCGGCCCAGAACTTCATCACGAAGGGGCTGTTCTCGACCACGCGGCCGTCGCCGTAATCGATCGTGCCCTTCATGCGGCCGGCGACGTCCGAGACCGGGACGTTCATCCACTGGCGCTTGGCCGCGATGGCGGCGACCTCATCCTTGTTCGCGGGGGTGTCGCACCATTGCTGCGCCTCCAGCACCGCCATCAGAAGCGCCTTGGTGGCGTTCGGGTACTTCTCCGTGAAGGAGGACCGCATGGCGAAGGCCTTCTCGGGGTGGTCCTTCCACAATTCGCCGGTGGTCAGCGCGGTGTAGCCAAGGCCCTGCTGCACGAGCTGCGCGTTCCACGGCTCACCGACGCAGAAGCAGTCCATCGTGCCGACCTTCATGTTCGCCACCATCTGGGGCGGCGGCACCACGATAGTCTCGATGTCCTTGTCCGGGTCGATGCCGCCGGCCGCCATCCAGTAGCGAATCCACAGGTCGTGGGTGCCGCCCGGGAAGGTCATGGCGGCTTTCACCGACTTGCCGGCGGCCTTCTTCTTCTCGATGGCGGCCTTGAAGACCTTCGCATCGAGGGCGACCTTCTGGTCGAGATATTCCTTGGCCACCGAGATGCACTGGCCATTGGTGTTGAGCCGGGCCAGGATCTGCATCGGCACGGGGACGTTGTTCTGCGTCACGCGGCCGGCCGAGATCAGGTAGGGCATTGGCGAGAGGATGTGGGCGCCGTCGATGCCGTTGCCTTCCGATCCGAGCACCAGGTTATCGCGGGTGGTGCCCCAGCTCGCCTGCTTGAGCACCTCGACATCGGGCATGCCGTGCTTGGCAAAGAAGCCCTTCTCCTTGGCGACGAAGAGCGGACTCGCGTCGGTGAGTGCGATGAACCCGAGCTTCGCCCCCTTCACTTCGGGGCCGGCGCCCTGCGCGAAGGCGCCTCCCGGCAGGGCGGTGCGGGCCAGTGCCGCGAGGGACAGCGTCGCGGCGGCACCCTTCAGGAGGTCACGGCGGTTGTTGCGGACACCGTCAGTCATCGAACCCGAAACCCTCGAAATCATGGACACCCGCCAAAGAAAAAACCGCCGACCAAGCACATCCATCGAACGCAGGATCTGCGTTCCGTGGGGGACTCGGGTCAGCGGCTTTGCCGACGGATAGGGCTCGTCATCGTTGACGAGCCCCTGGGCATCTGCACGAGGCGTGCCAAGTTCGGCATCAAGGCTCGATCCACGCGATGTCAAGAATTCCGGAATCGTTCCAACCTGCTCCGGCAGAAGCGATTTATCAAAAACGTCTCACCGGTCGCCGGCGGATTCGGTGCGAATCCGACCGAGCGCGTACGGGCCTCGTCACGCGGGCGGACGCAGCCGGTGCCTGCTTCCACGCCGCCTGGTGCGCTGCACAATCTGCAGGCACTCTGCCGGCGCGAGCGGCAGCGGCTCCTCAGCCGGCAGCGTCGTACACGTCGGTCCGGTACATCGCCCGGGCGCGGGCAACCAGGGCGGGCGTGGGCGTGATCTGGCCGGCTCGCTCCATCTCGGCGAGAATCCAGTCGGCATGGGCGGGAAGCGGCCGCTCGGCCTCGGCGCCGAACACGACGAAGCGCGGCGCGTGCCGCTCGGTCCCGTCCGGATCGACCACCACGGTGCCGGCGAGGGCCCGTCGGACGAGGCTCGCGTCTGTTCCGAGATGACCCGGGCGGGCGAGCAGGCCCGCCAGCTCGCGCTGGTTCTCGGGCGCCGCGCACCAGCGTCCGGCCCGGCGTACCGCCCGCACCAGCGGAGCGCTCGCCGCCGCCGCATAGGCCGGCAGGGCCAGCACCTTTTCTGGACAATCGGGCGCGAGCTCGCAGCCGAGAGCGGCGATGCGGCCGTAGCCCTCCGCCACTGCCACGCTGTTCCAGGGGCTGCCGACGCAGAAGCCGTCGATCTGTCCGGTCCTGAGGGCTTCGGCGATCCAGGGCGGCGGGATCACCACCATGCGGGCGGCCCCGTCGAGGTCGAGGCCGCCGCGGGCTGCGAACATCCGGAGTTGGTATGTGTGACTGGAATACGGATGCACTGTGCCCAGGGTCAGCGGCCGATTCTGCGTGACCCGCACGCGTGCGACCCGTGAGAACGCGCGTGCAATCGTGTCGAGATCGTCGGCCTCCGGCGCCATCTCGGCCCAGAGCGGCCGCGAGACCGTGATCGCATTGCCGTTGAGATTCAGCCCGAGAGGAACCGCCAGGTCGGTCTGCGGCCCGCTGATGCCCAGCGCACTGGCCAGGGCAAGGGGCGCCAACATGTGGGCTCCGTCGAGGTGGCCCAGGGCCAGCTTGTCACGCAGGGTCGCCCACGAGGGTTCGCTGATGAGGTCGATCGCCAGTCCTTCGGCAGCGGCAAAGCCTCCCTCGACGGCGGCGATCAGCGGGGCCGCGTCGATGAGCGGGACATATCCGAGGGCGAGTCTCATCCGAGCAGACTTCTCATCCGAGGAGATCCGCCGCAGTCACGATGGCGCGTGCGATGTCGGCGATCTTTCGCTTCTCGTTCATGGCCTTGCGCCGCATCATCCGGTAGGCCTCCTCCTCGGACAGCCCCCTGGCTGTCATCAGGATGCCCTTGGCGCGCTCGATGAGCTTGCGGTCAGCCAGCTCGCCCCGTGCCTCGGACAATTCACGCTGCAGCCGCGCGAAGGCGTTGAAGCGCAGAATCGCCACGTCCAGGATCGAGCGGATGCGCTGCGGCTGCAATCCGTCCACCACATAAGCCGAGATTCCCGCATCCATTGCCGCCTGCATCATCGGCACGTCCGAGCGGTCGACGAACATCGCCACCGGCCGCTCCACGTGACGGGAGAGGCCCGACATCTGCTCCAGAATGTCCCGGCTCGGGCTCTCCAGGTGGATCACGACGACGTCTGGATTCAGTGCGGCCACACGGGCCGACAGATCGGCGGTGTCAGGCAGGACCACGACGTGGGTGAAGCCGGCCGCCGTAAGGCCTTCCTCGAGGATCGCGGCGCGTGCCCGGCTCGGATCGATCACGGCGACGGTGAGGGTCGGCTCGGTCATCGGGGATTGAGAATGGATCGAAAGGGGGAATCCGGCGGATCGCTTCTGCCTAGGGATTGCCATGTTCCATCGGCGGGCGACAGCAAAACCTGAACGGATGGTCTCCACGCAAGCGGCATGCCCGCACAGTCGTTACCGCTCGGACAGGAAACAGCCCAGGTTCCGCCGCAAACGAACCGACTAATGTCGTTGGCCTTCGAACCGATTGCCGAACCGCGCAACGAGGTGACCCGGATGTCAGCGTGCACGTCCCCCGCTCAATCGGCGTTCGAAGCGGGCACCGGGCGCGGCGTGACCCCGCCCCTCCTGCCGACCCTGATGATGGCGGTGATCCTCGGAGCGGCTTCTTATCTCTGCCACGAGCCCGCTGCTGCGCCGCCTCCGCCCTCGGTCCCGGCGACGGCGGTCGCCGCCGCACCCGAGACGGTGGTGGAGACGCCCTACATCCCGGCTCCCCTCGCCTTCCGGACCCAGTTCCCGATGGTCGTGGTGGCTCAAGCCGAACCCGCCGCCGTTCAGGCGCACAAGGCCATGCCTCGCCCCACACGTCTCGTCGCCCCACGCCGGGCCGATCCGCCGCGTCTTGCGACCAAGGCCCTTCCGGCGCCGAGCAAGCCGATGCCCTTCGCGCCGGAGGCCGAAGAATCCCCGATCGTCGAGAGAGCGGTTTCGACCTCGGACGAAGGCATCCTGACCGAGATCGCCCTGCCCTTCGCGCCGACGATCCGCGCCGTGAGCGAAGCCGGCGCGGCCGCCGGTGCGTTCATGGGGGCCAAGGGAGCGGTGCTCAGCGCCGAGACCGCGACTCTCGGTGCTGCTGTCTCCGGCTTGGTCGGGCGCCTGCGCTGAAGCCGGCCCGGTTTTCCGGGCGACCGGAAAATCCGGACGGAAAGCAACGCGCAATTGCCGCGCCGACCCTGGACCCTGCCGGCTTCGGAGACTAGGTGGACGCGAGCAGTGAGGCGCTGCCGCAGGCCGTGGTGACGGTCGGCTTCGCGGACACGAGGACTTGGATGGCCGGACGGATCGAGGATTACGCGCTTGTCGGTGATGGACGTACCGCTGCGCTGATCGCCCGTGACGGCAGCGTCGACTGGCTGTGCTGGCCCCGCTTCGACTCCGCCGCCTGCTTCGCCGCCCTGCTCGGCACGGAAGATCACGGCTACTGGAAGCTCGGTCCCGCCGAGCCCGCCACCACCACGCGCCAGTACCGCGAGGGGAGCCTCGTGCTGGAGACCCGGCATGAGACCGCGTCCGGTTCGGTGCGGGTGACGGACTACATGCCCGCCAATGACGGGTCGCACCTTGTGCGGATCGTCGAGGGGCTCGAGGGCGCTGTGCCCATGCGGATGCAGATGCGCGTGCGCTTCGACTACGGGTTGGCGGTGCCGTGGGTCTCGCACAACGAACTCGGAGACCTGCGCGCGATCTCGGGGCCTCACAAGGTGGTGCTGCGCACCCTCGTGCCGACGCACGGCCAGGACCAGACCACCGTCGCGGACTTCACGGTCGAGGCCGGCCGCAGCGTGGCCTTCACCCTGAGCTACGGTGCCTCTCACGAGGACGATCCAGCGCCGATCCAGCCACGCAAGGTTCTGTTCGAGACCGATCGCTACTGGCGCGACTGGTCGGGCCGAGCTGCCTCAGGCACGCCCTGGGACTCGATCCTGAAGCGCTCCCTGCTCACCCTGAAGGCGCTGATTTACCAGCCGACGGGCGGCATCGTGGCCGCCCCCACGACCTCGCTGCCGGAGGATCTCGGCGGCGTCCGCAACTGGGATTACCGGTTCTGCTGGCTGCGTGATTCAACCTTCACGCTGATCGCTCTGATGGACGGCGGCTACCTCGACGAGGCGCGTGCCTGGCGCGACTGGCTCGTCCGGGCGGTGGCCGGCAACCCGGAGCAGGCGCATATTCTCTATGGCATCGCCGGCGAGCGCATGCTGCCCGAGATCGAGCTCGACTGGCTTCCGGGCTACGAGAACTCGAAGCCCGTGCGCATCGGAAACGCGGCGGTGGAGCAGTTCCAGCTCGACGTCTACGGCGAGATTTTCGACGCGCTCTATCAGGCGCGCCAGCGCGGCCTCCAGGGCGATGCCGATGGTTGGCGCGTCGGCGAGGCGCTGCTGCGCCACCTCGAGAAGGTCTGGTGCACCCCCGACGAGGGTATCTGGGAGGTGCGCGGCGGACGCCGGCACTTCGTGCACTCGAAGGTCATGGCCTGGGTTGCCTTTGACCGGGCCATCCGCTCCTTCGAGGAGGCCGAGACTCGCGAGCAGGATGAGATTCGTACCACAGGCTTGAGCCATCGACCCAAGGAGGCCCGTGACGTGCCGGTGGCACGCTGGCGCGAGATCCGCGATCAGATCCACGCCGAGGTTTGCGCCAAGGGCTTCGACCCTGAGCTGAACAGCTTCGTGCAATCCTACGGCTCGAAGCGCCTCGACGCGAGTCTGCTGCTGATCGCCCATATGGGTTTCCTGCCCCAGCACGACCCCCGGGTGGTCGGCACGGTGGAGGCGATCGGGCGCACGCTCATGCGCGATGGCTTCGTTCTGCGCTACGACACCGAGAACCAGACCACAGACGGGCTGCCCGGCGACGAGGGTGCCTTCCTGCCCTGTTCGTTCTGGTACGCCGACAATCTCATCGGCCTCGGCCGCTGCGACGAGGCGCGTGCGCTGATCGAGAGGCTGATCGGCGTCTGCAACGATGTCGGATTGGTGGCGGAGGAGTATGATGTGAAGGCTCGGCGCTTGGTGGGTAACTTCCCGCAGGCTTTCAGCCACGTCACACTGGTGAACACCATTCTCAATTACAGCCGAGCCAAGGGGCCCGCGCGGGAGCGGAGCAGTGGCTCCGTGGACGTCAGATCCCCGGCCCGATCACCGGTTGCGGTTGTCTCCGCGGCCCAACGGCGCGACGCCTGAGCGTTCCGGACGCTGAAGGCGAACAAGCTCAGAGATTTGAAGGACGACGAGAGATGAGCGGAGCAGAGACCAAGCCGAATGCGGTCCTGAGCGAGATCGACAAGCTCAGCATCGACACGCTCCGGACCCTCGCCATCGACGCGGTGCAGAAGGCCAATTCTGGCCATGCCGGCGCCCCGATGGCGCTGGCGCCGGTGGCCTACACCCTGTGGAACCGTTACCTGCGCTACGACCCGGCGCATCCGCACTGGCCGAACCGCGACCGCTTCGTGCTGTCGGCCGGCCACGCCTCGATGCTCCTCTATGGCCTGATCCATCTAGCCGGCGTCGCTGAGAAGGACGGCGGCAACGCCCCCGCCCTCACCCTCGACGACCTCAAGAACTTCCGCCAACTCGACAGCCGCACGCCGGGCCATCCGGAATACCACTTCACCACCGGCGTCGAGACCACCACCGGGCCGCTCGGCCAGGGCGTCGCGAACTCCGTCGGCATGGCGATGGGCGGTCGCTTCCTCGGCGAGCGCCTGAATCGGCCCGAACTGCCGCTGTTCGACTATAATGTCTACGCCATCTGCTCGGATGGCGACCTGATGGAGGGCGTCGCCTCGGAGGCCGCCTCCATCGCCGGGCACCTGCGCCTGTCGAACCTGTGCTGGATTTACGACAACAACACCATCACGATCGAGGGCCATACGGAATTGGCCTTCTCGGAAGAGGTCGCGGCCCGCTTCCTCGCCTATGGCTGGCAGGTTCTGCGCGTGGCCGACGCCAACGACGTGCACGCAATCGCGTCCGCTCTCGAAACCTTCCTTCAGTCCAGCGACCGCCCGACCCTGATCGTCGTGAACTCGATCATCGGCTTCGGCGCCCCGAAAAAGCAGAACACCGCCAAGGCCCACTCGGACGCCCTTGGCGAGGACGAGGTCAAGGGTGCCAAGCGCGCCTATGGCTGGCCCGAGGACGCGCAGTTCCTGGTACCGGACGGTGTCTACGACAACTTCCGCAACGGCATCGGCAAGCGTGGTGCCGAACTCTATGCGACCTGGGAGAGTTTCTTTCAGGAAGCCAGGGCCGCCGATGCCACCCATGCCGAGGAACTCGACGCTTACTTGGAAGGCCGCCTCCCCGAGGGCTGGGACAAGGATATCCCGATCTTCGAGGCCGACGCCAAGGGCCTTGCCACGCGCGAATCCTCCGGCAAGGTCCTGAATGCCATCGCGCAGCACGTGCCGTTCATGCTCGGCGGATCGGCCGATCTCGCGCCCTCCAACAAGACCAACCTGACCTTCGAGGGAGCCGGCTCGCTGACCCCCTTCGAGCCGGGTGGGCGCAACATCCACTTCGGCGTGCGCGAGCACGCGATGGGCTCCATCGTGAACGGCCTCGGCCTTGTGGGCCTGCGCGCCTACGGTGCCACCTTCCTGGTCTTCGCCGATTACATGCGCCCACCGATCCGCCTCGCAGCGCTGATGGAGGTGCCGGTATTCCATGTCTTCACGCACGATTCGATCGGCGTCGGCGAGGATGGCCCGACCCACCAGCCGGTGGAGCAATTGCTGACGCTGCGGGCGATCCCCGGCTTGGTGACCCTGCGCCCGGCGGATGCCAACGAGGTCGCGGAATCTTATCGGGTGATCATGAGCCTCAAGGACCAGCCGGCGGTGCTGGCGCTGAGCCGCCAACCACTGCCGACCCTGGACCGCTCAGCCTACGCCGCCGCATCCGGCACAGCCAAGGGCGCCTATGTCCTCGCCGATTGCGACGGGGCGCCTGAGGTGATCCTGATCGGCACAGGCTCCGAAGTGCAGCTCTGCATCTCGGCCTACGAGACCCTGAAGGCCGAGGGCATCAAGGCCCGCGTCGTCTCGATGCCGTCGTGGGACCTGTTCGAACGTCAGGATGAAGCCTACCGCAACAGCGTGCTCATCCCGGAAGTGCTGGCCCGCGTCGCCGTGGAGCAGGGCTCGGTTATCGGCTGGGACCGCTATGCGGGCTCGGCCGGCACCATCATCGGCATGCACACCTTCGGCTCCTCAGCGCCGATCAAGGATCTGCAGACGAAGTTCGGTTTCACCCCCGAAAAGGCGCTTCAGGCCGCCCGCGACCAGATCGCCCGGCACAAGAGGTAGGCGACGCGGGTTCTAACCCTATCCGGAACGCGTCCCCCGTCCGTGTGAAGAGAGGCTAGGAGTGGGGTTGGCTAAGTGACCCTCCGGCACCTGTGGCTGGCGGAGCCGCCCCCACCTCCAGCTTCTCTCCGCAAGGGCGAGGAGAGACGCATGATCAATGACGAATGAGGCGACGCTGATTTTTGTGCGCGACGCCACGATGACGGACGACGAGGAGTTTTCCATGAACCCGCTCAAGGCTCTCTTCCCCGAACAGGGTCAGGCCGTGTGGCTCGATTTCGTCGCCCGCGGCTTCGTTGCTCAGGGCAAGCTCAAGGCGCTGGTGGACGAGGACGGCCTGCGCGGCGTCACCTCGAATCCCTCGATCTTCGAGAAGGCCATTGGCGGTTCGTCCGAGTACGACGACGCACTCAAATCCGTGATGAACCAGGGCGATGCCCGTGTCATCGACCTCTACGAGGGCTGCGCGGTGGCCGACATCCAGGCTGCCGCCGACGTACTGCGCCCGGTCTACGATGAGAGCGACGGCGCCGACGGTTATGTCAGCCTGGAGGTGTCGCCCTACCTCGCCCTCGACACGGAGGAGACCCTGGCGGAAGCGCGTCGCCTGCACAGGATGGTGGCCCGCGACAACCTGATGGTGAAGGTGCCCGCCACTCGCGAAGGCATTCCGGCGATCCAGGCCCTGACGGCGGACGGCATCAGCATCAACGTCACTCTGCTGTTCTCGGTTGACACCTACGAGGCGGTGGCCCGCGCCTTCATTGCCGGTCTGGAGGCATTCGCCGCTAAGGGCGGCGACGTCTCGAAGGTCGCAAGCGTGGCGAGCTTCTTCATCAGCCGCATCGACGTCGCCATCGATAAGGCGCTCGATGAGAAGGGCGGCTTCGACGACCTGAAGGGCAAGGTCGCCATTGCCAACGCCAAGCTCGCCTATCAGCGCTACAAGGCTGTTCACGCCGAGCCGCAATGGCAGGCGCTTGCTGCCAAGGGGGCCAAGGCGCAGCGCCTGCTCTGGGCATCTACGGGCGTCAAGAACAAGGCCTATTCCGACGTGCTCTACGTCGAGGAACTCATTGGACCCGACACGGTCAACACCATGCCGCCGGCCACCATGGATGCCTTTCGCGACCATGGCACCGTCAAGGCCGCCATCGAGAAAGACGTGGCGGGTGCGCGGAGCGTGATGACGCGCCTCGCCGAGGCCGGGATCGACATTGAGCGTGTCGCCGACACCCTGGTCGACGAGGGTGTGCAACTTTTCATCGATGCCGCCGACAAGCTGCTGGGTGCGGTGGCCGGAAAGCGTATTGATTTCCTCGGGACGAAGCTCGACTCACAGACCCTCGTGCTTGGGGAAGCCCTGACCACGGCTGCCAAGAAGGCGGTCGAGGAATGGCGCGCGTCGGGCAAGATCCGCCGGCTCTGGGCTCACGACAAGACCGTGTGGAGCAATGCCGACGAGGATCGCTGGCTCGGCTGGCTGCGCATCGTCGAGGATGAACTGGAGCACGTCGCCGACTACGAGGCTTTCGCCGAGGAGGTCCGGGCGGGCGGCTTCTCCGATGTCGTCGTTCTGGGCATGGGCGGGTCGAGCCTCGGTCCGGAGGTCCTGGCCGAGACCTACGGTGTGCACGATGGCTTCCCGACCCTGCGCATCCTCGATTCCACCGACCCGGATCAGGTCCGCGAGACGGAAGCCGCCATCTGCCTGCCCACCACGCTCTTCATCGTGGCGAGCAAGTCCGGCTCGACCCTCGAGCCCAACGTGTTTCGTGACTACTTCCTCGGCCGGATGAAGGACACGGTCGGCGCCGACAAGGCGGGATCGCACTTCGTCGCTGTCACCGATCCGGGCTCAGCCATGGAGAAGGCTGCCCAGTCCGACGGCTTCCAAAAGATCTTCTACGGGGTACCGCAGATCGGCGGACGCTACTCCGTCCTCTCGGCGTTCGGCCTCGTGCCGGCGGCGGCCTCGGGCATCGACGTGAAGGCTTTCCTCGACACCGCCCGGATCATGGTCCGCTCCTGCGGCCCGGCCGTGCCGCCGGCCCAGAACCCGGGCGTGCTCCTTGGCACCGCCATGGGGGCTGCCGCTCTTACCGAGGGGCGCGACAAGATCACGATCATTGCTTCACCCGGTATCGACACCTTCGGGGCGTGGGCCGAGCAGCTCATCGCGGAATCCACCGGCAAGGAGGGCAAGGGCCTGATCCCGATCGACGGCGAGCCCGTCGACGTGCCTGCCGTCTACGGCCGGGACCGCTTCTTCGTCTATCTGCGCCTCGACAGCCGTGCCGATCCCCATCAGGACGAAGCCGTGCGCAACCTTGAGCGTGAGGGGCACCCCGTGGTGCACATCACCCTCGCCAACGCCGAGCAGTTGCCCCAGGAATTCTTCCGCTTCGAGATCGCCACGGCGGTGGCGGGGGCGATGCTCGGGATCAATCCCTTCGACCAGCCCGACGTCGAGGCGAGCAAGATCGAGACGAAGAAGCTGTTCGACGCGGCCGAGAAGAGCGGTGCCCTGCCGGGGGAAACGGCGATCTTCGCCGATGAGACGATTGCGCTCTACGCGGATGCGGGCAATGTCGGCGCCCTTCCCCAGGCCGTCGAAGGGTTGGAGGCTGCCGTCGCCGCCCATCTCGCCCGGGCGAAGGACGGCGACTACGTGGCGTTGCTGGCCTACGTGGCGCGCAATCCGGGCCATCACGCGATCCTCCAGGAGGCCCGGGTGGCCCTCCGCGACAAGCGACGCCTCGCGACCTGCCTCGAATTCGGGCCGCGCTTCCTGCACTCCACCGGCCAAGCTTATAAGGGCGGTCCTGATACCGGGGTGTTCCTGCAGATCACCGCCGACCCTTCGGCCGACCTCGCGATTCCCGGCCGCAGCCTCGGCTTCGGCACGGTGGTGGCAGCCCAGGCACGAGGGGATTTCGCGGTCCTGGCCGAGCGAAAGCGCCGGGCCCTGCGCGTCCACATCAAGGGCGGTCAGGTTGAGGCTGGCCTGAAGCGCATCGCGGCCGCGATCAAGGCCGCGCTGTAGCGCCTGTCGGAGCGGACGGCGACCGAGGCGAGAACCGCCTGTTCCCGACCGGGGATGGGCGGTTCAGGTTTCGGGCTCACTGAGCCGTTTGGACGTTTTTGGCGGCCGAAGCGGGGAGAGCCGGCCCTGGCCTACGACGCGAACCCGTTGTCTCGTCCCCAGATGATCGCCTCGCCACGGCGATGGATGCCGAGCTTGCGGTAGAGCGCGGCGGCGTGGTTGCGGACTGTGTTGGGGGTCAGACCCAATCGCTTGGCGATGGCGCTGTCTCCCAGGCCCTGACAGATCAGGCGGAGCACTTCACCTTCGCGCCGGGTCAGATCGGGCCGGGTGGGGGCAACTTCGGTCGCGCCCGGATGGCGCAGGCTCCCGAGCTTCTCGATCAATCCGCGGCTGAACCAGGACGTGTCGGCCATTACGGCCTCGATCGCATCGAACAATTCGCGCTCGGAACGCTTGCGATCGCTGATGTCCTGCAGCACCGCGAGTAGGCAGGCCTCGTCGCCGATGGTGACGCGTTCGGCGGAGACGAGGCAGTCGAGTTCGACACCGTCGCAGGTCCGCAGGCAGGCTTCGAAGCCGAGAATGCTTCCCTGCGCAGCGAGGTCGGTTCCGAAGCGCTCGCGCTGGACGCTGTTGGCCCACAAGCCCATGGCATCGAGCCCCTGCCCCACCACCGTGTCGTCGGGGTGGCCGAAAATTCGGGTGAAGGCCTGATTGATCCCAATGACGGAAAGGTCATCCGCCCGGCACAGCAGAGTCGGCACCGGCGTGAGGCGGAAGGCCGTCGCGAATCGCTCCTCGCTGTGCCGGAGCGCCGTTTCCGCCTTCTTTCGCAGTTCGAGGTCGGCGAAGGTGAAGAGCATGCAGGGCTCGTCGCCCATGGCGATCGGTTGCCCGGCCACGATGACGAAGCGCGTGCCGCCATCCGGCAGGCGCAGGCAGGCCTCCATCTGCGGGATGGTCTCGCCCGCATTGAGGCGCGCGATGGCCAGCGACCGGTTGCGGGCCTCGTTGAGCACATCGATCTCGTAGACGCTGCTCCCAACGATGTCGGCGCTGCGATAGCCGGTCATTTCCAGGAAACCGAGATTGACCTTGACGTGGCGAAGGTCCGATAGGCGGCAGATGACGGCGGGAGCCGGATTGGCGTGGAAGGTCTTCTCGAAGCGATCCTCGGCTTCGAACTGCGATGTCACGTCGGTCAGGATCAGCACGAGGCAGTCGGGTTCCCCGGCCGCGTCCGTGATGACGAGGCTGCGAATGCGCTGCATCACGTCGAAATCAGGGCGGTCCGTCCGCCGGACGTTGACGATCACCTCGTCAAAGGTCTCGCCCGCCAACACCCGCTCAATCGGCGTGCGCGTCAGGACGTGGTGATTGCGATAGCGTAGTACGAACCTCTCGCGATAGGCTTCGACGGTCCCCCCGAGTTCGGCGAGTTCGGAAGCCCCATGCATGGCGAGGGCGGCCGCATTGGCCCAGGCGATCCGCTGGTCGGGCTCGATCAGGATGACGCCCTCGGTGAGGCCGGCGATGATCTGGTGAAGCTGGGAACGGTCGACGCCCGTCGTCAAAGGTTTTGGCATCCTGCGTGCAAAGCGGCGCTCGCGTGAGCGAAGGCACCTGAGTAGGTCGTCACGCCTCGCAAACGGACCTGTTCGCCTGGGAACAAACGCGGCGCAGCGGGACTCGTTGCCGACACGTGCATAGGGGGAAAGCGTGGCCGCAGCTTTGCATGCAAAATTCTTGCTGATTCCAAAACCGAGGATTTGCGATGTGCCAGGGTGACGATCCGAATTGCGTTCATTTCGTCGAGCATCGGGCCCGTATGCTCGACGATCTGGCGCCGGAGCGGAGGTCCTTTCTGAAAAGCGGATTCGTAGCGTCTGGCGCGGCCGCGACCTTGATGGCCGGTGGTCTCAGTCTGCCCGGGCCCACGCTGGCGCAGGCAAGCGCCCGCAGGGGCTTGAAGCAGACGGCGCATTACCATCTGCCGGCCACGGCCGAAACGGTGCATTGGGGCTATTTCAGCCGCAGTCTCAAGCCCCAGGTCGAGATCGAATCCGGCGACTACGTCACCATCGAGACGTTGACCCACCACGCCAACGACGATGCAGAGCGCATGGTGACGGGGGATCCCGGCGCAGAGAGCGTCTTCCTCTGGACCAAGGACAGAAAGGGCGTCGTCCGGCGCGGGGCTGGTCCGGAGGAGACCAAATTCGGACCGGGCGGCGGCCTCGGCGTGCATATCTGCACCGGCCCGGTGGCAATTCGCGGCGCCGAGCCCGGCGACGTGCTCGAGGTCCGCATCCTCGACGTGGCGCCCCGCCCCTGTGCCAACCCAGCCTTCAAGGGCCGCACTTTCGGCAGCAATGCCGCCGCGAACTGGGGCTACCACTACAAGGACATGATCACCGGGGACCGACCCCGGGAGGTGGTGACGATCTACGAGGTCGATGCCTCCGGCGCCCGCGACTGGGCGCAGGCGGTCTATAGTTTTCGCTGGCCGGGTGTCACCGATCCCAACGGCGTCGCCCATCCGACCATCGATTATCCGGGTCTGCCCGTCGATCACACCAGGACCATTCGCAACGTCGATGTGCTCAAGGGCTTCCGGATCCCGATCCGCCCGCATTTCGGCACCATGGGCTTGGCGCCCAAGGAGGCCGAAATGGTAAACTCGATCCCACCGAGCTACACCGGCGGCAACATCGACAATTGGCGCATCGGCAAGGGTGCGACCCTGTACTATCCCGTCGCGGTGCCGGGCGCGCTGTTCTCGGTGGGTGACCCGCATGCGAGCCAGGGCGATTCCGAACTCTGCGGCACGGCCATCGAGTGCTCGCTGACCGGCACCTTCCAGTTCATTTTGCACAAGAAGCGTGATCTTCCCGGCACCGCCCTGGAGACCCTCGACTTCCCGATGATCGAGACGGCCGATGACTGGGTGCTCTCCGGCTTCAGTTACCCGAACTACCTCGCCGATCTCGGGCCAGACGCACAGAACGCGATCTTCGCCAAATCCTCCATCGACCTCGCCATGCGCGACGCCTTCCGCAAAATGCGCCAGTTCCTCATGCACGGGCACGGGCTGACCGAGGACGAGACGATTTCGCTCATGTCCGTTGCGGTGGATTTCGGAATCACCCAGGTGGTGGACGGCAACTGGGGCGTCCACGCCATTGTCAAGAAGTCGATCTTCCCGGTGCGGACGACCTGAGCCGCCGCCTTCGTGTTGGCTAGAGCCGACCGGCGCGCACCGATAGGGGCCAACGGATATCCCGCTGCTCCATGGGCGAGCCCCAGGCTTCCGCCAGGGCTTCCTGAAACGCCACGATCGGCGCGCGGCCGATGGCCTTCTCCGCCGCTCGGACTGCCGACCAAGTTTCCGTATAGCCAATCAGGTCCGACAAGCCCCAGGACAGTGTGATGGCGAGTTCCGGCACTGCGATCTCCGGAAATGGGAACGGAAGCATTTGATATCCGTCCTCGACATGGCGGCGCTCCGGCGGCCAATGGGGCTGGAGAGTTCCGCCGTAGAAGCGCTGTATCACGGCGTCGACCGTCGCATCGTCCACGTGCAGAACGCCGTAGGTGATCAGCGCCAGGATCGCGCCCGGCCGTGCGACCCGCCGCACTTCGACGTAGAATGTCGGGAGGTCCAGCCAATGCGCCGCCTGGGCGACGGTGACGAGATCGGTACTGGCGTCCGGAAGGCCGCTGCGCTCGGCAGGCGCGATACTGTATGCGACGCGGTCATGCGGCGTCGCATGGGCGATCTGCTGCGCACTCGCGTCGGTGGCCACGACATGCTGGAATCGGTCGGCGAGTAGGACCGAGAGCTGCCCGGTGCCGCAGGCGCAATCGAGGGCGACGGATTGCCCTGGCGCGGCCTCCGCAAGGACATCGATCAGCGCCCGCGGGTAGGTCGGCCGATGTGCCGCGTACTCGGACGCATGGGTCGAAAAATGGTCCTTGAAACGCGTCACGGCCATCGGCCCCGGGTATCGGAAACATGCCCAGATCGCGACCGCATCGATCTGCTTCCGGAGCGCTGCACATCATGGATTGTACAGGCTGCTGCAACACCCGCAAGAGCTGGGATCAGCGTGGTGTGAGGAAGACCATTCCTTTCAGAAGGTGGTGATATCGTCGTTCGGATCGATGGGAAATCGATCAGTCCAACCGTCAGGCGATGGCCATGTCGAGTGATGCGGCCCTGTCCAAAATCACCGTCGTGGCGTCGTACGTTCCCGGCTCGACGGTGACGGAGAAAGCCACATCGAAGCATTGCCCCAACGGGTTGCGTTGGGGCTGAAGCATCCTGGGGCCAGCCAATGCGATTCTCTCGAGGATCGCATTGGTCTCGCCCCTAATCGCGGCTGGTTCGGACCCGGAGATCAGCAACTCAGGCGACGGCCCTCACGACGACCGAAGACACGGAAGTGAGCAGCGCCAGATTCCATCTGGCCCCGGTTGACCGCTCGGCGGACATCGGGATTGCAGCGAAGATACTCCGCCTCGTCGAAGCCGCTGTCTCGCCGGCCGTAACCCCGTCCACGCTCCCGGTAATCCCCGTCGCGATCACGGTATCCGTCGTCCCGACCTCGATATCCGTCGTCGCGGCTGCGATAGCCTTCTTCGTATCCACGATAGGGCTGGGCGAGGACAGGGCTGATCGAGCCGAGGACGGTCAGTCCCAGAACCGCTGCTGCACAGAGTGACTTCATGTCCGAGATTCTCCTTGCCGGACGCTAGAAACAGTTGCGCTTGGGATTTGGTTCAATCGGACCCGACGATCCGGCCTTCGAGGCCGAACAGACGGCTGAGGCCGCGCACCCGGTTGAGGATACGGTCGCCCGGCAATGAACCCTGACCGGGCGCGAGTGTCAGGGTCACCCGGCCGTCCTTGACGAGGACCGGGAGCCGCCCGAGGGCGCCCTCCATGCCGGCCGAGAGCGGAAAGGCGAGGCGCAGAAGAGCGCCGAGAAGGCGCGCGCGCTCAAACAGGCGAGGACCTGCCAGATTGCGCAGCATCGGGCTTGCCTTCTCGGGCGCGATCCCCTCATGGCGGAAGTAGATGGCGAGCGCGAGGTAGGCCCGGCCCGGATGGTCGATGCCTACGAAGGCCGCATGCGTGATGACGTTGACGCTCTGCTCTCCGCGGTAGTCTGGATGGGCCCGCCACCCGATGTCGGACAGAAGGCAGCCCGCGTGCCGCAGGCGGCGCTCGTCGGCGGTTTCGGGAGCATCGAGACTTGCGATGAAGCGGTCGCTCCAGCCGATCAGATCGGCAGCATGCCCCGGCGAGCGGGCCCGGAGTGCGTTCAACTCGGCAGCTGCCGCGAGCAACGGGTCGGCCAGGCGTGAATCGCGGTCGAGCTGCTCGTAGAGCAGACCCTCGCGCACACCGCTGGCGGAGACGGCAAGCTCGCGCGGACGTCCGATGCGGATAATCTCCTCCAGCACCACGGCCCCATAGGCAAGCAAGGGGCGGCGCGCTTCTGAGACGCTTTCGACATCCTGGAGCAGGGCCGCGTCGGTGCGCTCCACCACTTCGAGGAAGTTCAATTCGTCGGACGGCTCGACACTGTAGCCGTGCATGACGTGGAGCGGGTATCCGCGGGCCGATTGGTGCAGCCGCGCCAGCGCGCGCCACGTCCCTCCCACGGCGTAGAAGCTACGTCCGCGCAGAGTCTCCAGTTGCGGCGCTGCCTTCTTCAGGTTCTCACGGACGATCTTGAGCGCCTTCTTCACCGATCCGCCGGAGAGATCCTGCAGCGCGAGGCCCCCGAGCGGCATCGTCACACCCGTACCGACCGTGGCGCCGCGCACATCGACGAGTTCAAGGGAGCCGCCGCCGAGATCGCCAACGACGCCATCGGGGGCGTGGAAGCCCGAGATGACACCGAACGCCGAGAGTTCGGCCTCGCGACGCCCGGAGAGAAGCTCGATGCGCTGGCCGCAGGCGGCTTCCGCGGCGGCCAGGAAGTCGGGTCCGTTCTCGGCATCGCGCGCGGCGGCCGTGGCCAGCACGAAGACCCGGCCGATCTGCATGGTTTCGCACAGCACGCGGAAGCGCGCGAGGGCGATAAGGGCCCGGCGCACCGCATCCTCATTGAGACGGCCCGTAGTCAGTACGTTGCGGCCGAGGCCGCACAGAACTTTCTCGTTGTAGAGTGGTGTCGGTGCCCGTGTCAGCCCGTCATAGGCGACGAGCCGTACCGAGTTCGAGCCGATGTCGATGATCGCCACCGGCGCGTTGTGACCTCCCGTCCCCTGGAAGGGGGGGCCTCGGACAGGTGTAGGGCGGGCAGGGTCGAGGCCCATGCGGGCTCCTCTGGACAATCCGTCGGCCACGCTGCCGTCAGCCACGCTGCGCGCGTCGGCTCAAGGCGCGCGGGCTCGACTTTTTCGACGACTTGCCGCGCCCGGACAGGCTCGGATTCGTCATGAAGTACTTGTGCGCATTGAACGGCTCCTCCCCTTCGGCAGGTAGGATCCGCTCACTGGCACCCGACGCCAGTACACGCCAGCTCTGGCGGTTGTCGAGGAGGTTGGCCAGCATGATCTGATCGAGGACCTGCTGATGCACGGTCGGATTGGTGATCGGCAACAGGGCCTCGACGCGACGGTCCAGATTCCGGCTCATCAGATCGGCGGACGAGATGTAGACGGTCGCCTTCGGATGGGGCAGCCCGACGCCGTTGCCGAAGCAGTAGATGCGCCCATGCTCCAGGAAGCGTCCGACGATCGACTTCACCCGGATTGTGTCCGACAGGCCCGGGATGCCGGGCCGCAAGCAGCAGATGCCGCGCACCACGCAGTCGATCTGCACGCCGGCCTGGGAGGCATCGTAGAGCGCGTCGATGATCTGTTGGTCGACCAGCGAGTTGCACTTGATCCAGATCGCGGCCGGGCGACCCGCCTTGGCGTGGGCCACCTCCGCCTCGATGTTCTCGAGAAGGCGCGGTTTCAGGGTCAGCGGTGAAACCGACATCCGCTCGAGTTCCGCGGGCTCGGCGTAGCCGGTGATGAAATTGAAGATGCGGCTGACATCGCGAGCCACTGCCGGGTCTGCCGTGAAGAAGGACAGGTCGGTGTAGATGCGCGCCGTGATGGGGTGATAGTTGCCGGTGCCGACATGGCAGTAGGTCACGAGGCGATCCCCCTCGCGCCGCACCACCATCGACAGCTTGGCGTGGGTCTTCAGCTCGATGAAACCGAACACCACCTGAGCACCGGCCTTCTCCAGGTTGCGCGCCCAACGGATGTTGGCCTCTTCGTCGAAGCGGGCCTTCAGCTCGACGAGGGCGGTCACCGATTTGCCGAGTTCGGCGGCCTCGGCCAGAGCGGCGACGATCGGTGAGTTCGAGGAGGTGCGATAGAGCGTCTGCTTGATCGCCACCACGTTCGGGTCACGAGCCGCCTGGGCCAGGAACTGCACCACTGCGTCGAAGGATTCGTAGGGGTGATGGACGATGAAGTCCTTCTGTCGGATCGCCGCGAAGACGTCGCCTCCGCTCTCGCGAATGCGCTCGGGAAAGCGCGGATTGTAGGACTTGAACTTCAGGTCCGGCCGGTCGATCCCGACGATCTGGGACAGCTCGTTGAGGGCCAGCATACCCTCCACGAAGATTACCGCATCGGTGCTGATCTCCAACTCGTCGGCGACGAAAGCCCGCAGGTCCTCGGGCATGCCGGCCTCGACCTCGAGACGGATGACCACGCCGCGGCGGCGCTGCTTCAGCGCGGTCTCGAAATGCAGGACGAGGTCCTCTGCCTCCTCCTCGATCTCGAGGTCCGAATCGCGGATCACCCGGAAAGCGCCCTGTCCCCGCAGCGAATAGCCCGGGAACAGCCGTCCGGTGAACAGGACGATGACCTGCTCGATGGCGATGAAGCGCGCGGTGGCATCGTTCTCCGCGTCAGGGAGGCGCACGAAGCGGTCGAGCACCGCCGGAAGACGAATGAGAGCCCGCAGGGTCCGGCCATCGCGGGGACGCACCAGCATCAACGCGATGGTGGAGCCGAGATTCGGAATGAACGGGAACGGATGGGCCGGATCGATGGCGAGGGGCGTCAGCACCGGAAAGACGTGATTGAGGAAGTAGTCTTCCAGCCACGCTTTATGTTCCTGCGTCAGACCGGCGGGCTCCACCAATTCGATGCCGACGCCGAGCAGGTCGCGGCGCAGTTCGCGCCATCGGGTCTGCTGATCGAGGGCGAGGCGCGAGACTTCGGAACCGACACGGGCCAGTTGCTCCGACGGCGTCAGCCCATCCTGCGAGGGCAGCACCAGTCCCGCGCGGACCTGATCATGCAGGCCGGCGACGCGCACCATGAAGAACTCGTCCAGATTGTTGGCCGAGATCGACAGGAAGCGCACCTGCTCCAGCAGCGGGTGGTTGGTGTTCGAAGCCTCCTCGAGCACACGGCGATTGAACTGCAGCCACGAGAGTTCGCGGTTGACGAAACGCTCGGGCGAGTGGCGCAGAGCGAGGCCGGCTTCACGCACGGATTCGCGAGCGTCGGAGCCCGGGATTGCCTCGGCGGAGGCCGTCCCTGCTTCGGCAGCCGGCAGATCGAGGTCCGCATCCGGCAATGCCTCCGGGGCGGGCGCCGGCGCGACCCGCGTCTCTTTGGGGGCCATCTTCTCCTGAGGTGGTCTGGCTGCCGAAGCGGGGGCGCTTCGCCGAGCAGCAGGGCGGGCCGGTCGCGCGCGGCTCTCGGTGCCCCGCGGGATTTCGGCGTCCGGGATGCCGGTGTCCCGTGCGGTTGCGTCCGAGTCCATGTCGCCCAAGAGTCTTTCTCCTTCGTCGCGGGATCGGCTTCCTAGCATGGGCAAGGCCGCCGTTTTTGACAGTTCAATGACAATCACTGGTGCTGCCAGGAGGGCATCAGGACCGTCGCTCCTGTCGATGAGAGCCGTGTTCTCGCATTCAGATGGGGGCTTCGCTGTCGGCGGCTGGATTGTCGTATGCCTCGTCGTCGTCGACTTCACCCGCGCCGTAGCCGAGGCGCTCCAGCACGGCCAGGGCCAGGGGCTTGGTGATGCGCCGGCCCCGGCTCAGGGCGTCGCGATCCAGGGCGGTGACGACTTCCCGGGCGCGGCCGAGGGAGCGGTCGATGCGGAGCGCGAGAGCCTCGACGATCGCAAGGTCAACGACGAGTTGGCGGTCTACGAACAGCTTGACCAGAACCGCTCGCAGGAGGGCGTCGTCGGGAGGCAGGATCATGGCGCTGGGCGCAAGGCGCAGCCGTGAGCGCAGATCCGCCGTGGTCAGCCCCAGGGCCTCCACCGAGGTCGCGGAGGTGATCAGGACCGGACAGGCTCTTTCGCGGGCGAGATTGAGCAAGTGGAACAGGGCCGCTTCGTCGCGCGGGCCGGCCCGGTCGATGTCTTCGACCACCAGGGCACCGTTGGACAGGAAGCGTGGGACCGTCTCCGCAGTGATCTCGGAGGCCTGTGCCGTCCAGGCATGCGAGCGGGTCGCCCAAATCGAGGCGAGATGACTCTTGCCGCTCCCCGGCGGTCCGGAGAGCAAGCATACGGGGTGGGGCCAGTTCGGCCAGGCCTCGACCAGCGCATAGGCGGCCTCGTTGGCCGGGCCGACGAGGAAGTCTTCACGGCCGTAGCGCGGGTCTGCCGGCAGGTCGAAGGCGAGTTGCTTCGGGGGGACGTTTTCGCGGATTGCCATCTAGCGATCGGGTTTGGACAGGAGCGCAGGAGCGTCGGCATAGTAGAGCGGGCTCTGGAGGTAACGCTCCAGGACGAACCGGACCAGAACTCCGATGGAAGCCGCGACAGGGACCGCCAGCAGGAGTCCGAGGAAGCCGAACAGCGAGCCGAAGGCAAGCAGCGCGAAAATCAGCCAGACCGGATGCAGGCCAACCGATTCCCCCACCAGCTTCGGCGAGATGATGTTGCCCTCGAGGAACTGACCCACCACGAACACCCCGATGGTGAGGCCGATATGAAGCCAGTCGGAACCCGGCCAGAACTGAGCCAGGGCGACGCCGACGGAGAGAAGGAAGCCGGTCAGCGTCCCCACATACGGGATGAAGGTCAGGAAGCCCGCGATCAGCCCGATCAGGACACCGAAATTCAATCCAACGGCGAACAGGCCGACGGCGTAGAAAGTGCCGAGGATGAGACAGACCAGGGTCTGTCCGCGCACGAAGCCCGTCACCGCCCCGTCGATCTCGCGTCCGAGGCGTCGCACGACTGGACGGTGGCGCGGGGGCACCCAGCCGTCGACGGACGCCACCATGCGGTCCCAGTCAACGAGAAGGTAGAAGGCCACCACCGGGGTCACCACCAGGAGCGACGCGATTGAAATCAGCGCCTGGCTGCCCGACCACAACGATTTCAGGAAGGTCAGGAACCAAGTCCCCCCCTGCCCCACCAGGGTGCCGACCTGCGATTGTAGGTCGCTCAGCACGTCGGCGCCACCGACCCGCTGCAGGAGTGGGCCGGCCCGCTCGGCCAGAATGCCCTGAAGGCGCGAGACCATGCCGGGCAGGGTCGCCACGAGGGCGGAGACCTGGTTGGCGGCAAGCGGCACGACGAGGAGCAGTACGACGACGAGGCCGACCACGAACATCGCCAGGATGAGGAGGGAGGCGGAGAGCCGGCCAAGTCCCAGGCGCTCCAGTCGATCAGCGATCGGATCGAGAAGATAGGCCAGCGCCAGACCGGCCACGAACGGCAGCATCACGTCGGCCAGCAGGTACAGCAGCAGGGCAAGGCCCACGAGGGCCGTCAGCCCGATCATCGCCCTGCCGCGCATCGGCCGTTCCCCGTTCACGTCGTTCCATGCTCAACAGTGGGAACCCGGGGCAACACGGTCAAGGCTGTGGTGCGAAAGGGATGGAAACCTTGTACGCCCATGGGCGACGCACGACAGAACACAAGATTGGTATACCAGCGGCACGGCTGTCCTGGGATACGGCTGTCCTGGGATACGATGGACTCGCGAACCCGCGCGGGAGCGGTTAGAGGTCGCCGAACACGGATTTGCAGAGAGCGGTGCGGATGACCGGCGAGCCCAGTAACGGAATGACCTACGCGGCAGCCGGCGTCGATATCGACGCCGGCAACGCCATGGTCGAGACGATCAAGCCGCTGGTACGTGCTACCCGCCGGCCGGGGGCGGATGCCGAGATCGGCGGCTTCGGTGGCCTGTTCGACCTCAAGGCCGCCGGCTTCAAGGACCCGATTCTTGTGGCGGCCAATGACGGCGTCGGCACCAAGGTGAAGATCGCCATCGAGACCAATCGGCACGACACCATCGGCATCGACCTTGTGGCGATGTGCGTCAACGACATCATCGTGCAGGGTGCCGAACCGCTGTTCTTCCTCGACTATTTCGCAACCGCCAAGCTGGTGCCGGGAGTGGGCGCCGACATCGTGCGTGGCATCGCGGCCGGCTGCCGGATTGCCGGCTGCGCCCTGATCGGCGGCGAGACCGCGGAAATGCCGGGTCTCTACGACGGCGCCGACTACGATCTCGCAGGCTTCAGCGTAGGGGCGGCCGAACGCGGAACCCTGCTGCCGCGCGGCAACATCGTTCCGGGCGACGTGGTACTGGGCCTGCCCTCCTCGGGCGTGCATTCCAACGGTTTCTCGCTGGTGCGCCGCATCGTCGAGAAGAGCGGCCTGTCCTACGACGATCCCGCCCCCTTCGAGCCCACCCGGACGCTGGGCGAGGCGCTGCTGGAGCCGACCCAGATCTACGTGAAGCCGCTGCTGGCGGCCCTGCGGACCACGGATGGCATCAAGGCGCTGGCCCACATCACGGGTGGCGGCTTTCCCGACAACCTGCCTCGCGTGCTACCCGACGGCGTCGGCATCAGCATCGACCTCGACGCGATCATCCCGCCGCCGGTCTTCGGGTGGCTTTCGGAGGTTGGCGAAGTCGTCGAATCCGAGATGCTGCGCACCTTCAACTGCGGCATCGGCATGGTTGTGGTAGTGGCGCCCGAGAGCGTCAGCAGCGTGTCGAAAGCCCTCGACCTCGGCGGCGCCTCCCCGGTCCGCCTTGGCCGGATCACCCCGCGCGGCCCCGAGCCCGTGACCTTCGAAGGCCGGCTCGCATTCTGATGGCGGCCCTTGCGAAAACCCGCGTCGCGATCCTCATCTCGGGGCGCGGCTCGAACATGGCCTCGCTGATCGCGGCGGCCGAGGCGTCGGGTTATCCCGCCGAGATCGTGCTGGTGGCGGCCAACCGTCCCGAGGCACCGGGCCTTGCCTTCGCGGCAGAGCGCGGCATCCCGACCCGTGCCCTCGATCACCGGGCCTACCCGAGCCGGGAGGCCTTCGACGCCGCGCTCCATACCGAATTGAAGGACGCCGGCATCGATCTCGTCTGCCTCGCTGGATTCATGCGGATCTTCTCCGCTGGCTTCGTCGAGTCCTGGGCGGGTCGGATGATCAACATCCACCCCTCCCTGCTGCCGCTGTTCAAGGGCGTGCACACCCACGAACAGGCGCTGGCCGCCGGTGTCCGCCTTCACGGCTGCACCGTGCATTACGTGGTGCCCGAACTCGATGCCGGTCCGATCATCGCCCAGGCCGCCGTGCCGGTCCGGCCCGGAGACGATGCCGAGACCCTCGCGGCACGCATTCTGGTACAGGAGCACCGGCTCTACCCGCAGGCCCTGGCGCTGGTCGCGGCCGGCCAAGTGAGCCTGGACGGTGACCGGGTGACGTTTTCGGGGGGCGTGCAGGGGACGGACGGGGCGCTACTCAGCCTGTAGCACAGAGCCGGGGACCGCTTATGCGTTCGGGAGGTGCGTCGCCAGCGCCTCCAGAACCGCCATGCGGACGGCGACGCCCATCTCGACCTGCTCTCGGATCAGCGACTGCGCCCCATCGGCGATCTCGGACGAGATTTCGACGCCCCGGTTCATCGGACCCGGATGCATCACCAGGGCGTCGGGGGCGGCCAGCCGCAGCTTGTCGGCATCGAGCCCGAAATAGCGGAAATACTCCTTCACGGAGGGTACGAACGAGCCGTTCATGCGCTCGCGCTGCAGGCGCAGCATCATGACGATGTCACAGCCCTCCAGGCCCCTGCGCATGTCCGTGAAGACCTCGACGCCGAAGCGCTCGATGCCGGTGGGTAGCAGGGTCGAGGGCCCGATGATGCGCACCCGGGCACCCATCGCCTGGAGCAGGATCAGGTTGGAGCGTGCGACGCGGCTGTGCAGGACGTCGCCGCAGATGGCGACCCGAAGGCCCTCGATCCGACCCTTGTTGCGCCGAATGGTCAGGGCATCGAGCAGGGCCTGGGTCGGATGCTCGTGCGCGCCGTCCCCGGCATTGACCACGGCACAATCGACCTTGCGGGCGAGGAGATGCACGGCGCCCGCTGCATGGTGGCGCACCACGATGATGTCGGGCCGCATGGCATTCAGGGTGGCGGCGGTGTCGATGAGGGTCTCGCCCTTCTTCACCGAGGACGAGGCCACGGACATGTTCATGACGTCCGCGCCGAGGCGCTTGCCGGCCAGCTCGAACGAACTCTGCGTCCGCGTCGAGGGCTCGAAGAACAGGTTGATCTGGGTGCGGCCCCGCAATGTGGCGCGCTTCTTCTCGACTTGGCGGGAGAGTGCCACCGCCTCCTCCGCCCGATCGAGGAGGATCTCGATATCGGGGCGCGAGAGTCCTTCGATACCGAGCAGGTGCCGGTGGGGGAAGCTTTGAGGCGCGGCTGTCATGCTGGGTCCAGGGCTATAGGCCGGGCCGGCAAGGGCGGCAAGGCACGTGAAGCGCCGGCCGCCCCCGCGCCTACACCCCCGGAGCCACCAGCGGGCGGAGGGATGCTGCGAGGTCGGTGAGGCTCAGACCACCCTTCTGCAAGACGCGGTCGGCGCGTCCTGCGAGGCGCCGCCGATCTTCCGCAGTGATGTCCTTGGCGGTCAGCACCACCACCGGAATGTCGCGCCACTCCGCGCGTTCGCGCAGTGCCCGCAGGAATCCGAAGCCGTCCATCTCCGGCATCATCAGGTCGAGGAGGATGAGGCAGGGCTTCTTGGCCGCCGTCGCCTCGAGTCCCGCGACGCCGTTCTCCGCCGAGGCGACCCGCCAGCCTTCGCGCGTCAGCATCGCCGACAGGCGTTCCCGGGCATCGGGATCGTCGTCGATGATGAGTACCGGTCCCTTGTGCTCGGAGGGTTTGAACCGATCCATCGCAGATTTGAGCTGCGTCCACTCGATCGGTTTCTGCAGATAGTCGGTGGCCCCGAGGGAGAAGGCGAGGTTCTGCTCGTCGAGCACCGTCACCATGATGATCGGTGTCGTGCCGAGTTCCGGATCCGCTCTCAGGGTGCGCAGCACCGACCAGCCATCCATGCGCGGCATCGTCACGTCGAGGAGGATGACGCGAGGCTTCAGTTCGCGGGCTCGCTCGATGCCTTCGCGCCCGTCGCGGGCTGTGGCAACGGTGAAGCCGTCTTTCTGCAAGAAACGCGCGAGGAGGTCGCGGGTCGAGGCGTCGTCATCGATGATGAGGACGTGCCCGCCGGGGATCGGCCGTGCCTCGTGCATCAGGTGCAGGGCGCCATGGTCGTGCGCGACGGCTGCCTCGGGGCTTGCGGGGACATAGACTGCTGGCACCACCAGGGTGAAGGTGGTGCCGGACCCTTCCTCGCTCTCGACCTCGATCCGGCCGCCCAGCATCTCTGCGAAGGCGCGGGTGATGGCGAGGCCGAGGCCCGTTCCGCCGAAACGCCGGGTGGTGGAAGCGTCAGCCTGGGTGAAGCGCTGGAACAGCTTGGCCTGCTGCTCGGCGTTCATACCAATGCCCGTGTCGGTGACGCGGAAGTTGAGCCAAGCAGCCTCGTCGCGCGTCATCCGCGAAACCGCCAGCACGATCCGTCCGCCCTCGGTGAACTTTGCGGCGTTGCTCAGGAGGTTGATTAGGCATTGGCGCAGCTTGGTCTGGTCGGTCTGCGCCTCGCCGAGGTCGTCCGCGATTTCGAGGGCGAGGGTGTTGCCCTTCTTCTCGATGAGCGATTCTACCGTGGAGGCGACGTCACGCACGGTCTCCGAGACGGAGAAGGTTTCGGCGTAGACCTCCATGCGCTCGGCCTCGATTTTTGACAGATCGAGCACATCGTTGATCAGGCCCAGAAGGTGGCGGGCATTCGACTCGATCTTGCGCATGTCGGCGAGGAGTCCTTCCTCGCCTAGATCCTCGATTTCCTCCTGCAGCATCTCTGAGTAGCCGATTACCGCCGAGAGCGGGGTGCGCAGTTCGTGACTCATGTTGGCGAGGAACTGGCTCTTGGCGCGATTGGCCTCCTCGGCTGCCTCCTTGGCCGCTTCCAGGGCCAGTTCGGCCTCTTTCCGTGCCGTCACATCCGAATGGGTGCCGACCCATTCGCGAATGCTGCCATTTTCCTCCAGGATGGGGACCGCCCGGGCGGACATGATCCGCCAGACGCCGTCGTGACGGCGGATCCGATGTTCGATCTCGTAGGGTGAAAGGCTCTCTACGGCCCGCACCCAGGTCTCGTTGGTGCGGCTCTGATCATCCGGGTGGATGGCCTTCAGCCATCCGGCCCCCGCGGCCTCCTGGGGCGTCTGACCGGTGAAGCGGGTCCATTCGGAGGGCGTCACCTCGAAGCCGCCCTCGGGCGTCGTGGTCCAGACGATGGCGCTCGTGGCCTCGGTAAGAGACCGGAAGCGCTCCTCGCTGTGGCGCATGCGCTCTTCGGAGAGCTTGCGCAGAGTCTCGTCCGAAACCACCAATCCGACGCCGTCGGCTTGGGATTTGCCAGCGCCGGACGAACCGCCCCGCCCCCGCAGGGGATAGAAGCTCATCTGGAAATGGCGCACCCCGCGGGGGGCGCTTGGCGTCGAGACCGCCACGTCGACATTGGTGGTGACGAGGCCCTCGTCGCGAGCGGCCTTGAGCTTCGGAATCAGCTGCTCCTGCAGGGTCGGCACATGGGCCCAGATCGGCGCCCCGAGATCGGCCCCGAAGCCGCGCTCGTTCATGGTGGCGAGCGCCCGGTTCATGTGCTGGATCGTCAGGTCGCGATCGAGGAAGCCGAGCCCGACGGGCGCGTTGGCAAATACGCCGTCGAGGAGAGCCGCCGTGCGCTGCTCGTCGCGCCGGCGCACCAGTGCGAGTCGTCCGAGCAACGCGACGGCACCGAGGGCGGCCGCAATCGAAACCAGGGACAGGACAAGGGAGAGTACCCGGTCCCGTGCCTCGCTCGTCGCCAGGACCGCATTGGCGTGGTTCTGAACCGCCTTCACCGCGGCCCGCACTTCGTCCATCGAGCGCTTGCCCTCGCCCATCCGGGCAAGCCCCACGGCGGCGTCGTAGCCCTGCTCCCGACGCAGCGCGATCACCCGGGCTGCGTAGGCGCGCTTCGTCTCGACGAAGCGGCGCAGGTCGCGGATGTGCTGCGGCCCTTGATCATCCGTTTGCGTGGACAGCGTCTCGATGGCGTTCAACTGACCGTCGATGGTGTCCTGCGCCGCCTGATAAGGCTCGAGATAGGCCTCGTCCCCGAACAGCACGTAGCCCCGCATGCCGGTCTCAAGCTCAACCATGTTCGAGAGCAGGCGCTCGCTCTGGCTGAGGATGGCATGCTGGCGAGCGCCCTGTGCGCGGCTCGCCTCGCCGGCCAGGTAGTTCCCGATTCCAGCCGCGACCGCCAGGCCGATCAGCACCAGGGCGAGCGGCGAGCTGGGTAGACCCGCGAGAAGGCGGGGCTTGCGCCAGGCTCGATCGGAACGCGGAGGCGAGGCATTGCTCATGTGGTGGACTTCATGCGGTGGGTGACCCGGTGGGCGAAGGGACGAACGGAACATCGCGATGGCGCTTTGCTGCCGGTCTGCGTGCCCGGACAGGGCGCCCTCGCAGAGGCCGGAAGCGATGGAGGCGGACTTACGTCAATGAGCCGTGGACACGAGCAAGGCGGGACACGAGCAGGGGGGACGCGAGCAAGGAGAATGCATCGACGCTCGCAAACGCGCCGCCGGTCCGTCCGTTCATCGCCAACCTGTCTTTGGTCAACGCGCTGGGTTGCGCAGGCTGCGTGTCCCACCGGATCGTCAGTCGCTGCCCTCGTCGGGAATGGCGAGGCGGGTGCCACAGGCCTTGCAGTGGACGGCATCCGTATCATGGCGCTGCAGACCACAGGTCGGGCAAGGAAATCGGATTTTGGGTGGCCGGAACAGCACCTGGGCAAGGCGCAGGAACAGGGTCACACCAAAGATCATCACCGCGACCGAGATCAGGCGCCCCGTTGGGCCCGGCAGGGTGATGTCCCCGTATCCAGTAGTCGTCAGCGAGGTCACGGTGAAATAGAGCGCGTCGATGGCATTGCCGATCGCCGGATTGGTGCCGTGCTGGGTTGCGTAGACGATCCCGGTCATCACGAACACGAACACCGCGAGGTTGGTGGCCGCCAGGATCGCGTCCTCGTTGGCGCGGAAGACCGCGCTGTCGGCACGCAACCGGTCGAGGAGCTGGTAGGTGCGCAGAAGGCGGAGGGTGCGGAGGATGCGCAGGAAGCCGACGCCCTCGCCAATCACCGGTGCCAGAAACGAGACCAAAGCGGCGATGTCGGCCCAGGTCGAGAGGTGCAGGAACTCCCGCGATCGATTCCGGCTGATGGCGAGCCGGGCCAGGAAGTCCAGGAGGACCACGAGGCCGAAGGCGATATCGATCCGCTCGATCCAGGCCTGACGCGGCAGGAACGAGGTCCCCACGACGTAGACCACGGTCGCCGCATCGAAGAGGAGGAGGCCATAGCGGAAGCGATGGGCGCGGCCCGTATCGCCCTCGTAGAGTTCCGCGAGAAGCGCGTTCTGCTGAGCCATCGATGCGAAGTTGCCTGTCGGGGGAAGGAGTGCGCTCAGCGCCGCAGGCGATTGCCGAGCACGAAGCCGAACAGGCCCATCAGGATGATGCCAGCCGCGCCCTCGATGCCGACGAGAAGATTGGTGACGCGTCCCACGGGTTTGACGCCGATCTCGGGAGGATTGGCGGTCATCATGTTGAGAGCGCTGTAGCTCACCAGGTCCAGAGGGTTGTAGGTCGGCCGGCCGTCGCTACCCTCGGGAATCAATCCACCGGTCAGACCGTAGAGCGCTGCGAAGACGCCGATGAGGATGACGAACGCGCGGGCGATCCGCGACAGGCTTTCGCCATAGTCGCAAAGCCACTCCACGAAGCGATCCGCGACCCATTGATAACCGTGGCGGAGCAGGTCCGGGCCTGAACGCGCGTCCCAGGCTGCCCGCGCCTGAGCGCCCGCATGGAGACGACCCATCCGGCGACCGCGCTTATAGGCCCAGCTTGCCGCGTCCTGGCTGCCGATACTCTTGAAATTCTGCTCGAGCGCCAGGTAGCTCGCCTGAGCCGCGGGGTAATCTCGAGCGACCTCCTCGCCCACCGCGCCGCCAAGCTGGTCCACCCGCATCCGGGTGCCGTTGAGCCAGGCGCCGGCGAAGCGCGCGTGGCGCAGGTCGCAGGTGGAGAGGTTGAGGCGTACGAGGCTGGTCTCGGAGAGGTCCGCCTCCGACAGGTTGGCCCCGTCCAACTTCACGCCGGTGAGGTTGGCGCCCCGCAGGCGCGAGCCGGTCAGCTGCGTCTTCTTGAGGCTGGCGCCCTCGAAATCGGCGTAGGTCAGGTTGACGCCCACGAGCTTGACCTCGTCCAGGCGAGCGCCGCGAAAATGGGTGTAGTCGGCGTCGGCCCCGGTGAAATCGGCGCCCCAGAGGTCGGCGCCCTCGAAGTTGGCTCCATCGAGGAGCGCACGACGCAGCTTGGCGAAGCGCATCGCCGCACCGTCGAAACGCGCATCCTCCAGCATCGCATCGTCGAAGTTCGCCTCGCCCCCGGCAATGCCAGTGAAGCGGGCGCCGCTGAGGTCGGCATTGGCGAAGTTCGCCTCCTCCACGGTGGCACCGGTAAAATCGGCGGACCGGCCGAGCACGCCGGCCAGCGTCGCACCTGAGAGGTTCGCTCCGGAGAGATCCACGTCCTCGAGGTGTGCGTCGGTGAGATCCGCTCCAGCCAGGGCCAGGCCGGCCTGCTTGGCGTCCCACCAGGCAGGCGGTTCCGTATCCGCACCGAGACGGGCTGCCAACGCCTCGCGTCCGAGGGGGAGTCCCGCAAGGGCACGGGTGTCGTCGCCCGCCGCGAAGGCCGTGCCGGCGAGAGCTGCGAGGCGTTCCAGGACCCGGTCGGCACGAGCCTGCGCGGCGGTGATCGGATCCGCCTCAGGGTTCATGGCGGGGCTCCAGACCTGTCGCGTGGGCACCATTCCGGGCCTCGGACGTTTCGAAGTGCTTGGCCACGGCGTGCCGGCGACGGCACGGGGAGCGCGGTGTGGCTGTGATGTGGGTGGAGATCGGCCTGAAGGCCGCCGGGGGGATCCTCGTGGTCGCGACCCTGCTGCCCTTCATTCCCAGCAATTCCGGCTTCATCCGCACCTTCGACTTCCCGCGATTGCAGATTGCGGCCCTGATCGTGGCCGTGATCCTGGGATTGCTGATCGCTGCCCGCGACACTTCGGGTCTCACACTCGTTGCCGCGCTCGCCGCAGCCCTAGCCTACCAACTGGTGTGCATCTACCCGTTCACCCGATTGGTCTCGCCGCAGGCGGCCGCGGCAGAGCCGGAATCCTGCCGCTCGGAGGCGGGCTTCTCGATCATGATCGCGAACGTGCTGGAATCGAACCGCGCCTACGCGCCCCTGCTCGACCTCGTCACCAAGCAGGATCCCGACCTGTTGCTGCTCGTCGAGACCGACGAACTCTGGGCGGAGGCTCTGGAACCCCTGCGGACGCGGTATCCATACCGAGTGGCCCAGCCGCAGCACAACACCTACGGGCTGATGTTCTATTCCAAGCTCGCTTTAGATAACCCGGAGGTGCGTTTCCTGCTGCAGGACGACGTCCCCTCCGTGCGCACCGGTGTGACGCTCCGCTCGGGAGAGCGCTTTACCTTCTTCGGCGTGCATCCCAGGCCGCCTCATCCGGGTCAGAGCAGCGCGCCGCGTGACGCCGAACTCGTGATGGTGGCGCGCGAGGTTGCGGCGGAGGGGGGCCCGGCAGTGGTGGCAGGCGACCTGAACGACGTCGCCTGGTCGAAGACGAACGACCTGTTTCAGCGTATCAGCGGTCTCCTCGATCCGCGGATCGGCCGTGGTCTCTATCCGACCTTCAACGCCAAATGGCCGCTGCTGCGCTGGCCCCTCGACCATGTGTTCTTCAGCGACGATTTTCTCCTCGGCCGGATCGAGCGATTGCCTCATATCCAGTCGGACCACTTTCCAATCCTGATCAGCCTCTGCCGCACGGATCGGGCGCCACGCCTGCAGGATGCCCCGCAAGCCACGGCGCAGGATCACGAGGATGCACAGGAGGCGGTAGAGGCGGCCCGATGATGGGGCTCAACGCTGGGCAACACCGGCCGCCATGTTGATGGCGAGGGCCAGCACGCTGGTATTGAAGATATAGGCGTAGATGGTCTGCACTGTCGCAACACGGCGCATCGCCTTGCTGGTGATATCGGTATCCGATGTCTGCGACGTCGCCCCGATGGTCACGGAGAAATAGAAGAAGTCCCAGAAATCCGGGTTCTCCTCGCCATTGAAGTCGAGTCCGCGGCGCGATGTGTCCGCTTCGGTCCCGTAGTACAGGTGCGCGTAGTGCACCGTGAAGACCACCTGCACGAAGAGCCAAGCGCAGATCATGGTCGCTGCGGCGAGCGCGAGGTGGCTCAAACGATACGCTTCGCTTCCATTGCCGCCGAGTACCAGCATCGCCACGGCGCCGAAGCTCGCGGCGGCCGCCAGAATCGCGAAGAGCGTTACGGTGAGAGCACTGTCGTCCAGGCGCGACGACTCCCTACGCAGCGAGTCCTGCGACTGACGCGCTGCTTTCCCGACGATCAACCCGCAATAGGCGAGAACGCCGAGGCACCAGCCGAGCAGCAGCCGAACCGACAGGTCTGCGAAGGGAAGAATCAACGCGAGGACGAGGGTGAGCCCTACGGAGGCGAGAAGGCGCGGACGGAGCCAGAAGGCCTGAAAGGGATTCAGCATGTGAGGATCGTCTCGACCATTCGCGATTCGATCCTGCTCTCGCGCGGAGATGCCTTATCCGCAAGCCTTGTCTCCGCAAGCCTTGTCTCCACAAGCCTTGTCACAGCTTGCTCTGCGGCCTGGGAGGAAGCGGGCGATCCACGGTCGCAGCGGTAGGAACAAGCGATAGGCGACCTCGCCGAGGCTGATCAGCCCAGGCAGGCGAGCGAGATGGGCAAGGATACGCCAGCGCGGCAGCACGGCCCAGAGCGCAGCGAAACCTCTCGCTCCCGATGCCAGCGCACCATCCGGGCGGCGGACATGGAAGCGGGCACGGGCTGCGCTTCGGGTCAGGTCGGGACCGAGATCCGCGGGGTCTTCGGCGGCGACGTCGATCCAAGCGACCCGCTCTCCGCCCGGCGAGCGCCGGTAGAGCCGGATCTCAGCAGCGCAAAGAGGACAGGCCCCGTCATAATAGACGGTCAGGGTCGGCGACGATGGCGCGGTCGGAGTCATGCCTTGGAAGATAGGGTGACGAGCCCCCGTGACACGGTCGTGAATCGCTTCGCGACCGTGTCATTGTCCCGCATGGGTCTCTCAGACCGGGTTCAGCGACGGGCCAGCGCCTTCAGGGCATTACGACCGGCATAGAGGGCCTGTGAACCAAGGCCTTCCTCGATGCGGATGAGCTGATTGTACTTGGCCAATCTGTCGGAGCGCGCCAGCGAGCCGGTCTTGATCTGTCCGCAGTTCGTCGCAACCGCGAGGTCAGCGATGGTCGAATCCTCGGTCTCACCGGAGCGATGGGACATCACGGCCGTGTAGCCGGCCCGCTGGGCCATATCGACGGCGGCCAGCGTTTCTGTGAGCGAACCGATCTGGTTCACCTTCACTAGGATCGAGTTGGCCGTCTGCTCGGCGATGCCGCGCGACAGGCGTGTCACGTTGGTGACGAACAGGTCGTCGCCGACCAGCTGGCAACGGTCGCCGACACGCTCGGTGAGAAGCTTCCAGCCCTCCCAATCGTCCTCCGACATACCATCCTCGATCGACAGGATCGGGTAGGCGTCGACGAGCCCCGCCAGATAGGCGACCTGCGCCTCGATATCGCGGGTCTGGCCCTCACCCTCGTAGTGGTAGGCGCCATCCTTGAAGAACTCGGTCGCTGCGCAGTCGAGAGCCAGCACCATGTCGGTGCCGGGCTTGAAACCAGCGGCCTGGATCGATTGCATCACGAAATCGAGAGCGGCCTCGGCCGAGGGCAGGTTCGGGGCAAAACCGCCCTCGTCGCCCACGTTGGTGTTGTGGCCGGCCTTCTTCAATGCACCCTTGAGGGTGTGGAACACCTCGGCACCCATGCGCACGGCTTCGGCGAGCGAGGACGCGCCCACCGGCATGATCATGAATTCCTGGAAGTCGATCGGGTTGTCGGCATGGGCACCGCCGTTGATGATGTTCATCATCGGCACAGGCAGTACCCGGCCCTGGGTTCCGCCGATGTAGCGGTAGAGCGGCAGGCCTGCCGTCTCGGCGGCGGCTTTGGCGACAGCGAGTGACACGCCCAGGATTGCGTTGGCGCCGAGGCGGCTCTTGTTGGGCGTGCCGTCGAGCTCGATCATCGCTTCGTCGATGGCGATCTGATCCTCGGCATCCATGCCGCCGATGGCGTCGAGGATGTCCGACTGCACCGCGTTGACCGCCTTGCGGACACCCTTGCCGCCGTACCGACCCTTGTCCCCGTCGCGCAGTTCCATGGCCTCGTGCGCGCCGGTGGAGGCGCCCGAGGGAACAGCCGCGCGCCCGAAGGAGCCGTCTTCGAGCAACACGTCGACCTCGATGGTCGGGTTGCCTCGGCTGTCGAGGATCTCACGGGCGGCGATGTTCGTGATCGCGGTCATGGAAGCGCCTTTGCGGACGGTGCGGCTTATCGAGGCCTCGTCACGCGAGGCCGGGTCCGATGCCCAAGGATGTCCGGATGACATGCCCCGGGACCGGACGATTTCGCCGAGGCTTATCCGTCAACGCTTCGCGTCCGGCAAGCGTCCTGTCGCCTCCTGCAAGACTGCCGGCGCGCTGGAACTGGTATTCCAGCCCGTCGGCCGCAGGGGATTGATCGTTGCGCCTGAAGCGAAGGGAAGTGGCCTAGCGGTCACCGGCTCCGGACAGAAGCAGCTCGATCTGCGCCATTCCGTTCTCACGCGCCTTGGCTTCGGTCGGGTGATTGCGGTCGGATCGCTGGATCAGCTTGCCCTTCCGGCGGATGGCCCATTGGTATGGACTGCCGGGCGCCTTGGGCGGCTGGATCTCCAGAGTGTAGGGATAGGTGGCCGTGTTTTCGTCGCTCATGGTTCCCATATGGCACGCGGACATCGCGCCTGCCACTCACCGTCGCCACTTGGGCGGCAAATTGGTTGGATTTCAGCATAAGGCGTGACCTGTGCGACAAGCGTGTCGCCCCCGTCACCGGAAGATTTTGCCCATGACGCAGCCACCTTCAGGCGCCGAGAGCTTGCAACTCGGACAGACGACGCCCCTGCCGACCAGTCCCGACGAGGCCCGCCTCGACCGGGTACCGAACCCGCATCCGGGCACTGACTATCTCGCCCGCTTCACCGTACCTGAGTTCACTTCACTCTGCCCCGTCACCGGCCAGCCGGACTTCGCCATCCTGGTGATCGACTACGTGCCGGATCAATGGCTCGTCGAATCGAAGTCGCTCAAGCTCTACCTGACAGCCTTCCGCAATCACGGGGCCTTCCACGAGGATTGCACGGTGGGGATCGGTTTGCGGCTCACGGAGTTGCTGGCGCCCCGCTACCTGCGCATCGGGGGCTTCTGGTACCCACGCGGCGGCATTCCCATCGACGTGTTCTGGCAGACCGGCGAGCCGCTGAAATCCGTCTGGCTCCCGGATCCCGGCGTGCCCCCCTACCGGGCTCGCTGAGAGCGCGGATGCTCGAACGGACTACCGATCCTCAATGATGGCGCGGTGGACCTGGTCGATGAGGTGGCTCTGCCCCTCCGTTGGGCCGCCATGGAGGGACGCCACGGCCTGGAGCATGTCGACCAGGTCCTCGACCTCGTAGGGGGTGAGCCTGTCGTGCAGGAGCGGCGCCAGGACCGCGATCGCATCCTGATTGTCGGGGGACTGGTTCGCCGCGTGGCGGATCACCGCCATCCGGATCGCAAGGTCTTCCTCCGGGATCGCGGTGATTGAACGCATTCGAGACAGTATTTCATTCTCCTGTTCCGGCGTCGGCACGCCGCGCTGGCGAGCAACCAGCGTCAACAGAACCCCGGCGGCATCCGCCGGCTCCCGCATCGCTTTGAGCGGCGCCAAGCGTTGCTGGAGATCGCCCGCCCTGCGCCGGCGGCCTTTGCGCCAATCGTGCAGGGTGTGGTCAATCTGGACCATTCCATCGCCATACCGGATCCAGTAGGCCAGCCCTGTCGCGAGCATGCCCGCGACCGCGAGGAGGAATGGCATCGACGATCGCCCATCGGAAATGTCCGGAAGCGATCCCATGCAACCTCTTCTAATGATTCACAGCCCACGGGCTGCGATGACAAATGGCAGGCCGAGCGGGAACCCATGAAAAAGGGCAGCCGGCACACGCCGACTGCCCCATTCCGACAAATGATTCGAAGAACTTAGTAGCCGTAACCGTAAGCGGGAGCACCGTAGCCGTAGGCCGGACGGGCATAGCCGTCCCGGTAATAGGCGTCCCGTGCTGCACCGGCGGCGATGGCACCGGCGGCGAGACCGGCAATGCCCAGGCCCACGGCAGCACCGGTTCCGATGCCGCGACGACGGCCGCCATAAGCATAGCCGCGGCCGTACCCGCGATGGCCGTAGGCGTGACCGTGACCGTATCCGCCATGGCCGTAACCATGTCCACGTGGGCCGGCTTCAGCCGAAGTTGTGGCAGCGAGTCCACCCAGCGAAAGGGTCAGGGCAGAAACGAGAGCGAGCTTGCGCATGAGTATCCCTCAGCGTTCGAGAATGTATTGGATATTTCAACGTCAAGCTGACCTGATCGTTCCCATCACAGGATCGGATGAAGATTCGGAGCGGATCGCGCGTCCGGTTCCGCTGCCTGTTGTAGGTCTGGGGTGCCGGAGCAGCGTCTGCATTTGTACAGGCTGCCGGAAGGTCTGTGACGATCGCGCTCTACGCGTCGGTCACTCGCGCCTTTGCCAGCCGGTCGAACGCCTGGAACTCGGCCAATAAGGCCGGCATCGCTTTCAGCGGCACCATGTTCGGGCCATCCGAGGGGGCATGGTCCGGGTCGGGATGCGTCTCGATGAAAAGCCCGGCCACGCCGACGGCGACGGCCGCGCGGGCGAGCACGGCGACGAATTCGCGCTGACCGCCCGAGGTCGCGCCCTGCCCGCCGGGCTGCTGCACCGAGTGGGTGGCGTCGAACACCACAGGGGCACCATGCGTGACCTGCGCCATGATCGGCAGGCTGCGCATGTCGGAGACGAGGGTGTTGTATCCGAACGAGGCGCCGCGCTCGGTCACCAGCACGTTGGGATTGCCGGCCCCCGTTACCTTCGCGGCCACGTGGGCCATGTCCCAGGGTGCGAGGAACTGGCCCTTCTTCACATTCACCACGCGTCCGGTGGCGGCGGCCGCGAGCAACAGGTCGGTTTGCCGGCATAGGAAGGCCGGAATCTGGAGGATGTCGATGACCTCGGCGGCGGGGCCACACTGCGCCGCCTCGTGTACGTCCGTGAGCACGGGCAGGCCGAAACGGTCCTTGATCTCGGAAAAGATCGGCAGCGCCCCTTCCAGGCCGAGCCCGCGAGCGGTGCTGCCGGAGGTCCTGTTGGCCTTGTCGAACGAGGCCTTGAACACCAGGCCGATCCCGAGGCGGTCGGTCATCGCCTTCAAGGCGTCGGCGATCTCGATGGCGTGGTCGCGGCTCTCGAGTTGGCAGGGGCCGGCGATCAGCGCGAAGGGCAGATGGTTGGCGAAGGCGACCGAACCAGCGGTGACCACGGGAGCGGTGGAGGGGGTGATCTCAGGCATGACGTCGGTCTAGCCCGCTGCGGTCCCAACGAAAAGGCCGGCCCGGCGTCGAAGCACGGGCTTCGCATGAGGAACCGGGAGGGGGGCCAGGATGCAACGGGTACGCAAACCGTCGAAGGGGTCTGCATCCGAAGCGGTTTCGCATCGAATGGCGACCCGCCTGGTCGTCCCCTGCTGTGGACGTCCTGTCGCCAGGGCCTCCTGCTGCAGGACCAGCGCCAGCGTCTCTGCCGCTTCGGCGCTCGCGCCGGTCAAGGCCTGCGCGGCGTCACCGATCAGTTCGTAGAACCGGCGGCTTGGTTCGCGTTCACGGGCGATGAGGACCATCCGGCGCGGCGCCCGGCAATCCAGGCTCATGCGTTCCGCATCGGCCGCCCGGAAGACGGCCCGGGAGCCGACGCGTCCGGCCAGCGATGCTCCCGTTGCACGGATCATGCGGACGGTAAGGGTATCACAGGTATCCGCTGCCTGGGCCGGAGCCAGGGAGACCAAAGTGCTCGCGGCAAGAATCAAGGAAAGGCGAACAGAAATCGTCATCGTGTTGATTTAACGCACGCCCGGCTCAAGGCCCACACTCCAAGTCCCACACTTATTGGTGTTGGCCGATCGCCCCGGTGATCTCATCGGAGCAAGTTTCATGGGTGTGAGAGCGCAACACACGGGGCAGATGAACTGCATGCAGCCCCGCCTCGTCCTCGATGGTGCCCGTCAGAGCGCCGGGTTCGACGACGCCCTGGAAACGAATCGCGCCCGCCTCGGTCGAGACCGCGAAGGTAAGCGCCCTGGTGGAATCGTCGAGGCTCATGGCTTCAACCGCAACGGGGCCGATGTGGTCCGCGCCCTCGAAGGTCACGGCATTGCCGTTTGGCGAGCGCCGCAGCATGACCCGGTGTCCGTTGCGTGCGCCATTGTCCCGAACGGTGCAGAGATCGGCATAGACGAAGGTGCCGGTGATCCAGGCGGAGCGTGCCTGCGCCTGCGTTGCGGCGCTGAGGAGCATGACGACCGTCACGACCGCCCGGCACGGCGGACCGTCCCAGCGCCATGTTCTGATCGTCGTCACGTCCTCACCCTCGTCACGTCCTCACCGTCGTCATCCTGGCGCCTCCCGGCCCCACGCCTCGGCATCCGATCTGTGACCCGGATGCCGAGGCAGGTCTCAGGCCGCCGCTCGTTCACGGGTCCTGTGTTCGGCGTCGAGGGATGCAAGAAGGATGCACAGCGCGATGCCCTCGGCTGCCTTCGTGACGTCGTCGAGGCTGGGATAGGTGGGCGCGAGACGCAGGACGCTGTCCTTCGGATCACGGCCGTAGGGCGAGGTCGCTCCGGCCGGCGTGAGGGCGATGCCGGCATCCTTGGCCAACCGCACCACCTCGGTGGCCGTGCCCTCACGGGCTTCCACGGTAATGAAGTAGCCTCCCTCCGGCCGCGTCCAGCGTGCGGCACCCGTGCCGCTGAGGTGCCGGTCAAGCGCCGCCTGCACGGCAGCGAATTTGGGCGCGATCAGGGCGCGGTGGGCGTCCATGTGGGCCTGAAGGCCAGCGCCATCCCGCAAGAAGCGCACGTGGCGCAGTTGGTTGAGCTTATCCGGACCGATGGTCTGCTTCGCGGATCGAGCCAGGAACCAGCGCGTGTTCTCGGGCGAGCCGGCGAAGACCGCAAGACCGGCGCCCGCAAGCGTGATTTTCGAGGTCGAGGCGTAGAGGAAGGGACGGTTCGGGTTGCCGGCCTCGGTGCAGGCGGTGAGAATATCCTGCACCGGATGGCGATCCGACGTCAGGTGATGCACCGCGTAGGCGTTGTCCCAGAACAGGCGAAAGTCGGGAGCGCCGGTCTTCATCGCGGCGAGGCGCCGCACAGTTTCGTCCGAGAAGATCTCTCCGGACGGATTGGCGTATTTCGGGACGCACCACATGCCCTTGACGGCCGGGTCGGCGACGAGACCCTCGACCACGTCCATGTCCGGTCCCTGTCCCGTCATCGGCACGGGGATCATGCGGATGCCGTATTCCTCGCACAGGGCGAAGTGGCGGTCGTAACCCGGGACCGGGCAGAGGAAGACCGGAGCGTCCTCCTTCGACCAGGGCCGCTCGGACCCCGGTACGCCCTTCAGCAGCGCCCACGCGATGGTGTCGTGCATCAGGGCGAGGCTCGAATTGCCTCCGACCACGATCTGGTCCGCCGGCGCGTCGATGAGGTGCGAGAACAGCGCGCGCAACTCGGGCAGGCCCTGCTGGCCACCATAATTGCGGGCATCCTCCCCGGCTGCAGTGGTGTAGTCGCCGTTGCCGGGCAGCGCGAGCATACCGGACGACAGGTCGAGCTGCTCGGGCGCCGGTTTGCCACGCGTCATGTCGAGCTTGAGGCCCCGCGCCTTGAAGGCGTCATAGGCCGCTTGAGCCTGGGCGCGCAGATCCGCGAGTTCGGCCGGGCTGCGGTCGGCGATCGTCGTCATGATGTCTCGAGTCCGAGTGAGGCCGCGCGAGCGGCAAGCGCGGCGCACCATGACGCCTCGCGCCGCCTGCGTCACCCCGTTTGAAATGCAGCCCGCGACGGATCAGGGTTGCGTGGTCTGCCAGGCCGCGCACCCCTGGGCGTCGAGGGCGTTGTACTTGGCCTCAATCCAATCGAGGCCTGCGCCCGCCATGTTGTCGGCCAGATGCTGCCGATCGCCGGTGCCAGCAATCGGAAGCAGCACGGGCGAGCGCCTGAGAAGCCAAGCCAGCACCACCGCGCCATCCTTGACCCCGTGTTCCCGGGCAAGCTCGGTCAGGACCGAGCCATACGGGACTCCGTATGAGGCTGCACGAGGGCTTGAGTCGCAGATTCTGCGAAGGAAACCTGCGAGACAGTCACGTATGCCGCCTGACATAACCTGACAGTGCGTCCCCGGACGCATTCGAAGACCTGAACCCGCCAAAGACCTGACGTCATCGGCGCCCGGACGACGGGCGGCGCCGGCCCATGCAATGAGCCGGCGCCGGGTTCGTTTTTCGCGATGCGAGGCGGTTGGGATCAGCCCGCTCGGGATCAGCCTGCCTTGTTCAGGGCCACCGCCACAAAGCGGGTGACGCCCTTCTGGCTCTTGACGCGCATCAAGACCGCCTTCCGGCCGCTCGTCTCGGCGGAGCGAATCCGCTCGGCGACCTCGGAGGGCTGCGAGACGCTGGAGCCTGCGACATCGAGGATGATGTCGCCCTGCTCGATACCCTTGGCCGCTGCCGGACCATCCGGATCGACCTCCATCACCGCCACACCTTCGGAGCCGGCACCGACTTCGGAGGCCGGAGCGAGGCTGAGGCCCAGACGCGGCTGCCCGTTTGCCGACGAACCGCGATCGTTGTTCGCCACCCGGGTGTCGTTCGGCAGGACACCGAGTTCCACGGTCGCGGTATCGGACTTGCCGCCGCGCAGGTAGGTCAGCTCGACCTTGGCACCCGGCTTGATGCCGGCGATCTTGCGGGACAGCTCCCTGGCATCGTTGATCGGCGTGCCGTTGACGGTTTCGATGACGTCACCGGATTTCAGACCGGCCTTGGCCGCGGGGGTCCCGGCCTCGGCGTGGTCCACGAGGGCGCCCTTGGCCTTGTCGAGGCCGAGGCCGTCGGCGATGTCCTTCGTCACCGGCTGGACCTGAACCCCGAGATAGCCGCGCGCCACCTTGCCGTCGGCCCGGAGCTGGTCGACCACCGCCTGAACGGTTTCCGCAGGAATCGCGAAGGCGAGACCGACGCTGCCGCCTGAAGGCGACGCGATGGCGGTGTTCACGCCCACCACTTCGCCGCCGACGTTGAAGGTCGGGCCGCCGGAATTGCCCTTGTTGATCGGCGCATCGATCTGCAGGAAGTCGTCGTAAGGGCCGGCACCGATGTCGCGGCCGCGGGCCGAGACGATGCCGGCAGTGACGGTGCCACCCAGGCCGAACGGGTTGCCGATGGCCACCACCCAGTCACCGACCCGGGGGGCCGACTTGCTGAGCGAGACGTATGGGAAGGTCCCGCCCTCGGTGATCTTCAGGAGAGCGAGGTCGGTCTTGGGGTCCTTGCCGATGACCTTCGCGTCGAGGGTGCGGTTGTCGTCGAGCGTCACCTGCACGGACTTGGCCTTGTCGACGACGTGGTTGTTGGTCACCACGTAGCCATCGGCCGAGATGATGAAGCCGGAGCCCATGGCGCCGCGTTGGCCCTGGCGCTTGGGCGCGCCGAAACCCTGGCCCTGGCCCGGACCGCCCTGGCCGAAGCGCTTGAAGAACTCCCGGAGCTGAGGCGGAACCTGCTGACCCTGGCCCTGACCGGGGCCGTCGTCATCGTCCGACGTGGCGCTATCGTCGAGTTTCACCTTCACGGCGACGACGCCCGGCTTCACCTTGTCGACGACGCTGGCAAAGGAGCCCGGCGGATGGTCGGGCGTCTCGATCGGGTTCTTGGATAGGGACTGGGCATAGGCCGGCGTCGACGGTTGGGTCAGGCCGAAGCCGGCGGCGCCCGTCGCGACGAGGGATGCAACGGCGACCGAGGCGAGAGCATTGCGGCGCAGGCGGTTGGGCTGAGCGATCATCATGGACTCCGGATCGGGTGGCGCGCAGCGGCACGCCGTGATCCGGTTTGTAAGGCGTGCCGCCTGACCCCCGCGTGGCGCCAGGATTACGGTTTGGACAGGTTCGCGGTCGCGGCAGGAAGGGCCGTGAGGCCGGCGCGCCAGCGCAGGTCGAGGAGCAAGCCCGCCGGATACGTGTCGAGGATTGGCGTGATCGGGAGGCCGGCCGCATTCAGCAGCCGTGCGGCCCAATGATTGCAGACATTCGCGTAGGAGAAGCGTCCCGTCCCCTCGTAGAACAGGCTCGGGCCGTAGAGGCCTGGTCCGCCGGCGATCGGCTGTCCCTCCACGAGGCCGAATCCTGCCTCTAACCGGGTGAGAAGGCGCGCGAGGCCGGCGCGCGAGACCCGCACGGGCACGATATCGGAACCAGGAAAGCTCTCGCGCACCGGACGCTCCAGACCGACCACCTGGATGACGCCTGCGCGACCCCCCGGCGTGAAGAGGGCCTCAAGGGCGAGGCGAGCATCGAATTGCGCCAGGGTCGGCGTCGCCCGGTAGAAACGGGCTTCGCCCCAGCCGAATTCGATCTGCGGATAGGCGCGAAACCGGGTAGCGATGCTGGCAAGCGCCGGCCCCCCGCCGGGCCCGATCAAGGCCGCGCGGGGCAGGATCAGGCCGGAGTGCCAGCCATGCGAGACGAGGCTGATGGTCTCGCCGTCCTCTGCACGAGCGGGATAAAGGTCGGGATCGCCCGGGTGCGCCGTCATCAGCGCCGCCAGGACCAGCACGCCGATGGTGATCGCCACGACGGCCACCATGGCTGCGAAGAGGCGACCGGTCCGGTACAGGGCGGTACGGCGCGTGCACATCGGATTTTGGACGATCAGTCGGGCTGCCAGACCTGACCGTGATAATCGAACAGATTAGGTTGGCTCGCCAGGGCGGCGAGGCCGGTCAGGGCCGGATCGTGCACGGCGATGACGCTGGTGGGGATTACCTGCATCTGTGCGATGAAGGGCGGCTTGCGCTCGAAGGCTTCACGAAACGCTCCGCGCTGCAGCACGTCGATGATCCGGGGCGCGATCCCGCCGCCGATATAGACGCCACCGGTCGCCAGGAAGGTCAGGGCGAGATCGCCGCAGACCCTGCCGAGAAGCTTCGCGAAAAGGTTCAGGGACGCTGCCGCATCCGGATCGGTGCCCGAGAGTCCGGCTTCGGTCACGGATGCCGGATCGCGCCGAGGGCCGTCTGTGCCGGTGCGCAGACGGTGCAGTGCCCCATGGAGCCGCGTCAGGCCGGGGCCGGAGAGCAGAGTCTCCACGGTCACGCGACCCTCGACGCGCTCCAGGTGCGGCCACAGCGCGTGCTCGGCGGCATTGCTCGGTCCGAAATCCGTGTGTCCCGCTTCGGTGGAGACGATGACGAGCCGCTTGCCGACCGGCAGCAGCGCCGCCGCGCCGAAGCCGGTGCCAGGACCGAGCACCAGCCGGGCACCCTGATCGCCCTCTCGGCCTTCCTCGCGATGAGGACCGATCGGCGTGAGCTCGGAGGGGCTGATCCCCGCCGCGCCTGCCGCGACCGGCACGTAGTCGTTGACGACGACGGAGCGCGAGAGGCCGAAATCCCGACCGATCCGGGCACCCTCGATCACCCAATGGGCGTTGGTGAGCTGCACCGCCGGTCCGTCGACCCGGGCCGCCACCGCGAGGATTGCCGAGCGCGGGGCGGGACCGTCACCCTGGGCCAGCGAAGCCCGGATGGCGGCGCTGGGATCGGGATGGCCGGCCGTCGCCTCGTGGGAGAGCAGGATGGGCTTCGCGCCCGCCTCCGGCACCACAGCGAAGCGCGCGTTGGTGCCGCCGATATCACCGACGAGAACGGGGAACTCGAACATGCGCGCCTCTTCCATCGGGTGCCCGGGACCGGGCTGGGCGGGAAATTGGGGGCCTGAAATGCGGTTCTAGGCTGGCGGCAAGGCGTCGGGATCGATGGGGGCGCCATCGGCCCATCCATAGATCAGGCGCCGGACATCTTCAGGATCGATCAGGCGACGCGATGCGATGGTCTCGGCGCCCCCGATGCGGATGCTAATGCCACCGAGCTCATTGACCACCGCGAAGGCCTTCTCGTCGGTGAGATCGTCTCCAAGGAAGATCGCCCGGCGGCCCGCATAGGGCGGGTTCCCGGCGAGCGCCCGGATGGCGTGCCCCTTGGTGGCGGAGGCGGGCACGATCTCGCCGACCGCCTTGCCAAGCTGGAGGCGGTAGGCGCTCCCGAGATGGGCCGCAGCGGCCTTGACCGCGTCTTCGGCCGCGGCGGCATCGGTTGGCGTGGCGAGGCGCCAATGGACTGCTACGGAAGCGCCCTTGTCCTCGATCAGCACATGCTCCAGCGCCGCCACGGCCGCATGCAGGGCCGGAACCTGGGCGCGCAACTCGGGATGGTCCTCCGCTCGCCCGCCCGAGACCACGCCGTCGACCCGGCTCTCGACGCCGTGCAGGCCGGCGACGTCGAACCGCGCCGGTACGAGGAAGCCGTCGATCACCGCAATCGGCCGCCCGGTGACGATGGCGAGCGCGCCGCCGAGCCGGGTGCGCAGGCGCTCCAGGGCCGGGGCGAGGGCCGGATCGACCCGCACCTGATCGGGCTTGGGGGCGATCTCCACCAGAGTGCCGTCGAAGTCGAGGTACAGGGCGAACGCGGTCGGCTCGGTCACGCGGGATGTCCCTTCGTCTGATCCGGGCCTGCGCTACCATGCCCTGCGCCGGGGGAAAACGGGCGGCCGCACCGCCCTGCCCTATCTGTCAGGGCTTCCGATCCACCGAGGCAAGGTTCCGACCCATGTGGCCCACCCCGATCCCGCCCGGCCCGAACCACGAGAGCGTGTGGGACTATCCGCGGCCACCACGGCTGGAGGCCGTCGACGCGCGCCTGCGGGTTGCCCTGGCCGGTCAGACCATCGCCGAGACCCGGGCCGGGTATCGCGTGCTGGAGACGAGTCATCCGCCAACCTATTACTTTCCGGCTGGTGATGTGGTGGCCGGCGTGCTCGGACCCGCCCGCCGCGCGGGGATCTGCGAGTGGAAGGGCCGCGCCGTTTTGTACGACGTGGTGGCGGGCTTGGCCCGTGCCGAGGGCGCTGCCTGGGCCTACCCCGCTCCGACACCTGGGTTTTCCGCGATCGCCGGCTACATCGCCTTCTATGCCGGACCGATGGATGGATGCTTCGTCGGCGATGCGCGGGTGACACCGCAGCCGGGCGGTTTCTACGGCGGCTGGATCAGCCCGGGCATCATCGGCCCCTTCAAGGGCGGTCCCGGAAGCATGGGCTGGTGATTGGCCGAGGCCTTGCGCAGGACCGCTCCCGCGCTATGCCGGGATAGGGTGATCACGGAACGGAGCGTGCGGATGCAGGGTGAGATCGGATGCGAGCCACGGGCTCTGGGCTTCTGTCCGGATCGCCTGGAGCGCATCGACGGCTGGATGCAGCGCCTGGTCGGCGATAGCAAGGTCGCTGGTCTGTCCGTGATGCTGGCGCGTGGCGGACAGACCGCGTTCTTTCGCGCCCATGGCCGCGCCGACATCGCCCGCAACGCAGCCTTCAAGCCTGACACCATCGCGCGCATCTACTCGATGACCAAGCCGCTGACCTCGGTGGCGGTGATGATGCTCTACGAGGAGGGGCGCTTCCAACTCGACGATCCCGTGACCCGCTTCCTGCCCGAATTCACGGACATGCGGGTTCTTACCGGCGGCAACCGAGCGAAATTCGACAGCGAGCCGGCCCAACGCCCGATCACCATCCGCGACCTGCTCACCCACACCTCCGGCCTGACCTACGGTTTCATGGAGGCGACCCTCGTCGATGCGCTATACCGTCAGAACGGCGTCGATTTCGGAGAGGCCCAGGAGGCGAGCCTGGCCGACGTGGTCGGACGGCTCGCGCGGCAGCCGCTGCTCGCCCAGCCCGGCGCCGAATGGAACTACTCGGTGGCCACCGACGTCCTCGGGCATCTCGTGGCGGTGGTCTCGGGCCAGGATTTCGCAGACTTCCTGCGCGAACGGGTGATCCGGCCGCTGGGCATGGTCGATACCGACTTCTTCGTGCCCGCCGACAAGCTGCCGCGCCTCGCGGCCAATTACAGCCTGTTCCGGGATCGCACCCTGAAGCTCTACGACGACGCGGTGGGGAGCCGCTTCGCGACACCCCCGGCCTGCCCCTCCGGGGGCGGCGGCCTCGTTTCAACGGCGTCCGACTACATGCGCTTCTGCCGCTTCCTTCTCGGGCGTGGCGAACTCGATGGCGCCCGCCTCCTCGGGCGCAAGACCGTCGACCTCATGCTCATGAACCACCTCGACGGGGACCTGGCCGCCATGGGCCAGCCGCGCTTCTCCGAGACGGCCTACACGGGCATCGGCTTCGGCCTCGGCTTCTCGGTCATGCTCGATCCGGCTCGCGCTCAGATCGTCGGTACACCGGGCGAGGTGGCCTGGGGCGGGCTCGCCAGCACCGCCTTCTGGGTCGATCCAGCCGAGGATCTCGCCGTGGTTTTACTGACCCAGCTCATTCCCTCGTCGGCGCTGCCGCTCCGGCGCGAATTGCGGGTGCTGACCTACGCGGCCCTGGTGGATTGAGTCCTCGGGGGCGAACGCGAAACGCCGCCCCGGGTCGGGAGCGGCGTCTTCTGGGTTCAGTCGGTCGTCGACAGGATGGGCCGTCTATTCCGCGGCCGGGGCGGCCGCCGGCGCCGCACCCGCCTTCGGGGCAGCCTTCGGCGCCGGCTTGGCGGTTCCGGCGCCGCCGGCAGGAGCGCCGGACGCGGCGGCCGGGGCCTTGGGAGCCCACTCGGCGTCGGAGCGCGGCCCGCCCGGGCCGTTGGTCGGGCCGGTGAGCTGTCCCGGCAGCACATCGTTGACCCGGTTCCAGGTCTGGGACCCGCAGAGGAAGCCGAGGAGGCAGCCGCGCACCGACAGTTCGGTCGGCTGGTCCGACCACATCGTCACGTCGTAGAACTTGCCCTCGTCGGCATTGTAGATCTTGCCGCCGTAATGGCCGTCGGGCTGCGGCTTCAGCCCCATGATGAGCTGCAGGCCGAGGGAGGGCCGGGCCTGCTTCTTCGGGTCGGGATTCTTGAAGTCGATGCGGGGTTGGCCCTGATCGTTCAGGGGCACCTTCAGCCAGACCACATAGCCGCACAGGTTGGTGTTCTGCGGGCCGCACTTCTCGGTGCGAATCCGGGCGCGTCCATCCTCTGTGAGCCAGGTTCCACTGGCATCGTTCGGGGCAGCGGCCAGAGCAAGGCCCGGCAGAAGAGCGGCCGCGAGGCCGGCCAGGGGCACCAGCCGGCGTGCGGCGCCCGCGATGGTCGAACGATTCATCATGCTTCCAACAACCCTCATGCGCTCGCCCCGCGGCGACCCGCCCCTATCCGAAGGACGGTCAGCGCCCGTCACCTGATGCCTCGCCATCCGCTGCGAAGGTGACGGGATCATGGCCGGTATGGGTGAGTCCCGAAGATTTGGCGCACCGACAGGCTCGACGAACAAGCTTCGGGCAGACCTCCCAGGTCGTATGCGGACGGACGATCGGCCGGACCGGCCTGTCCTGACTTCGCGAAGACCTGTTGCGAAGCCTTATCCCGAAGATGTGGGGTCGATCGCGAAAACGCCGGGCGGTACCCAATTCGACGAGGGTCTTCGCGGCGGTGAGGTGATCGCATCGGTTCTCGCCGACTGCGACCGGCCACGGCCCCGGGCCGTCCGGCACGTGGTCGTCGAAGACGCGGCAGGTCTCGCAGGCCGCTCTCGGGAGGACGATCCGACCTGCGACGCGGTCGTTTCGGGCCGGGGGGGCACCGGCCGAACGCGGCATCGAACGATCCGGGGCGCTCCGCGTTTACGGCCGTGCTTCACCCCGAATGGCGGACCCGTTGATGCGTGATGAATCGGCGGGGCTGCGGCGGCGCCTGGAGGCGGCGGACATCCGCCTCGGTGTGTCGCTCGCCCGTGCGAAGGACACCCGCGGGGTGCGGGGCCTGGCAGCGGCCAGCGAGGCGGGGGGCTGGAAATGGCTGCTCGCTCTCTCGGCCGGAACCCTCGCCGTGGGGGTGCTGCGGCGGGACCGGCGTCTGGCGGAGGCCGGGCGGCACATGCTCGTCTCCGGGATCATGGCGGCGATGACGAAGACGACCGTGAAGCGGATCGTCCATCGCACCCGGCCCAACGTGCTGATGGACGAAGGCCTCTACGAGACCGGCTGGTTCGGGCCGAATGTCGGGCCGTGGCAGTCGTTTCCGTCGGGGCATTCGGCTCTGAGCGTGGCGGTGGCGCGCGCCGCCGGGCGGGCCTATCCGGAGATCCGCGGGGTGGCCACGGCGGCGGCCCTGGGCGTCGTCGGGGTCCAGGTTCTGCGCGGCGCGCACTTCCCGTCCGACGTGGCGGCGGGGGCGCTGATCGGTCTCTCGGCCGAGGCCGCCGAGCACCGGATCGCCCTCGGGCGGGATGTCATCGCCGGCGTGGTATTCCGAAAGGTCGCGTCGCGGTCACGCGGCATCGGGCAGCAGGAACGGGGCGACGCAGCCTCCGGTTGACGCGGTATTCCAACGGAGACTCCGCGTGACCACCAATCCCTTGACGCAGTACCCCCGGCCCCCGTTCGAGGGCCAGCCGCAGAGCTTTCCCGGCAAGACCGGCAGGATGGCCCCCGAGCCGGATCACGGCGAGGCGAGCTACCGGGGCTCGGGCAAGCTGACGGGCCAGGCTACCCTGATCACCGGCGGCGACAGCGGCATCGGCCGGGCTGTGGCCATCGCCTTCGCCCGCGAAGGGGCCGACGTGGCGATCGCCTACCTGCCGGAGGAGCAGGCGGATGCCGAGGCGGTGGCCGGCTGGATCGAGCGGGCCGGGCGCCGCGCCCTCCTGCTGCCGGGCGACCTCAAGGACCCGGCCCACGGCCGCGACCTGGTGGAGCGGACCGTCGCCGCCTTCGGCCGCCTCGACGTGCTGGTGAACAACGGCGCTTTCCAGCAGCCGAACCAGGGGCTCGATGCCATCGAGGACACGGTCTTCGAGGACCATTTCCGCACCAACGTGTTCGGACCGTTCTACCTGACCAAGGCCGCCCTGCCCCACCTGAAGCCCGGCGCCTCGGTGATCTTCACCTCCTCGGTGAACTCCAAGCACCCGATGCCCTCGCTGATGGCCTACAGCGCCACCAAGGGCGCCCTGAGCAACATGGTGCTGAGCCTGTCGCAGCTCCTGGCCGAGAAGGGCATCCGGGTGAACGGCGTGCTGCCGGGACCGATCTGGACGCCGTTCATTCCCTCGGGGATGAGCGAGGATTCGGTCAAGTCCTTCGGCAGCCAGGTCCCGTTCGGGCGTCCGGGCCAGCCGGCCGAACTCGCCTCCGCCTACGTGATGCTGGCCTCGCCGGAGAGCAGCTACACCTCCGGTGCCCTCGTCACCGTCGCCGGAGCCATGCCGGTCCTCTGACCCCATCCCAGAAACCGAAGCGCCTATCCCAGAAACCGAAGCGCCGGGACCGAACGGTTCCGGCGCTTCGTGCGTTCCTGTCGCCTCGAACAGGGGGGACGGCACGATGCGGACCTGGAGGGCCATGGACCGGGCGCCGCAGGACGGGCGCTGGATCATCGCGATCCACCGGGACGACCCGGACCGGCGGGCGGTGATCCGCTGGGACCCGGAGAACGCGGTCGATCCCCGGCCCTGGCACGTCGCCTCCTGCCAGCACAGCTACCCGGCCGACGCCTTCACGGACTGGATGGAGTTTCCCGACCGTCCGCCCGGACCGGCGCGTCCGCCCGAATCCGAGATCCACCGGTACGGCAGCGGAGGCGACCACCATGACGCGTGACCCCACCCCGGCACAGAACACCCCTCCGGCCGAGGAGACGGGCGGGCCCCTCACCCTCCAGGTCGAGCCCTGCCCCGAGGATGCCGGCCGCTATCGCTGGACCCTGCGGGCGGGCCTGCACCCCGTGCGGACGGCGCCCTACGCGCTGCCCGATGCCGAGGCCGCCTGGGTCCAGGGCCGGGCGGCTTTGGCCGAAGCCGCCGCCCTGCAGCGGGACACGACGCCGGCCGCGCCGCACTGAGGGGCCGACCGTCCGGCGCGCCGGGCGCCCGGGTTCGCACGGCGCTGGCGGGGTCGGGCACGATCCCGCGCCGTGGGATGCAGGATCGTCGATTGCAGGATTCGTGGGTTGCGGCGATCCGGGCGGGGGCGTGAGTCGCCCCGGAGCGCCCTTTCCGTCCGGGGAGGAACCCGCGCGGCGGGGGCGGCAGGCGGTCAGGGGCGGGACTCGTCCGGGCGCCAGCCCGGCAGGCCGGCCCAGGCCGTGTCGATGATGCGGTCCCGGCGCGCGGCGCGGTCGCCGGCGGCATCGGCCACCCGCCGCAGGGCGGCCTCCATCGCCTCGCGCCCGCCGGCGGCGGACGCCTCCTCGCCCTTGCGCCGGATCGCGGCCTGGAAGGCCTTGACGGCGGGGCCGGCGGTCGGCCCGCTCTCCACGGCCGCCACCAGGCTCAGCAGGGCCTCGGCGATCGGCACGATCGCTTCCTGCCAGGGCGGTGCGGAGGGCGCGGCCGGTCCCGGGGGAGCCGCATGGGACAGCACGGTCGTCCGTGGGCGGATCATGGCGTCGGGCTCCTGCGTGCGAACGGGGGGATGCGGGCGTGCCGGACGGACGGCGGCGGCACGCCGCAATCGGCGTCACCGAACCCGTCACGGCCCGCCGGCCTTCGACGGAAACCGCGCAACCCCGAACCGATTGTGCCACGAACACCCGCCTCGCTTCCACTGTCGCCGTGTCGCCCTGCGGCACCGAGATTCTGCTGCACTGGGATTCTGCGCAGCTGTCGTCCAGAACCGGAGCGCCCGCGCCCCGCCCGCCCCGGCGCAGGGAGACACCGCCGCCACCGGGTCGAGAAGCGGTCGTCTCCGGATACCGAGCGGCCGGGCGCCGCGTGGTCCGCCGTCCGCTGGCGCCACGGACTCCCTTCGGGCGGCGGGGTGCCGGGCTTGTCGCTGCCGACGGAGCGCGGCGGCCGGGTGATGCCGTGTTCCGCCCGGCCCTATCCCACCCGCGCGGTGCGGCGCAGGCGGCGCCAGCCCAGGATCACGCCCGAGACGGCGATGCCGGCGCCGAGGCCGTTGAGGAGCCACATCACGAGGTCCCAGGCCGGGCGCGCCTGGAACAGGATCGCGAAATCGAGGCGGTGCGGCGCCTCGAACAGCCAGCGCTGGAGGCGGCCGCTGGCGTCGAGGCGGTCGAGGAGCGCGCCGGTCTCCGGGTCGAGGTGGAGCCAGGTCGCGGCGGCATCGTCGAAGCGCACCCGCAGCACCGGCAGGGGCCGGGTGTCGTGGTGGGGATACCAGTAGGCGTCGTAGGCGGTCAGCGTCTCGATCGCGGCGATGCGGGCCTCCGGCAGGACGCGGGCGGCGGCCGCCCGCAGGGCCTCGGGGCTCGGCGGCGGAACCACGCGCCGCCCACCCCGCGCGTCGGCGGCGATCAGCACGGGCCGGCCGTCGACCTGGGTGAACCGGACCTCGACGGTGCGGGGCCGGGCCCTATCATCGAGGTCAAGGCCGTCGAAAGCAAGGCCGTCGAGGGCGGTGCGGCCGACCGGATGGACAGGCCCGGCATAGGCTTCGCGCATCGCTTCCGGCGGGGAGCGGGGCGAGAACCAGTGGTTGGGGTTCATCGAGAGCCAGCCGCTCGCCACGAAGGTGAGGAGGCTCAGGCCCCCGAGGGTGCCGAGGAGGTGGTGCCAGCGCGCGAGGCCGCGATAGGGCGTCACCCCCGAGGCGTAGGGCCGGCGCAGCCGGAGGCGCCAGATCCCCAGGACGAGGCCGCTGAGCACCCCCGCGATGGCGATCCCCGAGACCCACAGCACCGTGCCGCGCCACAGCTCGGCCCGGGCCCGCAGGGGCGTCGGGTAGAACCAGTGCGGGATCGCCCCGAGCCAGTTCCACAGGCGCTCCCGGCGGGTGGTGTCGAGCACGACCGCGCCGGTGCGGGCCGAGACGTAGAGCTCGGTGCCGGACGCGTCGCCCGGCGCCACCACGTGGAAGGGGCGCAGAGGGTCGTAGCGGTCCCGCACCGTCCATTGGTCGCGCCGCACCGCCCGCACGGTGGCGCCCGGCGCGAACGACGCCACGGCCGCCGCCGCGTCGATGGGGCCGAGGGTCTGCCCGGTCTCGGCCGAGACCGCGTGGCGCGCGCCGTCGCGGGCGGTGACCTGATAGACCGGCGCCCCGCCCCGCATCGACAGGCTGAGGCCGCCGGGGGGCGGGTCGAGCCCGGCCCGGGCCAGGGCCGCGTCGGGGCCGAGATGCACCCGGTCCCAGGCGATGGGCGCGAGATGGGACAGGCGCTCGGCCTCGGTGAGGGCCGGGAACGCCACGTAGAGCATCACCAGCCCCGACAGCACCCAGGTGGCGAGGAACAGCCCGGTGACGATGCCGAGCCAGCGATGGCCGAGGATCAGCCAGCGCTTGACGGGCTTCAGGAGCGCCCGCGTCGAAGAGGCCCGCATCAGAACCGCACGCTGTAGGCCACCTCGAAGGAGCGCGGGCGGCCGAGCAGCCAGTTGGTGCCGACCCCGTTCACCGCGTTGCCGCTGATCGCGTAGATCTCGTCGAAGAGGTTGTAGGCTCGCAGGGACAGCCGCGAGGACGGCGTGACCTGGTGGTCGAGACCGGCATTGACCAGGGTGTAGGCCGGGCGCTGCGCCTGGTTGCCGAAGTCGCTGAAGGTCTCGCCCACGTGCTGCAGGCCGATCCGGGCCTCCCAGGCGGGGGCGAAGGCCCAATTGACCCAAAGGTTGCCGACGCGCTCCGGCACGTCGATGGGCTGGCGTCCGGCATAGGAGACCACTGCGCCCCCGACCCTTTGGTTGAAGGCGTCGTACTGGGCGTGGAGAAGGGCCACGTTGGCGTCGATGCGCCAGGCCTCGAACAGGTGCAGGCTCAGGGCCGCCTCGACGCCGAGGGAGGATTGCTGCCCGACCTGGGTCGCGAGCGCCGCCTCGCCCGGCACCCGCGTGATCGGATTGTCCTTGACGATGCGGTAGCCGGCCAGGGTCCACTCGGCCCGGCCGTTCCAGGCGACGCCCTTGGCGCCGACCTCCACCTGCTCGCCGGTGGAGAGCTTCAAACCGGACAGATTCTGCGACAGCGAGATCAGGCTGCCGACCGGATCGGTGGCGGTGGCGTATTGGGCGTAGAGCGCCAGCAGGGGGGTCGGGTTGTAGACGGCGCCGAAGCGGTAGCTGAGCGCCTGGAAATCCTGCTCGAAGGCGGCGCCCGTGACGAGGTTGGTCCGGTGCAGCACCGGCGCGTCGTAGCGCATGCCGGCCAGCAGCGAGAGCTGATCGGACAGGATCAGGCGGTTCTCGGCGAAGACCGAGGCCTGGCGCGTGTTGGTGACGTAGGCCGGAGTGGCGCGGCCATTGGCCGGGAACAGACCCGGGTCATAGGCGAAGGGATCGACGCTGGTGGTGAGGCCGCCGCCCTCGGAGCTGAAGTTGTTGGTGTGCCGGAACGCGATGGCGTTGACGTCGAACCCGGCCAGGAATTCGTTGCGGAATCCGAACACTGTGCCCCGGACCGTCGCGTCGAGGCGATTCCCGATCTGCTCCTGGCTGTGATAGATCTCGGTGTAGGCCGAGCGATCGATCCGCCCGGTATCACGGTTGAAGGCGTATTGCTCGATGTCCCGCCACTGGCGCCGGCTCTGGAGCCGGTAGGCGGTGTTGCGGATCGTGATGTCGGCGCTCGGCGTCCACTCCGCTCGCAGCTGCGTCCAGTTGTCGGTCCAGAGCATCTGGGCGTCGCGGACGTTGTAGTTGTTGAACCGGATGGCGTCGCGGATGCGCCCGTCGATGAGCGGCGTGCCCCAGTAGCGGGCCGGCTCCTGGTAGCCGAAATCATGGCTCAGGGTGATGGCGAGGTCCGGATTCGCCTGCAGGGTCAGGGCGCCCGAGACCGCGAGATTGCGGAAGTCGCCGTCCGGCGCGATCCAGCCCGCGTCGCGGTTGCCGCTGATGTTGAGGCGGTAGGCGAGCGCGTCCCCGATGGGACCGCCGGAATCGAGGGCCAAGCGCGCCAGACCATCCGAGCCGACGGCCGCGCGCGCCACGTTGAGGGGCGTGAAGACCGGCTTCTTCGTCACCACGTTGATCACGCCGCCGATGGCGCCGTCGCCGTAGAGCACGGAGGCCGGCCCGCGCAGCACCTCGATGCGCTCGACGTTCCAGGTGTCGAACGGGAAGGTGACGGTGCCCGCCCCGACGAACAGGCGGGTGCCGTCGTAGAGCTGCTGGATCGAGTTCGGGCCGGCGAAGCCCCGGGCCGTGAAGGCGCCGTTGCCGTTGCCGGGGGCCGCCACCGTGGTGATGCCGGTGGCGTTCTGGGTGACGGCCTCCGCCACCGTGTTCTGGCCGCGCAGGCGCGTGGTCTCACCCGCGATCACGTCGACGCTGGCGGGGGTTTCCAGGGGCGTCAGGCCGAGGCGGCTGGCGCTGCGGCTCGAGCTGCGCAGGTTCAGCCCCTCGGCGGGCGGCGGGCCGCCGCGCCCGGAGCCCGCGACCTCCAGGGTCTCCAGGGTGACGGCCGAGTGGGATTCGCCGGGCGCGGCGTCGGCCGGCATCGGCAGCAGGCCGCCGAGCAGGGCCGCGAGCGGCCAGGATGTGAGGGGCCGGGATATCGGGGGCCGGGATATCAGGGGCAAGACGTGGCCCTGCCGTGCGCGTCGGGCGCGTGGGGATCGGGACGGGATTTGGGCGAGGGCCATGGGACAACCGGGAAGGGGCGCGGGCATCGGCCAGGGCCGACGAGCCACCTCTGCTAAAGCGAATGTTATAATGTTACAATCGCTGAGTGGTGCCGGACGCGACGTTGTCCGCAAGCCAGCCGTCTTCGGACCGCGCGGGGCGATCGGACGAGGCGGACGGGAGCGGGACGCGCGGGCGCAGACGGGCATCGACGGGACGGCTGACGCGACGGGTCGCGCGGAGTGGCACGTCACCGCGAAGAGGTCGGTCCGTTCGCCGCATGCGAACGCCCCGACACCCACCAGGACACCCCGCCCGATGCGTTTCGCGTGTGACCACGACTGACGGCAGGTCTCCTGGCTCGCGGGTCACCGCCCTCTCATCGTCTTCCCAGAGGCTTGCAACCCCCAGTGACGTGTTGATGATGGGCTCGCCGCTTACAGTTGCGGGGGCAGCCGCGGCGTTGGGGCAGAGCCCCGCACCGCGTTCCCTTTTGATCCTCGATCCGAGGAACCGTCGCGCCGAAGCTAGGCGGTTTCCGGCGCCGGCGTCAATCGACGGGGACGATTTGCCCCCGGGAGCGTTGGCCCCGCGGCGGGGGTCGCACCTGCGATCGCCGGTCACGAAGGAGCAGAAGCACGATGTCCGAGGATGGGATCACGTTCGAACGGGTCCGCGAGCGCGCCCACGAGATCTGGGAGCGCAACCACCGTCCCGAAGGCTTCGAGGTCGAGTTCTGGCTGATGGCCGAGCGGGAACTCCGCGCCGAGCAGGCCCGCCGCAAGCCGGCCGCCGACCGGACCGCCTCGGAGACGCCGCCGGGGGCCGACACGACCGCCCGGTGAGGCCGGCGTCGCTCGCCTTCGGGCGAGGATAGGCCGACGAGGCCCGCGGTAAGGCGCGTGCCGCCTGCTGGGACGGAAAACCGTCAGGATCGGACGTCGAGCACGCCCATCATGCCGAGTTCCTCGTGCTCGAGAATGTGGCAATGGTACATGCGCGGCCCCGGCTGGTCCTGGCGCAGCAGGAGCCGGACCGTCTCGCCGGGCACGACGTTCACGGTGTCCTTCCAGGCGCGATAGCCCGGGGTCCTGACCTGTCCGTCCTTCTCGTAGGCGACGATCTGGAACTGGGTTCCGTGGACATGGAACGGGTGATCCATGTCCGATTGGTTGACGATGTCCCATTGTTCGACCTGACCGACCTTCGAGACCTCGTCGATGCGGGTCATGTCGAAGCTCTTGTTGTTGATCAGGAACTTCATGTCGTGGCTGCCGGGCGGCTTGGCGGAGGCGGCACCGCCTTTCGCGGTTCCGCCGTGATCCATGCCCGGCATGGCGCCGTGATCCATGCCCGGCATGGCACCGTGATCCATGCCCGGCATGGCACCGTGATCCATGGAGCCCATGTCCTCCGTCAGCACGAAGCGGCGGGTGACGACCGGGGCCTGGAGCGGGGCGATCGCCCGCAGCATCTTCGGCAGCGGCGGTGGCGGCGTCGCCGGTCGTCCCGCCACGTTCGCGGTCAGCAGGACCTTGCCCGCTTCCTTCGGCTCCCCCGGTCCCATCCAGCCGCGCTCGTAGGCGAGTGTGGTCAATTTGGCCGGGCCGGGCTGATCGAAGGAGACGATGAGTTCCACCCGCTCGGCGGGGGTGAGCAGCACCTCGTCGACGGCGACCGGCGCCTCGACAAGGCCGCCATCGGTGCCGATCAGGGTCATGCGGGCGCCCGCGAAGCGCAGGCGCAGGTAGCGCGCGTTGGTCGCGTTGACGAGCCGGAGGCGGCGCTTCTCGCCCGGCGCCACCGTCATCACCGGATTGCTCTGGCCGTTGACGAGCACGTGGTCGCCGACGCGACCGTTCATCAGGTCGACCATCGTGCTGGGCGGCATCGTCCCGTCCGCCGCGATCCGGAGATCGGTGAGCATCAGGACCGTGTCGCCATAGGCGGCCGGAATCGGATCGGATTTCGGCTTGACCAGGAAGAGCCCGGCGAGGCCGCGATAGACCTGTTCGGCGGTGAGGCCGTGCGGATGCGGATGAAACCAGTAGGTCGCCGCACTGCCCTCGGGCAGGTCGAAGGCGTAGCCGTGTTCGGCCCCGGACGCGACGGGGTTCATCGGGTTGCCGTCCTGGTCGGACGGCACCGGCATCCCATGCCAGTGGATCGTGGAGGGTTGCCCCGGAATGCCGTTCTGGAACGTGATCGCGACCCGGTCGCCCTCCTGCGCCTCGATCACCGGATGGCCGCCGTCATAGAGCAGCACCGGCGTGTCGAGGCCCTCCGCGTAGCGGACCACGCCGGGGCGCGCCGCGATCGTGGCCTCGAATCGACCGGGTCGGGTCGAGCGGTTGCGGAGCCGGGGCAGCTCCTTCAACGGCTGCCCCTGCGGCAGGACCGGCGCGGTGCCGGCCATCGGTGCCATCGGCCCGCCCGGCCCGGCCCCGGCTCCCATGGGTCCCATGTTCCCCATGGCTCCCATGTCGTGCTTCATCTGAGCCGATGCCGGTGCGGTTCCAAGGACCCCCGCAAGACCTGCCAGGAATGTGCGCCGCTGCATGTCGGTGGTCTTTCGATAAAGCGGTCGCCCATGACGGCTGGAATTCAATCCAGCGGCCGTTCGTTGCGCGAACGAACCGGGTCTCGATCGCGGACGTAGCGGACCGATCGGCGCTGCCCTGGTAACGGGGCCGTCGTTTCGACGGCGATGCCTTCAGATGGGCCTCTGACCGAATCTTTTAGCCTCATCCTCCCGGCGATTGATAGAGCAGAGCCCATAACATTCGCGGCGTGATGAGATCTTTAAGGATAAAAATCGTCGGCCGATCCGTCATACTGAATTCCACCTATTTCTCGGTGTCAGGAAATGGTGTAACCAGCCCCTATGAGATTCGAGCAGCAACTCGTGCGCCTGATGGCGGCGGTGATCGTGATGATCATCGCCTACGTCGCGCCGTCCGCTGCTCAGGCTCACGAGGGCCATCCCCCTGCGGCGATGGCCCCCGCCCTGACGATGGCGGAGGCGCAGAGCGCGCCGGCCGTCGCGCCCGAATCTCCATTCATCGCCACGGCGGTGACCGTCGGTCCGGGAACGCACGCCCTGCTGGGAGCTGAAGCCCTGCTGGGAGCGGAAGCCCTGCTCGGAGTGGAAGCCCTGGTCCGTGTGGCGGGGCTGATCTCCGACGACACGGGGCGGGGCTGCTGCTCCGGTCCGTGCACGGGCACCCGCTGCGGAACCCCGATCTGCTGTGCGTCGGGCATCCTGTCGGCCACGGCCACCTTGCCGACGCTCGCCTACGGACGGGTGGTCCGCGTCTCCCGGCCGGTCGATCGCCGCCGCGGTCTCGGACCCGAGACGCTCTCCAGGCCCCCCAGACTCCTCGCGTAACGAACGGCGCCCCCGAGGCGCTCGACGGTCGGATCGTGCCCGCCGAAGGCGGGGGCACGCCCGGGATTTGAACGCGAGGAAGCTTCTCCCATGGTTTTTCGAATTGCCGCCGCCCTGGGCGCGGTGTGGCTGCTGGTCGGTACGCTGGCGGGTCCCGCGCAGGCTCATGAGGGGCACGACGACGGAGCCACGCCCGCACTGGTGATGACGTCCGTCGCCCCGCGCGGCGAGGCCGTCTCGGACGCCTTCGAGCTGACCGCCATCCTGCGGGATGCCTCGGTGACGTTCTACCTCGACCACTTCCGGACGAACCAGCCCGTCCGGGACGCCGTCCTGACGGTGGAGACGCCGGACGGCCAGCAGACGGCCGACAAGACGGCGGACGGGGCCTACGTTCTGCCCGTGCCGTGGCTCGCCAAGTCGGGCCTGCACGACCTGCTGGTGACCGTCACCGCGGGGGACGTGGTCGACATCCTCACCGTGCCGCTGTCCATGCCGAAGGCGGGCGCGTCTTCGTTGACCGCGGCGGCCACCAGCGGGCCGATGTCCGAGGGAATGGCTTCTCCGGTCGCCGAACTGAAGGCGCGCCTCGGCGCACAGAACCCGATGCTGATCGCAGCGGGCGCCTTCCTCCTCGGGGTGCTGGTCACCGGACTGACGCGAGCCCGGCGCAGCCTGCCGCTGGTGACCGTGCTGGCCGCGGCCCTGGCCGTCATCCTGGCCCTGGGCACGCTCGCCTTCGCCCATGGCGACGAGGATCACGGCGCGCCGGTGACGGGGGCCGCCCTGCCGGGTCCCGGAAAAGCCGCGACGGACCTCGCCCAGCGCCTGCCCGACGGCTCCGTGTTCGTACCCAAGCCGACCCAGCGCCTCCTCGACCTGCGCACCACTCTGACGAAGCAGAGCACCTTCCACCGCACCGTCGAATTGCCGGCCCGCGTCATTCCGGACCCGAACGCCAGCGGCGTCGTGCAATCCTCTGTGGGCGGCCGCCTGTCGCCGCCGCCCTCCGGGCTCTTCCCGCGGCTCGGCACGATCGTGAAGAAGGGGGACGTGCTCGCCTACGTGACGCCCCCGGTCCAGGCCATCGACGTCTCGGACATGCGCCAGCGCCAGGGCGAGCTCGACCAGCAGATCGACGTCCTCGCGCGGCGGGTGGATCGCTACCGCAAGCTCGCGACCACCGGGGCCGTCGCCCAGACCCAGCTCGACGACGCCCTCTCCGAACTGCAGGGAGCGCGGGACCGCCGCCTGGCCCTCGACAAGGTGCGCCATCAACCGGAGGCCCTGGTCGCGCCCGTCGACGGGGTGATCGCGCAGGCCTCCGCGGTGGCGGGCCAGATGGCGGCGGCCGGCGCCATGGTGTTCCAGATCGTGGACCCCGACCGCCTGTGGGTCGAGGCGCTCAGCTTCGACGCCCTGACCACGGCCCAGAACGCCACGGCCCGCTTCGCCGACGGGCGCACCCTGTCCCTGGTCTACAAGGGCGCGGGCCTCGCCGACCGAAACCAGGCCCTTCCGGTCCAGTTCGCCGTGCAGGGCAGCACCAGCGGGCTGCGGGTCGGGCAGTTCCTCACCGTGCTGGCGGGCACCGATACCGAACAGTCCGGCCTCGCCCTTCCGCGCGCCGCCGTCATCCGCGCCGGGAACGGGCAGGCGATCGTCTACGAGCACGTCGCCGCCGAGCGTTTCGAGGCCCGTCCGGTCCGGGTCGAGCCCCTCGACGGGACCAACGTGCTCGTCGCCGAAGGGGTCGGCGCGGGCAGGCGCATCGTCACCGAAGGTGCCGAACTCCTCGATCAGGTCCGCTGAGCAAGTCCGCTGAGGAGGCAAGGCCATGTTCAACTTTCTCGTCACGCAGTCCCTGCGCAATCGCCTCCTCGTCCTCGCGGTCGCCGCCGTCCTGATCCTGTACGGGGCCTTCACGGCGACGCGGCTGCCGGTGGACGTGTTTCCCGACCTGAACAAACCGACGGTCACGATCATGACCGAGGCCGAGGGGTTCGCCCCGCCGGAGGTCGAGCAGCTCGTCACCTATCCGATCGAGACCCGGATGAACGGCCTGCCCGGCGTCAGCCGGGTGCGCTCGGTCTCCGGCGTCGGTCTCTCGATCGTCTACGTCGAATTCGACTGGGGCACCGACATCTACCGCAACCGGCAGCAGCTCGCCGAACGCCTCACCCTGGTGCGTGATCAGCTGCCGCCGAACGTGACCCCGCAGATGGGGCCGATCTCCTCCATCATGGGGCAGATCCTGCTGGTGGGCGTCACCAGCGAGACGGCCACCCCCATGGAGATGCGCGAAGTCGCCGACTTCATCCTGCGTCCCCGGCTCCTCACCATCCCGGGCGTGGCCCAGGTCATTCCCATCGGCGGAGAGGTGCGCCAGTTCCGGGTCAGTCCGAACGTGGCGGTGATGCGGGCGCTCGGTGTGACCAATGCCCAGCTCGAATCGTCCCTGGCGCAGTTCGGCACCAATGCGGGCGGCGGCTTCACCGATCAGTACGCCCGCGAATTCCTGATCCGGAACATCGGCCGGACCATGAGCCTCGACGACCTGCGCAGCGTCGTGGTCGCCAATGTCGGCGATGCCCCGGTCTACCTGCGCCAGGTGGCCGACGTCTCCTTCGCGGCGAAGGTGAAGCGCGGCGATGCCGGCTACATGGGCAAGCCCGGCGTCATCGTCTCCGTCGAGAAGCAGCCCGACGTCGACACGGTCAAGCTGACGCGCGAGATCGAGTCCGCCCTGAAGGAGATCACCGCAACCCTGCCGAACGGCATCAAGGCCGACCAGATCCTGTTCCGTCAGGCGAACTTCATCGAGGCCTCGATCGCCAATGTCGAGCGCGTGCTCGTCGAGGCCATCGTGGTGGTGGCCATCGTGCTGTTCGCGTTCCTACTCAACGTGCGCACCACGGCCATCTCACTCACCGCCATCCCGGTCTCGATCCTGGCGACCGCGGTGGCCTTCCACCTCGCCGGCCTGTCGATCAACACGATGACCCTCGGCGGGCTCGCCATCGCCATCGGCGAACTCGTCGACGACGCGGTGGTCGACGTCGAGAACATCTTCCGCAGGCTCGGCGAGAACCGGGCGGCCGGCTCGCCGCGCTCGACCTTCGACGTGGTGGTGGCGGCGTCCTCGGAGGTGCGCTCCGGCATCGTCTACGCGACGATGATCATCGTGCTCGTGTTCGTGCCGCTGTTCGCCCTGTCGGGCATCGAGGGCCGGCTGTTCGCGCCCCTGGGCCAGGCCTACATCATCTCGATCCTGGCGAGCCTCGTGGTGTCGCTGACCCTGACGCCGATGCTGGCCTATTACCTGCTGCCGGGCCTCAAGAGCCTGACGGAGCACGACAGCGCCCTGCTGCGGTGGCTCAAGCGCGGCAATGCCCGCCTGCTCGACGTCGCCTTCCGGCACCAGGGCGTGCTGGTCGCCACGGTGGCGGTCTCCGTCACGGTGGCCGGCATCGTCGCCTGGAACCTGCCGCGCGCCTTCCTGCCGCCCTTCAACGAGGGCTCGTTCACCGTCAACACGACGTTCAACCCGGGGATCTCGCTGTCCGAGAGCAACCGCGTCGGCCTGATCGCCGAACGCCTGCTCCTGGATATCCCCGAGGTCCGCGCGGTCGGCCGCCGCACCGGCCGGGCCGAACTCGACGAGCATGCCGAGGGCGTCCATTCCTCCGAGATCGAGGTGGAGCTGAAGGGGGGCGGTCGCTCCAAGGATGCGGTGATCGCCGACATCCGTCAGCGCCTGGCCCAGCTTCCCGTGTCGATCAATGTCGGGCAGCCGATCTCGCACCGCCTCGACCACATGCTCTCCGGCGTGCGGGCCGAGCTGGCCCTGAAGATCTTCGGCGAGGATCTCGATGCCCTGCGCAGCGTGGCCAACGATCTGCGCGAACGCATGGCCAGGATTCCCGGGCTCGTCGACCTTCAGGTGGAGAAGCAGGTTCGCATTCCGCAGCTGGAGATCCGGGTCGACTACACCCGGGCCGCCCTCTACGGGGTCCAGCCCTCGGCCGTGGTGGACCAGCTCAGCCGCCTCTCCAACGGGCGCGTCGTCTCGACCGTAGCCGACGGCTACAAGCGCTTCGACGTGCTCCTGCGTCTGCCCGAAGGGCAGCGCACGACGCAAGGGCTCAAGGACCTCCTGATCGAGACGCCGTCCGGCTGGGTGCCGGCGCGCCAGATCGCCGACATCCGGGAGACGGACGGCCCCAACCAGATCCTGCGGGAGAACAGCCGGCGCCGTGTCGTGGTGCAGGCCAACACCAACGGGGACAGCGACATGGGCACCATCGTGGCGGCCATTCGCGAGCAGGTGGCCGAGGCCAAGCTTCCCCCGGGGTTCTTCGCCAAGCTCGAGGGGACCTTCCAGGCGCAGGAGGAGGCGAGCCGGACCATCGCGGCCCTGTCCACCCTGTCCCTCGCCCTGGTCTTCGCCATCCTCTACAGCCGCTACCGCTCGGCCGTGCTGGCGCTGATCATCATGGGCAACGTGCCGCTCGCCCTCATCGGCAGCGTGCTCGCGCTGTGGCTGGTGGGGCAGCCGCTCTCGGTGGCGTCGATGATCGGGTTCATCACCCTGACGGGCATCAGCGCCCGCAACGGCATCCTGAAGATCAGCCACTACCTGAACCTGTCGCTGCACGAGGGCATGCCGTTCGGGCGCGACCTCGTGGTGCGGGGCAGCCTGGAGCGCCTGACGCCGGTGCTGATGACCGCCCTGTCGGCCGGCGTGGCCCTGGTGCCGCTGCTCTACGACGCCGCGACCCCGGGCAAGGAGATCCTGCACCCGGTCGCGGTGACCACCTTCGGCGGCCTGATCAGCGCGACCCTCCTCGACACGGTGCTGACGCCGGTCCTGTTCTTGCGCTTCGGGCGGGCGCCGTTGGAGCGCCTGCGGGCGGCCCAGGCCGAAGCCGCCGAGGCCCCTCTTCCGGAGGGCGCCAAGCCCCGACAGGTCGAGGCGTTCTGATCCAGCCGCCCGACCAAGCCGCCCGACCAAGCTACCCGAGACGGCCATCTGACACGGCCACCCGACGAGGAAAGAACCGATGATGCGATGGATGATGACCCTGCTCGCCGGCCTGCTGACGGCCGTGGCGGCCCACGCGCACGAGGCGGCCGGCCAGCATGGCGGCCGGACGACGGATGTCGGCGCGTATCACGTCGAACTGATCGCCAAGGGTGAGACCGTCGACATCTTCGTCACGAACGCCAAGCAGGAACCGGTGCCGGCGGGCGGCTTCAAGGGCACGGCGATCCTCGTCCTCGGCGGCAAGGCCACCCGCATCCCCCTCGCGCCGGCCGAGGGCAATCGTCTCTCCGGCACGGCGCCGATGGCGCTCGGGGAGCGTCCGAAGGGCGCGGTCCAGCTCACCGGACCCGACGGCGCGACCGCCAGCGGCAAATTGCATTGAGGCCTCGCGCCTCCGCCGCACGCGCGGTCGGACGGCGCCGGACGATCCCGCACAGGGATGCAGAGGGACCCGCGCGCAGGCGCGTCTCCCGTTTGCGAACCACCGGTCAGGCGGCCGAGACGGCCCTGATCACGCCAACGCGAACAACCAAGGCAGTCACCTCATGAAGTTCACCACCGTGCTCCCGCTGCTGGTCGCTCTCGCCGCCGCCTCCCCGGCTCTGGCCGACGACCAGGGCAACGCGAATGCCGAGCAGCAGACCCAGCCGACGCCGAACCGCGGCGGCACCGCGGGCGGACCGGCGCATAGCCCCACCGCCCCGGACGCCATGACGAAGCCGGTCGAGGCGCCCGCGGCCAAGGAGGGGCATCACCACCAGCCCAAGGACACCGCGCCGGCGAGCAAGCACAGCCACTGAAACCAGCCCCCGCCCTGCCCGCAGAACCCGGCCTAAGGACTCAGGTCGGATCTGGCAGGCAAAAGTCCTTCGCCGGCGCGGTCATCCGCGCCGGCCACCCGCCCTCGCGAGGACGCGCCTGAATATGTGAGAGATGGACCGGCGATACGCCGTCCCGACGCGATCCCGGCCGGCGGCCGTCCGAGCCCGCCGGCAGGACGGTGGAGCATGTTCGATATCGGGTCATACTGAATATCAGGCCTGGTTCCGCGCCGCCGCAGGCCTGCGCCCCTGCCCGACCGCATCACCCGCGTCTGTACGGGACGGTCCTGCCGATCTATCGCCAGCAACCGAAACTTCGCGATCTCGGCTCCCACGATCCGCACCGGATTGACGTCAACGCCCGACGCGGCGATGGAGCGCCTACGCGCACCAGCGACCCAGCCAGATCGTTACGACTGTGAGATGTATTGGATAAGGTAAATGGCGCGCCCGAAAGGATTCGAACCTCTGACCCCCAGATTCGTAGTCTGGTGCTCTATCCAGCTGAGCTACGGGCGCCTGCGACCGGGTGGCTGGTAGGCGCCGCCCCGGTGTGAGCGGGTGTTTAGAGGCTCCGTTTTGCGCTGGCAACCCTGGCCGGACAAGTTTTTCGCGCCGGCCGGATTTCGGGACCCGGGGCGTGGGCAGCGGCGCTTCGCGCTTCGGCTCCGGCAGCGTCCGGGTCCAGATCTTCGGAGCGGATAGGCGTGTTCCCGGCGAGCGAACAGAGAGCTTGAGGGTTCACGGGCGATCCTTGTTGCAGGAATGACTTTCGCCGGCGCAGGATCAGCTTGCCGTTTCATCCGATGTATCGTGTCAGATCATGAAGGAACCTTTTTCCGATCGGAACGTGTCGGCCATTCGGGCTGCTATTCTTGACGTGCATCCGGGAACGCTTTGCGGTCTCGCGGGATTGAGAGGGACTTTCGCCGCTTCGGACGTTCCGCACCGGATCGGCGGTTCTCAGATGCCTTCCAAGGAGAATGCCGTGAAACGCTCCCTGACCACCCTCGCCCTTCTGTCGGTCCTCGGCGCGGGGCCGGCATTCGCGCAGACCACTGTCACCGGCACCCCCGCTCCGGACGCCAAATCGAGCGCCACGTCGGGCGGCCAGGAGGCCGTGACCCGGCCCAACACCGACAAGCCCGACGCGACCAAGCCCGCTACCACCAAGGCCGCCGCCAACGCCAAGCTCGAGGAAGGCGCCAACAGCTTCACCGAGGCCCAGACCCATCACCGTCTCACCGAGGCGGGCTACAAGGACGTCAAGGGCCTGACCAAGGACGACAAGGGCATCTGGCGCGGCCAGGCGATGCTGGACGGCAAGCCCGTCAAGGTTGGTGTCGACTTCAAGGGCAACGTCGCCGCGCAGTAGCGCATCGCGCCGCGCGACCGGAGCACGTCTCCCGCTCCGCGCGGCTCTCCCCGATCGGCTTTCCCAGAGGAGTTCATCCCATGGCCCAGCAGACCATCACCGCCCTGTACGACAATTACGATGACGCCAGCACCGCCGTCTCCAAGCTGGAGGCCGCCGGCGTCTCGCATTCCGACATCAGCATCGTGAGCAACAACGAAGGCGACCGCCACGCCGGCCGTCTCGGCACCACCACCACAACCGACCTCGATCCGCATACGCATGGGGACACCCCCGAGAAGGCCAGCACCGGCGCGGGCGCAGGCGCGACCGTGGGCACGGTCCTGGGCGGGGCCGCCGGCCTCCTGACCGGCCTCGGCCTCCTGGCGATCCCGGGCGTCGGCCCGGTGGTGGCCGCCGGATGGCTGGTGGCGACGCTGACCGGCGCCGGCATCGGTGCGGCCGCCGGCGGTCTCGCGGGCGGCTTGACCGGGGCCGGCTTGAGCGAGACGGATGCCCACACCTACAGCGAGGGCGTGCGCCGCGGCGGCACCCTGGTGACGGTCCGGGCCGATCAGGCGCACGCCACCCGCGTGATGGACATCCTGGAGGAGCACGGCTCGATCGACGTGGACGAGCGCGCGCAGAACTGGCGCGCCGATGGCTGGACCGCGCCGCAGGCCGCCGCTGCGACCTCGCCGGACGCGATTCCGGGCAATGCGCTCGGCGGCACCGTCGAGGGTCGCAATCGTGTGCGTGCCTACCCGACCACGCCGGTCTGATCGGCTGATCCGGACGCCCACCCTCTCTCTGGGGTGGTCGTTCGACCCGGCCTCGGGTCGCAAGACCATCGAGCCCAAGAAAAAGCCCCGCGCCGGGTCGGCGTCGGGGCTTTTTCAGGTCCGGTGGCATACGCCCCGTCGCGCAATGCGCGACGTCCGGGAAAAGGTGGGTCCCGGAGCCGAAGCCCCGGGTTCTGTTTCGACGGTTACCCTACCGCAAGATGCTTACGCCGCGAGGCGGGCATCCATGACAACGTTATCGTTGGCATTTAGAGTTTTGGCCAAATGCCCGAAACAGGGGTTGCCTGCGTCGAACCGGTCGAGTCCTTACCGACAGCCGCATCGTCCTGCACCGAAGTGCAAGCGAACTCGCGATCCCTTTACCGCCCAGTCGATCCTATTTCGCCCCCATCAGAAACCCACCGGCGCTGGCGCTCGTGGGCTTATGGTGGAGGCGCCGGAGTACTGCCCTCCGGGTCCTGAAACGTTATTCCGAACCGGTCATCAACCGCAGGTCCGATATACGCGCGATCACCCGGCGGGTCCAGATGCTGCGTTATCCCGCCGCACCCACGGCCTCGGCGTACCAGTCGGCATAGGGGGTGTTGCGGGCCATGTGCCGGTTGAGGTCGGGCGTCCCGTCGGTCCACCAGACCGGGCCGCGCTCGCCGAGGCCGTGCTTGGCGGCATCGACGGCGGCCCGCGCCTGCGCGAGGGCACCGCCATCCCCTGCGGCCTTGGCGGTCTTCACGGCCCGGCGCCCGTCCATCAGGGCCGCCACCAGCGCCTCTCGGCGCGCAGGGTCGAGGTCGGGCCGCGTCCGGCGCCAGAGGCGGCCGCGCACCACGATGTAGCGCCCGTCCGGGGTTTCCAGCGGTGGGCCGGCCCTATTCGGCCGCGCGGCCACGGCGATGCGCCTGTTCCTCGATGAGGGCCTCGACCGCCGCGATGGTGTTCTCGAGGTCGGCGATGCGCCGCAGCATGCTGTCGGGCGGCAGCATGGCGATCTTCGCGGCTTCGAGGATGAGCGTCCTCTGAGCGTCCTTGAGGCGTTCGAGGAGAGAATCCAAGTCTGACATGACTGGGCTTTAGCGGATGCCGGGGCCGACCGGCAATGCACAGGGGAGCAGAACGACGGAGATATCCTGTCGTGTCCTCGGATCGCGCGCCGAGATTCGCGTGCGACCCGGTTCCGATCTTTGCCGGCACCGGGTTAGAGCGGGATCGATACGATCGAGCCGCGGTTCCGGTCCGATGCGACTCAGTTGGGGTGGAAGACCACCTTCACGCAGCCGTCCTTCTTATCGCGGAACGTCTTGTAGAGGTCGGGGCCGTCGGCGAGGTCGGCGGAGCGGTGCGTGATCATCGCGGTCATGTCGAACCGGCCCTCCTGGATCAGCTTCGTCAGCGTCTCGAGGTAGCGCTTCACGTGGGTCTGGCCGCTCTTCAGGGTCAGGCCCTTCTGGACGATCGAGCCCATGTTGATCGGCACCGGCCCGCCATAGACGCCCGGCACCGAGACGATGCCGCAGGGCCGCACCGCCTTGATCGCCTCCGCCAGCACGTAGGGACGCTCGGTCGAGGTCAGCTTCTCCTGCAGGGTGCTGAGCATCCCGGCGATGCCGTGGCCGGCGGTGGCCTCCATGCCGACGCAGTCGATGACGCCGTCGGCGCCCTGCCCCTTGCTGATCTCCTGGATGCGCTCGAACACGTCCTCCTGCATGAAGTCGATCACGTCGGTGGCGCCGTAGCGGCGGGCCAGCGCGATGCGCTCGGGTACGGTCTCGATGGCGATGATGCGCTCGGCGCCCATGATCTTGGCCGACTGGATCGCGAACAGGCCGACGGGGCCGGCGCCCCAGACAGCGATGATCTCGCCGCCCTTGATCTCGCAATGCTCGGCGGCCTGCCAGCCGGTCGGCAGGATGTCGGTGAGGAACAGGACCGACTCGTCGTCCATGCCGTCCGGCACCTTCATGGGGGCGACGTCGGCCATCGGCACGCGGACGTATTCCGCCTGTCCGCCCGCGTAGCCGCCGGTGAGGTGCGAGTAGCCGAACAGGCCCGCGGTGGTGTAGCCGAACTGGGCCGCCGCCATCTGGGCATTGCGGTTGGAGCGCTCGCAGACCGACCAGTTGCCGAGCCGGCACTGCCGGCACGCGCCGCAATTGATGTTGAAGGGCACCACGATGCGGTCGCCCTTGCGGAACTTGGTGAAGCCGGCCCCGACCTCGACAACCTCGCCCATGAACTCATGGCCGAGCACGTCGCCGGACTCCATGGTGGGCATCTGGCCGTCCATCAGGTGGAGGTCCGAACCGCAGATCGCGCAGCTCGTCACCTTGATGATGACGTCGCGCGCATCCTCGATCTGCGGGTCCGGGACCGTATCGCAGCGGATGTCGCCCTTGCCGTGCCAGCACAATGCCTTCATCGCGGATCTCCATCCGGCCGATACCGGGTTCCTGCGCGTGGGCAGGGCTGGTTGTGGGGAGAGGGGGAGCCTCGAAAGGGGCTGCCCTTCGCGAGAAGGTCCGGCCCGGCGGCCTTGTTCCCCGGGGATTTTTTCGGTTCTCCGGCGGCTTCTTGCGATATCCCGGTCTTCTCCGCGGGACCGGCCGGGGGGAACGGGTGGCGCCTGCGTCCCGTTGGCCTCCGGATTCGCGCCGGAATGCGTGCCCAGGAAGGCCACATGCTGATCCTCGTCCTGTCCCTCGTGCTGCTCGCGACCCTGGTGCTGATGGTCGTCCGCCGCCGCTACATCGGCCGGCTGACCTCGTTCGCGACCCTGCTGGCCTCGATCATCCTGATGATCTGGCTGCAGGACAGCGGCCTCCTGCCGGGCACCCAGGGGCCGTTGAGCGATCGTCGCCCCCAGACGAGCCTCGATCGCCCGGCGCCGGCGCCCACCCTCCCCTGATCGCGTCGCACCGAGGCAGGCCGGTACGGCGCGGACCCTGTGTCGCTCGATCGCGTGGCATGCCATGGACCGTTCCGGCGCATCGTGCGTTCACACGACGGCCCGGGCTGATGTCTTGCTCGGGCACCGGTATCCGGGCGCGTGTCCGGCGTGCGATGGGCTGCGCGGTGATGATGCCGGCGACGTTCGAGGGGTTCAGGGGCAATGGCGAAAATCCTGCTGGTGGAAGATCACGAGGAGATCTGGGACTTCCTGTCCCGCCGGCTGAAGCGGCGCGGCTACGACGTGATCCTCGCCCATGACGGCGAGTCCGGCGTGCAGCAGGCGCGCACCGGACAGCCCGACGTCATCCTCCTCGACATGAACCTGCCGATTCTCGACGGCTGGTCGGCGGCCCGGGTGCTGAAATCCGGCAGCGACACCAAGGGCATCCCGATCATCGCGCTGACCGCCCATGCCATGTCGGGCGACCGCGACAAGGCGATTCAGGCCGGCTGCAACGACTACCACCCGAAGCCCGTGGATTTCTCCAAGCTGCTGACGCAGATCAACGCCGCCGTCGGACCGCAGGCGCCCGCGGTGCCCTGAAAGGCGGCCGCTCCCGTCCCGTCCCAGGCTTCGCCCGACCCTCATCCGCCCCTTCGTCGCCCGTCCCGCCCGACATCCGATCGTCGGCGCCAGCGTCGCTCACCCCCACGAGACCCGGCCCATCCATGAGCGACGATCCCATCACCGCCCGCCTGCTGCGGCAGGCGATGCCGGTCTTCACGACCCTGGCCTCCTGCCTCCTCGTGATCACCATCGCGGCGGCGCTCTATCTGGGGCGCGACATCTTCGTGCCGGTGACGCTGGCGATCCTGCTCAGCTTCGTCCTGGTGCCGGGGGTGAGGCTCCTGCGCCGCATCCGGGTCCCGCGGGCGCTCGCCGTACTGGTCGTGGTGCTCACCGCCTTCGGGGCGCTCCTCGGTGTCTCCCTCCTGATCGCCAACGAGACGGCGCAGCTCGCCTCGGACCTGCCCCGCTATCAGGTCACCATGCGGGAGAAGATCGCCTCCCTGAAGGAGGCGACGGCCGGGAGCGGCACGCTCTCGCGCATGGTCGACATGGTGCAGGACCTCAGCGCCGAGCTACAGCCGGACCTGAAGAACACGACCCCCGAGGGCAGCGCCGGCAGTCTCGCCCATCCTCTTCACGTGCAGATCGCCTCCGCCAAGGCGGGGCTCCTGGGAACCCTCGGCGCCGTGGTGGGGCCGATCCTGCATCCGCTCGCCACCACCGGCCTGATCCTGATCTTCACGATCTTCATCCTGCTGCAGCGGGAGGATCTGCGGAACCGCGCGATCCGCCTGGCCGGCTCGGGCGATCTGCGGCGGACCACGGCGGCCATCGACGATGCGGCGGCCCGTCTCAGCCGGTTCTTCCTGGCCCAGCTCATCCTCAACATCGCCTTCGGCATCGTCATCGGCGTCGGGCTGTGGTGGATCGGGGTGCCGAACCCGATCCTGTTCGGGGTGCTCGCCGCGATCATGCGCTTCGTGCCCTATATCGGCGCCGCGATCAGCGCCCTGCTGCCGCTGATCGTGGCCGCCGCCGTCGATCCCGGCTGGAGCATGGTCATCGCCACGGCGGCCCTCTTCGTCGTGGTCGAGCCCATCGCCGGCCACGTGATCGAGCCCCTGCTCTACGGCCATTCCACCGGCCTCTCGCCGATCGCCGTGATCCTGGCCGCCACCCTGTGGGCGTTCCTGTGGGGGCCGATCGGCCTGGTGCTGGCCACGCCGATCACCGTCTGTCTCGTGGTTCTGGGCCGGCACATCGAGCGCCTGTGGTTCCTGGACGTGATCCTGGGCGACCGGCCGGCCCTGGCGCCGCCCGAGATCTTCTACCAGCGCATGCTGGCGGGCGATCCCGAGGAGGCGATCGACCAGGGCCGGATGTTCCTGAAGGCGCGCGCCCTCGTCACCTACTACGACGAGGTGGTGCTGGCCGGCCTGCTGATGGCGCAGGAGGATCTTTCGCGCGGGACCCTCGACCGGACCCGGCAGGACGAGGTCGGCACCGCTCTGCGGGCGGTGGTCACCCGGCTCGGGACCGTGCCGGCGGGCCGGAAGGGCGGCTCCGCCACCAAGGCGGCGGGCAATTCGGAGACGTCGGCGGCCTTCGCGGCCATCGGGCCGGACCGGCAGGTCGCCGCCATGGTGCTGCGCCCGGACGAACTCCCGCCGCGTTGGCGGGCGGCCCGGCCCGTGCTCTGCGTCTCGAGCCGCGGCCCCTTCGACGAGGCGGCGACGTCCATGCTCGGCCAGATCCTTGACCGCCACGGCCTCGCCGCGCAGGTGATGTCGATGGCGGACCTGCGCCGCGGGGCGGTGCCGGACGACCTCGGGGGCATCGCCCTGGTATGCTTCTCCTACCTGGAGCCCGTCAGCCTGTCGCAGATCCGGCTCAACGTCCGCCAGGCGCGGCGGGCGATTCCCGGCGTGCGGGTACTGGTCGGCTTCTGGCGCGAGCGCGATCCCGCCTCCCTCGATCGCCTGCGGCGGACCCTCTCGGCCGACGTGCTGGTGACCACCCTGAACGGTGCCCTCGATGCAGCCCTGACCTTCGCCAAACGAGGGTGAGACCGGTGCGGCGGGACCGATCATTTGACTTCCCCCCAGGGTTGACCCACTTCTCCCCGGCGCCGACCCCCTCTCCGGACGGGTGGCGACGCCCCCCGCACAATCTGCGAACGGTCGTTGCTGTGGGTCAGGCCCTGACGAGAGGCTAGTACCAGCACATGAAAGTCGTCGTCGTCGAGTCGCCGGCCAAGGCCAAGACGATCAACAAGTATCTCGGTCGCGATTACGAGGTTCTCGCCTCGTTCGGCCACATCCGTGACCTTCCGGCCAAGGACGGTTCCGTCGATCCCGAGGCCGACTTCCACATGCTGTGGGAGCTCGACGACCGGGGATCGAAGCGCGTCTCCGATATCGTCAGGGCGCTCAAGGGCGCCGACGGCCTGATTCTCGCCACCGATCCGGATCGCGAGGGCGAAGCGATCTCCTGGCACGTGGTCGAGGCGCTCACCGCCCGGCGCGCCCTCAAGGGCATACCGGTGGAGCGGGTGACCTTCAACGCCATCACCAAGGCGGCGGTCGAGACCGCCATGCGCCAGCCCCGGCAGATCGACCAGGCCCTGGTCGACGCCTATCTGGCCCGCCGGGCGCTCGATTACCTCGTGGGCTTCAACCTCTCGCCGGTGCTGTGGCGCAAGCTCCCCGGCGCCCGCTCGGCCGGCCGCGTGCAATCGGTGGCGCTCCGCCTCGTCTGCGAGCGCGAGCGCGAGATCGAGGTCTTCCGCCCCCGCGAGTACTGGTCGCTGGTGGCGACCCTGACGACGGAGACCGGCGCCAGCTTCGAGGCCCGGCTCACCGGCGCCGACGGCAAGCGCATCCAGCGCCTCGACGTCGGCACCGGCGACGAGGCGGCGGCGTTCAAGCGTGACCTCGAACTGGCGACCTTCCAGGTTGCCAGCGTCGAGGCCAAGCCCGCCAAGCGCCACCCCGCACCTCCCTTCACGACGTCGACCCTGCAGCAGGAGGCCTCGCGCAAGCTCGGAATGGCGCCGGCCCAGACCATGCGGGCGGCCCAGAAGCTCTACGAGGGCGTCGAGATCGACGGCGAGACGGTCGGCCTGATCACCTATATGCGGACCGACGGCGTCGACATGGCGCCCGAAGCCATCGCCGACGTGCGCCGGGTGATCGGCAAGGAATACGGCGAGCGCTACCTGCCGGGTGCGCCGCGGAAATACAGCGTCAAGGCCAAGAACGCCCAGGAGGCGCACGAGGCCGTGCGCCCCACCGACATGAGCCGCCTGCCGAAGACGGTGGCCCGCACCGTCGATGCCGAGCAGGCCCGGCTCTACGAGCTGATCTGGACCCGCACGGTGGCGAGCCAGATGGAATCGGCCGAGCTGGAGCGCACCACGGTCGACATCGTCGCCCAGGTCGGCCCGCGCAAGCTGGAGCTGCGCGCCACCGGCCAGGTGGTGAAGTTCGACGGCTTCCTCACCCTCTACCAGGAGGGCAAGGACGACGAGGAGGACGAGGACGGCCGGCGCCTGCCGCCGATGAGCGCGGGCGATCCGCTCAAGCGCGAGCGCATCGCCTCGACCCAGCACTTCACCGAGCCGCCGCCGCGCTACTCCGAGGCCAGCCTCGTCAAGCGCATGGAAGAGCTCGGCATCGGCCGGCCCTCGACCTACGCGGCCGTGCTGCAGACCCTGCGCGACCGCGAATACGTGCGGATCGAGAAGAAGCGCCTGGTGGCGGAGGACAAGGGCCGCCTCGTCACCGGCTTCCTTGAGAGCTTCTTCAAGCGCTACGTGGAGTACGACTTCACCGCCGAGCTCGAAACCCAGCTCGACCGGGTCTCCAACGCCGAGATCGACTGGCGCGAGGTGCTGCGCGATTTCTGGCGTGATTTTTCCGCCGCGATCCTGGGCACCAAGGAACTGCGCGTCACCGAGGTGCTCGATGCCCTCAACGACCTGCTCGGCGCCCATATCTTTCCCGAGAAGGCCGACGGCTCGAACCCACGGACCTGCCCGACCTGCGGCTCGGGCCAGCTCTCTCTCAAGCTCGGCAAGTTCGGCGCCTTCGTGGGCTGCTCGAACTACCCGGAGTGCAAGTACACCCGTCAGCTCGCCGCCTCCGGCGTCGAGGGCGACGGCGAGGGCTCCTCGGAGAACGGCGGCCAGCCGGGCACCCGCGTGCTCGGCAACGATCCCGCGTCCGGCCTGCCCGTGACGGTGCGGGACGGCCGCTTCGGTCCCTTCGTCCAGCTCGGCGAGGCCTCGACGGAGAAGGAGGCCCCGAAGCCCAAGCGCTCCTCGATCCCGAAGGGCACCAGCCCGTCCTCGGTCGACCTGGACATGGCCCTGAAGCTGCTGTCGCTTCCCCGTGAGGTGGCGAGGCACCCGGAGACCGGCGAACCGATCCTGGCCAATCTCGGCCGCTTCGGACCTTACGTGCAGCACGGCAAGATGTACGCCAATCTCGGGCGCGACGACGACGTGCTGGAGATCGGCGCCAACCGGGCCATCGACCTCATCGTGGCCAAGGAGCAGGGCGGCGGCCGGCGCGGTCCGGCCTCCGATCCCGGTCGCGCGCTCGGCGAGCACCCGGAGACCGGCAAGCCGATCGTGGTCAAGTCGGGCAAGTACGGCCCCTACGTCACCGACGGCAGCACCAACGCGACGCTGCCCAAGACCCTAGCGGCCGAGGAGATCGGGCTCGCCCAGGCGCTGGAGCTGATCGCCGCGCGGGAAGCCGCCGGCGGGGGCAAGAAGAAGGCTCCGGCGCGCAAGGCTGCGGGTGCGAAGGCGCCGGCCAAGAAGGCGCCGGCAAAGAAGGCTGCGGCCAAGAAGGCGCCGGCCAAGAAAGCGGCCGCCGAGAAGGCGCCGGCGAAGAAGGCGGCGGACGGCGATGAACCGGCCGCGAAGTCGACGGCGAAGGCGGTTGCGGCCAAAAAGCCAGCGAAAAGCGCCGCCGACACGCCCACGGCGGCGGCCCGCAAGAAGGCGTGAGCGCCCGCTCTGGCATCGGCTGCGTCCCACCCCGCGACCGCTGAGGTTTCCTGACAAACCTCTCGGTCGCGGGCCGGGGCGCTCTCCCGAACGGCAACGGTCCGCTTCGGTTCCTGGCTGATTCCGGGCCGTACCCGTCGGGGGCTGGCGGTCGTGGAGGTCGATGGCGGCGCCGATCCGCACGCAGAGCCGTCCTGGCGTGCCGCCCGCGCGCCCTGCCGCTTCCGGGGCGATCCACGCGCGTCATCGCTCTGCCGGGTGAGTTTGATGGTCGGCGACGGTCGCCGGGCGCCTTCACGGACCGCCCCCGTCGCAGGGACACGTTCGGTGGAGGACGGAAGACCCGGAACGGTTGCGTTCCGGACGGGGTGAGGCCAGGCTGCCCGAGCTTGGGCCAAAGCCCTTCGTCCAGCCATCCTGTCCTCCGATCGACGGCGGAATGCCCCATGCACGTTTGGGTGATGTTCCGGTTGGTGGGTCTTGGGGGACTCGCCGCGCTTTGGGTTGCAGGCGCGCCGCTTCGGGCCGCGGACTATGCCGGCGTCGATCTACGGATACCGATTGCGGCGCAGGAGGGCGGCAGCCTCGAGGCCGTCATGGTGCTCCCGCTCGGCGGCGGCCGGCATCCTCTCGTCATCCTCAGCCACGGATCACCCCGTGAGGCGCGCGACCGCCCCGGCATGAGGGCGCGCGGGATGATGCCGCAACTGGTGGCGTTCGCCCGGCGCGGCTTCGTCGCCGTGAGTGTCCTGCGTCGGGGTTACGGCACCTCGGTCGGACCCTGGGCAGAAGGCTCCGGGCCCTGCGAGAAGGCCGATTACGCCCGATCGGCTCGGGCGGGCGCGGCCGATATCCGGACGGCGATCGCGTTCATGACCCGCCGCGATGATGTCGATATCACCAGGATCGTCGCGGTGGGGCAATCGGCCGGAGGCTTCGCCACCGTGGCGCTCACGGCCGATCCACCCTCCGGTCTCGTGGCAGCGATCAGCTTCGCCGGCGGCCGCGGCTCGCGCGCACCCGACTCGGTCTGTGACGAGGACGCGCTGGTTCGCGCCTTCGGGACCTTCGGATGACGGTCGCACGTACCGATGCTGTGGATCTATACCGAGAACGACCGCTATTTCGGGCCGGCTCTGGCGCGGCGGTTCCGTGCGGCCTTTCAGGACTCTGGCGGGCAGGTCAGCTTCGTCGCCGCTCCGGCCTTCGGGTCAGATGGTCACGCCCTGTTCTCGGCTCCGAACGGTCGGGACATCTGGATGCCCATCGTCGAGGCGTTCCTGGTCCGGCAGGGTCTTCATCTCCCGGCGGTCCGTCCTTCGACACCCTCGTCGCTGAAGCCTCCGCAATCCCTCGGCGCTGCCGGGCAGGCCGCTTTCCAGACTTATCTCGACAGCCCCGGCAGCAAGGCCTTTGCCGTGTCCGCCACGGGCGGATATGGCTGGCGCACCGGACGCGTTTCGGCCCTTGAGGCGCGCGACGGCGCCCTCGCGAATTGTGCGCGTGCCACCGGCACGATCTGCCGGCTCCATGCCGTCGACGACGCCTACGTGGTCGATCCATGAACCCGGACGCCCGTCACGATCCGGGCCGTCACACCTGTGCCATGCGATCGGGTTAACGGGCGAGGTTGCCGCCAGCCTCTACGGACCGTCCCATGACCGAACCGACGCGAACCCGCTCGCAGGCCGCCGAGGCCGCCGAGGATCGCGGCTCCAACGCCAGCGCCAACCCGACCTTCGGCGACGTGGTGGCGGCGCGCTTCGACCGGCGCGACCTCCTGCGCGGGCTGCTCGGCGTCGGCGCCATCGCGGCGGTGGTGACGCCGCGTGCACTGGCCGCCGGTGCGGCCCAGGCGGCCAGCGCGCGCTTTCCGTTCGAAGAAATCGAGGCCGGGTCGGACGCGCACCATCACGTCGCCGCCGGGCACGATGCCGACATCCTGATCCGCTGGGGTGACCCGGTGCTGCCCGGTGCGCCGACCTTCGACCCGCACCAGCAATCGGCGGCGGCCCAGGCCCAGCAGTTCGGCTACAACAACGACTTCGTCGGCTACTTTCCGATGCCGGGGGCGGCCGACCCGGCGGCGCACGGCCTCCTCGTGGTCAACCACGAATACACCAACGAGGAACTGATGTTCCCCGGCCTGGGGCGCCAGGACACTCGGGCGGCCGCGTTCAAGGGCATGACCCGGAACCTCGTCGACATCGAGATGGCGGCCCATGGCGGCTCGGTCATCGAGATCCGCCGCACCGATGGCCGGTGGGCGGTGGTGCCGGATTCGCCCTATGCCCGCCGCATCACGGCGCAGACTCCGATGATGCTGACCGGCCCCGCCGCCGGCACGGAGCGGATGAAGACGGCGGCCGACCCCGGCGGGCGGGCGGTTCTCGGCATGATCAACAACTGCGCCGGCGGCACGACGCCCTGGGGCACCTGGCTGACCTGCGAGGAGAACATCAACTACTACTTCTCCGGCACGCTGCCGGAGGCCTCGCCCGAGGCCCCCAACCACAAGCGTTTCAACCTGCCGGCCGGCGCCTATGCGTGGGGCCGATTCCACGAGCGCTTCGACGTCTCGCGCGCGCCCAACGAGCCCAACCGCTTCGGTTGGGTGGTGGAGATCGACCCGTTCGATCCCCAATCGACCCCAAAGAAGCGTACGGCGCTCGGCCGCTTCAAGCACGAGGGCGCCGCCGGCATCGTCGCCCGGGACGGCCGCTACGTCATCTATCAGGGCGACGACGAGCGCTTCGACTACGTCTACAAGTTCGTCACCGCCGGGCGGGCCGACAGCGGCGACCGCGATCTCCTCGATGCGGGCACGCTCCACGTTGCCCGCTTCGAGGCCGACGGGCGCGGCACCTGGATGCCGCTGGTGCTCGGCGAAGGGCCGCTGACGCCCGAGAACGGCTTTGCATCCCAAGCCGACGTGGTGATCGGCGCCCGGCTCGCCGCCGACCGGCTCGGGGCCACCAAGATGGACCGGCCCGAGGATGTCGAGGCCAGCGCCAAGACCGGCAAGGTCTACGTGATGCTGACCAACAACGGGAAGCGCAAGGCCGACCAGACGGACGCCGCCAATCCCCGCGCCGACAACCGCTTCGGCCACATCGTCGAACTCACCCCCGACGACGGCGACCACGCCGCCACGGGCTTCACCTGGGAAATCCTGGTCCGCTGCGGCGACCCCGGTATCGCTGCGGTGGGCGCCACCTTCTCGTCGGCCACCACGACCAACGGCTGGTTCGGCATGCCGGACAATTGCGCCGTCGACGGGCTCGGCCGGCTCTGGGTCGCCACCGACGGCAATGCCCCCTCGCGCACCGGCCGCAACGACGGCATCTGGGCGATGGAGACCGAAGGGGCGGGCCGCGGCACGGGCAAGCACTTCTTCCGCGTGCCCGACGGCGCCGAGATGTGCGGCCCCTATTTCACCCGCGACGACACCACCTTCTTCGTGGCCGTGCAGCATCCCGGCGAGGCCGACGAGGAGGACCCGAAGGCGGTGCCCGCCACCTTCGAGGCGCCCGCCACCCGCTGGCCCGACTTCGACCCGGCGATGCCGCCGCGCCCCGCCGTGGTGGCGATCACGAAGCGGGGCGGTGGCCGCGTCGGGACCTGAAAGATCGGGCTGTCCCGCCCGTAAGGCGGCTCCGCCACGGTCAGGCCTTCTTAACCACCCCCATACCATGTCATGGGGTGGTACGTTTCGTGCGGCGGAGGCTCCGAGCCCCAGCCCCTGCGAGACGGGAACCCCTTTCTGTTTCCGGTTTGTTCCGGTATGGTGAGAGGATGAAGGCGAATGCTGCACGGTCTCCCTCTGCGATCCGGTCCGCGAAGCCCGCGGCCTCACCATCCCCGGCGCGAGGCGCTCCGGTGAGCGACCCCGCACGCGATCTCTTCGCCGGCGGCAAGCCTCCTGTGCCGAAGCCTCCCGCGCCGAAGCCCCCTGCCTCAAAGCCCGCCGAGCGACGCAAGCTCGACGCCGTGGCGCCGCTTCCGCCCGTCTCGGCGGAAGCCGGCTACGACGCCTCCGACATCGAGGTGCTGGAGGGGCTGGAGCCGGTGCGCCGCCGCCCCGGCATGTATATCGGCGGCACCGACGAGCGCGCCCTGCACCACCTCTTCGCCGAGGTGATCGACAATTCGATGGACGAGGCGGTGGCGGGCCATGCCAGCTTCATCGAGGTGGAACTGGAGGAGAGCGGCCACCTCGTGGTCACCGATAACGGCCGCGGCATCCCGGTCGATCCGCATCCGAAATACCCCACCAAGTCCGCCCTGGAGGTCATCATGACCATCCTGCACGCGGGCGGTAAGTTCGACTCGAAGGTCTACGAGACGTCCGGAGGTCTGCACGGCGTCGGCATCTCGGTGGTCAACGCCCTCTCGGACGAACTCGAGGTCGAGGTCGCCCGCAGCCAGACCCTCTATCGCCAGACCTTTTCGCGCGGACATGTGCAGGGGCCGCTGGAAACCGTCGGCCGGGTGCAGAATCGGCGCGGGACGCGGGTCCGCTTCCATCCCGACGCCGAGATCTTCGGCGCCCTCAAGTTCGACCCGCGCCGCCTCTTCAAGATGGCGCGCTCCAAGGCCTACCTGTTCGGCGGAGTCGAGATCCGCTGGCGCTGCGCCCCTGCCCTGCTGGAGGGCCTGGACGACGTGCCGGCCGAGACCGTGCACCGTTTCCCCGGGGGCTTGCGCGACTATCTCGCCCGCGATCTGGAGGGCAAGGAACTCGTCACCGACGCGATCTTCTCGGGCAAGATCACCAAGCCGGGCGGGCACGGCTCCCTCGAATGGGCCGTCGCCTGGATGGTCACCGACGACGGTGTCTCGGCCTCCTACTGCAACACCATTCCGACCGCCGAGGGCGGCACCCACGAGAGCGGCCTGCGCGTCGCCCTGCTGCGGGCCCTGCGCGAGCATGCCGAGCGCGTCGGCCAGGCCAAGCGCATGACTGCGGTGACAACCGACGACGTGATGGCGACCTGCGCCTCGATGCTCTCGGTGTTCATCCGCGAACCCGAGTTCCAGGGCCAGACCAAGGACAAGCTCGCCACCGTCGAGGCCTCGCGCATCGTCGAGACCGCGATCCGCGACGCCTTCGACCATTGGCTCGCCGCCTCCCCGGCCCAGGCCAACAAGCTTCTCGACTGGGTGATCGACCGGGCGGAGGAGCGCCTGCGCCGGCGGCAGGAGAAGGAGGTTGCGCGCAAGTCCGCCACCCGCAAGCTGCGGCTGCCGGGCAAGCTCGCCGACTGCTCCAAGGCCGGCATGGCCGGCTCGGAGATCTTCATCGTCGAGGGTGACTCGGCCGGCGGTTCGGCCAAGCAGGCGCGCGACCGCGCCACCCAGGCGATCCTGCCCCTACGCGGCAAGATCCTGAACGTGGCCTCGGCCAGCCGCGACAAACTCGGCGCCAACCAGCTGATTTCCGACCTGACCCAGGCGCTCGGCTGCGGCACCGGCACCGGCTACCGCTCGGAAGACCTTCGCTACGAGAAGGTGATCATCATGACGGACGCCGACGTCGACGGCGCCCACATCGCCTCGCTGCTGATCACGTTCTTCTACCGGCAGATGCCCAAGCTCATCGATCGCGGACACCTCTACCTGGCGATCCCGCCGCTCTACCGGATCAGCCAGGGCGCCAAGACCGCCTATGCCCGCGACGACGATCACAAGGTCCAGCTGATCAAGACGGTGTTCAAGAACGGCAAGGTCGAGATCGGCCGCTTCAAGGGCCTCGGCGAGATGATGCCGGCGCAGCTGAAGGAGACCACCATGGACCCGAAGAAGCGTACGCTGCTGCGGGTCGAGGTCCTGGACGAGGCGCGCGATTCCACCGGCGATGCGGTCGAGCGCCTGATGGGCAACAAGCCCGAGGCCCGCTTCACCTTCATTTCCGAACGTGCCGCCTTCGCCGACGGGGCGGAACTCGACATCTGAGGATGGATTGTGCCCGCCCGTCCGGACCTCCGGAGGGGCGCGGCCGGTGATCGGTCGGCGCCTTCGTTCGCTGGGGTTCAGACGGAAGAAGAGGCTAGACGCAAGAAAGCCCGGCCGCGAGGCCGGGCTTTCTTGTTGGAGGAAGTCTCGCGCGACCCGAATGGGTCGCGCGAGATGCCGCCGGATCGGGTCCTAGTACGAGCCGAACTTGTAGTTCAGGCCGGCGCGGACGACGGCGAACTCGGTGCCGCTGTTGCGGTTGGAGAAGCCGGGCTGGCGGTAGAGGACGTTGTTGGTGTCGTAGGCGTAGACGCCGGCGTTGCGGTTGTTGTTGTCGAGGTTCACGTACAGGCCTTCGACCTTGAGCGTGACGGCCGACGAACGGAAGAAGTTCAGGAACGAGTCGGTGGGGAGCGCGTACTCGATGCCACCACCAGCGGCCCAGCCGGTGCGGAAGTCGTCGTTGCCGCGGAAGCCGCCGAACGAACGCTCGTTGCTGCCGGCGCCGTAGGCGAAGCCGCCGGTGCCGTACACGAGGGTGCGGTCGAAGGCGTAGCCGAGGCGGCCGCGGACGGTGCCGAAGTAGTCGAGGCTGGCGGTGCCGCGCGGATCGACGAAGGTGACGCCGGGGACGGCGGTGAAGCCGGGGGTCAGGATCGAGTTGTTGCGGCTGCGGCCGAAGTCGACGTACTGGGCGTCAGCTTCGATACCGACGACCACGCCCGAACCCGGGGTGAACTGGTAGTTGTAGCCGATCTGACCGCCGCCCGTGAAACCCTCGTTGGAGTTGTTCGAGTAGGCGACCTGCGACGGGCCACCGGCGCCGACGAGGCCGTTCGGGCCACGCACGAGGTTCGGGAACACGTTGTTGTAGACGTTGGTGTCGCGGCTGGAGGCGTCGAAGCCGTAACCGGCGTTGAAACCAGCGTAGAAGCCGGTCCAGGTGAACACCGGCACCGGCACGAACACCGGGGGAGCCGCGCGGCGCGGAAGATCCGCGGCCGAAGCGACGGCAGTCAGGCCGGCGAGCACAGTGGAGGCGAGAAGCAGTCTTTTCATTGTTTTACCTGGTCCTGATTGGCGAGAGCCGGCGCGCTTGTAGTCCCTGGCCGATGCGAGGTCTGTCGCTTTCCTGCAACAAGGTCATCTCTTAGGAGCGCAGATGTCAAAGAAGGGTAAAGGTTAGTAGGCCGTCATTTTTGCCTTCTCGCGATCGTGCCATCACGCACATCCAGCTCAACACAGGAACTCGCCCCTGTGCATCAATTGCTGGATTCAAGGGGCCGAGAAAGACTTTCTTCAGATCTGAATTATCGGCACGATCCTGCCTCGTAAGGGGGATTTTTGCGTTTTAATGCCTGTTTGGGGGCTTGAAGAGACCCATATTGCTGCGGTTTGTCGCCGGCAACGAGCTTCGGTCATCCCGGAATTCGCTGCCGCGTATTCCGGATGAATTCTCGCGGGGAAAGAACTCGCCAGGGGAAAGGTGGTCGCGGGCGGACCTTTCCTCTCGGTCGGACGACCGTCCGGATCGGGTCTCAACCGCGCGGTCGCTCGGTTCGCAGGGGCCGCGGCTGACGCGTTTGTGATGGCTGCGGCGCAAGCCAACGCGGGACCGAGAGGCGGCAGCTGAGACGTGGCAGCCGAGACGCGGCAGCCGAGACGTGGCAGCCGAGATGAGGCGGCGGAGTTCAGATGCGCCCGAGCAGCGCCGATAGGGCGGGGGCGAGGCCGAGGGTCGCGAGCGGCGTCGGGACCTCCCCTGTGCCACCGTGGGTCTCGGGAGCCGTGCCTGCGATCAGAACGGCGCGGGTCCCGGCCTCCACCGAGCACAGCACGGGCACCGGCACGTCCGGCTGGATGCGGGCGGCCAGCCCGGCCAGGGCCGCGCCGCCCAGGATGACCGCTTCCGCCCCATCCTGCGTGGCGCAGGCGGTGCAGGCCGCCGCGAGCGCACCGAGGGCCGCCTCCGGGTCTGCCGCGATCTCACCCCCGGTGGGAGCAACGGTGCGCACGCCGGTCAGGTGGTCGCGGAGGCCGATGCCGGTGACGAACTCCGTCAGCATCGGCCCCCACAGGACCCCGCCGGTGACAATGGCGAAGCGTCGGCTTCCGGCGCTGGCGGCCAGGCAGGCCGCCTCCGCCATGCCGATCACCGGCACGGGCGAGACCTCGCGCAGGGCGGCAAGACCCGGATCGCCGAAGCAGGCGAGATAGACGGCATCGCAGCCTGCGACGTGCTCGGCGAGGGCGTCGAGGGCGGCATGGGCCGCGATGGCCGAGGCCGCGCGGCTCGCGATGTAACGGGCGCCGAATCGCCCCGTGACGGGAATGATGGTGGCCGCGGCCCCCGCGATGGTGCGCACGTGCCGCGCCACGAGGTCCGTGACCGCCGGGGTGGTGTTCGGATTGATCAGGAGGATGCGCAAGACCGGTCGGACCTTCGGTAAGGGGGATGTGCTGCGTCTCAGGTGTCGGTCGCGTGGGAGGTGGGACGGACCGGCGCAGGCCGGGTCTCGGGCGTCCGCCTCGACGCAAGGGGCCGGCCAAGGGGGAGCGGCCAAGGAGGCGGCCAAGGAGGTGGCCAAGGGGCGAGCCCGATTCGCGCACCGCGTTGCGGATAAGCCTGTGCGGACGGGGGCTCTCGATTGACAAGGCCGTGCAAGGCCCTAAGTGTCCCCGCAACGCGTGTGCGCGGCGGGTCGTGTGTCGAAGCCGCCCTTGAGCCAGCCGTCGCCGTGTCGATGTCCTCCGCGCCGGTTGGTCCATTCCCGCGCGCAACGGTTCTCATAGAATATGTCTTTTGCCGACCTCGGATTGAGCGACAAGGTCCTCCAGGCCGTCACGGCGGCCGGTTATTCCGAGCCGACGCCGATCCAGGCCCAGGCCATTCCTCACGTGCTCGCGCGCCGCGACGTTCTGGGCATCGCCCAGACCGGCACCGGCAAGACGGCGGCTTTCACGCTGCCGATGCTGACGCTGCTCGAGAACGGCCGCGCCCGGGCGCGCATGCCGCGCACGTTGATCCTGGAGCCGACCCGCGAGCTCGCCGCCCAGGTGGTGGAGAACTTCGACCGCTACGGCATCAACCACAAGCTCAACGTGGCGCTGATCATCGGCGGCGTCTCCTTCGCCGAGCAGGATGCCAAGCTGATGCGCGGCACCGACGTGCTGATCGCGACGCCGGGCCGGCTGCTCGACCATTTCGAGCGCGGGAAGCTGCTGCTCACCGGCGTCGAGCTGCTCGTCATCGACGAGGCGGACCGCATGCTCGACATGGGCTTCATCCCGGACATCGAGCGCATCGTGAAGATGGTGCCCTTCACCCGCCAGACCCTGTTCTTCTCCGCCACCATGCCGCCGGAGATCGAGCGGCTGGCCGACATGTTCCTGCACACGCCGCAGCGGATCGAGGTGGCGCGTCCCGCCTCCACCGCCTCGACCATCGTGCAGAAGCTCGTGGCGACGAGTTCCGAAGGCCACGAGAAACGCGACCTGCTGCGCCGCCTCATCCGCGGCGAGGCGGACCTGAACAACGGCATCATCTTCTGCAATCGCAAGCGCGACGTGGCACTGCTGCAGAAGTCGCTGGCCAGCCACGGTTTCAACGTGGCGGCCCTGCACGGCGACATGGACCAGCGCGCCCGCACCATCGCCCTCGACGGCTTCCGCTCCGGCGAGGTGCCGCTGCTGGTGGCGAGCGACGTGGCGGCGCGCGGCCTCGACATCCCGGCCGTGAGCCACGTCTTCAACTTCGACGTCCCGCATCACCCGGAAGACTACGTGCACCGCATCGGCCGGACCGGGCGCGCGGGTCGCGCCGGGCACGCCTTCACCCTGGTGAGCCGGGCCGACGAGCGCTCGCTCCACGCCATCGAGGCGCTGATCGGGCAGCCGATTCCCTGGGCGGAGGGCGACCTCGCTTCGGTCCCCGTATCGGCACCGTCCGAGGAGGGCGAGTCGACGCGCACCCGCTATCGCGGCAAGACCGGCACGGGCCGGCGGGTCCGCGGTGGCGAAGGCCGCAATCCGGAAGCTCGTAATCAGGAAGGCCGTGCGCCTGCCGAGGGCAAGGCGGAGAGCCGGCCGCCGAAGCGGGAGGGCCGCGCCGAGGCGGGCGGCCGCAGGGCCGCGCCGCGCCGCGCCGCGCCCGAGCGCGCCGCACCCGCGGCGGAGGCCGAGCGGGACGTGGTGGCCGCCGCCCCTGCGCCACAGCAGACGCCGCCACAGTCGCCCCGCCCCGAGCGGACGGCCGAGCGTTCGCGCGACGATCGACGCCCGCAGGCCCGCCGTCGCGGCGACGAGGAGGACGGCGATACCCCGATCGGTCTCGGCTCGCACGTGCCGGCGTTTCTCCTGCGTCCGGCGGTGGTCAAGCCGTCCAAATAACCCGTCGAGAGAGAATGGAGCGCGACGAGATCGGTACGCCAACCGTTCTCGGGAGCCGAAATGGCCTTTCGTCCGAGCCCTTAACGGCCTCTGCACGAACATTTCCGTAAAACGATCAAAACGCGGAGATGCGCCACCCTGTGAGACGACCGGGGGGCGGGACAGTTGGGCGGATCATGGACGGGATACACGGCGACCGCGAACGGAGCTTTGCGCTGGCCGAGCGGGCCAACGCGTTGATGCGGGATTACGGTCCCTCGGCGACGCCGCATTCCTATGCCGTCTGGTACGCCTACGTCGCCGGCACGTATCCGCACATGAATGATGCCTTGAAACGCCTCACGGGCGCGTCCGGGTGCCTGACCGGCCAGGACATCGAGAGCCTCTACGCGAGCCATCTCGATCCGGCACGCCTCTCGGCCGCCACCGAGCGGGCCAGCAGCAGCGTGCTCTCGGAAATTGCCGGCGTGATGGAGGTGTTGGACCTCTCGCTCGGGTCCTCGGCGCAATATGCGGCTTCCCTGCGGACCCTGACGCAGGATCTCGACGGCATGCCGTCGAACCAGACCAGCAGCGTGCGCGAAGTCGTCGCCGCTCTGGTGGCGACGACCCGCGAGGTGACCGCCAACAACCGCACCCTCGAGGCCCGGATGCGCGAGAGCCGGCGCGAGATCGAGGCCCTTCGCGAGACCCTGGAGGCGACGCGCCTGGAGAGCCTGATCGATCCGCTCACCGGCCTGTCGAACCGGAAGCACTTCGAGGACAGCCTGGGCGAATTGGTCCAGGGCGCCTCCGCAGCCAAGCCGGCCTGCCTGATCGTCATCGACGTCGATTCGTTCAAGCGCTTCAACGACGTCTACGGTCACATCACGGGCGATCAGGTCCTGCGCCTCGTGGCCCTGGTCATGCGCGAGCACGTCAAGGCCGGGGCGATCCTGGCCCGCTTCGGCGGCGAGGAATTCGCCATGCTGCTGCCGGATACCGGGCGGGCGGCGGCCTATGCCATCGCCGAGACGGTTCGCACCAGCGTGATGGCACGCGAACTGGTGAAGCGCTCGACCGGCGAGTCGCTCGGCAAGATCACGATTTCCCTCGGCTTGGCGATGCACCAGCCGGGCGATACGGCGGTGTCGTTCCTGGAGCGTGCCGACCAGTGCATGTTCAGGGCCAAGCGCGACGGTCGAAACCGCACGGTGGACGACGCCGACGGGATTCCGGCCGACGCCGTCTTGGACCGGAACCTGTCGAACGTTGCCTGATGGTCCCGGCCTGACGGTCCGGGCTCGACGCGCTCAGGCGCTTGCCAGAACGGCCTCGGGATTCACCGGCGTGATCGCCACGGACTCGCCGCAGCCGCAAGCCGAGGTCTGGTTCGGGTTGTTGAACACGAATTGCGACGCGAGCTTGCTGGTCTGGAAGTCCATCTGCGTACCGAGCAGGAACAGCAGCGCCTTGGGATCGACGAAGACGGTGACGCCGCGGTCCTCGACTTTGTCCTCGCCGGGCTTCTGCGCCTCGGCATATTCCATGGTGTAGGACATGCCGGCGCAGCCGCCGTTCTTCACGCCGACCCGGACACCCGCGATGGGCTGGTCCGCATCCGCGATGATCGCCTTGATCCGATCGGCTGCCGCGTCGGTCAGCGACAGGACCTTGAACTTCGATGCCATGATGTCTCTCCGACAGCCGGGTTCAAGGCCCGGGCGGGTGAGGGTGGTGGAACCCGGTTAAGATAGGGATTGCGGAGGCCGGGGTCTATCCATCGTGCGCAGATGGATTGAAGCGCGCTGGCCTGATGCGCATCGGATCGATGTTGCATGATAGGGTGGCCGGACGGAGGGATCACCATGGCCGATGCCGTACGCCTCACCATGACGCCCGAAGACTTCTTCGTCTGGCAGCGCGATCAGGACGAACTCTACGAACTCGTCGATGGTCATCCAGTGCCGCGGCACCGGATGATGACCGGGGCAAGTATGCAGCACGATCGCGCGACGGTGAACATCATCGTCAGTTTGGGAATGCAACTGCGCGGGAAATCTTGCCGCCCGACGACGGCCGATATCTCGATCCGGACCAGCATCCGGGGCTTGCGTCGGCCGGACGTGATGGTCGAGTGCGCCCCCCTGGTGCCGGATACCTACGAGGCACGCGAACCCAAGCTCGTCGTGGAGGTCGCGTCGCCCTCGACCACCACGATCGACCAGACTCGCAAGGTGGAGGAGTACAAGCGTCACCCGACCTTGGCTTACATCCTTCTCGTGGAGACGCTGAAGCCGCAGGCTCTGCTGTACTGGCGCATCGGAGATGACTGGGAGATCGAGACCTTCGAGGGCCTGGACGCTGTCATCGACATGGCCGCCATCGGCGCGACGCTGGCGATGGCGGATATCTATGATGGCGCCGTCTTCCCGCCGCGCCGGGATCTCGCCAGCGAGGGCTGACCGCGCGTCCGCTACCACATATCGAGGGCGACGCGGGCTTCGTCCGACATGCGGCTCTGGTCCCACGGCGGATCGAACACCATGGTGACGGCGCAGGACTGGACGCCCGGCACGGCGGCCACGGCGGTCTCGACCCAGCCCGGCATCTCGCCGGCCACGGGACAGCCGGGGGCCGTCAGGGTCATGTCGATGGCGACCTTGCGGTCGTCGGCGATGTCCACCTTGTAGATCAGGCCGAGCTCGTAAATGTCCGCCGGGATCTCCGGATCGTAGACGCTCTTCAGGGCGACCACGATATCGTCGGTCAGGCGATCGAGCTCCTCCGGCGGGATCGCCGAGTCGCTCGCGATGGTGGGGGTGTTGGCCCCCCCGGTGATGGCTGAATCGCTCATGGGTCTCTGTCCTGGTCTCGCGATGGCGGGGAGCGGCCGGGCCGCTCCAGAATCGGTCAGGCGAACATCATCTCGGCTTTGGCCAGCGCCTCGGCCAGGGCGTCCACCTCCTGGGTGGTGTTATACAGGCCGAAGGAGGCGCGACAGCTCGAGGTGGCGCCGAAGCGGGTCAGCAGCGGCATCGCGCAATGCGTCCCCGCCCGGATCGCGACACCGTAGCGATCGATCACCGTGGCGATGTCATGGGCGTGCGCCCCTTTCATCTCGAAGGCGATGACGCCACCCTTGCCCTCGGCCGTGCCGATCATCCGCAGGGAATTCATGGCGCCGAGACGCTCCTGGGCATAGGCCAGCAGCGAGGCTTCGTGCGCAGCGATGCGGTCGCGGCCGACCTGCATCATGAACTCCAGCGCGGCCCCGAGGCCGACCGCCTCGATGATGGCCGGCGTACCCGCCTCGAACCGGTGCGGCGGGTCGTTGTAGGTGATGCTGTCCTGGGAGACCGTGCGGATCATCTCGCCGCCTCCTTGATAGGGCGGAAGCCCCTCCAGCCATTCCTTCTTGCCGTAGAGGACGCCGATGCCGGTGGGGCCGTAGACCTTGTGGCCGGTGAAGACGAAGAAGTCGCAATCCAGCGCCTTCACGTCGATCGGCATGTGCACGGCGCTCTGGGCCCCGTCGAGGAGCACGGGCACGCCGTGCGCGTGGGCGATGCGCACGATCTCGGCCGCCGGGGTCACCGTTCCGAGCACGTTCGACATATGGGTGATCGCCACCATCCTGGTGCGCGGCGTGAAGAGCTTTTCGAAGTCCTCGATGAGGAAGTTGCCGGAATCGTCCACCGGCGCCCACTTGATCACCGCGCCGCGCCGTTCCCGCAGGAAGTGCCAGGGCACGATGTTGGAATGGTGCTCCATGATCGACAGGATGATCTCGTCGCCCTCCCCGATCTGGCCGAGCAGGCCCATCGACGAAGCCACGAGGTTGTAGGCCTCGGTGGCGTTGCGGGTGAAGATGATCTCGTCGGTGGACTCGGCGTTCAGGAACTGCCGGGTGGTCTCGCGCGCGCCCTCGAAGCCCTCCGTGGCGGCATTCGCCATGAAGTGCAGGCCGCGATGGACGTTGGCGTAACCCGTCTCCATGCAGGCCACCATCGCGTCGATGACCGCGCGCGGCTTCTGCGCCGAGGCCGCATTGTCGAGATAGACCAGCGGCCGGCCATAGACCTTCTCGCCGAGGATCGGGAACTCAGCCCGGATCGCCTCGACGTCGTAGGGAATATTCGGGACGGGTGCGTTCATGCGGGGACCTGTGTGGTGTCGGACGCGCGCCCCTCTCCCTGCGGGAGAGGGGCGTTGCGGGGTGCGATCAGCCCCGCGCTTTCAGCCACGCCTCGATGGTGCCGATCAGCGCTTCGCGGGCGCCGTCGTGGCTGACCGACTCGATGGCAGCCCCGAGGAAAGCCTGGACCAGCAGGCTCTCGGCCTCGGCCTTCGGCAATCCGCGCTGCATCAGGTAGAACAGCAGGTCCTCGTCGAGGGCGCCGCAGGTGGCGCCGTGGCCGCAGGCAACGTCGTCGGCGAAGATCTCCAACTCGGGCTTGTTCATCATCTGCCCTTCGTCGGACAGGATGAGACAGGCCGACATCATCTTGCCGTCGGTCTGCTGGGCCGCCTGCTGGACGATGATCTTGCCCTGGAACACGCCCGTGGCCTCGCCATCCACCACGGTCTTGAACAGCTCGCGGCTGACCCCGCCGGTGGCGGCATGGTCGGCCAGGAAGGTGGTGTCGGCGAGCTGCCGCCCGTTGAGCATGGCCGCCCCGTTCACCGCCGCGCGGGCGTCGGCGCCGGCGAAGTTCAGGTAGACCTGGTGGCGCGAGAGGACGCCGCCGACGACCACATTGACGGTCTCGACGGCCGATGCGGCGCCGAGCTTGACGGACAGGGTCGACAGGGCCACGGCCGCGCGCCCTTCCGCGTTCAGGCGCGCGTGCCGGAAGGTGGCGTTGTCGGCCACCGTCACGTCGAGGGCGTCGTTGGGCTGGTAGGCGATCCCGTCCGGCCCTTCATGGCTCTCCAGAACCAGAGCCTCCGCGCCCTCCCCCAGCACCACGAGGGCACGGGTGGCGGTCGAATAGGCCTCCGTCCCGGTGCCGACGAAGCGCAGGTGCAGCGGGGTCTCGACCTTGGCGCCGGCCTCCACCGCGATCAGCACGCCATCGGCCAGGAAGGCGGTGTTGAGCTGATAGATCGGGTTCTCCGAGGCCTGACGGACAGGCGTCAACCGATCGAGGTGAGGATGGCCCTCGGTGAGTGCCCGGCTCAGGGAGGTCACGGTGATGCCGGCCGGAATGCGACCGAGATCGGATTCCGCTTCGATCAGATGGCCGTTGACGAAGGTGAGGCGCACGGCCTCGATCCCGGCAAAGCCCTTCGCATCGGCCACGGCCGCCTTCGCGACCTCGGCCGAAGGCATGTCGGCGGGGTGCGCGGCATCGCGAAACGCCGAGCGCAGGTCGGTGTACTTGAAGGCCTCGACGCGGCGGGTCGGCAGGCCGACCGCCTCGAAGTAGCGGAAGGCCTCCTCGCGGGCGATCGAGACGCCCGTGGGGTACTTCATCTTCGTGGCTTCGAAGAGCTTGGACAGCCCGGTCTCGGCCGCGGTGCGGAGCGGGGTGATGTCGGCCATGATCAGGCGGCCTCGCCCGTGCGGTACTCGGCGTAGCCGGAGGCTTCGAGGGCCTTGGCGAGGTCCTTGTCGCCCGACTTCACGATCTGGCCCTGCGACATCACGTGGACGACGTCCGGCACGATGTAGTCGAGCAGGCGCTGGTAGTGGGTGATGACGAGGAACGAGCGCCCTTGCGCGCGCAGGGCGTTCACCCCGCCGGAGACGATGCGCAGGGCATCGATATCGAGGCCGGAATCGGTCTCGTCGAGGACGCAGAACTTCGGCTCCAGGAGCGCCATCTGCAGGATCTCCATGCGCTTCTTCTCGCCGCCGGAGAACCCGACGTTGAGGGCGCGCTTGAGCATCTCCTTGTTGATCTCGAGCTTCTCGGCCGCCCCGTTCACCTTCCGGATGAAGTCGGGGGTGGAGAGCTCGCCCTCGCCGCGGGCCCGACGCTGGGCGTTCAGGGTGGCCTTGAGGAAGGTCATGGTGCCGACACCCGGGATCTCCAGCGGGTACTGGAAGGCCAGGAACACGCCCGAGGCGGCGCGCTCGTCGGGGCTCATCTCGAGGATGTTCTCGCCGTCGAGCAGGATCTCGCCGTCGAGCACTTCATAATCTTCCTTGCCGGCGATGACGTAGGACAGGGTCGACTTGCCCGAGCCGTTCGGGCCCATGATGGCGGCGACCTCGCCGTCGTTCACGGTGAGGTTGAGGCCGTTGAGGATCTGCTTGTCCTCGATGGCGACGGTCAAGTTCTTGATTTCGATCATTTTAGTCTAAGTCCTTCAAACCATTCATTGTGCATCGCTTCGAGGAACGCGATGTTCCCGGCCGGAAAGCCCGAACAATCGCCGATCACCGCATCGATGTTACACCGGGGACACAAGGCGGTTTCCGCGCGAGGAAGCCAGTCCCTAATCTCGGCCGGTGGGAATATGCTGAGGCAAAAGAAGCATCCGCATATAGAAATACTTCTGACCTCTTTGGCATGCTGAGAACTGTGAATATGCGCAGCTCTCAGCATGCTCTTTTCGTATGTCACGACGAGACGCTTAGCCCACCGAGCCTTCGAGGCTGATCGAGATCAGCTTCTGGGCCTCGACGGCGAACTCCATCGGGAGCTGCTGCAGCACGTCGCGGACGAAGCCGTTGACGATGAGCGCGGTCGCTTCCTCATTGGAGAGGCCGCGCTGCTGGCAGTAGAACATCTGGTCTTCCGAGATCTTCGAAGTGGTGGCCTCGTGCTCGAACTGGGCCGACGCGTTCTTGGACTCGATGTACGGCACGGTGTGCGCGCCGCACTGATCGCCGATGAGGAGCGAATCGCAATTGGTGAAGTTGCGCGCGCCCGTCGCCTTCCGGTGCGCCGAGACCAGGCCCCGGTAGGTGTTCTGCGAACGCCCGGCCGAGATGCCCTTCGAGATGATCCGGCTGGTGGTGTTCTTGCCGAGATGGATCATCTTGGTGCCGGAATCGACCTGCTGCATGCCGTTCGACACCGCGATCGAGTAGAACTCGCCGCGGGAATTGTCGCCGCGCAGGATGCAGGACGGGTACTTCCAGGTGATCGCCGAGCCGGTCTCGACCTGCGTCCACGAGATCTTCGAGTTGGCGCCGCGGCAATCGCCGCGCTTGGTGACAAAGTTGTAGATGCCGCCCTTGCCCTCGTTGTCGCCCGGGTACCAGTTCTGGACGGTCGAATACTTGATCTCGGCGTCATCGAGGGCGACCAGTTCGACCACGGCGGCGTGGAGCTGGTTGTCGTCGCGCTTCGGAGCGGTGCAGCCCTCGAGATACGAGACGTAGGAGCCCTTGTCGGCAATGATCAGCGTGCGCTCGAACTGGCCGGTGTCGCGCTCGTTGATGCGGAAGTAGGTCGACAGCTCCATCGGGCAGCGCACGCCCGGCGGGATGTAGACGAACGATCCGTCGGAGAAGACCGCCGAGTTCAGGGTCGCGAAGAAGTTGTCGGTCACGGGCACGACCGAGCCGAGATACTTCTTGACGAGGTCCGGATACTCGCGGATCGCCTCGGAGATCGGCATGAAGATCACGCCGGCCTTGGACAGCTCGGCCTTGAAGGTGGTGGCCACCGACACCGAGTCGAACACCGCGTCGACCGCCACCCGGCGCTCGGGGGCGATCCCCTCCAGCACCTCGACTTCGCGAAGGGGAATACCCAGCTTCTCGTAGGTCTTCAGGATCTCGGGGTCGATCTCGTCGAGGGACATCGCCGCCGGGCGCTTCGGCGCCGCGTAGTAGTAGATGTCCTTGTAATCGACCTTGTCATAGGAGACCCGGGCCCAATCGGGCTCCTGCATGGTCTGCCAGCGCTTATAGGCGTCGAGGCGCCAGGCCAGCATCCACTCGGGCTCGTCCTTCTTGGCCGAGATGAAGCGGATGACATCCTCGGAGATGCCCTTTGCGGACTTCTCCATCTCGATGGTCGTCTCGAATCCGTACTTGTACTGATCGAGATCGATCGAGCGGACGCGATCGATGGTTTCCTGCACTGCAGGCATTAGGCGTCTCCTGACATGCCCGGCGTCAAGGACCGGGTGTTGGTGAGATGGCTTGGGAGAGCGGCGCTCATGCCGCGCGCCCCTGCCGACGATATAGGGTCGCCACCAGCCTTTCGCAGGCGGCGCGACACTGCGCGGCGTCGCTTTCGGTGCTGTTCCACCCGAGGCTCACGCGCAGCGCCCCTGCGGCCAGCGCAGGGGCGACGCCCATGGCCGCGAGGACCGGCGAGCGGGCGACCTTGCCGGAGGCGCAGGCCGAGCCCGACGAGAGGGCCACGCCGGCGAGATCCAGGGCCATTAGCGCCGTCGCGGCGTCGAGGTCCGGAACCGCGAAACACAGGGTGTTGGGCAGGCGCGGGGCACCGGCGCCGAACACGACGCACCCGGGCGCGCTCGCGCACAGAGCGTCCGCGATGCCGTCGCGCAGGATGCCAAGACGGTCCGACAGCGCCGGGTCGGCCAGGTCGGCCGCCACGCCGAGCCCGACGAGGCCCGGAACGTTCTCGGTGCCGCCGCGAAGGCGCGCCTCCTGGCCGCCGCCGCGCAGGAACGCGGCGTTCAGGGTCACGCCCTCGGCGAGCACCAGGGCACCGGTCCCCTTCGGACCACCGAACTTGTGCCCCGACAGGGTCAGGGCGTCGAGGCCGAGCGCGCTCATGTCGAGGGGGATCTTGCCGACCGCCTGCACCGCATCCGAGTGCACCAGGGCGCGACCATGGGCGCGGGCCAGGGCGACGATCGCCTGGAGCGGCTGAATCACGCCGGTCTCGTTGTTGGCGGCATGGACCGAGATCAGGAGATCGGTCTCGGCATGCCGGTCGAGCAGACCCTTCAGGGCCGGGAGGTCGATCACCCCGGACGCATCGACCGGGATCACCGCGACCGCATCGGCCGGAAATCGGTGTCCGGCCGCGACGCAGGGGTGCTCGGTGGCGCCGACGAGAAGACGCGTCGGAGCCGCCTGGCCGGTGCGCGCCAGGGCGCCGGACAGGACCGCGTTGGCGGCTTCCGTCCCGCCGCTGGTGAACACCACCCGCCCCCTGCCCGCCCCGATTCGCCGAGCGACCGCGGCCCGTGCCGCCTCCAGGGCGGCGCGGGCGGCGCGGCCCTCGGCGTGGATCGAGGACGGATTGCCCGGAAGGGTAAGCGCCCGCGCCACGGCAGCCGCGACCTCCGGTCGAACCGGTGAGGTCGCGTTGTGGTCGAGATAGGCGCGGCGTGCAGTCATGCGGACGAAAAACCACTGGTGGCGTCAAGTGCGAACGCGACAAATCCTTGCTTTTGCCCCCCACGATCATGCTAAGGCGCGGGCACGATACGTGTTCCGGTCGCCCGACGTGCGGGGAACGCGCCGATCCGAAGCTGGCTCGAACGGCGCTTGTTTAGAACAATTCTAGTCAGCTAGAATTGTTCTAAGAGCGCTTTTAGGTTCGTGGCCGGACGAGTCAAGGCACGCTTCACGGCTTTGCCCCGGCGTTCGGATCCGCGCGTCGTCCCGTCGAGCCGGCGATCCCCCGCGCGATGCCCGATCGCGGTATCCGCCCAGGAGTGTTGGTTGCCATGCCCGAAGTCATCTTCACCGGTCCCGCCGGTCGTCTCGAGGGCCGCTATCAGGCGCCCAAGAAGAAGGGCGCGCCGATCGCGATCGTGCTGCATCCGCACCCCCAGTTCGGGGGCACGATGAACAACCAGATCGTGTACAATCTGTTCTACACCTTCGCCAATCGCGGCTTCGCGGCCCTGCGCTTCAACTTCCGCGGCGTCGGCCGCAGCCAGGGCGCGTTCGATCACGGCACCGGCGAACTCTCGGATGCGGCGTCCGCCCTCGATTGGGTGCAGTCGGTCAATCCCGAGGCCCGCGCCTGCTGGATCGCCGGCGTCTCGTTCGGGTCGTGGATCGGCATGCAATTGCTGATGCGCCGGCCCGAGATCGAGGGTTTCATCTCGATCGCCGCCATGGCCAACCGCTACGACTTCACCTTCCTGGCCCCCTGCCCGTCCTCGGGCCTGTTCGTGCACGGCTCCGAGGACCGGGTCGCCCCGGCCCGCGAGGTCATGCCGGTGATCGAGAAGGTGAAGACCCAGAAGGGCGTCATCATCGAGCACCAGATGGTCGAGGGCGCCAACCACTTCTTCGACGGCAAGGTCGACGAACTGACCCAGACCGTCGACACCTACCTCGACAAGCGTCTCGGCCCGAAGCCAGAGGCCGCCTAAGGCCAACGCCGAGGCGCGGCGATCGGGAGGCGAATACCGGCGGAGCCCTCGGCTTCGCCGGTTTTTATGCGGGGGCGGCCGGCTTCCCCCAACGCGAGACGTGCAGGATGTCGGTCGAGCCTACGCTTTGATGAAGGCGGTGAAATCCGACCATTGCTCGACGCGGAAGGCCCGCAGATCCCGGACCGAGCGCGAGAACCACGTGAGCCCCTTCAGGGCCGCGATGGCAGAGAACAGCCTCGCCAGATCCTCGTCCTTGCTGGTGTAGGGGCTTCCCTGCACCCAATCGAAGCCGTGGCCCGAGAGCGTGCGGATGTCGCTGTAGGCCTGCGATACGCCCTTGGGATGGTGGGCTTGCGCCTCCGCGACCACGAGGTCGAACGCGATGGCGAACATCAGCGCTCCCGGGGATCGTCCAGGATGTCCGCGAGCCGGTAATCGACCTCCTCGCAGGTCTCCAGCACGCGAATCCGCATCATTCGATCGCCGCCCGCGAGTGCGTCACCCACGCTGACGATCTCGTAGACGGGGCCGACCTGCCCGAAGCGCCACCAAGTCCCGATGAACGCCTGGACCTTCGGGAATGAGGCGGGCGCCATGTCGTTCATGCGGGTATCCTACAGTGATTCCCATGACCGCCTAGCGCTGAACGAACCCGATCCTCACCCTCACGCCTTCGCGTGCACCACCGGCACCGCCGGCGCGCCTTCCCACTCCGAATGGGCCGGGATCGACTCGCCCTTCATCACGATGGTGAGCGGGCGCAGGCGGGCGTAGTCGCCGACCTTGGTGTCGTACAGCACCGTCGAGAACGCACCCACCGAGACGCCGCGGCCGACCACGACCCGGCCGACCTTCATGATGCGGTCTTCGTAGAGGTGCGTCTGGAGAGCGGAGGTGCGGTTGATGGTGGCGTAGTCGCCGATGGTGACGCAGTCGAACTCCGTGATGTCGGTGGTGAGCATGCACACGCCCTGGCCCACCTTCACGCCGAGCAGCCGCAGCATCCAGGGCAGGAACGGCGTGCCGACGAGGTGCTCCAGCAGCACCTTGCCGGCCAAACCCCAGTACAGCACCGCGACGGCCTCGGTGCGCATGGCCCACCAGGACCACATCGGCTGCATGCCGGGCTTGTAGACACCCATCAGTAGCCACTTCACCGCGATGACGGTGAAGGACTGGATGAACGCGATGGCGACGGAGACGGCGACGAAGCTGACCGCGAGGCCGGTCCAGTTCTCGGCCAGGATGGCCGGATAGAAGTAGAAATCGATCGCCGAGATCGCGAGACTGATGAACAGCATCGGCGAGAACGAGGTCGAGAACGCCTCGAAGATGCCGCGCCGGAGCTTCGGGCCCACGCCGGGCTCGTAGGTCTGGGTGTTCGAGCCGAGATCGACCCGCTGCCGGGAGGGCAGCTTGATCGGCGGGGAGCCGAACCAGGTATCGCCCGGGCTCATCAGGGCGTTGGCCGGCGGCTTCGACTTGATGCCGATGAGGACGTCGTCGGGGATGACCGTGCCGGGGGGCACCACGGCGTCGTTGCCGACGAAGACGCGCGCCCCGGTGTGAACCTCGTGCATCGTCATCCAGCCGCGGCGGATCTCCTCCTCGCCGAACACCACCTCGTCGGCGACGAAATTGCGCGCGCCGATATCGGCGAGGTCGTAGCGCCCGCCGAGATTGGTGGAGATCTCGGCCCCCTGCCCCATGCGGGCGCCCATCAGGCGGTACCAGGCCCGCATGTAGACGGTGGCGAACAGGGACGAGAGGGTCTCCAGCGTGACCTCGGCGGCCAGGGCCACCGCCCACTTGCGCATGTAGAAGCCGCTGTAGATCGAGTAGGTCCCCGACGACACCCGCGGCAGAACCAGCCAGCGGATGCCCGCGATGAGCAGCACGGTGCCGGCCGTCATCAGCATGGCGGTCGGCCAGGTCAGCAGCGGCAGGTACCAGTGATAATCGATGTCGGTGATGTCGCCGAGCGAATCGCTGATCTGGTCGAAGAGGTAGAAGGCCGGAAAGATCGGCAGCAGGCCGATGGCGGGGATCGCCGCCAGCAGGAAGGTGTAGAGCGCCGCGAAGGCGAAGCGCCGCCGGGGCGAGGCCGTGGCGGGGGCGGGCAGCGCCGATGGGTCGGCCTCGCCGACCTTGCGGCCGGGGGACCCGTCCCAGATCTCGGCGGCGCCGACCCGCGTGCCGGTCGGGATGGTGGTGAGGTCCCCGATCTCGGCATGGTCGCCGATGACCGTGTCGGGGCCGATGACGCAGGAGGCCCCGATCGCCACGTCCGCCCCGATCGCCACGCGGCCGATGATCAGCGCGTCGCCCACCACCTCGGCATTGGCGATGACGAGACGGCCGCCCAGCGAGGCGCCCGCGCCGATGCTGAGCAGGTCCGGCGCACCGACCTCGATGTCGGAGATCAGGGCGTCCTTGCCGATCTCGGCGCCGAGCATGCGCAGGTAGAACGCGATGGCGGGCGAGCCCTGGAGCCACTTGATGTGGACCAGGGGGGTCAGGCGCTGCGTCAGCCACCAGCGATAGTAGTAGGTGCCCCAGAGCGGGTAGCGCCCGGGCTTGGTGCGCCCGAGGATCAACCACTTGGCCGCGACCGCGATCGTGGCCGTCACGGCGTTGATGCCGATATAGACCAGCAGCATCACGGCGAGTTCGCCGAAGAACCCGAGGCTGCCGCCGGTGAGCAGCAGGTAGGTCACGAAGATGCCGAGCCATTGCGCGGTCGCCAGCGCGATGACGAAGGGCAGGGCCGCCGCCTGCGCAAGGCCGCAGAGGAAGCGACGCTTCAGGGACGGCGCCGGGAAGCTGAGATCGCGGATCGCCATCTCGGTGCCGGCGCCGCCGGTCCGCGCGATGAGCGTGTCGGCCATGGCCCGCAGGGTGCGCTGGCCGTAGACGTCCTGCAGGGTGATGGCGGCCAGCGCCGGCACCTCGCGCACCGCCCCGACGAAGCGGGCGGCGAGCAGGGAATGGCCGCCGAGATCGGCGAAGAAGTCGCCGTCGAACGGCATCGCCTGGTTGCCGAAGATGCGGTTGGCGGCGGCGAGAAGCGCCGCCTCGGTCTCGTTGCGCGGAGGCTCCTGCTCGCCGCTGGTGTCGGACACCGTCAGCGTGGCGATGCGCAGGGCCTTGCGGTCGACCTTGCCGGAGGTCAGGCGGGGCAGGACCTCCACGGTCTCGAAATGCCCCGGCACCATGTAGGGCGGCATCTGCCCGGCCAGCGTCTGCCGAAGGGCGGCCTTGTCGATCGTGGTGCCGCGGTCGGGCACCAGGAAGGCGACGAGGCGGTCGACGCCGTCGTCCTGGCGCAGCACCACCGCCGCCTGGTTGATGCCGGGCAGGACCTGGATGCGGGATTCGATCTCGCCGAGTTCCACCCGGAAGCCGCGGATCTTGACCTGGTCGTCGATCCGGCCGTGGAACACGATGTTGCCGGTGGCATCGAGGGAGACCGCATCGCCGGAGCGGTACAGCAGCGGGTCGGTCCCGTCCGAGTCGTACGGGTTGGCGATGAATTTGTCCGCCGTTAGTTCGGGGCGCTTGAGATAGCCTTTCGCCACGCCCGGACCGCCGATGAGGAGTTCGCCCTGCTGGCCCGGCCTCAGAAGCTCCAGGTTCTCGCCCGCGACGTACACCGAATAGTTCGGGATCGGGCCACCGATGGTGACGGGCACGCCCGGGCGCATCTCGGCGGCGGTGGCCACCACCGTGGCCTCGGTCGGTCCGTAGGTGTTGAAGAGTTTTCGCGAGGGCGTGGCCCAGCGGGCGACCAGGGGCTCGGGCAGGGCCTCGCCCCCGAGCAGCACGAGGCGCACGGTGGGCAGGTCCTGGGAGATCATCGCCAGGAGGGTCGGCACGGTATCGAGCACGGTGACGCCGGCCTGGGCCAGAATGCCGGGCAGGGCCTCGACATCGCCCATCATGGCCGGCGAGGCGACGAACAGGGTCGCGCCCACCAGGTAGGGCACCCAGATCTCCTCCATCGAGAGATCGAAGGCGACGGAGGCGCCCTGGAACACCACGTCGTCGGCGCGCATGCCGTAGAGCGCGTTGCCCGAGCGCAGGAAGTGGCAGATGTTGGCGTGGCTGATGACGATGCCCTTGGGCACGCCGGTCGAGCCCGAAGTGTAGATCAGGTAGGCCGGATGATCCGGCGTCAGGCCGAGGATCCGCAGATCGGGCACGGTCGCGTCGCGTGGCGTTCCGGCGGCCAGGGCCGCCACGGTCACCGCCGGGGTGCCGGCCAGCGCCTGGGCTTCCAGGGCCGGCGAGACCAGCAGCGCCTTGGCGGCGGCATCCTCCAGGCAGACCGCGACCCGGTCGGCCGGTGCCTCGGCATCGAAGGGCAGCCAGGCGGCCCCCGACAGGGTGATGCCGATCTGGGCGATCAGCAGGTCGGTCCCGCGCGCCATCCAGAGGCCGACGACGTCGCCCGGGCCGATGCCGCGATGGGACAGCCCGCGCGCGATCGCGGCTGCCTGCGCCTCGACCTCGCCGTAGGTCAGGACCGGATGGGTTCCATCGACGCCGGTCTGCGCGCCATCGATGAGGGCCGGGTGATCGCCCCGTGCCCGGGCGCTCTCGCGAAAGATCTCGCCCAGCACCTCGTCGCGGATGAGGTCGGGCCGCGCCGGCCCGCGCAGCATGGCGGAGGCCCCGGATACGACGGAAGAAACCTCGTCCTCAGGCCCGCGCGTTTCCGCCCGGGGCCGGGTCGTCTCGGCGAGACTGCTCATCCGCTGCTCCGCTGTCGGCCCCCGATCGATCGAGGGCCGTCCTTTTGGCCGGGTAGGCGCCCGGATCGCGCCGAAATCACGGCGCGTCTAGCACGTTTGGGGGGCAGGCTTGAACCGGGGTTGAACGCGCAGGACGAGGCCGGTCAGGCCCAGCGCCATCCGGCCCGATCGAGCACCAGGACGCTGCCCTGGCGGATGCCGATGCGCGGGGCGTCCCGCACCCCGAGATGCCCGCGGATCACCAGGATCGCCCGGGCCACGCCGCCATGGGCGACGATCACGGTGGGGCGCGTCAGGCCGGTGACCACCGGAGTCACGCGCTCCACCAGCATGGCGTAGCTCTCTCCGGTCTCGCCCGGCGGGCGATAACCCCAGCGGTCGCGGTCCCGGGCCGCCGCACCGGAGGGGTCGCGCCGGCGGATCTCGGCCCAGGTCGAGCCCTCCCAGGTTCCGAAGCTGATCTCCTTCAGCCGGGGGTCGAGACGATAGTCCTCCGGCGGCAGAGCGAGGGCGGCCCGCAGGGTCTCCATCGTGCGCCGGGTCCGCGCGAGCGGGCTCGCGGCATAGTCCATCGTGGCGACGTCGGCCTCCGCCACGGCCGCGAGGCGCCGGGCCACGTCCTCGGCCTGACGCAGGCCCTCGGCGTTGAGAGCGATGTCGCGCTGCCCCTGGAGGCGCCCTTCCGCGTTCCAGTCGGTCTGTCCATGGCGGATGAAGTAGATCGGGGTCACCGTCTCAGGCCCCGCCGCAGGCTGGAACGGCCGAGCCGGGAATTCGTTTTCGCACTCACATCCTGGCCCTGCATGCCGGCGGCCGCCGTTCCCCGCCCCCAACCGAGCAAGCGAGTCTCATTATGTCGAAGCGCCACGGCAAGCACAGGCAGGGCCAACGTCCCGGGGAAACGGACGCTTCCGCGCCGCAACGTGATGTTTCGCACCGCAAGAAGAGCGGCAAGACCCGCGAGCAGGGTGGCAAGACCCGGGCGCGCCACCCCGGCCATCGGCCGCCCTCCTCCGCTCTGTGGGCTCGAGAGACGGAAGGCCTGGCCCCCCACGCCGAGCCCCCTCCGGGCCCAGCGCTCGCGCCGGCGGCGAAGGGCATCGTCACCGTACGGCCGGGTTCACGGTGTGACCTCGACGCGATCGATGCGAATACGGATGGCGGGCTCGACAAGGACGAGGCCAAGGCGGCACTCGCCGCCGAGCGCGCCCGCATCGTCGCCCTGCAGGAGCGGCTCTATGCCGAGCACAAGCGCAGCCTGCTCGTGGTGTTCCAGGCCATCGACACCGGCGGCAAGGACGGCACCATCCGGGCGGTGTTCGAAGGCGTGAACCCGCAGGGCTGCCGGGTCTGGTCGTTCAAGGTGCCGAGCGCCGAGGAGAGCGACCACGACTTCCTGTGGCGCTACCACGCCAAGGCGCCGGCACGCGGCATGATCAACGTGTTCAACCGCAGCCATTACGAGGACGTCCTCGTGGTGCGGGTGAAGGATCTCGTGCCGGAGCCGGTCTGGCGGGCGCGCTACGACCAGATCAATGATTTCGAGCGGATGCTCAGCGCGGCCGGCACCACCGTGCTCAAGTTCTTCCTCCACATCTCGAAGGACGAGCAGAAGGAGCGGCTGGAGGCCCGCATCGCGAACCCGGACAAGCACTGGAAGTTCGACCCTGCCGACCTCGTCGAACGCAAGGCCTGGAATGCCTACCAGGCAGCCTTCGCCGATGCGCTCTCCGAATGCTCGACGCCGCAGGCGCCCTGGCACGTGGTGCCGGCCAACCGGAAGTGGTACCGCAACCTCCTCATCGCCCGCACCATCGCCGACACCCTGGAGGCGATGGACCCGCGGTTTCCAGAAGCGCAGGCCGACATCGCCGGAATGACCGTGCCGGATTAGGCGTGGACCGCCAATCGCCGGGCGCTAATCCTTGTCGAGGCTGAGGTCCGGGGCTTCCGGGTTCTTCATGCCGACGACGTGGTAGCCGGCATCGACGTGGAGGATCTCGCCGGTCATGCCCTTGCTCATGTCCGAGACGAGGTAGGTGGCGGTCTCGCCGACTTCCTCGATGGTCACGGTGCGCCGCAGGGGGGCGTTGTACTCGTTCCACTTCAGGATGTAGCGGAAGTCGCCGATGCCGGAGGCGGCCAGCGTCTTGATCGGGCCGGCCGAAATCGCGTTGACGCGGATTTTCGAAGGGCCGAGATCGGCGGCGAGGTAGCGCACGGAGGCCTCGAGGGCGGCCTTGGCGACGCCCATGACGTTGTAGTGAGGCATCCACTTCTCGGCGCCGTAATAGGTCAGGGTGAGGAGCGAGCCGCCGTTCGGCATCAGCTTCTCGGCGCGCTGGGCCACCGCCGTGAACGAGTAGCACGAGATCAGGAGCGACTTGGTGAAGTTCGCCTCCGAGGTCTCGACGTAGCGGCCCGTGAGTTCGTCCTTGTCCGAGAAGGCGATGCAATGGACGACGAAGTCGATCCCCTCAGGGAACACCTCGGCGGCCGCAGCGAAGACCGCATCGATCGAAGCCGGATCGGTGACGTCGCAATGCCCGACCACGTGGGCGTCGAGTTCACGGGCCAGGGGCTCGACGCGCTTCTTCAGGGCGTCGCCCTGGTAGGTGAAGGCGAGCTTGGCGCCGTGGGCGGCCGCACTCTTGGCGATGCCCCAGGCGATCGAGCGGTTGTTGGCGACACCGAGCACCAGGCCGCGCTTGCCGGCGAGAAGTCCGCCGACGTGATCGTGAACCGGGTGCGTGTCCGCCATGTGTCACCTGAGCGAGAGCCGTGGCGCGCGCCGACGGTCCCGTCGGGCGACGGATCGGCGTATTTGCGCCGGGCATCCTTAGCGGAGCCGCGCCTGGGACGGAAGTCCGGGACCTGACAGCGCCGGGAGGCCGTCGCGGATGGGTTGCGACACTCGATCCGCGGGGGCCAGGCTCAGCTGAGCTTGGTTCCGCCGGGCTTAACTCACCCGGCCTTGGCAGCGCGGCGCGCGCGGGCGAAGTCGACGAGCGCCGCATCCTCCTGGCTCGGCAGCATCACGGCCGTGACGGCGAGGAGATCGCCCCGGGTTCCGTCCTTCTTCGGCAGGCCCTTGCCCCGGAGGCGGAACGTGCGCCCCGACCCGGTCATGGGCGGGATCTTCATCTCCACGGCACCGGTGAGGGTCGGCACGCGGATCGGGCCGCCCAGGATCGCGTCCTCCAGGGGTACCTCCACCGAGGCGCGCAGGTCGGCGCCCTCCACGGTGAAGCGGGTATGCGGCAGGAGGCGGATGGTGAGCAGCGCATCGCCCGGCGCGCCCCGCAGGCCGCCCGGATTGCCGAGGCCACGCAGACGGATGGTCTGACCATCGACCACGCCCCGGGGCACCACCACGTCGACATCGCGCCCGCCCGGCAGCGACAGGCGCAGCTTTTCCTCGCTGGCAACCTGTTCCAGCGTGACGCTGAGCTCGGCCGCGACGTCCTCGCCCTTGACCGGACCGCGCTGCGGGCCACCGCCCGGGCCGGCGCCGGAAGCCCGGAAGGCATCGCCGAACAGGTGCGAGAAGATGTCCTCGCCGATGCCGCCGCCGCCAGCTGGGCCGCGTCCGCGGGCGGCACTCTCGAAATCGAAGCCGCCACCGCCACCGCCGCGTCCGCCGAACCCGCCGAAGCCCTCGAAGCCGGTGGCGCGCGGCTTGCCGTCCGCGTCGATCTCGCCGCGATCGAACTGCGCGCGCTTGCCCGCATCGCCCAGGATCTCGTAGGCGCTGTTGGCTTCCGCGAAACGGTCCTTCGCCTTGGCGTCGTCCTGGTTGCGGTCCGGATGGTAGGCCTTGGCGAGCTTGCGGTAGGCCTTCTTGATATCGGCTTCGCTGGCGCCTTTGGGGACACCCAGCACGTCATAGGGATTTCGCATCGGTCTTCAGAATTCTCGGTGCCGCCTGAGGCCGGGCGATGGCCCGGCGCCTTCGGATTCGTCGGTCATGTGGACGGCCTGTTGCTTCTCTGCAACGGTCTCGCGCGAGAATTCGCTTCGAATCGCGCGCCGTCAACGCCTGGAGCTGTACTCTGATCCCGATCGGGCCGGGAGTCCGGCTCCCGCACGGCGGGTTTCGATCAGGCTGCCGATTTCGCAGCCCGAATCCGGGTCAGGGTCCAGTCTCCACCCGACGGCTTGCACCCCGTGCCGCGCACGAAGCGACTGCCCGCCGGTGTGATGACGGAGGCCAGGAAGTCGCGGCAGACGAGATCGTTGGCCACGTAAGGCAGGCCGGTCGGGTTGACCGAGCCACGCAGGGTCGTCTCCGGGTTGTCCCACTTCACCGGGCGGCCATTGCCCTGCGGATCGAGGGCCACGGAAAGCGCCGCATGCGCCCTTCGCCAATCCTCCGCACCGAGATCGTTGCCGAAACCGAGCGGACGCTTGTCGATACTGCCGGTGCTGATCGGCTCGTCGGGCAGGACGGTACTGGCGCGGGCGACCTTCGGGGCCTTCGGTCCGGCCTCCGCCGTCTCCTCACCCTGGAAGGTGATGATCGGCAGGCCGCAGCCGCCGAGACCGAGCAAGGCCGTCAAAGCAAGGGCCGAGGCCCAGCGTTCCGGCCTGACGAGTCGCTCCCCGGCGAGGATACGCCCGTCCCGGTCGTGCTCCCGAGCCATATCGTCTTGAGCCATATCGTCTCTTGCCGCACGGTCTCGTACGGCCTGGGCTTTACAGTCGCGCCGACGCATTACACCTGATCTCAACGACGTGTTGGGCCGATAACGCTCGTGTCCCACGTCGGTGCCCCCGACCCGGATCTCACCACAGGATTACGCCTTGGAACGGTTAAGGATCGATGATCCCGCCTCCCCCAACTCGGGCCCGGACCCCCTGGGTCCCAATGGCGACTTCACGCGTGCAGCCGACCCGTGGGCCCTGTTCGCCGCATGGATGGCCGAGGCCGAGGCGTCGGAGCCCAATGATCCCAACGCCATGGCGCTGGCGACGACCGGATCGGACGGGCTGCCGGACGTGCGCGTCGTGCTGCTGAAGGGCGTCGATGCGCACGGTTTCGTGTTCTACACGAACGTCGATTCCGCCAAGGGCGACGAACTGCGCCAGAACCCGCAGGCCGCCCTGGTGCTGCATTGGAAGAGCCTCGGCCGACAGGTCCGTGCCCGTGGGCCGGTGACCCCCGTCACCCCCGAGGAGGCGGATGCCTACTTCGCCAGCCGGGCGCGCAACAGTCGCCTCGGAGCCCATGCGAGCCGACAGTCGCGTCCCCTCGCCGACCGCGCCACCCTGGAACGCGAGGTGGCGGCCCTGGCGGAGCGCTATGGCGAGGGACCGGTCCCGCGTCCCGAGAACTGGACGGGCTTTCGCATCGCGCCGGTCTCGATCGAGTTCTGGAAGAACGGGGCGTTCCGCCTGCACGACCGGGTCCGCTTCACCCGCGACGGCGAGGGCTGGCGCGGGGCGCGGCTCTATCCTTAAAGCCGCGGATCACCGTAGAGCCGCGGATCACCGTCTTGCTGCGTCGCGGCAGGACCCTGGATTTTAGACCCCGCGCCGCTTAGACCTGAACGCGGCGTGGAGGTCGTCCGGCGTTTTCGCCTGCCGGACGTCTCCCGATCCTGAAGGAACGGTCTTGGCCTCATCCAACGAACGCCGGCGCGTCATGCTGCTCACGGGGGCGAGCCGTGGCATTGGGCATGCCACCGTGAAGCGCTTCTCGGCTGCCGGATGGCGGGTGATCACCTGCTCCCGGCACCCCTTTCCGGAGAACTGCCCCTGGGAGATGGGACCGGAGGATCACCTGCAGGTCGATCTCTCCGACCCGCAGGATACGGTGCGGGGCATCGAGGAGGTGGCCGGACGCCTCGCCGCCGAGGGGGGGCTTCTGCACGCGCTCGTCAACAATGCCGGGATTTCGCCGAAAGGGCCGCAGGGCGAGCGCCTCGGCGCCATCGCCACCGAATTCGGGGATTGGCAGCGGGTATTCCAGGTCAACGTGTTCGCGCCCCTGCTCCTGGCCCGAGGCCTCTGCGAGGAACTGACCCGCGCCAAGGGCTCCATCGTCAACGTCACCTCCATCGCCGGCTCGCGCGTCCATCCCTTCGCGGGCGCCGCCTACGGCACGTCCAAGGCGGCGCTGGCCGGCCTGACCCGTGAGATGGCCAGCGATTTCGGTCCCCTCGGCGTGCGCGTCAACGCGATTTCGCCCGGCGAGATCGACACCGCGATCCTGTCGCCCGGCACCGACAAGATCGTGGCCGGCATCCCGCAGCGCCGCCTCGGCACCCCCGACGAGGTCGCCAAGGCGATCTACTTCCTGTGCACCGAAGCGTCGTCCTACGTGAACGGCGCCGAACTGCACATCAACGGCGGCCAGCATGTCTGAACGGGTCGCGCGCTCGGCGCTTCTCGTCGCGTTCCTGGTCCTCACCGCCCCCGCCCTCGCGGAACCCTCCGTGACGATTCTCGACCTGCCGTTCCGGGCCAAGGCCCTGCGCGGCCCGGGCAGCGAGGTCGCCATCGCGGTGGCGACCTCGGGCCTCCTGCCGCTGGCCCGGAGTCGCAACCCCAATCCGACCGGCATTGAGCAGGAGGCTCCCATCGTGGTGGTCTGGGGCGATGGCGGAGGCGCCGCGCTCAGCCTGGTCGACGGACAGGTGGCCACCACCCTGCTGGGCGCCGAGGCGATCGAGGGCCTGGCCGCCGCGGAAACTCCACGCGGCGCCCTGCCCGGCTCGCGGCGCGCGGTCTCGGGTCCCCTGAGCGCTTACCTGGCGAACCCGGTTCCGGGGCTCGCGGGTGGCCCCGAACAGGCAGCGAGCTTGGTCATCCGGGAGCGTCAACCCGTGGCGATGGGCGGGGACCCGAAGCCGGTGCCGATCGTCACCACGACGCTGGCCGCCGCCCCCGATACGGTGTTCGCCCTGCGCCGCCCCCGCATCGCCCGGTTCGCGGAGAAGCCCGTCATCGTCGCCGTCACTGTCACGTCCACCGGAGCATCCGAGCTGGCGCTGTTCGGCGGGGCGCCAGCCGATCCGAAGCCCGATTCGAAACCAGGCGTCCCCTGGTCGCTCCTGGCCCGCAGTCCGGCTCAAGAGACGGGACCCGGCGGTCAGCCGCTGAAGCCGGCGGGAATTGCGGATTTCGCCGGCGCCGGGCAACCGCAGATCGCGGCCGTCGCGAACCCGGAGGGCGCCGGGCTGCTCCAGCTCTGGGCCCTGGACGCCGGTGCCTTACGCCGCGTCCACGAGGCTCCGGGTTACACCAACGTCTCTCCCGGCGAGGGAGAGGTCGACCTTGCCGCCCTGGTGGAGCCGGAGCGAGCCGGGCCGCCCGAACTCGCCCTGCCGGTGGCCGACCGAAGCGCCCTCGCAATCCTGGTCCTGAAGGACGGCATCCGCGAGCGCCTGCGCATCCCGCTGCCGGGGCTTGCGGCCTTCGGACTTGCCAGCCTCGGCCGGGGACCCGCCGCCCGCCTGCTGGTGGGCCTCGCTGATGGCCGGATCGCCGTGGTGACGCCGTGACCGGGACAAATCCGGACGATCCCCAGGCGCGGCTGTTTCCGACGCGCCCCTTCGTCGGCACCTCGATTGCCGTCCTGCGCGACGAGCGCGTGCTGCTTGCGGCCCGCGCCAACGAGCCGATGCGCGGCGTGTGGACCTTTCCGGGCGGTCTCGTGGAAGCTGGCGAAGCTCTGGCCGAGGCGGCTCTGCGCGAACTGCAGGAGGAAGTCGGCCTCAATGCCGCAGTGATCGGCGTGCTCAGTCCCACCGAGATCATCCTGCGCGACGGCACGGATCGCGTCCGCCACCACTACGTCGTCCATCCCCATGCGGCCTTGTGGATCGGGGGCGAGCCGGTGGCTGGACCCGAGGCGCTCGGAGTCCGGTGGGCCACGCTCGCCGAACTCGAGACGCTGGCGACCACGCCCGGCCTCGCCGACACTGTCCGCGAGGCCTTCGCCCTGGCCGCCTCGCGGGCGGAGCCTGCGGCATGAAGGCTCGCGGCATCAGGGCTTGCGGAGCCAGGCTGGCGACGCTCGCCGGACCCGCCGTGCTGATGGCCGTGCTGATGGCCGTTCCGGACGCGGGGCTGGCTCAGCAATCCCGTGGCGGCTCGGCCCGGTCCGCTCCGAAACCGATCGAGAAGGAGAAGGAGCCGCCACCGCCCGCCGAGCCGCCGCCGGCTCCCTACGATCGCGACCTGCTGCGCCTCTCTGAGGTCATCGGCTCTCTGGCCTTCCTGCGCGACCTCTGCGGTGCTGCGGATGCCCCGGAATGGCCGGCGCGCATGAAGGCCCTGATCGAGGCCGAAGGGGTGACCCCGGGCCGACGCGACCGCCTCGCCGGAGCCTACAACCGCGGATATCGCGGCTACAGCCTGACCTACCGGGTCTGCACGCCCGCGGCCACGGAGGCCGCCGCCCGGTACGTCACCGAGGGCGAGCGCTTGTCGCACGCCTTGGCGAGCCGGTTCGGCGGATAGGTGATGCGGCGCGGTCACAGATCGTGCGCCTCGCCCAGAAACGAAGAATTTGAGTGCCCGCGTTAACCGCTTCGCAATTCCTGGCTTTGCGAACCCCTCGGCTCGCCCTATCCTCATGGTCACTGGCCGGTTGGTTCGCCGGCCCAACGATGATGTGGCCCATGCACATGGATACGGTCTCCGCGCCCTTCGAGGCGGATCTCGACGACAAGCGCGCCGCGCTCGGCTACGTCTCGGAGGCGTTCGCCGAAGGCTGTCTCGATGGCCTCGATGGGGACTGCATGGCTCAGGCCGCTCTGTTCGCGGCGTTCCAGGAACTCGTCACGACCTATGGCGAGGAGGCCACCGCCCGCTACGCCGAGGGGTTTCCGGACCGCATCCGCGGGGGCGCCTTCACCACGAGTCCTCAGCACTGAGATCCCAGGCGTGAGGTCGGAGGCGTAACCACCTCCGGCGCCGACATCGCCAAGCTCGGCAGATCCAGGGCAAGCGCATCCGCGCTTGCCCTTCTCGTTGGTTCCGAGTTCGTTGATGCCGACGCGCTCGCGCTCAGGCCGGCGCCAGCGCTTCCTCGAACAACACCGCCTCACCGCGCGACGGTGCGGTGAGCGCGCCGTCCCACATCACGCTGTTGCCGCGCACCAGGGTGCCCACCGGCCAGCCCGTGACCGTGACGCCGTCATACGGGGTCCAGCCGCATTTCGAGGCGATCCAGTCGTTGCGGATCGTCTCGCGGCGCTTCAGATCGACCACCGTCACGTCGGCATCGTAGCCGACTGCCAGGCGTCCCTTCCGGGCGATGCCGAACAGGCGCTTCGGGCCGGCACTGGTGAGGTCGACGAACCGGCTCAGCGACAGCCGCCCCGCCGCTACGTGGTCGAGCATGATCGGTACCAGGGTCTGCACCCCCGTCATGCCCGAGGGGGAATTCGGATAGGGCTTGGCCTTCTCCTCCAGCATGTGCGGCGCGTGGTCGGAGCCGAGGATGTCGGCGACGCCTTGCGACAGGCCGTGCCAGATTCCGTCGCGGTGGTCGGCGCCCCGCACCGGCGGATTCATCTGCACCAGGGTGCCGAGGCGTGCATAGGCCTCGTCGCCATCGAGAGTGAGGTGGTGGGGCGTGACCTCGCAGGTCGCGACGTCCTTGGCCTCGGCCAGATACACCATCTCCTCCTTCGTCGAGATGTGCAGGATGTGGATTCGGGCACCGGTGGCCCGGGCGATGCGCACGAGACGCTGGGTCGCCTTCAGGGCCGCTTCGGGCGAGCGCCAGACCGGATGCGAGGACGGATCGCCCGGGACGCGCCGGTCCTTCTGCGCCCGCAGCATCGGTTCGTCCTCGGCGTGGAAGGCGGCGCGCCGGCGGGTCCGCTTCAGGATCTCGGTGACGCCGGCATCGTCCTCGACTAGGAGCGAGCCGGTGGAGGAGCCGACGAACACCTTGATGCCGGCTGCTCCCGGCAGCCGCTCCAGTTCCGGCACCAAGTGGGCGTTCTCGTGCGTGCCGCCGACCCAGAAGGCGAAGTCGCAATGCATCCGGTGATGGGCGCGAGCGACCTTGTCGGCCAGCGCCTCGGCGGTGGTGGTGAGCGGGTTGGTGTTCGGCATCTCGAACACCGTCGTGACGCCGCCCATGACGGCGGCCCGCGAGCCCGATTCGAGGTCTTCCTTGTGGTCGAGCCCCGGCTCGCGGAAATGCACTTGGCTGTCGATGACGCCGGGTAGCAGGTGCAGGCCGGTGCAGTCGCGGTGCTCCGTGGCCGTCGCCCCTGAAAGGTCGCTGATCGACGCGATGCGACCGGCGCGGATGCCGAGGTCGGCACGGTGGGCGCCGTCCTGATTCACCACGGTGCCGCCGGTGAGGAGGAGGTCGAAGGGCCGGTCCATGCCGAAGCTCCCGGGATGTGCATTGAGACGGGGTCGCGGGCGGCTTATGTCAGGCCCGGACGGCGCGCAATGCCGCTGCCGCTTGTTGAAGGAGCCGCCATGCCGATCGCCCTGCTGCCGGACCGCGCCATCGTCACCGTCTCGGGCGAGGATGCGACGAGCTTCCTGCAGGGCGTGGTGACGTGCAACGTCGAGACCCTGGAGGCTGGCGAGGCCCGCCTGGGCGCCTTGCTGACGCCCCAGGGCAAGATCCTGTTCGACTTCCTGATCGCCCGCGGTGCCGGGGATGGGTTCCTGCTCGACGTCGCCACCGAGCGGGCATCGGATCTCGCCAAGCGCCTTGGGCTCTACCGATTGCGGGCCAAGGTGGCGATCACCCTTGACCCGACGTTGGGTGTGGCCGCGGCCTGGGAGGGTGCGGAAACCAGCGCCACCGTGCTGCGTCGCCACGACGGGCGCCTTGCCGCCCTCGGCGAGCGCCTGTTCTTTGCAGCCGGGGCCTTCTCGGCCGATGCCACGGAGGCTGACTATCATGCGCATCGCATCGCCCACGGCATCCCCGAGGGTGGGCGCGACTTTCCCTGGTCCGACGCCTTTCCGCACGAGGCGCTGATGGATCAGCTCGGCGGCGTCGACTTCCGCAAGGGCTGCTATGTCGGGCAGGAGGTGGTCTCGCGCATGCAGCATCGCGGCACCGCCCGCACCCGGATCGTGCCCCTCGTGGCGGTCTCAGACCATGGGCTGGAAACGGGGGCTGAGATCAGTGCCGGACAGCGGACGCTCGGCACGGTGGGCAGCGTCGCCGGACGGCGTGGCCTCGGCCTTCTGCGCCTCGACCGCCTCGCCGATGCCCTCGCGGCCGGCGAGCCTCTGCGTGCCGGTCATGCCCTGATCGGCGTGGAAAAGCCGGCCTTCGCCACCTTCGGTTTTCCCGAGGTCGCCCAAGCCGGCTGAGGTGTGGCCTGCCCCCTGGGCTGATGGGCCGACATCGACGCGCAGCCGTCACCCGGCTAAACCCTCGGCGATGCGCACCGATGTTTCCGGCCTGATTGATCATCCCGACGGCTGCGCCCGCTGCTGGTGGGCCGGGCTCGATCCCGTCTATGTGGCCTATCACGACACCGAGTGGGGTGTACCCGAGCGCGACGGCCGGGCCCTGTACGAGAAGCTCATCCTCGACGGCTTCCAGGCCGGTCTGTCCTGGATCACCATTCTGCGCCGCCGCGAGGGGTTCCGCCGCGCTTTCGCGGGCTTCGATCCGGAGGTCATCGCGCGCTTCACCGACGCCGATGTCGAGCGCCTGATGCAGGATACCGGCATCATCCGGAACCGGGCCAAGATCGTCGGCACCATCGCGGGCGCGCGTGCCTACCTCGCCATCGAGGCCCGGGGACCCGGCTTCGCCTCCTTCCTGTGGGATTTCGTCGATGGCGTGCCGATCCAGGGCTGCGCCGCGAGCCGGAGCGCCATCGCCACCGAGACGCAGGTCTCGCGGGCGATGGCGAAGTCCCTGAAGGCGGAGGGCTTCGCGTTCTGTGGCCCCACCATCGTTCACGCCTTCATGCAGGCGGTGGGCCTCGTCAACGATCACCTCGTCGGCTGCCATCGCCACGGACCCTGCGCGACCCTCGGAGGCCGGGCATGAGCGCCGATCGCGGGCGCGCCTGGCAGCGGATGTTATCCGGGCGCCGTCTCGACCTGCTCGATCCGTCTCCGCGCGACATCGAGATCGCCGATATCGCCCACGGGCTCGCCCGCGTCGCCCGTTGGAACGGGCAGACCGCGGGGCCGCACGTCTTCTCGGTGGCCCAGCACGCCCTGCTGGTGGAAGCCATCGGCCGCGCCCTCGCACCGGACCTGGGCGCCGGCGCATGCCTCGAACTCCTGCTGCACGACGCACCCGAATACGTGGTCGGCGACATCATCTCGCCGTTCAAAGCGGCCATCGGCGATTCCTACAAGGCCGTCGAGCGTCGGCTCCTGGCCGCGATCCGGCAGCGCTTCGGCCTGCCTGAGCCTGGCCGAGACCTGGTCATGCTGGTCAAGCGAGCGGACGGCAGCGCGGCCTATCACGAGGCCATCCGGCTCGCCGGCTTTTCTCGCGACGAGGCCGATGCCATCTTCGACGCTTGCGCGCCCCTCTCCCCGGAGGCTGATGCGCTGCTCGATCCGTGGTCGAGCGACGTGGCGCAGGCGCGCTTCCTCGCCCGCTTTGACGTCCTGGTCGGGCCGGAGGTCGCCTGATGCCGTACCTTCGGGTCTGCCCCCTGTCACGGTTGCCGGAGACGCTCGAGGGGTCTGGCGCCCGGCATCTGATGACTCTGATGAAGGTCGGAACCGCAATTTCCCGGCCCGCCGGCATCGCGGAGGGACGCCACTGCGTCGTCGAGGTCAGCGACATCGTCGCGCCGATGGACGGACACGTGACGCCCGGTGACGGGCATGTGGCGGCGATCCTCGCTTTCGCCGAAGCTTGGGATCGGAAGGAGCCCCTGCTGATCCACTGCTATGCGGGGATCAGCCGCTCGACAGCGGCGGCCTACATCGCGGCCTGTGCGCTGGCTCCCGAGCGCGACGAGGCCGAGATCGCCCGCGCCCTGCGGATCGCCTCGCCCTCGGCGACGCCGAATGCGCTCTTCGTGTCGATCGCCGATCGTCTGCTTGGCCGTGACGGGCGCATGGTCGCGGCCATCGCGGAGATCGGGCGCGGAGCCGATGCGTTTGAGGGCGAGCCGTTCAGCCTGAACCTGATGTCGAATGTCAGGATATGACTCTAAGCTACTGAGAAGGTGACAAAAATATTTTCTGATCAGTGTCGCATCTCGGGGCCTTTGCGGGCTTGTGCGGGAGTGTGGCGCAAAGGCCGCCCGGCCCATGAAACGAAGCCGGATTCCTGGGATCGGGTTGCCGGCTTCGGGGCGACCGGCTTAGACCGACAAAATCAAGGGGTAGTTTAGGATGAGTGTCACGCGACCCGCCGTTGCGTCGACGGCCAGTGCCGGTGAGCCGGCCCTCGACCTGCCGTTCGAGAAAGCCTTGGAGCAACTCGAGGATATCGTGCGTCGCTTGGAAAAGGGTGATGTGCCGCTCGACGAATCCGTGGCGATCTACGAACGCGGCGAGGCGCTGAAGCGCCACTGCGAGGGCCTTCTGCAGAAGGCCGAGGCCCGCATTCAGAAGATCACCCTCGGTGCCGACGGTCAGGCGGCCGGCGTCGCACCGCTTGATGTCGACTAGCTTAGGGCAAGTCGATCTTCTTCATTGGCGCCAAGCAATTGCGCGCATGTTTTCCCTCCGGACGTGAGGTTGGTTCGGTGTCACGGCAAGAAACCACGGGCGAAACCTCGCCAGCGTCCTCCGCGTCCGCGTCGGGGCTGTCGGAGGGTCCGTCGATCCTGGACGGTCTGTCCGAGCCAGCGGCCCTGCGGCTTTTGCCGGAGAGCGAGCTGCAGGCGGTGGCCGATGCGGTCCGCACCGAGATGATCGACGCGGTCTCGGTGACGGGCGGGCATCTCGGCTCCGGGCTCGGCGTGGTCGAGCTGACGGTGGCCCTGCATCACGTGTTCGACACGCCCGACGACCGCATCGTCTGGGATGTCGGCCACCAGGCCTATCCGCACAAGATCCTCACCGGCCGGCGCGACCGCATCCGGACCCTGCGCCAGCCCGGCGGCCTGTCGGGCTTCACCAAGCGCTCGGAGAGCGTCTACGATCCGTTCGGCGCGGCCCACTCGTCCACCTCGATCTCGGCGGCCCTCGGCATGGCCGTGGCGCGCGACCTCGACGACGCGGCCGCCCAGGCCAAGGGCGCCCCCGCCCCCAAGCGCCGCAACATGGTGGCGGTGATCGGCGACGGCTCGATGTCGGCCGGCATGGCCTACGAGGCCATGAACAATGCCGGCGCGCTCAAATCCCGCCTGATCGTCATCCTCAACGACAACGACATGTCGATCGCCCCGCCCGTGGGCGCCATGTCGGCCTATTTCGCGCGGCTGGCCTCGGGCGACACCTACCAGTCCCTGCGCGAGACCGCCAAGCAGCTCGGCAAGCTCCTGCCCAAGGCACTCTACCAGCGCGCGGCCGCGGCCGAGGAATATGCCCGCTCCCTGGTGGTGGGCTCGGGCACGATGTTCGAGGAGATGGGCTTCCACTATGTCGGGCCCATCGACGGTCACAACCTCGACCACCTGCTGCCGGTGCTCAAGAACGTGCGCGACTCGGAGCAGGGCCCGATCCTGCTCCACGTCGTCACCCAGAAGGGCAAGGGCTACGCGCCGGCCGAGGCCTCGGCCGACCGCTACCACGGCGTGGTCAAGTTCGACGTGCTGTCCGGCGTGCAGGCCAAGGCCAAGCCCAACGCCCCGGCCTACACCCGGGTGTTCGGCGAGAGCCTGATCAAGGCGGCGGATGCCGACGACCGGGTGGTGGCGATCACCGCCGCGATGCCGGGCGGCACCGGCATCGACCTGTTCGGCAAGGCGCATCCGGACCGGACCTTCGACGTCGGCATCGCCGAGCAGCACGCGGTGACCTTCGCGGGCGGGCTGGCGACGGAGGGCTACAAGCCGTTCGTGGCGATCTACTCGACCTTCCTGCAGCGGGCCTACGACCAGGTCGTGCACGACGTGGCGCTGCAGAACCTGCCCGTGCGCTTCTGCCTGGACCGGGCCGGCCTGGTGGGGGCGGACGGGGCGACGCATGCGGGGGCCTTCGATCTGGCCTATCTGTGCTGCCTGCCGAACATGACGGTGATGGCGGCCTCGGACGAGGCCGAACTGGTGCACATGGTGGCGACGTGCCACGCGCACGACACCGGCCCGATCGCGCTGCGCTACCCGCGCGGCGAGGGCGTGGGCGTCGACCTGCCCGAGCGCGGCTCGGTGCTGGAGATCGGCAAGGGGCGGATCGTGCGTGCGCCGGAGGGGGCGCGGGTGGCGCTGCTGGCGCTGGGCACGCGCCTGTCCGAGGCGCTGAAGGCGGCCGATCTGCTGGAGGCCGAGGGCATCGCCGTGACGGTGGCGGATGCGCGCTTTGCCAAGCCGCTGGACGCGGCGATGATCCTGGACCTGGCGGCGAACCACGAGGTTCTGGTCACGCTGGAGGAGGGCTCGGTGGGCGGCTTCGGCGCCATGGTGCTGCATCTGCTGGCCGAGCGCGGTGCGCTCGATGCCGGCCGGGTGCGGGTCCGCACGCTCACTCTGCCGGACAGCTACCAGGACCACAATGCGCCAGACGCGATGTACGCCGAGGCCGGCCTCGACGCCGCCGGCATCCTCAACACCGTCAAGGCCGCCTTGCCCGAACGGAAGATGCGCAGCGCCAAGCTCGTCAGCGTCGCCCAGAACTAAGGACGACCCTTGCCCCGCGGAGCGGTTGCGCTCCGCGGGGCCGGTCCGAATCGGGCGGCTACTTGATCACCGCACAGGCGATGCGGGCCCCGGCGCCGCCGATGGGCTGGGTGGCGTGATCGTCCTCGTTGGCGTGGATGATCAGGGCCGAACCATCGCCATCCTTCAGGGCGCCCTCGCCGGTCAGCGGCGTCTCGCTCGACACCTCGGCGTTCACCGAACCGTCCGCGTTAGCGAAGACGTTGGGGAGGTCGCCCTCGTCCGGGCCTTCGGGATTGAGCAGGCCGTGCTTGCTCTGGTCGTGATTCACATGCGCCTTCGAATTCTCGAACTTGGCGGTGTCCGAGCAGTCGCCGACGGCATGGAAATGGATGCCGTGCCAGCCGGGCGGGAGTCCGCCGGACTGGATCGTCACCCGCATGACGAGCGCGCTCGCACCGTCGCGAATCATAATCTTTCCAATGGGTTCGCCCTTGCCGTTCTGGATCGGGCTCTCGAAGGTCTGCGGGGCCGCGGGGGGCGCTGCCTCAGCGGGCGCGGCCGGAGCGGGCTGCGCGAGGGCGGTGTGGGCAGCGATGGCCGAGCTCGCCGCGAGGGCGAGGACCGACGGAAGTCGTCTCATGAGTTGGCTCTCCTCTCCACGCCGGGTACGCCTGTGGAGCGTCAACGAAGATGGTCCCGGGGCGATCCACGACAATGCCGGACGGGCGCCAGGTTTCCCGAGCGGGGTGACGCGCGGTCGATCGGCCGGCCGAGGAAAACGGCTGGACCGGCAGCACGTGGACGAACTCTCAAGGTTTCGCTAGGTTTCCACAGTGAGAGCCCGGGTCGTGATCCCGATCCGGCAAGTCTTTTGCTGAGTTGAGGTTCTTTCGCGGTGATCCGAGGCCGGCGTCGCAGACCGATGAGGGACCCGTCCCACCCCGGTACTTCGCCCAAAGCGTGTTGGGAGGTCGTCATGACGGTCTTGATGTCTCGCCGCATCCGGGGCGTTGCTTTCGCGCTCGGTCTGTTCCCGGGCCTGGCCCTGGCGGAGTCGGCTCCCCAATCCGGGCGGACCTGGACCGATCCACCCGCCCGCGGCACCGCCGAGGCCCGGTCCGACCCCGTTGCCGTGGCACCCGAGACCGGACGGCGCGCCGAGGCTGCCCCGGCGCCGGCCCGGGCGGCCCGCCCGGTTCGCAGCGCCGCCCGGACCCCCAAACGCCCCCGCGTATACGCCGAGGGTCGTGTCGAGGTCGCGCGTCGAAGCACTGTCGTCTCGCGTCGACGGGCCGCGCGTGTCGCAACGCCGGTCGCGCCGCGCAAATTCGCGGCCCGACCGGTCGTCCGGCCTCTGCCGCCGGGCTTCGTCCGGAACGGCGACATCTCTGGATACGGCTATGGCGACGGATCGCGCGCGGAGGCGACCGGCGCCTTCGTGGACGGAGACGATCGCGCCCGCCGCATCCGGCAGGCCCAGGAAGCCGGCTACCTCGTGGTGCGCTCCCGCAGCGTCGAGTTCCCCGACGGACGGCGCCTGCGCACCTACCGCCCGATCGAGGACGACAGCGACGACTAGACCGAGCCGGCGCACCGCAACGAAAAACCCCGCCGGCAGCACCGGCGGGGTTCGGGAAATCGGGGTGGAGAGCGGGTTGGACGGGCGCGCGCGTCAGCGCAGGCGGCCGGGCCGGGCCGGCTCGAACACGATGCGGCGGTGGAAGGCGCACCAGCTCTTGCCGTCCGGCGCGGGGGCGCCGCAGCAGACGGCGCGGTCATTGGGCTCGCCGATGATGAACTTGCACACGAAGGCGCCGGACTGCGCGAACGGCACCCGCAGCTCGGCGGAGGGCTCGGCGATGGCATCGGCCTCGCCGACCTGTGACATGCGGACAAGCTGGTTCATGGATCGAATGACTCGCGGACTGGCTTTCGCGGGCTGAGCCCTGCGGAATGTGGCAGATGAGAAGCGCGTCGCGTCCGAAAGGCCCCCCGATCCGCACGGGTACGAAGGATGCACCGCCGCACGTCTCGGGAGATTCGCCGACCCGGATCGGGTCGGACACGCGACCGAACCGGGCGCGACAGCGTCATGATGCTGTTATATCTGGGGTTTGGGCTCCGGCAAACAAGTGCCGACGCATGGATGCGTTGCAGCGCACAGGTTTCCCGGCTTCCGGGACAGGGGCCGGCACCGCATCGCCCAGTTCGCACGGCTGGGACGGCGGGTCTCATCCCTGTTGCGGAAGACGAATCCCGGCCTGTCATCGAACTGTGACACGCGACTCCTAGAGGCGGACCATGCGAGGGGCGTCGGTGGATCATCCCGCTGGCGTGAATGACTCGCGAGGGCCCGAATCATGTCCGACGCGCGCCTATCCCCCGTGATCGCCGCCGGGCGACCGATCGGCTTGGATGGCGGGCCGCAGCTCGACGGGCGCCTCCACGTCTCGGGCCTGATCGGGTTCGCGCTCGTCCTCCTCGGCGGCCTCGCCTATGCGGGATACAGCCTCGTTCACGACATGAACGCGGTCGGTGAGACACCGCTGGCGATCGGAGCCTTTGCGCTGCTGGCGCTGGCTCTCCTGATCGCCCTGGCCTTCGAGTTCGTGAACGGCTTTCACGACACCGCCAACGCGGTGGCGACGGTGATCTACACCCATGCCCTGCCGCCGCTGGTCGCGGTGATCTGGTCCGGCGCCTTCAACTTCCTCGGGGTGATGCTGTCCTCCGGCGCGGTAGCCTACGCCATCGTCACCCTGCTGCCGGTGGAGCTGATCCTGCAGGTCGGGTCGTCGGCCGGCTACGCGATGATCTTCTCCCTGCTGATCGCCGCGATCCTGTGGAATCTCGGCACCTGGGCGCTCGGCCTGCCGAACTCCTCCTCGCACGCCCTGATCGGCTCGGTGATCGGCGTCGGCCTCGCCAACCAGCTGATGGCGCCCGAGGGCCAGGGTACCTCCGGCGTCGAGTGGGGGCAGGCGGTGACGGTGCTGGAGGGGCTGCTGATCTCGCCCGTCCTCGGCTTCGTCCTGGCGGCCCTGCTGCTCGTGGCCATGAAGGCCGTCGTCAAGCGCCGGGACCTGTACGAGGCGCCTGCGGGCGAGGCCCCGCCCCCGCTCTGGATCCGCGGCCTGCTCATTCTCACCTGCACCCTGGTGTCGTTCTTCCACGGCGGCAATGACGGCCAGAAGGGCATGGGCCTGATCATGCTGATCCTGATCGGCGCGGCGCCCACCGCCTATGCCCTCAACCGCACCATGTCGGACGACATGACGCCGGTTTTCGTGAAGCAGTCGCAGGATGCGCGCGCGGTGTTCGCCGCCCGGGCCGGGACCATGGCGCCCCCCGACGCGGCCGCCGCCCGGGTCCAGGTCGCCGAGGCCCTGCGCACGAAGGCGCTGAACACGCCTGCCGTCTACGCGGCGCTCGCCGCCCTCTCGGAGGATATCGCCGCCTCGGTCCAGCGCCACGGCGCGATCCGGCAGGTGCCGGCCGCCGCCACCCCGAATCTGCGCAACGACATGTACCTTGCCGCCGACGCGGTGCGCCTCCTGCCGGGCACCGGGGCGGGCTTCCCGGAGGCCGAGGGCAAGGTGCTCAAGGCCTATGCCGGCCTCCTCAACGACGGTACCCGCTACATCCCGACCTGGGTGAAGGTCTGCGTCGCCCTGGCGCTCGGCCTCGGCACCATGGTGGGCTGGAAGCGCATCGTCGTCACGGTGGGCGCGCGCATCGGCAAGACCCACCTGACCTACGCCCAGGGCGCCTCGGCCGAGATGGTGGCCGCCGGCACGATCGGGCTCGCCGAACTCTACGGCCTGCCGGTCTCCACCACCCACATCCTGTCGAGCGGCGTTGCCGGCACCATGGCGGCCAACGGCTCGGGCCTCCAGGTCGCCACCGTGCGCAACATGGCGCTCGCCTGGGTCCTGACCCTGCCGGCCGCCATCACCCTGGCGGGCGGATTGTTCTTCGTCCTGCGGCAGGTGTTCTGAGGGCTGGGGGATTCGCCGCCAACCGGCTCGCAGGACGTGGATTTCGCGCGCGTCGCCCTATCCCCCGTTGGGCTACGGCCTTCCCACAACGCGCGGGCTGCAGGGGTCCCCTTTCCTTCCAGCAGAGGGAGACCCGGTGCGTCTCACGCCCACCCGCAGATGACCGCCATCACACTGTTCCCGATCGAGGTTTGCCCCGTCAGAGTTGGGTGAATCCAGTCGCCCCTGCGGGAGCGGGTGGCCCGCGTAGCGGATCGGGCCGGCACGCCGTCCCGCAAGAGGGGAACGCGCGGTTCGGAGAAGTCGCCCCCTCTCCCGCCTGCTCCGCAGGCACCCCTCTCTCGCCTGCTCCGCAGAGAGGGAGGGGCGAACCCGCGCCTGGGCGAATCGCGTCAGCGCACCCGAGAGCGCGGGATGAATCCAACAGCCATTCTCGGGCGGAGGGCCGCGTCGCGGCCGCCGGAATCGCCCGCACCCCCCGCTTTCTTGAGGTCGCGCGGCGCTGCGTGTAGGTCGGGGGCAGGCGCGATCCGGTTCGGACGGCCGCAAGGGATTGCATGCGCGTCTTCGTGACCGGCACCGCCGGCTTCATCGGCTACCATCTCGCGCGGCGTCTCCTCGCGGAGGGCCACGCCGTGACCGGGTTCGACGGGTTCAGCGATTATTACGACGTCGCTTTGAAGCGGGCGCGCCATGCCGACCTCGCGCGGAGCCCGGATTTCACCGCCGTCGAGGCCCGGCTGGAGACCCCGGGTGCCCTGCGGGAGGCGGTCGAACGGGCCGCGCCCGACATCGTCGTGCATCTCGCGGCTCAGGCGGGCGTGCGCCACAGCCTGGAGAATCCCGGGGCCTACGTGGAGGCCAACCTCGTCGGCATGGCCAACCTGATCGAGGCGGTGCGGGCGCATCCGGTGCGCCACCTCCTGTTCGCCTCCACCAGCTCGGCCTATGGCGGCAACACGGCGCTGCCGTTCCGCGAGACCGACCCGGCGGTGACACCGCTCACCCTCTACGCCGCCTCCAAGCTGGCCGGCGAGGTGATGGCGCATGCCTATAGCCACCTGTTCGCGATTCCGACCACGGCGTTCCGGTTCTTCACCGTCTACGGCCCCTGGGGTCGGCCGGACATGGCCCTGTTCCTGTTCACCGCCAAGATCCTGGCCGGCGCGCCGATCACGGTCTATGCCGGAGGTGCGGCCGAGCGCGACTTCACCTACGTGGACGACCTCGTGGCGGCGATCCGGGGCCTGATGGACCGGCCGCCGGCGCCCGCCGAGGGGCCGGTCTGTCCCGGCGACACCTTGAGTCCGGTGGCGCCGTTCCGGCTGGTCAATATCGGCGGGGGGCGCCCGGTCCGCATCGACGCGATGATCGACGAACTGGAGCGCGCCCTGGGGCGCCGCGCCGAACGCATCCTCCAGCCCCTGCCCCCCGGCGACGTGCCGCGCACCGAGGCCAGCACCGATCTGCTGCGCGCCCTCGTCGGCGCCGTGCCGGACACCCCGCTGAGCACCGGGATCGCCGCCTTCGTGGCGTGGTATCGGGACTATTACGGGGCCTGATCCGGCCCACCCCAGGGCGGGTGACCTCGTCGAACCCGCCTCTCTCTCAGCTCCCTCTCCCCGGACGCCAACCTCTCCCCGGACGCCAACCTCTTGCCGAGCCCAACTTGCCGAGCTTAAGCCGCCCGATGATCTCCAGACCCTTCTCGCCCGGGCGCGCCGCGCCGGTGGCCCGCCGATGACGGCCCTGCGCTCGACAGCCCTGGCGGCGGCGGGGCTCCTCGCCTTCCTGCTGTTCTGGGAGGCCATGCCGCGCCTCGGCCTGATCAACCCGGCCTTCCTGCCGCCGCCGAGCACCATTCCGGCCGCCTTCCTCAACGAGGTCCGCCTCGGGGTCTGGGGCGAGGCGGTGCTGTCGAGCCTGAGCCACTACGTGGCGGGCCTCGGGGTCGGGGCGGGAGCCGGCATCGGGCTCGGCCTGCTCAGCGGCATGTTCCGGGGCTTCGAGGCCTTCACCGCCTGGATCGTGCGCCTGCTGCGGCCGATTCCGGGCCTGGCCTGGGTGCCGTTCGCCATCATCTGGTTCGGCGTCCAGCCGGAGGCGGCCGTCTTCATCATCGCCATCGGGGTGTTCTGGATCGTGTTCTTCGCCACGCAGGGGGCGGTGCGGGGCGTCGACCGCGACCTCGTCGAGGTGGCCCAGGCCTTCGGCTTCAGCTCGCCCTGGGCGCGGCTCACCAAGATCCTGCTGCCGGCCGCCACCCCCGGCATCCTGGTCGGCCTGCGGACCGCGCTCGGCCAGGCCTGGATGGCGGTGGTGGCCGCCGAGATCTTCGGCGTGCCCGGCGTCGGCGCCCGGATGATGCAGGCCTCCAGCCTGCTCTCAACCGACATCGTCGTGGTCTACATGCTCACCATGGCCGCCCTCTACGGCCTGTTCGATACGGCCTTCGTCGCCCTCCAGGGCTGGCTTCTCCGGTGGCGCGCCTGATGTCCGAGCCGATCATCTCCATCGCGGGGCTGGAACTCGCCTACGCGCGCGACGGCGCCCGGACGGTCATCCTGCGGGACCTCGACCTCGCGGTGGCGCGGGGCGAGTTCCTCGTCATCGTGGGCGAATCCGGCGTCGGCAAGTCGACGGTGCTGCGGGTGCTGATCGGGCTGGCCCAGCCCAGCGCCGGCACCGTGCGGATCGAGGCCCGGCCGGGCTGCCGCACGCCGATGGCCCTGGTGTTCCAGGATGCGCGGCTGCTGCCCTGGCGCCGGGTCATCGCCAACGTGGCCTTCGGGCTCGAGGGCAGCGGCCTGTCGAAGGCCGAGCGCCTGGCCAAGGCGCAGGCGATGCTCGACCTCGTCGGTCTCGGCGATCTGGGGCAGCGCTGGCCGCACCAGCTCTCCGGCGGCCAGCGCCAGCGCGTCGCCATCGCGCGGGCGCTCGCGGTCGACCCCGACGTGCTCCTGATGGACGAGCCGTTCTCGGCGCTCGACAGCTTCACCCGCGAGGGCCTGCAGGACGAGTTGCAGCGCATCCAGGCGGCGACGGGCAAGACCATCCTGTTCGTCACCCACGACATCGACGAGGCGGTCACCCTGGCCGACCGGGTGGTGGTGCTGGCCGGCAGCCCGGGCCACCTCGCCGCCGAGATGCCCATCACCGTGCCCCGGCCCCGGCGCCGGCGCGATGCCGCCCTGCAGGAGGCCGCCCGGCAATTGCGGATGGAGCTGTCGAACCGCTCGTCGGAACTCTGACGGCACGGGATGCCAAAAGGGTCGCGGGCGCGGCCGTTGCCATCGGGGGCCCGGGGCTCTACCCCGGCGGGAGCCCCCGTTCGCTGCAAGGACCTGGCCGATGCGCCGCCGCACCCGCTCGCTGATCGGCACGATCGTGATGCTGGCCTTCATCATCCTCTACGCGCCGCTCGCGATGGCGCTGGCCGACAGCCGCATCTCGCAGACGCCGGCCCCCGTGCAGGCGGTGCTGTACGCCCTCCTCGGCATCGCCTGGATCTTCCCGCTGATGCCGCTGATCAGCTGGATGGGCAAGAACGATGCGACGAACGATGCGACGAACGATGCGGGCGACCGGGGCTGACGCCCCATTCGGCGCCAGAATCGCCGGGTGACGTCGGGTTTTCGCCGCACTCGCGGCCCAGAAGCGCGGCGTGTCATTCGTTAAGAGGCCGTTGTCCCGCTCAATGCCGCGTCTGTGCCCGTCCTCGCTCGCCCTCGGCCTCGCGTTCCTGGTGGCCGTTCCCGTCCTGTCGGCCCGGCCGGCCGGGGCGCAATCGACGCCGCGCTCGGTCTCGGATTGCGAGCGCCTGAAGAACGACCTCGCCTACAACCAGTGCCTCGCGATGTTCGGGCCGGCCGCCAAGAACGTCGCCAGCGGGGCCGCCGCCGGGGCGGCCTCCGCCTCGGCCTCGGTCGCCTCCGCGCTGGCGGCGATCCCCCAGCGCCTGGAGGCGAGCGCGGCCGCCACCGGGGCGGCGATCGCCGCGATCGGGCATCGCGGACGGCGCGGCCGGTACGCGCGCCACGGCCGCCAGAGCGCCAGCTTCGCCGTCGCGGGCGGAGAGAGCCGCTCGTATCGCCGCCACCGCCGCCGGCGCTGAATCCCATCAGTCGACGTTGAGCCGGCGCCCCCGGTTCCAGGCCAGGAACGGCACGCCCGAGAGCAGCGCCGAGAGCGCGGCCTCCGTCTGGTGATGACCGTTGACCGAGACCCGCGGCAGCGCGTGCAGGTGGGCCGCATGGCCCCCGAAGAGGTGGCCCGGCCGGGTCGTCACCGCCGTGGCGAAGCCGAGGTCTCGCGCCAGGGCGAATTCGCGCCGCCCCGCCGAGGTCGGATCGCCCACCGGGTAGGACAGGTGCGTGACCGGGCGCCCGAGTTCGGCCGCGATCCGCGCCCGCCCCGCCTCGATCTCCCGCCGCGCCACCGCCGCATCGTGCTTGGCCAGCATCGGGTGGCTGATCGTGTGCGCCCCGAAGGTGACGCGGGGGTCGCGGCCGAGGTCGCGCAGCTCGGACCAGGACAGGCACAGATCCGCGGCCAGCCTGTCCGGCACCAGCCCGGCCTCGGCGCAGAGGCCGGCGATGACGGCGAGGAGCCGCGCCTCGGGTCCGGCCCGCAGATGGCGGTAGACCGCCGCGAAGGCCGCGGTTTTGTCCAGCGCATCGCGGGCGGGCAGGTCGAGATCGCCGTCCGGCACCCGCACCTGGTCGAGGCGGCCGATCGCCCGTTCCAGTTCGAGCCACCACAGGCGCCCGTGGCCGCTGGCGAAAGCGCTGGTGACGAACAGGGTCCAGGGGGCGTCGTGGCGGCGCAGGACGGGGGCCGCATGCTCGGCATTGTCGCGGTAGCCGTCATCGAAGGTGAGCACCGCGAAGGGCCGTCCCCCGCGAGCGAGGCGTTCGGGCACGGCGTCGAGGGCGATGATCTCGAAGCCGCGCTTCCGCACCAGCGTGACGGTCCGGTCGAGGAAGTCCGGGGTGATCGCCAGGAGGCCGTTCGGCGCATAGGCCGCCGGCGGCTCCGGCCGGACATGGTGGAAGGTGAGGATCAGCCCGCGCCCGCGCGCCACCGGGCCGAGCCACAGGTCGGCCCGGCTCGCCGCGATGGCGCGGAAGCCGGCGGCGAACAGGCGGTGGCGCCGGCTGAGCGCGGGCGTTTCGGTGGCCGACATGGGGAATCCGATCGGGCGGGACGCCAGGGGAGCACGCCAACCGGCAAGGTTTCGTTACCCACGTGGGCAGACAGGCGGTCCTCGTCGGTCCGGCGTCACGGACGGGTTAAGGCTTGGCGGCGCAGGGTCGGTCGATCGATCCGGCGGGTTCCGATCCGCCGGTCAACCGGACCGATGGCCCGCGCGGCGGGCCCAGGATGATCCCATGGCTGTTCTCGCTCATGACCTGACTGGAGCCGGAGCGATGCGGGCGCGGGTGCAGCACGGCCTCAGGGCCGACATCCTCGACGATCTCGGCACCGCCGAGGCCCTGTGGCGCGCGATGGAATCCGATCCGGCCGCGCTGGCGACGCCCTATCAGCGCTTCGACTGGGTCGCGGCCTTCGTCGCCGGAACCGGGGGGGCCGAGGCGGATCTGCGCGTCGTGGTGCTGCGCGATCCCGCCGCCCGCGCGCGCGTGCTGATCCCCCTGGTGGTCGCCCGCGAGGGCGGCGCACGGGTCGCCCGCGTGATCGGCGCCAAGCACGCCAACTACCACATGCCGCTCTTCGCCTCGCGCGAGGCGGCGGCGATGCGTCCGGAGGATCTGTCCGACGCGCTGCGCCTGATCGGACGCAAGGCCGGCATCGACGTCTTCGCCCTGTCGCACCAGCCCCGCTTCTGGGACGGGGCCGCCAATCCCCTGCACCACGAGGCCGAACCGGCCCCGAGCGACGCCTATGGGCTGATGCTCGGACCCGACCCCGACGCCACCCTCAAGCGGGTCTTCAGCAGCGATGCGCGCAAGAAGCTGCGGGCCAAGGAGAAGAAGCTCGTCGAGGCGTTCGGGCCGGTGGCGTGCCAACGGGCCGAGACCCCGGAGGCGGTCGAGCGCTATCTGGCCGCGTTCTACGAACAGAAGGCCGCCCGCTTCGCCGGCATGGGGCTCGCCAACCCCTATGCCGATCCCGCCGTGCGGGCCTTCCTGGCGCGGGCGACGGTTCCCGGGGCCAGCCCCGCCATCGAGGTCACCGCGCTGGTGGCCGCCGGGACCGGCCGCGTCTTCGCGGTTTTCGCGGGCGCCGTCGATGCGCAGCGCTACAGCGGCATGATGACGTCCTTCGACGCCGATCCGGCGGTGAGCCGGTCCAGCCCCGGCGACATCCTCCTGCACCACCTCATCGCCGACCAGACGGCGCGGGGCCGGCGCAGCTTCGACCTCGGCGTCGGCGAGGCCCGCTACAAGAGCAGCATCTGCGACGAGACCATCGAACTCGGCGAGGTGACCCTGCCGGTGACCCTGCGTGGCCATGTCTTCGCCCTGCGGATCATCGCGGCCGCCCGCCTCAAGCGCCGCATCAAGCGCGACCCGCGCCTGATGGCGCTCGTGTCCCGCCTGCGCCGCCACCGGGCCGCGACCGAGTAGGCTGGACTACGGCGGCAGGAACGCCATCGCATCCACCTCCACCAGCATGTCGGGGAAGGCGAGCGCCGCGACACCGATCAGGGCGCTGGCGGGTGGGCATGCGGCATTGATCCAGCGATCCCGCACCGCCCGGATCGCCGGCAGCTCGGCCGGATCGTAGTCACGGACGTAGATCGTGAGGCGCGCGACGGCGCTGAAATCGGCGCCGGCCGCATGGAGCGTCGCCTGCATGTTCCGGAAGACTTGATCGAGCTGCGTCGCCCGATCACCGGCGACGATGGTGCCCGTGTCATCGAAGGGAACATGGCCGGACAGGATGAGAAGTCGCCCCTCCGAGAGCAGCATGGCTTGCGAGATGCCGGGAATGGACGGACCGGGCGGATTGATCGGACGCAGCATCGTGATCCAGTCCTGCTTCGGGATCGAATGACATCTCGCGGACGGCCTGAGCCGAAGACAGTCCCTGCGTCGGGTGCGACGCGTGCCAACCCCGGAGGCAGCCGCAGGCGTGCCGACCGCGTTCGGCGCAGCATCGGTCTCGGCCGCACAGGCTCGGAGATACGTCTCGATGGCAGCGGGGTGCCGGGGCTCGGGTCGCTCCTCCGCGGAATACGGGATCGGCATGGCCGAAGGACAGCCATCTTAGGTCGCAAGATTCCCGGTCGGTCAACCGGTCGTCGTATTCCGAGGCGTGGCTGAGTGGAGTGATCGCCGCGCGTTCGTCCGATCGGACGGCGGAACGCCAAGACCCGCCCTTCGCAAGACCCACTCTTCGTCCGACGCGAAGGGCGGGGTGGTTCAGCCTGGAGAGAGGGGGACGAGCGGCGGCTGGGCTCAGGCCGCCGAGCGGCGCAGCGGCATCGCCGCCTCGTCCGCGAAAGCGGGGCGCTCGGCGATAGCCGGGCCCGCCGGAGCGAGGGTCGCAGCTGCCAAATCCTGGGCTGCAAAATCCTGGGCCACCAGGATCTGGCCCGCGCCGGAGGCTTCGGCCAGGCCGTAGAGGTCGAGGAGGTCGGCATCCTCGGGATCGCGGTCGGAGGCGATGACCACCGCGTCCATCTGGTGTCCGGCCATCTCCAGGATCGCGCGGGCGGTGCGGGTCTGCGGTGCGCCGAGGCGGCACACCACCCAGTCATAGGCCTGGGCCAGGGCGTCGAGGGTGATCGCCAGGGCCTGAGGTTCTTCCAGCAGGATGCCGGCGGCGAGGAAGCCGCGCGGGATCGCGTGCAGGCGCGAGCCGGGGATCGCCTGGATGACGTCGAGGAAGGCGGCCTCGCCCGCCACGAGGTCGGTCAGGCCGGCCTCGTCCGGACCGCAGGCAGGGCCGTTGAGATCGAGGACGAGGACGCTGGCGCCCGCCGTCAGCGCGCTGCCGAGGCTGACGGCCAGCCCGGCCTCCGCCCGCCGGACCGGCGCGTCCTCCATGACCAGGACGGTGCGGCCCGCCCCATCCCGGGCCGGCGCGGCGCCGTCGCGCAGGCGCGCCACCAGCGGGTCGAGAGCGTAGCTGCCCGCCTCCCCGGCCTTCGGGGCTCCGGCGCCCCGGGCCTGCGGCAGGCTTTCTGCCTGCGCCGGCGTGAGGCTTTCGGGCTGCGCCGGCTTTGCGCTTTCAGGCTGCGCCGGCTTTAAGCTTTCGGGCTGCGCCGGCCTGAAGCCTTCGGGCTGCGCCGGCTTTAAGCCTTCGGGCTGCGCCGGCCTGGGGCTGTCCGGCTCCATGCCGGCCGCCGACAGAATCGGGCGCGTGGCGACGGTGTCCGCCACCGGAACCTCCGGCGTGAGGACCGTGCGCTCAGGCTCCCCGAGCGTGCCGGCGGTGAGCGGGGCCGGGCCGTGCCCACCCTGGCGCGCCATGGCCAGGGAGGCTTCCGGGAAGGCGAAGGGCTGGTGCCGGTGGATCGGACGCTCCGAGCCGGACTCGGAGTCCGTCTCGCTCCGCCGCCGCCGGCCCGAGCCGTCGGGATCGGTGAGGAGGTGGCGAGCGATGACGGCGCCCATCGAGAACAGCAGGCCGAGCACCGCCGCCAGCAGTACGATCGGCAGCTTCTTGGGGAAGGACGGGGTCTCGGGCGTGATGGCGCGCGAGACCACGCGGGCATCGGCCGGGGCGGCGCTCTCGGCGTCGCGGGCCGAGGCCTCGCGATAGCGGGCGAGGTAGGATTCGAGCTGTTCGCGCTCGGCCTTGGCCTCGCGCTCCAGGGCGCGGAGCTGGACCTCGCTGGAATTGCCCTTCGAGACCACGTCGCGCTGGGCGTCGACGGCGGCGCTCAGACTCTCGACCCGGGCCTCGGCGATGCGGGCGTCGTTCTCGAGGGTGCGGACCACCCGCTCGGCGGTGGCCTTGATCTGGGCGTCGAGGTCCGAGATCTGCGCGGTCAGTTCCTTGATGCGCGGATGGGCGGGCAGGAGGGTGCGGGATTCGAGGGCGAGCTGGTTGCGCAGGGTGATGCGCTGCTCGACCGTGCGGCGGATGATCTCGTTGTTGGCCACATCCGGGATCTCGAAGGCGCGGCCGTCCTTGATCATCTCCTTGATCAGCTTGGCGCGCCCGGCGAGATCGGCCTTGGCGGTTCGGGCCTGCGACAGTTGGGTCGACAATTCGCCGAGCTGCTGGGCGCCGAGAGGCTGGCCGGCGGCGCCGCCGGTGGCGATCAGGCCATGGCTGGCGCGGTAGGCCTCGACCTTGGATTCCGCCTCGGCGACGCGGGTGCGCAGGGCCTCGATGTTGCCGCCAAGCCAGCTCGAGGCGTAGCGGGCGGTGTCGGTCTTCGCCGCTTCGAGGGAGCCGATGTAGAGTTCCGCGATGGTGTTGGCCGCCTGGGCCGCGAGGTGCGGATCCTGCGAGCGGAACTCCACCGTGAGGATGCGCGACTTGCCGGCCGGGTAGACGCTGAGGCGGTCGAAATAGGTCTCCAGGATCCGCTCCTCGGGCGGGCGCTCCATCGGATTGCGGGCCAGCCCGATCATCATCAGGGCGCGCTGCAGCGGGCCGAAGCCGGCGACGCTCGGATCGAATTCGGCGTTGCCGGCCAGCGACAGCCGGCGGATCGCCTCGCGGGCGAGGTCCCGCGACATCACCACCTGGACCTGGCTCGCCACCGCCTGCTCGTCGATCGGCTGGGGCTGCTCGCCGCGTTCCTGGGCGGTGCGGGTGTAGGGCGTGTCGCGGCTCTCGAGCAGGATCTTCGCCTCGCCGGTGTAGCGCGGCGACACCACCTGCACGAACGCGATGGCGCCGATCGTCGCCAGAGCGGTCGGGATCACGATCCAGCGCCAGGACCGGCGCAGCAGGCCGGCGAGTTGCGCCAGCCCCAACCCCTCGCCTTCGGCGGGCGGGGCGTCGCGGGTGGGCTGGAACGGCGAAGAGCGGGGCATGGCTCGATCTTTACGCAAGACAAGGAGGTCGACCGCGGGCGGGCCGGCTCTGATGCGAATAGAGCGGGTTAAGGTTGATTGGACGTTAAGAGGCGGGGTTTCGCACGGATCGTTGCGGGACGTCAGTGTTCGTTAACCATGTCGGCCTAGGAGTGGGATCGAATCTTCCTCACGACGGCAGTAGTGATGAACCGGCGATCACTTCTCATAACGCTGACGTCGAGCCTGATGCTCGGCGGCTGCCTGCGCCCGGATTTCCGGACCGATCAACTCGACGCGACCGGCACCGGCTCGATCGGGGCGCGCTACACGCTCTCCGCCGGCGACCGCCTCCGGGTCATCGTCTTCGGCCAGGACAACCTGTCGAACATCTACGCGGTCGACGGCGCGGGCAACATCGCGATGCCGCTCATCGGCCTGGTGAAGGTGGGCGGCCAGCCCACCGCCCAGGCCGCGCGCACCATCGAGGCCAAGCTCGCGGCCGGCTTCGTGCGCGAGCCCCACGTCACCGTCGAGGTCGACGCCTACCGGCCGTTCTACATCCTCGGCGAGGTCACGACCTCGGGCCAGTATCCCTACGTCAACGGCATGGCGGTCGAGACCGCGGTGGCGATCGCGGCCGGCTTCGGGCCCCGCGCCGCCCGCGACTACGCGGTGCTGACCCGCGAGGGCCGGGACGGCCTCGTCTCGGGCATCGTGCCGATGACCTATCCGGTGCGTCCCGGCGACACCATCGTGATCAAGGAGCGCTTCTTCTGATCGGCATGCGGGATTATCGAATGCCGGATTTCCGAATGCCGGGCTTTCGAATGCCGGGCTTCGGGCCGCGATCTTCGCAATACTGTTCCGGAAGTTAGGACTCGCCTAACCGAACCGCGAAGGATTCTGCCGATCTTTGACCGGACGGGGCCGCGCGGCGGTCCGTTTAACGGTCCGCCCACCTCTCGGACGCCAGGTTCCCCCGACGGACATGCGGTCTGACCGCTGGTCCCGTGTCGCGTGGAGCAGCTTGTCGTGCGTGCGTTCGCCCCTGGTCTGATCGGCTCCGGCGTCTCGGGGTCCAGCCTTGCCACCTCTGGCCTCGCCGCGCCCATCGCCGGGTCCGACCTGTCCGCATCGGTCCTGACCGGCGGGTCCGGCAGCGCCTCGCAGCGCATCCTCCACATCTTCCGCGCGCCCGTCGGCGGTCTCTTCCGCCACGTCCTCGACCTCGCCCGCCTTCAGGCCATGGCGGGCCATCAGGTCGGCATCCTCTGCGACGCCGCCACCGGCGGCGAGCGCGCCGCCCGGGCCCTGGCGGACCTCGCCCCCTGCCTCGCCCTGGGGTTGATGCGCCTGCCGATGCACCGCAATCCGCATGTCTCGGACCTGACGATCCTGCGCGCCGTCGCCCGGCACGCCGAGGCCGTGGCCGTCACCGTGCTGCACGGCCACGGCGCCAAGGGCGGCGTCTATGCCCGCATGGCCCCGTTGCGCGACCGCGGGCCGATCCGCGCCTATACCCCCCATGGCGGGAGCTACAACCACAAGCCCGGCACCCTGCCCCACCGGGTCTATATGGGCGTCGAGCGCCTGATGGCCCTGCGCACCGACGTCTTCCTGTTCGAGAGCGAGTACGTCGCCGGGCGGCACCGCACCTATGCGGGCGACCCGGGCCGGATCACCCGCATCGTCCACAACGGCATCAGCGAGGCGGAATTCGCCCCGATCGTGCCGGCCGAGGAGCGCGCCGACCTCGTCTATATCGGCGAATTGCGCGACGCGAAGGGCGTGCCCTTCCTCCTCGACGCCCTCCTGCGCCTGCGCGCCGAGGGCCGCCCCCTGCGCCTGCTGATGGTCGGCTCCGGCCCCGATTCCGAGGTTCTGGCCGAGCGGGTCGCGGCCATGGGCCTGCGAGACGCGGTGGCATTCGAGCCGCCGCAGGCGATCCGCCCGGTGCTGGCCCGCGGCCGGATCATGGTGGTGCCCTCGCTCGCCGAATCCCTCCCCTACGTGGTGCTGGAGGCGGCCGCCGCCTGCCAGCCCCTCGTCGCCACCGATGTGGGCGGCATTCCGGAGATCTTCGGGGCCGCCGCCTCCGACCTGGTGCCGCCGCGCGACGGGCAGGCCCTCGCGGCCGCGATCGCCCGCGTCCTCGACGAGGAGCCCGCCGCCTGCCGCCAGCGCTTCGAGGCTCTGGCGGCTTCGGTGCGGACGCGGTTTTCGATGACCCGGATGGGCTCGGACGTGCTGTCGGGCTATGCTGCGGCCCAGCGCGCCCGGGCGGAGGCCGCCCGCCCCGCGGTCGCCTCGGCGGGACCGTGACGCGACGGCCTTGTCCCCTGCCCGCCCGATCGCCGCCCCCGCTGTCCCTTGCGCCCGAAACAAAGCCCGGAAGCCCGTATGAGCGCCTTCGATGTCCGTGACCTGCTGGACGCTGCCGGCCGGTTCGCGCCCCAGCCCGAGGGCGGCCTCTCCGTCGCCCTGCCGCCCGCCGAGGCGCGGGCGCCCGGCCCGATGCCGGCCCCGGCGCCGGCCTTGCACTCGCCGGTGGTGCTCGCGGGCTGTGTCCGGATCGCGGAATTCGTCGGCGTCGCAGCCATCGGCCTCGTGATCCAGCGCCTGCAGCTCGCCGGGATCGTGGCGCTGTCGCCGCGCTACCTCGCCACCGCCCTCGGCATCGCCGGCCTCGCCGTGCTCCTGCTCCAGGTCACCGGGGCCTACGGCATGGCGGCCTTCCGGTCCCTGCCCGGATCGGCCCTGCGGCTCGCCGGCGCCTGGTCCCTGGCCTTCCTGGTGGTGGCCGCCATCATGGTCTTCGCCAAGATCGCGGATCACTATTCCCGGATCTGGCTGGCGAGCTTCTTCGTCACCGGGCTCGCCGCCCTCGCGGTCGGGCGCTTCACCCTGGCGCGCTTCATCACCGCCCAGATGCAGCGCGGCCATTTCGACCGGCGCACCGCCATCGTGGGCGGCGGCCCCGTCGCCGAGGAACTGATCCGCGCCCTCGACGGGCAGCCGGATTCCGGCGTCCGCATCGTCGGCGTGTTCGACGACCGGGGCGACACACGCTCCGACACGGTGGTGGCGGGCTACCCGAAGCTCGGCACCGTGACCGACCTCGTCGCCTATGCCCGAACCACGCGCCTCGACCTCATCATCTTCACCATTCCGATCGCCGCCGAGGACCGCATCCTGCAGATGCTGGCCAAGCTCTGGGTGCTGCCGATCGACATCCGCCTCTCGGCCCAGGCCTCGAAGCTGCGCCTGCGGCCGCGCGCCTATTCCTATCTCGGCGGCGTGCCGGTGCTCGACATCTTCGACAAGCCGATGGCCGACTGGGACATCGTGGCCAAGACCATCTTCGACCGCGTGGTCGGCTGCGCGATGCTCCTGGTCCTGGCGCCCGTGATGCTCGCCGTCGCCCTGGCGGTGCGCCTGACCTCGCCCGGCCCGGTGCTGTTCCGGCAGAAGCGCTACGGCTTCAACAACGAGCTGATCGAGGTGTTCAAGTTCCGCTCGATGTATGTCAGCCAGAGCGATGCCGGCGCGGCGCGGCTGGTCACCCGCGACGACCCGCGCGTCACCCCCGTGGGCCGGTTCATCCGCAAGACCTCGCTCGACGAGCTGCCGCAGCTCTTCAACGTCATCAAGGGCGAGCTCTCCCTGGTCGGTCCCCGGCCCCACGCCCTCCAGGCCAAGGCCGCCAACACCCTCTACGACCAGGTGGTGGACGGCTACTTCGCCCGACACAAGGTCAAGCCCGGCATCACCGGCTGGGCCCAGGTCAATGGCTGGCGCGGCGAGACCGACACCAGCGACAAGATCCAGAAGCGCGTCGAGCACGACCTGCACTACATCGAGAACTGGTCGATCCTGTTCGACGTGAAGATCATGCTGGCGACCCCGCTTTCGCTGTTTCGGACCAAGAACGCCTACTGATCCGGTCCGCTTCCCGGCAGCGCGAGACCGGTCCGGCGGTGTGATCGGGGCGCCGACGACGCTGCGGCGGGCTGCTGCGGGGCTTCCCTTTCTTGCCGCCGCCCTGCGTCAACGCTGCGGGCGTGGAATTTGTTGACCGGCGCCGGCGGCTTGGCCATGGAACGGGGCTTGAATCCATTCGAGGGTGCAAGCCGTTTTCGTGATATCTTCCCGCCCTGCCCGCCTGCGCGCGCCGGCTCCCCGAGCCCCTGGACCGTCACGGTCCCGAGCTTGGGGGGGCGTTGCCGAGAGAGGCCGTCCCGATGTCGGCTGAGGCCGGCGCCTTCCTGGTCGGGGGCGGCGCGTCCGGGGCGGCGATCCGCGGAGAGGACTGGTCGGCCTCCCCGCTCGGGCCGCTGGAGACCTGGCCCTGCGCCCTCCGGGTCGCCCTCGGCCTCGTCCTGAACTCGCCCGAGAGCATGTTCCTGGCCTGGGGGCCGGACCTGCTGTTCTTCTACAACGACACCTACCGGCCCCTCCTCGGTCCCCAGCGCTCCCAGCGGCAGGGCCAGCCGCTGGCGGAGCTGTGGGCGGATGTCTGGGACCAGGTGCTGCCCATCGTCGAGAAGGCGCTGGCCGGCGAGGCGAGCCGCTTCGAGGACCTGCCGCTCACCACCGCGTCCTACGGCGTCCCGGAAGAGACCTGGTGGTCGTTCTCCTACTCGCCGGTCTACGACGATGCCGGCGCCATCGCGGGCATGTTCTGCATCACCAACGAGACCACGCGACGGGTGCTGTCGGAGCGCGGCCTGCGCGAGATGAACGAGACCCTGGAGCATCGGGTCGAGGAGCGCACCGCCGAGCGCGACCGGGTCTGGCGCAACTCCCGCGACCTCCTGGCGGTGGTCGGCACCGACGGGATCTTTCGCGCGGTCAACCCGGCCTGGGACGAGATCCTGGGATTCGCCCCGGAGGAGATCGTCGGCCGCAGCTTCCGCGACTTCGTCTGGCACGAGGATACCGACCTGACCCAGAGGGCCGTCGACCAGGCCGCCATGCAGGATGACCTCACCAGCTTCGAGAACCGCTACCGCCACCGCGACGGCAGCCCGCGCTGGATCTCCTGGCACAGCTCGGCGGAGGGCGCGCTGATCTACGCCTATGGCCGCCACATCACCCGGGAGAAGGAAGCCTCCGCCGCCCTCGCGGTGGCCCAGGAGCAGCTGCGCCAGTCGCAGAAGCTCGAGGCGGTGGGACAGCTCACCGGCGGCGTCGCCCACGACTTCAACAACCTCCTGACCATCATCCGCTCGTCGGTGGACTTCCTGCGCCGGCCGGACCTGCCGGAGGTGCGCAAGCGGCGCTACCTCGATGCGGTCTCCGACACGGTGGACCGGGCCGCCAAGCTGACGGGACAGCTCCTCGCCTTCGCCCGGCGCCAGACGCTGAAGCCGGAGGTGTTCGAGGTCGGTACGCGCCTGCGGGCCCTGGCCGAGATGCTCGACCCGGTGATGGGCGCGCGCATCCGGGTGGCAACGGAGCTGCCCGAGGCGCCCTGCTTCGTGCGCGCCGACCTGAGCCAGTTCGAGACCGCCCTGGTGAACATGGCGATCAATGCCCGCGACGCCATGGCGGGCGAGGGCCGTCTCACCCTGCGGCTCACCTGCGCGAACGGCATCCCGCCGATCCGCGGGCATGCGGGCGCGCGGGCGCCGTTCGCCGCGATCGCGCTCAGCGATACCGGCCCGGGCATCACCCCGGGCCAGCTCGGGCGCATCTTCGAGCCGTTCTTCACCACCAAGGAGGTCGGCAAGGGCACCGGCCTCGGCCTCTCCCAGGTGTTCGGCTTCGCCAAGCAGTCGGGGGGCGACGTCGACGTGACGAGCCGGCCCGGCCTCGGCGCCACCTTCACGCTCTATCTGCCGGAGGTGGCGCCGGCCCCGGCCGAAGGCTCCGCCGCCCCGGCCGAGGCGCCCTCCCCGGTCGGGTCCGGCCAGCGCGTCCTCGTGGTCGAGGACAATGTCGAGGTGGGGCGCTTCGCCACGCAGATCCTGCAGGACCTCGGCTACGAGACGACCTGGGCGGCCAATGCCGAGGAGGCCCTGGAGCGGCTCGGCGACCGGGGCGCGGGCTACGACGTCGTGTTCTCCGACGTGGTGATGCCCGGCATGGGCGGCATCGCGCTGGCCCGCCACCTGCGCCGCCATCTGCCGCACCTGCCCGTGGTCCTGGCCTCCGGATACAGCCACGTCCTCGCCGAGGAAGGCGCCCAGGATTTCGAGTTGCTGCACAAGCCTTATTCGGCCGAGCAGATCGCCCGCATCCTGCACCGGGCCACAGCCCGGTCCGGGGGCGTGCCCGGCGGCTGAGTTCCTCGGTTCCAAACGACATCGGCTGCGCCCCCGAGAGGCGCAGCCGATGTCGTCGTTGGTCGATCGGGCGTCCGGCTCGGCTCAGCCTGACCGGACGCCTCGGGTGTCGGGTGCCCTACGGCAGCGCGCCGGCCTTCTTCTTGGCCTCGGTCATGGTGTCCTCGCAGCCCTTCATGTCGCCGGCCTTGTCCTGGGCGCGGGCCTTCTTGATCAGGTCGCGGGCCTCGGCGACGCCGCCGGCGCTGGCGGTGGTGGACGGGTCGGTCGGCTTGCCCTTGGGCGCGTGGTCGAGGGCCTTGTCCGAGTGCGAGGAGGTCGGGCCGCCGGGCGGCTCCTTGCCCGTCACCTGCTCGGCGCCGGCACTGTCGAGGCGGCGCTCGATGGTGGCGATCTGCTCGGAGCAGGAGGAGGCGAGGACCGGACCGGCGGTGCCGAGGAGGATGAGGGCCGCCGGAAGGGCGAGGGTGATTCGCATGAATGGGCTCTCCAGAGGGGCGGCCGCCCCCGATGGGCGGCCGACTTCGTCAGGGTCGCCAAGGAAGCGCCGGCGGGCGACGAGAGTTCCTTTGTATCGAGGGTCCCTGCGGCCTCCGGGCCTGCGGCTTTGAAGCGCGCCGCCACACCGGTGCGGTGCTCCGCCTTCCCGAGCGGGCCGTCGCGATCCGGACCGAAGGCCGATCCGTCGGCCGCAACGGCGGCGGGCGTCGTCGGCAGGATCACCCTGCCGTGGGGATCATCGCGCCTCATTGCGCCGCATCGCTCGGGTCTCCAACGACGAACGGCGCGGATCTCGGGATCCGCGCCGTTGCTTGGTTCATGGCCGCTGGTACGGCCGCTGGTATGGCGGCGGCGCCGACCCGGGGTCGGCGCCGCGTCGCGCGGGTTTACCAGGTGACGCGGACGCCGCCATAGGCCGAGAGGGGCTGCACCAGGGTGGTGGTGCGGGGATCGTTGATCACGAAGTTGCCCGCGACCGAGCCCGTCTCGGCGAAGGTGCCGAAGTTGGCGTAGCGGTTGTTGAACAGGTTGGTGACCAGCGCGAAGACCTGCACGTTCTGGGTGACCTGAATGCTCGTGTTCAGGTTGGCGGTGAAGTAGGGCGGCAGCTTGCGGTTGATGTTCGACTCGTCGCCCCGGAAGTAGGACGAGGAGAAGGCCGAGAGGTTCATGCCGAAGGTCCAGATCGGCGTGATCAGGTAGTTGAACCCGGCCTTGAACTGGTGGTTCGGGATCAGCGGCACGTTGTTGCCGCGGCGCACGTTGATCAGGCCGTCATCGGCCAGCGGGTTGTTCGGCGAGGACAGCTCACCGTCGAACTGGAAGGTCGCGTCGATGAGCGCGTAGTTGCCATAGAGGCTGAGGCGCTCGCCGACATACTCGCCCGAGACCTCGATGCCCTGGCGCTGGGTGGCCGGCACGTTGACGAAGTAGCCGCGCGCGGCGTTGCCCGGCACCGCGACCTGCAGGATGTCGTTGCGCAGGTCGGTGCGGAAGGCGCCGATCTTGTAGTTGAACAGGCCGTTTTCGTAGAAGTTCGGCACGGTGCCGCGGAAGCCCACCTCGTAGGTCTGGCCGGTGACCTGCTTGAGCGGCGGATCGGCCACCAGCGAGTTCGGCAGCAGGCAGGGACGGTCGGGATTGGCGCAGGCGAGTTCGAGCGGCGTCGGGGCGCGGTTCGACTCGGAGTAGCCGCCGTAGAGGTTGAGCCAGGGGAAGAAGCGATAGGTCGCGCCCACCACCGGGTTCACCTTGGTGAAGTAGTGGGTGCCCGTCACGTCCGGCGAGAAGCCGGTCTGGTCCTGGGTCGAGATGCGGGCGAAGTTCAGGCGGGCGCCGGCGGTGAGCGACAGGGCGTCGGTGACGTCGAAGGTGTCGAGGGCGTAGAGGCCCATGTAGAGGTTCGAGCCGGTGACGTTGCTGGGCGCGATGCCCAGCGCCGCCGCCGTGCGGATCGCCTCGGTGCCGAGGCCCGGGATGGTGCCGTAATTCGGGTTCAGCGGATCGGTGGTGACGCTGAGATCCGGGTTGATCACGCCGAGCGTGCTCGAGGACTTGTAGGAATAGTTGGCCGCATCGATGCTGCCGCCGACCACGAAGGTGTTGTTGTGGCCGAAGACCTGGTCGCGGTTGGTGGCCTGCAGGGTTCCGCCGTAGCCCACCGCCTCGGTGCGGATGGTGTCGAGGGTGCCGTAGGGGACGCCCGTGGTGAACGGGATGCGCTGGCCCTGGCGGCCGACGATGGTGAATTGATCGCGGAAGGCCCGGTCGCTCAGGGCGCCGCGCTCGAAGCCGTCATCCTCGAAGCACAGGAAGCCGCGGTTGCTGGAGCGGGTGCTGCACTGCTCGAAATTACCGTCGTTGCCGTCGATCACGAACTGGCTCAGGCGGCGCACGTAGGCGTTGCCCTGGAGGTCCCAGGTCGGCGAGACCGCGACCTTGCCGGTGACCTGGATCTGGCCCTGCTCGGTGGAGATGGTCTGCGGCGAGGTGAAGATCGCCCGCTCGTTGACGTGGGTGAAGTCCACCGGCGTGGCGGCGGCGGCGCCGAAGAAGGTCTTGGCGCCCGAGGCGATGATGTGGAACTCGGAATCGAGGGTCTTGTGTCCGAGATCGGCGTAGACGCGGCCGATTTCCGAGGGCGACCGGAAGCGCCAGCCGCCGTCGCGCAGGCCCTCGCCGGCGAAGTAGAAGCTCCAGGGGCCGATGACCTCGCCGTATTGCAGGGAGCCGCTGATGCGCCCGTCGGAGCCGCCGCTGACGGTGATCTCCTTGCCCTGCCAGGTGTAGCCGTTCTTCATCTCGATGTTGACCGCGCCGCCGAGCGCGTTGAGGCCGAAGACCGGGTTGCCGGTGACGATGTCGATCCGGTTGATCGCCACCGAGGGGATCAGGTCCCAGTTCACCACGTCGCCGAAGGCTTCGTTGATGCGGACGCCGTTCTGATAGACGGCGAGGCCCTGCGGCGCGCCCTGCAGCGGCGAGGCGTCGAAGCCGCGATAGGTCAGGGTCTGGCGGAAGCCGTTGCCCTGTCCGTCCGACAGGTTCACGCCCGGCGTCTTGCGGGCCAGGGTGAAGGTCGGGTCGAGGGTTGCCCGGTCCTGGGCGAACTCGGCCGCCGTCACGGTCTCGACCGTGTTGGGGATCTTGTAGAGCGACTGGCCGCCGCCACCGCCGGTGGCGCTGACCGGCGTGGTCGCGACCACGTCGAGTTCCGACAGCGTGACCGCCTGCTGTCCACCCGCCGGCACCGCGCCCTGGGCGTAAACCGCGCCCGGAATCAGTGCCACCGACAGCAACAAGCTGCCGCGCAAGGTCCGCTTCTTCATCCCCAAGCCCCTCGGTCGTCTTCGTGTCCCTGCCCCTTGTCCGGGGCTTCGGTCACACTTTTGAGAGGATCGGTGACGAAGAACAATCGCGCGGCGGGCCGTTTGCGTGGATTTACCGTGCCAAACCTTGCTTGGCCGTTCGGCGTGTCATCGCGGACACATTTTTCGGTCTGATTTCAAGGCCTTAGGGACGTTTCAGCAAGCCGATCGGGATAAAGTGGCAACCCGATCCGCGCTCCGCCGATCCCGCTCTGCGATCGTCTCAGAGGCGCGCCTGAATCCGGCGGGCGATCTCGCCCAGACGCTGCTCCAGCAGGGTCGGAACCTCGCAGACATAGGTCAGCGACTGGCTGCGCTCCTGGAAGATGCGTCGGTCCCAGGTGAACTTGGTCTCCAGCTCCGACGCATCCTTGGGGATGTCGCGAGCATCCTGGGCGCTCGGGCCGTCCTTGGTGGCGCTGATCTGGTCGGCCTCGTCGCGGATGCGCTCGGCCATGCGGCGCTGACCCTGGGCGTAGCGGCCGATGCCCGAGATCACCTTGTTGCGCTCGCCGTTGATGACCTCGAACACGCCGGCGAAGACGCGGGTCAGGCGCTTGTCCTTCTCGGCGCCGGCCTTGGCGACGAAGTCGTCGAGGAGCGGGTCGACCTCGTTGAGGGGGGTGCGGCGGGAAGCGATCTTCTGGGCGAGCGCCGCAGCCTCGAAATCGTCGCCCCAGGGGCCCGCGGCCTCCAGGTCCGGCCCGGTCCAGACCGAGCCGGGGCTGAGGGTCGAGACCTTGCGCTGGACGCAGGGCCAATCGGGATCGGACTTGGGCTGCGCGACGGCGGAGCCGACCCCGAGGGTGAGGACGGCGAGGCCCGCGAGGGCTCGGAGGGATGTCATGCGCAGGGATGTCATGCGCAGGGAAGTGATGTGAAGGCTCATCAGGAATTGTCTCCGGCCGGGCCGCCGCGCCGGGCCATGATGCCACGGCCGGGATCGTAGGCGACGGCGGCGAGGGTGAAGAACACGAGGGTGGTGCCCACGACCACCGCGCAGGCGACCGGCTCGAACTGCCCGTAGAGGGCGAAGCGCACGAGCTGCACCGCGTGGGAGAAGGGATTGAGCTGGCAGATCCAGTACAGCGTCTCGGAGGATTCGCGGATGCGCCAGAGCGGGTAGAGCGCCGAGGAGGCGAAGAACATCGGGAAGATCACGAAGTTCATCACGCTGGCGAAGTTCTCGAGTTGCTTGACCATCGAGGACAGCAGCAGGCCGATGGCGCCGAGCATCAGCCCCGAGGCGATGAAGGCCGGCAGCGCCGCCACGTAGCCGAGGGCCGGGATGTCCAGTTCCCAGAACCACGCGATGGCCAGGAAGGCGTAGGCCTGCACCACCGAGACGGTGACCCCGGCGATCAGCTTGGCCAGCAGCAGCAGCCAGCGCGGATAGGGGCTGGTCAGCAGCACCTTCATCGAGCCGACCTCGCGGTCGTAGACCATCGAGAGCGAGGATTGCATGCCGTTGAAGAGCTGGATCATCACGGCGAGGCCCGGCACCACATAGACCTCGTACAGCACATAGGTCTGGTAGGGCGGCTCGATGGAGACGCCGAGCGTGTTGCGGAAGCCCGCGGCGAAGATGAACAGCCAGACCAGCGGACGGACGAGGGCGGAGAAGAAGCGCTCCTTCTGATTGAAGAAGCGCAGCAGCTCGCGGCGCACGATGCCGCCGAGGCAGATCAGGTAGCCGATTGTGTCGAGGCGCCCGAGATGGGGCACGGGCGCCTCGGCCGCGGCCGACACGGGCGGGTGCGGGGGCGTGCTCTTGAGCGTGCTCTTGATCGTACTCATGCGGCCTGCCGGGCGGGTTCGGCGACGAGGCGGCGGAAGGCGGCCTCCAGGGTCTCGTCACCCCGGGCGATCGAGCCGGCGGTGCCGCGCGCCACGATGCGGCCCTTGTGCAGCACCACCGCGTCGTCGCCCGCGTCGATCTCTTCGAAGATGTGGGTGGCCCAGAGCACCGACAATCCCTCCTCGCGCACCAGGGCGCGCACGATGGCGACGATATCGGCGCGCGATTCGAGGTCGAGGCCGACGGTCGGCTCGTCGAGGAGCAGCAGCCGGGGCTCGTGCACCAGGGAGCGGGCGATCTCGATGCGGCGGGACTGGCCGCCCGACAGAGTGCGGACCTTGTCGTCGCGCCGGTCGCTCAGCCCGACCCGGGCGAGCAGCACCGCGATCCGGGCCTGGGCGGCCTTGCGGGTGATGCCGTGCAGGCTGGCGTGGTAGAGCAGGTTCTGCGCGACGGTGAGGTCGGTGTCGAGGGTGCGGGCCTGGAACACCACGCCGAGGCGGGCCAGCGCCCGGCTCGGCTCCCGGTCGAGGGCATGGCCGAGGATCGAGACCCGGCCGTCCTGGTTGGCGTAGAGCCGGGTGATCACCGAGAACAGGGTGGTCTTGCCCGCCCCGTTCGGCCCGAGCAGGGCGGTGAAATGTCCGCGCGCCACGCTGAGCGACACGTCGGACAGGGCCGCCCGGGTGCCGAAACGGTGGCTGACATGGGCGACGTCGAGGGCGGGACCGGCGCTCACGGCTTCAAGGCCCGCCGGGCGTCGCCGACCGCGTCCAGGCACTCGTCGAACTCGCCCTCCCCCAACTCGCGCTCGGCCACCCGCAGGGCCTTCTTCAGCCTGGGCTGGACGGCCTCCGGGGCGGGCTTGGCGAGTTCGGCCTTGATCATCGCGATGCCGTCGAGGCAGGCGGCCTTGTCGTCCGCCAGGGCGGCCGTGACCAGGGACGCCGAGGCGAGGGCGAGGCACGCGCGGGCGAGGGAGGCGAGGCGCATCGACGGGGGCTCCTATTTGACGACGAACTTGCCGGTCATGCCCTTGGATTCGAGGCCATGCACCGACCAGGGATACTCGCCCGGCTTGATCGCCACGAATTCGATCGCGATCTCGCCCGGATCGTCGAATTCCAGGTGGTCCGGCGGGCCGCTGCCGTGGATCTCCAGGTGCTGGATGACGATCTGGTTGAACCAGATGTTGCGGAAGAACTCGGTGGCGTAGAACTTGTACTCCTGCCGGCCTTTGGCGACGATGCGCAGGCGATAGGCCTTGCCGGATTCAAGCTCGATCTCCTTGTTCTCCACGACGAAGTCGTTGCCCTCCTCGTTGCCGAGCACGAGGTCGGGCAGGTTCTGGCGCTTCTTCGTGAGATCGAGGGCTTGGGCTGACCCCACGCCGAGGAGCGTCGCCAGGGCGAGCGCGGTGATCCGCATCGTCCGCTTCATTCGGTGTCCTCCCGTTTGCCGCCTCGAGGCGGTGCCGCCCGAGGGCGGTGCCGCCTTGGGGCGGACGTGTCTCGTTGGTCGCTCCGTGCTCTCCACCCCCTTGTGGGGCGGAGTCGGAGGTGGGGGCTGCCAGGCTTCCCGGCTGCGGGTCACCCGGCCATCCCCGGTTCTGATCTCTCCCCACAGGGGAGAGGGACCCGTCGATCTCCTACAGCTCTTGTCGACGAACCGATTGCTCAGTTCGGCGAGACGGCGACGCCCCAGGGCAGCAGGCCGACGGGGATGCTCTTCACCACCTTCTCCGCCGCCACGTCCACCACCGAGATGTCGTTGGAGGAGCCGTTGGTGGAGAACAGCAGCTTCTGGTCCGGCGTGAAGGCGAGCTGCCAGACGCGCTGGCCCACGGGCAGGTACTTCTCCACCGCGTAGCTCTTGGCGTCGATCACCGCGATGCGGTTGGCCGGACCGAGCGCCACGAAGGCCTTGGTGCCGTCCCGGGTGATGCGGATGCCGACCGGTTGGATCGCCTCGTCGTTCACGCTCGGGATCTTGAAGGTGATCTTCTTGATCACCCGGCGGGCGGCGACGTCGATGACGCTGATGGTGCCGCCGACCTCGGCCGAGACCCAGAGATACTTCCCGTCCGCCGTGAACTCGGCAAAGCGCGGACGGGCATCCACCAGGATGTTGTCGATCACCTGGAAGGTCGTGGTGTCGATGAAGTGGGCCATGTTGGTGGTCTCGGAGGTGTTCACCAGGACCTTGCCGTCCGGCGACAGGCCCATGCCCTCCGGCTCGACGCCCACGGGGACCTCGGCCATGACCTTGTTCTTCTCGACGTCGATGACGGTGACCTGGCTGTCGTCCTCGTTGGCGACGTAGAGCAGGTTGCCCTGAGGCCCGAGGATGAACTGCTCCGGATCGGGACCGGAGCGGAGCGAGCGCACCACCTTGCCCGAGCTGGTGTCGAGCACGTCGATGCGGTCGTCGTCGCTGGCGCAGACGAACAATTCCTTGCCGTCCTTGCTGGTGGTGACGCCGCGCGGGCGCCGGCCGACCTTCCAGGTGCCGGTCACCGCCATCGTCTCGGTGTCGATGACGCTGACCGAGTTGCCCTTCTCGTTGGTGACGTAGACCGTGTAGGCCTGCGCCGGCGATACGCCTGCGAGCCCGAAGCCTGCCAACGATGTGCCGGCCAGCAATGCCAGGCCCAGTACCGTACCGGGCGCGCCTGCCCTGAAGCCGCGGCTCATGGGGTTCCTCCTCGGGGCCATCGCTGTGTCGTCCGCGATTGATGGGGCGTTATTATAGTGCAGCCCCGTCTCACGGGGAGCGCAGGACTGCAAGCGGGCACAGGACCGTGTTGCCGCAGGTGGGCGAGAGCCCGTCCGGGTCTCTCGCGAACGTGAGGGCTCAATCCGCGAACTTGCTCAATCCGCGAACTTGCAGGTGGTTTCCGGCAGGTCGATGCCGAGGGTGTCGAGGGGCGTGCGCTGGTGGGTGAAGCCCTGCTCGGGCGCCACCGAGACCAGGGCCTTCGGCTGCACCACGATGAGAGGCTGGCGCAGCTGGTGGTCCCAGGGGCGATAGGTCAGGGAGACGCCCTTGTAGGCCGGAAGGCTGAAGCCCGGCTCGGCGAAGTACGGGGCCAGCACCGCCGGATCGGCGGTCTTCTTCTGGGTCGCCGCCTCGCCGACCGAGCGCACCGCCTCCCAGGCCTGGTAATCGAGGGGGCGCATCAGCCGGCCGCTCTGGCGCCGGAACCGGTTCTGGGCCTGGGCCGCCCCCCAGGTCTCCAGCATCGGGTGCCAGGTGGTGGCGATCAGGCCCTGGGTGCCGGCCACCGGGCGCGGGTCGACGGTGCGGAACGGGACGTAATCGCCCCAGTCGCCGGCCTCGTCGGCCACGATGGCGAGGTCGTAATCGACGCCCCGCGTGAACACCATCGCCTCGGAGCGGGTCGGCGTATCGCCGCGCGCCTTGGCGAGCGGCCCGAAGGTCCAGGGTTTTTCGGCGTTGATCTTGAGGGAGAATTTCTTCGCGGACGTCTTGAAGGCGTCCGCATAGAGCCGGTCGTTCTCCTGCGGGCCGACGATGAGGAACATCTTGCGCCAGCGCATCAGGGTGAAGAACTGCGCCAGGGCATCGGTCTGCATCGCCCGGCTCGGGATGACGTGAAAGACGTTGCGCCGGCAATCGGCCCCGCGCAGGCGGTCGTCGGGCGCCGCGACGTTGAAGACCGTGACACCCTGCCCCTTCACCGCATCCGCGACGGCGAGCACCTCGTCCGCCGGCAGCGCCACAATGAGGTAGCGGATGCCGCGCCCGGCGAGGTCGCGGGCGGCCGCCGCCGCCTTCTGGCCGCCATCGCCGCCCGTGCCGGGCTCCAGGGCGACCTCGTCCAGCCGGTAGGTCTGCTTGGTGAAGCGGCCGGTGTTGTTGTTGTCCTTCACCGCCATCCGGGCGCCGGCGACGCCCTCGTCCTCCGGCACGGCCTCGGCGTCGTAGGAGGACGGCGCCGCCTCCGGCCGGTAGATCAGCCCGATCGCGGTCTCGCTGGGGGCGATCGCGGCCGTAGGTTCCCGGGCGACTGGTTCCTGAGCCCGTGCGGCCGAAAGGCCGGAAAGGCTGAGGCCGAGGGCAAGCGGGGCGAGAAGGATGCGAGCAGGATTGTGCATGTGGTGGGCAGGCTAACAACATTGCGGACCTGCGCTCAATCGCGGATTGATAAGGGGTTCCTAAGGAGTCTCGTCCCGTCCTTCAGGGAACTTCGGGACCGAGCTCGGCCCTCGCGCGGCAATTACCCGCCCGCCCGTTTCCGGGCCGATCTCGTAGAACTGATGACGGGCGTGGGATCGCCGAACGCGCCGGCGCGTTCTCCGATGCCCGTCGCGTCCGGCTTCACCCGGAGAGGTCTGCCCATGGCTCTGTTCTCCAACGACCGGTCGTCGGTCCGCTCCTGGCTGGGCTGGCCCCTCGCCGCCCTGGTGGCGGTCGCTGCCCTCGCGGCTCCGGCGCAGGCGGCGCCCGAGAAGGCCGCCATCTTCGGGGTGGAATTGTTCGATCCCGGCGTGGTCGGTGGCCGCAAGGCCCGGCCCGACGAGGTCCGGCGCCTCGGGCTCGTCACCGACGAATTGCGCAAGGCCCTCGGGGACAGCGTCGAGGCTGTCGACGTGGCGCCCCAGGCCGCCGAGATCGCCAAGCAGGCGCCGCTCTACAAATGCGACGGCTGCGCCGCCGCCATCGCCAAGAGCCTCGGGGCCGATCTCGCGGTCAGCGGCTACGTCGAGAAGGGCTCCAACCAGATCTTCAACCTCACCGTCACCGTCGCGGAGGCCGGCACCGGCAAGATCATCCGCGGCGGCCGCGTGGTGATCCGCGCCGACACCGACGACACCTGGGCGCATGCCATGCGCTGGGTGGTGAAGAATCGCATCCTGGCCGAGCCGCTGCCGAACCGGTCGTGACCGGGCGGCGTTTCGACATCAGGGAATCCCGCTCACGAGATCTCCTTATCTTGAAGGGATCTTCCTGGAAGGGATTTCCCTGGAGGGGGTCTTCGAAGGGATCTCCTGTCTTCAATGGGGTTTCCCTTCTTCCGGTCCATGCGCTAGGCCCCCGCACAGGCCGGAAGCGTCCGCTCGAGGCCCAACCTGCCCCGGCCGCGCCGTCATGGGTGCGGCGCTTCCCGACCCGGGCGTCGTCGTTGGTCTCTCCCGAGACCCCGCCCAAGACCCCGCCCAAGACCCCGCCCAAGACCCCGCTCAAGACCCCGCCCAAGACCCCAGGCAACCGAAACCCGCGCTGATGCCGTCGTCCCGCGTTTGTTCTCCCTCCGATCCCGCCGCGTCCGCGCCGCGCCTCCTCGTGAGCGTGCGCGATGGGGACGAGGCCGCCCTGGCGGCGCGCGCGGGGGCCGATCTCGTCGATGCCAAGGACCCCGACCGCGGGGCGCTCGGCGCCCTCTCGCCCGACCGCGTCCGCGCCATCGTGGCGCGGGTCGAGGGCGGTGCGCTGACCAGCGCGGTGGCGGGCGAGCCGGACCGGCCGGCGTTGCGTCCCTGCATCGACGCCATGGCGGCGACCGGTGTCGGCTTCGTCAAGGTGGCGGTGCGCTCCGGGTGGGCGGACGACGATCTCGCCGAGGCCGCCGCCGCGGCGCCGGGTCGCCTGATCGCGGTGCTGTTCGCCGAGGCGGGCGGCGCCCTCGACCTGGTGCCGCGCCTGGCCCGCGCCGGTTTCCTCGGGGCCATGATCGACACGGCCGGCAAGGACGGCCGCCGCCTCACCGACCACCTGCCCCTTCCGGCCCTGGCGGCCTTTACCGGGGCCTGCCGGTCGCACGGCCTGGTCTCGGGACTTGCCGGCTCCCTGGCGCTCACCGACATCGCCGCGCTGGCCCCCCTCGGGGCCGACTATCTCGGGTTCCGCGGCGGCCTCTGCGCGGCCAGCGACCGCAGGCGCGGCCTCGATCCCGCCCGGGTGACCGAGGCCGTGCGCCTTCTGCGCGCCCTGTCGCGGCGGGACGCCGCCTGATGGGCTTCGGCGCCGCCCCGACCGTGGTGAAGATCGGCGGCAGCCTCGTGGCCGATGCCCGCCGCCTGCGGGCGCAGCTCGCACGCCTCGCCGACGGCGAGCTCGGCCCCTGCCTCCTCGTGCCCGGCGGCGGTCCGTTCGCCGATGCGGTGCGGACGACGCAGAGCGCCCTGGGCTTCTCCGATGCCCTCGCCCACCGCCTCGCCCTCGACGCCATGGGCCACATGGCCGAGATCGTTTCGCACGTGGAGCCCCGTCTCGTCGTCGCCCGCGACCTCGCTTCCATCGCGGACGCCCTCGCGGCCGGGCGGGTGCCGGTCTGGGACCCCGTCGCCCTCAAGGCCGGGCATCCCGATATTCCGGAAACCTGGGAGGTCACCTCGGACAGCCTCGCCCTCTGGCTCGCCGGCACCGTGGGGGCGCCGGTCTGCCTGCTGGTGAAGTCGGTCGACCGCCCCTTGCGCACCCGCTGGACCGACCTCGCCCGGATGGGACTGGTCGATGCGGCCTTCCCGATCTTCGCCGAACGCTATGCCGGGCGCATCGAGATCCTCGGCCCCGGCACGGACCTGCGGAGGGCCGCCGCATGAGCAGCCCGACGGCATCCGATCCGATCTCGCCCGACCCGACTTCGTCCGAGCCCGTCTCGCCCGAGCACCTCGTCTTCATCACCGGCCGCATGGCCAAGGCGCGGCTGGAGAAGGTCGCCGCCACCCTGCCGCCGGAGCGTTACGCCTGGAGCATCGCCGATGCCGGCGTGAAGGTCGCCGCCCTGATGACGGAGGAGATCATCCGGCGCCGGGTGACGATCCCGGAGGGCGCGACCCGCATCGTCCTGCCGGGGCGCTGCCGGGCGAATCCCGAGGCGCTGGCCCAGCATTTCGGTCTGCCGGTGGAGCGCGGCCCCGACGAGATCGTCGACCTGCCGGCCTATCTCGGGCTGGCCGGGCGCACGGTCGATCTCTCCCGCCACGACCTGCGCATCTTCTCCGAGATCGTCGACGCCTCGAAGATGACGCCCGAGCAGATCCTGGCCAAGGGCCTCGACCTCGCCCGGCGCGGCGCCGACGTGATCGACCTCGGCGGCCTGCCCGACACCGATTTCCCGCATCTCGAGGAGTGCGTGCGCCTGCTGAAGGGCGCCGGACTGCGGGTGAGCGTCGATTCGTTCTCCCTCGACGAATTGACGCGCGGCGCCCGGGCCGGGGCCGACTACCTGCTCAGCCTCAACGAGAACACTCTCGACCTCGCCTTCGAGACCGACGCCGTGCCGGTTCTGGTGCCGGTGCGGCCCGACGACCTGCCCTCCCTCGACCGCGCCATCGAGCGGATGGAGAAGGCCGGGCGGCCCTACATGGCCGACCCGATCCTGGAGCCGATCCATTTCGGCTTCGTCGAGTCGATCACCCGCTATCACGAGACCCGCAGGCGCTGGCCCGGCATCGAGATGATGATGGGCACCGGCAACCTCACCGAACTCACCGAGGCCGACAGCCTTGGCGTCACCGCCTTGCTGGTGGGCATGTGCTCGGAACTCGCCATCCGCAACGTGCTCATCGTCCAGGTCTCGAACCACACCCGCCGCACGGTGGAGGAGCACGACGCCGCCCGCCGGGTGATGTTCGCGGCCCATGCCGATTCGGCCCTGCCCAAGGGCTATGGACGGAGCCTGCTGGCGCTGCACGACAAGCGGCCCTATGTGCAGACCCCGGACGAGATCGCGGCCCAGGCGGCCGAGGTGAAGGACCCGAACTACCGCATCGCCGTGGCCGAGGACGGCATCCACGTGTTCAACCGCGACGTTCACACGATCGGCACCGACGCGATGGCGTTCTTCCCCCGCCTCGACGTGGCCAGCGACGGTGCCCACGCCTTCTATCTCGGCGGCGAGCTGACCAAGGCCGAGACCGCCTGGCGCCTCGGCAAGCGCTATGTCCAGGACGAGGCCCTGGTCTGGGGCGCGGCCGCCGATGCCGAGGTGGAGGACACCACCGCCTTCAAGAAGGCCGGGCACACCAAGCATTCCGGTCCCGCCGCCGCCGAGACGGTCGCCCGCGACGCGACTCCGGTCGAGGCCGGCGCGACTGCGCCGGAGACCACGGGACCGGGCGAGGAGCCGTCCGCCGACGCGGTGCCGGAGACGCCCCCGGAGGGCGGCGGCCGCATCGTCTGCGGCACGTTCGTGCCCGACCGGACCCCCGCCGCGACGGGAAAGGCCTGATCCCGTGCCGCTGATCCTCGAGACCGTGGTGACCACCACCGCCCGCGACGGCGCGCTGCATCTGGTGCCGTTCGGGCTGATCCAGGACGGGGCGGACTGGATCCTGGCCCCGTTCCGGCCCTCCCCCACCATCCTCAATCTCGCCGACAACCCGGTCTTCGCCGCTTCCAGCCCGAGCGACGTACGCGTGATCGCCGGGGCCGTGACCGGCCGGCGCGACTGGGTCACCCTGCCCTGCGACCGGATCGACGGCCGCCGCCTCGCCGAGAGCTTCGGCCACGCGGAATTCGAGGTGGTGGCCATCGAGGACGACCCGGTGCGGCCGCGTTACCGGGGACGGATGGTCCATTCGGCCGCGCACATGCCGTTCTTCGGCTATAACCGGGCACAGGCGGCGGTGCTGGAGGCGGCGATCCTCTCCACCCGCCTCCACATGCTGGAGCCCGACAAGATCCTGACCGAGATGCGCTACCATGCCATCGCGATCGCCAAGACCGCCGGGCCCGCCGAGCGCGAGGCCTGGGACTGGATCGAGGACAAGGTGGCCACGGCCCTGGGCCGCGACGACCGCATCCTCGAGCGTTCCCCCCCAGCACCCTAGAATGTGCGTTCCCGAGGAGACCAGGACCCGATGAAGCTATTCACTTTGGCGAGTGCGGCGGCCTTCGCCGTCGTGTCGTTCGGCGCCCAGGCGCACGGCCCGACCCGCAAGAAGGTCGAGGAGACCGTCGAGATCAACGCGGCCCCCGACAAGGTCTGGGCCGTGATCGGCAACTTCCAGGACATGAGCTGGCTGCCGCCGGTCGAGAAGACCGAGGGCAAGGGCGGCAACGAGATCAAGGCCACCCGGACCCTGACGCTCAAGGGCGGCGCCACCGTCGACGAAGAGCTGTACAAGTACTCCGCCGAGAAGATGAGCTACTCGTACCGGATCAACAAGGTCGATGTGAAGACCCTGCCGGTGAACGACTACTCGTCCACCCTGAAGGTCGAGGATGCCGGCGGCGGCAAGTCCAAGGTCGTCTGGGACGGCGCCTTCTACCGCGGCTACATGAACAACGATCCGCCGCCCGAGCTGAACGACGAGGCCTCTCAGAAGGCGGTGCGCGGCCTTTACCGCACGGGCCTCGACGCCCTGAAGGCCAAGCTCGAGAAGAGCGGTTCTTGATCGCTCCACGTTGGAGAACGGGGACGGGCCGGCGCCTTGCCGGCCCTCTCCTCTTGAGCCTCCTGTGGCTCGGTGCGCCCGCCCGAGCCGACGAGGCCCTCGTCACCGCGCAGGGCGCGAACGTGCTGGCGATCGTCGATCTCGAGGCCGGCACGGTGGCCGCGCAGGTGCCGATCGACGGCGCGCCCGCCGGCATCGCCCTCTCGCCGGACCGCCGGACCGCCTACGTCACCCGCCCCGAGGGGCCGGGGCTGGCGGTGGTCGATCTCGCCACCCGCACGGTGACCCGCACCCTCGCCCTGCCCGGCGGTCCTCTGGGGATCGCGGTCAACCCGAAATCCGGCGCCGTCTACGTGGCCGACTGGTATGGCAGCCGGATCTTCGTGGTCTCGCCCGACGGTGCCACGCTGGAGACCGAGATCCAGGTCGGCGCCTCCCCGTCCGGGATCGCCGTGACGCCCGACGGCGCCACGCTGCTGGTCGCCAACCGCGAGGGCGATTCGGTCTCGGTGGTCGACGTTGCCACGGCCCGGGAGACCCGCAAGATCCCGGTCGGGCGCCATCCCTTCGGCATCACCCTCGATGCGGCCGGCGCCCGCGCCTACACCGCCAATGTCACCTCCAACGATGTCTCGGTCATCGACGTGACCGGCGGACGCGAACTCGGCCGGGTGACCACCGGCGAGCGCCCCTACGTGGTGGCATTGGCCGGCCCGCGCGGCTTCGTCACCGACCAGTATTCCGGCACCGTCACGGTGTTCAACCTGAAGACGCTCACCAACGTCGCCGCCATCGAGGTCGGCGACCACCCCGAGGGCATCGCCGCCTCCCGCGACGGCCGCACCCTCACGGTGGCGAACTGGGGCTCGAACACCCTCAGCGTGATCGACGCCACCACCCTGAAGGTGACGGGTGAGATCAAGGTCCCGGACGGACCGAGGGCGTTCGGGGATTTTTTGCGGTGAGTGTCGGAGGCTGGGTGCGCCGCGCGTAAGGGTTGGAGCGGCTGGGCACTGGACCCTGGCCCTCCGCCCTGGAGCGGACGTTCGGTCTCCGACCCGACCCAGCCGGTGAGGCTGCTGTAGGTATCTCCCTAAAGCGGCCGTTCGTCAGCCGCCCGGCTTCGCATCGGGGTGGTCATCGGTCATTCAGTCTCGCAGTCGTAACGCGTGCCGGACCCATATCCGTCAATTTGGGCTCCTTGTCACAAACAACCTCAAGGCAGTGCTCCTCTGTTGCAACGAAGTAGCTAAATCGCGTTTCGGAACCTTGTGCCATGAATACTAGGAAGCTCTCTCTGGTCCAGGCATGCCCTCTTGCTCGGAAAGTAGTTTTTGCTGGACGCGGGCTTGCGCTCGACGCGTCCCACAATTCCAGAAGTCCGTTTTCGTCCAAGACACGAAATGCGATGACCTCTTCGAATGTGAACCGGAAGACAGATCCTCTTTCGATGGAAACGAAATCTGCTTCTAATCTGTGATTATGATCCGGGCTTGATAGCGGTAGCGAGTAGCTGGTACTTGCTTCGATGAGCGTGACCAGTGGCGCGCCAACGTCGAAATTCAATTTTCCGAACCAAAGCTCGTCCATGTCTACATCTGTAGGCCACGGACCGAATTCGACGCTGGTTGGGGTTTGATGCGACATCGTCCGACTGAGTTGATCGCGCTGGTTGCGCCACATCTGATCATCATTGCAGAAGGGCTGCAAAGGTTCGTAAGCGGTTCCCGCAGCTAAGTCCGCTTCAATGCATCCGCTGTTCGGAAGCGGGCTGGCAAAAATCCACCCGTCCCGGACGCAGAACGCCGCCGCACCATGTCGCCTGCAAGCGGACGTTCCGGGCATCTCCAAAGGGTCGCAAACGGACGGGACCGAGCGTCAAGCTCTGACCACGAGCGCTTACGACCGCCCGCACCTCACGCCGCAGCCGGTGGCTCCGGGGCCTCGGGCTCTTCCGGCGAGTTCAGGATGTCCTCCAACTCGTCCACCAGCATGTCGATCTGCTCGGAGGTGGCCAGGACCTTGAGGGTCTGGCCGGACTCGGTGGCCAGCGCCAGCTCGATCCCGCTGCCTGAGCGGGCGGCCAGGATGCGGGCGAGTTTCTGCGTCGTGCTCATGCGCGGGGTCTCTCTCCGGGGTTCCAGGATGGATGGGCGGCCAGCAGCGCCACCGCCACGGCGGGGCCGCAGGTGGAGGCCCAGTCGGCGCCGGCCTCGGCGAGGTTTTCGGCGATCAGGTCGGTGAAGGCGACCGTTGGCCGGCCGAGGCGCGCGGCCAGGCGCTCGGCGAGGAAGCGGCCGGCGCCGCAGACCACCAGGGGCGCATCGGCCGGGAGGTCGGGCCGCGACAGCAGCAGGGCGGCCGCATCGTGCAGGAGCCGCATCTGGCTCTCGGAGAAATGCGCCGCCAGGACGCGCCAGTCGGCGGCGCTGCCCTCGCGATGGTCGCGGCCGACGATGCGGGCCAGCCGGGTCTCGCTCTCGGGGAGCGACTTGCCCTTCAGGTCGACGCTGTGCTGCTGGTCGGCCCCCTCCGGCAGGTCGCCGAGGATGCGGTAGATGTCGGCGGTGGTGGCGAAGGTCTCGGCCATCAGCCGGGTGCGGCGGCCCTGGAACGGGGCGTGGTCGGACAGAGCGACGAGGTGCGAGCGGACCACGCCCGTATAGACCAGTTCGCCCGTCTCCAGGCGCTCGGCATCGCTGTAGCCGGTCGCCGCCGGCTGGCCGCTCACGATGGGGATCAGGTCGGCGGTGGTGGAGCCGATATCGACCAGGAGGGCGTCGGCGAGGTGGTGTCCGATCAGGGCCGCCGTGGCGTGCCAGTTCGCCGAGGCGATGGCGGCGGCGTGCGCCGGAGCCATATCCGGATCGAGCAGCCCGGCGCGGCCGCCGTAGATCCGCACCGCGCCCGGAAGGGTCCGCCCGGCCCAGCCGGCGAGCTGCGTCACCCCGTCCTGCCGGTCGGCGAAGCAGTCGGTGAGTTCCCCCGTCATGGTGACGGCGTGGTGGGCCTCGGCCCGGGCCCAATTGGGCAATTGCGCGAACGTCTCGTCGAGGGCCGGCAACCCGCGCCAGAGCCGGCAGGGCGCCTGCACCACGGTCTCGACGCCGCCGTTGCGAACCAAAGCTGCCTTGACATGGACCCCGCCGAGATCCCAGCCGATCACCGGCGTGTCAGGGGATGGAGTCTGTGGTGTCACGGGCGGGCCTGAACATCGGAGGAAGCCGGATGGCGGACGAATTCGAGATCATTCCGGTGATCGATCTGCGCCACGGAGCGGTGGTGCGGGCACGGGCCGGGGACCGCGACTCCTATGCCCCGATCAGGACGCCCTTGGCAAAGGGGTCGGCGCCGGCGGACGTCGCCCGCGGGCTGCTGGGGGCGGTGCCGGCCCGCATCCTCTACGTGGCCGACCTCGACGCGATCGTCGATGGGGCGGCGCCCGACATCGCGAGCCTTTCCGCCATCGCGGCCGCCTGCCCGGGCACAACCCTGTGGGTCGATGCGGGATTTTCGCGACCGGCCGGGGTCGAGGCCTTCCTGGCGGCCCATCTCGGCCGGCCGGTGATCGGCAGCGAGAGCCAGGCCGATGCGGATCTTGTTCGGACGCTCGGTGACCGTGCGGTGTTCTCCCTCGACACGCGCGGCGGCGAGCGGCTCGGCCCGGCGGCCCTGCACGACGCGCCGGCGCATTGGCCGCGCGACGTGATCGTGATGACCCTGGGGCGGATCGGCATCGGGGCCGGACCGGACCTCGACCGGCTCGCGGCCCTGGCGGCTTCGAACCCTTCGACGCGTCTCTACGCGGCGGGCGGGGTGCGGGGCTGGGCCGACGTGGCCGCCTTGAAGGCGCACGGCATCGCCGGAGCCCTGATCGCCTCGGCGATCCACGACGGCGCCCTGCGCGGGCCTACAAGGCTCTGAGGCACCGGACAAAAAAGAGGGGCGGCCCGAAGGCCGCCCCGTCTCATGTTCATCGTCCGAGGAAGATGGAAGCCAGTCGCTGGAGCAGGCCCCGCGGTGCGGGCGGAGGCGCGCTCTGCCCAGGACTGCCCCCGATCTAAGCGTTCGACGCGAAGGGGTGCGAAGCGGAGTTGCGCTGCTCGGTGACGACGGCAGCGGTGGGCTCGCCCTTGACGGCGCGCTCGATGGAGAGCTTCACGGCGTCGTAGTTGTACTTCTGGATCTTGGCGTCGTCGGCCGCTTCCCAGTGAATGAACACGCCGACCAGGATGAACAGGTCGTCGGCCTCATCGGCGGGAATCGTGCCCTCGGCCACGCAATCCTGAACGGCCTTGGCAACGCCGTGCTGAGCAGGGCCGAACATCTGGACGGCCTGACGGGCGTCGTTGATGGTGACCTTGTTGAACATCAAGGTGTTGGGCTTGCAGGGCAGGTTCGGCGCGATGACCGCGAGCAGGCTGGTGAAGCCGTGCTTGTTGTTCACGAGGCCGTTGCAGAAAGCGGCCTCGGCCGGCGAACCGCGCGGTCCGATGATCAGATCGATGTGGGCGACTTCGTTGCCATCGCCGACGAGGGCTTCGCCGACCATAACCTTGTTGATCTTCGCCATGTGGGGTTTCTCCCAAAGTCTTGAAAAGACGTGGCCGCTCCCGAGCTCAGGGGGCGGCCGGCAGCTATCCTTGTTCACGGCGTCCAGTCCATCGAGGGACCGGACCGGTTAGCCCGGATCGCGGCGCGGACCCTACTCTGGGGTCTGGCCGGGAACAACCCTATGCGGACGGTGCAGGCCGGCAATTTATTCGTGTCCGGACGGAACCTTCGCATGAGGTTAGGAAAACCGGCGATCCGTGTGGGCTTTCTCGGCATCGTTTCCGGACGCGGCCGTCACGTCCGCTTCGCCCAGCCCGCCGAGGAGACGCGCCAGGAACAGCGTGGCCACGGTGAAGTCCGCACTGGTGCCAGGGTTGAGGCGCGCGGCCTTCCAGGCCGTGTCCTGCGCCAGCAGGGCCGTCACCGGCGCTTGCGCGAGGTCGAGGGACAGCAGAGCCTCGGCCTCGATCCGCAGGGCTTCCGCCCGCTCGGGGCCGTGCTTGCGCGCCACGTGGCTGTCGGGCACCTGGGCCAGGTAGGCCAGGAACACGGCCGTCGTGCTCCAGGGCGGCGCCACACCACGCGCTGCGGCGCTCGTCAGGGCCGGCAGGCCGATGGCGAAGAGATCGGCGAACCCGGTGACGTAGGCGCGCGCGATGGCGTCCCGCGGCGCGGCTTCCGCCATGGCGGCCTGCAGCGAGAGGGGGACCGCCGGATCGGTGACGTCGTGGCGCTCGGCCCGGCCGAGCCCGCCCGGGTTGGCCCAGCGAATCGCCGCGAAGACGTCGCGGGCGTCCTGTTCGTCGAAGCTGTCGAGTTCCGCCTGAAGCGCGAAGCGCAGCGGGCGACCGGTCTCCGCCGCCTTCGCCAGGGGCGCGCACAGCAGCAAGATGCCCAGATTGGTGTTCTGGCCGACGCGCTCCATCGTCGCCTCGACGGCCCGGAGCACGCGCCGGCCGACCGGGGCGCCGGCATCCGTCAGGTGCGGCGCCGAGACCTCGGCGCTCGCCACGAAATCCGCCACCGCCATCCGGTGGCCGTCGGCGAAGGCGTGGACGTTGCCGGGCTTCAGGGCGTCAAGTTCGTCGCGGCAGCTCGCCCGATAGGCCTCCGCGATCGTGCCCGGATCGAGTCCGCTCATCCCAGGGCCGAGACGAGGCGGGGCGGATGCGCCGCCCGCACCGCGTTGAGGAAGCCGCGCGCCACGGCGAGCGCGATGTCGACCTCGGTGACCTGCTGCAGCCCCGACCAGGCCGGCATCGAGTTCACCTCGAGCACGAGGTAGCCGCCCGCCCCATCCTCGACGAGGTCGATGCCGGTGTAGTCGACGCCGACCGCCGCCGCCGCGCGCTCGGCCAGTTCGGCCGCGGCCTCCGGCATCGCCCAGGGCAGCGGCCGGCCTCCGCGATGGACGTTGGTGATCCAGCCGTCGCCCTCGCGAATCATGCCCGCGATGGCGCGGCCCTCGCAGACGAAGACCCGGTAGTCGCGCCACAGCCCGTCGGTACGGGCGATGTAGCGCTGGAGATAGTAGACCCGGGACACCGCCTCCTCGTCCGGGAGGTCCTCCGGACGCTCGATGAGCTGGAGCCCCTCCCCCTGCGAGCCGAACAGCGGCTTCAGCACCAGGGGCCGGCCCGGCCCCGCCTCCCGTGCCACCAACTCGGCGGCGGCCTCGCGCCGGGAGACCACGAAGGTCTCGGGGGTCGGCAGGCCGGCGCGGTCGATCAGCAGGCTGGTCATCGCCTTGTCGACCGAGCGCTCGATGGCGCCGGGGGAATTCCACAGCGTGGTGCCGGTGGCAGCCAGCGCGTGCAGGACGCCGAGGCGCAGGGTGGTCGCCTCGAAGGTGCCGCCCGCGATGGTGCGCAGGAGGACGCCGTCCGGCAGGGTCTGGAAACCCGGCACCCGCAGGGGCTCGGGGCCCCCGGTCACCACCGCGACGTCCGCCAGGGAGAACAGCACCGGCTCGGCGCCGAGCTGTTCGAGGGCGGCCTTCAAGCGCGCCTTGTGCCAGTTGCCGTTATCGGCCGCGAGCCCGATCCGCATTGTTCTTCGTAAACCTCGACGTCGATCCCGTCTCCCCACCGCCGGAGACGGTGGCCCGTCAGGCGGGTCGGGCCGGGACTGAATCCCGCGAGAGGGGTGGGCCAGATTCGGAGAGGATGTGGCCCCTCTCCCGGTCGCTCCGCGACCACCCTCCCCCGCAAAGGGGGAGGGTTCATGCATCGGCGCTTTACCGGAACGACGCCTCGACCAGCTCCGGCATCAGCTTGCCACCGCGAAAACTCTTGCCGGTGGTGACCGAGGTGACGATGACTTCGGCGGGGCTGAAGAGGGCGCCGTCGATCTTGTAGAAGTCGCCGTTGACCCGGGAGAAGATGTCGGCGAAGGGCGCGCCGTGGTCGGCGGAATTCGACGACGGGATCTGCTCGGCGAGCTGCTGGGCATCGGCCTCGTCGGCTTCGACGAAGAGCTGCACCCGGCCGCCGTAGATGATGGCGTCGTTGGTGCGGCCCATGGCCTGGATGAAATCCGGGTGCGGCGGCGAGAGCGGGGCGGTGCCGATGCCGTCCACGATCTTGTGCAGATCGAAGCCGACCGTGTGGGCCTTGTGCAGGGCGACTTCGAGCACGCGGGCGACGACCTGTGTCGAGCCGGCCAGGCTCTGGGTCGGGGCGTAGATGAAGGTGAGCTGCTCAGGCGCCAGGCCGGTGGCCTCGGCCACCTTGGCGATGACGGAGGCCGGCGGGCCGCCGGCGGCTTCCAGCACCAGGGCGGTCTGCTGCGCGGAATCCTTGTAGCCGAGCTCGCCGTAGAGGTCCTCCACCACTGCGACGGCGCGGCCGGGGCCGGAGCCGAGGGCGAAGAAGCCCGAATCCCCGGTCTCGTCGGCCAGCGACCAGCCGGCATACTGGCTGCCGAGGCAGGCGATGACTGGATCGGCGGCGTGCACGATGACCGAATAGGGCCAGGACGCGATCGGGCCGGACGGCGCGATCGAGACAGTACCGAGGCCGCCGAGGCAGATCTCGGCGATGCGGCGGCCGGCCTCGATGGAGCCGCGCACGGTGGCGCCGGCATCGACCATGCGGGCGCCGTTCTCGGTGGTCACGGACAGGCGCAGGGCCTCGGCATCGGCGACCAGCCGCTCCACCAGGGGAGCGGTCAGAGCGTTGACGCTCGGAAACGGGAATTTCGCGCCGCTCGGGCTCGTGGTCATGGGTGTCCCTCCGTCAGGGCGAGCTGGGTCCGCAATTCGGCGGCCCGGCCTCGCAACATCGCTCTCGTGGCGGCCGAGTCCGGCCCTGTGGCGAACAGGGTGCACAGGGGCGCGTGGCGCGCCACCGTGGTGCCGGGTCTTGGGCGGTCGCGCACGAAATCCGGCCAGGTGATCGGCGGTATCGGCGCGTAGCCGCTGGCCGCGTAGCAGATTTCGGACGCCGCCGCATCCACCGGTGCGGGTTCGGGATCGCCGAGGTGGCCGAGGCTCGCGGCGATATGCAGGCCGAGCAGGGGTGTCGCGCGCCGGTCGAGCACGTCGAGGGTCGCCCCCGGGCGCGGATTGATCTCGGTCAGCCACCAGGCCTCGCCGTCGACGAGGCAGTCGGCGCTGGCGAGGCCCGTGAGGCCGGTCGCCGCCGCGAGGCGGGTCACGCCTGCGACGATGTCCGCCTGCAGGCGGGGCTCGAGGATCGGTGGTTCGTGGCGGCCGCGCTCCAGGGCGCCGGCATAGCGGAAGGGATGCACGGGAGACGGGGCGCACCATTGCTCGGTGACGCCCACCACCCGGACGGCGCCGCCGGCCGCCAGGACCGAGATTGCGATGGCGCGGCCCGGCACCCGGGCCTGAAAATAGGCACCGGGCGGCGCTGCACCGGCGGTCGCCCGGCGGATATGGGTGCCGCCCGAGCCCCCGGCCCGCTTGAGGAGCCAGGCGGACCGGTCCGGAACGGGGTCGCGGGTGACGGCCGGGTGCGGCACGCCGTGCGCCCGGCACAGGGCCGCGAAGGCGAGCGGGTCCTTCAGCGCACCGACGCAATCCGGGCCGGCGCCGAGGAGAAGGTAGCGACCCGCGATGGCCCGCATCAGCGCGGGCGCCGCCTCGAAGCCGCTGCCCAGCACGATGCCGAGGGGCTTGTCCGATCCGAGGGACGCGAGTTCGTCCAAGCGGGCGACGAGGGCATCACCCGCGAGCCCGGCCCCGAAGCGGCCCTCGGCCTGGCGGTAGCCCTCGGCGAGCGCCTGCGTGTCGGCATCGCCGAACAGGTCGAGGACGAGGGGCCGCAGACCCGCCCGCCGGGCCGCCTGGGCCAGGGCCCGGCCGGACTGGGCCGCGATGAGGAGGGTCCGTCCGGCACCCGGCTCCGATTGGCCCGCTCTCAGCCCGCCACCTCGACGGCCAGCGTGTAGGCATCGCGAAAATCGAGGCAGAGGGGCTCGTCGGCGTCGAGCATGCGGCGGAACAGGCGGGATTCGGTCTGGTACTTGACGTTGCCGACCGCCAGCGCGCCGATGCCGACACCGCGGCCCGTGGGCAGCGGCACGTCGACGGCGTTGACGTCGATGCCGGCGATGCCCGCCGGCGGCACGGCGTTGACGTCCGAGGCCACGAGCAGGTTCGGGGCGGATTCGAGATCCTCCGCCGTCAGGATCGGGATGCCGGCCGGGCCGGCCGACAGGATGACGTCAGCCTTGCCGATCGCGGCGCGTCGGGCGGCGACGGTGGAGCCGTCCACGGCCTCGACCTCGACGCCGAAGCGCCACCGCATGGTGTTGGCAATCTTGCTGACACGCTCCTCGCCGTCATGGCCGACGATCACCGCGTTGGCGCCGTGGAGGGCGCCGATCACGGCGGCGACATAGGCGACGACGCCGGCACCGCCGAAGATCACGATGCGCTTGCCCTCGAGGCCGGTGTCGAACTTCGATTTCAGGGCGCGGGTCACCTCGGCCACCATCGCGGCACCGGTGGTGAAGGAGCCGGCGGGGTCGGCGAAGATGTGGTTGGCGAAGGGCGGCACCAGGGCTTTCTTGGCCCGGTCGACCATGTCGAGGGCGTCCTCGGCGTTCTTGCCACCGATGAAGATGCCGGTGCGGACGCCGTCCTGCGGGCTGCGCGAGAAGATCGAGTCCTGAACCAGGGTCGTCACGTCCGCGAGCGTGGCGTTGGTGTAGGTCGCGATCGTCTCGAAGCCCGCATCCGCCGCCATGTTCACGTCGAACGGGCTCATATGCTTCAGGGGCGTGATCATGTGCAGGATCGAGCGGGCCATCGTCGGACTCCCTTCATGCTGTGACGCGGCCCGATCGTGCGCCGAGGCGTCGAATTGTCAAAGGCGACCCGGTCCGGGTGCCCCGAAGCTTCGGTTTAGCGGGCTTCGTCTTAAAGCGTCGTCACCGACGCGCCGGTGTTGCGCCCGCGGGCGATCAGGAATTTCAAGGCACCGGGCCGCTCCAGCCGGGCCACGAGGGCGCGCGCCTCCGCTTCCGAGGGCATCAGGGCGAAGCCGGTCGGCCCCCATGAGCTCTGGCCGTAGCCGGCCACGCCCTCCGCCGCGATCGCCGCGAGGGCTTCGGCCACGGCGGGGCTGGCGAAGCGTCCCCCCTGGTGCGGGGCGAAATGGTCGCCGATCAGCTGCTGGATCCGGGTGATGCCGGACCCGAACCCGAGCGGTTCGGCGGTGACGGCCGCCGGCAGCACCTGCATCAGCACGATACGGCAGATCTCGGCGGCCTGGGCCTCCGGAAAGCGCGGCAGATCGCGGAACGCCGCGACCTCGCGGCTGCCGTGGACGCCGGTCATGCCGGTGTCGAGGATCAGCACGACGCGCCAGGCCTCCGGGTAGGCCAGCCGGGCGATCACCGGGGGCGGGTTGCCCTCGGGGTCGCGCCCGCCGTCGACGATGAGGCCGCCCTGGGTGAAGGCCGCAAGGCCGACGCCCGACCGGTTGCCCCGGTCGAGGGCGTCGGCGAAATCCTCCGGCGCGAAGGGGCGCCCGGCGAGGCCGGCGAGCGCCGCCGCGACGCTGAGCGCGAGCTGCGTGCCCGAGCCGAAGCCCGCATGGGCGGGAATGGCGGAGTCGATGGTGAGCGCGGCGTGACCGGGGATGCCGAGATGGGTCGCCGCCGCCAGGGCGTAGGCTGCCGCACGGCGCGATTCCGGCCCGGTGACGTCGAGGCGGTCGCTCGGCCGCGCCGTGAGGTCCACGGCGGGGGCGTCGAGGGCGAGGCCGATGCTGCCGAAGCGCCGGCCGAGGCCGCCATGCAGGTCGAGAAACCCGAAATGCAGACGGGCCGGGGCATGGACGCGCAGGCCGGCAGCGGCTGCGCCCGGTCCGCTCGTCGGCCGCATCACGTCGAGTCCCTCCATCGTGACACGTCCCTGTCCCACGCGGTCCTGTCCCATCCGACCTCGTGCCTCGGATCACTCGGCGAGCCATGACGCTTCCGCCAAGACTCCTCCGCCACGACTCTTCCGCCACGACTCCTCGGTCACGACCCCTCGGTGATGACCCCGGGCCGCGACCCTTGCGCCCGGCGGCTTCTCCCACGGAGCGGCGACCCGTCGCAAGCGCATCGGTCAAATCTTCCGGCGCGGCGCCGGGACCCTGATTCGCCCGAAGGGGTCCGGGGGGGTTGCCTGGAAAGCGGCCGCGATGCAAACGTGCCGCCCCAACGACATGGACTGGCTCAGTCCCGCCGTGCGCGACGCCGAACACGGTGCGCGCCGGGCCCTCGATTTTCCAAGGTGCAACGCATGGCGGCCTGGGTGAAGGGTGGTGCGACGGACGCGGACGCGGCGGTGGAGGCCGCCGCCACGCTCCTCGCTTCGGCGCAGAATGCTGTCCTGGCGGGGCTCTGCGCCGAGTTGAGCGCGGTGCGCGCCGCGTACCACCTCGCCGACGCCCTCGGCGCCTCCGTCGATCCCGTGGCCGGCCCGAGCCTCTATGCCGAACTCGGAGCCCTCAGCCGCACCGGGGCCATGACGACGACGCCGGCCGAGGCGGTCGGCCGGGCCGATGCGGTCCTCATCGTGGGCAACGCCCCGTGGGACCGTCCCATCGTGCAGGACATCGCCGGCACGCAGGCGACGCGGGGCCGCGCCGCCGGCGCCGAACGGGTGATCCTGTCCCTGGGTGGTCCGCGCAACGGCGCCACCCGGCACGTGGCCTACCCGGCGGAGGCCGGCGGCCTCGCCGTCTCGGTGGCGCACCTGCGCGCCTTCCTCAAGGGCAACCTCGCCGGCGAGGCGGCCTATGCCGATCTGGCCCGGCGCCTCGCCGCCGCTCAGTACGGCGTCGTCCTGTACGACCCGGCCGAGATCGGCGAACTCGGCGTCGAGATGCTCCAGGGCATGATCAAGGATCTCAACGAGGTCACGCGTTTCTTCGGCCTGCCCCTGGCTGATCCGTTCCAGGGTCGCGCCCTGCTGCAGCTTGCCGCCTGGACCACCGGCCAGGCCCCCCGCGTCGGGTTCGGCCGTCATGTGCCCGAGCACGATCCCTGGCGCTTCGACAGCGCCCGCCAGATCGCCGCCGGCGAGGCCGATGCGGCCCTGTGGCTCGCCTCCCTGCCCGCCCCGCGCCCCGACTGGCTCGGCACCCTGCCCAGCGTCGCCATCGTGGGCGTCGGCAGCCCGGAGGCCGGCGGCGACGTCGCCGACGTGGTCTTCGCCGTGGGCGTCCCCGGTGAGAGCGCCGGCGGAGCCCTGTGGGACGAGCGCCGGGCGGCGATCACCTATGCGCCGGCACCCGGCCCGACGGCCGAACTGAGCGCGGCCGGCATCCTCACCGCCATTCACGAACGCCTCATGCAGAAGAAGGCCGCCGCATGCTGATCCGGATTCACGGAGGCCGGGTCGTCGACCCGACGGCCGGCCGCGACGCGGTCGGCGAGGTCTGGATCGAGAACGGGCGCGTGGTGCCCGCCTCGGACCGTGCGCCCGACCGCACCATCGACGCCACCGGCTGCGTGGTGATGGCCGGCGGCGTCGAGGTTCATTCGCACATCGCCGGCGGCAACGTGGTGATGAGCCGCCTGCTGCTGCCCGAGCTCTACGCCAGCGAGGCCGCACCCGAGGGTCATCCGTTCGCGCATGCGGGCGGCTCGGCCGCCTGGATCGGCGCGAACTACGCCCGGATGGGCTACACCCTCGCGGTCGAGCCGGCGATGCCGCCCGCCAACGCCCTGGCGACCCAGCTCGAACTCGCCGACATCCCGCTCCTCGATCGCGGCGCCCTGACGGTGATGGGCAACGACGACCACCTGCTCCAGCTCCTGCGGGAGCGTGAGGGCAAGGCCGCGGTGCGCGATCTCGTTGCCCTCTCGGTGGCGACTTCGCGCGGCCTCGGCGTGAAGTGCATCAACGCGGGCGGCGCCTCGGCCTTCAAGGACGGGATGCTGAAGCTCAGCCTCGACGACGAGATCCCGGTCTACGGCCTGTCGACGCGCAAGATCATGGGCGCCCTCCTCGACGCGGTCGAGGAGATCGGCGTGCCGCACCCGCTGCACGTCCACTGTAACAATCTCGGCATCCCGGGCGCGGACGAGTCGTTCGTCGCGACCCTGGAGGCGGCGGAAGGGCGGCGCATCCACTTCGCCCACGCCCAGTTCTACGGCTACGGCGTCGCCGACCCCGAGAATCCGCTGACCGGCGGCTTCCGCTCGGCGGCCGAGCGCATCACCGAGGCGATGGAGGCGCACCCCAACGCGACCTACGACGTCGGCCAGGTCGCTTTTGGCCAGACCGTGACGATCTCGCTGGACATCCTGCGCCAGTTCGCCGGCCGCAAGGGCGCCAACCCGAAGAAGTGGATCGTCAACGCGGGGGATGCGGAGGGCGGTGGCGTGGTGCCGTTCCTGTATAAGCCGCGCGGCCCCGTGAGCTCCCTGCAATGGGCGATCGGCCTCGAGCTGATGCTGCTGTCCAAGGAGCCGGAGCGCACCATCCTGACCACCGACCACCCCAACGGTGGCCCGTTCACCGATTACCCGCGCATCATCCACTTCCTGATGGACAAGGAGGAGCGCGACCGCGAGATCGCCAGCCTGCACAAGGTCATTGCCGAGCGCTCCGGCCTCTGTGCCATCGAGCGCGAGTACAGCTTCTCCGAGATCGCCCAGCTGACGCGCTCGGGGCCGGCCAAGCTGCTCGGGCTCGCCGATCGCGGCCACCTGCGCGAGGGCGCCCGGGCCGACGTCGCGATCTACCGCGACGACCCGAACCGCACCGCCATGTTCGCCCGCGCCAAGCTGGTGCTCAAGGACGGCGAGACCATCGTGGAGGACGGCGAGGTGGTGGCCTGGCGCTCCGGCCGCACCCTCGAACTCGCCGTCGAGTCCGACAAGGCGATGGTGGCCCGCTCCGAAACCTATCTGCAGGACCGTTTCGGCACGGGCCTGAAGAGCTTCGCGGTGCCGGACGAGGCCTTCCCGAAACCGGACGTGTTCGCGGAGGTCGCATGTCGGTCATGAACGAAATCGGATGTGCGCTCCGCGCAACGCGTGAGGACCGGTGACTGAGATGACGGACCTCACCCTCAACGGCATTCCGGTGATCGACACCTTCGCGGAGGCGTTCGACGTCGCCGGAACGGCGATCATCATCACCAACGACACGGCCAAGTGGGCGATGATCGCCGCCACCGTGATGACGGGCTTTGCCACCTCGGTGATCGGCTGCGGCGCCGAGGCCGGAATCGACTGCGAGCTGTCTCCGGAGGAAACCCCGGACGGGCGCCCCGGCGTGCGCGTGCTGCTGTTTGGCTTCGAGCCGAACGGCCTCAAGGACCAGCTCCTCAAACGCGTCGGCCAGTGCATCCTCACCTGCCCGGGCACCGCCTGCTACGCCGGCGTGGAAGGCCCCACGAAGATCAAGCTCGGGGGCGCGATCCGCTATTTCGGCGACGGCTTCGCGGTGGCCAAGCGCCTGACCGACCCGGTCACCGGCAAGGCCCGCCGCTACTGGCGCATCCCCGTCATGGACGGCGAGTTCCTGTGCGAGGACTTCGTCCGCGCGGTGGACGGCGCGGTCGGCGGCGGCAACCTGCTGTTCCTCGGGCGCAAGCACGCCGACACCCTGAAGGTCGCCGAGATCGCGGTCGAGGCCGCCCGTTCGGTTTCGGGCGCGATCCTGCCTTTCCCGGGCGGCATCGTCCGCTCCGGCTCGAAGGTGGGCGCCCGCACCAAGGGCATGATGGCCTCGACCAACGATGCTTACTGCCCGACCCTCAAGGGCCGGGCCGGCACTGAACTCTCGGCCGAGGTCGGCGTCGTCCTGGAGATCGTCATCGACGCGCTGACCTCCGATGCGGTGGCGGAATCGATGCGCGCGGCCCTGCATGCGGCCACTGAAGTCGGTGCGGCGCACGGGCTGGTGGCCGTCACGGCCGGTAATTACGGCGGCAATCTCGGCCGCCACCATTATCACCTGAAGAACCTGCTCTCGAAGGAGCCGGGCAGCGAGGCTGGAGCGGCATGAGCACCCTCACCCTGCGCCAGGAGCCGCCGGAGCGGCTCGACTTCCTGCACGTCAATCCGCTGGCGCTCAGCGGCCTGACCGAGGCCGAGGCGGCCAGGCTCCCCGTCGGCACCGGCCGGCGCGGCCTGACCCTGGGCGACTGCTTCACGCTCGCCCTCGACGGCTCGGACGAACTCGTCATCGAGGGGGGCTCGTCGCGCCTCGACCGGGTCGGCGCGTCGCTGAGCGGCGGTTCCATCCGCGTCACCGGCGATGTCGGACAGCGCCTCGGCGAAGGCATGAGCAGCGGCTCGGTGACGGTGACCGGTTCGGCCGGCCCCTTCGCGGGTTCGGGCGCCACCGGCGGTACGATTACCATCGAGGGCGATGCCGGCGACCATGCCGGCGGTGCGGTCTACGCCGCCAAGGCCGGTCTCGACGGTGCCACCCTGGTGATCCGCGGCAGCGCCGGCGACTATCTCGGCGACCGCATGCGGCGCGGACTCATCTTGGTCGGCCGGGCGGGCGCCCATGCGGGCGCGCGGATGATCGCCGGCACCATCGCGGCGACGAGTCTCGGCGATCATCCGGGCTTCGGCATGCGCAGGGGCACCATCCTGACCGGCGCGGTCGGGGCGCTCAGCCCCAGCTTCGTCGAGACCGGCTCGCACGATCTCGTGTTCCTGCGCCTCCTCGCCCGCGCCCTGCGGCCCCTCAGCCCCGCCCATGCGGATCTCGCCGCCGGAGCCCTGACGCGCTACTCGGGGGATCTCGCGACCCTCGGCAAGGGCGAGCTCTGGGTGACGGCCTGAGGCCGTCGACCGCCGTCCGGGCTCGCCTGCCGGGGCGGCCCGGCGGAATGCGCCGATCCCCTCGCCCTCGGTCGAGCCGGGGGCGATCCGGGGCCAATCGCCATCCGGACTTGCACAATCCTCCCGATCGGTCGACTTTCTGCCACCGCGGGCGGCAGCATAGTGCCGGCGTTCCGCGTTTCCGCAGCGCGAACCCGGCTTCCCGATGCTCATTCTGCTCTCGATCTGCCTCCTGTCGCAGCCCTCGCAGTGCCGCGAGGACAAGATCGACCTGTCGTTCGAAGCGCGCAGCCCGAACATCTGCCTGCGCAACTCCCAGAGCGCCATCGCCAAGTGGCAGGCGGACCATCCCGAATGGCAGGTGACCAAGTGGCGCTGTGCCGTCCGGGGCAGCCAGCCGCGCGACCTGTGACCGGGACGCCCGCGCTTCCCGCATCTCCTGTCCGCGCCGGGACGCTTCCACGGGATGACGCTCCCACACGGTAGCGCTTGCAACGGAGCCGACCCTGAGCCTACAGAACCTGCATCCGCGATGTTGTTCGCAAGATCGCCGGAGCAGACGGGATGATCAGGCAGGCAGGGATGGCAGTGCAGTCCTGGTGAGGCCCTGGGAAACATCTCGGGACGATTTGGCAAAGCGGTTCGGTAAGACGATCGGGTAGGACGATGTCGGCACCACCATGCGCTCGCTGAAGGTCCGATTCGCCCTGCTGCTCGGGGGCACCGCGCTCCTCGTCGTCCTGGCGGCCATCGGCGTCCTCGCCTCGATCAGCGCCGCCGAGCGCACCATCGACCGGACGCTGGCGGCGCAGGGGCGCCTGGAACTCCTGGTCGAACTCTCCGGCCGCATGACCCAGTACGGGCTCGCCGCCCTGGAGGCGGTGAGCAACCCGGACGCGCAGCCGGAGGGACTCGCGGTGGCGCGCGCCAATGTGGACCGCGCCCTGGTGGCGGTCGACGAAGCCCTGGGGCGCAGCATCGCGGCGAGCGACGATCGCCTCGACCGAACCCAGTATGCCGCCCGCACCCGGCCCCTGGCCCAGCTGCGCGCGGCGCGCGCCGTGCTTGACCGGCAGGTGACGCAGGTGCTGCGCCAGTCCGAGGATGAATCCCGCCGGGCGGCGATCCGGGGTGCCCTCAACGGCTTCGGGGCCATGACGGGCCAGCCCCTCTCTTTCCTTATCGAGGTCGAGCGCCGCTCGATGATCGCCGGCTCCGACGCGGCGCGCGCCCTGTCCGGTACCCTGCGGATCGCCTCCCTCGCCGCCGTGGCGGGGGCCCTCGCCCTCGTGCTGCTGCTCTACCGGGCGGTGACCCGGCCGGTGTTGGCCCGGATCGAGGCGGTGCGCCGCGCCGCCAGCGCGGTCGGGCGCGGCGAACTCGACACCCGCCTGTCGGTGGCGACCCGGGACGAGCTCGGCCTGCTGGTGGCGAACTTCAACCGCATGGCCGCCCGTCTGGCCCGGCGCGAGGGCCGGCTCGCGGCGGACCGGGCCTCGCTCGAGGACACCGTTGCGGCCCGTACGCTCGACCTGCGCGCGGCCAATGCCCGCCTGGAGGCGGTGGACCGTTCGCGCCGGCGCTTCTTCGCCGATGTCAGCCATGAGCTGCGCACGCCCCTCACGGTGATCCTGGGCGAGTGCGACATCGCCGCCCGCTCGGCCGGGCGTCAGGTCGATTTCGGTCCGGTCTTCGCCACCATCCGCAAGCGGGCCCTGCGTCTGCAGCGCCGCGTCGAGGATCTGCTGCGGGTCGCCCGCTCGGAATCCGGCCAGATCGAACTGGACCGGCGCCCGGTCGCCGTCGCGGCGATCCTGTCCGACGCCGTCGACGGCATGGCGTCGGAGGCCGCGCGCCGGCGCGTGGCGCTGAGCCTGGCCCCCTCCGGCCACGACCCCAGGCTGCTCGCCGACCGGGAGTGGCTGCGCCAGGTGATCGAGAGCCTGATCGACAACGCCCTGCGCCACGCCACCGGGCTCACGCGCGTGACCGTGGCGTTGGCGGCGGTTGAGGGATTGCGCGGCGTGGTGACGATCACGGATGACGGGCCGGGCTTCCCCGATCTCGGCGATGGGCTGTTCGAGCGCTTCCGCCGCGAGAGCCCGTCGGGCGAAACGGGGTTCGGCATCGGTCTGGCCCTGGCGCGCTGGGTGGTGGAGCGCCATGATGGGTCGATCCACCTGCGTAGCGGACCCGACGGCCGGGGCGCTCAGGTCGCCCTCGAATTGCCGGTCATGGACTCCGCCGTGACCGAATCCGATCCCGGGACGCAGCATCAGGACGGCCCGGATCGGGTCGGAAAGGAGACCGCGGCATGACGCGCGTATTGATCGTGGAGGATGACAGCGACATCCGCGCCATGCTGGCCCGGGGACTCGAGGCCGAGGGCTTCTCGGTCGGCGTCGCCGGCTGCGTCGACGACGCCCTGGCGGCGGCTCGGGCCGATTCACCTGAAGCCGTGGTGCTCGACATCACCTTGCCGGACGGGTCGGGCCACGATGTCTGCCGCTCGCTGCGCGAAGGCGGCTATCCGGGACCGATTCTCTTCCTCTCGGCGCGCGACGAGGTCCGCGACCGGGCCGAGGGGCTGGCGCTCGGCGCCGACGACTACATCGTGAAGCCCTTCGTCTTCGACGAATTGCTGGCCCGGCTCCAGACCCATCTCCTGCGCCGCAAGGCGTCGGAGGAGCCACGCACCATCGTGACGGCCGGGAAGCTCGTCCTCGATCTCAACATCCGGCAGGTCGGATTCCTGGATGCGACGGCGCGCCTCACCCCCCGCGAGGCGGAACTGCTCGCCCTGCTCATGGACAACGCCAACCATCCGGTGACGCGGGGCGACATCTTCGACAAGCTCTGGGCCGGCCAGGGCGGCCTGTCGCTGAATGTCGTCGATGTCTACGTGGGTTACCTTCGAACGAAGCTCTCCGACTTCGTCCGCCTCGGCGGTCCGGTCATCGTCACCGTCCGGGGACGGGGCTTCATGCTGGACCTGAAAGGTCAGGATTTCCGGCACTGAGCCCGGATTTCCGGCACCGAGGCGGCACCCCGCGTTAACGTCGGCCACGGATTCGCAGGGGTCGATGGGAGAAACCGGCAATTTAGCGCTTGAACTGCCGAGCCAAATTGTCGATATCACTCCGGCGACAGAAACCACTGCGCCGTCAGTGTCTTACGATCTTCTTATGGGATCGGGATGCTGCTGACGTTCAGAAGAAACCTTCAGGAGAAACACCATGACCTGGGCTGCCCCCATCGTTTCCGAGATCTGCGTCGGCATGGAAGTCACCAGCTACGAGTCCGCCGAGATCGACACCTTCAACTGATCTCTCGCAACTGAGATTCGTTGAACCCGAGGGTTCTTGAGGCAGCGTCGGTTTCCCCATGCATGTCCTGATCCTCGGTTCGGCCGCGGGCGGCGGCCTTCCCCAGTGGAATTGCCGCTGCCCGATCTGCGCCCTCGCCCGTGAGGACGCCACCCGCGTCAGGCCGCGGACCCAGTCGAGCATCGCCGTCTCCCCCGATGGGGAACGCTGGCTCCTGGTGAACGCCTCCCCGGATATCCGCCAGCAATTGTTCGACAATCCCGCGATGCATCCGCGCGAAGGCCTGCGCCATTCGCCGATCCACGCGGTTCTGCTGACCAACGGCGACGTCGACCACGTCGCCGGGCTGCTGACGCTGCGCGAGGGGCAGCCCTTCACGCTCTACGGCACCGCCGGCATCCTCGACTCGGTCAATGCCAACCGGGTCTTCGACGTGATGGCGTCGGGCGTGGTCGCGCGCGAACCGATCGCCCTCGACCGCAGTTTCGAGCCGGTGCCCGGCCTGACGGTGACGCTGTTCGCCGTACCCGGCAAGGTGCCGCTCTGGCTCGAGGACGAGACCCTGGAACTCGGCGCCGAGACCGAGACCACCGTGGGGGCGATGATCGAATCGAACGGGCGCCGCCTCGCCTACATCCCCGGCTGTGCCCGCGTCACCGAGGGGCTGAAGGCCCGCATCGGCGGTGTCGAGGCGCTGCTGTTCGACGGAACCGTCCTCCTCGACGACGACATGATCCGGGCCGGTGTCGGCACCAAGACCGGCTGGCGCATGGGTCACGTGCCCATGACCAGCGAGGGCGGCTCCATCGCGGCGCTCGCCGACGTGGCGATCGGGCGCCGGGTCTTCGTTCACATCAACAACACCAATCCGGTGCTGGTGGAAGGCTCAGACGAGCGCCGCCGCATCGAGGCCGCGGGCTGGACCGTGGCCCATGACGGTTTGACGCTCGACCTTTCGTGACGCGTGCGGCTGGCAATTTAGTGCCGGCACCATACATTGTGTCCGATTGAATTGCGTGATCTGAGCCGATCCCTTCACGGCTCGGTCCGCAAGGGATAAGAAAAGTTCCTAAAATCGACCCCGCAGATCCGCGAGCCACGCCATGACCGCGCCCTTTCCGACCCCGAAGACCGACGAGGCGCAGCGCCTGCTCTCGCCTGAGGAATTGGAGGCGGCGCTTCGCGACATCGGCGCGCGCCGCTACCACAACCTGCACCCGTTTCATCGCCTGCTGCACGACGGTAAGCTGAACAAGGATCAGGTCCGGGCCTGGGCGCTCAACCGCTACTATTACCAGGCGATGATCCCGGTGAAGGACGCCGCCGTGCTGGCTCGCATGACCGACGCGTCCCTGCGCCGGGTCTGGCGCCAGCGCATCGTCGATCATGACGGCGATGCGCCCGGCGATGGCGGCATCGAACGTTGGCTGAAGCTCGCCGAGGGCGTCGGCTTCGCACGCGACTACGTGGAATCCACGCAAGGGATCCTGTCGGCGACCCGCTTCTCGGTCGACGCCTACGTGCATTTCGTGAAGGAGCGTTCGCTGCTGGAGGCCATCGCCTCCTCGCTGACCGAGATGTTCTCGCCGACCATCATCTCCGAGCGCGTCGCCGGGATGCTGAAGAACTACGATTTCATCACCAAGGACACGCTGGCCTATTTCGACAAGCGTCTGACCCAGGCGCCGCGGGATGCCGACTTTGCCATCGCGTATGTCAAGGAGCACGCCACCACGCCGGCGTTGCAGCGTCAGGCGATGGACGCCCTGACCTTCAAGTGCAACGTGCTGTGGACTCAGCTCGACGCCCTGTACTTCGCCTACGTCGCCCCCGGCATGATTCCGCCGGATGCCTGGACGCCGGGCGCCGGCCTGGTGCAGGAGCAGGCGATCTCTCAGGCGGCCGGCACCGGCACGATCACGGCCCACGACGTGCCGCGCCTGCCGCGCGGCGTGCGCCTGCGCCATGACGCCGTGCGCGATCAGTACGTCCTGCTGGCGCCCGAGCGAACCTTCGACCTCGACGCCAACGCGGTGGCGGTTCTCGAACTGGTCGACGGCCAGCGCAGCGTGCGCAACATCGCCACCCTGCTCGGCGATAAGTTCACGGCGGACCCCGCCGTGATCGAGGCCGACATCCTCGTGATGCTGAACGATCTGGCCACGAAACGGGTTCTGGAGCGATGAACGCGATCACGCCGAACGTCCCGACTCTGCCCGCACCGGTCGGGCTCCTTGCGGAGCTCACCCATCGCTGCCCCCTGCGCTGTCCCTATTGCTCGAATCCGCTCGAACTCGATCGGCGCTCAGGCGAACTCGACACCGCCACGTGGCAGCGGGTGCTGACGGAAGCGGCGGGCCTCGGCGTGCTCCATGTCCATCTCTCCGGCGGCGAGCCGACGGCCCGCAACGACATCGTCGAGATCACCCAGACCTGCGCCAAGCTCGGGCTCTACTCCAACCTCATCACCTCCGGCGTCGGCGGCGCGCTCGCCAAGCTCGACGCCTTGTATGACGTAGGTCTGGACCACGTGCAGCTCTCGGTTCAGGGCGTCGATGCCGCCAACGCCGAGAAGATCGGCGGCCTCAAGAACGCCCAGCCGCAGAAATTCGCCTTCGCCGAGCGGGTGACCCAGCTCGGCCTGCCCCTGACGCTGAATTCAGTGATCCACCGGGGCAACATTCACGAGGTCGAGGGCTTCATCGACCTCGCGGTCAAGCTCGGGGCCAAGCGCCTGGAGGTCGCCCACACCCAGTATTACGGCTGGGCCTACGCGAACCGCGCCGCCCTGATGCCGAACAAGGCCGAGGTCGATCGCTCGATCCGGATCGTCGAGGCCGCTCGCGAGCGCCTCAAGGGGCAGCTCGTCATCGATCTGGTGGTGCCGGACTACTACGCGAAATACCCCAAGGCCTGCGCCGGCGGCTGGGGCCGCAAGCTCATGAACGTGACGCCGCAGGGTAAGGTGCTGCCGTGCCACGCGGCCGAGACGATCCCGAACCTCGAATTCTGGTACGTGTCCGATCATTCGCTCGGGGATATCTGGGCGCATTCGCCGGCTTTCACGGCCTATCGGGGTACGGACTGGATGCAGGAGCCCTGCCGCTCCTGCGACCGGCGGGAGAAGGATTGGGGCGGCTGCCGCTGCCAGGCCCTGGCACTCGCCGGGGATGCGGCGGCGACCGACCCGGCCTGCTCGCTCTCGCCTCTCCACGCCAAGGTGCGGGACCTCGCCGTCGAAGAGGCGGCCGAGACCCCGCCCGATTACGTCTACCGGACCATCGGCAGTAACGTGCAGCCCAATGTGCGTACGCCGCTGAATGAGGAAGCGCCGCTTTGAAGCCCGTCACACTTGCCGCGTTGCTGATGCTCGCAGGCGCACCCGCCCTCGCCCAGACCGCGCCGGCCACGCCCGCGAGCCCCGAGGTGCCTGCCGTCACCAAGACCAACACCACGACGGCGCCCAATGCCTCGGACCTGCTCTTCGAGCAGCCGCAGATGAAGAATGTCCCGCCCGGAACGAGCCTGACCTACACCTACCTGCGCCGCAGCGGCATCTCGAAGGGGCCGTTCGGACCGCCCCTCGACGATACCATCAAGCTCGGCATCGAGCCGGGCAACGCCGCCGAGAACCGCAACATCCGGGTGCAGATGTTCTCCGGGGCCAACCGTTTCCCGGCCGGCCCGTTCGAGGACATGCCGGGCAACCCGGTGATGACGCTCTTCCTCGAGCATCACCTGATGGATCTCGCCCGCGTGCTGATGGCCAACCCGCGCTACATCAAGAACGCGATCCGCAAGGGCCTGCGCGACAACGCCACCGTGACGCCGACGCAGGTCGACTATAAAGGCCGGAAGGTGGACGCTTGGCGCATCACGACCCAGCCCTTCGTCGGCGACAAGATGAAGGAGCGTATGCGTGGCTTCGAGAACCTGACCTATACCTTCGTCACGTCCGACGCGGTCCCGGGCGAGTTGGTCTCGATCGAAGCCTCGTCCAAGAACGCCGAAGGCGGCGAACTCCTGCAAGAGAACCTGACCTATGATCAGAACGCTGGTTAAGCTCTCCCGCGGCGTGGCCGCCGGGGCCTGCGCCGTCGCGTTCCTGGCCGGACCTTTGGCCGCCGCCGAGCTCGAGAACGACTATCCCACCGAGGCGCGCGCCGATTACATCTTCGGTTGCATGGCCGCCAACGGGCAGTCCCGCGAATCCCTGTCGCGCTGCTCCTGCTCCCTCGATGCCCTCGCGTCGCTGCTGTCCTACGACAAGTACGTCCAGGCCAGCACGGTGCTGTCGCTGCGCCAGGGCATCGGCCAGCGCACCACCCAGTTCAAATCGACGAAGGTGTTCGACGACCAGGTCGCCGACCTGCGCCGGGCCCAGGCCGAGGCCGAGATCCGCTGTTATCGCGGCGGGACCTGACGGACGCACGGTGCCGCCCGCACGGGCTGGAATCTCGGCCCCTGCGGGTCGGCGCGTCGAGAGAACCCGGGATGGTGCCCCAGCGTCTCGGGGTGCCGCCCGTGGTTGCCGACAATGAAGGATCGTCCCGAGAGGCGTACGCTCCAGTAACGGTCGGCGTAACCCGATGTCGGCCCCACGTATGCGCCGCAACGCCCTCAGACGTCCGGGGTCGCGGCAAGAGCCGAAGACCGGAGTGACGGAGCGCCGTGGTCCGCGATCGACTGCCTCCGGCGTTGCTCCGGCCTCGCATTGCGTTCAAAGACAGCGGCATCCCGGTCGATCGTGCGGCGTGCCCGCCCCGGCCGCTCCGACCGTGAGAGTCCCGTGCCCCCAGATCTGCCGGCTTCGCTGACGACGCTCCTGCCCGATCTCGGGCGGCGGGTGCTCGTGATGGGCATCCTCAACGTCACACCCGATTCGTTTTCCGATGGCGGTCGGTTCGCGGACCTCGATCCCGCGCGCGCTCAAGCCGAGGCACTTGTGGCGGAGGGAGCGGCCCTGGTCGATATCGGCGGAGAATCCACCCGCCCCGGCCACGTGCCGGTCTCGGCCGAGGAGGAGCAGGCCCGCATCCTCCCGGTGATCCGCGATCTCGCCCCGCGCCTGCCGGTGCCGATTTCCGTCGATACCTACAAGGCCTCGACGGCGCGCGTGGCGCTGGAGGCCGGCGCCCGCATCGTCAACGACGTCTGGGGCCTGCAACGGGAGCCCGACATCGCCCGGGTCGCGGCCGATCACGGCGCGCCCGTGATGGTGATGCACAACCGCGAGAGCATCGACGCGTCGATCGACATCGTGGCCGACATGCTGCGGTTTTTCGAACGCTCGCTGACGATCGCCCGGGCGGCCGGCATTCCGGACCGCGACATCGTGCTCGATCCCGGCATCGGATTCGGCAAGAGCTGGGAGCAGCATCTCGAAGCCCTTCGGCGCCTGCCCGAGATCGTTGCCCTGGGCTACCCGGTCCTCGTCGGGGTCTCGCGCAAGTCGCTGCTCGGGCGCCTGCACGATGCCGAGACCCGCCCGGTGGACCGGCTGTTCGGCTCCATCGGCAGCCACGTCCTGGCGGCGACGCTCGGGGCACAGATCGTGCGCGTCCACGATGTGCGACCCCATGTCGATGCCCTTCGGGTGGTCGATGCCGTGCTTCGGAGGCCCGCATGAGCGACCGCATCCTCGTCACCCGCATCGCGGTCTTCGCCTATCATGGGCTCCTGGCCGAGGAGGCACGCCTCGGTCAGCGCTTCTACATCTCCCTCGATTGCCGGCTCGATCTCTCTCCCGCCGGCCGGTCCGACGACGTCGCCCGGACCGTGAGCTATGCCGATCTCACCGAGATCGTCACCCGCATCGCCACCGAGCGGCGCTTCGCCCTGATCGAGGCGCTGGCCGAAGCGATTGCCGGAGACATCCTGGGCCAGCACCCGGCCATCACCGAAGTTCGGGTGCGGGTGGACAAGCCGAGCGCTCCCGTGCCGGCGGTGATCGAGGGTGTCGCCATCGAGATCGTCCGAACGCGGGCGGGCGGCCGATGACGGCCGCGGACACGTTGGCGCACGCGGCTTATCTGGGCCTCGGCAGCAATCTTGGCGACAAGGCCGCGACGCTGGCCGACGCGGTGGCGCGACTCGCCGCGACGCCGGGTATCCGTGTGGGCGCGCGCTCCTCGAATTACCGCACGCCGCCCTGGGGCGACACCGATCAGGACTGGTTCCTGAACGCGGCCATCGGCGTCGAGACCACCCTGACGCCCCATGCGCTGCTGGAGGCAGGCTTGGCCATCGAGACGGCCATGGGGCGGGTCCGCGAGCGCCGCTGGGGGCCACGGGTGATCGATATCGACGTCCTGTCCTATGCGGGGGCCGCGATCTCCGACGAGCGCCTGGTGCTGCCGCATCGCTTCGTGCGCGAGCGCGCCTTCGTGCTGGTGCCGCTCGCCGAAATCGCACCGGACCTGCGCATCGGCCCCGAGACCGTGACGGAGGCCCTGGCGAAGCTCGACCCCACCGGAATCGAACGCGTCTAACCTGCGAGACGCCGGGACAGTCCGGAAACCACACAGGCGGCGGATTCTCTCCGCCGCCCGTGTGGTTCGTCAGGTCCGAGGGAGCCGCTTCAGGGCGCCGGGGTCTCGAGGAGCTTGTTGCCCTCTTCCTCCAGCAGCGGCACGTCGTAATCCCGCAGGATCCGCTCGATATCGGTCCGACGCTTGCGCAGGATGGTGTTCAGTGTCCGCTTCCAGTCGTTCTCCTCCAGCCGCACGCCGAGCGCGATGCGGAAGGTGAGCGGCGGGCGGTCGGGTTCCTGCAACAGGGGTACGACGCTCATCGGCACGCCGCTCTGCTTGGCGAGCCAGCCGGCGGCGGGTCCCCACAGGATCGCGGCGTCGATGCGCTTCTCGGCGAGATCGGCGATGACCTCGGCCGAGACCGTCTGGTGCTTGCGCGACGGATCGAGCTGGTAAGGTGCGTAGGCCTTCATCGCATTGATCAGGCCGACTTCGCCCATCCGGTTGACCGGCGGCGTACCGCCGATGACGCCGATCGACTTGCCCTTGAGCTTCGGATCGTCGAGACGCGTCACGTCGTCGAACTCACCCTTGCGGGTGACCAGGGTGTAGGCGGAGCGATAATAGGGATTGGAGTGCTGGACGAGTTCACCGCCGGCGGCCGAGCCGATGATGAGGTCGCACAGGCCGGTGCCGAGGGTGTTGCGGACGAAACCCGGTCCCTGCGTCAGCCAGTAGTAGCGGATCTTGACCTTGAGTTCATCAGCGATGATCGCCGCGATCTTGTTCTCGAAGCCGTCTTCCTTACGCTGCGAAAACGGCATGTTGCCCGGATCGCCACAGACCCGCAGCGTATCGGTCGTCACCAGATCCGGCAGCGATTGCGCCAATGCGGGTCGCGCCCCTGCCGAGAGCAGCAGGAGCGCGAGCGCGACATGTGTCCGGGTGCGTGAGCGGGTCATTAGCCGCCCAGGCACTCCTTCTCGGCCGCCTTGGCGGCATCGGGCTTGTCTTCCTTGTCGGTCGGGCGCACGCGCGGCATGGCGCCGGAGGCACGGGCCTTGAGGTAGACGTAGAGATCGTCAGCGTAGCACATGACGTTCTTGTTATCGCCGAAGGCCGGCATCACGCGCTCCTGGCCAGCCTGCGAGTCACGCTTGCCGCCCGCGAGGATGCCGATGAACTCCTCGTAGTTGATCGTCTTGAGCGAGTCCTTCAAGGCCGGAGCATAGGTCGAACCCATGGCGTCGGGGCCGTGGCAGACGTGGCACTCGGCATGATAGCGGCGGTAGCCCGAGTAGGCGTACCAGTCGAACTTCTTGCCGTCATTGGTGATGTGATAGGTCGGGTGACCCTCGGCGTCCTGATACTTTCCGTCCTCGACCTTCACGGCCGCGAACTTGTCGATCAGCTTCGAGTCCTTCTCGGACGCGTTGGGATCGAGCTGATTGGCGAGGGCCGGATCAGCCTTCTTCGCATCCTGGGCCTGCACGGCGAGCGTCGAGACCGACGCAAGGGCAATCGCTGCCGCGAGAGGACGGATGACGGCTTTGCTAATGGTGTACAACGACGTTTCTCCCAGGAACACCACGTCGGCTCACGAGCCGCGTGTTTCGCGTGTTGTTCTTCCAATTCTAATCATAAAGGTGCCGGCGCGGAAACCCGCGCCGGCACCCTTTGATCTACCGCTACGTGCGACCGATTAGTTCGGCAGCGAGAAGACGGTCAGCTGACCACCGAGGTTGGTGTAGTTCGAGAGGGCAGCGTAGCCACCCACCGCGCCGAGACCGGCGTTCGGGTCGGTCAGGCCGGCCGCGAGGCCGATGCCAGCCCAGCCACCGACACCCGACAGGATGCCAACGAACTGCTTGCCCTTGTGCTGGTAGGTCATCACGTTGCCGATGATGCCCGACGGGGTCTTGAACTTGTACAGTTCCTTACCGGTCTTGGAGTCGACGGCCTTCAGGTAGCCCTCGAGGGTACCGTAGAACACCACGTCACCGGCGGTGGCGAGAGCGCCCGACCACACCGAGAACTGCTCCTGGTTCGACCACTTGATCTTACCAGCGACGCCGTCCCAGGCGATGAAGTTACCCATGCCGCCGTGGCTGTTGGGAGCCGGGTACATGGCCAGCGTCGCGCCGACATAGGGCTGACCCGGGGTGTAGCTCACCCGGAACGGCTCGTAGTCCATGCAGACGTGGTTGGTGGGCACGTAGAACAGGTTGGTCTTGGGCGAGAACGCAGCAGGCTGCTGGTCCTTGGTCCCGAGAGCCGCGGGGCAGATACCCTTGGAGTTGGTATCTTCGCCGTTCTGCTCGGTGGAGTACTTGGCCTGGACGAGCGGACGACCGTAGGTCTTCGAGCCTTTGTCCATGTCGACCTTGGAGGCCCAGTTCACCACCGGATCGAACTTCTCGGCGACCAGGAGCTCGCCGGTGGCGCGATCGAGGGTGTAGCCGAAGCCGTTACGATCGAAGTGCGTCAGAAGCGGACGCTCCTTGCCGTCAACCTTCTGATCCGTGAGGATCATCTCGTTGATGCCGTCATAGTCCCACTCGTCGTGCGGGGTCATCTGGTAGACCCACTTGGCGGCGCCCGTGTCGGGGTTACGCGCCCAGATGGTCATGGACCACTTGTTGTCGCCCGGACGCTGCTTGGGGTTCCAGGTCGAGGGGTTGCCCGAACCGTAGTACATCAGGTCGAGCTTGGGATCGTAGGAGAACCAGCCCCAGGTGCAACCGCCGCCGGTCTTCCACTGATCGCCTTCCCAGGTCTTCAGCGAGGAGTCCTTGCCGACCGGCTTGCCGAGCGACGTGGTCTTCTCGGGGTCCATCAACATCTTGTCGTCGGGACCCTGGGAGTAGCCGCGCCACGCCATCTTGCCCGTCTTGGAATCGTAGGCCGTGACGTGGCAGTTCACGCCGAACTCGCCGCCGGAGATGCCGACGATGATCTTGTCCTTCACCGGGAGAACGGTGGCGGTGTTGGTCTCACCCTTCTTGGGGTCGCCGTTGACGACGGACCAGTTCACCTTGCCGGACTTGGCGTCGAGCGAGACGACGGTGGTGTCGGCCTGGTGCAGAATGATGTTGCCATCGGCGTAGGCGAGGCCACGGTTGACCGTGTCACAGCACATCACCGGGATCACCGACGGGTCCTGCTTCGGCTCGTACTTCCAGACGATCACGCCGTCCTTGTCGAGGTCGAGAGCGTAGACGATGTTCGGGAAGGGGGTGTGAACGTACATCATGTTGCCGACGACGAGCGGTGAGCCCTCGTGGCCGCGCAGCACGCCGGTGGAGAAGGTCCAGGCGACCTGGAGCTGCTTCACGTTGCTGGCGTTGATCTGGTCGAGCTTCGAATAGCGCGTGTTGGCGTAATCGACGGTCTGAAGGACCTGCTCGGCCGGGTTGGCCGTGCGCTTCAGGACGTCTTCGTTGGCGAACGCCGTGGTCGAAGCGACCATGCCGGCGCCGAGTGCGAGAAGATGTACCGCTCTCATGGATTCCTCCGACAGATCTTACAGCTGCGATCCTACGGAAAATCCGCATGATCACGCTGTGATCTGACTGTTTGCGACAGGGATAGGTTCGCTCCGGTAGCGGACGCCAAGTCCTTCGCTTCCCATCCTTGAGAGGATGGTTGCAAGAACCTTACGGTCAGGGGCCGCTATCCCTTTGCGGCGCCCCTCGAAACCGAAGCTTGAATGAACTCTAAGAAAAATTCCGCCGGCGTCAACTCGCTTGCGCGCCCTCTACCTGCGACGCGCACAAGTCCTCGTGAATGATTCCAAGGGAACGACATGGCACAGACCGCGCAACATCATATGGTGCAGTGCAATACAAGCTGGCGCTAAGACAAAGAGTTTTTATCACCTTCCGACATTCTTCATGCGAGGGGTGCATGGGGCTGTCGCGAAAGCTTCTCTGGCATGCTTCCGGCACGCTGACCTTGGCGACGGTACGGTGGCATACCAAGCGTCTGCCAAGATCGGCGAGAGAAGTAGAACAATAATTCAGAAGGCGTGGCCGGTGCGCCGGCCATCCGAGGAACTGAGCCGTTGCCGAATCTGCCCGAGTCGAGAGGTTTCGATGCGCGGTCTCGCCGCATCCGGTCGAGGAGTTCCGCCGGAGGCTTCGCGTCACGGGCGGGCCTTCGTGGGTCCGCCCTGAGAATCAGCCGGCGATGACGGTGGGGAATCGCTTCGCGAGATCCGTTCGGCGGGCCTCGATCCAAGACCGCTCGCGGCTGCCCCGGGCGGTTTCGAGGGGGATGCTGCCCAGCAGCGTCGCGGGCCGGCCGGACACCAGCAGCAGCCGGTCGGCGATCTCGATAGCCTCCGCGACGTTGTGGGTGACCATCAGGACGCCCATCCGGGTGCGATCGACCGCCTCCACCACGAGGGCGCGCAGTGCCGCCGCGGACGTATCGTCGAGGGAGACGAAGGGCTCGTCCAGGATCAGGATGCCGGGCTTCTGCGCCAGCGCCCGCGCCAGAGAGACCCGCCGCGCCATTCCGAGCGACAACGCACCGGGATAGCGACTCCGCCACGGCGTAAGCCCGAGTGAGGCGAACAGCGCGTCGAGATCCTGCCGGCGCGCGGTGCGCGGCAGGGCGAGGCGGACATTCTGTTCCACCGTGCGCCAGGGCAGCAGGCGCGGCTCCTGGAACGCCATGGCGATGCCGGCCTCGTCCGGGTGCGGCGTGACGCTGCCCTCGTAATCGGGGTCGAGGCCGAGGAGGATGCGCAGGGTCGTGGTCTTTCCGGCGCCCGAGGGGCCGATCAGGCAGGTGATCTGGCCGGCGGCGACGGAGAAGGCGAGATCGCGCACCGCCTCCACCGGTTCCGGACCGTTGGCACCGTAGACCTTGCGGGCGATGACGACGCGCAGGGCCGCATCGCCGCGATCGGCCGAACCGCTCCCCTCAGCGCCAGCGTCGGACATAGGCTTCCAGTCGCTGCAGGATGAGGATGTCGATGGCGATCATCACGCTCATGAAGACGAGGCTGTAGCCGAGGATGGCCGCCACGTTCAGGCTCTGAACGAAGTAGTAGTTGATCGCGAAGCCGACCCCGTTCGGGCGCCCCAGAAGTTCGATCACCAGCACGATCTTCCAGGCGAGGGACAGGCCGGAGCGCGCCGCCGCCACCACGAAGGGCTGGAGCTGCGGCACCAGCACGTGGGCGATCCAGGTCCGCCGGTCGAAGCGGTAGGTCCGGGCCATCTCCTCCAATTGCGGATCGAGGCCGCGGGCGCCCTCGCGCAGGATCACGGCGACGTTCGGCAGCTTGTTGAGCACCACCGCGACGATCGCGGCCGCCTCGTTGAGGCCGACCCAGATGTAGGCCAGCACCGTGATCACCAGGGCCGGTGTGTTCAGGAGGATGAGAAGCGGCGTGTCGAGGACGAGGTTGAGGCGGCGGGAGCGGCCGAGCGCGATGCCCAGCAGCACGCCCAGCGTCATCGCCAGGAAGAAGGAGATGCCCACCCGCGAGAGGGTGATGCCGACATTCCACCAGAGGTCGCCGCGCGCCGATTCCCGCGCGATGAAGTCCAGGATCGCGAGGGGGGGCGGCAGCAGCCGCGAGCCGGCAGCGGAGGCCGCGACCTGCCACCCGGCAAGGAGGATCAGCACGGAAACGAGGCGGGTGGCAAAGCCCATGGGTCAGGGCGTCATGGCGCCGGGGCCTCGGAGGGCGCGCGCCGCGCCCGGCGCCTCAGCCATTCCCGCCGCCATCGAAATAGAGGCCCGGCGGAAGGGTCGCGCCCGGCCCAACCAGGCGTTCGCCGCCCAGGCGCGCCATCACGCCGAACAGCTTCTCGCCGTCAGACCGCTCGGTCGCCAGCGGCCGGCGCGGGATGCCGGCGAGGAAGTCGCGCTTCAGGGCCTGGAAGGTGGCCTCGTCGTCCGCCGCCATCAGGGGGCGCACCACATCCCATGCCTTCGGATCGTTGGCGAGCGCCTCCTTGGCGGCCTTGGAGGCACGGGCGAAGCCCTCGACGGTTTCCGGCTTCTCCTTCACGGTCTCGCCGTCCAGGAGGTAGCCGATCAGCGCCATCGAGCCGGTGGCGCCGAAGGCCCGCATGATGTCGTCCGAGCCGATCAGGCGGCGGAAGCCCTTGGGCTCGAGGCGGGCGCAGTAGGTCCAGTACAGCAGCCCGGCATCGAGCTCGCCCTGCTCGAGCTTCAGCGCCAGCAGCGGCGGAGCGCCGAAGGCGAGATCGGCCTGGGTCTCGAGGTCGATCCCGGCGGTGTCCCGGGCCTGCGCCTTCAGCAGCAGCCAGTTCTTGTCGAGGGGGCCGCCGGCGACCCCGAGGCGCTTGCCCTTGAGGTCGGCGAGCGTCCGGATCGGGCTGTCGCCCGGAACCATCAGGGAGCCCTCGGTGGTCGAGTAGGGAAAGAAGCGGATCGACCGGCCTTCGTTGCCGAGGCGCGCCGCCCAGAGCAGGTCGCCCACGATGGTGTCGACCTGACCGCCCAGGAAAGCGATCCGCGCGGCGTCGTTGCCGGCGAGCTTGACCACGTCGAGGGTGAAGCCATTGGCGCTGTCGAGCCCGCGGGCCTTGATCACCGCGGCTTCCCAGGACACCGTCCCGAACGGCAGGCTCCCGACCCGGAACGTCGACGCGGCTGCGCGGGCCGGCCTGGCGAGGCCGAAAGGCAGGGGCCAGAGAGCCGCCGTCGCGAGCAGTGCGCGCCGTGACAGCATGAGGGACTCTCCCTGAATTCTCGGTCGAACGTCCGGTCTGTCCCGAGAGGGCCGGCGCTGGTTGGCGCTCTTCATAGGAGTTCGGGTGGAGAGCGTCCACTGGCCGATCGGGCGGGTGCCGGAGGCCGATGGTCGCCCCCGGGGGCTTTCGGTCGACGCTTCGGACCGAATTCAGTGGGTCCGGACCACCTTGCATGCTTCAGGAGCGCGGCGCAGGCTGCCCTGAAATCTTGCTGGGAGGAACGGAATCATGGCCGGAACACGGGAAGACGTCATCGACGACGCAACGATCACGGCGCGGCTCGCCGAGGAACTGCCGGCCTGGCGCCTCGAAGAGAGCTGGATCAAGCGGACCTACAAGACCGCGGGCTGGAAGAGCACGCTGATGGTGATCAACACGGTGGGGCACCTCGCCGAGGCCGCCTGGCATCACCCGGACATCACCGCCTCCTATGCGTGGGTCGAGGTGCGGCTGACCAACCACGCCGCCAAGGGCGTCACCGAGAAGGATTTCGCCCTCGCAGCCAAGATCGAGGAGGTCGTGGGGTGGCAGCCCGGAACCGAGGGCGGAGCCCTGGAGGGCACCCCGACCGACCCGCGCTTCGCCTACATCAAGCACGACCGGTAGCCGGACCGCGCAGCGGGCGGTTCAGTCCGCCTGCTTCACCCGGCGGCATTCGGTCTTGAGGTAGCTGGTCTTGCCCACCTCGTCCCGCAGGTCGGTGCGGGCGATGATCTCCTGCCAGCCGTTGGTGCAGCCGAGCTCGTTGGAGACGCGGACCTTGCGGACTTCGCTCGCCCGGTCGTCGGTGCAGCCCTCGATCGGGATGCCATTGGCGCAGACGAGGACCACGGCGATGAAGGCGTTCATGGGGGGCTTTCCTGAGGGGGCTCCGACACGGCTCGGATACGGTACGCCCGTGCCAGGCCTCGGGTCTCACCCGATCGTGAGAATGTGATCGGCCGAGAAATCCCGGCCTTCGACCGGGTTGGCGACCCAACGGGTGCGGCCGACCCACAGGTCGTGCCCGGCATGGAAATGCCCCGAGACCCATAGGTCGGGCCGCGCGGCTTCGGGGAGGTCTTCCAGCACGGTGGTGGCGTAGAAGGCCGGAACCCACCACGGGACGCCGGGCACGTGGCGGAACGCATCCGCTGCCCGCGGACTCGCCGGATGGTGCGTGATGCAGACCGTCGGGCCGTCATGGGGCTGCGACAGGGCGGCGATCAGCAGGGCGCGCTCCTCCGCATGGGCCGCCATCGCGTCGGCCGGCGACCAGACCGAGCCGTCGCCGTTGCGGATCGAACCCCGGAACTCGCGTGAGCCGGTCACCGGGTCGGTCATGCGCGCGGCTGCGAACGCGACCGGGTCCGGGGGATGGTCCGGCACCGTCTCGTCGAGCCAGCGACCGGCCAGCGACCAGTCGCTCCACAGGGTGGTTCCGACGAAGCGGACGCCGTCGAGGAGGATGGACGAAGCCCGCTGGAGCAGGTGGATCGCCGCGCCCGCCCGGTTCAGCCGCGCCACCTCGGCCTCCAGGGCCTTGAGGAGGTCCGGCGCGGTGCGCCCGTCCCCGGTCGGCGCATAATGCTCGTGGTTGCCCGGGACCAGGACGATCGGACGGCCCTGCGCCAGGGCCAGCAGCGCCGCGAGCCCCGATTCGGGCCGTCCCTCGTGCAGGTCGCCGGGGCAGACCAGGACGTCGAAGGGCGCACCCGGGCGCGGGATGACCTCGAGGCGACGGCGTTCCAGGTGCAGGTCGGAGATCGGGAACAGGCGCATGACGGCGCGGAACCTCTCAGGGAAGCGATGAACCGGATTCGGTTTCGGGCGCGGGCTCGGACACAGCCTTGGCCGCCCGCCATTCCGCCCGCGCCGCCTTCAGGATGTCGCTGGCCGAATCGGCATTGAGGATGGCGATGCCGGCAGCCGCGATCAGGTCCGGCCAGGCTGACAGGGTCAGGGCGGTGGCGAGACCGGCGGCGATGATGGCGAGGTTGGCGAAGGCGTCGTTGCGGGCCGAGAGGTAGGCCGCCCGGGTCAGGCTGCCGCCGCCCGAGCGGTGGCGGCTCAGCATCATCGCGCAGGTGAGGTTCACCGCCAGCGCGCCGAGGCCGGTGAGCGTGAGCGGCACCGGGGCGGGTGGCGCCATCGTGGCGAACTTCGCCCAGGCCGCATAGGCCGTGGCAAGCGCGGGCAGCAGCAGGATGCCGGCCAGCACCGCCCCGAGGCGGGCCCGGTTGCGCACGCTCCAGCCGATCCCGGCGAAGATCAGCAGGTTGATTGCCGCATCCTCCAGGAAGTCGAGGCTGTCGGCGATCAGCGCCAGCGAACCGATCGCCAGCGCGACGCTGATCTCGACGGCGAAATACCCGAGATTCAATCCCGCGACGCGGGCGACGACCGGGCGCAGGGTGGCGGAGGGGGTGGCGGGCACGGAACGCTGCTCGACTGGAGGTGGCGGAGGGGTGATCGCGCGGGCGCAAGGCTCGCGGTTGGTCGGGACCTCCGCCCGGTGACGCCCTCCTTGACGCGAGAGGCGTCCCCCTGTCGAGACCTCGTGCGAAGCGTTGCTTGTCGACCCTCGGCTTTTCGCGAGGCTGATACTGGATTTGGCCCGCCGCCTGTGCGAGGCGAAAAGCCAAGCCGTCCGACAGCGACGCTGCAAGACACTCACGCCGCACGCGATCGTCGTGCCACCAATCGCGATCAGGGAAAAACGCCGATGATGCCCGAACTGCGCGTCCTGTACTTCGAGGACCTCGAACTCGGTTTGTCCGAGACGCTGAACAAGGTCATCGCCTCCTCCGACGTGGTGGGTTTCGCCGAGATCACCGGCGACCGCAACCCGATCCACCTCTCCGAACACTTCGCGGCCCGCACGCCCTTCGGCACCCGCATCGCCCACGGCCTCTACACCGCAGGCCTGATCTCGGCGGTGCTCGGCACCCGCCTGCCGGGCCCCGGCGCCATCTACATCAGCCAGACCCTGAACTTTCGGGCACCGGTTCGCATCGGCGATACGGTCCAGGTCACCGTCGAGGTGGCCGAACTGGTGCCGGAGCGCCGCCGGGCGCGCCTGAAATGCACCTGCTCGGTGGCCGGCGAGGTCGTCCTCGACGGCGAGGCCCTGGTGAAGGTGCCGACCAAGGCCGAGGCCGATCCGCTCGCGGTGCGCATGGGCGGACGTCCGGCGGGCGCCTGACACCCCCTTGAGCGCCGCCCCCAAGCCGGTCGCCATCGACGATCCCGCCGATCCGCGCCTCGCGCCCTATACGGCGATGCGCGAGCGCGACCTCGTCGGGCGCGCCGGCCGCTTCATCGTCGAGGGCGAGGTAACCCTGCGGGTCATGCTCTCGGGGAGGGCGCGCTTCGGGCTCGAATCGGTCCTGCTCGCGCCGGAGCGGCTCGACGGCCTCGAAGAAGTCCTGCGTCGCCTGCCCGAGGGGGTGCCGCTCTACACGGCGACGAAGCCGGTGATGAGCGCGATCACCGGCTTTCCCATCCATCGGGGCGTGCTCGCGGTCGGCCTGCGCGGACCCGAGGTCGAGCCGGATTTGCCGCCCGCGCCCGCATCCGTCCTGGTGATCGGCCTCGTCGGCCTGACCAACCACGACAATGTCGGCGGCCTGTTGCGCAACGCGGCCGCCTTCGGCGCCGACGCGGTCCTGCTCGATGCGGCCACCTGCGATCCGCTCTACCGCAAGGCGATCCGGGTCTCGGCCGGCGCAGCCCTGACGGTGCCGTTCCGCCGCCTGGACGATGCCGACGCGCTCCTAACCTACGCGGATCGTCACGGGCTGACCCCGCTCGCCCTCAGCCCGGGCGGTGGCGAAATCCTGTCCGGTCTGGCCCGCCCGAACCGCACCCTGCTGATCCTCGGCACCGAGGGGCCAGGTCTTCCGCCGGCTCTGATGGCGCGCCTGCGCACCGTGCGCATCCCCATGGCGGCCGATTTCGACTCGCTCAACGTCGCCACGGCGGGCGCCATCGCGCTCCACCACCTGACAACCTCGCGCTGAGCGCCGAACGAATACGGCGCCGACACCACGATGACGCGCGATCAGGATGACGCGGGACCACGATTACGCGCGACCAAGATTGCGCGCGACATTGCGCCCCCATTGCCGCACGCGCTGCTACGGTCAAGATTACGCGCACGGCTTTCGAGCCCTGGACGGACCATCGTTCCGCGCCACATGGCAGGGGTGAGGGCGCAGACGAAGGAGTAGGTAGCGTTGTTGCAGTCACGGGATGGCTTGCGGACCTTGTCCGGACGCCGCGTCATCATCGTCGGCGCCGGTCCCGGCGGCCTCGCCACCGCCCTCCTCCTGGCCCGAGCGGGCGTTCACGTCACGCTGCTGGAGAAGGATCCGGCGGTGGGCGGCCGCACCAAGACCATCGAGGCTCCGGGCGGCTTCCGCTTCGATATCGGGCCGACCTTCTTCCTCTATCCCCAGATTCTCGCCGACATCTTCGAGACCTGCGGCGAGCGCCTCGAGGACCACGTCAAGCTCGAGCGGCTCGATCCGCAATACCATCTCGTGTTCGAGGCCGGCGGCGAGATCCGCGCCACCAACGACATGGACCGGCTCGAGGCCGAGGTGGCGCGCATCGCGCCGGACGACGCCAAGAACGTGCGCAAGTTCTTCGCCGACAACCGGGTCAAGCTGAAGTTCTTCAAGCCGGTGCTGGAGCAGGCCTTCCACACCCTGCGGGCCATGGCGTCCCCGGCGATGATCGCCGCCCTGCCCCATCTCCATCCGGGCCGCAGCGTCGACAAGGACCTGCAGCGCTACTTCAAGGACCCGCGCGTCCGCCTCGCCTTCGCGTTCCAGACCAAATACCTCGGCATGTCGCCGTTCCGATGCCCGAGCCTGTTCACCATCCTGTCGTTCCTCGAATACGAGCATGGTGTCTACCATCCGGTCGGCGGCTGCGGCGCGGTCTCCGAGGCCATGGCGGGGCTCGCCCGGCGCATGGGCGTCGATATCCGGCTCGGGGCCGGCGTTGATCGGGTGCTGTTCGAAGGCAAGCGCGCCAGCGGGGTCGTCTGCAACGGCGAGACGATCCATGCCGACGCGGTGGTCATCAACGGCGACTTCGCCAAGGTCATCCAGGATCTGGTGCCGCAGGAGCATCGCCCGCGCTGGCGCGATGCCAAGATCGCCAAGGCGCGCCTCTCCTGCTCGACCTTCATGCTGTATCTCGGCCTCGACGGGCCGATGCCGGAGGCGCTCGGCCATCACACCATCCTGCTGTCGGAGGATTACGCCCGCAACATCCGGGAGATCACCGACGGCATCCTGCCGATGCAGCCCTCCCTCTACGTGCAGCATGCGGGCTTCACCGACGGCGGCATGGCGCCTCCCGGTCAGACCAGCCTCTACGTTCTGGTTCCGGTTCCGAACCTCAAGGCGGGCATCGACTGGCGCGGGCTGCGGGAGACCTATCGCCAACTCGTCCTCGACCGCCTGAAACTGCTCGGGCTCGGCGATATCGAATCACGCATCCGCTACGAGCGCATCGTCGATCCGACCGAGTGGCGCGACGACTTCTTCGTGCACGAGGGCGCCACCTTCAATCTCGCGCACGACCTGATGCAGATGCTTTACTTCCGGCCGCACAATCGCTTCGGGCCGGGGCTCTATCTCGTCGGCGGCGGCACCCATCCGGGCTCCGGCCTGCCGGTGATCTACGAGGGCGCGCGCATCACCGCCCGCCTCCTCATCGAGGAACTCTCCGCGGGGCGCGTCGGCGCGACGAGCGCGGGCATCCCCACCACCGCCCCGCTCGCCGCCTCGGGCGACGCCTCTTGAGGCGCTCGGCCCGGCTCCTGTCGCAGGCCTTGGCGGGCGTCTGCGCTCTTTGTCTCGGTGCGGGTGCAGCGCCGGCCGCCACCGTGGCGGTGGAGGTCGAAGGCATAGAACCCGCCGGCCTGCTCTCGGTCGCCCTGTGCCAGGACGGCCTGACCGAGGCCGATTGCCAGACGGGACAGCAGGCCCCACCCCAGGCCGCGGCGCAGCGCTTCGTGTTCGCGAATGTGGCGCCCGGGGTCTACGCGGCTGTCGCCTATCAGGACAGCAACGGCAACGGCCGCCTCGATCGCACCGGCCTCGGCCTGCCGCTCGAGCCCTACGGGTTCTCCGGCGAGACCGCCCGCTCCGCACGCCCGGACTTCGCGCGCGCGCGCTTCTCCGTGCGCGAGCCCGGCGCGACCGTCCGGGTCCGCCTGTCGCGCGCCCTGCCCCGCCGCTGAGAACCGCGTGAGCGCCCGTTCCGAGCCGCTCCTGCGGGTGGCCGGCGCCGCCCTCGCCTATCGGGGCACCCCGGTGCTGGAGGGCGTCGATCTGACCCTCGGCGCCGGCGAGACCCTCGCCCTGCTCGGACCCAACGGCGCCGGCAAGACCTCGCTGATGCGCCTCATCGCCGGTCGTCTGGCCCCGCAGGTCGGCACCGTCCGCTTCGCCGGCGACGATCCGCATCGCAGTCCGGCCGCCCGGCGGGCCATCGGTTGGGTGCCGCAGGAGATCGCGGTGTATCCCCGCCTGTCGGTGGCCGAAAACCTGTCGGTGTTCGCCCAGCTCGCGGGGGTCGCGCGGCGCGAGCGGGCGGAGGCGGTGGCCCGCGGGCTTTCGCTCTGCGCGCTTGCCGAGGTCGCCAAGCGCCCGGTCGGCCTGCTCTCCGGCGGTTACCAGCGCCGGGTCAACATCGCCGCCAGCCTGATGGCGCGGCCCCGCCTCGTCCTCCTCGACGAGCCGACGCAGGGGGTCGACCTTCATGCACGGGCGGCGATCCACGCCGTGCTTGGGCGCCTGCGTGAAGCGGGCACAGCCCTCATGGTGGCCACCCACGACTTCGCCGAGGCCGAGCGCCTGGCCGACCGGGTCGTCATCCTGGCCCGGGGCCGGATCGTCACCGACGGACGCCTGGCCGAACTCCTGGCGCGCCTCCGCGCCGATGCGCCCGAGCACGAGGCGGCCCTGGTCGCCCCCGCCGACGCGGCAGCGGAGGCGGTGCTGCGCCGGACCGGCTTCCTGCCCGTGGATACCGGCTCGACTTGGCGGGCACGCCGGCTTTCCGACACGCCGCGCGACGGCGCCGACCTGCTCGCCGCCCTCCGGGATGCCGGGGTGCCGATCGCCGAGATCCGCATCCGCGCGCCCGGCCTGGAGGCAGTTTATCGCGATGCGTTGGCGCAGTCCTCGGCGCAGGCCGGCGACGGGGCCGTCGCGCGGGAGCGCACCGCATGATCTCGGCCGCCTTCCGCGTGATGCTGCTCGGGCTGGTGCGCGACCGCGCCGCCCTGGTGATGGCCTTCGTGCTGCCCACCGTGATCTTCGTGATCTTCGCCGCGATCTTCTCCGGCGCTTTGGGCGACCGCATCCGCATCCATCTCGGCCTGCTCGACCTTGCGCGGACGCCGACGACGCAGCGCCTGATGCAGGCCCTGGAGGCGGATCCGTCCTTGCGGGTCGGGCGCCTCTCCGCCACCGATCTCGACGGCGCGCTCGCGGCGGTGCGGCGCGGCGAGGTCGATGTCGCCCTGGTGCTGCGCGGCGACCTCGAGGCCGGCTCGCCGGGAGGCGCTTCGACGCGCGCCGACCAGCCCGTGGTGCTGATCGAGAACCCCGCCAAAGCGCTGGCAACCCCGATCGCCCTCGGCCAACTCCAGCGCGTCCTCAACGAGGCCCTGCCGGACGTGGTCCTGGCCCGGATCGTCGCCGACGTGGAGCGTTCGGGCAAGATCGGTCCGGACGAGCGCGCGTTCCTCAACCAGGCCTTCGCGGAGCAGCGCGCCCGCAAGGAGCCGTTCTCCTTCGCCACCCTGGTCGAGCGGCGCAGCACCGCTTCCGGCGGCACCAACGACCGCGTCAGCTACTACGCGGGCGCGATCACCGCCGTCTTCCTGCTCTTCGCCGCCATGCAGGGCGCTCTCTCCCTCGTCGACGAGCGCCAGTCGGGCCTCGCCGACCGTCTGATGGCGGGGCCCGGCGGCCTCGCCGTGGTGGTGCTGGGCAAGTTCCTGTTCCTGGTCGGCCAGGGCCTGGTCCAGGCCGGCCTGATCTTCAGCGCCGCCGCCCTGCTGCACGGGGTCGACATCCTGCCCCATCTGGGTGCCTGGCTGGTGACCTCGCTGCTGGTCTCGGCGATGGCCGCCGGCCTCGCGCTGGCCGCCTGCGCGGCCTCGGCCACACGCCAGCAGGCGCATCTGGCCGCCACCTTCGGCGTGCTGCTGCTGTCGGCAGTGGGCGGCAGCATGGTGCCCCGCTTCCTGATGCCGCCCTGGCTGCAGCAAGCCGGCTGGCTGACCCCCAACGCCTGGGCGATCGAGGGCTACCAGAACGCCCTGAGCGAGGGCTGGACCGCTGCCCTGCCCGCCTGGGGCGTGATGGGGATCGTGGCGGCGGTAGGATTGGGTCTCGCGCTGAGGCTGGTGTCGCGGCGGGCGGGGTAGATTGCGGAGCCAAAGCCGGTGAAAGTCCGCGCCGCGACCGGTTAGCGCGTTGACCGCGCGCCCATCCGGTCTAGCTTCATGACGGATAAGGGCTTTCGAACCGGCCCGGGGAGTGACACGAACATGCGGGCTGGGTCTTCGGTCGCCGTCGTCGGCGCAGGGTTGGGCGGCTTGGCGGCGGCCTGTGTGAGCGCCGCGCGGGGCCATACCGTCACGCTCTACGACAAGAACGACTGGCTCGGCGGCAAAGCCGCGGTCCTGCACGAGGGCGGGTTCCGCTTCGACATGGGGCCGACCATCCTGACCGTGCCGAAGGTGCTGGAGCGGATCTTCCAGGAGGCCGGACGCAACATCCACGACTACCTGGACCTGCGCCGCCTCGATCCGCAATGGCGCTGTTTCTTCGACGACAACACCCATCTCGACCTCATGGCCGACGTCCCCACCATGGCGGCCGACATGGAGCGTTTCGCGCCCAACACCGGCGCCGGCGAGGGCTACAAGAAGTTCCTCGAGATCTCCGAGCACCTGCATGACGTCTCGAACAAGTTCTTCTTCTGGAAGCCGGTCGAGGACCTGTTCGACACCATCAACATCCGCGCCAACATGAACCCCGGCACCCTGCGCGACGTGCTCTCCCTGCGCATGGGCTCGTCGGTGGCGGGTACCATCCGGTCGAAGGTGAAGGACGCGCGCCTCGCACAGATGCTCGATCACTTCGTGCAATATGTCGGCTCCTCGCCCTACGGCGCACCGGCCGTGCTCTGCGCCATCGCGCATATGCAGACGGCGGAGGGGGTCTGGTACCCGATGGGCGGCACCCGCGCGGTGGCCGAGGCCCTGACGAAGCTCGCGGGTGAACTCGGCGCGACCCTGCGTCCCGGCGACGAGGTCACCGGCCTCGCCATCGAGAAGGGCGCGGTGAAGGGCGTGAAGACCGCCGCCGGCATCACTCCGTTCGACGCCGTGATCTCCAACATGGATTCGGTGCGGACCTATCGCGAACTCGTCGGCGGCGACGTCGGCAAGACCTACGAGAAGAAGAGCTTCGAGCCGGCCTGTTCCGGCGTGGTGCTCTATCTCGGGCTGAACAAGCGCTACGAGCACCTGAACCACCACGACTTCGTCTTCTCCCGCGATCCGGAGGAGGAGTTCGACTACATCTATCACAAGGGCGAGCCGGCCCCGGACCCGACCGCCTACCTCGCGGCCCCCTCCTCCACCGATCCCTCGGTGGCGCCCGAGGGCGGCGAGGCGCTCTACGTCCTGGTCCATACGCCGTACCTGCGCCCGCACCACGACTGGTCGAAGATGTTCCCGGCCTACCGCCAGGTCATCCTCGACAAGCTCAAGCGCACCGGCAACATGCCCGACCTCGAGGAGCGCATCGTGGTCGAGCGGCACCTGACACCGCAGGATATCCATGAGCGCTACAAGGTGCTGAACGGCGCGATCTACGGCCTCGCCTCGCACGGCAAGTTCATGGGCGCCTTCAAGCCCGGCAACCGCTCGCGGCAGGTGCGCGGCCTCTACCTCGCCGGCGGCGCCGCCCATCCGGGGCCGGGCATGCCCATGGTGATGATGTCGGGCTGGATCGCGGCCGACGCCCTCGACACCGATGCGCGGGGCAGCGACGCGAGCAGCGAGGTGCGCGCCAGCGCCTGAGGCCCGACGCGTGTCCCGCGAGGACGTTCCGGCCCGATCACCCGCCCTGTGGCGGTTCATGGTCGGGTATTTCGACCGCTACCTGCGGCGCCACCTCAACGCCCTACGGCTCGCCCGCTGGGGCGTGCCGGCTTGCGCGGATCATCCCGGTCCGGTGGTGGTGTATTGCAACCATCCGGCCTGGTGGGATGCCGCCGTGGTCATCCTCCTGGCCGGGCGGCTGTTTCCGAGCCGCGACAGCTACGCGCCCTTCGATGCGCGCATGCTGGAGAAATACGCGGTGTTCGCCCGGATGGGGGCCTTCGCGGTGGATCTCGAATCGGCGCGCGGCGCCGCCCAGTTCCTGAAGGCGAGCCGGCGCATCCTGGGGGTGCCGAACCGGATGATCTGGATCACCGCGCAGGGACGGTTTCAGGATGTCCGCGCGCGTCCGCTGGCCCTGCGCGGCGGCGTCGGACGCCTGCCCGAGATCGCGCCCGAGGCCCTGTTCGTGCCCCTCGCCCTCGAATACGCCTTCTGGGAGGAGCGCGGCGGGGAGGCCTTCGCGGCCTTCGGCAAGCCGGTGTCCGGTGCCGAACTGCTCGCCCTCCCCCGGCCGGAGCGGCTCGCCCGGATGGAGGCCGACCTGACCGCCACCCTCGATCGCCTCAGCGCCGACGTCGTGTCCCGCGACGCCGCGCGCTTCACGGCCGTCGCCTCCGGTGCCAAGGGGATCGGCGGGGTCTACGATCTCTGGCGGCGCCTGCGTGCCGTCCTCGGCGGCCGGCGCTTCGAGCCGGCCCATCAGGCGGGGGATGCACCCAGCCGCAAGGGAGATCTGGTCCCGTGATGTTAGGCCTCGCGATCCTGGCGCTCGTCTGCGCCCTGCTGCCGGGCCTGATCGCCTGGATCAACCTGTCCATCCTGCGAACCCCCGAACCGGATCTCGACGTCCGGGCCAAGGTCTCGGTGCTGATCCCGGCTCGCAACGAGGCGGAGGTCATCGCCGCGACGGTGCGGGCCGCCCTGGCCAGCGCGGGAGTCGCCCTGGAGGTGCTCGTCGGCGACGACCAGTCCACCGACGACACCGCCGCGATCGTCTCCGCCATCGCCGCCACCGACCCGCGCCTGCGCCTTGTCCCGATCCCGCCCTTGCCGGACGGTTGGACGGGCAAGAACCACGCCTGCGCCCGCCTCGCCGAGGCGGCACAGGGCACCCATCTCCTGTTCGTCGATGCGGATGTGACCCTGGCCCCCGCCGCCGCCGCCGCGCTGGCCGCTCATGCCCGTCGGACCGATGCGGCCCTGGTCAGCGGGGTTCCGCGCCAGCATATGGGCTCCCTCGGCGAGCGCCTGACGGTGCCGATGATCAATTTTCTGCTCGTCGGCTACCTGCCGATGGCGATGATGCGAGCCTCCCTGCGCCCCAGCCTTGGGGCCGCCTGTGGCCAGCTCGTACTGGTCGCGCGCAGCGCCTATCAGGACATCGGTGGCCACGGCGCCCTGCGCATGAGTCTCCACGACGGTGTCGTGCTTCCGCGCCGCTTCCGCTCGGCCGGCTACCGGACCGATCTCGTGGCCGCGCACGCCCTCGCCACCTGCCGGATGTATCGCGGGTTCGGCCAGAGCTGGACCGGCTTCTCGAAGAACGCACGCGAGGGCATGGCGACGCCCGGAGCCCTGCCGGTCTGGACCTTGCTGCTGGCGGGCGGACACGTCCTGCCCTGGCTTCTCCTGATCCTCGCCCTGTGCGGCATCGGTTCGGGGACCGCCGCCTTCCTGGCTTTCGCCGCTGCCCTGCTCTCGCTGGCCACCCGGGCCGCGATTACCCTGGTGACCCGCGAGCCGGCGGGCACCATCTTGCTTCATCCCCTGACCGTGCTGGTGGCACTGGCGATCCAGTGGACCGCTCTGCTGCGGCGCAAGGGGGCCGGAACCCCGATGTGGAAGGGCCGCAGCTATCCGGTCGGTGATTCCTGAATATGGGCGTCCGTCTCGGCGAGGATCCAGGCCGCGGTGTCGGGGTCGGCCCCCGTCACCGGGAGATGCAGGATGATCGGCGTCTCGTAGGGGTGACGCGCCTTCAAGGATGCGCCAAGGGCTTCGGCTAGGCTCTCCCGGCTCTTCAGGATGACCGCCACCTCCTCGCCCCGCTCCACCACACCCTTCCAGGCATAGACCGACAGCATGCCGGGCAGGACGTTGACGCAGGCGGCCAGCTTGAGGCGCACCAGTTCCTCGCCGATCGCCAGGGCGGTGCCGGCATCCGGGAAGGTGGTGTAGACGAGAAGCGGTCGCTCCATGCTATGGGTCTCCGACCAAGGTTCTGCCGCTCCCCAGGCGGGAGCGTATCGGCGGAATGCCGATGGGATTTTAACGCGAACGCCGAAGCGGACGCTCCGCCTCGGAGGGGTGTCCGGCAAGGTGACCGGTCGGTTGTTCGGCAAGGCGGATGTAGGCCCATGGCGCGGCGGTTCGAACGGCTTGCCTTCGTCGCGAGTCCCACGGAGGACGCCCGGCAGGCTGCCGCCATCCTGATGCGCCGCTACGACCACGTGCCCCCCGACGAGGCCGACGTGGTGGTGGCGCTCGGCGGTGACGGCCTGATGCTCCAGACCCTGCACCGCTTCATGCATGCCGGCACGCCGATCTACGGCATGAATCGCGGCACGGTCGGCTTCCTCATGAACGAGTTTCGCGAGGACGGCCTGATCGAGCGCCTGGAGAACACCAAGCGCAGCATCATCCACCCGCTGATGATGGAGGCGGTGGACACCGAGGGGCGCCGGCACGAAGCGCGCGCCCTCAACGAAGTCTACATGCTGCGCCAGACCCATCAGACCGCCAAGCTGCGGATCTCGGTCGATGGACATGTGCGCCTGCCCGAACTGATCGCCGACGGTGTGCTGGCGGCGACTCCGGCTGGCTCGACGGCCTACAACCTTTCGGTCGGCGGCCCGATCCTGCCCCTCAACGCCCGGCTCCTGGCCCTGACACCGATCTCGGCCTTCCGGCCGCGGCGCTGGCACGGGGCGCTGCTGCCCGATTACGCGCGCATCCACATCGAGGTGCTGGATCCCGCGCATCGCCCGGTGGCGGCGGTGGCCGACCATACGGAATTCCGCCGGGTCTGCACGGTCGAGACCTGGCTCGACCACGCCACCAACCTGACCCTGCTGCACGATCCCGGCCACAGCCTCGACGAGCGCATCCTGCGCGAGCAGTTCGGCTGAGGCGCCGCCGAACGCCTCAGGCGGCGATCCGCGCCCGGTCGTCGCGATAGCTCGCGATCAGGGCGTCGGGGATTGCGTCCAGCACGACTTCGACGGTTACCGCGTGGACCCGTGCGCGGCTACCCTGGAACTCGGCCATGATCGAGTCGGACAGGCCATCGAGGATGAGGCCGACCGGATCGGTGCGGGCCGAATCGGATTCGGGCAAGGGAGAAGCGGGCACGGGAAAAGCGGGCAAGGCGAATTCCACGTCGCGTGCTTGGACTACGGGCGCTTCGACCGGTGCCGGCGCGGCCACCGCAACGGCCGGACGCTCCGGCTCGTCCCAGCGGGCGATGACTTGGCGCTGCGCCTCGCGCCATTCGGCATCGAGGATCTCGCGCTCGATCCGCAGGATTTCGGTCTGCTCCGCTTCCGCCGCGAGTTCGCGCGCAAGCACCCGCGCCTCGTCGCGGGCCGCTTCGGCTTCGAATCGGGACAGCAGAGCCATGACGCTCTGCGCCTCGGCGAAGGGCATCGTCTCGCAGGCGGTCAGCGCCCGCTCGATCATCAGGCGCGACAGGCCGGCGCCCGCCTTGGTGGTGGTGCCCTGGCCGGCCTCGCGCCAAGCCGAGAGGGCGGCGCTGAAGGCCGGCAGAAGCACGGCGGGCAGGCCAGCCTTGCGGTGGAGGGCGGCGAAGGCGGCGCTCGAGGCCTCCTGCATCAGGCCCGCCACCCGCCGGGCCGGAAGGCCTGCAAGATCGGCCAGAGCCATCTCGGCGAAGGCCATGTGGCCGGACAGGATCGCTCGCAGCAGCAGGCCGGCATTGAGCTGGCCGCAGGCCTTGAGGTGGGCCACGAGGCGGGCGAGATCGATCGGATGGGCCTCGGCGCAGAAGGCCAGGGTGGTGCGCTCCTGGGCCTCGCGGCTGGCGCGCGCGCTACGGGCCGGCGTGAGCCAGCCGGAGGACACCGCGAAGGCGGAGAGCGATTCGGCGAGACGCATCGTCACGCACTGGCGCACCTCGAGGGGCAGGTACGGACGGGCCAGGACTGCCTCGCGCAGGGCGGCCACGTCGCCGTGGCGCTCGACCATCCGCATCAGGCTGCCGGTGGTGATGTGGGCGCTGCGGTTGCGAACCAGCACGACCAGTGCCTCGGGCTCGGCGATTTCGGCGAGCGCCCCGGCGACGGCGGGCGACAGGTCCACCCGGCTCGCGATGGCGCGGCGGGTGGCGGGGCAGCCGATGGCGACGCCGTCGACGAGGTCGGCGTCGCTCAGCACCGGCGAGCGGGCCAGCACCAGGGTGGCGATCTCGGCCTGGTCGCTCGCCAGGGCCACGATCAGGGTACGGGGGGCGTTCGCGCACGCGGCGCAGGCCTCGGCCAGGACGCGTCGAACCAGGCTCGAGGGATCGTCGAGTAGAGCGAGGAGCGCGGCTTCCGCCTCCCAGGCGACGTCCTCGCCGAGGCCGCCATACAGGTAGGCACGGGCCAGGGCACCGGCCGCCTCCGCCCGTCGCGCGGCGGAGGTGTGCTGCGTCCAGGTGAGGAACTGGCGGATGATCATGAGCCGCTCCGAATGGTGAAGAGGGACAAATCGAGGGGTGCGCCGGCCCGCGCCGATGGTCCGGACCCGCCGAACTCCGCCGGCCGGCGCGGCGGCTGCGGCGCGCCGACGAGGGCCGCCGAGGGGACCGGGAGAGCAGGCGTCGATACCGCCGGGGCGACGGCGGCGCTCCCGGTCTCGGTGCCGTCCGAGCGGGGGAAGTAGGTCGGCGCGGCTCGCGGCGGCTCCGCCCGAACCGCATCCTGGCCGGCGTTTCGCCCCTGCCAGAGGCGGGCGACGCCGGCCGAGACGCCGCCCTGCTGGCGCGGATCGGTCTGGAACATCGAGCGCAGGCCACCCTCGTTGAGGGAGGCGTAGGCGGTGGTACCCTCGGGCAGCGCCAGGGTTCCGGAGACTGCCAAGGTGCCGGAGACTGCCTGGGTGCCGGACACCGCCTGCGGCGCTGCAGGGCGTACCGCGGCCAGATGGGCGTAGAGTTCGGCCGCTCCGCGCGGACGCCCGGCCTTGTCGTAGAACAGGCTGCGGTTCGCTGCGGCCGCCTCCGGCATGTCGAGGGCGGCGACTCGGGCGGGGCTCGCCTGCGCGGTGTTGATCAGAGCGGCGGCCCCGCGCGCGCCGAGGACGTGGGCGGCGTAGAGGTCGCCCCCCGTGGGCTCGCGCCCGAGGGCGGCCGTCAGCGTCTCGCGGTTCCGCTCGGTCAGCGCGCCCGCCATGGTGGCGGCGATCCGGGGATCGCGACGCAGGTCCAGGATGGTCTGCTTGGCGGCCGGATCGCTCACGCTGTAGGTGCCGTCGGTCCCCTTGGTGATCGCATCGGCGTAGGTGGTGAAGCCGAGGCGTGGCCCGGCATTCTTCATGGTGCCGAGCCAGGTCTGCTCGATGAACTGGAACAGGCCGGTGGCCGAGGAGGTGCCGGCCTTGGCCGAGGGGTCGAGCGAGGATTCCCGCTGCGCTGTGGCGAGGAGATAGTCGAAGCCGGTCCCGGAGGTCTGCGCCCCGTCCCGGATCGCCTCGATCACGCCGCCCGGTGCGGTCGCGCGCCCGGCGGGGGGCGTGTCGCGCAATCCCGCATCCCGGCTTGCGCCGGAATCGCGGGAATTGGCGGGGGGCGTGGTGAACAGGAACATGGACGTCCGGCTGGAGGCGGACCCTGGCGACGCCCCGAGGGCAACTTTGTTCGCTCTATGGTAAAGGAAGATTGAAGAGTGCGGTCCTGATCTTGCCCGATTTCAGGATCGCGTCCGAATTCCGGGTTCCTTCTGCTGCGCAGACGCATCTCCCGCGCGGGTCAGGCCTCGCCTGCGCAAGTCAGATTTCGCCTGAGAAGGTCAAATCTCGCTTGCGAAGCCCAGGCCCTCATCGGCCCAGCCCGTCAGACCCCCGAGCATCACCTTCACCGGGCGGCCGAGTTCGGCGAGCCGCAGGGCGGCCCGGTCGGCGCCGTTGCAGTGGGGCCCGGCGCAATAGACCACGAAGAGCGTGTCCGCGGGCCAGGCGCCCAGGCGCTCCGCCGTGATCCCGCGAGCCGGCAGATGCAGCGCCCCGGGGATATGGCGCTTGCGGAATGCGGCCTCCGAACCGACCGCGTGCAGCAGCACGAAGTCGGGCGCACCCGCCCGAAGGGCCGCAGCCACGTCGGCACAATCGGTCTCCAAAGCCAGACGGCGTCGGAAATGCGCGCGTGCGATGGCGGGCGAACAGGTGGGAATGGCGCTGACGAGGCTCATCGGTGATCTTCCTCCAACATGGACGACCAACCTACCAACGCCCGGGCGGCTTGGCGGTGGGCCGGATTGCCAGTTAGCGTTGCGATCATGCCAAAGCCGCAGGTGCGCCTTCCCCCAGCCGACCGTCTCGTGGTGGTGCTGGCCTATGACGGGCTCTGCACCTTCGAATTCGGTGTCGCCGTGGAGATCTTCGGATTGCCGCGTCCGGAAATGGGAGCGGACTGGTACCGATTCGCGGTGGCGGCTCTCGATCCCGGCCCGATGCGGGCCGAGGGCGGAGTCCGGTTCCTCGTCGACGGCGGGCTCGACCTCCTGGATCAGGCCGGCACCATCGTGGTGCCGGGCTGGCGGGGTGCGGAGATACCGGTGCCGGAGGCCCTCGTGTCGTCCCTCCGGGCGGCCGCCGCGCGGGGCGCGCGCATCCTGTCGATCTGTTCGGGCGTCTTCGTCCTCGCGGCGGCCGGGCTGCTGGACGGCCGACGCGCCACCACGCACTGGCGCCACGCCGAGGCCCTGGCCATTCGCCATCCGGGCATCCGCTTCACTCCGGACGTGCTCTACGTGGACGAGGGCGCGATCCTGACCTCGGCCGGCAGTGCCGCCGGGATCGACCTCTGCCTGCACCTGGTGCGGCGCGATTTCGGCCCGGTCGCCGCCAATCGCGTCGCCCGACGCCTCGTGGTCCCGCCCCACCGGGACGGCGGACAGGCCCAGATCGTCATGGGCGCGGTACCGTCGCTGCACGAGGCCGCCCGGATCGGCCCCCTCCTCGACGCGATGCGGGCGGACCCGGCCGGCGCCTGGCCGGTCGCCCATCTCGCCGCCCGCGCCGGCATGAGTTCCCGGACCCTGTTGCGGCGCTTCTCCGCAGCGACAGGCACGACGCCCGCCCGCTGGCTTCTCGAGCTACGCCTCGCCCGTGCCCGCGACCTGCTGGAGCAGGCGGATCACCCCCTCCAGGCCGTCGCCGAAGCGGCCGGCTTCACCACGGCCGCAGCCCTTCGCCAGCAGTTCCGCCGCCGCTTCGCGGTGACGCCGTCTGCTTATCGGGAAAGCTGTCTCGGACGATCCCGCGGTCCTTGAGCCGGCGCTGGCAACGCACGGCCCTCAAACGCAAAAACGCCCCGAGGGGCGTCAAGTCGATCAGACTTCGGCTGGAAAACTGGAGCGGGCGAAGGGATTCGAACCCTCGACCCCAACCTTGGCAAGGTTGTGCTCTACCCCTGAGCTACACCCGCTCACACCCGTCGTGGCCCAGGCGGTGTTCCCGGCCGGACGGTTCGTCGTCTCAACGAAGCAAAAAGCCGCCTTGCAGCGGCTGTCGCTCCGGTCGTCTCGGTCTGTCAATTGGAGCGGGCGAAGGGATTCGAACCCTCGACCCCAACCTTGGCAAGGTTGTGCTCTACCCCTGAGCTACACCCGCTCACAACCGCACCGCTGGTGGGAAAGACCCGCCGGCGGCCCCGGACGGCGTCTCTAAACACCATTCCGCCGGGCGTTGCAAGCGCTGAATCGCCGGGGCGGTTTGCCGGCATCGCGTCCGGCCCTCAGGCCTGCCAGTGGGCCGATGACGGCACACCCTCGCGGATCTCGCGCAGGCGCGCGCGGGTCGCGGCGGTGGTCTCCGGGGGCAGCGCGTCGAGGGCGAAGAACCCGCAGGCCGCGATCTCGCGGTCCGGCGCCTTCGGAACCCGAACCGAGAAGGCGTGCACCACGTAGAGAGCGACGTGGTCGCGCCCCGCCGCCGTTCGGTTGTGGTAGAACCCATGCAGCCGCATCGGTCGGTCGGGATCGACCACGATTTCGGCCTCCTCGCGGAACTCGCGGATCATCGCCGCCGCCGCGCTCTCGCCGGCCTCGACGCCGCCGCCCGGCAGGTGCCAGCCCGCCACGTAGGTGTGGCGCACGAGGCAAACCCGGCCCTCCGCGTCGAGGGCGGCGCCCCGGACGCCGAGCGTCATGCCGCGCGTCGCCAGGGCGCCATACTGGATCAGGCGCCGCATCCAGGATCGGTCGAGGAGCATCCGCCTCAGACGACCCGCAGGTGGATGACGCCCAAGCCGTCGATGGCGGCCGTCATCGTCTCGCCGCGCGACACCGCGCCGACGCCGGACGGCGTGCCGGTGAAGATGAGGTCGCCCGGGTGCAACTCGAAATAGGTCGAGAGCAGCGCGATCTGCTCCTGGGTCGACCAGATCATCTCGGAGAGGTCGCCGCGCTGGCGCTCCCGCGCGTCCACCGCCAGCGTGATGGCGCCCCGCGCGGGGTGACCGATGGCCGAGGCCGGGTGCAAGGGTCCGATCGGCGCCGAGGCGTCGGCGGATTTGGCGAGGTCCCAGGGCCGTGCCAGGCGCTTGGCCTCGTCCTGGACGTCGCGCCGGGTCATGTCGAGGCCGACCGCATAGCCGTAGACATGGTCAAGGGCGGATGCCTCCGCGATGTCGCGACCGCCGAGGCCGAGGGCCGCCACCATCTCCACCTCGAAATGGTAGTTCTCGGTGCGCGGCGGATACGGATGGTCGACCGGATCGTCGCCCGTGACGATCTGCAGGGCGTCGGCGGGCTTCATGAAGAAGAACGGCGGTTCCCGGTCGGGGTCCTTGCCCATCTCGCGGGCATGGGCGGCGTAGTTGCGACCGACGCAGTAGACCCGCCGCACGGGGAACAGGTCGTCGCTGCCGACGATCGGCAGGGCGATGCGGGGTGGGTTTGGAATCACGGACAACATGGGAAGCCAACCTCATTTCCGGGACGATGCGGCGCTGCGCCCGGTCGCCCGCCCTGCACAGGACGTCCCGCCATCCCTATCATAGGCTGCAGGCTCGGCCGCGCCATCCCGTCGCGGTGCGGGTCCGGGCCGGTGAGATCCAACGTGCGAGACCTGTGGTGACCGATCCTTCCCGCCTGCTGGCATACCTCACCACGTGCCTCGGCCCCGCCCATGTCCTGACCGACGCGACCGACCTCGCGCCCCACCTCGCCGAGACCCGCGGCTTGCAGCGTGGGCACGCCCTGGCGCTGGTGCGGCCCGCCGACACCGCCGAGGTCGCCTTCGTGGTCCGGGCCTGCGCCGAGGCCGGGGTGCCGGTGGTGGCCCAGGGCGGCAACACCGGTCATGTCGGCGGCGGCCTGCCGCAGGGCGGCATCGTGCTGTCGATGGCACGCCTGACGCGCCTGCGGGCGATCGACCCCGTCAATGCCAGCATCACCGTGGAGGCCGGCATGGTGCTGGCCGACGTTCAGGCGGCGGCCCAGGCCGCCGGCCTGCTGTTTCCGCTCTCACTGGCCTCCGAAGGCTCCTGCCGAATCGGCGGCAATCTCTCCACCAATGCGGGTGGGACCGCCGTGCTGGCCTACGGCAACGCCCGCGACCTCGTCCTTGGGCTTGAGGTCGTGCTGGCCGATGGCCGGATCTGGAACGGGCTCAAGGGCCTGCGCAAGGACAATGCGGGCTACGATCTCAAGCATCTGTTCCTCGGCTCGGAAGGAACGCTCGGGCTGATCACCGCCGCGGTGCTGAAACTCTTTCCCCGGCCGACCTCCCGCGCCGTGGCCTTCCTCGGCCTCACCTCGGCCGAGGCCGCCCTGGACCTGTTCCGGCGCCTGCGGGCGGAGGCCGGGGCCGGCCTCACCGCCTTCGAGTACATCGCGCCCTTCGGGTTGGAGATCGTGCTGCGCCACCGGGCCGGCGCGCGCGCGCCCCTGGCCGGACGCCACGGGGCCTACGCGCTGGTGGAGGTTTCGACCACGCGCCCGGGCGAGGAGGCCGCGACCCTGATGGAGACGCTGCTCGCCCGGGCCCAGGACGAAGGCCGCCTCGACGATGCCGCACTGGCGGCCAGCGAGGCGCAGGCGAACGCCTTCTGGGACCTGCGCGAGAGCCTGTCCGAAGTCCAGAAAGCCGAGGGCGGCTCGATCAAGCACGACGTCTCGGTGCCGCTCTCCCGCTTGCCCGAGTTTCTCGCGCGCGCGACGCAGGCCTGCGAGGCGGAGATGCCGGGCCTGCGCGTCTGCGCCTTCGGGCATTTCGGTGACGGCAACATCCACTTCAACCTAAGTCAGCCCGTTGGCATGGACCGCGCCGCCTTCCTGGCGGATTGGGGGCGGTTCAACCGGATCGTCCACGACATCGTCGACGCCCTCGGCGGATCGATCGCGGCCGAGCATGGAGTCGGCCTGCTCAAGAAAGACGAACTGGCGCGCTACGCCGACCCGGTCGCCCTCGACCTCATGCGCCGCCTCAAGGCCGCCCTCGATCCGGGCGATCTGTTGAACCCGGGTAAAATCCTCGACCCGAGCAAGATTCTGAACCCCGGCTGATCTCGAATGCTCGATCGTGAGTAGCCGCAGCGCCTCCCCGCTTCGCGGCGTCATACGTCTGATCGGAGGCCTCAACAAAAATTTAGCCGGAACCCTGTCGCATCCCGTCGGATTACTATTGTGCGCCGCACAAAGGATTGTCAGATTGTCGACGGCAGCGCGCCATAAATCGGCTGTTCTGTGGACTGGAGAGGCTGAACCGCAACGACGGCCGATTGGGTGCAGTGCGGCGAGTTAGGCTTCCCTTAACCGCTTTGTCCTCTCCTGCGGAGAGGCAGCACCACGCGGTTCGCAACCGAAGACCGAGCAGGAGACACGTTCGATGCCGACTTCCCAGGCGAGAGTTCCGACCGCCGAGGCGAGCCGCTATCTCAAGCAGCTCTGCCGTCACTGGAGCCACAAGTTCCCGGTGGAGGCCACCGAGGCTGCCGGTCGCGTGCCCTTCGGCGAGGACCGGGTCTGTACCTTCGAGGCCGGTCCCGACGCGCTCCTGATGCGGGTGGCCACTCCCGATCCGGCTGCCCTCACACGCCTGGAGAACGTGGTCTCCGACCACCTCTTGCGCTTTGCCTTCCGGGAGAACCTCGGCCAGATCACTTGGTCGCGCGCGGCCTGACCTGGCGCGGGGGCGGCGCGCGCAGCGCTTGACCTGGCCTCCCGAGACCTGATCTTGAGCGCGAGACGCTTCAGGCAGGACCGGGAGACACGGGATGGACGGGATCGCGCAGACGACGCACGGAGCGGCACCTTCGGGCGCGGCCCCGCATGCGGAGCGGCTCCAGCGCCTTGCGGAAGTCGCCGTGAAAGTCGGCCTCGGTCTGCGGCCGGGACAGGAACTGGTGATCACGGCGCCGCTCGAAACGGTGCCGCTGGCTCGCGCCATCACCGAGGAGGCCTACAAGGCCGGAGCCTCGCTCGTCACCACCTTCTACGCGGACGATGCCGCCACCCTGGCGCGGTTCGCCCACGCGCCGGACGACGCCTTCGACACGGCCGCCGGCTGGCTCTACAGCGGCATGGCCGAGGCCTACCGCAACGGCGCGGCCCGCCTCGCCATCGCGGGGGACGACCCGTCCCTGCTGGCGGGCCAGGATGCCGGCAAGGTCGCGCGCGCCAATCGCGCCCGCTCGAAGGCCTATGTGCCGGCTCTCGAACTCATCGCCAACTTTTCCACCAACTGGACCATCGTCTCGGCTGCGACCACGCCGTGGGCCAGGACGGTGTTCCCCGACCTGCCCGAGGCCGAGGCGGTCGCCCGCTTGTGGGATGCGATCTTCGCGGCCTCGCGCGTGGACGGTCCCGACCCGGTCGCGGCCTGGGAGGCGCACAATGCCGCTCTCCACACGCGCATGAACGCCCTCAACGCGCACCGCTTCGCGGCTCTGCGCTTCTTCGGTCCCGGCACCGATCTTACGGTCGGCCTCGCCGATGATCACGAATGGTGCGGCGGCGCCTCGGCCTCGCGCAGCGGCATCGTCTGCAACGCCAACATCCCCACCGAGGAGGTGTTCACCACCCCGCACAAGGACCGGGTCGACGGGACGGTCACCAGCACCAAGCCCCTGTCCTACCAGGGCACGCTGATCGACGGCATCCGCGTGCGCTTCGAGGACGGCCGCATCGTCGAGGCCACCGCCCGCACTGGCGGCGACGTCCTGGCCAAGGTCCTGGAGACCGACGAGGGCGCGCGCCGCCTCGGCGAAGTCGCGCTGGTGCCGGCTTCCTCGGCGATCTCGGCCTCAGGGCTGCTGTTCTACAACACCCTCTACGACGAGAACGCCGCCAGCCACATCGCCCTCGGCCAAGCCTACAGCAAGTGTTTTCGCAATGGCGGCGCGGATTTCAGCGAGGACGACCTCGCGGCGCGCGGGGCCAATCGCAGCCTCATCCATATCGACTGGATGATCGGCTCGAAGGAGATCGACGTCGACGGTCTCTCCGCCGAGGGCCGCGCGATTCCGGTGATGCGGGCCGGCGAATGGGTGGCGTGAGCCCGGATCGGAACCGTGGCCTGATTCAACCTCAACCCGCGTGAGGTCAGCCTCGAACCACGGGCCGCTCGGGCGGCGGCGACCCGGGGAGCCGTGCCCGGGCGGCGCCCGCATCGGGTCCTGAGGACAGGGGGCGTTCCCGGAAGCCGGGGGGCCTTCAGAACCCTGGCGCTTTGGCGGCACCGAGAATGCGGGTCGGGCGACCCTCGTTGCCGCCCTGGAGCACTACGACGTAGGTGTCGGCCTCGGTCACCTCGGCCATCCGGTGCGGGATCTCGAAATGCGCCGCCTGTCCGGTCCAGGCGCCGATCCGGTGCATCCCCCGCACCACGTTGATGTAGTCGAAGACCTGCCCCTTGTTCTCGCCGCCGCCGATGGCGAGGCGGCGCCGGCGCATGACCGGCAGGAGCCACAGGTCGGCTTTGGCCTCCGGCCCGGTGCTCGCGCCGACGTCGATGCAGATCCGGTCTCCCTCCTCCCAGCTCTTCACCGAGACCGACGGCACGCTGCTCGCCCGGGCGCGCCGCAGGGCGCGCTCCAGGGAGTTCCGGTCGGAGCGGATCATCGACGGCTCGCCGTTGACGATGGCCTGGGGCGTGAAGATCTGCCGTTCGCCGCGCAGGGACGCATAGGCCCGCTGCCGCTCCGTGAAGGCCGGCTGGCCATAGGCATCCTTCCAGCCGAGATAGTCCCAATAGGTGATCGGGAAGGTCAGAGCGATGACGCCGGGCTCCCGCGCGAAGTCTCCGAGCACCCGCGAGGCCGGTTGGCACGCGGCGCAGCCCTGGCTCGTGTAGAGCTCGATCACCACCGGCGAGCGCTCGCCCGCACGGGCCATCGTCGCGACGGCCGTCAGGGCGCCGGCCAGGACCAGTGCCAGGGGCAGGCCGCCGGTACGGCGCAGCAGGAACATCGCGGCGAGCCTCATGCCGTCATGATACCGACGGTTGGCCGTTCTCCGGCATCACGGTCGCTCGATCCGCGGCCGGGGTCGTCGGCGCCGGGTCCCCGGCCGACCCGTGCACCGGATCGTGCGAGGACTTTGGCTTCAACTTCGGCTTCGGCAGCATCGCGGGGCGCCAGCGCCGATGCATCCAGAGCCACTGGCCGGGATTCTCGCGGATCCACCCCTCGATCTCCCGCGTCATCGCCTGCATCGCACCCTGGACGTCGATGGCACCGGAGGCATCGCGCGGCAGGTCGAGGGGAGGCGTCAGTTCGAGGTGGAACCGGGTTCCCCCGCGGCGGACGACGCGCGCGCCGTGCACCGGACACTCGTAATGGCGGGCGAGCTTGCCGAGCAGCGGGTTGACCAGCACGGGCTTGCCGAAGAACTCCACCACCACGCCCCGGGTGAAGTGCTGGTCGATGAGCTGGCCGAGATGGCCGCCGCGCTCGACCACGCCCTGCATGGCGAAAACCGCGCCCTGCCCGGCTGCCGCGAGGCCCCCCATGGTCTGGCGCCGGACCTCCTGCACGAGGCGGGCGGAAGCCGCATCGTTGGGGGGACGGAAGATCGCCGTCGCGTCGAGGCCGAACCGCGCCGCGCAGATCGCGGGCAATTCCCAGTTCGCCAGGTGGGCGGAGAAGATCAGGCCCGGTTTGCCGTCGTCGCGCAGGTCGGCGAAGTGGGTCTCGCCCGCGACCGTGATGCGCCCGGGGGCCGTGAGGTCCGCCGGATCGAGATCGAACAGGGTGTGAAGATGGGCGTATTCCGCGCCGGTGCGGCCGAGATTGTCCCACGCCTCCAAGGCGAGCGCGCGGATCGCCGCCGCATCGCGTTCAGGGAAGGCGGCGCGCAGGTTGGCGACCGCGGTGCGGTGGGCCGGCAGGAACGGCCCGACCGTCCGGGCGACCCATCCGCCGACCCGGCTCGCCCGCTCCGCCCCGAGCAGGCGCGCCAGCCAGAACAGACCCCGGATCAGGGGGATCATCGCGAGCCCGGCGAGCCGCGGCAGGTGACGCTTCAGAACGAGGGCAAGGCGGAGCAAAACGAATCCCGTGACGCGGGGCGTTCCGTCGACGACCCTGATCCCTGGCATAATTCATTTTAGCCTTTGACGGCACCCGTGTGCGCTGCAACTCAGAGCGTCACCAGGATTTTGCCGAAGACCTTGCGGGATTCCAGGCGTTCCAGGCCCTGCGCGAAATCGGCCAGCGGCAGGACCGTGTCCACGACCGGCGTGATGCCTTGCGCCATCTTGGCCATGGCGTCGCGGATATTGGCCATGGAGCAGCCGAACGAGCCGGTGATGCGGTATTGCTGCTGGAACAGCTGCATCAGGTTCATGGTGGTCGAGACGCCCGAGGTCGAGCCGCAGGTGACGAGGCGGCCGCCGCGCTTGAGGCACAGGAGCGAGCCGTTCCAGGTGTCCGGTCCGACATGCTCGAACACCACGTCGACGCCCTTGCGCTTGGTCAGGCGACGCACCTCGCCCTCGAAGCGCTCGTCGCGATAGTTGATGACGTGGTCGGCCCCGAGCGCCCTGGCCTTCTCGCCCTTGGCGTCGTCGCCCACGGTGGTGAACACCGTGCAGCCGATGGCCTTGGCCATCTTGATCGCCGCCGTACCGATGCCGGAGCCGCCGGCATGGACGAGGATGCTCTCGCCGGGCTCCAGGCGGGCATTGTCGAACAGCATGTGCTGCACGGTGCCGAAGGCCACGGGGGCACAGGCCGCATCGGTGAAGCTGACGCCGTCCGGGATCTTGACCACGAGGCGGGCCTGCATGGTGACGCGCTCGCGGGCGAAGCCGTCGATGTGGAAGCCCATGACGCCGGAGACATCCTCGCACAGGTTGTCACGCCCCTCCCGACAGGCCCTGCACCGCCCGCAGGTTTGGGCGCCGTACATCGCCACCCGGTCGCCCTCGGCCAGATCCGCGACGCCCTCGCCGACGCAGACGATCTCGCCCGAGGCTTCGGCCCCCACGGCGAGGGGAAGCTTGCGCTTGGCGAAGGCCATGCCGCGAAAGCCCCAGACGTCGATGAAGTTGAGGCCCACGGCGCGCACCCGGATCTGGACCTCGCCGGGGCCGGGGGCGGCGGGCTCCGCGACGTCTTCGAGGCGCAGGTCGCGGTCGCCGTGGAGCTGAAGGGCTTGCATGGGGCTCTTTTCTCTTCGCGGGCGCATCCGAATACCCTCCCCCTCTGCGGAGGAGGGTGCCTGTGGAGCAGGCGGGCGAGGGGCGCCCTGTCCGGAGATGGCGCTCCCCTCACCCGACCCGCCGGTGCGGGCCCCCCTCTCCCGCGGAGTGGAGAGGGGAATGCGGTGATGCCGCTCTGGCTAACCTTCGCGGCACGGGGCATCAACCCGTCGGCCCGCATTCACTCCGGCGACAGATAGCGCCGCCGGGCCCAGCCGAGGATCGGGCCGGCCTTGACCCGGCACCAGGTCAGCCCGCTCGGGGTGTCGGCGGTGCAGCCGAAGCCGCGCAGGCGGGCGCCCACCGGCGCCTGCCCGAGGGCGGGGGCAGCCGCGTCCGGCGTCTCGCGGATGCTGAGGGTCTCGCCGCGTGGAAGGCCGTCGACCCGGTACGCCTCGGCGGCCGAGGCCGGGACAGCGGCAAGCAGGGCCAGGACCAGCGCGGCTGGGATGGCGGACGAGAGGCGCGAGAACATGGGACGGCTTGGTCTCAGGTGCGGTGGACGCCCATCATGGCGGTGAGGCCGCCATCGACCGGCAGAACCGTCCCGGTGATGTAGGCCGCGCCCTCGCCCATCAGGAAAGCCGCGAGGGCCGCCACGTCCTCGGGCCTCGCAAAGCGGCCGGCGGGAATCTGGCGCTCCATGGTGGCGCGATAGGCGGCATAAGGCGCCATCATCTCGGTGTCGATGAAGCCCGGCGCGATCACGTTGACGGTGACACCGCGCTTGGCCGATTCGATCGCGAGCGTCCGGCAATAGGCGATCAGGGCGCCCTTGGTGGCCGCATAGGCCGCGTTGCCCGGACTGGCCTGCAGGGCCGCCACCGAGCCGATGGCGATGATGCGCCCGGAACGCCCCCGGATCATGCCCCGCACGAGGGATTTCGCCAGGCGGGTGAGCGACCAGAAATTCACCTGCATGGCCGCCTCGGCCCGGTCCTGGTCCAGCATCGCCGCGAGTGCATCGGAGGATTGGCCGGCATTGTGGACATAGCCGTAGAAGCGCTCGTCCTCGATCCGGTCGCAGAAGGCGTCGAGCGCGGGCCGGTCCGCGAGGTCCAGGGCTTCGGCGGTGATCGCGCGGCCGGGATACGTCGCGACGAGATCCGCCACGAGGGCCTCGGCCGCAGCGCCGGAGGAGCGATACGTGAAGGTGACATCGTGTCCGGCGGCGGCGAGCGCCCGCACGATGGCGGCTCCGAGGCCCGAGGCGCCGCCGGTGACGAGGACGCGCGTATGGGATTCGGGGCGCAGGTCCGTCTTCATGCCGGCTCGTCCGCCAGCACGAGACAGGTGTTCTGGCCACCGAAGCCGAACGAGTTCGAGAGAACCCGGCGCACCGGAACGTCGCGGGCTTGCGCTACGATGTCGAGGGGGATGGCCGGGTCGGGCATCGCGTAGTTGATGGTCGGCGGAATGCGGCCATGCGTGATGGTGAGGAGCGAGATCACCGCCTCCACCGCTCCGGCGGCCGTGAGGGTGTGCCCGATCATCGACTTGTTGGAGGACACCGGCAGCGTGCGGATGCGGTCGCCGAAGACGGCGGCGCAGCTCATCGCTTCCATCTTGTCGTTCTCGGGCGTCGAGGTGCCGTGGGCGTTCACGGTGTCGATGGCGTCGGGTTCCGTACCGGCATCGTCCAGGGCGGCGCGGATCGCCGCGATGCCGGGGGCGCCGTCGGGGCTCGACCGGGTGCGGTGGAAGCCGTCGCCCTTCTCGCCGCAGCCGAGCACGTAGCCAAGGATCTTCGCGCCCCGGGCGCGTGCGGCCTCCGCGTCCTCCAACACCAGGGCGCCGGCGCCCTCGCCCATCACGAAGCCGTCACGATTCTTCGAGAACGGCTTCGAGGCCGCCTCCGGCGGGTCGTTCTGGGTGGACAGGGCGGAGAGCAGCGAGAAGCGAATCAGCGATTCCGGGTTCACCGAGCCGTCGGTGCCGATGCAGAGGGCGGCCTTCACCTCGCCGCGCCGGATCGCCTCGACCCCGAGCTGGATCGCGGTGGCGCCCGACGAGCACGCGGTGGAGAGCGAGATCGGCGAGCCCTTGGTGCCGAAGCGGTCGGCGATGTGGTCGGCCACCGTGCCGAAGATGAAGAGGTCGTGCCAGGCGTCGAAGCGCCGGCTCGCGGCGGCGCGCTGCAGGTCGGTATAGGTGATCGGGCCGTTCTGGCCGGAGGCCTCGGCCAGGGCTTGGCGCTGCGGCCATTCGATCTCCACCGGGGGCACGGCGATGAACAGGGCACCGGGAAAGTCGCCGGGGCGGCCGAGGCCCGATTGCTCGATGGCCTCATTGGCGGCTTCCTCCGCAAAGCGCTGCGATAGGGCGGGGGCGACCAGCGGATCGGTGTCGAGGAAGTCGACGGTGCCGGCGATGCGGGTGCGCAGGCCCTCTGTGGGAAAGCGCCGAATGGCGTGGATCCCTGAGCGGCCGGCCGTCAGGGCGGCCCAGTTGTCGGCCTGCCCCTGGCCGAGGGAGGTGACGATGCCGAGACCTGTCACCGCCACCAGCGGCCGGCCCTTCGTGTCCCGATTCGTCGCGTGCCGGGGAGATGGGTTCGTCATCGCGCCGTTCTACACCGTTCTTTGCAAGGGCCCTTCGCCCATTGTGGCCGCTCCGATCGAATCGGCATCTCAGGGCGCCGTGACTCGGATCACACCCTCGCCGCGGCGATGGCCCACCACCGTCACGGCGACTTCGCGCAGACCTGTCTCCGAGACCAGGGCCGCCGCCAGCGCCGCCCCGAAGGGCGCCGTGGTCTCGAGGCTGTGGCCCGTCACGTCGCCCAGCGCTGTCACGGGAATTCCCGGGGCGAGGCGCGCCAGGGCCGCGCCTTCCTCCGCGGTGATCGGGGCGACTCCGGTGGCGCCGGAGATCACGGCGTCCGGGGCGTCGAGGCCCGTGCTGGCCCAGAGCGCGGCGAGGCTGGCTTCGGTGCTGCCGGGCTGCCGCCGGGTTCGGTCGCTCGCCACGATGTCGAGGCGTGCCAGCGCCTTTGCCCCGCGCGCTGCCGCATGCTCCGCCGTCTCCAGCACCAGGAAGGCGGCGGCGCTTCCGAGGATGAAGCCGGCCTCGCTGTCCGGTGTCCGGTCGAAGACCGGGCGGAAATCGTGGGCGCGCAGGTAGCCGCCCATCTCGTGAATGACCATCACGTCGGGACGTTCGGCGCTGTAGGAGCCGCCCACCAGCATGCACTCGACCTGCCCCGAGGCGATCCGCGCCTGGGCGATGCGCAGCGCGTCGGTGCCGCAGGCCTCCTCGCCCATGAAGGTGCGCGAGGCCCCCGTGACCCCGTGGACGATGCCGATATTGCCGGCGAGCAGGTTCGAGAGCTGGGCCAGGAAGAGGGTCGGACGCAGGTCGTTCTGGAGATGCTCGTTGAGGTAGGCGCCCGGATCGGCCGCTTCGCGCAGGCCGGTGAGGATGGCGCCGTCGACCGCGGTGTCGCGCTCGCCACCGCCCGCCGAGACCACGAGGTGCATGCGGCTCTTGAGGTCGGCATCGCCCTTCACCCCGGCGGATTCGAGGGCGAGGCCGGCGGCGTAGACGCCGAGGCGCTGCCAGGGCTCCATCTGGCGCTGATCCGATTTCTTCGGGATCTGTCCGTCGAGGGCGATCGGCGCGACCGGATGCACCGTGTAGGGCGCGAACGTCTCGGTGTCCGTCCGCGCGGGGGCACCCGCTGCCAAGACCGCCAGATGGGCCGCAACGCCCTCGCCCGCGCAGGAGACGAGACCGATGCCGGTAACGACGACGTCGCGCGCAATACTCATGTCAGGACGCTCATGCAGGCTCCCCCGCGAGATCGAACAGGCCGATCCTGCGGGCCCGCTCGCGCATCGGCCCGTCCAGCCCGGCCGGGAACGGCATGGTGCGGAAGCGCAGTTCGGCATTGGCCAGCGGCTTGCCGTCGTGGCGGATCGCCGCCTTGGTCACCGCGTAGCCCGAACCGTCATGCTCCAGGCTGGCCTCGATCTGGAGTTCGGCGCCCGGGCCGACGAAGGCACGGAAACGCGCCTTGTCGACGCCCATCAGGAACGGCATCTGCCGGAAGCCCAGATGCGCGAGGACGAGGTAGCCCGAGGCTTGCGCCATGGTCTCGGTGAGCAGCACGCCGGGCACCAGCGGATGGTCGGGAAAATGCCCCTCGAAGACCGGGCTCTCCATCGGCACGCGGGCCAGGGCCTCGATCCTGCCGGCCTCGCGGTCGAACCGGGTCACGGCGTCGATCATCTCGAAGTATTCGAGGCGCATGGCGTCCAGATCCCGTGCGGGCGGGTTTTCGAAGAGGCCGCGCCGGATGGTCGGGACGGCCGAGATCACGCCTGCGGTCAGGCTTTGGCGGCCTTCTCGGCCACCAGGGCGTCGATGCGGGCGCACAGATTCTTGAGGACGAAGTACTCCTCGGCCGGCACCTTGCCCTCGTTGACCTCCTGGGTCCAACGCTCGAGCGGGAGCTTGATGCCGAAGGCCTTGTCCACCGCGAAGGCGATATCGAGGAAGGCGAGCGAATCGATCCCGAGATCGTCGATGGCGTGGCTCTCGGGCGTGATCGTGTCGCGCGGGATGTCGGCGGTATCGGCGATGATGTCCGCGACGCGGTCGAAAGTGGCGGTATGGGTCTGGTCGGACATGCGTTCTCGCCGTGTGACTGGGTATCCCGCCGGAATCGGCCCATGCCGATCGGGGGCCGGAATGATCCGGCGCATGATGCCCGGTGCCCCCGGTCGCGCAGCATGCCCCGTGAGCCGGCGTCTCCGCCGACCCTGGACAGGGAAGGCGGTCCCTTACACGAGGGGGGTAGGACGGGCAACCTTGGCCATCACGGCGTCGCGATCCGGCCCTCGTCTCCATTCCGATCCTGCGCGAATGGCCTAGATGCACGCCGAGGGACGCCAGGATGTCGCGCGGGCGGCCGTTCCGCATAAGGTCGAGCAGGACGATGGCACACCCTCCCTCCCTTACGTCCCCAGTGACGCATTCCATCGGCGCCCTCGACCCACGTCTCGCGCCCGACGTTCCGCAGGGTGCGGGCGCGCACCCCCTGTCCCGGGCAGCACAGGGCGTCGCCCGACTCGCCCTCGTCGTCGTTCTCGCGGGGCTCGGCTTCTGGGTCCTGCACCACTTCATCCCGGCCCTGGTCTGGGCGGTGATCCTGGCGATTGCGCTGGGTCCACTCTACGTCCGTGCCGAACGACGGTGGCCGCCGAGCGGCCACAACATCGCCCTGCCGGCCCTGTTCACGGCGGGCGTGGCGCTGGTCTTCCTGATCCCTCTCGTCGTGCTGGGGGTGCAGGCGGCCCGCGAGGCTCACGACGTGGCCGGTTGGGTCCGCTCCTTCGAGAAGACCGGCATTCCCGTGCCGGAGTTGCTGGGTCATCTGCCCTTCGGGGCGGCGCAGGCGCAGGCCTGGTGGGCGGAGACCCTGAGCCACCCGGCGGCGGGCTCGGAGTTGCTGCAGCATTTCGACAAGTCCGTAGTGCTCGGCGCGACGCGCAGCCTCGGGGCCGAGATCGTCCGCCGCACCGTGCTGTTCGGCTTCAGCCTGGTGGCCCTGTTCTTCTTGTTCCGGGACCGGCGCACGGTCGTGGCTCAGGTTCTGACGGCCAGCGCCAAGCTGTTCGGCCCGCGCGGCGAGCGGGTGGCACGCCAGATGGTCGCCTCGGTTCACGGCACCGTGAACGGACTGGTCCTGGTCGGACTCGGCGAGGGCGTGCTGCTCGGAATCGTCTATTTCTTTGCCGGTGTACCGCATCCGGTACTGCTCGGGGCGCTGACGGCGGTCGCCGCCATGATCCCGTTCGGCGCACCCTTGGTCTTCGGCCTTGGGGCGGCGTTCCTACTCGCCAACGGTGCGGTGGTACCGGCGGCGGTCGTGGTGGCAGCGGGCCTCGTCGTCACCTTCGTGGCGGACCACTTCGTGCGCCCGGCGCTGATCGGCGGCACCACCCGCCTGCCCTTCCTCTGGGTGCTGCTCGGCATCCTGGGCGGGGTCGAGACGTTCGGGCTGCTCGGCCTGTTCCTCGGCCCGGCCGTGATGGCGGCGCTGATCCTGCTGTGGCGGGATTTCACGCACGGCGCAGAGATCGAGGAGCCCCGGGCCTGAGCCCGGGGGCGCGGCGGTTCAGGCCGGGCGCGGCAGCTTGCAGCTGTCGAGGGCGTTCAGGGCCTTGGCCCGGGCGGAGTCGTTAAAGTAGCCGGTGCTGCGGTAGGCATCCAGCTCGGACTTGTCGAGGGTGGCGAGGGTCTGGTTCGCGTAGCAGCCGCAGGGGCGGGCCAGCGAGACCTCGGACACATTCTGCAGGCGGGCCTGGGTGACGGTGCAGGCGTGACGCACGCGGCCGGTCAGGTTGCTCGCCGATGCGGTCTTCAGCGCCGGATCGGGGGTGTAGCCTTCCAGCGACGCGGTCGGGCCGGGCTTGTTGGCATTGCAGGCGGCAACGAGCGAGAGCAGGCCGGCGGCGAGGAGGAGCCGGCCGGTGCGCGGGGCGATGAGGCGCATGGGATCGATGGGTCCGTGAAAGCGATTCGGGAACGAACCGGTTTCCCGTGAGGGTCCCGCCCGCGCAAGGGCGCCGGGGCCACAGTGGAGACGCAAACGCCGCCGCCCCGAAGGGGCCGCGGCGCGCGTATCCAGACTATCCGACGCTGTCGGAACCTTCGATCAACCGATGCGATCGGGCTTTCGGCATCAGCCGACGATGTCGGAATCCTGGAAGAACTGGGCGATCTCGGCCTTGGCGTTCTCGAGGCTGTCCGAACCGTGGACGGTGTTCTCGCCGACCGACTCGGAGAAGGTCTTGCGGATGGTACCCTCGTCGGCATTGGCCGGGTTGGTGGCGCCCATCACTTCGCGGTACTTCGCGACGGCGTTGTCGCCCTCGAGCACCTGCACGACGACCGGACCCGATGTCATGAACTCGACCAGCTCGCCGAAGAACGGGCGCTCCTTATGGATTTCGTAGAACTTCTCGGCCTGGGCGCGGCTCATCTGGATGCGGCGCTGGCCGACGATGCGCAGGCCCGCCTTCTCGATCACGGCATTGACCGCGCCGGTCAGGTTCCGCTTCGTCGCGTCGGGCTTGAGAATGGAGAAGGTGCGCTCGGTGGCCATGGTCCGTCCGGGTGTGATCGCTCAGCCGAAAATGGCTTCGGCGCCGGGCTTATAGCGGGCAGGCTCCCTCCCCTCAACCCGAGGCGGGATTACTGGGGATAACCGGTCCGAAGCAGTGCGATTCTCAGCGAACATGGCTTTGGCGCAACAATGCCGGAAAAACGCCCGATTGCGGAGGCCTCCTGTGGCCAGACGATCACGGCCCCCTCTTCCGCAATAAAACGCCATACGGAGACCAGGACATGCGCGTCGCCCTCACCGCCGCCTTCATCCTCGCCGGCCTCGCTCCCGCCGCCGCGGCACCGACCCAGGACCCGACGGGCACCTGGCTCACCGGCGATGGCCGCGCCAAGGTGCGCATCGACCGATGCGGGCCGGGTGCCGCCAACATCTGCGGCAAGGTGGTCTGGGCCAAGACCGCCACCAACGAGGATGGCAGCCTGCGCACGGACTTCAAGAATCCCGATCCGAAGAAGCGCAGCCGGCCGGTGGTCGGCCTGACGCTCCTCGATAACCTGAAGCCCGAGGAAACCAAGTTCTCCGGCGAGATCTACAACGCCGACGAGGGCAAGATGTACCAGGTCAGCCTGGAGCGCGAGAGCAGCTCCGAGCTGTCGGTCTCGGGGTGCCTGCTCAAGGTGCTGTGCGGCTCGCAGACCTGGACCCGGGTGCCGGACGTGAACCAGCAGGCTTCCGCCCAGCCGGAGCCGGTCCCCGCCGTGAAGGCCGCGCCTAAGGCCACCAAGGCGGCCCCGGCCAAGCCGGCGGTCGTGCCCGCCGAGTAGTCCGGCCGGCGCGGAGCGGCGGTCTCAGACCGCCGCGAACCCGCGCTGCACCGCCGGCCGTGCCATCACGCGGTCGAGCCAGGCTCGCACATGGGGCACGCTGGCCAGTTCGATGCTCTGCTTCTCGTGGTACTTGGCCCAGGGCAGGATCGCGATGTCGGCGATCGAGTAATCGCCCGCCACGTAGTCCCGCTCCGCGAGGTGCCGGTCGAGCACGCCGTAGAGGCGTTGGGCCTCCGTCGTGAAGCGCTCGATGGCATAGGGGATCTTCTCCTGTGCGTAGATGCGGAAATGGTGGACCTGGCCAAGCATCGGCCCGAAGCCCGCCACCTGCCAGAACAGCCACTCGTCCACCGCCACCCGTGCCCGCTCGTCGGCCGGATACAGGCATCCGGTCTTGCGCCCGAGATATTGCAGGATGGCGCCCGATTCGAACACCGTGATGGGCTCGCCCCCCGGCCCGTCGGGATCGACGATGGCCGGGATCTTGTTGTTCGGCGAGATCTTCAGGAAGTCCGGGGCCATCTGATCCCCGCGCCCGATATTCACCGGCACCACCCGGTAGGGCAGCCCGCACTCCTCCAGCATGATCGGGATCTTCCAGCCGTTCGGCGTGCTCCAGGTGTGCACGTCGATGGGTTTTCCCGGCGCGTGTGCCATGCGGTTCTTATCCAGCCCAGTTCAGGCCCGCTCGATTCGCCGAAACAATCCGGGATGCGGGCGGAAGGTTGCAGACTCCGTGCCATGGACACGGGGCCGTGGCACAGGCGACGACACGAGCAGTGGATCGCCCGGGAAGCCGCGAGAATGGTGCTTGCCACCGCTCAGGGTTGTGGCTGTGATGCGGCCGGCCCGCTGCACGGCGGCGCCCAAGCGTCCCGGGGGTCGTCATGCTGTCATTCCGTTCGCGTCGCACCGCTGCTTTGTTCGCGGCCTTCGGGCTTCTGGCAAGTCCCCTCATCCTGACGAGTCCCGTCATCACCGGCGGTGCGCTGGCGCAGGCCGCGCCGAAGCCCGCGAAGGAACTCAGCGTCGGCCAGAGTGCCGCGCGCGAGCGCCAGAAGAAATGTGGCGCCGAGTGGCGCGCCCTCTCGGTCGCCGACAAGGCCACCCAGGGACCGAAATGGCCGCAATATTATAGCAAGTGCGTGAAGCGCCTGAAGCAGGTGAAGGCCTGAGGGGTTCGACGCCCGTTTCCCTTCGCCGACCTGATGCTTTCCTGAGCGTGTAAGGAACGCAAGCCTGACCGCACCGGTTTCCGAAGCGGTCGGGTGATGCGGTGGCGGGATGGAACGATGCGGGAGCGGCGGGCGCTGCAGCGTGCGGTGGCATTGGTGGCCCTGGTTCCGGTGGCCTCCGGCCTCTACGGCGTGCTGTTCGGCCTGAACGGCCTCGGCCCTACCGGGCTCGTCGACGTGTCCGCCGACAGCCACTTCCGTTACCTGTCCGGCCTGCACATGGGCATCGGCATCCTGTTCTGGACCTGTGTGCCCGGCATCGCGGCGAAGACGACGCTGTTTCGGTTTCTCACGCTGGTGGTGGCCCTCGGCGGGCTCGCCCGCCTGCTCGGATGGGCGCTGACCGGGCTGCCGTCGGTCCTGATGCTGGCCGCCCTCGCGGTCGAGCTGGTTGTCACCCCCCTGCTCTGCCTGTGGCAGGCCCGGGTCGCGGCGCGGTATGGGGCCGACCCGTCCAGTCCGGACTTCACTCATCGAGACCTCTCTCATGAGGGGCTGGCCCGTCAGGCCACATCGCGCAGGGCCGCCGGGTGAGCGACCTCGCCGAGGCACGCCCCCACCCGGTGGATCGGGGCCTCGCCCTGTTGGAGCGCTTCGTCCCGAAGCCCAGCGCCTGGGCCTTCGCCGTGCGGATCTGGCTCGCCATGATCCTGGCGCTGTACGCGGCTTTCTGGCTGCAGCTCTCCAGCGCATCCTCGGCCGCCGTCTGCGTGGCCATCCTGGCGCAGCCGACCCGCGGCCAGGCGCTCTCGAAGGCGGTTTACCGCTTCCTCGGCACCCTCGTGGGCGCGGTCGTGGCAATCGTCCTGATGGCGCTGTTCGCGCAGGACCGTGTCGTGCTCCTCGTGGCCTTCGCGACCTGGCTCGGCCTCTGCGTCTTCACCGCCCACTTCCTCCAGGACACCCGCGCTTACGGCGCCATGCTGTCCGGCTACACCGTGGCGATCATCGCCATTGCGCATATCGACAGTCCGCAGAACACCTTCGATGCCGCCGTCGACCGCGTCGCGGCGATCACCCTCGGCATCGTGGCGATCACCTTCATCAACGATGCCCTCGGATCTCCGAGCATCTGGCGCTCGGTGCGCGATGCGCTTGCGGGCGCCATCGGGGAAACCCGGACCTTCGCCCGTGAGACCCTGATGCGGGGCGATCCCGGCTCCGAGCGCGCGGCGGCGCTGATCCGCAGGATCGCCGCCATGCGGGGCGATGCCAGCGCCATCGCGGGCGAACTCGATGACGGCCCGGATCGAGCCGCCGGCGCCCGCAGCGCCATCGCGGGCCTCTACGTGATGGCCGCCGCCGCCCGCCATCTCCGGGCCGCCCTGGCGTGCCTGGACGAAACGTCGCCCGCCTTGGAGGAGGCGCGCCGCCTCTGCCTCGAACTCACCGAGCCGGAGGGCGATCCGGACCGGGCGGTGGACCGGCTTTCCGTCCTCGTCGAGTCTGCGATGCGCGACGGCGCAGTGCCGCTCGATGCGATCCTGGCCCTGCAGCGCGCCCTCGATTTCGCCCGTGCGTCCGGTTTCGCGCAGGACGGTTACCGATCCCTGGCCGAGGGAGGACGGCCACGTCGAGACGTTCCCCTCCCGACGCACCGCGACGTGCCGGAAGCCCTTCGGGGGGCGATGCGGGTGGCGATCGCCTTCGGCCTCAGCGCTCTCCTCCTCATCCATGCCGGCTGGCCTGCGACCTCTTTCGCCCTGGTGCAGGTCGCCTCCACCTGTGCCCTGTCGTCGATCACGCCGGACCCGCGAGCCTTCGCCAAGGGCGTGCTCATCGGCATGCCGCTGGCGGCCCTCTGCGCCGGCCTCGTGCTGTACGGCGCCCTGGCGGGGGTGCAGGGCTTCCCCCTGCTGGCCATCGCCATGGCGCCAGTGGTGTTCACGGCCTGCTTCCTCAGCCTCAATCCCCCGACCTTCGGCATCGGTTTCATCCTGCTGGTGTTCTTCCCCGTGCTGCTCTCCCCCTCGAACCCGCAGACCTACGATCCGCAGGGTTTCCTCACCAACGCCTTCCTGGTCATCGTCGCGGCGCTGATCCTGTTCTTCACCGTTCGGATCATCCTGCCCATCTCCGCCGGTCGCCACCGGATCTTTGCCCTCGATTCGGCCCGGCGCGCCTTGGTGGATGCGCTCGCCGGCCGCGGCGGCGACGCCACGACGCGGACCAGCCTCAACAGTGACCGCCTGCTGCAATTCGCTCGCTGGAGTTCGGGCAGCAGCGCCGTGCGCGCCTCCAGCCTCGACCGGGCCTTCGACCTGGCGCGGATGGAATCCGCCGCCGCCCGCGCCCACGCGCAATTGCGCGGTCTGGCGCAGGACCCGTCGCTCGCCGCCCTTGCCGTGCTGGCGGCCGCCGCCATCACGGCCGCGGATGCCGCCGGCATGCGGGCCTCCGCCCGGGCGCTGCTGGCGGCGGGACGCGATGCCGTGCCGGCGACGCGGATGCATCTGGCCCGCGCGGTGAGCGACCTGACCACCGCCGCGCACGTGATCGAGAGCCAGGGACGGTTCCTGCGCCGCCTCGGCATCGGGGCCGCCTGATGCGCAGCGACCTGAATGTCGGAGGCATCCTGATCTCGCCCTTCGTGGCCTATGCCGCCGGGGCCCTGGCCATCCTCGTGCTCCTGCGTCTCCTGTTCGCCCGCTTCCGCATCAGCCGGTACGTCGCCAATCCACCGCTCGCGGAGGCCGGCCTCTACGTCTGCATCCTCGCCCTCCTGATCGTGTTCCTGTGACGATGGCCGACCAAAAACCCGACGATACGCCCCAGCAGGCCCCGCAGGTACGCGGACCGGACACCAGCCCGCGCCGGTCCGGCCGCGGCCGCCGCCTCCTGCGCCTCGTCGTGACGGGAATCATCCTGGCCTGCGCGGTGGTGGCGGCCGCCCTCGTCTGGCAGTTCTACGTCACCGCCCCGTGGACCCGGGACGGGCGGGTGCGGGTCCAGGTCGCCGCCGTCGCCCCCCAGGTCTCCGGACAGATCACGGAGCTGCGCGTCGCCGACAATCAGCAGGTGAAGAAGGGCGACATCCTCTACGTCATCGACCCCTTCGATTTCGAGGTCTCGGTGGCCTCGGCCCAGGCCGAACTCGAGAACCGCGAGGCCGACCTTCAGGTCAAGCGCACCCAGGCCGCACGCCGCGAGGCTCTCACCACCCTCTCCACCTCGGTGGAGGAGAAGCAGCAATATGCCGGCACCGCCAAGATCGCGGAGGCGGCCCTCGCCTCGGCCAAGGCACAGCTCTCCCAGGCCAAGATCAACCTGGAGCGCACCCAGGTGCGCGCGCCGGTGAACGGGCGGGTAACCAACCTGCTCCTGCGGCCGGGCGACTACGCCACCACCGGCACCGTCAACATCGCCGTCATCGACACCGACTCGTTCTGGATCGACGGCTACTTCGAGGAGACCAAGATGGCCCACATCCATGTCGGCGATCCGGTCTCGGCCGAACTCCTCGGTTACGACCCGCTGATCCACGGCTTCGTGGAGAGCATCACGCTGGGCATCAGCACCGCCAACGCCACCGCGAGCACCCAGGGCCTGCCCAATGTCGACCCGGTCTACACCTGGGTGCGGCTGGCCCAGCGCGTGCCGGTGCGGATCCGCATCGCGCGCGTGCCCGAGGGCGTCACCCTGGTCGCCGGCATGACCGCCACCGTCTCGGTGGGGGAGCCCGGCCGGCATCGCGACGACTGGCTTGCCCGCCTGCGCGGCCGCTTCAGCGGCGCGGCTGCGCCGACCCCTTGAGCGATAGGCGCCGCGGCAGGGATTCTTCAGGCTGTGGCGATGGGAAGGAGGACTGTCGCGAAATCGCGAAAATAGGGTCTTGACGCATCTCCGATTGGGTCGCACCTTGATGTGGTGCTTCGACGGCAAAGCACAGCTCAAGCAACGAGGAGGCTTGATCGTCCGACGATCATGACCAACGAGAAGCAGGAGATATGGGAATGACGCCACCCCAGCAGGCAGCTGCGGCGATCATCCGGGGTTGATTCGACCCGGACGTTGAGCAGCGCACACGCGAATATCGGGACGGAAGCGGTCTCAGGAGCGCAGAAGCGGCCGGAACGGCACGACTTCAGACATGCACCAGGCTCCATCTCGGCCGCTTCCGCCGCCGATCACGCGAACTCAACCGCTTTGGTTGAGATTCAAGATCATCAAGACTTCCGCATAGTATTGCTCACCGACCTTCAAGGCGCGTGGCTCCAGGCCGTATGGCTTGAAACCGGCTGCTTCGTAACGCCGGATCGCACGCGTGTTGGTTGCCCCAACCGACAGGTTGAGATCCTCAATGCGGCTCGTCGCGTAGTCGATGAGGGCGGAGATAAGCGCCGTTCCGATTCCCTTGCCGCGCGTCTGGCCTGACATAGGCGTCCCAGAGCGTCCCCTTGTGCCGAAGCTTCGGTGAGTCCGGCATGAAGAGCCCGGCTGCACCGACGAGCCCGTCTCCATCCGGGGCGCCGAATACGGCGTGGGTCTTCAGCGTGGCGCCGAACCACTCGAGCGGCTGTTCGGCCTCTGACTCCCAGGAGGCGCCGAAGGCCTCCGGGTGTCGGGCGAGGCCGTCGAGGCGAAGGGCTCGGAACGCAGCCGCATCCCGGGTTTCAAGCCTGCGGATGGAACCCATGAGCCGCATCCCCTTCGTCCGTCCGGCAGGAGGCTACTCGATGCCGAGCTTCGCCTTGAGCAGGGCGTTCACGGCCGCCGGGTTCGCCTTGCCGCCGGTGGCCTTCATGGTCTGGCCGACGAACCAGCCGAGCAGGGTGGGCTTCTCGCGCGCTTGGCTGACCTTGTCCGGGTTCTTGGCGATGATCGCGTCCACCGCAGCCTCGATGGCGCCGGTGTCGGTCACCTGTTTCATGCCGCGTGACTCGACGACCTCGCGCGGGTCGCCGCCTTCGGACCACACGATCTCAAACAGGTCCTTGGCGATCTTGCCCGAGATCACGCCCTCGCCGATCAGGTCGACGATGGCGCCGAGCTGGGTCGCCGAGACCGGGCTGGTCTCGATGCTGTGGCCCTCCTTGTTGAGGCGCCCGAACAGCTCGTTGATGACCCAGTTCGCCGCGGCCTTGCCGTCGCGGCCCGTGGCCACCGCCTCGAAGTAATCGGCCGAGGCGCGCTCGGCGATGAGCACGCCCGCATCGTAGGAGCTGAGGCCGTAGGTCTCGATGAAGCGCGCCTTCTTGGCGTCGGGCAGCTCCGGCAGGCCGGCCGCCAGGGCGTCGACATAGGCCTGGTCGAATTCCAGCGGCAGCAGATCCGGGTCGGGGAAGTAGCGGTAATCGTGCGCCTCTTCCTTCGAGCGCATGGACCGGGTCTCGCCCTTGCCGGGATCGAACAGGCGGGTCTCCTGGCTGATGGTGCCGCCATCCTCGATGATGGCGATCTGGCGCCGCGCCTCGGTCTCGATGGCCTGACCGATGAAGCGGATCGAGTTGACGTTCTTGATCTCGCAGCGGGTGCCAAGCGGGGCGCCGGGTTTCCGCACCGAGACGTTGACGTCGGCGCGGAGCGAGCCCTTCTCCATGTCGCCGTCGCAGGTGCCGAGATACCGCAGGATGGTGCGCAGCTTGGTCACGTAGGCCCGCGCCTCCTCCGACGAGCGGAGGTCGGGTCGGGACACGATTTCCATCAGGGCGACGCCCGAGCGGTTGAGGTCGACGAAGCTCTGGGTCGGGTTCTGGTCGTGCAGGGACTTGCCGGCATCCTGCTCCAGGTGCAGGCGCTCGATCCCGACGGTGATGGTCTCGCCCTCGGCTAAGTCGACCAGCACTTCGCCCTCGCCGACGATCGGATCCTTGAACTGGCTGATCTGGTAGCCCTGCGGCAGGTCCGGATAGAAGTAGTTCTTCCGGTCGAACACCGAGCGGTGATTGATCTGCGCCTTCAGCCCGAGTCCGGTGCGCACGGCCTGGGCCACGCACTCCTCGTTGATCACGGGCAGCATGCCGGGCATGGCTGCATCGACCAGGGAGACGTGGTCGTTCGGTTCGCCGCCGAACTCGGTCGAGGCGCCGGAGAACAGCTTGGATCGGCTGGTGACCTGGGCGTGGATCTCCATGCCGATCACGACCTCCCAGTCGTGCAGGCCGCCCTTGATGAGCTTCTTGGGGTTCACGGCAGCGGTCATGATGGCCCGGATTCAGCGTTGCGGGGCGCGAATGCGCGCCTGAAGGGTGGAAGTGCCGGCCGGCGCGGTCAAGCGCGCAGGCGGTAGAGCTGGTGCGCCAGGAAACCGAGAGCGCCCCACAGGAAGGCGGCGATCCAGCGCACGGGGAAGAAGGTCGGGCCGTCGTGGCTCACCGGCGCCGGCCACGGGATGCCGATCGCGGTGACGCTCCACGACACCAGCACCGAGACCGCGAACGCCATCAGCGAAACGAGGATGATCTTCACGAACTGATCCGACTTCCAGCCCATGACCAGCGCGATGGCGATCAGGACGGGATCGAAGGCGGCCCAGATCCAGACGTCGAAGGGATAGACCGGGACGGTCATCGGCCGCGCCTCATGCCCACCACGCGGGCGGCAGCCTGGTCCGCCCGGCAGCGTCCTCGATCACCTGGGCGGCGGCGAACAGCGTCTCCTCGTCGAAGGGTCGGCCGATGAGCTGGAGCCCGAGGGGCAGCCCCTGCGCGTCGAGGCCGGCCGGCACCGAGATACCGGGCAGGCCCGCCATGTTCACCGTGATGGTGAACACGTCCTGCAGGTACATCTCGACCGGGTCGCCGGAGCCCTTCTCGCCGACGCCGAAGGCCGCCGATGGGGTGGCGGGCGTCAGGATCGCGTCGATGCCGGCGGCATAGGCCTCTTCGAAGTCGCGCTTGATCAGGGTGCGGATCTTCTGCGCCCGCACGTAATAGGCGTCGTAGTAGCCGGCCGAGAGCACGTAGGTGCCGATCATGATTCGGCGCTTGACCTCGCGGCCGAAGCCGGCGGCGCGGGTGTTCTCGTACATTCCGGCGATGTCCTTGCCGGGCACCCGCAGGCCGTAGCGCACGCCGTCGTAGCGGGCGAGGTTCGAGGAGGCCTCGGCCGGGGCGACGATGTAATAGGCCGGCAGAGCGTAGGATGTATGCGGCAGCGAGATCTCGCGGATCGTGGCGCCGGCATCCTTCAGCATCGCGGCGCCCTGGTCCCACAGCGCCTGGATCTCGGCCGACATGCCCTCGACCCGGTACTCCTTCGGGATGCCGATGGTCAGGCCCTTCACGCCGCGGGCCACCGCCGCCTCGAAGTCGGGCACGGGCAGGTCGGCGCAGGTGGTGTCGCGCGCGTCCGCACCCGCCATCGAGCCGAGCAGGATGGCGCAGTCGCGCACCGTGCGGGCGATCGGCCCGGCCTGGTCTAGGGAGGAGGCGTAGGCCACCGTGCCCCAGCGCGAAACCCGGCCGTAGGTCGGCTTGATGCCGACGGTGCCGGTGAAGGCGGCGGGCTGGCGGATCGAGCCGCCGGTATCCGTCGCCGTGGCGCCGAGGCAGAGATGCGCGGCCACCGCCGCCGCCGAGCCGCCGGACGAGCCGCCCGGTACCAGCCGGGTGTCCGATCCGGCCCTGCGCCAGGGTGAGACCACGTCGCCATAGGCGGAGGTCTCGTTGGACGAGCCCATAGCGAATTCGTCGAGGTTGAGCTTGCCGAGCAGGACCGCGCCGTCGCGCCACAGGTTGGCGGTCACGGCCGATTCGTAGGCGGGCGTGAAGCCCTCGAGGATCTTCGAGCCGGCGGTGGTCGCCACGCCCTCGGTGCAAAACAGGTCCTTGATCCCGAGGGGAATGCCCTCGAGCGGGCGGGCCTCGCCGGCGGCGATCTTCGCATCCGCGGCCTGCGCCATCGTCAGGGCCTGATCCGGCGTCTCGACCAGATAGGCGTTAAGGCCGCGCGCCTTCTCCATGGCGGCGAGATGCGCCCGGGTCAGGTCGGCAGCGGAGAAGGCCTTGGCCTTCAGCCCGTCGCGGGCTTCCGCTAGGGTGAGTTCATTCAGAATCGTCGTACCGGAGGCAGTCATGGGCGCTCGTCCTGTTGAGCCCCGATGCTCCGCCGTCGCCATCCCGTGGGCGCCGGGCGGACCGTCGCTCGGGGCGGCCTCGTTCGCTAGGGGGCGGGTCGCGCGCCTATTCGACGACCTTCGGGACCAGGAAGTAATGGTCCTCGGTCTCGGGCGCGTTGGCCACGATGGCGTCGGCCTTGGCCCCGTCGGTGACGACATCCCGGCGCTTCTTCATCGCCATCGGGGTCACCGAGGTCATCGGCTCCACGCCCGTCACGTCGACGGCGCCGAGTTGCTCGACGAAGGCCAGGATCGCGTTGAGTTCACCCTGCAGAGGAGCGACCTCGTCCTCGCTCACCGCGATGCGCGCCAGGTGCGCGATGCGCCTCACCGTCGTTGCGTCGACCGACATGCTGTCTTCAGATCCTCAGGCACCCCTGCGCCGGCCCGCGAGGCTCGCGGGCGATGGGGCCTCGGGCGGGCTATAGCACCCGCCTTCCCGCGCTCGCAACGCCGGGTCGCTCCGCCCGAGCCCCGCACCCGTCAGGTGATGATGTGGTGGGGCAGCAGCGGGGATTCGATGAGGATGCCGGACCGGGCTGCGTTCGGCTCCGCCTGCCGGAATCCGAGCACCAGGATTTCGAGGGCGAGGGCCAGCATCAGCTTGTGCCGCAGGGGCATCGCACGCCGCGCAGGGCTTGTCGCGGAGGCAGGGCTTGTCGCGGAGGCAGGAAGCGGGTGAGGGGCAAGAAGCGGGTGAGGAGCAGGAGGCGCATCGGGAAAGGTCGGAGTCATTCGGGCCGCATCCAGGATCTTAACGATGCGTTAACGATGCTCTGGCTCACGGGGTCCACGCAAGGCTATGACAACGCTTCCTTAAGGTTAATGCGGACCAGGAGGGTCATTCACATGTGGGAAGCGGTCTTCTCGCCCTGTGCGCCGGGGCCGGTGGCGACGGAGGCGGCCCTCGACCGGGCCGAGGCCGAGCTCGGATACGGCCTGACGGAGAGCTATCGCGCCTTCTGCCGGACCCTCGGGGCAGGGCTCGCCAACGGCTATTTCCGCGTCGCCGTCCCGAGCGACGATCCGGAGACCGATCTCCTCGCCCAGTCCGAACTGATCGCGCACAGCATCGCCTCCGTCATCGGCGAGCGACCGGACCACCGCTTCGAGGTCGAGGGCGACGATCCTGCCGTCGTCGAGCGGGCCGGCTTCTTCGGGCGCTCGGAGGCCGGCGAGTTCCTATTCTGGGACGTGGTGCCGGGCCGCGACGAGTACGAGATCTGGGTGCTGGGCGCCGACCTCGAATCGGTCCGATTCGGGGGCGCCGATCTCGTCGACCTGATGCGCCGGAGCCAGGGGCCGGCGGTGCGTGGCATCCTCGGCATGGGGGCAGCCCCCCTCCCCGCCAGCTTCGTCGGCGACGGCACTGCGGGCGCGGCCGGCCTGCACTAAGCCGGCATGGCCACCGGCGCCCCGCATCGGGATTCCTTGCCGTTCCGCGCCGGATCGATCAGGAGGAGCGGGCGCACAGGAGAGGATGGCACATGGACGTGGCCGAGATGCGGGCCTTCGCGGAGGCCTCGCAGGGCGGGCCCCGCCTGATCGGGATCGATCTCGGCACCAAGACGATCGGCCTCGCCCTGTCGGATGTCGGGCGCCAGATCGCCTCGCCGCTCGAGACCATCCGCCGGGTCAAATTCACCCCGGACGTGAAGCACCTCGCGGCCCTGTGCGAACGGCACGGCGTCGGCGGCCTCGTGATCGGGTTGCCCCTCAACATGGATGGCAGCGAGGGCGTGCGGGTGCAGTCGACCCGGTCCTTCGTGCGCAACATGAAGCCGCTTCTGCCCCTGCCCGTCCTCTATTGCGACGAGCGCCTGTCCACCGCCGCCGTCACCCGCGCGCTGATCGCCGCGGATGCCTCGCGGGCCAAGCGCGGCGAGGTCGTCGACATGCTGGCCGCCGCCTACATTCTGCAGGGCTGCCTCGACCAGATGCGTGGCGCCCTCGGCGACGACGCCGACGACGCGGAGTCCGGCGACGAACCCTGAGCCGCCCTATCCCACCAGCGACACCGCCCCGCTGCCGTGGCGCTCGATGCGCCCGTCGAGCTCGAGTTCGAGCAGGGTTGTCTGGACGACGCGGACGCTGAGGCCGGCGGTGCGCGCCAGTTCATCGGTCCCGATCGGCGTCGGGCTCAGGAACCCGATGAGCCGGGTGCGATCATCGCGGGCGTCGGGCGCCTCGATCTCCTCGGCGGGCATCGGCAGGACGATTCCGTCGACATCGAGCTCGTCCCAGAAGATCGGTGCGTCGGCGAGGTCCGGGCGGTCGACCGCCAGGGCGTCCCGTCCGCCCGCGCCGCCCTCCTCCAGCAGCGGTGCGATCGCCTCTGTGACGTGCGCGACCTCGGAGACCAGGGTGGCGCCCTGGCGGATCAGGTCGTTGGTACCCTCCGCCCGCGGGTCGAGGGGCGAGCCCGGCACGGCGAAGACCTCACGGCCCTGTTCGAGGGCGAAGCGGGCGGTGATCAGCGAGCCCGAGCGGCGGGCGGCCTCCATCACGATGGTGCCGTAGGCGAGGCCCGAGATGATGCGGTTGCGCCGCGGGAAGTCACGTCCGCGCGGCACCCAGCCCATCGGCATCTCGGCCAGGATGGCGCCCCCCGCCTCCAGGATCGCATCCACCAGGGCGGCGTGGTTGGTCGGGTAGATCCGGTCCTGCCCTCCGGCCAGCACCGCGACGGTGCCCGGTACCAGCGCGGCCTTGTGGGCCCGGGCGTCGATGCCGCGCGCCAGCCCCGAGACCACGACCAGCCCGGCCTCGCCGAGCCCGCGCGCGAGGCGCTCGGTGAAGGCGAGCCCCGCGGCGGAGGCGTTGCGCGATCCGACGATGGCGATTGCGGGGCGGTGAAGGATCGCGGCCGGCCCCCGGATCGCGATCAGGGGGGGAGCCGAATCGGCCGCCTGCAGCAGCTTCGGGTAATCGGCTTCCCCCAGGGCAACGAGGCGTGCACCGAGGTGGCCGGCGGCGGCGATCTCGGCCTCGGCTTCCGCACGGCCCGGAGGCACGATGCGCTGGCCGCCGCGGCCGGTCAGGCCCGGAAGGGCTTCGAGGGCCGCACCGGCCCCGCCGAAGCGATTGACCAAGGTGCGGAAGCTGCGCGGGCCGATGCCCTCGGTGCGGATCAGGCGCAGCCAGTCGAGACGCTGAGCATCGGTGAGCTGCATCGCCCTCCCCCTCCGGAGCGGGCAGCCGGCCTCAGCCCTTCTGCCCGATGCGCCCCTCGGTTCCGTCGATCAGCCGGCGAATGTTGGGCGCATGCTTCCACCATAGCAGGGCTGCGAGCACGAGAAACAAAAATGCAACCGAGGGCTGTCCGAATGTCCATAGCACCAGAGGTGTCAGGGCCGATGCGGCCAGAGCCGCGAAGGACGAGTATTTCAGCGTGAAGGCGAGTCCGAGCCAGATCGCCGCGAAGGCCAGGAGGCCGAGCGGGCTCAGGGCCAGAAGGACGCCCAGGAAGGTCGCGACGCCCTTGCCGCCCTTGAACCCGAGCCAGACCGGGAACAGGTGCCCGAGGAAGGCGCCGAAACCTGCCACGAGACCTGCCACGAGACCCGCCTCCATTCCGAATCGCCCGGCGAGGAGGACCGCGACGGTACCCTTCAGCGCATCCCCCAGCAGGGTGGCGGCCGCCAGCCCCTTTCGCCCGGTGCGCAGCACGTTGGTGGCGCCGATATTGCCCGAACCGATCGCCCGCACGTCGCCGAGCCCGGCAAATCGGGTGAAGATCAGCCCGAACGGGATCGACCCGAGGAGGTAGCCCCCCGCGAGCGCCGCCAGCAGGACAGGCCAGAGTTGCGAATCGATCGGGCTCACGCGGCGGCCTCGGTCTCGGCGGGGGCGCGGAAGACGATCCGTCCCTCGACCATCGTCAGGATGGCGGCTCCCTGCAGGCGGGCCTCGTCGAAGGGCGAGTTCTTCGAGCGCGACTTCAACTGGCGCTTGTCGAGCACGTAAGGCAGGTCGGGGTCGATCAGCACAAGGTCGGCGGGGGCGCCCGCCGCGAGCCGTCCGGCCTGGCGTCCGAGCAGGCGGGCGGGGTTCGCCGTCAGGGCCGCGAGCAGGCGCGGCAGGCCGACATCGCCGGTATGGACCAGCCGCAGGGCCGCGCCCAGCAGGGTCTCGATGCCGAGGGCGCCGTCGGCGGCCTCCGCGAAGGGCAGGCGCTTGGTCTCCACATCCTGCGGGTTGTGGTCGGAGACGATGACGTCAATCACCCCGTCGTTCAGGGCCGCCACCAGGGCGAGCCGGTCGGTCTCGTGGCGCAGCGGCGGCGAGAGCCGGCAGAAGGTGCGGTAATGGCCGATGTCGCCCTCGTTGAGGACGAGGTTGTTCACCGAGGCGCCGCAGGTGACGGGCAGCCCGTCCGCCTTGGCCCGGCGCACGATCTCGACCGAATCGGCGCAGGAGATCATCGCCGCATGGTAGCGGGCTTGCGTGAGGCGCACGAGGCGGATGTCACGCTCCAGCATCACCGTCTCGGCCTCGCGCGGGATGCCGAGCAGTCCGAGCCGCGAGGCCATCTCGCCCTCGTTCATCACGCCGTCGCCGACGAGGTCCGGCTCCTCCACGTGCTGCATCAGCAGGGCGCCGAAATCGCGGGCGTAGGTGAGCGCGCGGCGCATGACCTGGGCGTTCGCCACCGCCTTGAGACCGTCGGTGAAGGCCACGGCGCCGGCCTCTTGCAGCAGGCCGAACTCGGTCATCTCCTGGCCGGCAAGGCCCTTGGTGATGGCGGCGGCCGGCAGGACGTGGACGCTGGCCGTATCGCGCGCCCGGCGCAGGACGAAGTCGACGATGGCCGGTCCGTCGATGATGGGATTGGTGTCCGGCATGCAGACCAGCGTGGTGACGCCTCCGGCCGCGGCCGCCGCGCTGGCGCTCGCCAGGGTCTCGCGATGCTCGGCGCCGGGCTCGCCCACGAAGGCGCGCAGATCGATCAGGCCGGGGCTGAGAACGTGGCCGCCGCAATTGATCGTCTCGGCCTCGTCCGGCACTCCGGCCAGCGGCCCCCAGCCGACATCGTGGATCAGGCCGTCGCGGACGAGGACGTGGCCGGGCGCCTGCCGGCCCGTGGCCGGGTCGCACAAGGTGGCGTTGGTCAGGAGTATGGGGCGCACGCTCATTACCCTCGACCCGCAGTGACGGAAGGCTTCAGGCACGGCGCGGACGGGATGAGATCATCGGATAAGCGAGGCACCTGAGAATCCTTGCTCCGTCGCGGCTTTAGAACTGCGCCCGCGTTTCGACTGCGCGCGGCGCGGCGTCAAGCAACAATGGCCGCCCAATCAGATCCGGGGTGGGTCGGATGTTGCCGAAACGGCAGGCCGGCCGATCTCGATCGCCACAAGCAGCTTCCATACATGGCGCCTCGACATTACGAAACCAAAGGTTGTATAGCGCATAGAGGAACTGCAAGGGGTCAGGATGAGCCAAGTCCAAGATCACTATTGTAACCTGCTCGCCGCTCACTATTCCTGGATGAACGGGATGCCGTTCGAGGAGAAGGTTGCCGAGCAACGGGCACTTCTGACTAGCCTTGGCATCGGCATGGGGTCAAAAGGACTGGCCATCGATCTCGGCGCCGGTCCGGGCTATCAAGCCCACGCCCTGGGCGAAATTGGCTTTGAAACGATCTTAGCGTTGGATACCAGCCGTCCTCTCCTAGATGAGCTGGAGGCGGCGAACGACCGTTATCCGATCCGAGCGATACTGGCCGACTTGCGTGATTTTCCGACGTTTGTCGAGAAAACCAGCGTCGATGCTGTTGTTTGTATGGGAGATACTCTGACCCATCTGAACGACCTGTCCGACGTCTGGACGCTGTTCCAAGACGCGCACGAGGTGTTGCGTTCGGATGGGCGTTTGGCCCTGACATTCCGCGATCTTTCGACCGAGCTGACCGGACTCGATCGCTTCCTTCCCATTCGCGCTGATGATCAGCGCATCATGACGTGCGCGTTGGAGTACGAGCCCGATCGTGTTGTGGTGACAGACCTGATTCATATCCATGCGGAGAATGGGTGGACGCTTCACAAGAGCAGCTACAGAAAATTACGTCTCGACTCGGCATCAGTCACGCAGGAATTGGCGGGAATCGGCTTTGTCGTCGATCACGACGGAGCCATTGGGGGAATGCGTGTAATCGCTGCGCGTAAGCTGTGATCTCCTTTGTCCGAACGCGCTGCTCCAACATGAAAAAGGCCTCGCCCGAACGGGCGAGGCCTCGTCATCGCGATCTGGAGAGTTTTACGCCGCGAGCGAGCGCAGCACGTAAGGGAGGATACCGCCGTTGCGGAAGTATTCGAGCTCGTCGAGGGTATCGATGCGGCAGGTCAACGGCACCTCCCGCTTCGTGCCGTCGGCGGAGGTGATCTCGGCGATCATGGTCTGACGCGGCTTCAATTCGCCCGACAGACCCCGGATCGAGACCGTTTCGTCGCCCTTCAGGCCCAGCGAGGCCCAGGAGGTCTCGCCCTGGAAGACCAGGGGCACGATGCCCATGCCGACGAGATTCGAGCGGTGGATGCGCTCGAAGCTCTCGGCCACCACGGCGCGGATGCCGAGCAGCTTGGTGCCCTTCGCCGCCCAGTCGCGCGATGAACCGGTGCCGTATTCCTTGCCGGCGAAAACCACCAGCGGCGTGCCCTCGGCCTGGTACTTCTGCGCGGCGTCGTAGATGAACATCCGCTCGCCGGTGGGCTGGAACAGGGTCCAGCCGCCCTCGACCACGTTGCCGGACGCGTCGCGCACCATCTGGTTCTTGATGCGGATGTTGGCGAAGGTGCCCCGCATCATGACTTCGTGGTTGCCGCGGCGGGTGCCGTACTGGTTGAAGTCCTGCACCCGGACCTGGTGTTCCTGCAGGTAGGCGCCGGCCGGAGAATTCGCCCGGATGTTACCCGCCGGCGAGATGTGGTCGGTGGTGATCGAGTCCTGGAACAGGCCGAGGATGCGGGCGTCGATGACGTCCTCCACCGGGGCCGGCGTCTTCTGCATGCCGACGAAGTAGGGCGGGTTCTGCACGTAGGTGGAGGTCGAATCCCACTTGAAGGTCTCGGCCTCGGTGACCTCGACGGCCTTCCAGTAATCGTCGCCGCCGAACACGTCGGCATAGCGCGACTTGAACAGGGTCGAAGTGATGTTGGCCTCGATGAATTCCTGCACCTCGGCGGTCGAGGGCCAGATGTCCTTCAGGTAGACGGGCTGTCCGTCCGAGCCCGTGCCCAGCGGCTCGGTGGTGATGTCGATCTGCATCGAGCCGGCGAGCGCGTAGGCGACCACCAGGGGGGGCGAGGCGAGGTAGTTCGCCCGCACGTCGGGATTCACCCGGCCCTCGAAATTGCGGTTGCCCGACAGCACGGCGGCGGCGACGACGTCGTTGTCGTTGATCGCCTTCGAGATCGGGGCCGGTAGGGGGCCGCTGTTGCCGATGCAGGTGGTGCAGCCGAAGCCGACGAGGTTGAAGCCCAGGGCGTCGAGGGGTGTCTGCAGGCCGGCGCTCTCCAGGTACTCGGCCACCACCTGGGAGCCGGGTGCCAGCGAGGTCTTCACCCAGGGCTTCGAGCGCAGGCCCTTGGCCACCGCGTTGCGGGCGAGCAGGCCGGCGCCGATCATCACGCTGGGGTTCGAGGTGTTGGTGCAGCTCGTGATGGCGGCGATCACCACGTCACCGTGGCCGATGTCGAAATTGGCGCCCTCCACCGGGTAGCGCCGGGCGATGTCCGCCGCCTTCTTGAACTCGGTCTCCATGGAGGCGGCGAAGCCGGGCTTGGCGCCGTCGAGAAGCACCCGGTCCTGCGGGCGCTTGGGGCCGGCGAGCGATGGGCGCACGTCGCCCATGTCGAGCTCCAACGTGTCGGTGAAGACCGGATCGGGGGTCTGTGCGTCGCGCCACATGCCCTGCGCCTTGGCGTAGGCCTCGACCAGGGCGATCCGGTCGTCGGCGCGGCCGGTGACGGTGAGGAAATCGATGGTCTTCTGGTCGATCGGGAAGAAGCCGCAGGTGGCGCCGTATTCCGGGGCCATGTTGGAGATCGTGGCACGGTCGGCCACCGCCATGTCGTCGAGACCGGGGCCGTAGAATTCGACGAACTTGCCCACGACGCCCTTCTTGCGCAGCATCTGCGTGACCGTCAGCACCAGGTCGGTGGCGGTGGTGCCCTCGGGCAGCTTGCCCGACAGCTTGAAGCCGACGACTTCCGGGATCAGCATGGAGAGCGGCTGGCCGAGCATCGCGGCCTCGGCCTCGATGCCGCCGACGCCCCAGCCCAGCACGGCGAGGCCATTGACCATGGTGGTGTGCGAATCGGTGCCGACGAGGCTGTCCGGATAAGCCAGCTCGGTGCCGTCTTCCGATTTCGTCCACACGGTCTGCGACAGGTATTCCAGGTTGACCTGATGGCAGATGCCGGTGCCGGGCGGGACAACCGAGAAATTGTCGAAGGCCGACTGGCCCCACTTGAGGAAGGTGTAGCGCTCACCGTTGCGCGAGTATTCGAGCGCGACGTTGTCGGCCAGCGCCTTCGGGGTGCCGAACTCGTCGACGATGACCGAGTGGTCGATCACGAGATCGACCGGCACCAGCGGGTTGATCTTCTGGGGGTCGCCGCCGAGCGCGACCATGGCGTCACGCATGGCGGCGAGGTCGACCACGGCCGGCACACCCGTGAAGTCCTGCATCAGGACGCGGGAGGGGCGGAAGGCGATCTCGGTCTCGGTCTTGCCCTTGTTGCCGAGCCAGGCGACGGTGGCCGAGATGTCGTCCTTCTTGACCGAGCGGTCGTCCTCGAAGCGCAGCAGGTTCTCGAGCAGCACCTTCATGGAGAAGGGCAACGCGGTGGCGTCGGCGAGGCCGGCCTTCTCGGCATGCGGAATCGAATAGTAGGTATAGGCCTTGTCGCCGACCGTCAGGGTCTGGCGGGACTGGAAGCTGTCGAGCGATGCCACGGCGTTATATTTCCTCGCGAGCGGTTGGTCGAACACGCGCAGGCATAACCTGCGCCACGAAAACACGTGTTCGGCTGGGAGCGCTGTGAAGCGCGCGCCGCCCCGGGGGTGCCCGAGTGAGGATGATGCGCGAAGGGCGATTTGGACGCCCTGAAACTCGCGCGGCGCAGCCTGCGCGCGTTATAGAACACTTCGAAACTGGCCGCTACCGGGGGGCTGACAGTGCTACGGTTCTGTTCGGTCGTACCTTCGCCAGCGGAGGGCGCCCACGCTGGACTTTGATCCCGCGAAGGAGCCTCCGATGCTCGCCCTGCGCCGGCCGCCCGAGATCGAAGACCGCCTGAAGGCCCTGGCGCGGCATACCGGCCGGAGCAAGGACGACCACGCGCGCGACGCCATCCTCGAGCACTTTGAGAATTTCGCGCACCTGGAGAACCTCAAGGCCGCCGAGCAGCACCCCGCGGCCGTCCGAAGCGGCGAAAGCGACACCATAGCCTCTCGAAGACCTGCTGTCGCGCTAGGGCGTGGCGGATCGCGTTCGCGCGTTCCGTGGAACGCGAACTCGCCAAGCTCGACCGTGAGGCGGTCAGGCGCATCCTGGGCTTTCTGCGCCACCGGGTCTCGCCACTGGACGATTCGCGTGCCATTGGCGAAGCCCTGAAGGGCTCTCGGTTGGGCAACATCTGAAAATACCGATCGGTGACTTTCGCGGAATTGCCACGATCGCGGACGACGCCTTGCGCATCCTCGTGATGAAGATCGGCCATCGGCGCGACGTCGACCGGTAGCCGGTTCGACGAGGCTCAAAATCCCGGGCTCATGATGCAGGACCCCCCGTGCGGCTGACCGCCCAAGATCTCGCCGTCCGCCGCTCAGGCCGCCGCATCTTCTCGGACCTGTCCTTCGAACTCGGCCCCGGCGCGGCCCTGATGGTCACGGGCCGCAACGGCGCCGGCAAGTCGACGCTGCTGGCGGTGCTGGCCGGCCGGCTCAAGCCCGAGTCCGGAACGGTCACGGTGCGGGAGGTCGGCGAGGCGACCCTGTCGGAATGCCTGCACGTGGTCGGCCATCGCGACGGCCTGAAGGGTCCGCTCACGGCCGAGGAGAACCTTGCCTTCGCCCGCGACCTCCTCGGGGCGCCGACCGCGAGCCCCCGCGCCGCGCTGGAGGAACTCGGCCTCGGCCACGCCCTGCGGCTGCCGGTCGGCTATCTCTCCGCCGGCCAGCGCCGGCGCGTGGCCCTGGCCCGCCTCCTCGTCTGCCGGCGCCCGCTCTGGCTCCTCGACGAGCCGACGGCGGCCCTTGACACGGCCTCTCAGGCGGTCCTCGCCGGCATGATGGCACGCCACCGGGCCGAGGGCGGCCTCGTCATCGCGGCGACTCATCAGCCTCTCGGCCTGGAGGACGCGCAGGAATTGCGGATCGAGGCGCCCCGGACCACCGCACCGGGCGCGGCCCGGTCCACGGTCGCAGCCGACGAGGTGTGGTGGTGATGCGCGCGCTGAAGGCCCTCGTCGCCCGCGACCTTGCGCTGGCCGCCCGGGTCGGTGGGTCGGGGGCGCTTTCCCTCGTGTTCTTCCTGATGATCGTCGCTCTGGTGCCGTTCGCCCTCGGCCCGGATCTCAACCTGCTGTCCCGGATCGGCCCCGCGATCCTGTGGCTCGCCGCCGTGCTCTCGACCCTGATCGGCCTCGACCGGCTATTCCAGGCCGACGAGGAGGACGGTTCCCTCGACCTGATGACCGGCTCGCCGGCCCCCCTGGAGGGCATCGTGCTCGCCAAGGTGCTGGCCCATTGGCTGACCACCGGCCTGCCGCTCGCCCTCGCCTCGCCCCTGTTCGGCCTCCTCGTCGCCCTCGACGGCCGGGCGATGGCGGCGACCGCCCTGACCCTCCTCGTGGGAACCCCGGCGCTGACTTTCGTGGGCGCGGTCGGCGCGGCGCTCACCGCCTCGATCCGTCGCGGCGGGCTGATCCTGGCGGTGGTGGTGCTACCGCTGATGATCCCAACGCTGATCTTCGGCGTCTCGGCGAGCGAAGCAGCCCTCGGTGGTACCGTACCCTTCACAACGCCGCTCGCCATTCTGTGCGCCCTCAGCCTGATCGCGGGCGTGATCGGGACCCTGGCCGCCGCCGCGGCCCTGCGCTGGTCGGAATAGGATGCCTACGCCGGGTCGGCGTCGATGCGCATCCGCAGGATGGCGTAGGGCGGTTTCTGGAGATCCTGGCCGCCGTTGTATTCCGGGCGCCGGTTCACCTGGGCGGACGAGATGTGGAGCCAGCGGTCGGACGTGATCCAGAACGTATCGGCCCAGATCAGGCGCGGGTCCGAGGCGATGAGGGTGACGGTGCCGTCGGGATCGCGGCGGCCGACCGCGTTGAACTCCTGCATGGCGAGGTAGACCCGGTCCTTCGAATCGGTGGTGAGACCACCGGTCATGCCCTTCTCGCCAAGGTCCTCGACCCCGGCCGCCACCCCGGCATCGCTGGTCTCGGGATCGAGGAGCGCGGCGGTCTCCACCGCGTAGAGTCGGCGTCCGATCAGGGGCGCGTAGTAAAGGCGACGACCGTCCGGGCTGAGGGCGATGCCATTGGCGCCGCCCTGGACCGGGCGCGGCGGCCCGTCCCCCTTCCGCTGCACCACGGCACGATCCTCGACGATCTTGAGGAGTCCCTTCTGCGACTTGGTGCTGGCGTGGCCCGCGAGGCGTCGCACCACTCGGCCCGTCGCGAGGTCGACCGCCAGAATGGCGCCCTCCCCGTCCTGGCCCTGATCGGTGATGTAGGCCCGGGCGTACCCGTTGCGAATGTCCACCCGCAGGTCGTTGAGCGAGGAGGTCAGGGTGATACCCGCGTCCAGCGGCACCACTCGACGAATACGGTTGTCCGAGAGGGTGATCTGCACGAGCTTCGCGCCGCCCTTCACGGGCGGGCCGGAGCCGTCCGGCAGACCGGCATCGAGGCACCACAGGGTATCGTCGCGGTCGAAGACGCCGTTGGGCACGTGGAACAGGCGCCCCTGCGGCTGATCCGGGTCGGGCTGGTTGGTGGCGAGGTCCGGATAGGGCCGGACCGCGCCGTCCGGCAGCACTTCGCCCAGCGTGTAGGGCACCTTCGCGTTGAAGCGCGGCATCATCACGAAGCGCCGGCCCTGCGCCGAGATGGCGAGGCCCGTGGGGGTCGAGGGCGCATCGGCCGTGAAGGCGAGTTCGAGGCCGCCGATGGCGCGTTCCGTGGTGACCGGCGCCTCCGCCGCCGCCCGCGCTTCGGATCCGAGGGAGAGAGCCGCCGCGCCGGTGAGGCCGGCGGCGAGGAGATCACGGCGAGCGAGCGTCATGGCGGGGTTCCGGTTCGGACGGGAGGTGAGACGGGTCAGCCCCGGGCGGGGCCGCGGACCGCGAGGTCGATGGCGTGGACGATCGGGCCGGCGCCGATGAACAGGCGGTTGCCGTCTGGTCCCCCGAAGGCGACGTTGGCGGCATCGGTGGCGGTGGCGATGCGGCCGAGCCGGGTCCCGTCGGAATCGAACACCCGCACGCCGTCGAAGCAGGCCGCGTAGAGCCGGCCCCCGGCATCGACCGTGAGCCCGTCCGGAACGCCGGCCTCCACGGTGGCGAACACCCGGGGGTTGCCGAGCCGGCGCCCCCGCTCGACGGGGAAAATCAGGATCGTCCGGGCGCCCTCTGGGTTCTTCAGGGCCGCGCTGGTGTCGCTGACATAGAGGCGTGTGCCATCCGGGCTGAACACGATCCCGTTGGGCTGCCCCACCGCGTCGGTCATCGCCTCGACCCGCCCGGAGCCGGGATCGATCCGATAGACCCGCCGGGCTGCCTGGGCGGGTGCTGCCATCAGGCCCTCGTCCGGCATGGTGATGCCGAAGACCGGATCGGTGAACCAGATCGCGCCGTCCGGCGCCAGGGCGGCATCGTTGGGGGAATTGAGCGGCCGCCCTTCATAGGTCTCCGCCAGCACCGTGAGGCGCCCATCCGGCTCGCGCCGCACCACGCGCCGGCCCCGGTGCTCGCAGGTGACGAGCCGGCCCTCGCCGTCAAGGGTGTTGCCGTTGGCGTTGTTCGACGGATCGCGGAAGACCTGCGTTGCGCCATCGTCGCCGATGCGCAGCATCCGGTTGGCCCGGACGTCGCTGACAATCAGGCCGCCGAGCGCCGGTGCGTAGCACAGGCCCTCGCACCAGCGCCCGGCCGCGTAGAGGGTGCGCAGGGGCGTGTGAGGCGCGACCACCGCGGAAAAGCGCGGGTCGTCGCTGCGCAGGATCGGCGCAGCCGCGACGCGGGTGGCCGACAGGCTAACCGCCGCCAGAGCGGTGCCGAGGAACGTGCGTCGTCGAATCGTCGGCATCCGGTTCCGGAACGGTTGGAAGGGCAAGGGGACGCACCGGCTGGCGACGGCCGATGCGCCGGGCCTGGGCGTGCGCCAAGCCTGGGATTGGATAAGCCTCGAGGGTGACAGGTCTCAGCGCTGGGCGGGGGTCGCGGGAGCGCCTGTCGCGCCGGTCGCCTCCACGGCCGTGGGTTTGAAACTCCACAACTCGGTCGGCAGGGCTGCCGGCGCGTCCGGCTTGTAGAAGGCCGAGTCCTGGATGTGCGAGGTCGTGACGTAGAGCGTGCCGTCCGGTCCTTCCGCGAAGGTATCGGGCCAGCGCAGGCGCTTGTCCTGTACGACGGTGCTCAGGCTGTTCCCTTTGCCCGACAGGTCGCGGACCTTGATCGAATCATCCTGCGGCGACGTCACGTACATCCGGCCGTCGGTGCGGGCGATGATCAGCCCGTCCGCCGGGCCGTTCTCGCCCACGGTCTCGATCCGGCCGGCCACGCTCTTGTCCGCGAGGGCCGCCGGCATCAGCGCCGTGGTGATGCTGCCGGCGAGCGTCTCGGTGGGCAGGCTGTAGAGCGTCTTGCCCTTGATCGCCTGCCAGTAGAGCGTCTTGCCGTCGGGGGAGAGAGCGATGCCATCGGCCGCGAACTCGACGCCGCGCCCGTCCGGGCGGCGCAGGGGTTTGCCGTCATAGGTCACGGTGACGCTTGGGTCGGGCTGCGTCGCGGGATCGCCGTCGAGCACCCGATGCGCGCGGCCGCTGTCGAGGTCGACCACCACCAAAGCGCCCCGGGCGCCGGAATCGGTGAGGTAGGCGGTCTTGCCGTTGGGGGAGAAGCGCACGTCGTTGAGGTAGGAGCCCTGGGGCGCCACGCTGTCGTCGAACGCGATGGTGCGGGCCGGCTGGTTGGTCTTCAGGTCGATCTCGACGAGCTTGGGACCGCCGGGCACCAGGGCCGCCATGGCGGGAGCGGCCGGATCGAGCACCCAGAGATTGCCGTTGGGACCGGCGACCACGCTCTGGACGCAGACCCAATGGTCCTTGGCCGTGACCTCGTCCTTCTTGGCGTTGCGCCAGGAATTCCAGGCCGCGTCCGGGAACGGCACCAGCTTGCCATCCTTGAGTTCGGCCACCGATACCTCGGTGTCCTCGGTCCATCGCGGAAAGTTGACGAAGATGCGTCCGTCCTTCGAGACGGTGACGCCGGTCACCTGATGCTCGAAGCTCGCCACCTTGGTGAGGGTCGCGGCAGGCGGGGTTGTGGCCGTCGGAGCGGGTGCAACCGGCGCGGTCTGCGCCCGGCTTGGCGATGCCAGCAGCGGGCTCGCCAGGGCGACGGCGCAGAGCGCGGTGCGCAGGACTTCGCCTTTCCGCCGGGCGTCTGCGGATCTGATCGTCACGGAAACGGACGTGCGGCGGGGCATCGATCGACTCTTCGTGCGGCGCGAATCGGAATGGGTCATCGACGGCCTAACGCACGAGGGGGCGGCCAAGGTTCATTTGGGCAAGGTTCATCCCGGCAAGGTTCATCCCGGCAAGGTTCATCCCGGCAAGGTTCATCCCGGCAAGGTTCATCCCGGCAAGGTTCATCCCGGCAAGGTTCATCCCGGCAAGGTTCATCCCGGCAAGGTTCATCCCGGCAAGGTTCATCCCGGCAAGGTTCATCCCGGCAAGGTTCATCCCGGCAAGGTTCATCCCGGCAAGGTTCATCCCGGCAAGGTTCATCCCGGCAAGGTTCATCCCGGCAAGGTTCATCCCGAAACGCCGCGGTTGCAGGTCCGGCCGGATGTCACGGCCCCGGACGCGGGCCAGCCTTGGCACGGGAACCGGCAAGCCCCGCGCCGAGAAATGCCCCCCAACTACAAGCCCGCACCTGCAACCGACCCTATCGTCGGCGGGCGGGGGATTGGGCCAGGCAATGTCGAATTTCAACGAAAGACAGCTCATACGCCGAGAACAGCGGAATGATTATTGTTATTAATACGAATTTTACAATTATAATTCCCATATGGTACGGCGCGCCAGGAGCGGGATTGGTGGCGCATTTCGCTTCGCCGACCGAGTAAGAGAAGACCACATGCTGGGATCAAGTCTTCGCGCCACCTTGGCCGCACTCGATCGATCGCAGGGTCGGATCGAGTTCGATATGGATGGGACGGTTCGCGATGCGAACAAGATCTTCCTCGACCTGGTCGGATACACGCTGGACGAGGTCCGTGGCCAGAACCACAGCCTGTTCGTCGCGCCCGAGGAGCGAGAGACCGTCGCCTATCGCCAGTTCTGGGACAGCCTGCGCCGGGGTGAGTTCCAGAGCCGGGAGTTTCGCCGGATCGCGAAGGACGGGCGCAGCCGGTGGATACAGGCCTCGTACAACCCGATCCTCAACCGGCACGGCAAGCCCGTGAAGGTGGTCAAGTTCGCGACCGACATCACCGAGCAGACCCGGCGCAACGCGGCCTACGAGGGCCAGATCGCGGCGATCAACCGCTCGCAGGCGGTGATTCACTTCACGCCCGACGGCCTCGTCACCGATGCCAACCCGAACTTTCTCGCCGCGCTCGGCTATACCCTGGACGAGATCAAGGGTCGGCACCACAGCCAATTCATGGCGCCCGAGGACCGGGACACGCCGGCCTATGCGGCCTTCTGGAAGGCGCTCGCCAGCGGCGAGTACCAGGCCGGCGAGTTTCGCCGCATGGCCAAGGGCGGACGCGAGGTCTGGATCTACGGGGCCTACAATCCGGTTCTCGGCCCGGACGGTAAGCCCGTGGCGGTGGTCAAGTTCGCCAACGACGTGACCCATCAGGTCGCCGATCGCCTCCGCCGCCTCGAGGGCCAGCGCGCCATTGACCGGGACCTCGGCGGCATCACCGACTCCATCGCCGAGGTCAGCCGCCAGGCGAGCACCACCGCCGAGGCCGCGGCCCTGACCTCGGGCAACGTGCAGGCCGTGGCGGCCGGTGCCGAGGAATTTTCGGCCTCGATCGAGGAATTGAATCGCCACGCCGTCGAGGCGAAGGCCGCTTCCGACGAGGCCGTGATCCGGGCGGAAGAGGCCGGTGGGATCGTCGCGGGCCTGACCTCGGCCGCAACCAAGATCGGCGAAGTGGTTTCGGTGATCCGCTCGATCGCCGACCAGACCAACCTGCTTGCGCTCAACGCCACCATCGAGGCCGCCCGCGCTGGCGAGGCCGGCCGGGGCTTCGCGGTGGTCGCCAGCGAGGTGAAGGCCCTGGCCAACCAATCATCGCGGGCAACGGAGGAGATCGGGACCCAGATCGCGGCGGTTCAGACCTCCACCAGCCAGGCGGTGAACGCCATCGAGGCCATCGCCCGCACCATCGCGCATCTCAGCGAGATCTCACTCAGCGTCTCGTCGGCGGTCACCGAACAGGCGGCGGTCACGCGCGACATGTCGGTGAACATGCAGACCGCCGCTCAGAGCGTCGAGCAGGTCCGACAGAGCATGGACGGCATCGCCCAGGCCGCCCACGATGTCGACGGCTCCGTGCGCAAGGCAGGCGCCGCCGCCCGGGCGCTCGCCTGAGCGGACGCGCCGCCCGTCAATCCGGCCGGGCTCCGATCCCCGGCTGGATCACCGTCGGTTCCGAGGCCGAACCCCGGACCCGGCCCCGCAGGCTCTGGGTCCCACCCGTTCGGCCCGGCTCACGCCGGTCGAGACCCGGGACGACGCGCTCCGTGAGATCCACGCAACGGCCGACCAACCACGTCATCCAGTTCATTGCGAAGCTCCCGATTGTCCGTGATGAGATAGATCGGGTGCCGCCGCGCCAAAGCGAGGGCCGACCGCAGAAATATCCTGTGCGCCGCCCGACCGGGCGACCCTCAATCGAGATCCTGCAGGTGGCGTGCGGCGATGACTGACGCAGCCGTGCGATTCTCGACCCCGAGCTTCTCGTAGATGCCCTCGAGGTGCTTGGTCACCGTGCGGGGGCTCAAGCCCAGGATCTCGCCGATGTCGCGGCTGGATTTGCCCCGCGAGAGCCAGAGCAGCACCTCCGCCTCGCGCCCGGTGACGCGCAGGCGCAGGCGCAGGCGCTCCAGACCGGCCTGGGTGCCGTCCCGGGCCAGCCGCAGCAGGATCTCGTCGCCGGTGCCGCCGATGAAGCTTAAGGTGTAGGCGGTGCCTGCCCGGTCCACGAGGCTCAGAGGGGCGGTGGACGCGCCCCCCAGGCAGGCCTTCAGCCAGGCCCCGCCCTGTGGCGGCAGGCCCAGCGGCGCGCCGGGCTCGGTGACCCCGCCGAGCAGGCGCGCGGCCTGGGGCGTGCACCACCGGACCGCGCCGTCGCGGTCCACTGCGAACAGGGTGCGGCCGGTGGTGTCGAGGGCCGCCCGCGCGCTCTGGGCCGCACGGGCGCCGGCGAGATGGACCCGGATGCGGGCCAGGATCTCGTCGGGGGCGATCGGCTTCGTCACGTAGTCGACGCCGCCGGCCTCCAGGCCCTTCACGATGTGCTCGGTCTCCGACAGGCCGGTCATGAAGATCACCGGCACGTGGGCGAGATGGCCCTTCGCCTTGAGGCGACGGCAGGTCTCGAACCCGTCCATGCCGGGCATCATCGCGTCGAGCAGGATGACGTCGGGGGTGATCTCGTCGACCAGCGCCAGGGCGAGGTCGCCCGCCACCGCCACCAGGACAGTGGCGCCCGAGCGCTCGATCGCCTCGGTGAGGAAGCTCAGGGTTTCGGGGGAATCGTCCACCACGAGGACGATGTCGCGCTGGGCTTCAGACATCCGACACGCCTTCCGCCACGTCCTGCGGAGGGCTCAGGGCTTCCAGCACGGTGCGGGCCCGGCGCAGGTCGAAGGCGGCGGCGAGGCCCCGCATCTGCACGATGAAGGCCGTCGGGGCGTCCGCCTCGGCCTCCATCTCGGCTAGCTTGGCGTCGATCCCGCGCACGTGGCCGATCCGCACGAGGCGCAGGAGATCGGCCACCTGCCCGGGCCGTGGGGCCGGGGACGCCTCCGGCGTCGGTGCGGCGGCGTCGATTCCGGGAGGCTCCTGCGCGGTCCAGGCGAGGCCGAGCAGGCCGGTGACGCATTCAAGGAAGTCGCGCAGGTCGAAGGGTTTGGCGATGATCGCGTCGTGGGGCGCGTCGTCACCCCGCACCGGGCTGATCTCGTGGACGTTGGCCGACATCATGGCGATGCGGGCGGTGTGGCCGGCCTCCCGCAGCGCTTTGGCCAGCACCCAGCCGCTCATGCCCGGCATGGCGATGTCGAGGAGGAACAGGTCCGGCGGCCGGGTCTCCGCCAGGGCGAGGCAGGCCGGGCCGTCGCCGGCCTCCCACACCACCAGGCCGAGGGGTTCGAGGATGTCGCGCATCAGCCCGCGATGGGCCGCATCGTCGTCGGCCACCAGGATGGTGCGCCGGGCGCCCGCATAGGCCCGCACCGGCGCGCTCGCGGGTGCGGCCAGAACGGGCTTCGGCCGGGCCACCGAGGCCAGCATCAGGCGCACGCGAAAGCGGGTGCCGCGCCCGACCTCGCTCTCGACAGTGATCTCGCCGCCCATCACCTGGGCCAGCAGGTGCGCGATGGTCAGCCCCAGGCCGGTACCGGGCGTCGAGCGCGCAGCCGCCAGCGAGCCGCGCTCGAACGGCTCGAAGATGCGCTCCAGATCGTCCCGGCGGATGCCGAGGCCGGTGTCGCTGATCGTGAACACCGCGATCTGATTGCGGTAGGTCAGATCCAGGGTGACCGTGCCGGCGGGGGTGAACTTGATCGCGTTCGACAGGAGGTTGAGCAGGATCTGGCGCAGACGCTTCTCATCGGTGGCGACCACCGCCGGCAGGGCCTCGGGTCGGGTGAAGCGGAAATCGAGGGCAGCGCCCTGCGCCTGGAGCCGGATCATGTCGACGATCTGGTCGAGGAAGTCGGCGAGACGTACCTCGTTGCGGTGGATCTGGAGGCGACCCGCCTCCATCCGGGAAATATCGAGGAGGCCGTCGATCAGGCCCGACAGGTGCTGGGCCGAGCGCCGGATGACCCGGATGCCGTTCTGTCGCGGGGCCGGGATGCTGGGGTCGCCCTCCAGCAGCTGCGCGTAGCCCAGCACCGCGTTCAGGGGCGTGCGCAACTCGTGGCTGATGCCGACCACGTAGCGGCTTTTCGCGAGATTGGCGGCCTCCGCCGTCTCCTTGGCCTGCTGCAGCTTGGCATCGGTGATCTTATGGGCCTCGATCTCGGCCTGGTAGAGCCCGGTCTGGCGCGCAGTCTCCTCGAGGGCGACCCGCCGGCTCTCCTGCGCCAGAACGAACAGCCAGGCGACGATGCCCAGGATCACGATGAGGATCAGGAACACGCTGGTCAGCGCCGCGCCGAGCACCGCGCGGTGCTCGGGATGCTCGGCGCTGGCGCCCGCATGCACGATACCGAGGATCAGAGCGATCGCCGCCACCAGCGTCAGCATCAGCGCGAGGTAGCGCCCCAGGGGCGCGCCGATCCAGGCGGCGGTGCGGGCCGGGGCGACGCGCGCGAGCACCGCCTGGGCCTGGGCCTCCAGGCGCCCGTGCGGCTTGCAGAGATCGCCGCAGCGGGCGTCGAGCGAGCAGCACAGGGAGCAGATCGGAGCCGCATAGGCGGGGCACTGGGCCATGTCCTCCGGCTCGAACGGGTGCTCGCAGACGCGGCAGGTGATCTCGGACGCACCGTGCCAGTCGGTCCGCGGAGTTCGGGCGAGATAGTAGCGCCCGCCGGTGGCGAGCGCGATCGCGGGCGCCCCCGCGACGGCGACGGTCAGCGCCAGCAGCGGCGCGAACGGCACGGCCATCGCCCCGATCCAGCCCGCATGGGCCACGAACCCCGTGAGGATCGCCAGCGCCATGGCGCCGGTGCCGACGGGATTGATGGCGTAGAGATGGGCGCGCTTGAACTCGATGCCGGGCGGGGACAGGCCGAATGGCTTGTTGATGGCGAGGTCCGCCGCGAGCGCGCCGACCCAGGCCGACACCACCACGGCGTAGAGCGAGAGCGTGCTGGCGATGGTCTTGTCGATGCCGAGCTCCATCAGCAGGAGCGCGATGGCGACGTTGAACACCAGCCAGACGACCCGGCCCGGGTGGCTATGCGTCAGGCGCGAGAAGAAGTTCGACCAGGCGATGGAGCCCGCATAGGCGTTGGTGACGTTGATCTTGAGCTGCGACACCACCACGAACAGCGTCATCAGCGCCACGGCGCCGGCCCCGGGGGAGACCACGTAGCCGAAGGCCACCGCGTACATCCGCGTCGGCTCGGCGGCATGCTCGGCGGGCACCCCGTGCGCGAGGGCGAGCACGGCGAGGAACGAGCCGAGCAGGATCTTGAGCATCCCGGGCAGGATCCAGCCGCCGCCGGCACTCAGCACCGCCGCCCACCAGCGGGCCGAACGGCCGGGTTCGCGCTCCGGCACGAAGCGCAGGAAGTCGACCTGCTCGCCGACCTGGGCCAGCAGCGCCAGCAGGATGCCCGAGGCGAGGCCGAAGCGGGGCCAATCGAAGCCGCCGAGGCCGTCGCTGCCCGGATGGTCGAGCCAGGTCGCCACCGGCGCGTCCCCGGCGAAGGCGATGCAGGCGAGCGGCACGAGGTTGAGCACGATCCAGACCGGCTGCGTCCAGAGCTGGAAGCGACTGATCATCGCGATGCCGTAGATCACCAGCGGGATCACCACGAGGGCGCTGACGAGGTAGCCGAGGCTCGGCGGCAGCCCGAAGCACAGCTCCAGCGCCAGAGCCATGATGGCGGCCTCGATGGCGAAGAACAGGAAGGTGAAGCTCGCGTAGATCAGCGAGGTCACCGTCGAGCCGATATAGCCGAAGCCGGCGCCCCGGGTGAGGAGGTCGATGTCGACGCCGTAGCGCGCGGCGTAGAGGCTGATCGGCGTCGCGGTGGCGAAGATGATCGCGCTCACCAGCAGGAGTGCTGCCAGGGTGTTGGTGAACCCGACACTCAGCACCAGGGTGCCGCCGATCGCCTCCAGGGCCAGGAACGAGAGGGAGCCGAGCGCCGTCTGGGCGACCCGGAAGCCCGACCACCGCCGCGCCTTCTTGGCGGTGAAGCGGAGCGCATAATCCTCCAGCGTCTCGTCGGCGACGAGGCGATTGTAGTCGCGCCGGATCGGCAGGATACGCTGGTGCTCGGTCATCGTCTTCGGGGTGGACGGTATCATGCGGCACGGGGGATGGCGCGGCATCCCGGCCCGTCCGTGACGATGGCGGTCCGTCGTCCCCAGCTTAGCAAGGACCGTGCCCCGATGCCGGGCGCGACCCGGCGCTTCGGACGGCGCGGTCCGGGCCACGGACTCGCGCGAGCAAGTTCACCAGCATGGGCCTGTGCGCCGGGCTCCGACATACGCAATACAGCGTATAGGCCGCACGGCACCCTGCAGCCTAGCCTCCGCTCCGTCGATCCGCGGCCGTCCCGAGCGCCGCGCGACGACCGACAGGGGTTTGGGCACGATGGCAGAGGACAAGGGCAAGGGCCTGCAATCGGCGCTGCGGCGCAGGCTTCTGATGGGGCTCGCCGGCGCTCCGGCGATCGCCCTGATGCCGCGCATGAGCTTCGCGGCGGGACCGGCGACGTCGGCGGTGAACACCACCGGCCTCGCCGTGACCGACACCGAGGTGACGGTCGGCATCCTGCACTCGGCCACCGGCACCATGGCGATCTCCGAGACCGGCTCCATTCAGGCCGAAAAGCTCGCGATCTCGCAGATCAACGAGGCGGGCGGCGTGCTCGGCCGCAAGATCAAGATCATCCAGGAGGACGGCGCCTCCGATTGGCCGACCTTCGCCGAGAAGGCGAAGAAGCTCCTGGTCAACGACCATTGCGCCGCCGTGATGGGCTGCTGGACCTCGGCCTCGCGCAAGGCCGCGCTGCCGGTGTTCGAGCAGTATAACGGCCTCTTGTACTACCCGACCTTCTACGAGGGCCTGGAGCAGTCCAAGAACGTCTTCTACACCGGCCAGGAAGCCACGCAGCAGATCCTCGCCGGCCTCAACTGGGTCCACAAGGAGAAGGGCGGCGATTCGTTCTTCTTCATCGGGTCGGACTACATCTGGCCGCGCACCTCGAACAAGATCGCCCGAAAGCACGTCGAGAACGTGCTCAAGGGCAAGGTCGTCGGTGAGGAGTACTTCCCTCTCGGCCACACCCAGTTCAATTCGGTGATCAACAAGATCAAGCTCACCAAGCCGAAGGTGATCTTCGCCGACGTGGTCGGCGGCTCGAACGTGGCGTTCTATAAGCAACTCAAGGCCGCCGGCATCGACCTGTCGAAGCAGATCCTCCTGACGATCTCGGTGACGGAAGACGAGATCGACGGCATCGGCGGCGACAACATCGCCGGCGCCTATTCCTGCATGAAGTACTTCCAGTCGATCGAGAACGAGAACAACAAGGCCTTCGTCGCCGCCTTCAAGAAGATGTGGGGCGAGAAGACCGTCATCGGCGACGTCACCCAGGCCGCCTATCTCGGGCCCCACCTGTGGAAGATGGCCTGCGAGAAGGCCGGCTCGTTCGATGTCGACAAGGTCGTCGCCGCCTCGCCGGGGCTCGAATACAAGGACGCGCCGGAAGGCTACGTCCGGGTCGATCCGAACCACCACCTCTGGTCGAAGACCCGCGTCGGCAAGGCCCTGCCGGATGGCCAGTTCGAGATCGTCTACACCAGCCCCGAACTGATCAAGCCCGACCCGTTCCCCAAGGGCTACCAGTAGGGCTCAAACGTGCCCTCCTCCCCCTTGTGGGGAGGAGTTGGCGGTGGGGGTGGTTGGGTGACGCTCGACCGGCGGAGGCTGGCGGCGCCACCCCCACCCCTACGCCTCCACGAGGGGGAGGGAGCGCGTCTCATGAGAGGGCGCGTCTGTCCGCGACGGCCTGATGCTTGCACGACACGCGCGGCATCCTTCGGAGAACGGACCCATGTTCGGTGACTACTCGCTCGGTGATCTCGGCGCGATCTTCGCGATGCAGGGCTTTGCCGGACTGATCCTGTTTTCGGTCTACGTGCTGATGGCGCTCGGGCTGGCGATCATCTTCGGCCAGATGGGGGTGATCAACATGGCGCACGGGGAGTTCATGATCCTCGGCGCCTACATGACCTATCTCTGCTCGGGCTTCTTCCAAACCCAACTGCCGGCCCTGTTCCCGGCTTACTTCTTCATCGCGATGGCGCTCGCCTTCCTGGCCTCGGGGGCGCTCGGGATGCTGGTGGAATGGGCCCTGATCCGCCACCTCTACAAGCGCCCGCTCGATACGCTGCTGGCCACCTGGGGCCTGTCGCTGATCCTGCAGCAGGCCTACCGCTCGATCTTCGGTGCCCGCGAGGTCGGCGTCGAGCTGCCGTCCTGGCTGATCGGCTCGGTGCAGGTCACCGACACCATCGAGATCCCGATCAACGGCATGTTCGTCATGGCCATCACGACGCTGATCACCGTCGGCGTCGCCCTCCTGATGTACCGCTCGCGCTTCGGCGCCCAGGTTCGCGCCGTGGTGCAGAACCGCGCCATGGCGGGCGCCGTCGGCATCGACACCGAACGGGTCGACCGCCTCACCTTCGGCCTCGGCTGCGGCATCGCGGGCATCGCCGGTTCGGCCTTCACCATGGTGGGCTCGACCGGGCCGACCTCCGGCCAGCTCTACATCGTCGACACCTTCCTGATCGTGGTGTTCGGCGGCGCCGCCTCGCTGCTCGGCACCATCGCGTCCGCCTTCTCGATCTCGCAGACGCAATCGACCCTCGAATTCTTCCTCTCGGGTTCCACCGCGAAGGTGCTCACGCTGTTGGCGGTGGTCGGCATCCTGATGCTGCGGCCCCAGGGCCTCTTCACCCTCAAGGTCCGGCGCTGAGGAGCCTGAACGTCATGACCCGCTCCACACCCAAGACGATCGTCAACGACAACCCGTTCATGAAGCCGATGGAATGGGTGAGCCTGGCGCTCCTCGTCGGCGTCATCTTCATCCTGCTGCCGATGCTGCTCGACGCCTTCCGGCTCAACCTCGTCGGCAAGTACCTGACCTATTCGTTCGTGGCCCTCGGCCTGGTCATCTGCTGGGGATTCGGCGGCATCCTCTCGCTCGGCCAGGGCGTGTTCTTCGGCCTCGGCGGCTACCTGATGGCCATGTACCTGAAGCTCGAAGCGTCCAGCGTCGAGAATACCAAGATCCAGTCGACCCCGGGCATTCCCGACTTCATGGACTGGAACCAGATCACCGAACTGCCGTGGTTCTGGAAGCCCTTCACCAGCCTGCCCTTCACGCTGATCGCGGTGCTGGTGGTGCCGGCCTTCTTTGCCTTCGTCATCGGCACGGCGATGTTCCGCCGCCGCGTCGGCGGCACCTACTTCGCCATTATCACCCAGGCCATCGCCGCCATCCTGACGATCCTGATCGTCGGCCAGCAGGGCTACACCGGCGGCATCAACGGCATCACCGATCTGCGCACCCTGCACGGCTGGGACATCCGCACCGACAGCGCCCACAACATCCTCTACTTCGTCAACGCCGGCCTGCTCGTCGCCTGCATCCTGTTCGCGCAGGCCGTGAAGAAGTCGAAGCTCGGGCGCATCCTGCTCGCCATGCGCGACAAGGAGGACCGGGTCCGGTTCTCGGGCTACCAGGTGGCGAGCTTCAAGACCTTCGCGTTCTGCCTCGCGGCTGTGTTCGCCGCCATCGGGGGCGCGATGTTCACCCTCCAGGTCGGGTTCATGTCGCCCTCCTTCGTCGGCATCGTGCCGTCGATCGAGATGGTGATCTACGCCGCCGTCGGCGGGCGCCTGTCCCTGTTCGGCGCGGTCTGGGGCACGCTCCTGGTCAACTGGGCCAAGACCACCTTCTCGGAGAGCTTCCCGGAACTCTGGCTGTTCGGCCTCGGCGGCCTGTTCATCCTCGTGGTGCTGGCCTTCCCCAACGGTCTGGCGGGCATCTACCGCACCTATATCGAGCCCCGCCTGACCCGGCGCGTGAAGGCTCTCGAGCCCGCGCCCGCCGTCGCCCTGTCCCACGCGGCCGAGTAGGATCTCCGATGAACGCAGCCATCCTGCCCTCGCACCTCATCGGCGCCGATCCGGCCGAGAAGGACTTCCTGCTGGCGGTGGAATCCCTCACCGTCTCGTTCGACGGCTTCAAGGCGGTCAACGACGTCTCGTTCTACGTCGATCCCAACGAGATCCGGGTCATCATCGGCCCCAACGGCGCCGGCAAGACCACGGTGCTCGACCTCATCTGCGGCCGCACCAAGGCCAGCTCCGGCTCGATCAAGTACAAGGGCCAGGAGCTGACCAAGCTGTCCGAGAGCGCCATCGTGCTGGCCGGCGTCGGCCGCAAGTTCCAGACGCCGTCGATCTACGACGACCTCACCGTCTTCGAGAACCTGGAGATTTCCTATCCGCGCGGCCGCTCGGTGTTCGGGGCGCTGACCTTCAAGCGCGACGCCCAGGTCCGCGACCGCATCGAGGAGGTCGCCAGCATGATCTTCCTTAAGGACCAACTCCTGGAGCGGGCCGAGTTCCTCAGCCACGGCCAGAAGCAGTGGCTCGAGATCGGCATGCTGCTGATCCAGGACCCGGAATTGCTGATGCTCGACGAGCCAGTGGCCGGCATGAGCGTCGGGGAGCGCATCAAGACCGCCGAACTCCTCAACGAAATCATCAAAGGCCGCTCGGTCCTGGTGATCGAGCACGACATGAAGTTCGTCGAGGACATCGCCCACCGGGTCACCGTGCTGCACCAGGGCAAGGTCCTGTCGGAAGGGTCGATGGAGCGGGTCAAGAACGACCCCAAGGTCATCGAAGTCTATCTCGGCCATTGAGGGAAACAGGCTCATGCTCCAGACCGCGCCTGCCTCCTCCCCCGCGCCTCATCGTCAGGGTGGCGTCCAGCCGATGCTGGCGATCAGCGACCTGCATTCGGCCTATGGCCAGAGCGAGGTTCTGCACGGCCTCGACATCGCGGTGGCGCCCGGCGAGATCGTCGCCGTGATGGGCCGCAACGGCATGGGCAAGACCACGCTGATGAAGACCCTGATGGGGATCGTACCGGTGAAATCCGGCTCGATCCGGGTCGACGGTGCGGATGTCGGCGCCCTGAAGAGCCACCAGCGCGTGGCACGCGGTCTCGCCTACGTGCCGCAGGGCCGCATGATCTTCTCGGCCATGACCGTGCAGGAGAACATCGAGACGGGGCTCACCGTCACCCACGAGCGCCGGGTGCCGCAGGATCTCTACACCATGTTCCCGGTGCTGCTGGAGATGAAGGGCCGGCGCGGCGGCAATCTCTCGGGCGGCCAGCAGCAGCAGCTCGCCATCGCCCGCGCGCTGGCGAGCCGGCCCAAGGTCCTCCTCCTCGACGAGCCGACCGAGGGCATCCAGCCCTCGATCATCCGCGAGATGGGCCGCACCCTCAAGAAGATCCGAGACGAACGAGGCCTCTCCATCGTGGTCTCCGAGCAGGTGCTGAGCTTCGCCCTCGACGTCGCCGACCGGGTTCTGGTCATCGAGAACGGCGTGATCGTGCACGAGTCCCTGCGCGCCGACATCGACGAGGCCCAGGTCGCGCGCTTCCTCTCGGTCTGACGGAGGTCGGAATGGTCGATTACGAGATCTTCGAGCTCGGTGACTTCGTCCTCCAGTGCGGCAAGACGCTGCGCGATGCCCGGCTCGCCTACAAGACCTTCGGCACCCTCAATGCCGCCAAGGACAACGCCATCGTCTACCCGACCTGGTATTCGGGCCAGCACACCGAGAACGAATGGCTGATCGGTCCCGGCAAGGCCCTCGACCCGGACAGGTACTTCATCATCATCCCGAACATGTTCGGCAACGGGCTGTCGTCCTCGCCGAGCAATACGCCGGCGCCCTGGAACGGGCCAAGATTCCCCAACGTCACGGCCTACGACAACGTCACGGCCCAGCACCGCCTCGTCACCGAGCATTTCGGCATCGAAACGCTGGTGCTGGTGACCGGCTGGTCGATGGGCGCCCTGCAGACCTACCATTGGGGCGCCCTCTACCCCGACATGGTGCCCCGCATCCTGCCGTTTCAGGGTTCGGCCAAGTGTTCCCGGCACAACTCCGTCTTCCTCGAAGGCGCCAAGGCCGCGCTCCAGGCCGACGCCGCCTATGCGGAGGGCTGGTACACAAGCCCGCCGAACCGGGGCCTGCGCGCCTTCGGCCGGGTCTATGCCGGCTGGGGCCTGTCGCAGACGTTCTACCGGATCGAGGCCGACAAGACGCATATGGGCTACGCCTCGCTCGAGGATTTTCTGGTCGGGTTCTGGGAAGGTCTGTTCTACACCCGGGACGCCAACGACCTGCTGGCGATGCTGTGGACCTGGCAGAACGGCGACATCAGCGCCAACGACCGCTTCAACGGCGATCTCAAGGCCGCCCTCGGTGCCATCCGCGCCAGGGCGATCCTGATGCCGGCCTCAACCGACTTGTACTTTCCCCCCGAGGACAACGCCATCGAGGCGGCGGCCATGCCGAACGCGGAGCTGCGCGTCATCGAGACCTGGTGGGGCCACTTCGCCGGCGGGCCGGGCACCAGCCCCGACGACATCGCCACACTCGATGCGGCCCTCAAGGAGCTGCTCGCACGCTGACGGAGACCGGGGCCGGACCGGCCCGACGATCACCGCCACATCGCACGCCGGAGGATCGGACCGCCGGCGCGAACGGGGACGCATGTCCTCACCCAGGGAAGGGAGCACGTGACGATGGCAGAGACCCTGATCAAGGTCGATCTGACCCAATCGGCCTACGACAACGACATGGTGCACAATCGCTGGCACCCCGACATCCCCATGGTGGCGGAGGTGAAGCCCGGCGACGACTTCATCGTCGAGACCTATGACTGGACCGGCGGGTTCATCAAGAACAACGATTCGGCAGACGACGTGCGCGACATCGACCTGTCGATCGTGCACTTCCTGTCCGGCCCGATCGGCGTCGAGGGCGCCGAGCCGGGCGACCTCCTGGTGGTCGACCTCCTCGACATCGGCGCCAAGCCCGAGAGCCAGTGGGGCTTCAACGGCTTCTTCTCCAAGAAGAACGGCGGCGGCTTCCTCGACGAACACTTCCCCCAGGCCCAGAAATCGATCTGGGATTTCGAGGGCATGTTCACCCAGTCGCGCCACATCCCCGGCGTGCGCTTCCCCGGCCTGATCCATCCGGGGCTGATCGGCTGCCTGCCCGATCCCAAGATGCTGGGGACCTGGAACACCCGCGAGAAGGCCCTGTTCGACACCGACCCCAACCGGGTGCCGGCTCTGGCCACCCTCCCCTTCGCGCCCACCGCCCATATGGGTCGACTCAAGGGCGAGGGCCGTGACAAGGCGGCCGCCGAGGGCGCCCGCACGGTGCCGGGCCGCGAGCATGGCGGCAATTGCGACATCAAGGATCTGTCGCGCGGCTCGAAGATCTACTTCCCCGTCTACGTGCCGGGGGCCGGGCTCTCCATGGGCGACCTGCATTTCAGCCAGGGCGACGGCGAGATCACCTTCTGCGGCGCGATCGAGATGGCGGGCTGGGTCCACCTCAAGGTCAGCCTGATCAAGGACGGCATGTCGAAGTACGGGATCAAGAACCCGATCTTCAAGCCGTCGCCGATCACACCGAAGTTCGACGACCACCTGATCTTCGAGGGGGTCTCCGTCGACGAGTACGGCAAGCAGCATTACCTCGACGTGACGGTGGCCTATCGCCAGGCCTGCCTCAACGCCATCGAGTACCTGAAGAAGTTCGGCTACTCGGGCGCCCAGGCCTACTCGATCCTCGGCACCGCGCCGGTGCAGGGCCACATCTCGGGCGTCGTCGACATCCCGAACGCCTGCGCCACCCTGTGGATTCCGACCAAGATCTTCGACTTCGACATCAATCCGGGTGCGGACGGTCCGACGAAGTTCCTCGACGGCTCGATCCAGATGCCGCTCTCGCCCGATCTTTGAGGGCCTGGTCGCGCCCGAATCAGCGCGAAGCCCCCTCCCCCTTGTGGGGAGGGAGCAGGAGTTGGGGGTAATGGGGTGATCCTCAGGATGCGGAGGCTGGCGGACCTGCCCGACCTCCCACTCCTCTCCACCAGTTCGACGGATCTCGGGCAGGCCCGGGATCCGCTGGGGAGGAGGGCCGTGCCGCCCCACCCTCTCATCACGCAGAAATCACGGAGAGGCCCCGATGCCCGTCTACGATTACGCCTGCGACGCCTGCGGCCCGTTCACGGTGCTGCGCCCGATGGCCGAGTTCCGCGACCCCCACGACTGCCCGGATTGCGGATCGTCCTGTGGCCGCGCCTTCCTCACCGCGCCGAACCTCGCTTCCATGGATGCCGGATTGCGCAAGGCGCACGCCACCAACGAGCGTAGCCGCCACGCCCCCCGCAAGGTCTCGGGTCACGGTGCCGGATGCGGATGCTGCAGCGGATCGGCAAAGACCAAATCGCAAGCAAGTCCGGCCGTGAAAAGCTTTCCTTCCGCGCGTCCCTGGATGATCAGTCACTGATTTCAGCACTGGCATCCTAATTGCAAAGTATTGGTTGGCGGGTGATCTGCCTATTGTCTGTGCCTAACGAGATATAATTCCACAGGAAAAGTGGATGGGGCGGGCTCAGGCAGGATCAATGCTAGGATGCGGGGGTGCATGATGAGACCGACAAGCACGATCAGGCCGGTGCCGGGGCGCCGGAGAACCGCCCTTCGGGGCCTCGCCGCTTCGCCAGCCCTTCGGGGCATCGCCGCTTCGGCGGCGTTCCTGCTGGCCGCCGCCTCGGCCGAGGCGCAGACGGCCTCTCCGGTGGGCCAGCTCAACGACCAGACGCAGCCGCGCACCGATCCGGCCGTCGCCGCCAAGCCGGCGGACCCGGTCCGCGTCGGACCGCTGGCCCTCTGGGCTACCGAGATGGCGGCCCGCGGCATCACCTTCGACGTCAACATCTACGATTTCTACCAGGCCAACCCGACCATGGGCCTACGACCCGGCGAGCAGTCGAATTCGGCCTATTTCGTGCTGTCGATGACGGCCGACATGCAGAAGATCGCCGGCATCTCGGGCGGGACGATCAACTTCACCCAGACCTTCTTCGGCCTGGTGCGCAACCTGAACATGGCCGCCGACATCGGCGACACCACGGTCGGGTACCAGCCGCCCTACAACCCCGATTTCGCCCGGCTCTCGCTGTTCACCTACCAGCAGAAGCTGCTCGACGACCGCCTCGTGGTCGAGGTCGGCCGCACCCATCCGGACCGGTACTACGGCCTGCCGCCGTGCAACTCGATCAATTCCTGCTTCCAGGACATGTTCTACTTCAACGCCGGCTTCACCTCGCCGCTCTACGGTGTCTGGGGCGCCAACGTGGCCTACAAGCTCTCGCCGACAACCTACATCCAGGCGGGCGCCTTCAGCGTGAACCCCAACACCAACGGGCTGTCGGGCTACGACTTCGGATACGAGCGCCTCGCCGGCGCGGTGGTGATGACCGAGATCGGCCGCAAGACCGATTTCACGCAGGAGGCCTATCCGGGCCGCGTCTCCCTGACCGGCTTCTACAACACCGCCGACCACGAGGATAACTTCAAGACGGCGCTCGGGCGCTCCAAGGGGCTGTTCCCCGGCGATCCGGTCCTGCAGAAATCCGGCACCTCGGGCGTGGTGCTGACCGCCTCGCAGACGGTGTGGCGTGCCGATGGCGGGCGCGAAGCCGACAACCCGCACCCGGCCTCGGTCTCGGTCTATACCGGCACCGGCTACGCCTTCGATCCCACCATCCCGATCCGGTTCAACTCCTTCGCCGGCATCCTGCTGCAATCGCCCGACCAGTCCCGGCCCAACGACACCTACGGGCTGAAGGCGAACTGGCAGCGGATCAACGCCAACTACGCCGACTTCCTGGCGGACGCGAACTTCATCTCGGGCGGTTCGGGCGCACCGTTCTCGCGCGACAAGTTCATCTTCGAGGCCAACGCCCACATCGACATCGGCGCCGGCGTGATTCTCGAGCCCGTGGTCCAGTACGTCGTCAATCCGAACTCGTTCTGGAATCCCTACACCGCCCGGCGCCCGAAGGACGGCGTCTACGGCGGCTTCACCCTCGTGGTTCCCCTCGGAACCCTCCTGGGTCTCGCGCCGGGCTGACGCCCGGGTGGGCTGACGCCCGGGCGGGCTGAGGCCCGGACAGGCTTGGCCCGGACAGGCTTGGCCCGGACAGGCTTGGCTGAAGGGACCACGTCCCCCCGCGCGTGCCGCCCAACGCGGCGGCACGCGCCCCATCTCAAGAAACCGGAGGATCGCGCCATGATGCACGGAGACATCTCGTCCAGCGCCGACAGCGTCGGCGTCGCCGTCGTGAACTACAAGATGCCCCGTCTGCACACGCGGGACGAGGTTCTGGCGAACGCCGCCAAGATCGGCGACATGGTCGTGGGCATGAAGTCCGGCCTGCCCGGCATGGACCTGGTGATCTTCCCCGAATACTCGACCCACGGGATCATGTACGACGCGGCCGAGATGTACGAAACCGCCACCTCGATCCCGGGGCCGGAGACCGACATCTTCGCCGCCGCCTGCCGCAAGGCGAAGGTCTGGGGCGTGTTCTCGCTCACCGGCGAGCGCCACGAGGAGCACCCGAAGAAGGCGCCCTACAACACCCTGATCCTGATGAACGACCAGGGCGAGATCGTGCAGAAGTACCGCAAGATCATGCCCTGGACTCCGATCGAGGGCTGGTATCCGGGCGACCGGACCTACGTCTCCGACGGCCCCAAGGGCCTGAAGATCAGCCTCATCATCTGCGACGACGGCAATTACCCGGAGATCTGGCGCGACTGCGCCATGCGGGGCGCCGAACTCATCATCCGCTGCCAGGGCTACATGTATCCGGCCAAGGAGCAGCAGGTCCTGATGTCGAAGGCGATGGCGTTCGCCAACAACACCTACGTGGCGGTGGCCAACGCCGCCGGGTTCGACGGCGTCTACAGCTATTTCGGCCACTCGGCGATCATCGGCTTCGACGGGCGGACGCTGGGCGAGTGCGGCGAGGAGGAGATGGGCATCCAGTACGCGGCCCTGTCGAAGTTCCTGATCCGCGATGCCCGCGCCCACGGGCAATCCGAGAACCACCTCTTCAAGCTGCTCCACCGTGGCTACACCGGCATGATCGCCTCGAAGGAGAACCGGCACGGCCTGTCGGAATGCCCCTACGACTTCTACCGCCGCTGGATCGAGGACCCCGACGGCACCCGCGACGCCGTGCGGGCCATCACCCGCCCGAGCGTCGGCACCGAGGAATGTCCGATCGAGGGCATCCCCTTCGTCGGCAAGGGCGAGGGTCCGCCCGATCCGGCCTGATCCGGCACAAGCGCCCGCGTGATACCCTCAAGGGGGCCGGCTCCGCTTCGCGCGGAGCCGGCCTTTTTGCTGGGGGCCTCGACAGTGAAGGCATGAAAGCGCGCACAACCCCGTTGACACACGGAAAATATGTCGTAGTGTCATCAACACACAAGCGGAACTGGACATGCCTACCACCACCCGATTCGCCGTCGCCGTCCATATCCTCGCCGCCCTGGCGGTGAGCGGCGGCAAGCCGCTCCGGTCCGAGGATCTCGCCTATTCCGTCAACACGGGCGCGGTGGTGATCCGGGGACTCCTGTCCCGTCTCGGAGAGGCGGGGCTGACCCGTTCGCAAATGGGGGCGGGCGGTGGAGCGCTGCTGGCCAGACCGGCCGAACGCATCCGTCTCCTCGACGTCTATGAGGCGGTGGAGGATACGGCGCTGTTCACCCTGCATCGAACGCCGCCCTGCGAGACCTGCGCGGTCGGTGGGCAGATTCAGGCCGCCTTGAGCCCGATCCTCGGGCGGGCTCGAGAGGCCCTGGAGGCTGAGTTGGCAAAGGTCACCGTCGCAGACGTCGCCGCCGAGGTGGCGCGACTCGGCAAGTTCACGATCCCCCTCACCTGGTAATCCTTCTTCGCCCTAAAGTGTCATCGCGTCGTCGACATAGTAACAGTCGAGATGGATGCGGTCGGCACCGAATGCGAACCGTTCACCGCGGGGGCGCGGACGGCTCGAAGACGCAAGCCCCCGGAATCAGGCTCCGGGCATCAAGCCCCAGCATCAACCTTTAGCAACAGGAGTGACACCATGAGCATCGGCATTCTCGGTTCCGGCGGCCTCGGCTCCAACCTCGCGCGGGCCCTAGCCCGCAACGGCATCGCCGCCACCGTGGCGAACAGCCGGGGTCCGGCCTCGCTGGCGGACCTCGTCGCGGAACTCGGCCCCTGCATCAAGGCGGGCACCGTCGCCGAGGCGGCCAGCGCCGACATCGTCTTCGTCGCCGTGCGCTGGACCGACACCGAGGCCGTGCTGAGCCGCCTACCGGCCTGGAACAACCGCATCGTGGTCGACGGCACCAATCCGGTCGAGTTCCTCGACCCCAATTCGCCCGACGCCAACGATCCGGCCAACCCGCTGGCGGCCTACGGCATCAAGGCGGTCGATCTCGGCGGCCGCGCGTCGAGCAGCCTGATCCGCGCCCTCGTCCCCGGGGCGCGCGTGGTCAAGGCCTTCAACCACCTCGACGTCAACGCCCTGCCCCAGCCCCAACTCTCCGGCGGGCAGCGGGTGCTGTTCTATTCTGGCGACGACGCGGCCGCGAAGGCCGAGATCCGCGCGCTGATCGAGGCCATGCAGTTCTTCCCCGTCGATCTCGGCGCCCTCGACACCGGCGGCCCGCTGGCGGAACTGCCTTTCGGCCCCCTGGCGGCCATCAACTTCGTCAAGGTGTGAAGGCCACCGTCCCCTCGGGGATCGCCTGTCGGCCGCCGCCCTTCGGGGCGACGGTGTCGCCGGGGCGCGACCCACACGCCGTCCTCCGGCCCGTCCTCCACGTGATCCGGCCTCGCGGCGACACCGGCCTTGCGAAGTCACCGGCCTTGCGAAGTCACCGGCCTTGCGAAGTCACCGGCCTTGCGAAGTCACCGGCCTTGCGAAGTCACCGGCCTTGCGAAGTCACCGGCCTTGCGAAGTCACCGGCCTTGCGAAGTCACCGGCCTTGCGAAGTCACCGGCCTCGCGGCGACACCGGCCTCGCGGCGACACCGGCCTCGCGGCGACACCGGCCTCGCGGCGACACCGGCCTCGCGGCGACACCGGCCTCGCGAAGACACCGGCCTCGCGAAGACACCGGCCTCGCGAAGATACCGGCCTCGCGGAGACGTCGGGTCGGTCGCGGGTCGTCCTGTGGGCGTGCCGGGGATCGGTGCGGACGTCGACCGGGATCGTCCGTCCGGTGTCGCGCCTGGATCGGCCGGGCACCAAGCCTTAACGCGGTCCCGCCTATGGTTCGGTCTGGACCGCGAGACCTGATGCAGCGATGCCGTCACAGCAGGAGATCCGAGCTCTGACCGGGATTCGGGGCGCGGCCGCCATCCTGGTGGTCGTGTATCATTACCTGGCCCTGGGGGCGGGATCGGGCCTCGGCGGAGCCTTCATCAAGCACGGATACCTCGCCGTCGACCTGTTCTTCGTGCTCAGCGGTTTCGTGATGGCCCTGAGCCACGGCCGGGACTTTCCATCGGGATACGCGCTCGCGCCGTTCCGCCGCTTTCTGACGAAGCGCTTCGCCCGCATCTATCCGCTCTACATCGTCACCAGCTTCGCCTGCCTGGCGCTCTGGCTCGTCGATGGCTCCGTGCACGACCGGATCCCGGCGCCGTCCCTGTTGACGATCGTGTCGAATGTCGTGCTGGTCCAGTCCTGGGCCATCGGCGCGAGTCTCAACGGGCCGGGCTGGTCGATCAGCACCGAGTTCTTCGCCTACCTGATGTTTCCCGCCCTGGCCTTCGGCCTGCTGCACGGCCCCCGGCGCGCGATCCCGCCCTTCCTGGCGCTGGCGGCCGCCCTGCTGTGGATCCTCGGCCGGCTGCCGAATCAGGCCGTCCACCAGGATTTCCGCTTCGGCCTGCTGGATCTGTATATCGGCGAGACCGCCTATCCCCTGCTGCGCTGCCTGGTCGGTTTCAGCCTCGGGCTCGTCGCCTGGCGGCTGACGAGCCTCCCGGTGTGCCGGCGCGTCATGGCGTGGCGGGGCACCGGCGACACCCTGGTGCTGTGCGTGCTGCTGCTGATGGCGGTTCCGAGCAGCGACCTGATCCTGATCCTGCTGTTCCCGGCCCTGATCATGGCGTTGGCGACGGGGACGAGCCTGTCCGCCCACATCCTGGCGCTGGCGCCGATCCACCGGCTCGGGGTTCTATCCTACTCAATCTACCTGGTGCATTTCCCGATCCTCACCCACCTGGAGCCCCGGCTCGCGGCGCTGTTCGAGGGCGCGCAGGTGGCGCATCCGCACCTGATGTCGGCCGCGATCCTGATCCCCGTGACCGTGCTCCTGTCGCTGGCCACCTTTCGCCTCGTGGAGAAGCCCGGCCGACGTCTGTTCCGCGCGGCTCCGGCCGATGGCTCGGACGCGGCGCCGGTGGTGGCCTCCGGCGCACGGCCTTAGGGCTCCGGCCGCCCGGCGGGGTCAGGCGAAGCCCGCGAGGTGGCGCAGGGCTGCCGCATGCAGCTCCCCATTGGCCGCGGCGACCACGCGGCCATCGAAATCCGGGGTGAGCGGACGCCCGGCCCAATCGGTCATCACGCCGCCGGCGCCCTCCACGACGGGGGCGAGCGCCATCACATCGTAGACCTTCAGGCCGGCTTCCACCACGAGGTCGCAATGGCCGGAGGCGAGAAGCCCGTAGGCGTAGCAGTCGCCGCCGAAGCGTCGCATCCCCACGGCGGCGCTCAAGGATGCGAAAGCGTCCGCATCGGTGCCCTGGAACAGGTCCGGCGAGGTGGCGAACAGACGGGCCTCCCGCAGTGACCGCCGGCTGGTGCGGATCGGCTTGCCGCCGAACCAAGCGCCTGTGCCGTTGCCGTGCCAGCGCTCGGCCAGCGCCGGCATGTCGATCAGGCCCAGGAGCGGCCGCCCGTCCCGCACCAAGGCGATCAGAGTGCCGAACAGCGGCATCCCGGTGATGAAGCTCTGGGTTCCGTCGATCGGATCGACCACCCAGGTCAGGTCGCGCGAGAAGTCGCCGCCCTCCTCCTCGCCCAGGATGCCGTGATCCGGATAAGCCAGCCGGATCTCGGCGCGCAGGCGGGCCTCGATGCCCCGATCCGCCTCGGTAACCGGGCTGGTGTCGGCCTTGGTCGAGACCGCGAGCGGCGTGCGGAAATGCCGGCGCGCCAGGGGCCGCACGGTGTTGGCGAGGTGATGGGCGAAGGCCATCAACCCGTCGGCGCTGGCGTCGAAGGTCACCGGCGCGGTGGAGGTCGGAATCATGGCGGGGGCCTTGCTGGAAGGGGGCCTTGCGGGAAAGGGGGCCTTGCTGGAAGGGGGAATTGCGGGAAAGAGGGCATCCGGAACCGGACGGAGGCGCCCTGGGCGGAGCCGCTCACAGCAGCCTCAGCCAGCGCGGCCAGTCGGGATGGTGGAACAGGGTCCGGGCCCGCGACAGCTTCCAGGTTCCGTACTTGTAATAGTCGAAGTCGAGGGTCGAGACGCTGTCCTGGATCATCGCCCAGGTCGCCCATTTGAGATCGCCGAGCGCCTTCAACACCTGGGTGCGGGCGGCGACCCCGACATCCCAACGGCCCCAATAGGCCTCGATCATCTCGCGCTCGACATCGGCCGGGAAGGCCATCTCGTCGAACCACAGGGCAAGCTCGTAGGCGCGCTCGTTGTTGGAGGCGTATTCGAAGTCCACCAAGCGGACCTGATCCGCGGCGTCGAGCATGAAGTTGCCGGCGAGCGTGTCGTTCATGCAGGGCACGAGGTCGAGGCCGGAGGCGAGGAGCGCGGCCTTGGCCTCGCCGTAGCGGCGCATCAAGAAGGCCGTATCCTGGGGCACCCGGCCGCCGACCGTATCCACCTGGCGGACATGCTCCTCGATCATGTCGAAGATCGTCTTGGTCAGGGTCAGGGCCGGAGAATCGTTAAAGGCACGCAGCGCCCGCACCGCGTTGTGACGCACGCCGGGGCGCAGGAAATCGAGGTTCGAGGAGGCGCGGAAGCTTTCCAGGAAGGCGAAGATCTCGACGCCGTCCTCGGGCAGGTAGTCGAGCACCGCCACGCCGAAGCCGCAGGCTTCCGCCCGCCGGCTCGCCTCGTGAGCGGCGGCCCGGGTGATGAACATCTCTGTCCCGCGCCCCGGCACCTTGAGGAAGACGTCCGCGCCTGTTCCGTCTCCCGCTCCGCTCCCCGCTTGGACACGCCAGTTGGTGTTGCTGATACCGCCGGAGACCGGCCGGTAGCGCAGGGGCGCGTCCGCCCAGCCGGGAATTCGGGCGAGGATCGCCTCCAGAGCCTGCTCGGGCGGACTCGCGCCCTCGCCCCTGCGTGTCCAGCTCATCGCCCCCTCCTCACGCCGGGCTCCGGCCCGTCACCCGCCCGATCCGTCACAGCCGGCGCAGCCAGAGTTCGAAATCGCGCGCCGCCATGGTGGTGCGCGCGTGCAGCAGGCGCCACTGGCCGTACTTGAAGAATTCGATGCCGGGCCGGCGCGAGGTGATCGCCCGGGTGATGCCCCACAGGCCCCACATCAGGTCGTCGACCGCGCCGTAGAGGCGGCAGCGGTGAAACAACGCCTCGGTGCAGCGGCCGGCATAGATCTCGATCGCCTGCCGGCGCTCGGCCTCGAACACGTAGGCTTCGTTGAGCAGCGATCCGATCTCGAACCAGGGATCGTAATCGCCGGCGAGGTCGAAATCGACCAGGCGGACGCCGTCCGGCGCTAGGCCGCCCCCGGGCCGGTGAAGCAGCATGAGATTCGAGGCCGTGCCGTCGTTGCGGCAGAACGCCCGGTCGAAGCCGGCCGCGCGGATCGCCGCCCGGATCAGGTCGGCGCTCGCCAGCAGGCCGTCGAGATCGTCCGGCAGCGGCGCGGTGCAGGCCCTGGCCTCCGCCGCCAGGGCCGCGATCCGGTCGAACGGGCAGAAGGCCTGGCCGAGGGGCTCGGCCCCGTGCAGCCGGCGCAGGGCGCCGAGCACCTGCGCCATGGTATCCCCGTCCTGCAGATCGCCGACCCGGGCGTACGCCCAGGGCTCGGGCAGGTCGGCGAGGACGATCGTCCCCTCGGCCTGCGCCAGTACCGCCGGCCCGAGCCCGAGGGCGCCGGCCTTCCGGGTCGCCTCTGGCATGGCCGGCAGCACGTCGGTGGCCATGTCGGCGTGGCGCACCTTCAGGAAGACCGGTCCGGTTCCCTCCAGCCACACCCGCGCACAGTCCGAGGCGACCGCCCGGTGGGTCGGGGAGGCGACAGGGGGGGCCGCACAGGCGATGCGGGTCGTCCTGGCCTGCCAGTCCGGCATCCGCCCCAGGGCTGCCGCGATCCGATCTTCGAAAGCCGGTTCGGGAGACGTCATCCTGCATGCTCCGGTCGGGCGGCCCGGACGGGATCGCCACCGCTTCGGCACAGGCGGTCGGCCGCCTCCCGCATCAGCGCAAGGCCGGCGGCGAGATCCGCCGGGTCGGTGGCCTCGGCCTCGTTGTGGGCGATGCCGCCGATGCTCGGGACGAAGACCAGCCCGGTCGGGCAGATCCCGAGGAAGCTCAGGGCATCGTGCCCCGCTACGGTGTCCATCCGCAGGGCCCCGAGCCCCCGGGCTTCGGCGCAGACGGCGACCAGGTCGCAGACCGCCTCCGGCATGGCCCGGATCGGACGCTCGTTCCGGCCGAGGATCGTCAGGCCGGTTCCGGCTCGCGCCGCCGCGGCGTCGAGGAGCCGGTCGGCCCTCCGCCCGGCCTCGGCCAGGACCGCGTCGTCGGCGGATCGCAACTCGACCGAGAGTTCGACGCGTGCCGGCACCACGTTGGCGGAATTGGGTGTGACCGCGACGCGACCCACTGCGGTATACAGCAGCCCCGGCCACGCATCGGCCAGCGCCCGGATCTCCGCGATGGCATAGGCGGCGGCGAGCAGCGCATCGCGCCGAAGCTCCATCCGGCCCGGACCTGTATGGGCCTGGACCCCGAGGAACGCGGCCTCGATCTTGGTCGCCCCCCAGTTCCGGGTGACGATGCCGATGGTCCGTCCCGTCTCCTCGAGGACGGTCCCCTGCTCCACATGCACCTCGAGGTAGCAGGCCGGACGCGGAGGGGGCGCATCGCCGCCGCGATAGCCGATCGCATCCAACGCCTCGCTCAAGGTGGTGCCGGATTCGTCCCGGCAGGACAAAGCCTCGGCGACGGCGTGCCGCCCGAGATAGGTGCCGCTGCCGAGGAGGCTCGGCCGGAAGCGTGCGCCCTCCTCGTTGGTCCAGTTCACGGCGCAGAAATCGGCGGTGAAGCGCCGGCCCGCGCGCCGCGCCCGCATCAGCCCCGCACCGACGCACAGGGCGGCGGCGACGCCGTAGGTGCCGTCCAGGCGGCCGGCGCGGCTCTGGCTGTCGAGGTGGGAGCCCATCATGACCAGCGGCGCATCCGCCTGATCCGCCAGCGAGAACAGCCCGAACTGGTTGCCCACCGCATCGACGCGCAGGTTGCCGCTGGCGGCGCGAACCTCGTCTCCGAAAATGTCGCGTGCCGCACCGTCCTCGGAGCTGGCGCAGAGCCGGGTCACCCCACCGCCGGGCGTGGCGCCGCAGGCTGAGAACCGGGCGAGCAGCTCTTCGAGACGTTGCGGCCCGTCGACCTCAGGTATGAAGGACCTCGATGTCATGCCGGGCGAACGCATCCTGGAATGCCTCCGGCGGCGGCTTGTCCGTGACGACGCTCAGCGTCTCGCGCAGCCCGAAGGTGCAGAGATTGGCCTGACGCCCGAACTTGCGCGAATCGGCGAGCAGGACGGCCCGGCGCGACTGGGCCCGCAGGGTACGGCGCAGGACTGACTCGTGCTCCTCGTAATCCATCCAGCCGTGATCGAGGTCGCAGGCGGCGATCCCCATGAAGGCGATGTCGAAGAAGTAGCGCTGGGCGTAGGCCACCGTCTCGTAGCCCACCAGCGCGTTGTCGTTGCTCCGCAGAGTGCCGGGCGTCAGGTTGACCCGCGCCGGGCCGCCGCCGAGATGCAGGGCGACATCGACGGAGTTGGTGGTCACGGTCAGATTGCGCCCCGTCAGCCGGCGCGCCAGCGCCAGCGTGGTCGTGCCGGTGTCGATGAAGATCGACATACCGTCGAGCACCAGGGCCTCGGCCACCACGGCCACGCGTCCCTTCTCGCGGGTGTTGAGCTTGCCGCGCTCCTGCAGTGGGCGTTCCTGGTCCAGCCGGGGCGGAACGGCCCCCCCGTGGATGCGCCGGAGCAGGCCGCGCTCCTCCAGCATCTTCAGGTCGCGCCGGATGGTCTCCTCCGAGACCTTCAGGAACAGGGCCACATCCGCGACACCGACCCGGCCCATCCCATGGACGCGGGACAGGATTTCCTGGTGGCGATGATCCGTCAGCATGCTCGATGGCCGTCCTACCGTCGTCCCGATGATAGCGGTGATCCATGCCTGCGGTCGCGCGGGAATGCAGGGGCGGGACGCGGTATCCCGTGCTCGTTTGCGTTGTAGTGCAACCGAGCGGCCCGGAAACGCTCGGGCCAGCCTTCCGCATAGGTGTGCCGGATCGGTCAGAACCCACACCCACCGGGTATCTCCCTGGAGCCCAGCGGTCCGGTCGGACGATCGAGGATCGCGCAGAAATCATGGGACTATCTACGCCGGTCCTGATCGACAGCGTCAATCTGGATTTTTTGGTATTTGTGGGATTTGTGGTTTAGGTGCTTAAAATCGCGGCGCTCTGCTCGCGAACTAGGCAGACCTGCCCACGGGATATTCCAGGCCTCTGCGCCTACGCAGAAACGCGTATGGCCTTGCCGGCCCCGTCACCGCACGAATGTGCGGTGCCACTCCAACGCCGGCGAGGATGCATGGCTGCGATCACCGATCTCTATCGCTACCCCGTCAAGGGCCTCTCGCCCGAACCCCTCACGGCAGTGTCCCTGAGCGCCGCGCACGGTCTGCCGTTCGACCGCGTCTATGCCCTGGCGCTGGGCACGACGGCGTTCGATCCGGAGCGGCCGGAACCCCTCGACAAGGGGGCTTTCCTGATGCTGCGCAACAACGAGGCACTGGCGGCCCTGCGGACGCGCGTCGATCCCGATACGCATCGCCTGACGATCGAGCGCGCAGCGCATCCGTCTTTCAGCGCAGACCTGTCCACGCCGGAGGGCCGCGCGGACACGGAGGCCTATTTCGCGGCGTATCTCGGGGCGGCGACCAAGGGGCCTCCGCGCATGGTACGGGCGGATGGCCACAAGTTCACCGATGCGAGCGTGCTGTCGCCGGTGATGATGCGCGCCGTCTCGGTGATCAACCTCGCTTCGGTCCGGGTCCTGGAGGCTGCAACCGGCCGGACCCTGGACCCGCTGCGTTTTCGCGGCAACATCCACCTCGAAGGCTTGGAGCCCTGGGTTGAGCTGGACTGGGTCGACCGCCCGGTGCGGATCGGGGGCGTCCGCTTCCGCGGGCTCGCGCGCACACCCCGCTGCGCGGCCGTCAACGTGAATCCGGTCACCGCCGAGCGCGACGCCAACCTGCCGCGGGCGATCCGCCAGCATTTCGGGCATGTCGACCTTGGCGTATATCTGGAGGTGCTGAACGACGGAGACCTACAGGTCGGTGACGTCGTGACGGTCTGATACGAACCTCCGCCTACGGCGGAGGGCATGAGGCAGATCGCGCCGGGCGCCTCAGCCGATGAGGGCGGGGGCGCGCCGGTGATGCGTCGCCTGTTCGTAGTCGTAGGCGTAGCCGAGGAGGTCGGCCTCGCTCCACATCCGGCCGACGAAAATCAGGTTGAACGGCGCGCCAGAGGCGTAGAAGCCGGCCGGTACCGTCACGCCGGGCAGGCCCGCGATATTGATCTCGCACACCGTGGTCTCGTTGATCGCCTGCCCGCTGTGAAGGGGCGGGAGTTCGTCGCGCATCTGTGGGAAGACGAGGCCATCGAGGGCGTTCGCCTCGAGGACCGCGTCGAAGATCGCCAGGTAGGCTTCGCGCAGGGTGAGGAAGGCCGAGAGATCGGGCGGAGTGGTCGGGTGGGCGAGGATCGGCGCGAAGGCCGGAATGGCGTGCAGATGGCGCAGCACGCCGTTCGGGCCGAAGGCATCCTCGTCCTTCGTCGCATCGGCGAAGGCCTCGACGCTGCGGAGGGCGGCGCTGGGACCGAGGCGCTGGAGGTAGAGGTGCAGATCGTAGGGCACCGATTCCATGCCGCGCGCATCGAAGTGGTTCAGGCCCGGGGTCGGACGAGCGAGCGCGCCAAAGCCGGTCTCCGCGAAGGGATCGGCCACTAGGGTGGCGCCGCGCGCGGCTATCTCTCCTTGCGCGTGCGCATAGAGGTCCGTCGCCTCGGCCGAGAGCGGCAGGTCGCGCCAGCCCGGTCCGTACAGGCCGAGGCGTCTGCCTCTCAGCGCTTCAGTATCAAGGCGCGATGCGTAGCCACCCTTCGGCCGCTTGCCGATGCCCGCCACGGTCTTGGGGTCGGCGGGGGTGTAGCCGGCCAGCACGTCGAGGGTGAGTGCGGCGTCGCGGACGCAGCGGGCGATTGGGCCGACCACGTCGCGGGTGCTGCCGGCGAGCGGCACGACGCCGGCATTGGGCACCAGGGCGAAGGTCGGCTTGATGCCGACCAGCCCTTGCGCCGAGGCGGGGTTCTGGATCGACCCGCCGGTCTCCTCGGCGAGGCCCAGCACCGCGAGGCTGGCGCCGACGGCCGTCGCCGTCCCGGCACTGCTGCCGCCGGGCAGGCTCCCGGGGGCGGCCGAGTTCAGGGTCGGGCCGGCCCAGCTGTCATTGGCGTGGCTGCCGGTGGCGCTCAGCACCGGCACGTTGGTCTTGCCGAGCATGACGCAGCCGGCGGCTCGCATCCGCGCCACCACGGGCGCGTCGGTTTCCGGGATGAGATCGACCCCGCCGGCCCGGGCGCTGAGACAGCGCCAGCCCGCTGTCGTCGGCAGCCCCGCCATGTCCATCGGGTCCTTGATCACCACGGGTACTCCCGCCAGGGGACCCAGCGCCTCGCCGGCGGCGCGACGCGCGTCGATGGCCCGGGCATCGGACAGGGCGTCCGGGTTCATGATGATGAGGGCATTGTAGCGTGGATTGTGGGTTGCGATGCGGTCGAGGAAGGCCAGCGTCAACGCCTCGGCGCTGACGCCGCTGGCGAAGGCTTCGGCCGCATCGGCCAGTGTCATCTCGATCACGTCGAAGGGAGCGGGTGTCTTGGCATCCATGCCGGATGTCTCCTGTGGCGGAAGAGGCAGCGGTCCAAGGCAGATGGGCAGGCCTCAGGCCATGCCCAGGAACTCGTCGATCATCGTCCGGTCGCGGGCGATGTCGGGCGGCACCTCGCGGGTGATGCGGCCCTTCTGGAGGATGAGCACGCGCTGCGAGAGCGAGGCGATGAAGTTCAGGTTCTGCTCCACCAGCAGTACCGTGAGTCCGCGCTGCCGACCGATCGCCTGCAGCGTCTCGATGATCTCTTCGATGATCGAGGGCTGAATGCCTTCCGTGGGCTCGTCCAGGAGGATGATGCGGGGCGATCCGCACAGGCAGCGGGCCAGCGCCAGCAATTGCTGCTCGCCCCCCGAGAGGGCGCCGCCCGGCCGGTCGAGATAGGCGTTCAGGCGGGGAAAGAGAGTCAGGATGTCGATGATCGTGGCGTCCTCCTTCTCCGGACCGAGAAGGCACCCCATCCGCAGATTCTCGTGGACGCTGAGCGCCGGAAAGATCTCGCGCCCCTGCGGCACGTAGCCGATTCCGGCTCGGGCTCTGGCCGTTGGCGAGAGGCGCGTGATGTCGCGCCCATCGAAGGTGATCGATCCGGCGGTGGCGGGCAGGTTGCCGGTGAGCGTCCGCAGCAGGGTCGACTTGCCCATGCCGTTATTGCCGAGGATGCCGACGAATTCGGCCTCGCCGACATGCAGCGAGACGCCGCCGAGGATCGGAATGCGGCCGTAGCCGGCATGCAGGTCGTGGACGTTCAGGAGCGGAGCGGTCATGCGGCCTGCTTGCCCAGGTAGACGTCGCGGACGCGGGTGTCGGCCAGCACGGCGTCAACATCCCCCTCCATCAGGATCCGGCCCTGGTTGAACACCGTCACGGTCTTGGCGATCATTCGGATGAAGGGCATGTCGTGCTCCACCACGATGACCGCGTGGGTCCGGTTGATCTCGCGGATCAGGGCGGCGGTGCGCTCGACCTCCTCCTTGGTCATCCCGGCGGCGGGTTCGTCGAGGAGGATCAGCTCGGGTTCCTGGGCCAGCACCATGGCGATCTCGACCCATTGGCGCTGGCCGTGGGCGAGCTGGCCGACGAGGCGCGTGGCGATCTCGGTGAGCTTCAGGCGGGTCAGCGTCTCCTCGACGATGGCGCGGGTGCGCGCGAGGGACTTCTTGCGGCCGGCGGCGACGAACACGTTCTCGCGCACCGAGAGGCCGTTGAAGACGTTGGGCACCTGCGTCTTGATGCCGACCCCAAGGCGCGCGATCTCGTGCGGGTGCGCGGCTGTGATGTCGGTGTCGCGGAGGTGGATTCTGCCCGCGCTGGCGGTCAGCTGACCGGTGAGCATCTTGAAGAAGGTGCTCTTTCCCGCGCCGTTCGGGCCGATTAGGCAGCGCAGCTCGACCTCGCCGAGAACGAAGTCGACCGCGTTGACGGCGGTCACGCCACCGAAGCGCATGGTGGCGCCCTTCGCTTCCAGCAGGGGGCGGATGGGGTTCGGCGTCGGCGCCATGCTCATCGGTGGACCTCCCCAGCAAGCGCCGCACCCGGAGCCGGTCCGATCGGCTTGGTCCTCAGTCGTCGTCCGGTCAGAGAGGCGCCGGCGCGTTGGAGGAGGTTGCGGGCGACCGGGACCAGCCCCTGCGGGATGAGCAGCACGAAGATGACGAGAATGACGCCCAGGCCGAGATTGGAATCGATGACGCTCTGGGAGCCGGCCTCGATGGTCAGCCACTGGATCAGGACCGCCCCGAGGATCGGCCCCAGGAGGGTGCCGAGCCCACCCACGAGCACGAAGATGATGACCTGGGCCGACATGGTCAGGCCGAACACCGTGGGGCTGATGAAGCCGCCCCAGTTGGCGAAGAGGCAGCCGGCGAGGCCCGCGATGCCGGCCGAGATCATGAAGGCGAGGAGCTTGTAGAGTCGCGGGTCGTAGCCGATGAGCTGCGCCCGCGTCTCGTTCTCGCGGATCGCCACGACGACCCGGCCGAACCGACTCGCCAGGATGGCGCGCAGGACCATGTAGACGACGATCAGGCTGCCCATTGCGGCGTACCAGATGCCTTCCGGATCAAGCTGGTTTCCCGCGTCGCCCGGCAGGTTCAGGGCGGGAATGGCCGGGATGCCGTTGAAACCCCCGAGCTCAGCCTCTCCGATCCGGTACTGGCTGCCCGAGGTGGTGTTCACGAGCTGGAACAGGATGACCGAGACCGTCAGGGTGATCACCCCGATATAGGCGTCCGAGATCCGGCCGTAGAACATGAAGTAGCCGAGCAGTCCCGCGAACAGCATCGGCACCACGATGGCGAGCAGGACCGGCAGGGTCGAGTCGCCCAGGTTCAGGACCGCGATGGCATAGGCGTAGCCTCCGAGCCCCAGGAAGGCGGCCTGTCCGAACGACATCACGCCGCCATAGCCCCAGATGAAGCCTTGGCTGAGGGCGAACATCGCCAGGGCCACGAAGCTCGTCATCTGCACGAGGCCGAAGGTGTCGAGGACGTGCGGTGCGCCGAAGAGGATAACGGCACCCGACGCGACCATGGCGAGGAAGCTCAGGGCCGCCGGACGAGCCAGGGCGCGGAGCGGCGACGGGGGACGGGTCATAGGCTGCGCCTCAGGTAGCGGCCGGTGATCCCCTGGGGCAGCACCCGGATGAGCAGGACTGCGGCGACCAGAAGGGCCACATCGCCGATGACGGGGGTGGTCTTGAACGAGACGAGTTCGTTGATGAACCCGAACAGGGTGGATGCGAGCCCCGTGCCGGTGATGATCGCCGGGCCGCCGCCCAGCACGGTGATGAAGGCGCGCGAGATGTAGGCCGCCCCCATGGCCGGGGAGATGCCGGAGATCGGTGCGAGCACGCCGCCGGCGAGACCGGCGAGGCCCGCCCCGAGGGCGAAGGTCGCCATGTAGATCCGGTCCGGCGAGACCCCCAGGGAAGCGGCCATCCGCGGGTTCTGCATGGTGGCGCGCAGGATCAGCCCGAACTTCGTGAGGCGCAGCAGCAGGTACAATCCGGCCAGCGCCGCGCAGGCCACCGCCACGATGACCAGGCTGTAGAGGCTCGCGCCGTAGCGTCCGATCTCGAAGCTGCCGACCGGCGTGGACACGCCCCGAACGACGTTGCCGTAGACCGACGTCACGAGGCCGATGAGCCCGAGGCTGATGCCCCAGGTCGCTAGCATCGTGTCCATCATGCGCCCGTAGAGAAAGCGGATGACGGTGCGCTCGAGGACAAGGCCGATGAGACCGACCACCAGGGGCGGCAGCACAAGCATGGCGACCCAGATGTTGAGGCCGGCATCGGTGGCGGCGACCGCTGTGTAAGCCCCGAGCATCATGAACTCGCCATGGGCGAGGTTGATGATCCGCATCATGCCGTAGATCACCCCCAGGCCGAGGGTGATCAGCGCCAGCGTAGCGATGCCCGCCAGGACGTTGAAGGATAAAAGGCCGACGAGATCGGGCGCCATGCTCGGCTCTCAACCCTTGAGGTCAGGGGTAAATTGCTTGTTGATCTTCGGATTCTTCAGGAGGTCGCAGGCGCCGGCCGTGTCGGCGGGAAACTGCTCCGGGAAGCTCGCGAGAATCTCCCACTTCTTGTCCTTCGGCCGGGCCAGGTAGGTGTTGCGGATGGTGTGATGGGTCGCCCCGTCCATGGTCACCTTGCCGGTCGGCCCCTCGTAGGAGATGCCGGATTCAAGGGCGGCGAGGACCTTGTCGCGGTCGAGGGAGCCGGCCTTCTTCACGCCCTCGGCCCAGAGCATGATGCCGTCATAGGTGGCGGTGTCGAGTTCACTGAGATCCGTGACATCGGCGCCGAACTTCGCCTGCATGCCCTTCACGAATTCGACGCTCCGGGCGTCCGGCAGGTCGTTATACCAGCCGTAGCAGGTGACGATGCCGTTGGTGGTCGAGGCATCCATGGTGGTGAGTTCGTCGCCCAGCCCGAAGACCGAGCTGGCGACGGGAATCCGGCTCTTCATGCCGGCAGCGTCCCATTGACGGTAGAAACCCGAATGGTTGGCGCCGACCAGGGCCGAGAGCACGAGGTCCGGCTGGGCCTGCTGGATCCGGCTGATCGCGGAGGAGAAGTTCGTCACGTCGAGGGGGAAGAAGTCGGTGCCGGCGACCGACCCGCCACCCTCGTTCATGAACTTCGTCATCCAACTCGCGGTGATGTGCCCGTAATTGTAATCCGCCGCGATGATGTAAGCCTTCTTGCCCCAGGTCTTGAGCGCGTAGTCGACGAGGTGGTTGACCGTCTGGGCCGGCGTGGTTCCCGTGCAGAAGACGTTGCGGTCGCAGACGCCGCCCTCGTACTGGGTGTTGTAGAAGTACAGGGTCTTGGAACGACCGAAAATCGGCCGGATGGCCTCGCGCGACGCCGAGGTGATGCCGCCTTGGATGACGTCGACCTTCTCTTTCAACGCCAGCTGCTGGGCGTACTGGGTGTAGAGCTGCATGCTCGACTGCGTATCGTAGGCAAAGATCTTGATCGGCCGACCCAGTAGGCCGCCAGCCTTGTTGATCAGGTCCACCGCGTATTCGGTGGTCTCGATCATCCGCTTGCCTTCCAGGCCGAGGGCGCCGCTGCCGTCGAGGAGGCTCCCGAGCTTGATCGGCTCGCCGGCGGCGAGGCCGTTGCGCGCGAAGAACGGCATGGCCACCGCGCTTGCGGCAGCGGCGGTTCCCAGCTTGAGCGCGCCACGTCGGCTGATCGTCGAATGGGTCATGCGTACGCGCTCCATGGCATTGCGGCCGGGAGGTCTCGTCCGCCGGGCGGCGTCGGGACCCCTCGGAATACGACATGGCAAGACCAATGCCAACAAATCCCACAGATCGGTCATTCGGACGAAGGAACGAAAGGATTGCCGCCCGCATGGTCAGATCGGACAAACCGGCGCCATCAGTGCCGCCTCGAAAGCCACAAACCGTGCACGACCGATGCCCCAGCCCCAGCGCGTCGCCCCGCTTTGCATCGAGCGCCGATCGCACCCGGCTCCGCCGTATCGGCAAGAGCCATACCGTTCCGGCCCCAATCGCCGTTGCCGGTTCGGGAGCGCGGCGTGCGCAAACCAGCACTCGCGTGGGTCGTTCGGTCGGCCTAGCTTATGGGTCCGTTCCCGCTCTCATCCGATCGTCCCATGCCCGAATGTCTCGTCTTCCGCGTGCCGACGCGGCATCCCGCCGATGTCTCGGGTGTGATGGACCTCATCGCGTCCGGAGCCCTCGCGGCGTCGGAGATCGTTGCGATCTTCGGCAAGACCGAGGGCAACGGCTGCGTCAACGATTTCACCCGCCAGCTCGCCGTGATGGCGCTGGAAACCGCTCTGGCCGGCGCCATCGGCTGCTCGCCGGACGATGTCGGCGGGCGTATCGCCCTGGTGATGTCGGGCGGGACGGAGGGCGGCCTGTCTCCTCACCTGCTGGTTCTCGGCCGTCGCGGCGATGCCCCGATCCCCGGTGCGACGGCGCTCGCCGTCGGTACCGCCTTCACCGCCGATTTCCGGCCCGAGGAGATCGGCCGCATGGCGCAGGTGCGGGCGACGGCCGATGCTGTCGCTCTGGCCATGGCCCGGGCCGGGATCGACGGTCCCGACGACGTCCATTTCGTCCAGGTTAAATGCCCACTTCTCACCAGTGCGCGCATTCAGGCCGCCGCGGCGCGCGGCCATGACGTCGCCACCCACGACACCTACGCGTCGATGGGGCTGTCGCGCGGCGCCTCGGCGCTCGGCATCGCGCTCGCCCTCGGCGAGGTGGCGGCCGAACATCTGTCGGACGCGGTCATCGGGGTGCGGCCGGACCTGTTCTCAGGCCGTGCCAGCGCCTCGGCCGGCATCGAGCTGATGCGCAACGAGATCATCGTCCTCGGCAACGCCTTGGGTTGGGCCGGCCCTTACGCCATCGCCCACCGGGTCATGCGCGACGGCATCGATGTCTCTGCGATCCTCGGCGTGCTGGCGGATCTCGGGTTCGGCGCTGCGGGCCAACTGAGTTCCGAGGATTCCGAGCGCGTCGTCGCCCTGTTGGCGAAGGCCGAACCCTCACGGGACGGGCTGATCCGCGGGCGGCGCCACATCATGAACGACGACAGCGACATCAACGCCACGCGGCACGCCCGCGCCCTCGTGGGTGGGGTCGCCGCCGCTGCGATCGGGCGGACCGACCTCTTTGTCTCGGGCGGCGCCGAGCACCAGGGCCCGGATGGCGGCGGGCCGGTGGCGATCATCGCCCGCGTGAGGACCTGAGACATGCCCGCGTTCGACCTCGCCATCCGGGGCGGCACCCTGGTCACCGCCACCGACACGTTTCGCGCGGATCTCGGGATCCGCGATGGGCGCATCGCGGCGGTGGCCGAGCGCATCACCGATGCGGCCCGCTCCCTCGACGCCTCCGGCCTCCTCGTCTTGCCCGGCGGCATCGACAGCCACGTCCACATCGCGCAGGCATCCGGCCCCGGTATCGTCATGGCGGACGATTTCGCCTCGGCGACCCGGGCGGCGGCGGCCGGCGGCAACACCTGCGTGATGCCGTTCGCGCTTCAGCCGCGCGGTGCATCGCTGCGGGAGGCGACGCACGCCTACCGGGCGCTGGCGGAAGGGCAGTGTCACATCGACGTGGCCATTCACCTCATCGTCTCGGACCCGACCCCCGCGGTGCTGGGGCAGGAGCTGCCAGCCCTGATCGCCGAGGGCTACACGTCTTTCAAGGTCTTCATGACCTATGACGACCTCGTCCTGAACGACCGCCAGATCCTCGACGTCTTCGACCTCGCCCGTCGCGAGGGCGCGCGCGTCATGGTCCACGCGGAGGGCTACGACGCCATCCGGTACATGACCGAGCGGCTCGAGAAGGCCGGTGAGACCCGCCCCTTCGGCCATGCCTTGTCCCGGCCGCAACTGGTCGAGCGCGAGGCGGCGCATCGAGCGATCGCCCATGCCGAACTTGTCGACCTGCCGATCGTCATCGTCCACGTCTCAGGCGAGCAGGCGATGGAGCAGATTGCCTGGGCTCGGGGGCGCGGCCTGAAGGTCCACGCCGAGACCTGCCCGCAGTACCTGACGCTGACGGCCGACCACATGAAGGGTCTCGGCTCCGACGACCCGATGGAGGGGGCAAAATACGTGTGCTCGCCGCCCCCGCGCGAGGCCTCCAACCAGGCGGCGATCTGGCGCGGCATCCAGTCCGGCCTGTTCGACGTGGTCTCGTCCGACCATTGCCCGTTCCGCTACGACGATCCGGCCGGCAAGTTGACCGCGAAGGGCCGGACCTCCTTCCGCTACGTTCCGAACGGCATCCCGGGTATCGAAACCCGCTTGCCCATCCTGTTTTCGGAGGGGGTCTCGGCCGGCCGCATCTCCCTCAACCGCTTCGTGGAACTGACCGCCACGAACCACGCCAAGCTGTACGGTCTCTACCCGCGCAAAGGCTCGATCGGCGTCGGGTTCGATGCCGACCTGACGCTGTGGGACCCGAACCGCCGCGAGACGATCCGGCAGGCGAACCTCCACCATGGTTCGGACTACACGCCCTGGGAGGGCTTCGCGGTGACGGGCTGGCCAGTGATGACCATCGCGCGCGGCGAAATCATCGCCGAGGATGGGCGGATCACCGGCGCTTTCGGGCGAGGCCGGGTGATCGACCGGGCTGTTCAATCCGCGCCGTTGTCCTGATCGAGCGCCGCGACATCCGGGGCGAATCAGATAGCGTCTGGCCCGCGGCTTGCTGGATACGCATCGGGAGGCCAACATGGACGTCGAGCTGATCTGCCTGACCAAGCGCTACGGCAACACCGTTGCGGTGGATGGCATAGACCTGAAGGTCCGTTCGGGCGCCTATTGCTGCCTGCTCGGCCCCTCCGGCTGTGGCAAGACCACGACCCTGCGGATGATCGGCGGCCACGAGACCGTGTCCGGCGGCGACGTGGTCATCGGTCCGCGCGCCGTCGGCGATGCCACGCCGGCCGAGCGGGGCACAGCGATGATGTTCCAGAGCTACGCCCTGTTCCCCCACCTCAATTGCCGCGACAACGTCGCCTTCAGCCTGAAGATGCGGGGCGTCGCCAAGGCCGAGCGCCGCGCCAAGGCGCTGGCGATGCTGGACCTCGTGCAGATGGCGCATCTGGCCGAACGTCTGCCGGCCCAGCTCTCCGGTGGCCAGCAGCAGCGCGTGGCCCTCGCCCGCGCGCTGGTCACTGGACCAAAGGTTCTGCTCCTCGACGAACCCCTGTCGGCCCTCGATCCGTTCCTGCGCGTGCGGATGCGGACCGAGCTCAAGCGGCTACAGGCCGAACTCGGGATCACCTTCATCCACGTCACCCACAGCCAGGAGGAGGCGATGGCCCTCTCCGACATCGTGGTTGTGATGAATGGCGGGCGCATCGAGCAGGCGGCGGCCCCACGCGACGTGTTCGAGCGCCCCGCCACCGCCTTCGTCGCCCGCTTCATCGGCGGCCACAACATCATCCGCCTGCCCGACGCGACCGAGGTCGCCGTGCGCGCCGACCGGATGCGCCTCGGTCCGGAGGCCGGTCCGGAGGCTGTGCCGGCCCGCGTCGTCTCGGTCGAGTATCAGGGCACCAGCGTGCATGTGGGCTTCGAGGCGGACGGGCTCGGGGGGACCGGCGCCACGCCGCTCACGGCCGTCATCGACGATGCGGCCTATGCTGGGCACCCCCTCGCCCTCGGCCAGACCGTGCCGCTCGGCTGGGATGCCGATGCCGCCCACCGGTTGGGTGCCTGACCCGATCTCCGTTCCGTAGAGGACCCTGCATGACGACCACGATCAAGCTGAGCCGCCGCACCCTCCTCCAGGGTGCGGGTGCCACCGGACTGGCACTCGGTGCCGGTCCGATCACGGGCTTTCCCAACGTGATCGCCGCCGAGCCGGTGACCCTGCGCTACCTCGGCACCGCCGTGAACCAGTCCGGCGACATCGCCCGGAAGGTGAAGGAGGATCTCGGGATCACCATCGAGTATATCCCCGTCGTCACCGACGAGGTGACGAAGCGCGTGGTGACGCAGCCGAACTCCTTCGACCTGTTGGATACCGAATTCTTCAGCCTGAAGAAGCTGATCCCGTCGGGCAACATCCAGGGCATGGATGCTCGCCGGATCAAGCAGGCCGACAACATCACGCCCGTCTTCACCAAGGGAGAAGTCGCAGGCAAAAAGATCGGCGACCAGGGTACGGCGCCCAAGAAGGTATTCTACCTCGAGGGACAAAATTCGAAGAATTTCGCCGGTTCGGCCACCGAGTGGATCACGCTGATCCCGACCACCTACAACGCCGACACGCTGGGCATCCGACCCGACCTGATCAAGCGCCCGATCTCGAGCTGGAAGGAACTTCTGAACCCCGAGTTCAAGGGCAAGGCCTCGATCCTCAACATCCCGTCCATCGGCATCATGGACGCCGCCATGGTGATCGAGGCGACCGGCGATTACACCTATCCCGACAAGGGCAACATGACGAAGGCCGAGATCGATCGCACCATCAAGGTGCTGATCGAGGCCAAGCGCGCCGGTCAGTTTCGCGCTTTCTGGCAGGACTTCAACGAATCCGTGAACCTGATGGCGTCGGGCGAGACGGTGATCCAGTCGATGTGGTCGCCCGCCGTCACCAAGGTGCGCTCCCAGGGCGTGGCCTGCACCTACCAGCCCCTCAAGGAAGGCTACCGCGCCTGGGCCACGGGTTTCGGCCTGCCCAAGACTCTGACCGGCCGCAAGCTCGACGCCGCCTACGACTTCATCAACTGGTTCCTGTCCGGCTGGGCCGGCGCCTACCTCAACCGCCAGGGCTATTACTCGGCGGTGCTGGAGACCGCCAAGGCGAACATGGAACCCTACGAGTGGGCCTACTGGATGGAGGGGAAGCCCGCCGAGAAGGACATCAAGGGGCCGGATGGCAGCGTGCTGGAGAAGGCCGGCGCGACCCGCGACGGCGGCTCCTTCGAGACCCGTATGGGCTCGGTCGCCTGCTGGAACGCCGTCATGGACGAGAACACCTACATGGTCCGCAAGTGGAACGAGTTCATCGCCGCGTGAGCGGAGCGTGTGACGTTGCCCTCTCCCGCCTGCTCCGTAGGCACCCTCCCCCGCATAGGGGGAAGGGATCAGTGTCTCACGAGGGTTGAGCCATGACCGACATCGCCCTCCCCGCCATCGCGAACACCGCGACCGCATCGGCATCGACTACAAGCCTCACGGCCAAGACGCGTCGGCGCCGGGTGCTGGCTTATCTTCAGGCCGCCCCGATGGCGCTGGTATTCCTGGTTTTCTTCGTGGTGCCGCTGGCGCTGACCTTGATCGTCAGCTTCTGGTCGTACAACGAATACGAGATCATCCCGGCCTTCACGGTGCAGAACTACATCGACGTGTTCGAGGGCTGCCTCAACACGGCCGATGCCTGCACCACCGTTCGAACCTACCTGTCGACCCTGAAGTTCTGCGCCCTGACCTGGGCTTGCACCCTCGTGATCGGCTTTACGGTGGCGTATTTCGTCGCCTTCCACGTCCGCTCGAAGACGATGCAGATGGCGCTGTTCCTCGTCTGCACCATTCCGTTCTGGACCTCGAACGTGATCCGGATGATCTCCTGGATTCCACTGCTCGGCCGCAACGGCCTCGTCAACGACACGCTGATGGGACTGGGCCTGATCCGGGCCCCGATCGAGGGCCTGCTGTATTCCGACTTTTCGGTGGTGCTCGCCTTCGTCCACCTGAACACGGTCTTCATGATCGTGCCAATCTTCAACAGCATGGCGCGCATCGACCGCTCGCTGATCGAGGCGGCCTATGATTCCGGGGCCACCGGATGGCAAACTCTCTGGAACGTGGTAGTGCCGCTCGCCAAACCCGGCATCGCCATCGGGTCGATCTTCGTGATCACCTTGGTGATGGGCGATTTCGTCACCGTCGGCGTCATGGGCGGCCAGCAGATCGCCTCGGTCGGCAAGGTCATCCAGGTCCAGATGTCCGCGCTGCAGCTACCGGCGGCGGCTGCTAATGCCGTGGTGCTGCTCGGCGCCGTGATGCTGATGATCGTGGCGATGACCCGCCTGATCGACCTCCGGAAGGAACTCTGAGTTGAGCGACCGGCCCCGCTCCCCGGCCTTCTACGCGTTAGCGGCGTTCTTCGCCCTGTTCGTCGCCTTTCTGTACGGGCCGACGCTGACCATCCTCGTCCTCAGCTTTCAGGGGCCGCAGGGTGGCTTGACCTTTCCGATGAACGGCGTCTCGACGCACTGGTTCGGCAAGCTCTGGGCCGGCCTCGGCATCGTCGACATCTGGGGGGCGCTGTGGCGCTCGCTCCGCCTCGGCCTCGTGGTGATGGGACTGACCGTCGTCATCGCGTTCTACGCCGGCCTCGCCTTCCGCAAGCGCTTTCAGGGTGAGGGCATGCTGTTCACGATTGCCGTGGCGAGCCTGATCGTGCCGTCCATCGTGGTCTCCCTCGGCATCGGCCTGGAATTCCGTCTCCTCGACGACGCCGTCAACTGGGCCGCGGCCGCGACCGACTGGGGCTGGCTGCAGGAGCACGGCACCCTGATGGGGCTCTACACCTCGGCGCTGGGCGCGCACCTGACTTGGACGCTGCCCTTCGGTCTCCTGATCATGTTTGCGGTCTTCAACCGGTTCGATCCGGCCTACGAAGAGGCCGCCCGTGATCTTGGCGCCACCGGTTCCCAGACCCTGCGCCACGTGGTGGTGCCGATCCTGGGGCCGTCCCTGGTCGGCGTCGCCCTGTTCGGCTTTACCCTGTCCTTCGATGAACTCGCCCGCACCAGCCAAGCCATCGGCGGCCGCAATACTCTGCCGCTGGAACTGCAGGGCCTCACCACCACCGTGACCACGCCGGAGATCTATGCGCTCGGCACCCTTACCACCGGCATGTCGCTGGCAGTGATCGGTCTGGCGCTGGGGACAAGCCTATACCTCCAGCGGCGCAAGGCGAGGGCTGGCTTGCGGCAGGGGTGACGTCGGAGGCCCGGGGCGAATCGCCCTCGCAGACCGACATTCGCCGCGGCGTTCCTCAAGCGGGATCAGCGATCGCATCGACCGATTTGCCTGTCGAAACCCATGCGTAGCACCACGTCATCCCGGACCCGCGGAGCGGAGCCCGGGATCCAAAAACGCAGGCTATGCAAGATTTTACACCGTCGGCGGCTCTGGATTCCGGGCTCGCCTGCGGCGCCGCGGAATGAGGATGCGCCATGTTTCACGGTCGCATTGGCACGAAGCTCTCTCTCTGCCTGCAAACGCCGCCTGCCCGGAGACGGCAGGCCTGTGACCTCAAGTTCGCGTTACGAAACCCCTTCCAGCACCGGTGCTTTGTCCGCCTGGAAGGCCGCGTGCGCCACGTCCGTGCGCCAGCAGGCGGCGCGGTGGCTGGGCTCCACGTCCACGTAAGCAGGCGCCTCGATCCGGCAGCGTTCCTCCGCCAGGAAGCAGCGCGGCGCGAAGGGGCAGCCCGGCGGGCGATTGGCCAGATCGGGAGGGCTGCCCGGAATCGTCTTGAGGCGCGTGCCCTTGGCGAGCGCTCCGTCGGCGCGGCTGCGCAGGAGGCCAATCGTATAAGGATGGTGTGGATTCAGCACCACGTCACGGGCGGAGCCTTCCTCGACGATGCGGCCGGCATACATGACGGCAATCCGGTCGGCGACCTCCACGGCGGCGCCGAGATCGTGTGTGACGAAGATCGTTGAGAGGCCGAGTTCGGCCTGCAACTCGCGGAGCAGCAGCAGAATCTGGATCTGCACCGTGGCGTCCAGCGCCGTGGTCGGTTCGTCAGCGAGCAGGACCTGGGGTCGGCAGGCGAGCGCCAGGGCGATCATCGCGCGCTGGCGCATGCCCCCCGACATCTCGTGCGGATAGGCGTCGAGGCGCCGCTCCGGGCTCGGAATGCGCACCCGCTCGAACAGTTGCAAGGCACGCTGGCGTGCCGCCCCGGCGCTGATCCGCTCGTGCTGGCGGATCGCCTCGGTGATCTGCTGGCCGACGGTATAGACCGGGTCGAGGGCCAGCAGCGGTTCCTGGAAGATCATCGCCACAGCGCGGCCGCGCAACGCCCGCAGGGCCTTGGGCGACATCGCCATGACGTCCGCGCCACCGACCCGGATCTCGCCGCCGATCCTGGTCTTGCGCTCCGGGTTCAGGCGCATGATCGCCCGCAGGGTCACGCTCTTGCCGGAGCCGGATTCACCGATCAGCGCTATAGCTTGGCCGCGCTCCAGAGTGAGGTCCACGCCGTCGACGGCCTCGACCACGCCGCCGAATACGACCGTCAGACCCCGGATCGCGACCGCGGGTTCGGATGCGCTCATGCGGCGACCCTCCGGGCTTGAGCCAGGGAATGCCCCGAGTTCGGCTGGCGGGCGAGGCAGGCGACCCGATGGATGGAATCGATGGGGTCCAACGGCGGAACCGTGCCGCGACAGACGGGCTCCACCAGCGCGCAGCGCGGATGGAAGCGGCACCCGGCGGGCGGGTCGATCGGGTTCGGCGGGTCGCCGGCGAGCGGCGCCACTTGCGTGCGCGCATCCGGGTCCATCGAGGGCATCGAGGACAGGAGGGCCGCCGTGTAGGGGTGGGCGGGGGCCGCCAGCACCGTGTCCGCCGGCCCGATCTCCACCACTTGGCCGAGATACATCACCGCCACCCTGTCGCAGATGAAGCGCACGACATTGAGGTCGTGACTGATGAACAGGTAGGTGAGGTTGAACTCCTGCTTCAGGTCCATCAGCAGGTTCAGCACCTGTGCCTCCACCGACTTGTCGAGGGCGGACACGGCCTCGTCGAGGACCACGAGACGCGGCTCGAGAGCGAGTGCGCGGGCGATGTTCACCCGCTGGCGCTGGCCGCCGGAGAGTTCGTGCGGATAGCGCGCGGCAAAGCGCGCCGGCTCCAACCCGACCCGGGCGAGCAGGCTGCGGGCGCGCTCGATGGCCCGCCGCTTCGGCACCCCGTGCACCCGCGGGCCGAAGGCGATCGAGCCCTCGACGGTCATGCGCGGGTTGAGGGATGAGTAGCTGTCCTGGAAGACCATCTGGGCCTGAGCGCGGAAGTCGCGCAGCGGAAGCGCACGGCTGCCGATGCGCTCGCCGTCGAACAGCAGGTTTCCCTGATCGTGTGCGATCAGGCCCATGATCAGCCGGGCGGTGGTCGATTTTCCGCAGCCGGATTCGCCGACCACCCCGAGGGTTTCCCCCTTCAGGATCTCGAAATCGACGCCGTCGACAGCGCGTACCACGGCCTTGGCGCCGCCAAAGCCCTTCTTGACCGGAAAATGCTTCACGAGGCCGTCGACCGTGAGAAGCGGCTGAGCCGGCCCCCCCCGGTCGCGGGCGAGCGGAACGGTGGGGCTGCCGATGGGCATGCTCATGCCTTCACCTCCATGGCGGACCGCAATCCGTCGGAGAACAGGTTGAACGAGATCGAGACGATGAAGATGGCCAGTCCCGGCAGGGCCGCGACCATCGGATTCACGTAGATCGCCGTGCGCAGGGTGTTGAGCATCAGGCCCCATTCGGGCTCTGGCGGCTTCACCCCGAGGCCCAGGAAGGACAGGCCCGAGGCCAGGATCATCGATACGCTGATCAAGCTGGTGGCGTAGACGAAGATCGGCCCGAGCACGTTGCCGAGGACCTGCACGCGCAGGATCGTCAGGGTCGAGGCGCCCGACAGCCGGGCCGCGTCGACGTAGTCCCGGGCGCGGATCTGAGTCGTCACGCTCTCGGCCACCCGGGCGATCTGGGGGACGAACACGCAGGTCAGCGACACGATCGAGTTGAAGATGCCGGCCCCCAGCGCCCCCGACAGCGCGATGGCGAGCAGCACGGAGGGAAATGCGAAGAACACGTCCACCGTGCGCATCAGGACGGTGTTGACCCAGCCTCCGACATAGCCAGCCAGGATCCCGATGGCGGACCCGATGATGAACGCCAGGATGACCGGCGTCACACCGATGAACAGCGACAGGCGGCCGCCCAGCATCAGGCGGCTCAGCATGTCGCGGCCGAGTTCGTCGGAGCCGAGGATGTAGGTCGCATCGCCGATCGGCTTCAGGCGCCGCAGCATCGACCCGCGATACGGGTCCATCGGGGTGATCCAGGGCGAGAGCACCGCGATGGCGATGATCGCCAGGATGATGCAGGCGGCCACCATCGCCACGGGATCGCGCAGGAGCTTGTGGCCGACCTGCCCCCAGAACCCCCGCGAGGGCACGAAGGCGTCCGCCGCGGCCGGTGCCGGGGCGGCTCCGCCGGCAATGTCGAGGACCGGCGCTGCGGCCTGTGTCGCGAGTGCCATCAGCCCCTCTCGATGCGCGGGTCGAGCGCCGTCTGCACGACGTCGACGATGAGGTTGAGGGCGACGAAGAACATCGCCAGGACGAGGATCGAGCCCTGAAGCAACGGCAGGTCGCGCTGGAAGATCGCGGCATTCAGGAGGAAGCCGGTGCCGGGCCAGGCGAACACCGTCTCGATCAGGATCGAGCCGCCGAGGAGGTAGCCCAGCTGCAAGCCCATGATGGCGAGCGCCGTCGGCGCGGCGTTCTTCACCACGTGCTTGAACACGCCGAACTCGCTCATGCCCTTGGCCCGGAGCGCGCCGACGAAGTCCTGGGCGAGGATGTCGCCGACCAGGGCGCGGATCGTGCGGGCGATGACACCCATGGGGATCACCGACATCGTGAGGGCCGGCAGGATGATGTAGCGCAGGTGGTCGAAATCGGGTCGCCAGTTACCCGAGCCATCCGGGCCGGCGCCGGTCGGCGGCAGCCATCCGAGCTGGGCCGAGAACACGATCACCAGCACCATGCCGAGCCAGTAATGCGGCACGCTCACCCCGAAGACCGAGACCGCCGAGGCGAGCCGGTCCAGGATCGAATTGCGGAAATAGCCGGCGACGAAGCCGAACAGGCAGCCGAAGGTGAAGCCGATCAGCGTCGCCACGGAGGCCAGAATCAGGCTGTTGACCACCGCCCGGCCGACTTCCTGCACCACGGGACGGCCGGTGGCGATGGAGGTGCCGAGGTCGCCCTGGAGCACGTGCCAGAGCCAGATCACGTACTGCACCGGCAACGGCTTGTCGTAGCCGTAGGCCGCCCGCATGGCGTCGATGGTCTCCTGCGTGGCGTCCACCGGGAGCACGGCGCTCAAGGGGTCGCCGGGGGCGAGGTGAACCAGCATGAAGCAGACGACGCTCACACCGAGTGCCACGGGCGTGACGGTGAGCAGGCGCTGGACAATGAATTTCAGCATGAGCGCATCCGAATTTCCTCTCGGGTTACGCGGCCCTCCTCCCCCTGTGGGGAGGAGTTGGAGGTGGAGGTAGCTCCGCCGGCCTTCGCACCGTGAGGGTCACCCAACCACCCCCACCCTCAATCCCTCCCCGCAAGGGGGAGGGAGGCGTGTTCAGCCCATGACCCGTCGCATCACTTGCCCATCGAGATCGGCGAGAAGTCCTGGAACCAGTTCTGCGCCTGCACGAAGCCCTTCACCTTGGGACTCATGGCGCGCGGGTTGGTGTCGTGGGCCACCATCAGGAACAGAGCTTCGTTGACGTACTTCTCGTGGACCTTCTCCAGGACCTTGGTCTGCTCGGCCGGATCGAAGGTGGTGCGGACCTGATCGAACAGCTTGTCCATCTCAGGGTCGCAGTAATAGCCCCAGTTGGTACCGTTCGGCGCCGCCAGGTTACATTGCAGGTGCCGGATGAACCCGGTGAAGGGGTCCTGGATGAAGTATGAGAAGTTGATGCCCGTCGCCTTGCGCGACATGTCGGACTTCGCGCCGGCGCGCCACAGGTTGATCAGCGTGTTCCACTCGACCACTTCGAATTCGACCTTGATGCCGACATCCGCGAGGTTCTGCTGGATGAATTCGTTCATCGGCAGAGGCTGCATCTGGCCGGAGCCCGAGGGCGCGATCAGGATCTTGGTGACGATGGGTTTGTTGGGGCCGTAGCCGGCCTCTGCCAGCAGCTTCTTGGCGGCCTCCGGATCGTAGGTCGGCTTGAAGGTGGGCTTGCCGAACCAGGCCGAGCCCGGCGGCATGAAGCCTTGCGCCGGGATCATCAGGCCGTTGAGCAACTCCTTCATGCCTTCCCGGTCGATGGCGAGGTTGGCCGCCTTGCGGACGCGGATGTCGTTCCAGGGAGAGCCCTCGACGCGTGAGAGGTGCCAGGTCCAATTATGCGGGTAGGCGTTGGTCACGATGCCGAAACCGGCAGCCTTGAGCGAGGCGACGGCGTCCGGCGGGGGCGCCTCGATCCAGTCGACCTGACCGGACCGGAGGGCTGCGACGCGGGCATTGGCCTCGGGCAGCGGCACCAGCACCAGCTTATCGAGCTTCGGCACCCGCGCCTTGTCCCAGTACTCCTTGTTCGGCGCCATTTCGGCGCGTTCGCGCGGGGCGAACAGGGTCAGCTTCCACGGACCCGTACCCGAGGGGGTCTTGGCGAACGCGTCCCAGCTCTTGCCGAGCTTGTCCCATTGGGCCGGCGACGAGATCATGATCCAGGCGATCTGGTAGGGCAGCGTCGCGTCCGGGTTCTTGGTGATGACCTCGAGGGTGGTCGGATCGATGGCGCGGTAGCTGGCGACGGCCGGAATGCGCGAGCGTCCCTGGGCCGACTGGCGCGGATCGAATTGCGGCGCGTCGGTCTTCAAGATCTTGTCGAGGTTCCAGACCACTGACTCCGCCGTGAAGGGCGAGCCGTCATGAAAGGTTACGCCCTCGCGCAGCTTGAACGTCCACTTGGTGTTGTCGGCGGGATCGACGGTCCAGCTGGTGGCGAGGCCCGGCACCAGCACCGACGGCTTCGTTGCGGAGGAGAGGTCCCAATTGATCAGCCCGTCATAGACGGTATAGCCCATGAACCGCATGCCCTCGCCGCCATTGTCGGCCTGACCGGTCGTCAACGGGATATCGGAGGCGGTCATGCCGATCTTGAGGACGCCCTGGGCCAGGGCGGCAGGCATCATCGCGCCGGACAGCAGGGCCGCTGCGAGGAGGCGGGACTTCGACCAACGAGAGACTGGAGCAAACATGCGACGGGAGGTTTCCTGGGGGAGCCAGCGGCTGACGAAGCCGTGAATGCAAACCGCCGGCCAACCCGTCTGACGTCCGCGGAGTCGTGAGGACGATCGACCGTGACGCCGTCTTCGGCACTTGCTCATTCAGACGTCGCGATAGGTTGCTCAGGTATGAGGCAACCCCGTCGGTACGGCGCTTGTATGGCTCCGATCCGGCTCAAAATTACGGAGCCCAAGCGCAATCCGGCTATTTCGGCGCAGCAAGTGCCTCAATAATAAGCATTTCCGTCGATGCTGGGGCCCACAGATCCGGACCGTCAGAACGACAGTTTCATCCCGCCGACGACGTTCCGCGGCGCTCCGGCGAAGATCGAGCCCGTGGTGACCGAGAGAACATCCGCGCCGCTCTCCAAACCTGTGACGCGATTGAGCGAGCTGGCAAGGTTCTGGGCCGACGCGACATAGGTTCTGTCGAGCAGATTGCGAACCTCAAGATAGAGGCTGAGGCGCTTGGCGTAGCCGCCCGCCAAGTCCGTCGCGTAGTGAAGATTGGCGTTGAGGAGGGCGTAGCCCGGCACCCTGAGTTGGTTTCCATTGTCGAGGAAGACGCCGTCCTGCACCACGGTTTCGAGAAAGGCCCCGACCCCGCTGAAGAGGCCGCCGACCTGCTCGTACCCCACCCGGGCCAGGATTTGGTGCTGCGGAACTCCGGGAATGGACTTTCCGGCCCGATCGAGGCGGGCCACGAACGCTCCCGCGCTCACCGACTCGGAGAAGCGCGTGTAGATCTGGTTGTCGAAGGTATAGGCCAGCGTTCCGCGCCAACCGGGGGCGAAGGCCCATTCGCCGCCGAGTTCGAGCCCGCGATGTTCGGAGGCCGGTGCGTTGACGAAGGAGCTCAACCGTCCGCCGCCCGGAGCTTGCGACAGGAGTTCGTTGCGAAAGAACTCGTAGAAGCCCGTGAGGCTGACGCGCAGGGATGCCGCCGGCGTCCAGTCGGCCCCGAGATCGAAGCCGAGGTTCTCCTGTGCCTGGAGCTGGGTGTTGTTGCCAGGGAGGCCGGCGCTCGTGACGAAGAGATTGCTGCCCGTCGGCGTCGCGTAGCCCGAAGCGACCCGGGCGCGGATACTCCAGGGCTCCCCCGCTTGGAAAACCAGAGCAAGCTCCGGTGCGACGTTGAGGAAACTCCGTGAGGCGTCGATCACCGCCGCCGTGCGGCCGGCCGCACCGTAACTGTAGGCGACGTTCCGCCCGGTGATGGTGGTGTTCGTCGCACTGAACCCGAGAATGCCGATCCAGGACTCCGACAGGGCCACCTCCGTGCGGGCGCGGCCGCCGAGATTGCTCTGGTCGCCGCGGAGATCGCCGATCTGCGCTCCCAGGGCGGGACCCTGACCCAGGGTGCGGTTGAAGGTGGTGAGATGGTTGACGAGAATCTCGGTGTTGAGGGCGATGTATCCGATCGCCGGTCGACCCATCAGATCGTAACGGCTCGTCAGATCAGTGAGGAAGGTCAGGGACGGATAGGACCCGCGAAAGGCCGAGGTGTAGAACGGCTGATCGAAGTTGCGCTCGTCGAAGCCAAGCTGAGTCCGCCAGGTGGTTTGACCCTCGAAATCGTGCTCCCAGCGCAGAGCCACGACCGTGCGTCGATCGTCGCGCCCGAACGCGCCCTCGCGGGCGGTGACCGGCACGGTGGCGCCGAAGGCCCCGTTGCGCAGCAGGTTCGTGAGCGTGCAGCCCGGCGCCGCCGTCGCAGCGACGGCGCAGCCGCGTTGATAGGGGTTGAGCCGGTACTGGTCGAGGGAGGAGCGGGCGGGCAGCTCCGTTCTGAGCTGATTGTTGATCACCTTCAGCGTGAAGCGGTTGTCCGGCGTTGGGGTGTAGCTCGCCAGCACATTGATGGTCTGCGTGTCGTAGGCGCTGTGGTCCTGGTAGCCATCCGCTCGCACATTGCTGGCGAACAGGCTGATCTCGATGGGCTCGCTGACGCCGCCGACGGTGAAGGCGTTGCTCAGGGAGCCGAAGCTGCCCGCATCGGTGCCGATCTCATAACCGTCGATCTCCCGCCCGGTCCGGGTGCGGAAGGCCAGGGCGCCGCCGGTGGCGTAGTTGCCGAACAGGGCCGATTGCGGCCCCCGGAACACGTCGATGCGTCCGTAGGCACGCGGGTCCACGAGGTCGAAGCGCGAGGCGCCGTCCGGCTGGGTCAGAACGAATCCGTCCTCCAGCACGACCATGTTGCGGATGACGCCGGTGGACCGGGCATTGTTGCCGCGGATGGAGATGACGACGTCGCGGCCGCCATTGCCCTGGCGCACGCTGACGCCCGGGCTGTCGAGGAGCACCGATCCAATGCTGGTCGCCGCACGTTCGACGATGTTGCCGGGCCCCGCGATGCGGGTCGCGGCCGCTCCCGCCGGCTGCTCGATCACGCCCGGCGCTGACCCGGGCGGAGCCGACACGCCGAACGGCACGGCGTTACGGGACTCACCCGCGACCGCGAGTTCCTCCAGGACGATACCGTCGGCCGCCGCTTCGGCCAGGACGACGACCGGTTGCAAGATCAGGGTCAGCACCGCTGTCAGCACCGCGAGCCATGCGGCTCCCCCGATGGCACCGGGCGGCATCGCCGGGCACCGGCAGTCAGGGGAGAGAGCGGCCATGTTGTGTCTCGACCACGAAGGGCCCGCGGGCGACGCCGCGTCGTGTGGGTCGGCGGGGAAACGCGGGCTGTCGCGGCCAGGATTCGAACGGGTGTTCGGCCCGCAGACACATCCTAAAGTATGGAGGTGTCTTGTAACCCCTGATCCGGTTGTGGCGACAGCGCATGCGGCGGAGTGTGGCGCATGCATCACGCCGGCAGATGGATGGCCGTGGCCTCTTCAGGACGCGGCGTCGTCACAATCGCCGGGATCGCCCACGCATGCGCTTCTCTCACGGTCCAGGAGATCGCGTTTGCGGCCAACGCCCCAGCGATAGCCGGAGAGCGACCCATCCGACCGCACCACGCGATGGCACGGGATGGCGACCGCCAGCCGGTTGGACCCGCAGGCCAGTGCCACCGCACGCGTGGCCTTGGGCGATCCAATGGCCCGGGCGACCTCCGCATAGGTTGTCGTGGTACCGACCGGCACGGCCCGTAGGGCTTGCCAGACCCGTTGCTGAAAGGCGGTGCCGCCGATATCGAGGGGCAACTCCAGCCCGAGGCCGGGCGCCTCGACGAAACCCACGACCTGCGCCACCCAACCGTCGAACTCGGGGTCGCCGGCCGAGAGCGTGGCCTTGGGAAACCGGTCCTCCAGGTCGCGCATCAGGGCTTCGGGATCGTCCCCGAGGAGGATCGCACAGACTCCCCGGGCCGTGGCCGCGACCAGAATCGCCCCGAGCGAACATTGCCCCACCGCAAACCGGATCGCGATGCCGGTCCCACCCTTCCGGTAGGTCGACGGGCTCATGCCGAGCCGCTGCGTGTCCTGCGCATAGAAGCGGCTCGCCGCATTGTACCCAGCTTCGAACACGGCTTCGGTCACCGAACCGGCCTGCGGCAGGCTTCGCGCCAAGCGCTCCACGCGCTTCGCGTCCGCGTACGCCTTCGGGGTGATCCCGGTGCTGGCGCGAAACACCCGGTGAAAATGAAATGCGCTCATTCCGGCCGCCTTCGCCAGCACATCGAGGGAGGGGATGCCGTCCGACGCTTCGATCATCCGACAGACCCGGATGACGGCCTCGATCTGCCGGTCGGCCAAGGCCGCCTCATTGGGCCGACAGCGCCGGCAGGGGCGGAACCCCGCCGCTTCGGCCTCGGCGCAGGTCGCGTGAAAGCTGACGTTGCCGGGTTTCGCTGGGCGTGCGGCACAGCTCGGGCGGCAATACACGCCGGTGGTGCGGACCGCATACACGAAACGGCCATCAGCCCGGGCATCGCGGGTCGCCAGAGCCGTCCATCGCGCCGCATCCTCGACCTCTGGAAGCGTCGGCGTGGGCTCCGCTTTGACCCGCTGCATGACGATGCGTGCTCCGTTCTCCGCGAGTGACCCGAAGCGGCGTCCCCCCGACGCTCGGACCTTAGCCCCGATCCGAGCCGGACCGCATCCCGATCCTTGCTGCCGAATTCTACACCGCAACGGCGGTCCGCCGCTTAGCGGGCCGAACTGATGCTTGCCCGATGCCTTCCGCTGGAATTCCTTTAGGACCTGGCTCCGTATGCGGTTGTGCTTCGTCGGACCGCACCCGGATCGCGAAGAGCATCACCGAGTGCGTCGTCGGCCAGGCCATTCGAGACCTCACCGCCGTAGACGCAAACAACCTGAAACTGCGGAACCTTCTCGATGACATGGGCCTAAACTTGGCTCGGGACCCGGAGCAGGATCATCGCTGCACTTCGGGTGAGAATGCTCGCCGGCTGCGAGCACTCCAGCGCCACTAGGCCGAGCGTGCGCGTGACGTTGGCATCCGCCCCGACTGCGTGGCCGAGTGCTCGCAACGGCCCTCCCCGAAATCCCTGACGGGGCGCTGTCCGGTGACTACCGGGTTCGGTTTATCACGGAGGCCGGGGGCCTCGACCGGGCAAAATCCTCCTGGGGCACTCGGAGCGTGTCTGAATCGCCAGCGTACACCGCGACCGGTCGCGCTGATTCTCTTCCGCGCGACCAAACACTGGCAGGCCTTCATTCCCGGAAGCGGTTCATGATGGACATTTCACTCCTTTCCGGTGCCACGATGACCTGACCGGCGTTCGTTGGGTCGCGGCAGCTGTTGTCGCGCGTCTGAAGGGTTGGGCTGCTTCATGTCTCGGTTCACGTCGGGGACCAGAGCCGCGGTCTCGCCGCTGCAACCCGGCCTAGTGAACGTGAAACTCGGCCTGGAGCGGCAGGGCCAGGAGCGCAACGCCTTTAAGGTTGAGGTCGTTTGCCCATCCTTGATCGGAGACGCCATCCCCCGGCTTGAGGGCCGGATCTGCGGGCTGATTTCGTTGATCCAGAACGAGGTACGGGCGACCCGTAAGAAGGTGCTTGACGCAGTCCTGGAGAGCCGCCTGCACGGGAAGGCTTTTGGCAGGCGCCACGCCTGCTCAGACGGCCTGTTGCGTCCAGGCAATATCGCAGGCTGCGCGCACGCCTTAAGACGAGCGGAATGGTTGTCTCTTCGCCTGAACGATTCGGAATGATCCATGCGTAGGAAGTCGACCCCTCCTGCTGATTTCGACGCGGATTGGTACGCGAACGAATACCCAGACGTTGCCACTGCTATCGCGGCGGGACACTTGGCCGGCGCCTATCAGCACTACGTTTTGTTCGGAAAAGACGAGGGGTGAAAACCGAACGGTGCCGACTCGGACAGGGCCGCGGCTCAATTTCGGGCGATGCGCGACGTCCACGGGGGAGAGCATTACCTGACGCCCGGTGACCTCGCCGTCACCAGAGTGAGTGCCAACAGAATCCTGCTGATTGGGTCATGCTTTCTTGAGCCGATCGCCGGACACGCGTCCGATGCGCTGGATGGAACGCGCGATTTCTGGCTCGCGAACTTTCACGCCAAGCTCCCCGACGCAATGCCGCATCCGGCACCTGACTACGACTTGATCGTCCTGCAAATCCCGTTTCGTGGCCTGCTGCCTGCGAATGCGATCTGGTCGCTCGACTACGACGACGAGGCGAGCCATCACCGCGTGTTCGAGCACGCGTGTCGGATGATCGACGACTACGTTGCCGAAAATCTCAAGTGGACGTTGGCCCACGGCATCCCGACCCTTGTGTGCAATCTTATGGTGCCGCAATCTGACCTGACGGGACGCCTTCTGCCCAGGTACGATCTGCGCAACACGATGTATTTCGTCGAGGAATTGAACCGGCATATAGGCCGGACGATTCAGCAGTACGCCAACGTCTACCTGCTCGACGTCGACAAGGTCTCGGCTTCGTTGGGGCGCCGATATGCGCAGGATGACGGGGTCTTTTGGTTTACCCACAGCTCGCTCATGCCGATGGGTTCGGATCAGGATGTCCGCATCGAGCCGATGGCTCACGTCTATGAGCACTATCACACCGACCTTCCGAAATTTATGAGCGCGCTCTGGCAGGAGATTGCTGCGTCCTACCGGACCCTCCGGGCGGCCGATGCCGTCAAGCTGGTGGTCGTCGACCTTGACGATACGCTCTGGCGCGGTGTGAGCGGCGACGACGCGGTGATTGGCCCCGAGATGATCGAAGGGTGGCCCCTCGGCATCATCGAGACGCTGATGCACCTGAAAAAGCGCGGCGTGATGCTCGGCATCATCAGCAAGAACGACGAGGCCCGCATCCGCTCGATCTGGCCGCGCATCTTCGGATCGCACATGTCGCTCGACGATTTTGCCGTCGTACGGATCAATTGGACTCCCAAATCCGAGAACATGGCTGCGATCCTACGCGCAGTGAACGTGCTTCCCCATTCCGTGGTCTACGTCGACGACAACCCGGTCGAGCGCGCCGAGATGGCCCACGCCTATCCTGGCATACGGGTCCTGGGCCGCTATCCGTTCTATCTCCGGCGGACACTCGCGTGGGCACCGGAAACCCAGGTCGCCAGCATCACCGACGAGTCGGGCCGTCGAACGCAGATGATCCAATCCCAGGTCGTGCGCGAGGAAGCCCGGGCGACGCTGCCCCGATCCGTGTTCCTCGCTACGCTGGAGATTGAGGTTTCGGTCTTCCCGGTGTCCTATGGTTCGGCTCGGTTCGCGAGGGCTTTCGAACTCATCAATAAAACTAACCAGTTCAACACGACGGGGCGGCGGTGGTCGGCCGATGCGATCAAGGCGGCGATGGACGCCGGCATGACCTTGGACGCCTTCGAGGTTCGCGATCGTCTGACCAGCTATGGCTTGGTGGGGGTATGCCTGCGATCGAGGCGGAACATCGACCAGTTCGTGATGAGCTGCCGAGTGAACGGCCTCGACGTCGAGATGGCTGCCCTCGCTACGATCCTGGCCGCTATCCCCGGCGACGAGGTGGTAACGGCCACGTTCAAGGAGACGCCATCAAACCTGCTGTGCCGAGATTTTTGGTCACGATGCGGGTTCACGATGGCGGGCGATGAGTGGCGGCTCCACCCGCAGAACCGTCCGTCCATTCCGGCGTTCATCCGCGTGGCGAATACGTCTAGATAACAGGCGCTGAGCGATCGGGCGGCTTACACACGGGCGTGTTCTCGCCAGCCTCAAGCATTCGGGCCAACCGCGCCATGCTCACGGCGATCCCGCGTGCGTCTTCAATCCCCGATGCTTCGGCGAATTTGACGAGTTGCCAGGGCGACGGGAGACGAAGGGGTTCGGGCGTGCTTACGAACCTAGATATGGCTGATACCGAACCTCAATCGGGTTCGCAGAACCTACGCTCACTTATCGTAGGTTTATCTCCCGGCAGGCAAAAACCTGTGACATGAAGGAGATAGATGGTGGGCGCGACAGGGATCGAACCTGTGACCCCTACCATGTCAAGGTAGTGCTCTCCCGCTGAGCTACGCGCCCTCACCGGTGCCGTCCGGCGCCGATGGAGGGGGCTATAGCGTGGGGTTTCGGGGGGCGCAAGGCCCCTGCGGAGTGGAATCTCGCGGGGGATTCGGAGAGTTGGGCCGTGTTCGGCCTGGGGCGCTGCACCGGCATCAAAAATGCGGTAAGCCGGCGCGCCTACCCGGGGAGCGACGGGGACGTCGCCTCGGAGATCGGGGTCGCATCGTGCGATTCTGCTTCCGGGTCAGGGAGAGTTCCGCGCCAGGTCAAGCTTCGGGATAACGGTTGGGGAATGCGGTTCTACGTCGATTATGATCTGGGGCACCTCGTCCGGGGCTGGGTCGTGCCTGACAACCCCATGGCGATCAGCCGCGTCCGGGTGGTCGTCGACGGCCGTCGAGTCACCGACCTCGAGGCCACGATCACGGATGAATCGATCCGCGCACAGGGCTGGCACGCCACCGGCCGCTGCATCTTCGAGGCCACCGAGGCCGAGGTTCCGGGGATCAGCGCGGCGCAGCGCGTGGAGATCTACGATGCCGACACCAACGTGCTCGTCTATCGACGCGCGCCGCGCCCGGACGTTATCCGCGGCAAGGTGCTCCTCGTCGATACCAGCATCAACAGCGACAGCGCCCTCCAGTCGATTTTGTTCGAACGGTTCCAGCAGAGCTACTTCGGCATCGGCAAGCTCTCGGACGAGGTCTTGCGGGTGCTGTTCGAGAGCCCCTGGCTGACCTCGTCATTCCTGTCGGGCGCGATCGTGGTGCCGCGCTACGAAGGCTTTTTCAGCGGCGAGAACTTCCTCACCACCGCCCTGGTCCACGATCCCTTCATCGAGATGGCGAGCCGTTTGCGCTGGTTGAAGGCGCGGACTGCGATCGGCGCGGATCCGGCGCAGGCCTGGCGCTTGGGGATCATGGCCGAGGCTGCCGCCTTCACCGCCGATTACGATTTCGCGGATGGCAAGAGCCTCAAGCGCTTCTTCCGGATGCTCCCCGAAGGCGCCTACCGGCTGCTCTACAATCCCCTCACCCGGCAATTCGGCACCAAGCTGCCGGATGACCGCCTGCTGCCGGGCAATTCGATCGTGGCGATCGAGATTCTCGCCCGCATCGGCATCGTCGGACATCGCGATTATTTCGAGGCCTTCGCCGCCACGCTGTTCGATCGCCTCGGGGTCGATGCCCCGATTCCCATGCCCGCGCCGATCCCGACCGAGACGCTGGCCCTCGCCGAGCGCCTGCGTGACCTGAAGTTCGCCCAGGAGATGCTCGTGTTCGACGTCGCCATGACGGACGCGGTGCGGGATGCGGTGAGCCGGGGATGGGATCGCTGACCATGGGCGCGATGCCGCCTGCAGCCGCCCTCCCCCGGCCTGGCACGGGCTCGCTCATGCGCGCCCTCAGGCCCCCGGTCATGCGTGACCTCGTGCCCGACGGACCTGCCTTCGACCTCGATTTGCGGGCGGCCGATCTCGGGGGTGTCTGGGCGACGATCCGTTTCCGGGATGTGGGCAGCGCTGGTGTCTGCCGTCTGGTTCTCAGTGCGCGGTTCGTTGGTCCCGACGGACAGACCGGCCTCGTGGCTCTGTCCGAGGACGCCGAGGGCGGAGACCGCTTCTCCTGGACCGGGCGTCTGCCCGACGGTCTGAGCGCTCTGCGGCTGTCGCCCCTGTCACGCGAGACACCGCTTCGGCTCGACGGATTGACCATTCGGCGCAGGAGCCCGCTCGCCCTGATCGCCCTTGGCTTGCGCCGGAACCCGGCTCTGGCGGCCCGCGCCGCGTACTGGCGCGCCCTCGGCCTGAAGGTCCGCGGCCGCGCCCTGCTTCTGCGCGCCCTGAACGACCGATGCGAGACCGGCTATGAGACCTGGGTCGCCCGTTTCGACACCCTGACGGATGCCGACCGCAGCCGCATCCGTGACGAGATCGCAGCCTGGGTCGACCCGCCGCGGATTTCGGTGGTGATGCCGGTCCACGATCCCGCGCCGCGCATTCTGGACGCCGCCATCCGCTCGGTTCGGGCTCAGCTCTATCCGAATTGGGATCTCTGCATCACCGACGATGCCTCGACCGATCCGGCAATTCCCCGCCTCCTCGCCCGCCATGCCGCGGACGATCCGCGTATTCGCGTCCGCCGCCGGCCCGAGAACGGGCATATCGCCCGTGCGACCAACGACGCCCTCGCGGAGGCGAGCGGAGAGTTCGTAGCTTTCCTCGATCACGACGACGTGTTGGCCGAGGTGGCGCTCTACCACGTGGCCGGTACGATCCGCGCTGCGCCGGACCTCGTGCTGATCTACAGCGACGAGGACAAGATCGATGGACGCGGGCGCCGGTTCGAGCCTCACTTCAAATCGGGGTTCGACCGCGAACTCCTCTATGGCCAGAATTACATCAACCATCTCACGGTGATCCGGGCCGACGCGATCCGGGCGGCGGGCGGTCTGCGACCCGGGTTCGAAGGGAGCCAGGATCACGACCTCCTCCTGCGGGTCACTGCCCGGCTGGCACCTGAACGCATCCGGCACATCCCGCGCGTGCTCTATCACTGGCGTGCCGCCGGTGGCTCGGGCACCTTCTCGGACCGGGCGTCGGAGCGAACGGAAGTGGCGCGCCTGAGAGCCCTCGCGGAAGTCGTCGCGCCCACGGGGGCGACTGCGACGCGCGGGCCTCTGGGCTTCAACAGGCTGGTCCGTCCGGTCCCGGAACCCGCTCCGCTGGTCTCCGTGATCATCCCGACCCGGGACCGCGCGGATCTGCTGGCTGTCGCCCTCGATGGGCTTCTGTCCGGAACGGCGTACTCGGCGCTCGAAATCCTCATCGTGGACAATGACAGCCAGGATGCGCGGACGCGCGCCCTGTTCGCACGCCATGCCGGGGATGTCCGCGTCCGCGTGCTCCCGGTGCCGGGGCCGTTCAATTTCTCCGCCCTGTCCAACCGAGGGGCGGCAGACGCCCGCGGCGCCCTCCTGCTGTTCCTCAACAACGATATCGAGGTGATCGAGCCGGGCTGGCTCCGCGAGATGGTGTCGATCGCCCTCACGCCCGATATCGGCGCCGTTGGGGCCAAGCTGCTCTATCCCGATCGGACGCTGCAGCATGGAGGGATCGTGCTGGGGATCGGCGGCGTCGCCGGTCACAGCCATCCCGGACTGCCGGACGGCGATCCCGGCTACTTCGCCCGCATGGTCTTGACCCAGGAGGTCTCAGCCGTGACCGGTGCCTGCCTGCTCGTGCGGACGGAGGTCTTCGCCGCGAGCGGGGGCTTCGACGCCGAACGCCTCGCCGTGGCGTTCAACGACGTCGATCTCTGCCTGCGCCTGCGGAGGCAGGGATATCGTAACGTGTGGACGCCCCATGCCTGTTTGATTCACCACGAATCGAAGAGCCGCGGTCCCGAGGATACGCCCGAGAAGCGAGCGCGCTTCGAGCGCGAGGTCCGGGTGATGCAGGACCGCTGGGGACCGGCGCTGCGGGCCGATCCCTATTACAATCCCAATCTGTCGCGGGATGCGGCGCGTTACCGCCTCTGATGCTGCGACGCGGCGACAGCGCGTCGCACCGCAAAGTCGCCGTATTCAGCCGCTTAATCCCGATGGCCTCATGCCGCAGCGGCGTCCGCTGTGCCGACGCCGGAGTGGCGAGGCGCGTCTTTCGACACCGATACTCAATGTTCATGCCTGATCCGCTCCCGGTGGTAGGGTCTGGCGCCGGAGCGACGGACGTGCGGTGTCCAGGTTGCCGTGAGTCGTTCTTGCCGAGACTTGGTGTGAACTTCGCCCGGCCACCGGGAATGTGGTAATTGTTGGAAATAGATCGCGGTGGAGCGAGAGGACGGCTGACGGTCCTTGGGGCCTTTGAAGCGTTCAACTGCTCAGATTGATTGATGAATACGTGCAACAGGGTCGATGTTACCGAGCGTTGATCCCGTCGGTTTGGGGCTCGCAGGTTGGACACTAGCCTGGAGCCATACTAAGGAATCGGTTGGATGCCCCGGTGCGACCAGTCGATCCTACCCCCCGTTCAAGAGCGTGTGCGAACCGAACGTGACACAACGAACAGACATCGCCATCGTCGGCCGCGCCTGCCGGCTCCCCGGCGCCTCCAGTGTCGAAGGTCTTTGGCAGCTCCTCACCGAAGCGCGATGCGCGGTCGGCCGCATTCCGGATGATCGCTGGTCACTCGAGCGGTTCGGGCATCCGCGGGCGCAGGAGCGCGGCAAAAGCTACACGTGGTCGGCCGGCGTCCTCGACGACATCTGGTCGTTCGATCCGGGCGTGTTTGGAATTTCGCCCCGCGAAGCGGAGCAGATGGACCCGCAGCAGCGCCTGCTGCTGGAACTGACCTGGGAGGCCCTGGAGGATGCGGGCCTGCGTCCCTCGGATGTGGCCGGCAGCCCGATTGGCGTCTTCGTCGGCGCCTCCTCGCTGGATTACGGTAACCTGCGCGTCCTCGATACCTCTTCGGGCGATGCCTATGCGGCCACCGGCAACACGCTCTCGATCCTCTCCAACCGCATTTCCTACATCTACGACCTGAAGGGCCCGAGCTTCACGGTCGATACGGCCTGCTCGTCCTCGCTCGTGGCGCTCGATGCCGCGGTGGCAGCCCTTGCCAGCGGCCGGATCGACACCGCCGTCGTCGCCGGCGTCAACCTGCTGGCGAGCCCGTTCAATTTCATCTGCTTCTCCAACGCGCAGATGCTCTCCCGGACGGGTCTGTGCCAAGCCTTCTCGTCGAGCGCCGACGGCTACGTGCGCTCCGAAGGCGGTGTCGTCCTCGTGCTCAAATCCGCCAAGGCGGCCCTGCGCGACGGCAGCACGGTGCGCGGCGTGATCGCAGCCAGCGGCGTCAACTCGGACGGTCGCACCACCGGCATTTCGCTACCCTCCGGCTACGCGCAGGGCGCGCTGCTGGAGCAGGTCTATCGTGAGGCCGAGATCGATCTCGACTCGGTCGTTTTCGTCGAGGCGCACGGCACCGGTACGCCCGTCGGCGACCCGATCGAGGCCAGCGCCATCGGTGGAAAGCTCGGTCGGCCACGCAGGGAGCCCCTGCCCATCGGCTCGATCAAGAGCAATATCGGTCACACCGAGCCGGTCTCGGGTCTCGCCGGCCTGCTCAAAGCGAGCCTCGCTCTCGAGCATGATCTGTTCCCGACCTCGCTGCATGCCGCCGAGCTCAACCCCGACATTCCGTTCCGGGATCTCAATCTCTCGGTCACGAACAAGCCCCTGCCGCTGGCACGCGATGGCAAGGTCCGCTTCGCCGGGGTGAACTCCTTCGGCTTCGGCGGCACGAACGCGCACGTCGTCCTCACCGATGCTCCGCCCGTACGTACGGATGCGGGTGCGCCCGAGACGGTGCGGATGCCCGAGGTGCTGCTGCTCTCCGCCCAGAGCCGCGCCGCGCTCAATGAACTCGCCCTCGACTATGCCGAGCGTTTCGACGGCGCCGACAAGGGCGACATCGCCCGGATCGCCGCCGCCGCCGCTCACCGCCGCGAGCGCTTGTCCTCGCGCCTGGCGGTCTCCCTCGATGCCGACCTTCCCGCCATCCTGCGCGCCGTCGGCGAGGCGGAAGACGCGCCGGACGCCCTCCTGGGGACCGCGGTAGACCGCGCGGCCGAGGTCGCCTTCGTGTATTCCGGCAACGGCAGCCAGTGGGCCGGCATGGGCCGCGAGGCCTACGAGGAGAACGGCGCGTTCCGCGACGCCTTCGACCGGATCGATGGTCTGTTCTTCAAGCTGTCCGACTGGTCGCTGAAGGAGGCACTGTTCGCCGAGGATCTCGACGCGCGCCTCGTCCTCACCCGCGTGTCCCAGCCGTTGATCTTCGCGATTTCGAGCGCGTCCACGACGGCGCTGCGGTCGCGTGGCCTGAAGCCGAGCTACGTCCTCGGCCACAGCGTCGGCGAAATCGCCGCCGCGGAGGCCGCCGGCATCCTCAGCCTCGAACAGGCCGTGAAGGTCATCTTCTATCGCAGCAAGCACCAGGAGACGACGCGCGGCTTCGGCACCATGGCGGTTCTGCTGGCGCCGGCCGACGAGATCGAGCTGTTCCTGAAGGATTATCCAAGTCTCGACATCGCCGCCTACAACAGCCCCAAGGCCATCACGGTGGCGGGGCCGGTGGAGGATATCGACGCCGCCATGAAGGCGCTGTCGCGCAAGCGCCGGCGCGGGCGCAAGCTCGACCTGGAATATCCCTTCCACGGTCGCCTGATGAACCCGACCGAGAAGCCGCTCCTGCGCGACCTCGCCGGGTTGAAGCCGCAGGCCGCTACGACTCCGATGGTCTCCACCGTCACCGGTAAGGTGCTGGCGGGCGACCAGTTCGGGGCCGGCTACTGGTGGCGCAACATCCGCGAGCCGGTCCGCTTCAGCGAGGCCGTGCAGGAGGCGACCCGCCAGGGTGCCCGCGTCTTCATCGAGGTCGGCCCGCGCGCGACCCTCCTGTCGCATATCGGTGACGCGATCGAGCCGTTGGGTATCGAGAACGCCACCATCGGCGTCCTGCACCGCAAGCCGGCTGGCGGCGATCCGATTGCCCGCACCGTGGCGGCCGCCCTCGTCCAGGGGGCTGCCGTCGACGAGGATACGGTATTCGGCCACAATCCGAAGGGCGACGTCCCGCTGCCGCTCTATCCCTGGCAGCGCCGCCCGTTCCGCCTCGCCGAGACCACCGAAGGCGTCGGCGCCGCCACCCCCCGCCCCTATCACCCGCTCTACGGCTCCCGCGTCGCACCGGACGGCCTGGAATGGCACGGTCACGTCGACATCGCGACAGTGCCGGATCTCGACGATCACCGCATCGATGGGCAGGCGATCCTGCCTGGTGCGGCCTTCATCGAGATGGCGCTCGGCGTCGCCCGTGAGGTGATGAAGAGCGACACTGTGGTTCTCGCCGAGTTCGAGATCCAGTCGCCGATGGTGTTCGGCGAAGAATCCCTGCGCGAGGTCGCGGTCCGCGTCGCCGGGTCCGGCAATGCGATTCAGATCCTCAGCCGCCCGCGCCTGACCCAGGCGGCGTGGCAGATCCATGCCGCAGCCAAGATCATCGACGGCAGCTTCCCGGCGCCCGCGCCGGTGGATATCCACGTTCCGGCCGAACACGCGGTCGACGGGGCTGCCCTGTACCGACTGGCGGCCGCCTCCGGCCTCGGCTTCGGTCCGAGCTTCCGCCAGGTCGCGATCAGCGCACGCCTCGACGAGACCACCATCGTCTCGGAATTGGTGCCGGCGGACGCCGATCCTCGCTTCGGACTGGTGCCGGCGCGACTCGATTCCTGCTTCCATGGCCTCATCCTGTTGTTTGCCGGCCTGATGGGCGAAGGCTCCACCAAGGCCTATGTCCCGGTTCGCTTCGGCGAGATCCGCTTGGTGAAGCCCGGTGCCGTCGTTGCCCGAGCGATGATCAAGACCCGGCGCGCCAACGAGCGCAGCATCCTGGCCGACTTCACCCTCGTGGATGCGGACGGCGCTGTCGTCGCGACCCTGCGCGAGGGGCGGTTCCAGGCCCTGCGCGCCAAGAACGGCAGCGATCTCGCGGCCTACGCCATCGCACAGCGGCCCGAATTGGCCACCGAGCCGACGGCGATTCCGATGGTGCGCGGGCAGCGCATCGCGGATGCGGTGCGTCCGGCTTTCAAGGCGTCCGTCGCTCCGGCGGAAGCTCCCTTGGCGCCCGGCCATCTCCTCCTCGAAGGATGGGCCACCTCAATGGCCTACCGCCTCGCCGAGGGCCTGCAGCGCTCCGGCACCGTGGCGATCGACGATCGGGTCCCGGAGGCGATGCGCCCCTGGCTCCTCAATGCGCTCTTCGCCCTGGAGAGCAGCGATCTCGCCACCCTCGACGGCGAGCGCTGGATCCTGCGCAAGGACGTGACCCTTCCGGCGCCCGACGAGATCATGCGCTGGATCGCGGCGGATCATCCCGAGCTGTCGGCCGAACTCGTGCTCACCGCGGATATCGGGGCCGTCGTCGGCCGCCTGCTCGCAGGTGACTTGGCCGAGGCGCCGACCCTGTCGCAGAATGCCCTCGACGCTTTCATCCTGCGCAGTGCGACGGCTCGGGCTTCGGCCGATGTCATCGCGACCCTCGCCGAGTCCGGTCGTGAGGCCCTGCCCCGTGACCGCGCGCTCCGGGTCCTGCAGGTCGGCTTCGGCCCGCTTTCGGCCCAGGCCGCCGCCTTCGCCGGAACCGTCGAGGCCCAACTCACCGTGTTCGAGGCCGACCGGCGCTTGGCGGAGCGGGCACGTCTTGCCCTGCCGCGCGGGGTCACCGTCATCGAGGATGCGGCGGAACTGGCGTCCGGGAGCTTCGATGCGATTCTGGCGAGCAACGTTCTGCACCGGTTCGAGCGCCCGCTTCTCGGCAAGATCGCCGATGCCCTGGCCACCGGTGGCTTCCTCGTCGCCGTCGAGCCCGGTGCCTCGCTGTTCCGCGACTTGGTCTTCGGACTGACGCCGGACTGGTTCGACATCGCCGCCGACATGCCGGTGGGCCGCCTCGACGACATCACCGGCTGGCAGCGCGCCCTGAGCGATACCGGACTGGTTCGGGTGGCGGTCGATCGCGCCGTCTCTGGCAACGGCGACGATCTCCTGTTCTTCGCCGAGGCTCCCGTACGGGCACGGCCGGCTCCGGGGCAGACCTTCGCCTTCGTGATCGGCTCGCACGATGCCGTCGCGGCGGAGACGGCGTCTTCGCTGGCGACACTCCTCGTGGCGAGCGGCGTCCACGTCTCGATCATTCTCGATTCCGAGCAGTCGCTGCTCGAACTCGAGCGCGAGACACCCGATACGGTCGTGTTCCTTGCCGGCGCTTTCAATCACGATGGCGCGGCGGCCGATCGTCTGCGTGAGCGCTGTCTCAGCCTGAAGCGCTGCGTCGAGCATCTCGGCAACCGTCAGACCCGACTCTGGGTGGTCTGTCCCGGCGCGACCCGCGACGGTGGAGACCCGACCGGATCGGTGGAGGCCGGTGTCTGGGCCTTCAGCCGGACGCTCGCCAACGAGGTGGCGAATCTCGACGTGCGTCGGATCGACCTCGCCGAAGCCCTGTCGACCAAGGCGGCCGCCGAGCGGCTGCGCGATCTCATCCTGTCGGGCACCCTCGAGACTGAGATCATCCTGGATCCGGACTGCACCCGCGTGATCCGGTTCTCGCCGGGCCAGCTGCCCCGCCGTCCGAACGCCGATGCGGTGCCGGCACCGGCGGCCCGTCTCGAGCGGAGTAACACCGGCGGCCTCAACGAGATGGCGTGGGGGCCGGCCGAGCGTCGCGCCCCAGGGCACGGCGAGGTCGAGATCGCGGTCGAGGCCACCGGCCTGAATTTCCGCGACGTGCTCTGGGCTCTGTCGATGCTGCCCGAGGAGATTCTCGAGGACGGCTTCGCGGGTCCGCGCCTCGGCCTCGAAGTGGCCGGCCGGGTGCTGGCCGTCGGTAAGGGCGTCGAGGCGTTCAAGGTCGGCGACCGGGTCGTCGCCTTTGCGCAATCGGGCTTCGCAACTCATATCGTCGTGCCCGAACTGGTTGTCGCGCCGAGCCCGCCCGGGCTCGATGCCCAGGCCGCCGCGACCGTTCCGGTGGCCTTCCTGACGGCCTATTATGGCCTCGTCAGCTGCGCCCGGTTGCGTCGCGGCGAGTGGGTCCTGGTACATGGCGGCGCCGGCGGCGTCGGCTTGGCCGCCCTCCAGATCGCCAAGCTCAAGGGCGCGCGGGTCATCGCCACCGCCGGCTCGCGCGAGAAGCGCGCCCTGGTCAAGGCGCTCGGGGCCGAGCACGTGCTCGACTCGCGCTCGCTCGCCTTCGTCGACGATGTTCGCCGCATCACCGGTGACGGCGTCGGCGTGGTGCTGAACAGCCTGTTCGGCGAGGCGATGGAGCGTAGCCTCAACGTCCTGAAGCCGTTCGGCCGCTTCATCGAGTTGGGCAAGCGCGACTACGTCGCCAACACCCATATCGGCCTGCGTCCGTTCCGCCGGAATCTCTCGTATTTCGGTGTCGACCTCGATCAGGTGCTCCAGCACCAGGGCGAGGATGGTGCACGGCTCTTCCGCGAGGTGATGGCCCTGTTCAAGGAAGGGGGTCTGAAGCCCCTGCCCTTCCAGCCCTTCACGGCGGACGAGGTCTCCGACGCGTTCCGGCTGATGCAGCAATCGGGACATGTGGGGAAGATCGTCATCGCGCCGCCGAAGCCCGGCAGCGTGATGCAGGCGACCAGGACCGCCTTCACGATCTCGACCGATGGGGTCCATCTGGTCACCGGCGGCCTTGGCGGCTTCGGTATCGAGGCGGCGCGCTGGCTCGCTGATCGGGGGGCGAAGCACATCGTCCTCGTCGGCCGCAACGGGGCCGCAAGCTCCGAGGCGAAGCAGGTTGTGGCCGATCTCGGAGCGCGGGGCGTCAACGTCGCCGCCATGGCCTGCGACATCACCAATCGCAAGGCGGTGGATGGGCTGCTGGCCGAGGTAGAGCGCGACGGGCGGACGCTCGCCGGCGTGATCCACGGTGCGATGGTGCTCCAGGACGGCCTGATTGCGAATGTCGACGCCGCCGCGCTCGATGCGGTCATCCGCCCGAAGGTCATCGGCGCCGAGCATCTCGATGCGGCGACGCGCGGGCGCACGCTCGACTACTTCGTGATGTTCTCCTCGGCGACCACGTTCATCGGCAATCCTGGGCAGGGCGCCTACGTGGCGGCGAACGGCTTCATGGAAGGTCTCGCCCGGCGCCGGCGCAAGCTCGGACTGCCCGCCCTGGCCGTCGCCTGGGGTGCCATCGGCGATGTCGGCGTTCTCGCCCGCAACCGCGCCGTGATGGAGACCCTCGCGGGTCGCGTCGGCGTGACCCCGATGGATGCCCGTCACTGCCTCGACCTCATGGCCGACGCGCTCGAAGGCCAGGGTACCAACCCGGACGACGCCGTGATCGCCATCGCGTCGATGCATTGGGGGAAGGCGCGCGAACGCCTCGCCACGATGAAGAGCCCCAGCTACGTCGAGCTGGGGTCCGACCAGCAGATGGAAGCTGGAACGGTGGCGGCCATCAACATCGGCATGCTGCTGAAGACCCAGGATATCGACGCGGTGCGCAAGACGGTGGCCGATGCCATCGTGGAGGACATCGCCCGGATCCTGCGCCTGCCGAAGGACGATATCAGCCGCGTCCGCCATCTCTCCGAGATCGGTCTTGACTCGCTGATGGGCGTCGAACTCGGCGCCAGCCTGCAGGAGCGCTTCGCGCTGGAGGCGCCGCCCTCAGGCATCTCCTCGGGCCTGACGGTGAACGAGTTGACCGAGACCCTGATCCAATCGATCGCGGCCCCGGTCGACGAAGCGGCCGCAGCCGTGATGAGCCTGGCTCAGCGCCACGCCAGCGAGGGCGTCGACGTCCGCACCCTCGAGCCCTTCCACGCGATGGTCGAAGAAAACAGCCTCGCGATCAAAGAGATCCTGCCGTGACCCATCTGGCCGTGACATCCCGCATGAGCGTTTCCGCATGAGCAATCCCGCGAGACCGGATGGTGGACGCGCGGCCCTGGCAGGCTTCGTGACGAACCGCCTCGGGCGCAACGCCAACCGTCCGGCCACCGCGCGCCCGGCGCCGCGGCCCTCGGGCGATTCCTCGGTGCAGAATTTCGAAACGCTGCCGGGTTATCGCGAACTGCGGCTTCAGCGTTCGGCCGCCGACCTGATCGGCCTCGGTAACCCGTTCTTCCGGGTGCACGAGACCAAGGCCGGCGCCACCACGCGCATCGCCGGCAAGTCGTTCATCAACTTCTCGTCCTACGATTACCTCGGCCTCAACGGGCATCCGGACGTCAATGCCGCGGCCGCCCGCGCCATCGAGACCTACGGGACCTCGGCCTCGGCGAGCCGCATCGTGGCCGGCGAGCGCCCGGGGCACCTCTCCCTCGAGAAGGCCCTGGCTGACCATTACGATACCGAGGCCTGCGTCGTGATGGTGAGCGGACACGCCACCAACGTCACGACGATCGGTGCCCTGCTCGAGCCCGGCGACGTGATCTTCCACGATTCCCTCAGCCACAACAGCATCGTTACCGGCGCGCAGCTCTCGGGTGCCCAGCGCCGCTCGTTCTCGCACAACGACCTCGACGCCCTGGAAACCCTGCTCGGCGCAACCCGCCACGAGCATCGCCGCGCGCTGATCGTGGTCGAGGGCCTCTACAGCATGGACGGCGACGCGCCGGACCTCGCCGCCCTCATCGCCCTCAAGCAGCGCTACGAGGCCTGGCTTATGGTCGACGATGCGCACGGCCTCGGCGTCCTCGGCCGGACCGGGATCGGCCTGGCCGAGCATTGCGACGTTGATCCCCACGGCGTCGACATCTGGATGGGCACACTCTCGAAGACGCTGTCGACTTGCGGCGGTTACGTCGCCGGACCGGCCGCGCTGATCGAGTACCTCAAGTGCACGGCCGGTGGCTTTATCTACAGCGTCGGCATCTCGCCTCCACTGGCTGCCGCTGCGGAGACGGCGCTTGAGATCATGCATGCCGAGCCACACCGCGTGGAACGGCTGCGCCAGAACGGACACCTGTTCCTGTCCTGCGCTAAGAAGCATGGACTCGACACAGGGACGAGTCTCGGCCTGGCGGTCATCCCCGTCATCGTCGGCGACTCCCTGAAGTCGGTGACCCTGTCGGATCGCCTCTTCAAGCGCGGTATCAACGTACAGCCGATCATCCACCCGGCCGTGCCGGAGCGCGCCTCGCGCCTGCGCTTCTTCATCACGTCCGAGCATACGCCGGAACAGATCCGCGAGACCGTCGACGCGGTCGCCGAGGAATTGGCGGCGATCGAGAAGGGCGGCTCCCTCATCGAGCAACTCATGGCCAAGCGCGGAAAGCCGTAGGCTCCGAGCCTCGACGCTCGATCCCGTCACCTGCGCGACTTCTGGGCACCGGCGTTCGCGCCGGTGCTTTTTTGCGCTCACACGCGATGCGGCGGATTGCCCTCAGCCCCTGAGCAGGAGACACTGACGTCGCTATCTGTCGTCTATCGCAACCGGAACCCGGCCCGGACTGCGACGTTCGTCCTCTGCCCGTCGGTCAGGAGCCCGTCATGAGACAATCGACTGTCGCCTCCATCGCGCGACGTCTGATCAAATCCGTTGCCGAAACTGGCCGGTCGCTCGTCGATGCGGTGCTGGAAGGCGCGATGCCCGCGCCGCAGCCCGTGCCGGTACGGATCAGGACCGATCGGCGTCGCTGAGGCGGTGCGGCGTCCCGATCAGATGGTGGGACAACCCGGGTGACTCGGGAGGCCGGACAGGACGTCCGGCCTTTTGTCGTTCAAGCGCCCGCAATCGTATCGAACAGCAGCTTGAGGTTCAGCACGACGATGATCGCCGCGATGATCCAGGACAGGATTTTCAGCCAGGCGGGGATGATGTGGGGACCCATCTTTGCTTTGTCGGAGACGAAGGCGACCAGCGGGATGACGGCGAATGGCAGCTGCATCGACAGCACCACCTGGCTGAGGACCAGCAGCTTCGCGGTGCCCTGTTCGCCATAGAGCGTGGTCACGACCACGACCGGCACGATGGCGATGCCGCGGGTGATCAGCCGCCGCGCCCAGTCCGGAATGCGCAGCCGGAGGAAGCCTTCCATCACGATCTGCCCGGCCAGGGTCGCGGTGACCGTCGAGTTCAGGCCGGAGGCCAGCAGCGCGACGGCGAACAAGGTCGAGGCGATGCCTGCGCCGAGGAGCGGCGACAGAAGCTCGTAGGCCTGTTCGATCTCCTGGACGTCGGTCCGTCCCTGGGCGTGGAACACCGAGGCCGCCATGATCAGGATGGCGGCGTTCACGAACAGCGCGAGCATCAAGGCGATGGTGGAATCCGTCACCGCGAAGCGGATCGCGCCGCGCCGCCCGGACTCGGTCCGGGGATAGGCTCGCGTCTGCACGATCGACGAGTGCAGGTAGAGATTGTGGGGCATCACCGTGGCCCCGATGATCCCGATGGCGATGTAGAGCGCGGCCGGATTGGTGACGATCTCGGGTGACGGCAGGAAGCCCCCGAGGACGGCTTGGATCGGCGGGGCCGCGAGGGCAATCTGCACGCCGAAGCTCACGAAGATGACCACCAGCAGGGCGATCACGAACGCCTCCAGGGCGCGGAACCCGCGCCGCATCAGGAGCAGGATCAGGAAGACGTCGAGGGCAGTCAGCGTCGCGCCGAGCACCAGCGGGATGCCGAACAGGAGCTTGAGGGCGATCGCCGTTCCGATCACTTCGGCGAGGTCGCAGGCGATGATCGCCGCTTCGCAGGCGAGCCACAGCACGATGCTGACCGGGCGGGGATAGTGATCGCGGCAGGCCTGCGCGAGGTCGCGTCCCGTGGCGATGCCGAGCCGGGCGGATAGGGCCTGCAGCACGATTGCCATGAGGTTGGAGAGCAGGATGACCGAGAGCAGCGTAAAGCCGAACTGCGCGCCACCCGCGATGTCGGTGGCCCAGTTGCCCGGGTCCATGTAGCCGACCGAGACCATGTAGCCCGGGCCGATGAAGGCGAGGAGGCGGCGCAGCCAGGTGCCGGTCGCCAGCACCGGCACGCTGCCATTCATGCGTCCGAGGCTCGGCTGCGCGTGCGATGGATCGCTGAAGCGCCAGGATTGACCCGTGTCGCGAGGGGGAGACGGAAGCGTGACGGATTCGTTTCGAGCCATGCTTGCGCGCGTTTCCAGCGGGAGAACCATCGGGCAGCAGAACCATCGGCCCGTAGCGCCGCCCGGGACCTCATAGCATAGGCTATATTACGATCCAACGGCTATGTCCGGGGTTGGAGGCGCCCGCGCGCAATCTGCTCGATGCCTCTCGCCGGGTGCCGTTCGCTCAACGCCTTCCGCTCGGTGCCTTCAGGATGCCAGGGCTTGCAGGTTGCGGTCGATATCGGCCACGCCGTGTGCTGCGGTCTGCATGCTCATCGAGATCTCTCGGGTGACGGCGCTCTGTTCCTCCACCGCCGAGGCCACGCCGGTCACGAAGCCCCGCACAGCCTCGATCGATTGTCCGATCGCCGTCAGGGACGTGACCACATCGCCGGAAATCGCCTGCATCGCCTTGATGTCGTCGGCGATGCGCGCGGTGGCGCTCGTGACCTGGTTCGAGAGGTTCTTGACCTCGCCGGCCACGACGGCGAAGCCGCGCCCGGCTTCGCCCGCGCGTGCGGCCTCAATGGTGGCGTTGAGCGCCAGGAGATTGATCTGCCCGCCAACGCCCTGAATCAGCTGCACGATCCCGTTCATCGAACTGGCCGCACTCGCGAGTTCGCCCGTCGAGCGATCGGCTCTCTGAGCCCGGACATCCATCTCGTCGACTTCCTGTCGGGAGCGGGCGAGGCTGCCGGCAATCTCGGAGATCGAGGCGTTCAGTTCCTCGGCGGCCGAGGCGACGGCCTGGACGTTGGTCAGGGTCTGCGTCGAGGCCTCGGCGGCCTCGATCTGCGAGCGCATCCGGGCCGAGACGTCGGTGGCGTACTTGACCACCTTGAACGGCTTGCCGCTCATGTCGAAGATTGGGTTGTAGGACGCCTGGATCCAGATCGTGCGACCGCCGGCGCCCACGCGCTGGTACACCCCGGCCTGGAATTCACCCCGGCGCAGGGCCGCCCAGAACGCTTGGTACTCGGGCGAAGCGGCATGGGCGGCATCGACGAATGTGCGGTGGTGCCGGCCCCGGATCTGATCGAGGCCATAGCCGAGGGCGGACAGGAAGTTCGCGTTGGCATCGAGTACGTGACCGTCGAGATCGAAATGGATCACACCCTGCGAACGGCCGATGGCTTCGACCTGACCCTGCAGTTCTGCGTTGCGCAGCTTCTCGGCAGTGATGTCGGTGGCGAACTTGATCACCTTGAGGGGCCGACCGGTTGGATCGAGGATCGGGTTGTAGGTCGCTTGAAGCCAGATGTCGCGGCCGTCCTTGCCGATCCGGCGGAACTCCCCCGACTGGAACTCGCCTCGCGCGAGCGCTGCCCAGAACGCCCGGTAGGGCGCCGTTTCCCGTTCGGCCGCATCGACGAAGAGGCTGTGGTGCTGGCCCTTCAGCTCCGACAAGCTGTAGCCGACCGCATCGAGAAAGTTCGCGTTGGCGGTGAGGATGGTTCCGTCGAGGGCGAATTCGATGACACCCTGCGAACGACCGATCGCCTCGACCTGACCCCGGGTATCAGCGCTGCGCAGTTTCTCGGCCGTGACGTCGGTCGCGAACTTGACGATGCCCGTGGTTTGGCCGTCGCGGCCGGGGATCGGATTGTAGGTCGCCTGCAGCCAGATCTCGCGGCCGTTCTTGCCGAGGCGCTTGTACTCGCCGCGCTGGTATTCTCCCCGTGCCAGCGCGGCCCAGAACGCCGTGTAAGCCGGGCTGTCGCGTTCCGCCGGGTCCACGAACATCCGGTGGTGCTGGCCTTGGACCTCCGCGAGATCATACCCCACCGTTCCAAGAAAGTTCGTGTTCGCGCTTATGATCGTTCCATCGGGCGCGAATTCGATCACGGCCTGAGAGCGGTCCAGAGCCTGCAGCTTCGCCGATGTCTTGTTGCCGAAGAAAGTCATGGACGGGATCCTGGGCGTGGCAGCACCCCGCTCGGCTTGGGGAGCCAACGGGCACGCAGTGAGCGCGGCGGCGATAGGAGGGAACGCTTGCGGTTGGGGTGAGGAAATCAGTCGAGCGAAGTGATCTTCTCTGAGGATCAGGAACCGAGTCGAGTTGTTGGTCACTAGGCCGGATTGGGTCCGTCCTTCGTGAGCCGTTAGTCCGGTGCTTTGTAGAAATGCCTGGGTTCGGTTGGCTTCCCGACGCTTGGTATGTCTCGAAGATGCTCGCCTCTTGCCAGCCCGAGGAAACAAACCAGCCCGAATAACCAAGCTCGGTTTGTTTACCTTTTTGTTTCTTGTGTCCGATCGTTTATGCAACAGATTTATTAAAGTTGATTTAAAATTCAGATAAATTCAATGTGACATGTAATCGAGGGGCTTGATCCGTGATGTTATCATGCATGAAGATTGTTTTTTCTGGTGTCGAGGTAATAAATCTCAGGTCATCCATCCGCAGGCCCGAAAGTGCCCATTGAGCCGGTGCGAGCTTTTCTGCGCAGTTTCTGAAAGTCTTGCCTCATAATGAGCAGGGAACATCTTTGAAGCAGAGGCGAGAACAAGCGTTTTTTTTCGAATATACAACCACAGATTATAGAACCTTTGCGTTTCACTTTTCTTCCGTCAAGCGGGTGGGAGCGCAAAGAATCCAAACGGAGTTCCATTCTGATTGGGGAGGTTGCGGTTCGGCCCCGACCCTACGGACGACATTCCGCGCCGCGAACAAACCGCAGCTCCCGGACTCTGCGCCGACGCATGCGCCCGCTTCGCTCGGACCCGAGATCGGCCGCGGCCGGCCAATGGTCCGGGACCCCCGGTCTCTCCCTGATCGGATGCCGGGGAACGGTGCCTTGCTCCGATCCCTTCGTCTCGGTTGTTTGCCGCCGTTGCGTCCGGTGCGTCCTGCTGTGTAGCTGGAGGGGCCGGACCGCCCCGGCGCCATCTTCGCCGCTTGACGCGGGGACACCATCGTCGGCGGGCATGGCCAGGGGGCCGCAGGAATGAATTGGCAGCGTCTCGCACCGGCCGGCACGCGTCAGCAAATGACGGTGACGGCCCTGGCCGGCCTGCTGCTCGGTTTCGGCGGCGTCACCGCCGGGACGACTCTGGTCCAGGCCTCCGAGCGCAGCGGCCTAGTCGGCTTCCTGGAGACGATCTTTCGCGCTTCACCGCCGGCGCCGGTCGCGATGGCACCGGTCAATCGCCGCCCGGCCCATTACGCGTCGCTTCCCGATGCCCGGCGGGTGACGGCAGCAAGGGCGATTCGCCAGACACGGCGACCCGTCGCCGACGCGTCGCCAGTGCGGCGAACTCTCAGGCGTCGCGCCGACGCACCGGCCATGGTGGTCAAGGGGAACGCTGGGGCGATCGGTGGCTTGACCCACGCGATGCTAGGGGCACGCACGGTCTGCGTTCGGTCCTGCGACGGCTATCTGTTCCCGGTGGGCCGCCTCGCCTCCCGTGCGGACCTGCCGATCCACGAGGCCGCCTGCGCAGCCGCCTGTCCGAGCACGGCCACGCGGCTGTTCACCCTCGGAGGCCGGGACACCGAGCTCGACCGTGCGGTCGGCCTCGACGGAAAGCCTTATCGCAGCCTTGCGGTGGCCAATCTCTATCGCACGAAGCGTGTCGCGCACTGCGCCTGCCAGCCCGAGCAGGGGGTCGCCACGCCCCTGCCGATCCTCCAGGACCTGACCCTGCGTGCCGGCGACGTGGTGGCCACCGAGGCGAGTGCCGAGGTTGTCGCGCGGCGGCGGTCCGGCGGCTTCACGATGGTGGATTTTCGGGAGGCCAGTGGTCTGTCCCGCCGCGTGCGGCGGGACATCGACGCTAAGGTCGATGTGGTCCGGCGGGAGGCCGACGCCCGCGCCTTCCGCAAGGCCCTGCGCACCGCCGATCGCTCGGGTCGCGTCCGCGTGGCCGCCACCTCGGGGTTCGAGCCCGCACCTCCGCCGATCGAGGTCGAGCCGCGCTTCGTCCCGGTGCGCCCACCGGCCCGGATCGTGATGGCGTCGCCCTTCGTGTACTGAGCGGTCTGCCGGATGCCGCGTAATGTCCGGGGTGCGGCGATGGCATAGGCCCGCGGCAATATCCACGCGGTGAGGAGCCGGCATGAGCGAGACGCAGACCGATCCCGTTCTCGACGAAGCTCAGCCGCCGAGTGGAGAGACGGTGCGGCTGTCGCCGCTGGTCCGGCGGCGCATCGCGCCGAACGGGGGCCCGTTTACCGCCACCGGTACCTGCAGCTACATCGTGGGTGCCGAGAGCGTCGCGATCATCGATCCCGGACCGGAGAACGCGCACCACATCGCCGCGCTCCTCGAGGCCTGTGCGGGAGCCCCGGTCGCGGCCATCCTGGTCACCCACACCCACCGCGATCATTCGCCCGGCGCCCGCCTCCTTCAGGCTCGAACCGGTGCGCCGATCGTCGGGTGCGGCCCGCATCGCGCGGCACGGGCCCTGGCCGAGGGCGAGTTTCCGCATCTCGATGCCAGCGCGGACCGGGATCACCGGCCCGACCGCGAACTGCGCGCTGGCGAGATCATTGCGGGGCCGGGTTGGACCCTGGAGACCCTGGAAACACCCGGGCACACCATGAACCATCTCGCCTTCGCCCTGCGGGAGGAGGCCGCCCTGTTCTCCGGGGATCACGTCATGGCGTGGTCGACCAGCATCGTGGCGCCGCCCGACGGCTCGATGCGGGCCTACCTGGAGTCCCTCGACGCGTTGCGCAGCCGCGACGAGACGATCTACTGGCCCGGCCATGGCGGCCCGGTCCGCGATCCCCGTCGCTTCGTGCGCGGCCTCGCCACGCACCGGCGCCAGCGCGAGACGGCGATTCGAGCCCGCCTTGAGGCCGGGGATCGGGACATCGGCGCCATCGTGGGAGCGATCTACCAGGGACTGAACCCGGCCCTGCGCGGTGCGGCGGCCCTGTCGGTCTTCGCCCATCTCGAGGATCTGGTCGAGCGCGACCTCGCGCGCTGCGACGGCCCCGTTCTGCTCACCAGCCGTTACGCGCCGGTCTGAGGCCGGTCACTTCACCGCGATGGCGAGGTTGGCGACCTCGTCCAGATAGGCGCGGATGCGGTCGGCGTTGCTGCCGAGATCGCGGGTTCCGAGACGCGAGGCGGAGCGGACGTCGATGCGGGCGCCATCGGCGCGCGGGTGGACCCGGACCGTGACGTCATCGGCGAGATTGAGGATCGGCCCGCGCGACACCGCCTCGATCCGTCCATTGCCGATGCGACCGCCGGGCCGGATCGCCTCGACGATCTGCCAGCGCCGGTTCACCGCCGCCTTGCGGGCAAGCTCGAAGGCTTCGTCCGCGTCGAGGTCGAGGGTGAGGGGGGCGATCTGCGGATAGGCCGCGCGCTGGGCGGCGCGGGCGGCTGGTCCGGGATCGGGCGGGTAGCGCCCGTCGCGTGCGGCGAAGGCGGCGCGGGAGCGCGAGAAGGCGGGCGGATTCTCGGTATCGGTGGTCACGTCCGCGATTCCCGGGAGCCGCAATCCGCGCAGCGCCGCGAAGGCCGGGTAGGCGAGAACCAGGCTCGCCAGGAACACGCCTGCCAGCGCCGCGCCGAGACCGCGCGCACCCTCGCGCCAGACCCGTACGAAGGCGATCAGCGCGAAGGCGACGGCGACCAGGGCCAGCACCAGTCCGGCGCCGAGGGTTGCCAGGGCCGGCCCCGCCTCGGCCCGGGGATCGCGCACCAGGAGCAGGGCGAACACCGTCACCAGTACGGCGAGGATCGCGACAGTGCGCGCGGCCGGGCCGGCTCGGTTAACGGGATCCTCGTAGGGCAGACGACGCATGCTGTAAGGGGATTCGCTGTCCGAAGGGTCGCGGGGCGGTGTCGGGCGAGCTTTACCGGTCCGCGACCGGCGGCGCCACCCGCACCGTGCATCGCACTGCTTCCGAGACTCGGCGCCGGTCTGCTATAGCCACGCCACGATGTCGCCAGCCCCGCCTTCCCCGACGCCCGCAGAGGCCGCCGATCCGCTGCGGGTCTGGTTCCGCTTCATCCGCCTGAACCGCCGGGTCACCGCGGCGATGGCCGGGGAACTCCGCGGTCTCGGCCTGTCCATCCCGCAATTCGATGCGCTCTCGACCCTCACTGAGCGCGAGGGCATGACGCAGCAGGACCTCGCCGCCCGGCTCTACGTCACCAAGGGCAACGTCTCGGGGCTGATCGATCGCCTTGTGGAGGCGGGCCTTGTGGAACGCCGCCCCATCCCGGGCGACCGCCGCTCGCACGCCCTGTACCTCACCCCGGGCGGAACCGATCTGGCGACCCGCGGGATCTTGGCTCAGAAGGCCTATGTCAACCGGACCCTCGGCCAGTTGCCGGCCGAGGACATCGCGGATTTCGAGCGCCTGGTGCTGCGATGGCGCGATCTGGCCCGGGAGCAACCGGTTTCCGACAACGAGAGTTAGAGGCCGAGCAGCGCCGGCAGGTCGGCGATCGAGTCGAGGATGTGATCGGCCAGCGGCCCCATCTCGTCGCGGGCCGCCGGGCCGAGGGGGCCGCTGAGCACGGCGATCGAAACCGCTCCGGCGCTTCGGGCCGCGACGAGGTCGTAAGGGGAATCCCCCACCATCGCGATCCGGCGGGCCGGGACGCCGAGATAATCGGCGAAGGCCGTGACCATGCCGGGCTTCGGCTTGGACCCGTGCCCGGAATCATAGCCCACGACGAAGGCGCAATGGGGATCGAGGCCCAGCGCCGCACATTGAGCCCGCGCCGAGGCTTCGGCGTCGTTGGTGGCGATGCCGAGCGCGTAGCCGGCGGCCACGAGGGTCGCGGCGAGCTGCGCGGGCGCCTCGATCGGGGTCAGCGAGGCCAGTCCCGCTGCGCGGAAGAGCGCGTCCATCTCGGCATAGAGCACCGGTCCCGCCGGGCGGCCCAGCACGTCGGCCCAGAGGGGACCGTATCCCGCCGACGAGCCGGCGATGAGCGGCGAAGTCGGCAGGAAGCGTTGCTCTTGTTCGACGTAGTGACTCACCCGCATCAGGGCCTCGAGGCGGCCCCGGTCGCCGCCCGACAGGTCGGACATCACGGCGTAGGCGGCCGGCCCCCAAGTCCGGTCGAAGTCCACCAGAGTGCCGTCCTTGTCGAACAGGATGCCGCAGATCGTGCCGCCGAGCGAATCAGGCCGCATCGCGCACCTTCTCGACTTCGATGATCACGCCCTGCGGCGTCATGCGTTCGCGGGCCACCATGCGGTCGCCGGGCTCGAACACGCCCAGAGCCACGTCGCGGTCGGGCAGCACCACGGTCGTGGTCTTGTTGAGGTGGACCAGGACGTGGCGCTTCTGGGCCAGGGACGATACGGCCCAGCGCTTGAGCTGGCCGTAATAGGGCTCGCGCCGCCAAGCGTTCGGCTGACCAGGATCGACCTGCACGTTCATGTTTCGCGAAACCGGATCGAGGCTCAGTACCATCTTGGCCCGCTCGGGCTTCCATTCCGGGCCGAGCCAGGCCTCCGTCATCCAGAGGCAGTGGAAGGCGCGGCAATGGTCAGGCCGCGTCGCGTGGATGGCGCAACCCCGTCCCTGTCGGGTGTGCCGGCACCATTGCCCCGCCATGCTTTCCACTGCCGGCACGTCGTAGACCTTGCAGCAGAGTGTGCACGATCCGCAGGCGCGGCCGGGGGCCGGATGGGCCACGATGGTTGCAGGGTCGAGCATGGCGCTTTCCATTTGTGGCCTCACGCCGGTTGCGACGTCGCGCGGGTTTCTACGGCGGGCAGCCCTCGTTACAGTCACGCACCCATGTCGGCCATCGTCCAACCGTCAGGCAAAAATATGCTCTCGAACCTCGCGACTCGCGACGTCGAAACCCTGATCCATCCCTACACCAATCTGGAGACCTTTCGGGAGACGGGACCCCTCGTGCTCGAACGCGGTCACGGGGTCTGGGTCTACGACAGCGACGGCCGGCCCTACCTGGAGGGCATGGCGGGCCTGTGGTGCACGGCGCTCGGCTACTCCAACGAAGAATTGGTGGAGGCGGCCAGCGAGCAGATGTCGCGCCTGCCTTTCACGCATCTCTTCTCGGGCCGCAGCCACGACCCGGCGATCGAGCTGGCCGAGACCCTGAAGGAGCTGATGCCGGTTCCGACCTCGAAGATCTTCTTCACCTCATCGGGCTCCGAAGCCAACGACACCCAGGTCAAGCTGACCTGGTACATGAACAATGCGCTCGGTCGCCCGCGCAAGAAAAAGATCCTTTCCCACCTCCGGGGCTATCACGGTGTCACGGTCGCCACCGCGTCGATGACCGGCCTGCCCGCCAATCACGCCGATTGGGATCTGCCGCTGCCCGGTTTCCTGCATGTGGGCTGCCCGCACCATTATCGCTTCGGACAGGAGGGCGAGAGCGAGGACGCCTTCACCACCCGACTCGCCGCCGAACTCGAAGCGGTGATCCAGCGGGAGGGGGCGGATACCGTCGCGGCCTTCATCGCCGAACCGGTGCTGGGCGCCGGCGGCGCCATTTTGCCGCCCACCGGATACTACGCCAAGATCCAGGCGGTGCTCGCCCGGCACGACGTGCGCTTCATCGCCGACGAGGTGATCTGCGGCTTTGGGCGCCTGGGAACCTGGTTCGGCTCGGAGGCTATGGGGATGACGCCGGACAGCCTGTCCTTCGCCAAGGCGCTGACCTCGGGCTACCTGCCGCTGGGCGGCGTCTCGGTGGACGAGCCGCTCTACCGCCTGATGGTGCAGCAGAGCGCCAAGCTCGGCACCTTCGGACACGGCACGACCTATTCCGGGCATCCGGTGGCCTGCGCCGTCGCCTTGAAGACCATCGCGATCTACAAGCGCGACCGCATCGTCGAAGGCGTTCGCGAGAAGGCGCCGCATTTCCAGGCGCGCCTGTCGGCCCTCGGTCAGCATCCGCTGGTCGGCGAAGCACGCGGCATCGGCCTCATCGGCGGCATCGAACTCGTGGCCGACAAGGCCACCAAGCGCCAGTATGAGCCGAAGGCCGGGGTTGCGGCACGCTGCGTCGCCTTCGCCCAGGCGGAGGGCCTGATCGTCCGATTCCTGGCCGGAGACCGGATCGCCATCTGCCCACCTCTTGTGATCGCGCCGTCGGAAGTGGACGCGCTGTTCGATCGGCTCAGCCGCGCCCTCGACCGGACCGTCGCCTGGATCGCCGAACAAGGGCTGGTCGCGGCTCCGGTCCCGTCGCGCTGACCGCCGAAACATGCTTCGCCGATCGTCTTCGATAAACTAGTCTTCGCGATGCATCATTGTTTTGCGTTGCAATGCACCCGATGCTTAAGTGTTTTGACGAAGGGAATCGCAGCCGAAATCCTTATCAGTCGAAGGATTGCGACAGGTTTAAGCTTTCATTCAGGTTGAGGCCGGCTTTATGGTTGCATCGTTGCTCGATAAGCGTCCGGGTGGAACCAAACGGTGCCCGTGAGACGTGCATGGCTTATAATGAGGCAGATCATCTCACTAAGCTGGTCGGGCACAACAGGACATCGGTTGCATGTACCCCCGTCGACAGACTTCGAGCCAAGCTCAACGTTCGGGCCGATCCTCCATCATGGTTGATCATCAAGCCGAGACGTTCCGTCCCGTCGCGCTTCCGGCCCTGGCGGCCGCCGTACAGGTCACCGCCACGGCCCGGAAATCGGACCGGTCCGCGATCGTGAGCGGCCCGCGTTCCTCTCGCTTCGAGCACGAGGATACGCCCCTTTCCTGAGATGGTCGGATCGGTCGCCGTCACCGGCTGATTTCAACGAATCCGGTATCGCTTCGTCAATGCATCGGGCCTAACGCTAGCGTCGGGCGCGGCTGTCTCCTCGATTTCGTCACCATTGACGGCGAGGGCATGGATCCGCGCCCTTCTGGCGGTCCGGGAGCCTGACGATGCTGATCCTGCCGAGTCGCCGGCAGTTCCTGACCGGATTCGGAGCGAGTGCGGCCGCCCTGGGCGGAACCGGCGCCTATGCGCTCGGAATCGAGCCGCTCTATCGCTTGGTCGTCACAACCTACGCTCCGGCTCTACCGAACTGGACGCCGGGCCTGTCCCTGCGCGTAGCCGTGCTGGCGGATTTCCATGTCGGCGAACCATTCATGCCGCTGGACCGGATCGCCGAGATCGTCGACGCCACGAACGCGCTCAACCCCGACCTCATCCTGATGCTCGGCGATTACCCGGCCGGCCCCAGCGTGACCTTCCGCAAGGTTCCGCTGACCGATTTCGCCAAGGTGGTCGCACCCCTTCGGGCGCCGCTCGGCGTGTACTCGGTTCTGGGAAACCACGATTGGTGGGATGACGAGGAGGCGCAGGTGCGCCTCGACGGCCCCATCGCGGTGCAGCGCGCATTGGAGAATGTCGGCATTCCCGTCTTCGAGAACGATGCCGTGCGCCTGGTAAAGGATGGCAAGCCGTTCTGGGTCGCCGGCGTCGGCGATCAGATCCCGTTCCTTCTCCAGCGGATCGAGCAGGGGCGCGACGACCTGCCGGGCACCCTCGCCAAGATCACCGATTCGGCACCGGTGCTCCTGATGATCCACGAGCCGGATCTCTTCCTGGACGTGCCGGACCGGGTCTCGCTGACCCTGGCTGGCCATACCCATGGCGGTCAGGTCCGCCTGTTCGGCTACTCACCGGTGATCCCCTCGGTGCGCGGAAACGACTTCGCCTACGGCCACGTGGTCCGGAAGGGACGCCACATGATCGTGTCGGGGGGGTTTGGCGTCAGCCGGATTCCGGTACGTCTCGGCGTTCCGCCGGAGATCGTGCTTCTGGAACTCGGAGGCCCGCCCGAGTCGAGTGCGAAGACCGTCCAGCGGACCCGGATCATTCGGAGCTGAGGCCTCGGCCGGCGCGGCCCTGGAGCCGTCCGCCGGCCCTGGTCGGGCTTGCTACTTCTTGCCGGCCTTCGGTGCGGCCACCACCGTGCCCTTTGTGGAGGGTGCCGCCGCGATCGTCTTCGTCACGGCCTTCTTGGGCTTCTTGGCCTCGCGACTTCCGCGCTTCTGTTCAGCCGCCATGACCTGTCTCCTCCCGGTTGTGGGTGCGGGATCATGGCACCCTTCCGCGAATAGGCCATCGGAATCTTTCGCCAAACCGGCCCGGCGCAGTGAGCGCCGGGCTTGATCGTCACATCCGGGTTCAGAGCGGGATGTTGTCGTGCTTCTTCCAGGGCTGCTCCATCTCCTTGGTGCGCAGCATGCTCAGCGCCCGGGCGATGCGCTTGCGCGTGGAGTGGGGCATGATCACCTCGTCGATGTAGCCGCGCTCGGCCGCCACGAACGGCGAGAGGAAGCGATCCTCGTACTCCGACGTGCGCTCCGCGATTTTGCCGGCATCGCCGATCTCGCTGCGGAAAATGATCTCGACGGCGCCCTTGGCACCCATCACGGCGATCTGTGCGGTGGGCCAGGCATAGTTGAGGTCGGCCCCCACGTGCTTGGAGGCCATCACGTCGTAGGCGCCGCCGAAGGCCTTCCGGGTGATGATGGTCACCAGCGGCACCGTGGCTTGACTGTAGGCGAAGAGCAGCTTGGCGCCGTGCTTGATCAGGCCGCCGTATTCCTGGGCCGTTCCCGGCAGGAAGCCCGGCACGTCGACGAAGGTCACGATCGGGATTGAGAACGCGTCGCAGAAGCGCACGAACCGGGCGGCCTTGCGGGAGGCGTCGGAATCGAGCACGCCGGCCAGCACCATCGGCTGGTTGGCGACGAAGCCCACGGTGCGGCCTTCGATGCGGCCGAAGCCCGTCATGATGTTGCGGGCGTAGGTGGCCTGGATCTCGAAGAAGTCGCCCTCGTCGGCCACGCGGCGGATCAACTCGCCCATGTCGTAGGGCTTGTTCGGATTATCGGGGATCAGGGTGTCGAGGCTCATGTCGAGGCGGAGCGGATCGTCGAAGCTCTCGAGTTCCGGCACGCCGTCGATGTTGTTGGCGGGCAGGAAGTCGACCAGACGGCGGATCTGCAGCAGGGCCTCGACGTCGTTCTCGAAGGAACCGTCGGCGATGGAGGACTTGGTGGTGTGAACCTTGGCGCCGCCGAGTTCCTCGGCGGTCACGACCTCGTTGGTCACCGTCTTCACCACGTCCGGTCCGGTGACGAACATGTAGCTCGTGTCGCGCACCATGAAGATGAAGTCGGTCATGGCCGGCGAGTACACGTCGCCGCCCGCGCAGGGACCCATGATGACCGAGATCTGCGGAATGACGCCGGAGGCCGCGACATTGCGGCGGAAGACCTCGCCGTAGCCGCCCAGCGCCGCGACACCCTCCTGGATGCGGGCGCCGCCGGCATCGAAGATGCCGATGATGGGCGCGCGCATCTTCAGCGCCATGTCCTGCACCTTCACGATCTTGGCGGCGTGCGTCTCGGAGAGCGAGCCGCCGAACACCGTGAAGTCCTTCGAGAACAGGAAGACGGTGCGGCCGTTGATGGTGCCCCAACCCGTGACGACGCCGTCACCGGGAATCTTCTGCTTTTCCATGCCGAAATCGGTGGAGCGATGCTGCACGAACATGTCGAATTCCTCGAACGACCCATGGTCGAGAAGGAGTTCGATGCGCTCGCGCGCCGTCAGCTTGCCCCGCTTGTGCTGGGCCACGACGCGGTTCTCGCCGCCGCCGAGGCGGGCTTGGGCGCGCCGCTCTTCGAGCTTCTCGAGAATGTCCTTCATGCGAGGATGTCCTTCATGGGGCTGCGCCTCGTGGCTTGTGCTGGCGTTTCCGGCCACGAGCCACCAGCCCCTCTCGCGGCGAGCTTGGCGGTCGGCCTGGTGGGGCCATACCACAGGGATTCTCTCACGAAAATCGATCGTTGCGTCGGAAGCCCGGGTTCAGGCGGATGTCGCCGTCAAGGCGACTGGAGCACCCGACATGACGCTCCGGCGCGTCGCGCTCCGGTTCAGGATTCGGGCCGCCGCAATCGCCGCGACCGCGATCAGGGCACCCGCACCGACATCGACGAAGTAGTGGCCGCCATCGATCGGTGTCGCGGCGATCAGCATCGCGTTGACGGCGAGGCCGGGCCAGCGCGTGATCCGTGACATCCAGAAGAAGCGCGCGAACAGGACCCCGAGTGCCGCATGGAAGCTCGGGAAGGTGATGATCCCTTCGATCTCGGCGAGGGAGATGATCCGGACTGTCCCGTCGCGCAGGCCCGACAGGGGGGCGAGATGAACGTAAGCGGCGGCCGGATTCAACCCGGGGAAATCCTGCGGACGTAGCCCAAGATGCACGAACATCGCCATTGCGGGCATCAAGCCCGAGAGCAGGACGGTGACGAGACCGGCGATCATGAAGGCCAGTACGAAGTCCCGTACGGCACTCAGGCGTCCACTGAAGCCGAGCACGATCACCACCAGGATCATCTGCGGCATCAGGCTTTGGTAGGCCAGCGACAGGGCGAAGCCGAGTTTCGGATGGTCGTTCAGGGTATGGAGATAGGCCGGCCAGTCGAGGCCGAGAGCTTTATCCAGCGCCTGGAAGGTGCCGTCCCAGAGCGGGCCGCCGGTGGCGGCCACCGCATAGGAGAGCAGGCCGGCAAAGGCACTGACCGCGATGATCTGCGCAAGACCCGACAGGGTCACGGCGAAGCGCGGCTCCGGCCGCCTCGTCAGATAGAACGTCGCCAGGAGTTCGAGTCCGGCGCAGGCCAGGGCGGGCGGCAGCGCACTCGGGAGATCGACCGTGAGGCCGGCCACGCGCATCCACAGGGTCGTGATGGCGCCGAGGACCAGGATCGCGAACCACAGGCGCGCCCGGACATTCGGGACGTCGGACGCCAGCGTGTGCGCCTGTGCGGCAAGGCTTTTCTGGTCCCGTCCGGACATGTCACGTCGCCCCCGTGATACGGGCGGCCTAGCACGGGGGTATTAACGGAACCCGTTCGGATCGTGTCAGGGCCGCCGCATCACCCGGCGTCGGACAGGGCCGAGAGGTGCGCCGCGGCGTCGAATTCGGCGCGGCGCTGCGCCTGCCGGGCCGCCGCCTCTTCGTCCTGCCCCCAGACGCTCGCCTGATAGGTCTCGTCGACATGCGCCGCCGTCCAGGCCTGAGCGGGCGTGAGCCGGCCGCGCAGCACTGCGAGGGCGAGGACGAGCGATCCCGTCAGGGTGGTGAGGGTGTGGAGGGCGGCCAAACGGAAGGGGCCGTCCGTCTCGCCGATGGCCCGGCGCAGGGCCGCCACCGTGGTGTCCGGCTGGGTGACATGCATCACTCCCTCCCCGAGGATGAAGCGGGCGCCCAGGGCCTCGTGCGCCCAATCGAGCACCGGGTCCCAGGCTTCGGCCTGCGCCTGGACGAGGCGGTCCGGATCGCCGGCCCGATAGGCCAGCAGATCGGTGCCCGCATAGGCCGACAGGTCGTCCACCACGGCCTCGCGCCGGGGCGCGACTCCGTCGATGGCGGTGTTGGCGAGACGCGTCAGTGGCATTCGGGACGGGTCGATGACGTCGATCTGTGCCGCCCACTCGGCGGCCACGGCCTCGGCGAGCGCGCGCGTCGGCAAGGCGAGGGGATTGCGGGCGGGGGTGTTGGCGGGACGTCCGTCCAGGGTCAGGCGGAAGCCGCCGGCGTGCTCGCCGAGGGCCGCCTCGGCATAGAAGCGCTTGGGCAGCGCTGGCTTGCCGGGGCCGCGCGCCGAACGAGTGGGATCGGGGGGGGGCGCGGAATCGGGCGCGCCGAGCCAGCCGGCGTCCGGCCCGTCACGGTTCGCCCCATCGCGGCTCGGGACTTCGGATTTTGGATCGTCGCTCATGCAGGGTCAGATAGGGCATCGGCCCGCAGCCTGCGAGACGCCGGTGCCGAAGGATCAGGCTGTCGCCGCCGTCGGATCGCGGAGCGTTCCGGTGAACAAGGCGCCGAGATCGTCCGCGGTGTCGACCACGATGGAGGCGCCCGCGCCGAAGAGGGCGCCGACCGGATGATAGCCCCAGCCGACACCGACCGCCGCCACGCCCGCGCTCACCGCCATCGCCATGTCGTAGGTGGTGTCTCCGATCATCAACGTGGCGCCCGGCTCGGAGCCGGTGTCCGTCATGGCCTGGAGAAGCATCGCCGGGTCCGGTTTCGAGGGGGCGTCGTCGGCGCTCTGGGTTGTGGCGAACCAGCCCTTCCAGCCATGGGTGTCGATCAGCCGGTCGACGCCGCGCCGCGCCTTGCCGGTTGCGATGCCGAGTTGCACGTCGTCGCGGGCATGCAGGCGGGTGAGAAGGTCGCCCATGCCGGGAAACAGCGGCTCCTCGTAGTTCGGATCGAGGCGCAGGATATTGAAGGCGCGCTTATAGCTCTCCGACAGACCCTCGATCGGGCCATCCTCGCCCACGAGGCGTCGAAACGCCTGCGGCAGGGACAATCCGACCACGGAGAGTGATTCGGTGCGGCTCGGGGCCGTCAGGCCGTGCTCGGCGAAGGCCATGCCCTGCGCGGCTACGATCAGATGTTGGCTGTCGACCAGGGTTCCGTCGACGTCGAAGACGATGAGCTTCACGGGATCGGGCTCGTGCTGCGGACGATCTGATTAAGGCTGCCGGTTGGGCTGGGATTGGCCATTGCGGGGCCGATCGTAGCCGAGCTTGCAGCGGACGAGAAATCGGCGCCGAGCCCCGCCGCGCAAGCCGCGCGTGTGCGAAATGCGGTTGCACGCCGCATAGGACCGCCGACGGGGCCGGCTGGCCTGTTGCGCCGTGCCGCGCCCCGCCGATGCCCCGGCCGGCTGACTGGGCGCCGCGGAGCGCGAGCCCTGGCCCTGAGGCTGAGCAGCGGGGGGCGATTGCGGCTGCGCCGGCTGCGATCCTTGGGGTTGTTGAGGCGTGGCCGGGTTCTGAAGTGGCGGCTGGGCCTGGGGTGCCATCTGGGACGGCGCCCTGGTCTGCGCCGGCGGGGCGGCCTGCGCGAAGACCTTGCTGTCGTATGCGCCGCCCACGGTGAACACCGAGAGGGCGAGGAGCGCGAAGCCGATCGCGTTGGCGGGCTTCAGGATCGTGTCTCGAGGCATCGTGGCGCGCCGGTCCTTGGCCGGCGGCGAGGCGCCGAGCCGGGCTGTGTCGAAGAGGATAGGCCCTGGCGGGCGCTTGCCAAGGTGCAACGTGGCAAGGTTCAACACGCGTGCCCTCCCCGTTCTGGCCTTGCCGGCGCATTCTGCCCCGGCATCGGACGTCGGGATCGTGGGCTCAGGCTTCGGGGGCCTCGACGATCGGATCGTAGCGGGACGCGTCGAATCCAAGGAGGTTCCAGCTCTGCGCCATATGCGGTGGAAGCGGAGCCGTGACGTCGACGGGCTTGCCCGTGCGCGGATGGGGAATCACGATTCGGCGTGCGAGAAGATGCAGGCGATTCTGGATTCCGCCGGGCAATTCCCAGTTCTCGATGCTGAAGTATTTCGGATCGCCGACGATGGGATGGCCGATATGGGCTGCATGGGCGCGCAGCTGGTGGGTGCGTCCGGTCACCGGCTTCAGCGACAGCCAGGACAGCTTCTGGGCCGCGTTGTCGACCATGGCGTAGTAAGTCAGCGCGTGCGCAGCCCCCTCGTCGCCATGCTTGGCCACCCGCATCCGCGCATCGGCGTCCGTGGGCTCCTCCTTGGCGAGATAGGTGGAGATGCGACCCTGCGGCACGCGCGGAACACCGGCGGTGAGAGCCCAGTAGACCTTGCGGGCCGAGCGCGAGCGGAAGCTTTTCGCCAAAGTGGCGGCGGCGAGCCGCGTCTTGGCCACGATGAGGCAGCCGGCGGTGTCCTTGTCGAGGCGGTGGACCAGGCGCGGCTTCTGGCCGTCCTTGCCCGTCAGTGCCTCCAGGAGGCCGTCCACGTGCCGCACGGTTCCGGAGCCACCCTGCACCGCGAGGCCGAAAGGCTTGTTGAGGATCATCATCTCGGCATCCTCGTAGAGGATGAGCGAGCGGATGAAATCGGCATCGGTGGCATCCCGCGCGACAGAGCGCGGGCGCTCGCCCTGCGCCTCCAGCTTGAGGGGCGGCACGCGCACGCTCATGCCCGGCTCCAGCCGGTCGTTGGGTTTGGCACGCTTGCCATCGACCCGAAGTTCGCCCTTGCGGACGATGCTCTGGACGCGGGTGAAGGGCAGTTGCGGGAAACGGGTGGTCAGGAAGCGGTCGATCCGCATACCGGCCTCGTCCTCGTCCACGGTCAGCGTCTGAACGCCGGAGGCCAGCGTGGCGGAGGCCGCCGCGCGCTGCTCGCGCCGGGTCGGCCCCTCGGTGACGAGCGCGCCGCCGCGCGCCGTGGCCTCGGCCCGGCGCGGAAGCGTCGCCGCCGCGTCATCCGCCCGTTCGGTGCGTGGGCGGCGGACCCGGCGGGGTGCCTCGTCGATCGCCTCGAACGGCTCCGGCGCGGCATCGGCGCGGTCGCACGGCTCCTGCCCGGGGCGCCAGGGCGCGTGCTTGGCGGCGGCGTCGCCCCGTCCCTGCGCGGCGCGCTGCGCGGCGTCGAGGGCGCTGGTGCGGGGGCCCGTCCGCTCGCGCTCCGGCCGGATGAAGGCGCCCGGCTTGCCGGGGCGGCCGGGACGGCCTGCTGGGCCGCTGCGGCTCGGCCCGGCGCCCTTGCGCCCGGATCCCCCGCGTGATGGTGGTCGTGTGGTCATGGCCTGCTCGTATCACCGGCCAGCCTCGCGACAAAGCGCGGGTCGGTCGGGTTTTGTCGCGGAGGGATTCCCGCGTGGGCGACGTCCCGTTCAGGCCGCGCGCCGCGCCGCCTCGATGGTCAAGCCGGTCCCAACCGACCCGAAGGTGTCACCATCGACCACGCGGGCGTTCGGCACGCACGCGGTCAGGGCCGCACGGACATGGGGCAAGCCCGTCGAGCCGCCCGTGAGGAAGAGCGCATCGATGCGGTCGGCGGTCAGGCCGGCCTGCGCGAGGCAGCGTCCGATGCGCTCGGCGATGCGCCGGGCAAGCTCGTCGGTATGAAGGACGAGTCCCGACCGATCGATCTCGGCCCGGAGCCCGGCCTCGACCCAATCGAGGTCGACCCGGCCCTCGCCGTCTTCGGAGGTCGCGATCTTGGCGCCCTCTACTTCCATGGCCAGGGAATGACCGCGCTCGGCCTCCACCACGGTGTGGAGCCGCGCCAGGAGATCGGGGCGGCGGGCGTCGCGGCGCACCTCCTCGATCTCCCGCAGGGTCTTGGCGTTGTAGAGCCGGTTGATGCTCGACCAGGTGGCGAGGTCGTGGAAATAGCCGGTCGGCACGTCGAGATCGCCCCGGTTCATGGCGCTGCCCAGGCCGAGCAGGGGCATCACGGTCCCGAGGCTGAGGCGACGATCGAAATCGGTACCGCCGATGCGCACGCCGTCATTGGCCAGGATGTCGTCGCTGCGCTCGCGCTTGGCATGCCGCTCCGGCGACAGGCGCACGATCGAGAAATCCGAGGTGCCGCCCCCGATATCCGCGATCAGGGCGATCTCCTCCGCGCGCACCTGCTGCTCGTAGTCGAGGGCCGCCGCGATCGGTTCGAACTGGAACGAGACGTGACGGAAGCCGATGCTGGTTGCAATCTCCCGCAGGGCGTCCTCGGCCCGAGCGTCGCCCTCCGGATCGCCGTCGACAAAGTGGACCGGGCGGCCGTGCACCACGGTGTCGAGGGACTGGCCGCTCGCCGCCTCCGCGCGGGCCTTCACGGCGCTGAGATAGCGCCCGATCACGTCGCGGAACTTGATGCGCTCGCGCCCGACCGGCGTGGTTTCCTCGAGCAGCGACGAACCGAGCACCGATTTGAGGCTTCGCATCAGCCGGCCCGGTGTGCCCTCCACGTACTCGGCCATGGCAGCGCGCCCGACGAAGGGCGGCTGTCCCGGCGGAAAGAAGATCGCGCTGGGGATCGTCACATGGCGCCCTTCGAGGGGCATGAGCTGCGGACGCTGCCCGGTCACGAGGCCGAGGGTGGTGTTCGAGGTACCGAAGTCGAGGCCGCAGGCCGCCATGATGGTCTCCGGCATCAGCGCTGGATGATAGGGCCGGCTCCCCTACAGGCTGGCTCCCGCGAGGTCCATGAGTTTTGTGCAGTGCGGCCGTGCCGGACCCGAGCCCTCCGGTGCGCGAGCGCGCGCCGCGCGACGGGAGCGCCGATTCGCCAGAGGGTCATGTCGATCACGAATTGGTGAAGTGCGGCTGTGTTCGAGCCCGCCGATGAGGTTCTGCCAGTGGATCGTATGGCCGGACGGTGCGGTGGTGCGGATTCGCGACGCCAGTCGAGGCAAGTGCATCGTCATCGAACCTTCAGGTCGTCGCGGACGGCGCGGAATCGGCTTGTCGGCCCGTGCCGAATTCTCGGCGTACAGCACCCGGACCTCATGGCAGAGCACTATCATCTTGCCAGCTGCTATTGTCGTTTCTGGCGAATATAGACAATATAATCTAGGGTTGTGGAGTTTATATTTGAGAATATCAAGCAACAAAAAGCATGATTTAGAAAAAATTCAATTGTTTGAAGCACAGCGTCGGGTCTGGTCAACACGGCATCCCAGGCGTTCGACGCTCAGGGGGCATGGGCTCTGAAGGGTCGTGCGTAACGGCTGCCGGAATGGCGGATCGTGAGGCACGGATTCCGGGTGGGATGGAAACGATGACGGGCTGTCCGATTCTCGCGAAAGCACCGCCCGGCACCGCCATGCCGCTCGAACCTCTCGACTTCGAGCGCATGTTCGACGTCCTTCCGGTCGGCGCCATGACGTGCAACCTCGACACCTTCAAAATCGACTACGCCAATCCGTGCTCGATCGCCCTGCTTCAATCGATCCGTGAGACGCTCGGGTTCGATCCGGAGACCATCGTGGGCACCTCGATCGACGTGTTTCACCGGGATCCGCTTCACCAGCGCACGCTTCTGTCGGATTCGGGGCGGCTGCCGCACAAGGCGCGGATCTGCTTCGGCCAGGAATGGCTCGACCTGCATATCCATCCTCTGCCCGACTCGACGGGACGGGTCAGCCGCGCCCTGCTGGTCTGGGCCATCGCAACCGCGGAGGTCGCCAAGGAACAGGAGGAGTATCGCCTGCTGCGTATGATCGACGACATGCCGGTGGCGGTGATGACGGTCGATCCCGTCACCTTCAACATCTCCTACCTCAACGAGACCTCGAAGCGGACGTTGGGGCAGATCAAGGATCTGCTGCCGATCAAGCCGTCCGAGTTGCTCGGGGCCTCAATCGACGTCTTCCATCGCCATCCGCACCACCAGCGCCAGCTCCTGGCCGACCCCGCCAACCTTCCCCATCACGCCCGGATCAAGCTCGGGTCCGAGGTGCTGGACCTTCAGGTCTCGGCGGTGACGGGAACGGATGGCGTCTATCTCGGCCCGATGCTGACCTGGTCCGTGATCACCAAGCAGGTTGCAGCAGAAGCCCGAATTCAGCAGCTGGCGCATTTCGACACGCTGACCGCCCTGGCCAACCGCAACACCTTCCGCGAGCACCTCAAGGCCTGCCTCGCGCGTCCCGATCCCAAGCTGGGCCTGCTGTTCATCGATCTCGACGGCTTCAAGTTCGTCAACGATTCCCACGGCCATCTTGTCGGAGACACGCTGCTGATCCGGGTGGCGGATCGGCTCCGGGCCTGCTGCGGACGCCCCGGAACCATGGTCGCGCGCCTGGGCGGCGATGAGTTCGCCATCCTGATCGCCGAGGCCGGCATCGAGGAGGCGCGGGACGTCGCCAGGACCCTGCTCCTCGAGATCGTCGCGCCCTATCAGATCGAGGCCGAACGCCGGCTCGAGATCGGCGCCTCGATCGGCGTGGCGGCGGCGCCGGAGCACGGAACCGATTCCGAGATCCTGCTGTCGCGGGCCGACATGGCGCTCTATGCCGCCAAGGCGGCCGGCAAGAAGACCTTCCGGGTGTTCACACCCGAACTGGAGACGCGGGTGCACGAGCGCGTGCGCCTCGAAGGCAAGCTGCGTGCGGCGCTCGCGCAGGCCGACAGCCTGTTCCTGTTCTACCAGCCGATCACCGACATCGCGACCGGACGGGTCACGGCGCGCGAAGGCCTCATCCGCTGGCATCATCGGACGCGGGGCTGGATTTCACCCGCCGAGTTCATCCCGGTCGCCGAGGAGAGCGGACTGATCGACGAACTCGGCATCTGGGTCCTCAATCGCGCCTGCCGGGACGCCGCGTCCTGGGACGACGACGCGCGGGTCGCCGTCAATGTCTCGGCCAAGCAGCTCGGCAAGGGCACCCTCGCGTCGAACATCTTGGCGGCGCTGGTCGGTGCCGGCCTGGAGCCGAGCCGCCTGGAAATCGAGATCACCGAGAGTGCCCTGCTCGCCGATGAGCTCGACTGCCTCGCGGATCTGCGTCGCGTCCGCGATCTCGGCGTCCGGGTGGCGCTCGACGATTTCGGAACCGGGTTCTCGTCGCTGGCGCATCTGCGCTCCTTCCCCTTCGATAAGATCAAGATCGATGGGTCGTTCGTGCAGGATGCGGTGCAGCGTCCTGAATGCGCGGCGATCGTCGGGGTCGTCGCCGATCTCGGCCGCCGCCTCGGCGTCACCACCGTGGCCGAGGGGGTCGAAACCCAGGCCCATCTCGATCTCGTCACGGCCGAGGGCTGCACGGAGGTCCAGGGCTACCTGCTCGGTCGTCCCGTGCCCTCCGCGCGCGATGCCGCGACCATCGCGGCGCTGAACCGGCAGGCGGCCCTGCATCGGCCGACGTCCCAGGTCCGGGCGATCGCGTCGTAACGGACTCGGAGCCACCCGCCTGCGGCGATGAGGCCGCCTCTGCACGCCGCTGTCACCGGAATGTCAGGACTCTCCGAGGTAGCGGTGATGCAGGTGGCGCGTGAAGTCCGCGGCGCTCAGCGGACGTCCGGTCGCGGCCACGAGCAGGTCATCGGTCTCCAGCAGACTGGCCCGCGCGTGCACACTTTCGCGCAGCCAGCCGCGCAAATCCGTGAAGTCGCCGACGGCGAGGCCGGTCAGGATGCCCGGCGCCGCCTCGCAGGCGGCCCGGAACAACTGCGCCGCCGCCATGGCGCCGAGGGTGTAGGTCGGGAAGTAACCGAAGCTTCCGCTCGGCCAGTGGATGTCCTGGAGGCAGCCCTGGCGGTCGTCCGGCACGGTCAGGCCGAGGAGATCCCGCAGGCCGTCGTTGAAGGCACCGGGCAGGTCGTTCACCGCGAGGTCGCCCGCGATCATCGCGGTTTCGAGGTCGTAGCGCAGCAGGATATGCGCCGGATACGTGACCTCGTCGGCATCGACCCGGATCAAGCCTGGCTCGACCCGTGTGTAGAGCCCGTGCAGATTCTCGGCGGTCCAGGCCGGCCCCTCCCCGCCGAAGGCTTCCCGCAGGACGGGGGCGAGGAAGCTGCAGAACGCGAACGAGCGGCAGGCCTGCATCTCCACCAGCAACGATTGGCTCTCGTGCAGGGTCATGCCCCTGGCAGTGCCTACCGGCTGATGGCGCCACGCGGCGGGGAGGCCCTGCTCGTAGAGGGCGTGCCCGGTCTCGTGCAGCACGCCCATCAGAGCGCGAGACGCATCGTCGCTGTCGTAGCGGGTGGTGATCCGCACGTCGTCGGCCGCGCCCCCGCAGAACGGATGCAGGCTCACGTCGAGGCGGCCGCGGGTCATGTCGAAGCCGACGGCCTGCATCAGGCGCTCCCCGATCGCCGCCTGCGTCTCCACCGGGAACGGACCCGGCAGCGGCAGCGGTGCCGGGCCGGAGGCCTGACGGGCGCGGACCGCTTCGATCAGGCCCGGCAGCGTCGCGCGCAGATCCGCGAACAGGGGATCGATGGTGGCGCGGCGCATGCCGGGATCGTAGCCGTCGAGGAGGGCATCGTAGGAATCGAGGCCCAGCGCCGTCCCCTTGGCTGCACCGACCGCGCGCTGCAGGTGCAGGGTCTCGGCGAGGGCGGGCGCCAGCTGCCCGAAATCGGACTGCGCGCGGGCCTCGCGCCAGATCATCCCGGAGCGCGAGGAAGCCTTGGAGCTTGCCGCCACGAGGTCGGCCGGGACCGCCGAGGCATGGAGATAGGCGCGGCGCATCTCGCGCAGGTTCGCCCCTTCCCAGGGGTCGAGGTGCTGGCGCTCGTCATGGGCCTGGTCGATCAGGTCGCCGGTCTGCGACGCGGTGAGGATCTCGTGGGCGATGACCGAGAGCTGCGCCAACTGCTCGGCCCGCCCGTCCGCCGCACCGGCCGGCATCAGGGTCTGGCGATCCCAGTGGAGGATGCCGGCCGCGTCGCCGAGGGCGCCGAGGCGGGCGAAACGTGCGGTGAGGGTGTGGTAGGCCTGCATGGGTGGAGTCTTCGGACCTGTGAGCGTTCGCGGATCGGTTTCGCCCTCCAGCCTTCATCCCTCCCGGCCGCGCTGTCCAGCGGCCGCGCTGGCAACCGCTGGAGGTGTGGGGCAGCGGGTCGGCTCACAGCAGCCCGTATCCGCGGCAGAGCGCGACGGCCATCCACCGCTGGGTCACCCTCCGCTGGGTCATACTTGGCTTGACCATGCTCCGCCGGGCCTGCCGGCGGTTCAGTCTTCGTCGGCGCGGCGCTGGCGGCGCAGATCCTCCCAATGGGCCAGGCGGTCGCCGTAGCGCTGCTCCATGCCCCGGTCGGTGGGCGCGTAGAAGTGCTGGCGCCCGAGCTTCTCGGGCCAGTAATCCTGGCCCGAGAACGCGTCCGGCTCGTCGTGGTCGTAGCGGTAGCCCTCGCCGTAGCCGATCTTGCGCATCAGCTTGGTCGATCCGTTGAGGATGGTGCGAGGCGGCGGCAGGGAGCCGTGCTCCTTGGCCACCCGGGTGGCGGCCTTGTAGGCGTTGTAGACCGCGTTCGATTTCGGCGCGCAGGCGAGATAGACCGTGACCTGGGCCAGAGCCAGCTCGCCCTCGGGCGAGCCCAGGAAATCGAAGGCGTCCTTCGCCGCGGTGGCCACCACCAGGGCCTGCGGGTCGGCGAGCCCGATATCCTCCACCGCCATGCGCACGAGGCGGCGGGCGATGAACAGGCGGTCCTCGCCCCCGTCGAGCATCCGGCAGAGATAATACAAGGCCGCGTCGGGGTCTGAGCCCCGCACGGTCTTATGCAGGGCGCTGATGAGGTTGTAGTGCCCCTCCTGGCTCTTGTCGTAGATCGGCGCCCGCCGCTGGATGATCGCCTGCAACTGCTCCGCGTCGAAGACCTCGCCCGGTTTCGCCGAGCGCCAGACCTCCTCGGCCAGGGTCAGGGCCGCGCGGCCATCCCCGTCGGCCATGCGGACGAGCACGCCGCGCGCCTCCTCGTCCAGGGGGAGCGGCTGCGCCGTCAGAGCTTCCGCGCGGACCAGCAGCTTGGCGATGGCGGCATCGTCCAGCGCCCGGAACAGCAGCACGCGGGCACGGGAGAGCAGCGCGGCGTTCAGCTCGAAGGACGGGTTCTCGGTGGTGGCGCCCACCAGCGTCACCGTGCCGTCCTCCATCACGGGCAGGAAGGCGTCGAGCTGCGCCCGGTTGAACCGGTGGATCTCATCCACGAAGAGCAGCGTGCCCCGTCCCATGGCCCGGCGCCCGCGCGCCGCGTCGAAGACTTTCCGAAGTTCGGCGATGCCGGAGAAGATCGCCGAGATCTGTTCGAAGTGCAGGTCGGTCTCGTGCGCGAGCAGGCGCGCCACGGTGGTCTTACCGGTGCCGGGCGGCCCCCAGAACACCAGCGAGCCGAACGACCGGGCGTTGAGGAGGCGGGTCAGCGCTCCGTCCGGACCTGTCAGGTGCTCCTGGCCCACCACCTCGGCCAGGGTTTTCGGCCGCAGGGCATCGGCGAGGGGGCGGGGCGCGGCATGGGCGAGGCCGGCGGAGGCGAAGAGGTCGGACATCGGCACATCAAAGCTTTAAAGTTAGGTTATTTGACTGTATTAGATTTAGGATAATTAGAAAAAATTAGAGTTTTGTTAAATCAAAATGAGTTGATTTTTACTTTTTGATGCTATCGTCGCATGAATATTGAGAATAATTGTCCCTATATTGTTCGGTGACAGAATTTCATCATCCATTTCATCGTAAATTTCCCGATTTATTGTTGATGATGGATCTACTAAACATGTAAATGCAAGAGCCTGAATTAGTATAAGAGTTATTCGGCTTGCATAATATAGCCTCTGGGTGGAATTTACGACATCGCTTTCCCCGTCCCCGCCGTGGTCCTCTGGATATGGCGCAGTTTCCTCACCGTGCATAACGCGATTGCGAACAATGCGTATTATCTCAGCGGCTTGTTCAACGATGGGTTTGTCTAACTCTCGGAGAAGCTTCTGAATGTCTTTCGAATTTCTAGTGCTCCCGTCCTGGTAGCATGATCTAAGGCAAAGAATATAGATATCTCGCAAAAACGGAAGACTATAGTCCGGAAATTTACTTTCTGCTAGAATAACTCGTCCCTTTGCCCCAGTTTTTTTCCTGATCTCTTTCGTGTCTCCTGCTACTTCAATCGCGCACTCGTATGCCAACCACACAAAGTTAAAAAATATCTGCGATGCTATATACTTACTAACGGTCTCACTGTGGGCCTTCTCAAACTCCCAGGCGGGCCGACAATACGAAATCGATCCGGAGTCGTCGACCGATGACGTATCGGCATATACATCATTAATACTTGCTGCCATATGAATCTGATTACGTACAGATTCCCAATTGTAGTCGGTACATTTGATGGATTTAAATTGATTATCGAGATCTAAATCCCTAATGACGTTGAATAAACTTGCCGCGTGGTCTTTAATAGCACAGAGCTTATTGGCCGATTCAGATGCATCGTTGATTTTGAGCGACCTGATATAATTTGTATGAATATCCTCCGGGTCTACTGCTCGGTATTTTACTATTATTTTTCCTTCTGAGTTAATATTAACCCGGCTGTATCCAGGGATTTTCATTATCTCGCTCAAATCTAAAGCAGGAGCAAGCTGAGTGTTAAATTGTTTTACAGTAGGAAAATTGGATATCAGACAAGTTTTTTTGCTAAAAAAACTTACTAGCGACGATATTTTATTCCACAAAATTCGGCTTCGAAGAGGCTTTGACATATTTACCCCCCGAACATCGATGTCATCACCTCGCCGCCGCGGTTGATCGAGACCTCCCACATGTTGAGGCTGTTGCGGGTGACCCGCTCCAGGTCCTTCGTGGTGGCGATCGGCAGGCCGTTGATGGCGACGATCATGTCCCCCTTCTGTAGGCCGGCGCGGGCCGCGATCGAACCCTCATCGACGCCGGCGACCGCCACGCCCTCGGACGGGAAATCCACCTGGAGCTCTTCCGCCACGGCCGGCGAAGTGTTCACCAGGGTGGCGCCGAGGAAGGGCGACCGGGTCCGCACCTTCAGGGTGTCGCGCGGCCGGGTCTCCGGCGCCGGCCCGAGCTTGACGGCGATCGTCGAACGCCCGGTCCCGCGCAGGATGCCGAACTTGGTCTGGCCGGTGAGGCCCTTCAGGGCGAAGCGGTAGCCGAAGGCCTCCGGGTCGTCGACGACCTTGCCGTCCACGGTCAGGATGAGGTCGCCGCGCTTCAGGCCGGCCTCTTCGGCCGGACTCTTCGGCTGCAGGCTCGCCACCAGGACGCCCGTCGGATGGTCGAGGCCCATGCTCTCGGCGATGTCGGGCGTCACGCTCTGTACGCGCGCGCCGAGCCAGGGCCGGCGTACGGCGGTGGCGCCGCCCTTGGCGGTCTCGACCACGGCCCGGACCATGCTCGCCGGGATCGCGAAGCCGATGCCGTGGCTGCCGCCCGATTGCGAGTAGATCGCGGTGTTGATGCCGACGAGCTGTCCCTGGAGATCGACCAGGGCCCCGCCGGAATTGCCCGGATTGATGGCGGCGTCGGTCTGAATGAAGAACTGATAGTCCGAGGAGCCGACCTGCGTGCGCGCCAGCGCCGAGACGATACCCTGCGTCACGGTCTGGCCGACACCGAACGGATTGCCGATCGCCATGACGAAATCGCCGACCTCGAGGGCTTCGGAATCGCCGAAGGCCATGGGGATCAGGCCGCCGGTCGGGTTCTTGATCTTGACCACGGCGAGGTCGGTGCGCGGATCGCGCAGCACGATGGTGGCCTCGAACTCGCGCCGGTCGGCGAGCGCGACCCGCACCTCGTTCATGTTCTCAATGACATGATTGTTGGTGATGACGAGGCCGGACTCGTCGACGATCACGCCGGATCCGAGCGACTTCTGGGCGCGCTCCCCGGGGGCTCCGCCGCGACCACGGCCGCCGTTCTCGCCGAAGAACCGGCGCATGAACTCGTCCATGGCGCTGCGGCTCTGGCCGCGCGTCTCCACGTGCGAGGCGTAGACATTCACCACCGAGGGCGCGGCCCGTTTGACCACGGGCGCGAAGGAGAGCTGCACCTGCCCCTTGGCGAGGGGCGCCACCTTGTCGGGAAGCGCTCTGTCCGGGGACGCCTTCTCGGCAGGCCCCTCCGGCGTCTTCATCATCTGCGCCGAGGCCGGCGCGGCGGCGAGCGTCGCGGTCAGCAGCGGGACGAGCAGAAGGGACGAACGCGGCATGGACAACTCCCGGGGACCTGGCGTCGCAGCCATGCCCCGGTCTGGGACGTGGCCGCGACGGATGCCGGGATATCTAGACGGGTCGGGCCGTCGGCGCGAGGGGCGCCGCGTCCGGGGACTTTCAGCGCCGCACGATCGCGGCGGTGAGACGGCTGGTCCGCCGGGCGAGTGCCGCGAAGCAGCTCAGCGAGGCATCGGCCGCCCGCTGCATCTCGGAGACCTGCAGGCGGATCGCATCCGCCGGAGTCGCAGCGCCCGAGAGCGCCTTCAGATGCGCCATGGCGGCCACGCTCTCCCCGCGCAGATAGGCGAGAACCGTGGTGTTCACCTCGCCCACCTCACCCATCAGCTCCGTCAATCGGGGCGGCGTGAGCGCTCCGGTCGTCGCTGGCGGGCTCGCCACGGCGGGGGCCAGTGCGGGAAGGGTCGACGGTGCGTCGGCCGCCTCGGGAAGGGTCTGCCTCACGGTCTCGACCGTTTCGGTCGCCACCGCGACCGTCTCACGGGCGAGCTGGGCCGGCTCGGGCGCCTCCTCTGGGACCACCGTGAGATCGTCCGAGAGAGGCGCGGCCTCGGCCCCGTCGCCGGGGGATTGCGCAGATGTCGGCTCGGGCGCAGGCTCAAGCTCGGGCTCGTTGCGACCCGATCCGCCCTCGCCCGCGTGGCTCGCCACCAGGGTCTCAGCCGAGACACCTTCCAGCAACGTTTCGTGAACCGACCCTGTGCCGGGCGACCGATCGTTGGTGTTGGCCGCAGCGGCCTCCGACCCCTGGGAGACCGGCACGAGGCCGGGCTTACCGTCGCCGCCGGTCACGGCCGCCACCGGGTCGGCGTCCTCGACGTTCCTCGGTCCGCCCTCCTGAATTTTGGGGGAAGCCCCGGCCTTGTCTTGCCCGGGACTCTGATCTTTACCCGGACCCTGATCTTTGCCCTGACCCTGATTCTTGCCGTGCCCCTGAGGTGGCATCCTGCGCCGTCTCGACATGTCGCTGTCTCCTTGCCGCTCCGGGTCGATGATGAACCCGAAACGGGCCGGTGTCGCGCAGGCGTGTCGCGCAGAAGCCCCGCGCCGATGCCTGAGTTCGGGGCCGGATCGTCCCTCAGGCCGAGGGACGCAACGTGTTCTGGGCGAGGGCGCCGAGGTCCTTGGCCTGCGCCTGCAGGGTGGCGATCTGGCTGCGCAGGAATTCGCCTTGCAGCGCGAAGGCTTCGCGGAGGTCACGGGTGCGGACCAGCTTCTGGGCGAAGTCGAACGTCGCGGCCGCGTTTTCCTGAACCTGGTCGAGACCCTTGACGACGACGGTCTGCATCGATTCCTGCACCGACTTCGACGTGGTCTGCATCTGCTCTGCGGTCTTGATGGCGGTGCCGATGACATTGCCGACGGCGACCCGGGCCTCGTCGACGCTCTTCTCGGCGAGCGCGCGCATCTCGGTGGGGATCTCGAAGGTTTGACCGTTCATTGCGATACGCTCCAGAGTGCACCGAGTCGTTCGGTGCGCTGCGAGAGATTTATGTTGCGCCGCACCATGCAGGTCAATGGGTCTACGGCTGACAGGTGAAAAATTTTGCCGCTTTGCTGATGCGGGATCACGAGGCCCGGATCGCGCTGCGAAGACTTGGGACAGCGGTGCCCGGCACGGCGAGGATGCGTTCATAGACACCGATCAGCGCGTCGGCATGCTTGGTCAGGGTCATGGGGCGCGACCAGTAGCCGGCATGCGCCGCCGCACCGAGGCGGGCGGTTCGGGTATCGTCGCGGAACAGCGCGGCGGCCCGCGCCAGGGTGTCCGGATCGGGCGAGACGGAACACCCGTTCACCCCGTCGATGACGGCATCGGATGCTCCGGAGCGATCGGAGGCGAGAACCGGAATGCCGTGGGCGAGAGCTTCGTAGACCGTGAGAGGGCCGGTCTCGTACCAGCGCGACGGCGCCGCGATGGCGCGGGCCCGCCGACGCAGCAGGGTCCAGACCGCTTCGGGAGCCTGCCAGCCGACGAGTTCGACGCCCGGCAGCGCGCGCAGTTCGTCCTCCAGGGGACCGGCCCCGATGAACAGGGCGGGCAGGCCGGCCGCCTGCGCGGCCTCCGCCACGAGGTCGGCACCCTTCTCCCGCGTCAGGCGACCGACATACGCGATGGCATCGCCCCGCGCTGGATCGGCCGGCGGCTGGCGCTCAACCCGGACCGGGTTGTCGACCCGGTAATGGGTGACGTCCAACTCCTGAAGGAGGCCGCCCAGGCGCGCCACGCTCGCATCGCAGACATGGATGACAGCGAGCCGTCGGCGTTTCAGGGTCGCGCGCTGAGCCATCGAGCGACCCACCCGCACGAGCTTGTGCAGGCGGGTGCGGCCGTCACAGGGTGCTGCGATACAGGGGGCCGAGAGGGGTTTCAGGGTACAGGGCTCGGCCCGATCGAAGCGGTAATACACCCCGTTCGGACAGGCGAGGAAGTAGTCGTGCGCCGTCACCGCTACCGGTAGGTTGCGCGCGAACAGGATCGGAAACACGCTCGGCGACAGGCTGCGGGTCCATTGATGGAGATGGATCAGGTCCGGCCGCACCGGCAGGGCATCGAGGGCCGCCCCCAGGCGCGTGGCCGCCCCGGCGTCCCACAGGCCGCTGAATGCGGCCCTGTGCGCCGGTCGCGCCCAGATGTCCGTATTGCCGAGGGTGATGCGGCGGATCCGGGCATGGTCGAGGAGCGGATCCATTGGGCCATCGATGGCCTGGATGTAGGTGACGTCGATGCCGGCCTCGGCGAGGCCGCGCGCGGATTCGACCGCGACCTTTTCGGCGCCCCCGCTCGCCACCGCGAACTCGGCCAACACGACGATCTGCATGGCCCTGCCCCAGGTGACGGGTAACGCCCAAGGTGACGGGCGGGACCCAAGAATGTCGGGAGACTTCCATCGTTCTCCGCACCCGGATCAGCGATTTACCGGAGATCAACGCACGTTCGGTAAAGATCGGACGAACTGTCATCGTTGGCCGGGACTGTCCACCATGCATGTCGTCCTCGTCGTCGACCACGCCTACATCAATGGCGGGCAGGCCAAGGTCGCGCTGGATGCGGGCCTGGGGTTACGCGCCCGCGGACACCGCGTCACCGTGTTCGCAGCGGTCGGTCCCGCCGACCCGCGCCTGGAGGCCGCGGGCATCCGCGTCGTCTGTCTCGGCCAGGACGATGTGGGCACGACGACGAACAAGTTCGCCTTCGCCGCCCAGGCCATCTGGAATCGCCCGGCGGCCCGGCGCCTCGCCGCCGAACTGCAGGGGCTCGATCCGCACGACACGGTGGTCCACGTCCACGCCTTCGCCAAGGCCCTCTCGCCCTCGATCGGGCGCAGCCTCGCGGCCTCCGGGCTGGCGCTGCTCTACACCATGCACGAGTTCTTCCTCGTCTGCCCCAATGGCGGCTTCTACGAGTATCCCGCCGCCCGGATCTGCCAGCGCACACCGATGTCCCCGGGCTGCCTGACCACGAATTGCGATGCGCGCAGCTACCCTCGCAAGCTCCTGCGGGTGGTGCGCCACCTCGCCCTCGAGCATCTGGCTGGCATGAAGGCCCTGTTCCCCCATATCGTGACCATCAGTGCCCTACAGGAGCGGGTGATCGCCCCCCACCTGCCCCCCGCGACCCGCTTCCACCGGGTCGACAATCCCATTGCGGTCGCACAGGCGCCGCTCCGCACCGGCCCACCCGGCGCGTGTCTGTTCGTCGGCCGCATCTCCACCGAGAAGGGCGCTCCGATCTTTGCCGAGGCGGCGCGCCGCGCCGGCATCCGCCCGGTCTTCGTCGGCGACGGTCCGGCGCGCGCCGAACTCGAGGCGCGCTATCCCGAGGCGGTGATGCTCGGCTGGCGCGACGAGGCCGGTGTCCAGGCCCTGATGCGGCAGGCCCGCGCCCTGGTCTTTCCGAGCGTCTGGTACGAGGGCCAGCCTTTGACGGTGTACGAAGCGCTCGCCTGCGGTGCGCCCGTGGTCGTCAGCGACGCCTGTGCCGGGCGGGAAGCGGTGGAGGACGGCGAGACCGGCTTCTGGTTCCGGTCCGGCGATCCCGACTCCCTCGCCGCCCACCTCGTCCGTCTCTCCGACGACAGCCTCGCGGAGCGCATGAGCCGCGCCGCCTACAAGCGCTACTGGGCGGCTCCCCTGACGCCGGATGCGCATCTCGATCGCCTGGGCCAGGTCTACGATTTCGTCCTGCGCGAATGGCGGACGGCCGACCTGCGCGGCCGGCGCGTCGCGACGCGTCCGCAGGTCCCGGCGGCACTCTGAGGGAGCCGGGCGGAACCACGGCCGCGCCATCGTGGAAACCGGAGGCGCGCCCGGCGTTGTCCCGGCTCATCGTCGAGGAAGGTGCTGGCGAGGTCGCCGGCCGCCGAGCCGAGGGAGTGCCGTGCATGGCCGATCATCAGAAGACCCCCGAGACCGACATCATCTCCACCACCGGCAAGCCGGCCCCGAAGGGGTCCGACGGGACTCGTCCCGTGAGCCAGACGGGTGAACGCGACGAGCGTCTCGACGAGGCCCTGGAGGAGACGTTTCCGTCGAGCGATCCCGTGTCGGTGAAGATCACGAAGTAGCCCTTCGCACGGCTGTCCGCTCGCTTCGGCTTCCAAAGCGGGAAACGCAGAACGCCGGGGCGATGATCGCCCCGGCGTTCTGCGTTTCTGGACGGAGACCCGGTTCGGCCCCCGACCCCGACAGAGAGGGCGCTCCGCCGGACCGGGTGAGGTCGGTGCCGCTCTCGGCTCAGGCGGTTTCGAGCAGGCGGCGGGCGATGACCTGAGCCTGGATCTCGGCGGCACCTTCGAAGATCGAGAGGATGCGTGCGTCGCAGAGCACGCGGCTGACCGCGTATTCCAGCGCGAAACCGTTGCCGCCATGGATCTGCAGGGCGTTGTCGGCCGCAGCCCAGGCGACACGGGCGCCGAGCAGCTTGGCCATGCCGGCTTCGAGATCGCAGCGCTTGCCCTCGTCCTTCTCACGGGCCGAGAAGTAGGTCAGCTGGCGGGCGATGTTGATCTCCACCGCCATCATGGCGATCTTGTCGGCCACACGCGGGAAGTTGATCAGCGCCTTGCCGAACTGCACCCGATCCTCGGCGTAGCGCAGGCCGAGATCGAGGGCGTTCTGCGCCACGCCGATGGCGCGGGCCGCGGTCTGGATGCGGGCCGACTCGAAGGTCTGCATGAGCTGCGCAAAGCCCTTGCCCTCGACCTCACCGAGCAGGTTGCCCGCCGGTACTTCGAAATTGTCGAAGGCGAGCTCGTATTCCTTCATGCCGCGGTAGCCGAGCACGTGAATTTCGCCACCGGACAGGCCGGCGACCGGGAAGGGCTCGGCATCGGTGCCGCGCGGCTTCTCGGCGATGAGCAGCGACAGGCCGCGGTGGCCCTTCTCCTCGGGCTTGGTGCGCACGAGGCAGGTCATGATATCGGCGCGCACCGGATGCGTGATCCAGGTCTTGTTGCCCGAGATCTTCCAGACGTCGCCGTCCCGGACGGCCTTGGTGCGCAGCGAAGCGAGATCGGAGCCGGTGTTCGGCTCGGTGAACACGGCGGTGGGAAGCGTGTCGCCCGAGGCGATGCCGGGCAGGAAGCGGTGTTTCTGCTCCTCGGTGCCGCCACAGAGGATGAGTTCCGCCGCGATCTCCGAGCGGGTGCCAAGCGAGCCGACACCGATATAGGCGCGGGACAGTTCCTCGGAGACCACGCACATCGAGATCTTCGGCAGGCCCATGCCGCCGTATTCCTCGGGGATGGTCAGGCCGAAGACGCCGAGTTCGGCCATCTTGGTGACGATCTCCATCGGGATGTAGGCGTTCTGGCTGTGCCACTCATGCGCGTGCGGCACGACTTCGGCGAGGCCGAACCGGCGCATCTCGGAGCGGATCGCCTCCATGTCCTCGTCGAGGCCGGACTTGCCGATGGTGGCCGCACCGCCGTTGTCGCGGATGCGGGCGACGAGCGCGGCGCGGTTCTCGGGGGTGTTGCCCTCGGCGATGAGAGCCTCGACCGCCTCGGTGCGGAACTTGGCCACCTCACGGGCCGCGAGGCCCAGGGAGCCGGTGGGACGCACCATCTCGCCCTGGCTCATGGGAATGCCGGAGAACATCTGGTCGAGGTATTCGCCGAGGCCGATCCGCACGAGCAGGCTCTCGGTCTCGCCGAACTCACCCGCCTCGGTCAGGCGCTGCGCGTAGGCGCCAAGCTCGCGCACGCCCTCGGCATAGGTGGCGATCCAGGCGAGCCCGTGGGTCGCGTGCTGCTCGGTCTCCATCTTCTCGGCCGAGATCTTACCCTCGTCGGACAGGATGGTGGTGCGCACCCGGCGGGTCGCCTCGGCCACCAGGCCCTTGGCCGATTCGGCCGCCTCGCGGGCCAGGGTCAGGAGATCCTGCGGTTCGGTCGAAACGACGGGGGAAGCTGACATGGCACACTCGCTGGAAAAGAGATCACGCTTTGCTGCTCATTATAGGCAGGTTTGACGGGCCTGTAGAGGCGTCTCGCCGCAGCGCGGCACTATCCCTCGTGAATTCATAATCCGCGCGGGCGAAAAACCCTGATTTCTCTTGGCAAACGGCTCAATGCTGAATTTTATTGAGATGTTTCTCAAAGAAAAAGTCACGCAGGTCCGTCGCCGAATCAGCCTCGACTGGCGATCGCGACGCCGAGGGCGGCGATGGCCATGCCCCCCATCTGGATCGGCACCAGGGCCTCGCCGAACAGAACGTAGGCCATCACGGCCGAGACCGGCGGCACCAGAAACAGGAGCGAGGCGACGCCCGCCACGGCCCCGCGCCGAATCAGAACCAGCAGCAGCAGGATACCGCCCACCGAGTTCACGACGATCGACCAGGCGAGCCCGAACCAGAGCGGCGTCGATCCATCGAAACCGCCGGTTCCGAACAGGAGTGCCGCCGGCACGGCAAGGGTCGCGGCGCCCAGGAATTGAAGCGCGGCATTGCTGAGGAGGTCGCCCCCGGTACCGTGGCGCTTCTGCCAGAGCGTTCCGCCCGTCATCGCCACCATGGCCGACAGGCATGCGGCGAGTGCCGGGACCGGGATGCCGGCGGGATCGGAGGCGCCGATCTTCGGGGCCAGCACCAGGAGCGCTCCCGAAAACCCGGTGGCGATCCCGAGCCAGCGCCGCCCGCTCACCGGCTCACCGAGAAGGCGACCGGCCAGCATCGCCGTCAATAAGGGCTGGAGGCTGCCCACGAGAGCGGCGATGCCCGCCGGTAGCCCATGCTGGACCGACCAGAATACGCCGATGACGTAGATCCCCTGCATCAGGATGCCGGCGAGGGCGGCATGGAACCAACCGGCCCGGTCGCGCGGCCAGCGTGCCCGCAGGGCGAGGGCCAGGCCCACGAGGACGAGGGCGACGCCCACCACCCGGATCGCCACGAAGGTGAAGGCCTCGGCATGCGGCGCCACGAAGCGGGCCGCGACGAAGCCCGTCGCCCAGATCAGAACGAACAGGGCCGGGATCAGGGATGAAGTGAATGGTGCCATGGCAAGGCCGCAGGCATCACAGTGCCCCCGGGATTTCAAGCCGGTTCCGCGCGGGGTCGGCCCGCGGCCCGTTGCGCAATGGGGTCCCGTTGCGTTTAGAAGACAGCCCGCCGCTTGGCGCCCCATCCTGATCGCTCGAGGACGAACCCCCGCCCCGTGAGTCGCATCCGCAAGCTTTTCGAGATCGCGAACGTCGCCGCGCAACGCTTCGTCGCCCATGACGGCTGGGCCATCGCCAGCCATATCGCGCTCTCGACTCTCACCGCCCTGTTTCCGTTCCTGATTCTGCTCGGCGCCCTGGCCGGCCTGTTCGGCACGAAGTCCCTCGCCGATGGGGCGAGCGACCTCATCTTCGATGCGTGGCCGCGCGCCGTCGCCAATCCCATCGCGGGCGAGGTGCACCGGGTGCTCACCGAGCAGCGCGGCGGGGTGCTGACCCTCGGCGCCCTGCTGGCACTGTACTTTTCGTCCTCGGGGGTCGAGAGCCTGCGGGTCGGGCTCAACCGCGCCTACGGCCTGCGCGAGGTCCGCCCGTGGTGGCTTACCCGCCTGGAATCGATCGGCTACGTCGTGTGCGGCGCCTTCGCCATGCTGGCCTTCGCGCTCCTCGTCGTGCTGGGCCCGCTGATCTGGCGCAAGGTGATCAACGTGGCGCCGGGACTGGAGCCCTTGAGCCTGACGGTGGCGATCGGCCGTATCGGCATCACCGCCTTCCTGCTCCTCACCGTGCTGGTGATCGCCCACAAGTTCGTGGCCGCGGGGCGCCGCTCGGTGCTGGCCGTGGTGCCGGGCATCGCCGTCACGCTGTTGCTCTGGTTCCTCGCCGGCCTCGGCTTCGGCTATTATCTCGATCGCTTCTCCAACGCCTACGCTTCCACCTACGGGGGGCTCGCCACCGCGATGGTGTTCCTCGTCTTCCTGTACTGGCTCGCCGCGATGTTCCTGTTCGGCGGCGAGATCAATGGCACCGTCATTGCAGCGCGGCGGGTGCGGCTCCAGGCGCGGATGCAGGAGAAGCAGGCCCGGGCCAGAGGGCTCTGACCCGGCTGCTTCATCTGCGCGCAGGGCGTGCGATGACATCCGCCTGTGACCTCGGCGGCCTAGTGTCCCCGGCCGGGCGCGGGCAGTGAGGGCTGAGCGGCGCGGCGGCGAGCCCGGGGGAGTTTCGATGCGGATCAGGTTCGGTTGCGAGATGGGCTATGATTTCCCACAGCCGACCCCCGTCATCGCCCGCCTGAATTCTTATCCGATCAAGGGCCTGGCGGCGGTGCCGCCGGACGTGCTCACCCTCGATCCGCCCCTTCCGGTGCGCCCCTTCCGCGACGTCTTCGGCAACCGCACGGTGCGCTTCGTGGCTCCGGCCGGCGCCGTAACCCTGAGCGTTCACGCCGAGATCGACGAAGACGGCGCCCTCGACCCGGTGGTCGCCGATGCGGCCGAGCATGCGGTCGAGGATCTGCCGGAGGAGGCTTTGCCCTTCCTGGTGGCGAGCCGATACTGCGAATCCGACCTGCTCTCCGACGAGGCCTGGAACCTGTTCGGCCATCTCGAGCCCGGCTGGTCGCGGGTTCAGGCGATCTGCGACTACGTCCACGGCCACATCACCTTCGGCTACGGCTACGCCCATGTCGACCGTACCGCCGCCGATGCCTTCGCCAGCCAGCGCGGCGTGTGCCGCGATTACGCACACCTGTTCGTCGCCTTCTGCCGGGCGCTCAACATCCCGACCCGCTACTGCACCGGCTATCTCAGCTTCATCGGCGAGCCCGAACCGCATGGGCCCGGCGACTTCGCCGCCTGGACCGAGGTGTATCTCGGGGGGGCCTGGCACGTGTTCGACCCGCGCAACAATGCACCCCGCCGCGGTCGCATCCTGGTGGCGCGTGGCCGGGACGCGGCGGACGTTCCGCTGACCCACACATTCGGCTCGAACCGCCTGACGCAGTTCCGGGTCTGGGCCGAGGACGCGCGGACGTCGGTCCCGTCGGACTGATCCCCCGCGCTCTCCGTCCTGACAAACTGGCCTCGGCGCCCTCCCCTGCGCGGGCTGCGTGTCCGCGCCACCCGACCCCGGCACGAAGACGCCCTCCCCCGAGGGTCGGGAGAAGGCGTCAGTCGGTGGGCCTACGGCGCGCTGGCGTCAAATGCGCCGGGGGTCAGGCTGCCAGCGCCATCCCGTCCGGTTCCTGCGCCGCCATGAACTGTGCCCGGGCGAGATCGGCGAAGCGGCCGTTCTGGGCGACGAGGTCGTCGAAGGTGCCGGATTCCACGATCCGGCCCTCGTGGAAGACGAGGATGCGGTCGGCGTTGCGGATGGTGGCCAGCCGGTGAGCGATGACGAAGGTGGTGCGGCCCTCCATCACGGCCTCCAGAGCGCCCTGGAGCTTGCGCTCGGTGGTTGCATCGAGGGCGGAGGTCGCTTCGTCGAGGATCAGCACCGGCGGGTTCTTGAGCAGGGCGCGGGCGATCGACAGGCGCTGGCGCTCGCCACCGGAGAGCGAGCGGCCGCGCTCGCCGATCACCGTGTCGAGGCCGTCCGCCTGGCGGGCCATGAACTCGGTGGCCTGGGCCCGCTCGAGGGCGTCGAGCATCTCGGCATCGGTGGCGTTCGGCCGGCCGACCTGAAGGTTCTCGCGGATGGAGCGGGCGAACAGCATCGGCTCCTGGAACACCACGCCGATGTTGTGGCGCAGGCTGGACAGGCCGATGTCGCGAATGTCGGTGCCATCGATGCGGATGGCCCCATGGTCGGGATCGAAGGCGCGGTGCAGGAGGCCGAGGGTGGTCGACTTGCCCGAGCCGGTGGTGCCCACGAGGGCGATGGTCTGGCCAGCCTGCGCGGTGAAGGAGACATCCTCCAGGGCCTTGCGGCGGGCCGTGTAGGAGAAACCGACGCTATCGAAGGCGACCTCGCCGTCGAAGCGCGCGACCTGCTGGGCGCCGGGACGGTCGTGAACGGCCGGGGTGGTGTCGAGGATCTCGAAGAACTCGTCGATCTTGGGCATCTGCTGGAACAGGCCGTTGATGCAGGTGGCGACCTGATCGAGGCGCGAAACCAGCATGGTGGCCAGGCTCATGAAGGCCACGACCTCGCCGACGCTGGCCTGGCCGTGCTGGTGCAGCGCGATGCCGGTGATGAAGATCGCCGTCATGGTCAGGGTCGCGGAGGCGCGGGTGGCGACGTTGGCGAGCGCCCACCAGGACAGGACAGGGATCTGCGCGGCGAGCAGGTTGCGGATGATGTCGTGCATCGCCTCCTTCTCGGCCTTGGCGCGGGTGAAGGACTGGATGACGGCGACGTTGCCCAGGGCGTCCGAGGCGTGCTCGGCGAGGCCCGACTGATAGGCCTCGACCCGGCCCTGCAGGGTCTCGGTGCGGCGCATGACCATCGTGGTCAGGGCGGTGAAGGCGAGCACGAGCACGACCAGGATCGAGCCGAGCTGCCAGTTCACGAACAGGGTCATGGGCAGGAGGACGATCAGCGACACGAAGGCGACGAAGTGGTCGCGGAAGAAGCCGAGCCAGAGCCAGAACATGCCGTTCGAGCCTTCCAGCATCGCCTTCAGGACGCGGCCGGAATGATTGGAGGAATGGAAGGCGAGCGGCAGTTCGAGCACGTGCTCGAAGTAGTTGGCCATGGCGGTGAGGCGGTTGCGGTGAGCCAGCCGGTCCGCGTGCAGGGCGATCGTCACGCCGGCCGCGATCGTGAACAGGCCGAAGCCCACCCAGGCGCCGATCAGGGGCGCCAGCGTGGCGAAGGCGTTGGTGCTGCTCTTGAGATGGGTGAGCTGGTCGATGATGCGGCCCATCAGCAGCGGCTCGGCGAAGGCCGCCACTGCGAGCGCCACGTTGGCGCAGGCCAGGACCGCCGCCAGACGGCGGTCGGCACCCAGGAGACCCATGACCCGTGCGTAAAGACGAACCAACGACATGATACCGTGTGCTCCGATCCCTGACCGGGTTGCGCGAACGCATCCCGGCGGAGGCCGCCAAATCCTTGGCGTGGCGTGCCTTATGTCCGGCGCTCCCTGAACAGTGCATGACGCGATCACACGGTGTTTGGCCAGAGACCGCCGGCGTTTTTACGGTTCGTTCAACCTGAATGCGTAACGGTGGGAGCGGCGCCTCGTCGTGCGGTGCCAACGCGGCATGCGGGCAGCCGCTCAGGCTCGAGTGATCATGGATCTCGCAACCGGTATCGGCCTCGTCGGCGGCTTCGCCGTCGTCTTCATCCTGATCATGATCGACGGCGGCAATTTCGCCGCCTATTTCGACAAGCACGCGGTCATCGTGATCTTCGGCGGCGCCACTGCCGCCACGATGATGCGGTTCCCGTTCTCCACCATGATGCACGGGCTGCCGATGGGCCTGCGCTACGCATTTTCGATGCGCGCCATCAAGCCGCGCGACCTCATCGAGGAGATCACCAAGATCGCCGACGTGGTGCGCAAGTCCGGCCCGATGGCCCTGGAAAACATGGAGATCTCCGACCCCTTCCTGGCCCAGGGTGCGCGCTACATCGCTGACGGCTACGACCGCGAGTTCATCCGCGACACGATGGAGCGCGACCGCGACAACTTCCTCATGCACCTCGACGAGGGCTCGAAGATCTACCGGGCCTTCGGCGACTGCGCCCCGGCCTGGGGCATGATCGGGACGATTCTCGGCATGGTGACGATGTTCGCCAACATGTCGGACCCCTCGAAGCTCGGCCCCGCCATGGCGACCGCGCTGCTCGCCACCCTCTACGGCGCACTAATCGCCAACATGATCACCCTGCCGCTGGCCGACAAGCTGCATGTGAAGCTGGAGGAGGAGGACGTCTCCCGCTCGCTGATCATCGACGGCATCCTGCTCATCCGCGATGCCAAGAGCGCCTCCCTGGTGCGCGAGATGCTGATCGCCTATCTGCCGCACAACCACCGTGACGAACTCGTGGCCGAGCCGGCCTGATGGCGCGGGTTCGCATCGGGCGCAGTATCACGCATGACTAAGAACAAGCGCGGTACCGCTCATGGCTAAGAAGAAGCGCGGCGGCGCGCATGGCGGCCACGGCTGGTTCGTGACCTTCGCCGACCTGATGGCGCTGCTCATGAGCTTCTTCGTCATGATCGCGGCCTATTCGACGCAGGATCAGAAGAAGATGCAGGCGGTGGCCGGCTCCATGCGCGATGCCTTCGGCGTCAATAAGGAATCGCGCTTCGCCGGCATCATTGAGAAGGACGGTCTGGCCCATGCCGACAAGGTGAAGTACCGGCGCGACATCCCGCCGGAGCTCGCCTCCGATCACACCACGCCGCCGGCCGTGGACGGCAACGTCGACGAGGGCATGCCGGACAAGGGCTATCCCGACGGCGCGGGTCTGGCGGCCGCGAGCCTGCGCCAGGCGCTTCAGGACATGCCGGAGGTGGCCGAGCTGTCGAAGAACATTATCGTGGCGCCCTCCCAGCGCGGGGTCGACCTGTCCATCGTCGACCAGGACGGAGCCTCGATGTTTCCCGATGGATCGAGCCGACCGAACGCCCGCACCCGCCGCCTGCTCGAACGCATCGCCGTCACCCTGCGCAAGATGCCGAACCGGATCGCCATCACGGGCTACACCGCCACCGACCGGCCCGGAACGCGCGCCCCCGCCCCGCCCTGGGAACTCTCGGCCAACCGGGCGATCAGCGTGCGCGAGATCCTGGCGGGCAGCGGCGTACCCGACGACCGTTTCGCCTCCGTCGCCGGCAAGGCGGATACCGAGCCGATGTTTCCGGACAACCCCTACCTGCCCGCCAACCGCCGCGTGACCGTGACGCTGATCAGCGAATCGTCTCCTTCGCCGCGGATGAAGCACTTCCCCTGACGGTGGAGGGCGTTTCCGACCGCCGGTCGGATCGCCCCCGATGTCCCGACACCGCGTCCACCGCACAGCCTCGTCCTTCTGGCGCCCCACCCCGCGCATGGCGGCGGCCTGCCGGACGATCACCACCTCCCCCGACCGATCAGCCTACGCCGCGGCCCCGCCGCGAGCGGACGATGCTGTCGCGCTTCTGCATCCTGGGGGCCGAAATTGATAAATGATAGGGAGGCGTAAGACATAGTTATAAAGGATAAGACTAGCTCTTCGACAAGCGGATTTTTTCGCCACAGACGGGAGCAGAAGGCTTTTTGCACCCGCAACGAAGAGACATTCTCAATGTTGTCCCGGCTCATCAACCTCAAGATCGCTGCGAAGATTGGTGCAACCCTTGCTGTTGTTCTGGCGGCTTCCACAACCGTTTCGGTTGTATCGCTCCGAAACCTTTCGGCGATTGAGGAGGCCAACCAATGGACACGCCACACCTACCAAGTGCTGGGCGAGATGAGCCGCCTCACCGGCGCGATGGTCGATCAGGAAACGGGGGTGCGCGGCTATCTCGTCTCCGGCGATGACGCCTTCCTGGCCCCTTACAAGGCGGGCCAAGCCGTCTTCGCCACCTCCCTGGGCGCGGTGCGGCAGCTGACCTCGGACAACGCCCGCCAGCAGGAGCGGCTCCGCGCCGTGGAGGGCTTCGCGCGGCAGTGGCAAGGGGACGTCGCGGAGAAGGAAATCCGCCTCATGGCCGATCCGGCCACGCAGGATGAGGCGCGCCGCGTCGAGGCTTCGGGAGCCGGCAAGGCCTCAATGGACGCTCTGAGAGTCAAGGCGGCCGAGATCGTGGCCGACGAGGCGTCTTTGCTGGAGACCCGCGGGGCCGCCGCCGCCGCCGCGACCCTGGCGTCCCGGCTCGCGAACTGGATCGGGATCGGCGTCATCCTCCTGGTCTCCGCACTCAGCCTGCTGCTGCTGCATCTCGGGATTGCCCGGCCGATACGGGCCATGACCGCCATGATGGCGCGTCTCGCGGCCGGGGACCTGTCGCTTGCGGTTCCGGGGGCCGGGCGCCGCGACGAGGTCGGAGCGATGGCGGCGGCGGTCGGCGTGTTCAAGGACAACCTGATCCGGACCGCCGAGTTGGAACGGCAGGCCGAACTGGCGCGGGCCAGCATCGAGGTCCAGCGCCAGACTGCCATGCGCGAGCTGGCCGATGGGTTCGAGCGCGCCGTGGGCGGCATCGTGGGCGCGGTGGCGGCCTCGGCCACCGAGTTGCAGGCGACCGCCCAGGTCATGAGCACGACGGCGACCGAGACCAGCAATCAGTCGACGAATGTCGCCGCCGCGGCCGAGGAAGCCGCCACCAACGTCACCACGGTGGCGTCGGCCGCGGAGGAACTCGGCTCCTCCGTCGCCGAAATCGGCCGGCAGGTCGACGGCTCGGCCCATCTCGCCAATCAGGCCGCCTCCCAGGCGGCCGAGACCACGATCCTGGTCCAGGCCCTGTCGCGGAGTGCCGCCAAGATTGGGGAGGTCGTCGGTCTGATCTCCAGCATCGCCGGGCAGACCAACCTGCTGGCGCTCAACGCCACCATCGAGGCGGCGCGGGCCGGCGAGGCGGGCCGCGGCTTCGCGGTCGTCGCGACCGAGGTCAAGGAACTGGCGAGCCAGACCGCCCGTGCCACGGACGAGATCGCCCGGCAGATCAACGAGATCCAGGATTCCACCGGCCGCGCCGTAGGCGCCATCGAGGGGATCGCCAACCAGGTCCGCGAGATGAGCGTGGTCGCTACCACCATTGCGGCGGCGGTGGAGCAACAGGGGGCTGCCACCCAGGAGATCGTGCGCAACGTCGCCCAGGCCGCCAGCGGCACGGACGTCGTGACGACCAGCATCACGGGCGTGGCCAATGCGGCCGCCGGGACGGGAGCGGCGGCCGAGCAGGTCCTGGGCGCAGCCTCCGAGTTGTCGCGCCAGAGCGAACATCTCGACGGCGAGATCCAGCGCTTCCTCGCCACCGTCCGGGCCGCCTGACAGCCTGCGGCAGCCGACTGGGCAAGGAGCCAGCCTACGTCACCAGGGATCCAAGCTTGTCGGCTTGGGTTCCTCGGTTGGCAGAACCCGTCAGGCGCACCGGCGGGAGGCTCCTGCCGGAGCGCTATTTCGCCAGCAGCAGCGCCCAGTAGACCTTGTATTTCGAGCCCGGCGCGTAGGCTGTGGCGATGCCCATGCGCTGGGCGGTGGGCGACAGCATCGCGGCGTTGTGCGCGGGGCTATCCCGCCAGCCCGAAAAGGCCTCCGCCAGGGTGTGATAGCCGGCCGACAGGTTGGCCTCAGCCGATTCGAAGCCGAGCCGCTCGACGGCGTTCTTCACGGTCTGCGCCTTGCTCGGCCGATCCGCCATCGCCATGGAGGCGGCCTCCGCCTCCGCCAGTTTCTGCAACTCTGGATCGAGGCGCAGGGCACCCGCACCGCTGCGGGCCCGATAGGCCGAGATCATGTCACGCGCCGTCGCCGTGTCGACCTGCGCCGTCTGGGTGGTCATCGGCCAGTACAGGCTCGGAAGGGTCGCGTTCACGGGCTCCGGGGTGGCGCATCCCGTCAGGAGCCCGATCCCACCGGCGGCGAAGCCGATCCCCAATCCCTTCACCGACATCCGCCTCACCACGACCCGATCTCCCTGACGTTCAGCTTCCCGCGCGCCGGCGCGCCGCCTCGGCCGAGCGCATCGGCTCGGCCTCGTCGAGACGGTCCTCCGCGGCCCGAGCCGGACTCGCCTGCTCGCCGGGCCGCTGCGGCGGCGTGAACGTGCTGGCGATCTGGCCCATGGCGGACTGGAAGGAATCCAGCCCCTGGACCGTAACCACGCTGGAGCCCGGGCCGAGAGCCGGGATCATTCCGGCCCCAGACAAGGTCTGGAAGACTGCAAAGTTCAAATCGTTCTGCACTTTCAGGCTGAGGCTGATGTCGACGATCATCGCGATCAGCTCGAATTCCAGGAACGGGTCGCCGATCTTGCGGAACACCACCCGGGGCGGCGGCTCCTTCAGCACGTCCGGCTGGGCCTGCGCGCAGTTCATCAGCAGTTCCGCCGCCCGGACCGGGTCCTGATTGCGCAGGACGCTGACCGTGATGCTGACCCGGCCGGTCCGGTCGCCGCGCACGCGGTTCTTGACGATGCCCGAAATCAGGTTCGAGTTCGGAACGATCACGGCCGACCGGTCGAAGGTCTGGATCTCGGTGGAGCGCACCGAGATGCGCTTCACGATGCCCTCACTGTCACCGATGAGCACCTGATCGCCGACGCGGATCGGTCGCTCCCACAGCAGCAGAAGGCCGGAGACGAAGTTGTTGACGATCGATTGCAGGCCGAAACCGATACCGACCGAGAGCGCGCCGGCCACGATGGTGAGCTTCTCGAGACTCAGGCCGAGATACGAGAAGGCCAGCGCCAGGGTGAGCAGGAAGCCGACATAGCCGGCGATGGTCGAGATCGAGTTGCGCAGGCCCGCGTCGAGGTCGGTGGCCGGCAGGTAGGTCTGTTCGAGCCAGCGCTGGATCGCCCGCGTCAGTGTCATGCCGAGGATCAGCAGGCCGATCGCCAGCGCGATGGTGGAGAGTGAGATGGTGACGTCACCGACCTTGAAGCCGAAGAAGGCGGTCCGCACCGAACTGAAGACGTCGGTCGAGTCGAGACCCCAGGGGGCGAGCGCCAGCAGGGCCGCGATCAGCACGAGGACCACGCGGGCGAAGCCCGAGGCCAGTACGGCGATCTGGTTGATCGAGCGCTTGCGCAGGCCGGTATTGGCCTGGAGCGCCGTGGCGAACTTGGTGTCGTCGCCGAGCGTCCCGCCGATGAAGGTGTCGGCGCTGGAGGTCAGCAGGAACAGGAGGACCAGCAGGCCCGCCGTCCACACCAGCTGGTCGATGACGAAGGCCGCGAAGGCGACGTAGCCGACGAGGGCGGCGATCGCGATCACCACCGCGGCCGCCCAGCCGAGGAGCCGCGCCGGGCCGCCGATGCCGGTGGTGGCTTCGGGAGCCACGTAGGGACCGAAGCAGGCCTCCTCCTGCTCCGCCGAATCGGCGAAGCGGTGCAGGCCGATGGCGAGGATGAGCGCGGTCGCCAGCGCGCCGATGCCGCGCGTGGCGATCGAGATCGGCAGGGCCGCCGAGAGGCCGGAATTCAGGGCCTCGATCGACTTGACCACCGAGATGACGACGGCGATGCCGACCGCCAGCCGCGTCACCCGCGAGGCGGCCGCATCGCTCATGGTGGCGACGCGCCAGGACGGTTTGCCCGGGGAGAGCAGCCCGTCGGCCAGGGCCTCGACATAGGCCACGAAGGCGAGACCGCCCAGGATGGCGCCGGCCACCGGCAGGAGCCGCAGGGGCAGGAGGTCGGTGGCGTCCAGGGCGTAATAGACCGCGTAGCTGCCGATGATGGCCGGGATGGTTCCGAGCAGAAACACCCGCCAGGCCGCCAGGAGCTTCTTGCGCTGCGACGGGGCGACGGCCTTCGCGTCGCGGCGGCCGAGACGAGGCGCAATGTTGCGGCGCCCGAAATACAGGGCGATCGAGATGCCGAAGGCGACCCCGAGCAGCAGGAGGTTGCCGATGGTGCCGTTGCGGGCGAACAGCGCCACGGTGTCCTCCACCGCGCTCTGGAGCGCCCGCAGGTCGCGCGGGACATCCGCCGCGATCCGCATCCACAGGTCGGGGCTGACCAGGGCGGTCGAACGTTCGAACAGGCCGCGGGTGAAAGCCGCACGCCGGCGGTTGGAGACTTGGTCGATAATCTGATCGGTCTGCACCAGCAGCGAGCGAGCGAGGCGCTGGGTCTCGTCGATCTCGGCGACGGCGTGCTCGCGCTCCGTCCGCTCGCGCGCCACGTCCTCGCCCTCCTCGCCCTCCTTGGGCTTCGGGCCGAGCTGGGTCAGGCGCTCCCGGGCGGCCTCCAGGCGCGGCGTGGTGATATCGATGACGTGGCGGATCTTGTCGGCGATCCCCTCGATGCCTTCGCGGGCACGGGTCAGGTCGCCGCTGCCGACGTTGGGCCCGCTCAGGATCTTTTCGCGTTGTTCCAAATCGGCCTTGGCGGCGTCGAGCTCGGCGCGAACGTTCTGGATCTCTTCGGAGACCGCCGGCTTCGGTACGGCCGGTTTCGGCTTGGCCTCCGCTGGCGCCGCCTTCGGGTCCGCCGGCGCGGGCTTGGTCTCCGCAGGCGCCGCAGCGGGGGCGGGCTTGGCCGGGGCCGTCTGAGTGCCCTGCGCGACCGCACCGATGGGAGCCAGCACGAGGGCCCCGAGCCAGGCGGCGATCACCGCTGCCCTCCGGATGCCCCAGGGTGTCTGGCCTCTCGGGATACCGCCCATGTCGATCCTTTCGCGCCGCGCCAACGCGCGCTCGTGGCCCGCCGTCACGCGCCGCTTCGCCGAGCCGCTGGCAACCCGCAGGGCTCGAATCGCCCCAGCAGGATCTGTGCGAGTCGGGGAGCGGGGAGCGGCCGTGGCCCGCCCCATCGCCGAGCAATGGGGCGAAAGGCTGACGAAGTGGCGGTTTCCGGGCGGAAACCCGGACCTGCGCGTCCGGGTTGTGGGCGCGACGTCGTGGAAAGCCGGAGTGACCTTCACAAGCGTGTCACGCTGATATTAGACTAAGCCCCGATGGACTTGGCCTTTTCGTTCCCGTGCGAGGAGGTGGCGACGCCCATCCGCGCCGATGAGCGTCGCCACGAACCGGGCGTTCCCGCCCGATGCGACGGCTTTTGGCCAACGTCCGGCAAATCTGCCTTCGGCGTGTCACCGCTTCGGCCCCACCAGCCCCATCGCGGACACCCGGTTCCCCCGCTCTTCCGTCGCGCGCCTCGACGCCCCGGATTGCGGAGATGTCTGATCTTTCACCAACCCGGGACGATGCGTCGGCCGATTCCTGCGCGTTGTCCCCTCGTTGACCCGTCGAGAGGGTAGCGCCGATGCTGGATCTCCAAACGCTCGTCCTGAATGCGGATTACCGGCCGCTCTCCTACAATCCGCTGTCCCTGTGGTCCTGGAAGGACGCCTTCACCGCCCTGTTCCTCGACCGGGTCACCCTGGTCGCGAGCTACGATGTCGAGGCGCGGTCCCCATCGCGGTCCCTGCGGGTTCCCAGCGTGGTCGCCCTGAAGAGCTACGTGACCCTGGCGCGCAGTCCCGCCTTCACGCGCTACAACATCTACCTGCGCGACACCTTCTCCTGTCAATATTGCGGTTTGCGCCTGCCCTCCGGGGGCCTGACCTTCGACCATGTGGTGCCGCGCTCGCGGGGCGGCCAGTCGAGCTGGGAGAACGTCGTGGCGGCGTGCTCCCCCTGCAACCTGCGAAAGGCCAACCGCACCCCGGCCGAGGCCGACATGCCGCTCCTGCACGAGCCGCACCGGCCGACGCGGCACGAACTTCACCGCCGCCAGCCGGAATTCGACCACCGGGAGTACCACCACACCTGGCTCGATTACCTCTACTGGGACACCGAGCTGGAAAGCTGAGGCGGTCTATGGGGTGGGGAAGCGCGGCGGCGGCTCGTTGTAGAGCGGAAGCGCCAGGGAGCGCGGCGCGCGAAGGACCGGCGCCAGGACCACGGTCCGAAGCGGCGGCGGCGCGACGTAGGTCGGGTCGCGATAAGCGATGTCGGGCGGAAGCAGCGGGCGCCGATAGGCCGGCCCGGGCTCTCCCCCCGCGAGAGCCATTCCGACGCCCGCGGGCATCGTGAGCACGCTGCCGACGAAGACGCTGCCGGCGAGCACGAGTCGAAGCATGGAGAACATCCCGGCGGGCGCAGGCCAACTGCGGCTGACGATCGAACCGCCAGGATAGGGGCGACTGCTTAACGGTCCCCTCAAAATTTCACCGCGGCACCGGCACGCACGGTGTTGATGGCGACGCGGTTGGCGGCACTCTCCTGGAAGTCGTTAAGCATCACGTACTGGTATTCGGCCCGAAGCAGGATGTTGCTGGTGAGGGCAAATTCGAGGCCGGCGCCGAGGACGAATCCGCCCATGGTCTTGGTCTTGGCGTTGCGCACCCGCCTGGTTGCCGGGATACCGGCTTCAGGGTTGTTCGGATCGAAGCCGCCATTCACGTAACCGAAATCCTTCACGGCAACGGCCTTGGCGCCCACCTGGAGGGCTTGATTGGCTTTGTAGGCGGCCGCGTCGTAGCCATGATACTGAATGGCGACCGATTGATCGACATGAACGCGGCCGATCGCCAGACCACCGGTGATGTAGGGCAGGAAGTTTCCGATCGCGTAGCCGCCACGCGCCCGCAGCGTCCCGTAATCCTCGACGCGTGAGGTGGCCGCCCCGTCGAGGGAGACGCTTTCCATGTAGCCATCGGGACTGAGTTTGAAACGAGCGATGCTGTCGCGCGCCGAAGTGGTCCGATCGAAGCGCGTGTAATCGGCCTCGATACCGATCACCGTCTCTTCGAACTGATAGTTGAAACCGATATACGCGCCGTAGCTGGAACCCTCCGTGGTGCCGGTCCGCGAAGGGAGCAGGGTCGAGGCGCCAAAAAGGCTCTCAGCCGACGAATCCCGCAATTCGTTCAAGATCAACGGAGTGTAGACGTTCTTGAAGCCTGCGGAGGCGGACGTATACCCGCCATGCCCGCCGACATAGATGCCGTTCCAGTCGATGAGCTGGATCTCGGGCTCGTAGTCCGACCCGCGCAGCACGCCGTAATCGAGGTCGGCCCCCTGCGCCGGCGCGATGACCCCGAGGGTGAAGCTGGCCAGGAGCGCGAGGGTTGCGGTACGCATCGATGTCGTCCTAACGGCGCAGCCCGATGGGTGAGAGTGCTGTGCCTGTAGCCTGGTTCTACTTGAGTAACCTTAACGCTCCGTTGCGGTTTGCGAATTGATGTAGTGGAGAGCCGTCCCGTGGCGGGACGGGACTCGGGAGGACGCGGCGGTCCGACGCTCCCCCGAACGAGGTGCGCCGAGAGCCTGCGGGTCCCCTCCCCTACTCGTAGGGATTCCGGCTCCAGCTCGGGACCGCCAGGCCGGGCAGGCGACCGGAGGCGTCGGCGAAGCGGTAGCGCAAGCCGACCCGGACCTCGTGCGAGGCCAGATCCTTCAGGCGCGAATCGTACCCGAAGGCATCGACGCCGGTCTTGGCCCGGCCGAGATCGACGTAGCGGTAGCTGGTGTCGAGGCTGAGGCCATGGCCGATGTCGTAGGAGACGCCACCGGTGAGAGCCCAGGCGAGGGAGGTGACGGACCGGCTCGGCCGGCGCACCGCGTCGCGCGGGCCCGTGCCCGCATTGTTGTCGCAGAATTCGAGGATGCAGGTGGTCTGAGTGTAGGCCTTGGCGAAACGCTTGTCGGCGAAACCGATGCCGCCGCCGATATAGGGCGTCAGGCCCCACCAGGTGCCGAGATCGGCATAGACGTTGACGAGGCCGGTGAGCACGTCGATCTGGCCCGCCTCGACATTGTAGCCGGTCACGAAATTGGACCCGGACGAATAGGCGCTGTAGCGCGCGGATATGCGCTGATCGATCGTGGCGTCGACGCGGAGCCAGTTGCTGATCCGGTAGCCGATGCCGCCGCCGTAACCCGGCACGGTCTCGAGGCTCATGCGCGTCAGGGGAACGATCGGGCTGCCGTCGGCCGGTCGCGGCGTTGCATCGCGCGGCCGGGCGTAGTCGCTGACGGTGGCGTCCACGCGCAGATACCAACCCTCGCCAATCGCTACCGGTGCGATCGGCGGCGGCGGGGGCGGCAGAAGATCGGCGGCCCGTACGGTCGTGGCCCAGCCGGATGCGGAGAGTGCGAGGGCGAGTGCCGTCGCGGTGCGGAATCGGTGTGCGGCCATAACGCCCTCGAACTCACGGTACGCGTGGCAGACCGGGCGCTGGAGACGCGGTGCGGATTGCCGTTCTGGCGATCCTGCACGGGAAGCGTTAGAGAGGACTTAACCCTAACCCTCTGCTGCGAAAAGGTTTTCGTCACCTGAGGATTTCACCCCCATGCGACACAGCAGAACGGCCACGCGAGCGGTCTCCCGCTGTCGTGGCCGTTTTGGATCGGTGCTTGATGAACGTTCAGCGGTCGCGACGACGAGGGCGGCTTGGCGGCTCCCGACTGTCGTTTCCGGATCAGTACTTGCGGATCAGCGGGGCGGGCTCGGGCTGGTACTCGACGACCGCCGGGGCGACGACGCCTCCGAGCAGCCAGCGCATGCCGATCCGGACGTCGTGGGAGGTGATGTCCTTGATCTTGTAGACGGCGCCGCCGCAGCCCGGATCGTTGATGCAGGTCACCGGCTTGGAGCCGACATGGCCGAGGTTCATGTAGCGATAGCCGAGTTCCAGCTTCACGTTCGGGGTGACGCTGTAGCCGAGGCCCGCCATGGCGGCCCACGCGAAGGTGTTGGTGTTCTTGTCCTTGGCGTAGCCGTAGCCACCCGAGGCGGCGCCGAAGCCGGAATCGTTGAATCCGCTCAGGCGGTGAAATGCGGTACCGACGCCGCCGCCGACGAAGGGCGTGACCCCGTACCAGGTGCCGAGATCGATGTAGCCGTTGGCCATCACCACCACCGACGACAGGTTGGCGTTGTAGGCGTTCACGCCTTTGCACGGATAGGCGTTGTCGCCGCCGCAGACGGAGTCGTAGCTGTCCTGGAAGCGGAATTTGCTGCCGCCCCGATATTCGGCCGTGATGTCGCCGTGGAAGTAGCTGCCGAACTGGTAACCGACGCCGCCGCCGGCGAAGTAGCTGTCCTCGACCGACTTCTGATCGTAGCGGTAGCCTGAAGGAAGGCCCTCGCCATGCACCGTCGTCGAGATGGCACCGACATTGGTCGCGCCGACTCCGACATCGCCGCGCAGGTACCAGCCGCCGCCGATCTCGACCGGCGGGGGCAGCGGCTCGGGCGGCAGCGGGGGCAGCAGATCCGCCGCTTGGGCGAGGCAGGGCGCTGCCACGCTCACAATGAGCGTGATCGAGCGCGCCAAGGCAGACAGCTTGGTGCGGCGCATCGGATGTCCTTCAATCGACCGTGTGCCGGAAGCTCAAGACGCCGGCGGGATGACGAGGACACCATGGTGGGGAAGTGTTAAATCGGATTTAACGTTAAATCTTATCCTTGCCGAAGCGTTGACACCGGTTTGGTTGTATTGCGACGGGCACTTGCGAGCATCGTCCAGCAAGAGACATCGCGCTTCACGATGACCAGGGAGACGTCGCGTTCGTGACCATGAAACCCGAGGATGTTCGGCGTCTGGCCCGTGCCCTGCCGGAAGTCGTCGAGGGCGCCCATAGCGGCCATCCCGACTTCCGCGTGTGGGGACGCATCTTCGCGACGCTCTGGGTCGAGGAAGAGCGAGTGGTTCTGCGCCTGTCGCGCGCCCAGCAGGCGGAATGGGTCGAGGCTGAACCCGACCGCTTCGAGGCGATCGAGGGCGCCTGGGGCCGCCGGGGCTGGACCAATCTCAATCTCTGGGAGGCCGATGAGGACGCGCTGCTTGCGGCCCTCCTGGCCGCTTGGCGCGAAGTCGCGCCGGCGGATGAGGACCGGATTTGAGGCCGGGCTTCGATCCCGGTATCGGACCTCTCAGGCCGCCGCCCTGGTCACCGCCTCCACGACCTCGTCGACCACCTCGGAGACGAGGCGCCGGTCGTCGCCCTCGGCCATGACGCGGATCACCGTCTCTGTGCCCGAGGGGCGGATGACGAGGCGCCCCGAATTGCCGAGGCGCTCGCGGGCCTGGGCGATGGCGGTGACCACCGAATCCGCCCGCAGAGGTTCGCCGGAGCGATAGCGCACGTTCTTGAGGATCTGCGGCAACGGCTCGAAGCAGTGGCAGACCTCGCTCACGGGGCGCTCCTGCCGCTTGACGACGCTGAGCAGCTGGAGAGCGGCCACGAGGCCATCTCCGGTGGTCGCGTAGTCTGACATGATGATGTGGCCGGATTGCTCGCCGCCGAGGTTGTAGCCGTGCTCGCGCATGTGCTCGAGCACGTAGCGGTCGCCCACGGCCGTGCGGGCGAGGTTAAGCCCGATCCCGCCAAGGTAACGCTCGAGGCCGAGGTTGGACATGATGGTCGCGACCAGGCCCGGCTGGGTCAGGCGATCGTCCTCCTTCCACGAGCGGGCGACCACCGCCATCAGCTGGTCTCCGTCGACCGATTGGCCCTTCTCGTCGACGATGAGGACACGGTCGGCGTCGCCGTCGAGGGCGATGCCGATATCGGCGCGCAGTTCCCGGACTTTGGCGGAGAGCGCGGCCGGTGCGGTCGATCCGACGTCGCGGTTGATGTTGAAGCCGTCCGGCTCGACACCGATGGCGATGACCTCCGCGCCGAGTTCCCACAGGGTCTCGGGCGCCACGCGGTAGGCCGCGCCATTGGCACAGTCGACCACGATCCTCAGGCCGTCGAGGGTGATGTTGCGCGGCAGCGAACGCTTGGCGAACTCGATGTAGCGGGCATGCACGCTCTCGATGCGCTTGGCGCGTCCGAGATCGCGCGAGCCTGCGAGACGCCTGTGCAACTCGCCGTCGATCAGGGCCTCGATCTCGTGCTCGACGTCGTCGTTGAGCTTGAACCCGTCCGGCCCGAACAGCTTGATGCCGTTATCCTCGAACGGGTTATGCGAGGCCGAGATCATCACCCCGATATCGGCGCGCATGGAGCGGGTCAGCATCGCCACAGCCGGGGTGGGCATCGGCCCGAGCTGGAGCACGTCCATCCCCACAGAGGTGAAGCCGGCGATCAGGGCGGTCTCGATCATGTAGCCCGACAGGCGGGTATCCTTGCCGATCACGACGCGATGACGATGATCGCCGCGCTGAAACACCAGGCCGGCGGCCTGACCGACCTTGAGGGCGAGTTCCGGCGTGATGACGCCGTTGGCGCGGCCCCGGATACCATCCGTGCCGAAATACTTGCGCGCCATGATCTTCGCGTCCCGTTTCTAATCTTGAGTCGAGGAGGCCAGCTCCGTTTCCGGACGCCGTTCTCCCAGCCTCATCGGAGATGATGCGTCAGGATCTATGCACCCGACAGCCTGAAGATCCAGTTGCGGGATCACGGGCGATAGAGGAACCCGAACCAGCATTCGTGGAGACTTGATACGAACGAGCCCGCCGGAGGCGGGCTCGTGGTGTCGGAGCGATCGGTTCGCGCGGTGGCGATCAGGCCTGGGGCTGCGGCTCCAGGCCGTCGCTGCCGCGGGGACGACCGCGACCCGTGGACGGGACCGACGACCCGCGCAGGGTGGTCGGACCATCGCCCGCATCGCGGATCGGCGGTCGGCCGGCGATGAGGTTCTTGATCTCATCGCCCGAGAGGGTCTCGTACTCGAGCAGCCCCTGCGCCAAGGCCTCGAGGTCGTCCTTGTGTTCGCCGAGGATGCGGCGCGCCTCTTCCAGGCCAGTCTCGACGAGGCGACGAACTTCCGCGTCGATCTTCTGGGCGGTGGCTTCCGACACAGTCTGCTGCCGGCCCATCGACATGCCGAGGAAGACCTCGTCGTTGTTCTCGCCGTACGCAACGGTGCCAAGCTCGGGCGAGAATCCCCAGCGGGTGACCATCATGCGAGCGAGGCGGGTGGCCTGCTCGATGTCGGACTGGGCGCCCGAGGTCACCTTGTCGGCGCCGAAGGTCATCTCCTCGGCGATACGTCCGCCCATCATGATGGCGAGGCGCGAGGTCATCTGCTCGAACGACATCGACAGTTTGTCACGCTCGGGCAGCTGCATGACCATGCCCAGCGCCCGGCCGCGCGGAATGATCGTCGCCTTGTGGACGGGATCGGTCGCCGGCACGTTGAAGGCCACGATGGCGTGGCCGCCCTCGTGATAGGCGGTCAGGCGCTTCTCGTCCTCGGTCATGACCAGGGTCCGCCGCTCGGCGCCCATCATCACCTTGTCCTTGGCGTCCTCGAACTCGTGCATCGTGACGATGCGCTTGCCACGACGGGCGGCGAGCAGCGCCGACTCGTTGACCAGGTTCATCAGGTCGGCACCCGAGAAGCCCGGGGTGCCGCGCGCGATGACCTTCAGGTCGACATCCGGCGCCAGCGGCACCTTGCGGACGTGGACGCGCAGGATGCGCTCGCGGCCGACGACGTCGGGATTCGGCACCATGATCTGGCGATCGAAACGGCCCGGTCGCAGCAGAGCGGGATCGAGCACGTCCGGCCGGTTGGTGGCCGCGATGATGATCACGCCCTCGTTGGCCTCGAAACCGTCCATCTCGACCAGGAGCTGGTTCAGGGTCTGCTCACGCTCGTCGTTGCCACCGCCGAGGCCGGCGCCGCGATGACGGCCGACCGCATCGATCTCATCGATGAAGATGATGCAGGGGGCGTTCTTCTTGGCCTGCTCGAACATGTCGCGCACGCGGGAGGCGCCGACACCGACGAACATTTCGACGAAGTCCGAGCCCGAGATGGTGAAAAACGGCACATTGGCCTCGCCCGCGACCGCCCGGGCGATCAGGGTCTTACCCGTACCAGGGGGGCCGACGAGGAGCACGCCGCGCGGGATACGGCCGCCGAGGCGCTGGAACTTCTGCGGGTCGCGCAGGAACTCCACGATCTCCTGCAGGTCCTCCTTGGCCTCTTCGACGCCGGCGACGTCGTCGAAGCTGACGCGGCCGGAAGCCTCGGTCAGCAGCTTGGCCTTCGATTTGCCGAAGCCCATGGCGCGCCCCGCGCCGGACTGCATCTGGCGGGACAGGAAGATCCAGGCGCCGATGAACACCAGGATCGGCAACCAGCTGACCAGCAACTGGATGAACCACGGCGTGTTGTCCGATGGCGGGCGCGCGGTGATCTGCACACCCTTGCTCTGGAGCTTCGAGACGAGGCTCGGATCATTCGGGGCGTAGGAGGTGAAGTTGCCGCCGCCCACATAGGTGCCGCTGACGTCCTGCCCGGAGATCACAACCGTCTGGATCTTGCCGGAATCGGCATCGTTCAGAAGCTGGCTGTAGGCGATCTCGGAGCCGCCACCGCGATGACCCGGGTTCTGGAACAGGGTCACGAGGGCGAGCACGAGCAGGAAGATGACGACCCACAAGGCGAAATTGCGGAAATTCGGGTTCATCGATCTTTCCCTGGAGGCGTCCGGGCCCGCCGCGCGAAATGGGGCGAGTCAATCCTGACGCTCGCTCCCAATGTAGGCAGCGAGTCACCCCTTGCCAAGTCGACGTGCCGGCCATGTCATGGCCCCAGCCATGGGCACGCGGCCGCAGCGACGTAGCCATGAGCGTGACGCGGCGGCAAGGCCGTGGCCGAACCTTAGGGTGACAAGCCTAATGCTTCGACACAGCCCTAATGCTGCGACGCAGTCCCGGGTGTCCGGCGCGTCGGGGCCGGTCTCAGGATGAGATCACCGGTGCGGGTCACCTCGAACAGGGTCTCGCGCAGGGTCCGACGCAGAGGCGTGCCGCTGCGCAGCGCCGGAACCAGCCAGTCGAGGACCAGACGCTCCAGACGCTCCAGGCGCTCGCGGCCGACGGAATGGTCCCACGTCGCGGTAAGGCGGGTGACGGCCAGGCTCGCGACACGAAGAAGCACCGCATCCGGCAGGGCGCGCAGGGCGGTGCCGTCAAGACGGATCGTCCCTCCGGCCTGCGACGTCGTCGCATCCGCGAAGACCGTGCCGGCCCAGGCGGCCAGGGCGGCGTCGTCTCGGCCGCAGCGCTCCGCCAGGCGGCACAGGCGGTCGGTGCTCAGGCCCTCCCGGTCGAGGTCGGGCCGCAGGCGACGCAGGCGGGCGCGGGCGTAACGGTCGTCGCGGTTCGAGGGATCGCGGATGAAGGCCAGTCCCCGCGCCGCGCAGTAATCGACGAGGTCGGCTTTCGCGAGGCCCAGGAAGGGCCGCCCCAGGCGGATCGAGGAGGTCAGATCACGGGTCGGGCGCATGCCCGCGAGGCCGGCCGGGCCGCTCCCCGCCAGCAGCCGCATCAGGACCGTCTCCGCCTGATCGTCGCGGGTGTGGCCGGTCAGCACGAGGCCGGCGCCGAGGGACTCGGCATGCGCCGCCAGGAGTTCGTAGCGCGCCGCGCGCGCCGCGGCCTGCACGCCATTCGCTGGCTTCGGTCCGGTCCAGACCAGCGTCCGATGCGGCAGGCCGAAGGTCCGGGCGGCCATCGCCACCGCGGCAGCCTCGGCGGCGGAGTTCAGGCGCAGGCCGTGGTCGATGGTGGCGACGTGGAGGGGCGCGGCGGATCCGGCCCGTGCGGCCGCGCCCATGAGAGCCGTCGAGTCCGGCCCGCCCGAGACCGCGAGCAGCACCGCCTCGGTGCCGAGCCAGGGCCGGATCGCGGCCTCGACCGTCTCCGGCGCGATGGTCAGGCGGCGCAGCGCGCGCGCTTCTGTTCGCGGCTCACGCCCTGGCGGACGCTGGCGCTGGCCGAGGGAAACTTCCGCTCCAGTTCCGCCAGGGTCGCGCAGGCCTGTTCGCGGGCGCCGAGCGCGTTGAGCGAGGCGCCGAGCTTCAGCATGGCGTCGGGCGCCTGGGCCGAACGGGCGTAATCGGTCGAGACCTTTAGGAACTGCTCGGCCGCCTCGCGATTGCGGTTGCGCTGCAGGTAGCTCTCGCCGAGCCAGTAGGTCGCGGCCGGCACCAGTGCATCACGCGGATGGGACTGGATGAACTGACGCAGGCCCATCTCCGCCTGCTCGTACTGACGCTGCAGGATGTAGGCGTAGGCGGTCTCGTAGTCGGCGCGGGCATCGCCCGATCCGGTGGCGGCGACGCTGCCGGGCCGCGGCGGATTCGGCAGCGCGCCCGTGGTGGGAACCCGCGCCGGCGGCGTCAGGTCCACCGGGCCGCCGAGGCCGGGCGGGGTCAGGCCGGGCTCGTCGTCGTCGGAATCCACGACCGTCGGAGGCACGCTGCGCATGCGCGGCGCCTCGGCGACGGGCGCGGTCGGCGTCGTGGTCCCGAGCTTCATCGGGGCGCCGGGACGACCGGGGTTCTGGTCGGGATCGAAGGCGTCGCTGCGCTTCTGCGGCTTGGCCGCGGCCGGATTGGTGCCCGCCGGGGCGCTTGGGCGTCCGCCCTTCATCTCCTGAAGCCGGAACTCCACGTCCTCCTGGAATTTGCGGAGCTGCTCTTTGAGCTGGCGATTCTCGTATTGCAGCGTCTCGATCTGCCCGGCGGTCTGACGCGACTGATTCTCCAGCCGGTTGAGCCGGACCACGAAGTCCGACGCATCCTGCGCCTGGGACGGCACCGGAGATCCCGACAGCAGAAGTCCCGAGACGAGGCCCGTCGCGACAGCGAGGCGGGTTGCGCGGAGGAGGCGGGCAAGCATGGCGGTGGTTACCGGTGGTCAAAGGACGAGGGCGTTGTCCCGGGAACAGAATCCGTCCGATACCAAATGCCGTGCCGCACGGCAAAAATGCGGCCCGGTGCGGCCCGCCCGACCTGCCCGGCGATTTTTCGAAGCGTTGTGCCTTGGCGAATACGAGACCCCGTCGCCGCACGCGCGGCACGGCGACGGGGCGTCCGGTGGCTTACGAACCGGCGCCCCGGTCGAGCACGGTGACGGCGCGGCGGTTCTGCGACCAGCACGAAATGTCGTTGCAGACCGCCACCGGACGCTCCTTGCCGTAGGAGACCGTGCGGATGCGTCCGCCCGCGATGCCGCGCGAGGCGAGATAATCCTTGACCGACTGCGCGCGCCGCTCACCGAGCGAGAAGTTGTACTCGCGCGTGCCGCGCTCGTCGGCGTGGCCCTCGATCAGGAAGGTGTAGCGCGGGTAGCGCTGCAGCCAGTTCGCCTGCTTGTCGAGGGTGGCGGTGGCGGTGGAGGTCAGGTCGGTGGAGTCCGATTCGAAGAACACGCGGTCGCCGATGTTCACCACGAAGTCCTGGGCGCTGCCGGGCGTATTGGCGCCGCCGTTCAGGCCGCCGCCACCGGCACCGAACCCGGACGCGTCGGCGAGATCCTTGTCATTGGTACAGGCGGCGACGCTGAGAGCGGCGCAGAGGGCGGCCGCCAGCGGAAACACGCGGAAGCGCGCGGTCATGGACATGATCCTGTTCTCCTCGGGCAGTGCCGCCAAATCGATCACAATCGGGGCGACGGCGCCTCGTGGGGCCCCCTCGGGGCCGCATGGGCGGTTCTTAGTCGATCTCGGTTAAGCGAAGGTTCCGTCAACCTTGAGCAACCCTTTCCGAATCCGGCCAGATTGCTGGGATGCGGACCCGAACGCGTCGCAGAAGGACCGGAGGTCGACCCGGACGACACGGTTCGGAATCGCGCGCGATTGCGGCATCGGCAGGACATCGGCAGCACATCGGCCGGGCCGCCACCGTTAAGGATCAGGCTGTTGCGCAGCGGCAACAGGCGGGACTGAACCTGAGGTGCCGCCCAGAACGCCCGCTGCGATCCGTCTTCGTCTAAGTCGCGTCAGGGGCGATCCCGAAGGGTCTCGATCGCTGCGATCGCGTTGGTGGCGGCCGCCTGTGCCGCGGCGAGCGGCCGCGTCAGGTCGGCGCCCTGCAGGCAGGCCCGTTCCATCTCGGCGCAGCGGCCGGACAGTTCGTTGAAGCCGAGCGACCCGCTCACCGAGAGCAGCGTGTGGGCATCGTGGCCGAGGGTGGCCCGGTCCGAGGCCGGAGCCCTCAGGCGCTGGGCGATCTCCGTCCTGAGGCGGTCGAGCAGGTCCATCAGCCGCGGACGGCCGAAGATGCCTTCGAGTTCGGTCAGGGTCCCGGGATCGTAGACCGGGCGCATCGCAGCGACCGACCCGGACCGCGCCGGGGACGTCCCGGCTTCGGGGAGCGGATGATCCGGCATGGGGGCGTTCCGAGAAGTCCTGTGGCCACGTTTTTGCCGAAGCCACGACGACGCCATAATCGCGACTTCGCCGAAACACTGCATCCGTTGATCGTCACTTAACCAATATCGGACCAAGTCGGGGGTGCAAAGCCTCTGGTGCGATCGATGCGACACCGTCACGTCCTCATGGTGGAGGACAACTACCTGCTCCTCGACATGCTCACTGGCCTCTGCGAGCGGAGCGGCATTGCCGTGGTGTCTGTTTCCAGCGGCGAGGCCGCAATCGCCGCGATCCGGCGGGCTGGGACCCAGCCTGCGAGTCCCGAGGGCGGGTTCGCGCTCCTGCTCACCGACATCAACCTGCCGGGCCTCATCGACGGCTGGACGGTCGCGGACGCCTTCCGGCAGTTCAATCCGGACTGCCCGGTGATCTACACCTCGACCAGCGGCTGCAGCGACCGGCGCGCCGTGCCGGACAGCGTCTTTCTCGGCAAACCGTTTCGCATCCAGGATGTGGTGGATCTGACCGGCGCTCTGATGCGGACGGGGCCGGCCGACCGGAGCGCGGACGCCCGCGCCGCGCTGGCCTGAGCCCCGGCGATCAGGCCCGAAAGATCGCCCGGACCGCCGGATCGGCCCGCCAGGCCTCGACGCGGGTGCACGCGAGCGCCGCTGGATCGTGCCGCCGATAGATCGCGAAACTCGCCGCGACGAACGCCGGAAGGTCGTAGAGCTTCGGGAAGGCCGCGCCGCGGGCCTTGTCCTTGAACACCATCGTTCCCGGCAGGCCGTAGCGCGCGGCCAAATCCGGATAGAGCGGCCAGACGACGTCGGCGGCGAGTTCGTCGGGCAGGTAATCCTCCACCGGCACGTCGACCGGCGCGAGCCCGGCTTCGCTGGCGAGGCGGCGGGCGATGTCGGCGAGCACGAAGAGCTTGGGGTGGTTGAGCACATGCATGAAGCAGCCGCGGCGTGACCACCGGGCAAGATCCGCCTCCAGCGGAAAGACCATGTCGCGGCCGCCGCCGAGGAGGTAGGCCGCCGCCTCGTTCCAGGCTTCGTAATAGCCGAGCTGCGCGTAGGTGGAATCCCGGAACAGGGCCGCGGTGTCCGCCGGACTCAGGCCCTCGAGATAGGCGCACAGGATGATGGCCGAGTGGTAGGGGCCGACCGGCGAGCGCACGAGGTGCGCTGCGGAGAGCGCGCCGACATCGCCGACATGGACCATGTCGGGGTGGTAGCCGGGGAACAGGATGGTGGGGAACAGGCGGACGCGTGGGTCGCCCTCCGCCAGGGCGTGGACGTTGCCGCCCTCGACGAAGCCCGTGGGGAAGAACTGCGTGAAGACGTGATCGAAAGCGTCCAGGTGAGTGCGCAGGCGATCGAGGGTTCCGTAGTGCCGGGTGAGACGCCCCAGGGGGATCAGCGCGACGCGAGCGGTCGGGACCATCAGCTGTAGCGCCTGGGCGACCCCTTCGGCCTGGCAATTGCCCAGCACGGCGAGGCGCGGACCGGTGCGGGTCGGATCGACGGAGGGGGCCGCCCTGCGCCATGCTCCCGCCCAGGATCTCAACGATGAGACCGAGCGCGCCAGGGGTGCGACCCGCGCCGCGAGGGAACCCGACGGAGTGGTGGTGCGCGGCAGATGCGTGAGCGATCGGATGGAGATGCCGCCGTGGTGATGAACCCTTACGCCGATCTACCGGCCGAGCGATTCTGGCGCAAGGTGGTGGCCGGGGTGCCACCCTTCGCCCTCGCCCCGGGGCCGTCGGAGCGCTTCACCATCGCGCGAGACGCCCGGGTGGCGACGGCCGGCTCGTGCTTCGCCCAGCACGTCGCCCGCGCCCTGACCGAGGCCGGCTTCGGGCATTACCTCGCCGAGACGGCGCCCGAGGGGCTGGCCCCCGACATCGCGGCCGACCGGCAATACGGCACCTATTCGGCCCGGTACGGCAACGTCTACACCGCCCGCCAATTGCTGCAGCTCTTCGATCGCGCTTACGGGACCTACACACCGGCCCTCGCGGCCTGGACGCGCCCGGACGGGCGCCTCGTGGACCCGTTCCGTCCGGGCATCGAACCGGACGGCTTTCCCGATCCGGAGGCCCTGGAGACCGCGCGCGCGACGCATCTCGCCGCGGTGCGGGCGATGTTCGAGACCCTGGACGTCTTCGTCTTCACCCTCGGGCTGACCGAGGGCTGGATGCACCGGCCGGACGGCGCGATGCTGCCCGTCGCTCCCGGCGTCATCGGCGGCAGCTTCGACCCGGAGACCTACGCCTTCGTGAATGCGCGGGCGGGCGACGTGCGCGACGACATGCTGGCTTTCCTCGCGCGCCTGTTCGCAGTGAACCCGGGCGCGCGGGTGATCCTCACGGTGTCGCCGGTGCCGCTGATCGCCACCTATGCCGACCGGCACGTGCTGGTCTCGAACACCTACAGCAAGGCGGCGTTGCGGGTCGCCGCCGAGGAGATCGTCGCGGCCGAGCCGCGCGCCGTCTACTTCCCCGCCTTCGAGATCGTCACCAGCACCGCCAATGCCGGCCGCTACTATGCCGACGATCTGCGCTCGGTCACGCCGGTCGCGGTGGCGCACGTGATGCGGGTCTTCCTGGAGGCCTTCACCGAATCCGGAACGGCCCCTGCCCTCACCCATCCGCTCGGCCTCGAATACGTGCGCGCCGCTGGCATCGTCTGCGACGAGGAGGCGATCGAACGCAGCCTCGTCTGAAGGGCGTCCGGGACCTTCTAAGGCCCCGTTCCTACTGAAGATGCCGCGCGTAGGTGTCGCCCGCCGCGCGCTTCAGTTCGGCGCCGGCCTCGCGGCCGATCCGAGCCGCATCGGCGACCGGTCCGGCGCGCTGCACGCCCCAATGGGCGCTGCCGTCGGGCAGGAACAGCAGACCGTCGAGGGCCAGTGTATCGCCGGCGATCCGGGCCAGCGCCGCGATCGGCGTCCGGCACGACCCATCGAGTTCGGCCAGAAGGCCGCGTTCGGCATCCAGCTCGGCGGTGGCGCGGGCGGAGACCAGGGGGGTGAGGAGGGCGCGCACCTCGGCATCCGCCTCGCGGCACTCGATGCCGAGTGCGCCCTGGGCCACGGCCGGAAGCATCTCGCCGACGTCGAGGACGCTGCGCGCCATGTCCGCCATGCCGAGGCGTTCCAGGCCGCAGAGCGCCAGCAGGGTGGCGTCGCAGGTGCCCTCCTCCAACTTGCGCATCCGGGTGTTGGCGTTGCCGCGCAGGGGCACGATCCGCAGGTCGGGCCGCCGCATCAGCACCTGGGCCGCGCGGCGCAGGGAGGAGGTCCCCACCCGGGCGCCGGGGGCGAGATCGGCGAAGCCGGCGGCGCGCGGCGACAGGAACGCGTCGCGCGGGTCGTCGCGTTCCAGGATGCAGGCGATGACGAGCCCGTCCGGCAACCAGGTCTCGACATCCTTCATCGAATGCACGGCGACGTCGACCACGTCGGCGTACAGCGCCTGTTCCAGTTCCTTGGTGAAGAGCCCCTTGCCGCCGATCTCCGACAGCGGACGGTCGAGGATGCGGTCCGCCACGGTGTTCACCACCACGATCTCGGTCTCGAGGCCGGGATTGGCGGCGACGATCTGGTCCCGGACCATCCCGGTCTGAGCCAGGGCCATCGGGCTTCCACGCGTGCCGATGCGCAGGGGGCGTTGGATCATGGGCGAGGATCGCTCGTGTAAGGGTCGACCGGTGGCGGCGCTGGGAACCGGTGGGACATGTCGGTCCCTAGGTACGCAGTCCGTGGCCGGATGTCACCGGAAACCGGTTCGAACGGTTCGATCCGGCAAGCATTCGGAAACCACAACCCGACGTTGACGCAGTCCCCGGGCGGATGTTAGCCCGCCCTCGACGCAAGCTCGGGTATGACGGGGTCACAACGACGTTATCAGCCGGATCGGCGGATGCTTACCGATGAAGCGCAGCAAGCTCGAAGCCTATTACGTGGAGACCTTCGGCGCCCGCGAGGCCGAAGGGGACGATGAGCCCGATCACTCCGCCTCGCCGAGGCGGCGCGACGTGCGTCCCGCCCGGAGACGGCGGAGCGGCTTCGGCGTCCTGCGCTTGTTCAAGCTCGCGCTGATGTTGGGGCCGATGTCGATCCTGCTCGGCGCGACCCTGCTGATGGATTGCCAGAGTGTCTCGCGCGGATCGTGGGTTCCCGAGATCCTGCGCAGTACGGCCTGCGCCCGACGCGATTTCGCCGGCCGGGTGCTCAACCTGGACGGCAACCTCCGCACCGTCGTGAACAGCATCCGGTAGACATCGATGCGTCGAACCGGCCCTCGGGGTCTCGCCCGGCATCTTGAGAGGACGTCGCGATGAAGCTTCAATCCGGTGGCGTGCTCACCGACGATCCCTACGGGCTGCGGCCGGAAGCCGAGGACGCCACGGATCCCTACACCGCGCCGCCCACGGCCCGGTCCGGCGGGGCGCAACTCCGCGATACCCTTTATCGGCCCAGGCTGGTGCGGTCCTTCCACCGTGCCGCGCGCGAGGGCGAGGAAGCGGAGGTCCGCACCGTCACCCTCGGCTGGGTCGCGTCGCTCGTCCTCAACCTGTTCCTGCTCGCCGCGCCGTTCGGCCTCGTGCTCGCCCTGCCGCCGGTCCTGGCCTGCCGCGATCGGGAGAAGCAGTTCGGGTTCTTCGCCGGGGAAACCCTCACGAGCTGCAGCACCGCCGGCATTCGCGAGCGGGTCAGGAAGCTCGATGACCGCATCAAGATGCTGGTGCGTGGGTCCGGCCGCTAGACCCGCTCAGAACGCCTGGAGCGTCAGTTCGGTGTGCTCGACGCTCGGGGGCCCCTCGAAGCAGGGCGACACCATCGCCCGGTAATCCTTCCAGGCCTGGGAGCCGGTGAAGTCCACGGTGTGGTTCTCCAGGGTCTCCCATTCGATGAGCAGGCGGTAGCGCTGCGGCTTCTCGATGGAGCGACGGACCGCGAAGCTGCGACAGCCCTGGGCGGCCTTGAAGATCGCGGCGGCCTCGGCGATGCCGGCCTCGAACTCGGCCTCCAGGCCGGGCTTGACGTCGATCTGGGCGATTTCGAGGATCATGGGTCGGTCTCCGGTCGTGAAAGGGCGTTGCGGTCAGCGTAAGGGGCGGCCGAGGGCCTTGGCGAGCAGGCGCTGCGGGCTGCGCTCGGGCCGGGCCTGATCGGCGACCGCGAGGTAGCCGGTCTGCTCCAGCATGTAACGGCCGCCCATGGCCCCGTGCATGACGAGGTCGGAAAAGGTCACCCAGGTCTGTCCGGGGGCGAAATGCACGTCGGCCTGCGGCGCCGTCTCCTGGTAGGTCATGTCCTGCTTCAGGGCGTCGTGCAGGTGAAGCATGAGGTGATCGTACTCGCTGCGCCGGGCCTTGGTGATCTTGAGCAGCGCCAGCATCCGGGCGGAGAGCGGCGAATAGCCCGGCAGCCGCGGCAGGAATTTCTCCGCCATCGCGGAAAAGTCCTCGCCGACGCGCCAGTGGCGCGGCTGCCCGTTGGGATTGATGTTGCGGAAGATGCGCAGGATGCGCTTCTCGCCGATCGGGTTCGACGGGAAGGCGTCCACGTGCAGGCGGGTGTCGTCGCGGCGCCAGCTCAGCTTGCGCCGGTCGACGTCGAAGGGCCGGTACGAGGTGCCGGCCAGCGTGACCTTGCCGGCATAGGCCGGAAGATGCTCGGCGATCAGCGCCTCGGCGAAGGCCTGGTAGCGGATCAGGACCTGACGCAGGGCCTCCTGCTCCTCCGGCGTGCCGGCGGCGCCCCTTAGGGTGGCGGCGGCGCCCCGGATGTTGACGTTCTTGGCCTTGCCATCTGCGAAGGGCCGCTCGACGAAGCGCTGCTCGAAGGCGTTCAGCGGAAAGTCGAGATCCGGGAACATCAGGACCGCGCCGTTCTCCAGGGCATCCACCAGGGAAGGCGTACCGGGCGCCGGCCCGGTGCGCGAGACGGAAACGATCGGGCTGATCATCGGGCGGGATCCTCGAAAACCGCGGCAGGATCGGCGGTTTAGCCGAATGCCGCGCCGGTTGCCACGGGCGATCGCGGCGACCGGACCGGATAACCCGGGCGCGGGCTTCGAAGCGGAGCCGCCCGGCGCGGACCAGCAAGTTCCAGATGTCGGACCGCCGCTCCGGGTGCGAATACCGGTGGATGGCGCAGGTTGGTCGTTGTCAACGCGGTCGACGAGGCTCAACCCTCACCGTCTGTCCGGCGCAACCCTGGCGTTTCGGTCGCGTTGATAGAACAGCCGCGGTTCCGGCCTCACGGAACCCCGCGGCGATGAGGATGCCGACAATGGCGACGTTGAAGGAATTCGAGGAGTCCCTGCGCGAGCACGGCATGCACATGGCCCTCGCCCTGCTCGAACGTCTGCGGGAACGCGACCGGGCCACGCGCACGATCAAGCCGGCCCGCCGCCTCACCGGGCAGAAGATGACGCCGGACCTCGCCCGTGCGATCCTGGAACTGCACGCTTCCACCGGCATGACCCAGCAGGAGATCGCCTTCAAGGTCGGGGTCAATCAGGGCCGCGTCAACGAGGTGATCAAGCGCGGCAAGTGGCTCGACGACGATCCGCACGCGCCGGAAGCGATCGCCCGCGACCGGGCCAAGGCACGGCTGCGCGCCGATCTCCCGGCCCAGCGTCCCGCCGTCCAGGGCGCGGCAGCGAAGCCGGGGGCCAAGCGCGCCAGGAGTGCCAAGCCGAATGCTCCCGTCCGGCGTCCGAGCCCGCAGGGTCAGCTGATCTTCGGCGACCTCTGACAGGCCGAACGGCTCGGAAGGGGATCATCCGGACCATCAATCGCGTTCTCGCGGCATGACCCGCTCCCGGACCCTTCGTGTCGTTTGCCTCGCAGGCGCGATCCTGACGATCACCGGTCCGTCGCTGGCGCAGCGGCCCTCGACCACTGCCATGTCCTGTCGACAGGCGAAGGGATTGGTCGACCGCCAGGGCGGGCTCGTGCTCGGAACCGGCGGCCAGACCTATGACCGCTTCGTACGTGACCGCAGCTTCTGCGAGATCACCGAAATCACGGTTCCGGCCTTCGTGCCGGCCGGCGACACGCCGCGCTGCTTCGTCGGCTATCGCTGCCGGGAGCCGAGTCGCGGGGACTGGCTCGACGACGGATTCTGAAAACCATGAAAGCGCCCCGGCCTTGCGGCCGGAGCGCCCTTCACCGCATCCTGCGTCGGAGCCGATCGCCGGTCAGGCGGCCTGCTGGACGGCGCCTTCGATGACGGGGGCGTTGGACGCGCGGGTCGTCGCGATCTGAATCTGGCGTGGCTTCTTGGCTTCCGGAATCTCGCGAACCAAGTCGATGTGAAGGAGACCGTTCTCGAGAGCAGCGCCCGTCACCTGCACGTAGTCGGCAAGCTGGAACCGGCGCTCGAAGGCGCGGGCCGCGATGCCCTGGTGCAGAAACTCCGCCGGCTTGGACGGATCGGACTGACGCTCGCCCTTCAGAGTCAGCGCATTCTCCTTGACCTCGATCGACAGATCGGAGTCCGTGAAGCCGGCCACCGCCACGGTGATCCGGTAGGCGTTCTCGCCGGTACGCTCGATATTGTAGGGCGGATAGGTCGGCGCCGCATCGGCACTGACGAACTGGTCGAGGGCCGAGAACAGGCGGTCGAAACCGACGGTGGAACGATACAGGGGAGCAAGGTCGAACTGACGCATCACATATTCTCCATAAGAAGCAACATGCACAGTCTCGGTCCGCCCGAGGGCCGGACCAGTCGCACCGCCGTATTGGCCGGTGCCTCCGTGATATTGGCGCGGCTCTCCACGCTCGCAAGAGCCTCGACCAGCCCCGCACTCGAAATTTTTAAGCCCCTTTCCTGACGTGAGACGTCCGCGATGCTGACCCTGCGCTCCACCCCCGACAATCCCGTTCCGCCGGGCGGTGCCTTGAAGGCGGTGCGCACCGAGGACGGGATCGAATTGCGCGCCGCGCATTGGCGCCCCACCACCCGGTTGGTGAAAGGGACGGTCTGCCTGCTCCAGGGCCGGGCCGAATTCATCGAGAAGTACTACGAGACCATCACCGACCTGCGCGGGCGCGGCTTCGCCGTCGTCGCCTTCGATTGGCGTGGACAGGGAGAGTCGCAGCGGCAGACCGACGATCCGCATCGGGGCCACGTCGCCCATTTCGACGATTACCGCCTCGACCTGAAGGCGATCGAGGAGGCGATCCTGCGCCCGTCGATGCCCCACCCGCATCTGGGTCTCGCCCATTCCATGGGCGGCGCCATCGCGCTGACCGGCGCCCATGACGGATGGCTGCCGTTCCGGCGCCTCGTCACGGTGGCGCCAATGCTGTCGATCCGCATGGTGCGCTGGCCCGCGGGCGCGGCGGTACTGGCCCGGCTCCTCCACGCGATCGGACGTGGGCGCGCCTATATCCCGTTCGGCTCGGCGGTCTCGATGGCGACGAAGCCGTACCGGAACAACCGCCTGTGCCAGGACCCGAAGCGCTATGCCCGCAATGCCGCCGCCGCACGCGACGTCGGCGCCGGGGCGGTGGGCGATCCGAGCATCGCCTGGCTCACCGGCGCCTTCCGGGCGATGAAGCGCCTCGCCGATCCGGCCGTTCCGGGACGCATCACCCTGCCGACCCTGATCATCGCCGCCGGCGCCGATCCGGTCTGCGGCACGCATATCACCGAGCGCTTCGCCCGCGGCCTCCGGGCCGGCCATATCCTGGTGCTGCCCGATGCCCGCCACGAGATCCTGTCGGAGCGGGACGCCATCCGCCAGGATTTCTGGGCCGCCTTCGATGCCTTCATGCCGGGCTCCGACACCTCCGAACCGATCGAGAAGGACCGGGTCGAGGCCTAAGCCTCAGGGGTTGAGGTGGCGCAGGGCCGCCTCGTGCAGCCGGCGGTCGCCGGCGGCGACGATGCGCCCGCCGCCCGTGGCGGGGCCGCCGTCCCAGGTCGTGACGATGCCGCCGGCCCCCTCGACGATCGGGATCAGGGCGACGATGTCGTAGGGCTTCAGGCCGGCCTCGACCACGAGGTCGATCTGCCCGGCCGCCAGCATGCAATAGGCGTAACAATCGGTGCCGTAGCGGGAGAGGCGCACCGCCTCTTCGAGGCCGAGGAAGCGCTCGCGCTCTTCGCCTTGCGCGAACAGGCGCGGGTCGGTGGTGGCGAGGATGGCCTGATCCAGGGCAGTGCCGCGCCGGGTCAGGAGCTGGCGCTCGCCGCGTGCCGAGCGCAGGCGGGCGCTGGCGCCGTCGCCGGAGAAGCGCTCGCCGAGATAGGGTTGGTGCATCAGTCCGCGCACGGCCGCACCGTGATGGGTCAGGCCGATCAGCGTGCCCCAGGTGGGCAGGCCCGAGACGAAGGCGCGCGTCCCGTCGATGGGGTCGAGCACCCACACGCACTCGGCCTCCAGATTCTCCGAACCGAACTCTTCGCCGAGAATGCCGTGGGTCGGGAAATGACGGCGGATCATGCCGCGCATCGCCACCTCGGCGGCCCGGTCGGCCTCGGTCACGGGGTCGAAGGCGGCTCCGCCCCGCGCCTTGTCGTCCATGCCGAAGGCAGCCCGGAAGAACGGCAGGATCGCCTGCCCCGAGGCGTCCGCAAGATCGTCCATGAACCGCGCGAGATCGACCACACTCATCGGCCTGTCCTCCTCAGAAACGCGGCGCAGCGAAGCGGACCCGAGGGGGCATGGTCAAGTCCAAACATCGCCCCCGGAGAACCATGCCGGCGGCAGGGCTTCAGGGAGAGCTTCCGGCAGGGCTTCCGGCAGGGCGTCAGGCGGGCATCGGCTGCACCCGGGCGAATTCGCCCTCCGGTTCCGGGGCCTTCGGCGCAGGAATGACCTCGCCATGGGCGGCGGCCACCACCGCGTCCACGGCGGCGCGCAGCGAGGAGACGTGGATGTCGGCATCGACGGCCCGGCGCCGGGTCGCCTCGTCGAGACCGGCATCGTCGGCCTGCCACAGGCCGAGGATGAGCCGGGCGTCGGGCAGCGTCCGGCGCAGGCGCTCGGTCAGCCGGCGCAGGTGGGTCGGCTCGCCGCTGATCGCCATCGACACGATGCAGACGAGCTTGGCGGGACCGGGATCGAGGTCCGCGATCTTCGCGCGCGAAACGTCTGAGAACGGCACCACCCGGACGCCGATCCCGCGCTTGCCCAGCAGTTGCGCCAGGATCGCGCAGGCGGATTCGTCGACGAAGCTGCGTCCGGCCACGCACAGGACCGTGCCGGCGGGCCGCCACGTCTCCGGCACCGGCTCCGGGCGCGGCGCGTCCGGGTCGGCTTTGGCCTCGGTGTCGCCGCGCAGGTCGTCGCGGTCCGCCATCTCCGCGATCAGGCCGCCGACGCTGGTGCGGATGTCGGTCTTCTGGTCCGTGGTGAGCACGCCGCGGGCCGCGTCCCGGGCCGCCAGTTCGAGGCCCTTCACCACCACCTCGTCGTAATAGGCGGTGAGCGAGCAGTTCTTCAGGATGAGGTCGGCATGCTCCTGCGCCTCCTCGGGGTCGTCGGCCAGGATGCGCTGGTAGAAGTTCTCCACCGGCGTCAGGGCCGGCCGGTCGCCGAACAGCACGTCGAGGAATTCGAGCTTGTCGACGTGGCGACCGAGAACCACCAGGCAGACCGTGAGCGGTGTCGAGAGCAACAGGCCGACAGGTCCCCACAGCCAGGTCCAGAACAGGGCCGAGACCAGGACCGCGAAGGGCGACATGCCGGTCGACTGGCCGTAGAGCATCGGCTCGATGAAGTGCCCGACCAGGGGCTCGAGGATCAGGAACAGGATCAGGGTTCCGATCACCATCGACCAGCCTGGGTCGACCGCGGCTGCGAGCGCGAGGGGGAACAGGGCCGAGACGAAGGCGCCCACGTAGGGCACGAAGCGCATCAGCGCCGAGAAGATGCCCCACAGGACCGGGTTCGGTACGCCGAGAATGTAGAGGCCGACGCCCACCACGAGGCCGAACGAGGCGTTCAGGGCGAGCTGGACCAGGAAGTAGCGGCTGAGGCGCTTGGCGGCATCGTCCATCGCCACGGTGGTGCGGTGGAGATCGCTGGACCCGGCCAGCCGGATCATCCGGTCGCGCAGGTCCTCGCGTTGCATCAGCAGGAAGAGCAGCACCACGAACACGATGCCGATGGTCGCCAGGGGATGCAGGATCGGCGAGAGCAGCGTGCCCGCCAGCGTCACCGGACCCGGTACGCGCTCCTTCACCTCGACCAGGATCGCCTTGTCGGGCGGGGCGGGATTGGCCTGGGGATTCGGGCCCGTGGACTTCACTTCGGGCTTCGGCTCCGGCTTCGCCTCCTCCTGGCTCTCGTGCATCGTCCGGCCGATGCTCGCGACGTAGCCGGCCAGGCGCCCGGCGGGGGTGTCGTTGAGGCCCTCGATCTTGCGCTCGATGGTGCTCCGGTAGCGCGGGACGTCCTTGGCGATGTCGGCGAGTTGGACGCCGATCAGGGTCGCCAGGGCTGCGGCAGTGCCGAGCGCGAGGACCACCGAGGTGGCGACAGACAGGAAGCGGCCGAAATGCCAGCGCCGCAGCAGGTTCACCAGTGGGCCGAGCACGAAGGAGAGCAGGATCGCGATGGCGATCGGGATCAGGACGTCGCGTCCGACATAGAGCCCGGCCATGATCAGGGCCGCGACGATCAACGGGGAGGTGAGAGCCTGGGGCGGCGTTGCGGCCGCCGCGATGCGTGTCGGTCGCGGAGGGACGAGGGACGGCTTTGGGGTCGATGTCAGGGCCATTCCGATTCCGGTTCTCGACGCAACGCGCGCGCTCCCGTCGACCGGGCTACGGCGATGAGAAGGCTGCCCGAAGAACGATGAGCTTGGCGAAAACGATCCCTCGGACCCGTTCGTCTCGTCGCGAAACCGTGATCTCATGCGGAAGGCCTGCATCCGACGCATGACTGCGGAAGCGGTGCGGCTGTAAAGCACCTGTTCATGATAGGAGCGCCGGGACGGTTCGTCGATGATGGGCTGCCGATTTGGGAAGGTGCGAGGCTCTTGCGTGATGAGCTGAAGATCTCACTCGGTAGCGACCGGACGAAATCTCAGGTTGTCAGGCGCTTTGTGCGATCGGATGCGGGAGCAACCGATTGGGGCAGCCGGATCGACGTTGTGACGGAGGCTGACACCTTTCCGTATCAGAATGAATATCGGTCTTCTGTATTTGGAAGAACAACACCGAGGCACAGTATCATCGCCGAAAAACAACGATAGATTGCCATTTAAGGGAACGATAAACTTGTTCGCTTATCCCGTGTCGGAGGCTCGATGAGCGATCGACCAGGCAGAATGACTGGAGGCGGGTTTGTACGACGCGGCGATTGAGGTGGCCCCCGGATCGGATGCGTCCGACGCCACGAACCTTCGTGACATCGCGACGGAAATCGCCGCGCTGCAGCGCATCTCCTCCGACAAGAGCCGCCGCATCCAGGCGATCACCGGGCAGGTCAAGATTCTCGCGTTGAACGCCCTGATCGAGGCGGCGCGGGCCGGTGAGATGGGCCGAGGCTTCTCCGTGGTCGCGCAGGAGGTGCGGGCGATCGGTGCCGAGGTCGAGAGCGTCGCCAAGGCGCTCGAGGTCGAGCTGTCGAACCGCATCGCCGGCCTGCAGGTCCGGGTCAAAAGCTTCGCGGAGGAGTCGCAGACGACGCGGCTGATCGACCTGGCCCTGAATGCGGTCGAGTTGATCGACCGCAATCTCTATGAGCGGACCTGCGACGTGCGCTGGTGGGCGACGGATGCCGCGCTGGTCGCCTGCGCGGCGGCGCCGGCGCGCGCGACGTCCGATCACGCCACCGCCCGACTCGGCATCATCCTGGATGCCTACACGGTCTATCTCGACCTGTGGATCTGCGATCTCCAGGGCAAGGTCCTGGCCCATGGACGGCCGGACCGCTATCCCGACGTCGTGGGCCGCAATGTTGCCGATCAGGCCTGGTTCCAGCGTGCGGCCGCCCTCCCCGACGGCGACGCCTACGTGGCCGCCGACGTCATGTGTCAGCCGCTCCTGAACGGGGCGCAGGTCGCCACCTACTGCGCCAGCATCCGCCAGGAGGGCAACAGCCGGGCCGCGCCCATCGGCGTTCTGGCGATCCATTTTGACTGGCAGGCCCAGGCCCGCGCCATCGTCGAGGGCGTCCGCGTCGCCGACGAGGACCGGGCGCGGACCCGCGTCCTGCTGGTCGATGCCCGGCAGCGGGTGATCGCCGCTTCGGACGGGCGCGGCGTGCTGGAAGAAACCCTGCCGCTCGGCATCGCCGGACGGGACAGCGGCGCCGATCTCGACCCGCGGACCGGTCGCACCGTCGCCTTCCACCGCACCCCGGGCTACGAGACCTATGCGGGACTGGGCTGGTACGGGGTGATCGTTCAATCCGCGACCTGAGGCGCGGGCTCGCGTCTCGAAGTCAGGTTCGCATTTCGGAGTCAGGCCCGCATCTGAGAGTCGGGCTTGCGTCTGGGAGTCGGGCTTGCGTCTCAGACCAGAACCGGCATCGCCGCCTGACCGTCGACGCCGAAGACCCGGGTGTAGCGGGCGATCGCCTCGGCCGGACCGATCGCCTTCGAGGGATTGTCCGAGATCTTCACGGTGGGCCGCCCGTCGGCGTCGATGACCTTGCAGACGATGGAGATCGGGTCGAGGCGGCCATCCGGCACGAGGCCGCGGAAGTCGTTGGTCAAAAGGGTGCCCCAGCCGTAGCCGATGCGCATCCGGCCGTGGAAATGGGCGTGGATCGCCTCGATGGTGTCGATGTCGAGCCCGTCGGAGAAGATCGCGAGTTTTTCGCGGGGGTCCGAGCCGCGCGAGCGCCACCAGGCGATGGCCTCCTCGCCGCCGGCGATCGGCTCCTTCGAGTCGATGCGGATGCCGGTCCAGGCGTTCATCCAGTCGGGGGCGTTCGCCAGGAAGCCCGTGGTCCCATAGGTGTCGGGCAGCATCACCAGCAGGTTGCCGGCGTAGTCCTGCTGCCAGTCGGCCAGCACGTCGTAGGGTGCGCGGGCCAAGCCCGCGTCGTCGTCGGCCAGGGCGGCGTAGACCATCGGCAGTTCGTGGGCGTTGGTGCCGACCGCCTCGACCTCGCGCCGCAGGGCGATGAGGCAGTTCGAGGTGCCGAGGAAGCGGTCGCCCAGGGCCTCGTGCATCGCCTCGACGCACCAGTCCTGCCACAGGAAGCCGTGGCGCCGGCGCGTGCCGAAATCCGCGATGGAGAGGCCGGGCAGGCGCTGCAGCCGCTCGATCTTCTCCCAGACCCGCGTCATGGCGCGGGCGTAGAGCACCTGCAGGTCGAGCTTGCCGAGATGGCGCACGACGCCGCGCGTACGCAGCTCGTTGAGGATGGCGAGCGCCGGCACCTCCCACATGGTGGTTTCGAGCCAGGGGCCGTGGAAGGTCAGGACGTACTGCCCGTCCCGGGCTTCCAGCTCGTATTCGGGCAGCCGGAAGCCCTCGAGCCAATCCATGAAGTCGGCCGAGAACATCTGGCGCTGGCCGTAGAAGGTATTGCCGCGCAGCCAGGTCGACTCGCCCCGGCTCAAGCGGACCGAGCGGGCGTGATCGAGCTGCTCGCGCAGCTCGCCCGCATCGACGAACTCGGCCAAGCGCACCTGCCGCGAGCGGTTCTGGATCCCGAAGGTGACGCGCGCGTCGCGATGGCGGCGAAAGATCGTCTGCGCCATCAGGAGCTTGTAGAAATCGGTGTCGAGCAGAGACCGGACGATCGGGTCGATCTTGAAGCTGTGATTGTACACCCGCGTGGCCAGATCGAGCATGGTTCGGATCACGGTCCCTGGCGCGGATCTCCGGCGTCTGCGCGCCGGAAGAGGCGCACGGCATCCGGCAACAAGTCAATCGTGCCACGCACGGAGCAGGCATGAGGAGCGGCGCCGGGCGCGACGGGTGGGCGACCCTGCGCCATCACGAAAAAGGGCGACGCGCCCCTCGGCACGCCGCCCGTTCTGGTCACGCCGGCGGATCCGCTCAGGCGAGATCGACCTTCTTGGTCTCGGTCTTCGGGGATTCACCGGTCAGCGCGGCTTTCACGTAGCCGTAGACGTGCAGCATCGTGGCGTTCGGGCTGTCCCAATACTCGCCCTTCTCGGGGTGCACGCGGATCAGGGCGACTTCCGGGTCGTCCTTGCCGTTCGGGAACCAGGTCTTCAGGCTCTCGCTCCACTTGTCGTCGATCGTCGCCTGCTCGGTGACGATCTCGGCCTTGCCGGCGATCGACACGTAGGTCTGGCTCGACGGGTCGGAATAGGCGAGGTTGATCTGGTTGTCCTTGCTGATCTCGGCCGTCTTGGGCGAATGCAGCTTGGTGAAGAACCACAGGTCGCCGTTCTCATCGGCTTCCTGGCACCACATCGGGCGGCTGTAGAGCTTCCCGTCCTGGTCGGCGGTGGTCATCATCGCGACCTTGACCTCCTTGATGAGGGCGAACAGCTTCTTGGCGCCCTCGTGGTCGCGGTGGTTGCCCTGGTGCATGGGATCGTCATCTCCAACTCGTCGAACGGCATCCCGGCGCGCTCGCACGCAACCGGATCGTGTCCTCAACGGGCGAGGGCGGCATTGGTTTCGGAGGCGAGCGCGGGGGGCTTGATCGGGGGGCCCACTTTGGTCGCCGAGGCCATCTTGGTCGGGGCCGCGGTCTGGTGCGTGACGCGCGGCGGCTGGCGGCGCATCGCCCCGAGCCGTCCGAGACGCCGGTCCTCCGGCATCATGGTGGCCCCGCCGATGTATCGCACCACGTGACAGTTTCGGCCGTGGCGCTTGGCTTCGTAGAGGGCGCCGTCCGCCTCGCGGAGAAGTTCGTCGGCCGACGTCGCCCGGCCCGATCCCGCGACCGCGATCCCGATGCTCACGGTGACGAGACCGTGGCCATCGCCGCGCCCGCCATGCGGGATGGCCAGCCCGGCAATGCCGGCCCGCAGCCGTCGCACCACGCGGTCGACCGCCCGGGCATCGCAGCCCCGCATGAGAATCGAGAATTCCTCGCCGCCGTAGCGCGCCACGCAATCGCGGCCGTTGCGCGTCTCGCCGGACAGGGATTCGGCGATCCGGCGCAGGCAGGCATCGCCCGCCGGATGGCCATAGGCGTCGTTGAAGCGCTTGAAGTGATCGACGTCGATCATCAGCAGGGCGATTCCGCGGGTTTCCCCGGCGGTGGCGGCCAGGGCGGAATCCAGGGCGCGGCGGTTGGCCAGGCCCGTCAGGGCGTCGGTTTCGGACAGGACGGTGAGCACCCGCCGGTCCTGCTCCAGGCCGGCCGAGCGCAGGATCTCGCGGAGCGAAACCAGGTAGGCCCGCCGCCGGACCCCTTCGATCTGGTGGTTGCCGTAGAGCACGAAGAAGCTGCCGGTCAGGGTCTGGAAGGCGAGGCAGAGGGCGAGTTCGGACGAGAGGTCCGAGCGCAGCCCGATGCTGGCGAAGGACGCCGCCGCGCTGAGGCCGGTGAGGATGAGAGCGTGCGGGAATCGCAGCACCAGCATCATGGTGGCGAACACCATCATCAGCGGATACTCGATGTAGCAGACGGCGCTCACCGTCTCGCGCTCGAGGCTGAACAGCAGGATCGGCACCGCCGTCACCAGCAGCATCGTGGCGGTGACCATGCGCTCGCGTCGCGGACCCGACATCCGGGTCACCGACCAGGCCAGCAGCAGGCCGATCGGCGTGACCAGCAGCAGTCTCAGGCCCATCGCCAGGGGCAGCATGCCGGGCATCAGCAGCGCCGTCGTGAGATTGTAGGCGTTGTGGAACACGAGGCCGATCAGGATCGTGCGGCGCAGATGCAGCGCCCGCTCCCGGCCGGTGTCGATCTCGAAGCGGGCCGAGACGGGCCGCGAGAACCGCAGCAGCGTGCGGCTCATCGTCAGGTCGCCGTCGGCGACGTCACCGCGCGCACGGACCTGCGAGCCCCGTACCGAAGTCGGAAACCGAAAACGCAACCAATGAAACACGAATGGTCGATCCTGAGAGGAGCGAGGCCGCCGTCCGGCGCCCTCCTTATGTGGCCTATCGAACGTTGCCGAGGGGCGGGTGGACGCAAAGTCCCCCTCGTCCCCTCGCCTCATGCCTAGCGAAATCTGAATGAAGTCTCTGAAACCCGGATCTTGGCGGATGATGCCGGCGCCCTCGTCCCGATCCGGCCAGCGCCCACCCGCGACCCGCGGTCTCGCCCCCGGGAGGCCGGGCAAGCCTTGCGCTCGGGCGGCGCCTGTGCTGTCGCATGGGTTCCCCGTGGATGGGACGGCCGCCGCCGGACGATCCGCGCTTCCCCGTTAGTCTCCCGCCCCAGCCGTTTCGGCCGGACGCGGTAAGGAGCCGGCCCCTTGGCGATCACCCGTGACGACGTCCTGAAGGTGCTCTCGACCGTGACCGTGGACGCGGCCGGGACCACCCTGCCGGCCTCCGGCCGCCTGTCGCAGGTGGTGGTGGATCCGACCAACCGGGTCATGTTCTCGATCCTGATCGACCCGAGCGAAGCCGAGCGGTTCGAGCCGATCCGGCGCCGGGCGGAGGGCGCGCTCCTGGCGACACCGGGCGTCTCCGGCGTGTTCGCGAGCCTGACCTCGGAGCGCGGCCCGAACCAATCGGCCCAGACGCCGCCGCCGCCCCAGCCCCCCGCCTCCGGTCGCGCAGCGGCGGCCCCGCCGCCTCGCACCGGCCCGGCCCTGCCGGGCGTCCGCCACATCGTCGCGGTCGCCTCCGGCAAGGGCGGCGTCGGCAAGTCCACCACGGCCTGCAACCTCGCCCTCGCGCTCGCCGCGCAGGGCCTGAAGGTCGGTCTGCTCGATGCCGACATCTACGGACCCTCGGTGCCGAAGCTGTTCGGCCTGTCGGGCAAGCCCCGCGTCATCGAGGAGCGCCTGCTCGCCCCGATGGAGGGCTTCGGCATCAAGGTGATGTCGATCGGCTTCCTGATCGAACCCGAGACGGCGATGATCTGGCGCGGTCCGATGGTCCAATCCGCCATCACTCAGATGCTGCGCGAAGTCGCCTGGGGCGAACTCGACGTGCTGGTGGTCGATATGCCCCCCGGCACCGGCGATGCCCAGCTCACCATGGCGCAGGCGACGCCGCTTTCCGGCGCCGTCATCGTCTCGACGCCCCAGGATCTGGCCCTGATCGACGCCCGCCGGGGCGTCACCATGTTCCGTAAGGTCGCGGTGCCGATCCTCGGCGTCATCGAGAACATGGCGACCTTCATCTGCCCACATTGCGGCACTGCCTCGCACATCTTCGGGCATGGCGGCGCCCGCGCCGAGGCCGAGCGCCTGGAGGTGCCGTTCCTCGGCGAGGTGCCGCTGAACATGACCATCCGCGAGACCTCCGATGCCGGCCGCCCCGTGGTGGCGGTGGACCCGGACGGGCCGCACGCGCAGGTCTATCGCGGCATCGCCGCCAAGCTCTGGGCCAACCTGACCGGCGGCCCGGCCCCGCGCGCAGCCCCCCGCATCGTCATCGAGTAGGCCGATGCCACCGGTGCTGGGCGTCGTCCTCGCCGGAGGGCTCTCGCGACGCATGGGCGGCGGCGACAAGCCGCTGCGCCAGCTCGGCGGCCGCACCCTCCTCGACCGCGTGGTGTCGCGCTTGGCGCCGCAATGCGGGGCCGGCCTGATCCTCAACGCCAATGGCGACCCGGCGCGGTTTCCGGGGTTTCCCGGCACGGTCGTGCCCGACGGCGTTCCGGACCACCCGGGTCCCCTGGCCGGCATTCTCGCCGGCCTCGATCACGCGGCGTCCCACCATCCGGTGGTGACCCATCTCGCCAGCGTTTCGGGCGATGCGCCGTTCCTGCCCCTCGACCTCGTCGCCCGACTCGCCGACGCGGCCGAACCGGTCGGCACCATCGCGATGGCGGCCTCGGGCGCGCGCGAACACTTCACGGTGGCGCTGTGGCCGGTGGCCCTGCGGGCGGACTTGCGCGAGGCCCTCGTGGTGCGGGGCGAGCGCCGGGTCGGCGCCTTCCTGAGGCGCCACGCGGCCGTCGCGGTATCGTGGCCGGTGGAACCCTACGATCCGTTCGCCAACATCAATGCGCCGGAGGACCTGGTCGCGGCGGAGGCGGTCCTGGCCGACATGGCCGGGCCGTGATCGCCCGGCCGGTCGGCGACGGGACCGGGTGCGGCGGGAATTGAGGACGGACCCCGTAAAACGAAAGACGTGCCCGCGCTCTCGCGCGGACACGTCTTTCAAGATCGATCGTTCCCGAAGAAGCGTTCCCCAAGAACCGTTCCCCAAGAACCGTTCTCGAAGAAGCGTTCCCCGAAGACCGGTCGATCCGGGTCGGATCAGGCGGCGCCGACGGTCGCCTTGACGATCTTGTCGGGGGTGCGCGGCGGCTCGCCCTTGTTCAGGGTGTCAACCACGTCCATGCCCTCAACCACCTTGCCCCAGACGGTGTACTGCTTGTCGAGGAAGCGGGCATCGCCAAAGCAGATGAAGAACTGCGAGTTGGCCGAGTGCGGGAAGTTGGTGCGGGCCATCGAGCAGGTGCCGCGCACGTGCGGCTCGGCGTTGAACTCGGCATTCAGGTCGGGGAGGTCGGAGCCGCCCGAGCCGGTGCCAGTCGGGTCGCCGGTCTGGGCCATGAAGCCGTCGATGACGCGGTGGAACGGCACCCCGTCATAGAAGCCCTGTCCGGCGAGCGTCTTCAGGCGCTCGACGTGGCTGGGGGCGAGGTCGGGGCGGAGCCCGATCACGACGCGGCCCTTGGTGGTCTCCAGGATGATGGTCTCGGTCTCTGCCATGGGTCTAGACTCCTTGTCCCTTGGGTCCTTGGTAGATGAAGCGGAGCGCGATGGGGCGCCCCGCAATGGCCGCGCCGAGGGCGGGGGTGATCCGGGCCGGCGTGCAGCGCCGGATCGCCGCCAGGGTCGCATCGGTGAGGATGCGGTCGGCACGGGTATCCAAATCCTGCGTCGCGTAGGTGACGCGCGGCGCGCCGATGACGCTGCCGTCGCGCCGGAGCGCGAAGCGGGTCGTGATCTCGGCGCGCCCCAAACCCGTCAGCCCCTGCGGGATTTTCCAGCAGGCGGCGAGGACGGGATACAGGCTTCGGAGCGTATCAGCGGGCGACCGCGCGTCCGCCCGGCCCGGGACCGGCACCCGGACGGTGCCGCGCAGGGTTTCGGGAAGGCTCAGCGGGCCGGTCGACGGGGCGGCCTGCGCGACGGCCGAGACCGTGAGCGTGGCCGCTCCGATCAGGGCGCTCCGCAGGCCGCCCTGCCGCACCTTACTTGGCCCCCTGTGCCATCTGCATCTTCACGATCTTGTCGGGGTTCTGGACCGCGCCGCCGGGCGCGCCCGGGGCGGCCTTCTTGATCGCGTCGACGGCCTCCATCCCGGAGGAGACCAGCCCCACCACCGTGTACTGGCCGTTCAGGAACGGCGCGTCGCCGAGGCAGATGAAGAACTGGGAATTGGCCGAATTCGGGTCCGACGAGCGGGCCATTCCGACCGTGCCGCGACGGAACGAGGCCTGCGAGAACTCGGCCGGAATGTTGGGCAGACTCGAGCCGCCGGTGCCGTTGCCCTTCGGGTCGCCGGTCTGGGCCATGAAGCCGTCCATCACCCGGTGGAACTTGAGGCCGTTGTAGAAGCCCTGCTTGATCAGGGTCTTGAGCTGCGCCACGTGTTTCGGCGCCAGCTCGGGCCGCAGCTCGATGGTGACGCGGCCGTCCTTGGTGTCCAGGTAGACGGTGTTCTCGTCCGCCGCCCGCGCCGCCGGTGCGGTCGCCAGCAGGCCGGCCACGGCCAGAAGGGCGACCCGGCGGTTGAGTCCGAAAGTCTTTTTGCCAGAAGTCATGAGAATCAGCGGTCTCTCGTTGGACGTGACGGAGGGAATCAGTGGCGTTCAGGCCGTGCCGAAGCGCTGCGCGAGGCGCGTCGCCACCACCTGCGGCACGAACGGCGAAACATCGCCACCCATGGCGGCGATCTGGCGGACCAGGGTGGCGGTGATGGGCCGGACGCCCGTGGACGCAGGCAGGAACACGGTCTGCACCTCCGGCGCCATGGCGCCGTTCATGCCCGCGAGCTGCATCTCGTAGTCGAGGTCGGTGCCGTCGCGCAGGCCGCGGATGAAGACGCTGGCGCCGACCCGTCGCGCCGCCGTCACCGCGAGGTCGTCGAAGGTCACGATCGTCAGCGCCGTGCCCTCGGCCTCGGCCAGGGGCTCGCAGGTGAGGCGCAGAAGCTCCGCCCGCTCCTCGGGCGAAAACATCGGCGCCTTGCCGGGATGCACACCGATGGCGATGACGAGGGTGTGCACGAGCCGGCACGCCTGACGGATGACGTCGAGGTGTCCGTTCGTGACCGGGTCGAACGAGCCGGCATAGAGGGCGGTGCGGATCATCGCGGCCCGGGGTAGAGCATTTCGTCTCGAAACGGAACCTCCGGCCCGGAGAGAACCCCTCAGCCGGGAGGGAACCCCTCAGCCGCGAAGCAACCCTTCAGCCCGGAAACGATACGGGCGGGTCCTCCGCCGAAGGCCCGCCCGTGTCGTTCGTTCGTGGCCGTGCGCCGTGGCCTACGCGGCCTCGTCGCCGCCCTCGGTCTCGTCCTCGCCCTCGATGTGCTCCACCGACACGACCTTCTCGGTCTTCTCGGTGTTGAACACCGTCACGCCCTGCGAGGCGCGGCCGACGATGCGGATGTCGTCCACCGGCACCCGGATCAGCTGGCCGCCATCGGTGACCAGCATGATCTGGTCGGAGGGCTGGACCGGGAAGGAGGCCACGAGGTTGCCGTTGCGGGCATTGACCCGCATGGCCGTGATGCCTTTGCCGCCGCGGCCCGAGGTCCGGTATTCGTAGGACGACGTCCGCTTGCCGAATCCGCGCTCCGACAGCGTAAGCACGAACTGCTCGTTGGCGCCCATCTCGTTGTAGCGATCGAGCGAGATCGCGCTGGCCTCTGCGACGCCCTCCTCCGCCTCGGGGCTCGTCGTCTCCTCGCCCTCGACGCCGTCGCCGATCACAGCGCGCCGCATCTTCAGGTAGCCGGCGCGCTCCTCGGGGCTGGCGTCGAAGCTGTTGAGGATGGTCATCGAGATGACGCGGTCGTCCTTGGCCAGGTTGATGCCGCGCACGCCGGTGGAATCGCGGCCCTTGAAGACGCGGACATCCTCGACGGGGAAGCGGATGCACTGGCCCGCCTGCGTGGTGAGCAGCACGTTCTGGTCGGCGCGGCAGATCTCCACGTGGACGATGTGGTCACCCTCATCGAGCTTCATGGCGATCTTGCCGGCGCGGTTCACCTGCACGAAGTCCGAGAGCTTGTTGCGCCGGACCCCGCCGCTGGCGGTGGCGAACATGACGTCTAGGGTCTCCCAGGAGGCCTCGTCCTCCGGCAGCGGCATGATGGTGGTGATGCGCTCGGTGCCGGCATCCATGGACAGGATGTTGACCAGCGCCTTGCCGCGCGCGTTCGGCGCCGCCATCGGCAGGCGCCAGACCTTCTCCTTGTAGACCTGGCCCTGGTTCGAGAAGAACAGCACCGGCGTGTGGGTGTTGGCCACGAACAGGCGGGTGACGAAATCCTCGTCGCGGGTCGCCATGCCGGAGCGGCCCTTGCCGCCGCGGCGCTGGGACCGGTAGGTCGAGAGCGGCACGCGCTTGACGTAGCCCGCGTGGGACACGGTGACGACCATGTCCTCGCGTTGGATCAGGTCCTCGTCCTCGACGTTGGCGTCCCAGTCGAGGATCATGGTCCGGCGCGGGGTGGCGTAGGCCTCGCGGACCTCGGCGAACTCGTCCTTGACGATACCCATGATGCGCAGGCGCGAGCGCAGGATGTCGAGATAGTCGGCGATCTCGTCGGCGAGCTTCTTCAACTCGTCGCCGATCTCGTCGCGCCCGAGGGCGGTCAGGCGCTGCAGGCGCAGGTCGAGGATGGCGCGGGCCTGGACCTCGGACAGGCGATAGGTGCCGTCATCCGACACCCGGTGGCGCGGATCGTCCACGAGGGCGATCAGCGGCGCGATGTCGTGGGCCGGCCAGTCGCGCGCCATCAGTGCGTCGCGGGCGCTGTTGGGGTCGGGCGAGGTCCGGATCAGGCGGATCACCTCGTCGATGTTGGCGACCGCGATGGCGAGGCCGCACAACACGTGGGCGCGCTCGCGCGCCTTGTTGAGGAGGAACTTGGTCCGGCGGGACACCACCTCTTCGCGGAAATCGATGAAGGCCTGGAGCAGGTCCTTCAGGTTCATCAGCTCGGGGCGGCCGCCGTTCAGCGCCACCATGTTGCAGCCGAAGGACGATTGCAGCGGGGTGAAGCGGTAGAGCTGGTTGAGCACCACGTCCGCCATGGCGTCGCGCTTGATCTCGACCACGATGCGCATGCCGTCGCGGTCGGATTCGTCGCGCAGGTCGGAGATGCCCTCGATGCGCTTCTCCTTCACCAGCTCGGCGATCTTTTCCATCAGAGTCGCCTTGTTCACCTGATACGGGATCTCGGTGAAGATCAGCGCCTCGCGCTCCTTGCGCAGCTCTTCCACGTGGGACTTGGCCCGCATGATGACCGAGCCGCGCCCCGTGGCGTAGGCCTGGCGCGTGCCGGCCCGTCCCAGGATCGAACCGCCGGTGGGGAAATCGGGGCCGGGCACGATCTCGGTGAGCTGCTCGATCGACAGGCCGGGCTCGTCGATGAGGGCGACGCAGGCGTCGATCAGCTCGCCGAGATTGTGCGGCGGGATGTTGGTGGCCATGCCCACCGCGATGCCGCCGGCGCCGTTGACCAGCAGGTTGGGGAAGCGGGCCGGCAGGACGGTCGGCTCCTCGCGCGACTCGTCGTAGTTCGGCTGGAAGTCGACGGTGTTCTTGTCGATATCCGCCAGCAGCGCGTTGGCGGGCTTGGCGAGACGCGACTCGGTGTAGCGCATGGCCGCCGCCGGATCGCCGTCGACGGAGCCGAAATTGCCCTGCCCGTCGATGAGCATCAGGCGCATCGAGAAGTCCTGGGCCATGCGGACCAAGGCGTCGTAGATCGATTGGTCGCCGTGCGGGTGGTAGAGACCGATCACGTCGCCGACGATGCGGGCCGACTTGACGTATTTGCGCTCGGGCAGGTGCCCGCTCTCGTAGGCCGCGTAGAGGATGCGCCGGTGCACCGGCTTGAGGCCGTCGCGCGCATCCGGCAGCGCCCGGCTCACGATCACGCTCATGGCGTAATCGAGGTAGGAGCGCTTCATCTCGTCGGTGATGGAGACGGGCTTGATATCGGAGGCGGGCGGCGGCGTGCCGGCGCCCGGAAGTTCGTTGTCTGCCAAGGTCTTCGGTCTCTGCTGATACGAAGGCCCGGAGCGTCGGCGGCGCCGGTCAGGCGCGCCCGCTCACGGGATGTGTGTGCGCATCACCGGCGATCGGGCCGGGCCACGCATGGTCCTGCCCAAAGCCATAGCGCATTTCGATGGCGCAGGCCACCAAATCAGCCTTAACCCTCTGGCAGCCAACGGTTTGCGCAGGCGTCGCCCAGGACGCTTTCGTGCGGGGGTGGCGAGAGACGGCCGTCCGCCGAACGCGAACGGGCGCGACACCCCCGGTGCCGCGCCCGTCAGCCGCCGCGAGGGCTCGGCTGATCCGTGAGGGACGATCTTCGGTACGGCGCGTGGCCTTGAAGACCTTGGCCCGGGAGTCTTCCGTTCTCGTGTGTCTGGTCGGGATCACCGGTTTCCCCTGATCCCTGACAAACTCTAGAACGGGATATCGTCGTCGAGGTCGAAGTTCGGCTTGGAGCCGCCGCTGCCCCCACCCGATGCGGGCCGGCGATCGCCGCCGCCACCGGACGAGCGGCCGCCGCCGGCACCGCCACCACCGCCGTAATCCCCGCCCCGGTCGCCGCCGCGTCCGCCACCGCCGCCGAAATCGCCGCCGCGGCTGATCTGGCCGCCGCCCTCTTCGTCCATGCCCATCTCGCCGCCGCCGCTGCGCCCGTCGAGGAGCGTTAGCTCACCGCGGAAACGCTGCAGCACCACCTCGGTGGTGTACTTCTCGGCGCCGGATTGGTCGGCCCATTTGCGGGTCTGGAGCTGGCCCTCGATATAGACCTTCGAGCCCTTGCGCAGGTACTGCTCCGCCACGCGGGCGAGATTCTCGTTGTAGATCACCACCGAGTGCCATTCGGTCTTCTCCTTGCGCTCACCCGACATCTTGTCCTTCCAGGACTCGGATGTGGCGATGCGCAGGTTCACCACCGGATCGCCGGAGGCGAGGCGCCGCGTCTCGGGATCGCGCCCGAGATTGCCCACCAGGATCACCTTATTCACGCTGCCGGCCATGCCGCTCTCTCCTACCGATCGATCTCACGATGCGCCGCAGCTCCGGGACCCGTCCTCCCGGCGGCCGCGATGTCGCCTTTCATGAGCTTCCGAACGGCTCCGGGCAATCGCGGCCAGCGAACTGTCCCCGTGACTCTCACGGGATTCGCGCAGGTTCACGTTCTATATTTGTTCTCATCTTTTGGCAAGGCGCATCGCGGGGATGCGCCTTGCCCTCGGCCTCACCCGAGGCGCACGAGGAGCTTGCCGAAGTTGCGCCCCTTCAGCAGGCCCGCGAAGGCGTCGGGGGCGTTCTCCAGGCCGTCGACGATGTCCTCACGGTGGACGATCAGCCCGTCGCGGAGCCAGCTGCCGACCTCGGCGAGGAAGTCCCGCTCCTGGGCGGCGAAATCCCAGACGATGAAGCCCTGGACGTGCAGGCGCTTCGACAGGATCGCCCGCATTAGCAGCGGGATCCGGTCCGGCCCGGGCGGCAGTTCGGTGGCGCTGTAGCCGGAGACGAGACCGCAGACCGGGATACGCGCGAAGGTGTTGAGGAGCGGCAGCACCGCATCGAACACCGCCCCGCCGACATTCTCGAAATAGACGTCGATGCCGTCCGGGCAGGCGGCCGCCAGGGCGTCGGGGAAATCCTCGGCCCGGTGATCGAGGGCGACGTCGAAACCGAGGGTCTCGCGCAGATAGGCGCATTTCTCGGGGCCGCCCGCGATGCCCACCGCCCGCGCGCCCTTGCGCTTGGCGATCTGCCCGACGAGGGAGCCGACCGGTCCAGCGGCGGCGGCCACCACCACGGTCTCGCCGGCCTTGGGCTGTCCGATGTTGAGGAGGCCCGTATAGGCGGTCATGCCGGGCATCCCGAGGACCCCGAGGGCGGTGGTCACGGGGGCCGCTTCGGGATCGAGCTTGCGCAGGCCCTCACCCGCCGCGGTATAGAAATCCTGCCAGCCGCCGAACCCCACCACCCATTCGCCGACGCGGTAATCGGGATGGTTCGAGGCCGCGACCTCAGCCACGGTGGCCCCCACCATGGTGTCGCCGATCGCGACGGGCTCGGCATAGGATTTCGCCGCGCTCATGCGGCCGCGCATGTAGGGATCGAGGGAGAGATAGCGGTTGGCGAGCAGCACCTCGCCGGCCTGCGGGGTCGGCATCCGTGCCTCTTCCAGGCGGAAGTGCGACGCGTTCGGTTCGCCGTGCGGGCGGGCGGCGAGGACGATGCGGCGATTGAGGGTGGTCGCAGGAACGGCGGTCATGGCGTCTCCGGGGATTCTCATGCCTGCGCGATGGCGGGCGAATCGACGAACGGGTGAGTGGGCCAGAAGGTGGGCACGGCCGGCCCGGCATGCAGTCAACAACGCGGATGGCAGACATGGCGGAAGAGCCGGCAACGCGGAAAAACGGGCAACGCGGAAAATGGGCAACGCGAAAGAACAGAAAACGTCGATGAATGCGCAACGCGGTTCCATGAACGAGAACGGGGGCCGGATTGCGAAAATGGATGCAGCGGGGCGAAGACGACGCGTCGAATCGACCGCACGAACCGGGCGCCGGGTTCCGCGCGGGGCGGTTGCGCGTTGTCCGATCGGAACGCTCAGGCGGGAGGACGCGGATGCGGCTGGGGTTGATGATCGGTGCGACGCTGCTGGGGATCGGCGCGGCGGAGGCCGCAGAGGATGCGCTGGCCCGGTATCGCTGGGTCTCGCGGGTTCTGGTGCTCTCGGCGCCCGACGCCGCCGATCCGAACCTCGCCGCGCAGCGCGCCATTCTGGCGAAGGCCGCGCCGGGTGTGAGGGAGCGGGACCTGGTAACCCTGGAGGCCATCGGCGACACCCCGGAGGCCCATCGGCTGCGCGGCGCACTCGGTTTGCCGGGCGGTACGTTCCGGGTCGTCCTGGTCGGTAAGGACGGCGGGGCGAAACGGACCGACTCATCTCCGCTGGCGGCCGGTGCGCTGTTCGACACCATCGACGCGATGCCCATGCGCCGCGACGAGCGGCGTCGCTGAGGTGATGCGCCGCGACGAGCGGCGTCGCTGAGGTCAAGCGCCGCGACGAGCGGCGTCGTTAAGATGGAGCGCCGCGACGAGCGGCGTCGCTGATCGGCCGGAAATCCGTCGCCCAACGAAAAAGGGCCGCACGCAGCGGCCCTTTCCGTGTCGCCGGAACGGCTCAGTAGCAGCGCTCGATCAGCACCCGGCGATAGCCGTAAGGCGTCCAGCGCACGCGCGGGACAGTGTAGCAGCCGCCGCCGTAGCCGTAATCGTAGGCCCCGTAGCCGACGGGGGCGTAGCCGTAGCCGTAGCCCGGGCCGTAGCCACCGTAGAGACCGCCGGCGGCGAGACCAAGGCCGACGCCGAGACCCAGGCCGCCGAGACCGTAGCCGAAACCGCGTCCATAGCCACGGCCGTAATAGCCGCCGCGATAACCACCGAAGCCGCCGCGGTAGCCGCCGAATCCGGCATGGCGGTATCCCCCGAAGCCGCCGCGATAGCCGCCGAAGCCACCCCGGAAACCGCCGCCGCCAAAGCCGCCCCGGAACCCACCGCCGCCGAATCCGCCGCCGTGGAAACCACCACCATGGAAGCCGCGGGCCTCGACCGTGGCCGGGATCATCGCGAGGGCGCCGATCATGGCCGCAGAGGCCAGAACCACTCGTTTCATCGCAGGATACTCCGAGAGAATCGAAAACAGTCCCCTTATGACTGAGAACGCCGTGGCACCGGAAACGGTTCAGGTGCGTTGCATCCCTCCCGCTTTCGTGAAACCCACCTCCGCCCGTCGCCCGCGTGCGGGCGCACTTGACCCATTGCCCGCGTGCGGGCGCTCTTGAAATCAGCGTCGGTTTCGGGCGAGGAAGCGGGCCACCGCCGCGATCCCTCGGCGCGCGGTCGGCGGACATGCGGGATGATGATGGTTCAGGGTGTCGCGCGGGCTCGCCTTGGGACGAGCCGTTCTCCGGGTCAGGTCCGGACCCTGATCCGCGCCGCCTGCCTCGGCCTCGCGCTGACCGGCACGGCATTCGCCGCTCCGGCCTCCCCTCCCAAAGCGGCGTCGGTCCCTGCCCCGGTGTCCTCCGCGGTGTCGGCACCTTGCCGCGCCGTCCTGGCGGAGGGCGAGACCTATACGGTGTGCACGGTCGACCTGCGGCGTGAGCGGGTGCGCCTGTTCTGGCTCGGGGCGGACGGCCTGCCCTATTCCTCGCTCTCGACTCTGGCGGAGAAGCAGGGCGCGTCCCTCCGCTTCGCCATGAATGCCGGCATGTACGACAAAGGTCAGGCCCCGGTCGGGCTCTACATCGAGGACGGGCGCGAGCTGAAGGGCGTCTCCACCGCCAACGGGCCGGGCAATTTCCATCTCAAGCCGAATGGCATCTTCTGGGTGAAGGGCGACCGGGCCGGGGTGATGGAGACGGGCCGCTACCTGCGCAGCCCGCCCAAGCCCGATTTCGCCACGCAATCCGGCCCGATGCTCGTGGTGGACGGGCACATCCATCCCAAGATCTCCGCCGACGGCCCGAGCCAAAAGATCCGCAACGGCGTCGGGGTGCGCGACGACGGGCGCACCGCCGTGTTCGCGATCTCGGAGCGTCCGGTGAGCTTCGGCGCCTTCGCGCGCCTGTTCAAGGACGGCCTGGGCTGCCGCAACGCGCTGTTTCTCGACGGCAGCGTGTCGAGCCTCTATGCCCCGTCGATGAAGCGCCAGGACATCAGCCGCCCCCTCGGCCCGATGGTCGGAGCGGTGGCGCGCTGACCTCCGGCCTCAGGCATCGTCCTCGCGGCTGAAGACCTCGCCCTCCTCCGCCAGCCGTGCATCGGCCTCATCGCTGCGAAGGATCTGGTCGTCACGAAGAATCTGGAGGGCGCGGTACTGCTGGAGCAGGCCGCGCAGGCGGATGTTGGCCTCGGTGCAGTCGGCCGGCTCCGGGCTGTCCGCCGCACAGCCCGCGATGGTCTCGTCGGTCTGCCGCTCGATGACCGCCCGATCGGCCGCGCTCGCGGCGTCGAGGTCGCCGAAGCCCAGCTCCAGCGCGATCAGTTCGGCGATCTCATGCCGCTTGTCCTCGATCTCGGACATGTCCCCTCCCGGGTTGCTCTCCGTCCTAGAGAACGGTCAGGGCGGTCAGGTCGATCCAGGCCTCCTGCTCGTCGCCATCGACGTCGCCGTCCACGAACCAGCGGCACAGGGCCCGGTCCCCGTCCAGGGCCACCACCGTCATGGTGGCCTCGTTGTCGTCGGATGCGACGTAGTCGCCGACCTTGATCGCCACGGCTCGGGTCTCCACGGAACGCCTCCTCGCCTCTGTGATGGATGAGTGTCAGGCCCGCCTGGCCCGTTTGCCGAAGGCGACCGAGAGGCGCGCGCGCACGCCCTCGGGGATCTCGGTGCGTGATTCGATCCGCACGCAGGGCATCTCGGCCCCGATGGTGCTGCGCGGGTCGAAGTCGAAGCGCATGTGGCGCAGGCCGAGTTCGAGGCCGGTGACGCCGTCCGACTGGGTCAGGTCCTCGCCGAAGACCTCGATCAGCGGCCCGTCCGGATCGCCCTTCTCGATCTGGATGATGAAGTAGCCCGCCGGTTCCTCCTCGTCGTCGGCCCCCGAGATCAGGGTGATGCCATTCTCAATGTCGAGGCGGACCCGCTCCACCGCGAAGGTCGTGACGTCGTCGTCGTCCATGCCGTGTGTCTCTCGCGAAACGCCCGCCGCGGCGGGGTGACAGAAGGGAAGCGGCCGAGGGCCGGGAGGTTTCGCCGGGCTCGCTCAGCGCTGTCCGTGCCGGGTATCGGTGAAGAGGTCCTTGAACTGACGCGGCTGCGAACGCCAGTACTGCCGGGGCGCCCGCACCTGCGCGCCGAGCTCGGCCGCCGCGTGCCAGGGCCAGCGCGGGTTGTAGAGCAGGGCGCGCGCCAGCGAGACCGCGTCGGCTTTGTCCTCCTTGAGGATCGATTCGGCGTGGGCCGCCTCGGTGATGAGCCCGACCGCGATGGTGGTGAGACCGGTCTCGGCCTTGATCCGCTCGGCGAAGGGCACCTGGTATCCCGCCGAGAGCGGGATCTGCTGGCGGGTGGAGAGGCCGCCGGTGGAGACGTGGATCGCCGCCGCGCCCCGGCGCTTCAGGGCGTGGGCGAATTCCACCGTCTCCTCCAGTGTCCAGCCGTCCTCGACCCAGTCGGTGGCCGAGACCCGCATCCAGACCGGCTTGCCGGCCGGCACGACCTCGCGCACCGCCTCGAAGCATTCCAGGGGAAACCGCATCCGGTTGGTCAGCGAGCCGCCATACTGGTCGGTGCGCTGGTTCGAGAGCGGCGACAGGAACTGGTGCAGGAGGTATCCGTGGGCGCCGTGCAGCTCGAACCCGTCGACGCCGAGGCGCAGGGCGCGCCGCGCGGTCTCGACGAAGCCGTCGCGGATGCGCTTCAGCCCCTCCGAATCGAGGGCGTGGGGCACGACCTCGCCGTCCCCGTGCGCCAGGGCCGAGGGGCCTTCCGTGCGCCAGCCGTCCGGAGCCTCCGGGTCGATCTGGGCGCCGCCGTCCCAGGGGGCGCGACTGGAAGCCTTGCGGCCCGCATGGTTGATCTGGATGGCGATCGGCACCGGCGCATAGCCCCGAACCGCATCGAGGACGCGGCCGAGCGCCCGCTCGGTCTCGTCGGAATAGAGCCCGAGGTCGGTGGGCGAGATGCGGGCCTCCGGCGAGATCGCGGTCGCCTCCAGGGTGAGGAGGCCGGCGCCCGACATCGCCATCTGGCCGAGATGCATCAGGTGCCAATCGCCGGCCTCGCCCGCATGGGCCGAGTACTGGCACATCGGCGCGACGATGATGCGGTTGTCGAGGGTGAGGTCGTCGAGGCGCAGCGGCTCGAACAGGCGGGCATTCATGCGGGGCTCCGGCTTGGATGCATGCTGGCTGGGCCACGGGCCTGGCTGCATGCGCGGCGGCGTCCCCGCATAGGTGGCGCGTCGGCGCGCGCTTGGCTACCCGCCCGATCGGTTCCCCTGCCCCGATCCGCCTCCTCCGATCCCCCGGCCCTTCAGGCTGGCGCCGATCTCGTCGAGGACGCCGGCATCGTCGATGGTCGGCGGCGTCGTCCAGGGCTCGCCGTCGGCGATGCGCTTCATGGTTCCGCGCAGGATCTTGCCCGAGCGCGTCTTCGGCAGCCGCTGCACGGTGAGCGCCAGCTTGAAGGCCGCGACAGGGCCGATCTGGTCGCGGACCAGGGCCACCAGCTCGGCCTCGATCGCCGCCGTCGACCGGTCCACGCCCGATTTCAGCACGACGAAGCCGCAGGGCTGCTCGCCCTTCAGGGCGTCGCGGATGCCGATCACGGCGCATTCAGCGACGTCCGGGTGGCTCGCCAGCACCGCCTCCATGCCGCCGGTGGAGAGCCGGTGCCCGGCGACGTTGATGATGTCGTCGGTGCGCCCCAGCACGGTGACGTAGCCGTCGGAATCGACGATGCCGGCATCCGAGGTGTCGTACCAGCCCGGGAAGGTGGCGAGGTAGCTCGACCGGAAGCGCGCCTCCGAACCCCAGAGGGTCGGCAGGCAGCCCGGCGGCAGGGGCAGCTTCAGCGCGATGGTACCCATGGTGCCGGCGGGCACCGGCTTGCCGGCCTCGTCGAGGACCTTGAGGTCGTAGCCGGGCATCGGCACGCAGGCGCTGCCGTGCTTGACCGGCAAGGCTTCGAGGCCGACCGGATTGCCCGCGATGGCCCAGCCGGTCTCGGTCTGCCACCAATGGTCGATGACCGGTCGGCCGAGGGTGCGTTCGGCCCAGGCCACCGAATCGGGGTCGGCCCGCTCGCCGGCGAGGAACAGGGTGCGGAAGGCCGAGAGGTCGTAGGCGCCGACCCGCTCGGCCCGCGGGTCCTCCTTCTTGATCGCCCGGAGCGCCGTCGGCGCGGTGAACAGGCAGGCGGCGCCGTTATCCGAGACCACCCGCCACAGGGCGCCGGCATCGGGCGTGCCGACCGGCTTGCCCTCGTAAAGCACCGTCGTGCAGCCCTGCAGCAGGGGCGCGTAGACGATGTAGGAATGGCCCACCACCCAGCCGATGTCGGAGGCGCAGAAGTAGGTCTCGCCCGGCGCCACGGCGTAGAGGTTGGGCATCGACCAGGCCAGCGCCACGCAGTAGCCGCCGGTGTCCCGCACCACGCCCTTCGGCTTCCCCGTCGTGCCCGAGGTGTAGAGGATGTAGAGCGGGTCGGTGGCCGCCACACTCACGCATGCGGCCTCCCGGCCCGCGGCGGCGGCCCGCGCTACCGTCTCGGCCCAGTCGTGGTCGCGCCCCGGCACCAGATCGGCCGGGCCCTGCGGGCGTTGGAGGATGAGGCAGGCGGCCGGTATGTGGGTCGAGGCCGCCAGCGCCGCGTCGAGCAGCGGCTTGTAGGCGACGACGCGGCTCGGCTCGATGCCGCAGGAGGCGGCCAGCACCACCTTCGGGGCGGCGTCCTCGATGCGGATCGCCAGCTCGTTGGCGGCGAACCCGCCGAAAACCACGGAATGGACGGCTCCGAGCCGGGCGCAGGCAAGCATCCCGAACAGGGCCTCGGGCACCATCGGCATGTAGATCACCACGCGATCGCCCCGCCCGACTCCGAGATCGCGCAGCGCGCCGGCCAGCACCGCCACCGAATCGCGCAGCTCCGCGTAGGTGATTCGGCGCTTCGTGCCGGTGACGGGCGAATCGTACAGGATCGCCGCCTGGTCGCCGCGCCCGGCGGCGACGTGGCGATCGACGGCGTTGTGGCAGGCGTTCAGGGTCGCGTCGGGAAACCAGCGGCCATAGGCGCCGAGCGTCGGATCGAAGGCGCGGGTCGGTGGGCTGGCCCAGTCGATCGCCCGTGCCGCGTCGAGCCAGAAGGCCTCCGGATCGGCCAGCGAGGCCGCGTGGGTCTCGGCATAGCGGCCGGGCCGCGGGTTCGGGGCGTGAGGCGTGGCGTCCATCGCGTATCCTGCGGGCGACCGGTCGTGCGCGCCGGTTTGCCCGGCACTCTACCGGACTTTTCGCCGCCGGACTGCCCGGCGGTGGTGCTTGAAGGATCTGAAACGAAAACCGCCGCCCTGGAGACCAGCGGCACAGAGTCTCTTCCCAACAAAAGTCCCTTCCCAACGAAAACCGCCGCCCTGGAGACCAGCGGCGGCGGCGAACGCTCTAGAGACTACGAGGGAGGAACGGGACGGCCGCTAATGCAGCGCGTCGGTATCGGTTCGCAGGCGGTTCATCTCGTCCTTGAGGTGGAGCTTGCGTCTCTTGAGCTCTGCGATGCGCAGGTCGTTCGCCGAGGGTCGGACGGTGGCGTTGTGGATCTCCCGCTCGAGGGCTTCGTGCTTGCGGGCGAGCTGGGTCAGGTGCGTCTGCAGTGACATGAGCTGTGTCTCCTGTCTCGTTTCGACGGGGCCAGACTGGCATATGATCAGCCGGCTGTCGAAGGGTATCGACGGCCATGCTTGCTGGATTTTTGGCGTGATGAATTTTTGGCGTGATGGATCTTTGCGCAGGCGCGGGGTCGAGTCCGCGGATGGTTGTGCAGGAGCCCGGCCGGGTTCTTGCCGGGGCCGACCGGCTGTCGCATGGTCCCCCATGACGGTGGCCCGGGACATCAGGTGCGATGGCGGTTCAGTTCGATAACGATGCCTCGGTGGAACCGGCCGACGAGTTGGCGCGGTTGAAGCAGGAACATCGCGACCTCGACGGGGCGATCGATGCCCTCGAACTCGGCGTGATCGCCGACCAGCTCCAGATCCAGCGCCTGAAGAAGCGCAAACTCTCCCTGCGCGACCGGATCTCCTATCTCGAGGACCAGATCACCCCCGACATCATCGCCTGATCACGGGGGTGCCTCGGCGTGCTGCCGCGCTGGCCTGCTCCCTTGCGGGCGCGGCGTCGCTTTTGTATTCGGCGTTCCGGTAGCCTCGGCACGTCGCCCGGCTTGTCTCGCATGTGCGCGAAGGGATGTGACGACGATGGCGGGAGCCTCCCCGGTCGCGATCATCATGGGCAGTCAGTCGGACTGGGCGACCATGCGGCATGCGGCCGAGACGCTGGATGCGCTCGGCGTCGCCCATGACGACCGCATCGTCTCGGCCCATCGCACGCCCGACCGCCTCGTGGCCTTCGCCAAGGGCGCCAAGGCGGAAGGCTTCCAGGTTGTGATCGCGGGAGCCGGCGGCGCCGCCCACCTGCCGGGCATGACGGCGGCGATGACGTCCCTCCCCGTCCTCGGCGTGCCGGTCGAATCGAAGGCGTTGTCCGGCCAGGACAGCCTGCTCTCCATCGTGCAGATGCCGGCCGGCATCCCGGTGGGCACCCTCGCCATCGGGCGGGCGGGGGCGGTCAACGCCGCCCTGCTCGCCGCCGCCATCCTGGCTTTGACCGACGCGGACCTCGCCGCGCGGCTCGAATCCTGGCGTGCCGCGCAGACGGCCAGCGTCGCCGAGACGCCGCGCAGCGATCTCCCCTGAAGCCTCGTGACTCCTGGAAAAGCAGCCCGTTTTGAGAAGTCCCCGTTCGTGACCGCACGCCCTCCCCTCCAGCCCGGCGCGACCCTCGGCATCGTGGGCGGCGGCCAACTCGGCCGCATGATCGCCCTCGCGGCCGCGCCTTACGGCCTCAAGGTCCACATCTTCGCCCCCGACGCCGACAGCCCGGCCTTCGACGTGTCGTCCGAGCGCACGGTCGCGGCCTATGACGACGTGGCCGCCCTGGCGCGCTTCGCGGCCAGCGTCGACGTGGTCACCTACGAGTTCGAGAATATCCCGGCCGAGGCCGCCGAAGCCCTGGCCGCCAAGGCGCCGCTGCATCCCAACGCCGCCGCCCTGGCGACGACCCAGGACCGGCTCACCGAAAAACGCTTCATCAACGATCTCGGCATCGAGACCGCACCGTTCCGGGCCGTCGACACGCCCGAGGACCTGACCCGGGCGCTGGCCGAGATCGGCCGTCCGGCGGTGCTGAAGACCCGCCGCTTCGGCTATGACGGCAAGGGTCAGCGCATGATCCGGGCCGAGGGTGACGCCGACGCGGCGGCGATTTTGGCCGACTTCAACGGCGCGCCCTGCATCCTGGAAGGCTTCGTGCCGTTCGAGGCGGAGGTCTCGGTGGTGGCCGCCCGCGGCGCCGACGGGGCGTTCGCGGCCTATGACCCCTGCGCCAACGAGCATCGCGACCACATTCTCGCGGTCACCCGCGTGCCCGCCCCCGGCATCGCGCCGCAGACGGAGGCCGCCGCCATCGGCATCGCCCGGCGCATCGCCGAGGCGCTCGACTATGTCGGCGTGCTGGCCGTCGAGATGTTCCTGGTGCCCCAGGCGGATGGCCCCGCTCGGGTCGTGGTCAACGAGATCGCCCCACGGGTTCACAATTCCGGTCACTGGACCATCGAGGGGGCGACCGCCTCTCAGTTCGACCAGCATGTCCGTGCGGTGTGCGGCTGGCCCCTCGGCGATCCGTCGCGGATCGGCGGCATGGCGGTCGCGATGCACAACCTGATCGGCGACGATGTCGATGCGTGGGCCACAATCCTGGCCCGCCCCGGCGCGCATCTCCACCTCTACGGCAAGGGCGAGGCCCGGCCCGGCCGCAAGATGGGGCACGTCACCGAGTTGCTGCCGAAGACCTGATTCCGGCCCGAAACCGCGGCCCGTTTGCTACACCCGACCCCGGCCTGACCGGTCCGCGATGCTTTCGGAAGCGCGGCTTCCGGCGGGACATACCTTCGCCACATCCGAACGCTTGAGCGGGACCTGTCGCCGATTTTAAGCGCGCATTCACCGCGATGCGGGAGGGTGCCGGCGCACCCGGTTCCGCCCAGGCGGATGCCGGGCGGGGATGCGATCGATTCGGGGGCGGCATCGCGCGCGATGCCGGGGGGAGCGAGGACCATGACGGTTTTGAAGCTGCGGGCATCGAAGGCGGGGCTGATCGGGGCCACGGCGCTCGTGGCGGCCGCGTTGGCGGGCTGCGAGACCTATGGCGGCGGCGCCACCGCGTCGCGCCAGTTCGCCGTGCTCGAATCCGACCAGACGGGCGCCACCACGGTCAACATCGCCTCGCTCTCCGACGTGATCCAGCGCAACCCGAACGACGCGGCCGCCTACGTGACGCGCGGCGCGGCCTATGCCCGGGCCGGCCAGTTCAACGACGCCATCGGCGATTTCACCAAGGCGGTGCAGATCGACCCGAACTCGGCCTCGGCCTACAACAACCGCGCGCTCGCCAACCGCCAGATCGGCCGCAATGACGCCGCGCTGCAGGATTTCTCGAAGTCGATCTCGGCCGATCCGAACTATGCCCCGGCCTATATCGGCCGCGCCAACGTGCTGCGCGCCCAGGGCGACCTGGACGGCGCCACCACCGACCTCAATCAGGCGATCCGCCTCGCGCCGGAATCGGCCGAGGCCTACCACGCCCGTGGGCTCGTCCGGCAGAAGCAGGGCCAGAACACCCAGGCCATCGCGGATTTCGACGCCGCCATCGACCGCAACCCCTTCGTGGCGGCGCCCTACGCCGCCCGGGGCCAGAGCCTGATCGCCACCAACCAGTACGACAAGGCGATCGAGGACTACAACGCGGCCCTCAACGTCAACAACAAGGACGCGACCTCCTGGGCCTATCGCGGCCTCGCCTACGAGAAGTCGAACCGCAAGAAGGAAGCGACGGAGAGCTACCAGCGCGCCGCGCAGATCGAGCCCGGCAACCCGATCGCCAAGCAGGGCCTCGGCCGCGTCCAGGGTGGCGTCGGGTCGCTGTTCAACTAAGGCCCGGCTGTTCAGTCCGGCGCTCGGTCGGCGGCCATCGCCCGCAGATAGGCCGCGATCCCGGCTGCCAGGGCCTCGTAGTCCTGCAGGTGCACGCCGTCCGGCGGCACCGCCAGGGTGGTGAGCCCCGGTTCCCCGTCGCGCAACTCCGCGAACGGGTCGAAGACCCGGCATCCGTGCCGGGCGCAGAGCCGCTCCAGGATCGCCGTGTAGGCGGCCACCGCCGCCGGATCGCGCCCCGTTCGCGCCTCCGGTCCGATCGGCGGCACGGCGGCGACCAGCACGCGATCCGCCTGCGCCGCCAGCCCGGTGACGATGCGCGCCACCGCCGCTTCGAATCCGCCGGACGTGCGCGTCGACAGGGGATCGGCCCGGCGCAGGATGTCGTTCGTGCCGACGAACAGCACCGCGATTCCGGCCCGGACCGGGAAGACCAACGCGTCGATCACGTCGGCATAACGGCGGGCCGAGGTGCCGCCGATGCCGCCGTTGACCACGTCCGGCCGCCGCGCCAGCACGTCGCCGACAAGCTCGGCATGCGAGTTGCCCGCCAGGAACACGAAGCCTGGAGCCGCTTCCGCCAGCGCCGCGCGGATCGCCGGCAGGCGCTTGGCCAAGTGCGCGTCGGCGATCTCCCGGTTCCGCCGCCCCGCCTCCGATGGCTCGGACCGCGTCCCGACGCCGAACATCGAAACGCCGAATGTCAGGGCGCCGAGCGCTGCGGCCCCGAGACCGCCGGCGAGCAACCGGCGTCGCGTCCCCCATCCCGACCGGTCGTCATGTGACCCGCTCATCCGTTCTCCCGATGCCACACGCGCTCGCGATCACCGGCATCAGCCGCGAAAGACGGGCTCCCGGCAAGCCCAGCCAGCCTGTCTCAAGCCCAGCCAGCCTGTCTACGGTGTCAGGCCGCCTGGACCGTGGCGAGGAAGCCCGCGACCTCGGCCCCGAGCTGTTCGGACTGGCGCGACAGCTCGGAGGCGGCGGCCAGGACTTGGGAGGACGCCGCACCGGTCTCGCCGGCGGCCTGGGTCACGCTGCCGATGCTGAGGGTGACCGAGTGCGTGCCCTGGGCGGCCTGGTTCACGTTGCGGACGATCTCCTGGGTGGCCGCCCCCTGCTCCTCCATCGCCGCCGCGACGCCCATCGCGATGCTGCGCAATTCGCCGATGGTCGCCCCGATGGTCCGGATCGACGCGACCGCCTGGCGGGTCTCACCCTGGATCGTGGTGATCTGATCGGAGATCGTCGCGGTGGCCCGGGCGGTCTGGGATGCCAGCTTCTTGACCTCGCCCGCCACCACGGCGAAGCCCCGGCCGGCCTCCCCGGCGCGGGCCGCCTCGATGGTGGCGTTGAGCGCCAGCAGGTTGGTCTGGGCCGCGATCCCGGAGATCAGGCCCACCACCGTGCCGATGCGCTCGGCGCCCTCGGCGAGGCCGAGCATGATCGTGTCGGTGGCGGCGGCGTTCTCGGCGGCCCGCTCGGCCATTGCCGTCGAGCGGGCGACCTGGGCGGCGATCTCACCGATCGAGGAGGCCATCTCCTCGCTCGCGGCCGCCACGGTCTGGACGTTGGCCGAGGTCTGCCCGGCGGCCGAGGCGGCACGCGAGGCCTGGTCGGCCGTCTGGTCGGCGGTGCGGCTCATGGCCCGCGCCGTCGCCTCCATCTCGGTGGCGGCGGAGGACAGACCATGGGTCAGATGCGAGACCTGGGCCTGGAACGCCCGCGTGGCCGCGTCCAGGGTTTCGGCCCGGCGCATCTTCGCCGTGCCCTCGACGGCCGCGGCGGCATCGGCGTCGCGCTTGGCGATCATCGCGTCCTTGAAGACCTGGACGGCGCGGGCCATCGCGCCGATCTCGTCCCGGCGGTGCGCCCCCGCGACGGCGGCGTCGACATCGCCGCCCGCGAGGCGGGCCATGGTGCCGGTCATACCGCCGAGCGGGCGCACCACCAGGACCAGCACGGTGTAGAGGCCGACCCCGATCACGGCGGTGGCCAGGGCCAGCAGGACGAGGAGCGCCAGGCGCGACCGGTCGGACGCGGTCTCGGCCCGCTCGAACTCGGCCTGCGCCTCGCGGACCTGCAGGGCGGTGAGCCGGCTGAGGACGGCGTTGGCCTCCTCCATGCCCTTCACCAGCGCCGCATGGGTCGCCTCGAAATCCGGTGTGCCCCCGGCGGCGAGGCGGCGCAGGATGTCGGCCGCGACCGCGCCGTTGTGGTCGATGCGCCGCTGCATCTCGGCGGCGAGGTCCTTCTCCTCGGGCGTCAGGTAGGTGGCGAGATAGGCCGACCACTGCGTCCCGATGCTGCCGAGATCCACCGCGATCTTCGCCTCCGCGCGGCTGGCCTGCCCGTGCCGGTTCCGGAGTTCGCGCGAAGTCGCCAGCAGGTCGTCATAGGCATCGCGGATCAGGCTGAACTGGCGCAGCGGCACGATGCGGTCGCCGAACACCGCGTTGAAGCTCTGGTGGTTGGCCGACAGGGCGAGATTGCCGATCCCCGATGCGGCGAGCAGCAGAAGCCCCATCACGCCGAGGAGCGTGACGAGGCGGCCTTTGATGGTGGTGAGCATGGGATGGCCTGCCGAAACGAACGTCGGGTGTCCGAAGCCCCGCCGCGTCGGCACAGGCCCGGGGTTCATGGAAGAACCTTCTCAAGCCCAGGTATGCGCCAAGGTATGAAGATCGACGTCGGTCCTCACGAGCAGCGTTTCACGGCCCATAAAAATCTTCGTGAGAAACTTCTGCCGTGCTTTCTCTGACGGCGCCGAGCACTGACCGACGTTTGTCTTCGGCCCGCCGATCTTGATCTTTGATGGTTTGGGAGATCTTCGCGTTCGCCCGCCGTGCGGCGCCCGATCCCTACGACGCAGCGGTGTCGGCCTGGCGGTGCTCGCACAGCATGCGGCGCACCGTTCCGGTGGCCGAGCGGTAGACCACGGTCTCGGTCTCGATCATGCCGGGCTTGAAGCGCACGCCCCTGAGCAGGGCGCCGTCGGTGACGCCGGTGGCCGCCACGATGACGTCGCCGCGGGCCATGTCGCGCAGCTCGTATTTCCGGTTCGGATCGCTGATGCCCATCCGGGCGGCGCGCTCGCGCTTGTCGTGGCTGTCGAGGATCAGGCGGCCCTGCATGTGGCCGCCGATGCAGCGGAGCACGCCGGCGGCGATGACGCCCTCCGGCGCGGCACCGGTGCCGAGATAGATGTCGGCCCCCGTCGCGTCGGCATTGGCGGTGTGGATGATGCCCGCGATGTCGCCGTCCGAGATCAGGCGGATGCCCGCCCCCGTGGCCCGCACGGCGGCGACGAGTTGCATGTGGCGCGGCCGGTCGAGGATGATCGCGGTGATCTGGGCCGGATCGACGCCCTTGTGCCGGGCGAGTGCCGCGATGTTGTCGGCCGGGCTGGCGTCGAGGTCGACGAGGCCGGCCGGATAGCCGGGCCCGATGGCGATCTTCTGCATGTAGACGTCGGGCGCGGCCAGCAGGGAGCCGGCCTCCGCCAGGGCCGTCACCGCGATGGCGCCGGGCATGTCCTTGGCGCAGAGGGTGGTCCCCTCCAGGGGATCGACCGCGATGTCGACCTTGGGGCCGTGGCCGGTGCCGAGGCGTTCGCCGATGTAGAGCATCGGGGCGTTGTCGCGCTCGCCCTCGCCGATCACCACGGTGCCGTCGATGGGCAGGAGGTTGAGTTCGAGGCGCATGGCGTCGACGGCGGCTTGGTCGGCCTCCTTCTCGCGGCCCTGCCCCCGCAGGCGGGCCGCCGCGATGGCCGCGCGCTCGGTGACGCGCGCGAGTTCGAGCGTCAGCGAGCGGGCCACCGGCACGCGCGATTCCAAATTGCCACCGGACATGTGAGCCTCGCGCCCCTGCGCCTCTCTACGGGCGCTCCTTATGAACTAAAATGCGAGCGAGGCACGAAGTTTCGCCGCGAGCACGCACTTTATCGTCGTGGGTCCACACACCGTACCAAACCGGACGGAACCGTCGCTACTCGCGCTCGATCCGGATCAGCTGAGGCGCCTCGGCCAGCAACCCGTCCTGCGCGATGGCATCGAGGGCCGCCCGGATGGTGCCCTCGGTGGCCGCGTAGGTGATCAGCACCAGGGGCACCGGCTGCCCCGAGCGGCCGTGCGGGTCCTTCGTGGCGGCGCTCTCGGAGCGGCGCTGCAGGATGCTCTCGATCGAGATGTCGCGCTCAGCCATGCGGGTGGCGACGCCGGCCGCGACGCCGGGGCGGTCGTGCACGGTGAGGCGGATGTAGTAGCCGCCTTCGTGCCGCTGCATGGCGACGCGCTGCGACGGGCTCAAGGTGGCCGCGGCCCGCCCGAAGGTCGGGCGCCGGGTGCCGGCGGCGATGTCGGTGATATCCGCGACCACGGCCGAGGCGGTGGCCTCGCCCCCGGCGCCGGGGCCGATCAGGGTGAGCTCGCCCACCGCGTCGGCGTCGATCGTGACCGCGTTGGTCACGCCCATGACCTGCGCGATGGCGGAGGATTTCGGCACCATCGTCGGGTGGACCCGCTGCTCGATGCCGCCGGCCGCCGCCTGGGCCACGCCGAGCAGCTTGATCCGGTAGCCGAGTTCCTCCGCCATGGTCAGGTCGAGGGGCTGGATCGCCGAGATGCCCTCGACCGAGACGCCCTCGGCGTCGATTTCGGTGCCGAAGGCGAGGCTGGTCAGGATGGCGAGCTTGTGCGCGGTGTCGAAGCCCTCGACATCGAAGGTCGGGTCGGCCTCGGCATAGCCCAGGGCCTGGGCGTCCTTGAGGCAGGCCTCGAAGGTCAGGCCCTCGCGCTCCATCCGGGTCAGGATGTAGTTGCAGGTGCCGTTCATGATTCCGTAGACGCGCGACACGGCATTGCCGGTCAGGCCCTCGCGCAGGGCCTTGATCACCGGGATGCCGCCCGCGACGGAGGCCTCGTAGGCCAGGGCCACGCCCGCCGCCTCGGCCTGCCGGGCCAGGGCCGCGCCGTGCTTGGCGAGCAGTGCCTTGTTGGCGGTGACCACGTGCTTGCCGGCCGCGAGGGCGGCCTCGACGGTGGCCCGGGCCGGGCCTTCGGCACCCCCGATCAGCTCCACCACGCAATCGACCTCGCCCGAGCGCGCCAAAGCCACCGGATCGTCGAACCAGCTCACGCCCGCGAGGTCGAGGCCCCGGTCGCGGCCCTTGTCGCGCGACGAGACGGCGGTGACGCGAATCGCCCGCCCGCTGGTCTGCCCGAGGGCTTCGGCCCGGCGGGCGACCATGCGGACGACGGCGGCGCCCACGGTGCCGAGGCCGGCAACGCCGAGGCGAAGGCTCTGTGTCATGGCTGTCTGTCCGTCACTCTGTCGCGCCGTGGACCTGCCGCGCCGGCGGTGAACCCGGCGGGGGTCTCGCGTCGATCGGCGGATGCGTGCGCCGCGCTCGACGCGGCCCGATCTTCTGCAACGAATTGTCGGGGGGCGCAACAAAACGGCGGTCCGCCGCCGTCCGTGCGGGTCACGCACCGCGCCGGCGGTAGCGGACGGCGGTGAGGGTCAGCCCGAAGAGCACGCCCGCGTTCAGGACATGCCACAGGGCATGGGTGCCCAGCGGCCAGACCGGGCAGATTGCCCGGTCCAGGGTGCGGAGGGTCAGCGACAGGCAGAACAGGGCCGCGATCCACAGGAGCGCCCGCCCGGCCTCGGCGCGGGCCGGGCCGAGGGCACAAGCCTGGGGCCGCAGCAGGCCGGCGGCGACGCCCGCCAGCGCCAGGATGGCCGGAAGGTAGGCGACCGAACCGTTGGTGAGCACCTCCGTCGAGCGGCCGGTGAGCGCGTCGAGGGCCGGCTCCAGGCCGAAGCCGAAGGCCGCGAAGGCCAGGGTGGCCAGGAGCGCGGGCGTGAGGCCGAGGCCGAAGAAGCGCCGCAGGGCGAGCAGGACGTAGCCGTGGATGAACAGCGCGATCGGGATCACGTCGGCCAGCAGCGACCAGCGCACCGCCAGGGTGTGAAACAGGAACGAGCCCAGGCCCACCACCGCCATCAGGGCGCCGAGGAGCAGCGCCGGTCCGTCGGAGCGTCCCGAGCGCCGAATCCGCCAGACCACGGCGGCGGAAGCGGCCAGGAAGGCCCCGTTCGACAGGGCGTTGACCGGCTCCGCCCAGAAGCCCGGATCGGACCGCTCGCAATAGGCGCAGATCGGTGCCCACCAGTCCCCGGCCATCCGGCCCTCCATCCCAGGCCTCAAGCCTTGTGCTCCGGGAGCCTTGCCCGCTTCGAGCCTTGCCAGCCGGAAGCGAAGGCCCGATGACGGACCTTCGCGCGCAAACGCCCTCAGAGACCCCCTGCCCATGCGGATCGCCACCTGGAACGTCAACTCGATCAAGCAGCGCGTCGGGCACCTCGTCGGGTTCCTCGACGACGCCAAGCCGGACGTGGTCTGCCTGCAGGAGCTGAAATGTCAGGACGAGGGCTTTCCCCGGGCCGAGATCGAGGCGGCGGGTTACGCGGTCGAGACGCTCGGTCAGAAGGCCTATAACGGAGTCGCCCTGCTGGTCCGGGCACCGCTCGCCATGTCCGAGATCCGCCGCGGCCTGCCGGGCGACGACACCGACGAGCAGGCCCGCTACATCGAGGCGCTGATCTCCGGCGAGGGCGTGCGGCCGGTCCGCGTCGCCTCGATCTACCTGCCGAACGGCAACCCGGTCGACACCCCGAAATACCCCTACAAGCTCGGCTTTCTGGAGCGCTTGCGCGCCCACGCGCGGGCTCTGCGCGAGACCGAGGAGGCGCTGGTCCTGGCCGGTGACTACAACGTCATCCCGGAGCCCGAGGACGCCGCCGATCCCGAGGCCTGGCGCGCGGACGCGCTGTTCCTGCCTCAGAGCCGGGCGGCGTTCCGCGCCCTCCTGGCCGAGGGCTTCACGGATGCGGTCCGCGCCTGCGATCCGCGGCCGGGCCTCTACAGCTTCTGGGACTACCAGGCCGGCGCCTGGAACCGGAATGCCGGCATCCGCATCGACCACCTGCTGCTCTCGCCTCAGGCCGCCGACCGGCTGGTCTCGGCCTCGGTGCAAAAGCACCTGCGCGGCCTGGAGAAGCCCTCCGACCACGTACCGGTGACGGTGGAACTCACCGACGCGTGAGCGAACGAACGGCTCCCCCGGGGGTTGGGCTACGCTGTCTCTATGCGCAGACGCTGCCCCATCCACCAGGAGAAACCCCCGCGTGAAACTCTACGGCACCGGTTATTCGCCCTACGTCCGCAAGGTCCTCGTCGCCCTGGCCGAGAAGCGCCAGGATTTCGAGCACATCCCGCTGTTCTTCCACGACACGGATCCGGCCTTCCAGGCGGCGAGTCCGCTCGGCAAGATCCCGGCTTTCGACGATGACGGCTTTCTGCTCGCCGATTCCTCGGCGATCCTGACTTATCTCGAAGCGAAGGTTCCGAGCCCGGCGCTGTACCCGACCGACGCCAAGGCGCTCGGCCGCGCGATCTGGTTCGACAAGTACGGCGACACCGAGATGTTCGACGTGATCATCAAGCCGTTCGCCAACCGGGTCGTGAAGCCGAAGATGCAGGGCAAGCCCGGCGACGAGGCCGCCGTCACCAAGGCGCTGACCGAGGAACTGCCGCCCATCTACGATTACCTGGAGGCGCAGATCGACGGGCCCTACCTCGTCGGTGATGCCTTCAGCATCGCGGACATCTCGGTGGTGACGGGTTTCCACAACCTGCATCTGGCGGGCGAGCGGGTCGATGCCGGGCGCTGGCCCAAGCTGGCGGCCTATGTCGACGCCATCCTGGCGCGGCCGTCCTTCGTCACCGCCCTGGCGGCGCGGACGAGCGCGAACTGACGGTTCCGCTCGAATTCGCTGCGGGATCCATCCGATCCCGCGCGGGTCAGCGGCGGCGGCGGGCCGAGCCGGTGACCTGCGCGCTGGCCTGGGAGGCCTGCTCCATCGCGGCGGCGCGGTCCTCCTCGCTCGCCGAGGCCCAGACCTTCTCGTAGAGGGCGACGATCCAGTCGTCCTTGCGCCCCTGTGCGGCGTCGCGGGCCATCGACAGCCACATCAGCCCGCGGGCGCGCTGGGCCGGTACGCCCTGGCCGTTGACCAGGAGCTGGCCCAGCAGGGCCTGGGCCGGGGCATGACCCTTCTCGGCGGCGAGGTTGAACCAGCGCGCGGCCTGGCGCGCATCGGTGTCGACGCCGGTGCCGTCGAGGTAGAGGCGGCCGAGATTGTACTGCGCGTTCGGGTCGCCGAAATACGAGGCGGCATAGTTGAACATGTCGTAGGCGCGCTCGGGATTCGGGCGCACGTAGGTGCCCTTGATCCCGTCGAGGAAGTAGGCCCCGAGCGCCGTGAAGGCGCTCGCGACCACGCCCGAGTTCTGGGCATCCGGCCCCTCGTCGGTCGGATCGTCGGCGATGCGCGAGAAGAACTCGAACGCCTTGAGGTCGTCGTGGGGCACGCCGTCGCCCTCCGCATACATGCGGCCGAGCTTCCACAGCGCCAGGGCATGGCCCTGGTCGGCGGCATATTCCAGGGCGCGTGCGGCGCCGACCTTGTCGCCGGCATTGTAGTCGCGCACGCCCGTGCGCAGGGCCTCGCGGGCGCTGCGATAGTTGCCGGTCGGCACGGGTGTCCGCACGGTGGCGTCGAGCGCCATCGCCGGACCGGCGCCGAGGAACACGAGCCCCGCCGCCGCCGCGAGCCGACGGACGCGCAGCGCCAGCGGCCGATCCCGGGCGGCCCGGACCGGCCGCAGGGCGCGGCCGTGGGCTGTCCTAGATGTCCGCATAGGTGTGCGTCTCCTCGGCGCCGCCCGGATGGGTCACCGCGCCGTTCACCGCCGGACCGACGGTCTGCTGGTACTTCCACAGGTAGCCGGAGGTGGCCGAGTTGGTGCGCGGGGTCCAGGCGGCCCGGCGCTTGGCGAATTCCTCGTTGGTCACGGCCACGTCGAGCGTGCCCTTGATGGCGTCGAGGGTGATGACGTCGCCGTCCTGGATCAGGCCGATCGGGCCGCCGATCGCCGCCTCGGGGCCGACATGGCCGACGCAGAAGCCGCGGGTGGCGCCCGAGAAGCGTCCGTCGGTGATCAGCGCGACCTTGTCGCCCATCCCCTGCCCGTAGAGGGCGGCGGTGGTGGACAGCATCTCGCGCATGCCGGGGCCGCCCTTCGGACCCTCGTAGCGGATGACCAGCACCTCGCCTTCCCGGTAGGTGCGCTTCTGGACCGCCTCGAAGCAGGCCTCCTCGCCGTCGAAGACGCGGGCCGGGCCGGTGAAGACCTGCTTGTCCTCCGACATGCCCGCCACCTTCACGATGGCGCCCTCGGGGGCGAGGTTGCCGCGCAGGCCGACGACGCCGCCGGTCGGCGTCAGGGGCGTGGCGGCGGAGCGGACCACGTCCTGGTCCGGGTTCCAATGCACCTTCTCCATGTTCTCCGCCATGGTGCGGCCGGTCACGGTCATGCAGTCGCCGTGCAGGAAGCCGTGATCCAGCAGCGTCTTGAGCAGGAGCGGAATGCCGCCGACCTCGAACATGTCCTTGGCGACGTAGCGCCCGCCCGGCTTCAGGTCGGCGATGTAGGGCGTCCGCTTGAACACCTCGGCGACGTCGAACAGGTCGAACTTGATGCCGCATTCGTGGGCGATCGCCGGCAGGTGCAGGGCGGCGTTGGTGGAGCCGCCCGAGGCCGCGACGGCGGCCGCCGCGTTCTCCAGGCTCTTGCGGGTGACGATGTCGCGCGGGCGGATGTTCTTGGCGATGAGCTCCATCACCTTCTCGCCCGCGGTCATGCAGAATCTGTCGCGGATCTCGTAGGGCGCCGGGGCTCCGGCCGAATAGGGCAGCGCCAGGCCGATGGCCTCGGAGACGGTCGCCATGGTGTTGGCGGTGAACTGCGCGCCGCAGGCTCCGGCCGAAGGACAGGCGACCTGCTCCAGCTCGTCGAGATCGTCGAGGGACATGTCGCCGACCGCGACCTTGCCGACGGCCTCGAACAGGTCCTGCACCGTCACCGGGCGACCCCGGAAGGAGCCGGGCAGGATCGAGCCGCCATAGATGAAGATCGCCGGCACGTTGAGGCGCACCATCGACATCATCATGCCGGGCAGGGACTTGTCGCAGCCGGCCAGCCCCACGAGGGCGTCGTAGGCGTGGCCCCGCATGGTCAGCTCGACTGAATCGGCGATGACCTCGCGGGAGGGCAGCGAGGCGCGCATGCCGGCATGACCCATGGCGATGCCGTCCGTCACCGTGATGGTGCAGAACTCGCGCGGGGTGCCGTTGGCGGCCGAGACGCCCTTCTTGACCGCCTGCGCCTGGCGCATCAGCGAGATGTTGCAGGGCGCGGCCTCGTTCCAGCACGAGGCGACGCCCACCAGCGGCTGGTGAATCTGCTCGCGGGTGAGGCCCATGGCGTAGAGGTACGAGCGGTGGGGGGCGCGCTCGGGCCCCTCCGTGACATGGCGGCTCGGAAGCTTCGACTTGTCGGTTTTACGCGCGTCCATCGTGGTGTCTCGCCGCCCCGGCCTGATCCGCATGGGTGAGCTCGGGGCGACCGCGGACAGGTGGGTGCGTTCCGGGGAAACCCACGGCGCGCGGTCCCACCGGACCGTTTCTCGGAAAGCGTCTGAACTCCGCGGTAAAGCGTTGGGGGGACTATCGTTTACCGCGGTTGCTGAGGTGGTCCCGGTTTATGGCGGGATCGCGGCGGCGAAAGGGGTCTCCCAAGGCAAAGTCGGGATGCTTTCAGGGTGTTGCGACCCCGCCACAGCCACGCTTTGGTGCGGAAAACCTTCCGAACAACCTGCGCCCGCAGCGGTTTTCGCGCTCCGGCGTCTTGGCGGAGCTTGGCCGGGCCTTCAGGCGGGCGGCTGCCCCGTCGGGCCGGGCCCGAGCTTCGTCGGGTCCGGCGCCGCCTCCAGGGCCGGCCCGCTGCCGTCCTTCAGGGACACGCCCGAGATCCCCAGGGCGAAGGCCTGGGTCAGCAGCCAGTCGAGCTTGAACGCGGCCAGTTCGTGCGAGAGCCCGGCCGGGCGCACGTTCGAGATGCAGTTGCGCTCGGCATCCGAGCGCCCCACCCGCGGGCCGAAGGTGAGGTAGAGCCCGAGGCTGTCCGGCGAGGACAGGCCGGGCCGCTCGCCGATGATCACCACCACGGCGCGGGCTTTCAGCGCAGCGCCGATGCCGTCGCCGAGGGCGACCCGGGCTTGCGTCGCCGCCACGATGGGGGCGAGGCGCCAGCCGGCGCGCGCGATGTGCGGCTGGAAGGCGGCGAGGAAGCCGGCCGCGCCCTCGTGCACCGCCCGCGCCGAGAGCCCGTCCGCGACCACCAGGGCGAGGTCGACCGGCCCGTCGCCCCGGGCCGCGAGGGCGGCCTGCGCCTCGTCCCCGAGGGCACGGCCGAGGTCGGGGCGGCGCAGGTAGGTCGCCCGGTCCGGCGCGGCGGAGGCCAGCGCCAGGGTGTCGAAGCCGAGCGCCGCGATGCCGGCCCTGACCGTCTCCCCGTCGAGGGGCGTGTGCACGGCGTCGCGGGCCTGGGCGTGGGCGAGGCCGAAGCGCAGCACCTCGCGGGTCGGCAGGCCGGAGCCGACCCGTCCGAGTCCGATGCGGGCGGGGGTAAGCCGCGCGAGGCGGGCCCAGGGATCGGCGTCCGTCGTGGTGTGATCGTCGCTCATGCGGCCATCCCCCGATCGCCCAGGCCGGGGGCGGCGGCGATGAGGCGGGCGCTCGGCCCCTCCGGCAGCAGGGTGCCGTCCGCGTCGGTGAGCCCGATCTGCGCGAGCCAGGCCTCGAATTCCGGGGCGCGCTTCAGGCCCAGCACCTCGCGCAGGTAGAGCGAGTCGTGGAACGAGGTCGACTGGTAGTTCAGCATCACGTCGTCGGCCCCCGGAATGCCCATGACGAAGTTGCAGCCCGCCGTCCCCAGCAGGGTCAGCAGGGTGTCCATGTCGTTCTGGTCGGCCTCGGCGTGGTTGGTGTAGCAGACGTCCACTCCCAGCGGCACGCCCATGAGCTTGCCGCAGAAATGGTCCTCCAGCCCGGCCCGGATGATCTCCTTGCCGTCGTAGAGGTATTCCGGCCCGATGAAGCCCACCACGGTGTTGACGAGCAGCGGCCGGAACGGCCGCGCCACCGCGTAGGCCCGCGCCTCCAGGGTCTGCTGATCGATGCCATGGTGCTGGCCGGCCGAGAGGGCCGAGCCCTGCCCGGTCTCGAAATACATGCAGTTGTCGCCGATTGTGCCGCGCTTGAGGGCCAGCGCCGCCTCGTGCGCCTCCCGGAGGATCGGCAGGGTCACGCCGAAGCTGGCATTGGCCCCTTGCGTGCCGGCGATCGACTGGAACACCAGATCGACCGGCAGGCCCCGGTTCATCGCCTCGATCGTGGCGGTGACGTGGGTGAGGATGCAGCCCTGCGTCGGGATCTCCAGGCGCCGGATCAGGTCGTCGAAGAGGTGGAGCAGCCCGCTCAGGGTCGAGACCGAATCCGAGGCCGGGTTCAGGCCGATCACCGCATCGCCGCAGCCGTAGGACAGGCCGTCGAGGATCGAGGCGGTGATGCCGGCGGCATCGTCGGTGGGGTGGTTCGGCTGCAGCCGCACCGCGAGGCGCCCCGGCAGCCCGATGGTGTTGCGAAAGCGCGTGACCACCCGGCACTTGCGCGCCACCAGGATCAGGTCCTGGTTGCGCATGATCTTGCTGACCGCCGCCGCGATTTCCGGGGTGATGCCCGGCGCGATCCGCGCCAGGGTCTCGGACGAGGCCGTGAGCAGGAATTCGCGAAAGTCGCCGACCGTGAGATGGGCGATGTCCGCGAAGGCCGGCACGTCGTGGGTGTCGAGGATCAGCCGGGTGACGTCGTCGTCCTCGTAGGGAATCAGCGGCCGGGCCAGGATCTCGCGCAGGGGCACGTCGGCGAGGCACCAGCGCGCCGCCATCTCCTCCTCGGCCGATTCCGCCGCCACGCCGGCGAGCCGGTCGCCGGAGCGCACCGGCGTCGCCTTGGCCATCAGGGTCGCGAGATCGGCGAAGACGTGGGTGCGTGGACCGACGATGTGACGATAGGCCATGGCTCGACCCTCTCCTGAAGGACAGACATTCGCATCCTCGAACGCAGCCGCGAATGGGCCGCGCCGCGCCGCTCGCCACGAGGGGTACGGTACGCCCGGCGGCAGGGGAACCGGGGATCACCGCATCCTGTGACGCCTCAGGCCGCGCCCGCGTGCGGGGCCGGCTCCTCCGTGGAGATCGCGTCGACGGTGCGCTGGGGCGGGCTGCCCTGCCCGTCCGAGCGGCTGATCCGGATCTGCTGGTTGACCGGCTGCATGTTGCCCCAGGGGGTCGAGAACGCGATCTCGGCGGCATCGCGGCCAACGCCGATGCGCACCAGCCCGTCGAGGTCGGCCTGCCGTGTGGCGTCGAACAGCCACCAGCGCCCGTCGAGATAGGCCTCGAACACCGCGTGGAAATCGCTCGGCACGAGGCCGTGGGCGTAGCAGCTGACGAAGCGGGCCGGGATGCCGAGCGCCCGGCAGAAGGCGGCGCCGATATGCGCGAAGTCGCGGCAGACGCCGGCCCGCTTCAGCAGGCTCTCATGCGCCGTGGTCTCGCCGTCGCTGGAACCCGGCTGATAGGTCAGGTGGTCGTGAATCCAGTTGCAGATCGCGTTGACGCGCTGGTGGCCCTTCGGCAGCGCGCCGAACTCGGCCAGCGCGAACGGCGTCAGCCGGTCGGACGAGACGAAGCGGCTCGGCAGCAGGAACGGCAGGATGTCGAGGGGCAGTTGCGCGATCGGGGTCTCGTTCACCGTCGCCGGGTCGGCCCGGTGCACGGTCAGATCGACCTCGGCGTTGTATTCCAACGCGAACTGCCCGACCGGGACGTTGACGCCGAGATAGCGGTTCTGAAGGTCGGGCGTGATGTAAATGTCGCGCTTGAGGTCGGGGCTCAGCGTCAAGCTTTCACTGAGAATCTCGACGCTGCGCAGGCGCGCCACTTCAAGATTGAAGATGAAGGTCGTGTCCGAGAGGATGTTGTAGGATAAATTGCAGCCCAGTTGATAGCGCACCATCCGCTCCTTCGGCGACGTTTCCTATCTCTCAGCATAGCAAGGTTCGGGCCTGCGGGAGCGCCCGAGCTGGTTGGATTCTGAGATCGGACCGGAAGCGAGCGCGGATATCTCAATCGTTTCTGGGACATTTTTTAAAAACTGTAAATCTCAAGTTTCGAAACATCGCGAATCGAGAAAACTTGAGGTGTCCTCCAATGCATTCGCGGGAATCTCCCTTCCTGGCTGACACGAAGGAGGGAAACGTCGCGCTGCACCGGCAGTGGCCTGACGCCGATCACGGCTGCCGAGAGGAATCGTCTATGAGCGTTTCATTCAGTGTCGTCGGTGTTTTCTACCGCACCGAAGTCGATCTTGCGAATACGAAGGGAAACACTGTCGCCAACATCATGCAGTACCTGTATCAAGCCGATCCGAATTTTTTTATACCCAGATCACGTTCGATCAGAACGAGATCGTCAATTCGATCGCCCAATACCACCCTGCCCCATTCACGGGCCGGACCGGAATTCCCTATCCGGCGGGGTTCTATCGCCTCGCCCAGAGCTTCACTGAGCCGACGCCGAATCCCTACTCGGTTTGGCAGTACTATCTCAGCGACCAGAACGGCGTCCGCCAGCCGACGCAGGCGAATTTCTCCTTCACCAAGGCGACGGTCGAGGACGGATGGTCGATTGTCTGGCGTCTGGTTACGATCTGCAACGCGCCAACCAATCTGGCCAAGCGGATGCGTAAGCTCGTTCCACCCCCATTGCAGACGGCGATGGCGATGGCCTGACGCGACAAATCGAGCCTCGCCGCACGCAAAGCGGCGAGGCTTCAGTCCCGGCGCGGCACCAGGATCACCGTGAGCGAGCGCACGCCCTGCGCGCCGTGGATCAGCACGCCCTCGATGTCGGCGGTGGCCGAGGGGCCGGTGTGGAGCACGGCGTAATCGGCGCGGGCGAAATCCGGGCGGCGGTAGGCCGCCTGGATGTTCACCAGGATGTCGGCGGGGTCGAGGAGCACGATCAGGTGCTGGGCGAGGTAGGCGACCGCATTCACCTGCAACTCGGCTTGCGTGAACAGCACCGAGCCGGTCTCGGCGACCCCGAACACCGCCCGCACGATGGCGACGTCGACGTCGGCGAGGTCCTGCGGCCGGGCCACGGCGCGCAGGTCCCGGTTGCCCGCGATCTCCGGGACGGCCGAGGCGATGACCGCCGCGCCGTCGAGGCGCTCGCGCACGCTGGCGAAGGGATCGGCGCCCGGGACCACCTCGGCCAGCCGGCCGCCCATGCGCTTCAGGCGCTCGCCGAACTCGGCCACGTGGTCGTCGCCGACGAGCGGCGCGAACAGCGGCACGTCCGGCAGCGGATAGTCGCCCGCCGGCCGGTTCTGGCGGATGCGCGCGAGGGTGGCTTCGCGGACGCTCATTTCACACCGTCCGAAATTTTGCTGCCCGAACTCCTGCTGCCCGCGCTCTTGTTGCCGGCGCTCTTGAGATCGGCCTTGCCCATGCGGTTCTGCTTGTACCAGGCATGGAAGGTCTGGCGCGGGGCCTCGGGCATCTCGCGGCCCTTCCCCCAGGTGTTGAGCGGGTTGTAGACGGCGAAGCGCGGCAGCACCTTGAGGGCGGAATCGGCGGCGCCGATGGCGGCCCGGTAGGTGGCGGGGCGGCTCAGCACCTGGCCCGCCGCCTTCATCATGCCCTGCTTCAGGAGCGGGATCTGATGTTCTTCCGCCAGGACCTTCCGCCAGGCGAAGATCTGCTCGTGGATGTTGATCTTCACCGGGCAGACATTGGTGCAGCTGCCGTTCATCGTCGAGGAGAACGGCAGGGTCGAGTATTTCCGCTTGTTGAAGGTCGGGTCGATGATCAGCCCGATCGGCCCCGAATAGGTGGCGCCGTAGGAAAGGCCGCCCGAGCGCCGGTAGACCGGGCAGGTGTTCATGCAGGCGCCGCAGCGGATGCATTTCAGCGAGGTCCAGAACTCCTCCATGCCGAGGCGCTCGGAGCGGCCGTTATCGACCAGCACCATGTGCATCTCGGTGCCCTTGCGGGGCGCGCGGAAATGCGAGGTGTACTGGGTGATCGGCGAGCCCAGAGCCGAGCGCGAGAGCAGGCGCAGGAACACCCCGAGATGCTCGATGCGCGGGATCAGCTTCTCGATGCCGATGGAGTGGATCTGAAGCTTCGGGACGTTGCCCGAGAGATCGGCATTGCCCTCGTTGGTGCAGGTCACCACCGTGCCGGTCTCCGCGATGGCGAAGTTGCAGCCGGTCAGCCCCGCATCCGCCTCCAGGATGAGCGGGCGCGTGTGCATGCGCTGGCTCTCGGCGAGGTAGTGGGCGTCGTCGTTCTCGGGGTCGGTCCCCATGGTGCGGGAGAAGACCTCGGCCACGTCGAAGCGGGTCTTGTGCACGGCCGGCACCACCACGTGACTCGGCTCCTCGTTGTCGAGCTGCTGGATGCGCTCGCCGAGGTCGGTCTCGATCACCTCGATGCCGGTGCCGGCCATGTAGTGCCGGAAGCCGCATTCCTCGGTGAGCATCGACTTCGACTTGATCAGCGATTTCGCGCCGTGATCCTTGAGGATGCCGTGGACGATGCGGTTGTGCTCGGCCCCGTCGGCGGCCCAGTGCACGTGAACGCCGTTGGCCTTGGCCTGGGCCTCGAACTGCTCGAGGTAGCGGTCGAGGTTCGCCAGGGTGTGCGTCTTGATCTGCGAGGCCAGCTCGCGCAGCTCCTCCCATTCGGGGATGCCGAAGGCGGCGGTGTCGCGCTTGGTGCGCAAATCCCAGAGCCGGGCGTCGTGCGCCTTCTGGTGCAGCGGTGCGGCGAGGAAGCGCTCGGCCGCCTCGGCCTGGTCGATCGGCCGGTCGCCCCGGATCTTGGCGCCGCGGGGCTGGGGCTCGCGGGGGGCCTTCGGGGAGATGGCCTTGGCCGAGATCGGCCGCGAGGCGCCCTCGGCGTGCTGGAGGCGCTGGCCGTCCTGGCCCCGCTCGCTCTCGTCGCTGCCGGCCAGCACCTCGGGATGGATCACGCCGTCGCGGCGCGCATCGTCACGGGGACGGAGTTCGTCTGACGCGCTCATGCGGTCGCTCCATTGAGGATGCGGGCGATGTGGATGTACTTGAGCGGCACGCCGAGGCGTTCGGCGCAGCCCTTCTGGTGCATCATGCAGGAGGAATCGGCCGAGACCACGTATTCGGCCCCGGCCTGGGCGTGGTCCGCCACCTTGTCGTAGCCCATCTTGGCCGAGACGGCGGGCTCGAACACCGAGAAGGTGCCGCCGAAGCCACAGCATTCATCGGGCCGGGCCGGGGCCACGATCTCGATGCCTTTGACCTTCTTGAGGAGGTCGAGGGGCTTGGAAAAGAACGGCGCGTTCAGCTCGGACGGGCGGGCGTGGTGGATACCCCGGAGCGCGTTGCAATTGCCGTGGTAGCCGACCTTGTGGGGGAACTCGGCCCAGGGAAATTCCTCGACCTTGAGGATGTCGTGCAGGAACTCGACCAGCTCGAAGGTCTTGGCCCGCACCGCCTTGACCGCGTCGGTCTGCGGAATCGCCGTCAGATGCTCGCGCACCTGATGCACGCAGGAGCCGGAGGGGGCCACCACGTAGTCGAACCCGGAGAAATTCTTGACGAACAGGGCCTCGGTGGCGGCCGCCTCGGCGTGGCAGCCGGTGTTGGTCATCGGCTGGCCGCAGCAGGTCTGGTCGAAGGGATACTGGACGTCGAGGCCGAAGCGCTCGAGCAGCTCCAGGGTGGCGATGCCCACCTCCGGCTCGAAGGCGTCGACGTAGCACGGCACGAACAGTCCGATGCGCATGATGTGTCCTGGATGAATCCTGGCCCCGCGCGCCCGGCATTGCCTGCCGCCGACCGCCTTGGAAATGTTCTACTCTGGGTCCCGGTTTAGACCATCCCGCGCCACGGGGGAAAGCGCATTCGGCCGGTCCGGGCTGCGTTGTGGAGACGCCCGTCCAGGCCACGGAGCTTCGGCGCCTGCGCACGGTGGGGATGGACAGCTTCCGGTCGTGCGGCCTCGTCCGAGATCAAGTCCGTCGCAAGTCGTGCTCCCGGAAACTCAGATGTCGATATCGGTCGCGTGTCTTCGGACACGGGTCCTCGCCCGCTGAACCGGCACTGTATCAAAGGTGGCGATACGTTTTTGTATGAGCGGCAGTAAGCCGCGACAGAGGGTCGGATTTCAGAAGCCTCTTTGTCATAGATCAAAGTATGTCCATCCCCGGTTCCGGGAATTGTCCGACATATGTTATATAAAAAAAGTTGAGTCCACTCGAATACAAAATGAAAGACCGCAAAAGCTGGCAGGCTTCATGAACCCTTAATTCCTGGCCGGGATAAACGCTCCAGGTTGCAGGTGTCCACCTGCCGGGAGGGGTCTGGATGGCGGCAGGTCGAGCAGCAATCCCGGTGCGCGGTGCGGGGCGGGACGACCGCCCGAGCGCGCGCCGACTTCGACGATGAATTCGGCCAGAAACCCGACGAGGACATCGGCATGACCGGCAGGGTCCTGAGTTTTGCAGGCGAGCGCGACGACGACAGCGACCGCGGGAGGGCGCCGAACATGAGCACGGCCTGGTCCCTGGCGCCGCGGCTGTCGGCGTGGCTGCTCGGGCGCGAGGCGGAGGCGGCCCCGCGCGTCGGGGAAGGTCCGATGCGGCCGGGCCAGGACGGGCTCGCCCTTGCCCTGGACAGCGGCGTCGAGGGGATCTGGGACTGGGATTTCGTCACCGGGCGGATCTGGGTGTCGCGGGCCTGGCTCGCCCGGCTCGGCTATGCCGGCGACACCGTCGAGACGCGCCAGCCGATGGAGCACATCATCCATCCGGACGACCGCGACCGCCTGAGCGCGGTGATGATCGAGCACATCCGGGGCGCCACCCTCGCTTTCGAGTGCGAGCACCGCGTGGTGTGCAGCGACGGCAGCGCGGTCTGGGTGCTCACCCGCGGGCGGGTGGTCGATCACGATCCGCAGGGGCTCGCCCTGCGGGCGGTCGGCACCCAGATCGACATCACCCATCGGCGCGAGGCCGAGGCGCGGGTCGCCCATATGGCCCTGCACGACGACCTCACCGGGCTGCCGAACCGCCGCCTGTTCCGCCAGCGCCTCGATCAGGCGTTGGCGCAGGCCGAGCACGGCCCGCATCCGGCGGTGGTGCTGGCCTGCGATCTCGACGGCTTCAAGGTGGTCAACGACACCCTCGGCCACGAGGGCGGCGACCGCCTGCTCTGCGTGGTGGCCGAGCGGCTGCGCCGGGCGGCGGGCGCGTCCAACACCGTGGCGCGCCTCGGCGGCGACGAGTTCGCGGTGGTGCTGCAGGCTTCCGCCGGTCTGGAACAGAGTCCCGCCGGTTTGGAACAGGCTGCCGCCGGTTTCGGAGAGGAGGCCGCCGGTTTCGCGGAAGCCGACGCGGTGGCGGCCCGCATCATCGCGGCCCTCGGCGAGCCGATCGAGATCGACGGCATGAGCGTCGCGGTCGGCGTCGGCATCGGGTCGGCCCTGGCCTGGCGCGAGCGCATCAGCGCCGATGCCCTGCTGCGCCGGGCCGACATCGCGCTCTACGAGGCCAAGACCCTCGGGCGCGATACCTATCGGCGCTTCGCCCCGGCCCTGGCCGCGCGCCATTCGCGGCGCCAGGGCCTGGCCTTCGAGATGAAGGAGGCGATCCGCCGCGGCGACTTCTTCCTGGCCTACCAGCCGGTCGTCGACGTCGCCACCGACACGGTCACGGGCTGCGAGGCGCTGATGCGCTGGCGCCATCCCGAGCACGGGGTGATCGCGCCCGCCGAGTTCATTCCGGTGGCCGAGGAGACCGGCCTGATCGTGGCGCTCGGTAGCTGGGCCCTGACCGAGGCCTGCCGCGAGGCGATGGCCTGGCCCGAGGCGATCCGGGTCGCCGTCAACGTGTCGCCGGTGCAGGTGCGCGACGGCCTCGAACAGGCGGTGCGGCGGGCGCTGGACGCGGCCGGGCTGTCGGCCAGCCGGCTCAGGCTCGAAGTCACCGAAAGCGCCCTGATGAAGGACCCGGAGGCCGCGGTGGCGACGCTGCACCGCCTGCGGGCGCAGGGCGTGAAGATCGCCCTCGATGATTTCGGCACCGGATACGCGTCGCTGAGCTACCTGCGCCACTTCCCGTTCGACGAGATCAAGATCGACCGCACCTTCATCCGCGACATCGCCGAGCCGGACGCCGCCGCCATCGTGCGCGCGGTGGTCGGCCTCGGCGACCGCCTCGGCATGGCCATCGTGGCAGAGGGGGTGGAGACGTCGGAGCAGCTCGAACGCGTCCGCGGCGAGGGTTGCAGCGAAGTGCAGGGCTTCCTGTTCAGCCAGCCCCTCACCCCTGAGGCGGCCCGGGACTTCCTCCGGGCCGACCGCGCTCGGGCCGCAGCGTGAGCGGGACTACACCCGTGACCGGGACCAGAATCGTGACCGGTCGGACGACCCGCCTGATGAGCGCCCGCCCAAGAACAGGAAACCCGGTTCGAAAACAGGACCGCCGGCAAGATTTCGGCTAGATTTTCGGTTTTCGCACGCGTCTCATTTCCCCCAGAAATCCCGGCCGGTGCGGCCGAGCCCTGCCCCTCCCCTCTGGCGACATCCGATCCATGGACGCACCCACGATCCTGTCCGGCCGCATCATGGTCGCCGACGGCCCCGAATTCACCTGCACGGCGCAGTTCACCGAGCTGAAAGCCGACGATCCGCAGCCGAATGATCCGCAGGCCAACGATCTGCAAACCCTGACCGTGTTCACCCAGGCCCCGGGCCAGCTGCTCGCCGAGGCGGTGTGCTATCTCGACGGCATCGGCGCCGTCCCCGGCCGGATCACCGCGCGGAACCCGGACGGCCTGACCCTGCACCCGACGCTCAACGAGGAGCGCCGCAAGCGCATCACCGCACGGCTGGCCTGGAAGACCACCCGGGCCGGATGGACCACCGAGCAGCGCGAGGCCCTGCGCCTGGTGCCGGAACACCGCGAGGTGCAGGTGCGCTTCGCCGACGACGCGATCACAACCGGTGAAATGCTGCACGGCGAAATCCTGGACCTGTCCAGGACCGGCGCCAAGATCCAACTCTTCCGCGCCACCCCCGCCGCCATCGTCGGCGCCGCCGTGACGGCCGGCAAGCGCTTCGCCACCGTGGTCCGCGTCGAGGACACCGTCATCGCGATTCGCTTCCGCCTGCCGTTCAGCGACGAAACGTTCAATGCGAGCTTGGTGCTTTGACCGACATTGACTTTGAAGAGGTTGGTACAGTTGATCGGGTACAGGATCATCCAAGATATGAATGACTTGCCTCAATAATTCAGGCCGCCGAACGGTCAAGGAGGCGCAGTTCGTCATCGAAGGCTGGGGACGTCGACACATCACCCTGCGCGCGCTTGCTTTGCCCCCCAGATGTCGACACCGCTCAGTGCCGATATCGAGTCCTGCCAGAACTCGAAGGCACGGTCCGGCTCGGCCTCTGCCGTGCTTTGCAAAAGCGTTTCGACAAAGAACGGGCTGGTCAAAACAATCGCTCTCCTGACCGGGCTCGCATCCTGTGATCCGACGGCAACTCCTTATGCGACCGTCTCAAAAGCGGACTGAGGCTTTCCACCCGGCCCGGTCTTCGCGCGGATGGCGGGCCGATCTTTGGCAAACCCTGTGTCGATCCACTTTCAAATCACTGAGGGCGCAGAGAGTCCGACAAGGTCGGGTGGTTCTTGCTGATCCACTTTTGAGCGGGTGATTGGCGAAGTGGACGTTGCTGTTCTGCGTCCGGGTGCTCCAAAGTAAGGGACCCGGACCAAGCCGGGTCCCTTCCGAGGTTCAGGCGAAGGCGTAGTCGCTCGTGGTGAGCACCTGACCCAGCGTACCACCTGCGCTGATCAGAAGCTGTCCCTCGGACACACCCGCACCGTCCTGCACTTCGTACACCCGCGCGTTGCCCGAGGTGCCAACCAGTTCCAGGGTCGAGTCTGCAGCAAAGCCGCTGAAGCGGATCACATCGCCCCCGGCTTGGCCTGCGCCCTGGAAGTCCACGATCAGATCGGTAGCGCCCCGTATGGCCAAGTCGCCAAAATCGATGACGAAGGTATCATCCCCTGCACCGCCACCCTGGCGGTCAGCACCAAGACCACCTGTGATGACGTCGTTTCCAGCATCACCCGCAATGATGTCGTTGCCGGAGCCGCCGCTCAGGGAGTCATTGCCTGTGCCGCCACGTAGGGTGTCGTCACCGCCAGCCCCAATCAGCTGATCATTTCCGCCGCCACCAACGAGCACGTTTGCAGCGTCGTTTCCAAGGACCCGATTGTCGAGTTCGTTCCCGGTGCCGTTGATGGCACCCATGCCGATGAGGGACATATTCTCGACGTTGGTACCAAGCGTGTAGCTCACTGAGCTGCCGACGCTGTCGATGCCCGTCGCGCCTGTCTCGTCGACGACGTCTCCAACATTGTCGACGATGTAGGCGTCGTTACCGGCACCCCCGACCATCGTGTCGATACCTGTACCTCCGTCGAGGGTATCGTCACCACCGTTGCCGATGATCGTATCGCTGCCGGCGCCACTGCGGATGATGTCATTGCCGCCGCCGCCGGTTACGCGGTTGTCCAGGTCGTTGCCGACGGCGGTGAAGTTCCCCTGACCGGTGTAGGTCAGGTTCTCGACATTCGCTGCAAGTACATACCGACCCAAGCCTGTCAGGATGGTATCGGTACCCCCACTGTCTGCTTCGGTCACGACATCGCGCAAAGAGTCGACGATGTAGGTGTCGTTACCACCGCCGCCAAACATCTGGTCGTTTCCGAGACCACCGACCAGGAAGTCGTTGCCAGCCCCGGCGGTGATCGTGTCATCGCCCTGCCCTGCGTTGTAGTAGAAGTCCTGCCCAGCGCGGAAAGGCGGGAAGAACGTCAGTGCGTCGTTCCCGTTGGTTCCGAGTACGACGCCCTCGAAGGTGTTGCCGCGCGCCGCACCTGATACGAGGTCACGGACATCGAAGGTGACCCCCTGCGTTCCGGCAACGAAGGTCATGCCCTCATCATCGTAGCGGGAAACCGCTCCAGTAAGGTTGCCGTCCGCATCTTCGGCTTGGACACGGACAGCAAGGCCCCCATCCTGGTTTGCCGCGCTTCCACCGTCATTGGTGTTGCCGTTACCAACTTCAGCCGAAGTGAAGGTCAGCCGGACGTTGCCGGTGCCGCCATCGAAGCGATCGAAACGGACCGTGTCATTTCCCGCCCCAAGGTTCACCTGGTCGCTGCCGTCGGTGTAAACGTTGACGCCGAAGGTGTCGTCGCCATCACCGCCGAGCACCGTGTCATTCCCCGAGCCGGCACTGATCGTATCATTGCCGCTACCGGTCGAGATGATGTTGTTGCCGCCGCCCCCGAATACGAAGTCGTCCGAGGATCCCGTTGTGAGCGTGTCGTTCCCGTTTCCACCCGTGATCTGAGCCTGGACGTTGCCGGTGTTCACGACGTTGTTGCCGATATCGGACAGGTTGAAGTTCACTGACTCAAAGCCGGTGATGAAGGTGCCGTCAGATGCCGTGCCAGTTCCATCTGCATCGAGGGTCAACGATATTGGTTGAGCCGAGCCGGCAACTGGACCATTGAAATTGAAATTGAGAAGTAAGAAGTCGTTGCCTTCTCCGCCATCAAGCTGATCCAGCTTGCCGCCGGTCACGAAGTCGTCTCCCGTGCCAGCGTTGACGAGGTCGCGCCTCGGATTGATTGATCCCGCGAAGATATTTTCCGGACGATCAATCGAGTCGATCGTGTCGTTGCCGCCCAGGCCGTTGATCACATCTTCTTCTTCGGTGCCATTCAGGAAGTTGTTGCCGCCATCGCCATTGATCGTAGCCATTACGTCTTCTCCCTTGCTCGCAGCCTGAGATGCACGTGCGGCTCGCAGGTCGGCAGCTTGGAGGTTACGTATCGTTAACCAAGAAAGTTTCAGGCCTCAAAAGTCAGAATATGGAATTCTTTGATCTCACGTTCTTTCCAGCAGAAATAATTGGATGGCTTTGCAAAAATAAAGTTCGAATTTCAATATTTTTGCGGATTAAAACGATGTTTGGCCCTGTTGCATGCTTTGGGCGAATTTAAACAAGGCTGTTCATTGCTTAAAAGCAGGCGGTCCGGAAACCGGTGGGTGTGGATGTGCTTGGAGACACCCATCCGATTTCTCCTACGGCTCGGCAGCCCCTGCCCTCACCGCCAAAGGTTCGTCTTCGCCAGATCCAGCACCGAATCCCCGCGCCCACTCATCACGGCGCGGAGCACGTAGAGGCTGAAGCCCTTCACCTGCTGGCCGTCGATCTTGGGGGGCATCGAGAGTTCCTGGCGGGCCACGACGCAGTCGAGGAGGGCCGGGCCGGGATGGGCCAGGACGTCGTGGACGGCCGCCTCCAGCTCGGCCGGGTCCTCGACCCGGACGGCGTGGAGGCCGGCGCCGCGGGCCATGGCGGCGAAGTCCGGGTTGTCCAGGGTGACGCCGGTCTCGAGGTAGCCGGCGGCCTTCATCTCCATCTCGACGAAGCCGAGGGTGCCGTTGTTGTAGACCACGATCTTCAGCGGCAATTTTTGCTGGCGCAGGGTCAGGAGGTCGCCCATCAGCATCGCGAAGCCTCCGTCGCCCGAAAGCGACACCACCTGCCGGTCGGGATAGGCCGATTGCGCGCCGATGCCCTGCGCCATGGCGTTGGCCATCGAGCCGTGGACCCAGGAGCCGATGAGCCGGCGCCGGCCGTTCATCTTGAGGTAGCGCGCCGCCCAGATCGTCGGGGTGCCGACATCGGCGGTGAACACCGCATCGTCGGCGGCCGCCTCGCTGACGAGCTTGGTCAGGTATTGCGGGTGGATCGGCTGAGGGCCGGTCTTGCGTCCGAACCAGCCCTTGGCGGGTGCGCCGGTGGCGAGGTCGTCGAGATCTTCCCGCGCCTTGGCGTAATGCTTCAGGGCGGCGTCGAGATGCTTGCGCTCGGTCTTCGGTGTCAGCTTCGGAAGCAGCGCCCGCAGGGTGTCGTCGACATGGCCGACGAGGCCGAGATCGAGCTTGCACCGGCGCCCGAGCTGGCCCGGGCGGATGTCGACCTGGGCGATGCGGGCGTCCTTCGGGTAGAACTGCCGGTAGGGGAAGTCGGTCCCGAGCATCAGCAGGGTGTCGCAGGACATCATCGCGGCGTAGCCGGAGGCGAAGCCGATCAGCCCGGTCATGCCGACGTCGTAGGGGTTGTCGTACTCGACCACGTCCTTGCCGCCGAGGGCGTGGACGATCGGGCTCTTCAGGGCCTCGGCCAGCTGGAGCAGTTCGGCATGGGCCCCGGCGCAGCCGCGCCCGCACAGCAGGGTGATCCGCTCCGAGCCGTTCAGCAGGTCGGCCAGGGCGTTCAGCTCGGGCTCGGCCGGACGCACCATGGGCCGGGGCGGGATCAGCCCGGCATTGGGCGCGACGCCGCGGGTCGGCGCGTCCATCAGCGCGACGTCGCCCGGGATGATCACCACGGCGACGCCGCTCATCCCGATCGCCGCCCGCATGGCGTTCTCCAGCACCTGCGGCAGTTGCGAGGCGTCGCCCACCATCTCGCAGTAATGGCTGCACTCGCGAAAGAGCTCGCCCGGATGCGTCTCCTGGAAATACCCGGAGCCGATCTCGGCGGTGGGGACATGCGCCGCGATCGCCAGAACCGGGGTGCGGGTCCGGTGACAATCGTACAGGCCGTTGATCAGGTGGACGTGGCCCGGTCCACACGACCCGGCGCAGACCGCGAGCTTGCCCGAGAGCTGGCTGTCCGCCCCCGCCGCGAAGGCCGCCACCTCCTCGTGCCGGACATGGACCCAATCGATGGTCCCGCGCGCCCGCAGCGATTCGGTCAGGGCGTTCAGGCTGTCGCCGACGATGCCGTAGATGCGCTGGATGCCGGCTTGGTCGAGGGTGTCGACGATCAGGTCCGCGACGGTCACGATCTTGGTGGGGGTACTCGTCATGGCGCTCGGCTCCGGTTCACCCGAGCCGAACCCAACGCCGCGCCCCGGGGTTCCGCCCCAGGGTTGTAGTGGGCGCGGATCTGTCATCCACCACGCCTCGTGACCGCGACGAAACGCATACCCCCGCGTTTCGCGACGTCGACGAAACGGTGTTGGTATACGAGAGACCGGTTTGGGGGGAGAATCTGCGGCGTCGCCGAGCGGGGAAATGGTCGGAGCGAGAGGATTCGAACCTCCGACCCCTAGTCCCCCAGATTAGTCCCGCGACTAGGGTTCTAAGGACATTCCTGCAAACCGCGTGGGTTTGCCGGATAATCCGATCAACGACTTAGGCCACCAGTTGCAAACCGGTTTCGGCGCTGGATCGGGTCCATCTGTGCCCCTCCAGCCATAGGCACCCTGCCCTGCTTCCACTATCCCGTCCGGCCCGCACCAACTGCCGGACCCCATGTCAGCCTCAGCGAAACCGAAGATCGTCCCTGCCGACCCAGCGCTCTGGCGCCAGGGCTTCCTCAACCTTCGGCCGAGCGTCGTTCCCTGCCCCGGCTACACCCTGCAATCGTGGGGAGGTGCGCATGAAGCGTGCATCGACTTCCTAGATCGTTGGGCGGACGAGGCGGTCGCCCTCGGCTGGACGACGCTGGACGTGTTCGGGGTGCATCCCGAGGCTGGCACAATCCGTCCAGATTTCTGCGGCGCCCTGGTGCTCGGCACCGAGAAAGCGTCGGGCATCACGAAAACCCAGATGCGCTTCGTGAACACGACCTTCTATCGAGACACGCCAGGCCGGCCAGCCGGCGCCGTCCCGATCTGGGTATTTGGGCGCTAAGCCCTATCTTGCCGCCATGGCTGAGCACCCGACGACCGGCGAACTGTTCAAGGCGAAGACGATCACCGGCGCCGAGGTCGATGCGGCGGTCGACGTCTTCATGCGCGATGCGACGGTGAGCCTGTTCCGATTCGATAGCGGCCATACCCTGGACCCCGCCGCCGCCGTGAAGGCCCACCCGTGGGCCAAGGCTACCGTGGCGAACCAGGACGCTACCGAGCACCTGCGCCGAGGGGCCGTCCGAACGGCGATCCTCCTCGCCCGCCCCGAAAAGGCGTGAAGCCGCCCATCCGCGGCCGTGCCCTTGAAGCCCTCCGTGCTGTCGCACTCCACCCGCGCGGGCTCCGCCTCTCTGCTCATCCGTCTGCCATGCCGGCGCTGATCGAACTCGGGTATGTCGTGGAGCGGCAGGCGCGGTGGGACAGCGCGAAGCCGGGCGACCTGGGCCGGTTCATCACGCCAGCGGGCCGCGAACTGCTGAAGGCGTTAGGCGCGGAGGAGCTGCCGTGAGTGACGGACTGCCGCCTTGGCGCGAGATCACGACCGACGATTACGCCCCGCGCATCTTCCCGGCGCCGACGCCAAGCGCACCATGGATCGCATCGAGCGACCGCGTCTACGCGCTGCTGGAGGGGCAGCACCGGGGCGAGTACCGGCTGCGCCTGATCCTCCGAGAGGCGGTCGACCTGAAGCGCGGCCCGAAGGCCGATCCGTCCTGGTACTGGGACTATGACGCCGGGCCGCCGGCGATCACCTGCGTGGCCGAGACCTGGATCCAGACGAAGGATGGTAGGCGGCGGCGAGTAGGTGCAAAGGGGTTCGCGCGGTGATTGGCGCAATCCTATCACCTACTTGAATAGAATGAGGCCAAATAGATGAGCCTGGCGTTTTATGCCTTACCACTAAGCGAAAAATAGAGTTATCAATCGCTGTCGACCTCTGAGCCACGCTTCAGGTACTGAGGATCAGCCGCATTCGTTTTTTTTCAAACGCACTTATGGAGTTCACACATGGACAATGATGTGTTTCGGATCATAGTCGATGCTTTTACAGTAAGAGTAAACAATATTGTGACTTCTAAGGCTGACGCAACGAGGCCTGGTCATCAGGTGGGTTTTTCGATAGTTGAAAGTCCTGAGCTGAACGCTTTTGCTTCAATAGAGGGTGGAGACAACATCGGAGTTAACTCAGGAACCATCTATATATTAAAAAATTATTTCGATGTCTGCTCAACAAAATTTTTGAGAAATCATAGCATCGTTGATACTAGAGATGTTGCTGAGCTAGGATTCGATATAAATCCGGCGGAATCAACGTTTAAGCAGCTTTACAATGGAGGGAGCTTTTTAATCCCCAACCATCATGGGTTTGGAGGGCTGATCGCTCAGCAGATGTTCGTATATGCAATGGATTTCTTGATAAACCATGAGTTAGGTCATCTTTGGAACGGGCACGTAGACTTGGTAAATTGCGAAATTGGATTAAAAAGATTGGAGGAGCTCCGGTTCGATAAGTCTGGAAACATCAGCGGTATTGATTATCAAACTTTTGAAATGGATGCTGATGGGTACGGGGTGGCGAACGCCATAAGATTGTCGAGCGCTCAAAAAATACACGACCAATTTCCAAATGGTTTCTTGAATCAAGAGCTGGAAAGCAGGCATGGTATAGGCGCCACCCGGGCAATTTTCGTCATCGGAGCGATCTACTCTACCTTTAAGCTGTTTGGTGAAAGCGTGTGGTCTATTGACGATATAGATATGGATGACCACCCTCCCGGCTTTATTCGGGCGTACAACGCATTGTCGGTGGGATATCAAGTTTTATCTGCGGAAACTGAACTGAAGGATATCAATGCGCTTGTCGATAGCGCCTGCCACATGGCTGAAGAAATGTTTGAGCTGGCTCATGGACGCGAGAGCCCAGCCGTTGTCACATTGCGCACTGAGGAATCTTTGCAATACAATGACATATTGTTAGCTAATTGGGCTGTCCTTCGACCGCATCTTGATCTTCTGAAAAGAGGCGGAAATCTACCGCCCGTACAATAGGGTGCAACATGGACGTTTCTGAAATTAAGCCTGGGGCCAAATTCCGCAAGATCAACACTAAAGATGTGCTCGTTGTTGTCGCCGTACGCGACGATTTAATTACGTATAGAATAAGAGGTGTGCTTTCATTTGCCCCGAGGAGCATGTCTCTCAGCGATTTTGTTAGTGTGATTGAGGATGCCGATGGTGCTTAATCAATTTGGCACTCAATGTGTGTAGTGCTTGCCTAAGCGAAAATGGAAAAACCCGCCGCGGCCGAAGCCGGGCGGGTGAATAAGCTTCGGGGTTATTCTGCTCGAAGTGCTAGCGCCGTCGCCATCAGGCGAAAGCGTAATCTCCAGCCGCAAGGTGCTTGGCCGAATCAGCCATCTGAACAATCAGTGAGCCCTGGTAGGCGCCCGTCTCGTCCATCACCTTGTAGATCTGGGTGTGTGCCTCGCCGCCTAGGTCGTGATCGAATTCGAGCGCACCCTTCCCGAAGCCGCTGAAGCGCAGGAAATCGTTCTCGCCCGAACCGCCGACGCCGGCGCCATGGAAGTCGATGATGTGATCCATCCGGCCGCCATTCTCCTGCGGGTTCACTAGATCACCCTTGGCGAATGCGAAGGTGTCGTTGCCGATCCCGCCGGAGACGCGATCAAACCCGGCGCCGCCCGTAATGAAGTCTTTGCCAGCCCCACCACGAAGGAAGTCGGTACCGGCGCCGCCGTTGAGGCTGTCGTCGAACCGCGATCCGGTGACCGAATCGTCGCCGCCCATCGCCTGGATCAGCATGCCCACCTTCGAGCTCGCATACGAAGCGTCATCTGCGCCGGCAGTGAGCGTCATGAAGCTGCTTTGCGGAGCCTGAGGCGCTGCGCCGATAGAGATCTCGACGGTCGTGTTCGCGCTCGCATACGTGCCGTCGCTGGCGGCATAGATGAAGCTGTCCTTGCCCGAGTACCCAGCTTCCGGCGTGTAGGAGAACGAGCCGTCCTGGTTCAGATCGAGTGTCCCGTGCGCTGGGCCGGTCTTCAGGTTCGCAATCAGAGCATTGCCATCGGCGTCCGAATCGTTGGCCAGGACGCCACCCGGAAGGTCGATCTTCAAGAGCGTCTGATAACCCGTCGCGTAGGCCTCAGAGACCGCCACAGGCTTGTGCTGCGTGGCGTTAAACGTAATGTGAGCCGTGCCCGTTGAAAGGCCGCCGCGGCTGTCGGAAACGACATACTCAAGGTCTACTATCCCCGAGAAAGTCGGATCTGGTGAACCGTCAGGTAGCGTTGCGCCGGGGTAGACGCTGAAATTTCCGTCGCTCTGGAAAGAGTAATTGATTTCAGCAGTAGCTGGTCCTGACAGAACCTTGATGGAATCAAGCTTCAGCACGTCGTTGTTAGGGTCGAAGTCATTGGATAGCAGCAAGGCATTGCTGAAGGTGCCCTGGGAGCCCGCGGTTGCGTTGAAGCTGTCCTCTGCAGTTATAGGAGCAGACTGGGAGGGAGCGCTTCCATCGCCATTTAGAACAGTCACAACGTAATGAGTTAAGTTGTCTAGGCCTCGGATGTTTAGGCCCTGATAGTAATCTATGTGACCCGAGTCATCCGGAACAAGATAGGTTAGAACGTACGGGTTATCAAAATCGCCGCCATTTGGGAATGACTCATATTCAAAGTGAAAGCTTCCATTGCCAGCCGGGATGAAGTTTTCGCCGTACTTCACTCCTGAATTATCAATTTGCAGTCTATCGCCAACACCTACTGTTATGCTTCGCTCAATGTTGAACGGGAACTGATTGATCAGTGTCATCTGGCTTCCTCGGGCTCTGCCGGGGCACCGTATGTTGTCAACCGTTTGCGAGCAAGATGGATACTTTGTGCACAGGTAGTTGTTTGAAGGCGGCGAGGAGGCCCAGATACGAAAAACCCGCCGCGGATTGCTCCGGGCGGGTGAAGGTCGGGTCGTATGATTGGGAGCAGTCTGAACTTCGCCGCGCTGGATTTGTTCCGAACAGTGGAGCTCCGAAACCGAAGCGCTTCACGAGCCCACGGTCACTCCAAAGGTCGGTCCGGATGTCGCTGCCTCGCGCCGTGACGATTGAAATCGCTTCGTCATCGCTGTCCGCCTCAATGTCCAGGACATGGATGATGCGTCCATCACTATGCCGGGTGATGGCACGGTATGTACGCTTCCGATTGTCGTCGCACTCTGAGGCTGGCGGCTCCGCATATCCCATCTAGTCTCCCACCTGCGGTTTTTTCCAGCCATTGGAATACCAGCCCAGCGGATTGGGTGTTTCAGACCGTCGCCCTGACCAGCGGTCACGTTGCGGTGATCAAAGCGGCGCTTCTCAAATCGTCGATCGGCTTATCCCGCGCAGCGCATCTCCCGAACGACTCGAGTAAGACCTTGGCACGCTTCGATGGTCTCTCGGTGTTCGCGGTGCCGATCCTCCGCCATGCGCTGCTCGTGCTGGCGCCGCTCTTCCAGCAGGCGCCGCTCGTGTTCGCGATGCTCCTCAGCCTCTTTCTTCCGCGACGCCACATCAGCTTCTCGCGCCAGGGTGCAGCGGTCGTGTGAAGCTGAGACCCCACGCATAGCGTCGATGAGGCTTTGAAGATCGCTCTGGCCCATCACCATGCCGCCGATCTGGGCAAGGCCGGCCGAACCAATCGACGGCTTGTCGGCGATGTGGGGCTTCTCCGCCTTCGCCCGCATGTAGCCGACAATCGCGAGGATAATCCCACCGCCGCTGCCCGCAGCCAGAAGGGTGTTCAGAATGTCGACCCACTGCTTCACGTCATCAGGCGACATTGCGCGGCGCAGCTCCGGCAGAGAGGGAACCGTTCTTGAACATATCGTAGCCGGTCGCGAGGACGCACCAGCCCTCGAAGCCAAAGCAGACCCAGTACCAGCCATAGCCGGCCGGCAGCCTCACGTTGAGGGCGTAGGAGCCGACCAGCATCAGGAAACCGATGGCGAGCCAGCACAGGCCGCCGGAGAGCGCGCCGACAAACCGGATCACCGGCGTCCGGCGCCACCACCCGTTGATCGCAAGCCCGACCATCCGGAGGATGGCGACCGAAGCCGCCACCATGCCCCAACGCGACTCCGTCATGACTTCGCCCATGATCCGGTAGACCGGCATGTCGAAGAACGCCTCGGGACGGAGCATGCTGGTGCCCCAGACCAAGAGCATGCACGACAGCATCCACTCGGTAGACCGCGTCTTGTTCATGGCGGTCGGATTGTGGATCGGGTGCATGGCGGCGCCTCCGGCGGTCGTCCTCACTTCGCGACGATCGCGGCCTGGGCCGGCGCCAGGGTGTTCGCGGCCGTGGCGCCGTCCTGCAGGTGCAGGGTCCGGAACACGAGCTCGGCCACCCCATTCGGGCCGCCAGCCGCCGCCACCACCTTTGCGGGCGCCGCATCGACGGCACGCTGCACGGCCTTGGCGATCACAGCCGAGCCGACGGGAATGGTCAGGGCCTGACCCTTCACGACGCCCTCGGTGGCGTTCAAGGCGTAGTCGGTGATGGCCTTGGTCATCTGCTCGAGGCGGGCCTGGGTCAGGAAAAGGCGGGCCCAGGGGGCGATCTGGTAGACGGCCTTGCCGAGCAGGGCGACGAGGACGGGCAGCAGCACCGATGTGAGGGTTTGGCCGATGGCCACGACCCAGTCGCCCCAGGGCAGGATGACGGCTGGCGCTACGGGTACGGGCGCGACGACCTCGGCAGCGAGGGCATGGCTGGAGAGGGCACAGGCGAGCGCCAGCGCCGCGAGCGGGAGCATGCGGTTCATGGTGTGGCTTTCGGTCAGAGTTGGGGGCTATGCGCGGCGTGACCCGGCCGGCGCGGGATCTCAGGTCAAGCGGCGCGGCAGATGCTCGGCGCGGCGTTGTCGTTCGCGGTGGCCTTCCGGCTGTCGCCGTAGGTGTCGTCGATCCAGCGCAAGAATCGCATCAGTAGGTTGGGCTGCGCGGTGACGCCCGGGGCAACGGGCACGATGACGGGCGTCGGGATCGCGTCGTGCATCACCTCAACGACGGGCGCCGCCACGGCGATGGGCTTGGCGATCGTCGTCGCCCGCGGCATCGTGGTGGCGTAGGCGGTGACGAACTGCTGCGCCTCGGCCTGCCGGCGCGTGATGATCGCCGCCGGCTTCTTCCACATCAGGATCGCGTCATAGGCGCCGGCCGTGTCGCCAGCGTTGATGCGCTTGAGAAAGGTAGAGCCGGCGAAGGCGCCGGGCCCGATGTTGTAGCAGATGGACACCAGGGCATCGAAGGCGTTCTGAGAGACCGCCACCTTCAGGCCCTTACGCACGGCCGCCACATAGCTCTGCACGTCACGCTCGAAGATGGCGTCGCACTGCGCCGAGGTGATCGTCAGCCCGGAGGTCACCAGCGGCGCGCCGGCTGCCGAGGTGTGGCCGATGCCGATGGTCCAGACGCCCACCGAATCTTTATAGGCCTTCAGGCGCCGCCCCTCACGGGCGATGAGCACGGCTTCGCCGATGGGCGAAAGGTCCATGATGGTCTCCGGGGGTTAATAGAAGAGACGGCCTGGGTGAGGCTTGCCGCAAGCCCTTGAAATCGGCGTCCCGTGACCGTGCGGACCTGGACTCATAAAGAGTCGCTTCTTACCTACCAGAGCCATAGGGGAGCTCCGATGAATAAGAATCTATCCTACTCGTTGCAGCGGGCCGATGAGTTGAATACTGAGCTTATGGCTGAATATGAGTTATCGTTCGGCAGCAGAGCTGTTACTACGAAGGCCGAGCACCTAACGCATGAGATATGTGCACAGCTTCGTGGAATTCTCGACCGGACTGCACGCTTGTATTGGGATCGTAAGGTTAGCCCAAGCCTGCAGCGGTCAGATCGGGATAGTGCTGTTATTTATTTCCCGGTAACTCCAGACCAGCATGCATTTGATAGCTCGCTTGGCCGCTGGCGATGGAAAGCAGTGAGGCAGGATCATCATGCTCTGTACGACTACCTTCATGGCCTCCAGCCCTTCAGCGCAACCTCAAATCGATGGCTAAAGACGCTCACAGATCTAGCTAATGCCGGAAAGCACATCGATTTGGTGCCGCAGAAGCGCATCGAGGAGCGTAGAACGACATTAACCGGCCCAGGCGGCGTTAGCGTCTCATATGGCTCTGGAGCAATGTTTGGTGGCGGAGCGCGAATTATGGGTGCGCCCTTAAACCCGGCCACACAGCGCATCATTCCGACGCCGGGCGTTACAGAGAAAATCGAGGTCTGGCATGCCTTTATCATCGAAGGCTATGACGTAAATGCAGCTGCTTTCTCACTGCACGCATGCAGGGGGGTTCGTCAGATCGTGACGGATATGACTAGCAAGTTCAGTCTCGCGTGATGACCAGCACCAGCAGGCTCTGGAAGGATCAGCGGCGCCGGGCCGGCCGAGAGCATACGAGGGACGGGATGCCCTCTATGTCGACGGCCACGCAGACCGTGCGGTGACGGGCGGCCATGGCTGGAGAAGCCGCCGCGCACAGAAGCGCGGCGGCGAGCAGGGCGCGGGTCATGGATGGCCTTCGGCTTGTCGGGGTGTCAGGCCTCAGAGCCCGACGACGCTGCAATCAGTACGTCAGTGCGCTTCCCATGCCGTACCGGTGCAAAACACGGGGGTTCGCAACCCGCCGCCACCTGTGACGCCGGCCCGATAGGTTACCGTCTGCGCATCGTTGACGTAGGCCATCGCACCCTCCCGGGTTGCGTTGCATGCCGGAAGCGTCGCCACCGTAAAGAGGGCGAGCTGCACGGGGGCCTGCATCTGCACGGTGCCGGCCCCACTCGGCGACAGGGCGAGGCTGGCGTTGGCGCTTCCCGTTGCGACGAGACGTGCCGGGTTGCCCGCGGCGCTACCGCCGATCACCTGGAGCCCGTTCACGTCGCTCGCCTTGGCTGCGACCTGCATCGTCACTGCGCCGCCGCCATCGAACTGAACACCGCCATCGGTGAAGGTCATGCCAAGCGGGTCACCGGATGGGGAGACATCGGCGCGGATCTTCGCAGCCTGCCTCAGCGTGCTGTCGATCCACGCGTAGGTCGCGCCCCGGCCGGCCTCGATCGCCGTGCACGCCTTGCCGCCGGCTCCGTCACAGCCCGTCAATCCGTCCTGAGCGAAGATGAGGCCCTTCCGGAACTTCGCCCCGTTGCCGTGGATCACCAGCGCAACCGAAGCATCGACCGCGTTGGCCAGCTTCGTTCCATCCCAGCACGAGCCTGCGAAGGTCGTGCAGTTGCCGCCCGAGGCGAGATTGAGCGCCGCAGATGAGTAGTTGAAGTAGGCGTTCGGCGCGGTGTTCTTGGCGCTGATGTCGGCCACGTCGGTCGAGCCGAGTTCGGTGACGTTGATCTCCATCGCCTGCGCCGAGCCAGCGCCAGTCTTGCGCCGCGCTTCGAAGTAGCCTCCCCAGGCGGACGTCAGGGGGACGACCGAGCCATCGGTGCGGAAGTTGAAGCCCCAGCCCATCGTGCCGATCGGGAGTCGACCGGAGGACGTCATATCCGTCGTGCGCGTTGCGCCGACGATGCCCACGTCGCCGATGCCTGACAAGGATACGGTCTGACCGATGCCGCCGTAAGCGTATTGCGAGGCCGACCCACCGGCGGCGTTCCCGAGCCAATTCGTCGGCGGGCCCGAGGGCGGCGAGTTGATCAAAGTCCGGCTGTTCAGGGTGAAGTAGGCAGCGTCGAGGTTCGCGAATCCGGTCAGGCCGGGAGCCTTGAACCCAGAGAGGTCGCCCAGCAGGCGCGCCAGCGTGTTGGCGGAAGCGGTCACTGAGGGAGTGACGCTCATCCCGGACAGGTTGCCCGTGGAGCCTTGGTCGGTCGATGGCAGCACGAGGGCGTCGGGCGTGGCGGTGTATTTGTTGCCCTGCCAGCGCCCGAGGGTCGGGCCGCCCGGCAGTATCACCCGGCTACTGTTATCGATCCGGCCTTGGCCGAGGAGCTGATCGGCCTCGGCTGGAGCGATAGCGGCGAACGCGGCGAAGGCCGCAAGGAGAAGCTTGCGCATCAGACGGTCCAGAGGTTGGTGCCGTTGGAATGGAATGCGAACTTCCCGTAGGGGCTCGCGATGATCTGGTTCGGCTGGCCCACGATGGTGTCGGAGCCGGCCGCGGCCACGATGATGGATCTATCGGTCGAGCAGTCTCCCGTCTCGTCAGCGACGTAGAGGGGCTGCCCCTGCGGATAGGCGTTGGCCGCCGGCAGCGTGATCGTGCGGGGCGCGGTGAGTTTGGCGAGCCCGACGTAGGTGTCCGCCACCTTGACCGCGTAGTTCGTGTCCTGGACGGCCGCTCGGGTGAAGGCGGCAACGGACAGTGCCGCACGCACAGCCGCGGCATCCTGCGCCTTCAGCAGCGCCCGGCCGATGTCGGTGCCGTCGGAGATCTGCGCCGCTCCGATCTGCGAGGGTCCAGGTGCGCCCTGCGCCGCTGCCACCACGAGATTGAACGACGTGCTCTCGGAAACGAGGGCGACCTGCGGGATCTCGTCGATCGACAGGCTCTCCGCGCCGTCGAAGACCGCGAAGGGCACCACGCCGAGCGTCTGCCGCCGGCCGTAGGTGTCGATCTTGTAGATGAGCACCCGGGTGCGGTCCTTGGCGACCAGCCCCGACGCATCGCCGCGCGCCTGGGCGGTCAGAAGGCGTGAGGCGATCACCGTGAACTGGCCGGCGGCATCCGAGACCCGCACGATGCCGCCGTTGGCCACTGTGAGGGGCTGGAACACGTTGTAGCCGGACAGCCAAAGTTCGGCGCCGACCGTCGAACCCGTAAGGTCCACAGGGGCACCGCCCGGATCGCGCAGGGTGCACGGTATGACCCAGTCGTCGCGCTTCCAGCGCTGAAGGGGAGTGATCGCGTTCATGCCTGCACCGCCTGGTTCGTACCGCTGATGACCCACTTCGAGCCGTTATCGATCACCTCGACTCCCGTGCCGGCGTTTGCCGCCTCCAGCACGCCGGCCGCGCTCGGCGCTCGACCATCACGAGCGAAGGCTTTGCGTCCTGGAGTGCCGGCCTTGGGAAGATCCGCGACCGCGAAGGCAGGAAGGATCGGCGTCGCGAAGGGCAGTCCCGCCGCGATCTTGCCCTCGATCGTGCCCATGCGCGCGGCGAGCGCCGACACGTCGGGGGCGTAAACACCGGCAAAAGTGGCGTTGCTCGCCCCGAGCAAGCCGATGGCCGTGGCACCGTCTGCCCCGTAGGTCCGTAGGTACGGGCGCCACGCCACGGCGCCCTTGGGCGGCACGATGGCGGGCGCATCACCCACCAGAGATGGCACCCGGATCGTCAGCAAGCGTGGGCCGTCCTGGCGCAGCAGATTGGTCTCGCGCCGGATCAAGGTTTGGCCCGCATCGCGGTCCGATGCATCGAGCCATTGGATGCCGAGGTCGACGGCGTTGTTGTTGGGGTCGAGCACGTCGGCGAGACGCCAGTATCGAGCCCGCAGGATCCAGATCGCGTCGGGGTCGACGGCAATGGTCCCGCGCGGAGCGATCAGGCCCGCGCCGGCGATCTGGTAAGCCGCGCCCAGAGCGGTCGAGACTCGACCGTTGGCGTTGAGCGCTGGAGCATCCTCCGTCGAGCCGGTTGCCGTGGCTGAGAAGGCGATCGGCGAAACTCCAGGCTGATCTCCGCGCAGGATGGCGAGGAGGGTCGCAGCATCGCCCTTTACCCGATCCGAGTTCGCGATGCTGAGCAGCTGTTCCAGGATCTCGATGGAGACCTCTTCTGCCTTCTGAGCCACCTGCTGGATCAGGATGTCGACCTGACTCTGCGGGGCCCTCGCGCCGATGATCGATAGCAGATTACGCGTTTGCGCCTGATCAGCCTCATCGGCAGCGGCCACCTGCTGGATCAGGATGTTGATCGCGCGGATGGCCGCGTTGATGCGGGCATAGGTCAGCGACGGCGCGTTCGCCGCGATTTCGTCTAGGGCCATGCGAGCCTCGTATTGGAGCGATTGCGCCAGCGTGCGCTACAGGTACTCGACGAGGTCGAGCGACAGATCGGACAGAGGCGATGTGGTCCGCTCCACCATGGCGACTGCATCGGGGGTCAGACGCATGAGACCAACGGGCTTGGCGAACTCGACCGGAGTGCCGGCCGCATAGTCCGTGCGGAGCCAGGGCCGGATCGCGACGCCGATCGTACCGGCAATGGCGAGACCGCTATCCGGGTCAGTCGGGTCCCCCGTCGTCAGCCCTGTGATGATGTGCAGTCGCTGGCTGATCGAGAGGTACTGCCCGCGCTTGAGGGCGCCGCCCTTGATCCTCTGGATCGACAGGGTCGTGGCGTTCATGGCTGCCGGAGCCGCCAGCGCGAACTGCAGCGCCCCAGTGGTGTTGGGGTTGGTCTCGAAGGCCGGGTCGATGGACAGGTCAAGCGCGGCGAAGTTCGGAGTGATCTTGGCGCCCGTCAGGGGATCGATGTTCCAGGGGCGGCCGCGCCAGTCCTCGGGTCCGCACAGGATCGCGTTGGCCGAACCGTCCAGCCCGGCCAGGAACCCATCGGCATCGAGGTAGTCGTCATCGTCCAGGCAGTGCAGGCTGAGCTTCGCCTCCCAGCGCCCGGCCGGCCCAACGATGAATTGCTGCTGCCCGGTGAGTGAGGCGCCGCCGCCGCGCGAGGTGTTGGCGATGCGCCAGCCCTCGGTGAACCGGCGCAGGCGTGGCGGCAGGGAGAGTGTCGCCATCAGGTCACCGTCACCGTGATCGGACCGGATGTGCTCGAAGCATCACCGAAGCCGCTGCGATTGTAGGCCCGGACCCAGTAGCTGTAGGTGCCAGGTGGGCGGCCTTGATCCGTGAAGTCGAAGGCTTGGCTGGGCGACCCATTGTAGGTGAGGATCGCCGTCGCCTGCGCGAAGTTCGTCGTGGTGCTGCGGAAGACCTTGGCAGACCCGAAGTTGGCTGCGTTCGGCGTGGTAAAAGCGCCCGCTGCCTGACCGGCGCCACCGGTGACCACGAAGCCAGTGGGTACGCCCGTCGAGCTGTCGTCTGCGATGGCGGTGATGGTTGCTGGGGTTGTCGCGGTCCAGTTGCTCTGCGAAGCCCGGCCGTAGGTCGCGATGGCCCCCTGCGCCTCGTAGGACTGCCCGTCGGCCAAAACCGAGGAGACAACCCGCCCGCGGCTTTCCCCCTCTGTTGCCATGTCGATCCAGTCGGCAGCCCCGACCGCACGATAGCGCCCGATTAGGGTGAGGTCCTGGCGGTCTGGCTCGTCCGTGGTCAGCACGAGGAAGGTAGCGTTGAGGTCGCCGCTGACCGGCCGGCGCTCAATGCTGACGGTAAGGTCCATCGGCGGATCTGGCAGTGCGGCCGCTGCATCGACACCGGGGATGACTGGCGTGATGCCCTCCTCAGTCGCTGTGTCGAAGGTGAAGGCTGCGGGATCGATCGACACGAGGTCGAAGGTGCAGGTCGAGCCATCGCCGGCTGCCACCGCCCGCTCGACCGTGAACACGGCGTCGATACCGTACCGGGTAAGCGTCAGCCGGATAACATCCTCGAAAAGCGCTGGCAGTCCGGAGCGATCGGTGACCAGGCCTGTGATCCGGTACTGTGGATTCTTCCGAGCTGTGTAGATCTTAGCCAGCCGTCGAAGCTGGCTGTGGTTCTGCACCCACTGGCGCGCGAAGTCAGCCTCCAGGATCTCCCCCGAGAGCGCTTGGCCGGCCAGATCCTCCCAAGGATCGCCCTCGATGACTTGATAGTCGTGGAAGGGCGAGACGTAGGAAATCTTCAGCCGGTTGAAGGTGGCGCGCTTGCCCGAGCCAACCTCGATCTGGCCCGTTGAGATGATCTTGGGATCGGTGAGCGTCACCTCGGGCGCGACATACTCGCCGCCGCTGATACCGATCTTGCCCTCGGGCGTCAGATACAGGCGGCCGTCACAGGCGTCGAGCATGCCCTGCAGGGTGTCGGCCGGCTCGTCGGTGAGGTCGAAAGCGCCGCCGAGATAGTACCGCGGGTAGCTCTCGCCAGCCTTATTGATTACCGGCTGGAAATGGAGGCTCGCCGCAGCCGCAAACGAGGCGTCGTCGATCAGCGCGTAGGGCACCTTCATGCCCCAGGTCTGATGCGTGATGAGGTCCCGAATGCACAGGGCCGGGATGTCCGACCATGTCCAGGTCGCCGGATCGTCAGTCTGGGCCGGGTCGTTCAGGTTCCGGACCCGCGACGCGCGGATGAGCACGCGGTGCTCCGGCCAGGTGCCTGACGGGAACGACTTCGGGAAGTTCTTCTCCTTCGGCGCTATGGCCATCATCACGCTGTAGGCACAGCCACGCAGGCGGTCGTCGATCAACCACTGCGGCAGGGCTTGCAGGAGCGCCGAGGCCGGCTGATCAGTCCCGCCGAGATGCCCCTCCAGCACCACGTTGTCCTGAAAGGGCGCGATGCCGGACGGACCGCCGAGCGAGCCCTCCGGCAGGGCCGTGCGCTTGTCCTCGAGCCAGTAGCCGAGGAAGGCACCAATCGGCCCCTCCACGTGGTAGATCGCATTGTAGAACTTGCCCGCGAAACTCCGGTACTCGACCTTTGGGCCGGCCAGCATGACGGTGCCGTAGGCGCGCCGGCGCGGCGGTAGAGACTGGCGCGACGAGAACTGCTGCGCCGCCACCTTTTGCTTCGTGTCGGGCGTGGTCAGCGTCTGGAGCAGGAGCGACCCACCGAGCACCGTCGCGGTGCCCACGATGGTCGCCAGCGAGATCCCAGCGATGCCGACCGTAGTGGCGACGGCGGCCGAGGTGCCGACTGCGCTCAGGATCGCGATGCCGATGGCCTCAACCACGCTTCAGGCTCCAGGCGACCAGCATGCGGAAGTCCTCAACCACGATGCCGCCCTCGGATTTGGCGGCCCATTTGTCATCGAAGCGGATGGCCGAGACCGTGTTGCCGGCAGCATCGACCACCACGCCTACGTCGCCCTCCTGCGGAGCCCGGGTCGTTACGAAGCCGGCGATGGCCATATGCACGCGCCACATCACCTCGAACCCGCCCCAGCGGGCGATCTGCCGGAGCGCACCGAACCCGCTGGTGTAGGTCCCGCGCAGATGTCCGGCCGGGTCGATGCCGGTGGCTTTCTCCACCCACGTAGCGACCCAGAGCGCGCAGTCTTGTCCAGTCGCTCGGTCGAACTCGGCTTCCATTCCGGCGCGCAAGTGCGCCAGGAGGGCCGGATTCAATACTGCGGCCATTTTTCAGTCGCTTGGACGAGCCGGGAGAGCTGATCAGCGCCCCCATCTGCCGGGTAGAGCTTCCGCTGCGAGGCCGCGTTGAGATAGCCGAACGCTGGCCTGCGGCGATTGTAGAGCAAGGTCACGGTGGTGACGGTGATGGTCGCGGTGGCGCCGTCATCCTGCATCGACATGCGGTCCATCAGGGCAGTGAGGATGGCCAGAGGCGCGTCCAGGAGCCCGAGGTCGTCGTTGAAGTGCTGGTCAAAGATCCGGACCGGCCGGCCCTTCACCTCGGACGAGGCCGCGAGTGTCTTGGCGATCAGGCCCGGCTCGACGCCTGAGAGCGTGAGGGTCACAGGCGCCCCGCCGGAGGGGACCACGGCGCGGTCGATCTCGGAGATCTGCCCGAGCTCGCCAAGCCCAGACCAGACCTGACCATCGGCCGTTCGGATGGGCCCGAATCCCTGGTGCACCCGCTTCGTCTCACTGGCGAAGTCGAGGCGCACGAGGCGGATCGGGCGCACCGTGCGGCCCTGCTGGAGCGCGGCGATCGTCGCTGGCATGCGGGGCATGTCAGGCGCTCTCCTTCCAGGCCGTGAACCGCTGGCCCATCGTCCGGTCTCGGTCCGAGTTGTTGGCGGCCAGGGCTCGAGTGATGGCGGCCTGCACTTCGCCCTGAGACAGCGTGGATCCGCGCAGGTCCATGTTGAATGTGCGGGCGTCGGTGGTTGAGGCCGGATTGTTGCTGTTGACCGGTCCCGACATCGAAACGGGGATGCGCTTGCCGTCGGGGAGCGGCACGAAGGCCTCCGGGCCGCGTCCTTCGCCGAATAGCGCCAGCTGCGGCGAGTTCGCGATACCGCCCGTCGCGTATGAGTGCAGCGGCAGCGGCCCGTTGCTGGTCATGATGCCGCCGGTGGCGAAGCCGAACAGGCCGGCGATGCCGCCCTTCGAAGCCGCACCGAAGGCGCTCGACACAACGCTGTCGATGACCTTGTTCATGATGCTGTCGGCGAGGCGACCGAGAGCGTTTCCGGCCGCCTGCGCCGCGGTGGCGCCGTTGCGCAGATCCTGAGAGAAGCCGCTCAGCGCACTGGAGGCCATGTTCTTGGCGTCCACGAGCTCGTTCGTTGCCCGGCTCTCGGTGATGATCTTCTGAGCCCCAGGGGTGGAGGTGTCGCCGACGAGCGACCGAGCCCGCGCGTAGGCCGCAGCCTCAGGCGCGGTCCGGCCCAGTTGCTCGCGATCAAAGGCCACGTCGCGGCTGAACTGGACCAGTTTCAGCTGCTGGGCGGCCGTCGCCGTCGCGGTCGCGGTCTGAACGATGCTCTGGCGGTAGCTGTCCGTGATCGCGACGCCCTTGCCCTGCTCTTCGGCAAGGCGGCGGTTCGCCTCCGTCGCCGCCTCGAGCCGGAGGCCGTTCTGGCCGTAGAGTTGGGTGTTGGTGCGCAAGTTGTCGTTGGCGAGTTGGATCTCCTGACGGCGGGCAGCTTCATCGCGCACCATCTGCTCAGCGCCCGGCGGTGGCGTGAGGATGGCTTTGATGTAGTCCTGGGTCTCTCGGGGCAGGGTCGAGACATCGTTACCGCCGGCGAGAAACCGCTGAGCCGTGCGCGGGCCGGCATTGTAGCCGATGAGCGCGGCCACTTCGTTGCCGTTGAACTGGCGAAGCAGCTGAGCCATCAGCTCGGCCTGCTTCGGGATGGCCTGCGCCGGGTCAAAGGCGTTCTGCAGCCCCATACCCCGGGCGGTCGGCGGCATGAACTGCGAGATGCCCTGCGCGCCCGCCGGAGAGACGGCGTTCGGATTGAACCGGCTCTCCTGCCGGATCTGCGCAGTCAGCAAATCGGCATTCACACCATTGGCGTTCGCGGCATCGAAGATCAGGCCACGGTACTGCGCCGGCGCCTGGCCGACGCCCATAGAATACCTGCCGCTGCCCGTCGCAGTGTCTCGATAGGTCTGGCTCTCCAGCGTCTGGAGGCGGGTGACGCGCTCGAGCTCGAGCGTCTGCAGACGGGCAAGCTGCTCCTCACGCGTGCCGCTGGCCTCAGCCGTGCGACTGCGCTCGGCGATGTCATTCTCGATGCCGGCGGCGGTCTGCGCCGTCGGGCTGAACCCGGCCGTGCGCTGCTGGAAGCCGGCTGCGCGCAAGCTCGCCGCGTACTCGGCGCCACCGGCCTGCATGTTCTCTCGCAACTGGCGGGACTGAGCCACGAGTCCTTCCATCGCGGCACGCGCGGCGCCTTGCTCATCGAGTGGCAGGCGGGTCAGGTTCTTCCGGATGTCCTGAGCCTGGTCCGCGATCTTCTTCATCTGCTCGGCCGCCGGGCTGAGCTCCTTCACGATGTCGCCGATGCGCGTTGAGGTCTGGTTGCTGGCTTTCTGCTGAGCGTCAGCATCCCTCTTCTGCAACTGCGAGCGGAGCTTATCCGCCTCGCCTTGGATCTGCGTCTGTAGGGCAGTGTTTGGGCCAAAAATGCTGCTGCTGTTGTTCTTCTTGATCGCGTCGAGGCGGACCTCAACATTCTTAAGCTGGTCTTCAAGCGAGCCGCCACCTAGTGCTGTATCGACGCCACGGCCAAGTGTGTCCCAGAGGCTCCCAATCTTTGTCGTTACGCTATCGGTTACACGCCCCCATCCAGACGTAAGTTCGGATGCTTTGGTCAGACTACCCTCGTACGCCTGCATCAACGCTCTCTGCGCGCCAAGCCGGTCGCCCTGCATGGCAAGGCGCTGGATGTTTTCTCGCGTGGTATCGTTGAGAAAGCCAAGCTGCGCGTTCAGCGCGTCCGCGCCTTTGGCTGGGTCGGCAAAGGCTTGCGCGAGCGCCTTGTTGGCGTCCGAGATGTTCTGCCCGGTCGTGGCAGCATAGTCCTTGGCCGAGCCGATGAGGCCGACATACATTTCTGTGCCGATCTTGCCGGTGGCAGCGTACTCGCTGGCCATCTGGCGGGCAGAACGGGTGGAGACGTTGCCGGCGGCCGCGGCGGCGGGAGCCAGCGCGTTGATCTGCGCCACAGTCGCGCCGGACGCCTGACCAATGCCGGCGAGGCTCTGTCGGACGGCTTTCTGGCTGTCGTCGTAGGAGTTCCAGGCGACAACCCCAATGAGCGCCAGGGTCGTCATGCCAGCGATGGCACCACCGACGATACCGACACGCGCAGCCAGTCCGCTGGCGGCCTCGCCGGCCTGGGCGAGAGCCCCCTTTACGCTGGCGCCGCCGGCCCCGCCGAAGACCTGTGCGATCTGCGGACCCTGCTGGAGGGCAACCGTCGACAGGTTCGACCCGCTGCCGAGCGACGAGAGGATGTCGCCACCCTGATAGACGAGGTTCTGGACCTGGTCGGAGCGAAGGCGATTGTTCTGGTTCGCTGCGGGCCCGGCCGTTCCGCCCAGGGCACCCAGCTTCCGGCTCGCCTCAAGGTTCTGGAGCGCGGTTCGGCCCTGCTCACCAAGCTCACGCCACCCGTCGCGCTGAGACCGCATGGAGGCCGTTGCTGCCGCCCCGACAGTGGCGTAGCGAGCCTGCAACTGCCCAAGGGTCCGCTCGTAGGCACCCGCGTCGATAATGCCCTGCTGGAGAGCGCGATCCAGGGTCCGCGTCGAGCGCTCCATCTGCTGCTGGGAGCGGAAGTTCGCATCCACCGCAGCTCGCACCTTATCGTAGGCAGCGGCGGCCGAGAGCTGTCGCCGAGACGACATCTCCGTAACGGTCGCGGTCGTTTCGCTGGCCTGCGCCACACGCTGCTGCGCAGCGGCCAAACCGTCGAGGTCGGAGCGAACCTTGTCGGCCCCCTCTGAGACCTGACGGATCGTCACCGTGCGCAGGGTGTTCAGAGATGGCATGGAAGGTCCGCGATGGATGTCAGGACGGAGATTGATCAGCCGTAGGCGGCTGTCGTTTTGCGAGACGCCTCAGGAGGCCTCGCACACCCTTTACGTCAGTGACCGCGACCTCGTTGAGGACCGGGTTCTGGATGGGCGGGGCTCGAAGCCCAAGGTATTCCGCATCCATTGCCCGGATGATGCCGAGGAACCACTCGAACTCGTCGGGGCAGAGGATGCCGTACCGCTCTGCGTAGAGGTGGATGGCCGCCGAGGGGATCCGGCTCTCTGCGCCGAAGCCGAGATGCCGGTCTGTCGTCAGCTCCCAGAACGACGCCCAGTAGAACTGGAGGCCGGTCTCAATCAGCGGCCGGCGGAGGTATCCGTCGGGGAGCGGGCGCTGCCTCCGCTCCAGGTTCGCGATCAGCTTTGCCTTCGGAGCCCAATCAAGGTGCCACCTCAGGCACTCGCAGAGTTTCCCACGGCCTCCTCGGTGCGCTCGGCGCGCGCGTCCTGGACGACGTTGGCAGCCCAGGACACCGCTTCCTGGAACGGCCGGAAATCGGGGTCCGTGAGGAGCTTGGTCGCGAGCTCCTTCGTGTAGGGCTCCGGCTGATCGTCGGCGCCGGTGAGGCCGCGCCAGTCGAGCAGAACGGCGTCCGCCATGGCGCGGGCCATGATGCCGTCGAGGGTCACGGGATCAATGCGGCCGTTGATGCGCTTGTCGCGACCGATGGCTTGCTGCTCCCTGGCGATGATGCGCTGGTAGTCCGAGTTGCCGAACCCGCGCACCTTGAGTTCGAGGTCGCCCATGCCGGGGATGGAGCCAACCCAGTCGCCCTGCTCGACGCGCGCGGAATCAATCTTGAGGCTTGCGAGTTTCATTGATCACCTGTCGATGGGTCGGGAGTGCTGCGATTGGCGCGATCAGGTGGCGGGAACCTCGACGATCGCGGAGTCGATTGCGATTTGAAACATGCGCCTGATGATATTGTCGGCGTTGCCGATGTTGCCCTTTTTCGAGGACACGAGGCCGCGGAAATACTCGATTGTGTCGGTGCCGGCCGGCGTCAGCCGATCCGGATAGGTCACCTTAAAGGCAAACTTGTTGTTCGTGGCCTCGGCCGCGATCATGGCTGCCTGGCCAGGATCCGTGGGGTCTCGCCCGCAGGTCAGCGCCAAGTTGCCTGCATCACGCACGCCCTTGGACTTCCGCTGCCGACCGTCGTTCAGCGCGGCGAAGTTGACGATGTTCGCTTCGTCACCGAACTCACCAAGCGATTCGACCGTGCCGATCTCGGTGAACTGAAGCGATGCGAACTCAGCAACGGTGTCGGTCGTGGACAGGACGGCCGGACCGATGAAGATCTTGGCGCCCGAAGCGGTGGTGATGTCGCCCATGGTGGTCTCCTGATGTCGGCCACGCGGGCCCATGCGTTACACACCCCGCCCGCGGCAGGGATTGGCTTCCGAGAGGTCGGAATTTGGGAAGTGGAAGAGCCCGCCGGCGCCGCGCGCTTAGGCGTAGAAGCCGCCCCGATCGACGAAGTCGAACTCGTACGGGATGCTCAGGCTGAGCGAGAAATACATGCCCTCTTCGTTGCGGTCGTCGATGACTGGACTCGAGGGCGAGAACGTCTGCACTCCGTCGAACTTGCGCCCACGGAAGAGCGTCGCGAGGCTGTCGGCCATCGTGAGGCCGGGCCCGAAATCGGCGCCGCGCTGCACATTCAGGATGAGGCGGACCGCGCCCTCTTCCCGGTAGATCGTGCCGGCGAGATCCATCTGGCTGACGTTCGCGACCGGATACTGAACCTGGAGGTAGGTGTCGCCGTCCGGCGGCGTCTCGCCCGTGATGTTGATGCCGAGCACGGGGCACTCAGGAAGGCCCCCCGCCTTGCGTGAGGCGACCGCCTCGGACGAGGACCAGCGAGCGAGCAGCCGCGCCTCGACGGCATCCACGACAGCTTTCTGCGGCATGGCCTATTCGGTCTCGGGCTCGAAGACCTGGCCGTCCGCGAAGACCACCTTCGCGATCTTCCGCATGGAGCCCGTCCTGGGGTCTGCCATCCGGAAAGAAGGCTTACCCATCAGGTTCATCTCCGCGAATGCGACGGTGAGATTGACGCGGATCGGCTCGTTCACTCTCACCTCGATGTCGACGGCCTCGATCCCCTTGATAGGCTCGCCCGTCTCCACATCGGTCACGGTCACGCCGTTTCCGGCCGGGCCGCCCTGAACCTTCACGTTGCCATATCGCATGGTGTTACTGCCCCGGGTCGATCTTGATGCACGGCTGACGCGTCAGCCAATCCTGCTTCGCCGCGGTGCGTCCGCTCCGGACGCGCTTGGCGAGTTCCTGGGCGCCCTGCGTCTGCGCCCATTTCCCGATCGCACCGCCAGGGAACGACCGGTAGGAGAAGCCGACGTAGGCGATGTTGCCGAAGCGCCGTTTGGCGAGGTTGGCCACCGCCTCGTACACGCCCTCGGGTGCCTGCTGGCTCTGACCGCGCTCGATCTTCCGGCTGTACGGCTGGGCGTTGAGCACGATGTACTCTTCGGCCGGGACCGGGCTCATCGGGTCGAACTCGACGCCGTCGGCGAACCAGACGTGGCTCCGGGCGTAGCGCTCGCTCTTTACAGGCGAGTGGAGGATCAGCTGTTCGTCAACCCACTGGATGACGTCGACCAGCAGGTGGAATTCGAAGGTGATGACGCTGCCGCCCCGGACGCTGCCGAGATCCGCCCGCTTCGCGCCGTCCACGTAGGTGTCGTGATCCGGCACGTAGCCGAGGGCTCTCTGGTTTACGCCCTGGGCTTCGATCAGCGCCGCCTGTGCAGCCTCGGCCAGCTTCCGGCCCTGCGCTTCCAGTGAAAGCTCCTCGTCGATGATAAGCGCGATGTCCCGAGCGATTGGGTCAAGGCGGAAGGAGGACCGAACGGCCATCAGCCCCGGAGCCACAGATTCACGCGTACCAGAACGCCATCCATCTCGACGGGCTCGACTGCCTGGACGTTTCGCTTCCGCCCGGAGACGGTGAGCTTCCAATTCACCGCGGGCAGGCCCGGCAGGCCGGAAGCCTTGAGGCTGGTCGGCGACAGGATAGCCGTGCTGTCGCCCTGCTGAATGCCGCCCGACAGCTCCTCCGGCTTGTAGCCCCGGAAGAACACTCGGACATCGCCGATAGCCGCCGGCGACAGCCGCTCAAGCTTTGCGGTTTGCCCGTGGGCCGCAATCTGCCGGTCGAGCATCGCAATGGCACCGGCCGGGGTCATACGAACATCAGCCTGCGGTACTGCGAGAGAGTGGCTTCGGCTTCGGGATGAGGCAGCGAAGCGTTCGCCCCCTGGACGTAGAAGTCCCGGCTGCCCACGCCCATGACGTCCTCGGATTTGATCATCATGTCCCGGCCCACGGCCGAGATAGAGACGGCAACCAGCTGGATGACGGCGCGCTCGATGTCGGCCGGTAGATCCTGCGCCGTGCCAGATTGCGAGCCTTCGCGTGCTTCACCTGGAAGGATCCAGCCCGAGTGATACTGGACGACCAGATCGCGGCCGGCCCACCCCCGGCGCTCGTCCCCGTCCATCCGGTAGAGCATGCGCCCGTCCGTGGCGTAGGTGTCGGGGGCAAGGAGCATTCCGCCCACCTTCACGCTTGCGATGGTGATGACCGGCGCACGGTCGAGCAGGATGCCGCCGCACTCGCCGATAACGCCAGGGCAGCAGAGGTCGAAGCGCTCCGACACCGTCTCACGTCCGAAAGAGCGCCGGCAGTAGGTGGCCGCCTGCTGAGATGCCTGGTCGATCCAGCGCTGGAGCTGCGCCTCTGCCGGGGTCTCGGCAGAGAGACCAAGGTCCCCCCGCACGTTGGCTGTGGTCGTCAGGCGCCGCACCGTTGCAGGGGTGATGATGGAAACGCTCATGCGGAACCCACTCAAAGGCGGCATCTGGCGCTCGCGCACCACGAGGTGCGGTCGGCGCCGGATCAGTCTCGGTTCGCCCGAAAGGTCAGGAGACCGCGCGGTTCGCAGCGCGGCGGGCGCGCTCTTCCGCTACCCAAGCGATGCCTTCCGGCGTCGGGCTGTAGAGCGCATAGTTGTGGCCCATCCCGAACAGGCTGTCCGTCTTGGTGATCAGCCCGTGGAGCTCGAGCTTGATGACGTGATCCGCCGCGACGTAGTTTGTGCGCAGGGTCTGGGTCGGGTCGTCCACCAGCCGGAACATGAGGCGCTGCGCCTCCTTCCGGTATGTGATCGCCGCAGCGGGCTTGGGTTCGATGCTCATGTCAGGGCGACTCCGTCCATGAGGAGGCGGGTGTTCTTGCCGTTCGAGACGCCCGGCCCACCGAGCTTGGTGGTGTCGGCGCGCGCGAAGCCGCCGCTGCTGGCGGCACGGCCGGTGTAACTCAGCAGCCCCATGGCTTCGACGCTGCCCCGGTTGTTAGCGGCATCGGCGGCGACGTACAGCGCGTGGGTGCCGAGGAAGGTCGACGTGCTGCTGAAGATCCGGACGCCTGCCTGAACGAAGATGTCGATGTCGTTCTCAATGCAGCCCGAGCCGAACAGATGGACGCCAGCGCGGATATCCGGAAGCGCGGCGCCCCCGTCCAGGCCGTTCGCCTGCCCCGCATCCTGGGTTCGGCAGGCCCTGAAGGTGCAATAGCCGGTCTTGATGACCCAGCCGCTGCCACGCGCTTCCTGACCCTCGCAATTGTCGAAGGCGACAACACCGTTCTTCGCCTGATCGGCGTCGACCACCCAGTTGGCGCAGTCCTCATAAGAGGTGCCGCCGCCCTTGCCAGAGTACCAAGCCTTGGCGTTGCTGATCCGAGTGTTGGGGTTCGAATAGACGCGGATGCCGCCCTTGCTGGCCCCGCCGGAGCTGAGCTGGACGAACGAGCTGTCCACGGTCGACAGCGTCATCCCGTAGCCGGCCGCGTTGAGTGACCGTATGCGCGAGAACATGAACTCGCCGCGGCCGCTCACGTAGAGGCCGTCGCCCGGAGCATCGACGAGCAGCAAGTCGTCGGAGGTGTTCCAGGCGTCGGTGTAATCGTAGCCCTGGAAGCTGAGCGACCACCGGAACAAGCCAAGCATGTTCGCTTGGCCAAAGCCTTTCGCCCCGAAGACGGCGGTCTTCGAGAAGGTCATGAAATCGCAGAACGCGTTGTTCGAGCCGGTAGTCGTCGCGTTGTCGTTGACCACCCCGTACCCGTAGGAGCCAGGCGCGATCACGAAGGCGGAGGTCGCCGCGCCGCTGCCCACGACGCCGGTTCGCCGATGAAGCACGAGCGCACCGAGACGCCCGGCACCTGCGTTGTACTGCGCGGAGGTGTTGCCGATGAGGTAGAGGCGTCCGGATCGCATCCGGACCAGACGCCCGAAGTTCCGGTTCCCGACCGCGGCCGTGGGGTCTCCGGTGAACACGCCAGTCGAGCCGTAACGGGCATCGTCGACCGCCGCCTGCCATCCGGCCGTATCGTCGCTGCCGAAGATGAATCCACGACCGCTGGCGGCGCCTGCGGCCGTTCCGCTGAAGGTCACGGCGTTCGGGTTGCCGGCGACCAGGGACGTGAGGGTCCGGGCTCCGCCGAACGCATCACAATAGATCGTCTTGCCGATGTCGGCGGCGGTGAAGGTGTAGACGTTCAAGGAGAACGTGTTCCCGTCAACGGCGCCGTTCGAACCCTGGAGCGCGTCGCCCCTGACGCTGTACGGCGGAAGGTGCGGGTCAATCTCTCCGCTGTACTGCGAGAGGACATCCCGGAGTTCGATCGAGCGCGCCGGGCTGGCGAACGGGATCGGCGCCGCTGCTGCGGCTAGAGCCGCTATGCCGCCCAGCAAAAGGTTGCGCCGATGTACCATTTCAGGGCCCCGTATTGGTTAGTGCCGCGCCGTCTTGCGTCAGAGCCTGGCCGTCTTGAGTAAGGGCAGTTCCTTGTGGAGGGGAGCTACCGTCTAAGGGACCGATACAGCATCGAGCCGCGCCCTGAGGGCACTACGGTTCGAGAGCGCAACGTTGTCGTTCGTGGGGTACATCGCATACGTCGCGGTGAACACGTCCTGGAGGCGAGTCTTCTGAGCGGCAGTCGCCGAGGCGCCGAGAGCCACAAGGGCGTCTACCCGCGTCTGCAGCGTGTTCTGGCCGGGCGCCTGACCGAACAGGATGCGGTCGAGCGGAGCGCGGCGGGACCGCCAGTTCGTATACCCGGTGCCGTTGGGGTGCACGCTGTCCCCCGCCGCATATGGCGTGTCAGTCTCAAATTTCTCGGCAACACCGGCATAGTTGGACACCCAAGGCAGATCGAAGCTGCTGTCCCACGACATGGGCAGCCCAGTCTTGATCGCGGGGCCAAAGACATTCTGATTGTAGGGGAAGGCGCCGTTCGGGCTTTGGAAGTCCGAGTTGACGTAGGGGCTCGCGTTGGCCGTTGCGTCAGCGGAGGTGAAGTTGAGGAACGACAGGTCCGGGGCCGTGACGACGAGACCGAGGCTCTTGACCTGGGCGATCAGGCCGTCGCTGCGAGCGCGGATGACCGCAGCATTACCGTTCCCGAGGGCAACTGAGTACGGGCGGACGTCCTGACTGACATATGCGATGTCGTTGACCCAAGGGTCCATGTCAGCGGCACGAAGGTTCCGCTTGAGGGTCGCGCTTGCGAGAACAACGTCCACCTGCTCAGATTTGATCTGAGTTTGATTGGCGCCGCTGCGGGCTGTAACGAAGAAAAACGGATCGCTTCCGGGAACGTTAGCGATGAAGGCCGCCCGAGAATTGTTGACCGCCGAGATGTTCGTGTACTGATTGCGCACGATCGACATGCCCGGCTTCCAGATCCACTGGCCGGACGAGCAGGCGATATGCGGCGTGACGTTCTGCGTCATGCCCGACACGGTCACGTCGAAGCGGACCTGGACCCAGCGAGCGGTAGTCGTCAGCCAGAAGTATCGCTGGCCACGACCCGTGTAGGCCGCATCGGTAGCCGCGGTCGGCCGGAACGGTGTGAACGCCGTGTCCTGCGTCCACGAGCCCGTGTCGGGCGATCCGTCGGTGCTGTCGTTCGAGTACCAGACCGTGGGTACGAGCGGGGACGTCGTGGAGGGCAGACTCGCATTGCCGTCCCAATTGATGAACAGCGGCGGCGAGCTATCGGCGTTGACGGCCTCATGCTTGATCGAGACGTAGCCGATCGAACCGGCGGGGATCTGCTGAGCCGACGGGATCGGAATCGTCCGGCTGGTGGAAGACCCCTTGAGGTTCGTCTCGTAGGCAGTGTCGGTTGTCCGCGCGAGGGTACCGCCAGTCCGGATCCAGTAAGACGCGTCGGTGATGCCGACACGAGCGGCGGCGCCCGACAGGTTGATCAGGGACGAGAGGTTCCGGAGGTCCACGCCTCGGAGCTTGCCGGTGCCCCCCGAGTCGAAAGTCATCCTGGCTTGGACTGGACTGACGGCGACCGACAGCGCCATCAGAAGCAGCAGGGCCTGTTTTACGAACCTGTTCATGCGGCTGCCCTCTCAAGCCGGGATAGCAGGGCGCCGCTCAGTGCAAGCGGCGCCCTCGCGTCGTCAGAATTCGCGCGCGTAGAACGCCTGAGCGGTGGTGGCCCCGAACACGGAGCACGCGCCGGTGCCGGCGTGGTGCGGCCCGGTCTCGTAGAGTGCGTTTGGCGGGATCCGCAGGCTGGTCTGGTTCGCGGCGGCTGTCGTCAGGCAGTTGACGTAGAGGTCGCCGGTCGACTGGTTCTGGAACAGGTAGCCACGGCGACTGGTGTTGGCCGCCATGAACTGCTGAGCAGTGCCGCCTGCCGTGACCGTGCCGCCGCGATCCGTGCTGTTGCTGCGAACGATGGTGTCGACCGGCAGCGCGGCCCCGTTGGCGACGCCCTGGATGGACAGCACGTCCGTGGACGGCGCCCCTGCGGTGCCGAGGGCCGGCTGCTTGGCCGCCGTGGCGCCGCCGGTCACCGTGACCGATCCGATGGAGTTCGTGCCTGCGGGCAGCGGAGGAAGCGCGGTGACGCCGACAGTGCCGATCGCGTTCGTGCCGGCCGGGATCCCGCCGGACAGGCTGAAGAATCCCGGATTGCCCGTGGTCAGGGCCGGGTTGCCGGCCGCGTCGTACAGGATGAAGTGGGAGCGGGACTTGCCGCCGACCACCGTCGCGCCCTGAGTGACCGTCGCGCCACCCGCCTGGAATGAATAATCCGCGACCGCCGGCGAGATGGCGAGCAGGGAGAGCGCAGCCGCCAGGGCCGCGTGAGAACGCTTCATCATGGTGGTGGCTCCTAGACGCCGGTGGAGGACTTGAGGGGGAGGTTCGACTCGTCGTCGAAGTTCGCAGCGAGGTCCGGCGCGGTGCCGGGGGGCTGAGCAGCGGCGGTGGAGCCACTGGCTACCGCGGACGCGAGGCCAGCGCCGGCGCCGTTGGATGCGGTGATGCGATACTGATAGGCCGTCGCTGCGGTGAGCCCTGTGACCGTGGCGCTCGTGTCGGTGCCCACAGTCGGGAACTCGGTCCAGATGGCCTGCCCGGCCACGCGGTACTCGAGGGTGTAGTCGTCTGGCGCTCCCCCGGTGGTCGGAGCGGACCACGAGATGGGCTGGGTCGTGTCGGTTGCCGTTCCAAGGGTCGGCTGTGCCACCTGCCCTGGCACGCCGACGATTGCCCCCACCGTGGTCACAGGACCGATGACGGTCGGGTCATATCCGATGCGGTCACCCTGGCTGAGGGCGGTCTTGAGCGACAGGCTCCAGCTTCCGTCTGCCAGCGAGGTAGGCGCTCCAAGCTGCACGCCGGTGTCGAACATGTAGACCAGGACGGCCGTTAACGGCTTCACGCCGATGCCTGAAATGGTCTTGCCGTCCTCGGACACCACAGCCTGCGCGAGGGCCGGTAGCGCGGAGACCGACGCGGCCACCTGATACGAGATCGTGCCGGCTTGCGCGAAAATCCGCACCAGGCGCGCGCTGGCGAACGGTCCGTAGGTCTTGGTGGCGTTGGCGGCGATCTGCTCCTTCGTCTCGACGGTCTGGCCGTTGAAGACGGCGATCGAACCGCTCGCACCCGCCCCTGCTTTGACCGTCAGCACCTTGCTGGGCTCAAGGGGAAGCGTGATGGCGCCATTCGGAGTCACGGGATCTGGCATGAGGCGTGTCTCCAGGCGAGGGCAGTGAGCGCCCCAAACGAGGTCGTGTTGGGAAGGTCAGATTTTCCGGATGCTCAGGCCCTGCGGCCGACCTCAGTTCTGGGTTTCTTCGATCCAGAACCAAGCCACGCCGAGCCGAGCCGCCGCTGACAGTCCGCCCCCAGCGCCACCCATGAAATGGCCGAAGCAGTTGCCCGGCGTGATCACCCGGACATTATCGACATGCGTGCCAGAGGATGGGGCTGCGATGCCGCCGATCGGGCTGGCTGTCGTCGGGCTGCTGTCGAGGCGGGTCGTGTTCATCGACCACGTCAGGGTCAGGGCTGAGGGGCCAGCGCCAGCGATGAAGTTGTTCGGCGTGACAGTCGTGACCGTGCCCGAGAGAGCGAGCGGGTTCGACACGCCGTAATACTCAATTGCCCCGCCGGTGCTGTTGTCGAAGCGGCGCTGATAGACATAGGCGATCGTGTTCGATCCGGCCGGGTTGCAGAGCCGGGAATTCAGGAAGTTCGCGGCGTTGACCGTCTGGATTGAGGTCGATGCCGAGTAGGCTCGGCCGGCCCGTACGGCCTCCTCAACGGCGTTGTGCACCGGTCCGTTGACGAACAGGATCGAAGGCGAGGGCGACGCCGTGATGGTGATGGTGGCCGAGCCCGAAGTCCATGCTGGGGCATCAATGACCAGGATCTTGCCGCCGGCGACGACCCGGTAGTCACTCGCAAAGGCTACGCCCGTGCCGTCGATGGTGTTCTTACCGAGCGATCCGACGCCAGACTTGAAAATGATCCGGCCGCCCAGCGAGGCGGTACCATCGGCGCCGCCGCGGACGCGCAGCTGCCCGACGAATGTCCCGGCGACCGAGATGTTGGCCGAAGCGAAGCCGGTGACGTCAAGCGAGATGCTGCCGCCCTGCGCTGAGATCGTCCCCGTCACCGTTGCGATCGACGGGCTGGGAGCCGGCGACATCGACGGGGAAATGCTGTCCGCCCATGCGGCAGCCGACCAGACAATGGCGAAGACGGCAGCCAGGAGCGCGCGCATCATTTGTACTCAACGCTGAGCTGAGCAATCTGACCGGCGGCCAGAGCTGTATTGTCGTTGTCGGCTGCTCCGGTCGTCATGACGTAGGCGATGCCGACGCTGAAGGTCCATCCAAGATCCGCTTGGTCGAAGGATGTGCAGGCGAGCCCGCCTGCGGCAGCCGGGGGAAACACACGGCTCATCGCCACGGTGTTCGTCCCAGGCACCGGCGCCGATCCGAGGTTGAAGAACCGAATGTAGACGGGGCTGGTCGAGGTGTTGCAGGCGTAGATCTTGTAGAGCCGCCCGCTCGAGGCCTTCGCGACGGTCGCGTTGTTCGTGGCCGCCGAAGACACGATCCGCGAAAAGCCATCCACGCCACCGTTGGTCGCAACGGCAGTCAGACCACCGATGCTATTGGACCCTCCCTGCAGCGTCACAGGAAGCGCGCTCGTGTTCGACAGGATCAGCCTGCCGTTGCTGTCCGCCGAGAGGTAGGCCGACTGCCCTGTGGTAAGCGTCGGCAGCGTGGCGTTGTACTGGCCGGCGAACGCGTTCTGCGGAACACCGCCAGTGACGCCCTGCACGGCCTGGGCTGCTGTGCCGGTCGTCCCGGGTGCTGTGACGGAGCCTGCCGAGGTTGGGTTGGCCACGGTGACCGTCCCGATGGCATTGGTGCCGGCCGGGAGGGGCCCGTTCAGCCCAAAGGTGCCGATCGCGTTGGTACCGGGCGGCAGCGGCGACGCCAGCGTCACCAGCCCCTCGCGGACGCTGACGGTCCAGGCAACGGAGATGGTGCCGGTACCGGCTGTGCTGATGCGAAGGCGCAGGTTCGTGCGGCCCTGGACGGCAACGCGGGTCTGCCCGTCGACGGTACGCGTGGCGGCAGGCACGCCCGTACCGGCGTTGACCTCGTTCACGCCCGTATAGGTGGTGCCGCCGTCGTTGGACTGCTCGTAGGTAACGGTGGCGCCCGACCCCGTCAGGCCCGCGAAGGTCAAGCCTACGGTCGACTGACCGTTGATCGGGATGACGAGAGTGGAGGCGGTCGATGTCGCGTTCAGCGTGCCAGTGCCGCGGACATCTTGCTCCATGGAGCCGGTCACCGCCGAAGCCCCGCCAGACCCGCCTCCTCCAAACCCGGAGACGATATTGCCGGCGGCGTCGTAGATCGACACTGGCTGCAGGGCAACATTCGAGCGGTAGGCCGGCGCCGTAGCGGGCGGCGGGTCGGCATAGGCGGCCGACGAGATGAGGCAAGCGAGGGCCAGGGCCCAGAGGCGGAAGAGCATGGGTCGACCCTCGCTTTGGGACGCTACTTGGCGTTCTTGACCGAAGCAGCGGCTTCCTGGCCGCTCTTGGTCGGCACGCCCTGCGCGTTGAGCGCATCAGCGACCGCATCGTGACCCGGGATGGTCGGGTCGTTGAAGTCGATGCGGTTCTGGTCAACCGTCGTGTTGGCGCGCGGATTGTCGTCCACGGCCGGGTGGCTCATGTCGACGTCCGGCACCACCTGCTGCGGAGCGCCGGACGTGTCGACGCTGGTCGCCGCAGGGATGTTGGCGGCCTTGGCGCCCTCAGTCTCGGCCAGCTTGCCGTCCGGCGCCTTATCGGTGTTCGCGGCCATGGTGGCCTCCTGATGCGAGATGATGTGGGGAGAGTCGGCGAGCCGAACGCCCGCCGACCTGACCGGGCTCAGGCCGCGATCTGGAGCGCCCGCATGGGCTCGGGGTTGTAGACGCCGCCACCGACCCGCTTGACCGTGTAGAAGGCCACGTAGGGCTTGTTGGTATAGGGGTCACGGAGCACCACGATGCCGAGACGATCGACCACGAGGTAGGTAGCCTCCATGTCGCCGTAGAGGGCAGCGATGTTGCCGGCCGCGACGACGGGCATGTCGGGCACCTCGATGATCGGCGCCCCGGCGAGGGTCTGGGGCTCGCCCACCTGATAGGACGGCTGCCAGAGGTAGTTGCCCTGGCCGTCCTTCAGCTTGCGGGCCTGACCGAGCGAGAGCCGATTCAGGTAGAGCTTCGCATTGATCGCGAACTCGGACGGCAGGTCGTACATCAGGCTGATGAAGCCATCGCCGGTGAGGGCCGCTGCCGCGCCGGAGTTGATGGTCGGAATCGCACCCCAGGGATGGCGGGCAGCATTCGCTCCGCCGGCGACGTAGGTCAGGATGCCGTAGGGCTTGTTGGTGCCGTTGCCCGACAGGAAGGCGATGCCCTCCTGACGCGCGAACTCGGTATCGACCTCGTCGCCGAGCCACTGCTCCAGATCCACGGCGGAATCGTCGAGCAGCTGCTGAGAAATCATCGGGTTGGCGTAGAGCTCGCCCGGGGTGAAATCGAGGATGCCGAGCTGCGGGGTCGAGGTCGCGGGCCGCGAGGCGGTCTCACCGACCCAGCCCGAGCCAACGGAGCGGTCCGAGAAGACCTTCTTGAAGCCAGCGACCGAGATGTTCTGGACGCGAGCGTTGGCGCGGATCGGCGAGATGCGCTTCAGCTTGGCGACAATGGAGCGGTCCCACTCGACTGGCGCCAAGTACCCGCCGTTCGTGTCGGTGCCCTTGTCCATGGCGGCAGAAACGTTGCCCTTCCGCATCCAGGCCTTGTAGTCCTGGATGTAGCCGGGGTCGGTCGGCGGCAGGTCGCCCATCTGCTCGCCTGGCCGCATGGTGGCGGCGGCCAGCTTCTTCTGCATGTCGTCGAAGGCCGTCTGCATGTCGCCGAGGGAAGCGCTCATGCGATCAAGCTTCTCGACGGCTACGACGTCGGCCTTAGCCTTCAGCTTGTCGTCGTTCTCCTTCTTGAAGTCCTCGAAGCCCTTCTGCAGGGCGGCGATGATGGCCTTCGGATCGGAGGCGTCGGCGCGGATGCCGGGGCTCAGCAGCGCGCGCGGACGGACGATGGCGGACGCGCCCGCGAGGGCCGCCGCAGCGGAAACGTATTTCATGGTGGTGGGTGCCTTCAGGGACGAATTACAGCGGCCAGTCCAGCAAGGCTGGACCAATCGAAATCGCCTGCTTTTGGCTCGGCGGACCCGGCAGGGCCGGGCTCGAGGGCAGCGCCAGGCGTACCCTCTTCATGGGCAGCGCCTGGCGTGCCCTTGATCTTGTTGATCCGCTCGCGCGCATCGGTGCGCGACATGCCGGAGGCGACGAGCTGCAGCTCCAACGCGCGAAGCTCGTTGACGGAGTGGTCGGCGGCCTTGGCCTTCTCGTCGACCTTCGTCTTGTCGGCGGCCATGATAGTGTCGGCGAAGTGCTTCTCGACCGCAGTCGCGCCGGACATGTAGGTCTCGTCATCCATCATCTTGGAGATGACGCTGACTTCAAGGCCGGTTCGCTCGGCGTAGACCCCGGCCATGGCAACATCAAAGGGCTCGAGGAAAGCGGCCATCTCGGCGAAGTCGTGCCGGTTGCCGCCGCCCATGACACTGCAGTTATGGATCATGATGAAGCTGCCGGTGCCGATCTCGATCCGGTTGCCCGCCATCGTGATGATGGATGCGGCCGACGCCGCGATTCCCATCACCTTCACGGTGACGTCAAAGGGGTGCTCGCGCAGCACGTTGTAGACCGCGAGGCCTTCGAACATGTCGCCGCCGAACGAGTTGATGTGCACCTCGACCGGGCGGGCCCCGATCGCGCGCAGCTGAGCAGTCACGCGCTTGGCGGTGACGCCGTCTCCGGTCCAGAAGTCCTCGCCGATGGGGCCGAACATCGTGATGACGTTGTCGCCATACTCCACGGCGCGGACACCGGCCGCGTCGGCATTCCACCGCTCGATCACCGGCGGCGGGGTGTAAGCCGAGACGTTGCGCCGATGCGGCACCGGCAGAGCCTTCGGGCGAGCCGCGCGCGGGTCCTCACCCTCCGCGCGGATGCGACCGATCATGCCCTGAGGACGCTGCGCCTTTACCAGCGACCCAAGCTCTTCGCTCGCCGCCAGCTTGGGCTTGCCCTTCCTCTCGGTCTCGGCAGTCTGATCCTGCTGCTCGGCCGGGGTCGGCTTGCGGGGTTCATCAGCCATTTGCCGTCCCTTCCTGGATAGGCGGGCCGCCGTTGTGGCCCATCATCGGATTGCCGAGGTCGTCGCCGTTCTCATGTGACGGCATGTCGAGGGTTTCGCGGACCTCGTTCGGGGTCATCCAGGCCTGCTGCCCGCCGGCGCCGAGCGCCTTGGCGAAGAAGTCGGCCTGATCCTTCATCGACCCGCGGAGCAGCGCGCCGGCATTGAACTTGATCTCGTAGAGATCCGCCTCTTCGTCGCTGAAAAGCGCCCGCTCGGCCGCCTGCTGCCACGCCTCGAACCACGAACTCAGGGCGTACCGCACAAAGAACTGGCCCAGGACGTCGATGCCGGAGCCCCAGCTGGTCTCGTCGATCATCAGCAGCGGCCGGGGCACGCCGAAAATCCGGGCGATCTCCTCGATCTGCCGGCCGCGGGTCTCGTGAGACTGCGCGTCCTTCGCCGTCGAGCCGATCGGCTTGTATTCCAGGCCCTCTTCGAGGATCGGGGTCTTCCCAGCGTCAGCCGCGCCCGAGAACCGACTCGACCAGTAGTGCCTCAGGCGCTCGACGGCCTCGCCGCTGATGGTCTTCGGGTGAGCGAGATACCCGTTGATGAAGCTGCCGTTCTTGTAGAGACGCCCCAACGCCAGGTCGGCTGCGATAGCGAGACCGATGGCGTCAGCCGCCTGTCGAACACGCGAGATCCCCTTGATCCCATCCAGGGAGATGCCCCGAAGGTGGAACATGTCCCGCGGAGCGAAGAGGACGCTCGGGCCGCTGGCTGGCTTGTAGCGGTAGGACACTGTCCAGTCCGCGTTCTGAATCGGTGTGACCCGCATCGGGTCAATCGGTACAAGCCCCACGATCGTGTCGCGGCGCCGGGCGAAGTCCCGGGAGCGGATGATCCGAGCGTATCCGTCCCCGTGCACTAGGGCACGGAGCTGAAGAAGCGTCTTGAAGTCGTAGGCCGTCTGCCACTCGTTCGGGCGGCGATGCAGGATCTTATAGAGCGGCAGATCCTTCGCTTTCTCCTTCGTCGCCTTGTTGATGACGTGGGTGGGCAGCATGCCCATGGACTCGGACACGAGACTGACCGACCGGAAGACGGCCGGGTTCTTCATTGCTCGCTCGACGGTCACCTCGATGCCAGCCGACGAGCCGTTGCCGCAGCGCAGGTACTCGACCAGCGCCGGGTCGCTCAGCCCGTAGAAGGCGACCGCGCTGCCGTCAGCTACGACACCGGGCCCTGCTGCAGCGGCCTGCTCGGGCTTCGGGGTGGAGCGGAAAAGATCAAGGATGCCCATTCGGCCTCACACCAGTATGAGGCCCCGCCCCTCATAGACCGACCGCGTATTGACGGGCTCAGGGTTCAACGACATCGGAACCACCGCGTCGAACAGGGACATCACCGGGTCGATCTTTGCGTCGCCGGCGTTCTGCTTCGTCGCCCGTATGGCGGTGGCGGTCGGCTCGATCTTCAGGTTGCCCACGGCCCAGGCCATGAGGCTGGATCCGGAATGCCGGAGCGTGCCGTTCGCAAGCTTCCGCTCGGCGGTCTTGATGGCGTTCATCATGCCGTAGCCCTGGGGCACGCCCACGAGGAGCTTTGCCTCTTGGGTGACACCGATCTCGGCCATGGCCTCGATGAACTCGCCGAGACCGGCCGGATCGACGCCGACACAGGCCAGGATACCGGCATCCTTGATGCTGGCGACTACCTCGACGATCTGCCCGATGTCGCCGAGCTCGTCGTTCACGATGGTAAGCTCGCCGGCCCGTTCGAAATCTCGCAGGCGCGGCGCGATTGACTTGCGCCGCGTTAGCACCCCCTCGTGGCACCAGGCATGGGTCCAGGCGAGCCAGTCGCGAGTTGTTTTCTCTCGCCCGAGTACCGTCAGGCCGAAGAGGTCGTCCAGGCCGCCGCCGTCGATGCCGACGCAGACGACCTCGCATCGGTCCAGGATCACCTGCAGCCCAGCGCGGCTATCATCCGCTGTCGAGACCAGGGCGACATCCGCCCGAGCGCTCCAGTATTCCGAGCCGGACCAGCGATTGGCCCGGAGGTTCATCCCGATCTCGACGTTCAGGTGCTTCGCAAGGAAGGTGCGGCGAGTGTCCTCGCCCTTGCCCTCCTCCTTCACCATCTCGTCTTGCAGCCACTCCCGGCTCACCGAACGGTCGATGTTCGGGTTCGTGATGTAGAAGTTCTCAGGGTCGAGGTAACCCTTGGCCTCGATCATCGCCTTCGGGAACTCGTAGAGGAGGCCGAGGCTCTTCGGATCCTTGATCTTGCCGTCCCGGACGTCCCGGAAGTAGTCCAGCTTCGCCTTGAACACCCCGGCGGGTGGCTCATCGCTTTGCGTCGAGAGCCAGATCACGAAGCCCTCGGGCCGGGAGACCAGACCACCGGTCGCCTCGCGCAGCATCGAATCGGCGTTCGCCCGCTTTCCGAAGATCCAGAGCTCGTCGATCAGGATGCGCCCTGACTTCTTGCCCGAGACCGTGTCGGTATCCGCGGCGACCACCTTTAAGGCCGCCTTCGTGCTCAGGTGCGTGATGGTCTTGAGGTGGTCCTGCACATGCAGGAAGCCGCCCTCCCCCAACGCCGCGTCCAATTCCGGGTCGGCACGCACCATCGCGGCGGCCGGCTTGAAGCTGTTCTGCGCCACCTCGATCGTCGGCGCGAGGATCAACACCTCCTCGTTGTGCCGCCAGTTCACGATCAGGGCGGTGAGCATGATGCCCGCCCCGATGGTCGACTTGGTGTTCTTCTTCGAGATGAGGAGGCCGAACTCCCGGATCAGCTGCTTGCCCGTGCTCTCGTCGTAGGCGCCGAAGATGGCGGCCACGAAGTCGATGACCCAGGGCTCGCTCACCTCACCGAAGGTCGGCTGTCCGGGCAGGTCGACCACCCGGAGCGCCTTGAACACGCGCAGCGCATCCTCGGCGGCCTCAGGGAACAGCGGCTTGCACGGGATGAGCGACCGTCCGGCGACGATTCGCTTCTCCCAGTCCGGGCACGCCGTCGTCCACTCAGGCTTTGCGGTCACGAGTTATTGGCCACCAGCCGCGGGCCAGTCCGCTGGGCGAACTTGCCGCCGCCCGAGGTTGCTTCGTCCGCGCCGGCCTGGCGCTGCTTCTTCTTGCCCTCCGGCACGGCCGCATCCGCGAGGGTCTTGGCGGCCAAGGCCAGATTCTTCAGCGTGCCGGCCCGGGTAGATAGGCTGACCGCCTTCATCATCGCCTCACGGCGGTTGCCGTCGTTCTTGCCCGGCGTCGAGGCGAGGATCTGCTCCTCCATCTCGCCGATGTAGGAGGTGGTGACCTCCAGTTCGTCCATCATCCGGACCACGAGATCGCGGCCACGGTCGAGGATGGCTTCAGGCTTCACTGGCTCGGCGTCGGTAGGCTTCATGCGGGCCACGAGCGGGGCCACGACCTCGTCGAGGGTCGGCGGAGCCTGCGGAGCAGGACGCGGAGTAACACCCTCGGGACGGGCCCAGCCCTTTTCCTTCGCCTTAAGGCGGACGGCCTTTTCAGAGCACCCGAACCAGCGGGCTATCTCCCTGATTGAGCTTGTGCTTTTGCTGAAATCGCGCTCGATCCCGGCCCAGTCGATAGGTTTTTTTGCCTTGGCCATGGCTGCGATGTCCGCGCTACTCCGCACTACCTGAAACGACCCACCAGGATAAAATCTGCGAATGGGACCCTGTGCGGTGACACCCCTAGGCCGCCGTTAACATTTGATGCCCCCCTACCTCCTGGTAGGCAGGCGGTCAGCCCTCGGGGGTGGCGCCCACCTCGACCATGATGGGCGGGTGGGCCGTGCCGAGGATCCGCACGTGGATGGGCGCGCCCGCCAGGAGGGCAGCAAGCTCATCGGGGGTCGGCAGCCAGGCCGTGGTCATGGCTGGAGTCTCTGGTCCGCCCACGCTGCAGGTGATGACCTCGTCACGGATGGGCAGGCCGAGGTAGCCCTGGCTCTTGCCGAGCACCCGAGTGCAGCCTTCGACGCGACCGATCTGCATGCTCAGGCCCCCATCGTGCCCATGCGACGCGCCCTAGCGGCTGCGGTCTTCTTCTGGTGATGCGGCGGGCACAGGGCCTGGCCGTTCTTCGGGTCCAGAGGGTCGCCGCCATCCCGGCGCTCGATGATGTGGTCAGCGTAGAGCCTGACCCCGCCACGCCTGCCGTGGGCCGTGCAGCCCGGGGCTTGGCACTTCCACCCTGCTCGCTTCAGCACCTCCTGCCTCCAGGCCTTGTGCTCTGGGGTGAGGAGGTCTGCCTCTGCCGTCTTGGGCGGAGGGCGCGAGGTGCGCGTGTCGAGGGTGGAGAGGCGAGAGCTTATGGTGGTGAGGCGGGCCATGTCGCCTCGCTGCTGGAAATGGTTGCGGCGCTCGGATTCGAACCGAGGACCTTCAGGTTATGAGCCTGACGCGCTACCGGACTGCGCTACGCCACGATGAACTTGAGGGACGACTTTCCCAACGTAAGAAGCGGCAGGGCCAGCATAGGCCTCACATCCGTCCTCGCAGCCATCCGAGCGGTTCCGCTTCGTTCGATGGCACGCGAGGGACAATAGGGCTGGCCTACCAAAGGTCAAGCAATCAATAGGCCGCGCCGATGATCAAGCCGCTTTGTGCACATCCTCGATCGGCAGGCTGACGTTGCAGGCTGAGCCCATCACGGTCAGCGAGATGACGCCAACAGTGCCGCCCTCTGCCGTACCAACGAAGCTACCTGCAAAGCCGCTGAAGACGCCCGAGCCTGCGCGCACCTCATCGCCAGCCTGCAGGCCAGCTAGTGGGTTGAGGTTGGTGCGGCCCGCAATCTCGTCCTCACCTTGCTTCCGCATCCAGCGCAGGCCCTCGGCGTTCATGCGCAGCGGTCCTGCCGTTGGTGAGCCAAGGATACCTGAGAGGCCGTGGACGTTGCGCTGGTCGATGTCCCGCTCCCGCAGCGCCGCCATGGTCACATCGCAGAGGCCCCCGAGCACGCCGAGGAACAGGTACGAGCGCATGATGGGGCGCTGCTGCTCACGGCGCGGCACCCGCAGGTTCGAACGGACCGCACGCCTCCAGGTGAACTCGCACGGGACGTAGGCCAGGAAGGGCGTCTCGCCGTCCCTGCGCCCACCAAGCTGGATCTGCCTGACGCTGGCGGCAGCCGACAACTCCCGGCTCGGCGCTGTCGTGCAGACGTACCAGCGCACAGCCTTGGCCCAAAGGTTCGGCGTCTTGTTGCGACGCTCCTCCGGGATCGGCTCATCCTGAGCGATGATGGCATTGTGCTGCGGGGTCACTCGGGCCTGGAAACGCTGGCCGTGGAGCTTTGCACCCATGGTGTGAATCCTCGATACGCTACGAGAGGATGGGGAGAAGGACCGGTGGCAGCCGGCGGGGCTCAGGCTTCGCTGGGCAAATCCAGTGGAATCGTGGCTCGCAAGCTGGCCTTGAAGCCGCTCTGGTATTCCGGCGAGCCGCACATGTTGGGTTCGATCTTGAACTTGCCGTGCTTGCGAAGCGTGTCGACCGGGATGCCGAGCCTGTCGGCAATGACCCGCTCGACGATGTCGTCCAACTGCTCGCGCGTCAGGTAGACGTCGACGACGCGCTCGTGCTTTTCCTTGTCCCGAATATCCATCACGCGATCTCCCTGGTGGCGGGCTTCCAGCCCATGAAGCGCTGGAGGGTGTCGGAGATCTTGGCGGCGACGGAGCAGTGCTCCTTGCTCACGCCATAGGTCGTCATGTGCTCGCCGTGGGGCGCGGGGTCGTCACCCACCTTGCGGGCGTAGATGACAACCTGGTCGTAGCCGTAGGCCTCGGCGATCTGCCGGGCCGCGCTGATGGGGATGCGATTCATCGTCCGCGCTCCCCGCCCCAGTATTCCAGAGGCTTCTCCAGCCGCCGGTCGATCGCCTGCTTCAGAGCGGTGGCCACCTGCTCGTCGCCGTAGTTCGCCCGCCAGAGGTCGATGGCTGAGGCGACGAGGGCGTGAGCTGCGACGTCGGCCTGCATGCCCTCGGCAAAGGGCTTCTCCAGCAGGTCCATGACGCCTCGGGCGAGATCGGCCACATGCCGGCCGGAGACGTTCATCATGCCTTCGGGCGGCCGGTGTCCGGCGGCCTCGCGACGCTTGCTCTCACTCATGCTGCGATCTCCGTGGGCTGTGCGGCTGGGCTCCGATAGAGGTGCCAGACGAAGCTGCCGTCCTGAATGGAGCCGCAGTGCAGCCAGGGTTCCGGTATGCGATTGCCAGTGCCGAAGATGCCGACCTTGATGGTGCGCTCGGGCTCGACCTGAACGACCTCAGCCCAGAAGCAGTAGCGCCCGTCCTGGATATCGAAGTGGACGATCCGCCCGAGGCCCGGCGCCGTGAACTCCTGCAGTTCGGCCTGCAGCTTGAGGGTGAACTTCCAGACCGTCTTCATGGCTGTCCGATCTCCCCGTAGACGTAGGCCGTCAGCATCGGACCCACCGTCAGCATCGTATCGTCCTGGAAGATGATGGTCTCTCCGTCGTCCCCCATGGTGTTGACGGTGAAGAGACCGGTCTGAATCAGCATCAGGACAGCGTCACAGACCTCCCATCCGCATCGGTCCTCAGACTGGCCGATGAAGGTGCGGAGGTGCTTGTGAAGAGCATGCGGGCTGATGGGCCCGCTCAGATGGGCGGCGTAGGCGATGGCCTGGGCGAAGAGAGCGGCACGCCACTCGGGTGAGCCGGTCGTCACGGCGGGGCGGGTGGTGACGGTCGCCTTCATGGCCGGTCGCCCTGCACCAATGTCAGCTTGCCCTGGCCGCGCCGCTCGGCTGCCTTGTGCTCGATCTCCGCCCGGCCGCCCTCGTCCAGCCACGCCCGAGCGACTAGCGGATCGAAGACGTAGGCCTGGCTGCTGCCGAGCGAGGCCATACGGACCACCGCGCCCTTCTGAGCGTGGAAGCGACGGAGGCGATGCGAGACCCACGGGGCCATCCCGCGCAGGCCCTTCCGAGCGCCAAGGCCCGCCATGGCCAGTACCTGCCCCGCGCTGACGCCTCGCACGACCGAGTGCTGCTGCTCCGCCACCTGCTCCCGCACCATCATCGGCAAGAGTTCGCCCAACTGCTTGGCCAGGATGCCCTTCATCATCCCGCCGACGGCCTTCATGTCGATGGTGGCCGGAACGTCGAGGTGACCGCGGCGCCAAGCCACGAACGTCCGGATGAGCATAGCCCGGACCGCTGGCGCGTTCGGCGCATCCGATACGGCGGCAGCGTAGAGCGCCTGCTCCTCGTTCAAGTGCCATTCCTCGGACTTCTGCCCCCGATAGGTGGTCTCGACCACCAGGACGGGGCCGAACCCCTCAAGCGCGCCACGGTGGCGCGCTAACGTCTTTCGGATGTCGCGGGGCTGCTTGAACCCAAGGCGCTCGGCGATTTCGAGATCGCGAGCACGTGGCTCGCCGTCCCGCTCGATCAGCGCAACCTCCTGGAGGCTCGCCGTCTGCGCCGGGGCAGTGCTATGCGTCGCTTCGGTCATCGTGATGTTCCTGCATCTCGGTGGTCGCTGGTCCCTCGTTGGTAGCGAGGGGTCGGAGTAGGCAGCGGGGCTGTGCTTTGGACGGCTGCGGCCCCGCTGCCGGTGGTCAAGCTGCCTGTCGGCCGCGCTCATGAGTCGGGCTGGCTGGTCGAGGCTGGATGTTGAACTCACGGAGGATGTGCGATGGAACCCTCGTGGCGGGTGCATCCGGGGGAGGCGTGTGCCCTGCGAGGTCCCATGCGCCGAAGGTGTTGCGCCAGCGCCGAACCTCAGCCCGCCAACGATCATCCGTCAGGCCAGCGAGGTAGGTGGACTCGGCGGGCTGCCCGATTCCGGCGGCTGAGAGCTCCTGCGGCTGGTAGTCCTTCCAACGCTGCTTGTTCAGCCACACGTTCGCGGACTGCACGAACTCAGTGCCGACCTTGCCAAGACGGGTTTGCTCCGCGGCGTAGCCCTTGGCGCCGGCGATGATCTCGGCAGGTGTGGCTCCGCGACGCCGAGCCTCGAGCCAACGCTTCCGCGCTTCGGTGACCGGGAAGGCCGTGCTTCTCTTCGGGTAGGCAGCTCGAAATTCGGCGAAGCCCTCGGGTTCCGTCCCCTTGGGGACTACAGGGGTCTTCTCTCCTCTTCTCTCCTCTTCTCTGCTTTCAGATGTCGAAGCATTTGCTTGTCCTGTGGCGTTATCTTTCAATGGGTTAAAGCCATTCACTTCGGTCTCACTCGTGGTGCACTCGGTACGCACCTCTGGCGCACTCGTGGTGCACTGGGTATCCACCTCCGCATCACTGGCTCCGCACTCCGCACTCACTCGACTTGCGCGTCCTCCCGCGCCGCCCGCCGCCGCCCGCTTCTCGGACAGCGCTTCGCGCCCTGCGAGTTCGGCCACGACGCGCGCGTTGGTGAGCTTGCCGTCTTCGGTGCGGACGATCTTGCCGGCTGCGACAAGCTGATGGACCAGAGCCGTTGCCTTGACGTTCCCGCACCGGAAGAGGCCCTGGAGCAAGCGGGTGGACTCGGGCACCGGCCCGCGGGCGTCGTACATCGCGTGGCAGAGGCGCAGGTACGCCGCCTCCTGCTCAAGGGTCAGGTCGACGGTCCCGACATTCCAGGCCCGGAAATCCATCTTGTAGAATTCCGGCTTCATCGGACCATCTCCGCGATGACGTTGCACGCCACATCGCAGAAGCAGTCGATGCGAAGCGTGGGGCCCGAGCGCTGCTTCAGGATCTCGATCTCAAGAACCTCTCGACGCATCGCGAGCCGATCGTTCTCGGCGTCGGTCCGATCAATCTTGCGTTCGAGGTAGTAGGCCTCTCGGAAGAGCCCGAGCACCACATCGGCGTCCTGCTCGATCGATCCGCTGTCGCGCAGGTCAGAGAGGACGGGGCGCTTGTCCTCGCGGGTCTCAACGGCACGGCTTAGCTGGCACAGGCCAACGATCGGGATGCTGAGCTCTTTCGCCAGACCCTTCAGCCCCCCCGAGATCTCCGTCATCTCCTGAACTCTGTTGCCCGAGTAGCGCTGAGATGGGCGCACGAGGCCCATGTGGTCCACGACCAGTGCCGCGAGCTTGGTACCGGCTCGCTCCGCCCGCATCGCCATTTGCCGGGCACGGGCGGCGATCTGCGAGAGCGTGACGGCCGGCTGAGGCTCGATCCAGATCGGGATGCGGGCCGCCTCGCGCTCGGCGTCGTAGAGCCGCCGCAGCGCATCGTCGGAGAGACTGCGGGCCTCCGCGATAGAGCGGTAACTGATCTGCTCCCATTCCCGAGGGTTGTAGGCGACGGCAGCAAGCACGCGCTGGCCGAGCTCAACGTCGCTCATCTCCAGCGAGATGAACCCGACTGGGCCCGCTTGGCGCGCTGCGCAGATCGCCGTATGCAGCGCCACCGCCGTCTTGCCCATGGCAGGCCGGCCGGCGAGCACGATGAACTGGGCCTCGCCCATGCCGAGCGTTGCGCGGTCCAGGCTCGGGATGCCGAAGGGCACCCCATAGGCGTCGTTCGTCGTCCGCATGTGGTTGAGGCGCTTCATGACCCGCCCCAGGCTCGCGCCGAGCGTCGTGCCGCGCATGCCCTGGCTGAGACCAGCGCTGGCCACCTCGTCGAGGGAAGCGATCATCTGGGCCGCATAAGCGGCTGGATTCGCGACCGCGCCCGCCGTCATTGCAGCAACGGCCTGCTGTGCCGTGTCTAGTACCCGGCGCATCCGCGCGGCCTCGGCGATCATCCTGGCGTAGCCCGGAGCGCCGCTGATCGTAGTGGCGCTGGAGATCAGCCGGGCGATGTAGGCGCCAACCGTCTGCCCACCGAGATCGGCGTTGCCGAGGACCATCTTCATCAGCGTGAAGTCGATGGTCTCGCCCGCGTCGCGACGCTGACACATCACGTCGAAGATGTGCCCGTGCACGCCCTCGAAGAAGTCCTCAGCCTTCACGTACTCCCGGGCCCGGTCCAAGGCCTCCGGCACGTGGAGTACGGCGCCGAGGAGTCCCTGCTCGGCCTCAAGGGCATGGGGAATGGTGATTTCCGCCTGGGCCTGCCCGGTCATGCGCGATGCCTCTGTGCAAGGCGGGCATCCAACGCGCGATCGCCTTCATTCTGCTCTGCCGACTGAAACAGCGTCAGGAAGGTCCGCCACGCCTTGCCAGCCGCTAGACCATCGGTCAGGGACAGCGTGTCGTCCGCGCGCTGCTTCGCCATCACGTAGGCGTCCCAAGCTGCAGTCGCGCGCCGATCGCGCTCTTCGGTGAGGTGCACGATGCTCATGGCGTCACCCTCGATGTCGGCCGCCAATCGGTCTCGTCCGCGGCGCCCTTACCGAGGTTGCAGTCCTCGCAGAGCACCTGAAGGTTCGCGACGACGAGAGCGAGTTCGGGGAATCGCGACCGCGGCTTGATGTGGTGGACGTGGAGCGGATAGCCGGGCGTAGGGGTGGCGCCGCAGCACTGACAAGCCCCGCCATGTTGGCGCAGGGCCTCGTACCGGACGGTGCGCCAAGCGTCGGTCAGGTAGAAGTCGTCAGCTGCCGGCTTCGGCGCCGTGGCCAGCGAGGTGTCGCCTAGTGGCAAGACGGTCTGGCCGGGCCGGCGATAGGGGCGGTACGGCACCGCGGCCAAGCGCTCAGGATGAAGCCGGCGCAGCGCCCCGCGCGGCCCGCGGCACGGCTTGCCGCCGAGCGCCCCGCACTTCGGGCAGGAGAGCCGTAGAGCCTCAACGCGACGGAAGGGGCGGGTCTTGCTCATGTCCGCGCTACTCCGCAGCCGTGGCGAGGTGCAAAGCGTCGAACTTCGCAGCCTCGTGACCCCAGGAGGACCAACCCTCACGGGACTCGCGGCTGAACAGGTCTGCCCGATTCATCGCGCCCGGCATCAGTGCCTCGGCGGCGGCATACGCTTCGTCCGGCTTCCGGCTGTGCTCGCGAACCGGCCCCATGATGACGCTACGGACGGAGCGGCCCGCGCGCGGACGGCCAAACTTGCCGATCAGGAAAGGCTCCGAAGCGCAGCGCAGGACATAGCCCGTGCCGAAAGCCAGCTTGCCGCCAGAGGTCGTCTTCACCCAGGTGCCAGCGGTCGTGAAGGTGAAGCCCCAGGCCGCCATGACGTCGAGCGCCTGGGGCAGCATCGGGTTCGTGGCCCAGAGCCACAGGAAGGCGTCACCGCGCGCGAGCTGCGCGACAGGCAGGGCCTTGATCTCCTCGAGCGACATGCAGGCATACTGAGCCTGAGCGCCCTTGGACTCGCCCCGGTCGGACCGAAGAGCAAAGGCCCACGGCGGATCGACCATGATGATGTCGAAGCCGAAGGGCGCCAAGAGACCGAAGGGCCACGTCATGCGCGCTGCGCCTCCTGCTGACGGGCGGCGTAGAGGGCGTCTTGATGACGACCGATGACGTTGGCGGCGTAAGCCTGAGCGAGGCTCAGCTTCGGCAAGGGCTCGCGCATGACTTCAAGGTGGACGCAGATCGCCTGCGCCGCCTCGATGGTGCTCTGGCCGGACTTCCAGACGCGGAGAACGAGATCGCGGGCTTGGCTCTCGATTTCAGGCGACGAGGATATGCGGAGGATGGCGCGGGTCATGGCCGGGCTCCACGCTGTGAGGGATCGGTCTGATAGGCTGCCGGGCCGTTCACCTGAGGCCGCACGACACCCCACGACTCGAGGATGGCGATGGGCTCGTCGCGACCGTAGGTGTCGACGAACGGGATGGAGACGAATGAGCAGAGGCCGCGGAACAGCTTCTGCTCGAGCGAGAGCCGGCCAGTCGGGGTCTTCAGCTCGATGAAGCCGATGCGGACCTTGCCGCCGATCACCAGGAGGTCTGGCAGGCCCTTGGTGAGGCCGGCTTGACCCTTCGCGGCTTCGTTCGGGATCGCCGCCACCAGGGTGTGCGGAAGACCGAACATGCGCCAGTGCTGGCACACTGCCGACTGGATGTCGGACTCGCGCATCTTCACGCCCTTGATGGGCATGCGGCGTGAAATGGGGTGATGCGCGAAGGTTCGCATGGGTCAGGCCTCCCGCGCCGGCGGCCAAGCGACGTCGCTCAGCTTCGAGACAAGGTTGGGTGAGCGCCACAGCGGCGGCGGCTCGTAGTCCGGATGCGGCTTTGACTGGGCGATGACGTTCGCGAAGGCCTCGGACGCTGAGCCGGCCGGCTTGCGCAGGCGTGAGCCGAGAACGATGGAGCGTTTTACGCCCTCCATCAGATCGCGCAGGAGCGACGGTGCTGCGCCATCAGTGAGGTCCGTCAGGATCTCGATGGCATCTTCGCCGAAGTCGAACGGCATGCCGTAGCGCTTCAGGATTGCGAACCGCGCGTCGTCGTCAGGCAAGTCGACCACGATCTGCATACCGAACCGCCGCCACAGTGCGGGGTCGAGCGAGTCCGCCCGGTTCGTGGCCCCGATCAGGACGCCTTTGAACTCCTCGATCCGGCGAAGGAGCACCGTCAGCATCGAGTTGCGAGCGTCAGTGGCGCCACCGCCGGAATCAGAGGCGCGCTTCATCCCGATAGCGTCGATCTCGTCGATGAAGACGACGGCCGGGGTGTCCGCCAAGGCGAGCGCGTCGAAAAGCTTGGCCACGTTGCCTTCGGACTGACCGAGGTACTTGCCGAAGATGTTCTCGGCGCCGACGCACACGAGAGGCACGCCGAGACGAGCTGAGAGGTGGTGTGCGAGCGTCGTCTTCCCGCACCCAGGAGGGCCGAACAGAAGCGCGGTGTTGCGCGGCTTTACGCCGACGGCTGCAAGCTCGTCCGCCGCGTTGATCTCGGCCAGCCAGCCGAAGATGGCAGCGCGGACGTTGGCGCCGAGGATTGGCTCCTCCGCTTCAGTTGGACTGCGCACCTCGGCCACCCCGCGCAGCTTGCCGGTTAGGTGCGAGACAGCGGCCTCGACCTTGCTCTCGCGCTTCCGGGGGCTGGAATCGTCGGCGATAGGATCGCGTCGCATCGATCAGCGTCCCTCGCCCGAGCGCTTCTCAGCCGGGGTCTTCGGCTTCCGGCGGAATGCGGCCGGGAGGTCCATGCCGTCCGAGCCCGTTCCACGACACCAGCCCTCATCCCAGGCAGCACGACGGGGATCGCCCGCGATGTAGGGGTTAGCGAACACCTTGGCGCCGGCGGTGGCGGCTTCTTCGCCCTCGACCCTGGCGGCATCGATTACGTCCTGACCCATCGCGCCGGACGGCGGAGCGTCTGTGCTCTCAGGCTCGTCGTCGGGTCCTGCTTCGGCCGGACCCTCCTCATCGTCGCCCTTTGCCGCGGCGGGCGGCGGCAGTGGCGGCGGATCATCTGCGCGTCGGCGCGTGGCATCGCCGAGCGGTGTGCCGTCAAGCATACCGAGGCTAGCCAGATAGAGGTCGGCGAGCGCTTCGGTCTCCTGCCGGGCGGCTTTCTCCGACTCGTCCTCCATCATGCGCTTCACGACGATCGCGAGAGCCTTTTTATCGAAGCCGTTACCGGCCGCTTCGGCGCCGACTTCCTTCGCGTCCTGCTGCAGGTTTTTGATCTCGCCCTTCAGCCGGACGATGCGCTCGGCGTAGGAGCGCAGCATGCCTGCGGCATTGCTGTTCGATTGCGACGACGTCTGACCTGTGGTCATGTCAGGGTGCTTTCCGTGGGATCTACGGGGAGCGTTTCGCCCGGTCTTTCGCTGTTTCGGCCCCGTTACAGCTTGAGAGACCGGGCGACTTTCGTTCAGGCTGCGGCCTGCATCGGCTCGGCGGCCGGCGTGGCGCGGCGCTGCTGCCCGAGGCCCATGTTCTTCGCGAGTTCGGACCGCGCGGCTGCGTAGTTCGGGGCGACCATCGGGTAGTCGGAGGGGAGGTTCCACCGAGCCCGATACTGCGCGGGCGTCATGTCGTAGTGCGTGCGCAGGTGGCGCTTGAGCGACTTGAACTTCTTCCCGTCTTCCAGGCAGATGATGGCGTCGGGGGTGATGGACCGCTTGATCGCGACGGCCGGCACCGGCGCTGCGGCCTCGGCGGCGGGCGCGTAGTTCACGCCCTCGCTGACCGCCTTCAGGGCGCCGTAGGTCGAGTGGATGAGCGCCGGCAGATCGGCCTGCGAGACATGGCTGTTGCCGACGTAGGCCACGACGACGCCGACGGTCATCATCAGGATTTCATTGAGCGGGGCGATGCCGGCGAGGTCTCGTGCGACAGTCTCTTCGGTCTCCGGGTGTGCGGCGATCGTATCGGGCATGGGACGCTCTCTGTGGTGGTGAAGGCGGGAGCCGCCCGCCGGCGGGAAGGGTCAGGCGCCCGGGCGCGGCACGCACGGGCGGTGCGGCTTGCGCACAGGTACCTTGATGCGGTCGCCATCAGCGGTGAGGACGAGGATGGTGGCGCGGGCGTCACTCATGGGCGGCCGCTCAGTCGCGATGCGCTCTGACCCACCAGCGGAGCCACCACGGCAGAGGCTTTCCGGCCTCCCTCAGCGCGCGCGCGCGGCGCCACATGAAGGCCCTCGTTCGAGCTCGGATCCATTCCATCGTCCTCCCTCCCGAGGGCGAAGAACGCCGCTCGATCTTCGTCGGCTTGAGCGTCCCAGCGGTCGCAATTGGCTTGGTAGGTCGCGTGAATCCGGAGGAAGGTGTCCGCATCCAGCCGCACGGGCTGATTGCCGAGGAACTTCCGGACCCAAGAGCCCGTCGCGCCGATCGTGCGGGCGACGGTGTCGTAGGCGAGCATCCGCGAACCGGTGCGCCGCTCGGCATGGCGCACGAGCGCGTCCAGCATCGGGCTGGTGAGATCAGCAGCGCTCTGCATTGTCCGTTTCCGGGCAAAAATTGTCCGCACCTGAACAACCCTCCGTGGTCGATTGGACATCGACAGAGGGGGTGCAGGCCGAGACCGAGGACTGAGACGAAACCCGATACGCAACACTGGGCAGGGACGCGCGGCGGCCATGGGCTGGCAGGCTGGAGCCGAAGCGCGAAACACGAACCGAGGACGACCGAGACATGGCCGACGACGAGACGAACGGAACCGCGACGATCCTGGCGATGCATGCCATGGTGTCGTGGCTGGTGAAGAGGGAACTGGCGAGGGACGAGGAAGCCGGAGCATCACTCAGCCGACACGTTGCCGAGGCAATGATGGGCGTGACGCAGCTGGATCCTGACCTCGCAGAAGCGGCGCACGCGGCACGCGGCGTCGTGGCCCGAGCCATCGGCGAGCGGCCGATGTTCCTGCAGTTGCACGGGTGAGCGCCCGGCCGGCTACGCAGGACAGAGATGCCGACCGGGCGGCTGCCGACGGCGCGGGTCACGGGCGAGCACCGTGAGCGCGTCGGATGGCGGCCACCGCAGCGATCTGCGGGAGGCCATAGGCGCCCTCAAGATCGACCAGCGTCAGCCCGCTCTGGTGAAGGCAGGCAATCGCGTGATCGCTGAGCAGGGACGAGTCACGCGGCGCGGAGGCGATGACGCTCAGCAGACGCGATGCGGTCTCGTCGCGCCGTGCGGCGCCAATAATGAAGCGCCCGACCTTGCCGCCGCCGCGCTTGACCCGCGTATCGGGAGTCCTGGCCATCCGCGCTTCGATCCAGCGCGCGCGACCGTTCTCAGCAGACTTCTCCACGAGGCCGAGTATCGGCAGGCGTGCGCGGATGAAGCGTGGGCTCAGCTTCAGCTCGTACCCGATCTCACGGACGGACTGACCGACCATGGTCAGCCGCCGGATGCCGGCATCGTGGCGGGTCTTGATGTCGGTGGCGCTCATGATGCGCCTCCCGACGAAAGAGCGACACGCGGCGCGCGCGACAGGTCTTGCGCGGCCGGGTGCGCTACATCGGATGCTGTGACACTACCGATGGAGATGAATCGATGTCCCTCGCCGACGAGTTCAAGGTCGAGATCCCTTGCCCCAAGTGCCAGACCGAAATCTCTGAGAGCCTGAGAAATCTTCAGAACAGTCCGAAGCTCACCTGTCCGTCCTGTGGCGCAGAGATCCAAATACAGTCCGAAGGGGATGACGCCGTCGGGCCGCTCGATGATCTCGACCGCGCGCTGCGGAATTTCGGGAAGCGCTGAAAGCTTCGCTGCAAGCTCTCCGATCCACGCGAGGACACGTGGGTCGGGGCCAAGAATAGACATGCGCAGCTGCTCGCACATTAGGCAGCGCTCGCTTCTGCGGGGGTGGGGTACAGGTCGGGGCGCAACTTGCTGCGAGAAACGCCAGTCGCGGCTTCAATGGCCAGTACCCATTCTGCCGGCGTCCCTCGCTTACTCTTGTTGAGCCAAGTCCAGACGTTCGACTGCGTCGTGCCAATCGCGTTCGCTAGGCCAAGCTGGCCTTTCGCGATCTCGGTAGCGCGTGCGAGGGCTTCATGGGCAGGGCTCATGAGACCGGAATATACCGGAAAAACGGTAGCTGCAACCGAAATTACGGTTGAGACTGTCGGTAATCGTGGCGCTAGCAGGAATCATGGAGCACCTTGGGCACCGATTGAAATCAGCGCGCGAAGCTGCTGGTCTGTCTCAGGCAGAACTGGCGGAGCGAGTTGGAATGTCTCAGCAAGGCGTCGCAGACATCGAAACGAAGGGCGGTCGTCCTCGCAAGTTGATCGAAATCGCCCGTGCCTGTGGTGTCAGCCCAGAATGGCTTCTCGGGCAAAGCGCCGATCGCAATTCCTCTCAGGACTCCGAGCCGCCCTTGCGCTCTGCGCGCTCATCTCGTCAAGCCCATCCCGTATCCCGTAAGTCCCTACCTGAGTACGATATTCGAGCAGGCGCGGCTTATGGCGGCGGCATGGACGACCAGTCCTGGCAGGATGGTGATATTTCGGGGCATGAGCCGGTCGCTAGCTGGGGGCTCCCACAGGCATACGTCGAGCGCGAGTTGGGGCTCAGCTATGGGTTCGCCGACGTCCTCTCAGTTCGGGGCGATTCGATGGACGATGGCTCTGCGCAGGCCCTGCGATCTGGGGATCGGGTCATCATTGACCGCAAAGATGTTGACCCTCGACAGGGCGGTATCTTCGCAGTCTGGGATGGTGGTGGGGTGATCATTAAGCAGGTTGAAATAGTTAGAGGAACCGAGCCGCCACAGATCGTATGCACGTCTCGGAACACCAACTACAAACCCATACATATCTTAATCGACGGCAACGCCCATATTATTGGAAGGGTAGCGGCCAGATTTTCGAGGATGTAGGGGCTTAACACCTACCTATTTTCGGATAGGTCGTCGTGCTGTATTCAGAGTATTTGCAGCTTACAACCGCTGACGTCCAGTGAACGTCCTTCGTTCTATCATTATAGAGCACAAACATTTTTGGCCTATAGTGAACGCTATGAGTCACAGTTGTGCGGTCTCTCGGATCCTGAATAGTCGGAGAGTTCTTGATTGTGGCATCGCTCGCGTACGGCTGCACTATGTCACCCATCATTCCGAGTCGCAGATCCTGCATCTCGGTCTTAGCCTGCTCTACCGACATTGGGACCATAACATCCCCAGAGAAATGGGGCATCTCCAGTTCCCACACTTCTTCAGTTGATTTCGTTATTAAAACCGATGCCCCGAAAGAGTTTTGGCCTTGATATGAACCCTGAGGCATCTCGACGTAAGAGCGCTTAGGTCCCAATACGAAAATCTTAACTTCTTTAGTGTCGGCATTATAGCTTAGAAGATGAGGGGGCGTTGCCTCACAGAACACTCCGTCAGTTTTAATACGGGCATCTCTAATCTGGGCGCCTTGACGCGTCGCATAATCTTGAGTGCTTTCGAACTGTGTTTTTGGTGTCAGAGCCGCAGAAAGCTCCGTAAAAAGTTTTTTCTGATCGCATGTGCTGACCTGCTTGAGGTCAATCGCGGTAAGCCTAGTAGGCTTGCTTGGCTGAGATTTCGAGCCAGGAGTAGCCGCATCCGCTTTTGAGAACACTTTATCGAAGCAGGCAAGTCGAGCTTTCGGCGTCGCAATATCACGACATTCCGCCCCCGGAGCGCCTTCACTGATCGCTGCCGCCCGCAATGATGTCGTCGAGACAATCATAAGAGCGATAGCCGTTCCGCTCTTTAGGTGTCGCATGCATGCCTCGTTCACGCGATGGCCGTTCAAATTTCGCCAATTCCTACGAGGTATAGCTGCCGCCGGTGTGGATAACCAACCGATCATAGTTATGGGGAAGAGCCGCTGCGCCGACCTGATATAACCGAAACGGTAGAACACAACCGGAATACCGGTTGACATGCCTACCGAAATATCGGTATCGGTAGTCCATCGCCTCACGGCAGATGGAGTCGCCAGTGCCTCCCCAACACCCATCGGATACGGTCTCCTCCCGCGAGCTGAGCCTTCGCACCTTCGGCAACGATGGGACGGGCCAGGGTCGCCGCAAGCGGGCCCTCGAGCGCGCCACCGAGAGCCGCTACGCTGTTGCCGCGAAGCGCCGCCGTGAAGCTGCACTGAAGCCCGACCAGATCGTCACCTTCATGGTCGAGACGACCGTTCGGCTTCACGGGCTGACGGCTCGCCAGATGCGCGCCGGCCGGCTGGATGCCGCCCGCATCGACACCATCCTTTCCCGCACCGTGAAGCATCGCAGCGCGGGCTTCATCGCCATCGCGCCGAGCCCCGAGGATGCCGCGCTTCTGGCATCCTGGCTCCGCAGCCCTGGCGTCGATGAGTTCGGCCTGGCGCTGACGCAGCTCGACGCCATCGCCGGCATAGCGGTGCCCGATGGCGCGGCCGTCGACCTCCCCGTGACCGAGCTTGTCAGCACGCTCGGTGCCCTTGAGCGCTCCAGTGCTTCCGATGCGGTTGCTGCCGCCCGTCATCTTCGCTCAGCCGGCACGGTGGGTGGAGCCGCCCGCTTCTACGTCCTTCCGGAGGCGGCCGCGCCCATCGCGGACACGCTCCACGCTCTCGGACTCGCGCGCAGCCTCGTGAACAGCCTGGACCGCATCGCCGGCCGGCCCGAGCCGCGCCCGCACTGATCCCCCCGCCTCCGCGCCGGGGCTGACGGTGCGCCGCCCTATCCCATCCAGAACATCGCCCGAGGCCGCCATGAGCGCTCCGTTCCGCAACTCCGACCCGACTTTGACTGCCGACGACCTCGCAACGCAGGTGCACATCCTGAACGTGGCCGCTCACCGGCTCATGGGAGCGGTCAACAAGCTCGCTTTCAAGAATGCGACGAGTGCTGAATTCGACGGCCTGAACGGGGCTCGGGCGATCGAGGGCCTGCGCGCCACCTTCGAGGGCACCGTTGAGGATCTGCGCTCGATGTTCGCCGAGGCGCTGGGCGGGCCCGGTGCGGTGAATGGGTCCATTCCGTCGCTCGTCGTCGCCCTTCGGTCCCGTCTCCAGGAGAACGAGATCGCAGCCGGGTGCCGGCCGAAGGATCCGCTCGCTACCGCGATGCGCCGGGTCGACGAGGCCGAGGCCGCTGAGCGCAGCCTGGTCGCCGCGGCCCACGGCGCCGGCGTCCGATTCCCTCGGCTCGGTGACCTCGACGCCGGCTTTCACAGCCCGATGGCCGGGTGAGCCATGGGCATCGGCGCGATCATCGCAGCCGCGGTCACCGTCGGCTTCCTCACCGGCCTCTCCTGGCTGGTCGTCGCCTCCCTGACGAGCGCGCTCCGCGAGGACGAGCGCTCCTTCCCCCACCTCCCGACAGACGAGTCCTGCCGATGATTGCCTTTCCGCGCCTCGGCCCAACGGCCAACGACAACCGCGCCGCCTACGATGTCACCGCGCTGACGATGTACGCCTTCGGCCCTAGCCTCATCGTCGCTCTCGTCGCTGCCGTCCTCTTCCTCGTGAAGGTGTGGTGATGGCCGAGAACAGCACCATCGAATGGACGGACCACACCTGGTCGCCCTGGATCGGCTGCACGAAGGTGAGCCCGGCGTGCGACGGATGCTACGCCGAACACCTGATGGATACTCGGCTCGGCCGGGTCGCCTGGGGACCGCACGGCGAGCGCTCGCGGACGAGCGCGGATTACTGGCGCAAGCCGCTCACTTGGAACCGGCAGGCCGCGGCCGCAGGGCGGGTCGCCACCGTCTTCCCGAGCCTGTGCGATCCCTTCGACAATCGCGCCGACCCGGCCGTGCGCCGCGAGTGGTTCGACCTGATGCGGGCCACGCCGCACCTGACGTGGCTCCTGCTGACGAAGCGGCCGCAGAACGCCGTCGCGATGTCCGAGGCAGCCGGCGGCCTGCCGAGCAACGCGGCGCTCGGCACGACGTGCGAGGACCAGGAGCGCGCGAACCGGAACGTGCGGCACCTGCTCGACGCAGCCTACGACCTGCGCCCGCGCTTCACCTTCGTGTCCGCTGAGCCGCTTCTAGGGCCGATCGACTTCACGCGCATCGTCTACGGCCCGGCGGGCGACTTCACGGTGGTCCGCGACGCCCTGGCCGACACCGACATCGAGCGCATCGACTGGGTCATCACCGGGGGAGAGACGGACCAGGGCGCCCATCGGGCCCGACCGACACACCCGGACTGGAACCGCGCAATCCGGGACGCCTGCGCCAAGGCCGGGGTGCCGTACCTGCACAAGCAGAACGGCGAGTGGATTCTGGACGATCCCAGCAACCCGAGCGCCTTCCCGAACGGGTGGCGCGCCCTGAGGGCACACACGAACGGCCCGGCCCGACGCGAAGAGCTCTACCCCGAAGCCGGCGCAGCCTTCGTCTCCAAGGTCGGCAAGAAGCTCGCCGGGCGGCTCCTCGATGGCGTCGAGCACAACGGCATGCCGGAGGTCCGGCCATGATCGCCGAGCCCGTCGCCTATCACGACAAGTTCCTGGTCGGGAACGGAGAGGCCTGCAAGCACTGCGAAGGCAAGGGCCGGGTCGCTGGCCCGAGGGGCCGCACCTTCCGCCGCTGCAAGCCCTGCAAGGGCACCGGTCGCGGCCCGCTTCCCGCCGAGGTGATCGTCGCTAACACCCGGCCCTCTGGGCGCCAGGCTGCGCTGGTCATTGAGGCCAGGAACGCCCGCGAGCTCGCCGAGATGGACAGCGACCGCGCGGAGATCCAGGCGAAGGCCGAGGCAGCCGCGAAGCCCGTCGAGCGCATCTGCGGCGTGCCCATGCCCGTCGAGTTCGGCCGACGTGACGACGACACGATGTGGATCAGCTTCGGCGTGCCGCTCGTCGCACACCTGCAGATGGATTTCCCAGGATCCGCCAGGGACGCGGCCGCCTTCGCTCAAGCGCTCAACGGCCTGCCGGTGATCCTCGAGGCGCTGAAGGCCGTCCGCAGCGAATGCCGTGACCCCGATACCGACTCTGGCGTGTCGAACGCCACCGGTGACCTCGTCGAGAACGCGCTTCGGGCGCTGGGAGAGCGACTATGAGCCAGACCGAACTCGTCACGATCCCGGCGCAGACCGCGCTGCATGTCTTCACGACCGACGGAGCGATGGACCCCTTCCTGGCCCGCGTGCGCCAGGAGATCGACGGCTTCACGCCCGACATCACCACCGCAAAGGGCCGGAAGGCGGTCGCGGCGATGGCCTACAAGGTCTCGCAGACCAAGAGCTACCTGGAGGGCGTCGGGAAGGCCCTCGCTGCCGAACAGAAGCTGATCCCGGGCAAGATCGACGCATCCCGCGCGCGGGTCCGGAGCATCCTAAACGGCTGGCGCGACGAGGTCCGCAAGCCGCTGACCGACTGGGAGCTTGCCGAGGAAGCCCGCGTCTTCCGGCATCGGTCCGCCATCGCCGAACTCTACGGCCTGCCGGGCGGCGCCACGTCGGTCGACGAGATAGCCGCTGCCATCGCGAGCACCGAAGCCTTCGTCATCGGCCCGGATCTCGAGGAGTTCACCACGGAATACGCCATGGCGAAGGACACCGCCTTGCGTGAGCTGCGCGCCAATTTGGCGGAGCGTCAGCGCTTGGAAGCGGAGAGGGCCGAGCGCGCGCGGATTCAGCGTGAGGCGGAGGAACGCGCCGCCGCAGAACGGGAGGATCGTATCCGTGCCGAGGCCGTCGCCGCCGAGCGCGACCGTGCCGAGCAGGCGGCCGCCGCGGAGCGCGACCGGGTCGCGCGGGAAGCGGCCGCCGAGCGTCGCCGCGTCGAGGCTGAGGCCGCCCGCGTGGAGGCCGCGGCGCAGGCTGAGCGTGATGCCGCGGACCGCCGCGAGCGCGACCTGCGTCTCCAGGCAGAAGCTGCGGAGCGCCGCGCCGCCGAAACCGAACTCCGGCTGAAGCGCGAGGCTGAGGACAGGACTAGGCAGGAAGCCGAAGAGGCCGCCCGCCGGGAGGCCGACAGCCGCCGCCGCAGCAAGGTCAATCGCGAGGCTATGGCCGCCCTTGTGGCCGGTGGCGTGCCCGAGGACCTCGCCAAGCTCGCCGTGACGATGATCGCCCGTCGGGCGGTCCCGCACGTCGCCATCACGTACTGAGGGGGGCTCAGGTGATCCACCTCCCGACCCCCGAACTTCGCGACGACGTTCACGCCGTCCTCGACCCGATCTGGATCAGCGCTGTCGAGTCCGGCGGCTACCACGGCAAGCAACTCGAGTACCTGCGTCGGTCCGGTTACGCCGCCCGGAAGGCCGCTCGCGAGCGGGTCTACGCCTGGCTCGCCGAACAGATGTGGCTGACCACCGACGACTGTCACGTCGCCCGCTTCAGCTTCGACCAGTGCATGGAGGCAATCTGCCTCCTTCGCGGGACGACCTACGCCGAGATCAGAGCCTGGGCGAAGCGCCGAGAGGTTCAGCGCGCCTATGCCGATTACGTCGAGCGGAGGGCAGCATGAGCACCTTGCCTCTCGACCCCCGGCTGCTCGCCGAGTGTCTGGACTACGATCCCGAGACCGGAGCGCTGACATGGCGCCGGCGGCCCCTGTCGCACTTCGCCAACGCCCGGGCTTGGTCCGTTAGCAACGCGAAGCTCGCGGGCACCCCGGCCGGCTCCATCTCAGAGAACGGCTATCTCGCCCTGCACCTGCAAGGGCGGAAACTCTACGGCCAGCGCATCGCCTGGGCGCTCCATCATGGGGCCGACGTCCCGGTCGGGCGCCGAGTCCACCTGATCCGTGAGCCTCGTCACGACATCCGGATCGCGAACCTGGAAGTCCGCGAGGTCCGGGCATGAGCACACGCACCGAGTTCTCAAAACCTGTCCGGCGCGAGGCATGGAAGCGCTCAGGCGGCCTCTGCGAAGGATTGCTCGACACCGGCGTTCGCTGCGGGTGCGCGCTGACCCCTCAGAAGTTCGCCTACGATCACGTCATCCCGGATCAGATGGGCGGTGAGGCCACCCTGGAGAATTGCCAGGTTTTGTGCGCGCCGTGCCACCTGGAAAAGACCCGGCAGGACGTCGCCGACATCGCGAAGGCCAAGCGCCTCGAAGACACGCGCCTCGGCATCACGCGACCTGGGAAGATCCAGGGCCAAGGCTTCCGGAAGTTCGCGCCAGCACGCCGAGCCACGACGCCCGTAACCAAGCTCACCCTCGGATACCGGAGGCCGGAATGCTGACCACCGCTCGCGGACAGCCCCGCGTCCGTCCCCCTGCCCCCTTCGCCATGAGGAAGCTCGACATGCTCACGCCGCTGCGATCGCCGCCCAAGGTGGTCTTCGTCGACCAGGATGCCGATGCGGTCGCCCGCCGGCGCCGCGGCGTCCTCGTGCTCGACCGCCAGGCACAGAGCCTCCTCTGCGACGACATCCGGGTCACCCTGCGGAATCGACGGGTCTTCCAGATGGCGAAGTTCATCCTGGAGTCGCTGCCCAACACCGACTTGTCCCGCGAGGATGTGCGGCAGGCGGCCGGGATCTCGAACACGGACGACTTCTCGACGCGCATCCGGCAGGTGCGTCACCTGTTGCGACCCTTCGGTATCGGCGTCGCCACCGCCTGGGGCGGCCGGGTCATCATCACGGCTCCGGAGGCTCCGGCATGCTGAGCCATCCCGATCTCTCCGGCTTCGACCTCGCCGCGCTGGCCGGCAGCTTAGAGGCCTCTGCGCTGCGCCAGGATCGCTGCAGGCGCCTCGCCAACAGCATCGGCGTGGATGAGGCGATCAATCCCGAGACGGCCCGCGCCGTGGCTGCTGTGGACGCTGACGCGGCCGCCACAGCTGAGGCTCACCGCCTGGTCTGCCTGCTCCGCAGCTTCGCGGCCGACGAGGGCCACGCGCGGCCGTCGGCCACGGTCACCCACCTACGCGCCGTCCCGGTCCCGGGCCCTCCCCGTCCCGGCATCTTCGCTCGAGCCATGGCGCTTCTTGGCCGTGGCGATTCCAGCCCTTCGCCTGTCGCCAAGCGCGATGCAGCCTGATCCGGAGAGCCCCATGACCCACTCCCCCATGAGCCAGAACCGGGTGCGGGAAGCCGAAGAGCTGTTTTGGCAAACGCTGCTTCCGGTTCGTTTCTCGGCAGAGCCGCACGTCCTCGAAGCTTTCTCGCGTGCGATCCGGGCCGTGCATTCCGCCGCGCTCACCGCGCCTCCGGCCTCAGACGCGGCAGGTTTGGAGAGCTACCCGACCGAACAGCAGCTCCACGCCGCAATGGACGCATTCTATCCCGGCGAAGATTGGCGCAAAGACCTTGGCTGCGCGCTGGATACGTCTCTATGCGATATGCGTGCTGCTTTGCTCGCCGCCGCCCCGACAGCCCCCGCACAGGCCCCGTCTCGCCCGGTCGATGCGGGAGGGGTGGAGTACGTCCAGCATGTCAAGTCTGGCGGCTGGTATGAGATCGTGACGCGCGAAGCTCAGGTGCAAACAGGCGAACCGCTGGCCGATTACGCCTTCGTGGCCGTCTATCGGAACGTCATCACCGGGGCGACCTGGGTTCGCCCGCTGTCCGAGATGGACGACGGCCGGTTCAAGCCGGCCCCGGCCCCGGCCCCTATACCTGATCTGAAACCCGCCCTCGCCACCCAGCCCACCGGGACCGAGGCGAGCCGCCCCGTGGAGACACTATCCCGCCAGGATTGGTTCAAGTGCGAGCACGCCGTTGCCTACCTCCGGGCGATGGAGATGGAACAGACTGCGCTTGCGGTAGAAAAGGCTGCGCGCATCGCTGACGGCATCGCTTTCGAAAAGCACCTCACATCGCTTCGAGAGCGCGCCGCCACCCCCACGCCTCCCCAGGCCGACAGCACGGAGCAGGGGGACGGGTCTCTGACCCTGACGGCTCTGCATGCGGCGAACATCGCACGTCAGGCCGAATGGTGCCCCGAGCAGGTGCCAGACCTCTCGTTCCGAGGCAACGAGCTTGCGGGCGAGACGGGCGAAGCCTGCAACGTCATCAAGAAGCTGGAGCGCGAGCGCCAGGGCTGGCGTGGGAGCCGAGCGACGCCAGCCGATCTCGCTGAGGAACTGGCCGACGTCGTGATCTGCGCGGACCTCTGCGCCGTGACGGCCGGCATCGACCTGAGCGCCGCCGTGGTCGCCAAGTTCAACGCCACTTCGGACAAGGTCGGCATATCGGTTCGCCTCCCCGTAGCAAACCGCTCGCAGGCCGACGCTCAGACCCAGGAGGGCGGACGTTAACATCCTCCCCGACTGCTTAGTCGGGGATTTTCAGAGATCGCGAGACCTCCTCCAGTTGACGCTTCAAAGGGCAGCCTATGCAAACCCTCCACGTCCAGCAACGGTGTGCTCCACCGCCGTTTGATATTGATCGCCGCGTTAATGTCGGCGTGGTCGGCGTGACCACACGAGATGCAGACGAAGCGCGCTTGGCTCTCGCGGCTCCTTGCATCAACGACACCGCACGCAGCGCAGGTTTGGCTCGTGAAGCGAGCTGGTACAGTGACGACTTGACCGCCACGCTCCTCCATCTTGTACCTCAGGATGGTCGCAAACTGATACCACCCTGCGCTCAGGATGGCCCGGTTCAGGCCGGCTTTTTGCCGAACCTTCTTGCCCGGCTCTTCAACTGTGCCCCGCGCAGCACTCGTCATTGCCCTCGTGTTGAGATCTTCGAGCACGGCAATGCCAAAGCGCTTGGCGATATCAAGAGCTGCACGATGGTGGAATTCGCGTCTGATACGAGCTTGGCGAGCCTGAAGGCGGGCGACGCGGGCCAAAGCTCGGCGGCGACGATTGGACCCGCGTTTGCGTCGAGCGACGACCCGCTGCGCCTTACGCTTGCGAATTTCGATCCGCTCCAAGGTCTCAGGCATGCTCACGGTCTCACCCGAAGAATGGGCGAGGGTTGTCGCTACGCCACGATCGATGCCGACGACATCCGGGTGCGGCGCGGGCGCTTCGTGAACAATCTCGGAGGCGAAGGAGATGTGCCAGCCGAGCGGGTCGAGGGATATAGCAGCGTTTCTGACCACACCTCGGATCGGACGGCTATCGCGGTATTTCACCCATCCGATTTTTGGCAATCGAACTGCCGACCAGTCAGCATTGAGCCGCTTCGTTGCGATCTCGCGGCCAGGGAAACGGAAGGTGTCATCCACACCGCGACGACGAGGGCGAGGGAAAGCAGATCGGCCAGCGTAAAAATTCTGGAAGGCTCTATCCAGATCGCGCATCGCCTGCTGTTGGCAGGATACGTAAACGGCACGCACCCAGTCAAACTCAGCGCGCAGTCTGGTCAATTCCGCAGCTTGACTAACGTAACCAAGCCGATGTCTCCGGCCCCAGGTCTCTCTCTGTTCCAGAGAGAGGTTGTACACGAGACGGCATACGCCTGCGAACTGCCGGAACAGGTCTCCCTGTTCTGGCGTCGGTTCCAGCTGGTAGCGGAAGCCGCGCGAAATCATGCCGTTACGTTACCACGGAACATCAGCCTCACCAATCGAGAGGCATCCGCATGACCACCAAAACTCACCCGTCCGTCTCGGAGGCGCTGCGCGAGGCGGTGGCGCGCACGGCGTATGATGTGCTGACTGGCGGAGATCCGTCCGCGAGACTGGAGCGGGCCGCCCGGCTTATCGCTCAGGCCCTCTGTGATCCTTCCGGCCCCATCGCCTCGGAGATCGCCCGCCTCACGGGAGAGCGGGACGAAGACCAAGCTGACATTGCGTTGCTTAAGGAAGCCAACGCTGCGCAGGCCAAGCAGATCGGTGAGCTGCTGGCGCAGCATGTCATCGAGAACGACCGCATGCGCGCCGCCGAAGCCGACCTCACTCGCATGAGAGCAGAGACGGAGAGGCTGCTGCAAAGAATTGAAGACCAGCGGGCCTATTGCCGGATGAAAGCTGCCCAGCCCCATGAGGACGAAAGCGAGGTCGCGCCGCTTCACTACGCCGGCCAAGCCCTCGCCCTTAAAGACGTCGCCCGGATGATCCGCACCGCCCTATCCAACCAGGAGCAGACCGATGCTTGAGAGCCTTGGCGAACCTCACTGCTGGGTTGTTCCCGGCCGCGACACGGCGAACGACTACGGGTTCATCGACGCAAAATGCTGCAAGGACGGCGAGCTGTCACGCCCTCTCTGGCCGCTGGAAAGCATCGCCACCGCTCTCGCAGAAGCCCGCGCCGAGGGGAGACGGCAGGGCCTTGAGGAGGCGGCGAAGGTCGCGGATCAGCAGCAGGCGCTGGCGATAAAGCTGCGAGACGCGCTTCTGGAAAATGAAATAGGGCATGGGCGTTGGGACCTCGCTTCTGTCGTCTTGCGAGATGTGGCCGCCGCCATCCGGTGCCTTGCTACCGCCCACAACGCGACGGGGGAGAGCCGATGAGCGACAAGAAGCGCGTCATCGAGTTGCAGCGATCACTCAAGATCGCTCGCGACGCACTCACCAAGATCCGACATGGGCACTCGCGATGCCCTGAAGCCGATGCAGAGGCCGCGCTGGACGCCATGCTGCCACTTGAGCCGAAGGTGCAGCTTCAGGGTCTCACCGGACATGAGCGGAGGCAGTCATGACGGCCCTCGCCACCAACACACCCGAGACGCAGAAGCCCGAGACGGGGGAGAGCGATCGATGAGCCGGTCTGGGTACTACGATGATTGCGACGATCAGTGGACCTCTATCCGTTGGCGCGGCGCCGTCAACTCAGCAGCGCGCGGAAAGCGAGGCCAGGCGTTTCTTCGCGACCTGCTGGCCGCACTAGACGCAATGCCCGCAAAGCGCCTGATCGCCGACGACCTTGTGCGCGAGGACAGCACTGGCTTTGAGAACGTCTGCGCACTGGGTGCGCTCGGCAAAGCGCGCGGCGTCAACATGGAAAAGCTGGACCCCGAAAACTACCAAGCCGTCGCCAGCACCTTCGAAATCGCGCCCGCCTTGGCGCAGGAAATCGTCTTCGAGAACGATGAAGCATGGGGCAGGCAGACGCCCGAGGAACGCTGGTCGCGGATGCGGTCGTGGGTAGCTTCCCAGATCCTCGCCACCCCGCCCGAAACAACCCGTCAGGGGGAGAGACCGCAGGCCGACAGGAGGACGGATTGACCACGCTTCCGATCGGCCTCTTCCCACGCGGCCTTAGCCGAGAGCAGGCTGCCGAGTATTGTGGCTGCGAAACCGTTGAAGCCTTCGACAACTGGCGCCGCCGCGGCATCATCCCCGGCCCTATTTCGGGTACGCAGCGCTGGGATCGAAGGGCTATCGACCGGGCGCTTGACCGGCGGTCAGGTCTCGTCGCTGATGCCGCCCCGTCAATCGACGAGTGGCTGGCTCAAAATGCGCGTTAGGCTGAGGGGGATCAACAAGGTCCGCAAGAAGCTCGCCGACGGGTCCGAGCGGTTCTACTACTACCACCGGGCCACCGGTACGAAGCTCCAAGGCGAACCTGGGACCGCAGAGTTCGTTGCGTCGTTCGAGGCTGCGGGACGTACCGCCGCGATGGCGCGCAGTGCCGGCACCGTCGAGTGGCTTATCCGACAGTACAAGGCGTCGAACGCCTGGACCAAGAAGCTGGCCGATTCGACCAGGGAGATCGCAACTTTCGACCTAAAGGCGTGCGAGGCCCGCTGGGGCACGACTCCTCTCACGATCGTCGAGAATCCTCGGAGCCGGCCTGCCTTCCTGCAGTGGCACGAGGATCTGGCCGAGACGCACCCGCGCGCCGCCGACGCGAAGCTGGCTCGCCTCGCCCGCGTGTTCGCCTGGGGCGTCGACCGAGGGCACCTGAAGCACAATCCGGTGGCAACGTTTGAGCGTGCCTATCGATCGGACCGATCCGAGATGATCTGGCTGCCGGAGCACGTTGAGGCGTTCGAGCGCGCAGCTGGACCCGAGGTATGCCTTGCCATGATGCTGGCCCTGCATACGGGGCAGCGCCAGGGCGATCTCCTCGCCCTACCCTGGAGCGCATACGACGGGTCGGCGATCACCCTGCGCCAGGGGAAGAGCCGCAGAATGATCTACGTTCCGGCGACACAAGCTCTCAAAGCTGCTCTGGATGCCGCGCCCCGACGCGCAACGACGGTTCTCGTGACGCAAGCCGGCGTCGCTTGGGGCAAGCGCCGCTTTCACGAGGAATGGACCGCAGCCTTCGAAGCCGCCGCAATCAGCGAGAGGCTGCACTTCCACGATTTGCGTGGAACGGCGGTCACGATGCTGGCAGAGGCCGGCTGCACGGTGCCGGAGATCGCCACCATTACGGGGCACTCGCAGGCCCACGCTCAGAAGATTTTGGATCGGTATCTTGCTCGAACCCGTGCCCTCGCGCGCTCTGCGATCGCGAAGCTGGACGAGCATCGTAGGAACCGGAGGATGCAAACCATCCTGCAAACCGGCTCTGAATGATCGGTCACTTTGGGGTTAAGTGATTGATCTAATTGGTCGGAGCGAGAGGATTCGAACCTCCGACCCCTAGTCCCCCAGACTAGTGCGCTAACCGGGCTGCGCTACGCTCCGACGGCCCCTTCGGGCTGAGGGGTCTTTAGCTTTCCGGTCTGCGGGGCGCAACCCCTAACGTGAAGCCCGGGCGCGGTATCCGCGTCCGGGCTGTTGGGTCGTATCAGGCGTGGGAGGGCGCCGCGTGCGGATCGTGCTTGTCCGGCGTGGTGTCGTGCGGATCCTTCCCGCGCTTTTTCGCGATCCAGATCAGGAGCTTACGGATCACCACGTAGAAGACCGGGGTCAGGAAGAGGCCGAACACCGTGGCGCCGATCATGCCGAAGCACACGGCGGTTCCGAGCGCCTGACGCATCTCGGCGCCCGGGCCCGTGGCGATCACCAGCGGCACCGTGCCGAGGATGAAGGCGAAGGCGGTCATCAAGATCGGGCGCAGGCGCAGGCGGCAAGCTTCCACGGCGGCGGCCACCGGCCCCTTGCGCTCGGTTTCCTCGAGCTGGTGCGCGAACTCCACGATCAGGATGGCGTTCTTGGCGGCCAAACCGATCAGCACGATCAGACCGATCTGGGTGAGGATGTTGTTGTCCTGCCCCCGCAACTGCACCCCGAACAAAGCTGCGAGCACACCTGTCGGTACCACCAGCAAGATCGCGAGAGGCAACGCCCAGGATTCATACTGTGCCGCGAGCACCAGGAACACCAGGAGAACACCGAGGGCGAAGACATAGATCGCGGTGTTGCCTGCGGCTTTCTGCTGATAGGCGATTTCGGTCCAGTCATAGGAGTAGCCATCGGGCAGCGTGTCCTTGGCGATGGCCTCCATGGCGTCGAGGGCCTGACCGGTCGAGATGCCGGGCTTGGCCGTCCCCTGGACCGGGACCGAGTAGTACAGATTGAAGCGCTGGACGATCTGCGGACCCGTGATCTCCCGGATCGTGGCCAGCGTCCCCATGGGCACCAGGGCGCCGGTGGAGGAGCGGACCTTCAGCTGCTCGATGTCCTGCTTCGAGACGCGGAACTGCGCATCGCCCTGAACGCGAACCTGATAGATGCGGCCCAGCGTATTGAAGTCGTTGACGTAGGCGCCTCCCAATGCCGTCTGCACGGTCGAGAAGACGTTGGACAGCGGCACGTTGAGCATTCGCGCCACGGTGCGATCGATATCGAGATAGAGCTGCGGAGTATCATTGCCGAAGGTGGTGAACACCCGCTGGACGTCGTTGCTCTGGTTTGCTTTGCCGAGGACTTCGCCGACGGCGCCGAGCAACGGACCGATGGCCGAACTCTGTCGGCTCTCGATCTGCATCTTGAAGCCGCCGCCCTGACCGAGGCCGCGCACCGGCGGAGGCGGGATGACGATGACGCGGGCCTCCTGGATGTCGGCGGTGGCCTTGATCACCTCGTTGGTGATCACCGCCGCGCTCCGTCCTTGCGTCGCGCGCTCCTTGGCACCCGCCAGGGTGATGAACATCACGCCCGAGTTCGTCGTGTTGGTGAAGGTCGCGCCATCGAAGCCCGCGATGATGACGGTGTTGGTCACGCCTTCGATCTTGCGTGCCGCCGCCGCCGCCCGGTTCACCACAGCGGTGGTACGGTCGAGGGAGGCACCCGAGGGCAACTGCACCACGCCGATGAGGTAACCCTGGTCCTGGTCGGGAATGAAGCCAGTGGGCGTGGTCTGGACGAGATGCAGGGTCGCGGCGATGACCCCTGCATAGACGATCATCATGGCGATCAACCCGATCGCGTAATTCGTCAGACCGTAGATGATCCGGCCATAGGTGTTGGAAAGCCAGTCGAAGCCTTTGTTGAACATGTCCGCCAGCCAGGCGACGAAGCGGAAGAGGAAGAACTTCGGCTTCGCGTGCTCGTGGTGGGGCTTCAGCAGAAGCTTACACAACGCGGGCGAGAGCGTCAGCGAGTTGAACATCGAGATGATGGTCGACGCCGCGATCGTCAGCGCGAACTGCTTGTAGAACTGGCCGGTAATACCGGGGATGAAGGCGGTGGGAATGAACACCGCCGACAGCACGAGCGCGATGGCGATGACCGCGCCGCCGACCTCATCCATCGTCTTGTGGGCGGCGTCGCCAGGCGACAAGCCTTCCGCCATGTTGCGCTCGACGTTCTCCACCACCACGATCGCGTCGTCGACGACGATGCCGATGGCAAGCACGAGGCCGAACAGGGTCAGATTGTTCAGCGAGAACCCGAAGGCCGACATGGCGGCGAAGGTGCCGACCAGTGAGACCGGAATGGCGATGACGGGGATCAGCGCCGTGCGCCAGCTCTGGAGGAACACCAGCACCACGATGACCACGAGCCCTACGGCCTCGAAGAGCGTCTTGTAGACCTCGTGGATCGACTCTTCGATGAACTCGGTCGGATTGTACGCGATGCGGTACTCGATGTCCGGTGGGAAGTTCTTCTTGAGGCTGTCCATCACCTTGCGCACGGATGCCGCTGCATCCAACGCGTTGGTCCCGGGTCGCTGGAAAGCACCGATGCCGATGGCCGGCGTGTCGTTCAGGAACGAATTGGTCGTGTAGTCCTTCTGGCCCATCTCGACGCGCGCCACGTCCTTCACGCGAACGAGTCGACCATCGGAGGCCTTGACGATGACGTCGGCGAATTCCTCAGGGCTCTGGAAGCGGCCCTGAGACTGCACGATGAGCTGAAAGGCCTGGCCCGTGGCGGCCGGCGGCGAGTTCAGGGCGCCGGCTGCCACCTGCACGTTCTGCTCGGATAAGGATGTGATGACGTCCGAGGTGGTCAGGCCGTAGGCAGCGAGCTTGTTCGGGTCGAGCCAGACGCGCTCGGCGTACTCGTTGCCGCCGAAGATCGTGATGTCGCCGACGCCGTCGAGGCGAAGGAGTTCGTCGCGAATGTTCAGGTAGATGTAGTTGGCAAGGTAGTTCTGGTCGTAGGTCTTTTTCGGTGACAGCAGGTGCACCACCAGCATCAGGTCGGGCGACGCCTTGCGCACGGTGACGCCGAGGTTGCGTACGTCTGGCGGCAGACGCGGCTGAGCGACGGAGAGCCGATTCTGGACGAGGACGTTGGCGATATCGAGGTTGGTGCCGACCTTGAAGGTCACCGTCAGCAGCATGTTGCCGTCATTGGTCGACAGCGACGTCATGTAGAGCATGTTGTCGACGCCGTTGACCTCCTGCTCGATCGGCGTCGCGATGGTCGCCGCAACCGTCTCGGCATTGGCGCCCGGGAAGCTCGCGCGCACCGTCACCGTCGGCGGCACGATCTCCGGATACTGCGCCACCGGCAGGGCCAGGTAGGCGACGTAACCGAGGATCAGGAAGACGATCGACGTGACCGACGCGAAGATCGGCCGATCGACGAAGAAGTGGGCAAAACGCATCGCTTGAACCTCTCGCCGCAAACGGACCGCACGCGCGGGTCCGAGGCGGCACCGTTTCTTCGTCCGCGGTCTGTTGGCCGCTCCCCGGCCGCGGACGGCCGGGGCCTATCGCATTGGGATGCGTATCAGGTCTTGCTCGGCGGCAGAGTTGACGCTTCAGCCGTGACTTTCGCGCCAGGACGAACGCGGCTCACGCCGTTTACCACCACGTTCTCGTCGCCCTTGAGGCCGTCGCGGATGACTCGGTAGCCATCGACTTTCGGACCGAGCTTGACCTCGCGCAGCGATACCGTGCCGTCATCGGCAACCACATAGACGATGCGCTTATCCTGGTTGGCTGAAACTGCCTCGTCGGGCAGCAAGATGCCCTGATAGGGCTTCGTTGCCGGCAGGGAGACCACGCCGAAAAGACCCGGCTTGATGAAGCCGTCCGGGTTCTCGACCGTAGCGCGCAGCAGTACCGTGCCTGTGGCATTGTCCACGCGGTTGTCCACGAAGTCGAGCGTGCCCTTGCGAGTCGGCTTCTCATCGCCCGTCAGCGCCACAAGGATCGGTACGCCCTTGCCCTTCTGCGTCTGGCCCATGCCGATACCGAGGCTACCCTGATATTTCAGGAACGAGCGCTCATCGACCGTGAAGCCAAAATAGATCGGATCGAGGGAGACAATCGTCGTCAGCTGGGTCTGATCAGTGATGACGATATTGCCTTCGGTGACCAGGCGCCGGCTGATGCGGCCCGAGATCGGTGCCTTCACCTCGGTGAAGTCGTAGTTGAGCTGGGCTTGGCGCAACTGCGCATCGGCGCTGTCGACATCGGCCTGCGCGGTCTGCGAGGCCTGACGGCGCTGATCGGTGACCTGTTCAGAGATGTTGCCGGATTTGCTCAGGGTCTGCGCACGGTCGAGGTCGGTCTGCGAGAAATTCAGGCGCGCTTTCGCCGAGACGAGTGCAGCCTGCGCCTGATCCAGCGCAGCCTTGTAGGGGCGACGGTCGATGACGAAGAGCAGGTCGCCCTTCTTGACCGTGGCACCGTCCGTGAAATTCACCTTATCGAGGTAACCAGTGACCCGGGCACGGACATCGACGATGTCCACCGGGTCGAAGCGGCCCGTATAGGTGTCGGTCTCGACGATCTCACGCACGACCGGCTTGGCGGTGGTGACCTTCGGCGGCGGCCCCCCCGGCGCCTGTGCCAGGGCTGGTCCGGCGCCGGTGGTCGCGACGAGGCCGAGGAGCGGAAGAAGTCGGAAGAGCGAGCGCATGCGCATATGGTTATTCCCTACGATGCGCCAGCTAGAGGTACGGCGCGTGGCGTGTCGTGCGCTGCCACACATGATCAGCGGAACGCAGATGTTCGGCTGGACGATCTTTCGACTCGAACTGATTCTGATCAGATCTCGATTGGCTCGCCTGAGCTGGCCCAATCCTTGAAACCGCCGGCATAATGTTCCTCGATGGACAGACCGGCTTGCTGCGCCGCGGACAGAGCATGGACGGAGCGCACGCCCGACATGCAGGAAAAAACCGGACGCCGGCCGTCGCGTACGACCAAGTCAGCGATTTCTGCGGCGTCGAAAGTCGAGAGGGGATGCGTGATCGATCCAGGGATATGTCCCTGATCGAACTCGTGTTGTTCCCGTACATCGATCAACAGGAGCGATCGGTCGGCTAAGCCGGCCTTGATCGTATCCCGGTCCAAGCCGACAACCTTCATCCGTTCGGTCCCTGTCTGATGCCTGCCAGTGCCGGCGACCCCGGGTGACGCCTGTTCTTATTCGTCAGACGTCAGGACCGCAAACGACCCGCGCCAACACACCCTCGACCGTTGCGAAGTGATTTGTCCAGGTCGGCAGAGACCGGCCCGCCATCCGTTCGACCAAGGTACGACGCATTGGCGAATTGGGCTGCGCGAGGTCCTCCACGGTTTGTCTCCAGCCAAGACCATCGAGGGGATCTAGGAAGTGTGCAAATTCGCCGCCGATCTCGCGATGCACCGCAAGGTTCGACGCGACCACGGGAAGTCCACTGGCTGCCGCCTCCACGATGGGAAGCCCATACCCCTCGGCGAAGGACGGCATCAGCAGCGCCGTGCAAGAGCGCAGGAGTGCCGCGAGACCGTGGGTCGACAGGCCACTCACTTCGGTGACGTGCATCGCCATCGCGGGACAGCGCTCCAGCATGTCGATGATGTTCTCTGCTTCCCAACCCCGTCGGCCGACGAGCACCAAGCGTGGCGTGTTCGCGCCGTGGCGTTCGTGAAGGTCGCGCCAGAGATGCAGCAGCAAGAGATGATTTTTACGCGGCTCGATCGTGCCGCAGACGACGAAAGTCGGTCGATGGGGAATTCCGTAGGTCCCCTCTCCGAGGGGCTGGAACACTGGCTCAACGCCGAGCAGGGCCGTCGTGACGGACTGCTTTGGTAAGCCACGTGCCTTACAGTATCGGGAGAAGCGGTTACCGACATCCCGCGAATTGACCAGCACATGCGAGGCGTGGCGCGCGATGGTGTCCATCCGGATCCGGTGCCGCTCCGCTTCCCCCGGCCGACCGTATTCCGGGTAGTCGATCGGGATCAGGTCGTGGACGAAGAAGACCGCGCGGATATCGCGGCGGTCGTAGAGCCAGTCGAAACGCTCGGGCTTGTCGAGGCGCAGGTGTGAGGTGTGCAGATAGATCGTGCCCTGGGGCAGTATGTCGGGTCCGCAAGCGGGCAACACGGTCGCTGCCGTTTCAGCCTGGATACGGCGCCGTGTCGTGCTGCCCTGCCTGCGCGCCGTCTGCTTCGTGCCAATCTCCGTCGGGCTGTCACTCAGCTCGGAAGCCAATCGGCGATAGATCGGGTCCTGCAGCGCATTGAGATCCTCGACCCAGCCCTCTGTCACCGCATCGACGATGCGGATCGCATCCTCCCTGTTGAGGACCTTCGGTCCGAGAACGGTCGAGACCAACCCGAAGCGTTCACCGGCCTGCCCCAAAAAATGGCGTGCATAGGCCAGATCCACCCGGTCGATCCCGCTCGGGCTCGCGTGCCGCAGCCGCGTGATCAGGCGCGTCAGGTCGAAGGCAAGGCTCGGAACGGGTCGATGCGCGAGCGGCAAATTGGGAACAGGCATGATCCTCCGGTCGAGTTCAGGCAGACGGCCGTATGGCCACGGTCCGACTTTGGCCTATATGCCGATGCCTCAGCCTGAGGCTACCCGCGGCCTTTGCCGCCAACGAGAGCGACGGTCCCGTGTCTCCCGGATATCTGCCCTTCGCCGGCGCCCTCGATCTGCCAGCTTACACCTGCGACAATTGTGGATTTTGGCAGCGCCACTTCGAGAAGCCACCGGCTTGCCCGATGTGCCTCGACGCGCGCCACGTGGTGCCACAGAAAGGCTGGCAGTTCTGGAGTGAACGCGAGGCCCAGGACCGATTCCCCTGTCACTGGGAAGAACTCGAGGCTGGGATCTGGCGCTTTTGGAATGATCCCGTCTCCGGGATCGGTCCCAGCGCCTACCTGATCCAAACGCCAACCGGGAACATGGGCTTCGAGGCCTGTCCGGTCTTCAGCGAGGCGGCGCTCCAGCACATCGCTGCCCTCGGAGGAATGCAGGTGTTGTCCTCGTCCCATCCGCATGCGTACGGGGCGCTTGTGCAATTACAGGATCGCTTCGACCCCGAACTCTGCCTGCCTGCGGCGGATTTTGTCTGGAGTGCTGCCCTGCAGGTCTCCTGGCCCTACGATGATTTCCTGGAGCCCCTCCCCGGCCTAGAACTGCACCGGACCGCCGGCCATTTCGACGGCCATGCGATCCTCTTCGATCGAGCACGAAAAATCGTGTTCTGCGGCGACGCGCTGAAGTTCGAACTCGATCCGCACGATCTTCGTAAGGCACTCACCATTTCCGCGCACAAGGCTTTCGTGCGCGGAGTGCCACTGACCACGAAAGAGTTACGACGCTATCGGGACGTTTTCGCGCAACTTGACTTCACCCAGACCTGGACACCTTTCGAACCGGCTGCGAATTGCGGCCGGGCCGAGGTTCTGGCTCTTCTGGACGGTATGTTGGCAACGCGTCCGCATGCCGCCCCCGTGCCGCTCGACAGCCTCAAGCGTTGACGCCTCTTATCCTCGCGTCGCCGCCGTCTGGCCGAACATGACCTTCTTGGCATCCTCACTCAGCGCTTTACCGAAGTCAGGATTGATCTCCGGGGCCCGAGCGTAGGCAGCCTTGGTTGCCGGCCGCTCTGCGATGGCATGGAACCAGCGTTTGAGATTCGGGAAATCTTCCAGGGACTGCCTCTGTTTCTCGTGCGGTACGATCCACGGATAACATGCCATGTCGGCGATGGTGTAATCTGCCCCGGTGACAAAGGAGCGGTCCGCAAGGCGTCGATCAAGAACGCCGTAAAGTCGGTTGGTTTCCTTGACGTATCGTTCGATGGCGTAGGGCACGGTCTCCGGCGCGTACTGGGTGAAGTGGTGGTTCTGACCGAGCATTGGTCCGAGACCACCCATTTGCCAGAATAGCCATTGCAGGACCTCCGCGCGGCCTGAAATATCACTGGCGAAGAAGCGCTGAGTCTTTTCGGCCAAATAGAGCAAAATCGCGCCGGATTCAAAGAGCGAGATCGGTGGTCCGCCACCGGTTGGCTCACGATCGACGATCGCCGGCATTCGGTTGTTTGGCGAAATATTCAGGAAGTCCGGCTTAAATTGATCACCTTTGCCGATATTTACGGGATGAAGAGTGTAGGAAAGGCCCGCTTCTTCAAGGAACATCGTCACTTTGTGGCCGTTCGGGGTCGGCCAGTAATACAGATCGATCATTGAGCTCTCCGTGGCAGGTGCACGATGGGCGGGACCGATCGCGCCCGTCGGTGACGTGGTGTTCCCACAGCGTTAGGTCAAGCTTCTCGCATGGCAGCGGGTACAGGCGCTCGGTCTATCCAATGCGATGTATTTGCAGAACGATAAATTCAGAGCTGTCATGCTTGCCTCACTTTTGGTGCGAGGAGGAAGCAATGGTCAGCTCAATTTCGGCCAGCAGCGGCGGTCTTCTGGCGGCAACACAGCGCTACGCCACTGCGGCCGAGGGAATATCAACCTTCGGTACCAGCCTGCCGAGTGCAACCCAGGTCGATCTTTCGACAACGGCTGTTCAGCTCATTCAAGAACAAGCGAATATTGGTCTGAATACGGCAGTTCTAAAGTCGACTATCGATTCGGAACGCCAAGTTCTCGATATCCTGGCGTAACGAAGCGGAGACCATCGAAATTTTTCGAAGGATCGACGCCTATGGCAATCACCATTCCCATCACGCAAGTGGGTCTCATCCGAGCCACAGAGATCCTGCACGATGTCCGAAATACCGCGGCTCTCCGCCACGAGACCGAGCCGCGAACTGTTTCAGTTGTCGTTGAGCCGTTTCAGCAGAGCCTGGATGCGAGAGGTGACGATGAGGTGCCTGGGCAGAGTCGCCTTGTCGATGTGCGCGTCTGACCTTCGAGGCCAGTAGGTGGATTTCCGCGGTCTCGACGAAAAATCGTTAACGTCCGCCGCGTCTACTGCCTTTAGACACTAAGCCGGGAGACGTAGGGTGGAGCAGAATCGTCGGGCGGCCCGGCGCTCGGATGCTTTCCGTATCGGTTCGTTGGCACTGGACGTTGGTACCTCTGCAATTGACTGCCTTGTTTGGAATCAGTCGGAGACTGGTGCGCAGATTGAGGTCGAGTCACCTGCAGCCGTGCCGGATCAGTTCACCTTGATGATGTCCGCCTATGCTAAGCCGCGCCGCTGCCACGTCGTTTGGCGGGATGGACGGAAGCTCGGGATCACCTTCGTGATCTGAAGGCGGGCGAAGGCGGAAAGCCGTCATTCGTTCTGGGTTTAAAACGTCCAAGCTAGGCAGCAACGCAACGGAAAATTCGAGAACGACACCGATCCGACCAAGCCGAGAGCTCGGTGGGATCCGTGTCGTTCTCGAGTTGTGTATACGTCCAATCTCCACCGCCCAAGGCAGCTTGTTATGCTGCCTTGGAATCTTTCCCGCCCGCGGTAGTCGCCTGTTGCATCATCTCACCGGAAACCCGACCCTTCGTGGCGATGTCACGCAGAGATTTGACCATCGCGTCGGTCTGGTCGCTGCCGCTCTGGTCGAAGCCGGTTCCGGTAGCCCAATCCTCGCCACGCCGCGCCATGAGCACGAAGGCTGCCACGCCACCAAAGAGGCTTCCCATCAAAGGAGCACAGATTAGTACAGTCCAGATGCCTTGCGGCAGCAAGATCGCCATCGTCAACACGCTTCCACTGATGGCTGCCAGTAGGATCAAAATCATCGCTATGCCCTCGTTAGAGATTCCATAGCATGCTCCGACCTCAATTGGTCCTTCGACTGCGATTATCGTGACCAGTGAGTTAAGGTGCGTTTTTCTGGTTATTGAATCCTGGCTGGTAACGGGCAGTCTTACCGGAGCATTCAGCAACATCTCGGGTCGGTACTTGGTCCTGCGGTTGCCCGCAGCATCAATCGCCAAAGGGGCATCATGCGGGGGACCGGCGTTTTTCGTTTTCTCCAGGGAACGGGTCAGTTGGTGAGCCTCATCACCGACATCCTGTTCGGCACCTGTTGCCATTTGCGTCTCGAAACCGTACGTCCCCTCTACGCGCAAGCGTGTCGGGGTGTAGCGCAGTCTGGTAGCGCATCTGGTTTGGGACCAGAGGGTCGTAGGTTCGAATCCTATCGCCCCGACCATTCGTTTGCCGCGGCTTTCCGGAGTTGGACCATCCGATGTCGAGCGCCCGCATTTATCAACCTGCGAAGGATCCGACGCAGTCCGGAACTGCGCGTGCGAAGGTTTGGGTAATCGAGTTCGATCAGACCTCGCCACGCGAAACGGACCCGCTCATGGGCTGGATCGGCTCGTCAGATATGCTGCAACAGGTTCATCTCGAATTCGAAAGCAAGGAAGAGGCGGTGGCATACGCAACCCGCTCAGGTCTTTCCTACCGGGTCGAGGAGCCGCAGAAACCGATTTTGCGTAAAGGATTGTCCTATTCGGACAACTTCAAGTTCAATAGAACGGCACCGTGGACCCATTAAGACGAAGTGTTGCGCTCGTCAAAGCTGGATCAGAACCGTAACTGCGCCAAAGATCAGGACTGAGCCGACGGCCACGGCAAGCAGGATCAAAGCGGCACGCGATTCGCGCAGATCGTTATTCATCATGGGAATAGGCTATCTCGCCTCGGCGGCTTCGCCAATCCACCTTGGGCAAAACGTTGTCGCCCGAGTCGAAAAATTGCTTCTCGTTTGTTAGTGACATGAGCTTAAAAGAAGATCGGTCTTGCGGTGGCGTGATGCTCCACAAGGACCGTGTCGTTGGCCGGATCGATTTCTTTCAGAACCGCATCGTAGCCCCAGAGATCGGCCAAATGCTGCAGCACCCGCTTGGCATCGTCTTTTTGAAGCGTGATGCGGTTCAAAGCGCGGTGATGCACGATGAGGCGCCGATCGCCTTCGAGGTCGACATCCACCACTTCGATGTCCGGATCTAGCCAAGCCACATCGTATTGCCGGGCGAAGGAGCGACGCATCCTGCGGTAGCCGCGCTCGTCGTGGATCGCCTCGACGTAGAGCTCCGACTCGTCCGGATCGTCAACAACGTGGAATAGGCGCATGTCGCGCATGAGCTTAGGCGACAGGAACTGGGCGATAAAGCTCTCGTCGCGATAGTTCGCCCAGATGTCGCGTAGGGTCGCCATCGCGTCGCCTGTGCCGGCGATCTCTGGGAACCACTCCCGATCCTCCTCGGTCGGCTGCTCCACGATACGGGCGATGTCCTGCATCATGGCGAAGCCGATGGCGTAAGGATTGTGGCCGTTATAGCCGCGCTCATTGTAATTTGGCTGACGCACGACGTTGGTGTGAGACTGCAGGAACTCAAGATAAGCTGCCTCCCCAATCAGACCTTTCTCGGAAAGAGAGTTCATGATCCGGTAATGGCAATAGGTGGCGCAGCCCTCATTCATCACTTTGGTCTGGCGCTGCGGATAGAAATATTGAGCCACGAGGCGCACGATGCGCAGAATCTCACGCTGCCAAGGGCGCAGTCGGGGCGCGGCCTTCTCGAGAAAGTAGAGGATGTTTTCCTGCGGAAGTTCGAGCAAGGCCTTGCGCCGCTCCGCTGCCGCATCCGGTCGCCCGGTCGACACCTTCTGCGGCAGGGTGCGCCAAAGGTCGTTGTAGATTTGCTCGCCGTGTTCAGCGCGCTCGCGCTCGCGGCGCTGCTCGGAAGCGAGATCGGGTCGCTTCTTTCGCGGGTAGCGGTGGACCCCCTGGCTCATCAGCGCATGAGCGGCATCAAGCACGGCTTCCACTGCCGAATGGCCGTAGCGCTCCTCGCAGCGCGAGATGAAACCTTTGGCGAAGTCGAGATAATCGAGGATGCCTTCAGCATCAGTCCATTGCTTGAACAGGTAGTTGTTCTTGAAGAAGTGGTTATGGCCGAAGGCCGCGTGGGCGATGACCAGCGTCTGCATCGTCGCCGTGTTTTCCTCCATGATGTAGGAGATGCACGGGTCCGAGTTGATGACGATCTCGTAGGCAAGTCCCATCATCCCACGCCGGTAGCCGGCCTCGTGCTGGGCGAAGTGCTTGCCGAACGACCAGTGCTTGTAGAACAGTGGCATGCCGATCGACGCGTAGGCGTCGAGCATCTGCTCGGCAGTGATGATCTCGATCTGGTTCGGATACCAGGACAAGCCGAGGTCCCGCGCCTCGGCTTCGCAGGCGTCATGGATGCGCCGAATCGTGTCGAAGTCCCAATCGTTCCCAGTGTAGAGCGGATCCTGTCCGCCGGGGATAATCTGGGGCGTGGGGCGGATGATGCTGCCGACCATGCGATGTACGCCTTCCTGGAGGGTGACTGTCCCGCGCGGCCAGTGTGGCGATACGCGGGTGCCTAAGCCTCGGCTTCCGCCCGGGTGTCCTTGCGTCCGAACAGTTCGCGGAACACCGGGTATATGTCGCGGCGGTGATTGACCTTGCGCATGGCGATGGGCGCGCCCGTCTTCGCCAAGCCCTCGTAGGTGCGCCACAGGGTGGTGCGGTGCTCGACGAAGCCGGCCCGAGGGCCGTTCTCGTCGCCGACCTCCAGGTAGGCAAAGTGCTGGCAGGCCGGCAGGATATGGGCGCGCAGGAGTTCGGTCGAGGTCGGGCCGTCGCTGGAGACGTTGTCGCCGTCGGAGGCCTGCGCGGCGTAGATGTTCCAGTCGTTCGGGTCGTAGCGCTCGGCGATGACGCGCTTCATCTCGACCAGCGCCGAGGACACCAGGGTTCCGCCGGTTTCGCGCGATCCGAAGAACGTTTCCTCGTCCACCTCGGTCGCCTTGTCGGTGTGGCGGATGAAAACAATCTCCACGTGTCGGTAGCGCCGGGTCAGGAAGATATGAAGCAGGATGTAAAACCGCTTGGCCAAGTCCTTCATATGCTCGGTCATCGAACCCGACACATCCATCAGGCAGAACATCACTGCCTGCGCTACCGGTCGGGGATATGGCTCGAAGCGGCGATAGCGGAGGTCGAGTGGATCGACGTAAGGAATGCGCTTCGTACGCTCCTTCAGAGCAGATAGAGCCAGCAACATGTCAGGCAGGTCGGGATCGCTTGACGGCGCGGCGGCAATCCGCGCTTCGAGGGCCGCGATCTCGTCGGGCTTCGGCCGCTTCAGGGCGATGCGGCGCGACATCGAGTTACGGAGGGTGCGTGTCAGCGCGAGGTTGGCGGGGGAGCCCGAGGTTGTGTAGCCAGCGCGGCGCAGCCCTTCCGTCTCCACCACCGAGAGGCGGCGCTTGGCCAGATCCGGCAGTTCGAGGTCCTCAAGGAAGAGTTCGAGGAACTCGTCTCGGGTGAGCACGAAGCGGAAGGCATCCTCGCTGTTCTCGGAGCCCTCTCCGCCCTCCCCCGACCCCTTGCCGCTGCCACCCGATGGCGGACGCTCGATGCGGTCGCCCTCCACGTAGGTCTTGTTGCCCGGCAGGATGTGGTCGTGCAGGCCGGTGCCGGGTTGGCGTGCGAAGCGCGGCTCCCGAACCCCATCGACCGGGACCGAGACGCGGCCGTCCTTGCCGAGATCCTTGATGTCCTTTTCCCGCGCGGATTCCCGCACGGCCCGCTGGGCCACATCCTTCACCCGGCGCAAAAAGCGCTGGCGGTTTGCGAGGCTTTTGCCCCCGGGGTTCAGGCGACGATCGACGATGTGCATCCGGTGTGTGTGCCTTCACCCTCGGAATCAATGTGGGATCGACTGGCCGGAGCGGCCACCGGAGTGGCCGCCCCTTCACCTGTAGGACGGGACGTATTGCGCGCCCTAGCCTGCCTGCTTCACCCGCATGTACCATTCGACCAGACGGCGCACCTGCCGCTCGGTGTAGCCGCGCGACACCATTCGGTCGACGAACTCGCCGTGCTTCTTCTCCGTCTCGCCGTCCTTCTTAGAGCCGAAGGAGATAACGGGCAGGAGTTCCTCGACCTGACTGAACATGCGTCGCTCGATGACCTCACGCAGCTTCTCGTAGGACGTCCAGGACGGGTTGCGGCCGCCGTGTTGCGCTCGAGAGCGCAGCGCGAATTTGACCACCTCGTTCCGAAAGTCCTTCGGATTGGCGATGCCCGCCGGTTTCTCGATCTTGGTCAGTTCCTGGTTGAGGAGTTCGCGGTTGAGGAGTTGGCCCGTCTCGGAATCCTTGAAGTCCTGGTCCTCAATCCAGGCATCAGCGTAGTCGATGTAACGGTCAAACAGGTTTTGTCCGTAGTCGTGGTAAGATTCGAGGTAAGCTTTCTGGATCTCGTGTCCAATGAACTCCGCGTAGCGCGGAGCCAGCTCCGTCTTGATAAACTCCAAGTAGCGCTTCTCGGTTTCCGGAGGCAGCTGTTCGCGCCGCAGGGATTGCTCCAGCACGTACATGAGGTGGACCGGATCGGCCGAAACTTCCGTGGTATCGTGGTTGAAGGTCGCTGCCATCACCTTAAAGGCGAAGCGGGTGGAGATCCCGTCCATGCCCTCGTCAACGCCGGCAGCGTCCTTGTATTCCTGCATCGAACGGGCGCGAGGATCGACCTCGCGGAGGGATTCACCGTCGTAGACCCGCATCTTCGAGAAAGCATTGGAGTTGGCGTGCTCGCGTAGGCGCGAGAGCACCGAGAAGCGGGCCAGCATCTCCAGGGTACCCGGCGCGCAGGCAGCGTCGGATAGTTCGGATCCGGAGACCAGCTTCTCGTAAATCCGCTGTTCCTCGGTTACCCGGAGGCAGTACGGCACCTTGATCACGTAAATGCGATCGATAAAAGCTTCGTTGTTCTTGTTGGTCTTGAAGGTCTGCCACTCGGACTCGTTCGAGTGAGCCAGGATGATGCCTGTGAATGGGATCGCCCCGATGTTCTCGGTACCGACGTAGTTGCCCTCCTGCGTGGCGGTCAGGAGAGGGTGCAGCATCTTGATCGGGGCTTTGAACATCTCGACAAATTCGAGAACGCCCTGGTTCGCCCGGTTCAAGCCACCCGAGTACGAGTAAGCATCGGGGTCGGCTTGCGAGAGGGTCTCCAGGCGACGGATATCGACCTTGCCGACGAGACTGGAGATGTCCTGATTGTTCTCATCGCCGGGCTCGGTCTTGGCGATGGCGATCTGGCGAAGGCGCGACGGCCGAACCTTGATCACCTTGAATTTCGAGATGTCGCCGTTGAACTCGTCGAGCCGCTTCAGGGCCCAGGGGCTCATCAGTCCGGTCAGGCGGCGCTTGGGGATGCCGTAGCGCTCTTGGATTTCGGTTCCCATCGCCTCGGGGTCGAACAGCCCAAGGGGACTCTCGAAGACCGGGGAGACCTCGTTGCCGGCCTTCAGAACGTAGATGGGGTGGGTCTCCATCAACGCCTTGAGGCGTTCGGCCAGAGATGACTTACCGCCGCCGACGGGCCCAAGCAGATAGAGAATCTGCTTGCGCTCTTCCAATCCCTGCGCCGCATGGCGGAAGAACGACACGATGCGCTCGATCGTCTCCTCCATTCCGTAGAACTCGGCGAAGGCGGGATAGATGCGGATGGTGCGGTTCATGAACACGCGCCCGAGGCGCGGGTCCTTCGCGGTGTCTACGAATTCTGGCTTGCCGATGGCCTCCAGGATGCGCTCGGCTGCGGAGGCGTACATCAGCGGCTCGTCGCGGCACGCCTCGAGATACTCGGAGAGGCTCATCTCCGTATCGCGACGCGCCTCGTAGCCACGGGCGAAGCTCTGGAACAGGTCGTTCGTCGACGGCATAGGCTTTCCGATCCCCTCACGACAGCGACAGCTTCATCCTGTCTCGCCTTGGATGCAACTGACAGGCCCAGTTTTGTCGCAGCGCATTCACGGCGGAATTTGACCGCGCGATGCGTGCGACAGGGCAACACTCCGGCCTGCCCCTTGGGTTCGGTGTGGGGGCACGCGGACAACGCCACGCCGCGGCCCCGACTGCGGCTCAGAGGTCGGTAGCATCCTTCTTCGCCGTCAAATCAGGTTTTGCTGCGCCGACCGTGATCTTGATGTTCTGGGTCTGGACGTTCCCGTCAGAATCCTTGACGTCCACCGTCACTTCGTCGGCGCCAGTGAAGCCGTCCTTACTCTGGTAGAACACGGCCTGCACTGCGGCCTCCTTGCCCGGGCAACGATATTTCGCCGGCGTCTTGAGCTTGCCGACCTTCGTGATGAGCGAGCCGTTCTTGGGCGCACCGCTGACCCGGATCTCCGGCATCGGACCTGTCGAACAATCCTTCTTGAGGTTTGGTACGATGGCAAGGCGTACGCTTTTGCCGCTGGCGGCGGTCTCGCTGCGGGTGACCGTGGTCTGCGCCAGTGCCGGTCCGGCTAGAACGACGCTGGTGGCCAGGAAGGTGAAGGAACGGGCAAGCAGCATGCGGACGAACTCCGATCACGCCGGACGATCCGCGCGGGACGCGGTGGATTCGGTCCGGTTGTTGAGAATGTGGGGATCGTGAGCGCGACCGTCGAGTGGGCGATGGTTCGATCCCTCAGGAGCCGGCTTTACTCTCGGGCAGCCGCCGCAGGTGGGCGATGGCTTCGCGGCACGCTTGTAGATCACCGAGGACGTCGACCAGGGCTGCCCGCTGGTTTGGGCTCAGGGGCTCGGCCGCGGGGAGCTCGACGCCTTGAACATCCACGTCGGCATCCTGAATCGACGGTGCGGCCACGACGGCTTCGCCGCGTCCCACCGACTGAACGAAGCGGAGGCCGCGTTCACGCAGCACCCGCTGGGCGCCCTTGATGGTGTAGCCCTGCCCATGGAGGAGGCGCTTGATGCCCTTCAGCAGGGCAACGTCTTCGGGCCGATAGTAGCGCCGCCCGCCCGCCCGCTTGATCGGACGAATTTGGACAAAGCGCGTTTCCCAGAAGCGCAGGACATGCTGAGGCACGTCCAATTCGTCGGCGGCCTCCTTGATGGTGCGGAATGCCCCAGCGCTCTTCTCAGGCGCTTCCCGCACGGGAGGCCCCCCCTCGCAATGGGACTCGTTGATGTCGTCGATCCGCGTGGCGAGGGACATCGCAAGCCTACTCGTCGTCGTGTTCGCCCGCGCCATTGATGCCGTTGATGCGGGCCTTCAGCACATTTGAGGGCTTGAAGACCATGACTTGGCGCGGTTCGATCGCAACTTCGACACCGGTTTTGGGATTGCGGCCGACCCGGCGGCCCTTGCTTCGAACGACGAAGGATCCGAACGAGGATAGCTTCACAGTTTCGCCGCTGGCGAGGCAGGTACAAATCTCGGATAGAACCGTCTCGACCAAGGCTGAAGACTCAGTGCGTGACAGGCCAACCTGCTGATAGACGGCCTCGCTCAAATCGGCGCGTGTGACCGTCTTTCCCGTCATGAAACATTCCCCGAAGCGATTCGTGTTTTCTTAGTATCTCTATGATTGCGCACGCTAATCGGCGTTCAGTCTGGGGTCAACAGTGCGTGAGGCACCCCGTGGCGGGTGGTGACCCGCTTACCAGCGGATGAGGGCTGCGCCCCAGGTGAACCCACCGCCAATCGCCTCGATCATCACGAGGTCGCCGCGCTGGATTCGGCCATCCTTACAAGCGACGTCGAGGGCCAATGGAATCGAGGCTGCAGATGTGTTGCCGTGTCGGTCGACCGTGAGCACCACCTTCTCGCGAGCAATCCCAAGTTTATCGGCCGAGGCCTCGATGATCCGTCGATTCGCCTGGTGGGGTACGAACCAGGACAGGTCCTCCGCGGTGGTGTCGGATCCGCGAAAGGCTTCGTCGATGACATCGGTGACCGAGCCGACCGCGAACCGGAACACCTCCTTGCCGGTCATGCGCAGGTGGCCCGTGGTACCAGTGGAGCCAGGGCCGCCATCGACGTAAAGCTTGTCCCGGTGTCGGCCATCCGAGCGCAGGCTTGCACTCAGGACGCCGCGATCGCCGTTGTTGCCCTCGCCTTCGCGCGCTTCCAAGACGATGGCGCCAGCGCCGTCGCCGAAGAGAACGCAGGTCGTACGATCCTCCCAGTCGAGGATTCGCGAGAACGTTTCGGCCCCGATGACCAGTGCGCGCTTGACGCTTCCGGTGCTCAGGAACTTGTCGGCGGTGGTCACAGCATAGACGAAGCCGGCGCAGACTGCCTGGACGTCGAAAGCGAATCCACCTCTCAGACCGAGTGCCGCCTGAATCTCGGTTGCGGTGGACGGAAAGGTATGATCGGGCGTGGAGGTGGCGCAGATGATGAGATCGATGTCGTTGGCGGTCAGTCCAGCTTGGTCGAGCGCTGCTTGCGCGGCTCGGGTGCCCAAGACGGCTGTCGTTTCCGAGGCATCCGCGAGATAGCGCTGCCGTATTCCCGTGCGCTGCACGATCCATTCGTCGGAGGTATCGACGGTACGGCTCAGTTCCTCGTTGGTGACGCAACGGGCCGGTAGGGCGGAGCCGCAGCCGACCACGACGGACCGCAAGAATTTCCCAGCGGTAACCGTCCCGGTGGTAACCGTCATGGTTCCGTCCTTTTGTTCGCTGCTCCCGTCATGACGTTGCCGCGGCTGGTGTCAGGTCGAGCATATCGCGGATTGTGCGCATCAAGTCGTGCCGAGCCATATCGTGGGCGAGGTCGACGGCCGCCGCGAAGCCGTTCGCGTCCTCGGAGCCGTGGCTCTTGATGACAATGCCCTCGAGCCCGAGGAACACGCCACCATTGGCTCGGCTCGGATTCATCTTGTCCCTCAGGGCTTTGAAAGCTTGGCGGGCGAAGAAGTAGCCGATCTTGGCTGAGAGCGTCCGGCTCATGGCGCTGCGCAGGTAGCTGGCGATCTGCTTGGCGGTCCCCTCTGCGGTCTTCAAAGCGATGTTGCCGGTGAATCCTTCCGTGACGACGACGTCGACCGTGCCCTTGCCGAGATCGTTGCCTTCGACGAATCCATAATAGCTGAGGTTCGGCAGATCGGTCTCGCGCAGGTAGCGGGCGGCTTCCTTGACCGCCTCGTTGCCCTTCATCTCCTCGGTGCCGACGTTGAGCAGTCCGACCGTGGGCCGGTCGAGGTCGAACACGATCCGGGCCATGGCCGAGCCCATGACGGCCATTTCGACGAGATGCTCGGCATCGGTGCCGATAGTCGCACCAACGTCGAGGACGACGCTCTCGCCTCGGACCGTCGGCCAGAGACAGGCAATGGCCGGACGCTCGATTCCCGCCAGCGTTTTCAAACAAATCTTCGACATCGCCATCAAGGCGCCGGTGTTGCCGGCCGAGACGGCCGCGTCGGCCTCGCCATCCTTCACGGCCTGAATGGCGCGCCACATCGAGGATTTCCCGCGTCCAGAGCGCACCGCCTGGCTTGGCTTCTCGTCCATCGCGATCGCGATCGTCGTGTGGCGGATCTCCACGGCGCCTTTCAGGCGCGGTTCGGCAGCCACCAAGGGTGTGAGGATTGCCTCATCCCCAAACATCAGGAACGTCATCTCGGGATGGCGCTCGCGGGCGATGGCAGCGCCCGGCACCACGGTGGTGGGGCCATGGTCGCCGCCCATGGCGTCGAGCGAGATGCACACTCTCTGGGACATATCGGGTGGCCGGTGGCCTCTGATCGTGGAAAAGGAATGCCTCTCTACGAAGAGACAGCGAGGCGGACGGGCAAGGTGGCGGGGTGGTTTCGAAAAACCGGCCCCCTCCCCGGCGCGCCGGAAAATAGCGATTGATGACCGCCGGGCAAACGAAATCTGAGCCTTCGTTCGCATGCCGACCCATCGAGGCGGCTCATGGACTCAGTCTTCGGCGGACTTCAGGCCGCGCAGGGCTGCGAGCGGTCCCTCGTCCGCGTCCTCGATATGGGGTTCGAAGGCCACGCCCGGCTTTCGCGGATAAGGATCCAGCCCGAGCGCCAGAAACTCGCCCGTGATCGTTCCGAAATCGATCTTGCCGCCGACGATGGGGTCGGGGATGTCGGCATCCTCCGCATCAGTCCCTTCAAGGCGGTCGGTATCCGTGAACAGCAGGTCTACGGACTCCGAAACCGGGCCTTCGAATGGCTCCAGGGTCACGGTACAGACCTGGGTCACCAGAGCGGCGACGGTTCCACGCACTCGGAAGGCCGACAGCTGCCCACTCGTCTCGAAAGTCCCCACCAGGTCTTGGATGGACGGAATCCCGAAATCCGCTGCAAGAGCCGCGCATTCCTCCGGGCTCGCCGTCACGATCAATCTGCCGTCGCTACGCCTGAGGCGATCGACGCTGACAATGCGTGAAAGTGGCCCGGCTTCTTCGTAACGTGTCATGATGCTGTCCGTGTCGGATCGGCGTTCGACTTCGCGAAGGGCATCGCAAAGGATCGAGGCGGTGGGAACTGTGGGCCGATGCCGATCAGCCCGTCGAGATCGGAGCGCGCCAGAGCGGCATCGCTGGCGAGGACATAATTCGCCAAACCTGCAGCCGCCGCAGGCGTATCCTGTCCGAGTACGTTGCGGGCCAGGACCGCTTTCAGGCCTTCTGCGTCTCCGGCATCGAGTGCGGTCTCGTAGCTCTCTGCACGCCCATAGAAGGCGGAGCCGAGCTTTTTCATGCGCTTCGGCACGCCAAAATCGCCGATGCCGGATTCACGCAGCGACGAGTCGAGTTGCAGGAAGACCGAGTTGATCAGGTCCTGAGCCACGTCCGCCGCCGGCTCAGGCATATCGTTCAGACGCCGCAACACCAGGATGACGTGGAGGATCAGGCATTCGAACCGTCCTTCCAACGAGTCCGGCACGCCGATATCGGTGTACAATTCCGGGCGCCGCGCCGCATCATTGATCCGCCTGTGCAGCGTCTCGATCAAACGCTGGCGCGGACTTGGCTGTCCCCAAGCGCGCAAGCGCTGTAGCAGTCCCGCCATCATGCGTATGTCCTCCCGACGGTTGGCTGATGACCGACAGAGACGATCGGCGCATGTGGCTGGGCTTGCCTTGTCAAAACCATAACCCCGCGTTACGGCAGCGGACGGTCAAGGTGCAACCTCCATCGGGATTCTTCAGCTCGGTGCCGAGCCGCCACCGAAGCCGGTAGACGCGTCCAGTTTTTCACTGTCAGCAAGGGTGGCCGATGTCGCGCCGTCTCGTTTCGTCGCTCGCTCGCCTCGCCGTCCTCGGCGTGATCTCAACGGGTGTGTCCGGCTGCATCGGCGAGGACATTCGTCACGGCTATCAGATCGACCAAGCGGCGCTGGCTACCGTTAAGCCCGGTATGAGCGCCGAGCAGGTGCTTCAGGCTCTGGGCACACCCTCCACCGTGTCTACCGTCGGCAACAAGTCCTGGTACTACATCAGCCAGAACACGCGCCGCACCGTCCTGTTCCTTGGCGAGCAGGTTGAGGATCAGAAGGTCACAGCGGTTTATTTTAATTCCGCTTTCAAGGTCGAGCGGGTAGCCCTCTACGGCCTTCAGGATGGGCGCGTCTTCGACTTCATTCAGCGTACGACCCCCACCAGCGGTGCCGACCGCGCCTTCATCAGCCAACTCTTCCGAGGTCTGACCAAGTATGAGCCGTTCGGAAGCGGTTCCGGTACGAGCGTGGTTCCCGGCGCCAATCGCGGTCAGTAATCGGACTCGTCCAGCGGCGAGTGCATGACGCGCCTCGCCGTATCGTGAGGCAAACTTCCCAAACGCGGGGAGATTTGCACAATGGGAATGACCTCGGTGCATGATCGGCTCTCCCGGGCTCAGACCCGGGCGGGCAGAGGATATAGAGGATGCCGTTTCGCGAGGCCTTTCTCGTAGAGGGTGGCGAGGCCGGCGCGCTTTTGCGCAATCACGATTGGTTGGCGACCTCGCTTGGGGCGCCAGCCGAATGGCCCCAGGCCCTCAAGACCCTGGTCGGAGTGATGCTCGGCTCGCAGCAGCCGATGCTCATTGTGTGGGGGCCGGACTACATCACCCTCTACAACGACGGTTACGCCGCAATGTGTGGCGCTCGGCATCCCAAAGCCCTCGGCGGTTCATTTCGCGAATTGTGGCACGACATCTGGGATCGCGTGGAGCCGATCCTGTCCCGTGCCTACGCGGGCGAGGCGACGCATATGGATGGCATCGCCTTCATCATGCATCGTAACGGGTATCCGGAAGAGACCTACTTTTCGTTCGGCTATACGCCTGTTCGCGACGAGACCGGACAAGTCGTCGGTATGTTCTGCGCCTGTGCGGAGACCACCGGGCGAGTGCATGCCGAGCGCAAGGCCAGTGCCGAGCGAGAGCGGCTCGAAATGCTCTTTGCCCAGGCCCCGAGTTTCATGGCGGTCCTACGCGGGCCCGAGCACCGATTTGAGCTCGCCAACCCTGCTTATCGGCGCCTTGTCGGCGACCGCTCTGTGGTCGGCCGTACGGTCGCCGAGGCGCTTCCGGACGCCGTGGCACAGGGGTATCTCGATCTCCTCGACACTGTCTATCGCACCGGGGAAGCTTTCACGGCGACCGCGTCGAGGATCGCCCTGCAGACCAAAGCGAGCGGCCCGGCGATCGAGCGCTACCTCGACTTTGTCTATCAGCCAATTTTCGATGACGATGGCGTCGTGACCGGGATCTTCGTCGAGGGCGTCGATGTGACCGATCGGGCTCTTGCCGAGATCGCTCTCCGTCGGAACGAAGCGGAACTTCGCAATCTCAATGCTGATCTCGAGCGTCAGGTCATCCTGCGGTCCGACGAGCGCGGTCTGACGTGGCAGGTCAGCCCCGACCTCCTTGGTGTCTTTCATCCTGATGGGTACTTCGAGCGCGTGAACCCAGCGTGGGAGGTGGTCTTAGGATGGACGGATACGGAAATTTCAGGGCGTCCCGTACTCGAACTCATCCATCCGGATGATGTCGCCCGGACCGCCGAAGCCATCCGGACTTTGGCACAGGCAATACCGGTCTTCCGCTTCGAGAATCGATATCGGACGCGCGACGGAAACTATCGCTGGCTCTCTTGGACGGCCGTCCCGGAGAGAGGGCGATCTTATTGCAGCGCCCGCGATGTTACGGATGAGAAGGCGCGGGAGGCTGCCCTCGATCAGGCCCAGGAGGCTCTGCGCCAAGCACAGAAGATGGAGGCGGTCGGCCAACTCACCGGAGGTGTGGCGCATGACTTCAACAACCTGCTTACCGTGATCAAGTCCTCGACCGACCTCCTGAAGCGGCCTGGCTTGGCTGAGGATCGGCGCCGCCGCTACGTCGACGCAATCTCCGACACGGTGGCGCGGGCCGCCAAGCTCACGGGCCAACTCCTCGCCTTTGCACGCCGGCAGGCGCTGAAGCCGGAAACTTTCAACGTCGGGACCGGAGTGTCGGCCATCAGCGAGATGATCGGGACCCTGACGGGCGCACGCATCGAGATCGTCGTCCAGGTGCCTCAGACCCCCTGTTTCGTAAACGCCGATCCGAGCCAGTTCGACACTGCACTCGTGAACATGGCGGTCAATGCGCGAGATGCCATGGGTGGCCAGGGCCGGCTGACAATCGAGGTCAGCCCAGTTGTCGGGATTCTACCACTGGACATCCGAAAGGGCGCGTTCGTAGCCGTTGCCCTCACGGATACCGGTACCGGGATCGCTCCGGGTGATCTGCATCGAATTTTCGAGCCGTTCTATACGACGAAGGGGGTCGGCCAGGGGACGGGCCTCGGACTTAGCCAAGTGTTCGGGTTCGCGAAACAGTCGGGCGGCGAGGTGGTTGTCCAGAGTCTTCCCGGCCGCGGCGCAACCTTCACGCTCTATCTTCCGCGCGTCTCGGAAGAGGCAGAGATCCCTGCAGTGCTCGAAGAGATCGAGCCTCTGACGGACGGGCACGGCACCTGTGTGCTTGTGGTGGAGGACAATCCGGAAGTTGGAGGGTTCGCGACCCAGACATTGGCGGAACTCGGATACCACACGGTCTGGGCCACCTCGGCCGCGGAAGCGTTGCATCAGCTTGAGAAAATTCCGTTTCGTTTCGAGGTGGTGTTCTCAGACATCGTCATGCCGGGCATGAACGGGATCGAACTCGCGAAAGAGATCTCACGACGGCGGCCGGATCTGCCGGTGGTGCTTGCCAGCGGCTATAGCCATATCCTTGCAAAAGAGGGGACGCATGGATTTGAGTTGCTACACAAGCCGTACTCGGTCGAGCAGTTGTCCCGCGTCCTAAGGAAAGCTGTGTCGCGGAGCCGACGTGTGCGAAGCAGCAGAGACTGAAGGACTTTCTGGTTTCGCCTGCTTCGGTTCGTTCGGTTCAGTTATGCGATGCAGAAACTATCCGGTGTTTGCGAAGGCCTGAGAGGAGGCCTTGCCTCCGTGGGACGCGTGGTCAGCGATCCTCCAGTCCGCGAACGGCAAGAGCCGGCGTGATTGCGACACAATCTCGAATGCTCGCCGGATTTGAAAAGATATGCGTCGGAGCCAACGCCGCGAGGGCTTCGACCCTTGTATACCCCCAAGAGACGGCTCCGAAGGCGCAGCCGACTTCACCCGCAGCGGACCAATCGCGGATTTCATCGCCGACATACAGTGTGTCGGCGGGAACGACGCCCGCCTCCCGGATCAGCGACCGCAGCCGCTTGGCCTTACCGAAGAGGGAAGCTCCGCAGGCGTAGTGCGTGAAACGCCGAGCATCGGCCGGTCCGAGGACCTGTCGGATGATGGTTTCGCGATTGGAACTTGCGATTCCAAGGCGGAGACCTGCGCGCTCGAGATCGATCAAAATTTCAGAAATCTCGGGGAAGAGCGAGATTGCGTCGATGTCGCGGGCTGCGAGACGATGCATGTGCCGGGTAATCAGCGGCAGCTTCCAGCCGGGAATCCCAAGGTGCCGAACGATGCCCCGGGCATCCATTCGCCGCAGGGTCTCGGTCTCATGCTCGGCGATGCGGGCAAACGCGTAGCGGTCGGCCACATCGTTGATGACTTTGGCAAACCAGGGAAAGCTATCGGCAAGGGTCCCGTCGAAATCGAACACAACGAGACGATAGAGGGGCAGGGTCAAGATCCAAGATTACCCACAGGAACCAAGAGCCGCATCACCAGGCCGCTCGGAGCCCAGTCCTGCTGAAGGGTCCCATCGAGCTGTCCCGCCACGCTGCGCTGTGCCAAGACCGTCCCGAAACCTTGTCGGCTCGGCGGTCCCGCGACGGCCGGTCCGCCGCTCTCGGCCCAGGTCAGAGTATAGGCTTCCCCATCGCGCCGGCCGGACAGGTGGACGCTCCCGGCCTCGGTCGATAAGCCCCCGTACTTCATCGCATTGGTGGCCTGCTCATGCATGACGAGAGCAAGAGCTGTGGCTGCACGCTCGCCCACGGCCACGTCATCGCCGGCAATGGTGATCCGCTCCCGGCCGTCCTGAACATAGGCGGCCATGATCAGCCGCATCAGGCCGAACAGGGTCTGGCCCTCCACCGGAGGCGCACTCGCGGGCGAGTGCGGTCTAACGTATTCGTGCGCCTGAGCGAGGGCGCTGAGGCGCTGCCGGAAGGCCGAAACGAAGGGGCGGGCAGCCGGGTCGGTGCGGGCCGAGAGGCCAGCAAGTCCACCCACCACGGCGAAGATGTTCTTGATTCGGTGGGAAAGCTCTTTGATCAAGAGGTCCTGTGCCTCCTCCGCCCGCTTGCGCTCGCGCAGGTCGCGGGTGACGGTGGCGTATCCGACGAAGCGGCCTTCGTCGTTGCGCAGCGGAAAGATGTTGTAGAGGACCGAGATCCCCTCCCCTGTCACGAAATGACGGAAGGCCAACTCGCCCTCCCACCAGCCCTGCCTCTCTACGGCAGGGAGAACCGTTCCGGTGATCAGCGACTGACTCCCGGGCATGAAGTAGTCCACGATCCGCGTTCCTGCTACGGCCGAGATGTCCGATAGTCCAACGAGCCGGCGCCCTGCCTCGTTGATGTGCTGTACACCGCCATCTCTGTCTGCGATGCCGATGAAGTCCTGCGACTGTTCCACGATGGCGGCGAGCTTGCGCGTTTCAGTCTCGGCTTGCTTCAGGTCCTCAATGTCGGTGCACGTTCCGAACCAGCGCTCGATTCGCCCCTCGGCGTCGATCAGCGGCATAGCCCGGCCCAAGGTCCAGCGATGGGTTCCAGAATGGTGGCGCAGGCGGTAGGCGACTTCGTAAGGTTCACCTGTGGCAAGGCTGTGCCGCCACCGGCCGAGGGCTCTCGCTCGATCATCCGCATGGACGATATGGTTCCAGGCGTCGCCGTCGGTTGAGCCGGCGGGTACGCCGGTGAACTCGTACCAGCGATCATTGTAGAAGTCGTGGTAGCCGTCCGGCTGGGTGGTCCACACCATCTGGGGCATCGCGCTCGTCATGACCCGGAACCGACGCTCGCTCGCCTGCAATTCCGCTTCCCGTGCGCTGACTTCGCTGCGCGTCCGTGTCAGTTCGATCAGCGTCGAGGCCTGCCGCGCCAAAGCCTCCAGCATCTCGACCTGCATCGGCGTGATCCCGTCTGGCCGGGCGACTTGGTCGAGGACGCACAGCGTGCCGAGGGGTAATCCCGAAGGCGAGCGGATCACCGCGCCGGCATAAAAGCGAAGCTTCCGCTCTCCGCTGACGAGGGGGTTGTCGCAAGTGCGGGGATCGAGAGCCAGGTCCGGGATCACCAGGAGGGCGTTTGATTCGATCGCATGTGAGCAGATCGACATTTGGCGCGGTGTCTCAGGCAAGTCGAACCCGACCCGGGCCTTGAACCACTGACGCTCCCCCTCGACCAGGCTAACCAGCGAAATGGGCGCGTGGCACACCAGAGCGGCGATACGGGTCAGATCGTCATAGACCGCTTCCTGCCCATTTACAGTCAGATCAAGGCTTTCGAGCTCCGCCAGTCGATCGGACTCGGTCCACCCGGTCGGTGCGGCTGAACAGAATTTGGCTGAAGGCAAAAGCAGCTATCCTCGACGGTCGCAACACATAGGATGTCTTCCCTCCGGCGGATAGCGCCAAGGTTGGCATTTCATCCCCAAAAGTACGCACCAGCTCTTGTGCCCAACACTGCAAGAGCTGGTGCGGTGATCAGGGGGACGTGAGGGATCAGGCCGCCTTGGCCGCGTCCCGTTCAGGATAATCGATGTAGCCTTCGGGACCCTGGCTGTACCAAGTTTTCGCTTCGTCCTTGTTCAGCGGCGAGCCATCGAAGAGGCGTGCCGGCAGATCCGGGTTGGCGATGAAGGGACGTCCGAAGGCGATGGCATCCGCATGTCCCTCGTCCAGGGCAGCCTGCGCACGGACACCATCGTAATCCGAGTTGAGGATCAGGGGACCGTTGAACGCGGCCTTCATCGTCGGGGCAACCGGCGGATGATTGGCGGTGCCGAAGGTGCCATTTGGGCCAGGCTCGCGCAGTTCGAGGAATGCGATGCCAATCTTCGACAGAGCGGCAGCCGCTGCGCCGAAGAGGGCATTGGGGTTCGAGTCGTCGACACCCTGGATCGCGCCGTTGGGAGACAGGCGGACGCCGGTGCGATCCTTGCCGATTGCGTCGGCCACCGTCTGCGTCACCTCGGTCAGCAGGCGGATCCGGTTCTCGACCGATCCACCATAGGCATCGGTCCGAAGATTTGACCCGTCGCGCAGGAATTGGTCGATCAGATAGCCGTTCGCCGCATGAATCTGCACGCCGTCGAACCCAGCCTTGATGGCGTTGCGGGCGGCGCGCTCGTAATCGGCGCGCAGGCGCGGGATCTCGTCGATCGCGAGCGGCCGGGCCTCCCCGTAAGGCTTCTTGCCGTCGTAGGTATGGGCTGCATCCGGGGCCGTGGTGGCCGAGGCCGAAACAGGCTTCTGTCCGCCGAGAAAATCCGGGTGCACGATGCGGCCCATGTGCCAGAGCTGGCAGACGATCTTGCCGCCGGCTTCGTGTACGGCCTGGACGATCGGCTTCCACGCCTCGACCTGCTCGTCAGACCAGATGCCCGGAGCGAAGGGCCAGCCGAGGCCCTCCTGCGAGATGCCGGTTGCTTCCGTGAGAATCAGCCCCGCACTGGCGCGCTGACAGTAATATTCCACCATGATCGGCGTCGGCACGTGCGCGCGGGTGGCGCGTCCGCGGGTGAGTGGCGCCATGAAGACGCGGTTCTTGGCTTCGATCGCGCCGATACGGATCGGGTCGGACAGAGAGGGCATGCGGGAAGCTCACGTTGTTTCAAGGACAAACGGACGACTTGCAGCGTGCGCGGCGGTCGCCGCCGCAACATGTGGATGCTTCGCCGATGATGGCCAGCCACTTGGTCGGCGGGGATGATGCGTTTGTGCGGGTGCGCACGCGACGGTGAACGGCGGGACGGCTGCCATGCCGGAACGGTGGGTTGGCGGGCATGGTTTGTCGGTGAAACCTCCCGCGCTCTCACCTTAAGGGCTGCCCATGCCGGTTCCGTCGCCTGTCCGTTACACCCCCGATCTCGAGCGTATCGAGTCTAACGAGACCGACGTCCAGAACGGCATGATCGTCCAATTCGCGAAGATCCAGGGGACGACCCTCAAGGATTACGGGCACGCCGTCCGCGGTGTCCATGCGAAGGCCCATGGATTGCTGTCCGGGAGATTGGAGGTGTTTGCCGATCTTCCCGGGCCTCTGGCCCAGGGGCTGTGTGCGCAACCGGCCGATCACCCGGTAGTCATGCGTTTCTCGACCAATCCGGGCGACATCCTCGATGACAGCATCTCGACACCGCGCGGGTTGGGCCTGAAAATTCTCGGAGTCCCGGGTGAGCGTCTGCCGGATGCGGAGGGTGACACGCAGGACTTCGTCATGGCGAATTCCCCCGCTTTCGTGGCACCGGACGCGGCGACATTTCTGAAAAGTCTCAAGCTGCTGGCTGCTACGACCGACACGCCGCAGATCTTCAAGAAGGCGTTCTCCGCCACACTGCGCGGCGTCGAAACAGTTCTGGAATCAATCGGGACCAAGAGCCCGACAGTGGTCAGCCTCGGCGGTCATCCCGAAACCCATATCCTCGGCGAGACGTTCTTTAGCCAGGTGCCGGTGCGCTGGGGGGACTATGTGGCCAAGGTCTCCGTGGCGCCGGTCTCCCCCGAACTCACGGCGCTGACCAACGCTGCGCTTAACGTGAATGGAAAGCCCGACGGCTTACGAGAGGCGGTGAAGGCCTTCTTCGCCGAGCACGACGCCACTTGGGAATTGCGAGTGCAACTCCTCACCAACAGTGAGACGATGCCGGTGGAAGATGCTTCCGTATCCTGGCCGGAGGCGGAGAGCCCCTACGTTGCGGTGGCTTGCATCCGGATTCCAAGACAGGAGAGTTGGAGTGCTGCCAAGGTGAAGGCCCTTGATGATGGGCTCGCCTTCAATCCCTGGCACGGCCTTGAGGCGCACCGGCCGCTCGGATCGATCATGCGGGCGCGCCGCGCCGTCTATCCAAAATCCGCCGGGTTCCGGGCGGAGCATAACGGCTGTCCTATCCACGAGCCACGGACCCTGCCGTGAATCGGTGAAGGGCATGTTCGGATCACATGCCCTTCACACGGGTTTCACCGGTCCCGTGCTGTTGCCCCGAGGTCAGCTATGCGCCAGTACGGCCAGGAGCAGTAACGCGATGATGTTGGTGATCTTGATCGCTGGGTTCACTGCAGGACCGGCAGTATCCTTGTAGGGATCGCCGACGGTGTCGCCCGTCACCGCTGCCTTGTGGGCTTCCGAGCCCTTGCCGCCGTGATGCCCGTCCTCGATGTACTTCTTGGCATTGTCCCAGGCACCTCCGCCTGACGTCATCGAGACCGCGACGTAGAGCCCGGTGATGATCACGCCGAGAAGCATCGCTCCGACGGTGGCGAAGGCCTGCGACTTTCCTGCGATCGGCTGGATCACGAAGAACAGGACGATCGGCGACAGCACCGGCAGCAATGACGGCAGGATCATCTCCTTGATCGCCGCCCGGGTCAGCATGTCGACGGCACGCCCATAATCTGGCCGGTCGGTGCCTTGCATGATGCCGGGCTTCTCTCGAAATTGCCGGCGAACCTCCTCCACGACGGCGCCAGCTGCGCGGCCCACCGCTGTCATCGCCATGCCGCCGAACAGGAATGGGATGAGCCCACCGAGGAGCAGGCCGACCACGACGTAGGGGTTCGAGAGCGAGAAATCGACGCTCACGCCCTGGAAGAAGCGGTACTGCGTCGGACTGGCGTTCGCGATGAAGTAGTTCAGGTCCGAGGTATAGGCGGCGAACAGCACCAACGCACCGAGACCGGCCGAGCCGATGGCGTAGCCCTTGGTCACAGCCTTGGTGGTGTTGCCGACGGCGTCGAGGGCGTCGGTGGACCTGCGCACATCCGGCGGCAGGCCGGCCATCTCGGCGATGCCGCCGGCATTGTCGGTGACCGGACCGAAGGCATCGAGCGCCACGATGAAGCCGGCCAGCGCCAACATGGCGGTGACCGCAATGGCGATGCCGAACAGGCCTGCCAGCGAGTAGGTACTGATGATCCCAGCCACGATCACCAGGGCGGGAAGCGCGGTGGATTCCAGCGAGATCGCGAGACCCTGGATCACGTTCGTGCCGTGGCCCGTGACCGAGGCGTCCGCGATGGACTTCACCGGCCGAAAGTTGGTGCCGGTGTAATACTCCGTGATGACGACGATCAGCGCCGTGATGACGAGGCCGATCACCGCGCAACCCAGAAGGCCACCGGAGGTGAAGGTGATCCCAGCGTTCGTGGTGAAGGCTGTGTTGAAGCCGCCGAACAGGGCGTAGTTGACGCCGGCAATCGCCACGATCGACAGGGCTCCGGCGGTGACCAGCCCTTTGTAGAGCGCGCCCATGATCGATTGGTTGGCCCCGAGCCGCACTGCATAGGTGCCGGCGATAGAGGTCAGGATGCAGGCCGAGCCGATGGCGAGCGGGTAGAGCAGCATCGCTTCGAGGACGTTGCGCCCGCCAATATCGGTCTGGCCGGAGAAGAAGATCGCAGCGAGTACCATCGTGGCGACGACCGTCACCGCGTAAGTCTCGAACAGGTCGGCCGCCATGCCTGCGCAGTCGCCGACATTGTCGCCGACATTGTCCGCGATAGTGGCGGGATTGCGCGGATCGTCCTCCGGAATTCCGGCCTCGACCTTGCCGACGAGATCGCCGCCGACATCGGCGCCCTTCGTGAAGATACCCCCGCCAAGGCGCGCGAAGATCGAAATCAGCGAGGCGCCGAAGCCTAGCGCCACCAGAGCGTCGATGACATCACGGCTGGCCGGCGACAAGCCGGCGACGCGGGTGAGATAGCCGTAGTAGAGCGCGACCCCGAGAAGCGCGAGGCCGGCCACGAACATCCCCGTCACTGCCCCCGACTTGAAGGCCACGTCGAGTCCGCCACCGAGCGAGGTCGAGGCCGCCTGTGCGGTGCGGACATTGGCCCTCACAGAGACGTTCATGCCGATGAAGCCGGCGGCCCCCGACAGGATCGCACCGATGAGGAAGCCGACGGCGACCTTCAGACCGAGGAAGTAGGCGAGCGCCACGAACAGTACGAGCCCGACCACGGCGATGGTGGCGTATTGGCGCCGAAGATAGGCTTGCGCACCCTCCGCGATCGCCCCCGCAATCTCCTGCATGCGCTGGGTGCCGGCGTCGCGCTTCATCACGTCATTGATGGTGACGATGCCATAGGCAACGGCGCACAGCCCGCCCAGGATGATAAGCAACAAAGCTGTCATTCGACGGTCCTTGATTGGCGATGCCTGTGCGGGTCGGACGTGGCGTTCCTGGACTTTGGGCCGTGATTTCGATGCGTGCGCAGCTTTTCAGGCGTGCGATGGTCGTCGTTCGCGCGGGCGTCTCGGCCACGCGCGGCGGTTCTGTTCTTGTGCATCTCCTTACAAGGAATGCCTGCTCTGAGTGCCAAAATTTACCGACGCTTGCAAATGCGGCTTAGCTTTCTCATCCGTGAATATTTGTGCACCGCAGCATCAAGCGAGCTTACCGCAAGTTCTTACAAGCTCCCGGCCGTATCATGTGGGTTCAGACCTGGCACCCCGCGAAGCGGCCGGCATCTTAGAAATGGCTGAAGGAGCCGGTACAGAGAGCGCGTGGCGTGCCGTCCGCATCCTGGAAGGCCGGAGGCCCGGAACCGGCTGTGACCGTGCCGATGCAGGCCAGCGCTGTACCGGCTGCGACGGCTTCGGCGAGGCAGGCGTCCAGGTTCTCGGGCGCCACGGCACAAAGGATCTCGTAATCGTCGCCACCGGTCACGATCAGGGGCAGCAGGGCGGGCTCCAGCGCCAGGGCATTAGCGGCGGCAGGGGAGAGCGGGACGCTGCTGAGTTCAATGTCGGCGGAGCGCCCCTCCCCTTTGATCATCTTGGTCAAATCGCCGGCGAGGCCGTCTGAGACGTCCATAGCGGCTCGGGCGTAGCGGCGCAGGATCGGAGCCAAGGCGATGCGCGGGCGGGGATGCCAGTAGCGGTCGACGAGGGCATCGCAATCCGCCGCGGCCATCGCCCGAGCCCAATCCGGGGGACGAGGTCCGCGCAGCAGCAGGCCCAGGGCAGCATCGCCGATGCTCCCGCTGACGCAGATCCGGTCGCCGATCTGCGCAGTCCGGCGCCTGACGATGCCGCCCGTAGGCACCTCGCCAATCGCGGTCACGCCGATCACCGCCGGTCCGGCGGCCCGCACGGTATCGCCGCCAAGGAGGTCGAGTCCAAAATCGGCGAGGCCGTCGCCGAGGCCGGCCGCGAAGGCGGCGAGCCATGCTTCGGTCCAGTCGTCGGGTAGAGCGAGCGTCAGCAGGATGCCGCGCGGGCGCGCACCTTTGGCGGCGAGATCCGAGACGTTCACGCCGAGCGCCTTGCGGGCGATCGAACCGGGAGGATCGTCCGAGAAGTAGTGGACGCCCGCCACGATGGCGTCGGCTGTGAGGACGAGGTCGCAGCCGGGTCTCGGCGACAGCGTGGCGGCGTCGTCGCGCAGACCATCCGCTCCCGGGCCGGCCAGAGGCGCGAAGTAGCGCGCGATCAGCCCGTCCTCATCGGGCCGGGCCATGCGGGTTCAGGCCCGACCGGAGGCCGGGAGGCCGGCGAACTCGCTGCCGCGCACGTCCCGCGCCACCTTGTCCAGCACTCCGTTGACCATGCCCGGTTCGTCCCCGCCGTAGAAGCTGTGGGCGACGTCGACATATTCGGAAATGACGACCCGGGCCGGTACGTCGCGACGAGACATCAGTTCGTAGGCGCCGGCCCGCAGGATGGCCCGCAGGACTGCCTCGATGCGCTTGAGGGGCCAGCCTGCGGCGAGCGCCCCGTCGAGGAGGGGGTCGATGGCGCGCTGCTCGTCGACGACCCCGCGCAGGAGATCGCGGAAGAAGGCGATCTCGGCGGTCGGATGCGCGATGCCGTCGACCTCACGGCCGATCCAAAAGGTTTCGAACTCGGCAAGCGCCTCGATCACGCCCTTGCCCGAGATCTCCATGTCGTAGAGCGCCTGAACCACCGAGAGGCGCGCGCCGCTGCGCTCGGCGGTCTTCATCCCGGAGTCCTTAGCCATGATGCTCAATCCTCTCCGACCGACGCCGCCGACGCGTCGCGCTTGAGCGACAGCACCGCGAGCGCGGCCTCGGCGGCTCCGCCGCCCTTGTTCAGTTCGGCGACCCGGGCTCGGGCCTGGGCTTGGGCCTCGGTTTCCACCGTCAGGATGCCATTGCCGAGCGGCAGGCGCAGGGTGACGGACAGATCCATCAGCGCCCGCGCGCTCTCGCCCGCGACGATGTCATAGTGACCGGTCTCGCCGCGGATGACGCAGCCGAGCGCCACCACCGCGTCGTAGGGCTGGCCTGCGCGGGCGGCGGCCTCGACCAGAATCGCGATGGCGGACGGAATTTCGAGGGCACCCGGCACCGTCACCACAGTCGCGACGGCCTCGGCCGCCACCAGTGCGGCTTCCGCGCCTGCCAGAAGCTCATCCGCGAGATCCTCGTAGTAGCGGGCCTCGACCACGAGGACGCGCGCCCCCCTGACGTTGGCGGGAGCAGTGCGGGCAGCGTAGGCGAGGGATACCATCGAGGGGCCTTCACGGGTGCGGTCGATGATCGGCACGCAGGATCCGACCGCCGGGCGAGCCCCTTCGATCGCAGGCGCGAGCGATAGACCGAAGGCGACGCTCCCACAAGCGCGATGCCTGTTTCCTAGGTCGCTGGGCGTGGCGGCGTCCTGCTCAGGCTTCTGCGGCGGCCCGGCTCTCGGACAGGCGCGCGGCGTAGCGAGCGATCAGGTCGACTTCGAGGTTGAGGTGGTCCCCGGCTCGGCGCTCGCCCCAGGTGGTGACCGCGAGCGTGTGCGGGATGAGCAGCACCGAAAACAGGTCGCCGTCCACCGTGTTCACGGTGAGCGAGGTTCCGTCGAGGCAGACGGAGCCCTTCTCGGCGATAAATCGCGCGAGTAGCGCCGGCGCCCGCAGGGTGAAGCGGTCGGAGGGCGCCCATTGCGGATCGCCCGCGCCGCCTGTGATCGGATCGCGGGCGATCAGTTCGACGAGGCCATCCACATGCCCCGTGACGAGGTGGCCGCCGAGTTCGTCCCCGATCTTCAGGGAGCGCTCCAGATTCAGGCGTCGGCCCTCGCGCCATTGGGCCACGTGGGTGCGGGCCAGCGTCTCTGCCGCGGCATCGACGGCGAAAATGCAGCCGCCTTCGACCGCTTCGACCGCGACCGCTGTCAGGCAGGGACCTGAGCAGGCAATGGAGGCTCCCAGCGCGATCGTCGCCGGATCATAATGCGAGCGGATGCGAATGTGACGCAGGCGGTCGTCGCCCGCGACGGACACGACCTCTCCGACGTCCGTAACGAGACCCGTGAACATCTCAGGCGCTCCGCTCGTAGGTGACGACCCGGTCAGGGCCGAGAATCCGGGTGTCGATGACCCTGAGGCGGCCGCCGTCGAGGCTCCCCTGCAGGACCGGGCCGATGGCTGGCAGGCCGCCGGAGCCGTCTAGGCTGACCGGGCCTGTGATAAGGGTGAAGACGTCGACGAGGTCGGCCTCCGCCAGCGCCTCGGCAAGGTGTGGGCCGCCCTCGCAGCAGAGCCGCGTTACGCCCCGCTCGGCCAGAGTTCGGAGCGCGGAATGAAGGTCGACCTGTCCGGCGCCGTCCGCATCGACGCCGATCACCTCCACACCGAAGGAGGCCAGCATGCGTTTGGCATGGACCGGCGCGCGGCGGGTGGTGAGGACAAGGGTTGGGACGTCGCGGGCACTGCGGACCAGGGTGGTCGAGGGCAGCAGGCGCAGGCTCGAATCGAGCACAACGCGTACGGGCGAGCGGTCGGACAGGCCCGGCAGTCGGACGGTCAGCGAGGGGTCATCGGCACGTGCGGTGCCGATGCCGACAAGGATCGCGTCCGCATGAGCCCGCCAGAGATGTACCGCTCCGTCGGAGATGGGGCCGGTGATCCGCAGGCGCTCGTTGGGCGCACCGGCGAAGCCGTCCTGGGTCTGGGCGAGTTTGAGGTGAACGCTCGGCCGCCCTTTTGTCACCCGGGTGACGTGACCGCGATGGTCGCGGGCGGCCTCCTCTGCCAGAAGACCCGTGGTCACGGCGACGCCGGCATCAGCGAGGAGGCGGTGCCCCCGCCCTGCCACGCGCGGATCGGGATCTTCCAGGGCTGTGACGACGCGAGCAATGCCGGCGGCGATGATGGCGTCGGTGCACGGTGGTGTGCGGCCATAGTGTGAGCACGGCTCCAGGCTGACGTAGAGCGTGGCGCCGCGTGCCGCCGTGCCCGCCATGGCAAGAGCGATCGGTTCCGCGTGCGGCCGGCCTCCGGGGGCGGTGACGCCCTGCCCCACGATCCGCTCCGCACCGGGCGCACCCGCCACGACCACCGCGCCGACGGACGGGTTCGGCCAGGTCCGACCGAGGTTGCGGTACCCGAGGGCGAGGGACAGACGCAGGAAGCGGAGGTCGGTTTCGCTCATCCCGGTGCTCCTCATGCCCGCGACTTTGGCTGCCGCTTCGACCGCAGGTCCGTGACCTTGGAGGACAGGGTGTCGATGGACCGATCCCCGGCGGCCGGACCCTCGGAGGTGGAATCACCCTCAATGGCCGCGTTGGCTGGGAGCACGGCCGGCTCGGCAAGCGTCCCGAGTAGCGCCTTGAAATCGCTGGCCTCACGGAAGTTCTTATAGACCGACGCGAAGCGCACGTAGGCGACATCGTCGAGCCCCTTCAGGCCCTCCATCACCAACTCGCCGATGGCTTCGCTGCCGATCTCCGCTTCGCCGCTGCTCTCGAGTTGCCGGGTGATGCCGCTGACGAGGCGCTCGATCCGCTCAGGGTCCACGGGCCGCTTGCGGACCGCGACGTCGATTGAGCGCTGGAGCTTGTCCCGATCGAATGGTACGCGCTTGCCCGATCGCTTGAGGACGGTGAGTTCGCGCAGTTGTACCCGTTCGAACGTGGTGAAGCGGCCGCCGCAATCCGGGCACACCCGGCGGCGGCGGATCGCCGCCGCATCGTCGCTCGGCCGCGAATCCTTCACCTGGGTGTCGGGACCGCCGCAATAGGGACACCGCATCGGACGGACACCTGAAGAGGAACGGCCGCCGGGAAAACGGAACGGCCGCGAACCCGATGGTTCACGGCCGCTGAATGGCATGGTGAGGGGCGCCGGTTCAAGCGCCCCTCGTCGGGGCGTTGCGCCTCAGCCGTAGATTGGGAACCGATCGGTCAGCGCGTGCACACGCTGCTTCACGCTGGCCTCGACGGCCGAATCACCCTCGTCGCCCTTGGCCACCAAGCCATCGAGTACCTCGACGATGAGACCGCCGATCTGCTTGAATTCGGCGACGCCGAAGCCGCGCGAGGTGCCGGCCGGGGTGCCGAGGCGGATACCCGACGTAATGGTGGGCTTCTGCGTGTCGAAGGGCACACCGTTCTTGTTGCAGGTGATGTCGGCGCGGCTGAGAGCGGCTTCCGCCGCCTTGCCGGTCAAGCCCTTGCTGGTGAGGTCGACCAGCATCAGGTGGTTGTCGGTGCCGCCCGAGGTGATGTTGTAGCCGCTCGACATGAGCGTGTCGGCCAGAGCCTTGGCGTTCTCGATCACCTGCTTGGCGTAGATCTTGAACTCGGGCTTGAGAGCCTCGCCGAAGGCGACCGCCTTGCCCGCGATGACATGCATCAGCGGGCCGCCCTGGATACCGGGGAAGATCGCCGAATTGAACTTCTTGGCGAGCGCCTCGTCGTTCGTCAGGATCATGCCACCGCGCGGTCCGCGAAGGGTCTTGTGGGTCGTCGTGGTGACGACATGGGCATGCGGGAACGGCGACGGATGGACGCCTGCCGCGATCAGACCCGCGAAGTGCGCGGCGTCGACGAAGAAGTAGGCACCGACGGCGTCGGCGATCTCACGGAACTTGGCGAAGTCCCAATGACGCGGGTAGCCCGAGCCACCGGCGATGATCACCTTGGGCTTGTGCTCATGCGCAAGGGCCTCGACCTGCTCCATGTCGATGCGCTGGTCGTCCCGGCGCACGGTGTAGGAGACCGGCTTGAACCACTTGCCCGAAACGTTCGGGGGGGCGCCGTGGGTGAGATGGCCGCCGGCAGCGAGGTCGAGACCCAGGAAGGTGTCGCCCGGCTGCATCAGGGCCAGGAACACGCCCTGGTTCGCCTGGCTGCCGGAATTCGGCTGCACGTTGGCGAAGCCGCAATTGAACAGGCGCTTGGCCCGGTCGATGGCCAAGTTCTCGGCGATGTCGACGAACTGGCAGCCGCCGTAATAGCGGCGGCCCGGGTAGCCCTCAGCGTACTTGTTGGTCAGCACCGAGCCCTGCGCTTCCAGGACGGCGCGGGAAACGATGTTCTCCGAGGCGATCAGCTCGATCTCGTGCTGCTGGCGGCCGAGTTCTTGGGCCACCGCCTGCGCGATCTCCGGATCCGCGTCCGCGAGGGGAGCAGCGAAGAACGAGTTGGAGAAGTGCTTGTCGGCAGCAGTACCGGCGCTCATGGAAAGCCTCGATTGTTGAACGGGCGGACGCACCCGTAATCCGCTGGCGTTGGGCGGGCGGGCGTTCGAAGGCTGGATTACTACACGCGACCGGTTCCAAGGCCAAGCACAGGCATTTTTTTGCGTCTCACTAAAAAAATTCAGCACAGAGCGCGGGGCGCGGAGTCGAGGTATCAACAGCCCGTGTCGTGGCGTCGCATCCGCCATGCAAAAGGCCCACGCTGTGAAGCGCGGGCCTGAGATTTCGAACATCGTTGCGGTGAGACGTGAGGCTTAATTCTCCTCGTCGCCCGGCTCGAAGCTCTGGACCGGCTCGGCGCTGGCGACCGGGGTCGGGGCGGAGAGGGTCGAGGGCACGTTCACGCCGTCGCGCTTGTAGATGTCGTCACGGAACTGAACGAGGCCGTCCGGGGTCGACCAGGCGGTGATGTAGGTCCAGTAGACCGGCACCGGGCTTGCCAGCGTGGCGTCGACGCGCTTGCCGCTCTCGATCGCCTGCTCGACCTGATCTCGGCCCCAGCCGGGCGTGTCCTTGAGCAACCAGGTGATGTATTCGCGCACGTTCTGGACGCGGACGCAGCCTGAAGAGATGAATCGGAAGTCGTCGCCGTAGACGCCCTTCGAGTTCGTGTCGTGCATGAACACGCCGTAGGGATTCGGGATGTTGATGCGCACGATGCCCATCGAATTGAAGTCGGCGCCTGAATCCTGGCGGTAACGGTAGCGGGTGCCCTCGTCCGAGTTCCAGTTCACCGAGGCCGGGGAGATCTCGTTCTCTCCTGCGAAGATGCGGATCTTGTTCTCGGTGAGATAGGTCGGGTCCTTCTGCATCTTGGGGATGAGGTCCTTCTTCACGATGGAAGCCGGGACCGTCCAGAAGGGGTTGAAATTGATCTGCGTCGCCTTGGTGTTCATGATCGGCGACTGGCGGTCGATCTTGCCGACACCGGCGGCGTGCAGGGTGACGACTTGGCCGTTCTCCACCGTCTGAACCAGGGCGGCGGGGATGTTGGTGATGACGAAGCGGTTGCCGAGGTTGCCGGCATAAGAGCGCAGCCGCACCACGTTGATTTCGAGCTGGTGAAGGCGGACATCGGCCGGGACATTCATGGCCGCCTGGGTGGTCTGGCTCATGGCGCCGGTCTGGCTCAGGCCATGCCGCGCCTGGAAGCGCTTCACGCCGGCCGCCACGTAGGAATCGTACACCCCTGAGCCGCCGGAGGCCGGGTCGAGGTCGCCGGTGATGATCAGGCGCTGACGCAGGGCCGCCACCGCCGGACCCTTCGCGCCGACGCGCAGGCGATCGGCGCCCGAGACCGATTTCCAGCCACCCCGATTGACGATGTCGCGGTAGCGTTCGATCATCTGCTCGGTGGCCGCGACGGTCTGCGGCGACAGGATCGGCGTCGACGAACGCTGCACCTGCATGGTGGCAGGCGAGGCATAGTCCTGCGCCCACTCGGCTTGTGCGAAGCCGCCCGCTTCACGCGCCGTCGCCGATTGCCCGACAAGGGCCGCCGACGCGAGCAGTGTGAAGCCGAACGCGCGGGTGTGGAAAGCCTGTTTCAGCATCGGACGGAAACTCTGATCTGATTGACGAAGCGACATGCGGTGTTGTCGATCTCGGCGCGACGCGCCGAGGTTCTGAACGCCCCTGTCGCGAACGTGTCGGGGTAGCGTTAAGAACTCATGGGGACCCGGCCACATTGTGGCATGGTCCGGTTTATCCCCGCGATCCCCGCATACATCCTCGTGACTGCGACCTGTGTGCCACAGCACCGTGGTCCGCTATGCAACCGGCATAGCGCAACGATAGCCAATGGCGTAAGCGGGATCACGATGACGCTCCCGGCAAAACAGCTCGGCCACGGGAATTGGGGCCCTTTGCGTGCGATCACTGCAGTGATCGCACTCTACGCTTTCGTCTTGCACGCAGTCCTGAGCGGTCTGGTTCCGCTTCCGTCGGCGGCTTCACATGGTCTCCTCTGTCTCGGTCAAACGGATGACTTAGATTCGGGAACGCCCAATGGCGCTCACACGCATCATCTACCCTGCTGCACCGTCGCCGGGTCGATGCTGCACGCCGCTCTGCCCGAGATCATGCCCCGCTCGATCACATGGCCGACGCCGGTCGTGTGCAGACATGCCTGGCAGCGCGAATCTTCAGCCTCCGCGCGCGGGCCGCCCGGCTCAATTCCCCATCCGCGAGGTCCCCCCTTCGTCTGATGTGATCAGTTCTCTGCGATCCCCTCAGACACGGACCATCCCCATGTACAGACTTCCCCGAGCCCAATTCATCGCGGGCCTCGTCCTCACGCTTTCGACGACCGCCGCGCTGGCCCACGCCACCCTGGAGCGCAAAGAGGCGAGCCCGAATGCCAGCTATCGTGGCGTTGTGCAGATCACGCACGGCTGCGACGGGCAGCCGACCAACCGCGTCAGTGTTACAATTCCGGAGGGCATTATCGGCGCCAAGCCGATGCCGAAGCCCGGCTGGACCCTGAGCACCGAGAAGGGAGCCTACGCTCGCGCCTATCCGTACTATCACGGCGACATCCGCGAGGGGGTGAAGACCATCACTTGGACCGGCGGTCGCCTTCCAGACGATCAGGTCGATGAATTCACCTTCCTGGCGCGGGTCAGCGATGCTTACGCGCCCGGTAGCACTGTCTACTTCCCCGTCGAGCAGGATTGCGCCACAGGGCAGTATCGCTGGACCGAGATCCCGGCAGCGGGCCAGGACGCACATGCACTGAAATCCCCGGCACCCGGCGTGCGGATCGCCGCCGCCGTGTCAGCATCTGCCGGAGTTGATCACACCACGGCGAGTTCCGGCAAGGCCGAAGCGGCGAGCCTCAAGGCCGGGGATCTCAGCATCGAAACGCCGTGGATGCGCGCGACACCCGGCGGCGCCAAGGTCGCCGGCGGCTACGTCCGCGTCACCAACACGGGCACGCAGGCAGACCGCCTGATCGGCGCAGCAATCCCATTGGCGGGACGCGCTTCAATCCACTCCATGAGCATGGAGGGGGCCGTGATGCGCATGGCCCCGGTTGAGGGCGGCCTGGTCATCAAGCCGGGCGAGACTGTGGAACTGAAGCCCGGCGGATTCCACCTGATGTTCGAGGACCTCACGGGGGCGCCGAAAGCCGGCGAAGCGATTCAGGGAACGCTCCGCTTCGAGAAGGCCGGCACCGTTCCGGTCAGCTTCAGCGTGGCGCCGATCGGTGCGATGAAGCCGGGTGCGCCCGCAGCCGCGCCATCTGCGCCGGGTCCGCACGACCACTGACGCCGCTCCCCTCGCATGCGGGGCAACGGGGCCGACCTGATCCCGTCGCTCCCGCGTGGGGCGGTGCGGGCGGTGATCCGCAATGCAGCCTTCCCGTTCCAGTCTCCACTGCGCGATCCGTCGTGCGGCGTCCGCTCTCCCGTCCTCACCCCTCACCGGGATCATGCAGGCCCCTTCGCGCCATTGCGAAGCGTGGGCCCATGATCCGGAGCCTCACCGATGTCCGGTCCCCTGCCCTGCCGCCCCAGATTTTCCGTTGGTGCCCTCCTAGGCGGCGTCTCACTTCTGACGCTCTGCCTCGCCGGGACGCCCTCTCGCGCCGAGGAAACGGGCGCCGCAACACTCTCCGAGCTCAGCATCGAGGGCGCCTCAGCGGGTTCCCTGACGGTTCCCGGCGTCGCGGCCCAACGCGCGGCCGTGAGTGCCACGGTCGGGTCCGTCGCTTTCGTGGACGCCAAGGATTTCCAGGACCGCTACGCCAACACCCTGCGCGACACCCTCAAGGACGTACCGGGCGTCTACGTGCAGGAGCGCTATGGCCAGGAACTCAGGTTGTCGGTGCGTGGCTCCGGCATCGCGCGGGGTTTCCACCTGCGTGGTCTCGAGCTGTTGCAGGACGGCATTCCGCTCAACCTCGCCGACGGCAGCGGCGACTTCTACCAGATCGATCCTCTCGGCCTCCGCTCGATCGAGGTCTACAAGGGCGGCAACGCCCTGACCTTTGGGGCAACGACACTTGGCGGCGCCATCAACGTTGTGACGCCGACGGCCCAGACCGCCTTAGCGCCCAACATCCTGCGGATCGATGGCGGCGCGTTCAACACGATCCGCGAGAACGTCCAGGTTTCCCGCATCTCCGGCCCGGTCGATGTGCTGATCAACGGGACGATTACGAATTCCAATGGCTACCGGGACCACGAGACCCAACGGACCCAGAACTTCAACGCCAACCTCGGCTACCAATTGGCCCCGGGGGTCGAGACGCGTTTCTATGCCGGCGTCTACCTGACCGACCAGAAGCTCCCCGGTACGCTCAGTCTCTTCAACGCCCTCAACAATCCGACGCTGGCCAACCCCTCGGCGATCACCGGCAACCAGTCGCGCAAGGTCGAGACCGAGCGGATCGCCAATCGCACCTCGTTCCTGCTTGATGTCGGCAAGCTCGATATCGACACGTGGGCGATCCACAAATCGCTGTATCACCCGATCTTTCAGGTGATCGACCAGGACGGCTGGACCTATGGGATCGCCCCGCATTGGTCCGGGACCTTCGACGTCGCCGGCTATCGCAACGACCTGATCCTGGGCCTGCGTGCTTTCGCCGGCCAGAACTCGGCCCTGCAGTTCGTCAACATCGCGGGTCAGCGTGGCGCCCAGACGCTGCGCTCGCTCCAGAGTGCCTCAAATTACGAGGCCTACGGCGAAAATCGCTTCTGGTTCCTGCCGGACGTGGCGTTGATGGCGGGTGCCAAGGCCTTCTCGTCGAATCGCACCTACAGCAACAAGGGCGGGTTCACGGGTGGCAATGCCGTTCCATCCTCGGCCAACGAGACCTTTTCCGGCCTCAACCCGAAGGTGGGACTGCTGTGGCAGCCGCTGCCCGACATTCAGGTCTTCGGCGACATCACGGGATCGCGCGATGTGCCCGATTTCTCCGACCTCGTGCAGCAGAATTCGCTCAACACCACCTTCGTGCCCCTGCGTGCACAGAACGCGGTGACGTACGAGGCGGGGACGCGCGGCCGGATCGACCGGTTGTTCTGGGACCTGACCTTCTATCGCTCCGAGGTCCGCGACGAACTCATCAACTTCTCGATCAATCCCGGCCTCGGCATCCCGGCTGCGACCTTCAACGCGCCACGCACCCGGCACCAGGGCGTGGAGGCCGCGGTGTCCCTCGATGTGGCGCGCGACCTGATCGCTCCCGGTGACGGGCTCGTCGTCTCGCAGGTCTGGACCCACAACGACTTCCGCTTCATCGCCGATCCGGTCTTCTCCAACAACCAGATCGCCGGCATTCCGCGCGACGTGTTGCGGACGGTGCTCACCTACCGGAACCGGCAAGGCTTCCACATCAGCCCCTCGGTCGACTGGGTTCCGCAGGGGGCCTTCGCCGACCACGCCAATACCCTGAAGGTGCCGGGCTACGCACTGTTGAACATCGGTGCCGGAATCGATTTTCAGAACGGAGTCTCGCTATTCGTCGATGCCCGCAATCTGACCGACGCCCGCTACATCTCGGACATCTCGGTCGTCACGAATGCCCGGACCGTCGCGGGTGGTCCGGTAGCGTTCTACCCGGGCGTGGGGCGCAGCATCTTCGGTGGCGTCCGCGCCGGGTTCTGACCCGGCCTGGGATACGGATGATCCAAAAGGGTGCACCGTCGCTGCACGACCGATACAAGGGCGCGATGACCGAGGGTATCACCATCGCGCCTGTGTCCGCCGTATCGGGACCAAAGCGGCTAGGCCACTCCGACGTGCATGTCGGGCGGGATGGTTGGCTCTTCCTCACCGGCGGTAGCAATGCCGTGCTCGACCAGTACGCCGACCCCGGTTTTCCACGCGCGAAGCTCTGGCGCTGGCGCCGAATTCTCGAAACACGGGTCCGGCGTTGCGTGGAACTCGGCACTCGCTATGCCCATGTGGTGGCACCGGAGAAGCTCGCGATCTACCCGCAGACCTGCGATGGACTCCCCTTCGATCCAGACCGGGCCCCGGTCCTTCGAATGGAGCGCTGGCTGCGCTTCTCATCCGCGCGGCGCCATTGGATCGATCTCGTTCGTCCGTTCCGCGCCCGCGCCACTGAAATCCCGCTCTATCGTCGTACCGACAGCCACTGGAGCTTCTCGGGATATCTCCTCGCCTATGGGGAGATCTGCCGCCATCTCGGCCTCCGGCCCCGCGAGGATATCGCACGGCGCTGTATCGGCTCGGCTGGGGCTTATGCGGGCGATCTCGGACTGAAGTTCGATCCCGTCCGCTCAGAAATGGCGGAGCCGTGCCTGTTCGACAGCGCAGCACGCCGCATCTACGCCAACAGCCTCGTGACTACCTTGGAGTCCCAGGGACGCGGCCGCGATGCGCATATCGGGGCCCACGTCATCTTCCGGAATGACTCACCGCAGGCAGATCCACGCCGTTTGGTGCTGTTCGCCGATTCTTATGGGCATCATACGGTCACGCCACACACGGCAAGCCTGACACCGATGCTCGCCGACACGTTTCGCGAGGTCCACGTTCTGTGGTCCACGAGCATCGATTGGGGCTACGTCGCCCGAACGAAGCCGGACTTCGTGGTCGCAGAGATCGCGGAGCGCTTCATGATCGACGTGCCGCAGACTGGGTTCAACATCGAGAAACTTGCGAAGCTCGCTCTGGCACGGAAGTCCGGCTGAACCGGCCAGAGCCCCGGAGAGGGCGCCGGGGCTGTGTTCAGCATAAGGGGACTTCAGTAAAGGCCACCGGCCTGAGCGGCGCGGTCGGCATCCGGCGGCACCGCTGCCGGACCGCTGGACTGCTGGGCCGGCGCAGCGACGTAGGCGTCCGGCGGTGCGGTTCCGGGTTTGAACGCCTCGAGGATCGTGCCCCCGCCTTCACCCGAGCCGGCACGCATTCCGGACGAGGCGGAGACGCGGATCAGCTTGATGCCCGGGGGCACGCGGAACGGCGTCGGTGGTTTGTCCTTGAGGGCCAGCTTGAGGAAGTCGAGGGCGATGGGAGCCGCGAGGCCGCCGCCGGTGGCCCGATCGCCCAGCGAGCGCGGCTTGTCGAAGCCGATATAGACGCCCACCGCGAGGTCCGGTGAGAATCCCACGAACCAGGCATCCTTGGCGTCGTTCGTCGTCCCGGTCTTGCCGGCAAGCGGTTTGCCGATCTGCTTCAGGATGGTGGCGGTGCCGCGCTGGACAACGCCTTCCATGATCGAAACCATCTGATAGGCGGTCAGCGGATCGAGCACCTGCTCGGAATCGTCGACGAGCTTGGGTTCGTCCTGGCCCGACCATTTATCCGCGTCGCAGCCGAGGCACTTGCGGTTGTCGTGCTTGTAGATGGTTTCGCCGACGCGATCCTGGATGCGATCGATCAGGGTTGGGCGAATGCGCCGCCCGCCATTGGCGAGCATCGAGTAGGCGGTGACCATACGCATGACGGTGGTCTCGCCGGCACCCAGAGCCATCGGCAGCACGGGCAGCATGTCGTCGTAGACACCGAAGCGGCGGGCGTACTCGGCGATGAGCGGCATGCCGACATCCTTGGCCAGCCGCACCGTCATCAGATTCTTCGAGTGCTCGATGCCATAGCGCAGGGTGTGCGGCCCGCCGGACTTGCCGTCGTAGTTCGACGGTGTCCACGCTTCCTGGCCGGGGCCCGCCTCGATGGTGATCGGAGAGTCCTGCACGATGGAGGACGGGGTATAGCCGTTGTCCAGCGCCGCCGAGTAGACGATCGGCTTGAACGACGAGCCGGGCTGACGCATCGCCTGGGTGGCGCGGTTAAACTGGCTCTCGTCATAGGAGAAGCCGCCGACCATCGCGTGGACGCGACCGGTATAGGGGTCCATCGCCACGATGGCGCCCGAGACCTCGGGACGCTGACGCAGGCGGTACTGGTTGCGGCTGGTATCGGTCGCCTCGACGTAGACGACGTCGCCCGCGTTCAGAGCCGCAGCGGGCGAGCGCCCGGTCCAGCGGGTGCCCTCTGCCGTGATCGTGCCGGTCTCGCGATCCTTCGAGACATGGCCCGAAGCTTCACGGCGCGGCTGGAGTCCGATCTGTGCGGCTCCCCCGGTGGTGCTCAACACCACAGCGAGGCGCCAGGGCTGCACGTCGCCAAGACCCGGAACCTCTGCGACGGCGAGGCCCCAGTCACGACCCACGAGATCGACCTTGGCCTGCGCGCCGCGCCAGCCATGCGACTGGTCGTAACGGATCAGGCCGTCCACGAGTGACTTGCGTGCCCAGGCCTGCATCTTCGGATCGAGCGTGGCGCGCACGGAGAGACCACCCTCGTAGAGCTTCTTCTCACCGTAGCGCTCGGCGATCTCGCGGCGCACCTCCTCGGTGAAGTAGTTGGCGTTGGCGGCATTGGCGAAGGCGACGCGCGGGTTGACGCCGAGTGGCATCTTGCGGGCGGCTTCGGCCTCCTCCTTGGTGATGTACCCGTTCTGGGCCATCAGCCCAATAATCTCGTTGCGCCGGTCCAGCGCCTTCTGGGTCTGGCGATAGGGGTGATAGTTGTTCGGCCCCTTCGGCAGCGCGGCCAGGTAAGCTGCTTCGTTGATCGTCAGTTCGTGCACCGACTTGCCGAAGTAGTCGAGCGCAGCCGCCGCGACGCCGTGCAGGTTGCGGCCGGGCACGATGGTGCCGAGGAAGATTTCGTTGAGATAGAGTTCGAGGATCTTATCCTTCGAGTAAGCCGCCTCGATCCGGAAGGCGATGAGCGCCTCCTTGGCCTTGCGCTCGAAGGTCTGCTCCGGCGACAGGAGGAAGTTCTTGGCGACCTGCTGGGTGATGGTCGAAGCACCCTGCTTCTTGCCGCTCTTGAAGTTCGTCAGCGCTGCGCGCACCAGCCCTTCGGGGTCGACGCCGCCATGCTTGTAGAAGTTCTTGTCTTCAGCGGACAGGAAGGCCGCGACGACGATTTTCGGCATCGCTTGGATCGGCAGGTAGAGGCGGCGCTCCGTGGCGTATTCCGCTAGCAACGAACCATCCGCCGCATGAACGCGGCTCATCACCGGCGGCTCGTAATTGGCGAGCGCGGCGTGGTCGGGCAGGTCCTGGCTGAACTTCCAGTAGAAGAACGCTCCCGCGCCCGCGGCCAGCACGAAGATCATCGCACCGACGCTGAACAGGAAGCCGAAGAAACGAAGGATGAAGCGCATCCGGGTCCCGTCCGTCGATGATCCACCGCCGCCGGTCGGCCGTGTCAGCGCGCGCCAGCATGGCGTGCGCTTCCTCGGACCGTGTCCCATCCCGAAATGCAAGGGTCCCGCCGCGGATTTGCGGTCGAGGCCACGATGTCGGCGGCGTTCGCTCATGAGCGCCGCGATCCATCCCGCCGAGACGATCGGCGTCGGTGTGACCGGGGCGCTGTGAGCCCCGGTTTCACACGTATTCTATGGTGAAACTGGGGCGATTGCCGCCGACCGGCGTGCCGGCTGCGGCCGCGTCAGAGAGGTCCGACTTCCGAAGAACGCATCGATGGCCTTGGCCATGCCTCCGGTCACCTCGGCGCGCCAAGCCTCCGATTGCAGAAGGTCGAGATCGCGCTTGCTGGAGAGATAGCCGAGTTCGACCAGGACCGATGGGACATCCGGCGAGCGCAGGACCTGGAATCCCGCCTCGCGGTGCGGCTTTGTGCTCATTTCCATCACGGGTCCGAGATGGGTCATCAGTCCCTTGGCGAAGCCCGAAGAGAAGGTGCGGGTTTCGCGCAGGGTCAATTCCTGGAGGATATCTGCGACATGGCCGGGGCCTTCGTTCGATTCGGTGCCCGCTGCCGCGTCGGCACGGTTCTCGCGCTCGGCAAGCTTGGCTGATTCGGCGTCGGTAGCCTTCTCGGAGCCGGTGTAGATCGTGGCGCCGCGCACCTGAGGCGCCGATGAGATCGAGTCCGCATGGATCGAAACGAAGAGGTCGGCCTTCGCCTCGCGGGCGAGGCGGACGCGTTCGGAGAGGGGAACGAAGACGTCGCGGTCCCGCGTCATCCGCACCCTGTAGCGTCCGCTGGACTCGAGTCGGGCCACCAGGGCTTGGGCGAAGCCGAAAACGATATCTTTCTCGAATACGCCGGTTGCCGCGATGGCCCCCGGATCGGTTCCGCCATGGCCGGCATCGACCATGATGAGCGGGCGCGCGTCCGTGGGCTCCGGTAAGATCGCCGCTTTGCGCTGGGCGGGCGCGGGATCGCTTGAGACGGCGGCACGCCGAAAGCCCTCACGATCGCTGCGCTGGAAGTCGATGCTGAGCAGCACGGCGCCGTCGCGGGCCCGCGTGACCGTTTCGATCCGGCCCACCGTGGCGGGCTGGGCAAGGTCGACCACGATGCGCGACCGGCCGGGTGCGAACAATCCGTAGCGGAAGGAGGAGACGACGCCCTCGCGCTTCCGTCCGGTCTCCGGACCCAGTTGAAAGTTCACTTCCGCGAGATCGATCACCGCCCGGTCGGGACGCTCCATCACGAAGGCCTTGGCGTCGATGGCCTTCGAGAGCGTCAGGGTCAGCTTCGTCGTCGCATTGCTGGTGGAGAGATCTGCTGCGATGGCGACGGCGGCCTGAGAGCTGGCCCCGCGCAACTTTTCATTGTCCTGAGCCTGCGCGCTCGGGCAAACGAACGGGATCGCGCCGGCAAAGATGAGGGCGACGAGGGCGGAGCGGAGAAGGCGTAAGCGTCTCTGCATCGTTCCGGCATTCATCCTCGGGAGGACAAGCACGCCCCGGTTGGGCATGCTGTTAGCGAACTGCGATATGAAGCAGCCTCTACGAGATACGGACCGGATGGTTAACCGTTCCTCAAGCGGTGCCCCCACTTCCGCGGAGCTTGTGTCTCCACGGCGACAGGCTCGCGCAACACGGGAATCCAGGCAGGACGCCGGGGGCCGAGCCCAGGATACGGACCGATTCAAGCGGAAGACCGCGACCCGCAACAGGAAGGTCCTTGCCAAAACGTCGCGACGCTCTGTAATGATACGGTCCCCTTCCCGGCGCCGTGCGGTTTGCTCCGCGGCCCGCGGGTGCGATCCGGCTTCTTGCTGGATAGCCTTCGCAGTCGGTTCCCCGCGTCAGACAATGCGGCATGGCGAGGCTGGGTGGGAGTCGGTTCATTCGGTGGCTTTTTCGGCCGTCGCACCGTTCTTGGAATGCACGCCTGTCCTCGGACGGGCCCACACAGTCTTCGCGAGGTCAGGGAGAGAATGAGCGGACACACAGCATCGGTTGCCGTTGCTCGTGTTCAACGCCTGCGCGTTTCGCGTGGCGCCGCCGTCTCGTCGACCCTGGCCAGGATCAACCCCACGCGCGCCGAGATCCGGCGCCCAACGGCGGTTGACGGCAATCCCTTCCCCACAGCTTCCGCGACCCCCTTCCCCGGGTCGTCACGTGCACCGATCCGCCAGGCCAGTGAGCCTGGACCGAACGGCGCACCATCGGGACCGAGCGGTTCGAGGAGAACGACGTCGACCGCCATGTCGAAAGTTCGTCATGGCCAACAACAACAAGATGCTCATCGACGCGATGCACCCGGAGGAGACTCGGGTCGTCACGGTCCACGGGTCACGGGTTGAGGAATTCGACTTCGAGGCCGCCAATCGGCGCCAGCTTCGCGGCAACATCTATCTCGCCAAGGTAACGCGCGTGGAGCCCTCGCTCCAGGCGGCCTTCATCGAGTACGGCGGCAACCGCCACGGCTTTCTCGCCTTCAGCGAGATCCATCCGGATTATTACCAAATTCCACTCGCCGACCGACAGGCATTGCTGGAGGACGAAGCCCGCGAGGCCGAGGAGCACCGCGAGCGCGAGGAGCGTAAGCCTCGCCGCCGCTCGCGCGGTCGTCGCGATGGGACGGCCGCCAAGCGCGCTCGGACCTCCGATACGGTGACGTCCGAGGATGTCGCCACGTTCGTCGAGAACGATTCCGCGATCGGCGCAACGGACGCGCTCCTCGAGGGCGGCTTCACCGATGGGTCTCAGGAAATCGCTTCGCGTGGCGATGCCTCGACCGACCTGCCGCAATCCGATCTCGGCAGTCCCGAGACACCCGCCTCTTCATCGGAAGCCTCCGAGGATCAGGCCCTCGTCGGTGCTACGGCCGAGGCGCCGATCGCCCCGGCCGTCGAACTGGCTCTCGAGGCTGCACCGATGGGTGACGGCGCGGCAGTTGGTTCCTCTGAGCCCGAGTCTCATGAAGTGGAGCCCTCGGACGCTGAATCTTCGAACGCTGAATCTTCGGAGACCAGGTCGTTCGAAGGCGAGACTTCTGTCGCCAACCTCCATGTCGAGCCTGAATCCGAGGATGACTCCGACGAGGAGGATGACGAGGACGAAGAAGAGGACGATTCGGACGACGAGTCCGAGGATGATGACGATTCCGACGAGGATGAGGACGACGACGAGTCCGAGGGCGAGGACGGCGAGCGTCCGCAGAAGATCGCGCAGGTTGGCGGCGACGCTCTCGCTGAAATCCCCGAGCGTCCGCGCACGTATCGCCGGCACTACAAGATCCAGGAGGTGATCAAGCGCCGCCAGATCATCCTGGTGCAGGTCGTCAAGGAGGAGCGCGGCACCAAGGGCGCGGCGCTGACCACCTACCTCTCGCTGGCTGGCCGCTACTCCGTTCTGATGCCCAACACCGGTCGTGGTGGCGGCATCTCCCGCAAGATCACCTCGGCGGCCGACCGCAAGCGCCTCAAGGAAGTCGCGCAGGACCTGGAAGTGCCGGAGGGCATGGGCGTCATCCTGCGCACGGCCGGCGCTTCTCGGACCAAGCCGGAGATCAAGCGTGACTTCGAGTACCTGATGCGCCTGTGGGAGAGTGTACGCGAGTTGACGCTGTCCTCCTCCGCACCGGCGTTGGTCTACGAGGAAGGCTCGCTGATCAAGCGCGCTATCCGCGACCTCTACAACAAGGATATCGACGACATCCTGGTGGCCGGCGACGAGGCCTACCGCGAGGCGCGCGACTTCATGCGCATGTTGATGCCGGGCCAGTCCAAGGTCGTGCAACCCTATCGCGACCCGACGCCGATCTTCGCGCGCTATGGGGTCGAGCAGCAGCTCGACGCGATGTTCTCGACCCATGTGACCCTCAAGTCGGGCGGATACCTCGTCATCAATCCGACCGAGGCCCTCGTCTCCATCGACGTGAATTCGGGTCGCTCGACCCGCGAACACGACATCGAGGACACTGCCCTGCGCACCAACCTGGAGGCGGCCGAAGAGGTCGCCCGCCAGTTGCGCCTGCGCGACCTCGCGGGCCTTGTCGTCATCGACTTCATCGACATGGAGGAGAAGCGCAACAACCGCGCTGTCGAGAAGAAGCTCAACGAGTGTTTGAAGAACGATCGCGCCCGCATCCAGGTCGGTCGCATCTCGCCCTTCGGTCTGCTGGAGATGAGCCGTCAGCGCATCCGCACCGGCATGCTCGAGAGCTCGTCCCTCCCCTGCGCCCATTGCGGCGGTTCGGGCTATGTTCGTGCCACGTCTTCGGTGGCGCTGCAGATCCTGCGGGCGATCGAGGAGTCGCTGCTCAAGAGCACCAGCCACAACCTCATCCTCAAGACACGCACCGAGGTGGCGCTCTACATCCTCAACCAGAAGCGAGCTCATCTGCGGGAACTCGAAGTCCGCTTCGGCGTCTCGGTGACGATCGCCGCCGATGAGCGCTTGGCCGCCACTTCCGCCTTCCAGCTCGACCGGGGTGAGCTTGCGACGCGGGCCGAGGGGCCGGTCACCGGGGTGCGTGCGGTGGCAATCAATTCCGCCCTGGAGCCCGAGGAAGATTTCGATCCGGAGATCGAGGAGGAGATTGTCGAGGTCGAGGTTGAGGCCGAGGAGGTCGAAACCGATAGCTCCACCGAGGAAGCACCCGAGAAGACTTCCGAGAGCGGCGATGGCCGAGGTGGGCGTCGGCGCCGGCGTCGCCGTCGTGGTGGCCGCCACGAGACCGGCGATCAGGCTGGTGGCGAGAGCGCTGCCACAGACGGTGACGACGAGGGTGAAACCGAGGAGCCCGAGGAGATCGCTGCGCAGCCTGAGACCGACGAGAGCGTTTCGCCTGCCGAAGCTTCGTCCGCTGGCGAGGATGATGGCAGCGGTCGCCGCCGTCGTCGTGGTCGTCGCGGGGGTCGTGGTCGCGACCGCGATGGCCGTACCCGGGACGGCGAGGGCAATGCCCAGGAGTTCGCTAACAAGGAGCTTCCGAACTCGGATTTCGGTGAGCGGCCGGTTGCTTCGGTCGAGGGAGACGAAGGTGCGAGTGATGCGCCGTCCGCCTTCCTCGGCGGCGAGGAGCCCGTGAGTGCCGAGGCGGTGTCCGAAGCCGTGGCCCCGTCCACGCCGCAAGCTTCGGGATCGTTAGCGCTGGAATTGCCGATCGCAGCCGAGAGCGATCAGGGCAATGTGGCCGCTCCTATCGATACCCTGGAGGTCTCCGTCGAGCCGGCGTCAGTCCCGGCGATGCCTGCTCACGAGCCGGTGGCGGTGGTTCTCACGCCGCCCTCGGACCCGGATCGTCCAAAGCGTGCCGGCTGGTGGTCGCGCACCAAGGCGGCCCTGACGGGCGAGTGAACGCCGTCACACCGGTATGAACGGAGCGGGGTGGGCGTGATGCCCGCCCCGCTTTGCGTTTCAGCGCAGCCACGCCTTGAGGCGTCGCACCGCATCGACGCAATCGGCGTTGGAGCCGGCGAAGGAGAATCGGACGTGGTGGCCCCCATCCTGTGCGTCGAAATCCAAGCCCGGGGTCGCCGCAACCCCCGCTTCGTCGAGCATGCGCCGGCAGAAGGCGACCGAGTCGTTGGTCAGGTTGGAGACATCGGCATAGAGATAGAAGGCGCCATCGGCTGGATGTGTCCGCCCGAGTCCGAGACCCGGGAAGGCGTCGAGCAGCAGCGCTCGATTGGCGGCATAGCCCGCCCGCACGTCTTCAACCTCCTCAACCGCGTCGAAGGCAGCCAGTGCAGCCACCTGCGATAAGTATGGCGGTGAGATGTAGAGGTTCTGGGCCAGCCGCTCGACGGGACGGGCGAGCCAGTCCGGTACCACCATCCAGCCGATGCGCCATCCGGTCATGCACCAGGTCTTTGAGAACGAGTTGATGACGATCGCTTCGTCATCGTAGCGCAGGGCGGTCTCCGTCGGCACGCCGTAGGCGAGCCCATGATAGATCTCATCGGAGATGAATCGGAGGTTCAGCGCCCGGGCCGTGGCGCAAAGGTCAGCGAGGCGTTCGGGCTCGATCACCGTGCCGGATGGGTTCGCCGGACTCATCACCAGGATGCCCGACAGTCCTTCGCGTTCGTGCAGCGCCCGCAGGGCGGAGCCGGTCGGAGCGAACCGGTCGGCATCTTGCAGAACCAGGGGCGCCGGGACCAGGTCAAGGGCATGCAGCAGGCTGCGATAGGCCGGATAGCCCGGCTGCGGCACCGCGATGCGGGCGCCGGCATCGAACAGCCCGAGGAAGGCCAGCACGAAGGCCGCCGACGAGCCGGTGGTCACCACGATGCGGCTCGGTGATACCGCGACTCCATAGGTCTCCGTATAGTGGCGCGCGATGCGCTCGCGCAGAGCGGGCAATCCCAGGGCCTGGGTGTAGGGCAAAGCGCCGTTCGCAAGTGCAGCCTGCGCTGCCGCGATCACGGCTCGGGGCGCCGGTGCCGAGGGCTGGCCGACCTCCATATGGACGACGCCCTCCCCGCGCGCCTCGCGCGCTGCGGCGGCCGACATCACGTCCATGGCCAGGAACGGCGCAACGCGGGCTGCGCGCTGCGATGAGAACTTCGGAGCGAGGATCGGAGCTTGTGTCATCCGCCCCGTCATAGCCCCTGCGCAGGACCTGGGACAAACCCGCCATTCCACGATTGACCGCCCGCCGCGAAAACGCCTAACCCGGCCGCTAACCGCATGTCGAATTGAGATGCCCCCCGATGGCCGGCCTACGCCTGACCGGTCCCGCCCCGCGAGGACGTATGCCCCTCTTCCGTTCCCTACTCTGCGCCACGTTTATTGCCGGCACCCTAGGTGTCGCCTCGGCGCAGACCACTCCGAGCCAAACCGCTCCGGCCGCTGCGTTCACGGACGTTCAGCGCCAAGCGATCGAGGGCATCATCAAGGACTATCTCGTCAAGAACCCGGACGTGCTGCAGGAGGCGATCGTGGAAAGTGAGCGCCGCCAGCAGGAGACGCAGGAGCTTGCTCAGTCTGCCGCACTCAAGGAGGCGCGTGAGGCCCTGATCAATTCACCCCATGGCGTGGTCGCGGGCAACCCGAATGGCGACGTCACGATGGTCGAATTCTTCGATTACAATTGCGGTTATTGCCGTAAGGCGCTGTCGGACATCCAGGCGCTCATCAAGGGCGACCCGAAGCTTCGCGTCGTCCTCATGGACTTTCCCGTTCTTGGTGCCGGGTCGCTGGAGGCGAGCAAGATCGCGCTGGCCGCCAAGCAGCAGCTCAAGGGGGATAAGATCTTCGAATTCCACACCAAACTTTTCGAACTCAAGGGTGGGGTGAACGGCGAACGCGCGCTGGCCGTTGGCAAGGAAATGGGTCTCGACGTCACCCGCCTGCTCAAGGATGCGCAAGGTCCGGAGGTGCAGGCTGCCCTGTCCGAGAACGTCGGGCTCGGCGACAAGCTCGGCCTTACGGGGACCCCCGCCTTCATCATCGGCGACGAGGTTATCCGGGGTGCGTTGGGCGTCGAGCCGATCCGTAAGACCATTTCTGACGTGCGCCAGTGCGGCCACGCGAACTGCTGAACCCACCCGTCCTCCGCATTCGATCCGTCGCCGCCTTGCGAGTCTCGCATGGCGGCGTCATTTCCCGTCGATCCTAGCCGCACCCTGCGCCTGACCTGAAGACGACCGAGCCGATGTCCAAGAACGACCCCTTCGATCCGGAGCTCGTCCGCGAGCTCGCCAAGCTGATCAACGAGACCGATCTCAGCGAGATCGAGGTCGAAAAGGGCGATCTGCGCATCCGCGTCGCCCGCCGCATTGAAGCGGTCCAGGTGCAGGTTGCCGCGCCTGCGCCGGCTCCCGCGATGGCAGCCGTCTCGGCTCCCCTCGCCACTCCGGGTCCGGGCGGCGGGGTCGATCGCGGCAAGGCCGGCGCCGGGCATCCGGGGGCCGTACCCTCCCCCATGGTCGGTACCGCCTATCGCCGCCCGTCGCCGGAAGCGAAGCTGTTCGTCGATGTCGGGTCCAAGGTTGAGGCGGGCGAGAAACTCCTCCTGATCGAGGCGATGAAGACCTTCAACGAGATCGTCGCTCCTCGTTCCGGCACCGTCACCGCCGTCTTCGTCGAGGACGGGCAACCCGTCGAGTTCGGCGAACCTCTCCTCGTCATCGAGTGAGCCGGGCCGCACCCATGTTCGAAAAGATCCTGATCGCCAACCGGGGCGAAATCGCCCTGCGCATCCTGCGCGCGGCCAAGGAACTCGGAATCGCGACCGTGGCGGTCCATTCCACGGCCGATGCCGATGCGATGCACGTGCGTCTGGCCGATGAGAGCGTCTGCATCGGCCCACCGGCGGCCCGCGACAGCTACCTCAACATTCCGTCGATCATCGCCGCCTGCGAGATCACCGGGGCCGACGCGGTTCATCCCGGATACGGCTTCCTCTCCGAGAATGCCCGCTTCGCCGAGGTGCTCGCCCATCACAATATCGGCTTCATCGGTCCTAAGGCGGAGCATATCCGCATCATGGGCGACAAGATCGAGGCCAAGCGCACCGCAAAACGTCTCGGTATTCCGTGCGTTCCCGGCTCGGAGGGCGGCGTCGAGGAACCCGAGGAAGCCAAGCGGATCGCGGCTGAGATCGGGTACCCCGTCCTGGTCAAAGCCGCTTCCGGTGGTGGCGGGCGCGGCATGAAGGTCGCCCGGACCGAGGCCGATCTCGAACAGGCGCTCGGCATGGCCCGGACCGAGGCCAAAGCGGCCTTCGGTGACGATGCGGTCTACCTGGAAAAGTATCTCGAGAAGCCGCGCCACATCGAGGTTCAGGTGCTCGGGGATGGACGCGGCAATGCGGTGCATCTGGCCGAACGCGACTGCTCCCTGCAGCGACGGCATCAGAAAGTCTGGGAGGAAGGCGGATCCCCGGTCCTCGACGCTGAGATGCGGGCCGAGATTGGCGGCATCTGCGCCCGCGCGATGCAGGAACTCAAGTATCTCGGCGCTGGTACGGTAGAATTTCTCTACGAGGATGGCCGGTTCTACTTCATTGAGATGAATACGCGCATCCAGGTCGAGCATCCGGTAACCGAGATGATCACCGGGATTGATCTCGTGAACGAACAGATCCGTGTTGCGGCCGGCCTGCCTCTGTCGGTGACGCAGGATGAGATCAAGGTGGAAGGTCACGCCATCGAGTGCCGGATCAATGCCGAGCATCCAGCGACCTTCCGACCCTCACCCGGTCTGATCACCTACTTTCATCCACCCGGCGGCCTTGGGGTTCGCGTCGATTCGGCTGTCTTCCAGGGCTACCGGATTCCACCGAACTACGATTCCCTGATCGGCAAGCTGATCGTGCATGGCCGCACGCGCAACGAGTGCCTGATGCGCCTGCGCCGGGCTCTGGACGAGTTCGTGGTCGACGGCGTCGATACCACCTTGCCGCTCTTCCGGACCCTGGTTCGCAACCTGGATGTCCAGAACGGAGATTACGATATCCATTGGCTGGAGGGGTTTCTGGCCGATGGTGGCCTCGATGAGCCCTAGGCAGGCAAGCACATGAAGCGCCGGTGGCGGAGAGCCGCGGAACGCGTTGGCGGGAGGCCGGTTTCTTGTCTATCCGCTGCACTGGTGTCTCGTCCCGGGGGGTACCAGCTTCATCACAAGGACGTTCTCCTGTGCGCTTCGATATTTCTTTGATCGTTGGTCTTCTGCTTGCCGGTCCTGCACTGGCGCAGTCTCCCTCTGGAAATGTCGGCCAACCCGAGCGCGCTGTGCCGCAAGCCGAAGGTACGACGAAGGGTCCGATCGACAATCCCTCCACACGCGGCATGGCACCGGCGGAGGGCGCCACCGCACCGGTGGGCGAGCGTGGCATGAGTCATGGAGCTGGTGCAGTGGACTCGGCGAAGGGCGGCAACGCGAACGACACCAACCGGAGCGTTCCGAACACCGGTAGCACGTCAGGCGGCCCAGCCCGCTGAGGCGTTCTTCGCTCCTCATCCCGCGACCGATCCTCTCTTGAAAGCCGGCTCCTTACGGGGCCGGTTTTTTTGATCTTGGTCATCGGATCGGCTGGGATTGCTGAATCTCGTGTGAGATTGCGCACAACTAGGTTGTGCTTGAACGTCCTTCAAGTGACGCGAAAGATATCGTCGTCATCCGCATCACCGCTGCAAAACGCTGCGAACTGAGCGTTTAAGGCTCGTTTTGATTCGCCTGGGAATGATTTCGGATTCGTCCATTGCGTGGATCTGCGACACATTGCCAGCAAAACATTCACCGGAACGCATTGAGGGTTCACGGCTTCTCACCCCACGTCAGTCTGGCGGAGACGCTGTGAGCCAAGGGTGCTCAGCGGCAATTCTCCACGTCAGCGACTGAGTATTCCTAACGACCGAAAGACGTCCATGCGCACCTTCAGCCTCAGCTTCGTCGCCGCAACGCTTATCGCCACCGCAGCCCTCGCCCAGTCGCCGTCCGGCAACGTCGGCCAGCCCGAGCGTGCGGTTCCGCAGGCCGGCGGCACCACCCGTGGTCCGATCGACAACCCGTCGACGTATGGCGCCTATCGCAACGTCGATGGCCGCGTCGACATGAACGTCACCGGTTCGGTCGTCGAGGCGCCCTACACCTCGAACCGCGAAGCGATCGTCGATGATTCGGCCAAGGGTGGAAATGCTGAGCAGCCGAACCGCACTGTGCCAAACCTTGGGACCACGTCCGGCGGTCCGAGCAACTGAGACACGCGAACGTTCCTCGTCCAGGTCGGGGCGGAGCCGCAAGGCTTCGCCCTTTTTCCTTATTTGAATCCCTGTCGGACGCACCGCCCCTGGCCTTCCGCGCAGCTCCGTTTCAAAATCATCGCATGTACGATAGCGACCGTGTTGAGATCACGCCCGAGATCCTGCTGAAGGCCTATGCGGCCGGGATCTTCCCGATGGCGGAGGATGCGGACGACCCGGCCATCTACTGGGTCGAGCCGCGCGCGCGGGGGGTTCTGCCCCTCGACGGATTCCATGTCGCGAAGCGGCTTGCCCGGACGGTGCGTTCCGACGTGTTCGAGGTTCGGACCGACCAGGATTTCGATGCGGTGATCGCCGGCTGTGCCGCTCCACGCGGCGATGCCGAGCGAACCTGGATCAATGGTCGAATTCGTGAACTTTATGGCGCTTTGTTCGACTCCGGGTATGCTCACACCGTCGAGGTCTTCCTCGAAGGTCAGCGGGTCGGCGGCCTCTACGGCGTGTCCCTCGGGGCCGCGTTCTTCGGGGAGAGCATGTTTCACACGGTGCGCGATGCCTCGAAGGTTGCGCTTGTCCATCTCGTGGCGCGCCTGCGGGCAGGCGGTTACCGCCTCGCCGACACCCAGTTCGTCACCGATCACCTGACGCAGTTCGGCGCCGAAGAACTGCCACGCCATATCTACAAGCGGCGACTCGCCGAGGCGATTCTCCAGCCAGCCGATTGGGACGTCTGGCCAGGGGACGGCTCCGTCGGTGGACGGCAGGCCCTGGCCGCGCTCGGAGAGGGCTGAGTGCGCTGCGTTCCGCGGATGTCTTAGCGGAACAGGGCGTCGAACAGCGATTGCGGCTGTTGCGGCGGCGGCGGAGCGGCCGCCGGACCCTCGTTCGACGGGAAGAACTTCCGTGATGGCTTCTGCTTGGGCTGCACCGGCACACCGCGCGGCGCTTCCACATCCACCTGCCCGTTCGGGTTGACCTGCTGGGCGGTGCGCGTCGCGTCCTGCCCGCCCTTCGGACGCCGGGTCTTCTCCGGCTTGGAAGCCATCGCCGGCACGTCTTCCTGCTCGCGCGCCTCGGCGATCACATCAGCACCGCCCTTACAATCAACGAGCCAGACATCGTAGATCGGATGTTCGATCGCATGGAGCCCCGGGCTCGAGGCGAACATCCAGCCCGTGAAAATGCGACGGTACTTGTTATCGAGCGTCACCTCGTCGACCTCGAGGAATCCCGTGGTCTTCGGACTCTCGGTCGGTGGCCGGCTGTAGCAGACGCGCGGCGTCAATTGCAGGGCGCCGAACTGCACCGTCTCGTCGACAGCCACCTCGAAGGAGACGATACGCCCGGTGATCTTGTCGAGGCCGGAAAACACCGCAGTCGGGTTCTTGATCTTGTCGGCGGAAGCCGGAACGGCGAGCAGGCCCGTCGCGATCGACGCGAGGATAAGGCGCTTGACCACGGGGCGGTACGATCCTGCTGTGCTGCGGCTCACGGGCGCCCCCTCTCGGCTGCGCTCTCATCGGAGCGGCGGTGCGAGGGCGAGGTTAGGCCTGAGAAGATTGGTGGAAAAAGGGCCGCGGCGTCCCGAATGCCGGGCGTTCGGGATCAGTTGCCCGGGCTCCATGGAACGTAATCGCCGGTCGCCGCCGGTCGCTGGCCGACATTGAGCTGCGAACCGCGGGGCCGATAGGCACCGCTCGTGCCCGTGAGATTTTCAACGTGAGGCTTCTGCCACTCGCGTGGCGTGTAAGTCTCCTCGCTCGGTGGCACATCGCCGTTGTGGCAGAGCCAGCTGCGCCAGCCGGGAGGGACCTTCGAGGCGTCGGCGTAGCCGTTATAGACGACCCAGCGCCGTTCGGTTCCCACGGAGCGATCAATGAGCGCTCCCTGTGCGCGATAATAGACGTTGCCGTGATCGTCGGAGCCGACCCGCTGCCCGCGCCGGGCCGTGTACAGCGCGAGCGACATGGTCTGCCCGTTCCACCAGGTGAAAATCCGCAGGAGCGTGTCCTTGAGAGCCATTGCGTTCGCCTGATTGGGGCGTGGAAACCCCGCCATCGAGTGTCGGCGGGACTATGGTGAGGTGCCCCCCGTAAGTCCAGTCGCCGTGGCCCCCTCCGAGACCGGGTCGGTGGCTGCGAATGAGGCGGAAATCCCACACCCCAGGCGTTAACCATCCCTTCGACGAAGGTGGCGATCCGACAGCCTGTGGGTGGAAAACTTTTCGCAGGCGAATCTCTCAGGCCGAAAGGGCACTTACGAAGGCCTCCGGGATATCCACAGGATTCAGCTCCATCCTACTACATCTAGCCGGGAACACGCAGTCGGCACACTAGTTATTGACGTGAGCCCCCTCGGCGGGATACCTTCGGAACATCGCCGAGGCTGTCGCGTCACCGGCGGATCACCGAATTTTCGTTGCTGAGTTCAGCGCTTCGCGAGCGGTCGCGGACGCTTGCCATCTTCCTTCTTGGACACGGTGCCGCGCTCCGATGCGTGGCTCGGGAGACAGGTTACATGCGGTTCGAGCGGCGCCATACCACGGCCGGGCAATCCCCCTACGCGACGATTCCCTTTCGCAAGACGCTGAGCGAGATCCGCAATCCGGACGGCTCGACGGTCTTCCGCTTGGACGGCATCGAGGTGCCGGAGAGCTGGTCCCAGGTGGCGAGTGACGTCCTGGCGCAGAAGTACTTCCGCAAGGCCGGTGTGCCGGCGGCGCTCAGGAAGGTCGAGGAAAACGACGTGCCGTCGTTCCTGTGGCGTTCCGAGGCTGATCTGAACGCCCTTGCCGAGCTGCCGGAAGCCGAGCGCTACGTTTCCGAGATTTCGTCCACGCAGGTGTTCGATCGTCTCGCCGGGTGCTGGACCTACTGGGGTTGGAAGGGGGGCTACTTCAGTTCCGAGGAGGATGCGTCGGCATTCCTCGACGAACTGCGCTTCATGCTCGCTCGCCAGATGGTGGCGCCGAATTCCCCGCAATGGTTCAACACCGGCCTGCACTGGGCCTACGGCATCGATGGGCCGGCGCAGGGCCATTATTATGTCGATTACCGCGCGGGCGAGCTGACGAAGTCGGCCTCTTCCTACGAGCATCCGCAGCCGCATGCCTGCTTCATCCAGGGCGTGCAGGACGATCTCGTCAACGAGGGTGGCATCATGGACCTGTGGGTCCGTGAGGCGCGCCTGTTCAAGTACGGCTCAGGCACCGGCTCGAACTTCTCGATGTTGCGCGGCGAGAACGAGAAGCTCGGCGGCGGCGGCAAGTCCTCCGGGTTGATGTCCTTCCTCAAGATCGGCGACCGGGCGGCCGGTGCCATCAAGTCGGGCGGGACGACGCGTCGCGCTGCCAAGATGGTCATCGTCGACATCGACCATCCGGATATCGAGCAGTACATCGACTGGAAAGTGAAGGAGGAGCAGAAGGTTGCGGCCCTCGTCACAGGCTCCAAAATCGTCTCCAAGCACCTCACTGCGGTGATGAAGGCCTGCACCCAGTGTGAGGCCGAGGGCGACGCCTGCTTCGACCTGGAGCGTAACCCTGTCCTGAAAAAGGCCGTGAAGGCCGCGCGCAAGGACATGGTGCCGGATTCCTACACCAAGCGGGTGATCCAGTTCGCCCGCCAGGGTTTCACCAAGATCGACTTCCCCGTCTACGACACCGACTGGGATTCCGAAGCCTACCTCACAGTGGCCGGGCAGAATTCGAACAACTCGGTCTCGCTGACCGACGATTTTCTGCGCGCCGTGGAGAACGATACTCCTTGGGAGCTGAAGGCCCGCACTACCGGCAAGACCACGAAGACGCTGCCGGCGCGTGAGTTGTGGGAAAAAATCGGCGAGGCCGCCTGGGCTTCGGCTGATCCGGGCCTGCACTTCAACACGACGATGAACGATTGGCACACCTGCCCGGCGGGCGGGCGGATCCGTGCTTCGAACCCATGCTCCGAGTACATGTTCCTCGACGACACCGCCTGTAACCTCGCCAGCGCCAACCTGCTGACGATGTATGACCGAGCCGCGAACCACTTCGACGTCGCCGCCTTCGAGCACCTGAACCGCTTCTGGACGGTGGTGCTGGAAATATCGGTGATGATGGCGCAGTTCCCCTCCAAGGAGATCGCCGAACTCTCGTTCCGCTACCGGACGCTGGGCCTCGGCTACGCCAATATCGGTGGCCTGCTGATGAGCATGGGCCTGCCCTACGACTCGGATAAAGGTCGTGCCCTGGCCGGCGCCCTCACGGCCATCATGACTGGTGTCGCCTACGCGACGTCGGCGGAGATGGCCGGTGAACTCGGAGCCTTCCCGGCTTACGAGGAGAACGCGGACGCCATGCTCAAGGTGATCCGCAACCACCGCCGCGCGGCGCATGGCGAGGCGGAGGGCTACGAGTTCCTGTCGATCGCCCCCGTACCCCTTGACCTCGCTAACGTCCCCCAGGCCGACATCGCCGAGCGGGCGAAGCATGCCTGGGACCGCGCCCTGGCGCTAGGCGAAGAGCACGGGTACCGCAACGCGCAGGCGACCGTGATCGCGCCGACCGGCACGATCGGCCTCGTGATGGATTGCGACACCACCGGCATCGAGCCCGACTTCGCCCTGGTGAAGTTCAAAAAGCTCGCGGGCGGCGGCTATTTCAAGATCATCAACCGTGCAGTGCCCGACGCCCTGCGCACGCTCGGCTACCGCGAATCGGAGATCGCCGAGATCGAGGCCTACGCCGTCGGTCACGGGTCGATGGGCCAAGCCCCTGCGATCAATCCGGGCTCCCTCCGCGCCAAGGGCTTCACCGATGACAAGCTCGCCGCCGTCGAGGCTGGCCTGAAGCAGGCCTTCGACATCAAGTTCGTGTTCAATCGCTGGACGCTGGGCGATGATTTCCTCACGGACGTGCTGAAGGTTCCGGCCGAGAAGCTGGCCGACCCGACCTTCGAGATTCTGCCCTTCCTCGGCTATTCGAAGAAAGACATCGAGGCGGCCAACACCCACATCTGCGGCGCGATGACCCTTGAGGGAGCCCCCTTCCTCAAGACCGAGCACTACGCGGTGTTCGATTGCGCCAATCCGTGCGGCCGCATCGGCAAGCGTTATCTCTCGGTCGAGAGCCACATCCGTATGATGGCGGCGGCGCAGCCCTTCATCTCGGGGGCCATCTCCAAGACCATCAACATGCCCAACGACGCCACCGTCGAGGATTGCAAGAACGCCTACAAGCTGTCCTGGACCCTGGCCCTCAAGGCCAACGCCCTCTACCGGGACGGCTCGAAGCTGTCGCAGCCTCTGAATTCGGCCCTGATCGCCGACGAGGAGGACGATGCCGACGAGATGATCGAGGCTCTGGCCGCAGCGCCGGCCGCCGCCAAGGCCGCGCAGGTCGCGGAGAAGATTGTCGAGCGGGTGATTGAGCGCGTCGAACGTATCCGGTCGCGGGAGAAGATGCCCCATCGGCGCAAGGGCTACACCCAGAAGGCGGTCGTGGGCGGGCACAAGGTCTACCTCCGCACCGGTGAGTACGATGACGGTCGCCTCGGTGAAATCTTCATCGACATGCACAAGGAGGGGGCCACCTTCCGCAGCCTGATGAACAACTTCGCCATCGCGATCTCGCTGGGCCTTCAATACGGCGTGCCCCTGGAGGAATATGTCGAGGCCTTCACCTTCACCCGCTTCGAACCCGCGGGCTTCGTGCAGGGCAACGACGCGATCAAGAACGCGACCTCGCTTCTCGACTACGTGTTCCGCGAGTTGGCCGTGTCCTATCTCGGCCGCGCCGACCTCGCCCACGTCAACCCATCCGAGATCGGCGGCACGGTGATCGGCGGCGGCGAGACCGACACCACCCGCGATCCTGCCCGGACGGAAACCACCGCAGCCAGTGTGGTGTCCCGCGGCCTCCTGCGCGGGTCAGCCGACCGTCTCACCTTGATCCAGGGTGGACCGGCCGGCGGAACGGTTGGCGTCGGTGCGGCCTCCACCGGCCAGACGTCGCCGGCCGGTGGCGTAGTCCACGCTTTGCGCGGCGCGACGGCGCTGAAAGCCGAGCCGGTTGCGGCCGGACGCGCCGAAGCGCTGGTCGACGCCCTCCCCTTCGCCAAGCCGGAGCGATCGGTCTCTGACCGCCGTGCCGAAGCAAAGATGAAGGGCTATGTCGGCGAAGCGTGCCCCGAATGCGCAAACTTCACCCTGGTCCGCAACGGCACCTGCCTGAAGTGCGACACCTGCGGCGGAACAACTGGGTGCAGCTGAGCTGGATGCGGGCGGAGTAGCTGTGATCCAAATTTGTGTTTAGTCGTTTCAGACAATTGGGAAGTTCCTTCAGCACCTAAAGAATGCTCTGGAAGCGCCCTTTCGAGGTTTTATGCAAAGGCTACTACTCAAAATGCGAGATCTCTGGGTTCGAAGTTGGGTGGCCGCACGAAGAAGGCATTTCTCTTGTTTGGAACGGAAGGCGAGGGTCGCCTCAATTGAGCTTCGACTTCAGAGATCTGGGGCTTTGTAGATCTTGATAGCTTGGTCGGCCCACTTGGGGCCGGCCAAAAATACTAGGAAGAACAAACCAAGAAAGTTTGGCCTGGAGGAGCATTGCTTTACCCTGATGATTGCATGGAACCTGGCGTGGAACTGCAGACTGTGGGTAAAGTTATCTATTACTACCAGAAGTTGAAGTTGGAGCTGCCCAAAAATTTTCAAACGATACGTAATCTGACGGACTAAAGACTCGAGCAGCTGTCGGGCTCGATCATGGCCAAGGTCGCAGTCAAATAACAGCTGCACGCTCAAGCCGCGCTGAACTTCACCGGCTGGCGTGAAATCGCGCGATCGGGGCTTCTGCTACACGGCATCATCTTGCTGATGGGTCTGCCGGATACCCGCGAAACATCCTTGGCGCGGAAATTTGCCAACAAGGTCGCGCGATTCTTCAGGGCCACAGGCATGAGGTTGCTTGAAGTGGACCCTCATATGCTGGGTTACTCAGCTATGGGAACAACCTAGATGGCGGTCTCCGAGCTGTTCGCACCGATGAAGGCGAAGCCGCATCAGCCGGTCCGATCGTCGTTTTTCTCGACGCGATCGAGACGTTGGCAACGGACCGCAGCAAGCTCAGGTTGGATGCAAACCCGATCGACATCCATCGCGCGACGGATACCGGTCTGACCCAGCTCGACGACCTCGCGGAGAAGCATCCGGTCATACTCTTCGAGGCGAAAGCAACTTTCCCGACGCGGTCGATGCCGCATTTGCACGCAGGAGATCGCGCAGCAATTGGCACGTAGCATCGGGAGCGACGCCGACAATCCTAGCCCCCTTTGCCTCGATCTTATCCCGTCGGGCGGCCCTGCATTGGCGTGACTGCCCTCGGACGACGTCCGCGCTCGCGGGACACCACCAACCGGTCGCTGTACTGAAGGGCCGGTTTTAGGAAAGCGCCCACGTCTGTCCAGATGCTTGGCATGGATCGCGATCGAAACGTCCGCCTGGGGTCAAAAGCAGCATGGCTGCTTGCAAAGCGATACGGCGCCTGAGCAGACGGATCAAAGGGTGTCCTTTCCGGAGAGACACGTTTGTACGTCAGGATCTCCTTCGAGGCAGGCAATCACTCTGCCGGCTGAGGCATCCTTGTGTCATCTGTCTCCTCCCGCGAGGTGGGGGATTTGCCAAGCAAGCGCTCGAAGGCGACGTAGAAGGTCGGCGTTACGAACAAGGTGATGAAGGTCGCCACCAGGAGGCCGCCGATCACGACGGTGCCCATGGAGATGCGGGCGTTGGCGCCCGCGCCGCTGGCGATGGCGAGGGGCACGGACCCCATGATGAAGGCGAAGGACGTCATCAGGATCGGGCGCATGCGCAGGCGAGCGGCGTCCTGCGCAGCCGTCAGGACGTCCTCGCCCTGCTTGCGCAGGTCCTCGGCGAAGGCCACCACCAGGATGGAGTTCTTGGCGGCCAGCCCCACGAGCAGCAGGAGGCCGACCTGCCCGAAGATGTCGAGGGCGAGCCCGCGGATCGCCAGGAAACCCACCGCGCCGAAAATGGCGATTGGCGTCCCGAGCAGAATGACGAACGGCAGGCGCAGGGACTCGTACTGTCCGGCCAGCAGCAGGAAGATCATCAGCGTACCGAGGCCGAAGATCAGCGGTGCGTAGCCGCCGGCGATCTTCTCCTGATAGGCGACGTCGGTCCATTCCACTGCATAGATCGTTGGCAGCTTGGCATCCGCGAGCGCCTCGATCGCCGCGATGGCGGTGCCCGAACTGGCACCCTGTGCCGTGTCCACGGCGATCTCGATGGTCGGGTAGGTGTTGTAGGATAGGACTGCCGTCGGGCCTGTGACGAAGGATGTCTGGATCAGCGAGCCAACCCGCACGGGCTCGCCGCGGCTGTTGAGCACGGTCAGTGCCTCGACGTCCTGGATCGTCCGCCGGCCCGATGCCTCGCTCTGGACGTAGACCTGGTAGACGTAGCCGAAGCGGTTGAAGAGGTTGACGAAGCTCGAACCCACATAGGTGCCCAACGTATCGAACAGGTTTTGGAGCGGCACGCCGAGTTGCTCGGCCTTGGCCCGGTCGATCTCAAGCCGCATCTGCGGCACGCCGTAGGTGGTGGTGGGGATGGCGCGGCCCACGGAGGGCAGCGTCTCCATCTCAGCGATGAAGCGGTTGGCGGCCTGCGCCAGCTTCAGGCCGCCGGTGCCGCTGCGGTCCTGCAATTCCAGAGTCAGGCCGCTGCGTGATCCGAGGCCCGGCAGGGGCGATGGATTCACCACACGGACCTGCCCATCGGGATCGTGCTTGAAGCGCTTCTGAACCGTCGCGATGACGTCGCTCACGCTCTGCTCGCGTTCGCCCCAGGGTTTGAGGGTCGGGATCTGGAATCCGTAGAACGGCGCGATGGCGTCGGCCAGGATGCTGCGCCCGGTCACCCCGATGGTGTGCTCCACGCTCGGAATCGCGCGCAATGTCTCGCCCAGGCGATCGACCATGGCGTTGGTGCGCGCCACCGAGGCCCCCTTCGGCAGGACCACGTCGGCGAAGAAGTAGCCCTGATCCTCGTCCGGCACGAAGCCGGAGGGACGCTGCATCGTCATCCACACCGTCACGGCGGCGAGGAGCAGGAAGGCGAGGCCCACCAGCGCGACGTGGCCGGTGAGCCAGCCGATGGCCGCCACAAGCCGGCGGCTGGTACCTTCAAGCATAGCGTTGAACCAGCGCAGGGGGGCGCGCCAACGGCTCTCGTCCTTCGCCTCCGCGTCGCGGTGCTTGAGGATCAGCCCGCACAGTGCCGGGGTCAGGGTGAGGGAGACCACCGCCGAGATCAATACGGAAATGGCGATGGTGAGGGCGAACTGATTGTAGAGCTTACCGGTAAGGCCGGGAATGAAGGCCACCGGGACGAACAGGGCGGCCAGCACCAGGGTGGTGGCGATGACGGGTCCGGCCACCTCCGTCACGGCCTCGCGCGACGCTTCGCGTGGCGCCATCCCCTCGTCCATCAGGCGCTCGGTATTCTCGACCACGATGATGGCGTCGTCCACCACGAGGCCTACGGCCAGCACCATGCCGAGGAGGCTCAAGGTGTTGAACGAGAAGCCGAGCAGCGCCATCGGCCCGAAGGTGCCAACCAGCGCCACCGGGACCGCGATCGCTGGGATCAGGGTGGCGCGCCAGTTCTGCAGGAACAGGTAAGTCACGATCACCACGAGGGCCAGCGCCTCGAAGAGGGTCCGCACGACTTCGAAGATCGCCTCCTTGACGAATTCGGTGCGGTCGAGGGCGATCCGGTACTTGAGGCCGGGCGGGAAGCGCTTCGCGAGGTCGGTCATGGTGGCCCGCGCGCCGTCCATCACCTGCACGGCGTTCGCGTCCGGGTTCTGATAGAGACCGAGGGTCGCCGAGGGCGCCCCGTCGAAGCTCGACCGGACGCCGTACTGCTCCGAGCCGAGCTCGACACGGGCGACGTCGCGGATGCGCACCACGGATCCGTCCGGGTTGGCGCGCAGGAGGATGTTGCCGAACTCCTCGGGCTGGCGCAGGCGCCCCTGCGTCACCAGTTGCAGTTCGAAGGCGGTCGCCTGGTCCACCGGCGGTTTGCCGAGAGTGCCCGTGGTGATTTGGGCGTTCTGCTGGCTGATGGCGTCCGTGACGGCACTGGGGCTGATGCCGAGCGCCTCCATCTTCAGCGGATCGAGCCAGACCCGCATGGCGTAGCGCTTGTTCGAGAAGTTGACGATGCGGCCCATGCCCTGCACCCGGCGCAGGGGCTTGATCACCTGTGTCTCGGCCCAGTTGGCGAGGAACAACTCGTCGTAGGGGGCGCCTTCTTCCGCATAGAGGACGATGTTGCCCAGCCGCTGGCGGGAGCTCTTCGTGATCTCCAGCCCTTGCGCGTTCACCGAGGGCGGGAGCTTCGCCTCTGCCCGATTGGCGCGGGTCAGCACCTCGGCGGCGGCGGCGTCGAGGTCCGAGCCAACCTCGAAGGTCGCGTCCATGCTGACGCTGCCGTCGGTGTTGCTGGTGGAGCTGATGTAGAGGAGATTCTGCGCACCGTTGATCTCCTGCTCGAGGGGGATCGCGATGGCCTCGTAGGCCTGCTGCGCACTGGCGCCCGGGTAGGTCGCCTGGATGTTGATGATCGGCGGGGCAATCTCGGGAAACTGCGCGATGGGCAGGGTCAGGCCCGCGACGGCTCCGATCAGCGTGATCAGCACGGAGATGACGCCGGCGAGCACCGGCCGGTCGACGAAGCGAGCGAACATGCGAGATCGTGACTTTCGGTCTTGCGGCGCGATGGGCTCGAAGGCCGCGATCGTCGACCCCGCGGTGCAACGTCCGGTCTTCAAGCGTGTTCCTCTGGCGCTGGGCGGACGCGGAGGTCCGGCCCTTCGACCTCAGGAGCGTCATCGGGTGCGGGCAGCTGTCAGGGTTGGGATCGGGGTAGGGCTGGCCGGGCTGGCGGGCGCGGGCGGATGGTATGCGGCCGGACGGCCCTCGCCGAACCAGATGATGGCCGCACTGCCGCTCACCGCCGACAAGCGCGCAGCCGAGCCGGACGAGCCGCCCCTGGCAGTCCGGTTTGTCATCGCCCGGACGGCGCAGGTTCCGATCGCCTTCACCTATACGGGCACCATCATCTCGCAGCAGGACGCCACCCTCCAGGCGCGGGTGACCGGCAACGTGACGGAGCGGCCCTTCGAGCCCGGTGGACACGTCAAGAAGGGGCAGGTGCTTTTCCGCATCGATCCGCGCCCGTTCGAGGTGGCGCTCCAGACGGCCAAGGCACAGCAGGCGCAGGCGCAAGCGCAGCTCACCTTCGCGCAAGCGGAGGTCGACCGCACCGAATCCCTGGCCGATAAAGGCTACGCCACCGAGCAGCGCTTCCAGCAGTTGCAATCGAACCGGACCTCGGCCGTCGCCCAGGTGCAGGGGGCGGAAGCCGCCATCGCCCGGCAGAACCTGAACCTCGATTACGCCATCGTGAACGCACCCTTCGACGGTCGGGCCAGCCTCTCGACCATTAATCCCGGCGACCTCGTCATCGAGAACCAGACGCAACTGGTCTCGGTGGTTCAGCTCGATCCCATCGACATCCAGATGGCGCTGTCGGCGGAGGATTCGGAGGCGATCCGGGCGGCGATGACGGAGGGGAGCGTCACGGTCGCGGTCCTGGATGCCCAGGGCAAGCCCGTGCGCGAGGCCAAGATCTACCAGCTCGACAACCGCTTCGATCCCCGGACTGCCCGGCGCCTCGTCAGGGCCCTGATGCCGAATGCCGACGAGCGCTTCCTGCCGGGCCAGTTCGTCCGCGCCAGCATCCGGACCGGCACGAAGGACAGGCTGCTGGTCCCGACCGCATCCCTCGACGCCCAGCTCGCCCAGCAGATCGTCTACGTGGTCGATGCCGAGGGCAAGATTCAGCAGAAGCCTGTCACAACCGGCGACACCTTCGGCGAGAACACCGCGATCCTTGACGGCCTCTCGGACGGCGACCGCGTCGTGGTCGATCACCTTCAGGAGATGCAACAGGGCCTCGCGGTCGTGGGGCGGCCGGCGGGGGATGGAGAGCCGGACCGGGAACCGGGGGATGCAGGCGCACCGGCTCGGAAGGAGCCCGGCTGAGCGCGGCATCACGGTCTTCGCCCCAATCCCGCCACCCCACCCGCCGGTCCCTCCATGTCGAATCTTCAATATACGGCCGCCCTGGCCGTTCTCCTTGCCTTCGGAATCGTACCGGCAACCGCGTCCGAGTGCCGCGCGACCCGCGCGGCCTACGGCGCCCTGAAGCACGGCATGCCCTACCACCGGGTCGTCGAGATCCTGGGCTGTCCCGGCCGGACGGTGACCCGGATGAGCATCGGCGAGACCCGGCGCACGACCTATGCCTGGCAAGGGACCGGCCGTTACGGTGCAAACCTCACCCTGTCGTTCCGCAATGGCCAACTGACGAGCAAGTCGCAGCTGGGACTGAACTGATGACCCCGAGCACAGCGTTTTGGGAGGATCATCGCGATGGACCGGGTCAACGCGCCCTGGTGAGCCCCCGGATAGCCATCCCGAATAGGAACCCGATGGTATCGGAAGGCTTGTCGGAGACAACGTCAACAGTCTGAGGATATGTCGATGCGCTCCTTCGCTCTCGCCGCTGTCGCCACCCTGGCCTTGGCTGCGCCGGCCCTCGCGGCCCCTTGCAACACGGGAGCTACGCGCTCCAAGGACCCGACGCCGGACCATGTGAACCCGAAGAGTTCGGACGTCGACAAGTCCAGCAAGAACTTGGCCGGCGGTCCGCAGCCCGCTTCGCCGGGCACGGTCGGTGCCATGAACAACGTCGGCACCAACCAGATGGTCGGTGAGAAGCCGGGCTCCGAGGCGAAGAACGACCAGGGCAACGGCGTCGGTACGTCGAGCAAGAACCTCGCCGGCGGCCAGCAGCCCGCTTCGCCGGGCACGGTCGGGGCCATGAACAACGCCGGCGCGAACCAGGGCCTTGGCAAGGACGACAACTGCTGAGGCACGCCGTCTGAGCGAAACCACCCCACTGGGCCCGCCGAGCACTGCCGAGGCGGGCCCTTCCCATGTTTGCCCCACGTCATCGAAGACCTTGGCGGCCAAGGACCCGACCCGCCAATGAAATTTCATGGCCTTTTGGCATTCCCAGGTCTTAGGGAGCGCCTCGACACTTGGCATGCCGCGTCCGGGGATACGTGTCTCCCTGACCGAACGGCGGCCGCACCGTCGCTTGTCCCGGCGCGGGTCTGTCAACCATGCAGATGACGAGCGCTCGGACGCTTTCGGCCACCGGACTTCTTGTGGCCCTGGCCTTCGCCGTGACCCTGCCGGAGGACCTGGATTGGCCGGCGCGGGCGGCCATGCTGGCCTTCGGGGGCGCCGCCATCTTATGGGTCCTGACCGGACTCAGCGCGGCCTATGTCGCCGTCGCCGCGGCCGTGTCCCTGGTTGCGGTCCGGGCCATCGAGCAGCGCGCGCTGATCGAGGGCCTCGGCTCCAAGGTCGTCTGGCTCGTCATCGGCACCTTCGTGCTCGGCGCGGCGGTTGAGAAGAGCGGGCTTGCGGGCCGGCTCACCGCCCTGATCGCCGGGCGCGGGACCAGCGTCGGCGGGCTGATGTGGCGCCTGACCCTGGGCATCGTCCCGCTCGCCTTCCTGATTCCCTCCACCTCGGGGCGGGCCACGGTGCTCCTGCCGCTGCATCGCAGCCTCACCGAGGCCGACGACGACCCGCGCCTCGCCAAGGCCATCGGACTGCTGATCCCGGCGCTCATCGTGCTCTCGACGATCGGCAGCCTTACCGGCGCCGGCTCCCACCTCGTCACCGTCGACCTGCTGGAGCGGCTTTCCGACCAGAGCATCGGCTTCGGGCAATGGATGCTCTGGGGACTGCCCTTCGGCGTTGCCGCCTGCCTGATCACGACATTCCTGATCGGCTACCTCTTCCTCGACGCCGAGACCCGCGCCCGGCAGGTCGCGGAGATCGAGGCGTCGTCAGGCCCCTTGTCCGCCAAGGAGTGGCGGGCCGCGGCCGTGGTGCTCGCCATGCTGGGTCTGTGGCTGACGGAGGGCTATCATCCCTTCGGCATCGCCACCGTGGCGGTCGTCGGCGCGGTGATCCTGACGATGCCTGTCGTCGGCGTCCTCGACTGGGAGGACGGTGTGAAGGCCGTGAACTGGTCGCTCGTCCTGTTCATCGCGGCCTCCCTCGTGCTCGGCCGCGCCCTGATCTCGACGGGCGCCGCGAAATGGCTGATCGGCTCCGCGCTTTCCGCAAGCGGTCTCGGGCCCGACAGCCCGACGCTTCCGATCCTGCTCGGATTGACGGCGCTCGGCCTGACGGCGCACCTCTACATGGTGTCCCACACCGCGCGGGTGGTGGCCCTGCTGCCACCCCTGCTACTCCTCGCAGACAGGCTCGGCCTCAACCCGGTCGCGGTCGCCTTCCTGGCAAATGCGGGCATGGATTACTGCCTCACCCTGCCGGTCTCCTCGAAAGCGCTGCTGATCTTCCAAGTCGAGGAGCGGCCGGCCTGGACCTCGACGGATCTGCTCAAGCTGGGGGCGCTGCTGGCCCCGGCCTACGCGGCGCTGATCATCGTCGCCTACTACGCCTTCTGGGCGCAGACTGGCTTGGCGCTCAGGTAATCCGTTACCCATTGCCCGACGCTGGGCATGTTCTTAAACGGGCGCTTGCGAGAACGGGGTCGCGACGGCGTGGAATTGGCGATGTCGCGCTTCGAGGTCGGCGAGGTCGTTGGGATCCGCGACGTCGCGCCGGGCGGCAGCGACCACGAGGTCGGCGTGACGGGCGAGTTCGGCGGTCCGGTCCTTGAGGCGCTCCACCTCGGCGACGCGGGTGAGCACGTCGAGCAGCCGGGCGAGGACATGCACCGATCCGGCAGCGTTCTGGCGGATCATGTGGAACATGGCATCGCACAGGCCGTCGTAATCGGTCACGGGCAGGACGAGCACCACCCGGCCGTCCCGGACGACGGCACCGGTGGGTAGATGGCGTGATGCCACCCGGCACAGGGCATCGCCGAGATGGTCGACGACGCTGCCGGCCGTGAAGGGGTCGTTGATACCGGGCGAAAGCGCCCGGACCGCGATCTCGACCAGTTGCCGGATCGAGTATTCGAGGTCCTGCAGGGCGGCCGGGCGGCGCCCGAAGGTCAGGGCTCGCCCGAGCGCCACCTCCGCATTCGCGATACCGGCGGGGAGAAACGCGACGGGTAACCCGCTTGGCGCATAATCGCCGGGCCGCACCCTTAGGGCGACGGTCGCACCGTGCTCCTGCGCCCAGTCGGCCAAGGCATCCTCGTCCACGGCCTGGAGGTAGCCGCTGGCGTCGATGGAGACTCCGCCGCTGATGGGCAGCCGGTCCGGGAGCGTCATGCCGGCCGCTTCACAGGTCCGGGCTTCGACGGCGGCGCAGAGGTCGCGATGGACCGCATCGACCACCGTCTCGACATTGATGCTGGCCGCGATGTGGTGGACGAACCAGACCAGGGTCGCCAGGGAGAGGAGCGCCAGGAGCATGGCCCCCGTGATCGCGAGGTGCGGGACGAAGGGGCTCTCCTGCACCGTTCGCACGGTGCGCAGGACCATGAGCGCATAGGCGAAGGTGCCGAGGAAAATACCCAGGACGATCTGGTTGCGGGCGTCACGGGTGAAGTTGCGCAGCAGCCTCGGGCCCATCTGCCCGGAGGCCAGCGTCAGGGCCGCGATGGTGATGGAGAAAGTGGTGCCGGCGACCCCGATGGTCGAGGACGCGACCGCGCTCAGGAGCGCCCGGGCCCCCTCGGCGCCTCCGGAATAGCCCCAGTTCTTGTTCGGCGAGGAGGCGTCGTATCCGGCGACATGGGCGGTCTCCAGCCAGATCCCGAGCTGGGCGAGGCCGATGCAGCCAAGGACGATCAGAGCGGGCCGAAGCCAGAACTGGTCGCCCAAAGATTCGATCCAGGCGCGTAGGCGTGCCCTCATGCCGGTTCATCCTTTGCTTCCGAACCCCAGCATTCGGAGTTCTCACGTCGGACGTTGTCACGATCCGCGCGTAGCACCTGCCACCGCGCCCGCGGCGGGCTTTTGCCGGCGGGCCAGCCCTCGCGCTGGCGCGTGCGGTCCCCATCCGACGCCTCGGTCTGGTCGTGCAGGAGAACCTGGCTCGTGGGGTAAGGCAGGTCGATGCCGGCTGCGGTGAGCGCGTCCTTGACGTTGGAGATGGCGTGGTCGAGGGCGTCCATCGCGTCGCGCCGCCGAGGCGGGTCGATCCAGAAGCGCGCCGTCATGTCGACGCCGGCGGCCCCGAGACCGGTGACCAGCGCCTCCGGGGCTGGGTCGGCCAGGACCCCTTCGGTCCCGCGAAGGGCCTCGACGATGACGCGCCGCGCCTCCTTCATGTCGTCCCCGTTGCCGATGGTGAGCGGGAAGGCGAGCCGACGCTTGTCGTGTGCGGTGATGACGGTGATCTTGTCGACGAACAGCGTGGCGTTCGGGATCAGCACGCGTTGGTTGTCGTAGGTGCGCAGCACCGTCGCCCGCACCCAAACGTCCTCGACCGTGCCCTCGTGCGATCCGACCCGGATCTGATCGCCAATGACGAAGGGTCGGGTCAGCAGGATGAGGATGCCGGCCAGCAGGTTCTGCAGCACGTCGCGGAAGGCGAAGCCGATGGCGACGCCGCCGATGCCGAGGAGGTTGAACAGGTCGGCGGCCGAGACGGAGGGGAAGGCGACCGAGGCCGCCACCAGGAACGAGACCAGGATGGTCATGCCGCCGGCGATGCGCCCGAGCACCGAGGCGGACCCGGGCGAGGCCTCCCGTAACGTGGCGGCGCGGCGAACGGCGGCACGGACCCCGCGCGCGACCAGCAGGCCGAGGCCGAACAGCACGAGGGCGACGGCGAGCCCCGGCAGCAGGGCGGCGGCCGAGCGCCCCAGTCCTTCGAGGCGCCCGAGCGCTTCCGAGAAAATCATGAGAACCGTGGGTCATGGGAAAGCCGCCGGTGGCGGGCGTGCCATCCGGCGGCGTTTTAAAGGGCTATTGGCGCCGTCACGGACCGCGCAGACCTATCACGCTGATATCAGCGACGCGGGCCACCGGACGTTCCGCCGTACTGCTGTCCGCCGAACTGGCTGCGCGAGGGCATGCTCGCGTTGCCGCGGCTGGCCGAGCCCTGCCGCATGCGATGCTGGCGCATCATGCGGTGACGACGCATCTGACGCCGCGTCATGCGGACCTGTACGAGTTCGCCGCCATCCGAGGCCGTGACGCCGGAGGCGTTCATGGGCAGGGCGGCCGAGGGCAGGCTGAAGGCGCAGAGGCCGAGGCCAGCCAGGAGCGCCGAGGCGAGAATGGTGTGCTTCATGGTTAGGTCTCCTCTTTCTGCGGGGATCACATCTTCTTCTTGGAATACTCGAACTTCGGCGCGTTCTTCAGGGTGTCCTTGTCGGTGTCGGCATGGACCATCCACTTGCCGTCCTTGTTGTTGATAGCCAGCGAAGAGGGGTCGAGCACGACGTAGCTCTCGCCGAGCCCAAGGAAGCCGCCGACGCTGACAACGACGCCGGTGAGGGTCTTGCCGTTCTCGATGACAAGGTCCTCGACCTCGCCAACGATCTCATTCTTGTTGTTGTAGACGGTGGTTCCGACGAGCTTCGAGGACATCACGTCGGCGGGCTTCACAGTCATGAACTTCAGCTTCACCGTGGCGGTGTCGGCCATCTTCATGCCCGTATCGGACGTCGCCGGCATCGCGGTGCCGGGTGCGGGCGCGGCCGGTGTGGTCTGGGCAAGCACGGGCAGCGACAGGCAGGTGAGTGCAAGGGCGGCGGCGAGGGTGCGATAGGACAAGGAGATCTCCGGGAATGGGGCCTGAACGGACTGGAATACCAGCGAAGCCTGGAGGGTAATTGACCGACGCTCGGTCGACCGGTTCGCAGGTCCAACGCGCCCCTTCAGGAAACGTTCATGTCAATCGATCGGCTTCATTCGAAGTATTGGCCGGACAAGCCGGCATCGTGTATGGCCCATGGGATGGGCTGCCTCGATATCAAGAGGTAACTTAGATGCGTAATCTAAATTGATAGTCTTTCAGCTATGGGAATGACCGAGTGTCATGTCTCTGTTTTTATGAAATTATTGTGATCAGAACGCTGAAACCGTTCGGCAATTCGGTGCGTAAGGATGGCATGAGCCTCGATTTGCGAAGCTTCATCTCACCTAAAGGGTTCCCCATGATGCGCTCGCCCCTGAACGCCGCCGTTCTCGCCATCGGCCTGACCGTGGCCGCTCCCGCCTTCGCCGAAACGTCCCCCATCGTCGGTGGCGCGCCCATGATGGCCGACAAGACCATCGTCGAGAACGCGTCCAAGGCCAGCAACCTCACGACCCTCGTCGCCGCCGTGAAGGCCGCGGGCCTCGCCGACACCCTGAGCGGCAAGGGTCCGTTCACGGTCTTCGCCCCGACCAACGACGCCTTCAAGAAGCTGCCCGCCGGTACGGTCGACTCGCTCCTGAAGCCCGAGATGAAGAAGACCCTGACGGGCGTGCTCACCTACCACGTCGTCCCGGGCAAGCTCGACGCCAAGGAGCTGATGGCTAAGGCGAAGATGGGCGGCGCCGACGCCAACCTGAAGACGGTCGAGGGTCAGGTCCTGACGGTGAAGATGGACGGCAACCGGCTCGCGCTGATCGACCAGAAGGGCGGCGGCGCCTTCGTCGAGCAGGCCGACGTGAACCAGTCGAACGGCGTGGTGCACGTGATCGACAGCGTGCTGATGCCGAAGTAACCCGCCAAACCAGTTGGCCCTCTCCCCACGCTGGGGGTGGGGCCAACTCGCGTCTCCCTGTGGTCGGCGTGGGTCGAGTCATCCCGGCCCACGCCACCATGCGTGTCCGGAAGGGGAACAAGGACGGCGCGCGGCGCTTCGACTCTACGGCACCGACGCCCAGGCGTCCGACAGGAACCCCGCCGATGCAGATCTGCAGCTTCTCCCGCCCCGCATGGGGCTGCGCCACCGCGCGTCTCGCCGGCTCTCTTCTCATCGTTGCCGGCCTCGTCCTGGCCAGGCCGGCGGTCGCGCAGTCCGCAGCGAGCTCCATCGACCAGCCCACCTCCGGAACGATGCCGTCGGGAACGTCGACCACGAAAGGGTCGGATGCGGTGCGCCATTAGGGCACCGGTGGGGTCGCGCCGCCGAGCGCGATCCAATCCTCGACGGACGTCATGCATTCCGAAGGCTCGGTTCAGGGCAAGGACCAGGGCGGCAGGACGAACCCGATCCAGCACCTTCCGAAGGACATGCGCTGAGGCGCACGGGGCGTGCACCCGGCCGCGGAGGACATGACCGAACGGGCGGATCCGCATCGACTGCCCTCGTCCATCGAAACATCCCGGCAGGTCGTTGCTGCGCAAACGGTGAATGCCCGTGATCTCCATCTTCGACCTCGCCGCGATGCTGCTGACCCTCTCGGCCCTGTTCGGCTGGCTGAACCGGCGGTTCCTGCGGATGCCGCACACCATCGGCCTCCTCGTCATGGGACTTGCCGCCTCGCTGGCCCTCGTCGGCCTCGACCTCGCCTTCCCATCTCAGCACCTCTACGACGATCTCACGAAGGTGCTGCGCCAGGTCGACTTCACCGACGTGGTGATGAACGGCATGCTGGCCTTCCTGCTGTTCGCCGGGGCGATGAGCCTCGACCTGCGCACGCTCCGCGACCGCGCCTGGGCCGTGGCCACCCTAGCCCTCCTCGGAACCCTGATTTCCACCGCCATCGTCGGCGGTGGGTTCTGGCTTGCGGCCGACCTCATCGGCCGGCCCATCCCGCTCGCGTGGGCGCTCGTCTTCGGCGCGCTCATCAGCCCGACCGATCCTGTGGCGGTCCTGGCGACCCTGAAGAACGTCAAGGTCCCCGAGGCGCTGGAAGTCGAGATGCAGGGCGAGGCCCTGTTCAACGACGGCGTCGGCATCGTGCTGTTCACGGTCCTCGTCGCCTTCGCGGCGGGCTCGGGCGGCGAGGCGACGAGTGCCACCGGCATCTCCCGGCTCCTGCTGCAGGAGGCGGGCGGCGGCCTCCTCCTCGGGGTCGTCACGGGCTACGTCGCCTACCGGGCGATGCGGACCATCGACGACTTCCCCGTCGAGGTGCTGATCACGCTGGCGCTCGTGGCCGGGACCTACGCCCTCGCGCAGAAGATCCATGCCAGCGGTCCCCTCGCGGTGGTCGCCGCAGGATTACTGGTCGGCGACCGGGCCTCGCGCGACGCGATGAGCGAGCGGACCCAAGGATACGTTTCCGCCCTCTGGACCCTCATCGACGAGGTGCTGAACTCGGTGCTGTTCCTGTTGATCGGACTGGAGGTGCTGGTTCTGCGTTTCGAGGCGAACGGTCTTCTGCTCGCCGCCTGCGCGGTGCCCATCGTCCTCCTCGCCCGGCTGGTGGCCGTGTCGATGCCCCTCCTCGTCTTCCGCTGGGGTGGTACCCTTTCTCCCCGCAACGTTCCGTTCCTAACCTGGGCGGGGGTGCGCGGCGGCATCTCCGTGGCGCTGGCGCTGTCGATTCCAGAAAGCGATGCCAAGCCCGCAATCCTGGCGGCGACCTACGCGGTGGTGCTGTTCACCATCATCGTCCAGGGCTCCACGCTCGGGATGGTGGCGCGAAGGACGTTGCGAGATATGTAAAGCTCCACGCCGGTGGGCACCAAGGTTGATCCCGGACCTTCACCCCACGTCCCCTGACCCCGTCTGAAGCCTAACCTGCGAAGGGGGCTGCCAAGGGCCTCAGTCCTCGTCCTCGTGCCGGGCAAGCCCGGCTCGCTTCAGCGTGGTGACCACCGTGAGGATGAGGAGCCCGAAGCCCATCGCGACGGCGAGCAACCGGAACTGCGCCGCCCCGGCCACGATCCCGGCCGAGGCCGCCAGCCAGATACTGGCCGCCGTCGTCAGGTTCCGGACCGTGCGCCGCGGGTCGCCCCTGGCGACGAAGATCGTGCCGGCGGCGATGAAGCCGATGGCCTGCGCGAGCCCCTGGATGACGCGGAGCGGATCGGCGTCGCCGCCATGGCTCTGGACCTCGGCATAGAGGCTCAGCGCCGAGGTCGTGATCATGGCCGAGCTCAGCGCGACGAGCGCATGCGTACGGATGCCGGCGTCCTTGCCACGCCACTCGCGCTCGAAACCGAGCAGCAATCCGCAAACCGTGGCTAGGCCTAAACGGAGAAGGATGTCGACCAGTGGGATGGCGGTGAGGTCGGGCGGCATCGGCGTCGGCCTATATGCGCTCTTTAATTCCGGAGAAGACGAGCCACCAGTTCACCGGGTAGGCCGTGGCGAAGCCCGCCACCATTGCGACCTGCATGATGAACCAGAACGCGACCGTGTTCACCTCCGCCCTGGGCGCGCAAAGCCCGAAGGCGAACAGGAAATCGAGCACCCAGACGGCGTATATTGTCTCGGCGAACAGGCTCTGCCAGCCGAACCAGATCGCCACCGCCAGCACGAGGAAAGCGAGCCACTCGGTGAGAACGTCGCCGAGCATGCAGCCGGCCCTGCGGTGGAGCGCGCCCTTGCCGACCATCACGGGGAACGGCATGCCGGTCACGTTCGGCGGCGTTTCGTGCCGCTCCATCGCCGCGTGGGGCGCCTCCCTGATGGCGAGACGTCCGTAGCGGACATAGGCCCAGATCACCGCGACCGTCCCGAACAGCGCCGTGACCGGCCAGACGACGTTCATGATACCCATGTGCTGCGGATGCCGGACGACGTCGATCGAGACCACGAGGGCGCAGCCGGCCCCGAGAAGCAGAGCGGCAATCGCGAGACCATGCAGCCAGTCGGGAAACATCGGCTCCCTCCCTTGATCCGTCCGCATCAGCGTAGGGTTGCGAGATAGGTGGACAGCACGCGGGCGTCGCGCGCGTCGAGGCCCATATTGGGCATTGCGTTGCCCGGAACGACCGATTGCGGGTCGCGCAGCCACCGGACCATGTTGTCGGGCGTGTTGCGCAGCATCCCGGCAATGAAGACGCGCCGGCCCATGCCGGTGAGTGGCGGCCCGACATGACCGCTCGCGCCGGTAATGCCAGGGATCACGTGGCACCCGCCGCAACCATGGGCCTCGACCAGCCGGATCGCCTCCGCATCGCCGTGGGACGTCGCCGGCTCGCCACACGCCCCGAGCGCAGCCGCGAGGACGGCGAGGCCCAGTCCCCCGCCGATCAGACGCATGTCATCACCAGCAGCAGGGGGAGGATGGCGAAGGCGATGCCGATGGCAAAGCCGATGCTGGTGACGATGCCGCAGAGGGCGAGGAACCGGGTGCGGCCCTCGCCCACCTCCAGGGTCCTCTGCTGCTCGCCGGCCTGCTCGGTATGGCTGCGCCGCCAGCCATCGTAGGAGATCCAGAGCGCGCCGAGGGCGGCGGCGAGACCCAGAAGATTGAGGCCGAGCAGGATCGTCCAGGGGAGTCCCGCCGATCCGGATCGGGCGCAGGCCTCGCTGGTCAGGCCGTAGTTGACGAGGCTCACGCCGATCCAGGCAGCGGGCGCGCCGGTCAGGCCGAGGAGGATCGCGAGACCGCCGACCCGTCGGCGTTGCGGAGCCGGATGCCCGGCGGCGATGTCCGATGCCATGGTGCTAACCGAGGTAGGGCGACAGCGAGAGGGTCGCGAAGACGGCGATCTCGGCCGCGACCACGAAGTACCAGTAGGCCGCTCCGATCAGGACCGGGGCCGCGCGGGCGGGGCTGACATAGCCCCGCAGCGTCCAGACCAGGAGCGCGCCGAGCACGCAGAGCCCGACGAGGAGATGGGCGACGTGGATGCCCGTGATGGTGAAGTACAGCGACGCATAGGCGCCCGGAACCAGCCCGGCATGGGCCCGCCAATCGAGGAACTGGAGCCCCGCGAAGGCGAGGCCGAGGACGAGGGTGAGGGCAAGGCCCAGCGCCACCGGCTTCAGCCGTCCCCGGTGCAGGCTGCGCTCGGCCCAGCCCATCGTCGCGGCGCTCACCAGGGCGACGAGAAGGTTCGGCAGCGCGTAGGCGAGGCGCGGCGGCCCCTGCGGCGGCCAGGCCCCCGTGGCGAAGGCCGCGGTGTAGAAGTAGCCGAAGACCAGGTACCCGAAGATCGAGGCTTCGGTCAGGATGAGGAACAGCATCCCAAACCAGCCCGACGAGCGATACCCGCCGACCGTGCCCACGGGCAGGCGCCGGGCATCCGGTTCGACGTGATCCGGCGCGGTTTGGTCGAGGGTGGCGGTGCTAGACATGAGCCGCTGCTCCTTGAGTCGCCCCGCCCCGCAGAGCAGGTTCGCGCTGGCCGAGTTCCACCTCTGGCCAGAGCCAGACCAGGATGGCTAGACCGGTGCCCAGCAGGGCTGCCCCGGCGAACCACCAGGCGTGCAGCAGCATCGCCACGAACAGGATGGAGAGGGCGAGGGTGAGCCAGAACGGCGCCTGGCTGTCGCCGGGCATCTTGAGGATCACGTCGGGCTCGGCGTCGAGCATCGTCGTGGCGATGGTCTCGCGGCCCTGGTCGAGGAGGAGGCCGGAATCCAGCCGGGAGCGCTCGGTGCTCTCTGCCTCCAGGCGGTCCTCCCAGAGCGGATGGCGGCTCGCCACCGTGGGGATCACGGCGAAGTTGTAGGGCGGCGGTGGCGAGGTGGTCGCCCATTCGAGGGTGGGGGCGTCCCAGGGGTTGTCACCCGCCCGCTCGCCCGCCCGGAGGCTGACGACGATGTTGATGAGGAACAGAAGTACGCCGGCCGCGAACAGGAACGAGCCGAGGGTGGTCAGGAGGTTGAGGTTGGTCCAGCCCATCTCGGCGCCGTAGGTGTAGACCCGGCGCGGCATCCCCATCAGCCCGGTGATGTGCATGGGGAAGAAGCCAAGGTTGAAGCCGACGAACATCACCCAGAAGTTCCAGGCGCCAAGGCGCTCGCTCAGCATCCGGCCGGTGAACTTCGGGAACCAGTAGTAGATCCCGCCGATCACCGGGAAGACGTTGATCCCAACGAGCACGTAGTGGATGTGCGCGACGACGAAATACGTATCGGTGAGTTGCCAGTCGACGGCGACGGCCCCGGTCATCACGCCGGAAACGCCGCCGATCACGAAGAGCAGCACGAAGCCCGCGAAGAACAAGAACGCCGTGGTGAGGACCGGCCGTCCGGTCCAGATCGTGGCGATCCAGGCGAAGACCGCCACCGCGCTCGGCACCGCAATCACGATCGAGGTCGCCGAGAGGAAGGACAGGGCGAGGTCGGGCACACCGGTGGCGAACATGTGGTGGACCCACACGCCGAACCCGAACACCATCGTTGCCACTGTCCCGAGTGCAACCAGGGTGTAGCCCACCAGGGGACGCCGACAGAACGTCGGCAGCGCGTCCGAGACGATGCCCATCGCGGGCAGCACCAGGGCGTAGACCCAGGGGTGCCCGAACATCCAGAACAGGTGCTGCCAGAGCAGTGGCGGTCCGCCATTCTTCGCCTCAAAGAAGCTCGTGCCGAACTGGCGGTCGAGCCAGAGCAGCAGGCAGGCGAGGCTGACGGCCGGCACCGCGAAGATGTTGGCGACCGAGGCGGTCATCGTGCCCCAGACCAGGATCGGCAGCCGGTTGATCGACATGCCGGGCGCCCGGGTGCGCAGCAGGGTGACGATGAAGTTGATCGACCCGACGGTTGTCGAGATACCGAGGAAGATCAGGCCGAGCAGGTACCAGTCGATGTTCGGTCCGGCATTGTAGGTCTTGGAGGCATAGGGAACGTAATTGAACCAGCCGTCGTCGGGTGCCTGGCCGATGAAGAAGCTCGCGTAGAGGAACAGGCCCGAGGCCAGGAAAATCCAGTAGGACAGGGCGTTGAGGCGCGGGAAGGCCATGTCGCGCGAGCCCAGCAGCAGGGGCCAGAGATAGTTCGAGAAGCCGGACAGCACGGGAAACGAATACAGGAACATCATCGTCACGCCGTGCATCGTGAAGAGCTGGTTGTAGGCCTGCGGCGAGATCAGGCTTCGGTCCGGTCCAGCAAGTTGGAGGCGGATCGCCAGGGCTTCCAGGCCGCCCGCGATGAGAAATGCGAAGGCCGTGACGATGTAGCGGATGCCGATGATCTTGTGGTCGACCGTGGCGACGATGCCCAGGAGGCCCGGCTCCGTCCGCCAGATCCGCTGGAGTCGCTCGCGAACCTCTGGGCCGGGGCGCACCACCGTCTCGGGGACCCGATCGTCGGCCGTTCCTGCTTCCGCCATCGGGCGTCCTCTAATCGAGCGTGTCGAGATAGGCCTGGACCTGGGCGAGTTCCGGCCCCGAGATGTCGAGCCTCGGCATCTTGGCGCCCGGCTTGATGTGCTGCGGGTCGGCGATCCAGGCCCCGAGATGGCCGGGTGTGTTTGGGAGCGTGCCGGCTGCAAGGGTCGCGCGGCTCTTCAGGTGGCTGAGGTCCGGCCCGAGGCGACCCCCGATCTGTGTTCCCCGCACCGCGTGGCACAGGCCGCACTTGGCGGCGAAGGTCGTCTGCGCCTCCACCAGGGCCCCGCTGACCCGCGGCGCCGGGGCGCGCTGGCGTTCGAGCCAGGCCTCGAATGCGGGGCGATCCTCTGCGATCACCACGAAGGCCATATGGGCGTGCTGCTTGCCGCAATACTCGCTGCATTGCCCGCGATAGGTGCCGGGCACCCGGGCTTCCAGCCAGGTCGTGTTGGTCTGCCCGGGGATCACGTCGGTCTTCCCGTGCAGGGCGGGCACCCAGAACGAGTGGATCACATCTTCGCTCTTCAGCGTGAACGCCACCGGCTCGCCAACTGGGATATGGATCTCGTTGGCCGTGGTGAAGGTGCCGTCGTGCGGCTCGCCGGCGTAGCGGACCCCCCACCACCATTGCCGCGCGGTGATCTCGATGGTGAGCTTCGGCTTGCCGGACGGCGTCGCCACGGCGGAGAGCACCACCATGGTCCAGACGGCAATGCCGAACAGCGCCACGGTCGAGATTCCGACGCCGACATAGATCCAGGGCAGGCCGCTGCCGCTGCGCTTCACGGCCAGGGCGTGGGGATTCTCAGCGTCGGAAGCAGGCCGCCGCCGCAGGATCGCCCCGCCAAGCAGGATCGCGATGAGGACCGAGACGAGGCAGGAGATCACCATCGTCCCATAGGTCAGGGGCAGGATGGCGTCGGCGCGCGGGCCATACGCGGTCAGGTAGTTGAGGGGCGACCCATCTGCGAAGGCCGGTGCCGGCATGAGCAGGGCGAACGTGAAAACCGATCCCGATCGGATTCGTCTCGTAGAACGTACTAGATCAGTGAAAGCAAGTAACAAGGAACCGGAGGGTTGCTTCAAGTCAATCCCCTCGATGGTCTGGCTAAAAAGAGAATCCTGTCATTCGATGAGATGACGGATTCCGGAGATGATCGGGCAAGAGCCTAGGTCGGTAAGAGATGTGATGAAAATCACTTGAGATAAGGCAGGACTATTTCTGCATTTTATTCGTCCGGGCCTGAACACGCAGTTCCCGTCTTGGTTATACCCGTAACGACCGGGTCGGCGGCCGCCATCCGGATCTTCGTGAGCAAGAAGGGCCCTTCATGCGGCAGACTCTCGTCTCGGTCTCATTCCTCGCCATGATCTGTGGGGCGGGACCGTCGATCGCTCAGGGACAGGGAGAGGCCACCGGTCAGGGCACCGGCACCGAAGGCCCTTCGGGACAGACGCCGTCTCCCCAGCAGGAGCTTGGCAAGAACCCGAAAGCCCTGGAGCCGACGGTGAACAAGGTCACGGAAAGCGCCTCCAAGCCCACGATCCCAGCCTTCGCGCAGAAATCCGACAATGAGACGGCCGGGCAGTGGACCAGCCCCGGCCACAACACCGCGCTCACACGCTACAGTGCGCTCGACGAGATCAACCGCGACAACGTCAAGACCCTGCAGGTCGCCGCGACCTTCTCGGTGGGCACCAATCGGGGTCAGGAATCGTCGCCCATCGTCGTCGGCGACACGCTCTACCTGGTCTCGTCGTTCCCGAACATTCTCTACGCTCTCGACCTGACCAAGCCCGGTTTTCCGATGAAGTGGTCCTATGACCCCAAATCGGAAATAGCCTCCCAGGGCGTGGCCTGCTGCGATCTGGTCAATCGCGGGCCGACCTATGCCGACGGCAAGATCCTCTACAACACCCTCGACAACTTCACCGTCGCGGTGGACGCGAAGTCGGGCTCGGAGGTCTGGCGCACCAAGAACGGCGACATCAACCAGGGCGAGACCATGACGATGGCCCCGCTCGTCGCGGGCGACAAGGTCATTGTCGGCAATTCGGGCGGCGAGCTCGGGGTGCGCGGCTGGGCGAAAGCCCTCGACCTCAAGTCTGGCAAGGAGGTCTGGCGCGCCCACACCACCGGCCCCGATGCCGACGTGAAGATCGGTCCCGACTACAAGCCGTTCTACGACCAGGAGAAGGGCAAGGATCTCGGCGTCACCTCATGGCCCGCCGACATGTGGCGCCAGGGCGGCGGCTCGGTCTGGGGCTGGGTCAGCTACGACCCCGAGCTGCGGCTCGTCTATTACGGTACCTCGAACCCGGGGCCGTGGAACCACGAGCAGCGCCCCGGCGACAACAAGTTCACCGCTGGCGTCTTCGCCCGCGACGTCGATACCGGAAACGCCCGGTGGTACTACCAGTATAGCCCGCACGACTACTACGACCATGACGGCGTCAACGAGCACGTGCTCCTCGACATCGAGTGGAAGGGCAAGCCGCGCAAGGCCCTGGTGCATCCCGACCGCAACGGCCACGTCTACCTCATGGACCGCCAGACCGGCGAGGTGCTGTCGGCCGGCACATACCACTACACCAACACGAATTTCGGCGTCGACCTGAAGACGGGCCAGCTCAAGCATAACACCGACAAGGCGCCCAAGGTCGACACGGTCACGCGCGACATCTGCCCGAGCCCGCCCGGCGCCAAGGACTGGAGCCCGTCGAGTTATTCGCCCAAGACTGGCTTCCTCTACCTGCCGCACAACAACCTGTGCATGGACGAGCGCCTGAGCCAGGTCGGGTACATCGAGGGCACCCCCTATGTCGGGGCGGACGTGAACATGAAGCCCGGCCCCAGCGGTCATCGCGGCGAGTTCACCGCCTGGAACGTCACCGACGGCTCGGAAGCCTGGACCATCAAGGAGACCTTCCCCGTCTGGGGCGGCGCGGCGGCGACGGCCGGCAACGTGGTCTTCTACGGAACCATGGATGGCTGGTTCAAGGCGGTGGACGCCAACACGGGCAAGGAGCTCTGGAAGTTCAAGACCGGGTCCGGGATCATCGGCCAGCCGACCATCTGGAAGGGGCCGGACGGACACCAGTACGTCTCCATCATCGACGGCGTCGGCGGCTGGTCCGGCGCCATCGTGTCGGGCGGCCTCGATCCGCGCGAGGGCACGGCCGCCCTCGGCTTCGTCGCGGCCATGCGCGATCTACCGAAAGTCACTACGGCGGGAGGCACGCTCTATGTCTTCAAGCTTCCCAAGACTCCGTCCTAAGGTGCTGGCCGTCGCGGTGCTGGCGCTGGCCGGCTCCGGGACCGCCGGCGCACGGGAGCTTCGCGTCTGCGCCGATCCGAACAACCTGCCCTTCTCGAACAAGGCGGGCGAGGGCTTCGAGAACCGGATCGCCGAAATCGTTGCCCGGGATCTCGGGGCCACGCTCACCTACACGTGGTGGGCCCAGCGCCGGGGCTTCCTGCGCAACACCCTGAATGCCGGCCTGTGCGACGTGGTGCCGGGCCTTCCCGTAGGCACCGAACTGACTCGGCCCACCACCCCGCTCTACCGCTCCGGCTACGCCTTCGTGCAGCCGATGGGCGCCGAGCCGATCACCTCTTTCGACGATGCGCGCCTCAAGGACATGCGGATCGGCGTCCAGATGGTGGGCGACGACGGCTACAACACGCCGCCCGCCCATGCGCTGTCGCGCCGGGGCATCGTCGCGAGCGTGCGCGGCTACGGGGTCTACGGCGACTACAGCCAACCGCATCCGCCCTCGCGCATCGTCGATGCGGTGGCAAAGGGCGAGGTCGACGTGGCCGTGGTCTGGGGGCCGCTCGCCGGATACTTCGCAGCCAAGGCCGATCCGCCCCTGCGCGTAACCCTGGTGCGCCCGCCCTTCGACGGGGCGCGCCTGCCGCTCGCCTTCGACATCGCCTTCTCGGTGCGTCGCGACGACGATGACGGCGCCTTCGCCCGGGAGATCGGCGGCGCCCTGCGACGCCACCGTGCCGAGGTCGACGCGATCCTCGCAGACTACGCGGTGCCCCGCCTCGACGAACCCCGTTCCCCGGAGGTCCAGTGATGAAGCCTGTCCTCGCCGCACTCGGCGCCACCGCGCTCGTTCTCGTGGCCGCGCCACCGATCCATCGGGCTTTGGCCGACGATACGGGCGGCGGTGAGCCCAAGGTCGTTCTCACGCCGCAGGGCGTCGGCGGCGCAGCGGTGCCGACCACCGGGGCGGAGATGGCCAAGAAGTACGAGGACGACCCGGATGCGATCGCGGCCGGTAAAGGCCTCTACGCCGCCTTCAACTGCAACGGCTGCCATGCGGGTGGCGGCGGGGGCTTCGGGCCCGCCCTGTCCGACCATCAATGGATCTACGGCGGTTCGCTGCCGAACATCGTCGCGACGCTCTACGAGGGCCGCCCGAAGGGTATGCCAGCCTGGCGCGGCAAGATCCCCGATGAGCAGATGTGGCAGCTCGCGGCCTATGTGAAATCGCTCAGCAAGCCCGGCGGCATCGCCCCGCCGCTCTGACGCACGCCCGACAATCGGATCCGACACGGCGCAGGAGAGACCGAATGCTCACGCTCGACGACGCCAAGCGCATCATCGCCGCAGCCGAAACCTCTGCCAGTGACAACGTCAAGCAACCCATGAACATCGCGGTGGTCGACGGCGGTGGCCATCTCCTGGCCTTCGTGCGCCATCCGGACGCCTGGCTCGGCAGCATCGACATCGCCATCAACAAGGCGTTCACCGCGCGCGCCTTCGACCTGTCCACCAAGGACCTGTCGGAGCTGAGCCAGCCGGAGGAACAGTTCTTCGGCATCCATGCGAGCAACCACAGCCGCGTCGTCATCTTCGCGGGCGGCATCCCGCTCAAGCGCGACGGGCGGGTCATCGGCGCGGTCGGCGTCAGCGGCGGCTTCTCGAAGCAGGATCAGGCGGTGGCCGAGGCCGGCGCCGCAGCGCTCTGAAGCGAGAGGCCGAAACCGCATGTTCGAGTCGATCACCCCTTATTGCGGCAGCCCGCCGGTTCCCGGCCTCCTGGCGGAGCGTTGGAACCTCGATCCCGTGCTCATCACCGGTCTCGTGGGCAGCGCCCTGGCCTATGCAATCGGGGCGGCGCGCGCCGGCCTCGGCCGCTCCGAGCGCGCGCTATTCTTGGTAGGCTGGAGCATCGTCGGGTTGGCGCTCGTCTCGCCGCTCTGCGCGTTCTCGGTGGCCCTGTTCTCGGCCCGGGTCGGGCAGCACATGCTGATCGCCCTCGTGGGCGCCCCCCTCGTGGTGATGGGCCGCCCGCGCGTGGCTCTTCGCGCCCTGATCGGCGGGCGGGACCTCGAACCGATGCGGCATCCCGGCGCCGTAGCTTCGGGCGTGGTCTTCGCGCTCATGCTGTGGCTCTGGCACATGCCAGGACCCTATGCCGCCACCTTCCGCAGCGACGCAATCTACTGGCTGATGCATCTCACGCTGTTCGGCAGCGCGCTCGCCCTGTGGTCGAGCCTTCTCGCCGGGGGGTCCGAGAGCCTCGCCAGCCTCCTGCTCGGCATCGGCACCTCGATCCAGATGGGGCTCCTCGGCGCGATCCTGACCTTCGCCGGCCGGACGCGCTTCGGCGACCACGTGTTGACCGCGCCGAGTTGGGGCTACACCCCGCTTCAAGACCAGCAGCTCGGCGGCATTCTGATGTGGATTCCCGGGTGCGGTATCTTCGTGGCCGCGGCCTGCTTGTCCTTTCATCGGCTGATCCGGACCGATCCCGAGCCGGTCCTGTCGAAGCAGGGGCCCTGATCGACGCGGCCAAGCCCGACCGGCGCATCATCTTGCCCCTTCACACACACCCAAGGTCCTATGCATTCGACATCAAGCGAGATGCACGCCTGCACCGAGGCGTGCCTGAGCTGCTACCGGACCTGCCTCGGCATGGCCTCGGACCACTGCCTTCCTGTGGGCGGCAAGCACGTCGAGCCGCAGCACTTTCGCCTGATGCTCGCCTGTGCGGAGATCTACCGGACCTCGGCGCATTTCCTGCTCCTGGGCCTGCCCGAACACCGGAGCACCTGTCGGACCTGCGCCGAAGTGTGTCAGGCCTGCGCAGCGAGTTGCGCGACTGTCGGCGGCATGGACGATTGCGTCGCCGAGTGCCGCCGCTGCGCCGAGATGTGCCGCCAGATGGCGGCCTGACCGGATACCCGCTTCCGATCCGTTCCGCCCGATACGGGGTTGCCGATGCCGTTCGCCCTCGAGGGCTCCTGCCGCTGCGGCGCCGTCGTGTTCGCCTGCCAGAGCCACACGCCGCAGCCCTATCAGCGCTGCTACTGCTCGATCTGCCGCAAGACGGCCGGAGGCGGCGGCTACGCCATCAATCTCGGGGCCGACACGGCGAGCCTGGAGATACAGGATCCCGGCTCAGCCCTGCGGGTCTTCCGCGCGGAGATCCGCCAGGACGATGGCGCCTGCAGATTGTCGTCGGCGGAGCGGAACTTTTGCGCTCAGTGCGCGACGGCGCTCTGGCTCTTCGCGCCGGATTATCCGGATCTCGTCCATCCCTTCGCCTCCGCGATCGACACGGCTCTGCCGGTCCCGCCGGCGAGCGTGCACATGATGCTGCGCTTCAAGCCGGACTGGGTCACCACGCATGTCCGGCACGGGGATGCGATCTTCGAGGGCTATTCCACGCAGTCGCTCGAAGACTGGCACCGGAAACGCGGCCTCTGGGTCGACTGAATGCGGGCTGCACCCGAACTCTCCGGGCGTCGCTCGGTTCATCCATCGAGGCGCTGAGCGCCCGTCCACCTCTCACCGTCGACGAACCCGGCGGCAGACATGCCGCAGATCATCCGTTCGACCCTCCCCCGTCTCCGCGCCCCCCATCTGGCAGTCCTGCTTCTCGGCTGACCCTGACCCAGCAAAGTGGTCCACGCTGAACGCAAGTTTTTCGGACATCCTGAATCTTGAACGAGCGTGGATGACATGCCTCGCAAACGCTTCACGAACGCCTAGCAGGGTGTTGAAGAAGTCCGTGGCGTGACGGGGCTTGGCATGATTCACTCCGTCCCGGCGGCGGACGGGGAAGTCAGATGCGAGGCTTAGATCAACGTTCGGGAGCGTTGTTCTCGTATGTGGACCTTGAGGCTCGGGTCCGTGCGGATCATCCCCTGCGGAGCATCCGGCAACTGACGGACGAGGCGCTGGCGGCCCTAAGCGGGTCGTTCTGGGCGCTTTATGCGGCTCGGATGGGTCGTCCGTCGATCCCGCCCGAGATGCTGCTACGGGCCCTGCTCCTGCAAGCGTTCTACTCGATCCGCTCGGAGCGGCAGCTGATGGAGCGGCTGGAGTTCGACCTGCTGTTCCGCTGGTTCGTAGGACTGGGCATCGACGATCAGGCCTGGGATCATTCGAGCTTCACCCGGAACCGGGATCGGCTTCTGGCCGGCGATATCGCGGCCCAGTTCCTGGCCGCCGTGCTGGCTCAACCCCGCGTGAAGCGGCTTCTGTCCAGCGATCACTTCAGCGTCGACGGGACGCTGATCGAGGCATGGGCCTCAATCAAGAGCTTCAAGCCCAAGGATCAGGGCGGCACCAATCAAGGGGAAGACCCGCCGCCCTCCGCCGGCGAGCGTAACGCCGAGGTCGACTTCAGGGGTCAGACGCGCTCGAACGAGACCCACGCGAGCACCACGGACCGAGAAGCCCGCCTCTACCGCAAGGGTCCGGGAATGGAGGCCAAGCTCTGCTTCCTCGGCCACACCCTGATGGAGAACCGCTCGGGCCTGATCGTGGACACCCGCCTGACCTCGGCGAACGGTCACGCCGAGCGGATCGCGGCCTTGTCGATGATCGAGCCGAGGGCGGATCGGCCCAAGGCAATCTCGGTGGGTGCCGACAAGGCCTATGACGCCGAGGACTTCGTCAATGAGCTCAGGTCGATGAACGTGCGCGCGCACGTGGCCCGGAACACCAACGGCCGCCGCTCCTCCATCGACGGACGAACCACCCGCCACGCCGGCTACGGTCGGAGCCAGAAGATCCGCAAGCGAATCGAGGAGGGCTTTGGCTGGATCAAGACCGTCGGCGGCCTGCGCAAGACCCGTTTCGTAGGCCGCGACAAGGTCGGATGGGCCTTCACTCTGACGGCCGCGGCCTATAACCTGGTCCGCCTGCCAAAGCTGCTTGGAGCTCTGGCGTGAGCGTCCTGGGCAAGTGGCGGATCGTCGAGTTACCCGGCTACGAGGACGACTATGCCGACATGGTCGAGCCAGCCTACATCCTCTTCGAGAAGGGTCGCGGCGAGTTCGATTTCGGGTGTGTCACCGGGGCTTTCGCTGGCGGAGCCGGCCACGGGAGTGATCGTGCCGCCATTGCGTTCGACTGGAACGGCAATGACGAGATGGACCCGGTCTGCGGCTTTGGATCGGCTGAGCTCCAGGCTGACGGATCGCTTCGCGGCGAAATCCGCGTCCATCGCGGCGACGAAATCCCCTTCATCGCCCGCCGTTGGCCGACTTTTTCAACACCCTGCTAGATCGCTTTCGCCCTTCGGCAGGCGAAGAACGGTGCGACGGTCGACGAGGTCTGCGCGGCGAGATGGGTGGGTCCGAGCCAACGTTTTATCGCTGAAGGAAACAGTTCGTCGGCATGGGCGTACCAGAGATCCGGCGGCTCAAGCAGCTGGAGGACAAGAACAGCAAGCTGAAGCGGCAGGTCGCTGACCTGACGCTGGACCGATCCATGCTGCAGGAGGTCCTGAAACGAAAGTGGTGAGGCCCACCGCTCGCTGCGAGGTCGCCGGCCTTCCGGTGCCGACATCTCACAGATCTCGCCGGCCAAGCCCGAGATCGGTGAGACCGTGGAGGCCGGCGTGAAGTTCGTGCCGCCGGGCGCGGTGACGTCCTTCCTGTTCGCCGTCCTCGACACCAAGAAGCGCAACGCGCTCAGCTTCGACGCCACCGATCCGCTGCAGCAGGCCTATTACCAGACCGGCGAGGTCGACGTGCGCGGCTTCGAGATCAAGGGAACGGTCGAACTCAGCAGCGGGTTTCGCCTGCTGAGTTCACTCACCGCACTCGATGCGCGGGTCACGCGGGACACGCCGCCGGCCGGCCTCAGCGCGATCGGCAGGCGGCCGATCCAGGTGCCCAACATCGTGATCTCGAATTGGCTCGACTACACGGTCCAGACCGGCGCCTTCCGCGGCCTCGGATTCGGCGTCGGCCTGCGCTACATCGGCGATACCTATGCGGACGCGCAGAATACGGTCCCGGTGAAGGGCTACGTCCTCACCGATGCTTCGATCCGCTACACCTATGACAGCTGGCGCTTCCAGGTTGCAGCCAACAATCTGTTCGACCGGGTCTATGTCGGGACCTGCGCGCTGCTCGCCGGCTATACCGGCTGCAACTACGGTGATGGCCGCCGCATTACGGGCTCCGTGACCATTCGCTGGTAGATGTCGCCGCAGGCTCGAAGCGCCCGAGCTCCGGGCCTGCCTGAACCGATCCGTCGCGCGCGGTTGGCGCGCGAAAGGAGAAAGGTTCATGGCCACGAAGATTGTGCTGATCAAGGCTGCGCTCGCCTTGGTTCTGCCGCTCGCCATCATTGGGACGCGATCGGCGCGAGCGGAAATCCCGGCTCAGACCGGGACGGGCGGTGGAGCCCTGTCCACCAAGACCGCACCCAACACGTCGAGCGTCGGGCGGACCAAGCCCCCGGGCAGTACCGCGGGGCCTGAGATGTCCGCCGAGAAGGAACGCCGCACGCCGCAGCAGAAGAAGGATTCGGAGATCACCAGCGGGATCTGCAACGGCTGCAATTGAAACACCCGAGCAACATCGAACGCGCAAGCGTGTCGTGCCGTCCCCTGCCCGCCCCCATGCGAGGGATGGCCGGCGAATCGGGTTCGCGTCCCTCGTTCACGCGGCCCGGTTCGCCGTTCCGTCACCGTCCAAGGCGGGATGGCGAGGGGTATGGAACATCCGATCGCGCGGATGCGACATCTCGCAGATGAGATATCGGCGCGATCGGGCGGGGCGCGCTTAGCGGCTTCCGCGCTGGGCGAGCACGGCCGGGACCGTGCGGACCAGGATCGAAAGATCGCGTGAGAACGACCAGTCCAGGGCGTAGGCAAGGTCCATCTCGACTCGCTCGGCATAGGAGCAGTTGCTGCGACCGGAGACCTGCCACAGTCCGGTGACGCCGGGCGTGACTGAGAAGCAGGTCTGGAAGGCGGCGCCATAACGGGCAACCTCTGCCTGCACGATGGGCCGGGGACCGACCAAGCTCATCTCGCCCTTCAGAACGTTGATCAGCTGGGGCAACTCGTCGAGGCTGGTCTTGCGGAGGATATGACCGAGCGGGGTGATCCGCGGATCGTTTGTGAGCTTGTGGGTTGCGTCCCATTCCGCACGTGCAGAGCGGCTTTGCGCAAGATGCTCCTGAAGCAGGGCATCACCATTGGCCATCATCGACCGGATCTTGAGGCAATCGAAGGTCCGTCCGCCGAGGCCGATGCGGCGGTGACGGAAAATGGGCGATTTACCATCTTGAGCCCAGACCGCGACCAGAAGAACGGCCATCAGCGGAAGCAGAAGGAACAGGGTGATCAGGGCGATCGAGACATCCACACTGCGCTTTGCCGCCAAACCGATGTGACGAGACTGGGTCTGGCTGAGAGGAAACGCAAGGTTCGATTGTTCTGCCGCCACGTAATCATCCCGTTTCATATCGGTGTCCTTTCGAACAGCAGTTAATCAGATGTTGGCCAATTTCAGCGAAATTCGTGCCACATCGAATTTAGGAATTTCGCGCCATTTTTGGACGTTCGGGAGCGCTGTTGCGGGTCCCATAGCAGAAACACGCCGCTGGCCGCACCATAAAAAAATACGTGCAGGCGTATTTTGGGACAGAGAGGCAATGTCAGAGCAGGTGATGAACAATGCTGCCACTTTTTATACCGAGGCGGCTTACAATCGACAGTTTTGATTGATTGTCCGATTGCTTCCGAGGGCCGAATCTCTGTTGTAACGATAATAGGCTAGAAGTGTGTCATTTGATGAACTGCTGCACTGTCGGTGTGCTTGTTCATAGGCGTTGAGGGGAAATCGATTTTCTACGCACGATAAGGAGAACGCAGTGTCAGACAAACGCGGCGAAATCCTGTCGCGTCTCTCGTGAACTCCATCAACCTTGCCGCTCGTGGCGATCCACCCAGGCTGGAAGAGCCTGATGCTCAGCGAGGCCGAAGAACCGGATGGAAAGTGCCGGTTCCGCCCACTGGGGCCTCGAACAAGTGTTGTGGGTTCCATCCCACGGGCTCCGGCACCACAAATTTCGGGCGTTGTGCGTTCCCCACCGAACTCACCGGACCCGCCGCGCGCGGCGCGGCCCGTTCGCGATGCCGAATACGATGAAACCGTGCAGAACCCGGGTGCGACGCCGAGGATGTACTCATTCATCTACCCTTGGAGCCTGTGCAGCCATAGCGTCTCACCAGCTCCCCGGACCTGCTCGAGACGCATCGGATTCCGCCCCGAAACGTCGAAGGTGTCCGAACGGTTCCAGCAAAATTGACAGGGTAAATGAAGCTATGGCCAGCGCTGTGGTGATCGGTGCCTCCGGGGGGCTCGGCCGCGCGCTCGTCGGCGCTCTCGCGCTGGGTGGGGAGCACGCTAGCGTCTTCGCCCTGTCCCGTGCGGGAGCCGCCCTGGGGGACGTCGTCCCCGAACCGGTCCGCTACGGCTGCGTGGATGTGACCAACGAGGCCTCGATTGCTGCCGCGGCCGAGCGCGTGGCGCGCTGCGGGCCGGTTGGGCTCGTCATCGTCGCCACGGGCCTCCTGCATCAGAGTGGACTGGTACCCGAGAAGGCGATCCGCACCCTCGACCCGGCCGCCATGGCGACGGTATTCGCCGTCAACACCATCGGTCCTGCCCTGGTGGCCAAGCACTTCCTGCCGCTGTTGCCCCGGAGCGGACGCAGCGTCTTCGCCGCCCTGTCGGCGCGGGTAGGGTCGATCGACGACAATCGCCTGGGCGGCTGGTACGCCTATCGTGCCTCGAAGGCGGCGCTGAACCAGATCCTCCGGACCCTGTCCATCGAGGCGAAGCGCACCCATCCCGACGCGATCGTGGCCGGCCTCCATCCCGGAACGGTGGCGACCGGCCTGTCCCGGCCGTTCCGGCCCGATGCCGGGGCTCCGGGTCTGTTCACGCCGGAGGTGAGCGCGGCCCACCTCCTGGCGGTGCTCGACGGGTTGAATCCCCCGGATTCGGGCGGCGTCTTTGCCTGGGACGGGCAACGGATTCCCACCTGACTGGGGCGCGCGTCGCGGCGCGATTCCGTCCGGCAGGAGCGGCTCAGGTGGATCGGGTCCCGGTGTGCAGGGCGCGGTGCAGGGACCGGATGATCTCGGCCCCGTCGCAGGGCTTCTTGAGGAAGTCGCTGGCGCCGGCAGCCAGAAGGGTGTCGCGGAGGCGGTTGGTGGGGAACGCCGTCATGAAGATCACCGGCACGGTCGAGCCGCGGGCGAGCAGGCCCTGGTACATCTCCAGGCCCGACATTCCAGGCATCTGCACGTCGGTGAGGACGCAGTCGGGCACCGGCGCGTCGTGGCATTCGAGGAAGGCGCGTCCGGAGGCGTAGATGCGGGCGGTGTAGCCGAGGGAGCGAACCAGGCTTCCGGTGGCGATCCGCACCTCCTCGTCATCGTCCACGATGGCGATCACCGGCACTGCTGGCATGGCTTGACCCCGGGGTTTGCTGCCCGGTCACGGCGATCCGGAGGCGTTGGCCCATGCTCTGATATGGGCTTCGGCATCGCCGCTGGGAATCATACGGAGGTTTGCCGTCAGGCCGGGGGCTCGCCCTCCATCCTCGGGGACCGTCGCGGCGACAGCGATGACGCTCCCGGTCGATCTCGGCCCGGCGAGATGCCGAGGGCTTCCGCGCTGCGGACCAGATCGGCCAGCGACCGCGCCTTCATCTTGCGCATGACCTGGCCCCGATGGATCTTCACCGTGATCTCGCTGAGCCCGAGATTGCCCGCGACCTGCTTGTTGAGCAAACCGGCGGTGACCTGCGCCATCACTTCGCGCTCGCGCGGCGTCAAGGTCGCGTAATCGCCTTTCAGGCCGTCCAGGGCCGCGTGGGCGCTGCGCTGATGCGAATCGCGCGCGAGGGCGGCTGCGATCGCGTCGAGCAGGTCCTGCTCGCGGAAGGGCTTGGCCAGGAAATCCACCGCTCCGGCCTTCATCGCCCGCACCGACATCGGGATGTCGCCGTGCCCGGTCATCAGGATGATCGGCAGGTCGATCCCGAGCGCGCTCATCTGATCCTGGAAGTCGAGGCCGCTCACCCCCGGCAACCGGACGTCGACCACGAGGCAGCCCCCGCCCGGTGGGCGTGGCGCGGCGAGGAAATCCGTCACCGAGCCGAAGCTGAGGCAGGGCAGGTCGACCGAGCGCAGGAGGCCCGAGAGTGCGTCCCGGAGATCGCTGTCGTCGTCCACCACGAACACCGTGGGCGGCGCGGCCGGAGGTCGGGCGGGTTCCGTTGCGCCGTTGCGTCTCATGAACGCCTCCCGGGCGTCGTGGGGATCGTGAAGTGGAAGGCGGCGCCTGGCCCCTCGTGGCCGGAGACCCAGAGGCGACCGCCATGGGCCTCGATGGTCGAGCGGCAGATCGCCAGCCCCATGCCCATCCCGTCGGGCTTGGTGGTGAAGAAGGGTCGGAACACCTGCTCGATGACCTCATCCGGGATGCCCGCGCCATTGTCCGCCACGGTGACGCGGACTGCTGCTGCGTCCGCTGCGACCCGGAGGATGAGACGACGGGGACGGTCGTCGACCGTCGCCATGGCCTGCACGGCATTGATCATCAGGTTGATCAGCACCTGCTGCACCTGCACCCGGTCGCCCAGGATGGCGGGCAGATCGGATGCCAGCTCGCGCATCAGGCGCACGCCGCTGCGCGCCAATTCACGCTCCAGCAACTGGGCCGATTCGTCGATCATCTCGCGCAGGTCGATCCAGTCGCGCGGGGGCGGTGCCTTGGCCAGGAAGGTGCGGATGCGGGACACGATCTCGCCCGCGCGCGTGCCGCTTGCCACGACCCGGCGCAGGGCCGATGCGGCTTCCATCAGGTCTGGAACGTCCCGTCGAAGCCAGCGCAGGGCCGCCTCGGCATTGGTGACGATCGCCGCCAGGGGCTGGTTCACCTCGTGGGCGATCGAGGCAGTCAGTTCGCCGAGCGTGGTGACGCGCGCGGCGTGAGCCAGCTCGGCCTGGACGGCGAGGAGTGCTTCCTGGGCTTGCTTGCGCTCGGTGATGTCGACCGCGAAGACCAGCACGCACTCGAACCCGCCGGGCTCGGAGGGGAAGGTGATGCCGAACAGGATCGGCACCCGTGCGCCCGACAGCGTCCGGATCGCCGTCTCGCCCTCGAAGAACGCGTCGCCGCGCGCGAGTGCGGCCAGGGAAGCGGCGAAGGTCGGCTCGTCGTCGGGCAGGTACGCGTCGAGGGTGCGGGGGGGCGCCGCTTCCTCCCCGGCTCCGATCAGGCGCCGCATCTCCGCGTTCGCCTCGACGATGGTGACGCTGCGGCGCAGGGAGCGAACCATCTCGGGATGCCCGTCGAGATAGGTCCCGAGCGTTGCGCGCGTCTCGGCCGGGAGCGCATCGAGGGCCGCCCGGACCGCTCGCCAATCCTGCTGCAGGATCGAGACCCGCGCGCTGTCGAAGATGGTGCGGTAGCGACGCTCGCTCTGCACCAGGGCTGCGTGTGCGCGGCGGCGCTCCGTGATGTCGGTATTGGTCTCCAGGATCGCGACCGGCTCGCCGCGCGCATCGCGCTGGAGCGACCAGCGGCTCTCGACCACCACCTTGGCCCCCGACCGGACGGACTGGACCAGCTCGCCCTCCCATCGCCCGGTTCGCATCAATTCGGCCCGGATCGCCGCCTCCCCGTCCGGGAAGACGGTGCGCAGCAGCGCGTGGACCCGCCGGCCCCGAACCTCGTCCCGGCGCCAGCCGTAGAGATCCTCCGCCGCCCGGTTCCAGAACGTCGCGATCCCGCTCGGCGCGCGCACGAAGATCGGGTCGTGGGTGAGTTCGAGCAGTTCGGCCTGCTCGGCCAGGATGGTGGCGGTCGCCTGGTTGCGCAGCACCAGCAGAGTGCTCACCCCGATCGCCGCGAGGCTGACGAAGGCGCGCAGCAATGCGGAATCGCGGTCGAGCGGGTCGTGCGACAGCAGGTAGGCCACCGCCGTCAGCATCAGGCAGCCGATCGCCACCCGGATGACGCCATTCCGCTCGAAGGCCCGCGCCGCCATCAGCACGACGACGACGTAGAGGACGGCCACCGCCCCCTCCAGCGGGGTGAACGCATCGATGAGGAACAGCGCCGCCGCACAGCCGAGCGCGAGCGCGCCGAGGCCTCTCAGGCGTCTGCGGCCTTCGTCGCCGGTGCCGAGAGCGGATGGACCGGCTACGAGGCGCGCGTCCATCGAAACCTCGCGAGCCTGCTCGGGACGAGCGTGCGTCTCCGTCGGCTCGGGACGGCCGACGACAGCCGGGCTCGACGCACAACCTTCACGGCACACGGCTCCGCGCCTTTCGGGTCTGCGTCCGCATGCGTTCGCTCCGTTCCTCCCGGGCTTGCCGGGACCGGCAGCCGACCCCCTGTCCTCGATCCAGACAGGACTGCGAATCTTGCATGTTCCGCTTGCAGATTGGACGATCCAATCCCTGTGTCCGGGCGCGTTCCGCGTCGGATCACCCCACGCCTCGATGGGGGCGGCTCCGTACAAAACGACGCGCGATCGGACAAGCGCGACGCGACGCCGTCGTCCAGCATTGCTCGCACCGACCCGGCGGGACGGCGCGCGGATCAGGCGTGGCCCGAGCGCCCCGCCGGATCTAAAACACCGCGTTCGAAGACACGGAGTGCGCTGACGTGACCGACACGAATTCGGCGCTCCAAGATTCGGCGCCCCAAGATTCGGCGTCCACGGATGTGGCACCGGACGCCGGGGGCGACGATCGCTCCGCGCAGACCTTTCCCCACCTGAGTGCGGAAATGGCGCAGCGGGTGGCCGCCTATGGCACCGAGGAGATCCTTGCGGCCGGGACGCTGCTGTTCTCGCGCGGCCAGCGCAGCGTGGACTTCTTCCTGGTCCTCTCGGGTCAGGTCGACATGTTCGAGACCGATCATGCGGGGGCCGCCACGGTGTTCACCGTGCACACCGCCCGCCAGTTCACCGGCGAACTCGATCTGCTCAACGATCGCGAGATCCTGGTTTCGGGCCGGGCCGCCGTGGAGACGTGGGTGGTCCGCATCCCGCGCAGCGACTTCCGCCGCCTGGTGACGGCGGAGCCGGATATCGGCGAGATCATCATGCGGGCGTTCATCCTGCGCCGGGTCGGACTGATCCGGCACGGACGGGGCGGCGTGGTGCTGATCGGCCTTGGCCATCACCGTGAAACGTTGCGTCTCGAACGCTTCCTCGTTCGCAACGCCTATCCCCACCGCATTCTCGACATCGCCCTCGACCCCGAGGCCCGGCACGCCCTCCAGGGGTTCGGCCTCACGGCAGCCGACCTGCCGGTGGTGATCGCCCCGGGCGAGGCCGTGCTGCGCAATCCCTCGAACGCGGCCCTGGCGGATGCGCTCGGCCTGACGGAAGCCCTCGACCCGGGCCGCATCTACGACGTTGCGGTGATCGGCGCCGGTCCGGCGGGCCTCGCGGCCGCCGTCTATGCTGCCTCAGAGGGACTCGACACCATCGTGATCGAGGGGATGGCCCCGGGCGGGCAGGCCGGGACCTCCTCGAAAATCGAAAACTATCTGGGTTTTCCCACCGGCATCTCGGGCCAGGCGCTCGCCGGTCGGGCCCAGGTCCAGGCGCAGAAATTCGGGGCGCGGCTCGCGATCTCCCGCATGGCGGCGCAGCTCGATTGCGGCGGTTCGGCCTTCCGAGTGGTCCTGGAGGACGGCGGAAGCGTCCCGGCCCGTGCGGTCATCGCTGCCACGGGGGCGCGCTATCGCCGGCTGGACTTGCCGCGCTACGCCCATTTCGAGGGCCAGGGCATTCATTACGCCGCCACGGCCATGGAGGCGCAGCTCTGTACGGGCGCCGAGGTGATCGTGGTCGGCGGCGGGAACTCGGCCGGTCAGGCCGCGATGTTCCTGTCCCGCACCGTGGCGCACGTCCATCTCCTGGTGCGGGCGGACGGGCTGGCCGCCACCATGTCGGACTATCTCGTGCGTCGGATCGCGTCGTCGCCGCGCATCACCCTGCATACCCGGACCGAGATCGAGGCGCTGCACGGCGACGATACGCTGACGTCGGTGACGTGGCGCGACCGGTCGACCGGCCTCGGCGAGACCCGGCCGATCGGGAACATCTTTGTCATGATCGGCGCGGTGCCGAACACCGGATGGCTGGCGGAGTGCCTCGCCCTCGATCCGAAGGGCTTCGTGCCGACGGGGATGAACCGGGACGGGCTACCGGCCACGTCGCCCTACGCCACCGTCGTGCCCGGCCTCTACGCCGTCGGCGACGTCCGGGCGGGCTCGGTGAAGCGGGTCGCCTCCGGCGTCGGCGAGGGCTCGGTGGTTGTCCAGGCGGTCCACGCCTTCCTACATCCGGATCCCTGACTCGCTTCCCGTCACGGGTGGGTGCGCAGGAGGCCGTGATGGCGGCGCGGGGCGCCCTCCCCCCGATCCTGTGTCGCCGGGGTTCGGGCGGTCTGGCCCCCCGGTGCCCCGGCGGCGGCGAGCCCCGCCGGGGGTGTGTAGGTCTGGGCGAAGGGTGCCGTCGACCCGAGGGCCAGGGCGGCTGCGAGGAAGGGCCGGACGAGCAGGTTCATGGTCGGTCTCCCTGGAGATGCCGCGCGGCGGCGGGCCGGACTGGACGGGAGTCAGAAGGCGGGGCCGCCGGACGTCGTGCCGAAATTCGGGACCGCATGATTGGTCTCGTCGGCGTTGCCGCCCTTGGCCGAGCTGTCGAGGCTTCGGCCGGCCTGCGGCGCCCTTTCGGTCGGGAGCGAGCCGGTCGTGGCGATATCGGCGCCCTGCCGGGTGGCGACCGGGTGATGCATCGGCGTCGCGAAGGCAGGGGCGACGAGGCCGAGCTGGAGAACCGCGAGGGTGGCGAGTTGCTTGATCATGGGATGTCTCCGGTTGGATAGTGGTTTCGATGGCGACCCGTGGACTGAACACTTCGTGTCGCCAGTCCTCGGTTCGTGCTCACATCCTAGCCAACCTGGAGAGGCGCGATATTATACAGCGGATCATCGATGTGATTCCTTTGGTCGACGCCATTATACCAAGGTTTGCATATCAAGTGTTCGTCTTTTCGAATTCCGCCTCGAAACATGCATGAAACGCGATTCGTGGTCGGTGGGGATCTGCGCCATGGCATTCGCCCCGTAGCAACAGCCTGTCGCCGCGTAGCAACAGCGTGTCCTCTTTCAAATAATCGACGGACATCCGGGGTTGCCCGGACCGTGTGCGACCAAGCTCATCGGTGGTACACCAGCTTTGGTCCTGGCGGCCGGGCGATTCGCCTGTGACGTGCGGCCAGGAGGTAGACCGTGCCGAAAAACGCTGGTGTTTCAGGCCTCTCGACCTTCGCGGATGCCGGACCGACGCGCCTCCAGACCCGATTCGCGGCGGTCGTCTCTCTTGCTTTCGGTGTCCTGACCCTCGCGCTCCTGCCCATCGCGGCCGATCCCATCGGGGCGATGCCGGGCTTCGTTCCCAGTTATCAGGCGGCGCTGATCACGGTCTACGCCGTCACCACATGCCTGTTCTTCGCGCAGTTCAGGCGGACCCGCTCGGTCCCGCTCCTGGTACTGGCCGCCGGCAGCCTCTGCACCACCGAGATCGTCGCGATACAGCTCTTGACCTTTCCGGGCCTGTTCGGCCCGGGGCGGATCATCGGGTCCGGTCCCGGCACAACGACCTGGCTCTGGACCCTGTGGCATCTCGCGCCACCGCTCTTCGCGCTTCCGTATGCGATCATGGAGGGCGATCAGCGCCCGCGCGCCGTGCCGAGCCATCGCGTCGCCCGGGTCGGCGGCCTGACAGCCCTGGCGGTGACGGCCGTCGTCGCCGCGCTGACCTGGATCATCACCGACTATGTCGATTACCTGCCGCGCAGCGTCGAGGGCGACAAGTACTGGCTTCTGACAACCTCCGGCATCGGCCCCGGAGTCGTTGTCCTGACCGTTGCGGCGCTGGCCACCCTGTGCTGGACGACGCGCCTGCGCAGCGTGCTCCAGCTCTGGCTCGCGGTTTCGCTGCTGCTCCTCGTGTTCGACAACCTGATCACCCTCGTGGGGGCGGCGCGCGGCACGGTGGGCTGGTTCGCCGGGCGGCTCGAGGCCCTGATGGCCGGGATCATCGTCCTCGGGGTCTATCTGCGCGAGGTCGACGTTCTGTACGGCGCCGCCGAATCGGCGGCCGAGGCGAGCGAGCGCCAGCGGGCGGAACTCGAGATCGCACGCGACAACTTCGCGGTGGCGCTCGAGGCCGCCGACATGGGCGACTGGACCCTCGATCTCGCCAACGGACAGGCCCGGCGCACCCTGCGCCACGACCGCATCTTCGGCTACGACAGTCTCTTGCCGCGCTGGGGCCTCGCCGACTTCATCGGCCATGTGGTGACTGAGGACCGCGCCCTGGTGGAGGCCGCCCTGGCACGGGCCGAGGATGAGTCCACGCTCTGCTTCCAGTGCCGGATCACCCGAGCCGGCGATGGCGCCGAGCGCTGGATCGACGTGCGCGGCCGCCTCTATCGCGGCGCCGACGGCCGTCCCGCCACCCTGGCGGGGGTGGTCATCGACACCACCGATCGGCGCGAGGCCGAGCAGCGCCTGAATCAGTCGCAGAAGATGGAGGCGATCGGCCAACTCACCGGCGGTGTCGCCCACGACTTCAACAACCTCCTGACGGTGATCGTCGGCAATCTCGACATGATCGTGCGCCGACCGGACAACGCGCAGCGCGTCGAGCGCCTCGCGACCTCGGCGATGACCGCGGCGCGACGCGGGGCCGAGGTCACCGAGAAACTGCTATCGTTCTCGCGGCGGCAGGTGCTGCGGCCCGAGACCGTGAATCCCAACCATCTGCTGAAGGACTTCCAGGGCCTGCTTCAGCGCGCGGTCGGCGAGACCGTGGCTCTGATCCTCGACCTCGACGCGGCTCTCGATCCGGTCCGCCTCGATCCCGGCCAGTTCGAGAGCGCCATCCTCAACCTCGCGGTCAATGCGCGCGATGCCATGCCGGGCGGTGGCACCCTGACGATCCGGACCCAGAACCTCGCCGTGACGCCGGAGCGCCGCGGCGCCCTGTCCGACCTGACGCCGGGAAACTATGTCCGCGTTTGCGTCATCGATACCGGCCTCGGCATGGATGCGGCCACAGCCGCGCGGGTGTTCGAGCCGTTCTTCACCACCAAGGATGTCGGAAAGGGCACCGGCCTCGGCCTGAGCCAGGTCTACGGTTTCGCCCGCCAGGGCGGCGGTCAGGTCCGCGTCACGAGCGCGCCCGGCCAGGGCACCACCATCACCATCGACCTGCCGCGCTCGGCCGAGCCCGCAATCGCGAGCCTGCGCACCGACGCACTCCTGCCTCTGCGCCGGGCGGTGGAGGGCGAGGTCGTTCTGGTGGTCGAGGACGAGGCGGCCGTTCTGGAGATGGCGGTCGAGAGCCTGTCCGAACTCGGCTACCGCACCCTCACCGCCACGCATGCGGCCGAGGCGCTGGACCGCCTGAAGGGGCCGGAGCGGATCGACATCCTGTTCTCGGACGTGGTGATGCCGGGTGGCATGAACGGGGTTGAACTCGCCACCCATGCCCGGACGCTGCGTTCCGGCCTGCGGGTGCTGCTCGCCTCCGGCTATACCGGCTCGGCGCTCGGCGAGCAGGGTGTCCCCGTGGACTTGCCGCTCCTCAACAAGCCGTATCGGCGCGAGGATCTCGCCGACAAGCTACGTCTGGTGATGGGCGGGCGCTGACACCCGTCGGGGTTCGTCAGCGCCGCGTCACGCGTGTCAGGGCTTGGGCAGCATCCGGTCGCTGATGATGCGTCGCTGGATTTCGCTGGTGCCCTCGAAGATCGTGGTCAGCCGCGCGTCGCGCCAGTAGCGCTCGACCCGGCGCTCCGTGGTGTAGCCGTTGCCGCCATGGAGCTGCATCGCCTGGTTGGTCACCCGCACGGCCATCTCGGTACAGACGAGTTTGACCATCGCCGATTCGCTCTCCGCCGGTTCGCCGGCATCGAGCAGATGCGCGACCTGGTTCCAGAAGGCGCGTGCTTGCGCGATATCGGCCGCCATGTCGGCGAGCGCGAAGCGCAGGGCCTGGAAATCGCCGATCGGGTGACCGAACTGCTCACGCTCCTGCAGGTAGGCCTGGGTGTCCTTCAGCGCCGCCCGGGCGACGCCGACCGCGCGGGCCGCCGTGTGCACCCGCGCGATGTTGAGGCCGCGCTGGACCGAGGCGAAGCCACCCGAATCCGCATCCGCGCCCTGGTCTCCGTAGAGCCCGGTCAGACGGTCGCTCTCCGGCACCCGCACGCCGTCGAGATCGAGTTCGAAGGTCAGGAAGCCGTGATATCCGATCTTGTCGATCACCCGTCCGGTCATCCCGGGCGGGAAGGTCCCGGGCTCCTTGACCACCAGGAAAGGCTCCAAACCGGCCGAGCGCGGCTCGCCGGGCTCCGGGTCGCGGGTACGGGCCAGAACCTCGACGAAGTCCGCCGCCTTGGCGAAGCCCGCCCAGCGCTTGGTTCCCGTGAGGACCCAGGTGTCGCCGTCGCGCACCGCCCGGGTCTGCACGCCGGCCAGATCGGAGCCCGCCGTCGGCTCGGACAGCGCGATGCTGCCGATCCACTGACCCCGGGCGGATTTCTCGAGGAGGCTCCGGCGCCGCTCCGGATCGAGAGTCTGGGTGCCGAGACCCTGGCCGCGAGCCAGGATGCTGCCGACCGAGAGCCAGGCGCGGGCCAGTTCCTCGGATACCAGGCAGTACTCGAACACCCCGAGGCCGAGGCCGCCCTGCTCGGCCGGAATGGTGATGCCGAACCAGCCCTTGGCCGCCATCCGGTCGATGAGGGTCCGCGGCATCTCCGCCTTCTGCGGGTCGAGTTCGTCGGCCAGTGGCATGACGACGTCTCTGGCGAAGGCCCGCGCCTCCGCCTGGAGCGCCGCGCGCGCCTCGGTGCGCCACGGCGGCAGCAGGTCCGGCGGAGAAGGGTCCACGCGATCGGGCTTGGCCATCCTGTTCCCCCCTCGGTTGCATGGGTTCGACCGGTCCCCGTCTTCCGGGTTCCTGCCGGGTTCCTGCCTTCTGTGCGGGGAAGCTAGAGCGATCCGGTCCGATGTCGACCGCTGGCGCAGGCCTCCCGGTCGCCGGGGGCCGGGCCCGCCGATGAGGCGGGGGGAGCGAGGCCCTGCGGATCGTGGTTCGTACGGCTCACGGATAGGCCGGATTACGCGATGCGACGGATCGCGCAATGTTATGTACCCGACACAACGGAGTGCGTTGCGCCTGCCGGCCGATCCGCGTAGGCACCGCATTCCGGGTCGGCACGGCGGGGCTGTCAGCAGGGAGCGAATGTCTTGAGCCTGACCTTAGAATCGCCACCGGCCGAGGCCCTGACGGCCTGCGACCGAGAGCCGATTCACCGGCTCGGGACGATCCAGCCTCACGGGTTCCTCATCGCTTTCCGGATTGCCGACGGTCGGATCGTCGAGGCGAGCGCCAATGTGCCGGGCGGGATCGAACGGGTGCTCGGACGCCGCTTCGCCGAAGTCTTCCCGAGCCTGGACGGGCTTCTGCCGCGGGATTTTGGCGAGAGCGCGCGCGACGGCGCGCAATATCTGCGCACCGTGACGCTGGAAACACCCGAAGGTCTCGGGGCCTACGATCTCGCGGTTCATTGTCCGGGCGATTTGGGTTCGGGCGATCCTGCTGCGGGCGATCCTGCTGCGAGCGATCTTGCCGTCCTCGAATTCGAGGCGGTCCCGAACGCGCTCGCCTCCGAGCACAGCCTGGACGCGCTCTATCCGCGCCTCAGCCGCTTCGTCGAGGGCCTGCACGAGGCCGCCTCGGTGGCGGAGCTGTGCGATCTCGTGGCGGTCGACATCCGCCACATCACGGGCTTCGACCGAACCCTGGTCTACCGGTTCGATCGCGACTGGCACGGTACCGTCATCGCCGAGGACGGGAACGGCGCCCTGCCCTCCTATCTCGACCTGCGCTTCCCCGCGACCGACATTCCGGCCCAGGCGCGGGAACTCTACCGTCGCAATCGCCTGCGGATCATCCCGGATGCGGGCTATCGGCCGGTGCCGATCCTGCGGGAGGCCGCGCTCGCCGACGCTGAGCCCCTCGACCTCAGCCAGTCGATCCTGCGCAGCGTCTCGCCGGTGCATGTCGAATATATGCGCAACATGGGCACGATGGCCTCGATGTCGGTGTCGATCCTGGTCGACGGTGCGCTCTGGGGCCTGATCTCCTGCCACAATCGCGAGGCCCGCCGGGTGCCTCTTCAGGCCCGCAACGCCTGCGACTTCCTCACCCGCATCTTCGCGCTGCAGCTCGCCGCCAAGGAGCGCGGTGCCGAGGCCGAGCAGCGCCTGCGGCTGGGGGCGATCCAGGCCCAGCTGCTGGGCTATATGGCGGAGGAGGAGAACTTCGTCGACGGCCTGCTGCAGCATCCCGACGACGTGCTGGCCCTGGCCGGCGCCTCCGGAGCGGCGGTGATCACCTCCGACAGCTGCCGGCTGATTGGGGCGACCCCGCAGGAACCCGAGGTTCGGGCGATCTACCAGTGGTTGTCCAGCGGCCCCGGCGGTGCGGATCTCGTCGTCACCGACTTCCTCGGCGAGGCCTATCCTCCGGCGCGGGCCTTCGCCGCGCGGGCAAGCGGCCTCCTGGCGATCTCGATCTCGCAGAAATACGCCAGCTACGTGTTGTGGTTCAGGCCGGAGGTGGTGCGCACCGTCAAGTGGGGCGGTGATCCCACCAAGGCGGCGGTGCCTGATCCGGCCGGTGGGCCGCAGCGCCTGCACCCGCGCAAATCCTTCGAGACCTGGAAAGAGACGCTGCAGGGCCGCTCCCTGCCCTGGTCCCGTGCCGAGACCGACGCAGTGAAGGATCTTCGGACCTCCGTGCTCGGCATCGTGCTGCGCCGGGCGGAGGAACTCGCCTCCCTCAGCGAGGAACTGCAGCGCTCCAATAAGGAGCTGGAGGCGTTCTCCTACTCGGTCAGCCACGATCTGCGCGCGCCCTTCCGGCACATCGTCGGCTATTCGGAGCTGCTGCGCTCGCGCGAGGGCAGCCGCCTGTCCGAGAAGGGCCGGCACTACATCGACACCATCGTGGAGGCCGCTTTCTCGGCCGGCACCCTGGTGGACAACCTGTTGCGCTTCTCGCAGATGGGCCGCAACGCCCTGAACCCGGTCACGGGCGACCTCAATGCCCTGGTCGAAGAGGTTCGCCGCTCGACCCTGCGGGACGCCGGACCGGACCGGACCATCCATTGGACGGTGGGGCCGCTCGGCCGGGTCCATGCCGACCCGGTGATGCTGCGCCTCGTCATCGAGAATCTGCTTTCGAACGCCATCAAGTACACCCGGCACCGGGCCGAGGCGACGATCGAGATCGGGCGCCTCGAGGCGCCGACGACCGGCCTCGATCCGGAAGGCGCCCCCTCCGGTCAGGCGGTGTTCTTCGTCCGCGACAACGGCGTCGGGTTCGACATGGCCTATGTCGGCAAGCTGTTCGGCGTGTTCCAGCGCCTTCACCGGGTCGAAGAGTTCGAGGGGACTGGCATCGGCCTTGCCAACGTCCGCCGCATCGTCGAGCGCCACGGCGGCCGCACCTGGGCCGAGGGTGCGGTGGATGCTGGCGCGACTTTCTACTTCACCCTTCCGACACCGACTCCGGTCCCCAATCCGAATGCCGGGGGCAGGTCCCGTTCGCCGAGGAATTCGAGGGAAGCACGCTGAGCCATGGCGGACCTGAAGCCGATCCTCCTCGTCGAGGACAATCCCAACGACATCGAACTCACCCTCGCGGCGCTGGAGAAGAGCCAGCTCGCCAATGAGATCGTCATCTGTCGCGACGGTGCCGAGGCCCTGGATTTTCTGTACCGCCGCGGCGCCTACGAGATGCGGGACAGCCGTGATCCTGCGGTGGTGCTTCTCGACCTCAAGCTGCCGAAGGTGGACGGCCTGGAGGTCCTGGCCCAGGTCAAGGGCGATATCCGAACCCGCGCGATCCCGGTGGTGATGCTCACATCCTCGCGCGAGGAGACTGATCTGGTGCGGTCCTACGATCTCGGCGTGAACGCTTTCGTGGTCAAGCCTGTTGGGTTCACGGAATTCTTCGAGGCGATCCAGGATCTCGGCGTGTTCTGGGCGGTGCTGAACGAGCCGCCGCCGCACCGTGGAGGAGGATGGCCATCGAACACGTGACGCAGCGTGATCCGGATCGGGAGATGCAGGACGGCTTCGGATCGGAGCCGTTGAGAATCCTTCTCCTGGAAGACAGCGACCTCGACACGGAACTGCTCGGCGCGGTGCTCGACGATCTGGGCCACCCCTACGACCTCGACCGGGTGATGACCGCGGCCGACTTCACCACTGCGGCCGACCGGTGCGAGCACCACCTCATCCTGGCCGATTACGTGTTGCCGACCTTCGACGGCCTCAGCGCCCTGGCGATCGCCCGCGCCCGCTGCCCCGGAATCCCGTTCGTGTTCGTATCCGGGACGCTCGGTGAGGATGTCGCTGTGGAGGCCCTGAAGCGCGGGGCCACCGATTACGTCACCAAACAGCGCCTCGACCGCCTGCCCCGCACCATCATGCGGGCGCTCGCCGAGGCGCGCGCCTATGCCGAGCGTGAGCGCGCCCTGCGCGACCTGCGCCACCTCAACGAGACCCTGGAGGCGCGGGTCGAGGCCCGGACCAGCGAACTCGCGGCCAGCAATGCCGAGCTGCATCGCCAGATCGTCGAGCGCGAGCGGGTCGAGGAAGCCCTGCGGCAGGCCCAACGCCTGGAGGCGGTCGGGCAGCTCACCAGCGGCGTTGCCCACGACTTCAACAATCTCCTCACGGTGATCTCCGGCAACATCGCCTTCCTGGAGCGGGTGGTGAACGACGAGCGCTCGCAGCGCCGCCTGACGATGATGCGCGGAGCCGCCGACCGGGGCGCTCGCCTCACCGCCCAGCTCCTCGCCTTCTCGCGGCGGCAGCGTCTCGAGCCGACGCCGGTGGAGCTGAACCAGACCGTCTCCTCCATGCGCGACCTGCTTCAGAGCTCGATCGGCGGGGCGGTACGGATCGAGATGACGCTGCAATCCGACCTGTGGTCGGCCCTCGTCGATGCGACGCAGATCGAACTCGTGATCCTGAATCTCGCGATCAACGCCCGCGATGCCATGGCGGTGGGCGGTTGCCTCACCATCGAGACCGCCAATGTCAGCCTGACCCCGGCTCCGACCCGCGCCGAGGAGCCGGCCCCCGGCGAGTACGTGATGCTGGCGGTGAGCGACACCGGCACCGGCATCGCCCCCGAGGTCCTGGCCCGAGTCTTCGAGCCGTTCTTCACCACAAAGGCGGTCGACAAGGGCTCGGGCCTCGGCCTCGCTCAGGTCTACGGCTTCGTCAAGCAGTCCGGCGGCGGCGTCCGCATCGACACTCGGCTTGGCGAGGGAACGTCCGTCCGGGTCTACCTTCCGCGTGCCGAGGGCGGGTCCGACGCCGCCGAGAGTCCGGCTCCGGGGATCGACTGCGCCGCGCAGCGCAGCGCAGGGGACCGGCCCGTGGTGCTGGTGGTCGACGACGACAGCGCGGTCCGCGAGGTCACCACCACCATCCTGTTCGAGGCCGGCTATCAGGTCCGCGAGGCGGGCTCCGGCCTCGCCGCCCTCGCCTCCCTGGAGGGGGATCCCTGCGTCGACCTGATCGTGCTCGACTTCGCCATGCCGGGCATGAACGGCGCCGAGGCGGCCTGCGAGATCCGGCGGCGCTGGCCGCACCTTCCGGTGATGTTCGTGACCGGCTACGCCGACACCACCGCCCTGATGCAGGCGGGCGAGGTCGGCGCCGACCGCATCGTCCAGAAGCCGTTCCAGGACGGCGAACTCCACCGCAAGGCGGCGGCGATCCTGGCCGGCAGGCCCGCCCCGGCGGCCCTGCGGCTCGTCTCGAGCCGCAACTCGGCCCGAAAGCCCATCCGGTAAGTCATCAGGCGCGTTCAAGCCTTCGGACGAGAATCATGACGGCTGCGGCGTAGAGGAATGCTTGAGCCGAGGCTGGGGTCGCTTCGAGGGCCGTCTCTCCGCCCGCGTATCTGCCGCGTATCGAAGATGGGACCACGGCGCGCGCGGCTCTTCGTGCCCACAATTTCCGCTCCGCGCACCCAGATCCGCGAGGTTCAGTGGATGTCCACCCTCGTCAGTGCATCGCCCTGCGACGCCGGGGCGTTCGCCGGCATCCCGTCCGGCGGGGCGATGCCGGGATCGATGGGCCGGCGCGCGAGATCGACATCGTGCGCGGCGAGATCGACATCGTGCGCGGCAAGATCGGCGTCGTGGGCGGCGAGATCGGCTGGTGTGATCACCGCGCGGTCGATGGCCTCGCCCAGGGCGGCGGCCGAGAGGTGCAGGATCTCGCAGCGACGGTTGCTCACGATCCGACCGTTGCCGGGCGTCGACGGCGCGAGCAGGCGCGCGAAGCCGATGCCGGCGCCGGGTTCGAGCCGGCGGGAGGTGTGGCGCGGCGCCTCGGCCAGGAAGACCTCTCGGTCGGGTTCGTCCTGGATATGGCTCGCCAGGGCGAGGTGCAGCAGGCGCGGGTCGTCGGTCCGCGTGGCATAGCCGTGCGCCAGGGCGTAAGCGTAAGGCCCGAGATGACGGGCGGCGCGCTCCCCGATGACGGCGAGGGGCGCTGCGGCCATCTGGACGGTGCCGTGCTCGTCCGGCCCGTCATCCAGCAGACGGGCGAGCTGAGCGCGTTCCGCGTCGAGGCGCGCCTCGCGTTCCTCGCGCGCCGAGCCGCGCAGGAGGAGGGCCGCGCCGCCTCCCAGGGCGATCTCTTCGCTGGGACCGTAGCTCCGGCGTTCGCCGAAGGGCAACAGGCGGGCGACGAGATCCTGGGCGAGGCGCGGCAAGGGGGCGACGAGGCGCCCGTCGTCCCGAGGCGGAACGCCCCAGCCCGCCATCGCAATGCCCTTGCGGGATAGGGCATACCAGAGGCGGACCTGCAGGTTCGAGGCGATGTTGCTCCGCTCCAGGCATTCCAGCGTGTAGTAGCGGGCGCCGTAGCGCAGGAAGCCGCGTTCCGGATCGGGACCCACCAGGACCGCCGAGGGCGGAAACTCCAGGTGGATCTTCGGCACACCGCTGCGGAGCACATCCTCGGTCACGGCCAGCACATCCATCGGCGGGACGTGGGAGCGGACCGCGAAGAAGACCGTGTGTCGGGACGGCTGCCCACCGGGGACGATCTCCACGGCATCCGTCGTCAGCCCGTTATTGGGCAGGACGATGCGGGTGTTGTTGCTCGTCCTGAGGAACACCGAGCGCCACTTGAGTGCGACGACCTCGCCCTCGATCGGGCCCTTGAAGATGTAGTCGCCGACCCGGAGCTGGCGTTCGAGTTCGAGAGAGAGCCCGGTGAAGAGGTTGCCAAGGGTCGCCTGGAGAGCCAGGCCGAGGATCAGGGTGACGACGGCCGAGGTCGCCAGCAGACTGGTGACGTTGAGACCCAGGGCGTAATGCAGCCATCCCAGCGCGGTCGCTGCATAGATCACCATGGCCAGCATGGTGTGCAGCCGGTCGGAATGACTCCCCAGACGCGCGCGCGCGGCGAGCAGGCGCAGGAGCGCCCGTTCGAGCAGCCGGGCCAAGGCGAGGGCGCTGAGACCCGTCGCGAGGGCGGGCAGGAGAGTCTTGGCGAGGCCGTCGTCGGGCGCCACCGTGAAGTCGAGCAGCCAGACGAGGGCCGCCAGCGCGATGAAGACGAGGGTGGACATGGGGCCGCCGGTTCCGTCAGGCGTCGGAGCGCGGGCGCGACGAGCGCGTCGCCGCGTCGAGGCTGGTCTTCAGCCGCGTGATGGAGCGTTCGAGATCGTGGAACTGCCCGTCGAGCTCCCGGCCGCGCCGCTGCGGCGCCGGCCCCAGGTTCAGGCTGACCGATTGGGCCACGCCGGTGATGGTCTCCAGCGGCCCCGTCACGTAGTGGCGCAGCAGCAGCAGGAAGATGGCCGTCGTCAGGACGAAGACGCAGACGAGGGACCCCACCGTGGTCAGGACCCCGTTGAGGGCGCGCGTCACGATCGGGCTCTTGGGGACCTCGACGAGCTGGATGCCGATCACATCCCCGAGTTGCCAGTTGAAGCCGTTGCCCGCCCCGTACTTGGCGACCATGGCGGCCGGTGCCGCCTCGGGGGTGGAGTGGCATTCCAGGCAGGCCGGGTCGGTCAGCCGCAGGGGCCGGCTCACATAGAAGCGTTTGACGGTCGCGGTCCCGGTCTCTCCCGAGAGCTCCGTCCGGGCCGGGTTCTCCTGGAACGCCCGGAACAGGCCGACCTCCCAATCGGCCGCGCGGTCGGCCGTGTTGGTCGGATTGAGCGACCGCTCGTGATAGCTGTAATCCGGAAATTCCTTCTGGAGCCCGGCCAGGGTCTTCTGCGCGCCGTAGGACGGCACCGATTGCGGATGGAAATGGACTTTGTCGTCGAGTTGCTTGATCAGCGGCGCCACCTCCTGCGCCGTGTAGCGGCGCACGGACAGGGCGATGGTGAGGAGAACGCTGGCCTTCTCCTGCATCTCCTCCTGCGCCTGGCGGAACTCGAGGGTGAAGGAGATGTAGCCCGCGATGCCCACGCCCAGGGCGAAGCAGAAGGCGAGGATCAGACCGAATCGAGCCTCGATGCGCATGCAAGCCCTGTTCAAAAAACGGCCCCGGGCCTGCGCGGCCACAACCGGGCCGGCGCCACACGGGGCCTTCGACACTGTGATTGCGCATCGAGCCTGTGCCGATGCCGCCTGGACGCGCCGGGAGAGCGACGCTGCAACATCCAATCACGTCATGTCGGATTAATGAACCCGGCCGGCCGAGATCCAGTAAAATTCAGTCTCGTGTGTCCGGCGCACCATGGTCAGCCGACACGGGATCGTGTCGTTCGCTGATGTTAAGTGAGGTTTTGAGGTTGGGCGGTCACGTGTCGCGCGATGGCTTCTTTCAGGATTGCGGCTTGCGAAGCAATGGTGTTTTGCTTGGCAAAAAAGTCGAAGTCTTCGAAAATAATATTTCGAAACATGCCGGCGTTCATCCGGTAAGTCGTCAGGCGCGTCCAAGCTTTCGGACAAGGATTATGACGGCCGCGGCATGGAAGGCCTTGGCGGGGAATGGAAAACTCCGACGTGACAGGCACGACATCGGTCCGGTGTCATCCCGGCCCCTCGAACCCGCACCACCCCTGATCGGACGGGCTCCGAAGGGCCGACGCGAGGCCGATCAGAGACCCTGGGCCAGCACCGTGCGGGCGTCGGTCCAGGACACCGTCCCGTAGCGACCGTTGTCGAGCGGCGCCAGCTTGCCCCGCCCGCTCGCCATGTCGCGCAGGTACTGCATGCCCTGCCAGGCCGGAAAGACGGCGTCGCTTGCCGGGGTCAGAGCGCGCACCACGCGGATCAGCAGCCCGAGCCGACCGAGTCCCCCGGCCCGCCACAGCCCGAAGGGTCTGCCGGTCAGGTCGGACATGGTCGCGGCCAGTTCGCGGGCCGTCACCACGTCTCCGGCGATGCGCAGGAAGCGCGGCGCTGCGGGGTCGAGGGCGGCCGACGCGGTGTAGCGCGCGACGTCGTCCTTCGTGGTGAAGTCGAAGAGCTGGTCGGCATCGCCCCAGTACAGGACCTTGCGCGGCCGTTGCAGCACGATCGGGGCGTCCCCCGTCAGCAGGTCCGCGAAGGCCCCGTTGAGGATCGAGGTCGCACGGATCGGGGTTCGGTCGACCCGCGCCATGAAGGCGCGGCGCAGGTCGAGGTTGCGATTGTCGCCGGGCTGGGTGCCGGTGAAGTCGAGGGAGAAATCCGACGGAATAAAGCGCGGCACCCCGGCCGCCACCGCCGCGTCGAGCAGGCGCCCCTGGGCGTCGAGGATGACCGGCTCCAGGCCGTTGAGGGCGGAGACGACGCAGTCCGCGCCGCGACAGGCCGCTACGAGGGCGGCCGCATCCGCGTAGTCGACCGAGACCGCCGTCACGCCGGGCACGGGGGCCGTGGAGCCGCTCCGCACCAGCGCCCGGACCTGGACGCCGCGGGCCAAAAGGGCCGTTGCGATACGGCCGCCGAGATCGCCTCCGATCCCCGCGAGGGCGACGGTCTGCGCGTCGGCGGGGAGGTGTGACGGTGTGGAGATCATGGACGGCCGTAATGCTCCATCGGCGAAACCCGTTCCTGGCACGAGCCGGGACGCCGCTGCGCCTCAAGGTAGGGGCGGCGCCAGAAAATCCAGGCCGGTCAAGGAATCCAGGCCGTTCCGGAGATCCAGGCCATCCCGGAAATCCAGCCCGTCCCGCCTCAGAACCCGATCGCCAGCACGACCAGGGCGGCGAGCGTCGCCCCGATGGCCGGACCGGCGACGGGGATGAGCGCGTAACCCCAATCCGAGTCGCCCTTGCCGGCGATGGGCAGGATCGCGTGGGCGAGACGGGGACCGAGGTCGCGTGCCGGATTGATCGCGTAGCCCGTGGTTCCTCCGAGCGACAGGCCGATGCCCCACACCACCATACCGATCAGGTAGGGCGCGAGCCCCGTCGGAATGGAGCCCGCCGCGCCCACGCTTCGCGACAGCAGGGCGCCGACGATGAGGATCAGCAGGAAGGTCCCGACGATCTCGCTCACCCAGTTCGCGATGGGGTGGCGAATGGCAGGGTCGGTGCAGAAGCAGGCCCGCTTCGCGCCCTGATCCGCGGTGACGGCCCAATGCGGCAGGTAGTGCAGCCAGACCACGGTGGCCCCCAGGAAGGCGCCGATCATCTGGGCCGGCACGTAGGTGACGAGCGTGTCCCAGCGGCCCGAGGTGATGGCGGCCGCGAGGGTGACGGCCGGGTTGATGTGGGCATCCGGGCTGCCCGCTGCGGTCGCGACGAAGATGCCGGCCAGCACGGCGAAGGCCCATCCGGCGGTGATGGCGATCCAGCCGGCACCCAACGCTTTCGAGCCGCGCAGGAGCGCGCCCGCCACCACCCCGTTGCCGAGGATGATCAGCACCATCGTGCCCAAGAGTTCGCCCAGGAATGGCGACGTCATGGCGTGTCCTCCGACGTGGTCTGTAAGGGAATCCGTGAGCGCGCGATCGCGCGGGCCTGCCTGCGGCGCCCGCCTCAATCGTCCTGCATGTCCCAGTCGAAGGCGCGCTTCACCGCCCGCTTCCAGGTCGCGGTGATGCGCCGGCGCTGGGCCGCCTCCATGTTGGGCTCCCATCGGCGGTCGACGCCCCAATTGCGGACGAGGTCGTCGGTGCTCTTCCAGTAGCCGGTGGCGAGGCCGGCGGCGTAGGCGGCCCCCAGGGCCGTGGTCTCGGCCACCTTCGGGCGGACCACCGGCACGTCGAGGATATCGGCCTGGAACTGCATCAGGGTGACGTTGGCGACCATGCCGCCATCCGAGCGCAACTCGCGTACGGGAATGCCCGAATCCGTTTCCATCGCCTGCAGCACCTCATGGGTCTGGAAAGCGGTGGCCTCCAGGCAGGCGCGGGCGATGTGGCCGCGATTGGCATAGCGGGTCAGGCCGATGATCAGCCCGCGGGCGCCCTCGTTCCAGTGCGGGGCGTAGAGGCCGGAGAAAGCGGGCACGAAGTACACGCCGCCATTGTCCTCCACGGTGGTGGCCAGGCGCTCCACCTCGGCGCTGTCCTGGATCATGTGCAGGTTGTCGCGCAGCCACTGCACCAGGGCGCCGGTGATCGCGATCGAGCCTTCGAGCGCGTAGACCGCCGGCTGTCCGTCGAGCTTGTAGCCGAGGGTGGTGACGAGGCCGCAGGTGGAGGGCACGGGTTTTTCGCCGGTGTTCATCAGGGCGAAGCAGCCGGTGCCGTAGGTGTTCTTGGCCTCGCCGGGCTGGAAGCAGGTCTGGCCGAACAGGGCCGCCTGCTGGTCGCCCAGGATGCCGGCGATCGGCACGCCCGTGAAGGGCACGCGGGTCTCGCCATAGACCTGGGACGAGGAGACGATGTCGGGCAGCATCGCCCGCGGGATGGCGAAGGTCGCCAGCATGCCGTCGTCCCAGGCCAGGGTCTCGAGGGACATAAGCTGGGTCCGGCTGGCATTGGTCACGTCGGTGACGTGAAGGCCGCCCTCGGGGCCGCCGGTCAGGTTCCACACGAGCCAGGTGTCGATGTTGCCGAACAGGACGTCCCCGGCTTCGGCCTTCTCCCGCGCGCCGTCCACGTGATCGAGGAGCCAGCGCAGCTTCAGGCCGGAGAAGTAGCTCGCCAGCGGCAGGCCGGTCAGCGCCCGGAAGCGGTCGGGTCCGCCGTCCCTGGCGAACTCGGTGACCAGCCGGTCGTTCCGGGTGTCTTGCCAGACCAGGGCGTTGTGCAGCGGTTCGCCGGTGCGCCGGTCCCAGATCAGCGTGGTCTCGCGCTGGTTGGTGATGCCGATCGAGAGCAGATCCTTCGGCGTCAGGCCGGCCGCGTCGAGGGCGTCACGCATCACGTCCTGCGTGTTGCGCCAGATTTCGAGCGGATCGTGCTCGACATGGCCGGGCCTCGGATAGAGCTGTGCGTGTTCCCGCTGCTTGCAGACGATGAGGCGTCCTTCCCGGTCGAAGACGATGAAGCGACTGCTGGTGGTGCCCTGGTCGATGGCGCCGACATACTGGGTCATGGCTGTCTTCCTCCCTCGGACGGGTGCGCGCTCGTGTCCCGGGCCGGTCTTCAGGCCGGCTTCCGGACGGCAGCGGGTGGTTCTGTTCGTGCTGCTCCGGGTCTTCCGTCCCGGTATTTTTGGTTTCCTGGTGCCTTGGGTTTCCTGGTGTCTTGGGTTTCCCGGTACCTTTGGTTTCGATGTCTCTGCGGTTCCGACGTGTCGAAGGCCGTCTCAGGCCGCCTCGGCCCGGCGGCTCAAGTAGGCGGTGAGACGTGCGGCGCTGTCCGGGCCGGTGCGCAGACCGAGCTTCGAGCGCCGCCACAGGATGTCCTCGGCGGTTCGCACCCACTCGACTCGGACGAGATAGTCGACCTCCGCCGCCGTCAGACCGCCGTCGAAGGCTTCCCCGAGATCCGCAAGGCTGCGCGCGCCCTTGACGATGGAGCGCGCCTCGGTGCCGTAGGCCCGGGCAAGGCGCCTGGCGGTCTCGGTCGGCAGGAACGGGGCCTCGCGGGAGAACGCCGCCAGGAAGGTGTCGAAATCGGCCTCCTGCATCCCCCCGCCCGGCAGGATGGCATCCCCGGTCCAGGGCCGTTTCAGGTTCGGGAAATGCGGTGCGATCTTCTCGATGGCGTGCTCCGCCAGGCGCCGATAGGTTGTGATCTTGCCGCCGAAGACCGAGAGCGCGGGGGCCTGCCCGCCCGAATCGTCGAGGTCCAGCACGTAGTCGCGGGTCACCGCCGAGGCGTTGGCTGCCGCATCGTCGTAGAGCGGGCGCACGCCGGAATAGCTCCACACCACATCCCCGGGACCGATGGATGTCGTGAACGAACGGTTGATGCAGTCGCACAGATAGCGCGTCTCTTCGTCGGAGATCGCCACCGGTCCGGGCTCTTTCTCGTAGGGAACGTCCGTGGTGCCGATCAGCGTGAAGTCGCGCTCATAGGGAATTGCGAAGATGATGCGCTTATCGGGTTGCTGCAGGATGTAGGCCTGATCGCCCTCGTAGAGCTTGCGCACCACGATGTGGCTGCCCTTGATCAACCGGACCGCCGCGCGGCTGTTGACGCCCAGCGTCGTGCCCAGGGTCTCGCTGACCCAGGGACCGGCGGCGTTGACGACGGCCCTGGCCCGAAGGGTCTCGGTCTGTCCGGAAGCCTCGTCGCGCAGCGTCGCCGTCCAGGTACCGTCGATGCGTCGGGCCGTTTCGACGCCGGTGCGGGTGCGGATCTCGGCGCCCCGCGCTCGGGCATCCATGGCATTGAGCACGACGAGGCGGCTGTCCTCGACCCAGCAGTCGGAATAAACGAAGCCTTTGCTCAGCCGATCCTGCAACGGGGCGCCCAGGGGCGATGTTCGCAATCGAACCATCGTCGACCCCGGCAGCGTCCGCAGGCGGGCGAGGTGGTCGTACAGGAACAGGCCGACCCGCAGCATCCAGGCCGGACGCAGCCCTTCGTCGTGCGGCAGCACGAAACGCAGCGGCCAGATGATGTGGGGCGCCAGGCGCAGCAGGCGCTCCCGCTCGGCCAGGGCTTCGCGCACCAGGCGGAACTCGTAATATTCGAGGTAGCGCAGGCCGCCATGGATCAGTTTCGTACTGGAAGACGACGTGAATTCAGCCAGATCCCCCCGTTCGCAGACCAGGACCGACAAACCGCGCCCTGCGGCGTCGCGGGCGATACCGGTGCCGTTGATGCCCCCCCCGATGACGAGCAGATCGTAGGGGACCCCCGGCCCCCGTACGTTCGAAACTGTCGTCATGGTTCTCCTCCGACTCGCGTCTGTTGCTCGAGTCGGAAGAATATTGCTTTGCGCCGTGATTTTCGCAAGCGAAAACTGACGTTCGTTACGGTTCGTCCGCTCCCGCCACGGCCAGCGTCACGCCGTGGCGCTCCATCAGGGCGATGATTTCGGGCGGCGGCAACTGGTCGGTGAAGAGGGTGTCGATCTGTTCGAGGCGGCCCACCTCCACCATGGGACGACGGCTGAACTTGGTGTGATCCGCCACCAGGAAGGTCTGGCGGGCATGCTGCAGGATGGTCTGGGTCGCCCGCACCTCCTCGTAATCGTAATCGAGGAGCGCCCCGTCGGCGTCGATGCCGCTGATGCCGATCACCGCGACATCGACCCGGAACTGGCTGAGGGTGTCGCAGGTGAGCTGGCCCAGCACCGCCCCGTCGCGGTTGCGCATGGTGCCGCCCGCCACGACGATGCGAAAGGCGGTGGTCGCCGCCAGGCCGATGGCCACGTTGAGGTTGTTGGTGATGATGCTGAGGTCGTCGTGCTGCGCCAGTTCCCGTGCCACGGCCTCGGTGGTGGTGCCGATGTTGAGGAAGACCGAGCAGTGCGAGGGGATCCGGCCTGCGGCGAGCCGGCCGATTCGTGCCTTCTCGGACAACAGAGTGGTGCGCCGGTCGGCGTAGTCGATGTTCTCGACGCTGGACGGAAGGCCGCCGCCGCCGCGGTAGCGTTCCAGCCGGCCCGCGGCGCTGAGCTCGTTGAGATCGCGCCGGATGGTCTGGACCGTGACGGCGAACTGGCTCGCCAGGGCCTCGATCGTCATGAAGCCGCGTTGGTGGATGGCCGCCACGATCGCGGCGCGGCGGCTCTCCACGGCCGATGTCTCGGTGCTTGTTCTTCGCTCCGGGCCACCCCGCTCGGTCAGACGGTTCATGGAGCCTCCGGTCGCAATCCTGGGATACCAAGTTACACAGCTATGTTCGCAAACGAAACCGGCTGTCGGCCTGGACCGCGTCATGGCTGCGATCCGGTTCCAAGCCGAAATACTGGCGCTGTCCAACGACCAAATTCCGAACGCGAGCGATGTCGTCGGCCCGGGACTTGGCCCTCATCCGGAGGCCAGCGCGGGGCTTGACGGCGCATTTGCGACCCCGCTGGCCGCTCGTCTATGCAGGCCGAGGGCGTCACCCTCGATCCGAGGCGGCCCTGTCCGTTTCCGTCCAATCTCTTCCTCTCACGAAACACTCCTCATGAGCGGCCACAGCGCGTGACGTCCGGAACTGCAGAACCGCGCCCTGCACCGCGCGCGCCGACGCTGGCCGGAAACATGGCGCTGGGCTTCACCCAGATCGTCCTGTGGGGCGGGTCCTTCTTCTTGATGGCGGTGGTGGCCGACCCCATCGTGGGCTCGACCGGCTGGCCTCAAGGCGTGGTGGTGAGCGCCCTGTCCCTGGCAATCCTGGTCTCGGGGCTGTGTTCGCCCTGGGTCGGGCGGAGGATCCGCCGGCACGGCGGTCGCCCGGTGCTGATCGCCGGCACCCTGACCCTCGCGCTCGGGCAGGTGGGCCTCGCCCTCGCGCCCAACCTGCCGGCCTTCCTGCTCGCCTGGGTGGTCATCGGCCTTGGCATGGCCGGTGCCCTCTACGATCCGCTCTTTGCCGCGATCGGGCAGGCCTATGGCGCAGCGGCGCGGAGCGCGATGACCCAGATCGCGATCGCGTCCGGCTTTGCCATCACCTTATGCTGGCCCGCAACGAGCTTTCTCGTCGATGCGCTCGGTTGGCGCCTGACCTGTGTCGTCTACGCCGCGCTGGCGGTCGTCCTGGTGGTGCCGCTCTTCGCCTTTGCCCTGCCGGCCGGGACCCGGACCGAGCCCTCGCCGCCCGCCGCGAATGCTGCTCCGGGCAAGCCGGCAGCCCCCTGTCGCTTGCCGGGCGAGCGCATCCTCGCCGTCACCTTCACCAGCGCGGCGGTGATCATGACGGCGGTCTCGGTGCAGTTGCTCCTCCTGCTTCAGGCGAAGGGCCTGACGGCCGGCACCGCCGTTGCGCTCAGCACGCTGATCGGACCCGCGCAGGTGGGCGCCCGCATCCTCGAACTCGTGTTCGGACGACGGGCCCATCCCGCCTGGGCCCTGCTGGTGTCAAGCGGATGTGTCGGCCTCGGGCTCCTGCTTCTGGCCGTTGCGCCCGCCTTGGCATGGCTCGCGATCGTGCTCTACGGCGCAGGCAACGGCATGCGCACCGTCGTGCGCGGCACCCTGCCCCTGTCGCTCTACGGTCAGCGCGACTACGCCGCGGTGATGGGCCGTCTGGCGCGGATGCCGCTTCTGGGACAAGCGGCGACGCCGCTGGTCTGCGGCACCCTCTCCGCCTGGTTCGGACTCGATCTCCTGCTGAAGATTCTGCTGGCGATCGCCACGCTGAACATCCTCCTGTCTCTGATCGTCGCCCGCCGCACCCTCGGCGCCCAGGTCCGATAGGCGGTGAAATCCGATAGGCGGTGAAGTCCGAAAGGCGGTGGAGGTTGCGCGCGTCGGGCTTGGAAGGCCTGGCCGTGCGATTTAGGCGCAACGGCGGATGCTCAGCCGCACCATGATCCGTTTGCAGAAACGGGCCGAATTACTGGAATCGACGGACGACGGTGCGTTCCATGAGCAAGCCCAGGCAGAGAGATCCCGAACCCCAAGCCATGACGTAGAAATAATCGACCGTGATTCCGAGCGAGGGATTGTAGGCGAGTCGGACCCACTCGATGATCTGGACCACCGGATTCCATTTGAGAATTTCATAGATCTCGTTCGGAAGCATATGCGGTAAGAAAAACACGCCGGAGTTCATGTATATCGAAATGGTGAATACAATATATCCCCATAGCCATCCAGGGAAGAATGACATGATGCCGATGTTGATGGCACCCATGCCAAGTCCCAGGAGAAGGGCCATGAGATAGCCTTCGATCGCCCGGGCCGGATCTTCCGGTATGGGGTCAACGCCTAGCAGCAAAAGTATCCCGATGATGATCAGCAAGCCCTGGAAGCCTTTTACGGTTTCAACAATGAACCGTGCGATCATAATGTCGAAGGATTTTACCTGTGGGTAGTACATCAACGGTTTATTGACGAGAATTGCCTTCATCGCTTCGCGCGACGTGTACTGAAAAACTAGAGCTGGAACGGCGCCGGTCGCAACGAACAGGATCGGGTTGTTTCCCATCGGGGATGGCATGTTGCGGAACAACATGACAGCAACCATCAGAAAGATGTGCGCCACGGGCCATAGAACGACGACGACGTAGCCCCAGTAGGACGCGCCGAACCGCGTGCGCATGTCGCGTAGCATCAGGGCGCGAATGACCTCCGCGTACACCGCCAGATCGCTCCGTTTGGTGGAGATGGGTGAGGTCGGTGGCAGCATGTCCGGTCCTGATTGGCGTGCATTGAACAGCATAGCTAGGCACTTGGACCAAATTGTGGGTCAGGCACGAAGGCTGACGGCACCTCTGAAGGTCCATGACGCCCGATAAGGGCGGGAGCATGCGGTGTCACGGCGCCGTTCGCCTGGCTTGAGGCATGCCGACTGGATTTTGTTATACACAGCTCGGCCGTAGGGAATCCGCCCATCGGATGATCGGCTTCGGTCGCGAGCCGCCGTGCCGCAACCTCCGGCCAATCTGCGGAGAACAGGCATCGCGGGTTTCGGATCTGGGGACGAGCCGGACATCGCAGATCAGGGGATGGCGACCCCGGTTGGGCTCGAACCAACGACCTGCCGCTTAGAAGGCGGCTGCTCTATCCAGCTGAGCTACGGAGTCATGCGCCAAAACCCTCGTAACACCCCCCTATCGGCCTGTCATCAACAGACTCTCGCCATTGCGCTTTCCCCTCTGCGGAGGGCCTGAAAACAGTCTCCCCGAAGGGGATTTGGGTACCCCCGCGCCGGGGTACGCAATCGGCATCGGGGGGTGGGTAGCGAGGACCCGGTTTGCTACGGGTTTGCTATTCGCTAGAGCAAACGCTCCAGCGGAGCGCGCCATGCCACGGAAAGCCGAAACACTCACCTCGAAGGGCATCGAGTCCCTGATCAAGGACGCCCGGGACACCGGGGCCGCAGCCCGGGACGTCACGGACGGCGGATGCCCCGGTCTCACGCTGCGCCTCACCCCGACGGCGGCCGCGTGGTCTATCCGGTTCCGGTACGCGGACAAGCCGCTGCGCATCGTCCTCGGCGACGCCAAGGTCTGGACCCTGGCGCAGGCCCGGTCGGTCGCCGGCGACGTCCGGCGCCACGTCGAGGCCGGACACGGCATCCCTGCCGAGGAGTGGATCGAGCTCAAGCGCACCGCCTTCACGGCCAAGGGGGACGTCGAGGTCCCGGCGTTCATGCCGCGCGACAAGGGCCCGTTGACCTGGACGCTGGCCGAGGCCCGGGACGAGTGGGGCGCCTGGCTCCGGCGCGAGGCGGAGGCGAAGTTGCTCCGGCCGGCGACCGTCCGGAACTATCTCGGTGTCATGGGCGGCCCGGCCATGCGCACCCTGGACGCGCGATTCGTATCCCGCATCACGCCCGCCGACGTCGCCGCCGTCGTGGAGCTCCTGGTGGCCGAGGGGAAGCGGTCGACCGCCCGGGACATCGTCCGCGTATCGAAGCGCTGCTGGGCCTGGATGGGCGATGCCGGCCGGATGCAGCGGTCGGGCGTGACCGGCACGGCGATGGACGGGCTCCGGGCGCCGAAGATGGGCTCGAAGCCGAAGCGCCGGTATCCGCGCCTGCCGGCCGTCGCCCGCATGCTCGCGGTCGCGCAACACGGCGTCCTGTCGGACTCGGTCGGCGCCGCCATCGAGCTCCTCATCTATACCGCCCAGCGCCGCCTGTCGGTCGTGCGGGCCCGTGTCGACGAGTTCGAGCCGTGGCCCGAGCGGGAGGGATGGGGCGTGTGGTGGGAGGGACACCGCAAGATCGCCCAGGGCGAGCCGACCGAGGACGACCCGCGCCACGGTTCGCATGCCCTCCCCCTCCCGCCCCAGGTCTGGAGGAGGGTTCAGACGTACCTGGCGTTCTCGCGCGAGGAGGCCGAGTTGCGGGGCGTCGCCAGGTCGGAGTGGATGTTCCCGGCGGTACGACCGCGGCGGAACGGGCAGCCCGGGCCCGGGCACATGTCGGCCGACACGCTGACGCACGCCGTAGCCGCAATGCCCGAGGTCGAGGCATCACCCCACGACGTTCGGCGCGCCTTCGCGACGGTCTGCCAGCGCGACTTAGGCATTCCCACGCACGCCGTCGGGATGGTTTTGGACCACGCCAACTCGGATCTCCTGGAGGTCCGCGACGACTCCGGCATGACCCGGAGATACACGCTCGACCAAATGCTCGCCCTAAAGGCCCCGGCGATGGAGGCGTGGCAGCAGGCCGTGTGGGCGGAGAGGCTCAAGCTGATCCTCCCCGACGAGCTCACCCTCAAGGCGGCCCTCGTCGAGAAGAACCTGAAGCAGCGCGGCGTGAAGGATCTCGCGGCCGAGAGCGAGCGCCGCCGACTGGCCTCGGCTAAGGCCTACGCGGAGGGGCGCACGTGGCGTCAGCGGCGCCGACCAGCCGGGGCGGCGAACGTCGCTTGAGCCCGCCTGTCACGGCCGAGGGCCCGCGCGAGATCGGCCGGACGCTCGGCTCGAATGACGCCCCGGCCGCCGCGTCGGATCTCCGCAACGTCCTGCTCCATGGACCGCCATAGGGCATCCCGCTCTTCGCCCGCTGCCGCGAATGTGATGTCGTCGAGTCCGTGCATTGACCGCCTCCCCATGAGGAACAGATAGGGAACAGCGCGGGCGGGTCAACGGGCAAGGACGGGATGCGCGAACCACAGACGCTGGCCGAATTCCCCTACCGGCGGGTCAAGGTGACCTGCCGGTGGTGCCCTCACCGGCGGGGCGATTACGGCACCGAGCGGTTGATTGAGCGCCTCAGTCCAAGGGGCAGCCTCGACGCGCTGCTGATGGCCATCGCCCGGTCATGCCCACGCCCGAAACCGTGGGGGAAGCATGGACCCAGCCAGTACGTGCCCTGGTGCCGTGCGGTCTACGATGACCTTGCCCATGACCGGCCGCCAGACCGGACGCCGCCGGGGTGAGGGGCACGTCGTATCTCCAACCCGTACGATTGGGAGTGGATTGTGCCCCTAGGCCATTCCTTCACCTGGGCAGCGCGAACGGTGAAGAAGTGGCCCCTCCCACCCGGCCAGGAAACGCTTAACCACGCCGGGAATCCCGCCTTGACGACCGGAATCCTGAGCTGCGATCCCTGGCCCACACGAACGACGAGGCACGCCGTGAAACGCTCGATACGCCCCACCGACGAGACCCATACCCCGGGGGCGTAGCGCCGCGTGCGCAGCCCCCTGTCCTGACAGGAGGCTGCCTTTATGAACACCAAGCCGAAGCACCTGACTTTCAACGGCCAGACCACCTGGTTCACGGCCGACACGCACTTCGGCCACCGTGGCATCCTGCGGATGGAAGGACGCCCGTTCGCCTCCGTCGAGGAGATGAACGAGGCCCTGATCCTCGCTTGGAACAGCCGCGTTCGCGCAAGCGACGACGTGTTCTTCCTCGGCGACTTCGCGATGAACTTCAGCGAAGAACAGTGCCAGGAAGCATTCGCCAAGCTCAAGGGCAAGAAGCACCTCATCGGGGGGAACCACGATAAGGAACGCGTGCTGAAGCTTCCGTGGGCGAGCGAGCCGGTGGAGCAGCGTTCCATTCGAGTGGACGGCACCCGCGTCGTACTAAATCACTATTCGATGCGCACGTGGAACGGCATGTGGAAGGGCGCATTGCACCTTTACGGCCATTCCCACGGCAAGCTTCCCGGCACGACGCAGTCCTGCGACGTCGGCGTCGATGCCTGGTCGTACAGGCCTGTCCGCTTGCCGGATATCCGGGAGCGGCTGGCCGAGACGACCACCCTGCCGGACGAGCGCATGCACGCAAAGGAGCCCGAGGACGAATAGAAGAAGGCCCCGGCTCATCACCGGGGCCTTCTTCGTCAGATTCGGGGTCGTGGCGCCTCATCGAGCTCGTCGGCGACGTCCAGGAGCCGCTCGCCCGTCTCCCGCGTCAGCCTTGCCAGCGCCTCCTGGACCCACCCGGGGATCTCCATCTGACCGGTGGCCCACCGGCTCACCATCCTTGGGTCGATCTCGTCCCTGGGCCCATCGGGGTGGAACGGGCCCAGCAGGCGAGCGAGCGGTCGGCGCCAGTCCTCGCCCGCCCGGAGCGCTTCACCCGCGCGCGTGAGCAGATCCCGGTCCATGCTCTCTCCAAATGATGCTGCCCTGAAACTCGCTGCCCCAGGCCATGAGCTCCAGGGGCTCCTCGGCCGAGAACTGCGCCCACGCCAGGACCTCCCCTGACCCGAGCGTGGCGGCGTAGCGGTCCCCGGGGCGGTCCTCCGCGTACCACGACGGCCGGGGCCGGTGGCACGAGGATGAAAGCTCGGCGACCAGGCGCTCGGCCTCGGCGACGGTGCGGACACCGCGGAACGCGTCAGTGACGCCCTCGGCACCGGCGGTGCGGCGGCGGGCGGTGAAATTAACGACCATGATGCCCCCCCTCAGAACGCGTGCGGGACGGCAAGGCCGAGGCGAACGTCCTCGTCGTAGAGGTCGCCGAGCTCGTCCATGAGTGCGATCATGTCCAAGTCGATCCGCCGAAGGAGCTCGCGCTCCGTGGCCGGCTCGTCCTCCGTGGCGGGGGCCACGTACGTCAGAAGGACGCGGTGCTCCCCGACGGCGCCGGCGTCCTCGGCATGGCGCTCCCACGCCGCGTAAGCGTCGTCCGTCGTCCCGGTGCGGATGACTAAGTCGAGGCCGGTGCCCGGGATGTGCTCCCACGCATCATCGACTGTCGTGGCGTGAAACAGAATGGAATCGTCGCCGAGGAGATTGGCGGAGAATGCAGCGAATAGCTGGTCCCGCTCGCGACGGGCCAGGGCTCTGCTGAGGACGTGGGTTTTGGTCACAGGCGGTACTCCGGCTGATGGGCGGCATGGCCTGCCCAGGTGGGGGTGGACTATCCGGCCCCCGGCGGGACGCCCCTAAAAGGCGACCGGCTGGAGGCCGGGGCACGAGGCCCCGGCGACTGAGCGATCAATCGTCGTAGCCGGCGTCTGGTTGGTACCGGGAATCGTTGGCGTTCGCGTAGCGGTCCCAGGAGTTCATGAGATCGGAAGCGTCTTCGTCCTCGTAAGCGACGAGGACGTGCGCGGCATCGCCCCATCCCAGCGCGTATTGAGTTGGCCTGCCCTCCCTGTCGAGGAGGCGGGCCGTGTCGCCCTCGACGGCGAAGCCGAGACTGCCGTCGGCGAGCCAAAAGCGTCCTGCGGCCTCGGGCTCGAAGCCCATCGCAAGCGCGACTTCAACAATTGGAGACGTAGCCGTAGCGGTGTTCTGGGTCATCTGCGGTACTCCGGCGTGAGAGCGGCAATGCCTGCTCTGAATGGGATTCTGCCCCTCGGCCCGGAGAGCTACAAGTGCCTCCGCGGCGAAATCTCAATCCGACTGCCGACGCTCGGCCTGAGGCAGTCGTCGGATGAAATGTTTGTGGGCCCACGGGGTGAGCCGCGCGCCCGGGAGCCGACCCTCGTACGCCTGGTATGCCCACGCGCCCCGGGCCTCCTGCAGGCTGAGGTGACGGCTCACGATTCGCCCGGAGACGCGCTCGACGACGGCGTGCGTCTCCATGGGCGGAGCCTTAGGGGGCCAGCGGGGCATGGGCGGCCTCCCCGTGCTCCACGCAGGCCGTGCACCGCGTCTCCGTGGCCCACCCGCAGCCTTCCTCGCAGGCGTCGTTCTCCGAACAGCCGCAGGCCTGGCAGACGAGGCCGACGACCGAGGGGATGCGGAACCGCTCGCCGCCGTCGACGATGTCGATCCAACGGCGGTCGTGGAGGCCCCCGGCGCTGAGGACGATCTCCTGCAGCATGTAGCTGGCCTCGGTTTCGGCCTGTTCGGCTGCCCGCTGCGCCGGGCCATCGGCATGCTCCGAGATGCCGCGGGCAACAGCCGCTTCGAGAGCGTAGGCCCCGATCTTAGCCTGCACCTCCGGCGTGAGTGTCGCCCAGGTCGCGGCGCCGTCGAACGGGGCGTCGGAGATGTTGGAGGGCTCAGCCACGGTCGGCCTCCTTGGTCGCGGGGACGGTGTCGTCGGTCACGCCGGTGGTGGCCCCAATCAGGGACAGCGTGGCGAACGCGCTCAGGAAGGCCCACCCGGCGAGTAAGGCGACCCAGGCCGACCGGGCGAGGTCCCAACCGTACCCGGCGAGCACGAACGCGATGAGCACGATGGCGCCGGCGCTGATGGCGACCCGCCCGGGGCCGCCGCAGGTGACAGACAGGAGGGCGCGCATCAGGCGGCCTTCCGCGCGGGCAGGTCGAGGGGCGTGTACTCGCAGCCGATGGTGGTGATGTAGAAGTCGAAGCGCACCTCGACCTTCAGTTCGAGGCATTCCCATCCGCTGTAGTCGGTTCCGACGACGCCCCGCATCTGTCCGATCATCTCCATGCGAAAGTTGAGGTCCTCGATCTCGGCCCGGGACAGCGGGCGCCGCAACCGAGTGACCGTGACCAGCCTGCGTGGACCCAGGCGCGCCTCGCACCACTCCACCGCATCACCGAGCGACCGGACCCACGTCGCCACGAGGTGGTCGGAGTGAACTGCCGCCGATGGTGGGGTGCGGTCGATGTCCTCGAACGCCATTCGGCCGCGGTCCCGCTTGAGCCGTGCCAGAGCGTCCTTGGCGGCCGCGTCGACGCCTGCCTCCATCTGCCGGGCACTGCCGTCCTCCAGGATCTGCGCGATCACCACCGAGCCCCAGCGTGCGGCCTTCTCCGTCTCGGTCTCATGACCGCCGGGCTCCAGTCGGGCAGTCCGAGTGGTCGTCACGCCGTCGGTGGTCGTGCACGAGTTCATGATGCCCACCGAACCCACTTCGGGCTCGTCCACCGTCCACGGCCGCTCCATCGCGCCGAGGATGACTGGGAAGTCGGCCGGGTGCGTAGCCCCGAGGTTCCGCGCCCGCAGGCGCTCCTCGGCGATCTTGCGGTCGACGTCGGCCGGGTCGCGGCCCATTGCACGGATCACCGCGTCCCTGGACAGGAAGCCAGACTGGCATGCCGCAAGCCACGCCTGGACCTGGCGGAAACTGACGCCTTCCCAGTTGCCAAGACGGACGGCCTCCTTGATCGCGTCGGGCTTGTCCGATGCCTTCCGGACGATCTCGAAACCGGCTTTGTCGAGGGCCTGAATGAGATCCCGGGGCTCCCCGGCTCCAAGGCCGGACCCTACCCTTCCGCGCTCGAAGGCGACCCACAGGGCGTCGCTGATGATGTCACGGTCCTTGCGCCGCATGGGACGCTCCTAATGAAACCTGGGTTGCGGGATTCGGTAAGGGGCGCCCCTGCCGCCGGGCGCGCGACGGGGGCGGCCTCAGGCGGAGGCGGTCGCCGGGCGATAGGCGCGGTAGTCCTCGATCATCTCGGCCACGCGAGACCCGTCGAGGACCTCGCGGACCCTGGTGCAGGCCGCGATCAAGTCCGCAGGATCCTCGATTCCGATGTGCTCGGCGAAGGCGCCCATCTCGGCCGCGTCGGCTGTGAGGTCGAGCACGAGGTCGAGCGCTTCGAGCGCCTGGAATGCGCGAGCCTGGGCTATGTGCACGACGACGAGATCGGCGGCCTCAAGCCGAACGAGCATGCGCTCCGCCACATCCATGGCAGGCCGCCTTCCCGATGCGGCGACCTCCCCGGCGAGGATGTCCCGAGCCCGTGCCTTACTCATGCTGACCTCCCAAAACCGCGCCTAGGAGAGCGACCGCGGCGGCGACGCCGGCCTCTCCGGATGCCATGACGGCGACGAACTGAAAGCTGCTCGATGGTGCGTCGTCGTGGATCTCGCCGGCCTCGTCGCGGCGCAGCCCGAGCACCGCGAGGATGGCGGGGTGGACGGGGTACTGCCCACGCACGGACCGGCTCACCGCCGTCCCCGCCGACTTGAGCGTGAGTGGGAGCCCGCGGGCGAATGCAGCCTGGGAGCCCGCGGCCTCGATTGCCCGGGCGAGCCGAAGCCGGGCCTGGCGTTCGGTGAAGCGCGCCATCAGGACCTCCTCGGCGGCATGGAGCGCAGCGGCAGCGGCGGAAGACGTATCCCCTGAGGCGCCACCGGCGTCGGGGCTGCCTCCGGGACGGGAGCGGGTGCTGGCTCCGCGGGGACGACCTTGGGAGCCGCGGCGGCCGGCTCGGCGTCCAGGACGGGCGTGCCGTACGTGACGAGGCACTCCGCGAGGTGCTTGATCTGCTCCCTCGCCGCGAGCCGCAGTTTGCGTTCGGCGCTCGCAACTTGGTCGGCCAAGCCTTGCCCCTGGAAACCCCCGATTTCGTCGGCCCGGACCCGGCAGGCGGTCATGACCTCGCCGAGGCGGACGCGGGTCTGGGCGGTCGTCAGGTCAATCAGATCGGCGGTGTATTCGCGATTCGTGTCAGCCACGGGTGACCTCCTCGTAGCGGGCCTCGGCCTCCACTCTGCGAAGACCAAGGGGGGCCAGGATCGCAGGGCCCGGCGTGCGGTCTCCCGCCAGCACATCCCGCAGATACGATGGCGACACGCCGTAGCGCCGCGAGAAAGCGGTCCGACCCTTCAGTTCATCGACGCGACGCTGCAGTAGCGCCCTGACCTCAAGCTCATTCACGGGATGCCTCCGACGCGCGAAACGCGCTCGACGCGATCAAAGTAGGCAAGTAGCCCCGGTTCTGCAAGTATATTTATTTTTTCTACTTTCTAGAAGAATTGTGTTTAACCGATTCGTTTCGTGAAAACGGGACTACACAGCGCCTAAGCCATTGAGATGGTGAGAAGTAGATTTCCTATCCTTGCAGGCAATCCTTGCGTTGGGCCTGCGGCGAGGTAGGATTGGGCATGGACTCCCTCGCCCGATCCTTCACGCACGCCCTCGCCCCCTGGGAGATCCTTCACCGGGCGGTCCTTGACGCGGGCGGTGCGCTGCAGGCCGGGGAGCGCCTGAGGCCGGTCGAGCACACCGTCGTCCGGACGCACCACCGGGGCACAGACACGCTCACGCCGCGGGGGGCACTACGACCTCGGCGGGCTGCCCGACGGCACGGTCCTCGTCGTCCTAGGCACCAACGGTCGTTATCCCGACAGGGCGCTTCGCATCCTCGCGGGTGCTTGCGTGCCGATTGCCGAGTTCGAGGCTGAGGACGTGCTGGACCCGGCGGGGGCCCGGCGCCGGGCTTGGGAGCGACGTGTCAGGCGGACGCTCCTAACGCCGACGCCCGTTCGCTACACGCTCGGCCTGGGGCACGGAGTCGAAGCGGACACGCTTCTAGACTGGTGCGGGCAGGAGTACGTCGCGGCCTGCGTGCGAGCGTCGCCGAGGCAAGTATGGGTTCGCGCGACGACGTTTGAGGAGGCGGAGGCCTGCGGGGTCGCGTGACGTGCGCCCCGCACGTCACGGTTTGTGGGATGCGAACGTGCGCGGCAACCTGGGGCTCCACAGGAAGGGAGGGACCCCCAATGCTCAAAGCTTTTCAGTTCGTGGCCCGTGTCCTGGCCGCGATGGCCGCAGTCGTAATTGTCGCCGTGCTTGAGAGTGGACGATGGATATTCCGGGCCGTCCGGGCCGTCATGGCCCCTGTGCCCCCGATCCCCGCCGCAATCGCCGAGCAGCAGGCGGAGCTCTCACAGCCCGGGCCGGCCGCCCCCACGGAGCCGTCGACCGCCGAGGCCTGGGGCCGGGGGGCGCTGCATTATCTTCTCGGGGACGACACTCCGGAGGCGCGCTGCCTTGACGACGCGGCCCGGGCGTACCTCGACGCTCTATCCGTGGACCAGGGCGTCGCGCTATCGCGGGCCGGCAATGAAGCCATCGGACAGCATCTCCTTGGTGAGCGCCTGATGCCGGGCCTGCCGCGTCCGCCGTCCCCGTCCGAGTATGTGGCCATCGAGAACAGACGGCTCCACGCGGCCTCCGCGGCGGCGACGAACGCCTTCGAGCAGCGGGCGCACCTCCAAGCCATTTTAGATGACCTTCTCGTGGACGACGCCCCCCGCCGGGCCGCCTGAGACCCGCTATCCGGCCCACACGACGAAGCCCGCCCCGGGCGACCAGGGCGGGCTTTTTGCTGCCGAAATTAATTGGTTACGAACGCGTGATTGATGCCTCAGCCGGGTTGATTCTTGCCCTGTGCGCACGCCGTAGCATTTCGTCAGCACACGAAAGCATGACGTCATGCCGTGGTACGGCCTCGACGCGCGATTGCCCGGCGCAGGAGGGCATCCCGGCACTGCGCATCGAGGTCTCGGGCAGCAGCCTCACGGGCGACGGCCTGCTCACGAGCGAGGCGGACGGCACGGCGCTGGGCGGTCTGCGCGCGGATGGCGTTCGCCGTGCCATAGGCCTGGTGCTGTTCGACCAAAATGCTGCCCAGGGCCAGCGCCGTGGACATGATGGGGGCCTCGAAAGAGGTCGCGATGCGGTGAGCGCTGATGGACATCGGGGCGGCCTCCTCGGGTGGTGTACCCAGGAGATCGGGGATCCCCGGTTGGATGTCGAGAGTCCCTCGCTGTTCGTGGTTACCTAACTCCTGGCCGCCTGTGGATACGTGCGCCTGAAGTCGTCCCGAGGCCTGCAGGGGGGCGAACGTGCCAATTCAAGCGCCCCGTTACTCCTGTTCATTGTAACGGGTCGCCAGGATTGCGTAACGCATCGTCAGGAATGCACGCACGCCCTCACTGAAGGGCGATGTAGCCCACCAGGTCCGCCAAGTTGGCATCCTGGGTCGTCGGTGCCAGGAGGCTGACGACGTCCCCGACGTTGACGCCGACGTAGCCACCCCCGGTCGTCGTGAAGGTCGGCGTGGTCGCATTGGTAGCGAACGACACCGTGCCCTTCACTACCTTATTCGCGAGCAAGTTGAAGGTCGCGACGACGGTCGCGGCGGTCGTGTCTTTGCCCCGGGACCCAAAAGATCGGCGGACAGCATTGCGTTGCGGTCGCGGCCGCCTTTGCCACGCTCGACCCGCAGGAGCATGCGCGTCGAGTCGACATCGCCGACCTTGAGCGCCGCGACCTCGGCCACGCGCAATCCCGCGCCATAGGCCACCGACAGGGCCGCCAGATGCTTGAGGCAGACCGTGGCGCCGAGCAGCCGGCGCACCTCGTCGGCGCTCAGGACGTCGGGCAGTGGGCGCGGATGGTGGAGGCGGACCAGCCTGCGAGTGAGATTGGGCCGCTCGATCGTATGGACAAAGAAGAACCGCAGGGCCGAGACGATGGCATTCATCGTCGGCACCCCGAGGCCGACCTCCTGCTGCGCGATCTGGAAACGGCGCAGGTCGTCGACGGTCGCCGTGTCGGGCGAGCGCCGCAGTAACGTCGCCAGACGCCCGACATCGCGGATGTAGTTGCGCTGCGTCTCACGGGAGAACCGACGCAGGGTCATGTCGTCGGTCAGGCGCTGACGCAGCGAGCCGACGGCTGCGGCGGGAACGGCAAGGACGGTCATGGGATGGCTCCACTCGGATGAAGGGAGCCACGATCTTCCGCCCAGGCCGGGCGACGCTTAATCAGCGCAGGGCGCTCGTCTCAATCCGAAAATCTCGAAGCTGCCACCCATCCCGCGCGCGCGGGTTCGTTCATCCACCCAACGCAGTCGTTGAGCGGACCGGCCAGTCCCGACCCAACCTGGTCGTAGAAGCCGCTGCGAACTCAGCTCAAAAGCGGACGTAAGCCTGAGCTTCAATCAATAGCGGAGGAATGCTTCGTTGCTGACGTAAGGCGTCGCAGTTCGGTTATAGTATTCTATAGCCCAAAGCAGTCGCTTCGCGGACGGCGATAGCTTCGACAAGCCTGGACTGCCGGTGCGTCGGGCGTTCCAAGAAGGCCCCGGCACGGCGGCCTCCCCGCGATTGGCCGGGATGCGGTTTGCGAGAGCGAGCGAAACCGTGAGGGTGCGCTCGCCGTTTCTGGCATTCCCCCGGCGTTTGCAGCCAGGCAGCCCAGGTCACGGTGTCGTAGATCGTCGCGATGTGGCGCTGTCGCCGCTCGACGAGGACGAGGTGGACGACCCGGAATGTCCTTTCGGCATCTCAGGCGCACGGACGCCGGAGGGACACCTCGAAGCTAGCCGTGAAGCCGCCGACAGGATTGATGATGCGCCGGACCGAGGCCATCGTCGCGCTCCTCTGATCCTCGACCGGTCAATCGGTGCGGCGGGCAACCGTGCTCAGATGTCGATCCGGGCACCGATCTCGACAACCCGGTCGACCGGGATGCGGAAGTAGCGGGACGCGTCCGTGGCCGCACGGGCCATCGAGATGTAGAGCCTGTCCTGCCACACCGGCATGCCGGTCTCCGGCGAGGCGACCAGCACGCGCCGCGTCAGAAAGTAAGACAGGTCGCCCTTGCCCAGGCCCGCAGCGGCAAGGGCGCGCGGCAGGTCGGGCAGTTCGGTGAACCCGAAACGCACTGTCACGCAAGAGAAGGCGTCGGACAGCTTCTTCACGGCGACGCGCTCGGCGTCGGCCACCCGCGGCAGGTCCTCCGTGACGACGTGCAGGATGAAATTGTTCGCGTGCAGCACGCGGTTGTGCCTGACGTTGTGCATCAGGGCCCCCGGGGTATCACCGGGGGTACCGCTCAGGAACATCGCCGTTCCCGGCACCCGCTGGATCGAGCCGGTCTCGGCCATTTGCGTAAATTCGGACAGCGGCACGCGCCGACGGTGGATCTCCTCGGCGATCAGAGCCGAACCACGTCGCCAGGTCCACATCGCTGTGACGAGGGCGGCACCGATGGTCAGCGGTACCCAGCCCCCATGGAGGATCTTGAGAGCGTTGGCCGAGAGGAACACCACCTCAATGAGCAGGAACGGCGCGATGACCGCGGCCGCGACCGCAGGCGACCAGCGCCAGACCTTCCAGGCGACGACGAAGAGCAGGCAGGCGGTGATCACCATGTCGCCGGTGACCGCGATGCCGTAAGCCGCCGCCAAGCCGCTCGATGATTTGAACAGCACCACGACGAATACGACCGCGACGAGCAGCCACCAGTTCACCCGGGGGATGTAGATCTGCCCCTTCTCGGTCTCGGATGTGCGCAGGACGCGCATACGCGGCAGCAGACCGAGTTGCATCGCCTGCTGTGTAATCGAGAAAGTGCCGGTGATCACGGCTTGGCTGGCGATAACCGTCGCCACCGTGGCGAGCAGCACCATCGGCAGCAGCGCCCAGGACGGATAGAGTAGGAAGAACGGGTTCTCGGCCCGCTCCGGGTGGGCGAGCAGCATGGCTCCCTGGCCGAGATAGCTCAGCGCGAGCGCCGGCAGCACCAGCCCGAACCAGGCCGCGCGGATCGGCGTGCGACCAAAGTGTCCCATGTCTGCGTAAAGCGCCTCCGCCCCGGTCACAGCGAGGAACACGGCACCGAGCGCCAGCAGGCCGGCCGTGCCGTGGCTCAGGATGAAGGAAATGCCGTAGGCGGGATTGAGCGCACCCAGAATGCTCGGATCGTCGACGAGGTGGCTCAGGCCGCCAAGCGCCATGACGATGAACCAGAACGCCGTGAGGGGGCCGAAGAAGGTTGCCACCCGCGCCGTCCCGTGGCTCTGGACTGCGAACAGGCCGATCAGGATGGCGAGGCTGATGGGCAGGACGTACGGATCGGTGGCCGGGGTCACCAGCTTCAGCCCCTCCACCGCCGAGAGCACCGACATGGCCGGCGTGATGATGGCGTCGCCGAAGAACAGCGAAACGCCGACCATGCCCAGCACGATGACGAACCCGCCGGAATGGCCCAGCGCGCGCTGGGCCAGCGCGACCAGGGAAGGCGTGCCGCCCTCGCCGTCGTTGTCGGCCCGCATCACCAACAGCACATACTTGAGCGTAACGATGAGGATGAGCGCCCAGAGGATCAGCGAGACGACGCCGAAGACCATCTCGCGGGTCGGTACGTGCCCCCCTCCGGCGGCTGCGTGCAAGGACTCCTTCAGGGCGTAGAGCGGGCTGGTGCCGATGTCGCCGTAGACCACGCCGACCGAGCCGAGTGTCAGCGCCCAGAACCCTGTCTTTGGCCCATCGCCGGCCGCGGAGGGCAAAGGGGTCTGTGCCGTCGAGTATTCGGTCCTGGCTATCACGGGCATCCATGGGCTCCACGTCCGCGAACGTGGGGAGCTCGCAAGGCAAGCCTCAACGATCGAAGGGACAGGAACGTTCGCGCTTCCAAACGTGGCTGTCGTCGGCCCACGACCTTTCGCATCTAGCGGATTTCGCTGGAAGTCTCGTCGCCAGTCCCAATCGAGCCCGGCGCCCCGGAAGGCCGCCGAGTATACTGGCTAACGAAGGGTCGCGCTCTCGTCGGATTTCAGCTGCCGATACTCGCCCTCCGCCCCTCCGAGTGAGACTCGCAAGTTCAATCGAGCCAAGTGGTCGAACACATGCTTGAAAGCGCTCGTCGCGGCCTGCTCGAAGGATCCATCGCCCTTGCCCTGGGCATCTTTGAAGGCTTCGAGCAGCCTATGGTGCGTTTCGCTATCGCCCGAAAAGACACTCTCTCCAGCCGGCCCAAGCACTGGTCAGGTGCTGCAAGCCCGTGGGCTGACCGCAGTTCCGGCTCGGGTCCTCCTCCTCCCCGCAGGCTAGGGACGAAGACAGGCCATGTCAGGGAAGGGACCGGGCGTCGTACACCCACCGACGGTCAAAAGTTTCCCGGTGGTCGATCAGGTGGCGTGGTGGATCGCGTCGATGACTTGGTCCGCGCTGTAGGGCTTGGGGACAAACAAGCCGTGGTCGGGGATGTCCCCGTCGACTAGACGTTGCCGCCCCGAGGTTACGACCAGGCGGATATCGGGCCAGGCGTCGTGTACGCGCCCGGCCAGGGTGACACCGCACATAGAACCCGGCATGTCGACGTCGGTGAAAAGTGCCCCGATGTCGGAGCGCTCATGCAGGATGAACCAAGCCTCGTCGGCATGCCGTGCCTCGACGATCTCGAAACCGGCATCCTCCAGCATTTCGACGGCGCAGAGGCGCACGAGGTCGTCGTCCTCTACGACGAGCACGGCAGTGGCTTTCATGGAGCGCTTCGTCGTCATGAGATCGCAACACAGGTTAGCTCGATAAGTTGCCCTTCTTGAGCATCCCAGTTGAAATGTCCCGGCCGATGCGATGAGCGTGCATGCAGGAAAGCGGCTTTCGCCGACGTGCGCAGTACCATCGGGATAGACCCTGTCGTTCACCCGCTCGTATCCGCGCAGCATGTCGAGGCTTCGGTCCCCACGACAGTGCGCCGTGAATCGGCAAGCGACGCCAAAACAAACTTATGTTACCCGGCAACCTCTGGACGAGGTTGGCCTTACCCCTTGATGACCCTGCCTGGCCCTTCCGATGCGCCCTTCGCCCTCGTGGTCGACGACGACGCCCTGATCCTGATGGATGCTACCGATATCCTGGAGGATGCGGGCTTCGCGGTGCTGGAGGCGATGAACGTGGCCCAGGCGATCAGGGTGCTCGACGAGCACCACGGCAAGGTGCAGTTGCTGTTCACGGACGTGCAGATGCCGGGCGATGGTGACGGTTTCGACCTCGCGCGTCGGACCGCCGAGTTGTGGCCGCACATCACCATCGTCGTGGCCTCCGGCCACGTACGACCCGAACGCGGAGACCTGCCGGACGGGGCGACGTTCATCGCGAAGCCCTTCAGTCCCTCGGTTGTCCGGCACCATGTCCGCAATACGTTGCCGTCGGAAAAACATCCCGAGTCCCTCAAGAAGTAGCGGCGGTCTTGGGCTGGCGCCGAGAACCACCACCTACGGGGGCGTAGCACTCTGGACGAACCGCTCCCGAAAGATCCGGCCATCGTCGCACGGAGACGCTCCAGAACCTTCGAATACCATTGTGCGGTGAGGCGTTTAACGGCAGACCGCTTTTCGGTCGGCAGTAGGCCGCAACAGCATCGGAAGTCGGCTGGAGGGCCATGGCGGGAGGCAACAAACAGGTCGATGGACTTCGCCGGCACGAACTGGCGAGCTACGACATCCTCGACACGCCCGCCGAGACCGAGTTCGACGACATCGTCAGGGTGGCGTCGGAAACTTGCGGCATGCCCGTGTCGCTGATCTCGCTCCTGGACGGCGAACGCCAATGGTTCAAGGCCGAGACCGGCTTCGGACGGAACGAGACGCCGCTGTCCCAATCGATCTGCGCCTACACCGTGCAGCAGGACGACGTGTTCGAGATCGAGGACCTGACCCTCGACGCGCGTACGTCGGACAACCCCCTGGTGACCGGCGGACCCGAAGTCCGCTTCTATGCGGGAGCTCCGCTGCGAACTGCCGACGGCGTCGCCCTCGGGGCGCTGTGCGTGCTCGATACCAAGCCCAACAAGCTGACGCCCTCCCAAGCGTTCGTGCTTCGCACCCTCGCGCATCAGGTCATGACGACCCTGGAGCTACGCCGGTCCCTGCGCCAACGTCGTGAGACCGACCGGCGCAACACGGCGATTCTTGAGAGCGCCCTCGACTACGCCATCGTCTCACTGGATCTCGCCGGCATGGTGACGAGCTGGTCCCCGGGCGCCGAACGTATCCTCGGTTGGGACGAGGCCGAGATGCGTGGCAAGCCCGCCCATGCCTTCTTCACTGACGAGGACGTCGCGAACGGCGTCCCAGAGCAGGAAATGGCCTTGGCCCTGCTGTCCGGGCGGGGCGCCGACGAGCGCTGGCATGTTCGAAAGGACGGCAGCCGGTTCTGGGCCAACGGCGAGATGATGCCCCTAAGGGACGAGCACGACAGGCACGAGGGTTTCCTCAAGATCCTGCGCGACCGCACGGAGCAACGGAACGCCGCGGCCAAGGAGCAGGCGGACGCCGCGTTCATGCGCGGCGTGCTGTCCTCCTCGGCCGACTGCATCAAGGTGCTCGATCCCGACGCACGGCTGACCTTCATGAACGAGGGCGGGCTGGCCGTCATGGAGGCCGACGACTTCAACCAGGTGAAGGGTTGTGACTGGACCGGGTTCTGGAAGGGACAGGCCCAAATGGACGCAAAGGCGGCATTCTGGGCGGCGTTGGCCGGCGGCACCGGCCATTTCCAGGCCCCGGCCGAAACGCTCAAGGGCACGGCGAAGTGGTGGGACGTGCAGGTCACACCGATCCGCGGCGCTGATGGACGGCCGGAGCGGCTTCTGGTGGTGTCGCGCGACGTCACCGCCCAGCGCGCCTCCGAGCAGCGCATCGTCGAAAGCGAGAAGCGCTGGCGCGGCCTGTTCGAGGGCATGCAGGAAGGCTTCTTTAGCGGCGAAATCATCCGCAACGCGAACGGGAAGGCCACGGACTACCGGTTCGTGGAGATCAACCCGGCCTTCGCCGCGCAGTCTGGCCTCCCTGTCGAGACAGTGGGCCGGACCCTGCGCGAGGCCATTCCCGACATCCCCGACTGGCTGATCGAAACCTACGCACGGGTGGTCGACACCGGCACTCCCGAGGTCTTCGAGATTTCGGTGCCGCAGCTCGGGCGCGTGTTCGAGGTTCGCGCATACCGTGAAGCGGAGAATCGTTTCGCCGCGATGTTCATCGACGTCTCGGACCGCAAGCAGGCCGAGACTCGGCGTGCCGCCCTGGCGGAGCTCGGCGACCGCTTACGCAATTCGGACGATGCGGGGGAGATCGCCTGCGTGGCTGCGGAGATCCTTGGCCGCACCCTCGGGCTATCCCATGCGGGGTACGGGGCGGTGGACCACGACCGGGAAACCATCGCCGTCGGTGACGGCTGGACCGCTCCGAGCATTCCGGGCATCGGCGGGGTGCATTCGTTCCGGGATTACGGCTCGTACATCGAGAACCTGAAGTCCGGCCATGCCGTGATCATCGACGACGTCGCAAACGACGTTCGGACGGCGAATGATGCGGAAGCCCTCGCGGCCATCCACGTGCGTTCGTTTTTGAACTTGCCGCTCATGGAGCACGGTCGGTTCGTCGCACTGCTGTTCGCGTTGAAGGCCAAGCCATACGCCTGGACGGGCGAGGAGATCAGTTTCGCCAACAACATCGCGGACCGGACCCGCGCGGCGTTGGCACGGATCGAGGCGGAGGAACGTCAGCGAACCCTGAACCTCGAACTGAGCCACCGCATGAAGAACATGCTGGCGATGGTCCAGTCCATCGCCACCCAGACCATGCGCACGGCAACCGACCTGAATGCGGCCAAGGACGTCCTCGCCGGTCGGCTGATCGCGCTCAGCAAGTCGCACGATCTCCTGCTTGGCGGAGAGATCGGGTCGGCACCTATCGAGACCTTGATCGAGAGCGCCTTGCAGACGCACCGGGACAATCCGGGGCGGTTCGTCCTCAAAGGACCCACCTTCACCATCGGGTCGAAGGCGGCGATGTCCCTCTCGCTGATGCTGCATGAGCTCGCGACCAACGCGGCCAAGTATGGGGCCCTTTCGACGGCCCAGGGCAAGGTCTCGGTCGAGTGGACGCTTCGCGAGGATGGCGGCGAGCCGCACTGCGCCCTGCGATGGTTGGAGCAAGGTGGTCCCGTCGTGAAGGCGCCGACACGGAGCGGTTTCGGTTCTAGGCTGATCGGGCGCGGACTTGCCGGCAACTTCGGCGGCGAGGTGGATCTCTCCTATCCGGCGACGGGTGTCATGTGCACCATCGACGCTCCTCTTAGAGGCCTGCAAGCGGAGGACGCACCGGCAACCAGTCGATAGCGGCAGCGCCCGTAGTCGGGGACCCGGCGTCGAGGGCACCCAGTCCCGAGAAGGGCGTTGGATGTGCCATTTGCCCTCGGTGGCATCCTACCCTTCGCCGTCCTTCAGGTCGTAGTTCCGGGCCGAAGGTGCCTACTTCGTGACCGGTGAATGCCAGCGGCACCGGCAACGAACCTGGGCGGTTCACGTTGTCGACGACCTTGGAGTGGACTGCCGCGCGCCGATGTCGAAGACTGAAGGCCCTGCGTTCCTGATCCCACTCGACGATGCCCAGACGCCACCTGTCCCCAGGGATGAGGTCGCCCGGAGGTACCTCGGGCGGCTTATCGCCCTGTTTCACCGCGAAAAGTCCGAGCCGTTCATCGCGGACGATAAGCTGCACCGTGCAACCCTGAGGCGTCTCGACGAGGTCGTGGCTCCCCCCGCCTGCGGACCGGTCCTCGCCGAAGTTGGGGCAACCGTCGGCAAGTGGTTGGATCGCCAGCCTGGCGCATCACACATCCTGACGGTGGTGCTGCCGCCCTGCGACGAGAACGCGGTCATTCAGACCTGGGCGTCGGAGGCGGGACACCAGGTCCTAGCGCCGCCCTCGCGGCAATCGCTCGTCGCCGCCAATCAGCCCATCCTGCCGGACATGATCGGGTCGGGGATCCTGGTCATCCCCAGGCTGGAGGACTGGTTCCTGCGGCATCGGGAAGGCCTGAGGGCCGTGCGCGCGCTCCTCGCGGCCATCGACGGACTGGATCGACCGGTGGTCGTCGGCTGCAACGCCTGGGCCTGGTCGTTCCTCGCCAAGGCGGCCGGCGCCGACGCCCTTCTGCCCGATGCCGTGACGATCAAGCCGTTCGACGCCGTCCGCCTGCATGGCTGGTTCGTCCAGCTCTCGACCTCCGAGGCCACCGGGGCGATGCGGTTCCGCCTGCCTGCCGACGGCGAGGACGTGCTCGCGGTCGACGAGGCGGGTACGCTTCGCAACGACTACCTGCGCAAGTTGGCCGGGCGCAGCCTCGGCATACCCTGGGTCGCCTGGCACCTCTGGCGGCGCAGCCTGCGTACGGGTGACGACGCTGACGTCGCCGAGGACGCGAAGGCCGCGATGTCGGATGGCGATGCCAGCGAGCAGACCCTCTGGGTGGCCGCCCTCGACGAGTACCTTCTCCCAGGTACGGACGACGGCACCGCCCTCCATGCCTTGCACGCGCTGCTGATACACGGGCCGTTGACCCGCGAGGAACTTCTGCTCGTCCTCCCAGGCGTGGCGGACCCGAACGTCGTGCCCGTCCTGCTCAGGGCGGGCTTCCTGGAACGTAAGGGCGACCGGTTCGGCTGTCGGGCGGCGGCCTACCCGGCGATCCGGGACGGCCTCGAAGCGGCAGGATTTCCCGTGGGACGGGTTTGAACGACATGGCCACCGCACAGGACGTCCATGACGGCGGCGTACAGCTCGTCCACAGCCTCCAGGACATCCGATTCTGGGAGATCGGGCTCATCGTCGTCGGCACATGGGCGGCGATCTGGCTGGTGCGCAGCACCTTCCCCTACCTCGCCGAACGCGGCCCGAGCCGATTGAGGCTCTACCTCCTGGCGGCCGTGCCCATCGCCCGGCTGGTCCTGATGATGCTCGCCATCGTCTGGATCGTGCCCATCGTCTTCAACATCACGCTGCAGAACTTCCTCGTCATCGCCGGTGCGGCCAGCGTCGCCATCGGCTTCGCCTTCAAGGATTACGTCAGCAGCCTGATCGCCGGGGTTGTGGCCCTGGTCGAGCGGCCCTACCGGCCTGGAGATTGGGTCAAGGTCGGCTCCGACTACGGCGAGGTGCGCAACGTCGGGCTGCGCGCGATCCTACTCCAGACACCCGACGACAACGCGGTCACGGTTCCGCACTCGACGATCTGGACCGACCGGATCACCAACGCGAACGACGGCGCCGGGACCCTGCAGTGCGTCGCCGACTTCTACCTGCTGCCCCGGCATGACGGAGCCCTCGTGCGCGCCTTGCTGACGGACGTGGCGTTGACCAGCCCGTACCTGAACTACGGCAAATCGGTCCGCGTGGTGCTGCACGAGGAGCCCTGGGGCACGCACTACAAGCTGCGCGCCTACCCGTTCGACATGCGCGACCAGTTCGCCTTCGTCAGCGACCTGACCGTTCGCGGCAAGCTGGCCATCGCCGACGCCGGTGCCATGGAGGCGGTCGCGCTGACGCCGTCTCCGACAAGCTGATCGGCCGACGACACCCACCCATCCGTAGACCGGACTTCGCGATAGCGGTCCGTCACATTTAGGCTCGGACGCGACCGCGTCCTAGACCACACGAAGGACCAACGCGTGCATTTCCTCGGAATCGACTGGGTCGGCGTGAATGCCGAAAACGGGCGGAAGCTCTTGCTCTCCCTGATCTTCATCGCGGTGATCGTCGGGGGCGGGATCGGCCTTCGGGCGTTCGTCGGGCTGGTCCTGAACCGCACCGACCATTCCACGCTCCAGACCAAGTTCTGGACGCGCCAGGGCATCAGCCTTCTCGCGGCGGTGCTGCTTGTCCTCGGCCTGCTCTCGATCTGGTTCAACGATCCCGCCCGCCTCGCCACCGCCTTCGGGCTGATGTCCGCCGGCCTCGCGTTCGCCCTTCAGCAGGTCGTCACCTCGGTCGCCGGCTACTTCGTGATCCTGCGCGGCTCGACCTTCACCGTGGGCGACCGCATCACCATGGGCGGCGTGCGCGGCGACGTGCTCCGCCTCGGCTTCATCCAGACCACGATCATGGAGATGGGCCAGCCGCCGGCGGTGCAGGGCAGCAGCCCGGCCATGTGGGTGCGCAGCCGCCAGTTCACCGGTCGCATCGTCACGGTGAGCAACGCGCAGATCTTCTCCGAGCCGGTGTTCAACTACACCCGCGACTTCCCGTTCATCTGGGAGGAGATGTCCATCCCGATCACCTACGAGGCCGACAGGGCGAAGGTCGAGGCGATCATGCTCTCGGCAGCGAAGAAGCACGCCCTGGATACGAACGTCATGACCGACGAGGCCAAGGCGAACCTGCAGAACCGCTTCGGTGTCGAGCCCATCGACCTGGAGCCGCGCGTGTTCTTCCGGATCACCGACAACTGGCTGGAGCTGACCGTCCGCTTCATCCTCGGCACCCACCAGATCCGAGGCGCCAAGGACGCCATGAGCCGCGAGATGCTGGTGGGCCTCGACGCCGCTGGCATCGGCATCGCCTCGGCCACCTACGACATCGTCGGGCTGCCCCCCGTCGAGCTTGCCGGCCGGCGACGCGCCGGACGGACCGCCGCCCCGGCCCCGGAGGCTGCCGAATGACGGACCCGAGGGCGCATGCGTCGCCGCGGCCTTCCCGGGCGATCCGGTTTCGGTCTAGGCCGCCGACACTCCGCGTTTCCGTCGCATGGCTGGAGCGGCACTTGCGTTATCGAACCCGCCGCAGCCAGGACGGACATTGTCCGCCGCCTGGGGGACCGGGCCGGCCGAGACAGGCGCGGTCGTCGTGCGATGGGATCCTCCGGTGGATCCCTTGATGCGGATCACCGACGCGGGTGGACAAGGGCACCGAGGACGCGAAAAGACGTGCTCTACACGTTCGACCGCGAGCGGACGCCGGTGAGCCACCAAACAAGGGAAACGCCATGACAGACGCCGTGGCGCCGACGCCGATCGCTCCGGACGCGTCCGACTTCCGCAACCTCGCAGACACCCTGCCGCAGATGTCCTGGATCGCGGACGCGAATGGCGACATCTTCTGGTACAATCAGCGCTGGTACGACTACACGGGCACGACTATTGATTCCATGAAGGGATGGGGCTGGAAGGCCGTCCACCATCCCGATCACGTTGACCGGGTCGTCGAGCGGATCTCGCACGCCTTCAAGGCCGGCGAGCCGTGGAACGACACCTTCCCCCTCCGCAGCGCCACCGGCGAGTACCGCTGGTTCCTCTCGCTCGCCAACCCGTTTCGCGATGCGGAGGGGCGAGTCATCCGCTGGTACGGGACCAACACGGACATCACCGACCGCAAGCGCATGGAGGCACGTCTGGCCGGCAAGGCCCGCGACCTGCGCCGCACGAACGAGGAACTGGAGCAGTTCGCCTACGTCGCCTCGCACGACCTCAAGGCGCCGCTCCGCGGCATCGAGAACCTCGTCGGCTGGATCGAGGAGGACCTCGAAGGTGCCCTGACAGGCGACGTCCAAACCAACATGGAGCTCCTCAAGAGCCGGGTCCGGCGCCTGGAGAGCCTGCTGGACGACCTGCTGGCCTACTCAAGGGCCGGACGTGCCGACGTGGCCTTCACGCAGGTCGACACCAAGGCCCTCGTCGACGAACTCGCCGTGCTGGTGAGCCCACCCGACGGGTTCGAGATCGTCGCCGCCCACGACCTGCCGACGCTGAACGCGGCGAAGGCCCCGCTCACCCAGGCGCTCCAGAACCTGATCGGCAACGCGATCAAGCATCACGACCATCCGGGGGACGGTCGCGTCCGCGTCGATGCGCACCCGATGAGCGATATGGTAGAGTTCGTGGTCACGGACGACGGTGCCGGCATCCCGGAGCAGTTCCGCGAGCGCGTGTTCGGCATGTTCCAGACCCTGAGGCCCCGCGACGAGGTCGAGGGCAGCGGCATGGGTCTGGCCATCGTCAGGAAACTCGTCGAGCGCCAGGGTGGCAAGGTCTGGCTGAACGAAGGCCGGGAGGGGCGTGGCCTCTCGGTGCATTTCACGTGGCCGCGGGACGGCGCGAAGGGGGGGGCTGATGGGTTCGACGGTTAACCTGCTGCTGGTCGACGACGACGAGGTCGACGTTCAGGGGCTCAAGCGTGCCTTCAAGAAGAGCAAGATCGGTAACCCGATCACGGTCGCCCGCGACGGCATCGAGGCGCTGGAGTACCTGCGCGGCCAGAACGGCAAGGAGAAGCTCCCGAAGCCCCACCTGATCCTGCTCGATCTCAACATGCCGCGCATGAACGGCATCGAGTTCCTGGAGGAGATCCGGGCCGACGAGGACCTACGCACCGCCGTGGTGTTCATGATCACCACCTCGAAGGCGGACGAGGACCGCATGCGGGCCTACGGGCACAACGTGGCCGGCTACATCGTCAAGCGCGATCCGGCCAACACCTTCATGGAGGCGGTCTCCATGCTGGAGCACTTCTGGAAGGTGGTCGAGTTCCCGCAATAGCGCTCGGCAGACACGTGGAATCCCCCACCCGCATCCTGCTGATCGACGACGACGCCGTCGACCGGACGTCCGTGCGCCGCGCCCTGAAGAAGTCGGGTTTGAAGCACTACCTGACCGAGGCGCCCGACGGCACGACCGGGCTGCGGCTGGCGCGGGAGGGCGCGTTCGATTGCATCCTGCTCGACTACCGCCTGCCGGACGTCGACACCTTCGACCTCCTCGCCTCGCTCCTCGCCCTCCCGGGCGAGGGTCACGCCGTGCTGATGCTGACCGGCGAGGCGGACGAGGACCTGGCATTCCGGCTGATGCGGGCCGGCGCCCTCGACTACCTCGCCAAGGCGGAGGCGACGCCGTCGAGCCTGGCTCGGGCGATCCGGTACGCTGAGGCGCGCCGCGGCTTCCAGGCGAAGCTCGACGAGGCTCGGCGCGAGGCCGAGGCGAAGTCGCTGGAGCTCGATACCCTCAACCGGCAGAAGACCCTGCTGTTCTCGATCATCGCCCACGACCTGCGCAACCCGTTCCAGTCGCTGCTCGGCCTGTCGGAGGTCCTGGGGAAGGCGGTGGCGACGCGCGACCACGCCTCCATCGAGCGTCGTGCCAAGGGCATCAACGACGCCGCCACGCAAGCCTACGCCCTGCTGGAGAGCCTGTTCTCCTGGGCGAGCCTGCAGATGGACACGATGGCGGTGACGATTACCGACGTCGCCCTCGGCACGGTGGGGGCGGAAGTGATGCAGGGCGCCGCCGAGGCGGCTGCCGACAAGGGTCTGACCCTGTCCATCGACTGCCAGGGGACCACGGTCCGCGCGCAGCGGGACATGCTGGCTACTGTCCTGCGCAACCTCGTGAGCAACGCGGTCAAGTTCACCCTGCCGGGCGGCACCATCACGGTCGCCGGCCAGCGGACCGGGAGCGGCATTGAGATCACGGTCTCTGATACCGGTGTCGGCATGCCCGCCGGAAAGGTGGCCGACCTGTTCCGGCTCGACCGGCGCAGCACGACGAACGGGACGGCGGGCGAGCGCGGGAGCGGGTTGGGGCTCCTGCTGTGCCGCGACCTCGTGGAGCGCCAAGGCGGCGAATTGACCGTCGTGAGTTCTCCCGACCAGGGCACCACCTTCCGCTTCACCCTTCCGGAAGCGGCCGGCGCCCCATGTCCCTGACGACCCGCATCCTGCTCCTCGTGCTGCTTGCCCTCGCGCCCGCATTGGCGATCCAGGGCTACAACGAGCACGCCTTGCGCACCTCGCGCGACGAGGTCGTGCGCGCCGATACGATGGCGACGGCCCGGACCGTCGCCGAGGACCTTTCGCAGGTCGCGGAGTCGGCCCGCCAAGCCCTCAACTTCCTGGCTCAGGACCCGGCGGTCCGGGCGATGGAGCCCTCGGGCTGCACCGAGTACCTCCGCCGGGCCGTGCGCGACAATCCGCAATTCGCGGTGTTCGCGCTGACCCGGTCGGACGGGACCGTCGTGTGCAACAGCCTCGGGTCCGCGCCCGGCTCCTACGCCGTACCCGACCGGGTCTACCAGCGTCGCGCCGTCGCCGAGGGCACGTTCGTGATGGGGACCTATGCTCGCGGCAACGCCTCCCGCAGGGACTCGCTGCACTTCGCCCAAGCGCTGCCCGACGCGGAGGGGCGCACGGTCGGCGTGCTCGCCGTCGCCGTCGACCTCGGGTGGCTCGACGGTTACCTCAGGCGCAACCTGAGACTTCCCAGCACGTCCGTGACGGTGGCGGACCAGGACGGCATCATCCTGGTTCGCTATCCCGACGGGACTGGTTGGGTCGGAAAACCGGTGCCGCCGGATCGACAGCGCATCGTGATGAGTCGTGGCGAGGGTGTCCGCGTCGACTTCGGCATCGACGGACGCGAACGCATCCTCGCCAATGCCAAGCCCGGCGGCGCGGCGTCTTCGGCCTGGGTGACGGTCGGCCGCGACCGGCAGATTGCCTTCGCGGACGTGGACGCCGCCACCCGCAGGGGCGTGGTGCTGATCGCGCTGGGTGCGGTTCTGGCCGTCGCCGCCGCGTTCCTGGCGGGGCGCGCCTTCATCCGGCGCCCCTTCGACCGCCTGCTCCGGACGGCATCGAAATGGCAGGCCGGAGACCTCGCCGCCCGGACCGGGTTGGACGGCGCCGACGAGTTCGGCCGCCTCGGCAGCAAGCTCGACGCGATGGCCGGAAGCCTTCAACGCAACGAGGCCGACCTTCGCGACGAGGTCCGCAACGGTCGCGCGATGCAGGAGCGTCAGGTGACGATGCTGCACGAGTTGAACCATCGCGTGAAGAACACCCTCGCCACGGTCCAGGCCCTGGCACGGCAATCGACGCGCGGCGGCGAGGCGCCAGGCGAGCGGCTTGAGGCGCGCATCCTCGCCCTGTCGAAGACCCACGACCTCCTGACGCGGGACGACTGGTCGGGCGCCCCCTTGCGGGCGGTGTTGGAGAACGAGCTCGGTCCCTACCGGGGTGGCGACGCGACCTTCGTCGTGGACGGACCCGATGTGGACCTGCCGCCGCGCCACGTCCTCTCCCTCGGGATGACGTTGCACGAGCTCGTCACCAACGCCGCCAAGCACGGAGCCCTCTCGGTGCCGGACGGCGAGATCCGCGTGACCTGGCGCGTGGTCAGGACCGAAGGCGATGCGAGGCGATTGCGGCTGGACTGGGTTGAGGACGGGGGTCCGGCGTCGCCGCCGCCAACGAGGCGCGGTTTCGGCACCCGGCTCATCGCGGTGAGCATCGAGCGGGAGCTCGACGGAAAGCTCGCCCTCGACTTCGCGTCCGAAGGCTTGCGCTGCTCCGTCGACGTGCCGCTCCCGGCCCCGACGGTGGCCACTATGAGCCCGTTCACTCCGCTGCAGTAGGGTCGCGCGTGCGAGACGCCCGTGGCGCTCAGAGCAGGCCCATGGCGAGCCTATGCAGGAGGTCGTCGAGCCACGCCTTCTGATGGTTCCCCCTCAACGCCAGGCCGGGACGATGTCCGATGTCGGCCAGGAGCCCCCCAAGGCTCATGAGTAATCCCGCTTCCAGGGTGTTGTAACCACCGGGCCTTCTCTGGTCTGACCGCCCTCGAAGTAGAGACCTTCGGGATGATCGGACGTCAAGGTTCGTTGAAGGCGCGAGGCTGCCTTGCGCCGCTCTCAAAGCCAGCGTCAGCTTTTCTATCTTTTAAATCCTAAACCGGACGGGCAGAAATCCACCCAACCCGGCCGTAGAGGAGACCGGCCGGTCTCGACCCATGCCAGCCGTACCGACAGCCATCGGCGCTTCTCGGAAGCGGCCTTTCGATGGCCGTCCCCCACCTCGGCTGGGGATGGAAAGCAGACTCTGGCTTTGAGCCAGAAGACGCTCCTATTCAGCCAAGTCGGGCTCGGTGAGCTCGGATTTCACTGGTCCCTGCTCCAATGCCCAGTTGACCAATGCTTTAATCGAGGGGCCAAGCGCGTATCCTTTGTCGGTCAGCGTATACTCCACCTTCGGTGGAACCTGGGGATAGACAGTCCGCGTCAAGATGCCTTCCTTCTCCAATTCCTTGAGCTGTTGGATCAGCATCTTTTGGTTCACGCCCTCGATGCGCCGCTCAAGCTCTGAGAAACGCACTGGTGCTCTCGCTGCGAAGAGTTGGACGATGATTGCGATCTTCCACTTCCCTTCAAGCACCCGGAGCGTCTCTCTCGTTGCCGCTGCCCAGATGAGTTGCTGCTTAGGATCCTGATTCTGGCAGTCACGGTCCATGAGCTTACCTTTCGGTGGGTACCAAACTTTTTGGTGGGTTCTTGTGATCCATCCAGCAATCGATATTTCTGACGGCGAGGCAACCCTCATGATCGGAGTATCTAATGAAAATCGGCATCATCGGCGCAGGAAATATCGGGGCAACTCTGGCTCAGATCTTGGAAAAGGCCGGCCATGACGTGAAGCTGGCCAACTCGAAGGGACCAGAAACACTAAAGGAGATCGTTGACGGTACGACGATCGCTGCGGTAACCCGAGACAATGCCGTCAAAGATGTCGATGTGATCATCCTTTCCGTGCCGTTTGCTCGAAATCCAGAACTCGCGCCGGTGCTCGCTGATGTTCCGGAGAGAGTTATTATCGTCGACACGTCCAACTACTACCCGATGCGCGACGGAATGATCAAAGAAGTGAACGAAGGAAAGCTGGAAACCGTCTGGAGCAGCGAGCAAGTCGGGCGGCCTCTTGTAAAAGCCTGGAACGCACTTCTGTCCTTTACTCTCACCGAAGCTGGATCGGAAAGTGGCTCTGTTTCCAGACTGGCCATACCGATCGCTGGAGATCATGCGGCTGCCAAATCCGTCGTATCGCGCCTTGTCGATGAAACGGGCTTCGATGTGGTGGACGCAGGCCCTATATCCGAGTCCTGGCGTTTCCAGCCAGGAACACCCGCCTATTGCACGGAACTCGATGCTACTGGCGTGAAGAGCGCACTTTCTACTGCTGATAAGGCCCGCTCGTCCCGCAACCTTGAGCTCATAACGCAGGCGTTCATTGATGGGAGCTTGAAGCTCGAACGTGAAGCGATGGTCACCTTCAATCGCAAAATATCAGTCTGAATATAAACCACGGAGATTCAGCCCGAGCATCAGCATCGCGCAAGAGCATTGGACAGAGTTTTCGCTTGCTCTTACGCATGGTTTGTTCGGCCTTTGAAATCTAGAAAGTACCACAAGCATCTCGGCTTCGAATTCGACGACCTGTTGGAGATTCCAGAGAAGATCGACTCCTAATCCGACATGTCGGAAATCTGCCGGAGCGGACTCGCCAAAGGTCTTCTAAGGGTCGCGAGCGGTCTCAGCGGCTATGTCCGCTTCCTTGCATCCGCTCTCCGTAAGCGGATCAGGTGAAATCCACCCAACCCAGTCGTAGAGCAGACTGGCCAGTCTTACCGAGAGGGTCGAGGTGCCCTGACTCTCTCTAGCGCTGTCCCTCGATCATCGAGCGGATGCGTGCAGCCATGGTCTCGATTGGGAACGGCTTAGTCATCACCGCCATGCCCGGGGCAAGGTGGCCATTTCCGAGGATCGCGTTCTCGGCATAGCCGGTGACGAACAGCACTTTGAGGTCCGGGCGGGACACGCGGGCTGCATCGGCCATCTGCCGTCCGTTCATGCCGCCGGGCAGGCCGACGTCCGTGACCAGCAGATCAATGCGCACGTTCGATTGCAGCACCTTGAGGCCGACCGCGCTATCACCGGCTTCGATCGCCGTGTAGCCCAGGTCCTCCAGGATGTCGGTGACGAGTATCCGTACGGACGGTTCGTCATCGACCACCAGCACCGTCTCGCCCTGCTCGGAACGAGGTAAAACAGCGAGCTTGGCGGTCGGATCGTCGATATCAACCTCGCCGTAGTGGCGCGGCAGATAAATGCACACCGTGCTTCCTTCGCCGACCTCGGAGTAGATCCGCACCTGCCCGCCGGATTGCTGGGCGAACCCATAGATCATCGACAGGCCGAGCCCCGTGCCCTCGCCGATGGGCTTGGTCGTGAAGAACGGCTCGAACACGCGCGCAATCACGTCCTTGCTCATGCCGATGCCGGTGTCGGTCACGCACAGCGACAGGTACTGCCCCTCGGGCATGTCAAGCTTGCGGGAGGCGCGCTCGTCGAGCCACCCGTTGGCCGTCTCGACGGTGATGCGCCCGCCAGTCGGCATCGCGTCGCGGGCGTTGATGCACAGGTTGAGCAGCGCGTTTTCAAGCTGTGGGGGATCGACGAGGGCGGGCCAGAGGCCGGCCGCACCGACCACTTCGACCGAGATGCCCGGTCCGACCGTGCGCTGGACCAGCTCGTGCATGCCGGCAACGAGCCGGTTCACGTCCGTGGGTTTGGGGTCGAGCGTCTGGCGGCGGGAGAACGCCAGCAGGCGGTGCGTCAGGGCGGCAGCGCGCTTCGAGCAACCCTGGGCTACCGCCATGTAGCGCTCGACATCGTTGAACCGGCCCTGCTGCAGGCGGTTCTGCATCATCTCCAGCGACCCCGAGATGCCCGCAAGCAAATTGTTGAAGTCGTGCGCGAGGCCTCCGGTCAGTTGGCCCACCGCTTCCATCTTCTGCGACTGGCGCAGGGCGTCGGCCTGCTCCCGTTCGAGCGTGATGTCCCGACCCGAGGCATAGATACGATGATCTTCGAACGCTGCCGTCCAGGCGAACCAGCGATACGAGCCATCCTTGTGCCGGAAGCGGGATTCGTGTGGGACCGCTAAAGGCCTCGTCAGGACCTGCATCAACGCGGCTTGCGCCGCATCAAGGTCGCCCGGGTGGGTTCGCTCCACGAATGAGGCGCCGACGAGTTCCTCCTCCCGCCAGCCGAGAAGCTCGTTCCAGGTTGGGTTCACGCTCTCGAAGGTCCCGTCCGGAAGCGCAACGACGAGCAGTTCCTGCGACAGGCGCCAAGCCCGGTCGCGCTGCGCTGTCCGCTCAGCGATCCGAGCCTCAAGCGTCAGGTTAAGGTCCTGCAGCGCAGCCGAGGCCTGATCTGCCATGCGCCGGGCGTCCAGCAGATCGCGCTCGTAGCGCCTTCGGTCGGAGGCGTTGAACACCGTGATCCGGATGAACCGGAGCTCGCCGGCTTCGTCCCGACGGACCACCGCGTTGACCAGGACCGGCAGCGCCGTCCCGTCCGCGCGCACGAGGTCGAGGGCGACCTCGTTGAAGAAGCCTTGCATCCGCAGCAGCGGTGCGAAGTGGGTCTCGTAGTAGATCTTGCCGGCGATGTTCAGGAGGTCGAGGAAGCGACGCCCGACCAGTTGCTCGGCCGAGTAGCCCGTCCAGGTCGCGAGCGTCCGGTTGACCCTAGACAGGCGTCCGTTCGGCAGGGCCGAGGCGTAACCACAGGGCGCGTTCTCGAACAGGTCTTCAAGGTCGTCGGCTGCTTGAGCCGGAGCGATAGGCGTCACCTCCTCCACGTCATCGGCCTCAAAGGAAGGCCTTGATGGCCGCGACAGTCGCCTCCGGCGCGCTCAGGTTGGGGCAATGCCCGCTCGCGTCGAGCAGGACGAGTTCGCTGCCCGGCAGGTTGCGGTGCACGTACTCGCCGACTTCCCGGGGGGCGATCACGTCCTCCGAGCATTGGAGGACCAGGCAGCGCGCCGTGACGCCCTGCAGGTCGGCCCGGTTGTCTGCCAGGAAGGTCGTCCGGGCGAAGCGCTTGGCGATCTCCGGGTCGGTGCGGCAGAAACTGTTGGTGAGCTCCTCTCCGAGTTCCGGGCGGTCCGCGTTGCCCATGATGGTCGGTGCCATGGCCTGCGACCACCCCATGTGGTTGCTGTCGAGGAATTCGAGGAGCTCGTCGATCTGCGGTCGGGTAAAGCCACCGACGTAGTCGCCGTCGTCGACGTACCGAGGAGAGGGACAGACGAGGACCAGGCTCGCGAACAGCTCGGGTGCTTTCTTCGAGGCGAGGATGCCGACCATGGCGCTCACCGAGTGGCCGACGAAGATGCCGCGCTCCACGCCGAGGGCGCGGGAGAGCTCTACGACGTCATCGGCATAGCCTTCGAGCGAGGCGTATTTGGCCGGGTCATAGGCTGAGAGGTCCGAGCCGCCTGCGCCGACATGGTCGAACAGGATTGTGCGGTAGCGGTCCTCAAAGGCAGGTGCCACTCACCGCCACATGTTCTGATCGCACCCGAAGCCATGGGCGAGAACCATGGCGGTGTCACCCGACCCAGTCTGTTTGGTGTTGTGGCGCTCGATGACCGACAAACCTCGTCCCCCCCCTGCCCTTCTATCATCTAGCAGTTTTGAACCAGGGGTCGATTGGCTCAGTGACGCTACGCGTCATCGTGAAGAGTTGCTCAACCCTAGGTTATAGGCATGCTGCAGTACAAACCACCCCGACCCTTTCCTGCCCGTTTGGGCTACGAGGTTCCGATGCACCCAACATCCTGCAAGCAGGCGTTTCTTGCCTAAGCAAAGGGTCGTGACCGGTCTCCACGGCTATGTCCCCTTCGATGTATCGGGCGTCCGGAAGCAGACGGGCAGAAAGCCATCCAACCAAGTCGTAGAGCAGACCAGCGGGTCTCGACCCAATTACGTCGTAGCCGACACTTGGAGTGGCTCTTGAAAGCGGACGGTCGCTTGAGGGCGAAAAAACCTGACATCCGCTGCATCTGATCCTCCGGCTCATGGCTAGCGCTGTCGATGCCGCCTTCGCGGCAGATGGAGAACGCCATGCGACTGAGCCTCATCGCCGTTACCCTGCTGGCCGGCACCGGCCTTGGAACCGCCGCGCGTGCCGAGACCGTCGCGGCCCTCGTCGGCGATGCCACGCTGGCGCATGTCGACACGGCCGCGAAGACGGTCACGAAGACGGTGACGATCACCGGGATCGGCGGCAGCGTCCTCGGCATCGACGTGCGGCCGGCCGACGGCATGCTCTACGCCGTGATCTCGGATGGCAGCGTCGTCACGATCGATCCGATGTCCGGCAAGGCTACGGCCAAGTCGAAGCTCGACACGATGCTGGCCGCCGGCACCGCGGCAACGGTCGACTTCAATCCCGTCGCCGACCGCCTGCGCATTATTGGTTCGGACGGCACCAACCTTCGCGCCAATGTCGATGACGGCAAGGTGACGAAGGACGGCCAGCTCAAGTTCGCTGAGACCGACACCATGAAGGGCAAGACCCCGAAGGTGACGGCTGGCGCCTACACCAATGCCTTCAAGGGCACGAAGGAGACGGCCCTGTTCGACATCGACGCTGCCGGCGCGCTGCTGAAGCAGGCTCCGCCGAATGACGGGATCCTGAACACCGTCGGCATGCTCGGCATGTCGGGCGAGGCCGTGGCCTTCGACATCCTGTCCGATGGCCAGGGCGGGAATCAGGCCTGGGCCATGGCCGGCGACACGCTCTACAAGGTAGACCTCGCGACCGGGAAGGGCGAGATGGCCGCCAAGATCACCGGCGTGTCCGGTAAGGTCCGTGACATCGCCATTCTCCCCAAGATGTAGCATCGCTCCGCCACTACGGGACCGGCCCGGCGGCCGGTCCTTCCAATCGCCGGGAAGGTCATGGAGCCGTTCGATCACGCCTCCGAGCTGGAAGGCTGCGCCCGTGGGGATCCGGCGTCGCTGCGGCGTCTCTACGACCATGAGGCCGGGTTCCTGCTCGCCGTCGCGCTCAGGATCGTGCGGCGGCGTGATGTTGCGGCCGATGTCCTGCACGATGCCATGATGGACATCTGGGAGCGCGCCGGCACCTTCGACCGCAGCCGCGGCGCGGGCCGTGCCTGGATCACCAGCATCGTGCGGCACCGCGCGCTCAAACACGTCCGGGTCGTCGGCCGTGAGACGGACCTCGACGCGGCCGCGGCGACAGAGATCGCGGACGACGCGCCCGATCCGTTCGCCATCCTGGCGACATCGCAGGACGGGAGACGCCTCCAGGGTTGCCTCGCGCAGCTTGGCGCAGACAGGCGGGCGGTGATCCTGCTCGCCTATGTCGATGGACTGTCGCAGTCCGAGATCGCCGAGAGATTGGGGACACCGCTTGGGACCGTGAAGGCATGGGTCCGCCGCAGCCTCATCGCCTTGAAGGATTGCCTGTCATGATCCCGAGTCAGCCGGAAGACCGCGACGTCCTGGCGGGCGAATACGTCCTCGGCCTGCTCGACCCGGCAGCCACGGCGGAGGTCGAGCGGGCCCTCGGTTCGGATGCGGATCTGGCCCGCCGCATCGCCTTCTGGGAAGAGCGGCTGCTGCCGGCCTCCGCGGCCGTCGGGAAGGCCGATGTCGATCCGGCGCAATGGGCGCGGATCGAGCAGGCCCTCGCGACGCGCCGGCAGGCGCTCGGCTCGACCGCAGCGCCCGCCCTCACACGGCCGCGAGGCGGGATGTTGAGGGCGGCGTGGCGGAGCCCTGCGCTGTGGCGGGCCACCACGGGGCTCGCCACGGCCGCCGCGATCCTTCTGGCGATCCTGCCGAGCCGCGTCCCGGCGCCGGCCGAGAGCCCGACGCGGTTCTACGCGATCCTGCAGAGTCGCGACGCCTCCGGGCAGGAGAGCGGACCGGGATGGCTCATCCAGGTTGCCGAGAACGGCACCGTGCGGTCCCTGCCGCTGGCTGACGTGCGGCCGGGAAGCGGGCGCGCGTTGCAGCTCTGGACCCTGTGGGATCAGGCGCGCGGTCCGGTCTCCCTCGGCGTGCTGCCTCCCGGCGGAGCGATCCGTCTGCCGCCGGAGCGGCTGGAAGCCATCGGCGACGGGCAGCTTTTTGAGATCACGCTGGAGCCCGAGGAGGGCTCGCCCATCGGTCGCCCGACGGGCCGGATCCTGTTCATCGGCCGCGCGAAAGGGGCGGCAACGCAGGCCCTATAACGGGGCGATCGCAGTGCTCGAAGGACTTCAGTCGTGTTCGAGACGCGCTGCGACAACTCTGGGCCGTCGTTTCCGTCACATTCCGATCAGAAGCGAACCATCGCAAAGTCACCCGATCCGATCCTAGGGCGGACGGCCCCGTCCCGACCCAAACCAGTCGTTGTCGGTTCTTCTAAAATGGTTCCAGAGCAGACAGTTTCAGGCGTTGGGAGACCGAGAATAAAAACTCGCTTCGACTGCTCTGTAAGAAGCGAGCCGCGGAGTTTCAAGCGTGCCGGCTAACGTGGCGGAGGTGCGTTAAAATTAGCAGAGCAGGTACCCACCCCGAAGTTCCAACGATTGATCGCTGTCTGTCACCCCGCGTCAGGCTTACGACAGATAAAAGCCGTTGGACCTGACTTTGTGATTTGGCTTCCTGCAACGGATGCCGTCTGTTTTCGCCCGGCACGCAGCGTACCAGATCTAACGCGCTCGAATGACGTCGGTGCGGAGATGGGTGGGAGTCAAGGACGCATGAGCGCAGCGCTTGGGATCATGTGCAAGGCCCCGCATCCTGGCCGAACCAAGACACGGCTCGCCGCCTTTCTCGGGGCGGAGCGCGCGGCCCGCCTCTCCGGATGCTTCCTCAAGGATGTCGCCCAGGCTGTACTCGCAGTCCCGGACGCCTTGGGAAGCCAGGGTTATGGGGTCTACGCGCCGGCCGGAAGCGAGGCGGAGCTTGAGGAGATCCTACCGCCTTCCTTTCGGCTCCTCCTCCAGGACGGCAATGATTTTGGACTCGTCCTCGGCTCGGCAGTGCAGCGGCTGCTGGGCGAGGCAGGCCATGACTGCGTCGTGCTGATCAATTCCGATTCCCCGACCTTGCCAGTGGCGCTCCTCACGACCGCGATCACGGCTCTGCGGCGACCGGGTGACTTGGTCGTGCTCGGGCCCGCAATCGATGGAGGCTACACCTTGATCGGGCTGAAGCGCGATCACCCCGAACTCTTCGCCGAAATCCCTTGGAGCACGGGCGAGGTACTGCGCCTGACTCTGGAACGGGCTGCCGGGATCGCCCTCGCGGTCGAGATGCTGCCGCTCTGGTACGACATCGACGACCTGGAGACGTTCCGGGTACTGCAGGCGGAGGTCGCCGGAACGCCGCCGGCCTTTGCACCGCCTGGCCTCATCGGTGGACCGGCCAAAGAGACCCGCGCGATGCTGGCGGAATGGCCGGAGGCATGATCGCAGTCGCGGGGCCTAACCGGCGCCTCGTCCTCCTCGGCCTCGTCGGGACCGTGCTGGTCGGCCTCGGGATGCCGGTGCTCCAGGGCCTCGGCGACAACGCCTTCCTCCTGCTCGTCGTTGCCGGCGGGGTGATCGCGGCTCTGGGCGCACGCCTCGAGGGCATCGAGGGGCGCCGGGCGCTCGTCGTCATCGTCGGCACCGGCCTCGCAATGCGGATGCTCGCGCTGCCCGCGCCTCCGATCCTGTCCACGGACGTCTTCCGCTACGTCTGGGACGGGCTCGTGCAGGGCGCAGGCATCAACCCCTATCGCTACGTTCCGGCCGATCCGGCGCTCGCAGCCCTACGCCCGGCGGCGGTCTATCAGTTCATCAACCGCGCCGATTACGCGGTGACCATCTATCCTCCAGTGGCGCAGGCGTTCTTCTTTCTGGTCACCCGCCTGTCGGAGAGCCCCCTCGCGATCAAGCTCGCGCTCGTGGCCTGCGAGGGGGCGACCTTGCTGGCGCTCATCGGCCTGCTGCGCCTCACCGGACAGCCGCCGACGCGGGTGGCGGCCTATGCTTGGCACCCGCTGCCGGTCTGGGAGATCGCCGGCCAGGGCCATGTCGACGGGCTGATGATCGCCCTGATGATGCTCGGCCTCTGGCTCGCCCTCATCGTCGGACGGCGCTACGGGGGCGCGGGCGCCGTCGTGCTGGCGGCCCTTGTCAAGCCCTTCGCCCTCATCGCCCTGCCGGGCCTGTGGCGGCCGTGGGACTGGCGCATGATTGCGCTCGTGCCCGTCGTCGTCGCGGCGGCCTATTTGCCCTACCTGTCCGTCGGACGCGGCGTGCTCGGCTTCCTCGCCACAGGCTACGTTCAGGAGGAAGGTCTGGCCTCTGGCTGGGGCTTCACTCTGCTGCGGCTCTGGCGTTTTTCCGCGGGTGAATGGCCGCACGACACCGGGATCTATCTCGGCCTCTGCCTTGCAATCCTGGCGGCCCTGGCCCTGAGAACCGGTTTCCGAAGGGACCGCACACCAGAGCGGAGCCTGCGCGACATCAATCTTTCGATCGTGATGTTACTATTCCTGCTCTCGCCCGAATTCCCCTGGTATCTGTTGATGGCGGTGCCGTTCTTGAGCATCGCCGCGACGCTTCCAGGCTGGGCTCTGACGGTGGGAGGCTTTGTGCTCTACGATGTCGTTCCCGGCGATCCGCAGCTCTCTTACGACGACCGCTCGGCGATCCTCGCCGCCCTGGTCTTGGCCGCCGCTCTGGCGCAGGCGGCCTTCACGCGACGATCGGGAACCTACCGATGACAAGCGGCACTGCCACATCCCACCCGGCTGTCGACCCGCGCCGCTACCACGAGGCGGCGCCGAAGTCGGTAGAAGCCTTCGTCGAACGACCGCCAGTCTGCCTCTACCTGGAGGTGACGAACCGCTGCAACCTGCTCTGCACCACATGCCCGCGCACCTATGTCGAGCTTGAACCACCGGCCGACATGAGCTGGGAGCTGTTCACGCGCATCGTGGACCAGGTGCCGGATCTCAGCCGGGCCGTGCTGCACGGGGTCGGCGAGCCAATGCTGGTCAAAGACCTGCCCCGGATGGTCCGCTACCTCAAGGATCGCGGCACCTACGTCCTGTTCAACACCAACGGCACGGTGCTGTCGGAGAAGAACGGCCGCGCCCTGATCGAGGCAGGGCTCGACGAGCTCCGCGTCTCGCTCGATGCGTCAACGCGGGCGTCCTACATCACGGTGCGCGGTAAGGACTACTTCGAGCGGATCCTGAAGAACGTCCGGGCCTTTCGGGCCATGCAGGAGCGCGAGGGTCACGCCAAGCCTCGGGTCTCGGCTTGGCTCACCGGCCTCAAGGAGACCCTGCCCGAGCTTCCCGCCTTCGTGCGTGTGGCGGCCGAGACCGGCGTGAAGGAGGTTTACCTGCAGCGCCTCGTCTATTTCGAGGAGGATGCCATCGGCATGGCGCGGCCCGACCAGGCACTCTACGAGCGCATGGAGGCGGATGAGGCTCACTACCTCGCGGAGGCCGAGGCGGTGGCCGCCGAGCTTGGACTCACCTTCTCGGCCTCGGGCGCGGCGAGCGAGCCCGGCATGAGCCTGAAGCGCGACGACGACGGGTCGCCCTGGTCGCTCTGCCGGCGACCCTGGAACGTGATGTACTTCACCGCGAATGGCCGGGCGCTTCCGTGCTGCATCGCTCCGTTCTCGCAGCGCGGCTACGAGAACTACACGCTGGGCGACGCCACGCAGGACAGCCTGCGGGCGATCTGGAACGGCGTCGCCTACACTGATTTCCGCGCGGCGCTGCTCTCCGACACGCCGCCGCAGGCCTGCGGCAATTGCGGGCTGCGCTGGAGCCTATGAGCGCTACCTCCTTCGTCACTGCGATCGTGCCCTGCCTCGACGAGGAGACGGCGATCGTGGGCGTCGTCGCCGGGCTGCTGGCGTATGGGGCCGACGCGGTCATCGTCGTCGATGGCGGCTCGCGGGACACGACCGCCGCGCGTGCCTCGAGCGCCGGCGCGCGGGTCCTCGTGGAGCCGCGCCGCGGCTACGGCCGGGCGATCCAGGCGGGCATCGCTGCGATGGCGCCGGAGACCCGCATCGTCCTGTTCGTCGACGGAGACGGCAGCGACCGACTCGACCGCGTCCCGGACCTGCTCGAGCCGATCCGCACGGGCCGCGCCGATTTCGTGCACGGCTCCCGAGTCCGCGGTGCGCGCGAGCCGGGCGCCATGAGCCCGCAGCAGATCGTGGCCGGACACCTCGCCGGGTGGCTGCTGCGCCTGACCTACGGCGCCCGCTTCACCGACATGTCCCCGTTCCGCGCCATCCGTCGCGACGCCCTGGCGCGCCTCGGCATGCGCGACGAGACCTACGGTTGGAACCTCGAGATGCTGATGCGGGTCGCCGCGGCGCGCCTGCGCTGCGAGGAGATCGCGGTCGGGCAGCGGCCTCGGCAGGGCGGCGCCTCCAAGGTCTCCGGCGACTGGCGCGTCGGACTGCGCGCCGCCTGGATCATCGGCACGACCTTCCTGCGCCTCTCACGCGGACTCGCCGGCGAAAGACGTCCCCGCGAATAACTTGTGCAAGGGACGCCCCGCCGGGTGAGCGCTCTCAGGTAGCGAAGCGCACGAAGCGCGCCGTCCAGCCCGTGGTCAGGCCCGGCGGAAAGCGGCGGCGCAGATCCGCATCGAGGCCGAGGCTGCGACCGGCGCCGAAGACGCTGAACAGGCCCATGAGACCGGCCAGGAAGACGTAGGTCCATGGCCATTCCTGCGGGTGCAGGTACAGGCCGAGCCAGAGCTGCGCCACGAACATCACGCCGATGGCGCCGGTGATCCGCACGCCGAGACCGAGGAGCAGGGAGGCCGCGAAGGTGAGTTCGGTGAGGAAGACGAAGATGTCGAGGATGTAGAAGTTCGGTGTTGGAAGAAGGACGTTCTTGACCAGATCGCGATGGATCTGGAAGGCGGCGTTCGTCACCTCCTCGCCGGTCCAGAAATACAAGCCGTTCTCGGTGGAGAAGAACGGCAGCTTCCAGAGCATGCCCTGGAACCACATGGCTCCGACCAGGGCACGCAGCACCCACATCGTGAGATCGCGTCCAGAGCGCTGTGTCGGATCCTCGATCCATTCGCGCAGCGCGATGAGGACGCTGGCCATGACCAGCAGCGCGAAGCCGGCGACCACGAGCCAGCGCCCGAGGCCGAGGCCGAGCTGGTCGCTCTGCTGTCCGAGGAAGAAGGCCCACGTGTCGGTGAAGGGGTCGGTTCGCATGAGCCTGATCCTGGATTGGGGGGCGTGTCCGTCAGGAGCAGACCGGACGGAGCGGTCCGGCCGAAGCACCATTCACGGGCTCCGAGAGGCGGGTTGGCAGTTCGGCGAGGCGCAAGGACCGGCGCAGCGCCCGGGATAGGGCATCCACCACGGCCGTCAGCAGGGCGGTGGCGACGATCAGCATCACGGCGACGTCGAGGCGCAACTCGGATATCGCGGCGTCGACATAGAAGCCGAGCGTCGCCACCCCGAGGATGCCGAAGATCGCGCTCTCGCGCAGGATCAGCTCCCACCGGTAGAGCAGGTAGGCCAGGAACTGCCCGTAGAGCCGGGGCACCGTCTCGTAGGCGTAGAGATCCAGGCCGGACGGCGCGTCCACCCGGTAGGGCAGGCCGTCGGCGTGACGGCCCATCAGGTAGCCGACGATGCCGGCATTGTGGATCGTCAGCGCCAGGATCGCCGGCAGCATCGACGGGCCGAGCAACTGGAGCAGTACGTAGGCCAGCATGTATTCCGGCGTCGAGCGAACGACTACCAAGAGGACGCGCCCGAAGGGCTGGCCGATCGACCCGGCGAACCGGCGCGAGACCAGGGGGAACAGGAGCAGCGCACCGATGGCAGTGGCCACCAGCGCCACCTGCGCGAGGACCAGGGTCTGGAACGCGCCGGGCAGGATCTGCTGCGTGAGGATGGGCCGAAACCAGGCTCCCATCCGTGCCCAGGTCTCGGGATCGAGGAGGGCGCCGGAGCGAAGCGGGCTCGGGACAATGTCGTGGCTCACGAACCGTCCGAGGCTGGCGAGCCAGTTCGTCGTGCCGATGGTCTTCGGAAGCGCAAGGACGCTGGCGACAAGAAGGACGGGCAGAGTCGAGAGCCGCATCCAGAGGCGGCGCGAGCCGATCAGGGCATAGAAAACGAGGAGCAGGGCCCCGGCCTCGGCGTAGCGGCCCTGGCGAAAGGCGGATTCGAGGTAAAAGCCCATTGTCGGAAGGCCGATGAAGCCGAGCACCAGGGTCGAGCGCATGGCGCATTCGAAGCGGTATAGCGTGTAGTGCCGGAAGGCCACCGCAACGTCCGGCAGGCGGCCATAGGCGAAGGCGGAGAGCGCCCCGGTTCCCTCGGGCAGCACCCGCAGGGCCGAGAGGTCCGCCTCCTCGATGATCTCGGAATAGACCTTGGCGCAGATGCCCGCATAGGGCAGCGCGATGGCGAGGATGCCGGTGGTGGCCGAGAGGCCGAACACCTGCATGAGCAGCAGGGCCCAGAACAGTTCGTGCACCGAGCGCAAACCCGCGCAGAGCAGGCGCACGCTGCGGAACCGCGCGAAGGGAATCGCCAGGACGAAGCCGGCACCAGCCCCCAGCGTCACCCCCAGGATGGCGAATGCGATGGTGTAGACGACGCTCCAAACTTCGACAGAGCGGAGGTCGGGATGAATCAGGCCGCCAAGCAGGCGCTGGAGATCGGCCCAGGGGTGGAGGCTGGTAACGGCGAGATCGGCGGCGAGCAGCGCCGCCACCGCGCCTCCGACGAACCAGCGGGTCACCGCCGCGTAGCCCCAGCCGGGGATCGACCGAAGGGCGTTCACGCGGCCTGCCCGTAGAACGGCACGAGGGCCGATTCGTCGAGGTGGCGGGCGGGTGCATCGAGCACGATCCGCCCGGCATCGAGGACCACGATCCGGTCCGTATGCGCGAGCGCCAGAGCGATGTCGTGAAGCGCCAGCACCAGGGTGCGGTGGCGCGCGGCGAGCCGCTCGAGGACGAGGCCGCCCTGAAGACGGTCGAGGGCCGAGACGGGTTCGTCGCCGATCAGGATCGGGCGCCCGTTATAGAGCGCGCGCGCTACCGAGACGCGCTGCTGCTGGCCGCCCGACAAAGCGCCGGCCTTGGCCCGAAGCTCGTCCGCGAGCCCGACCTCGCCCAGCACCGCGCGGATTTCAGCAAGGTCGGCGCGGCCCGGGAAGGCCAGGGTGCGCAGGTTGTGCAGGGTCGAGCGCCGATCGAGCCGGCCCATGTAGACGTTGTGGAAGACCGACAGCGTTCGGACTAGCGCCGCCGCCTGCGGGATCAGGGCGACGCGGGCGCGCGCCTGGGCGTGGATCAGGCCGAGGAGGGTGGACTTGCCGGCGCCGGAGCGCCCCATCAGTGCGACCCGCTCGCCTGAGCGGATGGTCAGGTCCACGCCGTGCAGCACCGGCCTGCCATCATAGGCCGCCCGGGCACCCGAGAGCACGATCTCCGCTTCGGGCTCGGTGAGGGACACGGCGGCGCGCTCTCGGCTCAGTCCAGCAGGCCCGTGGATTTCGCCACGCGCTCCACCGGCTCGTAGGCGGCATTGGTCACGGGGATGAACTTGGATCGCGCGAAGGGGGCGAGGATGGCCGGATCGGTGATGCCGATCAGGGCCGCCTTAAGCTTGTCTGTGAAGCCGGCGCCGTAGATCGCGTCGACGTCGCCGCGCACGGTCCACTGGTAGTCGGGAAAGGGCGGGCTCTCCCAGATTATGCTGACCTCCTTCGGGTCGACCCTGCCGGCCTTCGTGTCGAGGTCCCAGACCGAGTAATCGACTGCGCCGACCTCGAAGGCGCCAGACTGGACGAGTTGGATCGTGCGGCTGTGGTCGCCGGAGAAACCAACACGGGGGAACACCTCCTCGGGCGTCTTGCCGGGGAACGCCTGGCGGATGAAGTATTCCGGCATCAGCCGGCCCGAGGTCGAGGCCCGAGAACCGAAGGTGAAGGTCTTGCCCGCGATCTCCCTCGGGAAATCCGCCGACTTCGTCAGGCCGGTCTTGGTGTTGGCGATGAGGTAGGTCTTGAAGGCGGCGTCCTCGGCGCCCTGCGCGATGGCTTGCGCCCCGGGCGAAGCCTTGCGGGCCTGCACCCCGGTGAAGCCGCCGAACCAGGCGAGCTGGACCTGGCCGTTGGTGAAGGCCGTCACCGCCGCCGGATAGTTCTTCACGGGGATGTAGGTCACGGGCACGCCGAGCTTGCCCTCGAGATAGGTCGCGACCTTGCCGAAGCGCTCGACGAGGCGGCTCTCGTCCTGGTCGGGAATGCCGGTGAAGATGAAGGCCGGCTTGGCGCGCTCCTGCGCTCCTGCCGTGCCGGACACGAGCAGGTATCCCAGGCCCAGTAGCAGCGACCCGCTCAACGTCCGTCTCAGCATCGACCGTCCCCCGACTCTCATGCGGCATTGTACGATGCCACGCGGGCACCGATGTCCAATCAATTGACGGCTATTGCGGGCGCGACGGTACGAAGCCCGACGAACCCTGTTGATGAATCTCTTCGCGCCGAGCGGTCGCCGGGTTACAGGCCCGGTGTCCGGTACTGATCCGGCGCCCGGCCGAGGGCTAGGAAGGCCACGGCCCGAAGGGCGACCGGCCCGTCGCCCTGGTCCCGCCGCAGATCCTCCGCGAAGCGAGCTAGCACCACTTCCCGGTCGCGGCCCTGCGCATCGAGCATCGCGGCGAGGCCGGGGGCGAAGGCGAGGTGCTCTGCGAGCCACGCTGCGGACCTGGCACGCAGATCCGCCTCGATGCGAACGATGCGATCGAGGGGCACCTCCGCCGCACCGAAGAGGGCCCGAAGGGTTGCCTCTTCGCGGAAGCGCAACTGGGCCGGGCCCTCCGCGGGCGGCGCCTGGGTGCCGCGAACCGCCGTCACCGCCGCGATCAGCCGGCTCACCAGTTCGTAGTTCTGCGGCTCGGTCCAGGTCACCACCGCGAGCGGGCCACCCGGGCGCACCACGCGGCCCATTTCGCGGAGGGCGCGAACCGGATCGGGGCAGAGGATGATCCCGAAGACTGACAGGGCCGCGTCACAGGCGCCATCGGCCAGCGCAAGGGCCTGCGCGTCCATCGCGGCCGCCCGCACCGGCTTTGCGCCGTCCCGGGCCCGCGCCCGGATGCGCGCGACCATGCCCTCGGCCGCGTCGATGGCGATGACGCGCGCGCCGCGGGACGCCGCCATCAGGGCGGCGCCGCCGGTTCCGGCGCCGACATCGAGGCAGAGTCCGCCGGGCGCGAGGTCGAGGGCCTTTAGGGCGGCGTCGGCGAAGGCGTTGGTGAGGGGCTCAAATGCGGCCTCGTAGGCCTCGGCGAACGGGCTCCAGCGCGCGGGCTGCTGATCTTGCTGAAGATGTGATGTCACCGGGACGCTCCTCCGTGCGAAGGGTACCGTAACGTCCCGCGGCACGACACCGGTCATCCCGGATCGCCGGTCAGGATTAGACAGGAGAATATTCATGGCTCCGATGTCCTCGACGCCCGCCTTCCCGCCGGCGCTCCAAGCCGGCCCGGCCCCATCCTTCTCCCTCGGGATCGGACTAACCAACGAATGTAACCTCGCCTGCAGCTTCTGTTATCGCGATCCGGACCGGCTAGACCGGCTCGGTCCCGATCAGGTCCGCGCCGTGCTCGACAGCCTGCCGGTTCGGTCGGTCAATCTCGGCACCGGCGAGAACGGGATGCATCCCCAGTTCGGGCTGCTCCTCGACTTACTGCGGGCTGAGCCGATCAAGCTCACGATCACCTCGAACGGGCACTCGATCGCGGTCATCAACGACGACGCGGTACGGGCCTTCGCCGATGTCGAGTTCTCGATCGACTATCCCACCCGCGAGGAGCAGGACGCGCAGCGCGGTGCGGGTAACTGGGACCTCGTGATGGCGCAGGCCGCGCGCTGTCGGGCGCTCGGCGTCGGCGTCACCTTCATCGCGGTGATGATGCGCACCAACTTCGATCGCTTGCATGAGATCGCCGCGATCGCCCGGGGCTTCGATGCGCCCCTGCGCATCAACGTCTACCAAGCGGTGCGCACCGACGCCTTCGCACTCACCTACGAGGAATACTGGAGCGGGTTCGCGCGGCTGTTCTCCGAGACCGACGTTATCGCCATTGGCGAACCCCTGGTCCGGGCGATGGCCGGCCTGCCGGCGCGCAAGGGCGGCTGTGGCGTCGGCACCGTCCGGGTGACTCCGCGGGCCACGGTGCAGCCCTGCGTGTATTGGGGCGGCACCGGCCAGAGCCTCGAAACACTGCGCGAGACGGGCAGCGGCATCGTCGAGACGGCCCCCTTCGCGGCCGCCCGCGCCCTACCCGAGCCTTGCCGGGGCTGCGCACACGAAGATTCCTGCCACGGCGGCTGCGCCGGGCGCCGCCGCCTTATGGAGCGCCTCGATCAGGTCGACCCCTATTGCCCAATCGTGCGCGGCGAATCCCAGCCGCTCGCGATCAGCATGGCGCCTGCCCGCGAACTCCCGAAACTCGAGAGCGCCTGCACCACGATCGTTCAAGCGCGTGGCTGACGCGGTCGAAACCATCGTGGGCCTGGGCCGGATCGAGGGTCTCTACGCGGTCGTGCTGTGTGACGTGTTCGGCGTGCTTCACGATGCAACCGAGATCCGTCCCGCCGCCGTCGCCGCGCTCCGGACTTTCCGTGCGGGCGGCGGGACCGTGGTGCTCGTCTCGAATTCCGCCGAACCGGGCCCCCGGCTCGCCGAGACGCTTCGGTCACGCGGCGTGGCTCCCGAATACGACGCGCTCGTCACCGCTGCCGACATTGCCCGCATCCTCCTGGACGAGCAGGCATCGGAGCGGGTCCACCACATCGGCCCGGCGCGCGACCGCGTCCTATTCGACGGCACCGGCGTTACCCTGACCAGGGTCGAGGCCGCCGACCTGATCGTGTGCACCGGCTATCCAGATCGAGACGACGATCTCGACGTGGTCCTGGCCCGCGCGCTCCGCCTCGGTCATCTCCTGCTCTGTACCAACCCGGACACGAGCCTGATGGTGGGTACGACGCATCTGCGCTTTGCCGGCCTCGTGGCGGAGCGCTACCGCACCCTCGGCGGCACCGTCATCGAGACGGGCAAGCCCGGCGCTCTGATCTACCAACAGGCTTTGGAGCGGGCTGCCGATCTTCGAGAGCGGCCGGTCGTACCCGAGCGGGTGCTCGGCATCGGCGACACCTGGGCCATCGACGTAGTCGGTGCGCTGCAAGCCGGGCTCAGCGCACTTCACATCGACCGCGCCGAAGCACAGTCGCGCCCGCCGGACTGCTTGGGCCGCCTGTACCGGATGCCTTCTCTTGTCTGGTAGGCCCGCTCTTGTCTGTTAGGACACCCCAGACCATCAAGTGTCAAAAGCCCGCTGCCACAGGATTCAGCCATGGACATGCCTCCGGTTCGCCTCACCAGCCTCGCTCACGGCGGAGGATGCGGATGCAAGCTCGACCCCGAAGTGCTTCGCACGCTCCTCGCCGACCAGCCGGTGGCCGGCCCGTTCGAGCGCCTGCTCGTCGGCAACGAGACCGCCGATGATGCAGCCGTCTGGGCTCTCGATGACGGGACCTGCCTTATCGCCACCACGGACTTCTTCACGCCGATGGTGGACGATCCACACGATTTCGGCCGGATCGCCGCCACCAACGCGATCTCCGACGTCTACGCCATGGGCGGCAAGCCGATTCTGGCGCTCGCCATCCTGGGCATGCCGGTGGGCAAGATCGCGCCCGAGATTGTCGCCAAGATCCTGAAGGGCGGCGCCGCGACCTGCGCCGAGGCGGGCATTCCTATCGCGGGTGGCCATTCGATCGACACGCCGGAGCCGATCTACGGCTTGGCGGTGATTGGCCTCGCCGACCGCGCCCGCATCCGGCGCAACGCGGACGCGAAGGCCGGGGACGTCGCCATTCTGACGAAGCCCCTCGGCGTTGGCATCTATTCCGCTGCGATTAAGCGCGAGGCCCTAGACGATTCCGGCTACGCCGACTTCGTCGCCACCACGACACGGCTGAATAAGGTCGGGGCGGATCTGGCGGGTGACGCGGACGTGCACGCAATCACCGACATCACCGGCTTCGGCCTCCTCGGCCACGGGCTCGAACTCGCGCGCGGTGCCGGCCTGACCTTCGTCATCGAGGGCGGCGCGATCCCGCTCCTGCCCCGCGCCGAAGCGCTGGCGCGGGACGGGTTCGTCACCGGCGCCTCGCATCGCAACTGGGCGAGCTTCGGCGACCACGTCACCCTGCCCGAGGATCTGCCGGACTGGCGCCGCCACATCCTGACCGACCCGCAGACGTCCGGTGGTCTGCTCGTGACCTGCACGCCCGCACGGGCGGAGATGATCCTCGCCCAGGTCCGGGCCGCGGGCTTCGCGCATGCCGCGATCGTCGGACGGTTCGAAGCCGGGCCCGCTGGGATCCGGGTCGAGGCCTGAGGCGTGGCGGTACCTCCGAGCGACGTCAAATCCGCCCCGATCCTGCGCGACAAGGCGCACGGGGCGGCCTCGGAGTTCACGCCCGAGAGCCTGCTGCGCGAGGCCAGGCGCCAGCGTGGTCTCGGGGAAGGCCGGGTGCCCGCCCTCTGCGTGCTCGACCCGGACGGTGACATCGTCCGCCACCTACAGGCCACGGGAGGTGCGCAGCGCGACCCGGACTGGGCCTGCTATCACAGCGAGTTGCACCGCTTCGTGGCTGATGGACGCGAATTCGGCATCATCGGCTGTGCGGTCGGTGCACCCTACGCGGTGCTGGTGGCCGAGCAGATGTTCGCCGCAGGATGCGAGCTCCTGATCAGCATCACCTCATCCGGCCAGATCACGCCGTTGCGGTCACCACCCTACTTCATTCTTATTGAAGCGGCCCTGCGTGACGAGGGCACGAGCTACCATTACCTCCCGGCCTCCGAGTTCGCACAGCCACCCGCTGAACTCGTCGCAACGCTGGCCCCGGCCCTGACGGACGTCGGCGAGCCGGTGGAACGCGGCACGACCTGGACGACTGATGCACCTTACCGGGAGACGCAGGCAGCCATCGCAGCGGCCCGCGAGCGGGGCATTCTTGCCGTCGAGATGGAGGCCGCGGCGCTCTACGCCTTCGCGCAGGCTCGTGGACGAGCGGTGCTGTGCTTCGCCCACGTTACCAATCAGATGGGTCAAGCCGGCGATTTCGAGAAGGGCGAGGCCAACGGTGCAACGGCGGCGCTCCGCCTCGTCGCGGCCGTCGCGAACGCGTGGTTCGCCGCACGCTAGAGTGCCACCGTTCGAAAGCCCGCGATCACGTCGCGACGCTCAGGGCCGAAAAAGTTGCGATAGGCGGTGTCGACCATGCGCGAGCGCGTGACCCAGGCGCCGCCGCGCAGGACCTTGCGGGTGCCGAAGGCGGGCTCGGAATACTCTTTGTAGGCGTCCGGCGCGAAGCCAGGGAAGGGCAGGAACGGGCTCGCCGTCCATTCCCAGACGTTGCCGAGCATCTGCCGGCAGCCCCAGGCGCTGTCGCCCGCGGGATATGCGGCGACATCGACGCAGCCGAGATGACCGCCGTCGAGATTGGCGAGGTCCGGTGCCGGTGCCGCCTCGCCCCAGGGATAAGCACGCTTTCCCGCTCCGAGCGTCCCGTCGCTGGCCGGTGCTCCGGCGGCGGCGGCTTCCCACTCCGCCTCCGTTGGCAGGCGTCGCCCCGCCCAACGGCAATAGGCGTTGGCCTCGTGCCAGTTGACGTGAACGACCGGCTCGTCGGGGGCGAGGGGCTCCTCGCGGTCGAAGCGTCGGATCATCCAATCCCTCGCGCCGTCCCGCGTCCAGTAGACCGGATGCGCGGCTCCGTAGTCGTCGCGCCAGCGCACGCCCTCCACGTCCCAATGGGCGTCCTCATGGTAGCCGCCATCCGCCACGAAGGATGAGAATTCTGCGTTCGTCACCGGAGCGCGGGCGATGCGAAACGGCGCCACGGCGACCGGATGCGCCCATTTCTCGTTATCGAAAACGAAGCCGCCCCCGGGCTCGGATCCGAGCCGCCAGGTGCCTCCACCGACGGTGACGTCGCCGGGCCAGGAGCCGGAGCCAGTGTGCTCTACCGAGGCTGACGCGGCGAAGATCGGCGCCGGGTAACCGAGGGTCTGGCGTGTGTAGGTGAAGGCCTCGTCGTGCATGTCCTCGTGGAAGGTCACGAGTTGATAGAGCTCGGCCTCCTCGGGCGTGGGCGCGCGTCCGTCGAGCCGGCGCACCAGCGCTTCCTGGACCTGCATCATGTAGCCCAGCGTCTCGGGCAGCGGCATTAGCGGGATTGACCAGCGCGTCCCATGGGGCACCCGCGCGGAATCGTAGAGCGCATCGGCTTCCGCGTTCAGCGGTGGATGCCCGTCGAGGCCGCGCAGGATGAACTGTTCGTGAAACCAGGCGAGATGCCCGATTTCCCACAGGAGGGGGTTCACGATATCGAGCCGCGGCCCCATGAGACGGTCACGGTCGAGACCCGCCACGAGTTCAAGCGTTCTCGACCGGGCATCCTCCAGCATCGCCACGAGACCGGCGGCCGTAACTTGTGCGCTCATCAAACGTCCCGGAATCCTGTCGAATCCATGAAGATCAGCCTCATCACGCCGGCGGCGAAGACGTCCCGTGCCGGCAACCGGACGACGGCGATGCGCTGGGCGCGCATCCTCGGCGATCTCGGACACCAAGTCGACGTGGCGACGACGTACGAGGCCGACCCGGACGTCGACCTGATGGTGGCGCTGCATGCCTGGCGCAGCGCCGCGTCCATCGCGCGCTTCAAGGCGCGCCATCCCGATCGGCCGGTGATTGTCGCGCTGACGGGAACAGACATCTACCACTACCTCGACGCGGACCCCGAGCTGACCCTACGCTCACTCGATCTGGCCGACCGCCTAATTGGCCTGCACGACCTCGTTCCTACCGCCCTGCCCGAGCGATACCGCCACAAGGTCGACATTGTGCTCCAGTCCGCACTGGCGCACCGAGAGCGCTGGCCTGCCTCAGACGAGGCTTTCGAGGTCCTCGTCGTCGGACACCTGCGCGCTGAGAAGGACCCGTTCTGCGCCGCCCGGGCGGCCCGGCGCCTTCCCGCCCGGTCTCGCATCCGCATCGTCCATCTCGGAGGCGCGCACGATGCGGCCTGGGCGAGCCGGGCGGAGGCCGAGATGGCGGACAATCCGCGCTACGCCTGGCTTGGCGACCGACCCGGCTCCCTGACTCGGCGCTGGTTGACCCGCGGCCGGCTCATGGTCCTGAGCTCGCTGCAGGAGGGCGGCGCCAACGTGATCTCCGAGGCCGTAGTGTCCAGCCTGCCGGTGATCGCCTCCGACATATCCGGAACCCGCGGCCTGCTCGGGCCGGACTATCCGGGCTATTTCCCCACTGGCGACGACGCGGCCCTGGCCGCAATGCTGCTGCGCGCCGAGGAGGAGCCTGCATTTCTTCAAGTTTTGCTTGAACACGGCGGAATGCGTGCGCACCTGTTCTCCCCGGCGCGGGAGCGAGAATCGCTTCACCAAATCTTCGCGCGGTACACGGAGGCGCACAACGGGAACGACACCTCACCGGAGATTCCAAAGCCAAAACGGATACTCACTGATCACGGCGGATTGCGCTGACCGGTCAACTCAGTATGCGCTCTTTCGTCTGGGATCGAAGTCCATCTCTCAGGCATAGCATCGAAGAACAGACATGCTGCTCGCGACCCAACATGGTCGTTCGGCCGGACGCTTCCGTCGCCCGTAAGCGGACATAAGCCTTCCTACATGAAATCGGTGATGGCGCTGACGAGCGCCTTGGCGTTCTCCTCCGGCACCCAATGGTTGCCCGTTTGATGGGCCGGAAGGTCACATCCTTCGCCACCTCGCGCATCATTCCTTCGGTGATTGGTGCGAACGCGCTGGCCGCTCCGGGGAGTGCAAGTACCGGCATCGTCAGCTTTCCGTCCCGCTTGAGGTCGTCCCTGTTGCGTTCCACATCCACCGGGAAGGCGCGATAGAGCTCGAAACCCGCCCGCATCGCGCCGGGTCGGGAAAAGGCCCGGACATAGCGCTTACGAACCTTGGAAGCTGTGTTGGCCGACCTCACCTTTATCCCATGGGCAGCGCGTTCGACGTCATCATCATAGGGGGAGGCGCCGCCGGCATCGGTGCCGCCCGGCAGCTTGCGGCCCACGGGTCATCAGCTCTGCTGCTTGAGGCGTCGTCGCGCCTTGGCGGTCGCGCGCACACGCAGGAAATCGACGGGTACCCGCTCGACCTCGGGTGCGAATGGCTCCATTCGGGCGACCGCAATGCCTGGGTCGGCATCGCCGAAACGTCGGGCTTCCCGGTCGACCGCAGCGAGCCACCTTGGACGAAGGCCCACCCCGGCATCACCCAGGACCAGGACGCCCAAGAGGCGGCGCAACAGGCGTTCGGCGACTGGGAGGAGCGGCTCCGTTCGGCCGCGGCGGGCAGCGACCGGGCGAGCGACGCGCTTGAGCCCGGCGGCACCTGGAACGCCTACGTGCGGGCTATCGCCGGCTTCATGAGCGGCGTCGCGCCCGAGCAGATCTCCGCAGCCGACTACCTGGCCTACGACGATGCCTCGACCGGCCGGAACTGGCACCTGCCGCTCGGCTACGGCACGCTGGTCGCCGCCAGCCTGCCGTCCTCGACGACGCTGCGCCTCGCCACCCCCGCCGAGCGGATCGATTTGACGGCGGACGGCGTCGTCGTCACCACCCGCGCCGGCATCGTCCGCGCCGGGGCCGCCATCCTCACCGTCTCGACCGCGGTCCTGGCCGGCGACGCGATCCGCCTTCCCTCCGGGGTCGACCCGTGGCGCGAGGCGGCCGCCGCCCTGCCGCTTGGTCGCAACGAGAAGGTCTTCCTGGAGATCGGGCGCGAGGCCGCGTTCGAGCCGGACTCGCATGCCTACGGCGACCTGCAGGACCCAAGGGCCGCCGCCTACTCCATCCGACCCAACGGCTGGCCGGTGATCGAGGCGTTCCTTGGCGGAGAAGGCGCCCGCATTGTGGAGGAGGAAGGTCCGGCCGCCGGCTTCGCCTACGTGTCGGCCGAGTTGGCCAGCCTGTTTGGCAGCGACGTGGCGTCGGCGATCCGACCGCTCGCGGCGACGTGCTGGAGCCGTATGGCTTCCATCGGCGGCGCGTATAGCTGCGCCCTGCCGGGGCGATCCGGTGCACGGGCCCAGCTGGCCCGGTCCTACGAGGACCGCCTCTTCTTCGCCGGCGAGGCGACGCACCCCTTCGACTTCACAACCGCCCACGGGGCTCACGACAGCGGGCAAAGAGCTGCCGACGAGGCGATGGCGGCGCTTCGGGACAGGCACGGCCTAGCGCTGCGAGACCATCTCGTCGCTACGGGAACGTGAGCGGCCCTACGGCGACCTCATCCCCGGTAGCGCAGCGCCTCGACCAGCACGACGAACGCCGGCGAAGGCCGGCACAGGGTCGGATAGTACAGGTGATAGCCTGAGAATGGCGGGCACCAGTCATCCAGCACCCGAGTGAGCCGACCGTCGTCCAGGCCGGCCTGCACCTGGTCCTGCGGCAGGTAGGCGATCCCGAACCCGTCGAGCGCCGCCTCCAGGATCAGGGTGACCGTGTTGAAGACGAGTTGCCCCTCGACCCAGACGCGGACGTCCCGCCCGCCCTTCTCGAACTCCCAGGCGTAAAGTCCCCCGAGCGTCGGCAGACGCAAATTGATGCAGGAATGGTCGGTGAGGTCCTCCGGCCGCTGGGGACCCGGACGGCCCGCGAGGTAGGAGGGAGCCGCCACGGCGGCCATGCGCATGTCGGGCGCGATCCGCACCGCGGCCATGTCCTTTGCCACCGTCCCCCCCAGCCGGATGCCGGCGTCGATGCCCTCAGCGACGATGTCGGTCAGGCCGTAATCGACGATGGTCTCGACCTTGATGTCCGGGTTCCCGGGCAGGACGCGTCGCAGGGCGGGCCAGAGGACCGTTCGCGCCGCATGCTCGTCCGCGGTGATCCGAATGGTCCCGGCCGGCCTGCCGCGTATCTCGGCAAGGTCGACGAGGCCGGCCTCGATCTCGTCGAAGCGCGGCCCCACGGCCTTGAGAAGCCGCTCCCCAGCCTCGGTCGCCGACACGCTCCGGGTGGTGCGCGCGAGGAGCCGAATACCCAAGCGCGCCTCAAGGGCCCGGACCGTCTGGCTCAGCGCCGGCTGCGATACCCCGAGCTGCGCGGCGGCCTTCGTGAAGCTGCCCGCCCGCGCCACGGCGACGAAGGCACTCAGGTCGTTCAGGCTCTCACGCAGCATCCATAAGCCCTGCTCATGACCCCATGTTCATTTGAGCACCTAATCGGGTTCGCACCCAAACGCTAGTTTGCGATCCAGCATCGCCGGGGGCCTTCGCGCGCCCGGCCCCATCGATCACGACGGAGCATGGCCATGGACATCAAACGCGCGGGCTCGCAGCCCTCCGGCAAGGACCCGGACGAGTGGTTCACCGGCACGGTCCGCATCGACCCGCTCTTCGGCGCGACCGAGCCGGCCCGCACCAGCGGCGCCCTCGTCACGTTCGAGCCCGGCGCCCGCACGGCCTGGCACACCCATCCGCTCGGCCAGACCCTGGTCGTCACCGCGGGTTGCGGCCGGGTCCAGCGCGAGGGCGGTCCCATCGAGGAGATCCACCCCGGGGACGTCGTCTGGTTCCCGCCCGGCGAGAGGCACTGGCACGGCGCCGGCCCGACCACCGCCATGAGCCACATGGCCATCCAAGAGGCGCTGAACGGCAGCCCCGCCGACTGGATGGAGAAGGTCACTGACGGCCAGTACGGCGCCTGAGACGCGCCCTCGAACTCGAACACCCAGGAAGGGGCGGCGTGCCCATGAACCCGAACCAAGCCTGCGCGAACGATGCCGCCTTCGCTCGCGAGACGCCGGCCCGCGGATGGGGCGCGGTGTTCGCCATGACCCTCTGCGTCGCGACGCTGATCGCCTCCGAGTTCATGCCGGTTAGCCTGCTGACGCCGCTCGCGGCCGACCTGCACATGACTGAGGGGCATGCCGGCCAGGCCATTGCCGTCTCGGGCCTGTTCGCGGTCCTCACCAGTCTCGTCATCTCGACGGCGACGCGAGGGATCGACCGCCGCACCGTCCTGCTCGTGCTCACCGTCCTGATGATCGCCTCGGGCTTGATGGTGGCCTTCGCGCCGAACACCGCGATCTTCATGGCCGGGCGCGCCCTCGTCGGCGTCGTCATCGGCGGCTTCTGGTCGATGTCGACCGCGACGGTCATGCGTCTCGTGCCGGAGTCTGAGCTCCCGCGCGCCCTTGGCCTTCTCAACGGCGGCAACGCCCTGGCGACCACGGTTGCCGCCCCCCTCGGCAGCTTCCTCGGGGCCTATATCGGCTGGCGTGGCGCCTTCTTCTGCGTCGTCCCACTGGGGGCCGTGACGCTGGCCTGGCTCTTCATGAGCCTGCCCGCAATGCCGTCCGACCGGAGGGCCAATTCCGGCACGGTGTTCCGGGTGCTGCGGCGGCGCCAGGTGCCCCTGGGCATGCTCTCGGTCTCGCTGTTCTTCCTCGGGCAGTTCGCCCTCTACACCTACCTGCGCCCGTTCCTGGAGACGGTGCCGCGCGTGGATGTGGCCACGCTGTCACTGATCCTGTTCGGCACCGGCGCGGCGGGTCTCGTCGGAAGCTACCTGATCGGGTTCCTGCTCAAGACACGCCTCTTCAGCTTGCTCATCGCCATGCCTCTCGTGATGGCGGCCATTGCCGTCGCTCTGACGGTGGTCGGCGGATCATCGGTGGCGTCGGCGGCCCTGCTCGCCGGATGGGGCTTGGTGGCCACGGCGGCACCCGTGGCATGGTGGACCTGGCTGAGCCGGGCGCTGCCTGACGAGGCCGAGGCCGGTGGTGGGCTGCTGGTCGCCGTGGTGCAACTCGCCATCGCCCTCGGGGCCACCCTTGGCGGCCTCGCCTACGACGCGAGCGGCTACCGCGCCACCTTCGCGGTCAGCGCCGCTGCGCTCTGCGCCTCGGCCCTGGTCGCGGCCCTCGCTTGGCGCCAACGGCCGGTCGACGGCAGCCGCACCTCGAATTGACGGGCCTTTTCATGCAACGCGCCACCCGAGCCGCGACGCTCCTGGCGGTGGCAATGGCCGCCGTCCTCTCCGGCGGAACCGTGCTTCGCGCCGAGCCCGTCCCGGACGCTCGGCCCTCATCATCTCCCAGCGGAAAGCCACCCATGACGGAAAGCATCCGCATCCGGCTCGCCGGCGAAACCGTCACCGTGACCCTGGAAGCCGGCGAGGCCGCGCGCGCCTTCCGCGCGCTCCTGCCTCTCACGCTGACCCTGAAGGATCACAACGGCACCGAGAAGATCGGCGACCTGCCGAGGCGCTTGTCCATCCAGGGCGAGCCGTCGGGCGCCGACCCGGAGCCCGGCGACATCGCCTACTATGCCCCCTGGGGTAATCTCGCGATCTACTACGAGGATTTCGAATATTCGCGCGGGCTCGTCCGCCTCGGCCGCCTGAGCCGCATCCCGGATGCCTTCCGGCAAGCCGGCCCGGTCAAGGTGACCATCGAGGCCGTCCGATGACCGCCGGGACGCCGGGACGGCAGGCCCTGGCTCGCACCCTCATCGTTGCGGCCTGCCTCGCGGGCACGGTCGGAGCGCCATCGGCCGACGAGGCGCCGGGCAAGCTGACCTACGATGCGCGGACACGCGGACCGGTGCCCATCCCGCCCGGCGAGCGGGACTTGCAGAGCGTGGTCGCCCAGCCCTGGTTCAAGGTTTCCGACGAAGGGATCCCCCTGGAGGGGCCGTCCTTCGACCGGGCCGGCGACCTGCTGCTCACCGATGCCGGCACCGGCCGCGTGCTGCGCCTGACGCCGGACAGGCGACTGACCACGGTCGTTCCGGCGAACGCCCTGAACCTGGGTGGTCTCGCGATCCACAGGGACGGCCGCATCTTCGCCGCCGGCACCGGTGGCTTCAAGCGCGGCTCCATCGTCTCGGTCCGACCGGACGGCACGGACATGCGGACCGTCATCCCGTCGGAGGCGGGATACGTGGTCAACGACCTCGTCTTCGATGCCGAGGGCGGTTTCTACTTCACCGATTTCCGGGGCACCTCCACCGATCCGAAGGGGGGCGCCTACTACGTGGCGCGGGACCTCAAGACCGTCACCCCGATCCTGCCGAACCTCGCGCTGGCCAACGGCGTGGCGTTGAGCCCGGACGGCAAGACCCTGTGGGTCACCGAGTTCGGTCGCAACCTGCTGCACCGGGTCGACCTCGCGGACGCGACCACGCCGACGCCGCTCGGGACCACGGTGGCCTACCATTTCACCGGTCCGGCGCCCGACTCGATGCGCACGGACTCCGACGGCAACCTCTACGTCGCCCTTTACGGGCAGGGCCGCGTCCTCGCGTTCAACCGCAACGGCATTCCCATCGGGCAGGTGCTGCTGCCGGGGCGCGACGACGGCCACAACCTGCGCTCCACCAGCATGGCGCTGCGGCCCGGCACCGACGAGCTCCTCATCGTCACGAACGACGGCACCGGCGGCCAGGGCTCCACGATCTTCCACGCCCGGGCCTTCGCGAAGGCGCTGCCGCTCTTCTCGCATCGATGACGCCCGCCACCGCTCCGTCAACGGAACCCACCATCATGAAAACCAACGAACCGGTGCCCCTGTCCGGGGCCGCGGCAATCGGGGACAGCCCCGTGACGGTGTGGACGCGGCGTGCGGTCGCCGGTCTTCTCGTCCTCGTCGGCCTCACCCTCGGCGCCGGGGGCGCGGCCTTGGCTTGGTACGGTGGCTCACCGTACTACCTGCTGACTGGAGCCATTGTCCTCGCGAGCGGCGTCCTCGTCTGGCGACGCAATCCGATGGGCGTACCGCTCTTCGCCGCGATGCTGGTGTGGACGACCGCCTGGGCCGTCTGGGAGGTGGGCTTCGACCCCTGGCAGCTCCTGCCACGGCTGCTCGCGCCTTTCGTCCTCGGACTGGCGCTCCTGTTGCCACCCGTCCGGATCGCCGGCCCCCGCAGGCTCACCGGGGCATGGGGATGGCCGGCCTTCGCCGGGGCCCTGATCCTCGCCGTGGTCGCGGGCGGTGCCTTGCACCCGGTGGCACCGGCCGAGCCCATCCTGCGCCGCGGCGTCGCCGAGCGCGCGCCCGGTACCTTGCCACAACCCCTGGCTCGCATCACGGGCGAGGACTGGCCGAGCTTCGGCAACGACCAGGGCGGCACGCGCTTCAGCCCGCTTGCCGACCTGACCCCGCAGAACGTCGGCAAGCTGGAGGTCGCGTGGGAGGCCGAGACCGGTCCCGACACGCCCGGACCGGCGACCGCTCTGGAGGCGACGCCGATCATGGTCGGCGATGCCCTCTACCTGTGCGACGGCCACAACCGCGTCATGGCCCTCGACGCCGAGACCGGGCGCGAGCGCTGGCGCCACGACATGTCGAACGGCACCCCGCCCTCGGGCAAGCCGTGCCGGGGCGTCGCGCATTACCGCGTGCCCGACGCGACGGGCCTGTGCGCCACCCGCATCATCGCGGCGAGCCAGGCCCCCGAGTTGATCGCCCTCGATGCCGCCACCGGCAAGCCTTGTATCGACTTCGGGAAGGGCGGACGGGTCGACCTGCGCGAAGGGATCAGCACCTACCCCGCGGGTCAGTATTACGTGAGCTCGGCCCCGCAGATCATCCGCGGCAAGGCGGTGGTCGGCGGCGGCATCCCCGACGGCCAGTTCTGGGGCGGGCCCTCAGGCGTGATCCGCGCTTTCGACGCCCGGACCGGCGAACTGTCCTGGGCCTTCGATCCCGGCCATCCCCACCGCATCGGCGCACCGCCGCCGGGCGAGACCTACACGCCGTCCTCGCCCAACAGCTGGGCGCCGATCAGCGCCGACGAGGCGCTCGGCCTCGTCTACCTGCCGATGGGCAACGCCACGCCGGACAACTTCGGCGGCCTGCGCCGGCCCTTCGACGAGGAGGCCTCCAGCGCCGTCATCGCCCTCGACGCCGAGACAGGCCGCCTGCGTTGGCGCTTCCAGGCGACCCACCACGACATCTGGGACTACGACACCCCCTCGCAGCCGACCCTGGTCGACATGCCCACGGCGGCCGGAATGCGGCCCGCCCTTATCCAGCCGACCAAGCGCGGCGAGATCTTCGTGCTCGACCGCGAGACCGGGCAGCCGATCAAGCCGGTCATCGAGGTGCCGGCGCCGCAGGGAGACCTCGGCCCGGGCGAGCGCTTGTCGCCGACCCAGCCCGCCTCCCTCGACCTGCCGGCCTTCCGGGGCGCTACCCTGCGGGAGTCCGACATGTGGGGCGCGACCCCCGTCGACCAGATGCTGTGCCGCATCCTGTTCCGGCAATCGCGCTACGAGGGGCACCTGACCCCGATCACGCTGGGCAAGCCCGTCCTGATCGATCCGGGCTCGGTCGGCGGCGTCAACTGGGGCAGCGCCTCCATCGATGTCGATCGCGGCATCATGATCGCGAACTGGATGCGGTTCCCCGACCGGGTCGAGCTCGTGACCCGCGAGGTGGCGAACCAGCGCAAGCTGAAGCTGTCGGACGGGCAAAGCCCCGGTGGCGACGCCGACCGGCCGATGCTGAACACGCCCTACGGCGCGTATGGCGGCCTGTTCATGTCACCGCTCGGCGTGCCCTGCACCGCGCCGCCCTGGGGCCTGATCGCCGCCGTCGACCTGTCGAGCGGGCGCCTGCTCTGGTCCAAGCCCCTCGGGACCGCCCGTGACACCGGGCCGTTCAACATCCCGTCGATGCTGCCGCTGACGGTTGGCACGCCGGTGTCCGGCGGCGCGGTTACCACGCGCGGCGGCCTCGTCTTCGTCGGCGCCAGCATGGACCGCACGTTTCGGGCGCTCGATGCCGCGACAGGGCGGGAGCTCTGGCAGGCCCGGCTTCCGGGTGGCGGCAATGCCACGCCGATGACCTACCGCAGCCCGGTCAGCGGCCGCCAGTTCGTGGTGGTGGCGGCCGGCGGCAAGCCCCCGCTCACCATCAGCCTCGGCACCAAGCTAGTGGCCTACGCGCTGCCTCGCTGAACCCTTCCGTGGGGCCACCCGAGGCCGCGCGGTGATCCCGCAGATTCCGATTTTTGGAGATACCGATGACCCAGACCCATGACTTCACCGGCAAGGTCGCCTTCGTGACAGGTGCGACGAGCGGCATCGGGCGCGCCACCGCCCTGGCGTTCGCCAAGGCCGGCGCCGCCGTGACGGTCGCCGACGTGTCCGAGGAGGGCAACTTTGAGACCGCCCGCCTGATCGAGGAGGCCGGTGGCCGCGTGCTCGCGGTGCGATGCGACGTGAGCAAGTCCGAGGACGTGAAGGCCGCGCTCGACCGGACTATCCAGACCTTCGGGAAGCTCGACTTCGCCTTCAACAACGCCGGCATCGAGCAGCCGGTGGCCCCGGTGTCCGAGATCGAGGACGAGGACTTCGACCGCCTTGTCGCGATCAACCTGCGGGGGATGTTCCTCTGCCTGAAGCATCAGGTCCCGCTGCTGCTGAGGAACGGTGGCGGCGCCATCGTTAACACCTCCTCCGGCGCGGGCGTGAAGGGCATCGCTGGCCAGGCCGCCTATGCCGCGACCAAGCACGCCGTGATCGGCATGACCAAGAGCGCCGCCCTCGACTATGCGAAGGATGGAATTCGCATCAATGCGGTCTGCCCCGGCATCATCGACACCCCGATGATGCAGCGGTTCACCGGCGGCACCCCGGAGGGCCTGGCACGGGTGATCGCGCAGGAGCCCGTCGGGCGAATGGGCAAGTCCGAGGAGATCGCGGCCGCGGTGCTCTACCTCTGCTCGGACATGGCGGCCTTCGTGATCGGCCACGCCATGGTGGTCGACGGCGGCCAGACCGTCGCCTGACGCGGTCGACCCCGATGGGGAGCCCACGGACCATGCACCGTGGGTCCCCGGCCGGTCCGAAATCACGTCGCCGGCACCTTACGATCCTTTGATGCCTCGTCCTTTCATGCACCAAGACGGAAGCCGCAGCGCGCGGTCGACCGATCCGTCCATTCGACCTCGGAGCCCTCGTTGATCAAGACCCGTACGTGCATTCTCATCGCCACGTCCCTGCTGTGCGCCGCACCGGCCACGGCCCAGCAGTCCAATAGCGTCGGCCTCCCGAACAGGGGTGGACGCGCGCCCGACGGGCCGGTCACCCCGGGTCAGCCGCTCCGCACCAACGCTCCAACGGCTCCCGACCAGAAACCGGCCTTCGACGGACAGGTCCGGGCCCCCGCGGTCGTCACGCGGACGCCGATCTCGGTCGAGGTCAAAACCGAGAACCTCGACCATCCCTGGGGCCTCGCCTTCCTTGGGGACGGCAAGCTCCTCGTATCCGAGAAGCCGGGGGCGATGCGCATCTTAGACATGGCGACCGAAAAGCCCGTGGCGGGGGTGAGCGGCGTGCCGACGGTGGTCTATGGGGGCGACGCGGGCCTGCTCGATGTCGTCGCCGACCCGGCCTTCGCCAGGAACCGCACGATCTACTTCACCTACGTCGAACCCCGCGGCGAGCACGACAGCGGCGTCGTGGTCGCGAAGGCCCGCCTCCAGCCGCCGAAGGGCGGCAACCAGGCCCCGATGTACAGGCTGGAGGACGTGACGGTCCTGCTGCGGGTCGACCCCGCCGTGGCCCAGCACGCCCATTACGGCTCGCGGCTCGTCTTCGACCGCGCGGGCTTCCTGTTCGTATCCCTGGGCGAACGGTTCTTCCTCCCTACCCGGGCGGAGGCGCAGTCGACCTATTCCTGGCTCGGGAAGGTGCTGCGCATCGACACCGACGGCAAGCCGGCGCCCGGGAACCCGTTCGACCGCGATCAGGATGCGGAGAACCACACCCGGGCCGAGATCTGGAGCTACGGCCATCGCAACCCGCAGGGCCTGGCGATCAATCCGGTGGACGGCGAACTATGGGACGCGGAGCACGGACCGGACGGCGGCGACGAGGTGAACCACGTCGGTCGCGGCGCGAACTTCGGTTGGCCGCTGGTCGCCTACGGCACGAATTACGACCGCACACCGATCAACGGCGGGCGTACCCAGATGCCCGACACGGTCCAGCCGCGCTACGTCTGGGAGGCGGCGGTCGGTCCGGGCGGGATGACCTTCTACGCGGACGACCTGATCCCGGAATGGAGGAACAACCTATTCGTGGCGGCGATGACCGGCCAGCACCTCGCCCGGCTCGTCGTCGAGGGCGACAAGGTCGTCGGCGAGGAGCGCCTGCTCCAGGATCAGCATCAACGCATCCGTCATGTCGCCCAGGGGCCGGACGGCGCGCTGTGGGTGATCACGGACGCAGCGGACGGCCGGCTGCTCCGCCTCTCCCCGCGTTGAGGCGGAGGGCTCGCCCTCATCCGCGATGGCGGAGCGCCTCCAACAGGACCGTGAAGGCCGGGGCGGGCTGGCGCCGGCTCGGATAGTACAGGTGGTAGCCCGGGAAGGGCTCGCACCAGTCCTTCAGCACCCGCACCAACCTGCCCTCGGCCACGTCCTGCGCCACGTGGTCCTCCGGCAGGTAGGCCAACCCGAGTCCGGCGAGCGCCGCCTCCCGGATCAGGGGTAGGCTGGTGAACACGAGTTGGCCCTCGACGCGGACATTCAGCGCCTGTCCCTTCCGTTCGAACTCCCATGGGTAGAACCCGCCGCGGGTCGGCCGGCGCAGGTTGATGCACCGGTGGGCGGTGAGGTCCTCGGGGTGCTTGGGTTTCGCCCGTTTCCTGAGGTAGGTCGGCGCCCCGACCACGGCCATGCGCATATCGGGTCCTATGCGCACAGCGACCATGTCCTTCTCGACGTGCTCGCCGATACGTACGCCGGCGTCGAAGCGTTCGGCAACGATGTTGGTCAGGGCCTGCTCGGTCACGATCTCGACGTTGATGTCGGGGTAGTCCGGCAGCAGGCGCGCCAGGACCGGCCACAGGACGGTCGCCGCCGCGTCCTCGGACGCCGTGATGCGGACGGTGCCGGCGGGCTTGTCGCGGAGCTCGGTGAGCGCGGCGAGCTCGACATCGATCTGTTCGAACTGGGGTCCCACGATCCGCAGCAGGCGCTCCCCCGCCTCGGTCGGCACGGCGCCGCGGGTGGACCGGGTCAGCAGAGGCACGCCGAGCCGGGCCTCAAGGCCCTTCAGGGCGTGGCTGAGGGCTGATTGCGTGACGCCCAGGCGCGTCGCGGCGCGGGTGAAGCTGCCCTCCTGCGACACCGTCGCGAAGGACAGCAGATCGGTCAGGTCCGTGCGCGCCATAGGCCGGTTCCTCACCGCATTCCGCAGGGTGGACAAGATCGTCCGGGACCGTGCCGCGGACGATCCATAAGCGTTGCTCATGACCCTATGTAACTGGGAGGCACTAATCAACGAGACGTGACGCCGTACCTTGGAGCCTATCCAAGGTGTGTGTGTTTCCACGGGCATCCCGCCCTCGACGGGCGGCCGTCGCGCCATCGCCCCCCTGCAGCAGGCTCGGAGACCAAGATGGGACGACCTGGAGATTACGACTTGAACCGGAGAGATTTGATGGTGGCTGCATCAGCCACGGCGGCCCTGGCCGCCGTTCCATCTGCGGCTGGCGCCGCGCGCGCGGGAACCGAAAAGCCGGTCCGGGCCAAGGTCGGTTTCACCGTGAACGGCGAGCGCCGCGAACTCGAACTCGACACCCGGACCAGCCTGCTCGACGCGGTGCGAGAGCACCTGCACCTGACCGGCGCCAAGAAGGGCTGCGACCACGGTCAGTGCGGCGCCTGCACGATGATCGTCGACGGTCGACGCATCAATTCCTGCCTGACCCTCGCGGTCATGCACCAGGACGCCAGCGTCATGACCATCGAGGGGCTCGGCAAGCCGGGCGACCTCCATCCGATGCAGGCCGCCTTCGTGAAGCACGACAGCTACCAGTGCGGCTTCTGCACCCCGGGCCAGATCTGCTCCAGCGTCGCGGTCATCGCCGAGATCAAGTCCGGCATCCCAAGCCACGTCAGCGCCGACCTCAACGGGACCTACGAGGTCACCGACGCCGAGATTCGCGAGCGCATGAGCGGCAACATCTGCCGTTGCGGCGCCTATTCCAACATCGTCGAGGCGATCACCGAGGTCGCGGGGAAGCAGGCATGAAATCCTTCACGTACGAGCGCCCGGGCACGCCCGCCGAGGCCGCCGCCGCCGTCGCCCGCACGCCGAACGCCAAGTTCATCGCCGGCGGCACCAACCTGCTCGACTTGATGAAGCTGCAGATCGAGACCCCGACCCACCTCGTCGACGTCAATGGCCTCGGCCTGGACAAGGTCGAGCCGATGCCGGAGGGCGGGCTTCGGATCGGGGCCCTAGTGCGGAACACGGATCTGGCCGCTGATGCCAGAGTCCGAAAGGATTACGGCGTTCTCTCGCGGGCGCTGCTCGCGGGCGCTTCGGGACAGCTCCGCAACAAGGCGACCACCGCCGGCAACCTGCTGCAGCGGACCCGGTGCCCGTACTTCTACGACACCGCCCAGGCCTGCAACAAACGCCAGCCGGGGTCCGGTTGCTCGGCCATCGACGGGGTCAGCCGGCAGCTCGCCGTGATCGGTGCGAGCGAAGCCTGCATCGCGACCTATCCGGGCGACATGGCGGTAGCCATGCGCGTCCTCGACGCCACCGTCGAGACCGTCGACGCAAAGGGTGCCACCCGCAAGATCCCCGTCGCGGACTTCCATCGCCTGCCCGCCGACAAGCCGGAACTCGACACGACGCTGAAGGCCGGCGAGCTGATCACCGCCGTGACGCTGCCGAAGCCCGTCGCCGGGACGCACATCTACCGCAAGGTCCGCGACCGGGCCTCCTATGCCTACGCCCTCGTCTCCGTCGCTGCCGTGATCGGCAAGGACGGGACCGGGCACGTGGCGTTCGGCGGTGTGGCGCCGCGCCCGTGGCGCGTCGAGGCTGCCGAGGCCGACCTGCCGCGGGGTGCCAAGGCGGTGACCGACAAGGTCTTCGCGGGGGCCAAGCCGACCGAGGACAACGCCTACAAGCTGAAGCTCGCCGAGCGCACGCTCGGTGCCGTCCTGACCGAGGCGAGGGCCTGATCCATGAAGTTCGACACCCCCGCAGGCACCAACCCCATCGACCGGCTCAAGGTCGTGGGGAAGGCCACCGACCGGATCGACGGCCCGTTCAAGACCACCGGCACCGCCCCCTATGCCAACGACTGGCACGACCCGCACGCCAAGCTCGCCTACGGCGTCGTCGTCGGCGCCACTATCGCCAAGGGCCGGATCGCCTCGATGGACCTGGGCGCGGCCAAGGCCGCCCCGGGCGTCGTCGCCATCGTGACCGCCGATAACGCTGGCAAGCTCGGCAAGGGCAAGCTCAACACCGCAAAACTCCTCGGCGGGCCAGAGATCGAGCATTACCATCAGGCCGTCGCCGTGGTGGTCGCCGAGACCTTCGAGCAGGCACGCGCCGCCGCGGCGCTGGTCAAGGTCAAGTACACCGCCACCGAGGGCGCCTTCGACCTCGCCTCGGTGAAGGACGGGGCGAAGGACCCGGGCGACGTCCAGGGCAGTCCATCCTCCTCCTCCGTCGGTGACTTCGCCGGCGCGTTCGCCTCGGCGCCGGTCAAGCTCGACGAGAGCTACGAGACGCCGGACCACGCCCACGCGATGATGGAGCCCCATGCCTCCGTCGCGTCCTGGGACGGGGACAAGGTCACGGTCTGGACCTCGAACCAGATGATCGCCTGGGGCACGCGTGACCTCGCGCTGACCCTGGACGTCCCGCAGGAGAAGGTCCGGCTGGTGTCGCCGTTCATCGGCGGCGGCTTCGGCGGCAAGCTCTTCCTGCGGTCCGAGGCACTCCTCGCGGCGCTGGGCGCCCGTGCGGCCGGACGGGCGGTGAAGGTCGCCCTGACGCGTCCGCAGATGTTTAACAACACCACGCACCGGCCCGCCACGCTCCAGCGCATCCGCATCGGCGCGACCCCGGACGGCAAGATCACCGCCATCGGCCACGAGAGCTGGTCGGGCGACCTACCCGAGGGCGGTCCCGAGGCGGCGGTCTTGCAGACCCGCCTGCTCTACGCCGCGCCGAACCGGATGACCGCCCTGAGGCTCGCGGTGCTCGACCTTCCTGAGGGCAACGCGATGCGGGCCCCGGGCGAGGCCCCCGGCCTGATGGCGCTTGAAGTCGCCATGGACGAGATGGCGGAGAAGCTTGGGCTCGACCCCGTGCGCTTCCGCGAGATCAACGACACCCAGGTCGACCCAGAGAAGCCCGAGCGTGCCTTCTCCCAGCGCAGCCTCGTCGATTGCCTGCGCCAGGGCGCCGAGCGCTTCGGCTGGGACAAGAGGGGGAAGCCCGGTCAGGTCCGCGACGGGCGCTGGCTCGTCGGGATGGGGATGGCCTCGGCCTTCCGCAACAACATGGTGCTGAAGTCCGCCGCCCGCGTCCGCCTCGACGGCAAGGGCATGGTGATCGTCGAGACCGACATGACCGACATCGGCAACGGCAGCTACACCATCATCGGCCAGACGGCGGCCGAGATGATGGGGGTCACCCTCGACAAGGTCATCGTGCGCCTCGGGGACTCCGATTTCCCGGTCTCCTCGGGCTCGGGCGGACAGTTCGGCGCCAACTCCTCGACGTCGGGTGTATACGCCGCCTGTATGAAGTTACGTGAGGCCGTGGCCGGCAAGCTCGGCTTCAACTCGGCCGATGCCGTGTTCGAGGACGGGCAGGTCCGCTCGGGCAATCGCAACGTTCCGCTCGCTCAGGCAGCTACCGGCGGAGACATCGTGGCCGAGGACGCCATCGAGTTCGGCGACCTCGACAAGACCCATCAGCAATCGACCTTCGGCGGCCACTTCGTCGAGGTCGGCGTCGACGTGGCCACGGCCGAGATCCGGGTCCGCCGCATGCTGGCGGTCTGTGCCAGCGGACGCATCCTCAACCCGAAGTCGGCCCGCAGCCAAGTCATCGGCGGGATGACCATGGGCGTGGGCGCGGCCCTAATGGAGGAGCTCGCGGTCGATACCAAGCGCGGCTTCTTCGTCAACCACGATCTCGCCGGCTACGAGGTGCCGGTCCATGCCGACATCCCGCACCAGGAGGTGTTCTTCCTCGACGAGGTCGATCCGATGTCCTCGCCGATGAAGGCCAAGGGCGTCGGCGAACTTGGAATCTGCGGGGTCGGCGCTGCGGTGGCGAACGCTGTCTACAACGCCACCGGCGTGCGGGTCCGCGACTACCCGATCACCCTCGACAAGCTCCTGAACCGCATGCCGGACGCGGCTTGAGCACGTCCGACGATATGAGCGTCGCCGAAACCGTAGGTCGAGGAGCGAGATCATGAAGTTCGATACCCCCGCCGGCATCAACCCCATCGACCGGCTCAAGGTCGTCGGGCAGCCGCTCGACCGAGTCGACGGTCCGCTCAAGGTGACCGGCACCGCCCCCTACGCTTCCGACTGGCATGATCCGCAGGCGAACCTGGCCTACGGCTTCATCGTCGGTGCCGGCATCGCCAAGGGGCGCGTCGTCGCGATCGATCTCGTTGCCGCCAACGCCGCCCCGGGTGTCGTCTCCATCGTCACCCACGAGAACGCGGGCACGCTCGGCAAGGGTGAGTTCTACGTCCAGCGTTTCCTCGCTGCGCCCGAGATCGATCACTACCACCAAGCCGTGGCGGTCGTGGTCGCGGAGACGTTCGAGCAGGCCCGTGCCGCCGCCGCCCTGGTCAAGGTAAAGTATGCCCGGGCGGAAGGTTCGTTCGACCTGTCGGCGTTGGTGGCGACGGCGCCGGTCGCCAAGGCCGGCCAGTTCGGGGGTAAGCCCGAGACCAGCGTGGGCGACTTCGAGACCGCGTTCGCGGCGGCGCCGGTCAAGCTGGACGAGACCTACACGACGCCCGATCAGGCGCACGCGATGATGGAACCGCACGCCACCATCACCTCGTGGGACGGCGACCGCCTGACCTGCCACACCGCGATCCAGCAGATGAACTGGGGCGTTCGCGACCTTGCCAAGACCCTTGGCATCACAAAGGACAAGATCCGGCTGGTGTCGCCGTACATCGGCGGCGGGTTCGGCGGTAAGGGGACCGTGCAGACCGACCTCGCCCTTGCCGCAGTGGCCGCGCGCGTGGCGCGTCGACCGGTCAAGCTGGCCCTGCAGCGCCCGATGATGTTCAACACCACCATCCACCGCCCGGCGACGGTCCAGCGCATCTGGATCGGGGCGACGACGGACGGCCATATCACCGCCATCGGTCACGATAACCTCAACGGCAACCTTGCCGGGGGCCGGACCGAGCCGTCGACCGCCGCGACGCGGTCTTTCTACGCCGGCGCCAATCGCATGACCCGCCAGAGGCTGGCGGTGCTCGACCTCGCCGAGGGCAATGCGATGCGAGCCCCGGGCGAGGCCCCGGGATTGATGGCGCTTGAGATCGCCATGGACGAGATGGCGGAAAAGCTTGGCATGGACCCGGTCGCGTTCCGGGTCCTGAACGACACCCAGGTCGACCCCGAGCATCCCGAAATGCCGTTCTCGACGCGCCCGTTCGTGGAATGCCTCCGCACCGGTGCCGACCGGTTCGGCTGGGATCGACGCAAGGCGGCGCCAGCCAGCGTCCGTGACGGGCGCTGGCTGGTCGGGATGGGTATGGCGGGCGCGATCCGCGCCGCGAAGATTGCCAAGTCCGGTGCCCGCGTGAGGCTCGATGCTCGGGGCGTGGTCACGGTCGATACCGACATGACCGACATCGGCACCGGCAGCTACACCATCGTCGCCCAGACGGCGGCCGAGATGATGGGCGTCGGGATCGAACGGGTCGTCGCGCGACTCGGGGATTCCGATTTTCCCGAGTCGCCGGGTTCGGGCGGCCAGCAGGGCGCGCCGTCCGTCACTGCAGGCGTCTACGCCGCGTGCGTGAAGCTGCGCGAGGCGGTGGCCCAGAGACTGGGGTTCAATTCGGCCGACGCGATCTTCGCCGATGGCGAGGTGCGCCTTGGCAATCGCGCCGTGCCGCTCGGCAATGCAGCGAAGGCCGGCGACATCGTCGTCGAGGACACCATGGAGTTCGGCGACCTGTCGAAGAGGTTCGCCCAGCAGACATTCGGGGCGCACTTCGCCGAGGTCGGCGTGGATGCGGACACCGGCGAGATCCGCGTTCGGCGGATGCTGGCGGTCTGTGCCGCGGGCCGCATCCTCAACCCGAAGACGGCCCGTAGCCAGGTCATCGGCGGAATGGTCATGGGCGTGGGCGCCGCCCTGATGGAGGAGATGGCGGTCGACACCAAGCGCGGCTTCTTCGTCAACCACGATCTCGCCGGCTACGAGGTGCCGGTCCATGCCGACATCCCGCACCTCGACGCAATCTTCGTCGACGAGGTCGATCCGACGATGTCGCCGATCAAGGCGAAGGGTGTCGGGGAGCTCGGGCTGGTCGGCGTCGCACCTGCGGTCGCGAACGCGATCTACAACGCGACCGGGGTCCGCGTGCGCGACTATCCCATCACGCTGGACAAGCTCCTCGACCGCATGCCCGACGCGGCCTGAAAGAAGCGCCAAGGACGCCGCCATGCACATTCCCGTCGGGACCGCCTCGCTCGTCCTTGCCGCGACCCTCGCCACCGGCATGAACTGGCATTGCTCCGCCAGTCCCTCGCAAAAGGCGGTGACCGTCGAGCGCAGCGGTACCGTGCCCTCCGTAAGGGGCGCGCCGGAGAACTTCACGGGGACCGTACGCGTCGACCCGATGATCCAGGAAAGGCCACCTTCACGAATGTCGGGCGGCCTCGTCACCTTCGAGCCCAACTCTCGGACGGCTTGGCATACCCATCCGCTCGGTCAGACCCTGATCGTTACCGCCGGGCTCGGTCGGGTCCAGAACGAGGGCGGTCCGGTGCTGGAGATCCGGCCTGGCGACGTGGTCCGCATCCCGCCCGGCGTGCGCCACTGGCATGGGGCCTCGCCTACTGCAGGCATGAGCCACATCGCGTTGTCGGAGGCGCTCGACGGCAAGGTCGTCGATTGGATGGAGCACGTCACGGACGCCGAGTACCGCGGCGAGTGACCTGACCGTAACCCGAGGAAAGGTGAGTTCGCGAGATGCGTCCGAAGATCATCTGCCACATGGGAAGCTCCATCGACGGCCGGCTCCACCCGAGCCGCTGGACCCCTCCCGCCGCGGGCATCGAGCAGGACCTGGTTCACCGGTACTACGACGAGACCGCGGCGCGCCTGGATGCCGAGGGCTGGATCGTGGGTCGCACGACCATGGCCGAGATCGCCAAGGGGCATCCGCGCAAACCCGAGACCGTTCCTGGTGACCTCCGCCAGACTCATGTCGGCAAGCGAAACGGTCGCGACTTGGCTGTCGCAATCGACCCGCACGGGAAGGTGCATTACGGCCGGGACGACGCAGGCGGGGACCATATCGTGGCGGTCCTCGGCGAGGGCGTCACGGACGACTATCTGGCTGAGCTCCGTGAGGACGGGGTCTCCTACATCTTCGCCGGTCCGGACGGCCGTGACCTCGTCGGTGCAATGGCGACCCTGGGCGAGACCTTCGACGTGAGGACCCTGCTGCTGGAGGGCGGCGGCATCATCAACGGCGCCTTCCTGAAGGCCGGACTGATTGACGAGGTCAGCCTGCTTGTCTCGCCCGCGCTTGACGGCCTTGCGGGCGTGCCCACCATCTTCGAATACCATGGTGACCCCGACGAGCGGCCGGCTGCCGGCAAGGCGCTTCGGCATCTCCATACAGAGACCCTGAAAGGCGGCACCGTCTGGCTTCGGTATGCCGTCGAGGATGCTCCCGGCGCCAAAACCTCGTGACCATGAACCGCCACCGGTTAAAGGCCACCCGACCTCATTTCGTAAGCTGAAAAAGACAGGGCCGCAGGAAATTGCCGTGCGGCCCTGTCATAACTCTAAGTTGATTTAGAACGTAACTTTGGTGCGCCGAAGCGGATCATTGGGTCGGCTATCACCAGAGCGGGCGTATAAGCACTGCCGTAGTGCAGGACCACCATAATGTTGGTGATATTAATCGCCGGGTTCGCATCATGTGTAGTAGCGCCCCGGTATGGGTCGCTAGTTCCTGCAGCGTCGTAGTATTGTCGGCTTTGACGACGAGAGTAGCTGAGCAGAGGGGTAGGCCTCTGTCGATAGGACCTATGTCTGATTAAAGACATTAATCACCGAAAGCAGCCAGGCCGCTACCCACCCAACCCTGCCATAGAGCAGACGGACGGGTCCCGACCCAAATAGGTCATAGCAAGGCCTCTTCCGGGTTCCCAGAAGCAGTCGTTCAGTTGGACTACAGCTCTTTCCGGCTCGGCTATGCCAGGCGACCCGAGTAGCCATTGACCTCGCGTTTGAAATTTCCGGACTGAAGCAGCAAGCAACCTTCCGATGACGGGCAGGTAGCCCCTGCAGGGACCCGCTTCGGCATCGATCGCGACGTAATCGCGGAGTTGCGGCGCGGGGGCTCGAAGCGTGTTGAGGGCCACCGTGTGGGCTTAGGATGGCAAAGTTGGGTCACCGCCGGGGCTGTACAGGTCCGTGTTGCCGGTTCGAGCTCAAGGACCGCAGGCTGCGACCGTGGGTCGGTTCCCGGGCGGCTGCGGAGGCCATAGCCGAAGCAAGCCAGGGGTGGGACCCCGGCCCGTACGCGATCGTTCGAGCACGGTTACCGTCGGGATCACGGCCGACATCCCGGGCCTCACGCATGCACGGTGAAGCAGGCGCCCGGATCGTTCGCCACCTCAAGCGTCGCGTCGATCTGGTCGAGCATGGCTCGCACCAGCTTCATTCCAAGCCCCGTGCCCTTCGGCTTCCGATCGGCCCAGCCTTCTGGCAGGCCCTCGCCGTCATCGCAGACGCGCACCCTGACCCGGCCACCGCCCTGGTCGCTGACGCTGACCGAGATATGGCTGCCGCCCGCATCTCGGGAGGCGTACTTGAAGGCGTTGGTGACGAGCTCGGTGGCAATGAGCGAGAGCGCCACCGCCTTGCGGTAGGGAACCATTACCCGGGCGTCGGCGGTGATGCCGACGGTATGGCCGTCGCCCGCCATGCCGGACAGGTCGCGGCAGAGGTTCTCAATAGTCTGGCCGAGATCCACGTCCTCGATATTCTCTGCCTGGTACAAGCTGTCGTGGACACGCGCGACGCTCATCACCCGTGCCGAAGTTTCGGCGAAAGCCTGCTTTGCTTCCGGGTCCCTGGTCTGGCGCTGCTGCATCAGCAGGAAGGCCGATACGATCTGGAGAGAGTTCTTCACCCGGTGGTCGATCTCCCGGCTCAGCACGTCCTTCTGCTCCAGGGCCCGCTCTTTGTCCGCCAGCAGTCCCGTCAGCTCGACGATGGTACGGCGTTGGCGTAGCACGACGCCCTCTACGACTTGTGCGAGGGAAGTGGCAAAGGAGAGTTGCCACTCCGCCCAGGGCTTCGACAGGCCTTGGCGCTCCTCGATCCAGCGCTCGAACGATCGCCGCGGCAACACGGCGGCCGACCCGCTGCCGGGCGCCACGGGCTTGCGGGGGTCGCCGCCCCAGGAGACGGTACTCGGGACCTCGGGTCGGAACCACAGCAGCAGGTTGCGCCTCGACTCGTCGACAAAGACCGCCACGAGGCCGCTGCCGCGGTCTGCATAGGCCAAAGCTGGCGGATAGGCCGCGGGCAGGGCGTGGGTGCTGAACCCGGCCTCGGCCGTCGGTCTAGCGCCCAGGAGCCAATCCCGGAGGGTACGGATAGCCTCGGGCTCTGGTGCCCGGCCGACCACGGTGACGGCATCGTCTGCTACGACGGCGGCTCCCTCCGCCTCGAACAGGTCGAGCATGGTGGTCTCACCGGCCGTCAGCGCAGCCACGTAGTCGTCGGACCGGGTCAGCTGGCGCACGAGACGTCCCTCGGCGGCGAGATGGGCCTGCTGCGCCTCCCAGAGGCGCCGCCCCTCGATCTCCTGGACCCGCATGGCGAGGGTCTCGGCAAGCAGCGCGGCCGTGGCCCGGGCCTCCGGTGGCACGTAGTGCGGACGACGATGGTGTCCGATCAGCAGGCCCCATAGCGCCCCGTCAACGACGATGGAGGCCGACATCGAGCCGTTGACGCCGAGATTGCGCTGGTATTCCAGATGGATGGGCGACAGCGAGCGATGCTGCGCAAATGTGAGGTCGACCGGGCTATCGGCCCCCGCAGCATCGCCGAGGATCGGCACGGGCTCGGCATCACGGTCGGTAACGAACCGGCTCCGGGCGCGCAGGTAAAGGGCGCGAGCCTGGGCGGGAATGTCCGAGGCAGGAAAATGGAGGCCGAGCAGCGAGCGGGACCAGTCGCCAACTTTGTCCTCGGCGATGGCCGCGCCATTCCAATCGGCGTCGAAGCGGTAGACCAGGACGCTCTCGAACCCGGTGGCGGCACGGACTTCGCGCGCCGTCGCCTCGGCCACCTCGGCGACGCTCCGTGCGGCACGCAACCGGGACACAGCGGGGCCCGCCCCCGATCGCTGCGTGGACCGGAAATCGTCGGGTCGCTCCGGGACGACCTCCAGTTCGACAATGACGCGACCGTCATGAGCATGGGCTACGCCGAGGAACGGGACGGTGTCATCCTCGCCGAGACACATGTGCTCCAAGACGGTTTGGCCACCGGTCATGCGCCCTTCCACGAGGGCTTCGCTGATGCAGGCTACGAAGCCGTCGGGCAGGACTTCGTGCAGCGACCGACCGAGCAACGACGATCCTGCAATGGGAAACGCCTCGGCGACATTGGCGCTGTGAGCGAGGATGGTGAGGTCCGTAGGATTGGCGACGAGGAGGACGACGCCGGGCTGGACCGATCCCGGGATATGGATCAGTTCGCGTTCGCAGACCGAGACGTCTACCGGCTCAGCGCGTTCACGACGCTCGACAGCGGCGGCGCCCAGGCGTGGATCACGGGGAGCAGGCCTTTCGGTCGGGATCAGCTCGATTGACGCTCCCTCCGCACCGTCGACCGACGCCATGCGCAGGTCGAGTTGGACCGGGCCGGCGGCACGGTCGAGGGCGAAGCGCGCGGCGACGTCGAGACGCCCACGGCGCACGCCCGAGAGAAAGCGGCCGCGTCCACGGGGAACGTTGGTTCCCGGCATCAGGTCGCGGAAGAAGTCCCGGCCTACCAGGGTTGCGTTCGCCTGAACGAAGAGGATTGCGGCGGCGGGGTTGGCGGCACGCACGATGCCCCGGTCGTCAAGCCAAACGACGCCGTGCGGTATGTCGTCGATTCGATTCACCGTGGGCGAGTCATAGCCTGGACCGTCAACGGGCAGTCCCTCGCCGTCACCTCTCGTCATATCATTCCCATCAAGAGGGTTCGCATTACCTGGTCATACTATGGCACGGGACGGCTGGCCCGTGTATGAATGAGCCCGAATGGACAGTCGGAACGACGCCCCGACCATCTCGGACGGCGAGCGTCCCAGTTCGACACCGTCGCGACCATTCTGCCTGCTTCCTGCGCCTGGTCCTGACCGGCGCTTAGGCGTCTGTCGCAGCCAGGTCCGCGCCCGTAAGGTGGTGTAACGGTCACCCGTACAGCTCTTACCACCTTCGCCGGATGGCCTCGCCAAGGGCCCGGGCGACATCCTCGGCAGAGTAGGGCTTGCGGAGAAGGTCGAAACCGTGGCTATCGTCACCAGCGAGGACGCCGCTGTAGCCGGTCGTCAAGATGACCGGCATGTCCGGATGCTTCGCACGAAGGCGACGAGCGAGTTCAACTCCGCCCATCCCTGGCATCACCACATCGGAGAACACCGCGTCGAACCGACGGGGATCCCTATCCATTTCGGCCAGGGCGGCCTCGGCATTTTGCGCCCAGAAGGTCCCATGGCCAAGGTCCTGGAGGAGCTGAGTGCAGAAGCGTCCGACGTCGAGGTTGTCCTCGACCACGAGCACGTTCAGGCCGTGATCGATGGTGACTGCCCTGGCGTCCCCCGCTCTGCTTTCCTCCACCGCCACCGATGCTTCGACCTGGGGCAGGTATAGGGTGAAGGTGGTGCCGCGACCGACCTCGCTCGCCACGTCGACGTCGCCGCCGGACTGCTTGGCGAAGCCGATGACCTGGCTGAGGCCGAGCCCAGTGCCCTTGCCGACTTCCTTGGTGGTGAAAAAGGGCTCGAAGATCCGCTCCAGCAGGTCGAGGGCGATTCCCGCGCCCTCGTCGACAACCGCCAGTGCGGCGAACACCCCGGGGCCCGGCGCGTGGCCGCGGATGCCCGGCAGCCCGGAGCCGCATGCGAGGCGAAGGGTCAGCGTACCCTCGCCGTCCATGGCGTCGCGTGCGTTGACCACCAGGTTCACTAGCGCGGTCTCGAACTGGCTCAGATCGGCCCGGACGTGGCAGGGCAGCTCCGGCACCTCGGTGACGATGCGAATGCGCGCCCCTGTCACCGCGTTTAGCATCTCGGCGACGCCCCGCAGACGCTCTCCAACGTCAAACACCACGGGCTTCAGCGCCTGCCGTCTCGCGAAGGAGAGAAGCTGACTCGTCAGCTTGGCGGCCCGGTCAACCGTGTCACCAACCGCCGCCAGGTAACGAGCGCGCCGCTCCTCGGCCAAATTAGGTCGCCGCAGGAACTCGACCGACGACTTGATGACGGTGAGCAGGTTGTTGAAGTCGTGTGCTACGCCCCCGGTGAGCTGGCCAACCGCCTCCATCTTCTGCGCGTGCCGCAAGGCCTCCTCCGCACGGCCGAGGCGCTCCTGAGCGCGCAGCCGCTCGGTAATGTCCTGCACATATTGGAACGCGCCGATCCGGCGGCCTTCGTTGTCGCGCAGCGTGGTGAACTTCAGCTCGTAGAAGGTCCGCTTACGATCAGGGTCGCCGAACTCCTCGACGATCGTGAACTCCTCGCCGGCTAGGGCCCGTCCCCAAGTCGCCCGGACGGCGGCGGCGTGATCTGGCCTACGGGCGAGAAGGCCGACGATGTCGTCGCCGATCCGGGGTCGCATTCCGAACGCGGCTTCGAACTCTTCGATCCAGGACCGATTAGCAGCCAGTAGGCGGTAATCCATGTCCAGGGCGCCCACCATGGCGTCCGTGGTCTCGAAGACGTCTGCCCAGAGCTTGCGCTGCATCAGCGCCTCTTCGACACGCTGCTCCAGGGTTACGTTCATCTGGCGCAGGCATGCCTCCGCAAGCTTGCGGTCGTGCACGTCCTCGACGACGCCGTACCACCGGATGACGGCACCGGCTTCGTCGCGGCGTGGCCAGGCGCGGGCTCGCATCCAGCGATGGCCGCCGGTGGCTCCCACCCGCAGGCGATAGTCCACGTCCACGGGCTCGCCCGATGCTAGCGAGGAAGAGAACGCTACGAGGGTCCCGGGCACATCCTCCGGATGCACCGCCGCGATCCAGCCGGAGCCGTCCGGCTCGCCCGCCGCCTGACCGGTGAGGTCGAGCCAGCGCTTCGAGTAGGACAGGATGTTGCCGTCCGGATCGCAGGTCCAAGGTACCTGCGGATTGAGCTCGACCGTCTGTCGGAAATGCTCCTCGCTCTCGCGCAGTGCCCGGTCGGACAGCACGCGCGCAGTGGTCTCGTTAGTGAAGATGAAGAGGCCTGCGATGCCACCGTCGCGGTCGAGCACGCGAGAGTACGAGAACGAAAACCAAGTATCGGCCTCGCCCCGGTCGGTGTCGAGCCTCCACGGCTGGTCGTCGAAGCGTCGGCTTCGGCCGGCGAAAGCCGCGTCGATGATTGGCTTGGCTTGCTCCCAGCCATCCGCCCAAACCACATCGAAGCGCTCGCCCATCGCCCATTCCAGGCGTGGCCCGAGAAGCGGGAAGTAGGTATCGTTGAAGAAGAAGGTGAGCTCCGGCCCCCAGGCTAGTATCATCGATTCCGGCGAGTTGAGCACGAGGCTGAGCGCCGTGCGGAGCTCCGGGGACCAGTTCGCGGGATGGCCAAGCGGATGGTCGGACCAGTCGCGCTCCCGAATCATGCGCGCGGCCTCGCCACCGCCCGCCAGGAAGGCCAAACTGTCGCTCACCACATCACGCTCCGTCGGCGAAGTGGGTCCTTACGAAGGCGGTCCACAGCACGGTGCGGATCGAAATCATGGGTGGGCTGCGGGTGGACATGCAAGCGTATGGCCCTGGGATCCCGAATGTCGACGCGGCTCCCGAACGGCTGCGGCTACGAGCTTGTTCCACATCCTGGGGGCGGTCATATCGCCGTCGTTCCTCCGCCATAGGGAGGAACGTCTACGAGGGTCCCGATTAGGCGAAGCAGAGCCTGCTGTTCGGGCTTGCCGTTGTCGTCGCAGAGGAAGGCACCGAGCTCGATATACTCGATATAGCGGAGTCGCCCCCCAGATGAACCTTTGGGCTGGGGGATGACGAAGGCGCCACCGTTCGCGGGTACCCGGCCAAGGTGCCAGGTATCCCCGTTCGGGCTTTTGTTATCGGGGCAGAACACGGGGCGCTCGCGTTGGACGATTTAGAACGGGAGGAGCCGTCGAAAGCGGGCAATGTTTACGAGCGCTACGAGGGACGAAGCTACGTACGTAAGGGCGGCGGCGCGCAGTACGGTGTGGGCGCCGGGCATGTCGCCTTCGTCGAGGTAGCGACCCGTCTCCAGGATGGGCAGGGCCCGGCGGAAGCTCGCATCAAGCTCGACCGGCAGCGTCAGGAAGTGGAACAGGACGCGAACGCTAAGGAGCGCGATGCCGATCCCCATCTGCACGGCGAGCAGGGCAGGCGAATGGACGAAGGCGAGCACCACGGGCGCGGTCATCATCACCAGGGCCGCGGCGAACTCAAAGCCCTGCACGACCGGGGAGAACCTCACCCGCGCCGCGAAAAGCCGGTCCCCCGCCGCGTGCTGGAGTGCGTGGGCGACCTCGTGCGCCGCGACCGCGACCGCCGTGATCGAGCGGCCGTCGTGGTTCCCCAGCGACAGTCTCACGACGTTCGCGACCGGATCGTAGTGGTCGGCTGGCGCGATCTCGACGAGGACGTGCTCTAGCCGCGCCATGTCGAGCAGATGGCGGGCGAGCTCGCCACCGGTCCCGGGCAAGTCTGGCCGCTCGGCGGCGTGTTGCTGCATCACTCGGCGCACCCACCACTGGGGGCCGAACACCAGACCGAACAAGAGGGCGGCGCCAAGCGCTAGGAGGACAGGCACGAGTGATATGTAGGCACGTGGCCGTATCCGTAAAAGCGCGGCGCCTTACCCGGGGTGCCCACCGTCTGATAATAGCCTGACAAGCGTCAAAACCGGATTGGGTGGGGAGTAGGCCTAATGTCGTCGCCTTGAAGCGGACATTCCGCCTCCGACCCAACCTCGTCGTACGAACCGCCCTACGCCATCCGCCGAAAGCGGTCGTTCGTCGATCCGTGATGTCGGCAGTAGCACCACATCTGCGGGCCTTCTCCAGCAAGTGGGAGAGGGTCCGCCACCGGTGCAGAAGTGAGCCCGATACCGTTGACCTCGATGGCGTCAGGTCGGGGTCGCCCTCTCGTCCAAGGTTGCGATCCGACTCGGCAGATTCTTGCCGGGGGCTGAAACTTGTCGCGGACCAGCTCCGTATCGATGTGCGAAAATAGGATTTCGCCCAGGCCAAAAGCCTTGATGTGAGCACCGAATGCCTATTGCAAAAATATCATAGTACAGAAAAGGCATTTCTTGTTTTTGAGGAACAACGATACAATAATTCTGTTGCCCTGTGGGTTGTATAAGATGTTCACCTCCACAGGAGATCCCTTATGAAGAAGCTCACCCTTGCGCTGACCGCTTTGACCGCCCTCGGCGGCATTGCCCTCGCCGCCGGTTCGGCCACGGCCGCCCCGATATCCGTCAACGGCATTCAGTCCGAGAGCGGCGTCACCCAGGTCCGCATGGACCGCAGTGAGCGGATGATGATGAAGAAGCGCATGATGCGGAAGCAGATGATGAAGCGCCGCATGATGAAGAAGCGCATGATGAACCGCGGCATGTGATTTCAAGCCGTTGACGCTTCCGGAGGTCCCGACGCAGGGGCCTCCACCCTGACGGCGACGACTTCGAGGAAGACCGTTTGGCGCGCACTGACCCGATCCGCTCTACGCCCGAGATCTGTGAGGTCGAGCGTCGCCGATGGATGTTCAGGCATCCCGTAGCCATCCGCATCACGCACTGGGTCAATGCGGTCTGCCTCCTGATCTTGCTCATGAGCGGCCTGCAGATCTTCAACGCCCACCCGGCCCTGTACTGGGGCAAGGTCTCGACCTTCGACACACCGCTGATGGCAATGGCGTCGACGGAGGACGATCCGCCCAAAGGGGTGACGACGGTCTTCGGACAAGGCTTCGAAACGACGGGCTGGCTCGGCTCATCGACGGGCTTCAACGGCGAGCCGGCCGACCGTGGATTTCCCGCCTGGGCGACGCTTCCCAGCGACAAGGACCTCACCGGGGGTCGCTCCTGGCACTTTTTCTTCGCCTGGGTCTTCGTCCTGAACGGCCTCGCCTACCTGCTCTACGGGCTGGTCAGCGGTCAGCTTCGATTCCGCCTGATCCCGTCGCGCGACCAGGTCCGTCATTTCGGCGCGTCGGTGTGGGAGCACCTGACGCTGCGCTTCCCGCAGGGCGACGAGGCCAAGCGCTACAACGTCATTCAGAAGCTCACCTATCTCGTCGTTCTGTTCGTGCTCCTGCCGGTGCAGGTCCTGGCCGGCCTCGCGATGTCGCCGGCGATGGACGCGGCCTTTCCCATCCTGCTGACGCTGTTCGACGGGCGCCAGTCGGCCCGCACGGTGCACTTCGTCGTGGCGGCACTGTTGGTCCTGTTCGTCGTCGTGCACGTCGCCCTGGTCCTGCTCTCGGGCTTCTGGAACAACATGCGCGGCATGCTCACCGGTTGGTTCGTCATCGAGCACCAAATCGAGCCGACCGGCGCCCCGGAGGAGCGTCGGGCATGAGCCCTTTTCCCAGCCGACGCACCCTCCTGACGGGGGCGTCCGCGACGGCCGCTGCGGCCATGCTCGGCGGATGCGACCGCCTCGGCAACGCGGCGTGGTTCCAGCGCACGCTCAAGACCGGCGAGGACGCCAACCTGTTCGTGCAGCGCCTGCTGCTCACCGACCGGACGCTGGCACCGGAATACGCCGAGACCGACATCTCGCCGTGGTTCAAGCCGAACGGCACCGAGGACCCGCCGGACAGGGCGTACAAGGCCCTGGCGACGGGCAAGTTCGCCAAGTACCACCTGGAGGTCGATGGCCTTGTGGAGGCGCCCTTCAAGCTCTCTCTGGCCGAGCTCCGCAAGCTTCCCGCCCGCACCCAGATCACCCGGCACGATTGCGTCGAGGGCTGGAGCGCCATCGGCAAATGGACCGGGGTGCCGCTTGCTGACCTCTTGTCCCGGGCCAAGCTCAAGCCCGGGGCGCGCTACGTGGTGTTCCACTGCGCCGACACCATGGACCAGGGCAATGCACTCGAAGGCGGGGGAGACGGTGAGGAGACTGACGAGGCTCCCGCCGGCAACGCCAACCCGAGCATGACCAAACAATCGGGTAGCGGGGAGAGCAGGAAGGACTCTGGCGGCCAGCAGGCGACGGATGATGACGCGGCCAGCGGCGGATCGCCGGTCCGGTATTACGAGAGCATCGACCTCGTCGACGCGTTCCACCCGCAAACGATCCTCGCCTACGATATGAACGGCCAGGCGCTTCCGGTCTCAAACGGGGCCCCGCTGCGCCTGCGCGTGGAACGCAACCTCGGCTACAAGCAGGCGAAATACGTGATGCGCATCGAGGTGGTCGAGAGCTTCGCCCACCTCGGCGATGGCAAGGGCGGCTACTGGGAGGACCAGGGCTACGCTTGGTACGCCGGCATTTGAGTGAGAACGGACGTGTCGTCTTCGTTTCCGCGAGCCTGGAAAGCGCAGCTCTCTCCTGGCGAACTCCGGTAGGGCATTCGCGGCGACATCCGACGCTCGCAAAACTGCAAAGTACGGTCGGCTCCGCGCCGCCTAGCTGGCTATCAAACCGGCGAGGCGGCCTCGAAGCGTCCAATATGGGCGACCCGCGGACCTGACTGGCACGCCCGGCCTGACGAAATCTGCGACGGACCAATGTTCGGACTGCAGCGCGAACATTGAAGGACAATGCCGTCATGTCCCTACATTCTGAACGCCTCGGCACGGGCCGGCCGCTACTGATGGTCCATGGGCTGGGGGCCAATCTCCGCACCTGGGATCCGCTCTTGCCCGCATTGCGCGGCTCGCGCGAACTGATCTTGGTCGACCTGCCGGGACATGGCAGATCGGCCTCGCTCCCGGGCCGGCAGACGGTGGAGGCCTATGCGGACGCGCTTACCGGCTTCGTGAAGTCGAAAGGCCTGACGACAGCGGACCTTGTCGGCAGTTCGGTGGGGGGCCGGCTGGTTCTGGAGCTGGCGCGGCGGGGCATCGGTCGGCACTGCGTGGCGCTCGATCCAGGCGGTTTCTGGCGCGGATGGGAAACGCGCTGGTTACACTGGTCGCTCGCGGCATCGATACACCTGGTGCGATTGCTGCGGCCCTTCCATCCCGGCCTGTCACGCCACGCCGTCACCCGTACGCTGCTGCTAGCCCAACTGTCGGCCCGTCCATGGGTGCTGCCACCGCAGCTTGTCGTAGCGGAACTGCAAAGCCTGGCGGCCACACCGGTGTTCGATGCGATGCTGCGTGAGCTGGCACGCGGACCGTTGCAGCAGGGTTCGGTGACGACCCCCGGCCTTGTCACCATAGGCTGGGGCCGCCAAGACCACCTTCTGCTGCCGCGCCAGGCTGCACGCGCCCAGGTGGCATTCCCGTCGGCCCATCTGCACTGGTTCGAGCGCTGCGGCCACTTCCCGCACTGGGATCAGCCTGCCGAGACGGCGCGCGTAATCCTTGAAACGATCGGGAAGGATGCGCCCTGAAACGGCTTGTTGCTCACCTAAGCTCGCGGTCATCCCCGGGTCGTCAAGCATTTCAGCCGAGCTTGCCGCCTCCGCTCAGCAACCGGTCCATGGTCCAGTCTTCCATTACCGAGAAAACGAAGCAGCGCTTCGAAGCCAACTCATGGCGCAGCCGACCTCAGGCAGACTTTCGATGGACGCAAGGTCATCCGGGAACGGTCCGCGGCCGTCCCTCGATATTCGGAACGGGATCTCGTTTCAGACTCAATACGTAGTACCCAGAGTCCGCCGCCCTCTCTCCTGCCGCGGTCCGCTTCATTTCACCGATCACCGTGAGGAAGACCATGACCTACCTTCTATACGCCCCCGGCATCGAGAAGCCTGCTGCGGACGAGCAGAAGACGATTGACGGCATCATCGCCGGCATGACGCAGCAATCCGAGACGGTGGAGAGGCGCGAGCACCATGCGGTGCGGGCCAGCCATGCAAAGAGTTCGGCCTGCGTCACTGGCGAGTTGACGATCGCGACCGGCCTGCCGCCCGAACTGGCTCAAGGGTTGTTCGCCACTCCCGGCACCCATCCCGTCGCGGTTCGCTTCGCTCAGGGACCGGGCGAGACCCTAAGTGACCGGGTCTCAACCCACCGCGGAATGTCGATCAAGGTTTTCGACGTCCTTGGCGAGAAGCTGCCCGGCCACGCGGTCGACACCCAGGATTTCGTCCTCGCGACCGGGACCACCTTTCCGTCCGGTACGGCGGCGGGCTTCCTGCGCGACGGCACTGTCATCGGCAAGTCGACTGGTCTGCCGGAGGGCGTGAAGAGCGCGGTGTCCTCCACCATGCGCAACCTCAACAAGGCGCTGCATGCCTTCGGCACCGAGAGCGCGCTCGCCGACTTCTTCGGGCACCCCTACAGCCACCCGCTGGCCGACAGCTACTTCAGCCAGGCGCCGGTACGCTTCGGCGTTTACGTTGCCAAGCTCGGGGCTGTACCCGCGAACGAGTCCCAACGTGCGCTGTCCGAGTGGCGGCTCGACCCGCACCAGGACGAGGACGGCTTCCGGCACGCCACCGTCGCGTTCTTCCGGGAGAACGAGGTAGTGTTCGAGCTGAAGGCGCAGCTCTGGGCGGATGCCGAGCGGCAGCCCATCGAGGACGCCTCGGTCGACTGGCCGGTCTCGGTCAGCCCCTACCGCACGGTGGCGACGCTGCGCCTGCCGCGTCAGGACGCTTACTCGCCGGATCGGGTGCGCTACTTCGACGAGGTGATGACTTTCCGCCCGGCGCACAGCCTCGCGGCGCACCAGCCGCTCGGTTCGGTGATGCGGGCACGCCTCCAGGTCTACCGGGCGCTGAGCGACTTCCGCCACCGCGAGAACGGCGTAGCGGCCGAGGATTCCGCCAGCATCGACCGCATCCCGGCGTGAGGAACGGCGCGAACAGCGCCTCCGTTAAATGACGACATTCAGAAGGATGATGACATGAGCTTGCAGGGCAAGAAGATCGCGATCCTGATCGCACCGCGCGGTACCGAGGAGCCGGAGTTCGCCAAGCCCCATGAGGCGGTGAAGCAGGCCGGGGCGACCGTGACGGTCATCGGCCTGGAGGCCGGCGAGGCCGAGACCGTGAACAACGACCTCGATCCGGCCGGACGCTACCAGGTGGACAGGATCATCGAGGGAGCGTCAGCGGCGGACTACGACGGGCTCGTCATCCCCGGCGGCTGCGTCGGCGCCGATAAGCTCCGGGCGAGCAAAGATGTCGTGGCGTTCGTTCGGGACTTCTTCGCCGCAGGCAAGCCGGTCGGCGTCATCTGCCACGGGCCTTGGACCCTGATCGAAGCGGACGTCGTGAAGGGACGGACGCTGACCTCCTATCCCACGGTCCGGCGCGACATCGAGAACGCCGGCGGCACCTGGGTCGACGAGGAAGTCGTTTGCGACAAGGGGCTCGTCACGAGCCGCACTCCCGAGGACCTCCCGGCCTTCTGCGCCAAGATCGTCGAGGAGTTCGCGGAGGGCCGCCATCCCGAGCAGGCTCGAAGCGCCTGAGGGGTCGGGTAGCCAGCGATCCGCTCTTGAGTCTCCGGGGCGGTCGATGGGCCGCCCCGGGCCATACCTTGACGACGTCCCGTGGCCGGGACGCCTTCGCGGAAGCCTCCATCAGCCCTTGATGGCGCCGATCTGCTTGAGGATGCCGAGCTCGTCGGATGAGCCCCACCGCTCGACCATCTTGCCGTCGACGAAGCGGCCGATCTGCATACCACGGACCTTGATGGCCTTCCCGGTCGGCTTGTGGCCGTTGAAGTCGCCCTGGTGCGTGCCGGTGAGCGTGTAGGCGAAGGCGACGCTGTCCCCGTCGGCAACGAGCTTCTTCACCTCGACCTGCATGTCGGGGAAGGCGGAACGGAGCTGCGTGAAGAAAGCCTGGTATCCCTCGGGACCCATGTGCTGGCCCGGCGCCGGGTCGTGGTCGTGGCAATCCGGGGCGACGACCTCGGGGAAGGCATCGAACCGACCGCCGTTGACGAGTTCACCGAACTTTTCGGTCGCTTGGATGCTGGTCTCGCGGGACATGGTGTTCCTTGGGGTTTGAAGGCAGCGACACGGCGCTGGGTATCTCGACTCACGGGAAACTCCCGCCACGGTCGGACGTTGCCGATGCCGCGCACGACCAAGTCGGGATGACCGCTAGGCATGACGCCGGATCGCGGCGCGGTAACCAGTCGGCCGCTGGCTGGGACAGCAGGCCTATCTCGCAGCACAACGCGACGAAGCGGGCACAGACGCGCCCGATGGCCGATCCGTTCTGCCGGCGGAACTCGACCATGGTCTTGTGATCGGGCGACAGCTGGCCCGTCAGCCACATGACCTCGACGTTGCAGTCCGCTTCACGCTCCAGACGTCGGCTCGACGGGACTCGGTTGAGGTATCCGTAGACGTAGAGCTTCAGAAGTGCGGCCGGATGGTAGCCCGGTCGTCCCGTCGCCGCCGCATCGACGCCCGCCAGGCCGAGAGTGCCAAAATCCAGCGCCTCAACGAAGGCATCGAGTACGCGGACCGGGTTGTCCTCGGCGATCCAATCTTCAAGACAAGGCGGGAAACAGCGTCATTTGATGGCGCTCGGCACCGACCACAAACCGTCCCATGCCAGCCTCCGATCATCCCGGAAAAAACTACCATCATCGGCGTTTTGACACAGCCAGGGTCGGAAGCGGTCCCCGCGGTTATATCCGCTTCGATCTATCCGCCACCCGAAAGCGGACTGGCGGAAATCCACCCATTGCGGATGTTCGTGGCGGGTACTCCAGACCCAATCCGAAGGGGAACGGCTCTAGGGCGTCTCTGCAAAGTCATGTGAGCCAGAGCATGGTCATGCCGAGGGCGACCATGGCGAGTTAGTTTGTGGCCCGCTTCTCGTAGCGGGTGGCGATGCGGCGATATTGCTTGAGGCGTCCGATCAGCCGCTCGACCTTGTTGCGCTCCCGGTAAACGGCCTTGTCGAAGCCGGGCTGACGCGGCTGATCCTTGCGGGTCGGGATGACTGGCTCGATCCGGCGCTGCCTAAGGCGGCAGCGGGCCGGTGGACTGGAGTAGCCCCGGTCCCCGCAGGTTCGGTGGGGACGCAAGCGTGGGCGCCCTCGGCCAGAGCGTGGCACCGCCTCCTTGTCCATCAGCGCGTCCAGGGCGAACTGCTCGTGGCGCTCGCCGGCCGTCAGCACCGCCGTGATCGGTTTACCGCCGCCCTTGGCGCGCAGGTGCAGCTTTGTCGAGAATCCGCCCTGACTGCGCTCGACGCTTCACCGATCCCCTCGACCGTGCCCTTACACCCCGATGGCGCCGGACCGGCGGGCACCGGCGGCGTGCTGGTGGGCGCGCACCACCGTGGCGTCGACGAAGTGCAGGTCCCAGTCGAGCTCGCCTCGGGCATCGGCTTGCGCCTGCAGGCACGGCAGCACCCGGTCGGACACGCCGGCCTTGCGCTAGCGATAGAACCGGCTCGACACGGTCCCGACAGCACCGTAGCGGGCCGGCAGATCCGCCCAGGGCGCGCCCGTGCGCAAGATCCAGAGCATGCCGTTCAGGACCTGGCGGTGATCCTCCGCTGGCCGGCCCGTGCGCGGCCTCTGCGGAGGCACCAGCTGAGCGATCTGCTCCCACTGCGCATCGGTCAGTTCGTAGCGGCCCATCCCGATCACATAGGGGCCATCACACAGCCGTGAACCCTTTGCAGAGACGCCCTAGTCGGAGTAGGACGCTAGGTGCTCGGCCAACTCGACCTTGCGGCGTCTGAACGCCTCGACGTCGCCCGAGCCCAGCATCATATAGGCAGCAGTAGCCACGATTTGCGCGAGATCGAGCGCTTCGTCGCGAACCACGACCTTCCCATCGCGCTTCTGAAGCCCGGCCTCGAAGGCGACCGCCCGAAGGAGCGCGGCGCCCATTTCAGTGGCTTTCGCCTGGCGCTCACGGGACCGCCGGGCACGATCCCGTGCATCCTCCCTTTGACGAGCAGAGCGGGACTGATGCAGCTTGGCGGGCATGGGCTCGATCATGCGGACATTATCCCACCGCGGCATGTAAGGCACCACTCAAGAAGTGGCGCGCCATCGCCACCTGCTACGAAAAGAGTGCCGTCAACTTCATGAGCGTACTTTCCCCTGCTGCAGCTCTCGATCACCTTAAGTGATGACATTCCCGGTCCCCGCAGGTCGACGGGAGCGTCGCCCCCCCAACCAGGACGACGGGATTTTAAGACTGCGCCTCACGAGAGCCCTCGATTAGCCATTGGCGACAATCCAAACCTATTGGGGCCACTATTATTTTAGATTTTCCTACTATTAAATAACGATTATTGGAACATAATTTTGCTCTCGTGCGCGCATCATTGTGCAAGAGATCACGCGTAGGGTCCTCCGCCCGGAAAGAGGTCCAACGTATCGATTTGTACGTCGGAAATTATGCAATTCAAGTTGTAATGGCATTTTAGCGTCTCGCGAAGGACGAACAGTGCCGTCCTTGCTTGCAGGCCGAGTCTAGATCCGGTGTCCCCGCGTCAACTCTGGACACCGCGATCAGCGCCCAGGCCCTTGCCAAGCAGTTTAGTGAATTCAATGAATGCTGCTCCAGGAAATAGGCCGCTCGACGATGACTGAACCACACTGTGGCGGATTTCTGAGCCGAGAGCTAACCTCTTAATTCGGACGAGGAACGCGCCGGATTCGCAATTCGCGAGAGTTGCAGGCCGGATAAAGATTCCTCGCCTTGCTGCCGAATGAATGAACCCATCGCACGGTAACGAAGCGTGACAACCACCCCAGCAATCTCCTCACACATCCGCGACGTACTGGCCCACTTTCCGGGTGCCAAGATCGTCCGCGTCACGGAATTCGAAGAGCGAGCCGCTGAGGAAGCCGCCCGGGAGGCCCTGCGCCCCGTGCTGGAACAGCGGGCCCGCGAAAATGCGTGGAAGCTGGATCGCGCCAAGCAGGACTTCGCCGTCGTGGCCCCCAAGGCGCTTGCACTCGGCTGGAGCATCATGGGACAGAAGCGCACCGGTCGACGCGGTCCGATCACGCTGCTCGCCGGGGGGAAGTCGCGTATGGCTCTGTTGTGGGCGCCGTACGTCTGCACGCGACCGACACTTGACGACGTCCGGCACATGGCCGTCTCAGACAGCCGGTGCAACACGGCCCTGATCCACGGCCCGGCAAGCGGCAACGCGTTTACGATCGACATCGACGTCGGGGGCGCCGAACAGGCCGAGACCGTCATTAGGATTGCCGATCAGATCCTCGGTCGGACAGAGTTTAGGCGCATCGGACGCGCACCGCGCATCGCCTTGATCTATCGAAACGACCTAAGCGACCCCGTCGGCAATCGCACCCACCGCGTCGAGGGCCTCGACGGCCAGGAAGAAGCCCAGGGCATCGAGGTCCTGGCACGCGCCAAGCCCCTCACGATCTTCGGCCAGCACCATAAAACGAGCGCCGTGTTCCAGTGGGTCGGGAAGATGCGTCCGGATACGCACGGACCTGAGCATGCGCCCCTCGTCACGCAGGCCAAACTCGAAGCTTTCCTCTCGGCCGTCGACAGTGCCGGGGTACACATCCCCCAGCTTCGGAACGCCCTCTCGCGCGGCAAGGGTGGTGGCGGCGTGTTTCTTGATGCCGCCCACATGACCCCGTCTGGCTTCGTCCGGCCCGGCAAGTCGACGGCCATGGGTGGGATCAAGTGGGACGCTAAGGGCCGGGTCATCGATGGGAGGGAAACCTACATCCACACCCGGGCGTACGCCTACGTTTGCCGCAACCCGAGCATGGCCCTAACGGTTGAGGGCTGCCACCATCTCGCCGCCGAGCTAAAGGCCGACTGCGAGGCCTCGTTCGCGGGCATGGGCAAGAAGTTCTCCAGCCACGACGCCCTCATCCGCGCCTGCCGCCAGCGCATCGACTCCTCCGCCGCCAAGCTGACCCGCGGCGAGATCGAGATCGAGGGGGTCTACCGGGACGAGACGACGGGACAGGTCAAGGCGACCGCCCGCTCCCCCATTGCCGTCGCCCGCGCCGAGGGCGACGACTTAGCCTGGATTCCCGTGAACAAAGCAGTCTTGCCGAAGGACGTGAAACGCACGCCGCCAAACGCGACGAAGGCGGCCGAGCGCGCTCTGATCTCGCACGAGGCCAGGCTCGTACAGGCCCTGAGAGTCTCCGAAGCCATCGTCGGCCCATGCGAGCACTTCATGCGGACCGTGCGCGAGGGCGTGCGGCTGGGCAAAGACGCCCCGCTGACGCCGGTGGAGCTCCTACGCGCGCCCACCGGTGCCGGCAAGACGTCGACCACCCTTCGGGTGATATCGGAAAACATCGCAGAGCGTGGGCCGGTCGGTGGCCCCATTTTCTTCTTGCAGCCGTCCTACGAAAACCTCGGCGAGAGCGTCCGGCGCTTCCAGGAGCAGAAGGCGGGTGGTCGCAACGTCTTCTTACGGAACGCCTTGGCCGCAGCGCGCGACGTGCCACAGGGGATCAAGTACGGCATCCTCGAAGGCAAGGAGCGGGCGGGCTGTCTGCGCAAGGAGGAGCTCGACGTTCTGTCAAAAGCCGGCATCGCCACCGGCAACCTGTGCCACGCGCTGGTCGACATGGGCGGGGAGCGGAAGGAGGAGAAGTTCTGCCCCCACTATAAGGTCTGCCCGGTCATCAAGGCACGCGAGGCCCTGATGATGGCCGACGTGATATTCGCTCCCTCGACGTTCTCGGTGACGCAGCTCCCCGCCGGTATGAAGAAGCGCGTTGCGGGCGTGATCTGGGACGAGCGCGCCTTCAGCGAGATCCTCCATCACACAACGTTCCCCGTATCCGTCCTCGATGAGAGCAGGGCTCCACCGCGGACGTATAAGCGGCACGATCTAGGCATGTCGGGCGAGGACCTCTCCGTCCATCGCGATGCCGTCGCGCGCATCGCCTCTGCCGCCCTGCGGGCCGGGCGTGACCCGGCCTTCGAGATCTTCGCCACGCAGGGCGCAGCCGCAATGGTCGAGGATGCGATCAAGGTTTGTGGCCGCGCCCAGGACGCAGGACAAAAGCTGCATCCCCTGATGACCCTGAAGGGGATCAAGGCGCTGGCGCAGCGTCCGAAGGGCCGGTGCCTGCGCGAGGAATGGCGTTTCTGGACGGTCATCTCGGAGCGCCTCCTAGGGCTCAAGCTCGATGCCGTCAGCCGCAGCCTCAACGGTGGCGTCGACTTCCCCGTCCGGCGCCTTTCCCGGGGTGATCGCGACATGCGCATTCAGGCCCTCGACGGCGGCAAGACGGTCCGTCTGTCCTGGCGCGCGGACGTCAATTTCGAGGAGACGCCGATGATGCTCCTCGACGCCTCGGCCGATGCCAAGTTGACGTCGAAGCTCTTCGGCGGCCGCGACGTGCAGGTGACGACCATCGACGCTTCCCTCAATTTGCGTACGGTCCTGCTTGCCGACAGCACGTGGGCTACCTCGCGGTTCCGCATGGACTTGGCCGAGGTGCGGGACTCGACGAAGAAGGGGGCCGCGAAGTCCAAGCGAGAAGTCGCCACGGCTATCGCCCGCATGCGCCATGCCGTGACCGCGGCCTCAGTCCTCTACGGCAACGGTCGCGTCCTCGTGGGTGCCCCGAAGTCCGTCCGCATCGCGCTCCAGGAAGGCTGGGCCGAGGCGCCCAACGTCGACTTCGCCCACTACGGGGCGGTGCGGGGCCTGGACTTCGCCCGGGAGCACCTCGCCGCCTTCAGTATCGGGAGGCACGAGTTCCCGGTGAGGATCATCGATGCCCTCGTCGGTGCCCTGACCTACGACGACGAGGTCCCTGAGTGGCCCATCGACCGGTGGGGCGACGGTCTCATGCACAAGGAGGACGGCTCCCTCGTGCTGGACGAACGCGGCTCTCCAGAACGGATTGGGCCGACCTATGTCACCCGGAGCTATCCGCTGCGCGACGGTGGCGACGTATCGGTGCAGGTCACGGAGCACGCCGGAGAGTGGGCCAGGATCGTGCAGATGCAATTCCGCGAGGAGGAGCTCTGCCAGTTCGCCGGCCGCCTCCGACCGGTCTACCGCCTCGGCGAGGCGCCGCTGTGGGTCGCAGGCTCGAAGGTCCTGCCCGCGGGGTTCGTCGTTGATGAGGTGATCTCGCTGGCCGACATCGCGGACCCGGCCCGCCTTGGCGCGGTCTTCGACACCATCCGCCGCACTGGTCTCGCCGACGCCGGGGTGATCACCGACACCGCCTCGGACATCCGGCTGCGCGGTGCGCCTCAGGCTGTCCTTGAGGAAATGGGCCTGCTCGGTCGGGACGTGTCAGGCCGTTGGTCCAAGGGCTTGGTCGCCGTCCGCGCCACGGTCGATGGCGTACCGCTCGACGTCCAAATGCCAGCCTGGGTTGGCGAGGCGAACCTCGTTTCCCACACCGTAGACGCCTACCGCGCCGCCGGGCGCGAGGCCGAGGACGTTGAGGTCCTGGCACAGGGCGCCAAGCCGGAGCAGGGGTATGCCCGGGCCGAAGGTGGCGACAAGGTCTCGACCGAGATCGGCACCCGAGCGGAGCGCCTCGATCAGGAAGCCATCGACCGCGAGGAGACCATCAACCGGGTCAAGCGAGCCACGGCCTGGATGAGCGACGGCGGGGCCGCGATCATGAAGGACACCGATATCGAGGTGCAGACGATCCTAATCCGCCACAAGTGGCGCGCGGACCATGTCGAAGCCGAGGCTAGTACAAGTGAGCCGGTCGAGGGCGGCTCCGAGGGATCGCACGAAGGCCCTCCGGACGAGGACTTTCTCCTTGAGGCAGCGGGGCTCGTCGAGACCTTCTGACCTTCCGGACCTGGCGCGGTAGCACCACCTCCGCCGGGTGCGGCAGCCGAAGCCGCAGCGCGTAGGCAATGCCTTTGGGAGACCGCAGCCACTCGAAGCCCAGGATAAGGCCAACCCTCGAAAAGTCGGCCGCGGCCGGCTTGAGCACGCTCGCCTCGACCTGAGCCGCCTTCGCCAAGCCGGTCACGCCCAACGCTGCCTGCACCTCGGCCGCCGGGATGTCTAACATCAGGTCGCCACGCTTCACCCGACGGGGTTTCCACGCCTTCGGGATGGCAGTGTACGGATCGTGCCAGGCGGCCGCCCGGAGCAGCAACAGTGGGCTGTAGCGACATCGGAACCGCTTCAAGGGACGAGCATCGAAGACGAAGGGCGGCGGCTCGCCGTCGTCCGACGCGTCGGAGAGAGGGTGGGCAGCCGCCGCCAGTGTTTGCTCGATTCGAAGGTGTAGTTCCTGAGTCCTGGGGTGGAGCGACCGGCGGATCGGGCCCCCGGCGACGGAGCGCACGCCAACCTGCACCGGCACGACGAAGCCAAAGCCGGGCTCGCCGCTCAGTGTTGCCTGCACCAGGGCAGCGCGGCCGTAAGCCTTGACGGCGCTGGCCAACACGACGCAGCCGTAGTCACGACACAACGCCTTGCGGGCGACGACGAGCGGCTCGTGCGGTCGTTCCTTTGTTTCTCGCCAATCGAAGCGGGCGGAACGCCAGTCATCCGGGTCCACGTCTCGGCAAGCGGCACGCGAGAGAAGCACCAGCATCATGCGGACGCCCTTGGCATCGACGCGTGAGCCGTGTGGATCAAGCGATGCCGTGGCCTTACATGCCAGCACCAAGGTCGTCGCGAGGGCTCGAGAGAGGGGCAGCATGGGGTGCATCGAGCAGATGGTTGGAGCATCATAAACCTTAGCCCAGCATAGTGCAACAAGTCATTGTAACGTAACGAAACTTTGCCATTCAGGGAACGGGGTCAGGGGTTAGGGGTACCCATCTTCCGTAGGAATGGGGCGCGAAGCGGGGCAAAGCCCCCTCTTGGGGGCGCCGCTCTCATTGATGGTCAGCAGCTTTCCAAGGCGCGCGTGGCGCGAGGCCTCAAGGGCCTCGCTTCGCGCGTGAGGATAAGGCGTTCCGTTGATGGAAGGCTTCTAGGAGGCGCTGACGCGCCGTTTCATAGGAGGCAGACGAAGGTCTCGTCACCGCCGGGATGGCGCGGCGATTGGTGCTTCGCTATGACCGCTCCCGGCCACGCCTGGTAAGGTCCCTCCGTCGCAGTAGGTTCGGCCCGGTCCGGAATCAGCGGCACGCCAGCGAGGCTCCCTGGGCCTCGGCGCGCCGTCGCCGTGCTTTCCTGCCTTGCCAGGCTTGCTCACACCATGCCGGCATGCCTGAGCTGTCGCCCATATCCTCTGCCGCCCGGTAACACGAAGAGGTGCAGGACGGTGCTGATCGCCACCGGGTCCAACTGCAGGCGTTCAGCAAGATCAACGAAGCCATTCTGGCGGCGATCATGACGCTGACGCGGGCGCAGGTCTGGGACGATAGCAGGCATGTTTTCGGTGAGTGAGAGGTCGTGGGCGGCGACGTGGCTGGGGTTTAGTCAACCGCTTCGCCAGAGGCCGGGCCGGGTATCGCAGGGAACTGGATCGGATGTTGGCACGGATTAAAATGTTCGTCACGAACCGAGCTCGATGAGCGCGGAGATGGCAGCGAATCGCCGTGTGTGCTAAACTTTAGACAGTCATCGCGACCTGAACATGGGTTCGGTGCAGCCAACTTGGGCCCGCGCCGATCTGGCCGGGCCCGTCTTTTCACCGCTATACCGGGACGCATGATGATTGGCGTCAGCTTCAACCGAAGCGACGCAGTCGCGAACGCACATCCCGCTTTCAGGGGCTAATCCCATAGACCGCCTCAAGTCGAGGCCGCCACGGTATCGGCGACCTTTGCGTTATACGTGCCAACTGGCTCAGGCTGTAGATCGGCGTTCAAGCATGATTCCATTCGAAGCCCCGCCAAGTATTTAATAAATTAAAAAGATCTGAGATATGGGTAGGGTCAGATCGGCCCCTATTATGCGCCCACCTCGACGGCGAATTCAGTCAAATTGGCAATGGCCTAAGCAGAATTGTGGGAGGGGTCATCCTTCGATGACGATCCACACTAAAGTCCTTGAATATACCGGGTTTAGCAGCGACCGACCCCGACGGGTGGCGAGCAATGGAACGCCTGACACCGCATAAGTTCTTGCATCAAATTTCGGGCTTGTAGGGGAAAATTTCGATAGACACGACCGATCGCCGTGTTCCCGAAGTGCGATTGGCTCGTTGACCAACCGAATAAGAGGGCGCAATAGGAACCTTTCAGATCAGTACGTACCATCGGAGCCTGCTTAGATATCAGTGGTCGATTTTATGACATCAAGCATGGCATCCGATGGTACAATAAATTAAAAATTACAAGTTCTAGCTCCGGGGGGCATTTCTCCTTCTAATATTAATCCCTACTGGCCCACTACGATTGAAGCGAACTCTCATATCAATTTCGACACCTGCCTCGATATCATCGACTTCTCTGTCGTCAAACTCAGATCGGTGAGCAAATATTTTTGCAGGATACGATCCTGTTCTTATAAAGAAAAATCCTTCCCTAACTTGGTCTACACTTCCCGCTAGAGGCGGTATGCGTGCTGTAATCGCGTTGTCGTTCTTAGGCGCAAACTTTCTAAAGCTTTTAGGTGCCCGCCTAGATATATCCTGAAACAAAGTTTCCGATCTTGGAATTTCGCCCTTCAAAAAAAGAAACTGCGCAAGCATATGTCGAGCTTCAAAATTCTGATCATCCATTGTGAAACTACTATTAAGATGGCGCTCCACAGCTGCAAAATCTAGCTCGTCTTTTGCCAAAAGATGCATTGCTAAAGCATAGTGGACCTCTTTGTCGTCAGGTGATCTGTCCAACGCTTCCTGGAGGATGGTATATTCTTTGTCGGGTTTGCCAGTTGCGGCGTGAAGTTTTCCAAGGCGAACAGCTGTACCCATACCCTTGGGCATTTTCTTCCAGGCTCTTTCCAAGGCAGCCATTGCCTTCGCCTTATCTCTCATTCCGCTCCACAAGCGAGCTTCTACTTCCGACATTTCCGCGTCATCGGGAAAATCTTGTTGCGCCCTAGCAAGAGAGGCTTCGGTATCCTTAAGTTTTTCTGCGAAAAAGCGGTCACGGCTTGCGTTCTCACCGTCTTCCAGCTCCTCACTAAGCTCTGTTGTCTCATCCACTAATAATTTACAGGATGTTGATCGAGAAAATCTATCATTTACCGGCATCCTATCAAGTAACTGCCTCGATTGACGGCGGAGCTGCTCCTTCATCACTACTGAGTTTTCGCGATTTGCTCTCTTCCTGGCGACTTCCGCTCGTGTATGTATAAATGTCATGCTGCGGGGTTCGGCTTCCGAGGCAATTTCCGCTAGGGATTCAGCCCGAAGGATATCGCCCTGAAGGTGGTTCGACTCAAAGATCGCCCACTGTTGATATAGATAGTTTTGTTTTGGAGCGACTGTGATCGCCGCCTCATAAATTTCTCGAACCCCCTCAGGGCTATTGAAATGCTCTGCGAGTACCCTTCCTTTGCAAATACTCTCTAAGACGCGGGCATCTGATGTATACCCTACATCCAGCCCCTCAATTAGCCTTACAAACTGATCGACTTTTGACTTGTCGGTATCACAGACCTGACGAAAAATCAGTTCTGCAACCCGCGGATGACGCGTTTTATAGATTTTGTCGCCACTATAATTGTCCGTTCCCGTCGATATCATATCTATCAATGGGTCAAAAAATCTTTTCTCATAATCATCAAAGTCGATGCCACAAATTCTTGATATAGTACCAGCACGAACCGGAACTGCGAACTGGTTCATCGAAGAAATATCTAGATACATCCTTCGCGCTTGATCCGGAAAAACTCGATTATACTCGTCCAGCACGATCTTTTCGAATGGCATTCCGCGTGTGAGCACATGAAGGGCCACCAAGAGCTGCCGATCCGCATGCTCCGGCTTCATAAATGCAGCGATTTGTTCTGCACGTTGCTTGCCTTGAAGTTCTCCAAGGCACGAATGTCTTTTCAAGAGGTCAAGTAGATTTTCAACCTCTGCAGCAGAAAGCCCTTTCATTCGAATAAATTGCGGGGCAATTATATCTTCAAGTCCAGAACAATAGGTTATCCAATCAGCTTCTCGCTCAGACCCCGCAATCATTATAGGTATTTTGCGATTTTTCATGACTTTTAAGAACGGAATAAGCTTGTCGACGTGCAATGAAATTTGATCAATGATAAGGAATATGGGCTTTTGGATATGGTCCCATATTTCTAGAAATATATCTGCTCGTAGCTGGCCGGACTCTTGAAGCCACACTACAGGCGATTTGTATGCCGTTGCGGCATCAAACGCTGCTCGTTTCAGAACGATTGTTTTGCCAGCTCCTGCAGGCCCTCTGACCATGAATAGCATGGGCCCCTCAGGAGAGGTGTTTTCAAGTATTAATTTAAATAATAGATCTTCTGTTATTCGCCTTTTTGCATCTAGTCTTTGGATTATGCACCCCCAACCTGTATCATACCCTGAATAGAAGCGTTCGGCGGTTTGTTCAGGATGAGGCATGGTAGCATGTACCAAGGTAAGATCTTTTTGGAATGACGCTTTTAGTTGATCTGACTCCTCTGTCTGCGTAATATAATAATCTCTTAGTGGAAACTCGGCTGCTCCATGAACTATAGGTAAAAATCGCATTAAAGGCGGTATTTTTTTGCTTAGATCTTCCATGAAGTCCCCGAAACGCGCTACAAACACCTCTACATTTCGAGTCGCCCAATACTTTATATCTTCCTGCTCAGCGTCCGGATCTACCATGTACCACCGGGGCCTGCTCTTTGGTTCAATGCGATTGACAAGATCTCGGATGTGGCTATCCGCAAGACTGTAGCCAATGAATACAATAGGTGATTCTTTTGCAATACTCTTTAATCGGTCAAACAGCCTTGTTCGATTTTGTACATACGTTGTGTATTGCTCCCAAGCTAGAACCAGAGGAATATCTTTATCCAACCTATGATTTAAGCACCCATGTAATTTTAAGTACTGAACTGGATTTAAAGCCTCCATCATTCTTTGCTCGACGGGCTCATCATCTTTTACGAAAGGTATCAGCGTTTGGCGTCTCCGTTTCACGTCGCCATAAGCTGATTCAACAAATGTATCGTAGTTAGTTGTTGCGATGGTTCTCCAAGAAAAATCTGTGAGAGCTTTATGAGCTTCTGATGTAGAATAACCTTGGAACTGAGAATTAACATGCTCAAAAACAATACTTGTACCTTCAGCAGATCCAATCGCCATTTCAGCTACTGACATCAAAGATCGCTTTGGCATTGGCTTACCAAAAAACTTTAATGCCATAGTATCTCTCAATTGATCTCCGTTTGGAGGTCTATCGCCCTTTTCATTGGTGCATTCCTTTGATGCTCCAGCCCCCAAAAATACAACTACGCGTCCGGAGCGTACAGCATCAATAAATACAAAAGGCAGTTCAAATTTTGGGGCTTTAGGGGTACGGGCAGACATGATTGCTCCGGTTCATCCGACTAAGCACTTTTGCACATCGGAAATCGCTATCCAACTACCGCTCATGGGGCAGTTTCGCGCCTCATCCTCTATGGGTGGTCACGGCGATCCAGCTCGCATTGGAGTACCAGACCGCCGTCGACCGCGCCTCGGACAGCAGGCTCCCGCACCTGGCGCACATCGCGTCCGGGTGCGTCATCATCATGGACGCCGAAGCGAACAGCACACTGATCAACGACCGGTTCAAGATGTCCGGGTTCGAGGACGTCTTCCGCGAGGTCGCCGCCCTCATCGCTGGATGGACGGCCCACAAAGCGGTTCGTGAGGGCGCCTAAACCCCCAACACTAGAGACTTCATCACCAACAGTTTCACCCCATGCCTGTTGGTGAAATCGGGCGGATGAAGCCATCCCCTTAGGGGGAAGGCCCCCGCAGACCCACGTGGAGGCCGCCTGGAGTGGGCTCGACGACCCTGGTCAGGGTATTTCACCCCCCCTTTCGGACCGGGCGGGGGGCAGGGAACGCGGTCCACCGGGACCTGAAAATAAATCGGCTGGGACGGTCCAATCGGGTTAATTCTTGCCGTGTGCGCTCGCCGTAGCATTTCGTCATGCTGCGAAAGCACGTCGTCATGCCGTGGCGGCACGTGGGAGGCCGTCCAGGCGCACAGGCTGAGCCCGACCGCGCACAAGATCATCGTGGCCGCGTATTCCCTGTCCATCGCCACGCCCCCGATTCCCCAGGGATGATCGCCCGGTCAGTCCCCGGACGATAGTGCGCCTCGGCCGCTCGGGCACGGTGCCGGCATGACCACGTCGACGTCCAGACCGACTTGGTTGGCCGCCGTGAACCCGCCCGTGGGGCCGCCGCCGACGGGCACGTACGTCCCCCCCAGGTACCCGGCCCGCCCCCGGTATGCGACGCCATCGGCGCGCAGCGTGACGCTCTCCTGACCGCTCCGGAGATCGACCGTTCCGCACCGGATGATGGTGACCCACCCGCCGCGCTTGTCCGGCTCCCCGACGAGGCGGGCGAATCGCGCCTGTGCGGCGCCCGAGGGGACCTGGAGGTTCATGAGCCACCGGTCACCCTCTGACGGGAATGCGTCCTCATGCGAGGACGCCGGAGCCGCGGCGAGCAGCAGTGCGAGCGTCAGAGCAGCGCGTGACATGAACCATCCTCCAGGAACCAGACGGCGGCGGCCGCGGTGACGATTGCGCCGGTGTCCCGGCGGCGGAAGCCCGGCTCGACCGGGCGGTAGCCGACGCGCACGGCGTCGACGGGCATCGCGAGGTCCGCGAGCGTCCCGCGGACCCAGGCATGGACGTCGCGGTCGCCCGTCCGGAGCACACGCTGTCGGGCGCTCTCGCCGACGTGCAGGACGCACTGGGATAGGCTCAGGGACGCCCGGTGCCAGATGACGATGCCGGTCTGCCGGACGCTCCACGTGCGGCGCGTCCGGTTCCAGTAGGCCTGGACTTCAGCGCCGGGAGAGGCCGACATCGCGGCACTCCGGAAGGGGCCGGTACGGGGTCGAGAGGGCCGCTCCGAGCAGCGCGGCCGCCTCACGCATCAGGCCGTCGTCCGTCGCGCAGCCGGCCTGGACGGCCTCCTGCATACGCTGCACCTCAATGCTGGCGGCGGCCAGCGTCAGGATGCTCGCCTTCCGCTCGCGCGAGGCGGTCCGGAGGCATTCCTGGACACGGTCCAGACTGGGAGAGGACGTTGTCATGGCGCCCTCCATCAATGCCGCGGGAGGGCGGCGGGACCGACCTCCCGAGCCTGCAGGATCCCCGCTACGAGGTGCTGGAGCCGGCGGATCGACCCGCCCCGCCACGCATCGGTCAGGGCGCCCATCTCGTCACCGTCGAGGGTCCCGAACCGCTCGTCCTGACCGAGCCTGAGGCAGGTCTCACGGGCGACCTGGGGGGCTAGGACCGCCAGGTGCCCGGGGCCGGGGTCCTCGACGCGGACGACCCGCATCCGGTCGACAAGCGACGCCGGAAGCCCGTCGAGGCTGTTCACCGTGACGACGTGGACGACGTGCCCGACGTCAATCGGGCAGCCGAGCCAGACCGACCGCCACGAACCGGCGGTCTCGGCTTCCCAAAGACCATGGAGCAAATCCGTGATCTTGCCGCTGTTCGTCTCCCTGCTTCCAGAAGCCTTCTCTAGCTCATCGTAGTGGACGAACACCGTCGCGGCCCGGGCTCGGGCAAGAGCGAGCTCGAAAATTCCAGGCTGGGATGAGGACCATCTGACCGATGTACCGAAGGCCGCGGTGTCCCCGACAGCCTCTGCGTTGAGCCGCACGTAGTGGAGCCCGGAGGCCTGGGCGATCTCACGGATGAGGCGGGTCTTGCCGCAGCCGGGTGGCCCGACGACGCAGAGCACGGTGTGGCTCCAATGCCCTCGGCCGCCCTGCATCGCCCGGAGCGCGCGCGGGACAGCCGCGAGCCACGGGGATCGGGCCACGAGCGGCGATTCCCAGGCTGCCCAATCCTCCGGGACTGGGACGAACGGCAGGCGCGCCCCCAGGGCCTCGCCAAGGGTCCGCTTCACGGACGTGACGTTCTCGCCCTTGCCGACGCTGTCCAGAATCGAGTTCGGGAACACCACGACGCCGGGCGACTGCGCCTCGGGCTCGGGGGTCGGCTCCGGCGCCGAGGGGGCACGTCGCACGACACCGGCGCGGTCGTCGTCGATGGCCTCGGCGTGCGTCTCCGCGCGGGTACCGGCTGTCATGCGGTCGCGCGTCAGGATCTTGCGGCCCCGTTCTAGGCACTCGCGGATGAGCGGCAGGGGACGCCCGGGACGAGATGTCCGGGGCTCGTCGACCTGCGCCAGGTAGGCCCGGGCGCCGATGGCGAAGGGCAGGAACTCATTGAGCCCTAGTGCGACGCAGATCTCCGCGTTCGCCGCCTGACGGGCCAGCGCGTCGCGGTCCCCGCACGCGATCAGCCCGACGTCGCACAAGTTTCCGAGACGTGCCGCGTCCGTCGATGCCGGTTCGATGTCGATGTCGGCGTCGAACCCGTCGTAGCGGTCAAGGCGCTCGATGAGATCGCGACACTCTCGGCTGAGGGTCTCCACGGCGGTGCGCACGTGCACGAGCGTAAACGTGCCGTGACTGTACGCGTCCTCGATTGCGCATGCCGAGCTCAGCAGGTTGGCCAAGCCGTTACAGAAGAAAACGTCGTCATCCGCGTTCCAGCCGCGCGGCGGCACGGGGCAGCGTGCGGCCAGCCACAGGAACAGCGGCACGAACGGATGCAGGTCAGATCGGTCGGGAGGGGCGGCCTTCCCGCTTAGGATGTGATGCGCGGATAGAGGCTCGGCCGCCTCAGAGCGGTTGCATGTCTTCACGGGTCTTCTCCGGTTCTTCCGGCGGCGCCCAGGCGGTAAAGACCGACCTTTGCGCAGCTAACCAGACGACCGAAGCGACGAGGTCTTAAGCGACCGTTACTTGAGTCCACCGTCCCTGTTGGAGATCGACCTCCCGACACGGACACGGCGGAGCGTGTCTATGACGTTCGCCGCGGCCTCCTCGGCGTCGTCTAGGTCCTGTTGCACGCCGATGTGCTTTCCGTGCTGATCGGCGTACTGCGCAAGCGCGGAGGCCAGCAGTCCGGCGCCGATGGGATCGGGGGACGACGCTAGGTCGCCAAGGGCCACGAGGATGCCCGGGTGAAGGCCAGACTTCTCGATGCGGTCCCGCTGGGTCGTCCTCCGGTTGAGGCCGAAGGCCAGTGGCAGGGCATGGGTCCACCCCCCGGGCCAGACGCGCATACCGGCCTCGTCGACGGCGGCTACCAGGGCGATGTTGACCTCGGCAGGGTCCAGCGGCACCGGGCCATCGTCGATAAGGAGGTGCGGGCGCCGCTCCGGGTCGTACGCGAGCGCCTGGTGCCCAACGCGTCCGACGGCGGTCCAGCCGTCCGGACGGGGCCAGAACTCTGGGTCCAGATATTCAAGGTCGATCCGCATGCGCCCCACCGTAGCAGACGCCGCTTAACGCAGGGGAAACCCTGTCACGATGAGGCGCCACGGGATTCCCTCGGTCGTAACCCGACGCCCCCAGGATGCCGGCACAGGAGAGAGCCATGCCGACCATTCGCCGCCCCTCATGGCGCCCCCGCACGATCCACGGATACAAAGTGGAGGCGAGGATGACGACGTCCAATCTTGAGCTCGAATGCGACCTCCAGTGGCAGCGGGCCGACTGGACCGACAAGGCGCGGGCTCTCCTTATCCAGCGTCCCCTGACTGCTTGGTTCGTGCGCCTGCCCAAGCGTGACACGCATTTCGCCACCCTGATTGAGTTCGGTGGACTGCGCACGCCGGCAAACAGACCCTGGCATGACGCCACGTACGATGCGAATTTCCCGATGACGACTTGGGACCCACCCATGATGGCGCACGACTACGAGTACCATTTCTCAATCGTGGACGGGCACATTACTGGATACCTCAATGGCAACCCTACACGGTTGTGGAGTGACGTTGCGGAATACCTCAAGGTCAGCCTGATCCCTGATGAGGACAAGGACGCCCTGCGCGCGTTGGGCACGTTGGGCGGCATCGGAGGTTAGCCCGCCCGCACGGCGCGCGCCCGGTTTGGCAATCGCGGGCGACTATACGAATCGCGGTTTCTCCGTACCCTCCATTGGATGCGCTGCGGCGCCGGGGCCTGCCGAGCGGGCCGAGACGAAGGGGTCCCCGGCCAGGTGCTGGGGGCCCCTTCCGATTCCGGGAGGGGAACTTGGCTAACGCAACCACACTCCGAGTGACGCTCACTGGGCCGCCAGAGGTCATCGCGGCCGTCAAGGCCAACCACATCGTCAAGAATACCAACTCCAGCTTCGACGGAACCCCTGTTCGTCTATGCTTCAACACCTTTGCCAAGTGGCAAAGCCGGGACTTGGCCTACGAGAACTGGGGTAGCTGCTACAACGCGGATGGCTTCGAATTCATCCGTGACGAACCGGGCGAGATCGAGATGCGCTTCGACGCCTCGAACGGTGACGCCGAGCCCATCTTCCAGCAGATCGCGCGCCGGTTCCCCGAGTTCTACGGCCGGGTGCTCGGCATCGAGGAAGGCGGCTCCTACTCGTGTTCGGGCGTCTTCACGCTGGGCTCGTTCGTCTACCGCCACACCGAATGGTCGAAGCTGTCTACGAGCAGGTCCATGGCCATCCGTACGAGGAGCCCGAGGACGACGAGGAGGCCGCCTGACATGGCCGAGGCATCCCCCTTCATCACCATGGCCATCGACCAAGCCCGGGGCAGCGACGACCCGGCGCGCACGAAGGGGCAAGCCCGGTTCGAGTGGGTCCCCATGGGCGAGGCCGACCCGGCCTTTCCCGCGCCCGGCCGAGTGCGCCTCCCGGAGCTCAGCGCCGCCGAGTTCCATCGCCGGTACGTCGTCAATCGCGAGGGCATCGTCGGCCGCGACTCTGACCTGCCGGCAGTGGGGTCCTTCCTTGGCTGAGACCAGACCAAACGACGAGATGATGGCCAAGCTGGCCGCCGCCAGGGACGCCATCGAGCTCGCCGCCGCCGACCTGCTCGCGCACACCGAGGGCCTCGCCATGCTCGCGATGATGGCCCGGTTCCGGGAGGAACACCCGGAGACGGCTGGTATCGGGGAAGGCGTGTCAGCCATCTTCGGCGGAGAGGATGGACGCAGCGCCTTCCTGAGGAACCGCCCGGCCGAGGACGCCTACTGGCGCATGGTCAGCGCGGCCGCCGCGTTCGCAGGAACCAAGGAAGCCCAGCTTCAGGCGGTGGCGATGACGAGCTTCGTCCTGCGCGGCCTTCGCGAGGCGGTCGAGGACGTTGTCGGACCCTACCGGAAGCCGCCCCCTCCGGTCGACAAGGTCGCCGAGGTCATGGGTGACCGGCACCCTAGCGTGAAGCCCGAGGCCGTCCACCACCAGGCATGGCGAGACTACCTCATGGCATCGACTGCCACCGAGGGCAGAATTCCCCGAGGCCTCGATTGAGTAGACGGTAACCCCCGGCGGCTACGGTGACGTGAAACCGCAGCCGCCGGGGGTTACCGTGTACGACGACGACGAAGAGGACGAACTGACCGCTGAGACCCGGTCTCTGAACAAGCGACTCGATGCCATCTGGAAGCGCGAGGCGGTCCTCGAAAAGCGCAGGCTGGCTCTTGAACGCGCCGAGGCCGAGCTCGCCGCGGACCTGCGTCAGGTCCTCATGTGCGCCAAGGTTCGGCCCGACACGTCGCACGAGTACGCCCTGCGCATCATCGAGGTCCACATCTCCGACCTCGGCATGCAGTGGTTCAAGGACCAACCGAAGGTCGACGGACACGTCCGGTGGTGCCAGGAGGTCGAACGGCACGGCGGTCCGCAGATCGATCCGGACTGGCTGCGGGTCTACCTGAGGGACCACCTGTCGGTGCCGTACAACGGCAGCGAGCGGGAGATCAGCCACATGGTGTTGGAGGCCGCGGTCATCCTCGGGAGCCGCATCATCCCCCCGGACGGCGTCCTGCAGGACCTGGCAACCGGCAAGCCAATCGTCCTGGACCCGGTCCATGTCGATGTGCCCATCGAAGGCAACCCGTTTGAGGACCTCATGTGACCTGCCCTAGAGCAGCCTGAAGTCCCGGGCGTTGTCGAGGCGCCATTGCCGGGTCTGGTCGAGCTCCCCGTAGACGGAGATCCGGCGGCCTTCGGTATGGGCCTGGACAGCCTGGAGGTACTCCTCGGGCCCTAGGGAGACCCGGACGTTCCGGGTGCCGAACTCGTCGCTCACCCACTCCACGATGACGTCCTGCAGGCCGGAGATGCTGTACAGGTCGGCCGGCGTCTCCATCGAGTGCAGCGTCCGGACCTTGCCCATGATGGTCCGCCGCTTGTCGTAGTCGACCGCCCGCAGGACCTTCGCGGCCTCCTGGAGGATGCCCACCCCGCGGGCCTGGCTGATGGTCATGACGGGCGCGTCGCCGAGGTCAGCCGGCACGCCCCACTCCGGCGAGAACAGGATCTGGAACCGCACCTCGCTGACCTGGGGCTCCGACACCAGGGCGGTGAGCTCCTCGACCGCGTTCGCGTTCAGGCCCGTCCCGTACCCCTGCGTGATCAGGGTCGGGTCCTCCTTCGCAATCGCGGCCTCGACCGTGCGCAGCCCGCGGGCGAGGCGCTGGACGACGAGCCTCTCCAGCGGCGGGGCGACGAGCTCCTCGCCCATCGCGAGGGCCTGGACGTCCCCCTCGTCCGGCGTCCGCGAGCCGACCGGGGACTCGATGGTGAACCCGAAGCTGCCCCGGAACGTGTGACCGAAGCGGCAGTCATTTGCGTAGCGCTGGGCCACGGAGCTGACGCGCTGGTAGAACGGCCCGGCGTGGAGCTCGGCGTGCGCCGACGCTTCCAGGGTACCGTGCATCCGCTTGATGAACGTCTCCGCGGTGCCGAGGCGGATGGTGTCCTGACGGATCGCGGAGTCGGGCAGGCGCGACCGCACCAGGTCGTAGCTGATCGCGCGGATGGCGGCGGCGACCGTCTCGAACGGGCGCTGCTCCATGTCCGTGAGGGTGACGAGGGCCGAGGTCAGCCGCTCCCGCAGGTCACGGACCTGCTGCGTCCCGGGAAGGAAGATCTCGACCGGGTCGCCGTCACCCTTGGCGAATAGGACCGCGCCGTCGCGCAGGACCGAGCGCCTCCAGCCGGTGACGGCGAGGTACCGCTTCAGGGAGCCGAGCGGCACGCCCTCGATGATGTCGACCGGCGCCGTCATGATGCCATGGCCTCCTCACGGGCCATCAGCATGACGTCCCTGAGGCTGGCCGGGGTCAGCACCTGGGACCGCGGGATGCGGATGCGGACCTTCGACGAACGCTCGGTCGGCGGGCCCGCGGGGCGATACCAGTAGCAGCAGTTCCGCAGGTGCAGGTGCTCCTCGGACCCGACGACCCAATCGGACGCGTCGGGCGGCATGCAGAGCAGGATGAGGATGGCCATGGCCTGGGTCCTTTCCCTGTCCGTGAGGATGACGTGCGCCCGGGCCGAAAGGTCGTAGACAACCACGTCGTCCTCGTGGCGCCACTTCGTCGTGGCCTTCATCTGGAAGTCGACAGGGAACGCGGTCTGGATCAGCCTCCCGCCAAAATCCTTTACCGGATGGAACGTCCCGTCGATGCCGTAGTCGAAGGTCGTCTTGGCCGCCAGGTTCAGCCCGTCCGCGCCGGCGAGGGCATGGACGTAGGCATTCGAGATGGCCTCCTTCGCATGCTCAGGGGTGATCAAGACCAAGCCCGGTCGTTCGAGATTTCAGTGACCTGAGGTTCTCACAGTCCTGGCCGGTCGAGTCCAGTGGCCGATGCGAGCAATCGGATGACAGCAAGCCCCCCAGGTCCGAGACGACTATTGAGGCGTTGGTCTGAACCCAACGAACACCCACTTGCCGACGAACCAGAGAGCCAGGAGCAACAGCGGCGGGATGATGCCGAACAGCGCGATCCCGCCCTCATTCCGCAGGGCCGAGAAGCGCCGCTCCCAGCGCTTCTCCCAGAACCATCGCCCGACCAGATCCTGCTCGGGCTTGCCGAAGGCGGTGTAGAGGTAGAGCGACGAGCCGTCTGGGAAGTCGACAAGCTCTAAGGTCTTCTCTGTCACGCTCTCGTCGAATCCCTTCTGGTATTGGTATTCGACTTTGTCGAAGCTCGCTGGCCACTTGGCCTCGGATGGCTTCTTGAAGATTTCGGAAACGGATTTCTTGTTGTCGAACTGCTCCCAGGGCTTCACGTCCTCCTTCATCTCGGGCGCGTACTGGTAGCGCCCTCGGGTCGCGGAAGTGACATCGTCCCAGGCGATGGTCGCTGCTAGCGCGAGCCAGAGGGCCGTCGCGACAAGCCAGAGCCGGAATAGGCCCCTCGATATGTTCACGCCCTGCACGTCCGCCCCCGTCGCCCGATCCTACCTCTGTGGCGCGGTGCCGATGCGGTCGGCAAGCCCAGCGACCTCCTGGTAGATGTTTTCGAGTTCGGCGCCCGCGAGGGCCCAGGATACCGCCGTGACGAAGATCGACTTCGTGAAGAGGTCGATGGTTTTGTCCCGGACCAGCCACGACGCGAGCATGCAGTTCATGTAGGTGAATCGGAACACGAATGGCTCCCAGTCCGCGCCGGCGCCATTCTTCAGGGTGGGGAGCCATTGGATCTCGGCCACCAGGTCCCGCGGCCCGACGGTCCGAAGCTGGTCGAGATACCGCTCGCGCTGCGCCTGGGTGAGGTCGTCCCGCACGACGTGGATGAGATGCCCGGCCATCGTCACCGCGGCCACGGATTGCGGCGTCCAGCCCCGGTTGCGGCCCTCGGTGATCCACCGCTCGACATCGTCGCGCAGCGTGCGGCGGACCGAACGCTCCTTGTTCGGTAGGAGCAGGACGCCGAGGTACAGGCGTACGCGACGCCGGAATTGGTATCGCCTAAGCGCCTCGATCATCGACGTCTCGGTTCCCTCACGTCACCCAAATCGGTGGCTTCGGTGGTACCCTGAGCGAGGTCGATTGGCCATGGACACCACGGTGGCCATCACACGAAACGAGCCCCGATCCCGTTTGCTACTGGTTTGCTACCGGCCAATTTCGGGAGAGGCGTGGCGGCTGCTCTGCAGAGGGGAATGGCGGTTCAGCGTTCCTGCCACCGTCCGCTTAGAAGGCGGCTGCTCTATCCAGCTGAGCTACGGAGTCAGGGGTGCCGGCCTCCATCTACCACCCGTCTCCGGATGTGTCATCCGCCGGGAGGACCCGGCGTTTCACGCCTTCTCAACCCGGGCGCGGCAGGATCGCGTCATGCTGAAGCTCTCGCCCCCGCACACCCTCACGTTCCTCCTGTCCCTCGTGCTGATCGGGCTGGCCATCGCCAGTCTGTCGCTGCGCATCCCGATGATCGGTCCGACCGTCGTCAAGTTCAGGGTCTGGTTCTTCGTCGCCGCCTACGTCCTTCTCGCCCTCGGCGTCGTCTCGAAGCGCCTTTAGGCTCGCCCCATCGCGCCCGGTCGGGCCACGATCCTTATGCGATCCTGATAAGATCGGACCGCGCGCCCTCTCGAACCCTAACGCCATTCCCGTCCATCCTGGTGGCCGACCGGATCGATCGTGACATCGCACGTTCGATCCGCCGGACCGGATCGGACGTACCATGCTCGACATCGTCTTCCTCGCCGCCGGGCTCGCCTTCTTCGGGCTGGCCGCCGGCTATGCGCTGCTCTGCGAACGCCTCTGACACGGCTGCCTGGAGCCCCGCACCATGACCCTCGATCTGACCCTCGGCGCCCTCGTGACCCTCGGGCTGCTCGGTTACCTCGCCTACGCCCTCGTCCGCCCCGAGCGGTTCTGACGGCCGCGCCCAAAGCGATCCCCCCGGATCCTCCTCCAGGACGACGTTTCATGACACTCAACGGCTGGATTCAGGTCGCGCTGTTCTGCGCGGTCGTGCTGGCGCTCGTCAGGCCCCTCGGCGGCTACATGACGCGCGTCTTCCAGGGTGAGCGCACCCTGCTCTCTCCCGTGCTCGCCCCGGTCGAGAGGGGGCTCTACCGCCTCGCCGGTCTCGATGCCCGGGGCGAGCAGGGCTGGCGCGCCTATGCCCTCTCGATGCTGGGCTTCCATGCCCTCGGCTTTGCGGCCCTGTACGGCCTGCTGCGCCTGCAGGACGGATTGCCGCTCAACCCGGTCGGGCAAGGCACCGTGGCGCCGGATCTCGCCTTCAACACCGCGGCGAGCTTCGTCACCAACACCAACTGGCAGAATTACGCCGGCGAGAGCACGCTGTCCTATCTGTCGCAGATGCTGGGCCTGACCCACCAGAACTTCCTGTCCGCCGCCACCGGCATTGCCCTCGCGGTCGCGCTGGTCCGAGGGTTCAGCCGCGCCTCGGCTCGCACCATCGGCTCGTTCTGGGTCGATCTCACCCGCGGTACCCTCTACGTGCTGCTGCCGCTCTGCGTCCTCTACACCCTGTTTCTGGTTTCCCAGGGCGTCCCCCAGACCCTCGGACCCTCCATCGCGGCGACGACACTGGAGGGAGCGACCCAGACCCTCGCGCTCGGCCCGGTGGCGAGCCAGGTCGCCATCAAGATGCTGGGCACCAACGGCGGCGGCTTCTTCAACGCCAACGCCGCCCATCCCTTCGAGAACCCGACCGCCCTGTCGAACTTCGTCCAGATGGTCTCGATCTTCGCCCTCGGGGCGGCGATGACCAACGTCTTCGGCCGCATGGTCGGCGACGAGCGCCAGGGCTGGGCTATCCTGGGCGCTATGGGTCTGCTGTTCCTCGCCGGTGTCACGGTCGTCTACTGGGCCGAGAGCGCGGGCAGCCCCGTCCTGAACGGGCTTGGCCTGACCGGCGGCAACCTGGAGGGCAAGGAACTGCGCTTCGGCATCGTCGCCTCGGCCCTGTTCGCCGTGGTCACCACGGCCGCCTCCTGCGGTGCCGTCAACGCCATGCACGACAGCTTCACGGCGCTCGGCGGCCTGATCCCGATGATCAACATGCAGCTCGGCGAGATCATCGTCGGCGGCGTCGGCGCGGGCCTCTACGGCATGCTGGTCTTCGTCATTGTGGCGATCTTCGTGGCCGGTCTGATGGTCGGCCGTACGCCGGAATATCTCGGCAAGAAGATCGAGGGACGCGAGGTCAAGATGGCGATGCTCGCCATCCTCTGCCTGCCCCTCATGATGCTGGGCTTCACCGCCCTGGCCACCGTGGTCGCGGCCGGCCTCGCGGGACCGGCCAATGCCGGCCCGCACGGCTTCTCGGAGATCCTCTACGCCTTCACCTCGGCGGCGGCCAACAACGGCTCGGCCTTCGGCGGGCTCACCGCCAACACCGCCTTCTACAACACCACGCTCGGCCTCGGCATGCTGTTCGGGCGGTTCTTCGTCATCGTCCCGGCGCTGGCCATCGCGGGCTCGCTCGCCGCGAAGAAGACCGTGCCGGCCTCGGCCGGGACCTTCCCGACGCATGGCGGCCTGTTCGTCGGCCTGCTGGTGGGCGTGATCCTCATCGTCGGCGGACTGACCTTCTTCCCGGCGCTGGCGCTGGGGCCCATCGTCGAGCACCTCGCCGGCGGCCTTGGCCAGACCTTCGCGGCGGGCGGCTGAGATGCAGCACCTCTCGCTTCCTCACCGCGCCCCGAGGCGGTCGCCCAACCGCCGTGCGCTTTCCGCCCACCGGCCCCGTCCCCCGACCTGGGACCGGGTGCAGCGGAACCGCCGTGACCTCCGCCTCTCGGACGTCATCCTCGGCATGCTCGGGCTCACCCTGCTCGGCGCCCTCGGCATCATGGCCGGGGCGGCCCTCCTGGGCCGCGCCCTGGCTCCCTGAGCCCCGATCGGCGGCGTACCCCCGCGCCGCCAGAGATGCCTCCCCATCCAATTCGGACAACCGCAATGGCCCGCCCAAACTCCACCAGCCTCTTCAGCGCCGCCCTCGTCGGGCCGGCGCTCGTCGGCGCCCTGACCAAGCTCGACCCGCGCAAGATGATCAAGAACCCGGTCATGTTCGTGGTCGAGGTCGTGGCCGCGCTTACCACCGTCCTGTTCATCCGTGACGTCCTGACAGGCGGCGCCAACCTCGCCTTCTCCGGCCAGATCATCCTCTGGCTCTGGTTCACCGTGCTGTTCGCCAACTTCGCCGAGGCCATCGCCGAGGGGCGCGGCAAGGCCCAGGCCGACAGCCTGCGCCGGACCCGGACCGAGACCATGGCCAAGCGCCTAAAGGGCTCGGGCCGGGATTATGAGACCATCCCCGGCAACGAGCTCAAGGTCGGCGACGTGGTGCTCGTCGAGGCCGGCGACATCATCCCCTCGGACGGTGAGGTCATCCTCGGCGTCGCGTCCGTCAACGAGGCCGCCATCACCGGCGAATCCGCTCCCGTCATCCGCGAATCCGGCGGCGACCGGTCCGCGGTCACTGGCGGAACCCAGGTGCTGTCCGATGAGATCCGGGTGCGCATCACCGCCGCCGCCGGTTCGACCTTCGTCGACCGCATGATCGCCCTCGTCGAGGGCGCGTCGCGCCAGAAGACCCCGAACGAGATCGCCCTCAACATCTTGCTCGCGGGCCTGACCATCATCTTCGTTTTCGCGGTCGCCTCGATCCCGAGCTTCGCCTCCTACGCTGGCGGGTCGATCCCGCTTATCGTGCTGGTGGCGCTGTTCGTCACCCTCATCCCCACCACCATCGGCGCGCTGCTCTCGGCCATCGGCATCGCCGGCATGGACCGGCTGGTGCGCTTCAACGTGCTCGCCATGTCGGGCCGCGCCGTCGAGGCAGCGGGCGACGTCGACACGCTCCTCCTCGACAAGACCGGCACCATCACGCTGGGCAACCGCCAAGCCACGGAGTTCCGGCCCGTCCGCGGCGTGTCGGAGCAGGATCTGGCCGATGCGGCGCAACTCGCCTCCCTCGCCGACGAGACACCCGAGGGTCGCTCCATCGTGGTGCTGGCCAAGGACAAGTACGGCATTCGTGCGCGCGACATGGGAAGCCTGAACGCGACCTTCGTGCCCTTCACCGCCCAGACCCGGATGAGCGGCGTCGACCTCGACGGTTCGTCCATCCGCAAGGGCGCCGTCGACAGCATCATCGCCTCGGTAACCCAGCAGCCGATAGCCACGCGGGGCTCCAGCGCGGCACTCGCCTACAGCCCCAGCGTCGCCGACGAGACCGTGCGCGAGATCCAGGCCATCGCCGAGGACGTCGCCAAGGCCGGTGGCACCCCGCTCGCTGTCGCCCGCGATGGGCAACTCCTCGGCGTCGTCTACCTGAAGGACATCGTGAAGGGTGGCATCCGCGAGCGCTTCGCGGAACTCCGCCAGATGGGCATCCGCACGGTGATGATCACTGGCGACAATCCCATGACCGCCGCCGCCATCGCGGCGGAAGCCGGCGTCGACGATTTCCTCGCCCAGGCAACGCCAGAGGACAAGTTGGCGCTGATCCGCAAGGAGCAGTCGCAAGGAAAGCTCGTCGCCATGTGCGGCGACGGCACCAACGACGCCCCGGCCCTCGCTCAGGCCGATGTCGGAGTCGCCATGAACACCGGCACCGTCGCGGCCCGCGAGGCCGGCAACATGGTCGATCTCGACAGCGATCCGACCAAGCTCATCGAGATCGTCGGCATCGGCAAACAGCTCCTGATGACCCGCGGGGCGCTGACCACGTTCTCGATCGCCAACGACGTGGCCAAGTACTTCGCCATCATCCCGGCGATGTTCCTGACGCTGTACCCGCAGCTCCAGGCGCTCAACGTGATGGGGCTTGCCTCGCCGCAGAGCGCGATCCTCTCGGCGATCATCTTCAACGCCCTCATCATCGTTGCGCTGATCCCGCTGGCGCTCCGGGGCGTGACCTATCGGGCCGTCGGGGCCGCCGCCCTCCTGCGGCGCAACCTGCTGGTCTACGGCCTCGGCGGCATCCTCGTGCCCTTCGTCGGCATCAAGGCGATCGATCTGGCCGTGAACGCCCTCCACCTCGCCTGACCCGTCCCGCGTTCCCAACCCGAGTGGTTCCCATGCTCGCCTCGTTTCGCCCTGCCCTCGTCCTCTTCGTCCTCCTCACGGCGATCACCGGCCTCGCCTACCCGCTGGCCATGACCGGACTCGCCGCAGCGCTGTTTCCCGGGAAGGCCGCCGGCAGTCTGATCACCCGCGACGGGACCGTCGTCGGCTCCAGCTTGATCGGCCAGTCCTTCACCAGCCCGCGCTATATCCACGGCCGCCCCTCGGCGACGGTCGCCGCCGATCCGGTCGACGCGACCCGGACCGTCCCGTCGCCCTACAACGCCTCCAACTCGGCCGGCTCCAATCTCGGCCCGACCAGCGCGGCTCTGGCGGAGCGGGTGAAGGGCGACCTCGCGACCCTGACGGCGGAGAATCCCGGCGCGACCGTGCCGGTCGATCTCGTCACCGCCAGCGGTTCCGGCCTCGATCCGGACATCTCGCCCGAGGCCGCCCTGTTCCAGGTGCCGCGCGTGGCCCGCGCCCGCGGGGTGAGCGAGGACCGTGTCCGCGCCCTCGTCACCGCCCAGGTCGAGGACAGGACCCTCGGCCTCCTCGGCGAGCCGCGCGTCAATGTCCTGGCGTTGAACCTCGCTTTGGACGCCGGCCTCCGGCAATAATCCGGTCGGACCGATGCACAGGATGAGATGGCCCCGATGATGGAGGACGGACGCGAGCGCCAGCGCCCCTCCCCCGACGCGTTGCTCGACCGGGCACGCCGGGACGCGGCCGGTCGCGGGCGTCTCAAGGTCTTCCTCGGCGCCGCCCCCGGCGTCGGCAAGACCTACGAGATGCTGACCATCGGGCGGGCGCGTCTGAAGGCCGGGGCCGACGTCGTCATCGGCTTGGTGGAGACCCATGGTCGAAGCGAAACCGAGGCCCTTGTCGAAGGCTTCGAGGTGGTGCCGCGCCGTCAGGTCGGCCATTCGGGCGGCACCCTCGCGGACATGGACCTCGACGCCCTGCTCGCCCGGCGACCCGCCTTGGCGCTGGTCGATGAGCTCGCCCACACCAACGCGCCGGGCTCGCGGCACCCCAAGCGCTACCAGGACGTGGAAGAACTGCTCGATGCCGGCATCGACGTGCACACCACCCTCAATATCCAGCACGTGGAGAGCCTGAACGACGTCGTGGCCCAGATCACCCGTATCCGGGTGCGCGAGACCGTACCGGACGTCATCCTCGACCGGGCCGACGACATCGAGGTGGTGGACCTCAACCCCGCCGACCTGATCGAGCGCCTGAAGGCCGGCAAGGTCTACGAGCCCGCCCATGCGGAGCGCGCCCTGCGGCACTACTTCGTCCGTGAAAATCTGACCGCTTTGCGCGAGCTGGCCCTGCGCCGCACTGCGGACCGCGTCGACGACGAACTCCTCAGTCACATGCAGGCCAACGCCATCGCGGGGCCGTGGAGCGCCGGCGAGCGGGTGATGGTCTGTGTCAGCGAGGACCCCCGCTCGGCCGGGCTGGTGCGCTACGCCAAACGCCTCGCCGATCGTCTGCACGCGCCGTGGACCGCCGTCACCGTGGAGGGCACGCGCAGCCTCGGGTCGAGCGAGGCCGACCGCGACCGGGTCGCCGAGGCCCTGCGCCTTGCCGACCGCCTCGGGGGCGATGCCGTGACCCTGCCGGGGAGCTGGCGGGTCGCCGACGACCTGCTGGCCTATGCCCGCACCGCCAACGTCAACCACATCGTCGTCGGCAAGGCGACGCGGTCATGGTGGTTCGAGCTGGTCCACGGCTCCGTGGTGCACGATCTCGTCCGGCGCAGCGGCGTCATCAGCATCCACGTCGTCGCCGGCGAGATGGCCGCTGCCCCTGCCTCCGCCAGACCGGTGGCGACCGCTCCGGCCAGGACAGGCTTCAACGGGGCAGGTTTCAACGGGGCAGGCTTCGACAGGACAGGCTTCGACAGGGCCGGCTACGGCTTCGCCGCGCTGGCGACGCTGGCCGGCCTCGGCCTCGCGCTGGCGCTGAAGCCCTATCTCGGAGTCGAGAACGCCGACCTGTTCCTGCTGACGGCGGTGGTGGCGGTGGCGGCGCGCTTCGGCCTGTGGCCCTCGCTCGCCGCCGTGGTCGCCGCCTCGCTGGCCTACAACTTCTTCTTCCTGCCCCCGGTCTACACCTTCACCATCGCCGACCCGACCAACGTCGCGGCCTTCCTGCTCTTCACCCTGGTGGCGGTTCTGGTCTCGAACCTCGCTGCGCGGGCCCGCACGGTCGCGGTCATCAGCCAGCGCCGGGCGCGGGCGACGGAGCGCCTCTACGGCTTCAGCCGCAAGCTCTCGGGCTGCGGCACCCTCGACGACGTGCTCTGGGCCACCTCGGCCCAGATCGCCACGATGCTGCGGGTGCGGGTGGTGCTGCTGCTGCCCGAGGGTGATTCGATCGCGGTGCGGGCCGGCTATCCGCCCGAGGACCGGCTCGACGCGGCCGATCTCGCGGCTGCGCGCTGGGCCTTCGCCAACGACCGGCCGGCGGGGCGCGGCGCCGACACCCTCCCGGGCGCCCGCCGCCTGTTCCTGCCAGCACGGACCGGCCGCGGACCCATCGGCGTCATCGGCCTCGATGCCGACGGCACCGGGCCGATCCTGACCCCCGAGGATCGCCGCCTGTTCGACGCCCTGGCGGATATGGGGGCGCTCGCCATCGAGCGGGTCCGGCTGGTGGAGGACCTGGCGCGGGCGGCGCGCGACGCCGAGACGGACCGGCTGCGCCAGGCCCTGCTCACCTCGATCTCGCACGATCTGCGGACCCCGCTCGCCGCGGTCCTCGGCGCAGCCACCACCCTGCGAGACCTCGACACCGTGCTGGACCCCGAGGCCAAGGTCGACCTGCTGGCGACGGTCATCGCCGAATCCGAGCGGCTGAACCGCTTCATCGTCAACTTGCTCGACATGACCCGGCTCGAGGCCGGCGCGGTGGCGGCCAACCTCACGCCGCAGGACGTCGCCGAGATCGTCGACACCGCCCTTCGCCGTCTTGGCGCGATCCTCGGCGGACACCGGGTGGTGCTCGATCTTCCCGATGCCCTGCCGGCCCTCCGCCTCGATCCCGTCCTGTTCGAGCAGGTGCTGGTCAACCTCCTGGACAACGCGGCGAAATACGCGCCCGCGGGCTCGACCGTGACGGTCGCGGCCGGCGTGATGTCCGAGTGCGCCGGCGGCCCGATGCGCGTTCGCCTCCAGGTGCTGGACGAGGGCGAAGGTCTGCCCGAGGGCGAGGAGGAGCGGGTGTTCGACAAGTTCTATCGGGTGCGCAAGGCCGACAGCGTGCGGGCCGGGACCGGCCTCGGCCTTGCCATCGCGCGCGGCTTCGTCGAGGCGATGGGTGGGACCCTGAGCGCGGCCAACCGCCCGGATCGCGCCGGTGCCGTCTTCACTCTCGTGCTGCCGGTTCCGGTCGACGGCGGCCGCGCACCGGACATTGCCGCATGAGTCGCGCCCGATGAGATTCACCGCATGAGCCTCACCGCATGAGATTCGCCACATGAGATCCGCCGCATGAGCCTCGGCATCCTGGTGGTCGACGACGAGCCGCCCATCCGCAAGCTCCTCCGCACCGGGCTGGCGACGCAGGGCTACACCGTGTTCGAGGCGCCGAACGCCCGCACGGCCCTCGACATTCTGGCGCGCGAGACCATCGCGCTGATCATCCTCGATCTCGGCCTGCCGGACATGCGGGGGCACGATCTCCTGCGCCGCATCCGCGCGGACCACCGCGACCTGCCCGTCGTGGTTCTGTCGAGTCGCGACGACGAGTCCGGCAAGGTCGAGGCCCTCGATCTCGGCGCCGACGACTATGTCACCAAACCGTTCGGCATGGGCGAACTCCTCGCCCGCCTGCGGGCGGCCCTGCGTCACCAGCTCGCGGTCCAGGGCGAGCGCGCCGTGTTCGCGGTCGACGGCCTCAGCGTCGACCTCGTGCGCCGCATCGTCCGCGTCCACGGGGCCGAGGTGAAGCTGACCCCGCGGGAATACGATTTCCTGCGCGTCCTGGTCCAGCATGCCGGCAAGGCCTTGACCCATGCCCAGCTGATGAACGCGGTCTCGACCTCGTCCGACCCGCAATACCTGCGGGTCTACATGCGCCAGCTTCGCCAGAAGCTGGAGGCCGATCCGGAGCGCCCGCGGATCCTGCTCACCGAGACGGGCGTGGGCTACCGGCTGCGCGCCCCCGACGACGAGGGCGGTCCGGCCCGCTGATCGAGGGCGACGGCGCTGGTCCCGCCGAGATGCAGTTCGACGCCGTCGGCCGCGATCCGCACTGCGTCCGGCCGGTGGGCCGTGGCATCGACCGCGTAATGCAGCGCGTCCTGGCGGCTGCGGAACAGGCCTCCGGCGCGGCCGTGGATCTCGGCGGCGACCCAGCATCCCTGCCGGTCCTGGCCGATGACGAAGCACGACGTGCCCCCGTCGATGTCCGGAAGCGCGGGGGCCGGAGGGATGAGCGAAGCGGGCATGGGCGTTCGGGGCTTGCGCGATCCATCCTCGGGACCGCCCGCCTGAACTGCACCCGGACGCGTGAGGATTCGAGCGGGTGTCCGGCCGCGTTTCATGAGCGTTCCATCAGGATCGCGATCGAGCAGCTTGCCTCGGTGGCGGGTTCGGGAAGGCCCGTGGCTGCCTGTCACGGGCCGTCCGCCCGGTAACCTATGTGGTTTGCAGGCCGAGCCGGGTTCCGCACCATGTCGGGGCGTGGCGGCGCCGGGGCCGTGCGGTCGGACCCGGTGACTCAGGACCGCGTGCACGGGTTTTCGGTCCCTCGCTTCTGCCCCTCCGCCGCTCCGCCGCCGACCGGGCCACCCCTCACCGCGAGCCGTTCCATGAAGTTTTTCGTTTCGTGAAGACCCCACCGGCGCACGCGGCGGAGCTGACCCTGCGTGGTCTGCTCCTCGGCGCCGTGATCACCGTCGTGTTCATGACGGCGAACCTCTACATGGGCTTGAAGACCGGGGTGACGTTCTCGACCTCCATCCCGGCTGCGATGCTGTCGATGGGCGTGCTGCGGCTGGTGGGCAACGCCAACATCTTCGAGAACAACATCGTCCAGACCCAGGCTTCGGCGGCCGGCACCCTGTGCAACGTCATCCTGGTGCTGCCCGGGCTCGTGCTGATCGGCCACTGGAGCGACTTCCCCTATTGGCAGACCACCGGCCTCTGCCTGATCGGCGGGCTTCTGGGAATCGCGTACTCGATCCCCCTGCGCCGTGCCCTGGTGATGGGCGCCGGCCTGCCCTACCCGGAAGGAACGGCGGCAGCCGAGGTGCTGCGCGCGGGCGACAGCTCCGGCGATGCGGCGCCCCGCGGCGGCCTGCGTCCGCTCCTCGGCGCGGCGGCGCTGGCGGGCCTCGTCGGGCTGTCCACCACGGGCTTCCGGGTCCTGGCCGACGGGATGCACGCCACCGTGGCGGCCGGGTCGGCGCTGTTTCGGTTCGGCACCGGCTTTTCCCTGGCCCTGGTCGGCGTCGGCTACCTCGTCGGGCTCGGCGCCTGCCTCGCCCTTCTCACCGGCGTCGCCATCGCGTGGGGTGTCGCCGTGCCGGTCCTCACCGCGTTGGGGTCCGCCTCCGGCGCGGGCGCGGATGCCGCCGCGCGGGCGGTCTGGTCGGATCAGGTCCGGCTGATCGGGGCCGGCATCATCGCGGTCGGCGCCCTCTGGACGGTGGCGAGTCTCGCCCGCCAGATTGCCGGCAGCATGAAGGCCGCCTTCGCGAGCGCGCGGACGGGCGGCGCCGAGATCCCCCGCCAGGAACGCGACCTGCCGATCACCTGGGTGGCGGGCGCGACCCTGGGCCTCGCCGCCCTTCTGGCCGGGCTGTTCTGGATCTTCGCTTCGGGTGCCGATCTCGGGGCGCTGCACATCGCCGTGGTCGCGGTCGCGACCGTGTTCGCCGTGCTGTTCGGCTTCCTGATGGCGGCGGCCTGCGGCTACCTCGCCGGGCTCCTCGGCTCGTCGAGCAGCCCGATCTCCGGCATCGGCATTCTCACCACTCTGGTCACCGCGCTGCTGATCCCCCTCTTGATCGGGCGCTCCGCCGGGCCGGAGGGCGACCGCTTCGTCATCGGGCTGGCGCTGCTCCTCGCCGCCGTCGTGGTGACGACGGCCTCGATCGCCAACGACAATCTGCAGGACCTCAAGACCGGGCAGCTCGTCGATGCCACCCCCTGGCGCCAACAGGTGGCCCTGATGGCCGGGGTCACGGTCGGCGCCCTGGTCATCGCCCCCCTGCTGTCGCTGCTGTATCAGGCCTACGGCTTCGCGCAGGCGCTGCCCCGGCCCGGGATGGAGCCGGGCAACGCCCTGCCGGCGCCGCAAGCCGCCCTGATGACCCAGATCGCCAGCGGCATCGTCCACGGTGAGTTGCCCTGGACGATGGTGCTGGTCGGCGCCGCCCTCGGCGTCGTCTTCGTGGTGATCGAGACGCTCCTGCGCCGGCGCGAGCTTTCCTTCCCGGCCCTGACGGTGGGAATCGGCATCTACCTGCCCTTGGAAGTGGTGGTGACGATCGCCGTCGGGGGCGTGATCGGCTGGCTGGCGCGCCGCCGGCTCCGCGCCGGGCCAGGCTCCGACGAGGCCGAGACCCTGGCCCGGCGCCGGGGCGTTCTGATCGCGTCCGGCTTCCTGGTCGGCGAGAGCATCGGCGGCGTCCTGCTCGCCGCCGCCGACACCCTGTCGGGGCGCAGCTCGTCCCTCGTGCTCGTCGGACCCGATTTCGCGCCGGTGGCGACCGGTCTCGGCGCCGTGGTCTTCGCCGCGATCGTCCTCGGCTTCCAACACTTGGTGTCCCGTGCGCCGCCGGCGTGACGGACGCGGGCTCCCGTCCCCGATGAGGCATCGCATGACCGCTCCGGTTAGCCCTTCGCCCCTTGGCCCCGGAAGCGCCGTCCCCGGCCCGGACGCGCCTCGCTTCCCCATCGCGGCCGGCTTGCTGTTCGGCCTCGGCCTCGGTGGCTTCTTCGACGGCATCGTCCTGCATCAGGTGTTGCAATGGCACCATATGCTCAGCAGCTGGTACCCGATCACCACCATCGAGAACCTCGAGCGCAACACCCTGTGGGACGGGATCTTCCACAGCGCCACCTACGTGTTCGTGGTGCTCGGCCTGTTCCTGCTGTGGCGCAGCGCCCATCGGCGCCACCTGCGCTGGTCGAACCGGCAGTTCGCCGGGACCCTTCTGATGGGCTGGGGCCTGTTCAACACCCTCGAGGGACTGATCGACCACCAGATCCTCGGCGTCCACCACGTCAACGAACGGGTGCCGCCCACGCAGTGGCTCGCGTGGGATCTCGGCTTCCTGGCCTGGGGTCTCGTGATGCTGATCGTCGGGTTCGTTCTTGTTCGGAATGCCCGCGCGTGATGCCGCCCCGGACCTTTCGGGTGATCATCCCCTGGCGGGGGAGCCTGCCCTGGCAGGCGGTCCTGCCCTGGCTGGCGCTCGCGGCCGGACTTGTCCTGGCGACGCTTCCGGTCTGGCGTCCCCTGCTCTTCGGCCGGGATCTCAGCCTCGACGACCTGCTGACCCTCCGGTGTCTCGGCGTGTGAGTGTTTCGCGGCCCGAGCTTGACCCGGGTGCCGCCGCGCGGGAAGGCACGGCACCGAACCGGCGCCCCCGCCCGAATTCCCGCTTACCCCCAGGATTGCCCCGATGGCCACGCCGCGAGACCTCAAGGTGCAGATGGCTGGCGAGACCCGCGCTCGCGAACGAGCCCAAGCCCTGGCCGCCACGCAGGCTGCAAAGGCGCAGCGGGCCGAGATCGCGGCGCGCGCCGCGGAGGCCGAGCGCGACGAATGGAAGGCCCGGGCGCTCGCCGCCGAGGCGGAACTGGCCCGCCTCAAACCGGCCTAAGCGCGAGCGCGTCAAGCAAGCTGGACCGTTCGTCTCCACATCGCACCGGTTCGGTCTCGGTGATGCTTTGTCGCGGACTGGTCTATAACAAATGCCAACCCGTTATGCGGAACAGGAGCCCAGCTTCTGATCTTCTCGTGACGACAGCGAATGCATTCGCGACGACGAGGAGATCTTCCACGTGACCATCGATACGCGCGAAATTTACGTGACCGCCCTGAAGAATACCCATGCGCTCGAGATGCAGGCGCTCCAGATCATGGAGCGTCAGGTCGAGCGTCTGCAGCGCTATCCCGAAATGGAGCAGGCCCTGCGCCGCCATATCGAGGAGACCCACGGTCAGCGTACCCGGATCGAGGAGACCCACGGTCAGCGTACCCGGATCGAGGAGGCCTTGCACAGCCTCTCGGAAAGTCCCTCGACCATCAAGGAGGGCGTGCTGGGCTTCGTCGGCAACACGATGGCCCTCGGCCATACGCCGGCGCAGGACGAGATCCTGAAGAACGCCTACGCCAACCACGCCTTCGAGAATTTCGAGATCGCCGCCTACGAATCGCTGATCGCCATCGGCGAGGCGGCTGGGCAGCAGACCGCCCTCACGGGCTTCCAGCAATCGCTCCGCGAGGAGGAAGCGATGGCCCGCAAGGTGCGGGAACTCGTGCGCCCGACCACGCTGCGCTACATCGACCTGACCACGGCGGGCGAGAAGGCGGACCGCTGATCCGGCCTGCGGTATTTGGGTACCGCATGCCCGAAACGCTTCGAATAATTGCGCTTTTCGGGTTTTCGAGGACCCAAAACCTGAACGAAGCGGGTTGACGAATCCGATGCATGTCCCTAGAGGAACCGTCAACGCCGCCGCGTCCCGCACGCGGCGGCGCATCGTTTTGTTCAGACACCATACGGAACGCCACGGGATGAAGACCTTTTCTCTGAAGCCCGCCGACGTCGACAAGAAGTGGATCATCGTCGATGCGGAGGGCCTGGTCGTCGGCCGGCTCGCCTCCATCGTCGCCATGCGCCTGCGCGGCAAGCACAAGCCCGCGTATACGCCCCACGTCGATTGCGGCGACAACGTCATCGTCATCAATGCCGAGAAGGTGAAGTTCACCGGCCGCAAGCGCGAGCAGAAGGTGTACTATCACCACACCGGCTACCCGGGCGGCATCAAGGAGCGCACGGCCAAGTTCATCCTCGACGGTCGCTTCCCCGAGCGCGTCGTGGAGAAGGCCGTCGAGCGCATGCTCCCGCGTGGTCCCCTCTTCCGCCAGATCATGGGCAACCTCCGGGTCTATAAGGGCTCCGAGCATCCCCACACCGCCCAGCAGCCGCAGGCGCTCGACCTCGGCAGCCTCAACCGCAAGAACGTGAGCGCTTGATCATGGCGACCCTTCAGTCCCTCTCCGACCTGAACCGCGCGAACGTCGAGTCGCCGGAGAACGCCGCTCCGGTCCACGTCCAGAAGCTCGATGCCCAGGGCCGCGCCTACGCCACCGGCAAGCGCAAGGACGCGGTCGCCCGCGTCTGGATCAAGCCCGGCACCGGCAAGGTCGTGGTCAACGGCCGCGCCGTCGAGGTGTATTTCGCCCGTCCGGTGCTGCGCATGATCCTGCGTCAGCCGCTCACCATCGCCAACCGCGTCGACCAGTACGACATCACCGTCTCGGTGCATGGCGGCGGTCTCTCGGGTCAGGCCGGCGCCGTGCGCCACGGCCTGTCCAAGGCGCTGACCTACTACGAGCCGGAGCTGCGCGCTCCGCTGAAGCGCGAGGGCTTCCTGACCCGCGACAGCCGCGTGGTCGAGCGCAAGAAGTACGGCCGCAAGAAGGCTCGCCGCAGCTTCCAGTTCTCGAAGCGCTGAGGCGCTCCGTCACGATGTATCTGGGCAGGGCGGCTTCGGCCGCCCTTTCCTTTTGAGCCGCCGCCTTTTGAGCCGCCGCAGAGAGACACGGATCCCCATGGCGAAGCCCTTCCGACGCGTCACCCGGCCCGACGCCTCCGCCGTCACCCTCTGCCTCGCGGAAACCGGCGGCGCGCAGACGGGTGAGGTCCAGCTCGCCGACGGCCGCTTGTTCAGCACCACCGGCGCCATGCCCATCGCGCAGGCCTTCGGGGTGGCCGTCCACGTCGCCAACGAGGGCGGCCTGGAGATCGTGGTGATCGATCCCCAGAACCTGTGGAAGCCCTCCTGGGGTGATTTGATCGCCTGACGGTGTCGGAGGCCTGATCGGTCAGGCGTGCAGGGCGTGCTCCAGTTCGCCCTTCGACATCTTCGAGCGGCCGGGAATGTTCTTGTCCCGGGCCGCCTTCATCAGGTCCGCCTTGGTCCGGCCTGATCCCGCATGGGTCGATTTCCGTGCCGCGGCGGTCTTCTTCGCGACGTCGGCCGGCTGCTTGGAGAACTGCTTGCCCTTGGCCGAATCAGCCTGCTTCTTCCGGGTCGAGCGGTCGTACTCGGATTCCGACACGGACTCGCGGGCCTTCTTCGGCAGGTAGCGTTCACCGGTCTCGCCGCTCTTCTCGCCGGACTTCGTGTCCCACTCCTCCTCGGTCCACTGCTTCAGGTGGTTGTCCTCGGACTTCTTGCCCTTATAGCCGCCGCCGGCGTCCTTGTAGGCCTTGGTGGCCGCTTGGGCCTTGCGCGCCGACCATTGGCCCGGCTTGCCGCCCTTGTCCGAGTCCGTAACCTGCTTCTTCACCTTGTCCCAGAGCTTGGGATCGGTCTTTTCCGCGCTGGCTGACATCTGCATGACCTCGATGGAACGTCTCGTCATGCCTCAACCGGTCGGTCGCGCGCCCCGTTCCAGGTCCGGGACCGCGATACACAGGCTTGATCGACTGTCATCATGCGTTAGTCGCGCGGGGGCCAAGACATTGACTTGAGGAAGCGTCCCGGCCACGTCGCTCCGGCAGGTCGGCGCAGGATCATTCCGCAGCGACGCGGCGAGAAGGATGTCAGGTGGCCATGAGCGAGAGCGGCGCGGGGCACAAGCCCACGATCTTCATCGACGGCGAGGCCGGAACCACGGGCCTCGGCATCCGCGAGCGCCTCGAGCGCGAGGGCCGCGTCACCCTGAAGAGTATCCCGCATGAGAGCCGCAAGGACGCGGCCGTCAAGCGGACGCTGCTCGAGGCGGTCGACCTCGTCGTCCTGTGTCTGCCCGACGCGGCCGCGAAGGAGACCGTGGCGCTGGCCGACACCCTGCCGGGCGGCGGCCCCCGCATTCTCGATGCCAGCACCGCGCACCGGGTCGATCCGGCCTGGGCCTACGGCTTCGCCGAGTTGGCGCCGGCCCAGGCGCAGGCCATCCGTCAGGCGCGGCGGGTCGCCAATCCGGGCTGCTATCCGACCGGCGCCATCGCGCTGATCCGTCCCCTGGTGGAGGCCGGGATCCTTCCGCCCGATCATCCGGTCAGCATCAATGCGGTCAGCGGCTATAGCGGCGGCGGCAAGAGCATGATCGAGTCCTACGAGGCCGGACAGGGCGAGCCGTTCCTGCTCTACGGCCTCGGCCTCGGGCACAAGCACCTGCCGGAGACGCAGACCTATGCCCGGCTCACCCGCCGGCCGATCTTCATCCCGTCCGTCGGCAACTTCCGCCAGGGCATGCTGGTGAGCGTGCCGCTCCACCTCGACACCCTGCCGGGAGCCCCTCGCGCCGCCGATCTCGAGGCGGCCCTGGTGGCCTATTACGAGGGCCAGGATCTGGTGCGGGTGGTCCCGGCCGACGGCACCGAGAGCATCGAGCCGGAAGCGCTGAACGACACCGACCGCCTTGAATTGCGGGTCTACGGCAACGAGACCCATCGGCAGGCGGTCCTGGTCGCCCGCCTCGACAATCTCGGCAAGGGTGCGTCCGGCGCAGCCGTGCAGAATATCGGGCTGATGCTCGGTCTCGACTGACTCGCGCGCGCATCGGCCGTTCCCGATGCCCGCAGGCCCGCGCCGCAGGCCTGCGGGCACGCCCGTGCGCGGGATCGTGCCGCCAAGCCACGTTTGACGCGATCGTGATCCGACATCGCGGGCGGCCTCGACGCGTCGAGGCCGCCCGTTCGTCTTGCGCGATACTTCGGGCCGCGCGTTCCGGCCCGACCCGGAGATCGAACCACTCTCCTCCGTACCGGCGGTCGAAGGTGCACGGGTTCCACGTGTTGCTGCATTCTCCGTAGGATGCCCGCAGAGTTGCGGTGCAGCACCCAGCATCGCCTCAGTGCTGATCCCTCGCAACGCCGGTGTTTGATCAACCATCCGTGAGTGATTCAGCCCGCGCCAAGACGGCGACCGGGCAAAATCGATGTGCCATCTGGCCAGGATCGATTCCGGCCTGCCGCGTAACGGAATCACTGCGTTCCAAACCAAGCTTTTCTCGTCGCGGCGGCATAAAGGCGGTCAGCTTCATTGCGAACACCATAAATTTGTTTTATCGCATGAAACGCAATGTCCGATGTTCTTATTGAGATTCATGGTGAGACCTTCGGGGTAAAGATCGATTTTTCGCGAATTCCTTTGTGGAATAGTCCGCGTCCGGAGCGTGACGATCGACATGCGGACCGGCCTTTCCAGGATCTCCACGCGTCGATCCGAACCGGCCAGTGGTCCTCGGCGCGGCGACGCTGCCTTTCAGCAGGAACGGGACAGGTCGTGCACGCCCTTCGTCTCCACACGCAGGACACGTGACAGTCTTGTTGGTCAACCGGGGCGCGATTGATCACATCAGTGCAGGCCATGCGCGAAAAATTGACAAATGATCCACAGCGCGCCGAGGGAAAACCTCGCAATCTTTGATACAACATCTTGCTTGCAAAAAGATCTGAGCCTACGCTTCAAGACAACTCCAACAGATATGCAGATCGGTGGTGCCACATGAATGAAACAGACAACGACTCAGCTCGGCTCATCACCCTGGCGGCCGATATCGTCTCGGCCTACGTCAGCAACAATCACGTTCAAAGCGCCGAGTTACCCAAGCTCCTCAGTGATGTTCATGAGGCGATCCGTGGCGTGACCAACAGCGGCTCGTCCGCTGCCGAAGCCGGCCCGCCAAAGGCGACTCCGCAGGAGATCCGCCGCTCCATCTCGTCGGACTACCTGATCAGCTTCGAGGACGGAAAGCAGTACAAGACCCTGCGCCGACACCTGACCTTGCGTGGACTGACCCCTGAGCAGTATCGCGCCAAGTGGGGCCTGGCGCCCGATTATCCGATGACCTCGGCCAGCTATTCCGAGCAGCGTTCCGAGTTGGCCCGCGCCCTCGGCCTCGGCCAGCAGCGCCGCAAGGGCATCGCCAAGAGCGCGCCGGAAGAGACCGTGACGGCCGAACCCCCGGAGGAGCCCGAGGCCGAGGCCGAGGCCGCTCCCGCAGAGAAGAAGCGTCGCGGTCCCCGTAAGAAGGTCGACGCCTGATCTGACGATCTCTGCCCGCCCGAGCGGCACGGTGCAGAGATCACGTCGGTCCTCGCCATAACAGACAGGCCGGCTCGAGGGACGCTCGAGCCGGCCTGATCTTTATGCGGGCCGAATAGCGCGCCCCGTGAAGGTGGGCCGACGCTTCGAATGGATGCGGACAGATATTCTGGAGTTTGTCAGGGATCGGGGAAACCGGTCATCCCGACAGGACAAACAAAAACGACAGACCCTAGGCCGGCAGCACGACCACCTTCGCCTTCAGCGGCGTACGCGCGTAGAGGTGGATCATGTCCTGCGTGAGCAGGCCGACGCAGCCACTGGTGATGCCGCTGCCGATGGTGTCGGGCTCACTGCTGGCGTAGATCGTGTAGAGCGTATAGGCGCCGTTCTGGTAGAGGTGCAGCGTGCGGGCGCCGAGTGGGTTGTCGAGACCGCCCGGCATGCCGCGGGCATATTGGGCGGCTTCCGGCTGGCGCCGGATCATCTCCTTGGGCGGTGTCCAGGTCGCCCATTCGGATTTGCGGCCGACATAGGCATCCCCGCTCCACAGGAATCCGTCGCGGCCGACATTGGCGCCGTATCGCGTGGCGGCGCCGTCCCCCTCGATGCGATAGACATAGAAATTGCGCGGATCGACGACGATCGTGCCGGGTGCCTCCTTCGACTCATACCGAACCGTCCGGCGATAGTATTTCGGATCGACCTTGCTGATGTCGGTCGCCGGAATCGGAAATTTCTCGTCCGGCATCGGTCCGTAGGTCTTCGCTGCCTCGGCGAGGACCATCCCATCGGGTGTCACGCAACCGGTCAACCCCAGGGTTCCAAGGCCGACGGCCGAGCCGACCAGGAACGCGCGGCGGTCGAGAAATCCGGCTCGCTGGGGAGATGGAGCGAGATCCTGGGTCTGGCCGGCATCCGCCCGTCTACCTGTCAGGGTCATGATCTTCGAAGTCCCGGGTCAGTCGGTCCACCCTGCGGGATGGCTCGATCGAAAGCGTCGCGGCGTCGCGCGGGTGATGCGTATTGCCAAGCTCAGATTGCCCCGGCTCGGCTGGGCTGACAAGCTTTACTCGGTCTCCGTGGCCCTTGTCCTGTTCGAAGCCCGGCATGTTTCGGGCGATTCTTCCAGATTCCGCATAGCCACCGGCCTTGCACCGGGACTGAAACAGTTGGGCCACAGTATCGTGGTCGCGCGATCCACACCGCATCCCTGCACCCGACGGGGCTGATGCGGATCGGCCGACGCCAGGATCGGCGCGACCGGATCGAAACAGTACGGGCCTTGCCGGTCATGCCGCTGCGTCGGACTCCATGTCCTTGCCGCGCGTTTCCGGCATCCAGAAAGCCGCGAGGGTTCCGACGATGCTGAAGGCGACGAGATAGTAGGCCGGCGCCAGCTTGTCGCCGGACAAGGCGATGAGCTTGTTCACCAGGTAGTTCGTGCTGCCGCCGAAGATCGAGACCGAAAAGGCGTAGACGATCGAGAGGCCGGCACTGCGCACCGCGCGCGGCAGCGATTCGGGGATCGCCACGATGATGGCCGCCGCATTGATCGAGGAAAGGGCGGAGAGCAGGAAGGTGACGGCGTAGACCGAGGGGCCTGTCGGGTCGCGCACGAGCCAGACGAAGGCCGGCAGGGTCAGCACGACGATGAGGACGCGCGGCCAGATCAACACCGCGCGCCGCCCGATCCGATCGGCGAGCCAGCCGCCGATGAGCGGAAACACGATGGAGGCGAGGCCGAGGGCAATCGGCACCGCCGTCGAGATCGTCTCCGTCAATCCCAGCGTCGCCTGGGCGTAGACCGGCATGTTGGTGCCGATGGCATTGGACACCGTGGAGGCCGCGATGATCAGGAAGGTCAGCGCGAGGAGCCGCCCATGTTCGCGCACCAGACGCCGCACCACGCCAAAGGTCGAGGCAGCGGCGGCGGGATCGGCCCGTTCGCCGGCGGTCTCGGGCAGGTGACTGCGGATGATCAGGCCCACCGGCACCACGCCGATGCCGAGTGCGAACATCACGCGCCAGCCCCAGTCGCCCATCGCGGCATCGCCGACCGCGAAGATGAGGGCCGAGGCGCAAAGGCCGGCGATCAGGGCCGCGCAGCCCTGGCTGGCGATCTGCCAACTCGCCACGAAGCCGCGGTGCTTCGGGGGCGCGGCCTCCAGCAGGTAGGCGGTGGAGGGGCCGACCTCGCCGCCGAGAGCGAGCCCCTGGATGAGCCGGCCCACGATGACGATGACCTGTGACCAGCCGCCCAGGGTGGCGTAGCCGGGAGCGGCCGCCAGCATCACCATGCCGATCGCCATGAGCGCGATGGTGATCAGCATGGCGGGCTTGCGCCCGGCCCGGTCGGCGAAGGCCCCGATGAGGATGCCGCCGATGGGCCGCATGACATAGCCGATGCCGAACAGAGCCAGGGAGGCGAGCAAGCTGTCGGTGGCGTTCTGCGAGGGGAAGAAGGTCTCGCCGATCGACTTCGCAAAGAAGGCGTAGATGGTGAAGTCGTAGAATTCGAGGGCATTGCCCAGGACGACGGCCGCCACCGCCTTTCGCTCCAGGACCGGGTGCAGCCCGGTGTTCGTTGCATCCGTGTTCATGGCCGGGTCCCTCGCGTCAGCGTGGCCTATGCCGGCCGCGATGGAGGAGTTCCAGCAGAACTTTCGGATCGCATTCGGCCGACGCTTGGGCTCCCTGACCTCGACGCATCGCTGGTCCGGGCTGCCTCGTGTTAGCCCCTGGATCTGACGTTGCACTGCAGCGATCCGGTCTCGCGCCGTCCCGGTGCAGCCCGATCCCGTGCCCGAATCCCGATTTCACGCCCCGATCCCATCCCAAGGCACCGATGCTGTCCCGCTCCTCGACGTTGTCCCGCCCGATTCTGGCCCTCGCGGCCGCCTCCTTCGGCATCGGCACCACCGAATTCGTCATCATGGGTCTTCTTCCGGATGTGGCGGCGAGCTTCGGCGTCAGCGTTCCGCGCGCCGGCCTGCTGGTCTCCGGCTACGCTCTCGGCGTCGCGGTCGGGGCTCCCATCGTCGCCATCGCCACCGCACGTCTGCCCCGCAAGACCGCCCTGCTCGTCCTGATGGCGGTGTTCCTCCTGGGCAACCTCGGCTGCGCCCTGGCCCCGACCTACGATCTCCTGATGCTGGCCCGCATCGTCACCGCCTTCGCGCACGGTGCCTTCTTCGGCATCGGCGCCGTGGTGGCGAGCAGCCTGGTGCCGCGCGAGCAGCGGGCCCAGGCCGTGGCGCTGATGTTCGCCGGCCTGACGCTCGCCAATGTCCTGGGTGTGCCCTTCGGGACGGCATTGGGCCAGGTCGCCGGCTGGCGCGCCACCTTCTGGGGCGTCCTCGTTCTCGGCGTGGCGGCGGCGGGGGCGATCCTGGCCTTCGTGCCGGGCGGTATGCCGGGCTCGCGCGGCGGCCTTGCCGGCGAATTCCGCTCCCTCCGGCGCTGGCCCGTGCTGCTGCCGATGCTGATCAGCACGCTGGCCTCCGTGAGCCTGTTCACGGTGTTCACCTACATCACCCCGATCCTGGAGGATGTGAGCGGGCTGACGCCGACGCAGGTGACCGGAGCCCTGCTGCTGTTCGGAGTCGGCCTGACGGTCGGAAACCTCGCCGGAGGCCGCCTCGCCGACCGGCGCCTGATGGCGACCGTCATCGGCAGCTTCGCGGCCCTGGTGGCCGTTCTGGCGCTGTTCGCCTTCACCGCGCAGGCGGCGATCCCCGCCGTCATCACTCTGCCGATCTGGGGCGCCCTGGTCTTCGCCGTCGTGGCGCCCCTCCAGGTCTGGGTGGTGGAAGCGGCAACCGATGCGCCCAACCTGGCCTCGACCCTGAACCAGGGGGCCTTCAACCTCGGCAATGCCAGCGGTGCGGCCCTCGGCGGGGCTCTTGTCACGGCCGGCTACGGCTATGGCAGCCTGCCCTGGTTCGGCTCCGCCATCGCGCTCCTGGCCCTCGTGCTGACCCTGACGGCCCGGCCGCGCGGGACCCGTCCGGTTCCGGCCTGAACGCCGGAGCGGCGGAACAGGACTGGGGGCTCAGAACCGGAGCATCAGGTCAGCGGCGTCGCCAGGACCTTGTCGATGCGCCGGCCATCCATGTCGACGACCTCGAAGCGCCAGCCATGCGACTCGAAGTGGTCGCCGGTGCCGGGAATGCGGCCGAGGCGGAAGATCACGAAGCCCGCGAGCGTGGTGAAATCGTCGGAATCCGGGTGCTCGGCGAAGGCGAGACGGTCGAAGGCCTGGGATGCCGGCATCATGCCGTCGATGAGGAGCGAGCCGTCCTCGCGCTCGACCACGTTCGGTTCGTCGCCGACCTCGGGGATGTTGCCGGCGATCGCTTCGAGCAGGTCGGTCTGGGTCACGATGCCTTCGAGGCTGCCGTACTCGTCGACGACCACCGCCATCCGCACGGGCTTGGCCTGGAACGTCTCCAGCACCGCCAGGATCGACATGCTCTCGTGTACGACGATCGGCGGCTGGGTCGCCGCCAGGACGCTGATCGGCTTGCCGTCGAGGAGTTGATTGAGCAGGTCCTGCTTGCGCACCACCCCGACGATCTCGTCGACTTCGCTGCGGCTGACCACCAGCTGAGCATGGTCGCATTCCCGCACCGACCTCAGGATCGCGTCGGGCTCCTCGTCGGCATCGACCCACTCGACCTCGTGTCGCGGGGTCATGATATCGCGCACCCGGCGCTCGCCGATCGAGAAGATGCGCTGGACCGCCTCCTGCTGCGCCTCGCGGATCAGGCCGGCCTCCTGGCTCGCCTGAACCAGCAGGTTGAGCTCGGCGGTGGAGTGGAGCGAGCCTTCGCCGTGCCCGGCCTGCAGGCCGAACAGCCGGACGACGCCGTTTCCGAGGCCGTTGAGGAACAGGATTGCCGGGCGGAACACGAACAGGAACAGGCCGAGGGGCCGCACCACCGCGAGCGCGGTGCGCTCGCTGCGCTGAAGCGCGAGGCTCTTCGGGGCCAACTCGCCGAGCACGATGTGCATCGACGTGATGATGATGAAGGAGATGACCACCGCGATGGTGTGGGCGGCGGTGGTGCCGACCGGCTCCGGCAGGAAGCTCAAGGCCGGCACGATGATGTGCGCCAGCGCCGGCTCGCCGACCCAGCCCAGTGCCAGGGACGAAATGGTGATGCCGAGCTGCGTCGCCGCCAAGTAGGCATCAAGCTGGTCGGTGGCGCGTTGGAGGGCGGCGGCGTGGGTGCGCCGCTCGGTGACCAGCTCGGCGACCCGACTCTTGCGCACCGAAACCAGGGCGAACTCGGCGGCCACGAAGAAACCGTTGGCGAGCACCAGGGCGAAGACGGCAACGAGGCCCAGCCCGGTCGCCCATGCGTCGTCGAAAATCGTCGTCTCCCCTGGTCAGCGGCGGATCTCTACCAGCTCCGCAGGTGACGGGCCACCGCGATCACGCACCCGACGATTTTCCCTGTGACCTCGACACGACCCTTCAAAATACAACCGTGCGCCTTCGCGCGCATCACCCCGTCCGCGAGCCAACCCAGAGGTGGCTCCATTCTTTAGGAACAAAGCTGATGCGGCACGGTTCTCGCGATGAATAGGCATTCCGTCCGACAAACGGGACATTGTCTCAGCAAATCACAGTATTAACTTTTGTTATTTAAGATAAATAACGCAAGTTAATGCCATGATTCCTAGCTTAGGGCAAAGCAGCTTCGTGAAAGAAACAATCCTGATCACGGGTGGAGCCGGATTTATCGGCCGCCACCTTGCGAAGGCCCTTCTCGAGCGGGGCTATCGCATCCGCGTCCTCGACAGCCTGATCGAGCAGGTCCACGGCCCCTCCGGGAATACCAGCGCCCTGCCGAAGGAAGTCGAAGTCATCATCGGCGACGTGCGCGACGCCAGCGCCGTCGCATCGGCTGTCAAGGGCGTTGATCGGGTGGTTCATCTCGCTGCTGAGGTAGGTGTCGGTCAGAGCATGTACGCGGTGGAGCGCTACGTCTCCGTCAACGATTGCGGCACCGCCGTGCTGTTCGAAGCGCTTATCAATCAACCAGTTAAGCGAGTTGTCGTCGCCTCTTCGATGAGTGTCTACGGCGAGGGGCTGTACCGCACGGTGGACGGTGCACTGGTGGATGATGCGGTGCGCCGCTCCCGGCGGCCCGGCGAGCCTTGGGATCCGCTCGATGCGCAGGGACGTCCCATGCGGCCTGTCCCCACGCCTGAAACCAAACTGCCCGCTCTCGCCTCGGTTTATGCCCTGACGAAGTACATGCAGGAGCGCCTAACGCTCACCCTCGCGCCAGCCTACGGGATGGAGGGCGTGGCGCTGCGCCTTTGGAACGCCTACGGGCCAGGTCAGGCACTCTCGAACCCCTACACGGGCGTGTTGGCGATCTTCGCGGCGCGCATCCACAACGGTCAGCCGCCGATGATTTTCGAGGACGGCGAGCAACGTCGGGACTTTGTCCATGTGGAGGATGTCGCGAGGGCCTTTGTACTGGCTCTTGAGCATCCCGCAGCTGCCGGCCAAGTCTACAATGTCGGTAGCGGCGTGGATCGCTCCGTACTCGACGTTGCCCACCTCCTCGCTCAAGCAATGGGGCGTCCCGATATTATCCCCGAAACGACCGGGCAGGCTCGCTCCGGCGACATCCGGCATTGTATCGCCGACATCACCCGGATCGAGCGCGAGCTCGGCTTCCAGCCTCAACAGGACTTCGCCGCGGGCTTGGCCGAACTCGCCGCCTGGGTAGCAAAACAGCAGGCCGTAGACCGGGTCGCGGAAGCGCGGCGCGAGCTCGAAGCACGTGGGTTGGTGGCGTGACCGGCCGTCCTGTCCTCATCACCGGCGGCGCGGGATTCGTTGGGGCGAATCTCGCGGATGCGTTGGCGCGCGATGGACAGCCGGTCCTGGTCTATGACGCGCTCGTTCGGCCTGGGGTGGCCCGCAATCTTGCTTGGCTTCAGGCCCGCCATCCGGGTCTAATTCAATCGATCACCGCCGATATCCGAGACTCTGAAACCTTGAAGCGGGCAGTGGTTGGAGTCGCAGCTGTTTTCCACTTCGCCGCACAGGTTGCTGTTACGACCAGCCTGGAATCGCCTCATACAGATGCCGAGGTGAATCTGGTTGGGACACTCAACCTGCTTGAGGCGATCCGTGCGCAGGACCGTCGGATTCCGGTCCTGTTTGCTTCGACCAATAAAGTCTACGGCGATCTGCCCGATATTGCTCTCGACCGTTTCGGTGACGCCTATTTGCCTGTCGATCATGCTCTTCGTGCGCGGGGTATCGGCGAGGAGCGACCGCTCGACTTCCATACGCCCTATGGTTGCTCCAAGGGTGCGGCGGACCAGTACGTGCTCGACTACGCCCGGAGCTTCAACCTCCCGACGGCAGTGTTCCGCATGAGCTGTATCTACGGTCCGCGCCAGATGGGAACTGAGGACCAGGGTTGGGTTGCCCATTTCCTGATCCGCGCTTTGGAGGGGTTGCCCATCACGCTTTACGGAGACGGTGCACAGGTGCGCGACATCCTTCACGTACGTGATGCGGTGGCGGTGTATCGTTCGGCCCTAGCGCGCATCGAAGCGATCAAGGGGCGTGCCTTCAATCTTGGGGGCGGCCCGCCCAACGCCGTCAGCCTTTTGCAGGTCCTCGATCACATCTCTGCCCTGACCGATCGGCCCATCGAGCGCCATGTCCGTGCCTGGCGGCAGGGCGACCAACGCTACTACGTCTCGGATACGCGAGCCGTGAGCACGGCTCTCGGGCTCGGCGCCGTCATGGACTGGCGGGACGGCATCGCCGATCTGGCGCGTTGGCTCGCTGAAGAACGTGGGATGACGTTGGTCCTGACACCCTTGGCAGGTGCTGCCGAATGAAAGTGGCTCTCGTCAATCCTCCGTGGGACTATCGCAACAGCATCTACTTCGGGTGCCGATCACCGCACCTGCCTCTGGAACTCGGCTACAGTGCCGCGTTGCTGAAGGCCGCTGGGCATGAAGCCCTGATCGTCGACGCTCATCTCGACGCGCTGACAGCGGTTCAGGCCGCCGAAAGCGTCGCCACTTTTACTCCAGATCTGACTGTTGTCACGACCGCGCCGACGTACCTGTTCTGGCGCTGTGCACCGCCGGAGTTGCGGGTGCCGCGTGGCTTTCTCGATGTTCTTGCGGGCCGGGGCGGCCGCACCGTCGCAGTTGGGCCGCACGGCTCGACGACGCCGGGGCCCACCCTCGACAAGCTTGCGTGCGATATCGTTGTGCGCGGGGAGTGTGAGGAAATCGTCGCACGCCTCGCCGATGCGGAGGACCTGAACGCGGTACCCGCGGTCGCGTTTCGCCAGAACGGATCGCTCGTGGTGACGGGTCCCCCGCACGCGAGCTGTTTCACGGACCTGCCGGCTCTGCGTTGGCCAGACCGCTGGATCTCCCGCCATACCCATCATCATCACCGGTTCGACAGCCCACCGGATGGGCCCGGCGCCGAGATCGAAGCTTCTCGTGGTTGCCCTTATCATTGCAGCTTTTGCGCGAAGATCGATTTTCGCGATGCTTATCGTCGACGCGATCACGGTCATGTTCTCGAAGAGATCGATGGGCTGATCGCGCAGGGCGTGACTTACCTCTACTTCATCGATGAAATCTTCCTGCCGCAAAGGCTGCTGCTGGAGGCGCTGGTTACCCGGAACGTGCGCTTCGGTGTTCAGACCCGCATCGATCTCTGGAAGCCCGACATGCTCGACCTCCTGGGTGCTGCCGGCTGTGTCTCCATCGAGGCCGGCATCGAGAGCTTGACCGAGGCTGGTCGAGCTGCTCTCGACAAGAAGTGTCGCGCCTCCACCGACGATCTCGCCGAGCGACTGATCTATGCCCGGCGCAGCGTTCCCTTTGTCCAGGCCAATCTCATCGCCATGGCAGGCGATGATCCCGCGATGGTCCGTAAATGGCGCGACCGGCTCCGCCGCGACGGTGTTTGGGCCAACGATCCGGTGCCGCTCTATCCCTACCCAAGTTCGCCGGATTATCGACGCCTCTGGGGAGAACCCGACGACCAGGCTTGGGAGCGCGCCCATGCGCATTACCTCGCGCAGTTCAAGCGCTTCAGCGACATCCAGGAGGAGCAGCCACTGCCGCTTCGAGAGCTGGAGGCCGTATGCGGATGCCGCTGAGGGATCATCCGCATATCCTGATGACCGCCGATGCACTGGGCGGAATCTGGCAATACAGTCTCGATCTCGGTGAGGGCCTGGTGCGACGAGGCTTCGTTGTCACGATCGCCTTGCTGGGGCCGGTTCAAAGCCGCGAACGTCTCTTGGCCGCCGAGGCTGCCAGCGGCTGTCGGATTTTCGCTACCGGTTTGTCCCTCGACTGGATGGCAAGAGCGCCTGCAGAGGTGCGGGAGGCCGGAGCCGCTCTCGCACGTCTCGCTGTGACGTTGAACGCGGACATCGTTCACCTTCACTCTCCGGCGCTTGCCTCGCGGGACTATCACGTCCCGATTGTGGCCGTCTGTCATTCCTGCGTGGGGACATGGTGGGAGGCCGTCGAGACCGGCCCTCTACCCCCCGACCTAGCTTGGCGTCGCGATCTCACAGCCGAGGGATGCGCCATTGTGGATGTCTTGCTGGCACCGACACACGCTTTCGCGGCGGCGACGCAACGCGTCTACGGTTTGGCTGAGCGCCCGCTCGTGGTGCGCAATGGGCGTCGCTCGCCCATTGGCCACAGCCACTCCCTCCCGCCCCAGCCCTACGTTTTTACCGCGGGGCGTCTGTGGGATCGTGCCAAGAACGCGGAGACCCTGGATGAGGTGGCCGCGCGCCTCGACTGGCCGCTCCGCGCGGCCGGTCCGATGGAGAGCCCCGGCGGTGAGCGTGTAGAGCCGATGCATCTCGATTGCCTCGGTCGTCTCGACGATCAGGGCATCGCGGCCCAACTCGGCGAGCGGCCGATCTTCCTGTCGCTGGCGCGGTACGAGCCCTTCGGCCTCGCTGTGCTGGAGGCGGCCAGCGCAGGATGCGCGCTGGTACTCTCCGATGTCGCGAGTTTTCGTGAGTTGTGGAAGGGAGCCGCGCTGTTCGTCGATCCCGAGGATGCAGAGGGGGCGGCAGCGGCAATCCGGGGGCTGGTCGAAGATCCCGACGAACGTCTCCGTCAGGGTTCTGCAGCCCGCACGCGTTCCAGTTGCTACGGGGTCGACGCGATGACGAGCGGCGTAGTCGCGGTCTTCCGCGGATGTTGGACGGGAACGCCTGTCCGTTCCCTGGCGGGGGCGGCCGCATGAGGATCGCCTACTTCACCCACTCGCTCGCCTCATGCTGGAACCACGGCAATGCCCACTTCCTCCGCGGTGTGCTGCGCGAACTGATGGCCCTTGGGCATGCTGTCGAAGCTTACGAGCCGGAGGGCGCCTGGAGCCTGGAGAACCTGATCCGCGACCATGGATCCTCCGGAATGGAGGCGTATCGCAGGGCTTATCCGGACTTGAACTCGGTGATCTATCCTCAGGTCGGCTCAGTTGTCGATCGCGTTGCGGATGCGGATGTCGTCGTCGTTCACGAATGGAACGCTCCCGAACTCGCCGCTGCTTTGGGCGCACGGCGCAAAGGCGGAGCTCGCTACACGCTTTTGTTCCATGACACCCATCACCGCGCGGTCAGCGCGCCTGACGAGATGCGTCGCTTCGACCTTTCCGGCTTTGATGGTGTTCTCGCGTTCGGTGAGACATTGGCCTCGGTCTATCGGGATTGGGGATGGGGGAAGCGTGTTTTCGTCTGGCATGAGGCCGCCGACATCCGATTGTTCCATCCTCCAGCCGTCGAAAATGTGCGGGCCGGTTTGATCTGGATCGGTAATTGGGGTGATGACGAGCGGAGCGAGGAACTCGAAACCTACCTTTTCGCCCCGGCGAACGATGCTGGCCTCAACCTCGATATCTTTGGCGTCCGCTACCCGCGGCTGGCAATCCGAGCTTTGGAGCGCCACGGCGCGCGTTATCGCGGCTGGGCGCCGAACGCTTTAGCGCCGTCGCTTTTTGCGCAGCACCTCGCCACGATCCATGTGCCGCGTCGCTTCTACGTCCGGCATCTACCAGGTATCCCGACGATCCGTGTCTTCGAGGCGCTGGCCTGCGGTATTCCCCTCGCCTGTGCGCCCTGGGATGACACGGAAGGCCTCTTTCGGCCGGGGACCGATTATCTGGTCGCCGGCGATGGAGCCGCGATGGCGCGTCACCTGACGGCGCTTCGCGAAGACCCGGCCTTGCGCGCATCCCTTCGGGCGAACGGCCTCGCCACCATCGCGGCGCGTCACACCTGCGCGCATCGGGCCGCGGAGTTGCTCGGCATCGTCGCGGGCCTGCGCGCACCCGGGATATGCATCGAACCTCTGGAGAGATCCGCATGAAGATCGCCTTCTACGGCTCCAGCCTCCTGTCATCCTACTGGAACGGCGCAGCGACCTATTATCGTGGCCTGCTCAGCGACCTCGCGCGGTATGGCCATCGCATCACCTTCTACGAGCCCGATGCCTTTGATCGCCAGCAGCATCGTGACATCGATCCGCCGCCGTATGCCGAAGTGAAGGTCTATTCTGCCACGCTGGAGGCGATGCGTAGCGTGGCGGCGGAAGCGGCAGGGGCTGATGTCGTGGTCAAGGCGAGCGGCGTCGGGATCTTCGATGACGAGCTTTTACAGGGGGTTATCGCAGCGTCGCGACCGGAGGCAATCCGCATTTTTTGGGACGTTGACGCGCCAGCGACCCTCGCCGAGATGCGCAGCAATCCCGATCACGGGCTGCATCGTGCTATGCCGGAACTCGACCTCGTACTGACCTATGGTGGCGGACCGCCGGTTATCACCGCCTACGAACAGTTTGGCGCGCGCCGCTGCATTCCAATCTACAACGCGCTCGATCCTTCCACGCACCACCCGGTTCCTCCCGAACCGCGTTTTGCCGCAGACCTCGCCTTCCTGGGGAACCGCCTGCCTGACCGCGAGGCGCGGGTCGACGCCTTTTTCCTCGATGCTGCAATCCGGCTGCCGGGTCGACGCTTTCTGCTGGGTGGAAGTGGCTGGGAAAGTCGAGGCCTGCCGACCAATGTGCACCACCACGGTCATGTCTACACGCGGGAGCACAACGCCTTCAACACGACGCCGCTGGCGGTGTTGAACATCGCCCGCGAAAGCATGGCGGCGGTGGGCTTCTCGCCGGCCACCCGTGTGTTCGAAGCAGCCGGAGCTGGAGCTTGCCTCATTACTGATGCCTGGGACGGGATCGAACTGTTTCTTGAGCCCGACAAGGAGGTACTGGTCGCGCGCGACGGGCGCGAAGTCGCCGAACACCTTGCGGCTTTGACGCCGGCCCGTGCGCGGCAGATTGGCGAGGGCGCGAAGGCCCGGATCAGCGCTGATCACACCTACGCGCGGCGCGGTGCTGAGGTCGACGCGATCTTAAGAAGCGAGGCTAAGCGGAAGGGCACCCTGACGCCGGCACGGAGCGTCGCGTGAGCCGCCCTCTCCGCCTCGTGGTTCTCGGCCTGAGCCTGTCGTCTTCCTGGGGCAACGGCCATGCCACGACCTACCGCGCTCTTCTGAAAGCCTTTACCGCCCGCGGCAACGACGTGCTGTTCCTGGAACGCGACGTGCCCTGGTACGCGGAGCATCGCGATCTGGCTGAACCAGGTTTCTGCCGCTTCGCGCTCTATCCGGATCTTGCGGCGCTGGAGGAGCACCGGGAGGCGATTGCATCGGCCGATGCGGTCATTGTCGGGTCTTACGTGCCCGACGGCATCGCCATCGGCGACCGGATCTTCGATTGGGCCCGTGGGCTTCGGGCCTTCTACGATATCGACACGCCCGTCACACTGGCACGCCTCGAAGCTCGGGATTGCGCCTACCTCGCTGCACACCAGATCGCGGAGTACGACCTTTATCTGTCCTTCACCGGTGGCCGGACCCTCCGCCTCCTAGAGGAAGTCTATGGCTCACCGATCGCCCGTGCCCTGTACTGCTCCGTCGATCCGCAGGCCTATCCTGCGCTGGAGCGTGAGGTGGCCTACGATCTCTCCTACCTCGGGACCTATAGTCCCGACCGCCAGCCAACGCTGGAGCGCCTGCTGATCGAGCCGGCGCGCCGTTCGCCGGACCTCCGTTTCTGCGTCGCCGGGCCGCAATATCCGGATGGGATCGATTGGCCGGCGAACGTCACGCGGATCGCGCACCTGCCTCCTGACCGGCACCCGGACTTCTACGCGGCAAGCCGCTACACCCTGAATGTCACCCGGGGGGACATGATCCGCGCGGGCTACAGCCCGAGCGTACGTCTGTTCGAGGCGGCTTGTATCGGCACAACCATCATCAGCGACGCGTGGGATGGCCTCGACACCATCCTGACGCCGGGCTCCGAGATCATCACGGCGCAGGAGCCTGAGGACGTGCTGTCGATCCTGCGGCTGCAGCCGGAGGCGGTTCGCCGTCGCATCGGCACGGCAGCCCGAACGCGGGTCCTTGCCCGCCACAGCGCCGCGCAACGCGCTGCGGAACTGGAGGCGATCTTACGCGGCGCTATCGCGGCGCGCGTCGTGACGACGGCAGGCCCTGATCTGCTGGAGGAGGTCGGCGCATGACCACAGGTTCGATCCGCGTCGGCCTCGTCGGGGTCGGCAATTGCGCCTCATCCTTCGTGCAGGGCCTGCACCATTATCGCGAGGCCGACCCGGCCGAGACCGTGCCGGGGCTCATGAACGTGTCGCTCGGCGGTTTTCACGTCCGCGACATTGCAGTGGTGTCGGCCTTCGACGTCAATACCCGCAAGGTGGGACGCGACCTTGCCGATGCGATCGGTGCCCCCCCGAACAACACGATCCGTTTTGCGGAGGTGCCGCCATCCGGCGTCATGGTGCAACGCGGACCGACCCTCGACGGGCTCGGGCGCTACATGCGCGAGGACATCGTCGAGGCGGAGGATCCCGCCATCGATGTCACGGCCGAACTGGAGCGCACGCGCACGCAGGTGCTGGTCTCCTATCTGCCGGTCGGCTCGCAGGCCGCTACGGAATACTACGCCCAGTGTGCCCTCGATGCCGGCTGCGCCTTCGTGAACTGCATACCGGTCTTCATCGCCTCAGACCCGGAATGGCGGGGGCGGTTCGAGGCGCGCGGGCTGCCGATCCTAGGCGACGACATCAAGAGTCAGGTCGGCGCGACCATCGTGCACCGGATGCTCGCCAACCTGATGCGCGAGCGCGGGGTGCGTCTCGACCGCACCTACCAGCTCAATTTCGGCGGCAACGCCGATTTCAAGAATATGCTCGAGCGCGAGCGTTTGGAATCGAAGAAGATTTCGAAGACCCGGGCGGTGACCAGCCAGCTCGACGTGCCCCTCGATCCCGACGATATCCATGTCGGTCCGAGCGATCACGTGCCCTGGCTGACGGACCGGAAATGGGCTCAGATCCGCCTGGAAGGCACGGCCTTCGGCGGGGTGCCCCTGTCGATGGAGCTGAAGCTCGAAGTCTGGGATTCTCCGAATTCCGCCGGCATCGTGATCGACGCGGTGCGCTGCGCTCGGCTGGCGCTCGACCGTGGGATCGGCGGGGCACTGATCGGACCTTCGAGCTACTTCATGAAGGCGCCGCCGCAGCAATTCACCGACGCGGAAGCACGGGCACGCACACGCGCCTTCATCGCCGGCGAGCCGGAATCATCCGCCGTGGAGGCGGCGTGACCCGGATCGTCCTGGTCCGCCACGGCAGTCACGATCGGCTGAACCGCATCCTGTGCGGGCGGATGGAGGGCGTTCGTCTGAGCGAGCAGGGCCGGCGCGAGGCGAATCTCGTCAGTGCCGCTCTGACCGGAACCGGGGCGACGGCGCTGCTGTCGAGCCCGCGGGCGCGCACGCTCGAGACGGCGGCGCCCATCGCCAGGACTCTCGAACTGGGCATCGCCGAGGAGCCCGGCCTGGACGAGATCGATTTCGGCGATTGGACCGGCCGGCCCCTGGCCGATCTCGCTGCCGATTCACGCTGGCAGGCCTGGAACACCCGCAGAGCGGACAACCGTCCGCCCGGCGGCGAGAGCATGGGCGAGGCGCAGGTTCGCGCCATGGCGGTCCTGACGGGGCGACCGGAGGGATGCCTGATCGCGGTCAGTCATGGCGACGTCATCCGCGCCGTCCTGCTGCATATCCTCGGGCTCTCCGTCGCGTCCTATGATCGCCTCGTGGTCGAGCCGGCTTCGATCAGCGTGGTCGAGCTCTGGCCCGGGGGCGGCCGGGTTTGCAGCCTCAACGGCACGGCTCACCTGACATGAGGGGTTCGCCATGATGAGATCCGAGGATCGCCTGCGGGGTGAGATCGACGCGCTCGGCCCGTGGTTCCACAACATGAATCTCGACGGCGTCTGGACCGCCCCGAACCATTTCCTCGGGGATTATCCGGCGCTCAAATGGCGCGGTTTCGCCGATGCTCTTCCGGCTGACCTGACGGGAAAGAGCGTTCTCGACATCGGCTGCAACGGCGGCTTCTACGCCATCGAGATGAAACGACGGGGCGCGGCGCGGGTGCTCGGCCTCGATTCCGATGCGCGCTACCTGGCGCAGGCCCGCTTCGCCGCCCGGGTGACGGGACAGGACATCACCTTCGCGCAAGGGTCGGTCTACGACGTCGGGGCGCTGGGCGAGCGCTTCGACGTCGTGCTGTTCATGGGCGTGCTCTACCACCTGCGGCACCCGCTCCTGGCGCTGGACCTCATCCGCGAGACCGTGGCGAAAGATCTGCTGGTGTTCCAGTCGATGCAGCGCGGCTCGCGCGAGGTGGTGCCCGTGGCCGGCGACTACGATTTCTTCGAACCCGCGCCCTTCGCCGAAGCCGGTTACCCGAAGCTGCACTTCATCGAGGAGCGCTACGCGGGCGATCCGACCAACTGGTGGGTGCCCAACCGCGCCTGCACCGAGGCCATGCTGCGGGCGAGCGGCTTTGCCATCGTGGGGCACCCGGAGGAGGAGGTCTATCTCTGCCGTTGCGCGGAGAAGGCCGAGCCCGGGGCGGTCTATCCGGCGCGCCCGGCACAGGAGATCCCAGCGTGATCGAAGCCGCGATGCTCTGGAACGAGCCCAACAACAAATCCCATTGGGACCCGGAGCTTGACCCCGAGTGGCGCCTGTTCGCCGAGATGGTGAGCGCCGCCGGCCATGCCATCCGGGCGGAAAACCCGAGCCTGCCGCGGGTGCTTGGCGGGATCTCTCCGATCGATCCGGGCTTCATCCGGCGCATGGAGCGGGCGGGCGCCCTCGATGCGGTGGATGCCGTGGCGGTGCACGGCTTTCCCCTCGATTGGAACCTCTGGCAGGTCCACGAATGGCCGGCCAAGATCGCCGAGATCCGGGCGGTGACGCACCTGCCGGTCTGGGTCTCGGAGGTGGGCATTTCGACCTTCGGCGCCGAGGAGGTGCAGCGCTGGGGCGTCGACCGGACGGCGGAGCTGCTGATCGGCCAGGCGCCGCGCATCCATTGGTACAGCCTCTACGATCTGCCGCGCGAATGGGAGGCCACCACCCGCCATCGGGAGGCCGAGGGCTCCTCCTACTACCGCCATTTCCACATGGGCTTGCTGCGCCAGGACGGCACGCCGAAGCTGGCCCTGGAGGCGTTCGCCCGGCATACCCCGGCGTTGGGGCTGTGCCAGTGGTTCCACTACGAGGACCACCGCTTGGACGAGGCGGTGGCCTGGATGAAGCGCCTCGGGGTGACCTACCTGCGCACCGGCCTGTCCTGGGCCGACAGCTTCCGCCCCAACGCCCTCGATTGGTTCGATCGGCAGATGCGGGCGCTGGAGGATTTCGACGTCACAGTGACGTTCTGCTTCACGCCGGAGCATCGCGGACTGGCGCCGCACCACACCAGTCCGCCCCAGGATCCCAACGAGTTCGCCGAATTCTGCGCCGCGATGGTGCGCCGCTATGCGCCGGGGCGGGTGAGCGCTGCCGTCCACCGGTGATCGTTTTCGGCAAGCGGGGCCGCGCCCAAGACCCGCGCGACCTCATCGCGGAGATCGCGGGCGGGCTCGGGGCGGCGCGAGACGCCGAGGGCCTGCGCCGGCACGAGGCCCTGGCGGCGGCTTTGATCGCGGCCGGGATGTTGCTGCAAGGCCTTGCGGATGCTGACCTTTCGGTACGCGGCACCGATGCCCCCTCCCCGGCCCAGGACGGCGCGACGGGGCTGATCCTGCGGCTGGCCGAGGCGGTCCTGGCCTCCTGGGCGGGCGGATTTTACTGCGACGTGCCGGATCTCGACGGGGCTCTGGCGGACCTCGCCGGGCTGGCCCTACCGCCGGAGATCGCCACGCGATGGGCCGAGGGCTTTGCGTTTTACGCAATCTATCCAGAGACTTACGGGATCGCCGCGCGGGCTGCGGGGCTCGCGCCGGACACGCTGGTGATCGGCCTGCGCAGCATCGGGGCGCCGCTCGCCGCCATGGTGGCGGCCGGGATCGGCAGCCGGCGCCTGCTCACGGTGCGGCCGGTGGGGCACCCGTTCCGGCGACACCTGGCCCTGTCGGAGGCGGTGGAGGCGACGATCCGGGCGGCCCGGAATGTGGCGGTGGTGGACGAGGGGCCGGGCCTGTCGGGCAGCTCCTTCGGGGCGGTGCTCGATGCGCTCGACCGCCTCGGGGTGGCGGAGGATCGGGTCACCCTGTTCCCGAGCCACGACGGAATGCCGGGGCCGCAGGCCTCGGAAGAGCACCGCCGGCTTTGGGCGCGGATAGCCCGCCGGACCCTGTCGTTCGACGCCTGGGCGGGTGCGCCGGAGCGGCCGGACCAGGCGCTCGGGGCCTGGGTCACCGACCTCGTGGGGGGTGAGGCGGCGCCCCTGGAGGACATGTCCGGCGGGAGCTGGCGCCGTCAATTCTGGGCCGATCCGGGCGAATGGCCGCCGGTGAATGCCTGGCAGGAACGACGCAAGTTCCTGATGCGACAGGGAAACACCACCTGGCATATCAAATTCGCCGGTCTCGGATTCGAGGCCCGGCGCAAGCACGCGGCGGCCCGGGCGCTCCAGGCGGCCGGGTTCATCCCGGAGGTGGCGGGCCTGCGCCACGGATTCCTGGTGGAGCGCTGGCACGGGGAGGCGGTGCCCCTGCGGGCGGACCAGGGGGAGGCCTGGATGGCCCGGATCGGCGACTATCTGGCGTTCCGGGCCACGGCGTTTCCGGCCCCGCCGGAGGCCGGGGCGGACCTGTCCACGCTGGTGGCGATGGCCCGGCACAATGCCGGGGAGGCCCTGGGCGCAGAGCGGGCGCGGGCTCTGGAGCGGTGGTCGGAGGCGCGGCTCGCGGCGCTGGAGCGGGGGGTGCGGCGGGTCGAGACCGACAACCGGATGCAGCCCTGGAAGTGGCTGACGCTGCCCGATGGGCGGCTCCTGAAGGCCGACGCGCTCGACCATGCGGCGGGGCACGACCTGATCGGGGCGCAGGATATCGCGTGGGATCTGGCCGCCGCGATCGTCGAGTTCGACCTGCCCAAACAGGCCGGCGTATACCTGCAGGGTCGCGTCGAGGTCACACGGAATCGACCCCTCGATCCGGCCCTGATCGATGTCATGCTGTGCTGTTATGTGGCATACCAGATAGGTGCGCTGACGCTGGCCGAGGGTGCCACCCGCGACCCCGCCGAGGCCGCCCGGCTGGGGCGGCGCCGCGCGGATTTCCGCCGCCGCCTGCACGATGCGCTTGACGCCTTTGGCGGCTGAACCTCCGGCGGTGCCAGCGATCCGGCCTCAGCGATTCGGCGGGATCGCGTAGGTGCCGGTCGCGTGGCAGACCAGGGGGGCGCCGTCCGGCCCGGTGATGTGGACCTCGCCGACCGCGAGGCGCCGGCCTAGCTTGAGCAGGCGGGCGGTGCCGAGCAGCCCGGTGGGGCCGGGCCTGCGCAGGAAGTTGAAGGTGAGGCTGGTGGTGACGGCGAGCGCCACCGGGCCGAGGCTGGCCAGGATCGCCGCATAGAGGGCGTAGTCGGCCAGCGCCATCATCGACGGACCGGAGACCGTGCCGCCGGGGCGGAGATGGCGGTCGTGGTGGTCCATCCGCATCCGGGCCAGGCCGGGGCCGACCTCCACGAGGTGATAGGTCCGGCCGCCGGCCTTCATCTGCGGGAAGGCCGAGTCGAGGAAGGCCACGGTCTCGGCGAGGGACAGGGCTTGCGGCAGCGCGTCCGGCGACGGAGCGGGCGAGGCGGCGGAGGCAGGTTCGGGCGAAGTGTGGGGCAAGGTGTCGGGCAAGGTTTCGACCCAGTGTTCGGACAGGCTTCACCTTGCAGCATGCTCCGGCATGCCCGACAAGATCAGGGATGAGCCCGAACCACGACGCCTACGACCCTGCCCTGATCCGCCGGGTGCTCGCCGAGACCCGCAGCATCGCCCTGGTGGGCGCCTCGGCCAATCCGGCCCGGCCGAGCCACCACGTCATGGAATTCCTGCTGGGGCGCGGCTACCGGGTGATCCCGGTCAATCCCGGGCTCGCGGGGCAGAGCCTGCTGGGCCAGCCCGTCATCGCCCGCCTCGCCGACCTGACCGAGCCCGTCGACATGGTCGAGATTTTTCGCAGTTCGGATGCGGCGGGTGGGGTGGTGGACGAGGCCCTGGCTTTGCCTTGGGTGCCACGGTTCATCTGGATGCAGATTGGGGTGCGGGATGATGCGGCGGCGAAGCGGGCTGAAGCGGCGGGGTGTGTTGTGGTGATGGATCGGTGCCCGAAGATTGAGGCAACGGCCGTATAAATGCGGTGGCGATCTAATTATTGTAATCTCGTAAACGCTACCTAGCACTCCATCAATCTCTAGTGAAAAAACTTATAGCTAGATACAATTATTTTATTTATGTTGCGAATGGAAAAGCATTGCGGTTATAAAGCAATCTACAGCTTTAACATTTTGGTGATCAGCTGCCATGCCGGTTATCCAATCAGATTTAAATAGGGAAACTGCTAAACTTGTCCCTGGACTTAGCAGATTTGCTATAATTCCTGCTGTCGATTTATATTTTCCCATGCCGGCACGTAGTGATTTTAGATACTTATCATCAAGAGGAAGGTTTTTGTCTATACTTTCAACAAATTTAGTCGAATATTCAGACAGCTCAGGATGATTAATGCCTGAGCAGCCAAGCAACAGAGTTTCCAGTGATCCAGAATTTTTATTATCTGGAAACAAGTATATACCTATTTTAGGGTTATTTCCATGAAGTTTTCCTAGTTCTTCAGGAACCTGAATCGGAAAATTTGGTATTCCTTCATTTGTAGCCGCAGCATTGAGCCCCTCAATTGCTTTACAAAGGTCTTCAAACCTTTTACTTGGGGCGTGATTGTCGATATCGGCAAATATCCCAATGCTGGAAAATGAATTCGGTCCGAGTAATTCCAATGCGTCACGAAGAGTAGAAATAAGTTTGCTATCACTTCCGGAAGTCACAAGTCCAACGGCCGAGCCTTTTTCATCAATATACACGTCGGGAAATCGCATAACACGATCTAATAACACCCCATCTGCTGGGAAACGGGTAGGAATTAGAGCCTTCCAGAATTCTGGGACCTCTTTGAGTATTTTTTTGTACTTAAAGCCTCTTTTTTTCAGCAGCATGCCAATAAAGCTCGCATCATGAGCGCCCTCGACAACTATCAAATGATTTGACATCATAATTACCGAATATCGAAGCCGCGTTCATGAACTAGACGATAGAGCATCCCGCCAGTATATCTCTTGACCGAATGAAAAGGATCTTTATTGATACTATACGCACTGAGATCATTGAGGGTTGAATCCGCGGTAATTTTCGAAATCGCATTTATCGCTTCCAAGCTATGTGTCGAAGAAAAAATTTGGACATTGTAATGTTCGGATGCGTCTCTTAACCATCTGTATACTCGATCGAGGGCTTTTGTGTGAAGAGCAGCTTCGATTTCGTCGATTAATAATATGCTATTTGTTGATTCCTGTAGAGCTAACGCAATAGACAGAGCGCGTCTTAGTCCATCGCCGAGTATAGAGAGAGGAAGTAGCATTCCAGATTGATATCGGATCGCAATTTTTGGAAAACGGCCATCTTCGCTTGTAACGATCTCTACGCCTGCTATTGTTGGATCAAGTTCTCTAAGAAGCCAATCGATTTCGGGGCGTTTATTTTTGATGCTTGCGGCTGTTAAGCGACGCAAACTAGTAGAAGAGTTGCGATGACTATACGGCGCAAGATATTGTATTGTCCTTGATTTTTGACGAGAATTTTCGATCGATCGAAGTCCAAGTTGTGACCATAAATCAAACTCATATGATTGTTTTTGAAATGTACCATCTTCTGTCGCAAAATCGGACCTTACATTTATATGCCAACCAGTATTTTCGACAGCGTCCTCCGTCTCGCTCGAGCGAAGATAAGGACCGACTTTCTTGAGGATTTCAGTTGGGATAAGGCCTCTCATTTCTTCACAGGTAGCGGTAAGTATACTAGTTGAATTTCTTGATGTGCCTTCTAGGACTATCTCTCCAGAATCCCCATGGCCCCATACATCTGCATTGATTATGGGAAACATCCAGCGGATGCCATCTACAATACTAGATTGATCTACAAACAATCCAGAAGGACGTACTTCCCTGTTTCGAGCAATAGCGGACCATTGGAATATGTCTGACGGACTTAAGAAGGCAGCAATAGACTCCAATACAGATGTTTTACCGCAGTTGTTGTTACCAACTAGCAGATTAAACTTACTAAGTTTATCCAGATGAATGTCTCTAACTCCTCGAAATGCTCCTATCCGGAACTCTTCGAGGTGGTTGAAAGACTTAAATCTTGATCGGACGGAATTATGATCTGATGACAAACTGAATCTCGGTTCTTAGGACATTGTTGCAACCAGTTGGTCGTAACCACTGTTTTTCTTTGACTTAAATCTGATTGTTTTTTCGTTCGTAGCGAAAATAGGGTATATTGCTAAGTTTGGAAAGCTGAGATTGTACCCGCTTCGATAGCACCACCTATCTACCAACGTGTGATTTTAACCAGTTCACCGCACAGAAATTTGTGCAACTCAGACGGAGAAATCAAGTCTTTAAATAAATTCGTTCAGATTCTGCCATTCTTTGTTTCCTCCATCAACGCCACAGCCACAAAGCTAATCCCCGCCGCCACGGCCAAATACAGTCCCACCCAACCCACACCACCCCATTCCGACAGCCGCTGCGCCAGATACGGCGCGGCGGAGGCGCCGAGAATGCCGGCGAGGTTGTAGGTCACGGAGGCGCCAGTGTAGCGCACGCGGGTCGGGAAGAGTTCGGGCAGCAGGGCGCCCATGGGGCCGAACAGCCAGCCCATGGCGAACAGGCCGAGGCACAGGAAGCCCAGGACGAGGCCGCCCTGGCCGCTGCCGAGCATCGGGCCCATCAGCAGGCCGAGGCTGGCGGTGAAGACGAGGCCGGAGAGCAGGACGGGGCGACGACCGTAGCGGTCGGCGGCCCAGCCCGAGAGCGGGATGCCGAGGCCCATGAACAGCACGGCGACGCATTCGAACAGCAGGAAGGTCGGCCGGGTGAAGCCGAGGGTCGAGACGCCGTAGCTCAAGGCGAACACGGTGGAGAGGTAGAACACCGCGTAGCAGGCCACCATCGCGAAGGTGCCGAGCAGGGTGGCGCGGATGTATTTGGTGAAGATCACCGCCAGCGGCACGCGCTCGGGGGCCGCCTTCTCCAGGGCGGCCTTGAACACCGGGGTCTCGGTGAGTTTCAGCCGGACATAGAGCCCGACGCCGACCAGCACGGCGCTGGCCAGGAACGGGATGCGCCAGCCCCAGGCCTGGAAGTCGGCCGGGCTCAGGGCCAGGGCGAGGCCGAGGAAGCCCAGATTGGCGGTGATGAAGCCGACCGGCGCCCCGAGCTGCGGGAAGATGCCATAGAGCGCGCGCCGGCCCGGCGGGGCGTTCTCCACCGCCAGCAGGGCCGCGCCGCCCCACTCGCCGCCGAAGCCCACGCCCTGGCCGAAGCGCAGGACGCAGAGCAGGAAGGGCGCCCACCATCCGGCGGTGGCATAGGAGGGCAGGCAGCCGATCAGCACCGTCGACAGGCCCATGATCATCAGGGAGGCCACCAGCGTGGCCTTGCGCCCGACCCGATCGCCGAAATGCCCGAAGAACGCGGCGCCGAGGGGGCGCGCGATGAAGGCGATCGAGAAGGTGGCGAAGGCCGCGAGCGTCTGCACCGCCGGATCGCCGGGCGGGAAGAAGATCGGCCCGATCACCAGCGCGGCGGCGGTGGCATAGACGTAGAAGTCGTAGAACTCGATCGCGGTGCCGACGAAGCTGGCGATGAGGATGCGGGCGGCCGGAACGGTGTCGCTGGGCATGGTCGGGCGGCTGGCGGGCTGGCGGAGGGCTGTGTGGCGGGGGGCTGTGTGGCTCATGCGCGCGGCCTTAGCGCACGCGCGACCGGCAGGATAGCGCTGGTGTGTGGGTTGGGGCGTCCCCCTCCCCCTTGTGGGGAGGGGGTAGGGGTGGGGGTGGCTCCGCCAGCCTCCGCCGCACGAGGGTCGCCCAACCACCCCCATCCTCGATCCCTCCCCACGAGGGGGAGGGAAGGCGCCCGCCCCCGCCTTGACCCCCTCCCCCGTCCGGCATAAAGAACCAACGTTCGTTTCAGCGGATTGCGGCCTCTTCCGCCGGCTTCTGGCGGGGCGTAGAAGACACGCATGTGCGGGCCGGCGGGCCCGGGAGGATTTTGCGATGACCGATCGTCTGCCCGGCTTCAACACGCGCGCCATCCATGCCGGCGCGGCGCCCGATCCGACCACGGGCGCGCGGGCGACGCCGATCTACCAGACCGCCTCGTTCGTGTTCGACGATGCCGAGCACGCCGCCTCGCTGTTCGGGCTCGAGGCCTTCGGCAACATCTATTCGCGCATCACCAACCCGACCAACGCGGTGCTGGAGGAGCGCGTCGCGGCGCTGGAGGGCGGCACCGCCGCGGTGGCGGTGGCCTCGGGCCACGCGGCCGAGTTCCTGGTGATGCACGCCCTGATGCAGCCGGGCGACGAGTTCATCGCGGCCGACCGGCTCTACGGCGGCTCGATCAACCAGTTCAACCATTCCTACAAGAACTTCGGCTGGAATGTGGTCTGGGCCCAGACCGACGATCCGTCGTCGTTCGAGCGCGCGATCACGCCCCGCACCAAGGCGATCTTCTGCGAGTCCATCGCCAATCCGGGTGGCGTGATCACCGACATCGCGGCGTTGTCCGAGATCGCCCGGCGCCACAACATCCCGCTCATCGTCGACAACACGATGGCGAGCCCCTACCTGATCCGCCCCTTCGAGCACGGGGCCGACATCGTCGTGCACTCGGCGACCAAGTTCCTCGGCGGCCACGGCAATTCCATCGGCGGCCTCGTGGTCGACGGCGGCACCTTCCCGTGGGCGGGCGATGCGCGCTTCCCCATGCTGTCGGCCCCGCGCCCGGAATATGCCGACAAGGTGCTGGCCGAGACCTTCGGCAACTTCGCCTTCGCCATCGCCATCCGGGTGCTCGGCCTGCGCGACCTCGGGCCGGCCCTGTCGCCGTTCAACGCCTTCCTGCTGCTCGCCGGCATCGAGACCCTGCCGCTGCGGATGCAGCGCCATTGCGACAACGCGCTGGCCGTCGCCACCTTCCTGCAGGGCCACCCGGCGGTGGACTGGGTCAGCTATCCGGGGCTGGAGACCGACCGCTACCACCAGCTCGCCCGGCGCTACACGCCGAACGGGGCCGGGGCGGTGTTCACCCTCGGGCTCAAGGGCGGCTACGAGGCCGGCGTCAAGCTGGTCTCCGGCCTGACCCTGTTCTCGCATCTGGCCAATATCGGCGACACCCGCTCGCTGATCATCCACCCGGCCTCGACCACCCACCGCCAGCTCACCGATCCGCAGCGGATCGCCGCCGGGGCCGGGCCGGAGGTGGTGCGCCTGTCGGTCGGCCTCGAAGATCCACAGGATTTGATCGCGGATCTCGACGCGGCCCTGACGGCTTGAGCGGCGGCCGTGTTAACGCATCCTTTACCACGCGCGGTGGACCCTGGTCCGGCGACCCTCGGAGGCGATGATGTCGGCCTGGGCCACTGTGGACTCGATCAACGACGGATTGGCGTTCCTCGCCATCCTGGCCGGGCTGGTGTCGCTGGCGATCGCCTTCGCGCCGGAGTTGCCCGGTCGCCGCGTCACCGCGCCGGCGAAACGGATGCGCGACACCACCCGTTATTGACGGCACTGCCGGCGGGGAATAGGCCCCGACCGTCCCCGTATCGCGAGAACGTCCGGCCGCCGATGACGCAACCCCAGCCAGACCTCCCCGTCGTGCTCCTCGTCGAAGATGACGGCCTGCTCCTGATGGAAGCCGCCGACACCCTCGCGGATGCCGGGTTCGAGGTGCTGGAAGCAAGCCACGCCGACAACGCCCTCACGGTGCTGGAGACGCGCAGCGACGTCGACGTGCTGATGACCGATGTCGACATGCCGCGCGGCTCGATGGACGGCTTCGCGCTCGCCCGCCTCGTGGCCCATCGCTGGCCCACCATCCCCGTCCTCGTCGTCTCCGGCATGGGCACGCCCGGCCCGAACGACATGCCCGACGGGGCGCGCTTCATCCCGAAGCCCTACGAGCCCTCGACCCTGGTCCGGACCCTGCGCGCCTTCACCCACCGCGCCGCCTGACCGCTCACCGCGCCCTTCACAGACGGGAGGCCCCGATGGCCACCGAGACCCAGACCCACCGCTTCGCGACCCAGGCCATCCATGCCGGCGCCGCGCCCGACCCCGCCACCGGCGCGCGGGTCCAGCCGATCTACTTCACCAACGGCTTCGTCTTCGAGGACACCCAGCAGGCGGCGGACATCTTCGCCCTGCGCCGCACCGGGTTCTCGTATTCGCGCGGCTCGAACCCCACCGTCGCCGCCCTGGAGCGCCGCGTCGCCGCCCTGGAGGGCGCCAAGGCCGCCGTGGCGGTGGCGTCGGGCCAGTCGGCCGTGCTGATGGTGCTGATGACCCTGATGAAGAGCGGCGAGGCCTATGTCGCCTCCTCGCGCCTGTTCGGCGGCTCCCTCGGCCTGATGAATCGCCTCGACGCGCGCTACGACCTCAAGCCCCAGTTCACCAAAGGGCTGACCCCGGCCGATTTCGAGGCGCAGATCACCCCGGAGACCCGGGCGATCGTGTGCGAGTCGATCGTCAATCCGTGCGCGACCGTGATGGATCTGGCCGGGATCGCCGAGGTGGCGCACCGGCACGGGCTGCCGCTCGTCGTCGACAACACCCTGGCGTCGCCGGCCCTGATCCGGCCGATCGAGCACGGCGCCGACATCGTCATCCACTCGACCTCGAAGTTCCTCGGCGGCTCGGGCCAGACCATCGGCGGGGTGATCTGCGATGCCGGCCGCTTCGACTGGGCGGCGGTGCCCGGACGCTACAACCTCATGAGCGAGCCCTGGGCCGATTACGACGACCTCGTGCTCACGGAGCGCTTCCCGGATTTCGCCTTCGCGTCGGCCTGCCGCGTCTTCGGGATGCGCGAACTCGGCCCCGGCCTGTCGCCGATGAACGCCTTCCTGACCCTGACCGGCATCGAGACCCTACCGCTGCGGATGGAGCGGCACTGTTCCAATGCCCGGGCGGTGGCGGCCTTCCTCAAGGACCACCCGGCGGTAGCCTGGGTGAGCTACCCGGCCCTGCCCGGCCAGGCGGGCGAGGCCATGGCGGCCCGCTATGTGCCGCAGGGTCCGGGCTCGATCTTCACCGTGGCGCTGAAGGGCGGCGAGCCGGCGGCGGTCACGTTCATCATGAGCCTGAAGCTGATCTCGCACCTCGTGAACATCGGCGAGATCAAATCCCTGGCGATCCACCCGGCGACCACAACCCACCGCCAGCTCGACCCCGCCGACAAGGCCGCCGCCATGGTCGGCCCGGAGACGGTGCGCCTGTCGATCGGCCTCGAAAACGTCGAGGACCTGATCGCCGACGTGGAGCAGGCCCTCGCTCAGCTCGGCTGAGGCCGCTCCCTTCGCCACGACCGTCAGCGCGCTACGTCGCGCTGACGCCGATGACGCCGCCCTCCATCAGGGAGAAGCGGATGCCGAAGCGGCGCAGGGTCGCCACGGCCTTGTGGCGGGACTGCAGCGCGATCCCGTCGATGTTCTCCTCCATGCGCTTGACGGTGGAGAGCGACAGGCCGGCGGCCTCGGCGAACTGGGTCATCGACCAGTCCAGCAGGGCACGGGCGGCGCGCAGATGACGTCCGTCGATGGCCTGCTCGAGACCTTCGAGAAATTGATCGGCGACCGGCGACATGGTCGAGCCCATCGGGCGGGTGACGCCGGCCCATTCCCGGACATCCCCGCCCTCAGAACGGACCGGGACGATGAAGCTCTCGAAGCGGCCGCGGTTGTTGCCGGCAAGGCGCAAGAGAGCGACCGACCGGTAGGCCTTCCCGGCCTCCAGCAATACTCCGTTCTCGACCCGCATACGCTCCCGGTCCTCGTCCACGATGGCCACGAACGCATCGGTCGCGATGTCACTCATCGGAATGCCGGTCATTTCCGACGATTCTTCCTGCGATGAGAACCGATTGGTCTCATGGCTGGAGAAGGTCAGAATGCGCTTTTCCAGAAACAGCGCCCGCCGATGCCGTTTCTCGGTCAAACGCGCCTGTTGCAGGATCGCCTGATCCGTCACGTCCAGCACGACCCCGGCCGCGCCACGGGGACGTCCGTCCACTCCCAGATAGATCTCGGTCCGAGCCGACAGCATGCGGACGGTTTTGTCCGGTCGGAGGATGCGGAGAGTCTGCTGGCCGAGCGTCACGCCGTGCCTCAGGTCGGCGCCGGTCTGCACCCTGTGGCGGTCCTGGGGATGGATCAGGCCGACCAGACGATCGTAGCTCGGCCGGGTACTCTGGGCGTCGAGGCCGAGCACGTGGAACAGGCCCGGCGACCAGACGTGCTGGTGGTCGACGAAACGCCAACCCCAGGTTCCGGTCATACCCTGGCTCTCGATCAGGGTGAGGAAATACCGGGATGAGAATCCGAGGTCGTCGACGTCCATGCGTTTCGGGCCAAAAACCAACAAAAGCTAGTTTCGACCTATAGTGACGATTTCGGTCCGGGATCAACACGCGGTAACACAAGTTTACGTCAGTCAATCGAGAGTTGCATGAACGAACTCAAGCATCTTTCGGTCAGGACGAACTATCCATAGCAAGGTGGGCAGGCCGACACCCAGGCGAGCCGGCGTCGATGACGCTCATTTCAATCCGGACGCTGAGTTTGCCGAACCGGACGCTGAGTTTGCCGGGCCGGACGCTGATTTTGCGTCTCGCGAGGTTCGGCCGACCGAGCACTTCATGTCGCGCTGACGCCGATGACGCCGCCGTCCATGAGGGAGAAGCGGATGCCGAACCGGCGCAGGGTTTCCATGGCCCGGTGTCGGGATTGGCTCGCGATCCTGTCGACGTTCTCCTCCATGCGCTTGACGGTGGAGAGCGACAGGCCGGCAGCCTGGGCGAGATCGGTCATCGACCAATCCAGAAGCGCGCGGGCGGCGCGCAGATGGCGCCCGTCGATGGCCTGCTCAAGGCCCTCGCGAAGCCGGTCGTCGGCCAGGGGTGTGTGCGATCCGATGGGGCGGGTCAGGCTGCTCCAGTCCACCACCACGCCGGCCGCATCGCGGATCGGAACGGTGAACACCTCGAAGCGCCCGCGATCATCGCCGGCCAGGTACAGGACGGGTTTCGTCACATGCACCAGCCCTGAGCGCTGGCCCTCGATGCTCAGCCCGCGCCAATGCTCGCGCTCCTCGCGAACCACCGACTGGAAGGCATCTGCCGAGATGTCCTGGAGCGGCAGGCCGGTCAGCTCGGAGGCTTCCTGGGGCATCGAGAACGCGTAGTCCGGATCGTTGGAGAAGGTCAGTGTCCGCGTCTGCCGGAACAGGGCTCGCCTGCGCTGCTGCTCGATGATGCGGGCCTCGCGCAGCCGCTCCTGATCCGTCACGTCCAGCACGACGCCGGCCGCGCCGCGCGGACGTCCGTCCGCCCCGAGGTAGATCTCGGTCCGGGCCGATACGACACGGATTGCGTTGTCCGGACGGAGGATGCGGAGGGTTTGCTGGCCGAGCGTCACGCCGTGGATCAGGTCGAATCCGGTCTGCATCCTCTCGCGATCCTCGGGATGGATCAGGCCGACCAGACGATCGTAGCTCGGCCGGGTGCTCTGGGCGTCGAGGCCGACGACGCGGAACAGGCCCGGCGACCAGATGTGCTGGTTGTCGGCAAAGCGCCAGCCCCAGGTGCCGGTGACCCCCTGGCTCTCGATCAGGTTCAGAAACTGTCCAGATGAAAATTCGAGATCGTCGACGTTCATTGGTGTCCGACCGAAGGAAAACAACAAATGATATTTAAATTGTATAATGTCAAATCGAACAAAGCATATTCGCGTATGATGCAACTTTAAGTCGGTTATCGGGCGTACGAAACATGTAAATCAGACCGGATGGCGGTCGGTGCCGAACTATTCGCGCGACGCGGTCGGCGTTGAACCCATGGCGAAGTGGTGCCGATGTTCGTCAGAGCCTGACGCTGTTCTTGCCCCGGGCGCATAACGTCCACCGGGCCGCCGCAGGGGCCGGCCCGACACGGTGCCGGCGCCGACCGCCCTGGAGCATGCCGGGCACCTGATCGCCGATGGAATGCAGGCCCCGGCGCGACGCGGCCGAGGGGCTTATCCCAGGCAGGGTGCCCCGGCCGACGGAGCGCGTCAGGTCGCGCTGACCCCGATGACGCCGCCCTCCATTAGGGAGAAGCGGATGCCGAAGCGGCGCAGGGTCGCCACCGCCTTGTGGCGGGACGCCGGCGCGGCGCCGTCGACATTCTCCTCCATGCGCTTGACCGTCGACAGCGACAGGCCGGCAGCCTGGGCGAGGTCGGTCATCGACCAATCGAGCAGGGCACGGGCGGCGCGCATGTGGCGCCCGTCGATAGCCTGTTCGAGCCCCTCCAGAAGCAGTTCGGTGGCCGGAGAGGCCTTCGAGCCCATCGGCCGGGTGATGCCGGCCCATTCTCGGATCGCTCCGCCCGCATCGCGGATCGGGACGATGAACGCTTCGAACAAGGCCCGATCGTGCCGGGCGATGCGCATGTGGGGCGTCACCCGGAAGGCCCTTCCCGCCGCCAGTGCCTCGGCATTCTCAGCCCGCGCATGCTCCCGCTCATCCGCCACGATCGTCACGAACGCGTCGGCTGCGATTTCGTCCGATGAGAGGCCGGTCAGTTCCGAGGCTTCCTCCTGACAGGTGAACAGATGGGACTGGTCGCTGAAGAACGTCAGGATACGCTGGTCGTCGTACCAGGCGCGGCGGCGGCGCTGCTCGGCCATGCGCGCCTCCCTCAGGATTTCCTGATGCGTCACGTCCAGCACGACCCCGGCCGCCCCGCGTGGGCGCCCGTCCGGGGTGAGAGAGATCTCGATCCGGGACGACAGCACACGGATCGCGCCGTCCGGTCGGCGGATGCGGAGTGTCTGAGGGCCGAGCGTCACGCCATGGAGCAGGTCGACACCGGTCTCCACCGTGTCCCGGTCCTGGGGATCGATCAGGCTGACCAGGCGATCGTAGCTCGGCCGGATGGTCTGCGGGTCGAGGCCGAGGACGCGGAACAGGCCCGGCGACCAGACGTGCCGGTTTTCGGCAAATTGCCAACTCCAGCTGCCGTTGACCCCCTGGCTCTCGATCAGATCTAAAAAATAACGAGAGGAAAATTCCAGATTTTCGACGTACATTTGAATTGCGCCGGGAAACTCGACAATGATACTTGCCTCTATATTATCATTTGTCGTTCAAGATCAATAGAGGTGAATACAACCTGGGGTTGATGATCCGTTCGTGGAAGCGCGTATCATGACTTGGTTTCTGAATTCTTGAGCGACTTGGTGGGTCAGCCCCTTCGCTCTTGGACGGTTCGGGGCGCCCTGGCCGACGATCCGATCAGGCGATTTGGCGCACGATTCCCGCTTCCTCGTCGCCGCGCCGGTCCGGGCGGTTGCGCAGGAAACCCGGGACGCGGTTTGCCGCCATCGGCTTGGCGTGGAGGTAGCCCTGCACGAAGGTGCAGCCGTGGTCGCGCAGGAAGCCAGCCTGCTCCGCCGTCTCGACCCCCTCGGCGGTGATGTCGAGCCCAAGGCTTCGGCCGAGTTGCAGCACGGCGGCGACGATGGCGGCATCGTTGGTGTTGCGTCCCAGGTCTTGGATGAAGCTGCGGTCGATCTTGATCTCGTCGACCGGGAACTGCTTGAGGTGGGTGAGCGAGGCGTAGCCGGTGCCGAAATCGTCGAGCGCCACGCGGATGCCGGCCGCGTGCAATTCCGACAGGACGCTGCTGACCCGGTCCACGTGGCTGCCGAGCAGGACGGTCTCGGTGACCTCGACCCCGACCCGCGCGCGCGGGAGGCCGGCGCCGTCGACGTCGTCGAGGAAGCCCCGGGTCAGATCGCCGTGCGCGAACTGCACCGAGGCGAGGTTGAGGAAGACCCGGCCCGGCTCGAGTCCGAGGCCGATCCAATGCAGGATGTCGGCGATGATCTGCCGGCGCAGGGCGTCGCTCGCCGCGATGCCGATCTCGCCGTCGTCGAACACGGCCGAGAAGTCCCGGGGCTTGAGCAACCCGCGGGTCGGGTGCTGCCAGCGCGCCAGAGCCTCGAAGCCGATCACGGCCCCGGACAGCATGTCGATCTTCGGCTGGTAATGGGCCACGAGTCCGCCGCCCATCTCCAGGGCCGCGCGCATCTCGCGGGTCACCGTCACCCGGTCCTCGATGCTGGCCCGCAGGGCCGGCGCGAACAGGGTGGCGCGGTTGCGCCCCGAGGCCTTGGCTGCGTAGAGCGCGAGATCGGCATTGGTGAACAGGTCCGCCGGGTTGCGCGCGTGCTCCGGATAGAGCGCGAGGCCGAGGCTCGCCCGGAGCGAGACGACCCGCCCGCCGATCGGCATCGTGGGACGCAGGGCGTCGAGGATGCGCGCCGCGACGTCGTGGATGCGGCTCCGGCCGGACCCGTCGGTTCCGCAGGAGAGGATGACGAATTCGTCGCCGCCGAGCCGGGCCACGAGATCGTCGGGGCCGATCACCTGACACAGCCGCCGGGCCACCTCCTTGAGCAGGGCGTCGCCGGAATCATGCCCGAGGGTGTCGTTGATCTCCTTGAACGCGTCGAGGTCGAGGAGGATGAGCCCGACCTGCGCGTCCTCGGAGGCGGCGCGCGCCAGGGCGGTGTCGAGCGTCGCCTGGAACAGGGCCCGGTTGGCGAGGCCGGTCAGCACGTCGTGGTTGGCGGCGAGGCGGATCTGCGCCTCGGCGGCCTTGCGGCTGGTGATGTCGACGAGGCTGGAGACGTGGCAGACGATCCCGTCCACCTGCAGCGTCTCGACCGACAGGAGCACGTCGCGACGCTCGCCCGTGAGGACCTCGATGCTGGTCTCCCGGTCCCGGATCACCGCCTGGCGGCCCAGGATCTCCTGCACCTGATGGTGATCCGCCTGGGAGAGGAAATGCCGGGTCCCGTAATTGGTCAGAACGTCACCGGCGCCGATCTCGAAAAATCGGAATCCGGCATCGTTGGTGCTGACGAGTCGTCCGGTGGCGGCGTTCGACATGACGATCGGCACCGGGACCGCCCGGAACATCGCCTCGAACAGCTCGCGGCTCTCCGCGAGTTCGCCGCTCACCTTGCGCTCGGCTCCGGCCGCAGCCCATTCGAGCCGCCTCAGGCGGTTCGAGCGCGCGACGAACAGCAGGATCGTCAGGATCGCCAGGCTGACCTCGATCGTCATGCCGATGCCCGCGGCGGGCGCGGATCGCGGCATCAGGTATCCCGCCAGCAGGACGATGCCGGAGAAGCTGCCGGCGATGGCCGTCCAGGCGAAGCTCAGCGGCAGCAGGAGCATGAAGGCGGAGGGAACCAGAAGGGTCGCCAGGACGGCGTTGTCCGTCCGCGACCCGCAGAGGCAGCCGATGGCCACGCTCACCAGCACCTGCCACAGGATGAGGAGCTGCTGCAGCCGGGCGAACGTCCGGATATGCGGCAGGGCGACGAGCCCGCCCAGGGTCGCCAACAGGATGGTAAGGCGTGCCACCAGCATCTCGCCGAGACCGTCCTGACCGCTGATGAAGCTCGCATCGTTGGCAAACAGCAGCACGTTCACCGCGATGCAGGTCAGGAAGATCACCCACGTGTGCCGCAGCGTCTCCGGCAGGCGCTCCGCCTGGAACGCCGCTTCGCGGGAGGCGGAGGCGAACTCGCCGCCGAACGTGGTGAGACGATGAAGAGGCATGGGGCTGTAGGCTGCCATGCAAATATAGCGACGCCGTTAAGATCGCCTGTTCTTGGATGTGTTGCCGTCAGTTTGTCTTGCGAGTCATGAGGGCGCGCAAAGCGCCGCGCATCGTCCGCACATCCTGCTCGGTCATGGCCATGCGGTGGAGCATGTCGCGCATGTTCCGGGCGATGATGTCCCGCTTCTCGGGCGGATAGAACCCGGCCCGGGCCAAGCCCTCCTCCAGGGACGCGAACAGGGAGGCCATCGCCTCGCGGGTGGCGGGCGGCGACAGCATCTCCCCGGTGAAGGGCAGCGCCGACAGGCCGGCGGCCCTGCGCCACTCGTAGCCCATCAGCAGGACGCCCTGGGCGAGGTTCAGCGACGAGAAGCGCGCGTCGACCGGGAAGGTCACGATGGCGTCGGCGAGCGAGACCTCGTCGTTGTCGAGGCCCGCACGCTCGCGCCCGAACAGGATGCCGACGCGCTGGCCGGTGCGCCCCGCCACGTCGCGCATGGCCTCGTCCGGGGCGTAGACCCGCTTCATCTGCCCGCGCTCGCGGGCGGTGGTGGCCAGCACGTAGTGCAGATCGGCGATCGCCTCGCCGAGAGTGGCGTGAACGGAGGCGCCGTCGAGGATGTGGGTGGCGCCGGAGGCCGCCTCGCGCACGCCCTTCTTGGGCCAGCCGTTCTTGGGCGCCACCAGACGAAGCTCCGACAAGCCGAAATTCGCCATGGCGCGCGCGGTCATGCCGATGTTCTCGGCGAGCTGCGGCTGGACCAGGATGACGACCGGGCCGGCGGGCGGGTTCGGGTCTGGTTGGGTCGAGTCTGGTTGGGTCGAGGCTGGTTGGGTCATGGCGTCGGCAGCGGGTGGGGCGGCGGGCATCCGCGCCCTGTCGCACGAGCCGGGCGCGACGGCAAAGCGCCGCCGGCCCGGCCGGGCGTGGTCCGTCTCAGATCTTTCCGTCGAGACCCATCTGATAATACTTGTGGATGATCTTGTCCTGGTTCTCCAGCAGCCAGTCGATCGAGGGCTCGTTGGTCATCGCCTTGCGGATCGCCTCGGTCATGCCCCGGCGCTGGATGTCGAACAAAGCCTTGTGATCGACGGTCTCGGCCTCGATCACGCCGGGGCTGAGCCAGACCGAGCAGATGATGCCGAGGTCGTTGGCCTTCTCCTTGGGGATGTAGCCGGCCCGCACCGCGTCGAGCACGCCGTTGGCGATGGCGAACTGCACCGTGCCCATCAGGATCGAGGTGTACTTGCTCTCGGTGACGCTGACCTTGGAGACGCACAGCGTCACCGGCCGCACCATGATGTCGGTGTTGAGGAGGGCGAAGACGCGGCTGTGGCCGACGACCTGATCGCCCGTCAGGGTGGCGAGCGCGGTGCCCACCGGACCGTCGAGTTCGCCGATGATGACTTCGGGCTCGGAGGCGGTGTTCGGCGGGCCGCCGGCGACCAGGGCCTCGCCGGCCCGGAGGATGATGCGTTCGCTCATGGTGATCTCGTCGCTGATGGTGGCGGACAGGGGTCGCGGGCGGTTCGAAAGGCGCCCGGCGACCGTCGGATCGGCAGATTCCGGTTGTTGCGGGCAATGTCCAGCCCTGGCCCAGCCCTGGCCCGGCCGTGGTCCGGGCTTGATCCAGGCATGAACCAGGATTGCGGGCGCATACGGGAGATCGGGCCGGCCTTGGCCGATGACCGCGACCTTCGACGACCGGCGTAATGCGACCTTAAGGCTTGGCGCGCATTGCTGGTCTAGACGGATTCGGACTGCGGATAGTCGGAGTGAATTCAAAGGAGCCCGCTGGTCTCACAATGACGGCACGGATTATAGACCCGGATCGACAGACTACTGGCGCCGCAACGACCGTCCTGCCGTTCGCAACGCGGTGCAAGAGACGGTTGTACGGATTTCGACGCTCCGCCAGCGGCGCGACAGCAGTCGAGTTCGCCATGGTCATGCCGTTGTTCATGCTCGTCTTCGTCGAAATCCTTCAATGCGGCCTGTATATCTTCTGTTATGCGGCCGTGGAGAAGGCGACGGCCGATGCGAGCCGTGCCGTCATGCTCGGCGCGCTGACGCAGGGCGCGTCCACCGCCAACGGGTTCCGCAAGACGGTCTTCTGCACCAAGCTGATTGCCGGGCTGTCGTGCGACCGGATCATCACCAGCCTTCAGACCACGACCCTGACCGGCTCCGGCGGCGGATTTGCCGCCTTCATCAACCCGGAGGAGACCGGCCTCGTCCCGGTGGTGATGGACAAGGATCGGACGCCGTATTGCCCCGGCGCGCCGGGGACCTACGGCTACATCCAGGTCTTCTATCCGGTGCCGGTGTTCAGCTTTCTCTGGCTCGGCCTCAATCTCGGCACGGACTCGACTTTCGGGAAGGTCTCCTACGCGCGGGCGGCGATCGCCTTCCGCAACGAGCCCTTCACCACGCGCAACGTCCAGGTCCCATGCTGAGGCAGCCATGAGCCTTCGACGCTGCAGCCTTCGACTCCGCAGCCTGCGACTCTGCATGAGCCTGCGACGTCTCACGAGCCGCCGGACCCTCAAGCGGTTCCGCGCCGACCGGCGTGGGATCGCGATCGTCGAGTTCGCCCTGATCGTTCCAGTGATGATCATCCTGTCGGCGGTAACCTTCGACCTGGTCCGCTACATCATCATGATGCGCAAGGTGGAGCTGGCCGCCAGCACCCTGGCGGATCTCGTCGCCCGCAACGACACCGGCAGCATCACCCAGACCGAAATCCTGGCGATCTCGCGCGCCCAGCTCGTGATGTTCCCGGAGGCCATGAAGGCGGCCAGGGAGCAGAACGTCTCGGTCTGGACCCTGCTGAAATGGTCGCTGTCCGGCGTCCAGTTCCGGACCCTCCCCCTCGGCTGCACCACGACCTGCACCTTCGTCCCCCGTGTCACCTGGACGTCGGGTCAGGGGCGCTCCTGCACCGACGTTCTGGTCGCGGCCCCCAACACCGCGGGGCCGAGCCCGGCGACGCTCCCGAACGACACCTTCGGGCCGGGGTTCCTCGTCGTGGCCGATGTCGTGTTCGACTACAAGCCGCTGATCGCCCAATCCGTGGTCGGCTCCGTCCGCATCGCCAAATCCTTCTACCTCTCGCCGCGCTACGTCGCCGGGATCGCCTTCGACCCGAGCGGCGGCACGACGACCGCCCGTGCCTGCCCTGCGTCGTGAGGCCCTCCCGATGATCGCCGCTCCCCTCTCCCGATTCACGCGTTGCCTGCGTCGCCTGCGCGCCGATCGCGGCGGCAACGTCGTCCTGATCTTCGCCCTCAGCCTGGTGCCGCTGATCGGCATAACGGGCCTCGGGCTCGATTACATGCGCGGCGTCAACTACCGGACCCATTTCGACCGCGCGGCGGACGCCGCCACCATCACCGCCATCGCGACGGCGCGGGACTACATTTCGCAGAATCCGAAGGGCGAAGATGACCCGACGCAATCGGCCCTGGCGCTGGCGAAGGCGCGCGGGCTCGCCGCTTTCCGGGTCAATGCCGGGCCGATGCTCACGAGCCTGCCGCTCATCCCGGACCTGACGGTGACCCGCACCGGCGGCGTCATCACGGCTCAGGTGACCTACGGCTCGAGTTTCCTGTCGCCGTTCAGCAAGGTCCTGGGCGATATGGCGTCGGTCGCGGTCGCGGGAAAATCCGTCTCCAGCCTGACCCTCAGCAGCTACGTCGATTTCTACCTGCTGCTCGATACGTCCGGCTCGATGGGCTTTCCGACCTCGCCCGTCGCGCAGACCGAGTTCGGCAAGCTCAACCCCGATATGAATTTTGGATACCCCAACAACTGCTCCTTCGCCTGCCATTTTCCGGGCTACGAGGGCTTCGCTCTGTCGAAGAAGTACAATGTCGAGCTTCGCATCGCGACGGTGAGCAACGCGGTCCAGGGATTGATTGCCAAGGCTAAGAGCAACCTGACCCTGAACAATCAGTTCCGCATCGGCCTGTACCCGTTCGTGAGCAAGCTCGAAACCGCTGCCGGCGTGACCTCCGACCTGGATTCACTGACCAAGGTCAATCTCGAGAATTACATGGATATTGGCGTCGCGTCGGTTCCGCGCGGGAGCGGCGGGACGCATTACGAGAACGTTTTTCCGGTGGTCAATCGCATGATCACCAGTGTGGGCGACGGCCTGAGCGCCAAGCGGGCGCTACCCTACGTGTTCGTGGTGACGGACGGGATGAACAACAACCAGTATTACAACGCGCCCAAATTTACGTATTCGCAGGCGGGACTGCTCGATCCGTCCCTGTGCAAGCCTTTGAAGGACCGGGGCATCACCATCTCGATTCTCCACATCCCGTATGTGCCGATCGCGAAGCCGGATCATCCGTACGAGCCCGTTCGGGTCGAAAATCACATCGTGAACAACCTGATCCCGGGGGTGCCCGGAGCACTGCAAAAATGCGCGTCGCCGGGCTACTTTCGTACTGCGAGTTCGGCCACCGAGATCCAGGAGGCGCTGAACGCGATGTTCGATCAGGCCACCAAGATCGCGCGCCTCGTCGCCGCTCCCTGACAGGGCAAAAGGTTTGTCAGCGCGGAGGCGCCGAAGACGGGTCCGGGACAGGGCTGCCGCGCTTCCGCCTCGGGACCGCGCGGGCTAAGGACGGCGCGGGACCGGCATCCGCCTTGCGGGGAGCCGGTGGACATCCTGGCTCAGGAAGGCGTGCTGCTGATGGACAAGATCAAGGTTGCGAACCCGGTCGTCGAGCTCGACGGCGACGAGATGACCCGGATCATCTGGAGCGAGATCAAGAACAAGCTGATCCATCCCTACCTCGATCTGAACCTCGAATATTACGATCTCGGCGTCGAGCACCGCGACGCCACCAACGATCAGGTCACCGTGCGGGCCGCCGAGGCGATCAAGCGGCACGGCGTCGGCGTGAAATGCGCGACCATCACCCCCGATGAGCAGCGGGTGAAGGAATTCAACCTGAAGGAAATGTGGAAGTCGCCCAACGGCACCATCCGCAACATCCTCGGCGGCGTGATCTTCCGCGAGCCGATCATCTGCCAGAACGTGCCCCGCCTGGTGCCGGGCTGGACCCAGCCGATCGTCGTCGGTCGCCACGCCTACGGCGACCAGTACAAGGCCACCGACTTCAAGGTGCCGGGCAAGGGCCGCCTGACCATCAAGTTCGAAGGCGACGATGGCACGGTGATCGAGCGCGAGGTCTTCAAGTTCCCGAGCGCCGGCGTCGCCCAGGCGATGTATAACCTCGACGATTCGATCCGCGACTTCGCCCGCGCCTCGATGAATTACGGCCTCAACCGGAAGTACCCGGTCTATCTCTCGACAAAGAACACCATCCTCAAGGCCTATGACGGCCGCTTCAAGGACCTGTTCGAAGAGGTCTTCCAGAACGAGTTCAAGGCGAAGTTCGACGCCGCCGGCATCACCTACGAGCACCGCCTGATCGACGACATGGTGGCCTCGGCCCTCAAGTGGTCGGGCGGCTACGTCTGGGCCTGCAAGAACTACGACGGCGACGTGCAGTCCGACACCGTGGCGCAGGGCTTCGGCTCGCTCGGCCTGATGACCTCCGTGCTGCTCACCCCCGATGGCCGGACTGTCGAGGCCGAGGCCGCGCACGGCACGGTGACCCGCCATTACCGCGAGCACCAGAAGGGCAAGGAGACCTCGACCAACTCGATCGCGTCGATCTTCGCCTGGAGCCGTGGCCTCGCGCACCGCGCCAAGCTCGACGACAACGCGGCTTTGGCCACCTTCGCCGCCACCCTGGAGAAGACCTGCATCGACACCGTCGAGGCTGGCTTCATGACCAAGGACCTCGCCCTCCTGGTCGGTCCGAATCAGAAGTGGCTTTCGACCACCGGCTTCCTCGACAAGGTCGACCAGCACCTGAAGACCGCGATGGCCTGAGACGGCCGAATCCGTAGCCCTCACGCGGGCGCGGGGTCGTTCTTTCGTCTCTGCCGGTGGGGTCATCGTGCCGACAGGGTCCTGCCGGAGACTCACGGGAAGCGCGGCGTCATCCCGGGGCCGCGCAGCGGAGCCCGGGATCCAGACACGCAGGTGGTGCAGGACTTCGCGCCATCGGCGGATCTGGATTGCACGCCGCTGTGGCGCCCCGGAATGACGGCGCCGAGTAAATCGGCCAGCCGATCGGCCCTTGGCCGCCTGTCACGACGCGTGACGCGCCGCCTCGGCATTGTGCTTGCGGGTCGCGGCGGCCTTCTTGGCCGAAGCGGAGCGCTGTTCCGCAGTCCGGGAGGCGGAGGCTTTCCCTCCCGTCTCGCCGCCGAGATGGGAGGCTGGGTGCCCGGTCGCCCGGCCCCGGCCGGAACCGCCGGGTTTCTTGCCGCCACCGTCGTCCTTGTTGACGGTGGCCCAGGCCCGCGCCTCGGCCTGCTTCTCCGGCACTCCGCGCGATTCGTAGGATTCGGCGATGTGCTCGGCCTTGCGGATCTGCTTGTCGGTGTATTTCGACTTGTCGCCCTGGGCCATCCGAACGCACTCCGGTGGGACGGACCCGGCCGGCGTCTCAGCCGAGGGGACCGGGTCCGTCGAGGATCGCCCGCACCCGGCGGATCAGGTCCGTCCGGCGATAGGGCTTGTTCAACAGATCGAACTCCGAGCCACCGGCATCGGTTCGCTCCAGGCTCGCCTCGGCGTAGCCGGTGGTCAGCAGAACCTTGAGGTCCGGGCGCCGGCGCTTGGCCTCGCGCCCCAGCGCGATGCCGTTCATGCCGCCGGGCATGATCAGGTCGGTGAACAGCAGGTCGATGGGACCGCCGGCGTCGAGCACCTCGAGGGCCTCGCGTCCGTTCTGCGCCATCAGGGTGGTGTAGCCGAAGTCGCGCAGGATGGTGCGGGCCAGTTCCGCCACATCGTCCCGGTCGTCGACGATCAGGATGGTCTCCGTGCCCGTGCCGTCCTGGGCTGGATCGAGCGCCGCCGCCGGGGCCGGGTCCGCCGCTTCCTGCTCGGCGGCCGGGAAGGACAGCCGCACGATGGTGCCCTCCCCCAGCACCGATTCGATCCGCGCGGCGCCGCCCGACTGCTTGGCGAAGCCGTAGACCATCGACAGGCCGAGGCCGGTGCCCTTGCCCTCCTCCTTGGTGGTGAAGAACGGGTCCATCACCCGCGCCAACACGTGGGGCGGGATGCCGCTTCCGGAATCCGAGAGGCTGACGGTGACGTAGCGGCCGGGCGCCAGGGTGCTCCCGGAATCGTCGGCGATGACGTGGTTCTCGGTCGCGACGGTGAGGCGCCCGCCCTCCGGCATGGCGTCGCGGGCATTGATGAAGATGTTGAGCAGGGCGACCTCGGCCTGGGTCGGATCGACCCGGCAGGTCCACAGCTCGGGACTGAGGTCGAACCCGATGCTGATGGTCTCGCCGAGGGTGCGGCTCGCCATATCGGCCATGCCCTGCACCAGGGCGTTGAGGTTCACGGAGCGCCCCTCCAGGCGCTGCTTGCGGGCGAACGCCAGCAATTGCTGGGTCAGGGTGGTGGCACGCTCGGCGGCGGTGCGGATGTTGTCGGTGGCGCGGCGCAGACGGCGGCGGTCGGCTTCGGGGTCGTCGAGGCCGGAGCCGACGATGTCGACGTAGCCGACGATGACCTGCAGCAGGTTGTTGAAGTCGTGCGCGATGCCGCCGGTGAGCTGCCCGAGGGCCTCCATCTTCTGGGCCTGCCCCAGCGCTTCCTCGGCGTCGCGCCGGCGCGAAACGTCGAGCTGCGAGGCGAAGAAGTACACCAGCGTCCCGCTCGCGTCGTAGATTGGCGATACGAACAGGGCGTTCCAGAACGGCGTGCCGTCCTTGCGGTAATTGATGATCTCGGTCGCCACGTTCTCGCGGGCGGCGATGCCGCGCGCCAATTCGCGCACCGAGGCGCGGTCGGTTTCCGGCCCCTGCAGGAAGCGGCAGTTGCGGTCGATGACCTCGTCGCGACCGTAGCCGGTCATCTCCAGGAAGGCGTCGTTGGTGAAGATGATCGGATTGTCGGGCAGGCGGGGATCGCTCACCACCATCGGCATGCGCGAAGCGGCCAGGGCTGCGAAGAAGAACGCGGCCTCGGGACCGGCGTCGGGGCCGACCGCCGCCATCGCGGGCCGGGTGGTCGCGCTTGTCTTGTCCGCCGACAGGGTCTCGTCCGTCGATGGGATGGTGGGGGTCTCGATCATGGTCGCGCAATCAAACCGGGAGGCTCCGGGAGGAGGCTCCCGCCGGCCTCGCCTAACACGCGACAAACACTGGGCGGACGCATCGTTCCCTCGGTGGACCGCGCGGCGGTGACAGTCTCGCGAGGCGGCACGCGCGATCCGGCCCCGCGACGGTCCGAAGACGGCCGCGCGGGGGGAGCGTGAGGCGGCCGCGCGACGGGGCGCGCGCGGCCGGTCCGGTTGGCGTCAGCGCTGCTCGGTCTCGAAGCGGACGCTGTTGACGTTGGCGCGCTCGAAGGCCTGCATCACGTGCTGGTAGGAGCGCTCCATGTCGCTGGCGTCGACGCCGTCGACCTCTTCGGGCTTGAGCACGAACATCAGCATCGAGCGCCCGGTGACGTCGTAGGTGGCGCCGATCGGCTTGCTGACCACGTCCTGGCTGTCGGGCAGGTTGGTGTCGAGAAGCCGGGTCCAGCCGACGCCGCCGACCGATTCCGGCAGCGTGAACGACACGAGGTCGTGATAGGCGTTGTAGAGCAGGAGCAGGGTGGCATCGCCGCCGCGCCGGTGGATGCCGGAGGCCTGGGCGCGCCCGTCGAGCAGCACCGCGATGGCGCGGGCGTCCCCTTGCGTCCAGTTCTCGGGCGACATCTCGGTGCCGTCCGGCTTCAGCCAGGTCACGTCCTTGACCCCGAACTCCTCGTCGTAGGCGCCCGTGAGGAAGCGTCCGCGAGTGAGGATCGGCAGGGCTTCGCGCAGCAGGGTCAGGCGCTGCGTGAACTCGGCGAGATCGCGCTCCTCCGGACCGACGGCCTCCCAGTCGAGCCAGGAGATCTCGTTGTCCTGGCAATAGGCGTTGTTGTTGCCGTTCTGGGTGCGGGCGAACTCGTCGCCGGCCAGCAGCATCGGGGTGCCGCGCGACAGGAACAGGGTCGCCAGCATGTTGCGCATCTGGCGCAGCCGGATGGCGCGGATCTCCGGATCGTCGGTCGGGCCCTCGGCGCCATAATTGTTCGACAGGTTGTGCGAGTGGCCGTCGCGGTTGTCCTCGCCGTTGGCCATGTTGTGCTTCTCGTTGTACGACACGGTGTCGTTCAGCGTGAAGCCGTCATGGGCGGTGAGGAAGTTCACCGATGCCCAGGGCTTGCGCCCGCGCTTGTTGAACTTGTCGGCCGAGCCGGTAAGCCGGGCGGCGAGATCCGGCAGCATGCCCTCGTCGCCGCGCCAATAGCCGCGCACGTCGTCGCGGAACCGGTCGTTCCACTCGGCCCAGCCGGGCGGGAAGCCGCCGACCTGGTAGCCGCCCGGACCGCAATCCCAGGGCTCGGCGATCAGCTTGACGTTGTTCAGCACCGGGTCCTGGCGGCAGGTGTCGAGGAAGCCGCCGCCCTCGTCGAAGCCGTGCGGCTCGCGGCCCAGGATGGTGGCGAGATCGAAGCGGAAGCCGTCGACCCGCATTTCGGTGGCCCAGTAGCGCAGGCTATCGGTCACCAGCTGCAGCACGCGGGGGTTCGAGAGGTTGAAGGTGTTTCCGGTGCCGGTATCGTTGATGTAGTAGCGCGGCTCCTTGGGCATCAGCCGGTAGTACGAGGCGTTGTCGACGCCCTTGAACGACAGGGTCGGACCCTTCTCGTTGCCCTCGGCGGTGTGGTTGTAGACCACGTCGAGAATGACCTCGAGGCCGGCGCCGTGCATGCGCGCCACCATCTCCTTGAATTCGGAGAAGGCGAAGTCCGGCACCGCCGAATAGCGCCGGGCGGGCGTGAAGAACGAGATGGTGTTGTAGCCCCAGTAGTTCACCAGGTCCTTCTCCTGCAGGTAGTCGTCCTGCACGAAGGCGTGGACCGGCAGGAGTTCCACCGAGGTGACGCCGAGGCTCTTGATGTAGTCGAGCACCGCCGGGGTGCCGAGACCGGCATAGGTGCCGCGCAGCTTCTCGGGCACCGCCGGGTGCAGCTTGGTGAAGCCCTTCACGTGGGTCTCGTAGAAGATCGTCTTCTCCCACGGCACGTGCGGCTTGCGGTCCCGGCCCCAGGTGAAGGCCGGGTCGATGACGCGGGACCGGCGGGTGAAGGGCGCGGAATCGCGCTCGTCGAAGGTCAGGTCGTCGCCCGTCTCCATCTGGTAGCCGAACAGCGCCGGGTTCCAGGTGATCGAGCCGACGAGGCCCTTGGCGTAGGGGTCGATGAGCAGCTTGTTGGGGTTGAAGCGATGGCCCGCCTTCGGCTCGTAGGGGCCGTGGACGCGGTAGCCGTAGATGGTGCCGGGGCGCGCGTCGGGCAGGTAGCCGTGCCAAATCTCGTCGGTGTACTCGGGCAGCTCGATCCGCTCGATCTCGTTCACGCCGTCATCGTCGAACAGGCACAGCTCGACCTTGGTGGCGTGGGCGGAGAACAGCGCGAAATTGACGCCGAGGCCGTCCCAGTTCGCGCCGAGGGGATAGGGCGAGCCCTCCTTGATGCGCGAACGCTTGGCGCGGCCGTACGGGATCGATCGGTCGGCGGGATTCGTCGTGTCGGCCATGGTGGCTCCGGGCGAGGATCAGGTCATGCGTCGAGCCGGACGCTGCGCGGCGCCCGGACTCGGAAAATCGAGACAGGAACGCTCACGCTTCCTCGGAAGGTCCGCCGGTGCGCAAATCTTTTTGCGACGCGCAACGCCGCGGGCCGGTGCGGCCGGACTCCGGGCGGGATCTCCGAACCCGTACGCCTCGCGCAGACCCTTGCGCCCGGGGCAGACCCTTGCACCCGGGGCAAACTCTTGTGCCCGGCGCAAACTCTTGCACCCGCACGGTAACGGTTCGGGTTGTACCAGGAAGCGTTGTACGAACGGCCCTCCCGGCTTCCGTCGCGTGCCGGCTTGCGTCATGCTTGAACCGCATCCGGCCCGGCGTGGGCCGCCCATGCGAGGAGACCAGGGCATGACGGATCGTCCCAACGGGCTGCAGGCCATCGCCGACCGCTACCGGGTCAGCCTCGATGCCGTGCGCCACCTCGTCCACGCCCTCGAGGCCGGACACGGCCGGATGGCGCAGTTCAACCATCCGGATCTCGGCGGGTTCGGGCAATGGTCCGGCTCCGGCATGACCATGATCGGCGACATGTTCAACACCGACCTCAAGGCCCGGGTCGATGCCCTGTGCACCACCCTCGCGGCCGCGCTGCCGGCGACGGGCTGGTCCGACCCCGCGCGCGGCGGAGACCGGCCGGAGCCGCAACGCGGCACGGGTCCGTTCTGGCCCGCCGAATGGGGATCGCCGGCCACCTCCGGGTCGCAGAACGGCATGCGCTACGCCTATTTCCCGGCCCAGCGCCGCATCGTGGTCGAGACCGAGAGCGGCGTCGCCATCTACGACACCGACGACCACCTGATCAGCGGGGTTTCGCAGCAGCAGGGCGGCGGCACGAGCCTGCGCTTCTCCGGCCCGGCCGGCGCGATCGACCTCGCGACCCTGCGGCGCCTCGACGGGGCCGAGCGTGGCGAGGGGCAAGCCGGGACGCGGCCTCCGACGCCCGAACCTTTTGCCCCCGAGCCGTTCACACACGAGCCGTTCGCCCCCGAACCGGCATCGACCGATTCACACGCGGCAGCACCGGCCGGCGACGTGCTGACGACCATCGAGCGGCTGTCGGAGCTTCAGCGCAAGGGCATCCTGACGGCGGCCGAGTTCAACGCCAAGAAGGCCGAACTGCTGGCCCGCCTGTAGGGGTCGCGCGCGGATCGCCTTTCTGACGGATCGCCCTTTCGACGGAGCGCTCGCCGTCGCGGCGCGTTGCCGGGCTGTGGATCGGCCGCCGGCGGTCCGGAAAGCCCGACAGCCCGAAAGCCCATGGCGCGCGCCCGCGAACTCCTCGACGTCAGCACCATCTACCACGAGCCGGCGGTGCCGGACTTTTCGCGGGGTCGGGAGATTCTCGATCGCTTCCCCGCGGCCGAGCGCATCGTGGTGCCCTCGCACTGGAACATCCCGAGCCTGCACGGCAATGCGGGGTCGGTCGAGGACTGGGTGCGGATCAAGCGCTCGACGCTGGTGCTCGGTGTGAAGAAGGGTCTGGCGATGCGTCCGAACGGGCGCAGCGCCCACTTCATCGCGCCTTCGACCTCGAACGGCTGCGCCATGGCCTGCGCCTATTGCTACGTGCCCCGGCGCAAGGGCTTCGCCAACCCGATTTCGCTGTTCGTCAATGTCGAGGCGGTGGCCGCCGCCATCGCCCGCCACGCCGCCCGCCAAGGGCCGCTGACCGAGCCCGACACCATCGACGCCGCGCGTTGGGTCTACGACCTCGGCGAGAACGGCGACCTCTCCGTCGACGCCATGGTCAGCGACACCGTGCGCGACCTCGTCGGCCTGTTCCGCGACCTGCCCAACGCCAAGGCCTCCTTCGCCACCAAGGCGGTGAATCGCGACCTCCTCGCCTACGATCCGCAGGGCAAGACCCGGATCCGCTTCTCGCTGATGCCGGAGCGCATCGCCCGCATCGTCGATGTCCGCACCGCCCCGATCCCGGAGCGCATCGCCGCGATCGACGACTTCGTCGCCGCCGGCTACGAGGTCCACGTCAATTTCTCGCCGGTGATCCTCTACGAGGGCTGGGAGGCGGATTGGCGGGCGCTGTTCGAGGCGATCGACGACGGCATCGGGCCGGCGGCCCGGGCGCAGCTGAAGGCGGAGATCATCCTCCTGACCCACAATGCCGACCTGCACGCGGTCAATCTCGGATGGCACCCCAAGGCCGAGGACCTGCTGTGGCGCCCCGACATCCAGGAGGCGAAGGTCTCGGAAGGCGGCGGAGCCAACCTGCGCTACCGCACCGGCTGGAAGGGCCAATGGCTCGCCCGGTTCAAGGCCCTGCTCGCCGAGCGGATGCCCTATTGCACCGTGCGCTACGCTTTCTGACGGGCTGTCCTCACCACCTGAGCCGAGGCACCCTCATCCCCAGCTCATCGCACCGGTGGCGACCTTGGCGCCGATGTCGAGGGCGATGCCCATGCCGAGGCCCGGGAACCGGGCCTGCATCGCCGCGGTCAGCGCGGCGGCATCGCCGCCCTTGGCCAATTCCTCCTCGAAGGCCAGGAGGTAGGCCCGGGTGAAGGCGAGGGCTGACGCGTCGGTCGCCGCGTCCGGCACCTGATGGCCCGGCACCACGACGACGGGTCGGCGGGCGGCGATGCGATCGAGTTCGGCGATCCAGGCGGCGCGTGCCTTCGGGCTCTGCGTGTCGGCGGTCCAGACATGGACGCCGGAGAAGATCAGGACGCCGCCGAACACCGCGTTCAGCGCCGGCACGAACAGGGTGCGCCGGTTGGGCAGACCGGCGGCTGGCACGATCTCCACCCGCTCGCCATCGACCGCGAGGGCAGCCCCGTCGAACGCCTCCGGCATCACCGTCCCGTCCCGGGTCTGCGGGCCGTTCGTTCCGAGCTGCGGCCCCCAGGCGGCGATCTTCTTGTCGACCGAGGCGGCGATGGCCGCCACCGTGGCCGAGGCGGCGAGCACCCGCGCCTCGGGGAAGGCGTGGCAGACCGGCGTCAGGCCGAAATAATAATCCGGGTCCGACTGGCTGACATAGATCGTGGTCAGCCGCTTGCCCGTGGCGGCGATCGCCTCCGCGAGGGCGCGACCGTCGGAAAAGGTGAACCCGCCATCGATCAGGATCGCCTCGGTCGGCCCTTCGACCAGGACCGGGGCCCGAAAGAAGCCGTCCGGCCCGGCGGGAAAGTGGGTCCAGCGCAATCCGGTTTCGGGCGCCGTGGTGGTCTGCGTCATGATAATCCCCCTGATCCTGCCTGAAGCTCGGCGGCCAGCCCGTCCCGGTCGCCGAACAGAATGCCGCTCGGCATCAGCCGGGCGCCGCGCCCGTCCGCGATGACGAGGGCGGGAACACCCCGGACCCCGAACTGCGCCATCATCCGGCGCGCGGCGTCGATCCGGCGGCGGCCGCTGTCGCGGAGCGTTTCGTCGGACGCCGTCACCCGTGCGGCAGGCTCGGCGAAGCCGGCCCGGGTCAGCACATCCGCCACGACGGAACGGTCCGCGGTATCCCGTCCCTCGACGTAGCGGGCCTGCTGCAATGCCTGCAGCCCCTCGGCCTCGGAGCCGGACGCGGTCAGCCCGATCGCCACGACGCCCAGGGTGGTCGCGGCCGAGTCGAACACGAGGCCGGAGGTCTCGAAGATCAGGGCGCGATAGGCTTCGGAGAACACCTGCCCGGTCTGCGCCGCGATGCGCTGATCGTTCTGCCAGGCGTAGCCGGCGAAGGCCGCATCCATCGGGTGGGCCGCATCGCCGGCGAACAGGCCTGTGGGCGCGAGCCGCAGTTCGACATCCTCCCGCTGGGCGAGCCAGGCCAATGCGGGACTCGCGCCGTAACACCAGCCGCACAGGGGATCGAACAGATAGGTGAGATGCATGGATCTGCACACGCCTTGTGGCCTGAGGCGCACCGAGACAATTTGAAAAGTCGGATAAAGCCCGGGATTTATCCCCTTAGCGGCAGACTTTCCGCAAGACTAGGCCGGATTTCGAATGTCTGTCCAGTCCGGGTCGAGGCCCCTGCGGGACGGGCCGCGGGCGTGCGGTCCGTGGCGGCGGGGCGCTTCCGGGCCGTCTCGCATCCTGACCTCTGGCCACCGACGGCGTCTTGCGGCTCGCGGATCGGGACGTCAGGCGGCCCGGATCAGGATCCGGCCGAAGACCGGGCCGAAGACGAGGCGGACGAAGAAGCCCTGTACCGGCCGGCCGGGGCGAGGGACTCGAGGACGTCCAGGAACTGCCGGCCGTTCTTGCTCCAGTCGAAGGTGCCCGAAGCGGCGGCGAAGCTGCCTTCCTGCATCGCGTTCAGACGCGGGAAGTCGTCGATGACATCGACGATCTGGCGGGCCAACTCCGCGCCATCCCCGGCCAGCAGGCAATGGTCCATGATGGCGTCCGGAACGCCCTCGAACGAGCCCTCCAGGGCCGCCACGGGAAGACGATTGAAGATGTAGTCCAACACCTTCAGCTTGAAGCCGCCGCCGACGGCCTCGACGATGAGCCCCAGACGGGCTTGCGCCATCACCTGCTCCGCGTCCTCGACAAAGCCGAGGAAGCGGGTCGCGCGGAGTTGCCCTTCCCATTCGGCCCGGAACGCGGCCGAGACGTCGCCGACCAGATGCATCTCGACGCCGGCCGAGGCCAGGATCGCGTCGGCGGCGGTCAGGAAGGCGGCGACGTTCATCTTCTTGGGCAGCCATCGCAGGGAGCCCAGCATCACCACCCGGCGCGGAACCGCGGCATCGATCCGCCGCGCGGCCACCCGTTCTCCGGCGAACCCCGGGGGCACGACGAGCACATCGGCGCCCGCCAGGCGCGGCTTGAACATCTCGGCATCCCTGCCCGTGAGCGTGACCACGAGGTCCGCTGCGTGGAGCAGCTTGCGCTCCAGATGGGCGACCTTGAGCGCATTCGCCGCCAGGACGAGCTTCTTCAGCGTGTTGCCTCGGTAGGCCTGCGCGATGTCGCGGGCGACCTGCTCTTCGTCGTTATGGGCGATGTAGACGAGCTTGAACCGGCTCTCGGGCACGCAGGCGAGCTTCCGCAGTACCCAGCCCGCCGCATAATTGTCGATCACGACGACGTCGGGCTCTTCCTCCGCCAGCAGGCGCAGCATCCGTTTGCGGATGGTCCTGGGCGAGCAGCGCGCCGTGACGATGGGCAGCCGGCTGACGACGGCGCGCGGCCGCCCGCGCTGCGCCGTGTGGACGGGCAGCAAGATGACGTCCGACCCGAGGCTGTCCGCATCGTCCGGTCCGTCTCCGGAACTGAGACCGAGGAGATAGACGTTTGCCCCGGCTGCGCCGACGGCTTCTGCGAAACGGGCGGAATAGACCCGATCACCGGCAGTCAATGGGAGCGGAATAAGGCCGCTGATCCAAACAACCTTCATCCAGCCGACGTCCTACCGAGTGTTGACGAAGCAATGACCTCTCATTTCTGGCAAAGAACCGGAACTTGAGTTGCTTACAGGCACAGAAAGCCGCCGATCACGAGCCGCCCTCCCGGGAGTTCATCGGCCCCGTCCACGAAAACGTTTCGTTAACCAAGTTAGGGCGGCGCGCCCATATTTGAAAGAGGAAATCGGTTCAGCCTAAGAAAATTTGCAGATCTGGACAGGGTTCAGTCCGGATGGACTGCGCAGGCGCATGATTGTGCCGCACCTACGTAGTATCGCCCCGGGATCGCATCGCAGAGTGCGGTTGAAATACGCCGTTGAAGCCTGCGAAGACGGGAAATCGACTTGCAAGTTCGCGCTCTGGTTGCGAGCTCAAGGCTTGTGGGGCGGGCATGACTGAGGCGGTGCGGTGCCGTTGCTGGCGCCGAGTTCGCCGCGTTTTTGACAGCATCAGGCGGGTCGAGGCCGGTTGCGAGACCCGTCCGGCTGCGGCCGCCGCGCCTCGGCCCAGACGCATCGTGAAAGCCGGACGCCGCCACTGTCGGAGCCGCGCCGAGATACGGGGCGGGCGCCAGCGCTGTCCGGCCCTGGACGGGGGGGCTTCACGCTCGCCATGAGAGCGGTGAGAACCCGCAGGCGCACGGTCCGACGACCGCAGGGCGACAGCCGATTCAAGGCGCGCCGCACCCTCGGCGTCGCATCCCCGGGACACGACGACGCCACACGGGCTATCGCGAGCCGAAACCGTTTGCTGTCAGAGGGTTACGAGGATCTGGCGGAGGGAGCGGGATTCGAACCCGCGATACCGTTTCCGGTATACACACTTTCCAGGCGTGCGCCTTCAACCACTCGGCCACCCCTCCGGTCCCGGGCCTGCGTCTCACAGCCGCCGCTCGGGCGACCGGGCTTCGCAAGGGCGCCGGGAGGCGTCGTGTACAAGCCGCACCCGCGGCGTGCAAGCCTCTGAACGGCAAAGCTGCCGATTCTTCTCGGAATCGGGACCGAAGGATCTTGGAATTGGGACCTCGGAATTCCCTCGGACGAGCGCGGGGGGCGCTGCCCGGTCGGGGTGCCCTTTCTCAGATTCGCCGCTTTTGTCGGCGATCCCGTCGCGGTGACGTGCTGTCCGCGCCCGCGATCGGGCCGGCCGCGCCGTCGGGAGCCCTCCTCAGCCGTGATCCGCTTCGACAACGTGACCAAGATCTACCGGACGGACGGGCACCGCCGCACGATCCTGGAGCGCGTCTCGTTCACCCTGAAACCGGGGGTCAGCTACGGCATCCTGGGCATCAACGGCGCCGGCAAGTCGACCTCCCTGCGGCTGCTCGCCGGAACCGAGATGCCGACGAAGGGGCGGGTCATCCGCAACCGGCGCGTGTCCTGGCCGCTGGGCTTCGCCGGCGGCTTCCACCCGCAGATGACGGGGCGCGACAACATCATCTTCGTGGCCCGGATCTACGGCGAGGACCCCCGCAAGGTCTTGGAATTCGTCGAGGATTTCTCCGAACTCGGCAGCTATCTCGACGTGCCGATCAAGACCTACTCGTCGGGCATGGGCTCCCGGCTCGCCTTCGGCATGAGCATGGCGATCCCGTTCGACTGCTACCTCATCGACGAGGTGACGGCGGTCGGCGACGCCCGTTTCCAGAAGCGCTGCGAGGAGGCCTTCGCGGCCCGGCGCGAGAATGCCGACGTGATCATGGTCTCGCACGGCATGGACACCCTGCGCACCTGGTGCCAGCAGGGGATCGTCATCATCAACGGGCGCGCGATCGTCTACGAGGACATCAACGACGCCATCGAAGTCTATCGCCGCCTGAACGCGTGAGCGCGCGTCCGGGCCGGTTCGGTCACGGTTTCGCCGCGGCGATGATGAATGGACACGGACGGGGCGGTGGCTTCGCCCACCCAGAGGGACGACCGGGGCGCATGAGCATCGAAATCCGCAACCCGCAGGGACAACCGCTCACCACGGCCGACCGGTCCAACGCGGTGGCCGAATCCCTCAAGCAGATCGCGCGCGTCTCCCGCTTTGCCGACCGCAAGAAGGGCATTCGCTCCTATCAGAGCCACGTCAAGACCGACGCCATCATCCCGGTGCTGTTCCTGGTCTGCTTCGTGATCCCGACCCTGGCCGCCATCGTCTATTACGGGCTCATCGCGTCCGATCGCTACGTCATCGAATCGCGCTTCGCCCTCCGGCCGGCTCTCGGCAATGTCGAGAAGGCCTCGCCCGATCAGGTCGGGACCAATTCGGGTTCCCCGAGCCACCAGATGGTGGCGCAGGACAGCCTGATCGCGATGAACTACATCGTCAGCCGTCCGATGATCGAGGCTATCGAGAAGCATCATTCGGTGCGCGCGATGTTCTCGCGGCCCGATATCGACTACTTATCCCGCTTCGACCCGGAAAAGCCGGTCGAGAAGCTGGTGAAGTACTGGAACGAGCGGGTCCACGCCAAGATCGAGGCCGGCTCCGGCATCATCAACCTGACGGTCACGGCCTTCGATCCGCAGGAAGCCTTCGATCTGTCGAACGCGATCCTGGCCGAGAGCGAGCGCATGGTGAACGCCCTGAGCAGCCGCGCCCGCGACGATGCCGTGGCGGAAAGCTCGCGCGAGCTGAAGCGGGCCGAGGAGCGGATGACCAAGATCCGGACCGAAGTGGCGGCCCTGCGCAACCGGGACGGCGTCCTCGACGCGCAGAAGACCAACGAGAGCAATCTCAAGGTCATCAGCGAACTCCGGACCACCCGCATCAACCTGGCCGTCCAGCTCATCCAGAGCCAGCGCGACCTCTCGCCTGAGACGCGCCGCATCCAGGACATGAAGGCCCAGCTCAAGGACCTCGACGACAACATCGCCCGGATCGAGCGCCAGTCGGCGAGCGAGGACCCGGAGCAGCGCCGGGTGCTGGCCGACGCCCTCACCCGGTTCGAGGCCTTCGATGCCGACCGCATGGAGGCCGAGAAGTACTTCGCCAAGGTGCTGGCCTCGAACGAGCGGGCGCGTATCGTCGCCGCCCGGCAGATCGAGTTCTTCAGCATGATCGTCCCGCCGGTGAAGCCGGAATCGGCGCAGCAGCCCCGTCGCGTTCTGATGATCTGCCTGATCGCAGCGGGCGCCGCCGCCCTGTTCGCGGGCGCCGTGGTCACGCGGAAGTACATGACCTGACAGGTACGGGCCTGAGACCCAGAGGCCGAGGCTTTCAGACGGGCCAGGCCTGCCTGCGCGCGTCGGGTAAGCACCTGCGCCCCGGTATCATCGAATCCGGGCGCGTCCGTCGCCGGTCTTTCTCGGCGTTCAAGGGCTTCCAGTCCCTCATAATCCCGGCCCAGGACGGTCGGTCTGGCCCGGTGTTAACGCTTCGCTAACCCTAAACCCGGCAAAACTTGCCTGGTCCCCGGATCGTTGGGGGCGTGAGGGTGACGATGAGCGAGACGGCCGCCACGCCGGGTCCGGCAGCGGGATTCGGGGGGAGCTTGGGGCATCTCGCGAGCTTCGCGATCCCCAACCGGGCGAACCTGACCGCGCTCTCGAAGCGCACCGATCTGTTCTTCGCCACCGCCGTGATGGGCATCCTCACGGTGCTCATCTTCCCCCTGCCGGCGTTCCTGCTCGACCTCCTGCTGGCGGTCTCGATCATCATCTCGGTGCTGATCATGATGACCGGGCTGTTCATCGACAATCCCCTCGAGTTCACGGTCTTCCCGACCCTGCTCCTGGTCGCGACCCTGCTGCGCCTCGCCCTCAACCTCGCCTCCACCCGGCTCATCCTCGGGCACGGCCACGAAGGCACGGCGGCGGCCGGCCACGTCATCGAGGCCTTCGGCAATTTCGTGATGGGGGGCAACTTCGTCATCGGGATCATCGTCTTCGCGATCCTGATCATCGTGAACTTCGTCGTCATCACCAAGGGTTCGGGCCGCATCGCCGAGGTGGCGGCCCGCTTCACCCTCGATGCGATGCCGGGCAAGCAGATGGCCATCGACGCCGACCTCTCGGCCGGGCTGATCGACGAGAAGGTGGCCAAGGCCCGGCGCGGCGCCCTCGAGGAGGAATCCTCGTTCTTCGGTGCCATGGACGGTGCGTCGAAGTTCGTCCGCGGCGATGCCATCGCGGCGCTGCTCATCACCTTCATCAACGTCATCGGCGGCATCATCATCGGCGTCGCCCAGCAGGGCATGCCGTTCCTGGGGGCGGCCAAGACCTACACCCTGCTCACCATCGGCGACGGGCTGGCCTCGCAGGTTCCGGCCCTCATCGTGTCGGCGGCGGCCGGCATCCTGGTGTCGAAGGCCGGCGTGAAGGGCTCGGCCGACAAGGCGCTCGGCAAGCAGCTCGCGAACTATCCGAAGGCGCTCGGCATGTCGTCGGGCGTCATGGTGCTGATCGCGCTCCTGCCCGGCATGCCGATGCTGCCGTTCCTCGGCCTGGCCGTCGCCTCCGGCTATGCCGCCTGGCACTTCGCCAAGGTCGCCCGCGAGGCGCCGCCCCTCGACGCCGACGGGGCGCCGATGGACGCCTCCGCCGTCGCCGCCGCCCAGGCCGCCAAGGAGGAGACCGTCACCGACCTCCTCAAGCTCGACGATCTCAAGCTGGAGATGGGCTACGCCCTGCTGGCGCTGGTCAACGGCCCGGAAGGGCAGGACCGCCTCACCGACCAGATCAAGGCCCTGCGTCGGCAGCTCGCGGCCGAACTCGGCTTCGTGATGCCGTCGGTCCGCATCCTCGACAACGTCCAGCTCGATGCCAACGCCTACGTGATCCGCGTCAAGGAGATCGAGGCCGGAACGGGCCAGATCTTCCCCGGTCAGTTCATGGCGATGGACCCGATGGGTGGGCAGGTGCAGCTGCCCGGCCAGCACATGCTGGAGCCGACCTTCGGCCTGCCCGCCACCTGGATCGACGCCTCTCTGCGCGATCAGGCCCAGCTCAAGGGCTACACCGTGGTGGACGCCGCCACCGTGGTCTCGACCCATCTCACCGAGATCATCAAAGCCCACGTCTCCGAACTCCTGAACCACGTCGAGGTCCAGAAGCTGCTGCGCGAGGTCTCGAAGGAGCATGCCGACCTCCTCAAGGAGGTCATGCCGAGCCAGATCGGCACCACCGGCATCCAGCGTGTGTTGCAGTTCCTTCTGGCCGAGCGGGTCTCGATCCGCGATCTCGGGGCGATCATCGAGGGCATCGCCGAGGTGGCGGGGCACGTGAAGAACCCGCGCGACATCGTCGAGCACGTCCGCGCCCGGCTCGGGCGCCAGATCTGCGCCCAATACCAGGGGCCGGACGGCATGCTGCCGATCATCACCCTGTCGCCGGCCTGGGAGCAAGCCTTCCTCGACGCGATCGCGGGCGAGCGCGACGAGCGTTATCTCGCGATGCAGCCTTCCAAGCTCTCCGAATTCGTCAACACCGTGCGCGATCGCTTCGAGACCGCCGCCCGCATGGGCGAGATGCCGGTGCTGGTCACCTCGGTCCAGGCCCGGCCCTTCGTGCGCTCGATCATCGAGCGCTTCCGGCGCGAAACGCCGGTGATGAGCCAGGCCGAGATCCATCCGCGCGCCCGGCTGCGCACCGTGGGGTCGGTGTGACCCTCCTCACCCGTCGGGACAGCGAAAAGGGCCTGCCGCCGGGTGCCCCGGTCGGGGCGCTCGGCGACAGGCCCCGGACAAGGCTGCGACGGGGGTGTTCGAAGCGGGATCAGACCGGCTTCTTCTCCATGCGGCGCTCGAGGGCGTTCGCATCGAGGCCCGGGGCGGTAAGGGGGGCGTCGGGCGCGGCGGAATCGTGCGGCTTGTCGCGCAGGGCCGAGGCGAGGCGGTTGCGCTCGTAGAGCAGCACCACGACGACCGAGATCAGGAAGGGCAGCCAGAAATAGAACAGGCGGAAGACCAGGAGCGCGGCGATCACCGAGGGCCGGGCGATGTCGGGCATCGCCACCACGAAGACCAGCTCGAACACGCCGAGGCCGCCCGGCGCGTTGGAGACCAGGGCCGCCGAGAACGACGCCAGGAACACCGCCAGCACCACGAGGAAGCCGGGATTGCCGGCCTCGGGCAGCGCGAAGTAGATGATGCCGGCCGCACCCAGCAGCTCCAGCGGAGCGGCGATGAGCTGGCGCGCCATGATGCGGGGACGCGGATATTCGAGCTTGAACGTGCGGATGGTCAGCGGCTTCAGGTGCAGCAGCGAGCCGATCACGTACAGGGCGACGAAGGCGAGGAGGCCGGCGCCGAGGATGCGGGCGGTGGCGGGGTCGGTCAGGATCGCCGGCAGGTAGCCGTTCAGGCGGGTCAGGGTGTCGGGCAGGACCGTCAGCACGAAGCCGCCGAGCAGGATGGTGCCGAGGCCGAAGGTGAAGGAGCACAGGGCCACCAGCACCGCCACCTGGGCGGCCGACAGGCCCTTGGCGGTGTAGGCGCGATAGCGCACCACCGCGCCGGAAAAGACCGAGGCGCCGATGTTGTGCGACAGCGCGTAGGTGGTGAACGAGCAGACCGAGACGAAGAACCAGCCGATGTGGCGCACGCCGAGATGCAGCAGGGCGATGCGGTCGTACCAGGCCAGGGCCGCGTAGGCGACCAGGGTCGAGAGGGCGGCGAGGAGGAAGCGATGCGTCGGGATCGCCGCGAAGCTGCCCTTGATCTCGGCCATCGAGATGCCGGCCAGTTCCTTGTAGAGCAGGTATCCCGAACAGATCACGGCGGCGAGGCCGATAATCGGCCAGATGAAATCGCTGATCTTCTTCATGGTGGTTCGGACACGCCCCTGGTTCGGGCCTTTCCCTGCACGACGATGCGGCGCATCGCAAGCGAGGTTCGGTCTGGCCCTGGCAGGACCGGCTCATCCCACGGGATCATGACGGTTTCGTGCCGGCTCGCGCCTGCGGCCGGCACGAAACCGGGGGTCAGGCGCGGATGCGCGAGAGGCCGATCCCGTCCATGGCGGCCTGATCGCGGGCGGCCTCGGCCGCGCGCTCGGCGGTCCGCTCGCGGTCGTCGAGGATCTCGATCTTCTTGAGGTCCTCGAAGGCCTCGCCGAGTTCGGCCTTGGCTTCGGCGAGCTGGCCCTCGAGGGCGGCTGCCGATTGGCGCATGTTGTCCCGGCGCGTGGCGGCGGCACGGGCATAGGTCGGGTAGGCGAAATGGGCGGGATCGGAGATGCCGGCGCGGCTCTCCTCGTGGGCGACTTCGCGGTCGAGCTCCAGCGCCATGCGGGTGAAGTCCGCCTTCATCATCTCGATCTGCGTCACGCGGCGACGCTTCTCGTCGACCTGGAAGCGTCGCAGCCGGATCAACGTGTCACGGGATTTCATGGACGGGTTCACTCCACGCAACGCTCGGCCTGCCGGCGCGCGGGGACTGCGCGACCGGACCCGGCTTCAGGATGATTACGTCGGGGTGACCCCTTACGGGGCACCGACAATCTCTGCCAGGCGACGGTAACCCTCGCCGATCGAAGTTGCTTCTTCCTTACCCTGACCCAGAAAAGCCTCCATTTCGGGCATGAGGGCGACCGCTTCGTCGACTTCCGGCGAGGCGCCCGCCCGGTAGGCCCCGAGCCGGATCAGCTCCTCCATGTCGGCATAGGTCGAGAGCAGGCGCCGCGCCCGCCGCACCGTCGGCAGGTGCTCCGGGTCGCAGGCGCGCGGCATGGTGCGGGAGACCGAGCGCAGGACGTTGACCGCCGGATAGCGCCCGCGCTCGGCGATGCCGCGCTCCATCACGATATGCCCGTCGAGGATGCCCCGCACGGCGTCGGCCACCGGTTCGTTGTGGTCGTCGCCCTCGACCAGAACGGTGAATAGGCCCGAGATCGCCCCCTCCCCCGTGCCGGGACCGGCCCGCTCGAGCAGGCGCGGCAACTCGCTGAACACCGTGGGGGTGTAGCCCTTGGCGGTGGGCGGTTCGCCGGCGGCGAGGCCGATGTCGCGCTGGGCCATGGCGAAGCGGGTGATCGAATCGATCATGCACAGCACCTGCGCGCCCTGATCGCGAAAATACTCGGCCATCGCCAGGGTGACGTAGGCGGCGTTGCGGCGCATCAGGGCCGGCTCGTCGGAGGTGGCGACCACCACGACCGACCGGGCCAAGCCCTCGGCGCCGAGATCGTCCTGAAGGAACTCCTGGACCTCGCGCCCGCGCTCGCCGACGAGGCCGATCACCGCCACGTCGGCGGCGGTGTAGCGGGCGAGCATCGACAGCAGCACCGACTTGCCGACGCCGGACCCGGCGAAGATGCCCATGCGCTGGCCGGCGCACATGGTCAGGAAGGTGTTGATGCAGCGGATGCCGAGATCGAGGGGCGGACCGACGCGGCGACGGGCGTGGGCCGGGGGCGGATCGGCGCGCAGGGGATAGATCGCCGGGCCGGGCGGCAACGGCCCCAGCCCGTCGATCGGACGGCCGAGGGCATCGATGGTCCGCCCGAGCCAGGCCGAGGACGGCCGGACCGCGCCGGCGGCCTCGTCGCGCACCATGGCGGGGCAGCCGCGCCGGACGCCCTCGAGGGAGCCGAACGGCATCGCCAGCGCCCGGTCACCCTGAAAGCCGATGATTTCGCAGGGGACGGCGCCGAGACCGTTCTCGACGGCGATGTCGAGGCGGCCGCCGAGGCGCATCGCCGCGACCGGACCCGCCACCTCGATGAGCAGGCCCCGAATCGCCACGACCCGTCCGTAGGTCTCCAGCACCTCGACGCCGTCGAGCGCACCGCGCGCTCCAGCCAGGCGCAAGCGTGCGGCGCTAGGGTCAGGCTGGGTCATCGGTGAATCTCTCAACCATTCATTTACCTCCCTCCTTAACACTGTGGGCATCGGGCTTGTAGCGGGCTGCCGGCCTTGAGCCGGAACCTAAAAAATTTCTCTCCGGACCACACGACGTTTCGGCGTCGTGGCGCCGGAGAGACAGCGCGCAACATGTCCTTGCGGACGAGGCACTTGAGGCGATTTGCAGAGGCTTCGCATCCGACCCGTGACCGGTCTTGTGAGAACAGACCGTCAACGGTTCGAGGCGCGGCCGGCACCTGGGGTGATTTGGGTGCTTGCGTCCGGGAATCAGGGTTTGTTAACGATTAACGAATAGCGTTTCACGTCATAGACGAGGGAGCGTCCGCCACGGGCCGGTGGTGGACGAACAGCGGGGGCTTGCCCGTACGCTGCAGACGGCCGGCTGGGCTGGGGACCGACGATGCGGGTACTTCTGATCGAGGACGACAGCGCAACCGCGCAGAGCATCGAGCTGATGCTCAAGTCCGAGAGCTTCAACACCTACACCACTGACCTCGGCGAGGAGGGGATCGACCTCGGCAAGCTGTATGATTACGACATCATCCTGCTCGACCTGAACCTCCCCGACATGTCGGGCTACGAGGTGCTGCGGAACCTCCGCGTCGCCAAGGTGAAGACCCCCATCCTGATCCTCTCCGGCATGGCCGGCATCGAGGACAAGGTGAAGGGCCTCGGCTTCGGCGCCGACGACTACCTGACGAAGCCGTTCCACAAGGACGAACTCGTCGCCCGCATCCACGCCATCGTGCGCCGCTCGAAGGGCCACGCCCAGTCGGTGATCACCACCGGCGACCTGATCGTGAATCTCGACCAGAAGACCGTCGAGGTCTCCGGGTCCCGCGTCCACCTCACCGGCAAGGAGTACCAGATGCTGGAACTCCTCTCGCTTCGGAAGGGTACGACGCTGACCAAGGAGATGTTCCTCAACCATCTCTACGGCGGCATGGACGAGCCCGAGCTGAAGATCATCGACGTGTTCATCTGCAAGCTTCGGAAGAAGCTGGCCAATGCCTCCTCGGGCAAGAACTACATCGAGACGGTGTGGGGCCGCGGCTACGTGCTGCGCGAGCCCAACGAGGGCGAAGAGCGCATCGCCGTCTGACGAACCCGAGCCAGACGGTGAAACGGCCCCGCGCGAGCGGGGCCTTTTTTGTGTCCGGACCTCAGCGTGTGTGGCGATCAAGGGGCTGTGGTTCCGGGGCGCGGTCGGTTCAGCCGTCGACAGGATCGCGGGGCCTGGCCCCATCGCGCGGATTCACGGTTGCCCGCAATTGCCCACGCACCGCATCCGGCTCTGGTTCACGACGAACGAAGCGACGGCCCGGCGGGGCGTGGCTTTCGGCAACCGGGCTGTTCTAGAGCCCGACCACCCGGCGCAGGGGCGGCGCTGCGGCCGCGCCCGTCTGGGCGGCGGGTGGCAGGAGGCCAGGAGACCCGGCCGCAGGGGACAGGATGCTGCCGGCCGCCGGCCGGGCGGCGGGGGCGCGGCCGGCCTGGACGTAGAGGCCGCGATGCTGGGCGTTCGGAACCAGCTTCTCCGTCAGTCCGATCACGGTCTCGGCCGCGCCGAGCAGCAGGGCTCCGTCCGGGGCCAGGCTGGTGCTCAGGCGGGCAAGGACGTCGCCCTTGGTCGGCGCATCGAAGTAGATCAGCACGTTGCGGCAATAGATGATGTCGAAGGTGCCGAGGCCGTCGAAGGGCTGCAGCAGGTTGAGCGGGCGGTAATCCACCATCTGCCGCAGGGACGCGGAGATGCGCCACTGCTCGCCGACCTGCTCGAAATGCTTGATCAGGGACTGAACCGGCAGACCGCGCTGCACCTCGAAGTGGCTGTAGAGACCGGCCTTCGCCTTCTCCAGCACTTCGGTGGAGAGGTCGGTGCCGATGATGTCGACGGTCCAGCCGGCGAGGCGCGGCGCCGCGTCCTGCAGCATCATCGCGAGGGAATAGGGTTCCTGGCCGGTGGAGGCCGCCGCGCACCAGATCCGCAGGCGGCGCTGGCTGGCGCGCCGGGCCATGGCCTCCGGCAGCAGGACGTCGCGGAACAGGTCGAAGGGCGTGCGGTCGCGGAAGAAGAACGTCTCGTTGGTGGTCATCGCCTCCACCACGGCACGCTCCAGGGCGACGTCGCGGCTGCTCTTGAGGGCCGACACCATCGCGCCCAGGGTGGCGATGTCGAACCGGCGGCAGACCGGGCCGAGGCGGCTCTCGACGAGGTAGCGCTTCTCGCCGCTGAGGGCGAGGCCGGAGCGGGTCTTGAGGTAGGCGCGCAGGAAATCGAATTCGACGTCGGTCATGCGCCCTGCCCCGTCAGAAGATTGCGCAAGGCCGGGCCGATCTCCGCCAGCGGCAGGATGGCCTGGGCCAGGCCCGCCTTGGCGATGCTGCCCGGCATGCCCCAGACGGTGCTGGTCGCTTCGTCCTGGGCCAGCACCGCGGCGCCGGCCTCGGTCAGCGCGCGGGCGCCGCCGGTGCCGTCCGAGCCCATCCCGGTCAGCACCACCGCCAGGGCGGAGGCCCCGAAGATCGTGGCGGCATCCTGGAACAGGACGTCGACGGCCGGGCGGCAGAAATTCACCACCGGGCCGTCGTGCAGGCGGATCGTCACGTCCTGACGACTGCCGCCGAGGCCCATGTGCCGGCCACCGGGCGCCACGTAGATCCGTCCGGGCTGGAGGCGCTCGTCGGCCTTGCCCTCCGCCGCCGGCAGGCCGGTCCGGACGCCGAGATGCTCGGCGAACACCGCGGTGAAGACCGGCGGCATGTGCTGCACGATGAGGACGGGGAACTGGCGCAGGGTGGCGGTGCCGATTTTCTCCAGCACCTCGCCGACGGCGCGCGGGCCGCCGGTGGAGGCGCCGATGAGGAGGACGCGGGGCGCGATGCCGGTGCGGGCCTTCGGACGCAGGACCAGGGGCGACGTCGGCCGCAGGGCCGAGACCGGCGCGGGGGCGGGCATGCCGTGGGCGATTGGGATCGGCGCGCTGGAGGCGCCGCGCTTGCGAGCGCGGGCGGAGCCGAAGATGCGGACCCGCTCGATCAGGTCGGTGCGGAAGGCGTCCGAGGTGGTGACGCCGCGATTGCTCTCGGGCTTCGGGATGTAGTCGACGGCGCCGAGAGCGAGGCAGCGCAGCGAGATGTCGGCGTTGCGGGTCGTCAGGGTCGACATCATGATGACCTGGACGCCGGGGCTCTTGGCGAGCAGCAGCGGCAGGGCCTGGGTGCCGTCGAGTTCCGGCATGTCGATGTCGAGAAGGATCACGTCGGGGTCGTGGCGCGACATCGCCTCCAGGGCGATGCGACCGTTGGCGGCCGTGGCGACGACCTCGTAGCCGGCCTCCCCGATCCAGCGGGCGACGAGCCCGCGCACCACCGCCGAATCGTCTGCGATCAGCACCCGGACGCGCTGCCCCGTCTGGGGCGGCGGGGCCGGATGGGTCGACGCGTAGGTCGGTGCGGTGGCGGCCATCATGAATTCACGGTTTGAGCGACGCGGAAGATCGGTCGGAGGGGAAGAGGGTCCCGGACGGGGCGCGTGGCGCGGCCCGGGGCCGCGTCAGGCCGCGTCGGCCTCGACGGCGAACCCGACCTGGGCCAGCTTCGCCGTGACGATGTCGCGGTCGAACGGCTTCATGATGTACTCGTCGGCCCCGGCATGGAGCGCGCGCGCGATGGCGCCGACGTCGTTCTCGGTGGTGCAGAACAGGACCTTCGGCTTCTCGCCGCCGGGGGATTTCCGCAGCGCCCGCAGGAAATCGTAGCCGTCCATGGTCGGCATGTTCCAGTCGAGCAGGATCGCGTCCGGCATCGTCTCGGTGCAGGCGGTGAGCGCCTTCTCGCCGTCCTCGGCCTCGCCGACCTGGAAGTTCATGGTCTCGAAGATGCGGCGCGCCACCTTCCGGATGACGGCGGAGTCGTCGACGATGAGGCAGGTTTTCATCGGTTCAGTCTCCCCTTGCGCGCTCACGCTGCACCGGCGGTGCGGGCGGTCGTTCCGAAAGCCAGGAGGGCGTCGACGTCGAGGATGACGAGGAGGCGGCCGTCGAGGCGGTGCACGCCGAGGGTGAGGTCGCGCCAGCGGGCATCGAGATTGATCGGGACCGGCTCATGCGTCTCGGCTCCGAGCTTCAGCACCTCGCCGACCCCGTCCACGATGAGCGCGAAGGTCTCGCCGCCCTGTTCCAGGCCGATGGCCATCTGGGCCGCGTCGCCGGTCCGGGCCGGCATGCTGAGGCGGCGGCGCAGGCACAGGGCGGTGACCACGCGGCCGCGCAGGTTGAGCAACCCGACGATCTCGGGCGGCGACAGCGGCACCGGCGTGACACCGGCCGGGATGAAGACGTCGTGGACCCGGTCGATGGCGAGACCGAACATCGTCTCGCCGACGAAGACGGTGACGAAATCACGGGTGCCGCCGGCATCCGAGGCATTGGTGTTGGCAGCCTGCATCATGGGCGTGAACTCCGAAGGGGGCTGTGCGATCAGGCGGCGGCGGCGACGGCGGCGAGGCTGGGCGCGTCCAGCTCCGCCAGCGCCGAGATCAGCCCGCTGCGGTCGAACTTCGCCACCAGATCGGCGATGCCGAGCGTGCGTGCCCGTTCGATGGCTTCGGCCCCGATGGTGCCGGACAGGCCGATCACCGGAAGGCTGGCGACGCGACCCTCGACCTTGCGCATGGCGCCGACGAGATCGAAGCCGCTGCGGCCCGGCATTTCGAGATCGCACACCACCACGTCGACGCGGCCGTTCGACAGCAGGGTCGCCACCGCTTCGTCGGCGCTGGCGGCGGTGATGACGCTGTAGCCGGCGGCCTTGAGCACCGGGCTCAGCATGTCGCGGAAGAAGGCGGAATCGTCGACGAGGAGGAGGGTCGAGCTGTGCTTGACCGGCTTCTTCGGGCCGCGCGCCCAGTCGTCGTAGGCGAGCGGCAGGAAGTGGGCGATGTTGATGATCTCCGTGGCGCGGCCGCGCAGAACGGCGGAGCCGATCAGGTCCGAGCGCTCGGCGGCGATCTCGACGTCGAGGCGTTCCTCGACGATGTCGACGATCTCGTCGACCACGAGGCCCATGGCCCGCTCGCCGTCGGAGAACACCACCAGGGCCTGGGTGCCGGAGCTGCGGATCTCGATAGACGGATCGGCCGGCACCAGCGGCATCAGGCGACCGCGATACTGGATCAGCGGGCGTCCGCCGACCCATTCCACCTTGGCCGATTCGATCTCTTCGAGACGGGTCACCAGTGAGAGCGGAACCGCCTTGAAGCTGCCGGCGCCGCCCTTGAAGACGAGCAGCGTGGACTTGGCATCGGCGGCTTCGATCTCCTCGACCTCGGCCTCGACCGGGATCGCGCCGGACTGCGAGCCCTGGCTGACCTGCTGGGCGATGCCGTTCGGATCGACGATGAGCACGACGGCGCCGTCGCCCAGGATGGTGTTGCCGGCGAAGAGCGGCAGGTGGCGCAGCTTCGAGGACATCGGCTTCACGACGATCTCTTCCGTGTGGAAGACTTCGTCGACCAGGATGCCGAAGCGCTGGCGGCCGACCTGGGCCACCACCACGAAGCCGGAATCGACGGCGTCGGCGGCCTGATCCTGACCGAGCACGCCCGTCAGGGTGACGATCGGCAGCAGGCGCTCGCGCAGGCGCAGAACCGGCGAACCGTTGATGCGCTCGACCTTCTGCGCGGTCGCCTTGTCGACCCGCACCAGCTCCAGCACCGCCACCTGAGGCACCGCGAAGCGCTGCTCGCCGGCCTTCACGATGAGGGCGGCGATGATCGCGAGGGTGAGCGGGATCTTGATGGTGAAGGTGGTGCCGCGGCCGAGCTGGGTGTTGATGTCGATGACACCGCCGATCAGCTCGATGTTGGTCTTGACGACGTCCATGCCGACGCCGCGGCCCGAGACCGAGGTGATGGCGGCGGCGGTGGAGAAGCCCGGGTGGAAGATGAACTTCGCCACCTGGGCATCGGTCATGCGCTCGACCTCGGCCTGGCTCGCGACCTTGCGCTCGACGGCCTTGCGGCGGATGGCGGCGAGGTCGAGACCCTTGCCGTCGTCGGCGATCTCGATCGTGATGGTGCCGCCCTCATGGTAGGCGGAGAGGCGGATCGTGCCGCGCACCGGCTTGCCGGCGGCCTTGCGGTCGGCCGAGGACTCGATGCCGTGATCGGCCGAGTTGCGCACCATGTGGGTGAGCGGATCCTTGATCACCTCCAGGACCTGACGGTCCAGTTCGGTCTCGGCGCCGCTCATGACGAGCTCGATCTGCTTGCCGAGTTCGGACGACAGGTCGCGGACCACGCGCGGCAGCTTCTGCCAGGCATTGCCGATCGGCTGCATGCGCGTCTTCATGACGCCCTCCTGCAACTCGGCCGTCACGTGGCTGAGGCGCTGGAGCGGCACCTTGTAGGTGGAATCGTCGTGCCGGCGGGCGATTTCGAGGAGCTGATTGCGGGTCAGCACCAGCTCCGACACCATCGTCATGAGGTGTTCGAGGGTGTCGACATTGACCCGGATGGTCTGGACCTTCGCGATCGCGCCCTCGCCGTCCGAGGCGGCGGGCGCATCGGCGGATTTCGCGGGCGCCTCGGTCACCGGGGCTTCGGCGGCCCGGACCGGCATCGGGGCGGGCGCCTCGGGCTCCGGTGCCAGAGCGACGGGCTCGGGTGCGGCCGCCACGGGGGCGTCGAACGGATCGGGACCCTCGGCCTCCATGAAGGCGCGCTCGAGATCCTCCAGGGTGACTTCGCCGGGCTTCAGTTCGCGGATGACGGGGTCGGGCAGCTTGATCTCGGGGGCGGGCGCCGGAGCGGCCGGCGCGATCGGTGCCGAGGCCATCACCTCGAGGGCGCCGATGAGGTCGTCGTCGCTGCCGGTCGGCTCGGTGCCGGTGGCTTCGAGATCGCCGAGAATCGCCTTCAGGCGGTCCAGGGTGACGAGGATGAGGCTGACCGCGGGACCGGTGACCGGCATGCCGTCGCGGAACTGACCCATCAGGGTCTCGGCGGCGTGGGCCAGCGCTTCGAGGCGCGGCAGGCCGAGGAACCCGCAGGTGCCCTTGATGGTATGGACGAGGCGGAAGATATTCCGCAGGATCGTCTGGTTGTTCGGATCCTGCTCGAACCGGACGAGTTCGGCATCGACCGTATCGAGATGCTCGGCGCTCTCGGTCAGGAACTCACGCAACAAGTCGTCCATGAGGGGTACTCAGTCCATACGCGCACTACAGTCTGTGCAGGACGGAGCTTGGACCCGAACCAGTTAGGGAAGGGTTTCACCGCATGGATCAAAGTGGGAGACCGCGATAATATTTGTTGATCTCCCGCCTATCCGCCTTGGGGCAGGCTTTTTCCGGGGTCTTGCCCGGCCTCAGGCGAGGGCCGTCTCGGGCGGCTCGGAATCCGAGGGACGGTCGTCCTCGATGGCCTTCGGGGCCAGGGCATGGGCGTCGGGGGCCGGCGCGACGGATTTCGGCGTCGCTTCGATCGTCACCGTGTCGCCCTCGATCGAGAAGCGCACATCCATGTTGGCCGCGCGGGAGACGAGGCCGGCATAGAACGGCAGGATGCCGTGGGCGTCGACGGTGCCGCCCTCCGGGGTTCCGGCGATCATCGCCTCGACATGAGCAGGGATGCGGGCATGCGAGCCCTTGCTCTTGAGGACGAGGGTCGGCGCCTCGCCGTCGCCCCGCACCACCACGTCGATGAGGCCGCCGCGCGGGATCGCGCTCTGGGCGATCATCACGAGGTTGAGGAGCAGCTTGACCTTGTTCTTCGGATAGAGCGCCTGCGGCGCGCTCCAGGCGAGCTGCGTCTTGTCGTCGACGAACATGCCGCGCGACACCTTCTCGGCGTCGGCGAGATCGATCGAGGCTCCGGCCGAGCCGGCCGCGCCGAAGGCGATGCGGGCGAATTGCAGCCGGGCCGAGGCCTGGCGCGCGCTCTTGGCGATCAGCTCCAGGGCGAATTCGCGCATGGAGGTGTCGCTCTCGTCCTCCAGAACCTCCAGGCCGTTCACGATGGCGCCCACCGGGCTGATCACATCGTGGCAGACGCGCGAGCACAGCAGGGCGGACAGGTCGAGGGCGTCGAGATCGAGGGGGGTCATGGTGCGCTCCGCGCAGGCGTTTCGGGGCCGCGTCCGGTCGTGAACGGCACCGATAGACGGCGCCGATTGCTTTGAAAAGCGTCTCGGCCCGTCGCGATCCGGGTCGACAAGGGTCTGTGGCACGGGCATCATAGGCAGTATTATGTCGATTGATGCTCCGACGCGCGACCGTATTGCCGCCACCCTGATGGAAATTGCCTGCCGGGCAGGCGAAATCCTGAAACGGCATCACGGCGGCGATTGTCCGCACGTGGTCAAGCTCGACGGATCGCCGTCGAGCCAGGCGGATGCGGAATCCGAAGCTTTCATCCTCGCCGAACTCGCCCGGCACTGGCCGGGCATCCCGGTGATCGCAGAGGAATCGACCTACGATCATCCGCCCGCGCCGCTGTTCTTCCTGGTCGATCCCCTCGACGGTACCCGCGACTTTCTTGCCGGCAACGCCGAGTACAGCGTCAATATCGGGCTGGTCGCCGGCAATCGGCCGATCGCCGCCGCCCTCGCGGCTCCCGGCCTCGCCCGGGTCTGGGGCGCGGGCGCGCAGGCCTTCGAGGCCGAGATCCACGACGGACGCCTCGGCGAGCGGCTGCCCATCGGGGTCCGGCCGATGCCGGACAAGGGCCTCGTCGCCCTGCGCAGCAACCGCCACGGCGATGTCGAGACCGAAGCCTGCCTGGGGGCTCTCAGGGTGAGTGCCACCCGCTCGGCCGCCTCCGCCCTGAAGTTCTGCCTGATCGCCTCCGGCGAGGCCGACATCTACGTGCGCTGCGGCCCGACCATGGAATGGGATACGGCGGCCGGGGACCACATCCTCACGGTCGCGGGCGGCTGCGTCGTCGCGCCGGCCGGACGGCCGATGACCTACGGCCATTACACCCGCAACTACCGCAACGGTCCGTTCGCGGCCCTGGGCGACGCCCGATACGCCGAAAACCTCGTCCTGCCCGAGCGCAGTCCGGCCGGGCGCCCTTCGGAGCGGCGCTCCGCCCAGGGCGAGAGCCGGGTCTGAGCCCGCGTCCCGGCGCTCAGTCCGACAGGTTCCGGTCGCGCTGATCCTGCAGGGTCGGCCAGCGAGCCTCGGCCCGGGGGGCGAGGCTCGGATCGGCCATCGCCTGCGCCCGGTGCGCTTCGTTGCGGAACAGGTAGAGCCGATCGCCGCCGTCCGGACCCGACAGTCGCGCGAAGATCAGCGGGTCCGTGTCGACGAGGCGCCCGTCCAGGATGCCGACCGCATCGAAGCCGCCGAGGCGGGGTGCGTAGGCGATCGGATCGCGGCGGAAGGCTTCCAGGTTTCCGGCGCGCGCGAAGCGCCAGGTCCGGCCATGCCAGGCCCATTCGTAAGCCGGGCGCCCCGCCTCGGGTCCGTCGAGGAAGTAGCTGACCGCATCGAAGCCGTTCAGGGCGATCGGGCCGGCCGGCAGGTCGACCAGGCTGGCGGCCCGGGCGATGATCGGGTGTCCGACGCCGGCGGCGGCGAGGAGCCAGTGACGGCGTGTTAACCACATGTTGCTTTGTTTCGCATCATGGTCGCCAAAATCGGTTGCCGGAACCGGTCGGCAGATCCGGTTGCGGCCTTCGCCGGGGATCGGAGCGCACCGACACGGGGTGACATCCGCCCCCAGGGTTGTCCCGCGATGGATAGCGCGGCCTCGGTTAGCAAGACGATACCGCCTCGCATCGGCGGCAGGGATAAGCAGGAGGGACGAGGCATGACGTCGAACCATCGGGCCGCCCGTGCCCTCTCAGCGCCCCGCCCCGCGACGCGGCGCGGTTTCGTCGGCGGCCTCGCGGGCGCGCTGCTCCTCGGTGTGTCGCCGCGTGCGCTCGCCGCCGTCGAAGGCGGGCCGGGCACGTTCCGTCCGGAGGAGCTGGTCGATAACGGCCACCGCTTCTTCGGGTCGATGTCGCGGGGTCTGGCGAAACTCGTCGAGGAGGCGACCCGCCGCTGGGGCGAGCCGAATGGCTACATCCTGGGCCAGGAAGCGTCCGGCGCCATCGTGGGCGGCGTCCGCTACGGCGAGGGCACGCTCTACACCCGCAATGCCGGACAGCGCCGCATCTACTGGCAGGGGCCGTCGATCGGCTTCGATGTCGGCGGTGACGGCGACCGCACCATGATGCTGGTCTACAATCTTCCGGCCGTCTCGGGCCTGTATCGCCGCTTCGGCGGCGTCGACGGATCGGCCTACCTCGTCGGCGGCTTCGGCATGACGGCGGTCACGGCCGACAACATCGTGGTCGTGCCGATCCGGACCGGTGTCGGCGCCCGCCTCGGCATCAATATCGGCTACCTGAAATTCACCAGCAAACCGACCTGGAACCCGTTCTGACCCGGACGCCCGGCGCTGCGGCAGCGGGTCGCAGCCGGCGAGGTGCCGAACCGTCCCGAGCGGCCCGGGCGGCGGCGCATAGGGGGTCCGTCTTCGTGGTTTGCGCCGAAGTCCTGCCGTCGGTCACCGATGCCGCCTCGGCTTTCTGAGAGAGCCTTGCCCATCCCGGGGAGAAATGAGCTAAACAGGCGTCCCAGGGGCGACGGTGCCGGGCGCATCGGGCGCCGTTCCCGTCCACGGCGTCTTGGGTGAGCGTTACCGCGTGATCGAAACCGTGATGATCTTCGCGCTCGGCTTCCTCGCCGCCAGCCTGTGCGCGCTGCTGCTGCTGCCCGCCGTGAACGCGCGGGCCGCCCGCCTGTCCGAGCGCCGCCTGCAGGCACGCCTGCCCCTCTCGATCACCGAAGTGGCGGCCGAGAAGGATTACCTGCGGGCGCAATTCGCCGTCGCCCAGCGCCGCCTGGAGCGGAAGGTCGAGGCGGTGGCCGCCCATCGCCACGCCGACCTCGCCGCCATCGGGGCACGGACGATGGAGGCCGCCGCCCTGACCCGGACGGTGGAGGCGCGCGACGCCACCCTCAGCGAGCGCGAAGCGGTGATCGCGGCGACGCGGGCGACCTTGAACGCGGTCGAGCGCGATCTCGAAACGGCCCGCCAGGACACCGCCCTCGGCATCGCCACGCTGCAGGTGCTGGAGGAGGCCCACCGGGACGTCCTCGACGACCTCATCGCCCTCCGCTCCGGGCCGGTCCAGCCGGGCGGCGCGACCGACACCGCCGATGCGGGCAGGGATGTCACGGATCTCACCGCCGCGCTGGTGGCCGAGCGCGAAACCCTGCGGGCCAGCCTCGCGGCGGCCGAAAAAGCCCTCGCCGAGGTGATGGCCCGCCGCGACGGCGAGGCTGCCGACCTCCGGCGCCGGATCTCGGACGTGGCCGACGGCCTGATGCAGCGCGAGCGCCTGCCGCCGGCCTCGGCCTTCTCGCTCCCGGCCCAGACCAACTGAGGGTTCGGCCACGAACCCGGATCAACCGACGGATCGGCCGCCAAACCCATGTGGCGGCCTGAGGCGTCGTCATGTGCGCCGGAAAACGTGGCGGCCGTTGCGCGGACCGGAAATCGCGGCGTAGAAAGCCGCCTGACCACGCGGCGACCACCCGCGCGCCTTGTTTCGACCATGTCGGCGCTTCATCGGATCGCCCATTCCCTGTTTTTGAGACGGACTGCGCCCATCATGGCCCTTAAGCTCACGTCGCTTGCCCTCGTCCTCGCCGGAACGGCCTCCATCCTGGCCGCGCCGGCCCTCGCTCAGCCGGCCGCCCAGCCGCAGGGGGCCGCGGCACCCCAGACCAAGCGGGGCAACGAGACACTGAAGAAGTACTGCACCGGCGACTACCTGACCTATTGCGGCAATCTCGCCACCGACGATCCGGCCCTGGACAAGTGCTTCCAGACCAACTGGACCAAGCTGTCCGAGAATTGCCGTCGCGCCATCGACGTCTACCAGAAGACCGACGGCAAGAAGAAGGGCTGAGCCTCGTCGAACGCCAAGCGGGACAGCGTCGCCGTCGTGCTCGCCTCGCGATGCCGCAACGGCTATGCTGTCCGCCACCGCGTTTCGGATCGCCAAGCGTTGATGTTCCTCCCCGCCCGCCATCTGCCGACGATCGCCCTGGTCGGTCTCATCGCGCTCGGCGCCTCGGCCTGCGGCCGTCGCGGCGCGCTCGAGCCGCCGCCGGGCACCGAGGCCGCGCGCTCGTTCGCCCGCCCGGGTCTGCCCGGCGTCGCGAGCCCCCGCGCCCTGCCGCAGAGCGTCGGCCTCGGTGGCGGTACTGCGGCGCCGGATCCGGAGGCCGTGCGGGCGGGCGACGAACTCGACACCCTGGCGGTGCCGGGCTCCGGGGCTGAGGCACCGGTGAAGACGACCCGCGGCGCCAAACGCGGCTACGTCGTTCCCAACCGGCCTTTCCTGCTCGATCCCCTGCTGTAGAAGCGGGTCACCAAGCTCCTCCCCCTCCCCCGTGCGGAGCGGCGCGCCTCGCGGTGCGCCGTGCCCGGACGATGATCCCGGTCGGGACGCTCGCAGGCAGGCCGATGCACCACTTCCACTATCGCGATGGCCGTCTTCGGGCCGAGGATGTCGATCTGACCGCCCTCGCCGAGGAGGTCGGGACGCCGTTCTACTGCTATTCGACCGCCACGCTGGAGCGTCACTACGGCGTCTTCGCCGAAGCGTTCGGGGGCGATGACGCCCTGGTGTGCTACGCCATGAAGGCGAACTCCAATCAGGCCGTGCTGACGACCCTGGCGCGCCTCGGCGCCGGGATGGACATCGTGTCCGAGGGCGAGTTGCGCCGGGCGCTGGCGGCCGGCGTCGATCCGCAGCGCATCGTGTTCTCCGGCGTCGGCAAGACCCGCGGCGAGATGGCCGCCGCCCTCAAGGCCGGCATCTACTGCTTCAACGTCGAGAGCGAGCCCGAACTGGCCGAACTCTCCGCCGTGGCCACCAGCCTCGGTCTGACCGCGCCGATCTCGATCCGGGTCAACCCCGATGTCGATGCCGGCACCCATGCCAAGATCTCGACCGGCAAGTCCGAGAACAAGTTCGGCATTCCATTGAGCCGAGCCCGGGCGGTCTATGCCCATGCGGCGACGCTGCCGGGCCTCGCCATCTCCGGCGTCGACATGCATATCGGCAGCCAGATCACCGATCTGGCGCCCTTCGACCATGCCGCCGGCCTGCTCGCGGGGCTTGCGCGCGACCTGATGGCCGAGGGCCATCCGCTCCACCACATCGATTTCGGCGGCGGCCTCGGCATCCCCTACCGCGACGACAACGCCCCGCCGCCGGAGCCGGCCGCGCTCTCCGCCATCCTGCGCCCGCATTTCGCGCCGCTCGGCCTGCGCCCGGTGTTCGAGATCGGCCGGATGATCGCCGGCAATGCCGGTATCCTGGTCACGCGGGTGATCTATGTGAAGCGCACCGAGGGCCGGACCTTCGTCATCGTCGACGCGGCGATGAACGACCTTATCCGCCCCACCCTCTACGACGCCTATCATGGCCTGCGCCCGGTCACGGAGCCGACACCCAAGACGCCCCGCCTCGTCGCCGACGTGGTCGGACCGGTCTGCGAGAGCGGCGACTACGTGGCGCTCGCTCGCGAGATGCCGGAGGTCGCCCCCGGCGACCTGATCGCCATCATGAGCGCCGGGGCCTATGGGGCGGTCCAGGCCGGCACCTACAATTCGCGCCTGCTGGTGCCGGAGGTGCTGGTGCGGGGCGCCGACGCGGCGGTGGTGCGGCCGCGCCAGAGCTACGACGACCTGATCGGCCTCGACCGGGTGCCCGGCTGGCTCACCCCGCAGGCCTGACCGTCACGCCGCCAGTTCGCCCTCGATGCGGCTGACAGCCTCCTCGGGGACATCCAGGGTCTCGGCGAGACGCTTCAGGAACTCGCGCTCCTGCAGGGTGTCGGCCAGCACCGAGAGACGGACGGCGGCGTAGATCCGCGCCGCCTGTTCCGGCGTCTTCACGGCGTCCCCGATCTCGTCGAGATCGACCGGGTCGGCGATCTCGGCCTCCAGCCACGCCGCTCCGTCGGTGGCCAAGCCCGAGGCCTGCACCGCCGCGTCGAGACGCTGACGCTCGTCCTTGTCGATCAGGCCGTCCGCCAGGGTGGCGGCCACCATCGCCCGCAGCATGATACGAGCCTCGTCCTCGCCCACCGTAGGGGCCGAAGCGTCGGCGGCGGGAGCCGCTGCCGCCTCCGGCGCGCCCGGCCCCCGCAGGGCCCGCGCCGCGAGACCCGCCACCAGGGCAAGGCCCCCGAGGGCCGCCGTCGCCGCGAGGCTGCCGCGCCGCGAGCGGACCAGAGCATCGACGAGGGGTTTGACATCGACCATGGCGGGCATCCTTCCGGCGTTCTGAAAATCGTGGCAGCAACCCGCGAGAGGCACGACCGGTTCAGATCGATCCCTCGAACGATCGGACCGCTTTCGACAGGACCCCTCCCCTGGGCTGATTTGACCCCGCCGCACGGCGCCTCCACCATGCTAGCCTGATCGGCAGGCATGCCGCCGATGCGGCGCGCGAGGAGCCAGACACGATGGGCGAGGCCGAGCCGGCGACCTCCACGGGCAATCCGCAGGCACAGGCGACCGGCGGTGCCGGGCCGCAGCAGCGGCTCGACCGCCTCGTCGCGCGGTCGCAGGTGGCCGGGCTGTGGGAACGGGCCTGGCCGATCCTGTGGCGCGGTTTCGGCGTGGGGCTCGCCTTCCTGACCCTGTCGTGGCTCGGGCTCTGGCTCGACCTGCCGCCATTCGGCCGCATCGTCGGCCTCGCTCTGTTCGCACTGGCGCTGGGGGCCGTGCTCCTGCCGCTCGCGCGTCTGCGGCCCGGCACCCGCCGGGAGGCGCTGGCGCGGATCGACCGCGAGGCTGCCGCCAAGGGTGGCGCGCTGGCTCATCATCCCGCCGCGGCGATCGACGACACCCTGGCGGTCGGAACCTCCGACCCGGCCACCCGCGCCCTCTGGGCCATGCATCAGGCCCGCGCCGTCGCCGCCGTGGCAGGCCTGAAGGCCGGCCCGCCGCGACCCGCCATGGCGCGGCGCGACCCCTTCGCCCTGCGGGCCGGCCTGATGGTCGCCGCGGTGGCGAGCCTGTTCGTGGCCGGCGCCGAGTGGCGCCCGCGCATCCTCGGGGCCTTCGACTGGCAGGCGCCCCCGGCGCCTGGGCCGAACTTCCGGGTCGACGGCTGGATCGACCCGCCGCTCTACACCCGGCTGCCGCCCCTGGTGGTGACCATGACCGGCGACCGGCAGCGTCTGCGCGCGCCGGTCAATTCCACCCTGATCGTCCGCATCGCCGGCCAGGGCGAAGCCGTGCTGACGCCCAATGCCGGCTTGAAGGCACTGCCCGGCAAGCCCCCGCAGGCGGACCTGCGCGAGGACCGCTTCCAGCTTACCGGCGAGACGGCTGATCTCACCATCGCGACGGTCGGCGGTCCGACCCAGCACCTCGTGATCGAGACCATCCCGGACACCCCGCCCGAGGTGCAGCGCATCGGTGCGCTGGACGTGAATGCGCGCGGGACCTTCAACCTGACCTACCGGGCCAAGGACGATTACGGCATCGGCGCCGCCGAGGGCCTGGTCGAGCCCCTCGCCAACACCCGCTCCCTGGTGCCGCCGCCGCGGATCGCCCTGGCGCTGCCGGCCGATGCGACCGGCGAGCACGACACCAAGACCCTGGTCGATCTCACCGACAATCCCTGGTCGGGCGCCCGCGTCCGCCTGACCCTGGTGGTCAAGGACGAAGCCGGCCAGGAGGGGCGCACCCCCACCGCCGAGATCACCCTGCCGGCCCGGATCTTCGCGCAGCCCCTCGCCCGCGCGCTGGCCGAGGAGCGCCGCCGCCTGATCACGGCGCCGGACGAGAGCCGCGGGCGGGTCCAGACCGCCCTCGATGCGCTCCAGATCGCCCCGGACCGGTTCACGCCTCAGCCCAGCGTCTTCCTCGGGCTGAAGACCGCGTCCCGCCGCCTGCGGGCCGCCCGCAACGACGAGGCCCTGATGGAGGTGGCCGACCTTCTGTGGGAGATGGCCCTGAAGATCGAGGACGGCGACCTTTCCGACGCCGAGAAGAGCCTGCGCGCGGCACAGGACAACCTCAAGCAGGCGATCGAGCGCAATGCGCCCGACGAAGAGATCAAGAAGCTTACCGAAGATCTCAAGCAGGCCCTCGACAAGTTCATGAAGAACATGGCCGAGCGTCAGCGCAAGGATTCCCAGTCTCAGGCCGAGAAGCGCCCGCCCAATCCGAACGCCAAGACCGTGACGCCTGACGACCTCAACAAGATGCTCAGCGACATGGCCGAGGCCATGAAGCGCGGCGATACGGCGGAGGCGCAGCGGCTGCTCGATCAGCTTCGTGAGATCCTGGAAAATCTCCAGACGGCCGAGCCGGGCGGCAAGTCCGACCCCAGCAGCCGCGAGATGAGCAAGCAGGCCGACGAACTCGACAAGCTGTCGCGCGAGCAGCAGGCCCTGCGCGACGAGACCTTCAAGGACGGTCAGGACAAGCGCAGCCAGCAGGGGCAGGGCCAGCGCGGCCAGCGTCCGCAGCCGGGTCAGCAGGGCCAGCGGCAGGAGGGACAGAAGGGTCAGCCTGGCCAAGGCCAGCAGGGCCAGCAGGGTCAAGGCCAGCAGGGCCAGCAGGGGCAGGGCCAGCAGGGCCAAAAGGGCGAGGGCCAGAAGGGTGGCGCCGGACAGCGCCAGCAGGCCCTGCGCGAGCGCCTTGAAGACCTCCAGCGCCGCATGAAGGACCTCGGCATGCAGGGCGAGGACGGCCTGTCGGATGCCGAGGAGGCCATGCGCGAGGCCGAGGGCGCTCTCGGCCAGGGCAAGGACGGCGATGCCGCGGACGCCCAGGGTCGGGCTCTCGAAGGCCTGCAGCGGGGCGCCGAGGGCATGCAGAAGCAGATGCAGGAGATGGCGGAAGGGGAAGGCGAGGGTAAAGGCGAGGGCGAGGGCGAGGGCGGCGAGAAGCCGAGCCAGCAGGGCCAGGCCGGCAATCGCGACGACGATCCCCTCGGTCGCCCCAGCAAGGGCCGCGACATGACCAGCGGCAATGCCCGCGTGCCGACGGCGGACGAATCCGCCGTGCAGCGCACCCGCCGCATCATGGAGGAGCTGCGCCGCAAGCTCGGCGACCCGAGCCGCCCGCGCGAGGAACTCGATTATTTCGAGCGCCTGCTGCGCCGGAACTGACCCGGCGCCCCGAATTCGGGGCGCCTTCCCCGCCGGGCATCTGTGCCCCCTGGGCTGCGCCAACGGCGCGGCCCATATGGGGCTCAGCCCCCAACCGAACCGAACCGACCTGACAGACGCGAGACCTGACCCCGTGATCTCTTCCAACTCTCTCGTGCTCCTCGCCTGTGTGGCGGTGGCGGTGGTGCTGTTCCTCGGCCTCCTCAACATGATGCGCGGCGGCAGCGCGAACGTGTCGCAGAAGCTGATGCGCCTGCGCGTGCTGCTGCAGTTCCTGGCGATCATCCTCATCATGGGCGTGGTCTGGTGGCGCTCGGCCTGAAGCGGTTCCGCGTCCCGGCGATTGTGGCCGGCGCGTAATCCCCGTCGCGTCCGGGAACCCGGGGGTGTGGCTGGTGAGCCTCACCGCACAGCTATCGGCGATCCGCTCGCCTTGGAGCCTGCCGCCCGCGCGATCGCGCGTGCTAGACAGGACCGGTTCAACCGGAACCGTCTTGATGCATTCCCACTCGTTCCGCCTCGCTGCCGCTGCCGCCGTGCTCGCCACGGCCCTGCCGGTCCAGGCCGCAGACTTCCCGTCCGCGCCGCCGCCGGCTGCCGCCTATCTCAGCCCGGTGAAGCCGCTCAGCATCGTCTCCGAGGTCCGCATCGGCGGGGCCGTGCAGGACCCCGGCAGCGCCGAGCACAACACCAGCAACATTAACGGCGAGATCCTATTCTCCAAGCCGCTCGTCAGCATCGATCCGTTCTGGCAGGCCTTCGTGCCCCGGGCGACGGTGGGCGGCAGCTACAATTTCGGCGGCCGCACCAGCTACGCCTATATCGGCGCGACCTGGACCGTCGACCTCTTCCCCCAGACCCTGAACAACATGGTGTTCCTCGAGGGCTTCTTCGGCGCCGGCGCCCATAACGGCTACACCGGACCGAAGCCGACCGCCCCGGCCGGCTTCAACACGCTGGGCTGCAACCCGCTGTTCCGCGAGGCGGCCGCCCTCGGCTTCCGGCTCACCGAGCACTGGAGCATCATGGCCACGGTCGAGCACATGTCGAATGCCGGCCTCTGCGCCAACAATCGCGGCCTGACCAATTTCGGCGGCAAGATCGGCTATACCTTCTGAGCGGCCGCATGGTCTGATCCGACAGTCCCTTCGGACTTGCCGGGGCCGGTTTCGCGAGAGCGGGGCCGGCCCTCTGCGTTTGCGGGGGTCTGCGGCGGGCTCCTTCGCGCCCGCGCAATCTCCCGCGCGCCGGCATAGACTCCCCGGCGCCGAATTCTGCGCTAGGTTCCGCCCCACCGCCAGGCTCGCTCAGGATCGGACGTCATCGTGGTCACGCTCAATCGCATCTACACCCGCACCGGCGACAAGGGATCGACCGCGCTCGCCAGCGGCGAGCGTCGCTCGAAGGCGGACCTGCGCATCGAGACCTACGGCACCGTGGACGAGACCAATTCGTGCATCGGTCTCGCGCGGCTGCATGCGGAGCCGCGCCTCGACGCCATGCTGGGCGCCATCCAGAACGACCTGTTCGATCTCGGCGCCGACCTCGCGACGCCGGAGAGCGCCGAGCCGCCCCAATACGAGCCGTTGCGGATCGTCGCCGCCCAGGTGCAGCGGGTGGAGCGCGACATCGACGCCCTCAACGCCGACCTGTCACCCCTAAAGTCCTTCGTGCTGCCCGCCGGGTCGGCCGCCTCCGCCGCCCTGCACCTGGCCCGCACCGTCTGCCGTCGGGCCGAGCGTCTGGCTGTGGCGCTCGCCGCCACCGAGGGCGAGATCGTTTCGGCCGAAGCGCTGCAATACCTCAACCGGCTCTCGGACTTCCTGTTCGTGGCAAGCCGCACCGCGAACGCCAACGGGGCCGACGACGTGCTCTGGGTTCCGGGACAGAACCGCTGACCGTAAGCTGCCGCAGCTGAGAGCACGGCCCCCGGGCCCTGCGCGACAGGCGGTCGTGCGCGCGGAGCCTTGCGTTGACAAGGCGGAAATGAGGCCGTTACGGTCCGCCGCTTCAATGATCAGGGTCCAGACCTTCGGTTGTGCCGGGGGGCCTTTGCGCGCCGCGCCGACCTGATCGAACAATAACCGTCCGCGCGGAGGAGAGTGAACGCCATGAAGGTTCTGGTGCCCGTCAAGCGGGTCGTCGACTACAACGTCAAGATCCGGGTCAAGGCCGACGGTTCGGGCGTGGATCTTGCCAACGTCAAGATGTCGATGAATCCCTTCGATGAGATCGCCGTCGAAGAGGCGATCCGTCTGAAGGAGAAGGGTAAGGTCACCGAGATCGTCGCCGTCTCCATCGGCCCGCAGCAGGCGCAGGAGACGCTTCGCACCGCCCTCGCCATGGGCGCGGACCGGGCCATCCTGGTGAAGACCGACGGTCTCGTCGAGCCCCTCGCCGTCGCCAAGATCCTGAAGGCCCTGGTGGAGAAGGAGGCCCCCGGCCTCGTCATCCTGGGCAAGCAGGCGATCGACGACGATTCGAACCAGACCGGCCAGATGCTGGCCGCGCTCCTCGACTGGCCGCAGGGCACCTTCGCCTTCAAGCTCGAATTCGGCGAGGGCTCGATCGACGTCACCCGCGAGATCGACGGCGGATTGCAGACCGTGTCGCTGACGCTGCCCGCCATCGTCACCACCGACCTGCGCCTGAACGAGCCGCGCTACGCCTCGCTCCCCAACATCATGAAGGCCAAGAAGAAGCCGCTGGAGGAGTTGGCGCCCGACGCGCTCGGCGTCGACGTGACGCCGCGCGTCACCGTGCTCAAGACGGTCGAGCCCGCCGGGCGCAAGGCCGGCATCAAGGTCGGGTCCCCGGCCGAACTCGTGCAGAAGCTGAAGGGCGAGGCCGCGGTTCTCTGAGCCCGACGCCACCCATCGGTTTTATGGCCCGCCGCAGGTTTGCGGCGGGCGATCGGGGTCCGGGACCCTCCCGCTGATCGATTTCGAGGTTCGCACACCATGGCCACCCTTCTTCTCATCGAGCACGACAACGGCGCCGTCCGCGACGCGAGCCTCAAGGCTCTGACGGCCGCGACCGCCCTCGGCGCTCCCGTGCATGCTCTCGTGGCCGGGGCCGGCAGCCGCCCGGCCGCCGAGGCCGCCGCTAAGCTCGACGGGGTCGAGACGGTGCTGCTGGCCGAGGACGCCACCTACGACCACCTCCTCGCCGAGCCCACCGCCGCGCTGCTCGTCGCCCTGGCAGAGCCCTACGACGTGATCGTCGCCGCGGCCTCCACCACCGGCAAGAACGTACTCCCGCGCGTGGCCGCGCTCCTCGATGTGGCGCAGATCTCCGACATCATCAGCGTGGTCTCGCCCGACACCTTCGAGCGTCCGATCTATGCCGGCAACGCGATCCAGACCGTCCAGGCCGGCGCCGGCAAGAAGGTGATCACCGTTCGCATGGCGGCGTTCAAGCCGGCCGGCGAAGGCGGCGCGGCCGCCGCGATCGAGCCGGTCCAGGCCGCCGCCTCGTCGGGCAAGTCGAGCTTCAAAGGCGAGGAGATCGCCAAGTCCGACCGTCCGGAACTGGCCGCGGCCAAGATCATCGTCTCCGGCGGCCGTTCGCTCGGCTCGTCCGACAAGTTCAAGGAGCTGATCGAGCCTCTGGCCGACAGCCTCGGAGCCGCGGTCGGCGCCTCCCGCGCCGCCGTCGATGCGGGCTATGCTCCGAACGATTGGCAGGTGGGCCAGACCGGCAAGGTGGTGGCGCCCGATCTCTACGTCGCCGTGGGCATCTCCGGTGCGATCCAGCATCTGGCCGGCATGAAGGACTCCAAGGTCATCGTCGCCATCAACAAGGATGAGGACGCTCCGATCTTCCAGGTGGCCGATTACGGCCTCGTCGGCGACCTGTTCCAGATCGTACCCGAGCTGCAGGCCGAGATCGCCAAGGCCAAGGGCTGAGACGAACGCCCGAGACGGCCGGTCTGCGCTGTTCGCACCGGCCGTCTCGGGCGAAGGGTGGTCGCGCGAGGTGGAATTGCTCTAGGACGCCGCCGCCGCAGGACGTTATAAGCGACACGGTCGTTCCGGGCGGCCGGGCGGGGGGCCCGGTCGGCGACGAGGGGACGCCCTCAGGGGTGCGAGTGCAGACGATGGGCATCGATATCAGGACGGTCGGCATCATCGGCGCCGGGCAGATGGGCAGCGGCATCGCCCATGTGTGCGCGATGGCCGGCCTGGACGTCCGCCTGAACGACCGGGACCCGGCGCGCATCCACAACGGCCTCGCCACGGTCGACGGCAACCTCGCCCGTCAGGTCGCCAAGGGCACCATCGCGGACGAGCAACGCCGGACGGCCGTCTCCCGCATCGTCGCAGCGGAGACCTTCGACGATCTGGCGCCCTGCGACCTCGTGATCGAGGCCGCGACCGAGGACGAAGCGACCAAGCGCCAGATTTTCAGCGCGCTCTGCGCCTCACTGAAGCCGGACGCCCTGATCGCGACGAACACCTCGTCGATCTCGATCACCCGGCTGGCGGCATCGACCGATCGGCCGGAGCGCTTCATCGGCATCCACTTCATGAACCCGGTGCCGGTGATGCAGCTCGTGGAGCTGATCCGCGGCATCGCCACGGAAGACCCGACCTACGAATCGGCCAAGGCCTTCATCGCCAAGCTCGGCAAGATCTCGACGATGTCGGAGGATTTCCCGGCCTTCATCGTCAACCGCATCCTGCTGCCGATGATCAACGAGGCGATCTATACGCTGTACGAGGGTGTCGGCTCGGTCGAGTCCATCGATACGGCGATGCGGCTCGGCGCGAACCACCCGATGGGTCCGCTGCAGCTCGCCGACTTCATCGGTCTCGATACCTGCCTGTCGGTGATGCAGGTGCTGTACGAGGGACTTGCCGATTCGAAGTATCGGCCCTGCCCGCTTCTCGTGAAATATGTGGAAGCCGGCTGGCTCGGACGCAAATCCAAGCGCGGCTTCTACGATTATCGCGGTGAAACGCCCGTGCCGACCCGCTGAGGCGGACCGGCACGGACGGGAATCTCGTCCTACTGCTTGTTGCCGTTGGCCGCGGGCTGGGCCGGAGCCGGGTAGGCCGGGTTCGAGGCCGGCACCGAACCGGTATTCGACGACGACGTCGCGTTCGAATCGCCCTTCACCGAGCCCGTCACTTCCTGGCGGGAAGCATCCTGGCTCTGCGAGGCGTAGTCCTTCGGCGAATTCGCGCCCTGCCACGTCATCAGGCCGGTGATCGCGATCGCGAGCAGCACCAGGCTGGCGACGAGGACGTAGAGCACCGGCTTGCCGCGCTTGCCCTGCCGGGCTTCCTGGCCGTGTAGATTGTCTGCCATGCGATCCTCGCTTGAACGGCCCTGAAGACCGCTGTTTCGACCCGAGCGTCGATTCCACGGAACCGGGCTCGTGATTGTTGCTCGGGTCTGAAACGCGAGGGTCGAGAGCGGAGTTCCCGTCTAGGTCCGGCTCAGCGGCCGGTCACCAGCATGATCTTGCCGAGATGGGCGCTGGATTCCATCAGCTCATGGGCCTTTCGTGCCTCTTCCAACGGGAAGGTGGCGTGGATCACGGGCCGGATCGTGCCGGATTCCAGTAGCGGCCAGACATCCCGGGCGAGGCCTTCGGCGATCGCCGCCTTCTCGGGCTTGGGCCGGGCGCGCAGGGTGGCGCCCGTGAAGGTCAGGCGCTTCATCATGATGGGCGTCATGCTGAAGGCATCGACCTTGTAGCCCTGCATGAAGGCGATCTGCACCAGACGCCCCTCGATCGCGAGGGCCGAGAGGTTCTTGGCGAGGTAGGGCGCCCCGACCATGTCGAGGATGACGTCGACGCCGTTGCCGTCGGTGAGCCGCTTCACCTCCTCGACGAAATCGGCCTCGCGGTAGTTGATCGCGGCCTCGGCGCCGAGCTTGACGCAGAAGTCGCATTTCTCGGCCGACCCGGCGGTGGCGAAGACGCGGGCGCCGTGATGCTTGGCGATCTGGATCGCGGTCGAGCCGATGCCGCTCGATCCGCCATGGACCAGGAAGGCCTCGCCGGCCTTCAGGCGACCGCGCTCGATCACCGTGCTGTAGACGGTGAAGTAGTTCTCCGGCAGGCCGCCGGCCTCGACGAGGCTGAGCGATGTCGGCTTCGGCAGGCATTGCCCGATTTCGGCCACCGCGAACTCGGCATAGCCGCCGCTGATCACCAGGGCGCAGACTTCGTCGCCGAGCGCGAAGCCCGTCGCGCCTTCGCCGAGGCCGACGATGCGACCGGCGACCTCGAGGCCGGGAATCTCGGTGGCGCCCTTCGGCGGCGGATACTTGCCCTCGCGCTGCTGGATGTCTGGCCGGTTGATGCCGGCGGCCACGACCTCGATCAGCACCTGACCGGGGCCGGGCTGCGGCAGCGGCACCGTCTCGAGGGTGAGCACGTCCGGCCCGCCGGCTGCGGCGTAGCGGATCTGACGCATGGTCTCGGGCAGGCTGGCGGTCATCGCAGGGTGTCTCCAGGGAGCCCCGTCATCTGCGGCCGGCATCCCGATTGGCAAGGGCGCGAGTGGCGCGGAGTTCAGCGGGTGCCGTACATTCGGTCGCCGGCATCGCCGAGTCCGGGCACGATGTAGCCGTGGTCGTTGAGGTGGCTGTCGATGGCGGCGGTCCAGACGGGGACGTCCGGGTGGGCTGCCTGCAGGCGGGCGATGCCTTCCGGGGCCGCCAGCAGGCAGACGAAGCGCAGGTCCTGCGCGCCCCGCTGCTTCAGGAGGTTGATGGCGGCGACCGCCGAGTTTGCCGTCGCCAGCATGGGATCGAGCACCAGCACGGTCCGGTCGACGAGGTCGGACGGCGCCTTGAAGTAATACTCCACCGCCTCCAGCGTCTCGGGATCGCGGTAGAGACCCACATGCGCCACCCGGGCCGACGGCACCAGGGACAGCATGCCGTCGAGGAAGCCGACGCCGGCCCGGAGGATCGGCGCCAGCACCAGCTTCTTGCCGGCGATCTGCGGGGCCTCCATCGACTGGATCGGGGTCTCGATCGTCACCGATTCCAGCGGCAGGTCGCGGGTGACCTCGTAGGCCAGCAGCATGCCGATCTCGTTGAGGATCTGCCGGAAGCCCTTGGTCGAGCGCTCACGCTGGCGCAGCAGGGTCAACTTGTGCTGCACGAGGGGGTGGTCCACCACCCGGACCGTCGCGGCGGCTGCCTGCATCGCTGGATCTCCATCAAGCCGAGGTCTGATCCTGAGCGGCGGGAGACCGAGGCAAGACCGAAACCGGATTTCTAGAGCATCGCGGGATTGCGAGCGAGGTCTTCGGACGGATTGCGCCCGTGAAAAAGGGCTCCCGGCCTGAACCGGAAGCCCTCGGTATTCAGCGCTCGCCGGAGACGACGCTCAGACCGAGCGGGTCGTGTCCGCGCTGCGGCGCTTCTGCATGAAAGCGTCGAACTGCTCGCGGTCCTTGGCCCGCTTCAGCTCTTCGACGAAGTCGGCGAACTCGCGGCTCTCCTCCTGGAGGGCGCGGCGCTGCGCGTCGAGACGCTCGAGCTCGCTGCGGCGGTAGGCGTCGAAGGCCAGATTGCCCGTCGACGTGCCGTTGGCGGCCTCGAACGCGGCGGCGAAGCGCGAGCGCGCGGCGCCCGCGTTCCACGCGGCACCGCGGCCGGCCAAGCCGCGCAGTTCGCTGAGCGCAGGGTAACCCGCGACCTTCCAGGCGATGTAGGCGGCGGCGAGCGGCCACCAATAGACGAACGCGACGACGATCGCGCCGATTTCCAGGGACCGCTTGGGGAAGGGGCCGCTGCGGCAGACCTTCCCGGAGGTGAAGGGGGAGGAGGAAGACAGACTCACGGCTCACGACTCCAATGTAAATGTGAACGACATTCACTTGCGGACGGATCGCGCTGCTTTCAAGGGGTCGCCCCTCAGGTCGTTGCGCTGGTTCCGCGCCCTCCGGTCGCAGCCCCGTGGACGAGGGCGAGGACGCCGGCACGCAGCAGTTCGTACTTGTCCGGCATGCCGGCGCCTTTCGGCAGATGGCCGGACGCCGCCAGGGTGGCGAGTCCGTGGGCGAGGGCCCAGACCTCCAGGGCGATGAAGCGGGGTGCGACGCCGCCGAAGCCTTCGGGGAAGGTCGATTGCAGGGCGTCCACCAGCAGGTCGAACGGACTGGGGCGTACGCTCGCCTCCGCATTCGGCACGCCGGCGCTCAGGCCGCGGGTCTCGAAGATCGCCGCATAATAGCCGGGCTCCTCTTCGGCGAAGGCCAGGTAGGCCTCACCCATCCGGGTGAACCGCTCCAGGGGCGTTCCTTTGGCGGTGAGCGCACGGGCCAGACGTTCGGCGAGATCGGCAAAGCCCCGACCCGCGACCTCTTCGAGCAGGGCTTCCCGACCGCGGAAGTGGCGATACAGGGCAGCCGGAGTGACACCGACGAGGCGGGCGGCATCCACCAGGGTGAAGCCGCCGATGCCGCGTTCCGCGATGAAGCGGCGGGCAGCCTCGATCAGGGCCTCCTTCAGGTTGCCGTGGTGGTAGCTCCGCCGGTCCCCCGGCCCCTCGCGCCAATGCCGCACGCCACTCTCCTCGCCCCCGGCCCGAACCGACATGACCTGCCGGCCCGGCCCAAGGTTCCTTCACACGAACCCACGCTCCCTCCCCTACCACGAGGAACCGTTTTTCGAGGCAGCTTCCGCTGCGCGGATCAGGCGCATCCATGGGCAACACAGATGTAAAGGCCGAGATGAATGGGCGACGATGATGCAAGCGCCGGGCAGGACCTCACCCGCGAACGTCGCCGTGACTTCCGCGACGCAGGGGCCGGCGATCCGGCCCGACCGAAGTCCGGGGCCGGGATCGACTCATCAAGTCGCCTTGCTCAAAAGCAGATTCTAGACTCATGTTGGGTAGAATACAGAATATCGTCCCGGGGTGGATCAAGAGCCGTGCCTGAGGGATCTGCGCAGATTGATTTCGAGAGCCTGACGGATCTCATCTACGAGGCGGCGGTCCTTCCCGAACTTTGGCCTTCCGTGCTGGATCAGCTCGCCGGGATCGCCGGTGCGCAAGGCACCGTTCTGATTGCCTCTGATCTGAGATCTCACCGCTGGATCAACTCGAAATCCCTCGACCAAGTCATGGCGGATTTTGCATCGGGGGGCTGGAGCAGCGCCGGCCAGCGGACCGCGCGCCTTCTGGCCGCTCGCCACGCCGGGTTCGTGCGCGAGCAGGACGTCTACACCCCCGAGGAGTTGGAGCAGGACGTCCTGATCCAGCACTTCCTGCGCCCGCGTGGCCTCGGGTGGGGAACCGCGACCGCTTGCCCGCTCTCGACGGGCGACACGCTCATCTTCAGCATCGAGCGGCGCTTCGTGGACGGGCCGGTTCCGGCAGAGGCGATGCGGGTCCTCGACACCCTGCGGCCGCATCTCGGACGCGCCGCCCTGGTCTCGGCGCGGCTGAAGCTCGAACGGGCCCGTGCGGCGGTCGAAGCCCTGGAGGTGCTGGGCCTTCCGGCCGCCGTCCTCGGCGCGGACGGCCGATTGCACAACCGCAACGCCGCCTTCGCCGGGCTGGTGCCGCGGGTGGTCCGGGATCAGCGCGACCGGGTCACCCTCAGCCATCCGGGCGCCGATGCCCTGCTGTCGGACGTGCTCTCGGGCCGCCGGGCGAACGCGGCCCGCTCGATCCCGGTCCCGGCCGATGCCGACAACCCCGCGATGGTGATGCACCTGCTGCCGGTGCGCGGCCTCGCCCAGGACGTCTTCGGCGGCGGAACGATGCTGATGCTGGCGGCGCCCGTCCTGCCGCGCCCGGTTCCCGGCACCGAACTCCTGGCGGGCCTGTTCGACCTGACCGCCGCCGAGGCCCGGATCGCCCGCGGCATCGCCGACGGGGCTACGATCGCGCTCCTGGCCGCCCAGCAATCGGTCGCGCACGAGACGATCCGCAGTCAGGTCAAAGCGATCTTCGCCAAGACCGGCGTCACCCGACAGGTCGATCTCGCTCGCCTGATCTCGGGGTTCAGCCTGATCCGATGAGCGATGCGGTCACGGGGCGCGCGACGCGGCGCCGGTCGGATTCCGGACGGCGAGCGCCCGGAACAGGATGACGTTCGAGAGGTCGTAGTCCGCGGCCGGTCCGCCGAGAGCCGGTCTGACGGGAACTTCCCCGGCGGTGGGCGTGAGCGCCGAAGTGATCAGGCAGGCGATCACTCGGTCGCTCGAACCCCGCTCGACGTGCCGAGCCAGTCGCCGACGCATCCACGGAGCCATCGTCCATCTCTCGAGCATCGCCACCCTCACGTGTCTCAACGCGTCGCATAGAAGCGCAGGGGTGCAGGAGCATCATCCCCCATTTGGGGGAGAATCGAAATTCCTTCCGAAAATGGCGCGGAGGCAAAGACTTTCCTTACAGGCGGAAGAGCGAATCCGCCCGCTTGAGGGCGGCTTCCTTGGCGGCGCGGGCCGCCTCCAGCCGCGCAATCTCCGTGGTCAGCAGGGCGATCCGCTCCGCGAGATCGGTCACCGACAGGGCATCGAGCGGTTCCCCGACCCGATGCGCAATCGTCCTGCGGGGCGCGCCGTCATCTTCGTCCCTCATGGTGTTCCCTCGGGTGGCATCACGTCGAGCCAGGATATCATTTAAGCCGGCAGATCATTCGAGCCAGGATCGTCCGGCCGCCAGCGGCCCGACGCCGAGATGCCGCGCCAGCGTCGCGCCGATATCCGCGAAGCTCTCGCGTCGCCCGAGCGGCCCCGGCGCGACCGCTGGCCCGAAGGCCAGCACCGGCACCTGCTCCCGGGTGTGCTCGGTCCCGGTCCAGGTCGGATCGTTGCCGTGATCGGCCGTGATCACGCAGAGGTCGCCGGATCGGAGCACGGCGTGGATCTCGGGCAGGCGCGCATCGAAGGCTTCGAGTTCGGCGGCATAGCCCGGGACGTCGCGGCGATGGCCATAGTCGGTGTCGAAATCGACGAGGTTGAGGAAGACGAGTCCCCCATCCGGCAGGCTCGCGAAGGCCGCCAGCGCCGCGTCGAGGCAGGCGGCGTTGCCCGCAGGCTTGATCTCCCGCCCGGTCGCCCGGTGGGCGAAGATATCGCCGATCTTGCCCACGCTGACGACGGACCGGCCGGATTGCGCGAGCGTGTCGAGGAGCGTGCGGCCGGGCGGCTCGACGGCGTAGTCCTTGCGGTGGGCGGTCCGCCGGAAACCCTCCCGCTCGGTACCGACAAAGGGGCGGGCGATGACCCGGCCGACCCGGTAGGCGTCGCAGAGATCGCGGGCGATCCGGCAGGTGGCGTAGAGGCGCTCCAGACCGAAGCTCTCCTCGTGCGCGGCGATCTGGAAAACGCTGTCGGCGGAGGTGTAGCAGATCGGCTTGCCGGTGCGGAGGTGCTCGGCGCCGAGACGGTCGATGATGGCGGTGCCGGCCGCGTGGCAATCCCCGAGGATACCGGGCAGGCCGGCCTGCGCGATCAGCGCGTCCGTGAGCGCGGCCGGGAAAGCCGGAACCGTGACGGGGAAATAGCCCCAGGGCTCGCGGACCGGTACGCCTGTGATCTCCCAATGGCCTGAGGGCGTGTCCTTGCCGGCGGCGGTCTCGATCGCGTGGCCGTAGGCGCCCTGCACCGGGCCGATGGCATCGAGTCCTGGCGGCAGCGTTCCGGTCGCCCCCCGTGCGGCGAGGCCGAGCCCGAGCGCACCGAGATGCGGCAGCGTCAGCGCTCCGGCGCGCAGGCCCGCCCGGTCGCCGCGTCCCAGCGCGCAGGCTTCGGCGATGTGCCCGAGGGTGTCGGACCCGGAATCGCCGTAGCGGTCGGCATCGGGGGCGCCGCCGATGCCGACGGAATCGAGGACGATGAGGAAGGCGCGCGGCATCCCCCTCCCCTCAGGCCAGGATTGGGTCGGCGACGGTGTCGCTCTGCAGGTCGAAGGCCGCGGCGAACAGGGCCTGGGTGTAGGCCGTCTTGGGCGCGGCGAAGATCGCCTCCGCCGGCCCCTCCTCGACCACCCGGCCGTTCTGCATGACAAGGACGTAGTTCGCCAGCGCCCGCACCACCTTCAGGTCGTGGCTGATGAACAGGTAGGCGAGGCCGCGCTCGCGCTGGAGGTCACGCAGGAGGGTGACGATCTGGGCCTGGACCGAGCGGTCGAGGGCCGAGGTCGGCTCGTCGAGGACGATGAATTTCGGCTTCAGCACGATGGCGCGCGCGATGGCGATGCGCTGGCGCTGGCCGCCCGAGAACTCGTGCGGGTAGCGGTTCATGGTTGCGGGATCGAGGCCGACATCGGTGAGCGCCCCCGCGACCACCGCGTGACGCTCGGCCCGCGTCCGCACGGCGCCCTGGACCACCAGACCCTCCGCCACGATGTCGGCCACGGTCATGCGCGGCGAGAGCGAGCCGTAGGGGTCCTGAAACACCACCTGCATGTCGCGGCGGACGGGGCGCATCGCGGCGGGCGGCAGGCCGGCGATGGAGCGCCCGAGGAAGACGATGGGGCCTTCGCAACCGGTCAGGCGCAGGAGGGCGAGCCCGAGGGTGGTCTTGCCAGAGCCGGATTCGCCGACGACGCCCACGGTCTCGCCGGCCCGCACCCGCAGGGACACCCCGTCGACCGCCTTGACGTGGCTGGTGGTCCGGCGCAGCCAGCCCTCGCGGATCGGGAACCAGACCTTGAGGGGGCCGGCCTCCAGCAGGGGCGCGGCATCGGCCGGCACCGGGTTGGCACGGCCCTTCGGCTCCGAGGCGAGCAGGCGGCGGGTGTAGTCGTGCTGCGGCCGGGCGAAGATCTCCGCCACCGGGCCCGCCTCGACGATGCGTCCCGCGAGCATGACGCAGACGGTATCGGCGATGCGCTGGACGATGCCGAGGTCGTGGGTGATGAACAGCATCGCCATGCCGAGGCGCTTCTGCAGGTCGGCCAGCAGGTTGAGGATCTGCGCCTGCACCGTCACGTCGAGGGCGGTGGTCGGCTCGTCGGCCACCAGCAGGTCGGGCTCGCAGGCGAGCGCCATGGCAATCATGACCCGTTGGCGCTGGCCACCCGACAATTCGTGCGGATAGGCGTTCAGGCGGCGCTCGGCGTCGCGCAGGCCGACCAATTCGAGCAGTTCGAGGATGCGCGCCCGCGCCTTGCGGCCGGACAGGCCGCGATGCACTTCCAGCACCTCGCCGATCTGCCGCTGGATCGTGTGCAGCGGGTTCAGCGAGGTCATCGGCTCCTGGAACACCATGGTGATGTCGGCGCCGCGGATGCCGCGCAGGCGCTTCTCCGGCAGGGCCAGCAGGTCCTGGCCCTTGAACAGGATGCGGCCGCCGGGATGATGGGCGCTGCCGTCGAGAAGACGCAGGATCGAGAGGGCGGTGACCGACTTGCCGGACCCCGACTCGCCGACCAGCGCCAGGGTCTCGCCCGGCTGGATGGTGAAGCTGACCCCGTCCACCGCGCGGGTCTCGCCCTCGCGCGAGCGGAAGGCGACCGACAGGTCCTGTACGTCGAGGAGCGTAGCGGTCATCGAGGCCTGTTCTGGGGTGGAGCGGAAAGCATTCGCGTCAGGGTTATAGCGTGGGTGCCACCGATCGGCGAACGCGGATCGACGCGACCCCCGCCCTTGTCTCCGCGCGCTGGGAATTGATCGGCGACGCGCGCGCTCTACAACCCGGCGGTGACCGCGTTCCTCAGATTCCTTCCCGCCGCCCTCCTCCTCGTCCTCCCGGCGTTCGTGCCGTGTCCGGCCCTTGCCGCCGCCGAGGGGGCGACCGAGACCGTGGAGCAGGCCTTGTGCCGGCTGATCGAGGGCTCGGCCAAGGCGCGCGGGCTGCCCGTGCCGTTCCTGACGCGGCTGATCTGGCGCGAGAGCGCGTTCCGCGTCAGCGCCGTGAGCCCCGTGGGCGCGCAGGGCGTGGCGCAGTTCATGCCCGGCACGGCCCGGGAGCGCGGTCTGACCGATCCCTTCGATCCCGAGCAGGCGATTCCCCACGCGGCCCACCTGCTCGCCGACCTGAACCGGCAATTCGGCAATCTCGGCCTCGCGGCGGCGGCCTATAACGGTGGACCCGGGCGTGTGTCGTCGTGGCTCGCGGGCACCGGCGGCCTGCCGACGGAGACGCGCAACTACGTGCTGGCGATCACGGGTGCGCCCGCCGAGGCGTGGCGACCCGGAACGGCGGTCGAGATGCCCGAGGGCGAGCCGCCGCGGGACCGGGATACGGACTCGAAATCGGCCGACACCAAGGCCAGAGGGGAGACCGGTTCCAAAGCCGAGTCCGAGACGAGCTGCCTGAAGGTGACGGCGGCCCTGCGGATTCCGTCGCGCGGCGATCGCTTCGCGTTGGGCGGCAACGAGGGACCGGCAGCGCCCTGGGGCATCCAGCTCGCCGGAAACTTCTCGAAGGCCCTGGCGCTGCAGAGCTTCACGCGGACACGGAAGCTCTACACAAGCGTCATCGGCGATGTTCGCCCGATGATCATCGGCACACGTCTGCGCAGCCGCGGTACGCGCGCTTTCTACCGCATCCGCATACCGGCCCAGAGCCGCGAGGCGGCCGACATCCTGTGCGGCAAGATCCGCCAGGTCGGCGGCGCCTGCCTCGTACTCAGGACCTGATCGGGGCGCTGCACCGCTCCGGCGTCCCAATCGCGCCATGAATCCGCCGCGCCAGCCCTGTCACAGGGGGGCACGCGCGCCAACAGAGAGATGCATGACCCGGGTCCTTGCCGTCCTTGCCAGCCTTGCCGCTCTCGCGCTCGTCGCGATCGGGATCACGGCCTGCTCGCCCCTCGCCTTCTTCGACGCGATCGGACCCCGAGACCAGGGCGGCCGTCTCAGCCTGAAGAACGCGGCGTTCGGGACGCATCCGCGCCAGCGCCTCGACGTGTTCACGCCGGTTGCGGGCGCGGCCGGCGCACCGGTGCTGGTCTTCTTCTATGGCGGCTCCTGGAAGAATGGCTCGAAGGAAGATTATGCCTTCGTCGGGCAGGCGCTGGCCGCCCAGGGTTTCGTGACGGTGCTGCCGGATTATCGTCTCTATCCGGAGGTCCGCTTCCCCGATTTCCTCGACGATGGCGCGCAGGCCGTGGCCTGGGTCGAGCAGAACATCGCCGCCTACGGTGGGGATCCGCGCCGGATCGTCCTCGCGGGACATTCCGCCGGGGCCTACAACGCGGTGATGCTCGGGGTGAATCCCAGCTACCTGCGCCGGGCCGGCGTCGATCCGCGCGTGATCCGCGCCGTCGCGGGCCTGTCCGGTCCCTACGATTTCCTGCCGCTGGATGCCGGCACCGCCACAGAGTTGTTCGGTGAGGCCCCCGACAAGGCGGCGACCCAACCCATCACCTTCGCGGGTCCGCGTTCCCCGCCCGCCTTCCTCGCCAGCGGCGACGGCGACTCCACCGTGCGGCCGTCCAACACCCGCAACCTCGCTGCCCGCCTTCGCGACGCCCGGGTGCCGGTGCAGGAGCGCATCTATGCCGGTCTCGACCACGCCGACACCCTGCTGGCCTTGTCGGTGACCTTCCGCTCCAAGGCCCCGGAGCTTGCCGAGATGGCGGCCTTCCTGCGCCAGCACGCGGGCGACCGGCCGCAGCAGGCCCGGATGATCGCCCGCTGAGAGTCACGCGCTGCGCAGGGCGTCGCGGGCCTTGCGGTGGTCCGGCGCGTCCGAGAAGGCGCGGTGCATCGCCGACCAGAGCGGCGTCCGCGCGAATGCCTCATCAAGCGGCAGGGCGCGCTGCATCAGGCCGTCCGCGCGCCGGCGCTCCGGGTTGGTGTTCAGCCAGGTGTTGCGGTTGGTGATGTCCCAGGTCAGCACGTTGAGGACCGCCGCCTCGTCCAGCACCACGTCGAGGAAGCGGCGGGCGAGGTCGGACACGGCCCGGTCGCGGGCCGGGAGATCGGCCGGGTAGGTCCGGTCGTTGATGTCGAACTCCGTCACCTCGATGGCGAGCCCGAGGCCCGCGACCTCGGCCAGGAAGCGCCGGAGCTTGTCCTGGTTCAGCGGATGCTTGGCGTAGAGGTGACCCTGCATGCCGAGGCGGCGGATCGGCACGCCGCGCCGGCGCATCCCCTCGAGTGTCCGCAGCACCATGGCGCGGCGCTGATCGATCCAGTCGGCATCGAGTTCGAGGTCGTTCTCGTTCCAGACCCCCGCCGCGTCGGGCGCGACGGCGTGCTGGAGGTGGAAGGCGAGATCGACGTAGCCGGGGCCGAGCGCATCGAGCCAGGGCGTGCGCCGCAGCCCGTCGGCGCGTCCGTCCTGCGGCCCGCAGATCTCGTTGACGACGTCCCAGGCCTCGATCCGGCCGCGATAGCGCCCCGCCATGGCGTCGATCCAGCGGCGCAGGAAGGCCTCGCCCTCGCCGGACCGGAGCCGGGCCTCGACCCAGGCGGGCAGGCCCTCGTGCCAGACCAGGGTATGGCCGCGCAGGCGTTGCCGGTTGGCGCGTGCGAATGCCGCGACCTCGTCCGCATAGCTGAGATCCAGGTTCTCCGGCGTCCGCCACGCATAGGTGAGCTTCATCGCATTTTCGGACACGAGAATGCCGGCCTCGCGCGCCAGCGCCCGCCCGTAGGCGGGGTTCTGGCGCAGGGTCACGCCGTTCACCGCCGCGCCGTAGGCGAGGCCCGTGCGGGCGGCCGCCGCGTTGAGGCTGTCGGCCGACCAGGACGGGGCGGCGGCCGAGGCGCGGCGTTCGCCGAGGATGAGGGCACCGCCCGACGCGAGCGCACCGCCGAGCATTGCGCGCCGCGATCGGCCGAACCGATTCACGCCGGGACCGATGCGGACTCGGTCGGAATCACCCGGGGACGGCGGTCCGCGCCGATCGCCACGAAGGTGAACAGCCCCTCCGTCACCTTCATGGTCGTTTCGCCCTCGCGTTCGCGCCGCCAGACCTCGACCTGGATGCGCATCGAGGTGCGGCCGACCTGCACGATCCAGGCGTAGATGCTGACCTCGTCGCCGACGATCACGGGGCGGTGGAACGTCATGGCCTCGACCGAAATGGTCGCGCAGCGCCCGCGCGAGCGCCGCGCCGCGATGTTGCCGGCGGCAAGGTCCATCTGACCCATCAGCCAGCCGCCGAAGATGTCGCCGGCCGGATTGGTATCGGCCGGCATGGCGATGGTGCGGACCACCGGCGGCCCGCGATTCTCGGGCTGGTGCGGTTCGGCGGCGTCGGTCGTCATGGTGCAGTCTCTGGTTGCGAGGGGCGGCCCACGCAAGCCGCGCGCCGCCCGCGCCGTCATGTCACATCCGATCACGGGCGAACAGGCGCTCCGTCCGGCAGCGCGAACACCACCAGCGCGTCGCCGGTGCCGAAGCCCGAGCCCTTGGTGAAGGAGGCGCCCCCGGCTGCCACCGCGACGTATTGCCGGCCTTCGATCGCATAGGTGATCGGCGGGCCGCCGATCCCCGCGCCGCACTGGAAGCGCCACAGGACGGCGCCGGTCCCGGCATCGTGGGCATCGAGATGCCCGTCCTCCTCGCCGGAGAAGACGAGGCCGGAGGCGGTGGCCAGCGTGCCGCCGGAGAGGCGGCTGCCGCCCTTCACGCTCCACTTGATCGCGCCGCCCTTGGCGAGGTCCACCGCCGTCAGGGTGCTGAAGCTGGGCTCGCCCTTGGCCTCGGTCGTCTCGGTGTAGCGGATCGCCGGGCGGTCGCCGGCCGCCGGCACGGTCTTCACCACGTAGGTCGTGGCCCCGTGCCGGACCTGCGCGAAGGCGGTGCCGGCGCGCGGATCGTAGGCGACCGGGTGCCAGGAGATCGCCCCGAGGGGGCCGGGGCTCACCACCGTGCCGGCCTCGGTCGGCGGGGCGTAGAGGTTCTTCTGCGCGATCAGCGGCGCGGACTTCGTCAGGAGCTTGCCGGTTGAGCGGTCGTGGACGTAGAGCCAGCCGGTCTTCGAGCCCTGCGCCACGGCCTTGACCTGCCCTTGTGGGGTCGGCTGGTCGAGCAGGAAGGGCGGGCTCGCCACGTCGTAGCCCCACTCGTCGTGCGGGACCTGCTGGTAGTACCAACGCAGCTGCCCGGTGCGGACGTCGAGGGCAACGAGGCTCATGGTATAGAGGTTGTCGCCCGGGCGCGAGAGACCGAAATTCTGCGGCGCCGGGTTGCCGGTGCCGACATAGATCAGCCCGAGGTCCCGGTCGTAGGCCGGCGTCATCCAGAGGGAGCCGCCACCGACCCGCCAGGCCTCCCGGTGCATCGGGGCGGCCGCCTTCTCGGCCGCGATGTCGCGATGAAGCGCGACGCCGTCCGGCGTCGTCGCGGAGAAATCCCCCTCCCAGCCGTCCGCCTTGGTGACGTACCAGCGCCAGCGCTCGGCTCCGGTGGCGGCGTCGTAGGCGGCGAGCCAGCCGCGGCGGCCGTAGCCGCCCTCGATGCCCACCACCGCGCCGCCGTCGAGGCCGCCCTTGGCGTCTTCCACGTGCAGGCCGTAGCCGGCCCCCGCCACCCCCACGATGACGAGGCCGTCGGCCACCAGCGGCGGCATCTTGAAGCCGAGGCGGCTCGACCCCTGCACGGTGCCGGCTCCCAGCCCCTCGGCCAGGGCCGAGGCGGTCTCGGATTCACCCTCCTCCGGGCGCACCGCCTCGTGGTCCCACAGGACCTTGCCGGTTGCGGCATCGAGAGCGATCACCCGCCCGTCCATCGTGGCCTCGAAGACCTTGCCGTCCGAGACCGCCACGCCCCGGTTCGAGGGCGGGCCGAAGATCTTCTCGGTGCGGGCCTTGTGGGTGTAGGTCCACAGCACCCGGCCGTCGCGGGCATCGAGGGCGGCCACGTGATTCTGCGTGGTGGAGACGTAGAGCGTCGTCCCGACCACCACCGGTTCCGCCTGGAAATACCCGGTGATGCCGGTTTGGAAGATCCAGGCCGGACGCAGCGACGTCACGTTGCCGCGGTCGATCCCGGTCAGCGGCGAGAAGTGCTGGTTGGTGTGGTCGCGGCCGAACATCGGCCAATCGTCGGCCGCCACCGCCGGCCAGGGCGTTGCCGCTGCGAGGAGGACGGCCATGACGGCCGGACGTGCGAGTCTCAGGCGTGCGAGTCTCAGGCGTGCGAGTCTCAGGCGTGCGGGTCTCAGGCGTGCGGGTCTCAGGCGTGCGAGTCTCATCGGGGTTTCCTCCCTGGAGCGACGTTGCGCTCGCCAGCCTTTCAGGCGGTGCCGGGGCGCCGAGCCTTGGCCAGTTGCAGCGGCGTGTCGGCGGCCCCCATCGACTGGGCCATCTCGGCGGCGGTGAGCCCGGCGCCGTCGCGCAGGTCCGGGTCGGCGCCGTGCTGCAGCAGGAGCGCGACCATCTCGGTCCGGTTGAACATCGCGGCCGTCATCAGGGCGGTGCGCGTGCCGCCGCCCGTGCCATCCACCTGCGCCCCGTGGGCGAGGAGAAGCCCGGCGATATCGAGGTCGCCCTTGAAGGCCGCGCCGGCGAGCGGCGTCTGTCCGCGCACATTGGGGAGTTCGGGGTCGCCGCCGTTCTCCAGGATCACCCGCGCGGTCTCGGCCTGCCCGTTATAGGCGGCGAGCATCAGCAGACTGTCACCCTTGTCGTTGCATAGGTTCGCCGGGAGACCCTGGCCGAACAGCTCGGCCAACTCGTCCGCATGACCCATGCGGGCGTACTGGAAGACCCGGCCGGCGAAGGCCAGGGTGTCCGCATCGAGTTCGGGCTTCGCCGGGGCGTCGGGGTCCATGGGGTGTCCGCTGTTCGATTCGGGGGTTTCTGGCGCTGGAGCGGTCGACAGGCGTTCGGGCGGAAATCCTGTTTCAGTCGAGATCTATCGCGCCCCGGCCGAGAGTCGAGGAATTGGCTGCGCCTGCGGGCCGCGATCCACCCCTGCATCCGCTCGTCTGCTTTCACGCCACCGCATCCCTGCCGAGGCAACGCGACACCGGGGAGGCGCGCCAAATCGCCCCGGATCGGCCGCTGCGGCGGGCCAAGCCGCAGGGGCGATCAGATCATCCGGGCGCGGCTCTTTCCCAACGGGGGGGCAGGAACCATACTCAGGGGATGCCGATCTCGAAGAAGCCCCGTGACGCGTCCGACCCGGTCCCGAGTGCCCAGCGTGCGGGCGCCAGAACGTCCCATTCCCAAAGGGCCACTTCGAAGGCGTCGAAGCCCGAGTTGCAGCCCCTCGACGAGCATCTGGCGGCCCTGCTCAGCCCGGCGCTGAACCGCAACCGTCTTCCGGCCATCGAACCGCCGGCCCCGCCCCGTCCCGGCCAGCCGAAGAAGCCGGCCGCGCGCAAGGGGCAAGCCAACGCGGCAGCCGGCAAGGCAGCCGGTTCGGACAAGGCACCTGGTTCGGACAAGGCAGCCGGTTCCGACAAGGCGCCCGCCCCTGACAAGACCACCGGCATGGGCTTCGGCGAGGCCGCACAGGCGACGTTCGCCCAGGGCGATGCGGCCGATGTCGACCCGCGCCTCGCCCAGGCCCTCGGCCTGCGCGCACCCGAGGACGGGCCGGTGCCGGAAGGTCTGGCGGATGATGGGGACAGCTCCCTCGCCACCGACGGGGTCTCGGCCACGGTGGATGCGCTTTCGCGCCTCCTCACCGAGGGCAATCCGCTGTTCCGCGACGGCCAGACCTGGGTGCCGCACCGGCCGGACCGGCCGAAGAAATCCGAGGGCGGCTTGGCCTTCACGCTCAAGTCCGAGTTCGAGCCGGCGGGCGACCAGCCCCGCGCCATCGCCGAGCTGGTGGACGGCGTGAAGAAGGCGGAACGCGACCAAGTGCTCCTGGGCGTCACCGGCTCCGGCAAGACCTTCACCATGGCGAAGATCATCGAGGCGACGCAGCGCCCGGCCCTGATCCTGGCACCGAACAAGACCCTGGCGGCGCAGCTCTACGGCGAGTTCAAGAGCTTCTTCCCCGACAACGCGGTGGAGTACTTCGTCTCGTATTACGACTATTACCAGCCCGAGGCCTACGTGCCGCGTTCGGACACCTTCATCGAGAAGGAATCGTCGATCAACGAGCAGATCGACCGGATGCGCCATTCCGCGACGCGCGCCCTGCTCGAGCGCGACGACGTCATCATCGTCGCCTCGGTCTCGTGCATCTACGGCATCGGCTCCGTCGAAACCTACACGGCGATGTCGTTCACGGTGTCGCTGGAGGAGAAGATCGAGCAGCGCCAGCTCATCGCCGACCTGGTGGCGCTCCAGTACAAGCGCATCCAGTCCGACTTCGCCCGCGGCACCTTCCGGGTGCGCGGCGACGTGATCGAACTCTGGCCCGCCCACTTGGAGGATCGCGGCTGGCGCATCGGGCTGTTCGGCGACGAGATCGAGTCGATCACCGAGTTCGATCCGCTCACCGGCAAGAAGATCAACGACCTGAAGTTCGTGAAGGTCTACGCCAACTCGCACTACGTCACGCCGCGCCCGACCCTCCAGCAGGCGATCAAGGGCATCAAGACCGAACTCAAGCTGCGCGTCGACGAACTGACCAAGATGGGCCGCCTGATCGAGGCCCAGCGCATCGAGCAGCGCTGCACCTTCGACATCGAGATGATCGAGGCCACCGGGGCCTGCAACGGCATCGAGAACTATTCGCGCTACCTGACCGGACGAAAGCCCGGCGAGCCGCCGCCGACCCTGTTCGAGTACCTGCCCGACAACGCCCTGGTCTTCACCGACGAGAGCCACGTGACGGTTCCGCAGATCGGCGGCATGTACAAGGGCGACTTCCGCCGCAAGGCGACCCTGGCCGAGTACGGCTTCCGCCTGCCCTCCTGCCTCGACAACCGCCCGCTGCGGTTCGAGGAATGGGACGCGATGCGGCCGCAATCGATCCACGTCTCGGCCACGCCCGCCAAGTGGGAGATGGAGCAGACCGGCGGCGTCTTCGCCGAGCAGGTCATCCGCCCGACTGGCCTCGTCGACCCGGTGATCGAGATCCGCCCCGCCCGCTCCCAGGTCGACGACCTGCTCGGCGAGGTGCGCGAGGTGGCGCAGGCCGGCTACCGCACGCTGGTGACGACGCTGACCAAGCGCATGGCCGAGGATCTGACCGAGTACCTGCACGAGAACAGCGTGCGCGTCCGCTACATGCACTCGGACATCGACACCCTGGAGCGCATCGAGATCATCCGCGACCTGCGGCTGGGGGCGTTCGACGTCCTCATCGGCATCAACCTCCTTCGAGAAGGCCTGGACATCCCGGAATGCGCCCTGGTGGCCATCCTGGATGCCGACAAGGAGGGCTTCCTCCGCTCGGAGACCTCGCTGGTGCAGACCATCGGGCGCGCCGCCCGCAACGCCGATGCCCGCTGCATCCTCTATGCGGACAACATCACCGGCTCGATGGAGCGGGCGATGGCCGAGACCGAGCGCCGCCGCACCAAGCAGCTCGCCTACAACGAGGAGCACGGCATCACGCCGCAGAGCGTGAAGCGCGGAATCGCCGACATTCTCGACAGCGTCTACGAGCGCGACCATGTCCAGGTGGATACGGGGCTCGCCAAGAACGCCGTCACCATCGGTCACAACCTCAAGGCCGTCATGGCCGACCTCGAGAAACGGATGCGGACCGCGGCCGCCGACCTCGACTTCGAGGAGGCCGCGCGCCTGCGCGACGAACTCAAGCGCCTCCAGGCCACGGAACTCCTGGTCTCGGACGATCCCATGGCGCGACAGGGCGACGTGGAGCGCGAGGCCGGGCGCTTCGGGGCCAAGCAGAGCCGGATCGCGAAGCCGACGCTCGACAATATGGGGCCGGGCACCGACCGCGAGCTACCGGTCGGATCGGCGCCGCCGCAATGGCAGGAGCGCCCGAAGGCACGGTCGACGCAGGGACTCGGTGGACAGAAGCCCAAATACAAGGGCGGCGGCGGGCGCAAGCGCGGCTGAACGTCGGAGCGATTGTCGGTCGACTTGGCCGATGGTGGCCCCTGGGGCCGGAACCCTTCGGGACGCCGGGGCTTGGTTTGAGACCTTCAGACCATCGCCCCGGAGACCGCCCGTGACGACGATCAAGTGCCCACGTCCGCCCTTTCGGCCCCGCGCCGGTTCCGGTGTGACCTCGCTGTTCCTGGCCGGTCTGGCCGTGTCGGGTGCCGTCGGGATGCTCATCACCCCGGCCAGCCTGCGGCCCGCGGCGGCCCAGACAGTGGCCAATCCCAACGACCAGCCGACACCCGCCACCGTGCCGTCGAACGACGGCACCGCTCCGGCCACGCGGCCGACCGGGCAGGTCGCGCCGCCGAGCGCGATTTCCTCCGGCACGGTGATCACCGCGGCTGGCGCCAAACCGGGCGCACGGACCAATCCTCTCGATCATCTGCCCGCCAAGGATCGCGCCGGCACCGGCGGCAGCCGACGCGACTAGGCGAACCGGCGGCCGCTTCCGGGGGCGCGACCCGGATCACAATTCACGGGATAGGGGAGAACGCTCATGGGCCTGCTCGATCAAGTCATCGGTGGTGTACTCGGCCAAGTGCTCGGCGGAGGTCAGGGACGTGAGCCGGAGCGCGGTGGCGGACACGGTGGCGGCTTTGGCGGTGGCCCATCCGGCGGTGCGTCCGGAGGAATGCTGGGCGGCGCCATGTCGCCGATCGTGCAGGCGCTGCTGATGCTCCTGATGTCGAAGGGGGCCGGGGGACTCGGCGATCTGCTCGGCGGCGGCCGGCGCGGCGAGGCGCATGATCCCCGTGGCAACGACGAGGGTGATATCGGTGGGTTCGGCCAGGATGGAGGGCAGGATCGCGGACGCGGCGCGGGATACGGGCGTGGCGGTTACGAGGATGCGCAGCCGCCGAGCCGCGGGGGCGATTTCAGCGATCTGTCAGGGATGCTGGATGGCCCCGGAGACCGTGGCGGCGGATCGGGTGATCGCAGCGCCGGTGCAGGCCCCTACGCCCGCCTGGACCACGAGCCACAGGACGGCCAGTCGGGCCTCGACGGTCTGATCGATCGCTTCCAGCGCGGAGGACTCGGCGACGTCATGGAGTCATGGATCGGGCATGGCAGCAACCGCCCGGTCGAGCCCAACCGGCTCGCGGACGCGCTCGGACCGGACACCGTGGATACCCTTCAGCAGCGAACCGGTCTCAACCGCGACGATCTCCTGTCGCAACTTTCCCAGGTTCTGCCGCAGGTGATCAACGGCCTGACACCCCAGGGCCGGCGCCCGACCGGCGAGGACGTCCGGGGCTGGTGACGCCGCTCGGGTCGGCTCACGCCGCCGGGACGTCACCGACCCGGCGGAAGTCGGTGGCCGATCCGGACCCGAAATCCATTCCGGCTTCGTAGAGCCGGAAGGTGTTACGCCCCGCATCCTTGGCGCGGAACAGCGCGATATCCGCATGGCGGCACAGCACGTCGGGGTCGGCGCCGTCCTGAGGCGCCATGGCGACGCCGACACTGACGCCGACCGATACGCGGGTCCCGTCGAGATCGATCGGCTGGGCGACGACCTCGATCAGGCGCTGGGCCAGATTGCGGATGCTGCTGCCGACCACGGGGCCGGTCTGGATGATCATGAACTCGTCGCCGCCGATCCGGGCGACGGTGTCCTCGGCCCGCACGAGGCCGCGCAACCGGGTCGCGACCGCGCGCAGGAGAGCGTCGCCCGCCTGGTGCCCGAGAGTGTCGTTCACTGACTTGAAGCGATCGAGATCGAGGCACAGCACGGCGAAGCTGGCGGAGCGGCGCTGGCTCATGCTCAGCTCCTGGACCAGCCGTTCGCGGAACAGCGTCCGGTTGGCGAGGTCGGTGAGTGCGTCGTGGCGCGCCATGTGGGCGATCCGGAACTCCGCTTCCTTGCGGGCCGTGATGTCGCGCGCCGCCGCCACGTAGCCGTTGGGGCGTTCACCGTCCGCCTCGTAGGTAAGGTTGAAATTCACCTCGACCCAGATCCAGCTGCCATCCTTGCGCCGGTAGCGCTGGGTCGAGACCGCCTGCGTCACGCGGGCCTCGCAGAGGTCGTTCAGAAGCCGGCCATAGGCTTCGGCATCGGCGGGATGGACATGATCCATCGGACGGGTGCCGATGAGGTCGTCGGCCTCGTAGCCCAGCAGGGTTCGGGACGCGGGCGACACGTAGCGGCGAACGGTGTCGAGGGTGGCCCAGATCACCATGTCGGAGCTGTTCTCGGCCAGCAGCCGGTAATGCGCCTCGCGCTCGCGCAGCTTGGCCTTCGCCCGATGCAGGCTCAACTGAGCGCTGACCACCGAGGCGAGATCCTGCAGGCGGGCGCGATCGTCGGCGGAGAACCGGCGCGGTTTGGTATCGAGGACGCAGAGGATGCCGACCCGGTGCCCCGCCGATGCGATCAGCGGAGCGCCGGCATAGAAGCGGACATGGGGTGGCCCGACGACCAGGGGACTGCCGGAGAAGCGCGCGTCTTCCCAGGAATCCTCGACCACGAACACCGCATCGGACAGGATGGCGTAGTTGCAGAATGCTCCCTCGCGGGCCGTGCCGTCGAGGTCGAGACCGCACCGGGCCATGAAGTGCTGACGATCCTCCGCGATCAGCGAGACGTAGGAGATCGGCATGCCGAACAGGGCCGTTGCCGTGCGGCAGATGGCGTCGAAATGCGGTTCCGCTTCGGCATCCAGGATCTCGAGGTCCCGCAGCGCCTTCAGGCGGTCCGCTTCGTTGCTGGCGATGGGGTACATGCGCGCCCTGGATTCCGAGGGGTCGGCGACACGGATCAGGCAGACCCAGCGCCCTCCCCGCGCTGTTCCCAACCTGATTGTATGGGGCCAAAACCTGTAAGCTTATGGTTGGGCACCCAGTCTTCCAAAGAACCGGAATTCCGTTCGCCGGAGATCATGGTCGCAGCGAAATATCAAATGAGGTTTAACGTCCGACATCCCTCGTTGTCATCAGCGACGAGAAGCGGCGGAATCCTGCGCTGTTATTCCGCGGATCGGGGCTGACAGGTTGCACAGAAGAATGTCGACCGTCCGGATTGAATGATCCTCTCGATCGTACCAGTACAACCTTTGCCGCCACAGGAATGGCCGACACGATCGTAGACGCGGAAAGCATGCTGGAAAGCGCCGCTGCCGCCATCGGGATGGGCGTAGTCCCGCAAGGTCGAGCCGCCCGCCGCCACCGCCTCCGTCAGCACCTCGCCGATCACCCGGGCGAGCCGGCGCGCCTTCGGTGTGGGCGTGCCATCCGGCTTGGCCAGGGCTCCGGCCCGCGTCTCGGGATGGAGTCCCGCCCGATGCAAAGCCTCGCAGACATAGATGTTGCCCAGGCCCGCGATCAGGCGCTGGTCGAGGAGCGCGGCCTTCAGCGGCGTGATCTTGCCCCGGAACAGGCGCGCCACGGCTTCCGGCGTCAGCGCCGCACTCAGGGGCTCGAGGCCCATCCCGGCGAAGTGACGGCTGGCCGACAGCGTCTCGGTCGGGACGAGGTCCATGAAGCCGAAGCGCCGGGCGTCGTTATAGGTCACGGTCGCGCCGTTCGACATCGCCATCACCACGTGGTCGTGCTTGGCGTTGCCCTGCGCGCCCTCAAGGTAGAAGTCCCCCGGCGACAGGTTGCGCCCGTCGGGTAACGCCACGTCGAAGCGGCCGGTCATGCCCAGGTGCATGATGAGCGATTCGCCGGAATCGAGGGTGGCCACCAGGTACTTCGCCCGTCGCGCCAGATCCGTGACCCTGTGCCCCTCCAGGCGCTCCGCGAAGCGCGCGGGGAACGGGAAGCGCAGGTTCGGCCGCCGCAGGACGACTCGGGCGAAGCGGGTCCCCACCAGGGCCGGCGCGAGGCCGAGGCGGACGGTTTCGACTTCCGGAAGTTCGGGCATGGGCGGGATCGGGATCTCGGTGCGGCGTTGGCGTGGGTCAGGTGCGGCGGGACCACCGGGTCATATGCGGCGGGACCGCCGGGTCCTGTGCGGCGGGACCGCCAGATCATGTGCGGCTTCGCCGATGGTGAAACCGTCCGCAAGGCAGATGGCGATTTCGGCCACGTTTCGCTATGAGCGTCCGCGAGAGGGTGGTCCATGAGTTCGGTCAAACGGTCGGTCGCGCAGTCCGAAGAGGCGGCGAGCACGCATTTCGGCTTCGAGAACGTGGCGCTCGACGAGAAGCAGGGGCGCGTCGACGACGTGTTCCGCTCGGTCGCTAAGCGCTACGACCTCATGAACGACCTGATGTCGGGCGGACTCCACCGCGCCTGGAAGTCGCACCTGATCTCGATGCTGCGGCCCCCGCGCAACCGGCCCTTCCGCCACCTCGATGTCGCTGGCGGTACCGCCGATATCGCGTTCCGGGCCCTGGAGGCGGGTGGTCCCGCCACCCACACCACCGTCCTCGACATCAACGAGGCGATGCTTCGGGTCGGCGCCGAGCGGGCGGGCGACCGCTTCACGGGGCGGATCGATTTCGTGACCGCCAATGCCGAGGCGCTGCCGCTGCCGCCCGAGCAGTTCGACGCCTACACCATCGCGTTCGGCATCCGGAACGTGCCGCGCATCGACAAGGCCCTGGCGGAGGCGCACCGGGTGCTGAAGCCGGGCGGCCGTTTCCTCTGCCTGGAATTTTCCAAGGTCGACCTGCCGGTGCTCGATCGGATCTACGACGCCTACTCGTTCCACGTGATTCCGCGCCTCGGGGCGCAGGTGGCGGGGGACGCCGATTCCTACCGCTACCTCGTGGAATCGATCCGCAAGTTCCCCTCCCCCGGCCGCTTCGCCGGGATGATCGAGGCGGCGGGTTTCCGCCATGTCAGCCATCGGCCGCTGACCGGCGGCATCGTGGCGATCCATTCGGGCTGGAAGGTCTCGTGAGGGTCGCTCTCACGACGGGCCGGGCGTCCTGATGCTCGGCGCCGTCGTTCACCTGGCCCGGGGCGCGCAGGTCGGCTTCGTGCTCGCCCGCGAGGGCGCCCTGGCGCTGGTCGATTCCGCCGAGCTGCCGCCGCATCTCCGCTTCGCTCTGCGCCTCGGGCGGATGTTGGAGCGTCCGGGCCTCGGAAGCGGCGCCGGCCCCCTGCAGCGCGCCCTGACCCGCCTGGGTCCGAGCTACGTCAAGTTCGGCCAGTTCCTCGCCACCCGTCCCGACATCGTCGGCATGGAGGCGGCGCGCGACCTGGAAACGCTTCAGGACCGGGTTCCGCCCTTCCCGCAGGACGTCGCCATCCGGGTGGTCGAGGCCACCCTCGGGCGGCCGGTGGGACAGCTCTTCGTCTCGTTCAGCCCGCCCATCGCGGCGGCCTCGATCGCCCAGGTCCACAAGGCCCATATCCTCGACGACGAGGGGGCCGTGCGCGTCCTGGCGATCAAGATCATGCGCCCCGGCGTGCGCGAGCGCTTCCAGCGCGACCTTCAGGTCATGCGCTTCATGGCGCGGGTGGTGCACGTGCTGTCGCCCAAGGCCGAGCGCCTGCGCCCGCGCGAGGTGGTCGAGATCCTGGCGCGCTCCGTGATGATGGAGATGGATTTCCGGCTCGAGGCGGCCGCGATGTCCGAACTCGCGCAGAACACCCGAGACGATGCCGATTTCCGCGTGCCCAAGCCCGACTGGGAGCTGACCGGCCGCGACGTCCTGGCGAGCGAGTGGATCGAGGGGATCCGCCTCAATGATCGCGCCGCCATCGTGGCCGCCGGACACGATCCGAAGGCCCTCGGCCGGGCGGTGATCCAGTCGTTCCTGCGCCACGCCATCCGGGACGGCTTCTTCCACGCCGACATGCATCCCGGGAACCTGTTCGTCGATCCGACCGGTACCCTGGTGGCGGTGGATTTCGGCATCATGGGCCGCCTCGGGCACATGGAGCGCCGGTTCCTGGCCGAGATCCTGCTCGGCTTCATCCTGCGCGACTACAAGCGCGTCGCCCAGGTGCATTTCGAGGCCGGCTACGTGCCGGCGCACCACTCGGTGGAGGATTTCGCCCAGGCCATCCGGGCGATCGGCGAGCCGATCCACCAGCGCAAGGCCGACGAGATCTCGATGGCCAAGGTGCTGACCCTGCTGTTCGACATCACCGCCCTGTTCGACATGAGCACCCGCACCGAGCTGGTGATGCTGCAGAAGACCATGGTGGTGGTCGAGGGCGTCGCCCGCTCCCTGGATCCGCAACTCGACATGTGGACCGGCGCCGAGCCGGTGGTGCGCTCCTGGATCGCCCGCAACCTCGGGCCGGTGGGACGGGTCGAGAGTCTGGGCCGCGCCGCCCTCACCATCACCGACGTGGTCTCGGACCTCCCCGACCTCGCCCAGCGCCTGCGCCGCATCCTGGTACGCCTCGACGAGGCCGGCTCGGGCGACGGCAAAAGCCTCGACGCCTTCGCGCGGGCCGAGCGCCGACGCGCGATCTGGTCGACGCTGGCCCTCTGGGGCATCGCCATCGGTGCGCTGGTGATGGCCTTCCGGTAGCTTTTGCGCCGGCCTGATTGCTTTGCCTTAAGGGGTTCCGGATCATGACCCGCCCGCTCCAGAACCGCCGCATCCTCCTCGTGATCGGGGGCGGCATCGCCGCCTACAAGGCGCTGGACCTGATCCGGCGCCTGCGTGAGCGCGGAGCGCAGGTCCGACCCCTGCTGACCAAGGGGGCACAGGAATTCGTGACGCCCCTGGCGGCGGCGGCCCTGGCCGGCGAGCGCGCCCATACCGACCTGTTCGACCGGGCCGAGGAAGCGGATATCGGCCATATCAAGCTGGCGCGGGATGCGGACGCCATCGTGGTGGCGCCCGCCACCGCCAGCCTGATGGCTCGGATGGCCACCGGCGAATCCTCGGATCTGGCCGCCACCGTGCTCCTCGCCACCACGCTGCCGATCCTGATCGCACCGGCCATGAACGTGCGGATGTGGCAGCACCCCGCGACCCAGCGAAACCTCGCGACCCTCAAGGGCGACGGCGTCCGCGTCATCGGCCCCAATGACGGCGCCATGGCGGAGGCGGAGTTCGGCCCGGGGCGCCTCGCCGAACCGTCCGAGATCGCCGACGCGGTGGAAGCGCTCCTGGCCGGTGGCTCCGAGGCGGAAACGCAGCCGTCCGAGACTCGGCCGTCCGCAGGCTTCGGCTTCCTCGCCGGACGATCCGCGCTGGGCGCACCACCCGCCGGACCGCTCGCCGGAAAGCGCGTTCTCGTAACCTCCGGGCCGACCCATGAGCCGATCGACCCGGTGCGCTACCTCGCCAATCGATCCTCCGGACGGCAGGGCCACGCCATCGCGGCCGCCGCCGCCGCCGCCGGGGCCGACGTGACCCTGGTCTCCGGGCCGGTTCTGATCCCGGCCCCGGCCGGTGTACGGGTGGTCCCGGTCGAGACCGCGCGCGAGATGCTGGCGGCGGTCGAGGCCGCCCTGCCGGCCGATCTCGCCATCTTCGCCGCTGCCGTCGGCGACTGGCGCCCGGCCGAGACCCGCGCGTCGAAGATCAAGAAGGACGGGACCGCGCCGGCTCCCCTCGCCCTGGTGGAGAACCCGGACATCCTCGCCACCATCGCCGGGCGGACGGCCGGGCGCCCGCGCCTCGTGGTCGGCTTCGCGGCCGAGACCGACACGGTCCTCGACAACGCCCGCGCCAAGATCGCCCGCAAGGGCTGCGATCTCATCGTCGCCAACGACGTCTCGCCGGCCGGTGGGGTCATGGGTGGCACCGCCAACACCGTGCATCTCGTCGGACGCGACGGCACGGTCGAAACCTGGCCGACCCTCGACAAGGACGAGGTCGGCCGGCGCCTGATCCGGCACTTCGCCGGCCTGCTCGACGCCTGAGCTCCGGCGACCCGCAAAAGCCTGCGGAGCCGATCGCGCGCCGGCGCGTTAAGCCTTGACTAACGCCTCCTGCCGCATCATTTCGGCGTCGTTCGCACGTGCAGCACATCCCGCTCGCCCATGCGGCTCCACAGGAACTCCCGACCCTAATGCCCAGCGACAGTAGTCGATGGACCGCGCTGCCGACGGCCCTCCGCGAGACCCGCGCCTGATCGCTTGATCGGGCTCGCCCGCGACCGGCCTGCGATGGCCCGGTCGAATGAGGTGAGCCGATGACCTTCTCGAATGCCCTTCCGCGTCTGCGTGGTGCCGTCGCCCCGGTGCGGACCCTGAGCTTCCGCCGCATCGACGGATCAAAACTGGTGCGCGTCAAGGCGCGCCGTTCCAAGCCACGGCGCGCCGCGCCGGGCGATGCCAATGTCGCGCTGATCATGGCCGTGATGATGACCCTGGTGTTCGGCCCGGTGATCGGCGTCCACCTCATCGCCGCCTTCGGCCCCGCCGCACCGGCGTCCGACCTGGCGATCACCAGCACCGGAACGCCCCTGCCGCGCGGCTGAGCGTTCCGCTGATCGGTTGTTCCTCCGCGGTCGGTCGCGCGGTCAGGCCCGCGCCGCCTCCATCTTCGCCGAGAGAGCGGCGTCCTCCGCCATCATCTTGAGAACGGCCGGACGGGCTGCGACACGGGCGAGGTAGGCCATGATCGCGGGCTCCTCCGGTACGAGCTTGAAGCGCGTCGTCCATCCCAGGGTGGCTCCCCAGAGAACGTCGGCCGCCGAGTGCCGCTCGCCGAGAAGCCACGGTCCCGACGACAGGGCGTCCACAACCGCCTTCAGGACGGCATCGAAATCCCCGTAGGGCGACATCGCCCGGGGGCCGGCCTCACGCTGGAGCGCCCGGTCGACCACCGCCGGCTCGAAGCTCGATCCGTGAAACACCATCCAGCGCAGGTACGGCCCGCGCAGCGGGTCGCCGATCGGGGGAGCCAAGCCGCGCTCCGGAAACAGGTCGGCGAGGTAGAGGTAGATCGCCGCCTGCTCGGTAATCAGCGCCTCGCCGTGGCGCAAAGCCGGGACTTTCCCGAGGGGATTGATCCGGAGGTAGGCGGCATCCCGTCCCTGCCCCGATCGCAGGTCGATGACCTCGAGACGATGCGGGGCCCCGAGTTCCTCCAGGAGGATACGCACGCCGGACGAGCGCGTCTGCGGCGCGTGGTAGAGGGTGATGGCGTCGCTCAAGCGTGTCTCCTGCATCATCGCCGGCGCAGCCTTCCCGGACGGGACGCGCCGCGTCAACCGCTCTGCGACGGGCTCGATCGGGGGATACAGGACCTCGAAGGCGAGGCCTCCCGGCCAGGCGGTCTCGCCTCGCTCTCGACCAGGGGACCGACTCCTTCCAATACGGGTCCGGGGCCGCTTCCGATATGTGTCGGCCGTCATCCCGATCCCGTCGACACACGGCTGGACGCGCGTCGTTGGTACCGGGGGTGGACACCGCCCCCGGGTTTGCGAGGAAGGAGAGCGGCGCAGGCGCGGGGGATGCGCCGCCCCCTCCAACCGGTGAGGTCCCACCTTGCCGGCTACGCAGCCCCTGCCCGTACTTGCAGGAGACCCTTCCTCACCATTGGTAGCGCAAGCCCCCGGTGAGGCCGTGTCCCAGGCCGCCGCGGGTTCCGATGGCGGCCTGATAATCCACGCGCCAGCCGAGTTGCTCCGTCAGACTGCCTTGGAGCCCGCCACCCATAGTCACGAGGTCACGACGCAGGAACGGCACCTGCAGCGATGCGCCGGCCATGGCGTTCTCGACGCTGGCAAGCCGAACGTCGGCGCTGGTGCTCCCTGGTCCGGTGGCGAGATTGTAGGCGGCGCGGATCGAGGGGATGAGGTCACCCCAGCCATAGAATGCGAGTTCGATGCCGAAGCGCGCGGAGGTCTGGGCCACGTCGAGATCGCGATAAGCGAGGTTGTTGCCGGCTGCACCGGTTTCGGTGAAGCCTTCGACCCGGCCCGAAAGATGGGTGATTCCGGCGAACGGGGTCAGGCGGACATCCGCGAAAGCGACGGGGACTCCGACTTCACCGTCGACAGCGAAAGCGCTTCCCGAGGTCTTGCCGGTGCCGGTCAGGCCGTAGGCGGCGGGGCGGCGGATCCGATCGAAGCTGACCATCGGCGCACCGCCGACGATTCCCTGCGCGTAGAAACCCGGGCCGTAGTAACCCGCATAGGCCGAGGCCGTGAAGGCGTTCTGATCCTGCCGGAACCCCGCGTTGCGGCTCACCGATCCGCCTCCGCCACCGATGGCGATACCGGCGCGCCACGGGCCGGCGAGGGGCAGGTCGATCCCGGCGCTGCCCTGCGCCACCGTACGGTCCACCTCGACGCCTCCGCTGCGCGGCTGGTCGGCGAAGACGAAATCACCGCCGATCCAGGCGCCCCCGGCCTGGCCCCAGGGACCGGCCGAACCGTTCGCACGGCGCAGCGCCGAGAGGTGGTCCTGCACGCTGCGGGTCGCGGACGCTGCGAAGCCGAGGATACCGGCGCCGAGGCTCTGAAGAACGACCGGCGCGCTCTGCTTCATGATCGCGAGGGAATACGGATCGACGTAGGTCGGCAGCGTGAGGCGATAGGCGAGCAGGAGGTTGTCGTTGTTCAGACCGGCATCGTAGCTCTGCCCGTTGATCACGCCCCGGCGGGTGAGGAAGTCGTTGTCGTTGCCGACGAGAAGGAAGTAGTCGTTCGGGGCTTTTTCGCTCAGGACGGGCACGAGACCCATCGCCTCCAGCTTCTCCGGCAGCGTCGTCTGCGAAGCGGGATTGGTATTGACGTTCATCCCGTAGCGGCCGAGCTGCACCGGATTGAGCATGTTGACCACTTCCGTGGTCTGCACCGGCGTGATGGCGGCGCGCAGGATGCCGCCCGGCGCGATCGGCGTGACGCCGTCATAAGGCACGCCGGCGATGTTGGTCGCCTGGGCCGTGTCGACCAGGAGAACGCTCTTGTAGACGATCGGCGTGGTGGTGCCGGTGCCGAGGCCGCTGGAATCGCGAGACAGGACCAGGAACTGCGTCTCGTTGAGCGCCAGCATCTCGCTCTGGGCCGCCGTCCGGTTGGGGGCGTTCCCGTTGCCGTTCTGCTGGTAGGTCGGCAACTGGAGAACATATTCGCGCGTCGGGGCGGTGGGCGTCGGCGTACCCGAAACGTCGTAGTAGAGGATGCGGGTGTTGTTGCGCTGCTGCTGGCCGGCGCCCGAATCCTGCACCGTCGCGCTCTGCAGGATCGTAACGAGGCCGCGCCCGTCCGGCGTCAGCGCGATCGCCTCGAGCCCCTGGTTGTTGCGGCGTCCGGAATCGGTCGGCGGACTGGTCGAATTGAAGTTCAGGCGTCCATCGGTGCGCGGCTGGAGGGCCGTCGGGATGCCGAGCACCCCCAGCAGCTGCCCTGCGGCCGTGAAGTAGTAGATATTCGGGCCATACTCGTCGCTGATGTAGAACGAACCGTCGAGCTTCCGCACGAGGCCCTCGGCATCGAGGCTGATGCGGCCGGCGCTCGGACCGGTGGGGGCCGAGGGCAGCACTGCGCCCACCTGCGTGGTGGTGCCGGTCCCCGGATCGAGCCCGCTGAAGCGCTGACCGCGCGCATCGGTCAGGACGATGCCGCCGGTCTGGGTCAAGGTGAGCTGGCTTTGCGAAGCCGTGGATTGCGGCAGGTTCGCGCCCGGGTCCGGGGTGAAGGTCAGCGTGAAGCGGTTGAGGCGTCCGATATAGTCGGAGAACACGCCGCCGTCCGGGTTGTTGTAGCCGCGATCGGGCAACGTGTAGAGCGTCCCTTCATAGCGACCGCCGGTGCGCCGCCAAGTGCTCAGGTCCACCGCCAGGGACGAGAACGAGCCCAGGGAGTCCCCCAGGAAATCGCGGGTGTCGGCGGACAGGCGCCCGACGCCCTGGAGACCCTGATTGACGTAGGTCGCACCGTTGAACGGCACCGACACCGCCGTGTCGGCCCACGTAATGTTCGGGGTGCGAATCGCCTGGGCCGAGGCGGCGCCGGCCATCGTGAGGGATGCAACGAGTGGCCCAGCGGCGCGTGCGGCCCAGATTCGTTGATGCGCCATCGTTGAACTCCACGGTCAAGCTTCCGTGGGGTGATCGCGTCGCCTCATGACAGGCGTGTGTCAGCCGGCAACATTCTTGTCCTGCGTGCATCGATGGCCTCGGCCAGGAGGCACAGGATCTCGAAGGTGAGGGTCGCTCCGGCCAGCGCCGTTATCCCCGACGGGTCGAGAGGTGGCGCGACCTCGACCACGTCGGCGCCGATGAGATCGAGCCCGCGCAGAGCCCGCACGATCTGCAGGGCTTCCCGGGCGGTGAAGCCTCCCATCTCCGGCGTGCCGGTACCGGGCGCATAGGCGGGGTCGAGGGCGTCGATGTCGAAGCTCAGATAGGCCGGCGCCGTCCCGACGACGCTGCGAGCCTCCGCCAGCACCTCCGGCAGCCCGCGGGCGATCACCGCTTCCATGGGTACGATGCGGACGCCCTGGTCCCGGGCCCAGTCGAGCTCGTCCGCCGAATCGATGCTGCCGCGCAGCCCGATCTGCACCATCCGTCTCGGGTCGAGGACGCCGTCCTCGATGGCGCGGCGGAACGGCGTGCCGTGCGTCAGGCGGGTTCCGTCATATTGTGCGTCGTCGGTATCGCTGTGGGCATCGATGTGGATGAGCCCGACCGGGCGGGAGCGACCGAGCGCGCGCAGCACCGGGTAGGTGACGAAGTGGTCGCCGCCGACCGAGAGCGGCACGATGCCGGCTTCCGCCAGAGGCCGGTAGAACGCCTCGATGGCGCGCGCGGTCGCGCCGACGTCGATGGGATTGATGGGCACGTCGCCGAGATCGGCGCAGGCCGCGAGGTCGTAGGGCGCGATGCCCGTGGCGGCATTGCGGGCGCGGGTGCCGGTGGAGGCTTCGCGCACGCCGCGCGGACCCAGGCGTGCGCCCGGCCGGTTGGTGGTGGCGCCGTCGAACGGAATGCCGACGAGACCGATATCGATTCGGCCCGGAGCCTCGGCCGGGGCGAGAATCGGGAGTCGCATGAAGCTGGCGAGCCCGACAAAGCGCGGCGTCTCCATGCCCGAGAGCGGCCGATACTGGTCGATCCTTGCCTGGTCCGCCTCGTTCGCCATCCGTCGCCCCGCTGTTTGACAGGTTCGGCAGGCCTCGGTGGCCGGAAGCCTGACGACGCCACGATGACGTTCCGTTGACGGATCGGCAACGCGTGTCTATAGAGCCCACATCGCCGACGGGCGCGCTTACCGCGATCGTCGGCTTCGCCATTGCCCGAACAACCTGCACGCGATCCACCGACATCACAGCCCGAGGGCTCGTCGCGATCGCCTCAAACGTGACGAGGATGCCCCATGGCCAACACCGTGTCGGCCAAGAAAATGACCCGCAAGATTGCGAAGCGCACCGCGGTCAACCGCTCGCGTCGCAGCCGCATGCGCACCTTCGTCCGCAAGGTCGAGGAGGCCATCGCCACCGGTGATCAGTCGAATGCGCTGACCGCCCTCCGCGCCGCCGAGCCCGAGATCATGCGGGCCGCTCAGCACGGCATCGTGCACAAGAACAACGCCTCTCGGAAGGTCTCGCGCCTCGCCGCGCGGGTGAAGGCGCTCGCCGCCTAAACCTTTCTTCCAGACGCGACTGAAAAAGCCCGGCAGCGATGCCGGGCTTTTTTCGTTTTCGGCGTCGGTCAACCGGAAGCGCGTTCGGCGTTGATCGGAGCCTCTTGGCAGCAGTCGCGCTTCACTGCTGCGCGCATCGGCGGCGCTTGGTTGGAATTCGTCACGAATGCTCGGCCGGCGACTCCCGAATCAGGACAATTTCTGAAAGAAGGCGTTAACCCTCATTTGAATCTGTTCTGTTGCGACGCCTGTCCCGCGAGTGTAGCTTAACGATGTGTCATGATGAACCAACAAATTCTCAGCACCATCGAGTCGAGATCGAATCATCCACAAGGTGGGATTCGCGACTGGACTCAGGGGACGTAACCCGCGTCGGAATTGCCGCAATTTTTGCTATCCCCGTTAGTCCCGCTGTTAGGAGAACCGTAGCTTATTGTTGATAGGCTTGCTTCATCGACAAAAGGCCTCCCGGAGTCGATTGACTCTTGGGTGGCGATCTGGGTCTCGCGAATGCCTCGCGGGACGCGACTTCAGTCAAGTGTGCGTACGTACCGGTGGCGGCCCTCCGTCCTCGGCACGAGGAGAGCGATGATGCATGTCGACGGTAGCGTATCCGGCAATGCCGAGATGGGCATGAGCGGCGTGAGCGGACCCGATACGGTGGCCGCCTGGGCTCGGGTGAAGCGGCGCCTGCGGGCCGAACTCGGCGAAGATGTCTTCGCCAGCTGGTTCGCCCGGCTCGAACTCGTGGAGGTCGTCGACGGCACGGCCCGGCTCACGGTCCCGACGCGATTCCTCAAGAGCTGGATCGAATCCCATTATCTCGACCGGGTGCTGAACACCTTCCGCAGCGAAGTCGAATCGGTCTCGCGCCTGGACGTGTCGGTGCGCGGCCCCTCCGCCGCCGTGCGTCCCGCCACCAGCACGCCGAAGACCAGCAGCGCCGCGAGCCCGCTGGCCCGCCTGCAAGCCGCCGGCAACACGATGCCGTCGCACGGCGAATCGAGCGTCGGCTCCGACAGTGAAACCCATCCGGCGCCCCGCGGCGACGCGGGCGGCGATCTCAACGGCGCTCCCCTCGACAACCGGTTGACCTTCGCGAGCTTCGTCGTCGGCCGCTCGAACGCCCTGGCGCACGCCGCCGCCGAGCGCGTCGCCCGGCACGACGGACAGGGGGCGCTCTACAACCCGCTCTACTTCCATGCCGGTGTCGGCCTGGGCAAAACCCACCTGCTGCACGGTATCGGCCATGCCGCCCGCGAATCCGGCCGCCGGGTGATCTATCTCACCGCCGACCGCTTCATGTACGGCTTCGTCAACGCCCTGAAGACCCAGAATGCCCTGGCCTTCAAGGAGCGTCTGCGGGCCATCGACCTCCTCATCCTCGACGACGTCCAGTTCATCCAGGGCAAGTCGATCCAGGCGGAGTTCGGTCACACCATCAACGCGCTGATCGATGCCGGGCGCCAGGTCGTGGTGGCCTCCGATCGTCCACCGACCGAGTTGGAGGCCCTGGAGGAGCGGGTCCGCTCGCGCCTCGCCGGCGGCCTCGTGGTCGAGATCGGCACCCTCGACGAGCAGCTGCGCACCTCGATCCTTTCGGCGCGACTCGCCGCCGTGCAGGTCTCGCATCCGAGCTTCGAAGTCTCGCCCACCGTGGCGACCTACGTCGCCCGGGCGATCACCGCCAATGGCCGGGACCTCGAGGGCGCCGTGAACCGGCTGCTGGCGCACGCCACCCTGACCGGCGCGGCCGTGACGATGGAGACCGCCGAGGCGGCGATTCGCGACCTCGTGAAGAACCGCGAGCCCAAGCGTATCAAGATCGAGGACATCCAGAAGCTGGTGGCCTCGCGCTACAACGTCTCGCGCTCCGACATCCTGTCCGAACGGCGCACCGCCGCCGTGGTCAAGCCGCGCCAGATCGCGATGTACCTGTCGAAGGTGCTCACCCTGCGCTCGCTGCCGGAGATCGGCCGCCGCTTCGGCGGTCGCGATCACACCACCGTGCTGCACGCCGTGCGCAAGATCGACAAGCTGATCGGCGAGGACAACGTCCTGAACGACGAGGTCGAGCTCCTGAAGCGCATGCTGCAGGATTGAGCGTGCCGGGGTGTCGCGCCGTTATGCGACGCCCCGAATCCGCCGCGGGATAGCCGGCCTCTCGCACTTGCGTTCGCCGGGAGGCTTCGCCAAGTTCAGCGGCCACGGTGCCAGGACGCACGTGGAACCGGAGCGCGTCGATCGCGCCCGTTCTGGCGACGTCCGACGAGAGACCACGAGTTCAGACCATGAGAGTCACTGTCGAGCGTGCGGCCCTCCTTCGGTCGCTCGGCCACGTGCACCGCGTGGTGGAGCGCCGGAATACCATTCCGATCCTGTCCAACGTCCTGCTCCGCTGCGACGCCGGCGGCCTGGAGCTGCGGGCGACCGACCTCGACATCGAGGTGACGGAAACCATTCCGGCCGACGTGGTCGATGCCGGTGCCACCACGGTGCCCGCCCACGTCATCTACGACATCGTTCGCAAGCTGCCGGACGGCGCCCAGGTCTCCCTCGAGACCAGCGGCGAGACCGGCCAGATGACCATCCGGTCGGGACGCTCGCGCTTCTCGCTCGGCGCCCTCCCGGAGGGGGATTTTCCCGATCTGGCGGCCGGTGAGCTGCCGACCCGCTTCGTGATCGCGGCGTCCGACCTGAAGCGCCTGATCGAGAAGACGCAGTTCGCGATCTCCACCGAGGAGACGCGCTACTACCTCAACGGCATCTATCTCCACACCATCGAGGTCGACGGGACCCTGCGCATGCGCGGCGTCGCCACCGACGGGCACCGCCTCGCCCGCGTGGAGATCGAGGCGCCCGAGGGCAGCCGCGACATGCCGGGCATCATCGTGCCCCGCAAGGCGGTGGCGGAGATCATCAAGCTCGTGGAGGATGGCGGCGAAAGCGTCGAGATCGACCTGTCGCCGGCCAAGATCCGCTTCAAGTTCGCCAGCGGCGTGGTTCTGATCTCGAAGCTGATCGACGGCACCTTCCCGGACTACCAGCGCGTGATTCCCTCGGGCAACGACAAGTTCCTGACGGTCGAGCGCGACGTCTTCGCCAAGGCCGTCGACCGTGTCTCGACGATTTCGTCCGAGCGCGGCCGCGCAGTGAAGCTGGCCGTTCAAGAGGGCCGCCTGGCCCTCTCGGTGAACAACCCGGATTCCGGCAGCGCCACCGAGGAACTCGACGTCGACTACGACGCCCCCGCCCTCGATATCGGCTTCAACGCCCGCTACCTCCTCGACATCACGAGCCAGCTCGAGGGTGACACCGCCCTGTTCAAGCTGGCCGATCCGGGTTCCCCGACCCTGATCCAGGATCGCGAGGGCGCGGCCGCCCTCTACGTCCTGATGCCGATGCGGGTGTGATCGGCGCGTCCTGCGTCGCGGCGCGAGACAGGATGCGGGTGATCGGCTAAGGGCTGGCGGGTGCGTCTCACCCGTCTGATCTGCCGCGACTTCCGGAACCACGCCGACCTCGACCTTGCGGTCGACCGTCGCTTCGTCGCCCTGGTGGGCGAGAACGGTGCCGGCAAGACCAACCTCCTCGAAGCGATTTCGCTGTTCTCGCCGGGACGCGGCCTGCGCCGCGCCGACCTGTCGGCGATGCCGCGGACCGGCGGGCCGGGCGGGTTCGCCGTGTCCATATCGCTGGCTGGGGCGACACAGTCGGGCGACGAGACCGAACACCGGATCGGGACCGGCTACGAACCGCCCGGCTTCGACGGCCGGGCCGCGCGCCTGTGCCGGATCGACGGGGCCACCGCGCCCTCCCCGGTCGCCTTCTCTGAATTTCTCCGGGTGGTCTGGCTGACACCCGACCTCGACGGCCTGTTCCGGGGGCCGGCGGGCGATCGCCGCCGCTTCCTCGACCGGCTGGTGCTGGCGGTCGACGCCACTCACGGCGCCCGCGTCAACGCGCTCGAACGGGCGCTGCGCTCGCGCAACCGCCTGCTGGATGAGCGACCGACGGATGGCCAATGGCTCGATGCGGTCGAGCGCGAGGTCGCGGAACTCGGCGTCGCGGTCGCGCTGGCCCGGCGCGAGACCGCCGAGCGCCTCGACCGGCTCATCGCCGAGAGCCGTGACGACGCCCAGCCCTTCCCCTGGGCCGGCCTGCGCCTGGAGGGCGATCTCGACGACCTCGTGGCGGTGTGGCCGGCGATCGAGGCCGAGGACCGCTTCCGCTCGGCCCTGCGCCAGGGCCGCGCCCGCGATCGGGCGGCGGGCCGGACGCTGAGCGGGCCGCAGACCAGCGACCTCGTGGTGCGCCATGGCCCGAAGGACGTACCGGCCGCCACCGCCTCGACCGGCGAGCAGAAGGCGCTGCTGATCGGGCTCGTGCTGGCTCATGCCCGGCTCGTTCAGGCGATGAGCGGGCTCGCGCCGGTGATCCTCCTCGACGAGGTCGCGGCGCATCTCGATCCCCGCCGGCGGGCCGGCCTGTTCGATGCGCTGGAGGCCCTGCACGGCCAGGTCTGGATGACGGGGGCCGACCCGGCGCTGTTCGGGGAGCTTGAAGGGCGGGCCGACATGGTAAGGGTGCTGGACGGGCGAATCGCCCGCGACTGACGCGCGGTGCGACCATGCCGTTGTCCAGCCTTGCCCTATTCGCGATGATCTATGCCGGGGTCGTAGCCTCCCTCGGCCCGGGCATCGCCGCCCTGGTGGCGCGGGTCATCACCAGCGGGTCCCGCGGCATCGCCGGCTTCGTCTTCGGCATGATCCTGGGGGATCTGACTTGGTTCGCCATCGCGGCCGGCGGCTTCGCCCTCCTGGCGCAGGCCGCGGCCCCGATCTTCCTGGCCCTGAAGGTCGGCGGCATCCTCTATCTCGTTTATCTCGCCTGGAAGACCTGGACCGCCCCGGTGGATGCCCCCGCGATCGCCACGACTTCGCGCCAGGACACCATCCGGGCGTTCCTGGGCGGCCTCGCCATGACCCTCGGCAACCCGAAGGTGATCCTGTTCTTCCTGGCCCTGCTCCCGAGCGTCGTCGATCTGTCCCATCTGTCGGCGCGCGGCCTGCTGATGATGGCGGTGACCCTGGTGATGGTGCTGAGCACCGTGCTCGGCCTCTACGTCCTCGCGGCGGTGCGGGCGCGGCGCATCTTCACCGCCCGCCGCGCCCGCCGCCGGATCAACCAGGGCTCGGCGATCGTCATGGCGGGGGCCGCGGCCGCCATCGCCCTGCGCTGAGGGCCGGTTCGCACCGCCAGCGGGTTCGGGCAGCCCCGACGTCTCCCTAGCGGCCGAGCAGCGAATCCCAGAACTCATAGCGGGTGGGATTGTCGGGGCAGAGGCCACCGCCGCATTCCGCCAGGGTCGAGCCCGCATTGGCCAGGGTGATCGCGAGGAACAGGAGCACGCTGGCGAGGCCGAAGCCCCCGATCCGGGCTCGGCTCGACGGTCGATCGCGCGCTGCGAACTGACCTTCGAAGAGGCACAGGATCGCGGCGGCCACGATCAGGCCCGCGAAGGCGATCAGTGACCAGACGTAGAAGTGCAGCCCGAACAGGGCCGAACCGTAGACCCCCGTGCCGGGCACGATGTGCAGCAGGGTCTGCCGGGCGGCGATGCCGAAGCCGGCGACGGAGCCCAGGACGACGATCGCGTAGTGCCCGGGGCGTGCGCCGAGGCAGACGTTCAGGGCAAAGCCCATTCCGGCGGCCGCGAAGGCGGCGCGCTGGAGGATGCAGAGCGGACAGGGCAACTCGCCGTCGACCACCTGATAGCCGAAGGCGACAAGGAGAATGGCGCTGCAACCGGCAAGCCCAAGGGCGTTCAGGGCGCGTGCCCCGACCGGCGTGAGAAGGGCGTCTGTCACGGGATCCGGCTTTCAGAAGGTTAGGTTCAGCGCGTCGGAGGCGTGTTGGCGAAACAGCAGGAGGAGCGCGATGAGCGAGACGCCCCAGAGGCCGAGCGCGAGGGAGCGCCGACCCACCAGGGCGGCCGCGAGAGCGCCCGACACGCCGAGAAACGGGATGACCATCATGGCTCGATGAGGCTCGCGACGGGGATGCCGGACATGCGCGCGCCGGTGGCGAACGCATCCGCCAGGATCGAGGAGGGATCTTTCCGTCCGCTTAAAGGCCCCGGGTCGCGCCGTGCCGCCCGGTGCGGGGTGGGCCATGCATGCCCCACCCGGCCCGGCGAAAATCCGGACCCGGAGCCCTGCGCGGACCAGTCCCCCGCGCGGTGATTGACCTCGGCGCTCCGGATGGTTCAGAGGCATGGAAGGCTCCTGTCGGCGCGATCGCCGCGATTGCCGCCCTTGCCGTTTCGGCGGCCGCCTCCGCCGTGTCTCACTCCGACAGACGATCAGGATTCCGATGACTAGTCGCCTCGACGAGGCTCGCGCCGCGTTGAAGACCACCTTCGGCTACGATGATTTCCGGCCCGGCCAGGACGAGGTGATCGGAGCCGTCCTCGACGGGACCGACGTGTTCGCCGTGATGCCCACGGGCTCCGGCAAGTCGATGACCTACCAGCTGCCGGCCCTGGTCGAATCGTCCCTGACCGTCGTGGTCTCGCCGCTGATCGCCCTGATGCACGATCAGGTGCAGCAGATGCTGGGATTCGGCGTTGCGGCCGCGACCCTGAACTCCTCGGTCGCCGAGGCGACGTCGCGCGAGACCTGGCGCAAGATCCGCAGTGGCGACCTGCGCCTGCTCTTCGTCTCGCCCGAGCGGCTGATGATGGAAGGGCTGATGGACGCCCTGAAGGGCGCCGGCGTGCGGCGGCTCGCCGTCGACGAGGCCCACTGTGTCTCGCAATGGGGCCACGATTTCCGGCCCGAGTACCGGGACCTCGCCCGGGCGCGCGAAGCCCTCGGCAACGTCCAGACCGTGGCGCTCACCGCCACCGCCGACAAGGCGACGCGGGCCGACATCACCGAGCGGCTGTTCCCTGCCGGGCGCGAGCTGAAGGCCTTCGTCCACTCCTTCGACCGGCCGAACATCCGCCTGACCTTCGCGCCGAAGGACAATCCGACCCGGCAGATCGAGCGCTTCCTGCGCCACCGGCGCGCCGAGAGCGGGATCATCTACTGCTCGTCGCGCAAGCGTACCGAGCAGCTGGCCGAGACCCTGGCCAAGGACGGCTTCAACGCCCTGCCCTACCATGCCGGCCTTGACCAGGGCACGCGCATGAAGAACCAGGACACCTTCCTGCAAGAGGACGGCGTCGTGATGACCGCCACCGTCGCCTTCGGCATGGGCATCAACAAGCCCGACGTGCGCTTCGTCTGCCATGCTGACATGCCCTCCAACGTCGAGGGCTATTACCAGGAGATCGGTCGCGCCGGCCGCGATGGTCTGCCGGCCGACACCCTGACCATCTACGGCCTCGACGACATGGCCCTGCGCCGGCGCCAGATCGACGAGAAGGAGGTGCCGGACGAGCGCCGCCGGGTCGAGCGGCGCAAGCTCGAGGCAATGATCGCGCTATGCGAGGGCGCCACCTGCCGGCGCCAGTCGCTCCTCGGCTATTTCGGCGAGGCGAGCGAGCCCTGCGGCCGCTGCGACCTGTGCCGCAGCGGCGTTTCACTCATCGACGCCACGGTGCCGGCTCAGAAGCTGCTCTCGGCCATCGTGCGCACCGGCCAGCGCTTCGGCGCCGCCTATGTCTGCGACGTGGTCCATGGCAAGGAATCCGACACGATCCGGCGCAACGGCCACGTGGCGCTCAAGACCTTCGGGGTCGGCGCCGACAAGCCCATCGCCGCCTGGCGCGCGATGCTGCGCCAGCTCTTCGCGGCCGGCGCCGTGACCGAGAACGGCGACGGTTTCGGCGGGCTCTCCCTCACCGACAAGGGCGAGGCGATCCTGTTCGGCCGAGAACCGATCCAGATGCGCCCCGATCCCGAGCCGAAGGTGGCCGAACCGCGCGACCGCAAGCGCGGGGCGACCCGCGACGATGCGAGCCTGGATCTCGATCCGGCCACCGAGGCCCTGTTCCAGCACCTGCGCGGCCTGCGCGCCACCATCGCCCGGGCCGAGGGCATCGCCGCCTTCATGGTCTTCCCGGACCGGACGCTGATCGAGATGGCGCGCACCAAGCCCGTCGATCTCTACGCGCTGCGCACCGTCCACGGCGTCGGCGAGCGCAAGCGCGAGGCTTATGGCGAGCGCTTCGTCGGTGCCATCGCGGAATTCCTCGCGCACGCAACGGCAACGGGCGCCTGATGCGCTTTCGGACTCGTTGGTTTCGTCGCGACTCGTGTAGGGACTGGGGTGGTCCGAGGCCGAAATCGGCGAATCGCACCGATCCCGGAGCCAGCCGCGGCGACATGCCGGGTGCGACGGCCTGATGCGTCCGGATCAACCGACAGAGGGATCTCTCATCGTCCAGCCGCCCGAGCCGACCGCGACGCAACCCCGTCAGGTCTTCTACATGCCGGGCTTCGACCCGCGTGAGCCCGAGACCTATTGGGGTCTGTTCCGGCGGGAAAGTCGGCTGGCCGCCGTCCGCCGCAGCATGGCGATCACGGTGAGCGACCCCGAGCGCACGTCGGACGGCCTCGCCCTGGACTGGACCGTGACCCTCGACGGCGCACCGACCCAATACACCCTGCTGCGCTGGGACGACATCGTGCGCGCCCGCTTTCCCCGGTCGAACGGGCGGCGGCTCTGGGAGGTCCCGGCGCTGTGGCTCCGCCTGCTGCGGGTCGGCTACCTGCGGCCGTTCCGGCGCGAAGCCCGGCGCTTCGCCCGCGTGATCATCGGCGTCCACTTCATCTATCTCTTCCTCGTCGTCCTCAGCCTCGCGGTGGCGGCCGGACTGGCGGCGCTGGCACCGGTCGATGCCCGGCCCTGGGTCCTCCTGGCCGTGCCCCCCCTGGCCTACGGCATTCTGGCCGTGCTGATGCGGGTGACGCGCGGCAAGCCGTTCTACGTGGCCCATCTCGTCGACGACACCGCCTTCACGCATGACCATGCCAGCGGCGCCGACACCCGGATGCGAGACCGCCTGGACGCCTTCGCCGACATCATCCGGGGGGCCGAGGGCCGCGCCTCCGAGATCGTGGTGATCGGCCATTCCTCCTCCAGCTTCCTCGGTCTCGAGGCCCTGGACCGGGTCCTGACCCGGGATCCGGAGTTCGGCCGGCGCGGGACACCGGTGTCGTTCGTGAGCATCGGCAGCGTCATCCCGTGGATCACCCTCGATCCGCGCGCCATCGAGACCCGTGCCGCCCTCGCCCGTGTGGCGGCTTCGGATGCCATCGTTTGGCTCGACGTGCGGGCGAAGTGGGACTGGCTCTCGGTGCACAAGCGCAATCCCCTCAGCGCCTCGAAGCTGCCGGCGCCCCGTGCCCATCGCCCGGTCGAGATCCATGTCCGCATCGAGGACCTGATCGAGCCGCGCATCATCGCGCGGCGCAAGTGGAACCTGTTCCGCATGCACTTCCAGCTGCTGATGTCGAGCCGCGACCCGGAGGCGTTCGACTACATCGTCTTCGTGGCCGGGCCAGAGCCGGTCCACGGCCTGATCCGGCGCTGGCGCAACGTGACGGAGCAACCCAAGGGGTGCGCGGTCCCTGAAACCGACCCCGATTAGGGGTTCGGACCGGCTCGATCCGCGATCACATGTTGCCAGGGCGCGGCGTTCCGCTTTAGAGCCGTGACGCACGGCCGGACCCGGACGGGGGCCGTGCCGAGAGGGTCGCATGTTCCGCAACGATGTTCCGATCACCCCCGAACTGGTCCGCCAGCACGGCCTGACGCCGGACGAGTACGCGCGTTTCCGCGGCCTGATCGGGCGCGACCCGACCCTGACCGAGCTCGGCATCGTCTCGGCCATGTGGAACGAGCACTGCTCCTACAAATCCTCCCGCAAGCATCTGCGCGGCCTGCCGACTTCGGCCCCCTGGGTGATCCAGGGGCCCGGTGAGAATGCCGGCGTCATCGATATCGGCGACGGCCTCGCCTGCGTCTTCAAGATGGAGAGCCACAACCACCCGAGCTTCATCGAGCCCTACCAGGGCGCGACGACCGGCGTCGGCGGCATTCTTCGTGACGTGTTCACCATGGGCGCGCGCCCGATCGCGGCCCTCAACGCCCTGCGCTTCGGCTCGCCCGACCATCCGCGCACCCGCCACCTCGTCTCAGGGGTGGTCGCGGGCATCGGCGGCTACGGCAATTCCTTCGGCGTGCCCACGGTCGGCGGCGCCATGGGCTTCCATCCGCGCTACGACGGCAACATCCTCGTCAACGCCATGGCGGTGGGCCTCGCCCGCACCGATGCGATCTTCTACGCGGCCGCCACCGGCGTCGGGAATCCGATCGTCTATCTCGGCTCGAAGACCGGTCGCGACGGCATCCACGGCGCCACCATGGCGTCCGCCGAATTCGACGACGCCTCCGAGTCGAAGCGCCCGACCGTGCAGGTCGGCGACCCCTTCGCCGAGAAGCTGCTGCTGGAAGCCTGCCTCGAGCTGATGGCCTCGGGCGCCGTCATCGCGATCCAGGACATGGGCGCGGCCGGCCTGACCTGCTCGGCCGTCGAGATGGGCGCCAAGGGCGATCTCGGCGTCGAACTCCACATCGAGAAGGTGCCGGCTCGCGAGACCGGAATGAGCGCCTACGAGATGATGCTGTCCGAGAGCCAGGAGCGCATGCTCATGGTTCTGAAGCCCGGCATGGAAGCGGAGGCCGAAGCGATCTTCGTGAAGTGGGGCCTCGATTTCGCGATCATCGGCCACACCACCGATACGCTCCGCTTCGTCGTCAAGCATGACGGCGTCGTGATGGCCGACCTGCCGATCAAGGAACTCGGCGACGAGGCGCCGCTCTACGACCGGCCGCACATCGCCAACACGCACCAGCCGGTGATCGCCGCCGCCGACGTGCCCGAGACGGTGGGCAGCGCCGAGGCCCTGAAGCGCCTCGTCGGCTCGCCCGACTTGTCCTCGAAGCGCTGGGTCTACGAGCAGTACGACCATTTCATCGGCGGCAACACGGTGCAGAAGCCGGGCGGCGATGCCGCCATCGTGCGGGTCGAGGACGGCCCGCGCGGGCTCGCCATGACCGCCGACGTGACCCCGCGCTATTGCGAGGCCGATCCGGTCGAGGGCGGCAAGCAGGCCGTGGCGGAAGCGTGGCGCAATATCACGGCGGTCGGCGGACGCCCGCTCGCCATCACCGACAACCTGAACTTCGGCAACCCGGAGAAGCCGGAGGTGATGGGCCAGCTCGTCGGTTGCCTCAAGGGCATCGGCGAGGCCTGCAAGGCGCTCGACTTCCCCGTCGTCTCGGGCAACGTCTCGCTCTATAACGAGACCAACGGCGTCGGCATCCTGCCCACCCCCACCATCGGCGGCGTCGGTGTGCTGGACGACGTGACCCGCCACGCCACGATCGACCTCAAGCGCGCCGGCGACGTCCTGGTGCTGATCGGCGAGACCGCCGGCTGGCTCGGCCAGTCGGTCTATCTCTCGGTCATCGCCGGCCGCGAGGAAGGGGCTCCGCCGCCCGTCGATCTCGCGGTCGAGCGCCGCAATGGCGACTTCGTGCGCGGACTGATCACCGCAGGTCTGGTCGACACCGTCCACGATCTCTCCGATGGCGGCCTCGCCGTGGCGCTGGCCGAGATGGCGATGGCCGGCGGCATCGGCGCCGCTTTGCCCCAGGTCCCGCCGGGCATGCCGGCCCACGCCTACCTCTTCGGCGAGGATCAGGCCCGATATCTCCTGGCAGTCGATCCCGAGACCGCCCCGGACCTTCTCTACAGCGCCTCGGCGCAGGGCGTTCCCGCCGTCGTCGTCGGCGTCACCGGGACCGACCATTTGACCCTGCCGCACGGCGAGACCATATCGGTGGCCGACCTTCGGGAAACCCACGAGGGCTGGCTGCCGGCCTATATGGCGAGCCAGCCGGCCGGCGTTCCCGCCTGAAGCCCCTTATTCCGATCGTCAGGAGCCAACCCGATGCCGATGGATGCGCGCGAGATCGAGGCGATGATCCGCGAGGCGCTGCCCGACGCCCGGATCGAGATCAAGGATCTGGCCGGTGACGGCGACCACTATGCCGCCACGGTCCTGTCCGCGGCCTTCAAGGGCAAGACCCGCGTCGCCCAGCACCAGATGGTCTACGGCGCCCTCCAGGGGCGCATGGGCGGCGTGCTTCACGCCCTTGCGCTGACCACCGGCGTCCCGCAGGATTGAGGTCGCCGCCGGCGGCGGACCGCATGGACCAGCCGAATGGACCAGCCGAGCCTCTACGACGACGACATCGTGACCTGGGCCGAGCAGCAGGCCTCGACCCTGCGTGAACTCGCGCGCCGGCCGGACCTGTCGAACATCCTGGATTGGGAGAACGTCGCCGAGGAGATCGAGAGCGTGGGGCGGTCTCAGATCCAGGCCGTGGAAAGCCTGCTTGCCCAGACACTCGGGCAACTTCGCAAGCGCCTGTCCGCCCCCGATACCCTCGTGGTCGAGCATTGGCGCAACGAGGCTGGGACGTTCCAGATCGCCGCGACCACCCGCTACGAGCGGTCGATGCGCCAGCGCCTGGACCGGGGCAAGATCTGGACCCTGGCTCAGGCGCAGGCGAGACTCGGACTGACGACCTACGGCGACAGTCTTCTCCCCCATCTGCCGCCCCGATATCCGCTGGGGCCGGACGAACTCCTCGTCACGCCGTTCGATGTGGATGCCGCTTTGCGCACAATCGCGGAGTCGACGATCTTGAAATCCGCCTCAAAATCCTGAACTCAGCCGGTACGACACGTAATCCCAGACAACGAGGTTTCCCATGAGCGACGCGAACACCACGATCGAGAACGAGATCAAGTCCCAGGACGTGGTCGTGTTCATGAAGGGCACCCCCCAGTTTCCGATGTGCGGCTTCTCCGGCCAGGTCGTGCAGATCCTCAATTACCTGGAAGTGCCGTTCAAGGGCGTGAACGTCCTCGACGACATGGCGGTCCGCGATGGCATCAAGGCCTTCTCGAACTGGCCCACCATTCCGCAGATCTACGTGAAGGGCGAGTTCGTCGGCGGCTGCGATATCACCCGCGAAATGTTCCAGTCGGGCGAGCTGCAGCAGTTCCTGGCCGAGAAGGGCATTCCCGTGAAGGCCCCGACGGCCGCCTGAGGCGGACCCCTCTCGGCTGACTGACCGGAACGAGGGCGCGCGAGCGCCCTTTTTCATATCCGGCGTCGGTGGTGTGGAACGGTTTCCCGGCACTTGCGGCCGCCGAACGAACAGGGATGCAGCACGGATCGTTGACCGGATGTGAGTTCACATCGGGGAGCGACACCACATGCACGACGTCATCATCGTCGGCGGCGGCCCTGCCGGGCTGAATGCAGCCCTCATCCTCGGCCGCTGCCGCCGCGATGTGCTGCTCTGCGACGCCGGTGAGCCCCGCAACGCGGTCTCGCCCCGCACCTGGGGCGTGTTCACCCGGGACGGGACGCCGCCCCTGGATCTGCGGACGCAGGCACGGGAAGACCTCGCCCGGTATCCGAATGTCGAGCACCGTGCGGTCGCCGTCACCGGGGCACGCCGCGGGGACGAGGGCTTTTCCGTCGAACTCGCCGACGGACGCCGGGAGACGACGCGCAAGCTGATCCTCGCCACGGGCCTGCACCAGGCCCTGCCCTCCGTCGAGGGCTTCGACACCTATTGGGGTCACGGCGTCCATTCCTGCCCCTATTGCGACGGATATGAGAACCGCGATCACCCCCTCGTGGCCTACGCCCACGGTGAGGCCGCCAGGGGCATGGCGCTGGAACTCACCGCGTGGAGCCGGGACGTGACCCTCTGCACCGATGCCCACGCGACGCCTCTCTCGGACCCGGACCGTGAGCGCCTGGAGCAGCATCATATCCGCATCGTCGAGACTGCGATCCGGCGCCTGGAGGGGGACGGCCGGCAGCCGCAACGCCTCGTCTTCGCGGACGGTGCGACCCTGCCCTGCCACGCGGTTTTCCTGATGCCGATGCCGTGCGAACCCTCCGACCTGATCACGCAGCTCGGGTGCGACCTGACGCATAAGGGCGTCGTTCCCACGGGCGAGTACGAGACCACCAACGTGCCCGGCCTGTTCGTGGCCGGCGATGCCTCGCGGCGGGTGCAGTTTGCCGTGGTCGCCGCCGCCGAGGGTGCCATGGCGGCCTTCGCGGTCAATACGGAGCTGCTGCGGGAGGATACGGCCTGACCGTCTTCCGGCGATGATCCCGTCACCGCCTCATACCGCCCGACACCCCGCCCGCGCTGCCTGGAGCCCGACACGATGACGACACCCCGCGTCCACCCGCACACCCCCCGTGTGGCGGTCGCCTGCCGCTGCGAGCTCGGCGAGGAAGCGACCTGGGATGCCCGGTCCGGCATGCTGATCTGGGTCGATGTCGAGGACCCCGCGATCTGGCGCCACCATCCCGAGACCGGCGCGACGCACCATCATCCGCAGCCGGAGAAACTCGGTTTCGCCCTGCTCACGGCGGATCCCGATACGTTGCTCGCGGGCTTCAAGTCCGGTGTGGCGCGGCTTCACCTGGAAAGCGGCCGGCGTGAGGTGCTGGTGCGCCCCGATGACCATCACGCGGGCAATCGCCTCAACAGCGGCCATGTCGGTCCCGACGGTGCCCTCTACTTCAGCACCATGGACGAAGCGGAGGAGAAGCCGACCGGCACGTTTCACCGATGGCATGCGGGCCGGCTCGAAGCCTTCGGGGGAGCCGTGACGGTGTCGAACGGGCCGGTGGTGACGCCGGACGGCGCGCGCATCTACACGGCCGATACCGCGGGAGGGCTGATCCGTGTCCACACCTGGGACGAGGGCCGGATCGGCCCGCCCCGCCCGTTCGCGGCGTTCGAATCGGGATGGGGCAAGCCTGACGGATTGACCGTGGACGCATCCGGCCATCTCTGGGTCTGCCACTACGGCGGATCGCGCATCACCCGGTACGATCCCGATGGCCGCATCGAGCGCGTCCTGCCGGTTCCCACCGCCCTCGTGACCAAATGCGCGTTCGGCGGGTCCGACCTGACGACGCTGTTCATCACCACCGCTTTGCGTGGGCGCGACGCCACGATCGACCCGATGGCGGGGCATCTCTTCGCCGTCGAAACCGACGTGGCCGGTCGTCCGGGCGAAATCTTCGAAAACTAGCGAACACTGTAATGGGTGCGCTGCCGCACCGCCTTCATCTTCGGCAAGGTGCAGAGGTGAATTAACGGTAAATAATGGATGGGTTTCGGAACTTATTGCCGATGTCCCCATTATCTGCCAATGACGGGGTCTGCAGCTTCCTTTCGGGAGCCATGCAGGGCCTTAGGTCCGGTGACCGCCATGCCAGTGTTCGAAGCCAAGAATCTCGACTCCGATTTCGAAGGCTTCGCCTTCCTCTCGGCCATTCTGCATCCCTCCGCCGAGGCCCAGACCCGAGCCCTGACGCATGGCCGCAATCGCGCCGCGCGCGGTTCGATGATCGCCGATCCGCTCACCATCGAGCCGCGATTCCCGGTGCGCAGCGCCGAAGCCGAGATCGAGACCCACGCGTCCTGAGCGCGGGTCCGTCATTGGTGCCGACGGACAGGATGCCGATCGGGCCTCACCACGTCTGAGGCGTGATGGTGCCTTGCTTCGTCACCACCACCCAGGTCTTGCCGCGCCGTTCGATGGCGTCGATCCGGCCGACGCCCGGTACGGTATCGCCCGGTCCGACCTCGACGAGACGGCGCTTACGGTCTTCCAGCACGGCCACCCCGTCATAGACTTCGCGTACGGCCCAGTTCTCGGTCGGTGACGGCTTCGGCCTGTCCGGAATCGTGCCGGTCTCGGTGGGCTCCGCTGCGGCGGCCTTGGCGGCCTGGGGTGCGGGAGCCGGACCCGGAATCGGCATCGCCGCGCGTTTCTCGATCTGGGTCGTCAGGGCGGCGAGGCGGGCGCTCTGATCCTTCTCGGCCTGCTCCAGACGATCGCCGGTGGCGGCGAGTTTCCCGGTGATGTTCTGCTCGGCGCGGCCGAGGCGCTCCGCGAGGTTGGCGTGCCGGGTCTTCGCCTCCGAGCGCGCCGCCTCGGCGCCCTCCTGAAGCTGAGCGAGGCTTTTCGACAGCCGTTCGATCTGCCGGTCCGATTCGGTCCGAGCGGCGTCGATCTGATGGCGGATCTGGACCAGGACCTCGGCGCCATCGCTGCCGCGCGGGGCGGTCAGGCTCATCGCACCGGCGCCCAGGAGAGACCCGGCACCGAGGGCGACGGCGGCCAGGACGGCGAGGCGCGGTTCGAACCGGAAGGCCGGACGGGCCGCGACCGCGGGCGCCGTGTCCACGGGCCGGGCGGCGCGCTCGGCCGTGGCGCGGGCGCCCAGGATCGCCTGCTTGAGGAGGGTGTCGGGCGAGGGTTCCGCCGACGCCGCGAGGTCCTTATCCGTCATGACCAAAGCTTCCTGATGGGGCAGGAAGCATTGGTTAAGGCTGTTTCTTTACGAAACCGTTACCTTGTTTTCAGGCGGCCAAGCCACGCTGGCGCAGCAGCGGTTCGATGCTCGGCAACCGCCCCCGGAAGGCGGTGTAGGCCTCCCCCGGATCGCGCAGGTTGCCCGCGCCGTAGACATACTTGCGCAGGCGCGCCGCCGTCTCCGGATGGAAGATGTCCCCGGCTTCGCGGAAGGCATCGAAGGCGTCGGCGTCGAGCACCTCCGACCAGATGTAGCTGTAATAGCCGGCCGCGTAGCCGTCGCCCGAAAAGATATGCGCGAAATGCGGTGTCCGGTGCCGCATCGCGATCTCGGCCGGCATGGCGATGCGCTTGAGGGCATCGGCCTCGAACGCCGCCACGTCGAGGCCGTCCTCGCCGGCGCTCGACAGGTGCAGGGTCATGTCCACGATGGCCGACGCGGTGTACTCGACGGTGGCAAAGCCCTGGTTGAAGGTGCGGGCGGCGAGCAGGCGCTTCAGCAGGTCCTCGGGCATCGGCTCACCGGTGCGGTGGTGGCGGGCGTGCCGGCGCAGGACCTCCGGCTGCTCCAGCCAATGTTCGTAGAGTTGGGACGGCAGCTCGACGAAATCGCCCGCCACCGCGGTGCCGGACAACAGCGGATAGGTCACGTCGGACAGGAGGCCGTGCAGGGCGTGGCCGAATTCGTGGAACAGCGTGCGGGCATCGTCGAAGGACAGCAGCGTCGCCTCGCCTTCCGGCGCCTTGGCGAAGTTCATCACATTGACGATGATCGGCTTGATGTCGCCGTTGAATCGCTCCTGCGAGCGGAAGGCGCTCATCCAGGCGCCGCTGCGCTTCGTGGCGCGGGCGAAATAATCGCCCAGGAACAGGCCCACTTCCGAGCCGTCCGCATTGCGCACGGCCCAGGCCCGCACGTCCGGGTGATAGCGCGGCACGTCCGGCAGTTCCTCGAAGCGCAGGCCGAACAGCCGCTCGGCCGTATCGAAGGACGCCGCGATCACCCCGTCGAGGGGCAGGTAGGCCTTGATCTCGCTTTCATCGAGGTCGTGCTCGGCCTGCCGCAGCTTCTCGGCGTAGTGACGCCAATCGTGCTTGGCGAGGTTGAAGTTGTGGCCCTCGGCCTGGACCAGGGCCTGGAGTCGGTTGCGCTCGGCGGCCGCGCGATGGTGGGCCGGCGTCCAGACGTTGCGCAGGAGGTCCATGGCGCGGTCCGGCGAGCCCGCCATCGTGTCCGCGAGCTTGAAATGGGCGAAGCTGTCGTGGCCGAGGAGGCGGGCCCGCTCGGCCCGCAGGGCCACGATCTCGGCGATGAGGCTGCGGTTGTCGGTGGCCCCGCCGTTCTCGCCGCGCCGGGTCCAAGCCTCGTAGGCCTTCTCGCGCAGGTCGCGCCGGGTCGAGAACACCAGGAACGGCTCGATCAGCGACCGCGATAAGGTGATGACATGCTCGTGCGGGCTGTTGCGCTCACGCGCGGCGGACGCGGCGGCCGAGCGCAGGAAGGGGGGAAGTCCGGCCAGGTCGTCTTCGGTCTCGAGCGGCAGCGCGAAGGCGCTCTCGTCGGCGAGAAGGTTCTGGCTGAAGGTGGTGCCGAGTTCCGCCATGCGCCCGGCGATCTCGGCCATGCGGGTCTTGGCGTCGGGGGCGAGATCCGCGCCCGAGCGCCGGAACCGGGTCCGGTAGCGATCGAGCACGCGGCGTTCCTCGGGACCGAGCTGCTCGGCCTCGGCATCCACCGCCGAGATGCGGGCCCACAGGGCGGCGTTGAGGTAGATCGCACTGCCGTGGCGGGCCAGGCGCGGGGTGATGGCGCGCTCGACGGCCTGAAGGTCCGGGTTGGTGTGGCTGCCGCTGAGATTGAAGAACACCGAAGCGACGCGGTCGAGGTCGTGCCCGGCCCGCTCCAGGGCGCCGACGGTGTTGTCGAAGGTGGCCGGGCCGGTCTCGCCCGCGATCGCCACGATCTCGGCCGCGTGGCTGGCGAGGGCCGTTTCGAAGGCCGGCAGGTAATGGGCGGGCTCGATGTGCTCGAAGGGCGGAAGGCCGTGGGGCGTGGCCCAGGTCCGATCCGCGAAGGGCCCGATCGACGCCGGGGTGCCGGCGGTGTCGAGGGTGGCGTCGGGCGTGCCAGAGGTCATTCGCGTTCCTTCGTGCGTCGCGCGGCGTTGCGCACGGTGCGTCGCCTGGAGTGCGTCGCGCCGCGCGACTCAAGGTAAGCACGCGGGCGCCGGGCGCAAAGGCGCCGCTCGGTGACGTTTGCGACGAAGCGTGGGTTTTGTGCGCTTGTCGAAGGGCCAGAAGCCCACGATCGTGCCGGTACGATGGATCGTTCCGATCAAGGAGCGGCCGGACCAGGATGGAAACGCGATGCGCCTGCGCTGCCGAACCGGCTCCCCGAGGGCGGCCTTCTGGACGGGCGTCCGGGTCAGCCCGGTCCTCCTCATCCTGATGCTCCATCCTTCGCTGGCACTCGAGAAGGGCGTGCCCTCGGACGCCACCGCGATTCCGATGCCGCCGCCGGCCCCGCCTCCGCGGCCCGTCGATCTTCCGGGCGTGGCTCCTGCGGCTTCGACGGGCGAGACGCCGCGTCCGCCCGAGCGTCCGGCCGAACTCTCGCGCAGCGCTCCGGCGGGACCGGACGCGGCCCGACCGGCCCAAACGGTCAAGGAGGATGGCAAGGCCGGTCCATCCGACGAAGCCGCCAAAGCCGGTGAGACCGTGAAGCCGACGGAGAGCGGCGAGATCCCGGTACCGCCGCCGCGTCCGGCCGACCTTTCAGGGTCGCCGCTCGCCGTCACGGTGGCGCCCCTCGAAGACAGCGCCTGCCGGGCCCGACTGGAGCGCCTCGGAGCTCGTTTCGAGGCGTTGCCGGCCATCTCCAACGGCCAATGCGGCGCGGCGCGGCCCCTGAAGCTGACGGCCCTGGCCGACGAGATCGCCCTGACACCCCCGGCGACGCTGGTCTGCGAGACGGCCGAAGCTCTTGCTCGCTGGACGACGGAGGCTCAGGTCGCCGCCACGCGCGACCTCGGCCAGCCCCTCAGAAGCCTGTCGATCGGCACCTCCTACGAGTGCCGGGGCCAGAACCACGATCCCGATGCCAAGCTGAGCGAGCACAGCTTCGCCAACGGCGTCGACGTGATGGCATTCGGGTTCGCCGGGCGTGCCACGATCTCGGTGATGCCGGCGACGGAGGGAACGCCGGAGGCGACCTTCCTGACCGCGGTGCGTGGGCGCGCCTGCGACTTCTTCCGCACCGTACTCGGCCCCGGCTCGGACGCGGCCCATGCCAACCATCTCCACCTCGACGAGCGCCAGCGCAACGCCGGCCATCGGCTCTGTCAGTGACGGACGGAACGCCGAAGGGGCGAGCGCTCTTACTCCTGCGCAAATCATAAGACGGTGCAGGAGTTTCGGGTGATTCAGGGCGGACGATCGATCGGTGGCGGCTTCGCCGTTCTCACTCTGCTTCTGCTGGGAAGCACGGCTTCGGCCGCGCCGAAGGATGACGACAGGAAGACGGGCGAAGCGCCCAGCCTGACGCGCGAGGCGGTGGAATCCGCGACCCTGGTCCGGGGCGATGGGTCCGCCGAGACCGACAATGCGAAGCGGAGCGGAACGAAGCGGCCGGAGCCGGCCCTGATCAAGGCTCAGATTCTGCTGGACCGGGCGCATTTCTCGCCCGGAGCGATCGACGGCCGCGATGGCGACAACCTGCGCGGTGCGCTCGCCGCCTTCGCCAGTGCCAACGGCCTCGAGGCTGCCAAGGAGTCGAAGCCCGGCAACGGGGTGAAGCCCGAGCTTGCCGAGAAGCTGCAGGCGACCAGCCCCGATCCGGTGCTGACCGAATACACCATCAGCGACGCCGACGCGGCCGGTCCCTATGTCGAGTCCATTCCGCCGAAGATGGAGGCCCAGGCCGATCTCGATGCGCTCGGCTACACCAGCCCGCGCGAGATGCTGGCCGAGCGCTTCCACATGTCGCCCGACCTGCTCGCCGCCCTCAATCCCGACGCCGCCTTCGACAAGGCCGGGACCGTCATCGTGGTGGCGGCGGTGCCCGCGCTGGAGACCGGCAAGCCGAAGCCCGAAGAGAAGCGGAAACGCGAGGAGATAGGATCGAAGCGCCCGGCCAAGGAGGACGACGCGAAGGATTCCGGGAGCAAGGGCAAGGAGGCCAAGGCCGGGCAAGACAAGGTCGACCAGGCCAAGTCCGACGTGACCAAGTCCGACGTGATTAAGTCCGACGTGACCAAGTCCGACGAGACAAAGGCCCGGCAAACCAAGTCCGACCAGAGCAAAACCGATCCGTCGAACCCGGACGACCCGAAGGCGCGCGATCCCAAGGACGTGACGCGCATCGAGGTGGACAAGGAAAGCCGATCCGTGCGGGCCTTCGACAAAGAGGGGAAGCTCGTGGCGTTCTATCCAGCCTCGATCGGCAGCGAGGAGAAGCCCGCGCCATCGGGCACGGCCAAGGTCGAGGGCGTCGCCTACGCGCCGACCTACACCTACGACCCGAAATACCAATTCGCCGGCGTGAAGGCGAAGACCAAGTTCACGATTCCGCCCGGCCCCAACAACCCTGTCGGCGTGGTCTGGATCGACCTGTCGATCCCGTCCTACGGCATCCACGGCACGCCGGAGCCCGAGAAGGTCGGAAAGACCGAATCGCACGGCTGTATTCGCCTGACCAACTGGGACGCCCGCGATCTCGCTACCCGGGTCACGCGCGGCGCCGAAGTGGTCTTCAAGGACGAGTAGCGCGCCACAGGGCGACCGCCGTCAGGAGCGCGGCATCCGCCAGGAAGGCCAGGGCTGCCGTCGCGGCGGTGCCCTGAAGCATCGCCACGGTGTTCTGGTTCTGAAGGCCGGCCACGATGGGCGTGCCGAGGGTCGCGGCACCCGCGAGGGCACCGACCGCGGCCGTGGCGATGGCAAGCACCAGTGCGGTGCGCAGGGTCTCGACGAGGTCGGGCGCGGCCAGGGGCAGTTCGATGCGCAGCAGGACCTGCCACCGGTTCAGGCCGATCGCCCGGCCGGCTTCGCGAACCTCCGGGGCCACGCCCTCGATGGCACCCACCGTGCCGCGCAGCACCGGCATGATGCCGTAGGCCACGAGGGCCAGCAGCGTCGGCGGCCCGCCGAAGCCGAGGATTGGCAGGGCGAGAGCCACCACCACGACCGGCGGCACGGCCTGGGCCGCCGCGGCGAGGCCATCGACGGCCGGACGCCATGGCGCTGCGAAGCGGCGGGTGACCAGGAGGCCGAGGCCGATGCCGAGGAGCGCCACCAGCGCCAGACCGGTTCCGGCGAGGATGAGGTGCCGACCCGCCAGATCGAAGAGGCGCACGGTCTCCAGCGGCCGACGGGCGGGCTCGCCGAGCGCGTCGGCGATGCGGCTCGCCACGGCCGGGTGGCTGGCGATAGCCAGGATGAGGCCGGAAAGGCCGAATCCGAGGGCGGGATGCAGGCTGATCCTCACGCGTGCCACCGCCGGCGCGCTGCCGCTTCGACGGCGCTGAGGCCGCGCTCGGTCCCGAGCGAGAGGGCCACCACCGGAATGGCGCCGAGAAGGATCAGGTCGGGCGCGAACTGGGCCATCCCGTCGAAGACGATCCGTCCGAGGCCGCCGGCTCCCACCAATGCGCCGAGGGTGGCGAGGCCGAGGCTCTGCACGGCGGCGACCCGCAGGGCGCCCACCAGGATCGGCGCGCCGAGTTGAAGGCGCAGGCGGATCAGGATCTGCCCGGGGCTGAGTCCCATGGCCTCGGCGGCCTCCAGGCTCGCGTGGTCGGGGGAGCGCAGCGCCAGGGCGAGGCCGCGCCAGAGCGGCAGGGCCAGGTAGGCCGCGATGGCGACGATCGCCGGCGCCGGCCCGAGCGCCGAGAGGCCGAGATCGCGCAGGACCGGAAGCGCGCGCAGGAGTCCGGCCGTCACCGCCACCAGGGCGCCCAGCAGGGCGACGGCGGGTATCACCTGCACGCCGGTGAGCGCCATCGCGACGACGCCCTGCCCCCGGCGCGGCAACGAGAGCAGGACGGCCCCGATTCCAGCGAGGCCGAGCGCTGCGCCGGACAGGATGAGGTGTTCGCCGATCGCCGCATTCACCGCCTCCCGACGGGCCGCATACTCGACGGCGAGCGACAGGGCGTCGACGGCGCCGCTGTTCGCCAGCAGACCGAAGCCGAGGATGCCCCCGAGGGTGATCAGCCAGCCGAGACCCGGACGGTCGGCGCGCCGAACCGCGAGGCCAACGCCCGTCATCAGCAGCGCGGCGGCGAACCAACTTCCCGGGCCGAGGCTGGCGCGCGCTGCCGGGGGGAGGCCCCCGAGGCTCCGGGCGGCGCCGTCGCCGAGCCCGTAGGCCAGGGCCAAGACGGCGCCAGCGAGAAGCACGATCGCGGCTCCGGCCGAAGCGCGTCGCCTCGACCCCATCAGGAGCCCGAGGGCGAGGCCGCTCAGGGCCAGGATCACGGGAAGCAGCCCTCCGAGAACGAGACCGGCGAAGAGCGGCCGACCCTGCGCCAAGCGATTCCCGGCGAGATTCAGGAGGGGCATCTCCGTCAGTGCCAGGACGAGGGCGCCGAAACCCAAGGCGGTCGCGAGGATCGGCAGCAGCCAGCGGAAACCGATGTTGGGGGGTGTCGCCGAGCGGGCCGGCATCACGGCAGCAATCCGGTCTCGGACAGGTAGCGGGCCGCCACGGCCTCGGCGACCTCCCCGTCGACCGTGATACGGGCGTTGAGGCGCCGCAGCGTGGCGGCGTCGAGGCTTTGAAAGACCCGCGCGAGGGCGGGTGTGATCCCGGGATGGCGCGCCAGGTCGGCCTGCCGGATCACCGGCGCCACCTCGTAGACGATCTGGGCGCCCTGGGGATCGCTCATCACGGTCAGATCGAGGGCCGAGAGGGCGCCATCGGTGCCATAGACCATGCCGGCATTCACGCCGGAGATGCCTTGCGCGGCGGCGCGGGCGGTCACCGACGTATCGCCGCCCGGCAGGCTGATGATGCGGTCGAGCGGCAGGGAGAAGCCGTAGGCCGCTTCGAAGGCCGGCAAGGCTGCGGGGCTCTCGACGAACTCGGTGGAGGCTGCGAGGCGGATGAGACCGCCCCGGACGGCGCGCGCGAAATCCACCATGGTGGCGAGGCGCTCACGCCGCGCAAGAGCGCCGTTGACCGCGATCAGCCAGGTGTTGTTGGCCGGGGCGCGCGTGAGCCAGACCAATCCCCGCTCCGCATCGCTCCGGCGGATGGTGTCGTAGGCGCTCTCAGCCGATTTCCATGCCGGATCGCTCTCCGTCCCGGTGAAGAAGGCGCCGTTCCCGGTATATTCGGGGTAGATCGTGATGTCCCCCGCCAGCAGGCTCGCCCGGACGATCAAGGTCGGTCCGAGGCCGAGCCTGCGCTGCACCGGAAGCCCGAGCCGTTCGAGCACCAGCGCGATCATCGCGCCTGTCAGAGCCCCTTCGGTGTCGCTTTTCGAAGCGACCACCAAGGGGGTGAGACCCAGGCCCGCGTCGCTCGCCAGCAAGCCCGAGGCAGCGAGGCCGGTCATGACGGTGCGTCGCGTCAGCTTCCGGACGAAGGATGATCCAATTAACTTATGTTGTTGGTACAAGCGGGTGTCCTGCCTAGGGAGCGTTCGACGCGAGTCCGAAATGTATCACAGCGTAACATTGCTGCCGTGTTGAGGGCATCCGGCCGTCCCGGGACGCTTGACACGCTTCGCGGAACGGGCGACGGCTCGCTCTGTGCCGGGGCGTAACATGCGCCTCGCAGTCTCTCGGGTTCGTTCATCCTTCGGGATGCTCGGCGGCAATGGCACACGGTGGGAGCGAGGACCTGAACATCCTTCCTGAAGGTGTTCTGGAATTTCGAACGAATCGAAGGGAAGAAGCCCCGGCGTGAGTGCTCAAGTGGACGAAGACCTTCTCAACGGGGCTCGCGTGCTTGTCGTCGAGGACGAAGCGGCGATATCGATGCTTCTCGAAGACATGCTGCTGGATTTCGGCTGCACCGTCGTCGGACCGGCCGCGCGCCTGTCGACAGCCCTGGAAATGGCGCAGAACGAGAGTTTCGAGGTCGCCATTCTCGACGTCAACGTCGCGGGTGAGCCGATCTATCCGGTGGCCGAGGCGATCGTGGGGCGCAACCTCCCCATCGTGTTCTCCACCGGCTATGGCGGGGCCGGCATCCGCGAACCATTCCGGGATCGTCCGGTGGTGCAGAAGCCCTTTAGCCAGGCCGATCTCAAGCGGACGCTGATGGCCGCCGTCGCCGCCGCCCGCGCCTGACCTCACGCGATCGGCCTGACCTTACGTGATCGGGAAAGCATCCGTCACGTGACGGGGCCAGCGACCCGGCGCGACGAACATCGCATCGGCCCGGAACGTGGCGCCCCCGGCGGCCGGATGCCGGCTGATCCAGGCCCGTGCGGCCCGTGAGAAGCGCGCGACCTTGCGGGCGTCGATGGCGGCCCGCGCCTCATCCAGCGTCCCCCGCGCCTTGACCTCGACGAACGCGATGGTGTCGCCGCGCCGGACGATCAGGTCGATCTCGCCCCCGGCGGCGCGGAAGCGCGAACCGAGGGGGCGATAGCCCTTCAGCATCAAGGCGAGCAACGCCAGAGTCTCGGCGATGCGTCCGCGCCGTTCGGTGGCGCGTCGATGCGCTTCGGATCGCCCGTCAGGCATCGTCGCGACGGGCCAGCGCCAGGGCGCGGGCATAGACGACGCGGCGTGGCTGACCGGTCTCCTCCGCCACCAGGGTGGCGGCGTCCTTGATCGAGTGACGCGCCAGAGCGGCCGTCAGGGCCGCGTCGATGCCGGCGTCGGTTGCGGCCGCGTCGGGCACCTCGGCCTGCGTGCCGATGATCACCACCACCTCGCCCTTCGGTGCTCCCTCCTCCGCGTAGAGCGCGGCGAGATCGCCGAGGCTGCCGCGCCGGATCGTCTCGTAGAGCTTGGTCAATTCGCGGGCGACCGCCGCCGGGCGGCTCGCGCCCAGCACCGCCACGGCATCGACCAGCATCTCGGGCAACCGATGCGGGGATTCGAACAGCACGAGGGTGCCGGGGATCTGCCCGAGGGCTTCGAGGCGGTTGCAGCGCGCGCCGGATTTCGCCGGCAGGAAGCCTTCGAAGAAGAACCGGTCGGTCGGCAGGCCGGCGGCCACGATGGCGGTCATCACCGCCGAGGGACCGGGAATGGGGGTGACGCTGAGGCCGGCCTCGATCGCGGCCTGCACCAGCTTGAAGCCCGGGTCGGAAACCAGCGGGGTGCCCGCGTCCGAGACGAGGGCCAGGGCTTCGCCGGCCTGCATCCGGGCGACCATCCGCTCGCGCACCGCTGCGTTCGAGTGCTCGTGATAGGCCACGAGGGGCGTGGTGATCCCGTAATGCATCAGCAGCGTGCGGGTGACGCGGGTATCCTCGGCCAGCACCGCATCGGCGGCGGCCAGCGTCGCCAGCGCCCGGAACGAGACGTCCTTGAGGTTGCCGATCGGCGTCGCCACCACGTGCAGGCCCGGCTCGATGGATTCCGCCTCCGCCGCGAGGCCGAAGGCCGTGAAGGTGGCGGGCGGCTTGCCATCCGCCGCGTCCCGGCGCCGACGGGTACGGGTGTCGATCTTCTGCGTCATGAACCGACCTTGCCACGATCGGACCCACAAGCGGAATGCGCCGTGACGGGGGGCTCACATTTACTTTTGATCCTCAGACTTTATGCGTGGGGCGTCGGCTGGCGACAGGAGGTCCTCCGATGGGGCGCGGGAACAGGCTGCAATCCGGACTGGTGGGCCTCGTGACCCTTCTGGGGCTCTCGGCCTGCGTCGGAGGGCCGGATGGCGGCGCGCGCGTGAGCCGGCGGGCTCCGGCGACCACGCCGGTCGAGGTGGTCGCCCCCGATGTGCCCGGCGCCGTGGCAGCGGGCCGGATCGGCACCGGAACCGTCAAGGTGGCGCTGGTGGTGCCGCTCTCCGGACCGGGCTCCGCCGTGGGCACCGCGATGCGCAACGCGGCCGAACTCGCGATCGAGGATTTCCAGAAGCCCGACCTGCAGATCCTGGTGAAGGACGATCGCGGCTCGCCGGACGGCGCGCGCGAGGCGGCCCAGGCGGCTTTGGCGGACGGGGCCGAACTCGTCCTCGGCCCGCTGTTTGCCGCCAACGTCCAGGCGGCGGCCGGCGTGATCCGGCCGGCCGGCAAACCGCTGATCGCCTTCTCGACCGATTCCGGCGTCGCCGCGCGCGGCACCTATCTGCTGAGCTTCCTGCCCCAGGCCGAGGTGGACCGGGTGGTCGACGAATCGGTGGCGGCGGGTCGGAAATCCTTCGCGGCGGTGATCCCGGAAACGAGCTACGGCCAGGCGGTCGAGGCGCAGTTCCGCGAGGCGGTGGCGCGCAAGGGCGCCCGGCTGGTCGCCATCGAGCGCTATCCCGCGGGCAATCCCGGCCCGGCCATCGGCCGTCTGTCCGGCCTCATCACCGGCCCGGCGGCGCAGGCCGACGCGTTGTTCCTGCCCGATACCCCGGACGGTCTCGGGGCCGTGGCGGCCGCCCTCACCAAGGCGAACTTCTCACCCACCCGGGTCCGGCCGATCGGCACCGCCGTCTGGAACGATCCCCGGGTGTTCGCCCTGCCGGCGCTCCAGGGCGGCTGGTTCGCGGCACCGGACGCGGCGGGTTTCAACGGCTTCTCGCAGCGCTATCAGGCCCGGTTCGGGTCGGTGCCGCCGCGCGTCGCCACCCTCGCGTACGACGCCGTTTCGCTGATGGCGGCCCTGTCGCGCCAGTTCGGCTCGCAGCGCTTCGCCGACACCACCCTCACCAACCCGTCGGGCTTCTCCGGGATCGACGGGACGTTCCGGTTCCGACCGGACGGCCCGAGCGACCGGGCGCTGGCGGTCTACGAGATCCGCTCCGGCGCCCCGGTCGTCGTCAGTCCCGCCCCGCGTACCCTCACGCCCTCGGGCACCTGATCAGGCGGCGAGCGCGGCCACCACGGCGTTGAGCACCGGCGCCCCGGCCGGGGTCGCGGCGATGCGGCCGCCCGCATGTCGGGCGATCAGCCCGTCGGCGACGAGGCCGTCGATCCGCGCCGGGTCGAGGACTCTGCCTTTCAGGAGCGCGTAGCGGCGCGGGTCGATACCCTCGCGCAGGCGCAGGCCCATCATCAGGAATTCGTCGCCCTGGTCGGAGGCCGCCAGGGTCTCGGTCTCGACGATGCCGTGACCGTCGCGCTCGACGCGGGCGAGCCAGGCTTCCGGCGCCCGCTCGGTGACGGTGCCGATCCGGCCCTCCGCCCCGACGAGGCGACCGTGGGCGCCGGGGCCGATGCCCGCATATTCGCCGTAGCGCCAGTACAGCAGGTTGTGGCGTGATTCCGCGCCCGGACGGGCGTGGTTCGAGATCTCGTAGGCGGAGAGCCCGGCGCGGTCACAGACCTCCTGGGTCACGTCGTAGAGGAGGCGGGCGGAATCGTCGTCCGGCGGCACTAGCTTGCCGGCGGCGGCGAGACCGTAGAACGGCGTGCCCGGCTCGATGGTGAGCTGATAGAGCGACAGGTGTTCGGCTGCCCGCGCGATGGCGCCCTCGAGTTCGGCCCGCCAGGCGGCCGGGCTCTGATCCGGGCGCGCATAGATGAGGTCGAAGGAGTAGCGCTCAAAATGGTCGGCGGCGACCCGGACCGCCGCCATGGCTTCCGCGGCGCTGTGCAGGCGTCCGAGCTGCTTCAGGGAGACGTCGTCCATGGCCTGGACGCCGAGGGAAACGCGGTTGACCCCGGCGGCGCGGTAGCCGCGAAAGCGCTCCGCCTCGACGCTGGTGGGATTGGCCTCCAGGGTGATCTCGACCTCGGGTGCCACGGTCCAGGCCCCGCCGATGGCGTCGAGGAGCCCCGCCACGGTGGCGGGCTGCATCAGGGAGGGCGTGCCGCCGCCGAGGAAGACGCTCGACACGGTGCGCCCGGGCGTGCGCGCCGACACATGGGCGATCTCGGCCCTGAAGGCCTTGAGGAAGCGGACCTCGTCCACCGGCGCATGGCGCACATGGCTGTTGAAGTCGCAATAGGGGCACTTCGAAGCGCAGAAGGGCCAGTGGACATAGACCCCGAACCCGGCATCGCGGGTCGGATGGTCCGGGCCTGTCGGTTCGGTCATGGGGCGCACGTCATGGGGCGGATGTGCGCGCGGGATTGCGATTTGGCAATCCCGCCGCCGGTTTCAAGGACGCCGCAGGCAGCTCTGCGCCAGGAGCACGAAGGCGCGGGCGCGGTGCGACAGGGCGTTGCCGGTCTGCCAGTCGACGCCGTGCTTTTCCTCCGAAGAGATCTCACCGAAGGTGCGGTCGTAACCGTCGGGCAGGAACATCGGATCGTAGCCGAAGCCGCTCGCGCCCCGAGGAGCCACGAGTTCACCGAAGACCCGTCCCTCGAAGGTCTCGGTGTGGCCGTCCGGCCAGGCGATCACCAGGGCGGAGACGAAATGCGCCCGCCGGGTGGTGGCGCCGCGCTTGTCGAGTTCCGCGGCGATGCGCGCCATGGCGCCCGAGAAATCCTTCGACGGCCCGGCCCAGCGGGCCGAGAACAGCCCGGGCGCCCCGTCCAGCGCGTTCACGCACAAACCGGAATCATCGGCAAAGGCCGGCAGACCCGAGGCCGTCGCGGCGGCGAGCGCCTTGAGGGCGGCGTTCTCGGCAAACATCGTTCCGGTCTCGTCCGGCTCGGGCAGGCCGAGTTCGCCGGCCGAGACCGCATCGACGCCGAAGGGTGCCAGCAACTCGCGCATCTCGACGAGCTTGCCGGCATTGTGGGTCGCGATGACGACGCGGCCCGTGAGGATGCGAGGGTCGCTCATACGCCAATAGCCTGCTTCTGGAGGACGACGAGGGACTGGACCCCACCCTTGGCGAGGCGCAGCAATTCGAGCAGCTCGTCTTCCGAGAACGGCTTGCCCTCGGCGGTGCCCTGCACCTCCACGAGGCCGCCGGTGCCCGTGATGACGAAGTTGGCGTCGGTCTCGGCCGCGGAATCCTCGTCGTAGTCGAGGTCGAGCACCGGCTTGCCCTTGTAGATGCCGCAGGAAATCGCCGCCACGTGGTCGCGGAGGGGATCGACCGAGATGATCGAGCGGCTGCGCATCCAGGTGAAGCACTCGTGCAGGGCGACCCAGGCGCCGGTGATCGCAGCGGTGCGGGTGCCGCCATCGGCCTGGATCACGTCGCAATCGACCGTGATCTGGCGTTCGCCCATCGCCGGCAGGTTGGTGACGGCGCGCAGCGAGCGGCCGATCAGACGCTGGATCTCCTGGGTGCGGCCCGAGGGCTTGCCGGAATTCACCTCGCGCCGGGTCCGCTCGTGGGTGGCGCGCGGCAGCATCGCATACTCGGCCGTCACCCAGCCCTTGCCGGAGCCGCGCAGCCAGCCCGGGCCACGCTCTTCGAGCGAGGCCGTGCACAGGACCTTGGTGTCGCCGAAGCTGACGAGGCAGGAGCCCTCGGCATGGCGGGAGATGGCACGCTCCAGGGTCACGGTGCGCAGTTCGTCGGTCGCGCGCTTCGAGGGGCGCATGCCGCTCTCCTTCCAGAATCAGGGTTGGGAGCGGGCTTTACGGGCCCGGGTCCGGGCCTGCAAGCGAGGCTGTCACGCGAGGCCTGCCGTTGAACGGGGGATGGCCCATACGAAGAGGGCCGCCCCGAAGGGCGGCCCGTGGCCGAGAAGGGCCGCTCCGAAGGGCGGCCCATGGCACGAATGCGCTCAGTAGCGGTAGCGGCGATGACCGAAGTGATGGCCGCGGCGGTGACCGTAATGATGGCCGAAATGGCGGCGATGGTGATGGCCGAAGTGGCGGCCGTGATGGTGGTGGTGCCGGAAGCCGCGGCGATGATGGCGCCAATGGCCGCCATACTGCACCTGGGTGAGGCCGACGGCGGGAGCGGCGACCTCAGTGGACACCATGGCGGGGGCGGCCTGGGCACCCTGCGGTGCGCCGAACAGCATGGCGCCGACCATCGCGAGAACGATGGCGAACGACTTGATCAGGCCGGATCGAGCTGAGTGTCTCATGGGTCTCTGCCTCCTGGTGGCTTCGGCTTGAGCGATTCGCCGGCGGGTGTTCACCGACGACGCACCCATGCAGATCACGATGGGTGAGCGAGCCGGAGAACGATGGGCCCGGCAAATCGCGGGATACGGGAACGCACGACCCGGCCGGATCGTCGCAAATGGCCAAGCTGTTTCTTTGGGCAGCGGCGCGGTCCTGCTTCCTATGAGGCAGACGGCGTGGGAAAGGGCGGGCGCATCGTTTCGGTGCCGCGGTGCGTTTGGAAGCGGTGCGTTGTCAGCGCCGCGCGTTCGTGAAGGCGCGGCGCCGCCTTTCCGGCCCGAGGCCGCCCTGGCGACGGCGCGGTGGATTGTATTAACCCGTGGAGGACGTCACACTCCCCATCTCAGGAATGGATCGTGACCGAGCCCGCCCGCCCCTTTTCGACTGTGCAGCAGATGCAGGTTCTCAGCGCGCTGAACGAGCGCTCGCGCGAGATCTTCCGTCAGATCGTCGAAAGCTATCTCACCACCGGTGAACCCGTCGGCTCGCGCAACCTCGCGCGCATCCTGCCGATGTCCCTCTCGCCCGCCTCGATCCGCAACGTCATGGCGGATCTCGAGCATTCCGGCCTGATCTTCGCGCCCCACGCTTCGGCGGGGCGGCTGCCGACCGAGCAGGGCCTGCGCTTCTTCGTCGACGCCATGCTGGAGGTCGGCGATGTCGGGCGCGAGGAACAGGAGCGGATCGAGACCCAGATGCGCGCGGCCGCGTCCGGCCACACCTTCGATTCGGCGCTGGCCGAAGCCTCGATGCTGCTCTCCGGCGTCTCCCGCGGGGCCGGAGTGGTGCTGACCACCAAGACCAACGTGCATCTGAAGCACATCGAGTTCGTGCGTCTCGACCCGACCCGCGCTCTCGTGGTCCTGGTCTCCGACGACGGCTCGGTGGAGAACCGCCTGCTCGACCTGCCGCCCGGCCTGCCCGCCAGCGCCCTGCAGGAGGCCTCGAATTACCTGAACGCCCGCCTGCAGGGACGGACGCTCGGGTCGCTGCGGGCCGAGATCGAATCCGGCCGCCAGGTGATGAAGCGCGAACTCGACGCCATCACCGAGCGGCTGGTCGATGCCGGTCTCGCCGTCAGCGTCGGCCCTTCGGATGCCCGCCAGCTGATCGTGCGCGGACAGTCGAACCTCCTCGACGACCTGCGCGCCGCAGAGGATCTCGAGCGTATCCGTCTGCTTTTCGACGACCTCGAGACCCAGAAGGATGTGATCGAATTGCTGTCGCGCGCCGAGGGCGGCGAGGGCGTGCGCATCTTCATCGGCTCGGAGAACAAGCTGTTCTCCCTATCCGGATCGTCGATGATCGCGGCGCCGTTCCGCGACGGCTCGCAGAAGATCGTCGGCGTCGTCGGGGTCATCGGTCCGACGCGGCTGAACTACGCCCGCATCGTGCCGATGGTCGATTACACCGCCCGGGTGGTCTCCGGGCTGCTGGATCGCAAGCGCTGAGCGATACCCGTGAGAGGCGGAGGCGAAGCTCCGCCTCCGCATTGCGTGCGACCGACAATCAGCCGCGGATCACGTCGACGATCTCGTAGGTGTCGGGATCGACGATGACGATGTCGTCGCCGACCAGCACGTAGCGGTAATCCTCGTATTCGGGCGCGATCCGGACGATGTCCGGCGGTAGGTCGTAGAGGGTGTAGCTGCGGGCGATGGCCGTGCCGACGCTGAGAGCGAACACGCCGGCGGCCAGACGCGGAACTCCACGGCGGATCACGCTCTGACGGAACTCCGTGCGCTGCGGGGCCGCGAGACGGCCATAGGCTCCGCGCACCGCTCCCCGATCACCCCGATCACCCCTGTCGTCGCGATCCGTCCGACCGTCCCGTCCGCCGCGGTCGTCCCGGTCGGCCCGGCCATCACGATCGGCTTTTCCATCGCGGTTGGCCCGGCCATCACGCTCCGCCTTGCCGTCACGATCCGCCCGGCCGTCACGCTCCGCCTTGCCGTCACGATCCGCCCGGCCATCGCGATCACCCTTCACGTCCCGGTCTGCCCGGCCGTCACGGTCGGCGGTGCCGTCCCGCGTTGCAGCGCCACCCGTCTCGCGGCCGCCCCGTTCGCCGGTTGCCTGTCCCGGGCGCTCGCCGCCGCGCGGACCCGCACCGCCCTCGGCCCCGCGCGCCCCGGCTCCGCCGGCCTCGCCGCGCGATCCGGTGCCAGCCCCGGTTTCAGCGCCACCGGCCCCGCCGCGCATCCCGCCGCCTCCCATGCCCGCGCCTCCGGCGCCACCACCCGCGCCCATGCCGGCGCCACCACCTGCACCGCCGGCGGCACCACCGCCCGCGCCACCACCCGGGCCGGCCTGCGCGAACGCCGTCGTTGCGCCGAGAAGAAGGGCCGTTGCCGCTACCGTGCTCCGGAAGAGCTTGCTCATGGGGTCGTTTCCAGTCTCGTTGTGGGAAGCACCGTCCCGTGCCGTCGCCCTCCGCAACGAAGTTCTACGAAAGACCGTTCCGCCTTTTCTTGATCTGATCTTACGACGTTTGCCGCGCGGGCAATTTGTACGAGCTGCGTAAGCTTAGCGATCGGTCTTCCACAGCCAAGTTTACCGTTGATCTTGTCGGTGTACGCCAACCCGCTGAGCGGGCTTGTGAAACCAGCCTCACAGAGTAACGTCCGCGCCAAAGACGCCGCCGACCGGCGACGCCGAGAGCACAGGGACGAGACGGATGACAGGTGGGCCGGGGACACTCACGCACAGGGCGGACGAAGCGGCGGATAGCCGCCGCAGAATCAAGGCGATCGTCGCCTCCTCGTCGGGCAACCTCGTCGAGTGGTTCGATTTCTATTGTTACGCCTTCTTCGCCCTCTACTTCGCGCCCGTCTTCTTCCCCGAGGGGGATGACACCAGCCAGCTTCTGAAATCGGCCGCCGTCTTCGCCGTCGGCTTCTTCATGCGGCCAATCGGCGGCTGGCTCTTCGGCCGCATCGCCGACCGCCTCGGCCGCAAGAAATCGATGCTGATCTCGGTGCTGATGATGTGCGCTGGCTCGCTGATGATCGCGGTCCTGCCGACCTACGCGACGGCCGGCCATCTCGCCCCCGCCCTGCTGCTGCTCGCCCGGATGATCCAGGGCCTGTCAGTCGGCGGCGAGTACGGCACCAGCGCCACCTACATGAGCGAGATCGCCGTGAAGGGCCGGCGCGGATTCTTCGCCTCGTTCCAGTACGTCACCCTGATCGGCGGCCAGCTGCTGGCCTCGCTGGTGCTGATCATCCTCCAGAGCTTCCTCACCGCGCAGGAACTCACCGCCTGGGGCTGGCGCATCCCGTTCGTCATCGGTGCCGTCGCGGCCGTGGTCGCTCTCTACCTGCGTTCGTCGCTGCAGGAGACCGCCACCAAGGAGGACATGGCCAAGAAGGATTCCGGCACCTTCGCCGCCCTGTTCGAGCACTGGCGCGCCTTCTGCGTGGTGCTGGCCTATACGGCCGGCGGCTCGCTGAGCTTCTACACGTTCACCACCTACATGCCGAAGTATCTCTTCAACACCGCCCATATCGATAAGGTCACTGCCTCGCAGATCTCCACCGCAGCCCTGTTCGTCTACATGATCATCCAGCCCTTCTTCGGCTGGCTCTCGGACCGGATCGGCCGCAAGGCCAACATGCTGCTCTATAGCGGCCTCGGCACCCTGATGGTGGTGCCGCTGATGACCGCCATCGGTTCGACGCAGAACGCGGTGCTGTCGTTCGCGCTGATCATGGTCGGCCTGATTGTGATCAGCTTCTACACGGGCATCAGCGGCATCGTGAAAGCCGAGCTGTTCCCCACCCAGGTGCGGGCGCTGGGCGTCGGCCTGTCCTACGCCATCGCCAACTCGCTGTTCGGCGGGACCGCGGAGGCGGTAGCCCTGTACCTGAAGCAGATCGGCTCCGAGAGCAGCTTCTTCTGGTACGTGACCGTGATGCTCGGCATCGCCTTCATCGCCTCGCTGATCATGCCGAACCCGAAGCGCCACGGATATCTCGACGGCGACGGGACGGTGGAGGAGGCGCTGACGCGCAAGACCCGGCTCTCGGCCGCCTGACGGCGCCACGGCCCGGCAACCGAAATCGCACGCGGTGCTCCTGCACCGCGTGCTTTTTTTATGCCTGCGGGTTTCAGATCAAACTGGTTTTGATCGGCTCCTTTATCAGCATGTTTGTCAACGGTGATTTGATGACGGAATGCTGACGATTAATTAACGTGACACGGTGCGAGGGAGATATCAATATCACCACAGAAGAGAGGTTTGGCGCGACCCTAATCCTCCAACACACACTCGGTCGCCGCTCCCTTCTGGAGGTATTGTCATGAAACGCATCAGAACCGTTGCCGCCGCACTTGTTGCGACATCGCTCCTCGGCGGCGTGGCCTTCGCCAACGACAAGCCGGCCGCGCAGGCCGCTCCCCCGATCTCGGCGGCCCAGCAGACGGCGGATCGCGACGTCGGAAAGCTGTCCAAGGACGGCGCCCAGGCCTTCCGCGACCTGCACCTCGCCCGGATCGCCATCTTCAACGCCGATCCGACCCAGGCCAAGGACCTGATCGGCAAGGCTCAGGCGGCGCTCACCAAGGTGAAGACGGACGAGTCGGTCTTCACCAAGGCGGAAGCCGATCTGCACGCGACGCCCAAGAAGTCCGCACCCGCCACCGAGGCGAGCAAATCTTCCGATGCTGCCAAGCCATCGACCAAGCAGACCGCTTGGGTACCGGTCGACGGGCAGCTAACCCTGGGCGAGGACTTCGTCGCGTCGCCGGCCAAGGCCGCCGCGGTGGCGACCGCCAACAAGAGCCTGGAGAAGGGTGATCGCAAGGCCGCCATCGACCAGCTCAAGCTCGCGGGCGTCGATGTGAACTTCGTCCTGGCGGTGGTGCCGCTCGATCAGACCACCACCGATGTCGACCAGGCGGCGACCCTGATCAACCAGGGCAAGTACTATGAAGCCAACGCCGTCCTGAAGAAGGCGGAGGACGGGCTGCGCTTCGACATCGTCGATATGGTGAGCATGCCGCAGAAGGGCGCGGCTGCCGCTGCGCCGGCACCGGCTGCAACCGCGACGGCTCCCGCCGCCACCGGCACGACGGTCAAGAAGTAAGGGTCCGATCCCGGACGACCGTGAGCCGCTTCCCCTCCCGAGGGGGTGCGGCTCGCATCCGTGCCGGAGGTGGCCCCTGCGCCGGGCGGATCTTCCCGTTCGGCGTCTCGCGCCCTGCTTCCGGCCCGGTTCGTCCGTGATCCGTCGATGAAGGTACCCACCGTGATCAGTATCGGGATCAGCCTCGGCCTTCTGTGCTCGGCCGCCGTCACGGGGTTCGGCCTCGTCCTGGCCTCCGGCCTGTTCGGCCACCCCGTCGACGGCCAATTGCCGAGCGACTGGGGCTGGAGCCTCGTCATGATGGGATCGGCGAGTCTGCTCGCCTTCGGGATCTTCGGATGGCGCCGCAACCATCCCGATTCGTGACCACGCCCGGCCCGCCACCCACCGGCATGTTCTGGTCCTGCCTATTCCGCGCCCGGCCTGCGCGTCAGGTCGCCTCGCCCAGCACCGCCCGGCGCTGGCGGTCCAGTTCCTCGCTGTAGCGCTTCAGCGTGTGGCTCTCGGTCAGCAGGCCGATGACCTTGCGGGTCTTCAGGTCCTCCACCACCGCCAGGGCTTCGCTCTCGGTCCGGTCGAACGCCGCCGTCGCCGCCTTGGCATTCATCTCGGCGGTCAGAACATCGTCGCGATGGCGCAGGAGGCTGGCGAGATCGGGCGAAGCCCCCTCCGTCTCCAAGAGGGCCGCATGGGCTTCGGGCACGAGCACGATCCCGGCGTAGCGGCCGTCCCCGTCCACCATCACCACCCGTGAGGGCGATCCAAGCGGGTGCTTGCGCAGGAAGCTGGCGAGGCTCTGGTCGATGGAGGCTGTCGAGACCTCGCGGCGCATCAGCCGGCCCACCGTCAGCGTCCGGATCCAGCCGACGTCATGCGCGCTGCGGATGCTCTCGCCCCGGAGATGGAAGCGCCAGGTCGCGAAGGAGTAGCCGAAGGTCTTGCGCACGGTCAGGGAGGAGGCGATCACCGCCACCAGCACCAGGCCGGTGATCGGGAAGCTGCCGGTGAGTTCGAGGGCGAGGAACGTCATGGTCAGCGGCCCGCCGATCACCGCCACCGACAGGGAGCTCATGCCGATCACCGCGTAGGCGAGCGGGGTCAGGCCGAAATTCACCGTTCCGGGCAGGATCAGCGGCATCCCGACCGCGAAGATCTCGCCCGCCACGGCGCCGAGGAAGAGCGAGGCGAAGAACAGGCCGCCGCGGAAGCCGGAGCCGATGGAGATCGCCGAGGCGGTCGCCTTGGCGACGAACAGCACGATGAGGGCGGAGAGGCCGAGGGCGTTGCCATGCGCCTCCAGGTGCAGGTGCAGCGCCCCGTGCCCGCCGGACAGGACCTGGGGCGAGGCCAGGAGCGCCAATCCGCCGACGCAGAGGCCTCCCACCACCGGGGCGCAGAGCGCGGGCAGACGGGTGATGCGGAAGCCGGCCTCGACCAGGGTGACGCCGCGCATGATCAGGATGCCGAGCCCGGCGCAGAGCAGCCCAAGGGTGAGGCTCGGCACCGTGTCGAGGGTCGTCAGCACCGTGGTGGTGATCGCGTCGGCCCGGTCGACCGTGACGAGGGAGGTTTGCGCCACCAGCGCCCGGGCGACGACGCTGCCGCACAGGGCGGCCACCACGACGGGCGTCAAGGTGGCGATGGAATAGGTCCCGATGATGAGTTCGAAGGCATAGAACGCGCCGGTCAGGGGGGCGCCGAAGGCTGCCGCGATGGCGGCGGCCGCCCCGCAGCCCACCAGGGTGCGCTGGTCGGCACGCCGCAATTCGAAGGACAGGCCGAGGCGGGAGGCGACGCCGGCACAGAACTGCGTGTAGGCCGCCTCCATGCCCACCGAGACGCCGCTGCCGTTGGAGATCGTGTTCTGGATCACCACCACGGTGGAATCACTGAGGGACATGCGCCCGCCGTGCAGGGCGTTGGCCTCGATGGGGTCGACCGGCGCGCGCCGGGGGCGCCGGCGCCAGCGCAGCGCGAGGGTGAACAGCGCGAGCAGGACGCCGCCGAAGGCGGGCGCCAGCAGGATCGCCAGGGGCGAGAGATCCGTAGCGGCGCTGAGGCGCATGCCCGGCGGCAGGCCGTACAGCACCTCGCGCATCGCCTGCGTCGCCCGGTTCATCGCCGCCACCGACAGGCCGGAGGCGCATCCGATCAGGCCGGCCAGGACGATGAGGCCGATTTCGCTGCCGCGCACGAGGGCGCGCAGTCGCCCCGGCGCCTGCACGAGCACCTGTCGGGCAGCCGGCGAAGAGGAAGAGCGGTTGCGCAGGGGCATGGGCCGGGCTGGAAGCGGTCGCGGACGGCGACGGAGAGGCATCAAGGCCTCCCCTTACCCTGCGGCCGATGGAGGCGTCGATGGCTGAACCGGGCAGGCATGGCCCTGACAGGCCGGGACAGATCCACACTTTTGCCGACGATCGGCCGAAGGCGGCTTGAAATGCGGCGCGGCTCGGGATAGATCGCCCGCAGTGCCGCTGTAGCTCAGTTGGTTAGAGCGCTTGATTGTGGATCAAGAGGTCCCCCGTTCGAGCCGGGGCAGTGGTACCATTCTGTGAATCGAAGTGTCGGGCGGTCGTGCGTGAGCAGGGCCGCTTTTCGCGTTTGAGTCCCACGTTGGCGCGATGCGCCCGAAACGTGCCGGGGTGTGTGCCAGCGCTCTCGACACTGAGGCAAACTTGCCACGGGATTGCCCCAAACTGGGCCGTGTTGTCGCCACATCTCGCAAGCTAATCTCAATCCAGGTCAGGGAACGAGGTTGGGTCGAGCAGATGCAGGGTCGAAACGTCGGATCGTCGCGGACCGTCCTCGCCAAGAACTCGCAGGCTCATAAAGGATCGCTCGCACCGCGCTTCGGCTCCGTCGCAGCGCCGGACGGCTCCGAAGCGCTGACCCTGTCGGGACGCGTCGGCCACGATCACGGCAGCCGCCCGGCCCTGACCCGCTCGGTGCTCTCGATGCTGCTCCTGGCCGGCGGCCTCGGCGCGGTCCTGTCCTACGGTGTCGGTCCGGAGGCCGGTGTCGTCCAGTCGGCCCAGGCCATGACCGAGATCGCGATGCCGCGCCCCCGCGTCCAGCCGATGCCGGTCATCTTTCAGGCCTCCGCCTCGGCCACCCTGCCCGCCTCCGTGTCGCCCACCCCGGCGGCGATCACCGCGTCCTCGGCCTTCGCGCCGGTCCACGACCTCGACACCGAACTCGGCTCCAACGCGGTCGACCGGGTGTCCTATGACTACCTCCTCACCGAAAGTTCGATCGGCGACCCGAACGAGGTCATCGAGTTCGGCCCGATGAAGATCCGGCGCCACCTCGTGCAGAAGATCGTCCGGGCGGCGCAAGCGGTGCAGACCGATCCGGTGCTGCTGATGGCGGTGGCCGACAAGGAATCCAGCTTCAAGACCGAAGTGCAGGCACAGACCTCCTCGGCCACCGGCCTGTTCCAGTTCATCGAGCGGACCTGGTTGGGCGTGGTGCGCGACTTCGGACCGAAATACGGTCTCGCCACCGATGCGGCCCTCGTGGTCACCGGCGACAACGGCCGGCCTACCGTGTCGGACCCGGCCGAGCGCACGCGCATCCTCGAGATGCGGCGCGACCCCTACCTGTCCGCCCTGCTCGCCGGCGAGATGCTGAAGCGCGACGCCGCCCGCATCGCCCTGCGGATCGGCCGCGAACTCACCCTCGGCGAGGTCTACCTCGCCCACTTCCTCGGGCCGGACGATGCCGAGGACTTCCTTGCCACGGTGGTCGACAAGCCGAAGGCGGCGGCCGCCCAGATGCTGCCGGGCCCGGCGCGCGCCAACAAGACGATCTTCTTCGCCGCCCAGCGCGGGCGTCGCAAGGCGGCCAGCCTGTCGGTGGCCCAGGTGCACGAGAAGTTCGAGACCATGATGAGCACCCGCGGCGCCCGCTATCGCGACGTCCGTTCCATGGCCGGCGTGCTGGCCTATGCCGATGCGGCGGTGGATTGAGGCACCGTACCGGCTCAAACGCAGGCCAGGGATGATTTCCGGCAACTGACTGTCACCTCCGGGCTTTAATGTCGGCGCCTCCGCTCGTGGCGGCGCACCGAGACACCAACGGCGGAGGCCCTGCTTGTCGGACCCGAAAGGCACCAACGCGGATCGCTCGTCGTCCGTGAGCCGGATTCCTCTCGGCGACACGCTGACGCCGAGCCTGTCCCTCGACCGGATCGGTCAGGCTCTGGCCTCGTTCTACGACGACCTGATCGCCGAGGGCATTCCCGACCACCTCGCCTCATTGATTCGCCAGGTTCAGTCCGAACCTGCGGCCGCGTCCGAAGCGGCGCCCCGGGCCAAGCCGCAGCCGCTCAAGCTCGCCCTGGTGGTCGAGGACGATGCCGCCACGCGCGCGCTGGCCGAGGCCCTCCTGAGCGATACCGAACTCGGCGTGCTTGGGTGCGATAGCGCCGAGGCCGCCCTCAACGTCATGCGCGAGCGCGGCGGCGATGTCGCCCTGGTCTTCGCCGATGTCAGCCTTGCCGGGGCGATGGATGGGGTGCAACTGGCCTCCGCCATCGCGCTGCTGTGGCCGTCCGCCCGTGTGGTGGTGACGTCGGGCGGAAAGGCCGAGCGTCCGAGCAGCCTGCCGGACCAGGCGGTCTTCATTCCGAAGCCGTGGCGGCCCTTCGATCTGCTGACCGAGGCCGATCTCGCGACCAGCACCCCGCAACCCATCGTTTCCTGATAAGGCTCCCCGGCGCACGATTTGCATCGCTTCCCGCAGCGTCCGTGCCGACCAGACCACGCCGCGCGGCGTGGTGGAGCCCCTCGCCTTGCCGATCCTGTCCGTCCGCCACCTGACCATCTATCGCTATCGACAGCCGGTGGCCTTCGGTGAGCATCGCATCCTGTTCCGGCCGCGCGACAGTTACGATCAGCGCCTCATCTCGGCGAACCTGAAGATCACGCCCGAACCGAGCGGGCTGCGCTGGCTCCATGACGTCTTCGGGAATTGCGTGGCCGTCGCGTCGTTCACCGGGCGGGCGGCGCAGCTCACCTTCGAGTGCACCATCACCCTCGATCACACGCCCGAGCTGACGCCGATCTTCCCGATCGCGCCGCACGCGGCGTTCTATCCGTTCGGCTACGGCGCCGACGACATCCCCGATCTCAGCCGCTCGATGGAGCGGCAATACGCGGACCCGCGCAACGAGGTCGATAGCTGGGCGCGCAGCTTCGTCCCCCCGGCGGGACGGATCGGAACCCAGGACCTCCTGGCCGAGATGACGCGCAGCGTCCGACGCAACTTCGCGTATCTGGCGCGCTCCGAGAAGGGCGTGCAGGACCCGGTCACCACGCTGCGGCTCAAGCGCGGCAGCTGCCGCGACTTCGCGGTGTTGATGATCGAGGCCGTGCGCGCCCTCGGCATGGCGGCCCGCTTCGTCTCGGGGTACCTCTACAACCCACGCGGGGATCGCGACCGGCATGTGGGTGGTGGCTCGACTCATGCTTGGGTGCAGGTCTACCTGCCTGGTGCGGGGTGGATCGAGTTCGATCCGACGAACGGCATCGTCGGAAATCGCGACCTGATCCGCGTCGCCGTCGCACGCGATCCGCGTCAGGCCGTGCCGCTGCACGGGTCGTTCTTCGGGTTTCCGGCGGATGATCTGGGCATGACGGTGAGCGTCCACGTCGATGAAGTCGTGCCGAGTGCCGTGGAGCCTTGGGCGACCGATCCGCAGGTGGCGCGTTGAAGGACCGGGTGCGCCCCAGGCTGCCCGGTTTGGAACCATAGAGCGTATAGTTCACGACAGGATCGGGTGGTTGTCATGAAGATCAGGACTGGGTTCGACATCGCCTTCGAATCGGTTCAGCCGACGCCCATGATCCTCGCGTTGAGCGTGCATCCCTCACGGATGCCAGATGTGCTCACCCCGCATGTGATCAACTTCGATCCGCCGATCCCCTGGCAGGAATACCGAGACGACTTCGACAACATCTGCACCCGCATCGTCACGCCCCCCGGACGCCTCACGATCTCGGCCGATTTCGTGGTCCAGGATTCCGGCCTGCCCGACGTCTATGCCCCGCATGCGCAGCAGATCGAGGTCCAGAATCTCCCCCACGAGGTGCTCGTCTACCTCCTGGGCAGCCGCTACTGCGACACCGACAAGCTGTCCGAAACCGCGTGGTCGCTGTTCGGCGGAACGCCCATGGGCTGGGGTCGCGTCCAGGCGATCTGCGATTACGTCCATGACCGCATCCGATTCGACTACATGTGCGCCGACGCCACCCGAACCGCCTGGGACGGTTTCATGCAACGCCAGGGCGTCTGCCGCGATTTTGCGCATTTGGCCGTCGCGTTCTGCCGGTGCATGAACATTCCGGCGCGCTACTGCACCGGCTATCTCGGCGACATCGGCATTCCGCCCGTGCCCGACCCGATGGATTTCTCGGCCTGGTTCGAGGCTTATCTCGACGGCAACTGGTATACCTTCGACGCTCGACACAACACGCCGCGCATCGGCCGGATCGTGATGGCGCGCGGCCGCGATGCCACCGACGTGGCGATCACCACCAACTTCGGCTACGCGCACCTCGCCCGCTTCGACGTTCACACCGACGAGGTGTTCTGACCGTTCGGCCGCGCCGGTTGACCGGCGCGGCGAGCCGTCCGCTACTTGTCGAGATCCTGCGCCATCTTCAGGTGGTGCTCGAGCGCGGGCTGGGTCTTGCTCGCCCAGGCCTTCAATTCGGCGTTGTCGCCCCCTTGGGCGTAACGCTGGAACAGGTCGACGGCATTCTTGTGCGCCGTCACCTGATCGGCGTGGTACTGCTTGGTGAAGGCGTCGCCCTGAAGCGCCTTGAGGCTGTCGAGCCGGGCCTGATGGGTGCTGTCCAGGGCGGTCGGTGCCGTCGCCTGGACCTTGCCCCCCTGGATCATCGCCTTCATCTCGGATGTCGTCTTCTCGTGGTCGGTGATCATCTGACGGGCATAGGCTTTGGTCGGCTCATCGCTGCGCTCGGCGGCCAGCCGGCTGCTCTCGATCTCGAACAGATCGCTGATCCCGGCCTGGGTCACGAAATCCGCCGTGGAAGGGCTCACGCCGATCAGCGCGTTGATGCCCGTCTTCTCGCCCACCGATTGGGCCAGGGCCGGTCCGGCCAGGAGCACAGCCACGGCGGCGGCGCCGACGATCTGTTTCATCACGATCTCCTTCCGATGCTGGATCTGACGCGTTCCCGCCGTCACGAATCCGAGAACACGCATCCTCTCCGCGTGAACCTCGGCGCTGCGGCCCTGTTCCGAAGGGCCGGGGCAGGTGTCGATGGCCGACGGCTTCGACTTCACCACGAATGCAGGTTGTCGGGACGAAAAGCGTGTCGCCGCGCGTTGCACTCAGGCAAGCAGGAGAGACCGAGATGGATGCACGCCTCATCGCGATGAACAACGAGGCCAACCGGATCGCCTCCGAGCGGCTGCTGGAGCAGCTTCGGGACGAGGGATTGCGCTACCGGCTCTGGGTCACGGGCACGCCGAAGGGCGACACGGTGCATCTTCGGGTGACCCGTCCGTGTCCGGACATGCACCAGCGCATCGACAAGGTCCTGCGCGGGCGCGGACTGATCCTGGAGATTACCGAGACCTGACCCGAGCGGATCACACCGCGGAGGCCGGAGGCGCGGCAGCGCCGCGTGCGTAGCCGCCGGGGTCCGACCAGGGGGCGTTCGACAGTGCCTTGGCCAGAAAGCCGATCAGCGCGGTCACCCGCGCAGGGCGCGGATCGCCCGGCGGAGTCACGAGGTGCAGATCGATCCGCGGCGGCGACCAGTCGGGCAGGACCCGCTCCAGGCGACCGTCGCGCAGGTCCTCCCAGATCATGAAATCCGGCTGGACCGCGAGGCCGAGCCCGGCCCGAAGGGCGGGCGCCAGGGCATCGGCGTTGTTGGCCCGCAAGGGACCGTTCGGCACCACCGCCGCCTCCCGACCGTCCGAAGCGACGAAGCGCCAGCGATCCGGCGTCGGCAGGTAGGCGTAGCCCAGGCACGCATGATCCGACAGGTCGTGCGGATGCGCCGGCCAGCCGAAGCGCGCGAGATAGGCGGGGGTTGCCACCAACGCGCGGTGGACGGTGCATAGGCGCCGGGCCCGCAGCGACGAATCGGTCAGGGACGCGATGCGCAGGCCGAGATCGAAGCCGCCGCCGACGAGGTCGACGAGGTCATCGCTCAAGTGCAGATCGATGCTGAGGCCGGGGTGGCGACTCAGGAAGTCCGGCAGGCGCGGAGCCACGTGCAGCACGCCGAACGACATCGGCGCGGCGAGGCGCACCCGGCCGCGCATCTGCGCGGCGGCGTCCTGCGCCAGCGCTTCGGCCGCCTCGCCCTCCGCCAGGATGCGGGCCGCCGCATCCCGCGCCGAGGCCCCGGCCTCCGTCAGGGCGAGCTTGCGCGAGGTGCGATGAAACAGGCGTGCCCCGATCCGGGCTTCCAGGCGGGTGACGGCCTTCGAAACCGTGCCTTTGGCGATCCCGAGATCCGCGGCGGCACGCCCGAACGACCCGGTCTCCACCACCTTGGCGAAGACGGCCCAGGCTTCGAAGTCAGGAAGCTTCATGGCGGTGTATTCCGAAACGATGCGTTTCCATCGTTTCCATTTCCGAACCGAAGGGCAAGGCGCATCTTCCGGTCATCGCAGCACGGCCGGGCTTCCGGTGCGGCGCTGCCCGCGAGGAGTTCGTCCCATGTCCCACACCGGCATCCATCACGTCACCGCGTTCTCTGGCGCCCCCGACCGAAACGCCGACTTCTACACCCGCGTGCTCGGCCTTCGCTTGGTGAAGAAGACCGTCAACTTCGACGATCCGGGCACCTACCATCTCTATTACGGCGATGAGACCGGCCGCCCCGGCACCATCCTGACCTTCTTCCCCATTGCCCACGCGGCACCCGGGCGGGTCGGCGTCGGCGAGACGCAGGAGACCGCGTTCCGAGTCCCGCGCGCCGCCATCGGCTGGTGGGCCCATCGCTTCATCGAGAAGGGCGTCACGCACGACACCGTGGCACAGGCCTTCGGCGATCCGATTCTGCGCTTTCGCGACCCGGACGGCATGATCCTGGCCCTGGTGGGAACCGACGCCCAGGAGGCCGGCGGGGTCTGGACCGGCGGCGAGGTTCCGGCTGAGCACGCCATCCGGGGCTTCCACGGGGTCACGCTCCTGCTCCGGGAGGCCGAGGCGACGGCGGCGATCCTGACCGGCGTGCTCGGTTTCGGCGAAGCCGGCCGCGACGGTCTGTCGATCCGCTATGGCAGCGGAGCCGAGACCGGCGGCTTCGTCACCCTGCGGGTGGTGGGCGAATTCCTGCGCGGTCGCCAGGGCGCCGGCTCGGTCCACCACATCGCTTTCCGGGCCGCGGACGACGCGGAGCAGGCACGGATGGTGGAGACGCTGACCCGCTCGTACGGTCTCGGCGTCACCGAGCAGAAGGACCGTCAGTATTTCCGCTCGGTCTACTTCCGCGTGCCGGGCGGAGTGCTGTTCGAAATCGCCACCGACGGTCCCGGCTTTGCCATCGACGAGCCGGTGGCGTCGCTGGGCCAAGCCCTCAAGCTCCCGGGCTTCCTTGAGCCGCACCGGGCGCAGATCGAGGGCCGCCTGGCCGAGATGGCCTGATTCTATCCACCCGCCGGTTCCGTCACCGGGCGACGAAAACCCGGCGCCCGCTCCCACAGTCGGGGCGGGCGCCGATTCTCAATCGCTTCAGCGAGGTTGTCATGACCAACTCATCCCTCACGCAGCCCGCCCTCGGCCTCGTCCATCGCTTCGCGCCAGCGCCCGGCGCCGGCGCACCGCCCCTGCTCCTGCTCCACGGGACGGGTGGCGACGAGAACGACCTCCTGCCCCTTGGCAGGACGCTGGCGCCCGGAGCCGCCCTGCTCTCCCCGCGCGGCGCCGTCCTGGAGAACGGCATGCCGCGCTTCTTCCGGCGCTTGGCGGAGGGCGTGTTCGACGAAGCCGATCTCCGGCATCGGGCGGCGGATCTCGCTGCGTTCATCGCGGCGGCGCGCGCGGCCTACGGGCTCGCCGCTCCGGTGGCGGTCGGTTTCTCGAACGGCGCCAACATCGCCGCCGCCTTATTACTCCTGAATCCCGACGTGTTAGCGGGAGCCGTCCTGCTGCGCCCGATGGTGCCGCTCACCCGGACCGATCCGGTCGATCTCGCGGGCAAACCGGTGCTCCTGCTCTCCGGCGCCGCCGACCCGATCGTTCCGGCGGCCAATGCCGGCGCGCTCGCCGAGCGGCTTCGCGCAGGCCGAGCCGCGGTCACGCACGAGATCCTGCCGAGCGGGCATGGCCTGACCCAGGCGGACGTGGAGCGCGCGAGGGCCTGGATCGCGGGGCTCGGCACCTGAGACATCCGAGCGGCCGCCCACCGGCAGGAATCGGATGGAGAGCCGTGGTTCAGGTCGATCTCCGCCGCGCCGAGCGGCGGGCATCGACCAGCGTGTACGCGAGCGCGCCCGCGACCATCAGCGCAAGAACGTACCACGTCAGCGCGTAGACGAGGTGATTGTCCGGGAAGGCCACGATGGTCAGCCCGCCGACAGGCCAGCCACCTGGGTTCGGCGTCGCATCGGCATCGACGAAATAGGGGGCCGCCTCATTGAGGCCCCGCGCCCGCGCGATCGCCGCGACATCGCGCGAATACCAGCGCCCGGCGCCGGCATCATTGCTGCGGAGGAAGCCCCCTCCGGGTTCGCTGAAGCGCAGGAGGCCGATGACCGAGACCGGCGCATCGGTCTGCCCCTCGGCTCGCGTGGCCGGATCGCGCCTGTCCGGCGGGATGAAGCCGCGATTGATCAGAAGCGTGGTGCCGTCGGGGCGCAGCAGCGGCGTCATCACCCAGAAGCCGCCACCGAGTTCGGTCACGGCCTGAACCAGGGTTTCCCGGTCGTTCTGAAACCGTCCCGTGGCCTGAACCCGCCGGTACGCGTCCGTCTCGGCCGTCAGACTGTTCCAGATCGCCGGACCCGGCGCCGCGACGGGCTCTGCGTGCACCCGGGCTTCGACCCGGGCGATCAGCGCGTGCTTCCAGGCGCGACGCTGAATCTGCCAGGTCCCGAGCGCCGCCAGGAGGCCGATCAAGACCAGTCCGACGACGCAGAGGGTGGCGAGCGCGACGCCGGAGCGCCGCGTCGCCGGTTTGCCGACGCGCATCAGCGCGTGTGCATGTGCATCGGCATCATGTTGGTGTTGAGGTGGTACATGACCCACAGGGAGCCCGCGAGGGTGATGATCACCAGCGTCAGGGTGAAGATCAGCGCCAGGATGGTCCAGCCGCCTTCGGACTTCGTGTTCATGTGGAGGAAGTAGATCATGTGGACCACGATCTGCGCCACCGCGAAGCCCATGATGACGATGCCGGTGATCTGGTTGTTGCCGATCACGTTGCTCATCACGAGGATGAACGGGATTGCCGTCAGGATGACCGACAGCACGAAGCCGGTCATGTAATCCTTGAACGAACCGTGGCTGCCGGCATCGGCATGGCCATGTGCATGCCCGTGGTCGTCGTGTCCTGCCTTCGTCGCGGCGCTCATTGCAGGACTCCCATCAGGTACACGAAGGTGAACACGCCGATCCAGATCACGTCGAGGAAGTGCCAGAACATGCTGAGGCAGAGCAGCCGACGCTTGTTCTCGGGTACCAGCCCGCGCTTGTGGACCTGCGCCATCAGCGTCACCAGCCAGACGATACCGAGGCTGACGTGCAGGCCGTGGGTGCCGACCAGGGTGAAGAAGGCCGACAGGAAGGCGCTGCGCTGGGGCGTGGCGCCCTCGTGGATCAGGTGGTGGAACTCGTAGAGTTCGAGGCCCACGAAGGCGAGGCCGAACAGGCCGGTGACGGCCAGCCAGATCTGCACCCGGCTGAGGTCGCCCTTCTCCATCTCCAGCATGGCGAAGCCGTAGGTGATGGACGAGAACAGCAGCATCGACGTGTTCAGCGCCACCAGCGGCAGGTCGAACAGATCCTTCGGCGACGGGCCGGCCGCGTAGTTGCGCCCCACCACCGCGTAGGTGGCGAACAGGGCCGCGAAGATGAGGCAGTCGCTCATCAGGTAGAGCCAGAAGCCGAGCATCGTGCTCCCTTCCGGGTGATGCTCGCCCTTGGCGTCGTAGAAGTCCGTCGGGTCGACCGCCTTGATCGCGACCGACGGGCTTCGTCCCGACTCGAAGTTCATGGCAGCGGAAGCTTGGGTTGCCATGGTCTCAGACGTGCTCCGCCAACAGGGCTGTCCGCTGGGCTTCGGTCCGGACGACCTCGTCGGCCGGGATATAGAAGTCGCGGTTGTAGTTGAAGGTGTGGCCGATCGCGACCACCGCGATCGCCGCGAAGCTGAAGGCGGCGAGCCACCAGATGTACCAGATCATCGCGAAGGCGAAGATGATGCTCAGCACGCCGAGGATCAGGCCGGCCGCGGTGTTCTTGGGCATGTGGATCGGCTTGAAGCCCTGGAGCGGACGCGCATAGCCGCGCTTTTTCATGTCCCACCACGCGTCGTGATCGTGGATCACCGGCGTGAAGGCGAAGTTGTAGTCCGGCGGCGGCGACGAGGTCGCCCATTCCAGGGTCCGGCCGCCCCACGGATCGCCGGTCGTATCCCGCAGCTGGTCACGCCGGATGACGCTGACCACCAGGGTGATGATGAACGAGGCGATGCCGCACAGGATCAGAAGGGCGCCAAACGCTGCAATCACGAACCAGATTTGGAGCGAGGGATCGTCGAAGTGCTGGACGCGACGGGTGACGCCCATCAGGCCGAGCACGTAGAGCGGCATGAAGGCGACCCAGAAGCCGGTCAGCCAGAACCAGAACGACATCTTCCCCCAGAACGGATCGAGCTTGAAGCCGAAGGCCTTGGGGAACCAGTAGGTGATGCCGGCCAGCATGCCGAACAGCACGCCGCCGATGATGACGTTGTGGAAGTGGGCGATCAGGAACAGCGAGTTGTGCAGCACGAAGTCGGCCGGGGGCACGGCGAGCAGCACGCCGGTCATGCCGCCGATGACGAAGGTCACCATGAAGCCGATCGTCCAGAGCATCGGCACCTCGAAGCGGATGCGGCCCTTGTACATGGTGAACAGCCAGTTGAAGATCTTCGCCCCCGTGGGGATCGAGATGATCATCGTGGTGATGCCGAAGAACGAGTTCACGCTGGCGCCCGAGCCCATCGTGAAGAAGTGGTGCAGCCACACGAGGTAGGACAGAATCGTGATCACGACGGTCGCGTAGACCATCGAGGCGTAACCGAAGAGGCGCTTGCTCGAGAAGGTCGAGACGATCTCCGAGAATACGCCGAAGGCCGGCAGGATGAGGATGTACACCTCCGGGTGGCCCCAGATCCACACCAGGTTCACGTACATCATCGGGTTGCCCCCGAGGTCGTTCGAGAAGAAGTGCGTGCCGACGTAGCGGTCGAGCGACAGCAGCGCGAGAACGGCCGTCAGGATGGGGAAGGCGGCGACGATGAGAATGTTGGTGCAGAGCGAGGTCCAGGTGAAGACCGGCATCTTCATCATGGTCATGCCGGGGGCCCGCATCTTCACGATGGTGGCGATCAGGTTGATGCCGGACAGCAACGTCCCGATGCCGGCGATCTGCAGCGCCCAGATGTAATAGTCGACGCCGACGCCCGGACTCATGGCGGGGCCGGAGAGCGGCGGATAGGCCAGCCAGCCGGTGCGGGCGAACTCGCCGACGAACAGCGAGGCCATCACCGTCACGGCGCCCGCCACCGTCATCCAGAAGCTGAAGTTGTTGAGGAACGGAAAGGCCACGTCGCGGGCGCCGATCTGCAGCGGCACCACGAAGTTCATCAGGCCCGTCACCAGCGGCATCGCCACGAAGAAGATCATGATCACGCCGTGGGCGGTGAAGATCTGGTCGTAGTGGTGCGGCGGCAGGTAGCCCTCGTTCGGACCGAACGCCATCGCCTGCTGGGCGCGCATCATCAGCGCGTCGGCAAAGCCGCGCAGGAGCATCACCAGCGCCAGCACGATGTACATGATGCCGATCTTCTTGTGATCGACGGAGGTGAACCAGTCGCGCCAAAGGATACCCCAGAGGCGGAAATACGTCAGGGCGCCGAGCACGGCGACGCCGCCGATGCCGACCATCACGAAGGTGATCAGGAGGATCGGCTCATGAAGCGGCACGGCATCGAGCGTCAGGCGCCCGAACAGGAGCTTCTGGAGATCCGGATTGGAGAACATGGGACCTACTCGTCAGAGGAGTGTGCCGAATGGAGGGGCGGGCGACAGAGGCGTCCGCGATTAGCGATTCAGTTGGCCGGGCGCGATCGAGTCCGAACCCTTCGAATCCTTGCCGTCGCCCGCTGGGCCGCCTTGGCCCTGGTGAGCGCCGTGGTCAGGTCCAGAATGATCGTGCCCGGAATGATCGTGCCCGGAATGTTCCGGTGCCGAACCCGGCTTCACCTCGGGCGCGATGCTCTTCGGCTTCATGCCTTCGGGCTGCTCCGGGCTGTGCGACTCACGACCCGATCCACCGACGGTGGCGGCGGGAGCCTCCACGCCCTGCTCGGCGTAGCGATTGTCGTATTCGAGCCGCTCGCGATTGGCGTGGCTCTCCTTGCCGGCGCCGCCCATGGCGTCGATGTGCATCATCTCGTTCATGCACATCTTGCCGGGAATGGCACACATGTTGAGCACCGCGCCGTAGAGGCCGTTCTCGACCGAGGAGAAGTAGCGGACGGGCTCGCGCTCGCTCGGCTTCTCCAGTTCGATGTAGGATTGGCGGGTGAGCGATTGGCCCTCCGCCTTCACCTTGGCGACCCAGGCGTCGAACCCGGCCTGGTCGAGGCCATGGAACTTGAAGTTCATCCGCGAGAAGCCCGAGCCGCTGTAGTTGGCCGAAAGACCTTCATACACACCGGCCTTGTTGATCACCGCGTGCAACTTGGTCTCCATGCCGGCCATGGCGTAGATCTGACCGGCGAGAGCGGGAACGAAGAACGAATTCATTACGGTGGCTGAGGTGATCTTGAAGGAGATCGGCACGTCGACCGGTGCGGCCAGTTCGTTGACGGTGGCGATACCCTGATCTGGGTAGAAGAACAGCCATTTCCAATCGAGTGCGACGACCTCGACCGTCAGCGGCTTGACCCCCGCCGGCAGCGGGCGGTCGGCGTCGAGCCGGCTCAGGGGCCGGTAGGGATCGAGGGTGTGGGTGCTGATCCAGGTCAGCGCTCCGAGCGCGATCACGATCACCAGCGGGGCCGACCAAATCAGCACTTCGAGCTGGGTCGAGTGATGCCAGTCGGGATCGTACTCGGCGTCCTTGTTCGAGATGCGGTAGCGCCAGGCGAACAGCAGCGTGAAGGCGATCACCGGAATGATGATCAGCAGCATCAGGCCGGTGGAGGCCAGGATCAGGTCGCGCTGGCGCGCGGCGATGTCACCGGACGGCTGCATCAGAACCATGTTGCAGCCGGAGAGCAGGCCGAACAGCGGAAGGAGGACGAGCGTGCGAAGGATTTTGACGGGCATGGATTTGACGGGCATGGACTCGTCTGGCGCGATCTCGGAGGAGCACCTTCCCGTTCCCCCCTGGGACGGGAGGACGGAAGCGCTGCGTCTCACTGCGCCGCAACACAGGGCTCTGACAAGTCGCGCGTGGCGCGTCTGATCAGCGCTGCGCTCATGGCGGTTGTAAGTTAAGCTGTGCTAAGGGATTTTTTCCGTGGGAAACCGAGTCGTGCCTTTTGGTCGCGGCGTTCCCGGTGGAGCGCGTCACGCCGTGCTTTGACGCAGACGAATCACGCGGCGTAAACGTAGTCCGAACCCCTTCGGCCCCCGCGCGCTTTCCGGCGCCCGATCCGGCCCCGAACGCATGAAGCGAGCCCGGTCCTCTCGATGAGCGCAGAATACGCAGTGCCGTCCTCGTCGTCGCTGGAACGCGACGCCCACGAGGCTTCCAGCGACCACACGGTCGCGCCGGGCGAAATCGCCATCGGAGTCGTGATCGGCCGCGCCGCCGAGTATTTCGACTTCTTCGTCTTCGGCATCGCTTCGGTGCTGATCTTTCCCGGCGTGTTCTTCCCCTTCGCCGACCCGCTGACCGGCACCCTCTACGCCTTCGCGCTGTTCGCCCTGGCCTTCATCGCCCGCCCGATCGGGTCGGTGATCTTCATGGAGATCGACCGGCGCCACGGGCGTGCCGCCAAGCTGACGATCGCGTTGTTCCTCCTCGGTGGGTCGACCATGGCGATCGGCTTCCTGCCGAACTACCATCAGGTCGGCGCCCTCTCGATCTGGATTCTCGCAGCCCTCCGCTTCGGGCAGGGGCTGGCCCTCGGCGGCGCCTGGGACGGTCTGGCCTCGCTCCTGGCCCTCAACGCACCCGAGAAGCAGCGCGGCTGGTACGCGATGATCCCGCAGCTCGGCGCCCCCGTGGGCTTCATGCTGGCGAGCGCGCTGTTCGCGTTCTTCGTCGGAAATCTCAGCACCGAGGACTTCCTGGACTGGGGCTGGCGCTACCCCTTCTTCGTGGCCTTCGCCATCAACGTGGTGGCGCTGTTCGCCCGCCTCCGCCTCGTCGCCACCGAGGAATTCTCGCGCATGCTTCAGATGCGCGAGCTGGAGCCGACGCCGGTGCTGGAGCTGCTGCGCACCCATGGACGCTTCGTGCTGATCGGCGCCGTGGTCCCGCTGGCGAGCTTCGCCCTGTTCCATCTCGTGACGGTGTTCCCGATCAGCTGGATTCACCTGTTCACCGCGCGCTCGGCCAGCGAGTTCCTGCTGGTGCAGTGCTCCGGGGCGTTCCTGGCGGCCGGCACCATCGTGGTCTCGGGTATCATGGCCGATCGCATCGGCCGGCGGACCACGGTCGGCATCGCGGCCGCCCTGATCGCCGTGTTCGCGGTGGCCAGCATCATCGCCCCCATCGTGTTCGGCGACAGCGAACTCGGCCAGACCGTCTACGTCCTGATCGGGTTCGGCCTGCTCGGCTTCTCCTATGGCCAGACCTCCGGCTCGGTGACGGCCAATCTCGGCTCGCGCTTCCGCTACACCGGCGCCGCCCTGACCTCGGATCTCGCCTGGCTGATCGGCGCCGGATTCGCGCCCCTGGTGGCCCTCGGCGTGTCGAGCCGCTTCGGTCTGTCCTGGGTCGGCGTCTACCTGCTGTCCGGCGCCGTCGCGACTCTGTGCGCCCTCGCCTTCAACCGGCGTGAGACCGCCCGCCTCTGAGGCGAGCCGGCCCGTGACCCCGACGAAGCCCCGCCCGGCCCCCGCGCCGGCGGGGTTTTTTCCTGTGCGATTGCCGAGGCATAGCCCGCGTGGTCCCGCATGAGCGAGCCGTGCCGCTTCTTCCCGCCCTGTGGCCCGGTGGTGGCCCGGGTCGACGGTGCGGTCATGCGCGCCACCGGGATTCCCTACGCGCAGGCCGCGCGCTTCGCCCTTCCCGAGCCGGTGCCGGTTTGGACCGAGCCGTTTCAGGCTACCGAATGGGCCCCGGCCTGCCCGCAGGTCGCGATCCCGTTCCTGGAGGAGGCCCTCGGCGGCGCTCTCGGCACGCTCACCCAGGACGAGGCGTGCCAGCGCCTCTCGATCACCTGCCCGGTCGATCGCGGCGCCCAGGAGCGCCTGCCCGTCATGGTCTGGATTCATGGCGGCTCCTACATCTGTGGCGCCGGCGATGCGCCCTGCGGCGACCCGGCGCGACTGGCGGCCGAGCAGCGGGTCATCGTCGTCACGGTGACCTATCGGCTCGGCCTGTTCGGCTATCTCGGGGATGATGCGGGCCGCCCGGCCAATCTCGGCCTGCTCGATCAGATCGCCGCCTTCCGCTGGGTTCGACGCAACATCGCGGCCTTCGGCGGCGACCCCGAGGCGGTCACGGCCTTCGGGCAATCCGCCGGCGGAGACGCGGTGGCGCACCTGATGGCGACCGAGGAGGCCGGGACGCTGTTTCGCCGCGCTATTATCCAGAGCGCGCCGCTGGGCATCCGCCATCGCCGCCGGCGCATGAACGCCGCCATGGCACAGGTGCCGGTCACGCGCGCCATGACGACCGCGCAGGTGCTCGCGCGCCAAGGCCGCGTCGCGGCACGGGCGAGGTGGTTCGGCCTCGCGGGCTTCATGCCGTTCGGAACCCAGTACGGCCATGCCCCCCTGCCCCCGGAATCCGGGATGGCGGCGGCCTGGGACCGGGCAGCGCCGCAGGTCGACCTGCTGATCGGCTACACGGCCGAAGAAGGCCGCTTCTTCCTGCCCACGATTCCGGTGTTGCAGCCGTGGCTGCGCCTGCCCGGGATCGGCAGGCTGCTGGCACGCGGTCTGGTGGGCTTCATCACCCACACGGTCTATGCGGAGGCCGTGCGCCGCTTCGCCCGGCGCCACGCCCGGGCCGGCGGCCGGGTCCATCGCTACACTCTCGACTGGCGCGCGCCCGGCAATCCCTTCGGTGCCGCCCACGCCATCGAATTGCCCCTCCTGTTCGGATCGGAAACGGTCTGGCGCGACGCCGCCTACCTAGCCGGCGCATCCTGGCCCGAGATCGACCGCGCCGGTCGCGATCTGCGCGCATTCTGGGCGGCATTCGCTCGCGACCAAACCCTTCCCGAGTGTGGGCGCATCGACGGACTCATCCGCTACCGAAAGATCTGAAGCGGTCTTCGATGGAACACCCGTCGGAATCCGCCGGTCGACATTCGACGGCCGAAGCACTAGCCCGGCCTTCGTTGCAAACCAGGGACCGGCATTCGTGGCCAAGCTGATCTACACCCGCCTCGAAGACCATCCGCGCGAAACCTACGTCATCACCAGCGGAGCCCTGATCGTCGGGCGGGTCGATTGTATCAGCGACGATCCGGCGCCGGCCGCGCAATGGACCTGGGGTCTGCACCTCGACATCGGCGCGGCCCCGTTCCGGCGCGGCGCCACCGTGGCTTCCCGCGACGCCGCCATCGCGGCCCTCGACGCGGCCTGGGGCGAGTGGAAGCTGTGGGCGGGGCTTCGGGATGCCGAACCGAGCGAGGCGCCGGAGCCGGTTACGGTCACCAATCCGCATGCGCGGGTGCTGCGATAGCCGGAAAGCTGTCGTGCCCACGGGGTCGGTCTCAGATTTCGGTGGCCGGCGTGCTATCCAGGGCTATGCCTCGCTGGTTCTTCCTCCTGTTCGCCTGCGCTCTCGCCCTGTCCGTCGTCGGCGGCGTTCTGATCTTCCTGCGCTCGCCGATCCCGATCGAGCAGCGCGCGAACTGACTCCCGGCGCCGCGGTTCGCCGCACCTCGTATCGCGCCCTGCGCCGCGTCGCGCATATGGATACGGAACCGCCTGGGCTGCGCAGCCCGGACGCGCTCCGTCGATTCTGACGAGGAGACCGTGTCGCGATCACCCGGCGCGCGTGGTTGCCAGCGACACGATCTCCATCGATTCGTGTCCACGCGCAGGGCAGCGCGTGGACCCAAGCCGCAGATTTCAGGCGTGGAAGACGCCATCGCCGACGACCGGCTGACGCCCCTCGGCGGCTCCGAACTCCAGGAAATGCTGAAGCGGGTTGAAGCCGGCCGCAGCAACATCGGGATTGGCGGTCAGGTACCCCCGCGTGTCGAAGCCGGCGGAGGGATCGCGGCCCTCCTTCCAGCCGAAAGCGAGGTAGTGTTCGAGCGGGTTGATCCCTGCGGCGGCCACATCCTGGTACGCCGTCAGGTACCCCGTGGTGTCGAAGAACGCATTCGGGTTCCGCCCTTCCTGCCAGCCGAAGGCGGCGAAATGCACCTCGGGATCGGTGCCGGCCTGGAAGACGTCCGGGTTCTGGCTGAAGTAGAACAGATCGTCGACGAGAGCATTGCCGTCGCCCTGCACGACCTTCCCGTTCGTGAACTCGAACACTTCGACGTTCTTGATGGTATCGAGCCCCGATGCCGTGGTGATCGTGCTCAGAACGCCGGCCGACGCCAGGGCGTCGCCGCTCGGAAGCGCATAGTCGAACACGGCGGTGTCGGCCCCTTGAGCGCCGTCGAGGATGTTGGTCCCCGTTCCCCCGGCGAGCCGGTCATCGCCGAAGTCGCCGAACAGGGTATCGTCGCCCGCCGCACCCACGAGGGTGTCGTTGCCCAGATCGCCATCGACGAGGTCGTCGCCGTCGCCGCCATCGAGAGAATCGTCGTCATCGCCACCGGCGACAAAGTCATTGCCGGCTTCACCGAAGACTTGATCGCGGCCCGCTTCGCCGACGAGGAAGTCGTTGCCGGCAGCACCGTAGAGGATGTCGTCGCCCGGATTGCCGGCGGCATAATCGTCGCCGTCTTCGGTGTAGATCGTATCGTTGCCGGCTTCACCGATGATCTGATCGGCGCCGGCTCCACCACGGATCAGATCGTCCCCGGGACCGCCCGCGATGAAGTCCAGATCGGCACCGCCCGTGATCGTATCGTTGCCGTCCTGACCGTCGATCCTGTTGAACCCGCCGGGGTCCGAGAGGGTATCGTTTCCAAGGAGACCGAGGATGATGTCGTCGTCAGTCGTACCGGTCAGAACATCATTGCCATTCGTTCCTGAGATCGATGCCATAGTATCCTCCATGATTGATTTTTTGGGGCGGTGAACGGTTCCACGCACAGGCCTGCGCCCGTGCTCAGATCAGATCGGCACGCGATAGGTTGCTGTATGATAGACGCCTATGCGAATGCAGCACAGTTTGCCGCACTGCATCAGAAGAAAACAAATCTTTCACACGACAACTGCAGCTTACGGCTAACCGGGAGTCGTTCGACTTGTTCACCGGCCCCGTGTCGAACTTCGCTGGAGCGTTGTGCCGCGCCAAACCGGCGTGTGCGGCGGCTGGCGTGGGATGCAATCCGGCGGGGCGGCGCAGACCTGGCCGTGAGCGCGGTTCTGAACGCTGAAGCGAGGGGGCGAAGGCCGAGCCGGTACGGACAAAGCGGCCGTCGACCGGATCACCGCTTGCTCAGGTCGCCCGACCCTGGGCACGCCCCGACGTCCGCGCCGGCGCACCATCGACGGCCTGGACTGTCGTGCGGCCGGGCACAGATCCTTGCCGATCCGTGTGGCGCAGGTGCCTGCTGCTCGCATATCAGGCGTCGCGACAGGACCGGCGGGCGTGAGCCGCACACCAGTTCGGGTTGCCACGAAGAAATCGCTCAAGTCGTCGTGACGGAAGGGAATGTGGTGAGCGCGCTGGGACTCGAACCCAGGACCTACAGATTAAAAGTCCGTTGCTCTACCAACTGAGCTACGCGCTCGCGTCCGAAGGGGTGATGCGGCCCTCTCGGGGGCCGGGCCGTTTCGGACGGCGTGGCTCGCAATAGGGGGTCGGCGGTATGTGGTCAACCGGCTTTGCGGTTGGACCAGGAGACGGGTGAGGCGGCAGGACCGGAACGGACCGTCAGGCCGCGGCGCGCTCGGCCTCAGCCCGGGCCCAGGCGGCGCGGGTCTCGTCACAGAAGTCGGCGAGCCGCCCCTGCGCGATGGCGGCACGCATCCCCGCCATCAGATCCTGATAGTAGGACAGGTTGTTCCAGGTCAGCAGCATCATGCCCAGGATCTCGTCGCTGCGCACGAGGTGATGGAGATAGGCGCGGGAATAGTCGCGGGCGGCCGGGCAGGTCGAGGCCTCGTCCAGCGGCCGGGTGTCCTCGCCGTGGCGGGCGTTGCGCAGGTTGATGCGGCCGTGGCGGGTATAGGCCAGGCCGTGGCGGCCGGCGCGGGTCGGCATCACGCAGTCGAACATGTCGATGCCGCGCATCACCGAGCGCATCAGGTCGTCGGGGGTGCCGACGCCCATGAGGTAGCGCGGCTTGCCCGCCGGGAGGTGCGGCTCCACCGTCTCGATCATGGCCAGCATCACCGCCTGCGGTTCGCCGACCGCGAGGCCCCCGATGGCGTAGCCCTTCAGGTCGAGGTCGACGAGGGCACGGGCGCTCTCGACGCGCAGGTCGGGCAGGTCGCCGCCCTGGACGATGCCGAACATCGCCTTGCCGGGCTGCTCGCCGAAGGCGATGCGGCAGCGCTCGGCCCAGCGCAGCGACAGCTGCATGGCGCGCGCGATGGTGTCGCGCTCGGCCGGCAGGCGGACGCATTCGTCGAGCTGCATCTGAATGTCCGAGCCGAGCAGGCCCTGGATCTCGATCGAGCGTTCGGGGCTCATGTGGTGGGTCGAGCCGTCGACATGCGAGCGGAACGTGACGCCCTGCTCGTCGAGCTTGCGCAGGGCCGAGAGCGACATGACCTGGAAGCCGCCGGAATCGGTGAGGATCGGGTGCGGCCAGTTCATGAAATGGTGCAGGCCGCCGAGCCGCGCCATGCGCTCGGGGCCGGGGCGCAGCATCAGGTGGTAGGTGTTGCCCAGCACCACGTCGGCGCCGAGGTCGCGGACCTGTCCGGGATACATCGCCTTGACGGTGGCGGCCGTGCCGACCGGCATGAAGGCGGGCGTCCGGATGATCCCGCGCGGCATCGCGATCGCGCCCGTGCGCGCCGCGCCGTCGGTGGCGTCGACCCGGAAGGTGAAGTCGCTCGGAAGGGTTTCGGGCGCGGGGCGTGCGGCGGGCTCGGACATGGGCGCCGTCTTAGCACCGGTTTTCCGGCTCGGCACGTCCTCCCCCGCGCGTTCCCTCGTGTCAGTCCCGCGCCGGAAACAGCAGGCTCGAATCGCCGTAGGAATAGAAGCGATAGCCGGACGCGATGGCGTGGGCATAGGCGGCCCGCATGGTGTCGAGCCCCGAGAAGGCCGAGACCAGCATGAACAGGGTCGAGCGCGGCAGGTGGAAGTTGGTCATCAGCGCATCGACGGCGCGGATGCGGGTGCCCGGCGTGATGAAGATCTCGGTCGGTCCCGCGAAGGCGTGAAGCCGTCCCTCGGAATCGGCCGCACTCTCCAGGAGGCGCAGGGCGGTGGTGCCGACGGCCACGACGCGGCCGCCGCCCGCCCGCACGGCGTTCAGGGCCTCGGCGGTGGCGGCGTCGAGGCGGCCGATCTCCGCATGCATGCGGTGGTCGTCGGTGTCGTCGGCCTTCACCGGCAGGAAGGTGCCGGCGCCCACATGCAGGGTCACGGTGTGGCGGGCGATACCGGCGGCATCGAGGTCGGCCAGGAGCGCGTCGGAGAAGTGCAGGCCGGCGGTCGGGGCCGCCACCGCGCCGGGCTCGCGGGCATAGACGGTCTGGTAGTCGGTGGCGTCCTGCGCGTCGGTGGGCCGCCTGCCGGCGATGTAGGGCGGGAGCGGCAGGTCGCCGATCCGCGCGATGGCCTCGTCAAGGGCGGGGCCGGCCAGATCGAAGCGCAGGGTGATCTCGCCCCCCTCCCCCTTGGCCGCGATGGTCGCGTCGAGGCCGCCGAGATCGCAGGGCTCGCTCGCCCCGTGCCGGCCGAAGCTGACCCGGTCGCCGGCGGCGAGGCGCTTGCCCGGCCGGGCGAAGGCACGCCAGGTGTCCGCCGCCTCGCGCAGGTGCAGCATCGCCTCCATGCGCAGGCCCGGCGCACCCGGCCGGTGACGCAGGCCCGCGAGGCGGGCCGGGATCACCCGGGTGTCGTTGAAGACCAGGGCGTCGCCCGCCCGCAGAAGCTGCGCCAGGTCCCGCACCTTGCGGTCTTCGAGGGCATCGCCGGGGCGCACCACCAGGAGGCGGCCGGCATCGCGGGGGACCGGCGGGCGCAGGGCGATGCTCGCCTCGGGCAGCTCGAAATCGAAGAGGTCGACGCGCATGGCCCGCCAACAGCACGGTTTGGCGGCGCGGATCAATGGGGTCACGCGTGGTCGGGCGCCACCGGCGGAACCGGCGCGGGCCCGACCTGTTCAGACGAGAGCCGCCCGCGACGGGCGTCCGTACCGACACTTTCCACACCGCCACTTTCCACACCGAGACCTGAGGAGACCCGACAGGATGGCCTGGTTTGCCGTGAGCCCCCGCGATCCCGCCGACCCGCGCTGGCCCTTGCCGGATCGGGCGAGCATCACCCTCAAGGCGGAGGATGCCGAGGAGGCGCGGGCGAAATTTCTGGAGGCCTATCCGAGCCGCCCGTTCGGCACCCCCTCCTCACCGGTCCCGGATGCGGGCGATGCCGGCTTCGCCCAAGATCCGGACGCGCTCACCGTCGCGCCGACAAGCGTGCCGCCCTCTCCGTGAAATTCGCTGTCCGGCCGCTGGATCAGTCCGGCGGCTGTTCGCACCGTAAACGCCCTTTTCGACCCTGACGTCCATGCTCGCCATTCGGAGCCCCCATGACCGACGCGCACAGAAGCGACGATATCCGGTCCGATGCCATCCGGGCCAAGATCACGGCCCGGCGCACGACGCTCGACGGGGAGCTTGTGGATTACTGGACGCGGGAAGCCCTGCGCCTGGACACCCTGGCCGCCGGCGCGCGCTGGAACTGGATGGTCCGGAGCTATCAGCGCAAGGCCGAGCGCGCCCGGGCGCAGGGGGCGGTCTTCGCGGCCCGCGAAGCGGCTCGCGCCAAGGCACCGGATCTGGACGAACCGGGTCCGGCCGACCCCGGCACGGCATAGCCCCGGCTCAATCGTACAGGTGCGGGTTCAACCTTTGCCGTGGCCTTGGCGTGGCCACGGGCGCTAAGGCCTCGGCACCGGGCGGCCGCGCCGCATCCGGCTCGAGACCGGACACCGTTATGGACCGCACCCAGAAAGCCGCCCTCTTGAGCGCCGGCGTCGGCGCCCTGGTGATGGGCCTCAAATTCGCCGCCTACTGGGTTACCGGCAGCCTCGCGCTCTATTCCGATGCCCTGGAGAGCATCATCAACGTGGTGGCGGCGGTGTTCGCCCTGGTCGCGCTTCGGGTTGCGGCCCGCCCGGCCGACGACGATCACCCCTACGGCCACCACAAGGCCGAGTATTTCTCGGCGGTGATCGAGGGCGCGCTGATCATCGTGGCGGCGCTCCTGATCCTGCGGGAGGCCTTCTTCGGCCTGCTCGACCCCAAGATGCTGGACGCGCCGGCCATCGGCCTCGCGGTCAACCTCGTGGCGACCGCGATCAACGGCGTCTGGGCGATGACGCTGCTGCGCCGGGGCCGCGCCTGGCGCTCGCCGGCCCTGGTGGCGGATGCCCGCCACGTGATGGCCGACGTGGTCACCTCGGCGGGCGTGCTCGTCGGTGTCGCCCTGGTGACGGTGACCGGATACGCCATCCTCGACCCGCTGATCGCCGGCCTCGTCGCCCTCAACATCCTGTGGTCGGGCTGGGGCATGATCCGCGATTCGGTCAGCGGCCTGATGGACAAGGCCGCGCCCACCGAGATGGTGGCGCAGATCCGCGAACTGATCTCGCTCCACAGCACCGGTGCCCTGGAGGCGCACGACGTCCGCACCCGCCATGCCGGGCAGGCGACCTTCATCGATTTCCACCTCGTGGTGCCGGGCGCGATGACGGTGCAGGATTCGCACGCCATCTGCGACCGCCTGGAGGCCGCGATCGAGAGCGCCATCGAGGGCTCCGTCGTCGTCATCCACGTGGAGCCGGGGGAGCACGCCAAGGGCCGGGGCGTGCCGGTGATCTAATCCGCCGCGACCGTTGGGCCGAAAATCGCCTCGAAGGCGGCGCGGAGCTGCATGTCCACCTCGGGCATCGAGACGAGATGGCCGAGATCGACCAGGCTGGTGACGCCGTGCCCGGCGATGCCGCAGGGCACGATGCCGGTGAAGTGCGACAGGTCCGGCTCCACGTTGAGGCTGATGCCGTGGAAGCTCACCCAGCGTCGGACCCGGATGCCGATGGCGGCGACCTTGTCCTCCACGCCCGCCCCCTTTTCGGGACGCCGGACCCAGACGCCGACCCGATCCTCCCGCCGCTCGCCGCGCACGTTGAAGGCCTCCAGGGTGGCGATGATCCAGGCCTCCAGGGCGGCCACGTAGGCCCGCAGGTCCCGGCGGCGCCGGTTGAGGTCGAGCATCACGTAGGCCACCCGCTGACCCGGCCCGTGATAGGTGTACTGCCCGCCCCGCCCGGTGCGGTGGACCGGAAAGCGGTCCGGCTCGACGAGGTCGGAAGCCCGCGCCGAGGTGCCCGCCGTGTAGAGGGGGGGATGTTCGAGCAGCCAGACCAGCTCCGAAGCGCGGCCCGCCGCGATCGCCTCGGCTCGCTCCTCCATGGCCGCCACCGCGTCACCGTAGGGCACCGGGGTGTCGCTGATCCGCCACGCCACGGGCGCGCCGTCCGAAAGGGCGTGAAAATCCCCCGGGGGAAGCGCCAGACGGGGCGCGATTAGGGTTTCGTTTACCAAGATTTCACCATCGCGCAGGGAAGGTGGAGGGAAGGGCCGAACCACGGGTTGGGCCGGCCCGGAACGAAGGACGGATCGCGTGGCGGTGTTCGAAGACCTGAAGGTCGACCTGACGGTGGTGCTCGGGCGCAGTCACATGCCGTTGCACATGCTCCTGCGCATGGGCCGCGGTGCGGTGATCGAACTCGAAGCCACCGAGTCCGATATGGTCGAGATTCTCGCCAACGACCACCCGATCGCGCGCGGACAGATCGTGGTGACCGGCAACCGCATCTCCGTCGAGATCACCGAACTGATCCGCAAGGCCGACGTGGTGCGCCTGCCCGGCGTCACCATCGGCCAGGGCGCCGTGCCGGTCCTGGACGGCGGCGTCGATTTCCTCTGATCCCGCCACCGTGACGCTTGTCGGACGGAAATCCGTCTGTTATTGGCTGCGCCGCGCCCCGAGAGATCGGTCGCCGCAGCCCACCAGAGCCCACCGCTACGGCGCGATGGTCCTCCGGGCCCGGTGACGGAACGGTGCGTTGACGATGCGGCCATGGCGGAATTGGTAGACGCGCTAGCTTGAGGTGCTAGTCCTGCAAGGGGTGGAGGTTCGAGTCCTCTTGGCCGCACCAACTCTTTCGATCGACGACGAAGAGTTGGTGCATCGCGGTTCGATCAGGGTTGCCGGGTTCTCGGAGAACCGCACCCCGAACCCAATCTGATCCACACAGAAGCGACGTGAGTGCTTCGGCCCGTCGCGCAGACGCGGGTCCAGCGCTCGATCGACGGGTGGGCTCGCCGATCCTGCGCCTTATGGCGGCTGCCACAACGCCCGGCGGCGACATGTCGGTTGCCCTTGATCTGGCCGCCGGCTTCGGCGTTGTCTGTTCACATGTCGCGTCGAGGCACGGCCGACCTTACAACCGGGAACGTTCGATGACCCGCTTCTCTCGCCTGGCCCTGTTGATGGTCGCGGTCACAGGCCCGGTCGGCCTCGCCATTCCGGCCATGGCCCAGAGTCCGGCCAAGGACTACCTGTTCCAGGAGCAGCGCTTCAGCCGCGCCTGCCGCCCGCCGCTGAAATACGCGGCCGGCGCCTGCGTGCGCCGCTGCCCGGCCGGCTACGAGGATATGGGACGGACCTGCCGCCAGCGCAGCATGCGCGGCGGCAGCGCGCGCTAGTCGGCCACTGGCCGCCGACGCAGCATCAGGCGACCGGATCGAGCGCCCGAGCCGGATCTTCTTCCGGATCGGCCAGCGCCACGGCGATCTCGAACAGCAGAAGATCGATCAGCCGCCGCATCATCGGCGTCCCGGACTTGTCGATGACCGCCCGCGCCGCGATGAACTGGACCGCCAGGGCATCGAGCGCCTGTTCGGCCTCCGAGTGGGCGGTCGGGCCGGCGCCGGTCTCGCTCGGCATGAACGGGTCCAGGATCGTCTGATCCAGACTCGTCGAATCCGTCAATCGTTGCCCCATGGTGGTCGGTCCTTCGAGAGCGCGCGTCAGGCGGCGAGATAGGGATAATCGGGAGCCAGGACGGAGCCGGAGCGGCCGGTCAGGCGACGCAGGCGCGCCAGCGTGCGCTCGTCGAACTCCGCCGTGGTGGCGATGATGTCTTCGCCGCTGATCGCTTGCGGCAATCCGAGCGGGTGGGCGCGGAAGTGCAGCTGCACCACGTGCAGCAGGTAGAGCGTCGGCATCTGCAGCACGAGGCGGCGGACCCCGCTGGCCAGGCCCCACTCGACGATCCCCGAAAGCAGCGCCAGCGAGACCGGGTTGATCGCCTTGCCGCGGCCCCGGTGCGAGCGGGCCACGGCCTGCCGCGTCCATTCCCAGGTGTCGTGACCGCGCGGAAGTTCGCCCTCGCAGAGTTGCGGCAGGACGTCCGACAGGAGATGCGGCCGCGTGGTCGGCAGGAGGCGGCTGTAGCCGATGACCCTGCCGGCCTCCAGGGCGAGGAAATGGATCGCGTGCGGCGTGTCGAACTGGTCGATCTCGCGGCCGTCCGGCCTGGCCAGATCGGTCCAGCGTTTTTCCTCGACGAACACTGCGTGTCTCAGGCGCCAGACCTGTTCCATCTCGTCGCGAAACCGCTGCGCGTTCGCGGGTGTCACGATCTGAATCATCTCGAAACCTCCAGGCCTGGAGGTGTTTCTGACAGGGTGATGACAGTTACAAACCTACGGGAAACCGTAGGGGATGCGGCTCCGCGCGGCCGGCCTTCGAGATTTCAAGGCTCGAAGATTTGAAGGCTCGAAGATTCCCAGACTTTAAGATTCCAGGGCTTGCAGCTTCCAAAGCTCGGAGGCTCAGAGGATCAGCCCGCGCCGCAGCGCCACCGCCACGGCCTGGGTGCGGTTGGTGGTGCCGAGCTTGGTCCGCGCCGAGCGCAGGTGGAAATCGACGCCATGTGTCGAGATCCCCATCACCTCGCCGATCTCCCAGTCGGTCTTGCCCTCGGCAGCCCATTGCAGGGCCTCGCGCTCGCGCGGGGCCAGCCGGATGGTGCGCGGAAGGCTGCCTTCCCCGCGCAACCGCAGCAGGTGGCCGAAGGCGTAGGTGGCGATGAGATGGAGCATCGGCCGGTCGTCGGGATCGATCGCCAGGTGCTCGCCCGAGAGGCTGAAGCCCGCCGTTCCACCCTCCAGCGTCATCAACGGAATGGTGACGCCGTCGCGCAGGCGAAACTCGCCCGCCTCGTCCATGACCCTGCGCGCCTCGCTGTCGTCGCCGATGCGGCTCCGCAGATCGCTCCAGGCAAACGGAACCTTCGTCTCCGACAGGTGGCGGACGGTCGGGTCGTGGAAGGCGTAGCCCCGCGTGAGGTAGCGCCGTCCCCATTCGGACGGGAAGGTGTTGACCAGGATGTGGGATTGCTGCTGGCGCGCCGGCGTGCCCTTCCCCGGCACGGTGCCGGCCATGGCGTGGGCGACGCCGAAGGCGGCGAGTTCGGTGACCAGCAGGCGCGCAACGTCGTCGACGCTCGCAGTCCGGTCAAGCGATCGCAGGAACCCGAGTGTCTGGTCCAGCGCCTTGCGCGTCATCCTCGTTCCGACATCCTGTGCTTCTTCGACGAAGCAGAGCCGCATAACTCTAGATTGTCAACGGCGGTACGGCCCGACCGTGGGCAGCCGGGTCGTGGCGACGCGGGGGCGGCATTCATCCCGGGCGATCGGGCTGGATCAGCCGAACAGGTCGACGCTGATGAAGCCGCGCTCGGCCAGGACGCGCCGGTGGCAGTGGGCCGGGTCGCGCTCGAAGCAGAGGAGGCAGGTCGGAGCCCGGGCCGCCAGGGCGCAGAGGTCGTCCAGGGCGAGTCCGCCATCGGCGGTGTCCAGCACTTCCTCGCAATAGATCCTGCGCATCAGGCTCGCATCGTTCGCGCGGGCCGCCTGACGCCCGGCCTTGGGGGTGCCGAGGGCGCGGGCATGGGCGTAGCCGAGCCCGACCTCTTCCAGACTGGTCCGCAGGGCGTTCTTGGAGAAGCCGCGCTTGCGCGAGTTGGCCACCGCCCGGACATCCGCCAGGGTCGCCACACCGGCATCGCGCAGAGCCGCGATCAGACGCTCGGAATCCAGCCCTTCATACCCGATGGTGAACAAGGTCTTCACCCGATTCTCCCCTGGCGAAACCCGCAGGTCCGACCTGCACTTAGGCGGCGCATCGCCTGGGGGCCAGCGGGGATGTCCGCGACGGATGTGACCGTCTCACCACCACTTCCGGAAATCCGCCGCAATGCCGTCAAAGGTCTGTTAACCGCGCCGGGCCATCCCTTAGCCATAGAGTGCGTGCGTCAATGATGGATCGGGGACCGATGCGGCTGAGGAACGGGACTGTCCCGACACGCCAGAACCAGCCGGTCCGTTTCCAGGTTCTTCGCGAAACCTTGCGGCGCGGTGCCGCCGTGGCGGTGTTGTCTGCGCTCGCGGCCTGCTCCGGCACCACAGACTTCTATCCCACCAAGGGCGATGCCAAGCCGCATCCCGGCGTGGCGCGGGCCAAGCAGCACCCGGTCCAGGGCATCGACATCTCGAAATGGCAGGGCCCGATCGACTGGATGTCGGTGCGGGCCGCCGGAACCCAGTTCGCCTTCATCAAGGCGACCGAGGGCGGCGACCACGTGGACGAGCGCTTCCGAACCAATTGGGACGGGGCGGCCCAGGCCGGCGTGCCGCGCGGGGCCTATCACTTCGTGTTCTGGTGCCGCTCGGCCCAGGATCAGATGGCCTGGTTCAAGAAGAACGTCCCGAACGATCCCACCGCCCTGCCCCCGGTCCTCGACGTCGAGTGGAACGGCCATTCCCAGCTCTGCCCGAAGAAGCTGCCCAAGGCCCAGGCCCTGTCGATGATCCGCTACATGCTCGACGAGATGGAGCGTTACACCGGCAAGCGCCCGATCATCTACACCGACATCACCTTCCACAAGGACGTGCTCGAAGACGAACTGCCGGATTATCCGCACTGGGTCCGTTCGACCGCGGCCGAGCCTGAGCAGCGCTACGTCAAGCGCAAGTGGATGCTGTGGCAGTTCACCTCGACCGGCCGGGTGCCGGGCGTGCGCGGCGACGTCGACCGCAACGCCTTCTACGGCAGTCCCGCCGAATGGGCCTCGTTCCTGTCGACCGATTGCGATCCGCGCGAGCACCGCACCCTCGCCGACCGGGGCCTCTGCTCCGGCAAGTGACCGTCGGGCCCATCACCCCGAAGCACCGGCGCCCTCAGGCGCCGACCTGCATCACGGTCGCCAGCACCGTTCCGTAGTGGCAGGCGGTCGCGGCCAGCACGAAAGCGTGCCAGATCGCGTTCTGGTACGGCAGGCTGCGCCAGACATGGAACACCACGCCGGCCGAGTAGAGCACGCCGCCGAGCGCCAGCAGCCCCAGCGCATTTGGGGACAGCTGACCGATCACCGCATCGTAGGCGATGACGCCGCTCCAGCCGAGGATGAGGTAGAGGCAAATGGAAGCGCGGTCGTAGCGGCCGGGCAGCAGCAGCTTGAGGGCGATGCCGATCGCCGCCACCAGCCAGACCACGGCGAGCAGGCTCCAGGCCGCCTCTCCGGCGCCCACTATCGCCACCAGGGGCGTGTAGGTTCCGGCGATCATCAGGTAGATGAGCGCGTGGTCGGCGCGCCGCAGCAGCCACTTGCGCCGTGACACCGGCCACATGTTGTAGGTGGCCGAGACCCCCAGCATCGAGACGAGCCCGGCGGCGTAGATCGTCACCCCGGCGCGTTCGACCAGGGTGAGCGGCGAGAGCGCCGCGATCACCACGATGGCGATGGCGCCTGCGACCCCGAGGGCCACGCCGACGACGTGGACCGCGCCATCCGCCAGAAGTTCGTTCCGGCTGTAGTTCCAGGTTACTCCCGTCGGGCGTCCGTCGTCCGCTAAAAGCATCGCCGACCTCCGGTCTTTCACCAGATGCTACGCTTCAACCTGTTGCCGCGTTCCACGCGACAACTACCGAGTTCGGGCCATCAACAGGAAAATGTTCAGCCGGGGAGAACACCCGGATAGCGGCTGGCGATCGCCACCGCCCAGACGACGCCGAGCAGGCCGGTCAGACCCACGGCGAGCCAGATCTGCGGCTTGTGCGAGCGTTTCGCGGGCGGCGCGAGGCTATCGCGCTGCGCGCCGGTGCCGGGCGCGCTGGTCGATGAGGGGTTCGACGATGGACGTGACGGTTCGGCGTCCAGCATGCAGGGTTTGTCCTCTCGCGTTTCAGGATCGTCGGGCGTCGCTTCTGGCCGGAAGCCAGCGCGACGCCGGGACGGGGGTCGAACGTACGAGCGGAACCCTGGTTCGCTGCATTGCGGTCGCGATGTCTCGATCCGCACATGGCAGGTGTCGCGCGTCCGGTCAGGTCCGGGGCGCCAGGGCCTCGAAGCCGAAGAGCGTCGTCGGCGCCTCAAGCCGCACGGGAGCGGGCACCGCCTGCATCCGCCGCGCATGAACCGTCGCCATGGTCAGCACCGCCATGGCGAATACCTGATGCGACAGGGCCGCCCAGAGCGGCACCGCCAGCAGCAGGGTCGCGATGCCGAGGGTCGCCTGCGCCAGGACGAGGCCGGCGACGCCGGTTGCCCGCCGCCCCACGGCCGAGCCGCGCAGCGAGCGCCGGGCGTCGAGGGCGTGGAAGAGCGCCACCGCCAGCAGCAGGTAGGCGGTCAGGCGGTGGTTGAACTGCACCAGGGCGAGGTTGTCGACGAAGTTCTCGATCCAGGGCGTTCCGGCGAACAGTTCCGAAACCGGCGGCACGAGGTGACCGTCCATGGTCGGCCAGGTGTTGTAGACCAGCCCGGCCTTCGAGCCGGCCACGAGACCGCCGAGGAAGATCTGCAACAGCACGAGGCTCATCAGCACGGAGGCGGTCCGGCGCAGGCGCGGCGCCACGGCCTCGACCGGCGCATCGGACGTGCGCAGGCCGGCCGCGAGCCAGACGAGGCCGGCCAGGATCAGGCTGGCGGTGGTCAGGTGGAGGGCGAGCTTGATCGGCGCCACGGCGGTCATGCCGGGCTGGAGCCCGGACGCCACCATGATCCAGCCGATCGCGCCCTGGAGGCCGCCGAGCAGGCCGAGCCCGAGAAGGCCGAGCCCGAGGCGGCGGGTCAGGGCGCCGCGCCACCAGAACCACAGCAGCGGCAGGAAAAACGCGAGGCCGACGATGCGCCCGAGCAGGCGGTGGCCCCATTCCCAGGCGTACAGGACCTTGAAGTCCGACAGGCCCATCCCGGCATTCAGGATGCGGTATTGCGGCGTGTCCTTGTACTTGTCGAACTCGGCGGCCCAGGCTTCGGCCGAGAGCGGCGGAATCGCACCGGTGACCGGGCGCCACTCGGTGATCGACAGGCCGGACCCCGTCAGGCGCGTCGCACCCCCGACCGCCACCATCGCCACGACGAGCGCCGCGAGCAGGTAGAGCCAGATCCGAACGCCCTGGAGGCGCGGGGCTGCGCCGGTCGCCTGTTCGCCTGCTATCCGCACGTCGATCCTCGCCTTCGCTGGACGGCCCGCCCGAGCGAGCCGCCGTCAACGAGCGAGTTAGGCGAGGTAGGCGCTGCGGGCAACGCTGAACGACGACGCACCGGCCGGGGCCAAACCCTCCGCCGCCAGGTCGCTGTCCCTTCGCAGCGCGATCATCTCAAGGAGGGCGATCACGAACCAAGGTCCCGCGATCCCGATGAAGAACGTCATGCTCCGCCTCCCCTACGCGCGTCGCGCCGCCAGGATGATAGGGGAGCGCGGCAGTTCCGCAAGCCGTCGTCCCGGTGTTGCCGGGCGAAGAGGGCGGGCACTGGCTGATGCAAGCCCCGCCGTCTGGAAGGCTCACCGCTGTCTTGAAGGCTCACCGCTGTCTTAGGGGCTCACCGCTGTCTTGAAGGCTCCCCACTTGCCGCGACGGAAAGCAGGATGCCGACAACCGGTGCTCACCAGACCTGCTGCCCGATCCGCCAAGCCAGAAACCCGAGGGTCACGGCACCGAGGCCGCGGCGCCAGGGATTCACGCCGCGCAGGAGTTCATCGAGTGCCCAATAGGCCAGGGCGAGGGCGCCGGCGGCGCGCAGAGCGATGCCCCACGAGCCCTCCGGCGCAACGATCCCGTCGATGAGCGCGCAGGCCGCGAAGATCAGCAGCGGCGCGTTCGGCCGCTGCGCAATGGTGATCGCGCCGGTGCGCCGATCGCGAAAGACCCAGTCGACGGCGTTCAGGTCGGCACCCCGACCTCGGCCTTGCGCATCGGTGCGCAGATCTGAGGCGAGACCTTGTCGAGGTATTCGCAGGCGTTGCGCAGGTACCAGGTCCGCAATTCAGGCTGGCCGGGCGCCACGTACATGCCGACGAGCACGAACGCGATCGCGCCGAAGATGATGAGGGTGAGCAGGCTACGCATCGGGGCAACTCCGTCGACAATCCGCGACCGTGTTCAGCCGCTCCGGTCTCCGACCTTATCATCGAAGTTCGGGACGATCCCATGACAAGAAAACAGCCCGCGCGCCGGTTCCGGCAGGCAGGCTGTGAAAGCTTGGGAGGAACGAGAGGCTGTTGAGACCTGCCTGACAACGGACAACGCGCGCGGGAGTTCCGTCCTGATGCAATCTCGCCCGCTGCAATCTCGCCCGATGCAATCTCGCGCCAGCGACCCCCACCCGCGCGGCGATCCCGCGCCGACGGAACGGTCGGCCGGCAAGGGAGTCGCCGGTGGGATTCGCCTCAGGCGGCCTCGAACAGCGGCACGATCCGCATGGCCGGAACCAGAACGAGACCCTTGTCGGTGATGCGGATCTCCGGGATGACCGAGAGCGGGATCAGGTTGAAGCCCATATAGGGGATGGTGCAGCCTGCCCGCTCCCAGGCCGCCTTGAGCACCCGCACCTCCTCGGCCACGACGGTGACGCGCTTGTCCGACAACAGCCCTGCGACCGGCAGCGGCACCAGCGCCACGACGCGGCCGTCCTCCACCACGCAGACGCCGCCCTGGATGGCGCCGAGGGCGTCGAGGGCGACGCGCATGTCGGCCTCGTTCAGGCCGGCGACGATCGCATTGTGCGAATCGTGGCCGACGCTGCTCGCGACTGCGCCGCGCTTCAGGCCGAAGGCGCGCAGAAGGCCGTGTGCCACCGTGCCGGCGCGGCCGTGGCGCTCGATCACGCTCACGAAGCAGAGGTCGTTCTGCGCCAGGGTCGCGCCCCAGTCGGCGCCCGGCACGAGGTCCACGACCTCGTGGGTCAGCTCGATACCCGGCAAGGTGGTGCGGATCGCGTTGATCCGACACGGCTCCTCGGGCAGCGCGGGGATCAGTGCCGGCAACGGCTCGGGCAGGTGCATGGTGGCGTAGGCGGGAGCGGGGTAGCGGTAGGGCCGCGACAGGGCCGCATCGAGCCGCGGCGTGATCGTGCGGTTCTCGACCACGCATTCCCCGCCGTACCAGGTCGCTTGCGGCACGAGGTCGTCGTCGAGGAGCACGAGATCGGCCCGCCGGCCGCCGCCGAAGCCGCCGATCTCGCCGTCGAGGCCGTAGCGGGTGGCGGGGTGCAGCGAGCCCATCGCCCAGGCCTGCACTTTCGGGATGCCCATCCGCACCGCTTCGCGCACGACCCAATCGAGGCCGTAGGCCAGGAGGTCCTGCGCGTCGCGGTCGTCGGTGCAGACGCAGACGCGCTTGGCGGCGGCGCCGTAATCCAGGATGGTGCCGATGGCTTTGGGCAGGCTGTGCCAGGGCGTGGTCGGCGGGCCGCCACGCAGGTAGATCCACAGGCCGGCCTCGAGCAGATCGTCGGCAATATCCCGGTCGATGGCCTCATGCGTGTCGGTGACGCCGCTCGCCGCATAGGCCGCCACGAAGGCGCGCCCGTAGATGTGGCCCGAGACCGGGCGGCCCCGCTCCAGCGCGGCCTGAAGGATGGCGTGGGCGCGTGGGTCGCCCTCGCACACGGCGACGAAATCCATCTTCTCGCCGAGCCCGATCGCCTCCGGCCAGGCATCGAACAGGGCCGCGATCTTGCCGGCGTCGAGGTCGCCGCCGGCGGTCTCCAACTCGGGCGAGGTCGCCGGCACGGTACTGGGCACGGTCAGGTAGATGTTGAGGGGGGCCTGGCGGGCATCCTCCAGCATCCAGGCGATGCCGTCCTTGTCCAGGACGTTGCCGATCTCGTGGCTGTCGCACACGATGGTGGTGGTGCCGTTGAGAAGCGCGGCCTCGGCATAGGCACAGGCCGTGACCATGCTGCTCTCGATGTGCAGGTGCGGGTCGACCAGCCCCGGCGCCAGAAGGCCGCCGCGCACGTCCCTGCGCGCTGCCGCGCCCCGGTAGGTTCCTGCCGGCCGCACCGCCGCGATCCGGCCGCCGGCGATCCAGACCTCGCGGTCGGGCAGGATGCGCTCGGAATAGGTCGAGAGCAGGCGCGCCCCGGTGATCACGAGATCCGGCTCGGCCCGGCCGGAGGCCACGGCGGCGAGATGTCGGGTCATCGCGCTCAAGGGAGCCACGGAGAATCGCGTCAGCGGGCGTGGGTCGGTCATGCGGTCCCCCGGAATCTGGTCCTGGCCGCCAGCGGCGCACGCATCGTGCCAGACCCTCTCCGCAGAGGACAGCGCAGGGCCGGGGCGGACCTGACGAAGCGGGAGCCCTGTCGCCGATTGCCCCAGCTCCCGGCACCGACGCCGATCGCTCCACCCATGCTCGCCTTGCCAAAGGCGCATTCGGACTCCATTTACCGCCCAGGCCGGTCGCGACCCACGTCGCTCGATCGGAGACGGCCACGATGCAGGGCCAGGGTGACGCCGGATGTACGCGCACCCGCCACGCCCCCATCCGTGGCCGTTGGCATTTTCCTCCACCCGCCTTCCAGTCCGAGCATCGTCCCGTCATGGCCAAGCGTACCAAGTCGAAACCGCAGGAGCGCGGCTCCGTCCTGTTCGACGTCCTCTACGACGACGAGTCCCGCGCCTCGAACCGGCGCGTTCCCATGGAAATCCTCGGCGGGCTCGACGGCGATGAGCCGGCCCGCCAGCTCATCGAGGAGCAGGACCGCGCCATCGCGGAAAAGTCCGGCCGCCCCTTGCGGTCCATCCGCAGCCTCACCCGCTCCCCGGCCCGCGCGCCGAGCGCGTCGGACGAGTAGTTTTCGACGTTCGACCTGTCGCTCGCCTCAGCGGGTCCCGGGCTCGCCCGAGACCCGTCGCGCTGACCGCCCACCGCAACCTGAGCGAAAGCCCGTCAGGCCTTCTTCAGGAACTGGGTCTTCAGCACCAGACCCTTCACCTTGTCGGCGTTGCACTCGATCTCGTCCGGATCGTCCGTCAGGCGGATGTTCTTGATCAGGGTGCCGCGCTTGAGGGTGGTGGACGTGCCCTTCACCTTCAGGTCCTTGATCAGCGTGACGGAATCGCCGTCCGCCAGCTTGGTGCCGTTGGCGTCCTTGGTGTCGTCCATGTCCGGCGCCGTCAGTGCTCGGGCGGCGTGTAGGGCCGGCCGGCATCGACCAGCGCACGGTCCACCGCCTCGATCGCCAGCAGGATGCGGGTCAGGTCCTCCGCGGCCGAGGGGGCCGCGACGTCGCTGGCGCCGATGCGCTTGGCGAGGGCACCGCGCTGGCGGGCCAGGCTGTCCCGGGCCCGGTTCAGGGTTTCGATCTCGTCCGGCGTCATACTGTCCCCACCTGTTCCGCTGATTCCGCGAATCCGATGAGCGATGCGGCCTTTGCGGCCCGGACGCAATGGCTGGCCCCACCCGGCCGCCCCGGCGGGCGATGGGCCGCGCATGCGATTCAGAACAGCGCGCCCTGCGCATCCTCGTCACTGGAGCGCGGCTGCTCGGCCGGCGGCCGCCCGCGCTCGGGACTGCCGGGATGGGGTGAGGCGAGCGGCACGATCAGGTCCGGTTCGTCGATCCGGGCGTTGTTGACGCGGGGGCTGACCGGGTCGAGGGTCAGCCAGTCGTCCGGGCAGGGCCGGCACAGGCGCACGGCCGCATCCGGTTCGACGCCGCGGCTGTCGAGCCAGGATTCGACCTGCTCCGGCGCCAGGATCGCGGGCATCCGATCGTGCACCGCCGCCATCGTGCCGTTGGCACCCGTGGTGACGATGGCGGCGGTATCGACCTCGGACCCGTCGGCGCCGAGCCAGTTCTCCCACACGCCCGCGAGCGCCATCGGCGCATTGTCGGCCCGGCGGATCATGAAAGGCGTCTTGGTCGCGGACTTGCCGGTGCCCTCGCGGCGCCACTCGTAGAATCCGTCGGCCAGAAACACGCAGCGGCGGTGGCGCAGGGCGCCCCGGAAGGTCGGCTTCTCGCCCAAGGTCTCGACCCGCGCGTTGATGACGAGGGGGAAGGCCTTCGGGTCCTTGACCCAGCTCGGCCACAGGCCCCAGCGCACCAGCCGGAACTGTCGGCGCCCGGCTTCCGACAGAACCACCGGCACGGGCTGGGTCGGCGCCACGTTGTAGCGGGGCGGGAAGTTCGGCACCTCGGGGTAACCGTAGAAGGCCCGGAAGATCTCGGGGGCCTGGGCGATGAAGAAGCGTCCACACATCGGCGGACGATCCCCAATCCGGCGCCGATGGGCAAGGGCCGGGACCGGCTGTCCCCGGGTCCCGGCCGGATTCAGGCGGCGCGTACGCTCGCGAGGAAGCGGCTGACCTCCTGGCCGAGATGCTCCGACTGGCGCAACAGCGCCGAGGCCGAAGCCAGGACCTGACTCGCCGCCGCGCCGGTCTCCTCGGCCGCACCCGCCACGCCCGCGATGTTGGCCGTGACCTCGCCCGTGCCGGTTGCCGCCTCGGCGACGTTGCGCACGATCTCCTGGGTGGCCGCGCCCTGCTCCTCGACCGCGGCCGCGATGGTGGTGGCGACAGTGCTGATCTCGTCGATCCGGCCCCGGATCGCCGCGATGGCGCGCACGCTCTCCGCCGTCGCGCCCTGGATGCGGGCGATCTGGGTGCCAATCTCGTCGGTGGCCCGTGCCGTCTGCCCCGCCAGCTCCTTGACCTCGGTCGCCACCACGGCGAAGCCCCGGCCGGCCTCCCCGGCGCGGGCCGCCTCGATGGTGGCGTTGAGGGCCAGCAGGTTGGTCTGCCCGGCGATGTCGGAGATCAGCTTGACCACGTCGCCGATGCGGGCGGTGGCGCCGCTGAGTTCCTGCACCAGTCCGGCGGTGGTGCTCGCCTCGCGCACGGCCGCGCCGGCGAGTTCGGCCGAGCCCTGGACCTGGCGCCCGATCTCCTGGACCGACGAGCCGAGTTCCTCGGCGGCGGCCGCCACCGTCTCGACATGGGAGGCGGCTTCTTCGGCCGCCGCCGCCACCGAGACGGACTGGCTCGCGGTCTGGGTGGCGGTGCCGCTCATGGCCTGGGCGGTCGCCTGTAATTCCCCGGCCGCGTGGCCGACCGAGCCGACGATGCCGCCGACCGCGCGTTCGAACCCGTCGGCCATCTCGTGCATCGCCTGCCGGCGCTGGGCCTCGGCACCGGCGCGGGCCAGGGCCGTCTCCTCTTCCAGGCGCTTCATCCGGATCAGGCTGTCCTTGAAGACCTGGACCGCGTCGGCGATGCGGCCGATCTCGGTCCCGGTGCCCTGGTGCGGGATGGACACGGTGAGGTCGCCCGCGGTCAGACCGGTCATGGGCCGAACCACCGAGTCGATGCCGCGCGCGATGCTGCGGATGATCAGCACGGCGAGCAGGATCGCCAGCGCCACCGCCAGCGCCAGGGCGCCAAGCGCGACCGCCTCGGTCTGCGCCGTGACGGCCCGGCCATCCGCCTCGGCCCGCGCCGCGCCGACATCGTTGAGTTCGATGACCTTCTCCAGGGCCGTCGAGGCGCGCCGGCGCGGCTCGACCCCGTCCGACAGGTAGAGCCGATAGGCGTCGCCCTGGCCCCCGGAGCGGGCGACGGCGAGAATCCGGTCGGCGGCGGTGAAGAAGCTCGCGACCTCGCGCCGGAAGGCCTCGACGTGGGTGCGCTCCGCTTCCAAGCTGATCAGCGGCTCAAGCGACCTGGACAGGGTGGCGACCTGCTCGCGCCGCTTGGCCATGTCGCCCTCGATCTTGGCGAGGTCGCCGCCATCCGAGGTCTGCGTCGCCCGCAACAGGCTGGTGGTGTAGCGGGCCAGCGCGGTGTCGATCCGGCCGCTCATCTGCACGCTCGGCAGCCAGTTGGTGTGGACCGCCGTCAGAAGTTTGTTCATCCGGTCGACCCCGGACAGGCCGATCCAGCCAATTGTTAAGATGAACAGCGTGACGATCGTAAAGCTGGCAACCAACCGGGTTCGGATGGTTGTGGTCTTCAAGGTCATGGACGTCGCCCCAGTGGCGCAACTCCGTCCCTGGGTCACGCCGAATGATGCGAGACTGCCTCAGCATTCTTAACGGGATGCATCGAATACTCGCTAGAGCCATTTCTTCCAGCGGAAGAACACGTACGGCAGTACCGCCGCCACGACCATCATGACCACCGCCATCGGGTAGCCGAACCCCCAGTCGAGTTCGGGCATCATCTTGAAGTTCATGCCGTAGATCGAGGCGATCAGGGTCGGCGGCATGAACACCACCGCCATCACCGAGAACAGCTTGATGATGTTGTTCTGTTCCAGGTTCACGAGGCCCAGGGTCGCGTCGAGGAGGAACTGGATCTTCGAGGACAGGAAGGTGGCGTGCTCCTCCAGCGACTGCAGGTCGCGCAGGGTCGAGCGCACATCCTCGCGCAATTCGCGCGGCGCCTTGGCGGTGCGGTAGGTCGCCGACAAGGAGAGCAGGATGCGCTCCATCGAGACGAGGCTCTCGCGCTGCTTGGAGATCAGGTCGCCGTGGCGGCCGAGCGCGCGCAACGTGTCCTGGAGTGCGGTGTTGCGGGCGCTCGGGTCCTCCTTCTCCTCGAAGATCTTGCCGGAGAGCCGGTCAATGCGCTCGCCCTGGAGCTGGAGCACGTCCGCCGCCCGGTCGATCACCGTCTCGATCAGTCCGGCCAGGATGGTCTCGCCCGAGGGCACGGCGGAGGGGCCGTTGCCGGTGGAGCGGCCGGCCCGCTGGGTGTACATCCGGAAGGCCTGCGGCTCCTCGTAGCGCACCGTGACGAGGCGGTTGCCGCGCAGGATGAAGGTGATGCCGGCCAGGCCCGGCTCCTCGGATTCACTGACCTTGCTCAGCACCCGCCCGGTCATGTAGCGCGCCCCGTCCTCGACGTAGAGGAGTTCGGAGGGCTCGATGTCCTTCATCTCCTCGCGGGTCGGCACCGAGATGCCCATGAAGACCTCGACCTTCAGGTCTTCCTCGCGGCTCGGCCGCACCATGTCGAGCCAGACGGTGTCGTCGGGAATCGGCTCCTGCAATTCGAGGGAACGGCGCTCGAGCAGGGTCTGCCCGGCGCCGGCGACCGGCTGGTGGATGAAGATCACGCGGGATGTCTCAGGCGAAGGCCCCGGGAGGCGGTGTGCTCGCATCCGGCACGAAGAAGTCCGGCGCAAGAGGAATGCCGGGTGTGACCCGGTATTTTGAAAAGTCCGTGACACCCTGCTCCGCCAGGAAGCTGTCGTCGATGAGGAAACGACCGGTCACCGCGCGGGCGGGCAGGCGGAACAGCGCGTGCGCCGCGTCGGCCAGGATCTCGGGCGTCCGGCTCGCCTGCATCAGCGCGTCGCCGCCGAGCAGGTTCTGCACTGCGGCGGTGGCGATGGTGGTGCGCGGCCACAGGGCGTTGACGGCGATGCCCTGGCGCCGGAGTTCGCCCGCGAGGCCGAGGACGCAAAGTGACATGCCGTACTTGGCGATCGAGTAGGCGAGGTGCGGCGCGAACCACTTCTCGGCCATGTCGAGGGGCGGCGACAGCATGACGATGTGCGGGTTCTCTGCCTTGGCGAGATGGGGAATCGCGTATTTGCTGACCATGTAGGTGCCGCGCGTGTTGACGCCGTGCATCAGGTCGAAGCGCTTCATCTCCGTCTGCGGCGTGCGGGTCAGGGCGATCGCGCTGGCGTTGTTCACCACGATGTCGATGCCGCCGAAGGTCTCGGCGGTCATCGCGATCGCGGAGGCGACGCTGTCCTCGTCGCGGACATCGACCAGCAGCGGCAGGGCGTGGCCGCCGGCGGCCTCGATGGCGGCGGCCGCGGTGTGGATGGTGCCCTCCAGCTTCGGATGCGGCGCATCGGTCTTGGCCGCAATGGCGATGTTGGCGCCGTCGCGGGCCGCCCGCAGGGCGATGGCGAGGCCGATGCCGCGTGAGGCTCCGGTGATGAACAGGGTTTTGCCCTGCAGCGAATCGCTCATGATTCAGGTCTCCTCGGCGTGGATCTGAAACCGGGCCGGCTGCGTGCCGTCCGCGTCGGTGAAGCCATATTCGGCGGCGAGATCGCCCGCATGGAGGATGCGCCCGGCCCGGGCGGCGATCGCCGGGTCGGCCGCCAGGGCGGCGAGCGCCCGGCCGGCATAGAGCGGGCTCTCCGTCGCCCGGTCGGCATGTCCGATGTCGACGGCCCGCTCGGTCCGCACGAAGCCGGGGGACAGGCCGAGCGCCGTGACTCCGTGCGGCGCCAGTTCCTGGGCGCAGGCGAAGGCGAGACGGTTCGTGGTCGCCTTGGTGAGATCGTAGAAGATGTCGCCGAGATAGGCGGGCTCGGTGTCGAAGGAGACGAAGGCCAGCAGCCCGGCCCCGGCCGAGACCATGGCGGGGGCGACCGCGCGGGCCAGCAGCAGGGCCGGATAGGGGCCGCTTCCGAAGAAATCCGACAGCGGCTCAGCCGAGCGGCGCCAGAACGGCGTGCCCCAGGCGGCGCCGTCGCCGTAGCGCTCCCCGTCATAACCCTCGTTGCCGCCCCAGACGCTGGATACCGCCACGTCGATGCGGCCGAACCGGCGCAGAGTCCAATGGACCAGGGTATCGACGGCGCGCTCGCTGGTATGGTCGCACAGGTAGTGGTGGCCCTCGCCCCCGGCGGCATCGACCACCCGGGCGGTGTCCTCGATGGTCTCGGGCCGCCCCTCGGTGCGCGGACCCGTCTCGCTCGACCGGGCGGTGACGATGACGGTGGCGCCGGCCTCACCGAGACCGCGCGCCAGCCCGCGCCCGACCCCGCGCGAGGCTCCGGCGACGAGACAGACCTTTCCACGAAGATCCGGAATCCGGCTCACGCCGGCTTGACCCGGCCGAGGAAACGCATGAAGGCCGCCTGGGCCTCCGGCGAGCGCAGGCGCTCCTCGAAGGCGACGGCCTCGGCCTCCAGGGCCGCTTCCAGGGCGGCCTGATCGCCCCGGATCAGGGCTCGCGTCGCCGCCACCGCCCCGCGCGGCAGCCCGGCGAGGCGCGCGCCCTGCGCCCGGGCGTGCTCCAGCAGCAGCCCGGCCGGCATCACCCCGTTGACCAGCCCGAGGCCGAGCGCCTCGTCCGCGTCGAAGGGCTGGCTCAGCAGCAGCATCTCGGTGGCCTTGAGCAGGCCGACCCGGCGCGGCAGCAGGTAGCTCGACGCCGCCTCCGGCACGAGGCCGAGTTCCACGAACGGCATGCGGAAGCGGGATGCCGGGCTGGCATAGACGAGGTCGCAATGCAGGGTGAGGGTCGTGCCGATCCCCACCGCGATCCCGTCCACCGCCGCGATCATCGGCGTGCGGGTGCGGGCGAGCTGGCGGATGAACTGCAGTGCCGGCGCCTCGCCGAACGGCTTGCCCGCCCCGGCGACGAAATCCGCGAGATCGTTGCCCGCGCTGAACGCCCCGGACGCACCGGCGAAGACCACGGCCCCGATCGCATCGGTCGCGTCGGCCCCGGCCAAAGCCTCCCGCATGGTGTCGTACATCGCGCCCGTCAGCGCGTTCTTCTTCTCCGGACGGTCGATCCGGATCAGGCGGACGCCATCGGCCGTATCCTCGATCGCGATGTGCTCGCTCATGCTGCCCCCGGATGCCGTCGCTGCGTGTGCGCCCCCGTTTCGTCACGGAACGGAGGTGCGTGGATGGGTCTCTGCGCCGTCTCGAGGATTGGTGCCCCGGTCGCCGCGCCGATCAGCTCGCCAGGGCAAGACCGGCATCCTCGGTGAAGCGACCGCCCGCGATGACGCTCTCTTCCAGGCCGCCGGCAGCGGTCAGCAGGTTGTCGGCGAAGAAGCGGGCCAGCGCGATCCGGCCCGCATGGGCGGGATCGGTGTCCCCCGCCTTCCGGGCGGCGTTGGCGGCGAGCGCCTGACGACCGAGGCAGGCACCTCCCTGCACCAGGCCGAACAGGCGCAGGTACGGCGTCGCGCCCGCCAGCGCCGCCTCGGGCCGGTTCGACGCAAGGGCCTTGAGCTGGAAGCTCGTCGCCCGGTCCAGGCTCTCGATCCCGGCCCGCAGCCGGGCGCCGAGGCTCCCGAAGGCCGGATCCGGATCCTTGAGGAAGCCCTCGGCGGTTTGGCGCAAACGGGCGATCTGCGCCCGCACCGTGGCGCCGCCATTGAGCGGCAGCTTGCGCGCGACGAGGTCGATGGCCTGGATACCGTTGGTGCCCTCGTAGATTCCCAGGATGCGGGCGTCGCGCATGTGCTGGGCGGCGCCGGTCTCCTCGACGAAGCCCATCCCGCCATGGACCTGGACCCCGAGCGACGTGACCTCGTTGGCGATGTCGGTGGAGAAGGCCTTAGCGACCGGCGTGAGCAGCGAGGCGCGGTCATGTGCCTCCTGCCCTTCCGGGCCCTGCGCGGCATCGAGGGCCGCGGCCGTGAGGTAGCAGATGCCGCGCGCGGCCTGGGTGAAAGCCTTCATGGTCAGCAGCATGCGCTGCACGTCGGAATGGTCGACGATGGGGCTGGTCTCGGGAGCGCCGGGCGCCCTGCCCTGACGCCGGTCGCGGGCATAGCCCAGCGCCTGCTGGTAGGCCCGCTCGGCGATGCCGACGCCCTGGAGGCCGACATTGAGGCGGGCCGAGTTCATCATCGTGAACATGCAGGCGAGGCCGCGATTCTCCTCGCCGATCAGCCAGCCGATGGCGCCACCGTTGTCGCCGAAGGCCATCGAGCAGGTCGGCGAGCCGTGGATGCCGAGCTTGTGCTCGATGCCGGAGCAGCGCAGGTCGTTGCGGCTGCCGTCCGGCAGGACCTTCGGCACCAGGAACAGCGAGATGCCGCGCGTGCCCGCCGGCGCATCCTTCAGGCGCGCCAGGACGAGGTGGACGATGTTGTCGGTCAGGTCGTGCTCGCCATAAGTGATGTAGATCTTGGCGCCGACGATCCGATAGCGTCCGTCACCGGTGGGCTCGGCGCGACTGCGCAAGAGCGCGAGGTCCGAGCCGGCCTGCGGCTCGGTGAGGTTCATGGTGGCGGTCCACTCGCCCGAGACCAGCTTGTCGAGGTAGCGGGTCTTCAGATCGTCCGAGCCGTGCTGCGCCAGGGCCTCGATGCCACCGGCCGTGAGCAGCGGACACAGGCCGAAGGCGATGCTGGCCGCGTTCCACATCTCGTTGCAGGCGGCATTGAGCACCAGTGGCAGGCCCTGCCCGCCGTGGTCCGGGTCGGCGCTCAGGCCGTTCCAGCCGCCGGCGATCCAGGTCTGGTAAGCCTCGCGCCAGCCGGGCGGCGTGGTGATGGCGCCGTCGTTCAGCGGCGTGCCGTGGCGATCTCCGATCCGGTTGAGGGGGGCGATCAGCGATTCCGCGACCTTGCCGGCCTCGCTCAGGATCGCCTCGGCATCCGCGACGGCGAGATCGCCATGAAGGCCGGACGCCAGAGCCGCCTCGAGCCCGGCCACGTGGCGCAGGCTGAACAGCATATCGGCGACGGGGGCGCGATACGTCATGATGTTTCCTCCCGCGCCTTGGTTGAGAGCGACGCGTGTCGCCCCGTGTTTGACGCATGGCCCGACCCGGCGCTAGGCCCGGTCGAATCCCGAATCCGGCCGGACCGCGCGCCCGACAGCGAAGATAGTTTAGATATGAACGATCTGCGGTCAATCCCCGAAGGCTCGATCCCCGAAGGCTCGATCGGCGCCGATGCCACGTCCGAGCCGACCCGTCGCCTTCGCGACGATGCCGCGGGCGTTGCCGGGGCCGCCGCGCTCCTGCGCGCGGGTCGGCTCGTCGCCTTCCCCACGGAGACCGTCTACGGCCTCGGTGCCGATGCCGGCGATCCGGCGGCGGTGGCGCGGATCTACGCCGCCAAGGAGCGCCCGCGCTTCAATCCCCTGATCGCGCACCTGTCCGATCTCGACGCAGCCCTTCCCGAGGGGATCTTCGACGCCGATGCCCGACGCCTCGCCGAGGCGTTCTGGCCCGGCCCCCTGACCTTGGTCGTTCCGGCCTCGCCCACCTGCCGGGTCTGCGATCTCGCCCGCGCCGGGCTGCCGAGCGTCGCCCTGCGGGTGCCGGCGCACCCCGTCGCCCGCAATCTCCTCCGGGCCGTCGGTCGCCCCGTCGCCGCGCCTTCGGCAAATCGCTCCGGGCGCGTGAGCCCGACCGATGCCGGCCACGTGCTGGGAGATCTCGACGGCCGGATCGCCGCCCTGGTCGATGGCGGGCGGAGCTTGGTCGGGGTCGAGTCCACCGTGGTGGCGTGCCTCGGCGGAACACCGCGCCTGCTGCGCCCCGGCGGCATCACCCGGGCCGCCCTGGTGGCGCATCTCGGCTTCGACTTCGCCGGACTGGCGGCCGGGGATGCGGCCCAACCGGTCGGCCCCGGCCTTCTCGCCTCACATTACGCGCCGCGCGCCCGGGTGCGCCTCGACGCGACCGAGGTGGCGCCGGACGAGGCGGTGCTGCTATTCGGACCGGATCCCGTACCGGGCGCCGACCGGGCGCGGGCCCGCATCAATCTCAGTCCGACCGGCGATCTGGCCGAAGCCGCGGCTCACCTGTTCTCGGCCTTGCGCCAGCTCGATGGCGTCGGAGCGGACACCATCGCGGTCGCGGCGATCGCCGAAACGGGTCTCGGTGAGGCGATCAACGACCGGCTCCGCCGGGCCGCCGCCCCGCGCTGAAGTTTTTTCAAAATCATCGGGAACCGCGAGGGCGGCCGCGTGTTGATCCATCACGAAGGCCAGTTCAGCCCCCAATGGCCTTTTCCCTTCTAGGGCTCGGAGCAATCCGAGCCTTTTTTCTTGCGTTTTTGCCGCGAAGACGGCGTCAGGCGATTTCGGTGATCTCGGCCTCGTGCCCGTTGACTTCGACGACGTCACCGACCGTCTTGCCGGTCAGGGCCCGCGCCATCGGCGAAACGTAGGAGATCGAACCCTTGGCCGGGTCGGCCTCATCCTCGCCGACGATCCGGAAGGTCTGGCGGCTATCGTCCTCGCGCAGGATCGTCACGGTCGACCCGAAGCGGGCGCCCTCCCCCGTCTCACCTTCGACAAGCTGCGCCGTCCCGAGCCGTGCCGTCCAGTAATGCAGGTCACGGGTCACCCGCGCCTCGTCGGCCTTGGCCCCCGGCTCCAGAGCCGAAAACTCGGCCTGCAATCGCGCCACTTCGGACTCGATCTGGGCTAGGCCCTCCGGCGTCACGAAGTTCGGATGCGACGAGATCGGGCGGTCGGGGAGATCCTCGAAGGCTTCGCCGCCCTCGCGCTCACGTACAAATGCTTGGCTCATGGTATTCCGTGACTTGTGCGTGCAAAAACGCGCGACCTCGACACGACGTTCCTGGTATACTCAGGCGATCTCCACCACCGTCCGCCCCCGCACCCGCCCCTCAAGAATGGCCTCCGCCAGGGTGTCGACGCCGGGCAGCGGCACCGTCTGGGTCATCGCCGCGAGCTTATCGTGATCGAGTTCGCGCGCCAGCCGCGCCCAGGCTTCGCGACGTTTCGGCTGGGGCGTGGTCACGCTGTTGATCCCGAGCAACGAGACGCCGCGCAAAATAAACGGTGCCACGGAAGTCGGTAGATCCATGCCCTGCGCCAGTCCGCAAGCGGCCACCGCGCCATCCGCCTTCGTGCTGGCCAGAACATTGGCCAGCGTCGTCGATCCAACTGCATCGATGGCGGCGGCCCAACGCTCCTTGGCCAACGGTTTGCCCGGTTTGGACAGCTCGGCGCGATCGAGCACTTCGGACGCGCCCAACCCGCGCAAGTATTCGCCTTCCGCATCGCGCCCTGTCGAGGCGATCACATGCCATCCGGCCCGGGCCATCAGTGCCACCGCCACCGATCCGACCCCGCCGGATGCGCCGGTCACCAGCGCCGGCCCCTGGTCCGGCGTCACCCCCTGGTGGTCGAGAGCGATCAGGCAGAGCATCGCGGTGTAGCCCGCCGTGCCGATCGCCATCGCCTGAGCCGGACTGAGTCCCGCCGGCAGCGGCACCAACCAGTCGCCCTTCACCCTGGCCCGCTGCGCATAGGCCCCCAGATGACTCTCGCCGACGCCCCAGCCGGTGAGCACGACGGCATCGCCCGGCTTATAGTCGCCATGGTCGGAGTGCTCGACGATGCCGGCGAAGTCGATGCCGGGAATCATCGGGAAGCGCCGGACGACCGGTGAGCGCCCGGTCATCGCCAAGCCGTCCTTGTAGTTCACGGTCGAGTGGGTCACCCGCACCGTGACGTCGCCGTCCATGAGGTCGGCCTCGTCGAAGTCCTTGAAGGTCAGGGACTGGCCCGTTTCCGTCTTCTCGACGACCCAAGCCTTGAAGTGACCCATCGCGTATCTCCGCTTCCTCTATCAGAGGTGTGGCGGCACCTGTCCGAATCAAGCGCCGCCGAGCGCGTCCGCCTTCAGAGACTCGGCTGTAACCGATGCCCGCTCAATAGCCGTCGTAGATGCTGCCGGAGGAGAAGCCGAGACCGACGCCGACATCCGCCGAACTGGCCCCGGTGATGCCGAAGGCGTCTGGAATGGAACCGACGGCGAGGCTGGGGCCGTAGGTGCCCGGATAGCCGCCCTGGCCGTAATTCGCCGGCACCCAGCCCGACCGTGCCGGTTGGATCAGGATGCGGCGCCGGACACTGGCGTATTCCGGAGGGATCGTCTCCGGGACGGTTTGGGCGGGCTGTACCAGAATGCGTCGGCGGCGCACCGCGTACTGGGGCGGGACGTCGACCCAGCAGCCGATCAACGCGCCATAAGCATCGCGGCGAGTCTGCCAGACGCGGCCACCCGGCGCCACGACGACCCGTTCGGAGACGGTCTCATAGACCGGCGGAATCGTGCGATAGATCGTCTCGGCAGGCCGTACCAGAACACGCTCGGAGACGGCACCATAGACCGGAGGCGTGTTGACGTGGCGGTAGCATTCGGCGCCACCGCAGCCACCGGCCTGGGCCGACGAGATGGTCACGACGGCGCCCGCGAGGGCAGCGAGAAGAAGGCGGGGGGCGACCGGCGTGGTCATGAGGGTACCTCGGCGCGAAACGCTTTACGGGACGGGATGGTGCGCGAAGCCCGCGCGCCTCTCGACGTCCCAGAGGCCGCCAAGTTGCCGTCCGATCAAGCTCTATCGAGACTCAAGGTAAAATTAACCCAAGCTTAGGACTACTTAGGTGTTTCCCCGCTTCTGTTAAACGCCCCGGAACAATACCGAGTTTCAGGTTTGTCCGCGCTTGAGCTGGTAAAAAATATGCCGCCCGATGACGTCCATTTTCTTCAAGCGACGCGACCAGCCGGGTCTTACGTAATCGGCATGGTAATGGGTCGCTCCGCCGACCTCATCCAGGTAAGTGCGGCCGTCGATCACCGCGCTCGCGATGCGGGAGGCCGTCTGCCAGGAACCATCGTCGGTGATGCGTAGGGACTTGCCCTCGCATGCGAAGGAGAACTGGCAGCCCATGTAACGATGCCGGTTCTGATACACCACACCGCAGACGTTGCTCGGATAGAGCCCGCTTTTGACCCGGTTCAGAACCACCTGCGCAACCGCAGCCTGGCCTTCGTCGGATTCGCTGCGCGCTTCGAAATACACCGCCTCGGCGAGGCAACGCTGCTCGCGATCCTTGGCATCGGCACCAATCAGGTCGGCGTAGCGATGCCGCGCGACGTCCGGCAGGGTCTCCGGGGTCGATGTCCCACCATCGGTCTGTCCGGCCCGCGGTGACAGGCCCGGGAACACCAGGCTCGCGGCCGCGATTTCGATCGGTGTCGCGTCGGCAGGCGCCGGCGTGGTGGACGACAAGGCTTCGGCGCGTGGAATGGCCGGAGTCGCGCCATCGTCGACGACCACGACGGAACCCTCTACCTCCGGGCTCCGGACGCGTCCGAGATCCGGTGTCGGCACGAAGCCCGCATCGACGTCGAGGCTCGGTGCAGCGTTGCCGGGCGGCAGCAATCCCCCACTCATCTCGGTCAGACTGGCCCGAACCAGAATCGCTTCTCTGTCGGTTTCGCCAGGGCGATCGAAGGTTGCTCTGCTCGCCGTCCGCCGTGCCGGATGGGTGCGGGTCTCCGTCCCGGAGAGGCGTGCGCCCGGTGATGCAGTGGCAAGAAGCCGGGCGCGTGGCGCAAGAGAGCCTGCAATGCCAGGCGCCATGTCGGTGCCGGCCGTTGCCGTGAAGGACACCAGTAACCCGACGCCGGCCGCCCACGGGGTCATCGCGGCACTCAGCCAACGAAGATGCGACGTCCGTCGTGATCGTTTCGTACCCACGCAACCGACTCGCACCAGGATGCCCTACCGTCCGGTCGTTCATCCCACACGCGGGATGCCAGCCGGTCGATCGAACTATCGTGCGGTATGGTTGCGGACCGGTTAAGGCCGCCGCTCAGATCGAGCCGGGTCGTCCATGCGTGGCCGCCAGACTGCCGACCAGTGCCGAAAGCCCGGAGCGATCGCCATTCTGGGCACTCGCGATGCGTTCCGCATCGGCGCCGCTTTGTGTGGCGACGGCGAACACGAACAGGGAAAGGGTCGCTAGCCCGCCGATGCTGGCGACGACCCAGAGAAAGACCTGCTGCACCGCTCGCGGAAGTGGAACGCCGACGGAGTTCTCAGTGAGAAACAAAGGGGGTGGGCTGGTATCGTTCATGACGGCGATCCCACGCGTTGGCTGCCGCCCCTCTGGGCAGGATGGCCTGCGCGCAACGGATCGGCACTAGCACTGAACGTGCCCGCGTGAAATCAGTTCGCCGCGTTTTCGACAATTTGTTGAACGGAACGCTGCGCTGGGCGCCCGGGACGGTCACGGACCGCCCCGGATGGATGTCGTAAGCTTCGGGAAAGCTTAGACCGGAGCGTCCGCTTACTTCGAGGCCTTTGCGGCAAGGGCCGCCTGAGCCGCAGCGAGGCGCGCGATCGGCACGCGGTAGGGCGAGCACGACACGTAGTCGAGGCCGACCTCCTGGCAGAAGGCGATCGAGGATGGATCGCCGCCGTGCTCGCCACAGATTCCGAGCTTGATGTCGGGCCGGACCGCCCGCCCACGCTCCACGCCGATGCGCACGAGCTCACCGACGCCCTCCTGATCGATCGAGATGAATGGATCGGCGGAGAGAATGCCCTTCTGGGTGTAGGCTCCCAGGAAGGTCGCGGCGTCATCGCGCGAGATGCCGAGCGCGGTCTGCGTCAGGTCGTTGGTGCCGAAGGAGAAGAACTCCGCCGTTTCAGCGATGTCGCCCGCGCGCAGGGCTGCTCGCGGCAGCTCGATCATCGTGCCCACCTGATAGTCGACGATGCCTCCCGTTTCGGCAGCGACGGCCTTCGCCATGGCGTCGATGCGTGCCTTGACGATGTCGAACTCCATCTTGGTGAAGACGAGTGGCACCATCACCTCGGGGGTCACGGGTGCGCCGGTCTCCTTGGCTGCCTGCACGGCGGCTTCGAAGATCGCCCGCGCCTGCATTTCGGCAATTTCCGGGAAGGCGATGGCGAGGCGGCAGCCGCGGAACCCGAGCATCGGGTTGAACTCGTGCAGCTCCGTCATGCGGCGGCGCAGCTTGTCCTCCGACACCCCCGTGCTGGTGGCAACGTCGCGCACCTCCTCGTCGGTATGAGGCAGGAACTCATGCAGCGGAGGGTCGAGGAGACGGATCGTGACGGGCAGGCCCGACATGATGGTGAACAGCTCGACGAAGTCCTGACGCTGGTAGGGGAGGATCTTGGCCAAGGCGGCCCGGCGGCCCTCCGCGTCATCGGCGAGGATCATCTCGCGAACGGCGACGATGCGGTCGCCTTCGAAGAACATGTGCTCGGTGCGGCACAGACCGATACCCTCCGCGCCGAAGTTGCGAGCGGCGCGCGCATCGGTCGGCGTGTCGGCGTTGGTGCGGACCTTCATGGTGCGGACCTTGTCGGCCCACCCCATCAGAGTGGCGAATTCGCCCGACAGGGAGGGTTCCAGCATCGCCACCTCTCCGAGAAGGACCTGGCCGGTCGAGCCGTCGATGGTGATCTTGTCGCCGGCTTTCAGGGTGGTCCCGGCGACCGAGAGGGTGCCCGCCTTGTAGTCGACGCGGATCGAGCCGACGCCGGAGACGCAGGGCTTGCCCATGCCGCGTGCCACCACGGCCGCGTGGCTGGTCATGCCGCCGCGCGTTGTCAGGATGCCCTCGGAGGCATGCATGCCGTGGATGTCCTCCGGAGAGGTCTCCACACGCACGAGGATGCACTTGCGCTCCGCCTTGCGGGCGGCTTCGGCGTCCTCGGAATTGAAGACGATCTCACCGGTGGCCGCACCCGGCGAAGCTGGAAGACCGGCGGCGATGACCTTGCGCTCGGCTTTCGGATCGATGGTCGGGTGAAGGAGCTGGTCGAGAGCCGCGGGCTCGACGCGGCCGATAGCCTCTTCCTCGGTGATCAGGCCTTCCGCTGCGAGATCGACGGCGATGCGCAGGGCCGCCTTGGCGGTGCGCTTGCCGTTGCGGGTCTGGAGCATCCAGAGCTTTCCGCTCTCGATGGTGAACTCCATGTCCTGCATGTCGCGATAGTGGTTCTCGAGAAGACCGTAGATCCGCACCAGCTCGGCGTAGGAATCCGGCATCGCCAATTCCATCGACGGACGATCGGACTTCGCCTCGATGCGGGCCTTCTCGGTGATGTCCTGCGGGGTGCGGATACCCGCCACCACGTCCTCGCCCTGAGCGTTGATCAGGAACTCGCCGTAGAGGGCGCGCTCGCCGGTCGAGGGATTGCGGGTGAAGGCAACACCGGTGGCCGACGTGTCGCCCATGTTGCCGAAAACCATGGCCTGTACGTTGACGGCCGTACCCCAGTTCTCCGGGATGCTGTTCAGCTCACGGTACTTCTTGGCACGCGGGATCATCCAGGAATCGAATACCGCGCCGATGGCACCCCAGAGCTGATCCTCCGGTGCCTGCGGGAAGTCGGAACCGTGCTCAGCCTTCACGATGGCTTTGTACTTGCCGACGAGGTGCTTCCAGTCCTCGGCCCCGAGCTCCGTGTCGAGGCTGACGCCCTTGCCTTCTTTGTAGTGCTCCAGGGCCTCTTCGAAGGCGTGGTGTTCCACGCCGAGGACGACGTTCGAATACATGGTGATGAAGCGCCGGTAGGAATCGTAGGCGAAGCGTGGGTCACCGGCACCGTGCGCCAGGGCTTCGACGGTGACGTCGTTCAGGCCCAGGTTGAGCACCGTGTCCATCATTCCCGGCATCGAAGCGCGGGCGCCGGAGCGGACCGAGACGAGGAGCGGGTTCTCTGGATTGCCGAAGCCGCGGCCCGTGAGCGCACCGACGGCGTCCAGGGCGGCCTTGACCTGACTTTTCAGTTCGTCGGGATACTGCTGCCCGTGGTCATAGTAGTAGGTGCAGACTTCGGTCGTGATGGTGAACCCGGGAGGAACCGGCAGACCGAGATTCGACATCTCTGCGAGGTTAGCGCCCTTCCCGCCCAGCAGGTTGCGCATGGACGACTGGCCCTCGGCCTTGCCATCACCGAAGGAGTAGACCCATTTGCCCATCTGTATCCGTCCGCTTGCAGGAGTGAACACTGCCCCATGCCTAACACGGCGGGTTGGACCATCTCATGCTGCAACGCAAGATGAATGGATCATTCAGGGGCCGACACCGTGACGCTTCGGTCCGGCTGTAACGTGGCCGTCAGGCGATCATCCAAACGAGCGGAAGACGCCGAGGCCAATGAGCCCCACCAGGATCAGATAGATCGCAACGATAAAGTTGAGCAGGCGCGGCATGATCAGGATCAACACGCCGGCTACGAGCGCTATCACTGGTTGAACGCTTGAAATCGTGAAGGTCATGAAACGCTTTCCCGGGTTCGTCCGGTCACCGCAGATCCGATGAGGGCGCCAGGGTGACCGTCAGCTACGACTCGCAGTCGACCTCAAACTCGGTACTTGCCGTTGCGCTTGACGAGGACCTGAGTGCCGACGGGCACCCGCTCATAGAGGTCGACGATGTCTTCGTTGAGCATGCGGACGCACCCCGAAGACATCTGCTCGCCGATGCTCCAGGGCTCGTTGGTGCCATGGATACGGAACAGGATGTCACGATTGCCCTGGTAGAGGTACAGGGCACGGGCGCCGAGGGGATTGTCGACACCGCCCTTGCGGGTGCGCGGCAGGTCCGGATTGAGCGACACCATGGTGGTGGTGGGGCTCCAGTCAGGCCAGACGCCCTTCCGTCCGACCCGGGCCTGACCCTTCCACGAGAAACCCAGCTTGCCGACGCCGACGCCGTACTGCACGGCGGAGCCGTCTTCCTGCACCAGGGCAAGCTGCCGGTTATCGATGTCGACGACGATCGTGCCCGGCTTCTCCGGCCCGGTGTACCACACCACCTGACGTCGGTACTTTGGGTCGAGCCGGTTCTTGTCGACGAGTGGCACGTCATACGGCTTGTCCGGCATCGTTCCGGTGTACCAGGCCGCCTCGTCGTCCTGCGCGAGATTCATGGGACCGCGCGACTGGCATGCGGCGAGGGGTGCGATCAGGATCAGCCCGAGGACGAGGCGGCGGGACGGCATGGACAACTCCACGTTTCGACGCGTTGGGCGACGGCACTGTCCCCTGACTACCCCTCCCGGCCGCCCGACGTTGTGTCATTCCCGCCGCAGTCATGATGTTGCTGACCTTCCCGGAAGTAGTCCTCGCTCTGTCGGGCCGGGAAGCGACGTTTTCGAGGTGCCTACGATCGGCCGGCGTTTGGAGCCATTGCGTCGAAGGAAGCGGCCTCGCATGATCGGACTACCCATCCTGGGAACGAGGCACGATCGCGCATGGTCGAGACGCAGACGCTGGCAAATTTTGACACCGGCACATTCCTGACCGATCTCGCCCCGGCCGTGCACCTGGACCATTGCGTCATTCATGTCACCGACTGGGCGCGGTCCAATGCCTTCTATCGTGACGTCATGGGCGCAGAACTCATCCCGCGCGGAGCGGCGTTCGCCTACCGCTTTGGAGGGGTGCAGCTGAACGTTCATGGGCCGGGCGTGAGTGCGGCCCCGCTCGCCGAGCGGCCTGTCATGCCGGGCAACAGCGATCTCTGCTTCCGCTGGTCGGGGACGATCGAGCAGGCCGCCGCCCATCTGGCGTCGCAAGGCGTAACCGTGGAACTCGGACCGGTCGAGCGCAATGGAGCCGCCGGATCCGGCGTCAGTCTCTATTTCCGAGACCCGGATGGGTCCCTGATGGAATTCATCACCTATCCGGCTGCCTGAATCGACAGGTCTACGCTACCCCGACCCCGCCTAACCCCGGGTCTCGGCAAGCTGCTGATTGGTCTGTTCGAGACGGAGGGCCAATTCCCGCATCACTGCGATGGCGATCGGAGGGAACTGAGCCAGCAACTCCAAAAACACGGTGCGGTCGATCCGCAGTGCGGTGGCCGGTTCTACCGCGGCGACCGTGGCGGAGCGCGGCTGATCGGCCAGGATGCCCATTTCGCCAACCAGGGCATTGGCGCCGAGGAGCGCAAGGCGGAACGGACCATGCGGCCCTTCTATCGCGACCTCGGCCGACCCTTCCAGCAACAGGTAGGCTGCATCGGCGGCGTCGCCGCGCGCGAAGAGTTGCTGCCCCGCCTCGAAATGTACTCGCTCACTCGTGAAGGCAAGCAACTTGAGGCGCGAGGGCTCGACACCCCTGAACAACGGCACCTGGCGAAGGGACGTAACCTCGGTTTCGAGGGTCATAGGGCGGGCTCCAGCGGCGCGACGTCCTTGCGGGCACGCCGCGATCGTCATGTATCCAATGCGGGCCAAACAGGCTTTGTCCAGCCCCGGCGAGTGGGGTCGCTGCTGGCGAAACCCTGACGCCGGCCTACGGCCGACGGGCTGAGACCACCCAACGCAGGTTCAATGGTTACGCTCGGATTAAATGCCAATGGTGGCGGTACTAACTGCCGGCTCAGCCATCAGACGAGGAACCATCGATATTGGCAAAGGTTGTGATGACAGTGAACGCATAGCTGAGGAGGCACTGATGGCATCAGGAAATTCCACCTCGAAGCGAGGTTTCGCATCGATGGACCTCGAACGGCAGCGAGAGATCGCGAGCAAGGGCGGCCGCAGCGTCCCGGCAGAAAAGCGCTCGTTTTCGCAGGACCGCGAATTGGCATCGAATGCCGGCCGTAAGGGCGGCCAGTCCAGTGGGTCCGGTCGTCCCGGCGACGAGTAATTTCGGGACGGCGTGCAGCCTCAATAGGGTGCACGCCGTTTCACGCGAGCCGTTCCACGCAACAAGAAACACCCCGTTCCTATGGAACGGGGTGTTTCTTGTTGAAGCCTTGGACGACAGCCGAACGTTTCATGTCATGCACCGGCCAGGTACCATGCGGCGGGCCTCAGGGCCCGCCAGAGAGCTGATCGAGCGTTCACAACCTTCCTGAAGCGGCTTCCGAACACGAGGGATGTCCCGTTCGCTTGCTGTTTGACCGATTGAGGGTGCAACAAGCATCGGCCGGTCTCGAATATTCGGTATCGACGCGATGTGAACGGGACGTACGGTCCGCGGGGGAAACATTGCCTCCCCGCTGGCATTGGCGGGCGCTGATATGACTGAGCGCTGTTGAACGATGTTCTGATCAGCGCTGTGGCGCAGGGCCGGATGTATCAGCAGTGTCAACAGCGCAGCCGGCCCACTCACATTGAGAAACAAGCCGGAGCGAAACATCGTCGTAATCTCCACAGGGAGCTTGACAGGCTAATGCGGTAACGCGGCGCTGCCACAACGGTTCCTTAACCGTTCGATCGTGGGTATCGTGGCGTTAGCCGAATAAATCGCTTTGTCTGGAGTAACGAAAGATCGGCTGCAGGAGCGCTTACGCTGTGGCCTCAGCGCATCACAGCGGAGAAAAATGCAGCAGGGTCTGGCCCATTCGGAACCTGCGGTTCTCGACGCCGTTGTTCGAGCACCCGGCCGCCTGGTCCTCCCCCGCATTCCCCTTGTGCACAGGCCGGAACCTTCCAAACGGGTCGGATTTTCCGACCCGTTTTTTTATGCCGGCCCGCCACGCGACAGCGGCCCGCGCCGCAACGAAAAAACCCCGGTGCGGACACCGGGGTTGATGAGCGATCGGATGGGAGATCCAGCGCGAACGCGACGTTCCGGGGCTGGGGTATATCAGGCGGACTTCGCCTCACGTCGCCGAGCGCTTTGCTGGAAGAACAGGGCTTGGCTGATCACGGCCGAGACGTTGGCAGGCTGGAACGGCTTCGCAATGAGGAACGCCGGCTCCGGCCGTTCGCCCGTCAGGAAGCGCTCGGGATAGGCGGTGATGAAGATAACCGGGACCTCGAAGGTCTTGAGGAGATCGTTAACGGCATCAAGACCCGAACTCCCGTCGGCGAGCTGGATGTCAGCGAGGATCAGACCTGGACGAGTTCCACCGGACGCGATCTTGATAGCCTCCGTCCGGGTCCGCGCGACCCCGATCACGTTGTGGCCGAGTCCTTCGACCAAAGCCTCGAGATCCATGGCAATCAGAGGCTCGTCCTCAATGATCAGAATCTCGGTTGCCATATCAGCGGCAAGTTCGCGGCCTGCCTCGTCGACGAGGTCGCGGACTTGGCTGACGTCGACGTCGAGAATGATCGCCGCGTCTTCTTCGGAAAACCCTTCGAGGCAGGAGAGCAAGAAGGCTTGGCGTGGCAGAGGCGTGATCTGTCCGAGCCGGACTTCCGCCGGAAGGTCATGCTGCACCTGTTCGCTCTGGCCATTCACGGACAGCGAATTCCAGATTCGGGTGAAGACACGAAACAGGTCGGCCTTCACGTTGGAGCTGCGACCGAGCGTCTCCGGCTCGTTCACGAGAGTCTCCAGGGTGGCCGCTACGTAAGCGTCGCCAGCAACCTGGCTGCCGGTCAGCGCCCGCGCATAACGGCGCAGGTACGGCAGATGCTGAACGACGAGTTGAGCTGTCGACATTATATCCCCTTGGCTTTGCCGTTCTCTCGGGCGCCTCCGCCACAACGCGGAATGCAGGGCTCCGTTCCGCTGGTCGGGAACCGATTGTTCACACCAGCGTTGCAGGTGCAGCCATGGCCTATGTGAAGCCGCAAAACAATCGCGGCGATGTCGCTTGTCGACATCCAAGGGGACCTTAGTATGGATGATGACGGATCGAGGCATGGGCCTTCGGCGGAAGGTTCTACCTCGAAGGCGGACGCCTCGTCGGCAGGACAAGGCCTCAGCGATCACACCCAGAAACGCATCGGTCTACATTTGCGCGCGATGTACGATACCATCGTTCAGCAACCCGTGCCGGACCGTTTCCGCGATCTGATCGCGCAGCTCGACACGTCTTCTCCCCCTTCCGAACCCTAAGCTCCAGGTGATGGTGGACCCACAATTACCTGTTTCAGTGTCGGGATGAGGACATCTCTCGATTGGACCGTTGCCGAAATAAGAAAGGCCGCCCGTCTTGGGGCGGCCTTCACGTCAGAGTCGCGAAGCGTAACGCGCCGCTTGGCTCGTTAGAGTGTCGGCGAACGGCCGCGCATCAGGCCGATGACGGCCGAAATGGCGAACAGAACGATCGCAACGAAGAATACCAGCTTGGCGGCTTCCATTGCGGTGCCGGCAATACCACCGAAGCCAAGAAGCGCCGCGACGAGGGCGACGACCAGGAACGTAACGGCCCATCCGAGCATGTGACTCACCCCTTGAACAAGTACGGTGCAGCATGGGCTGCGACCTCATGACAGCATAACGCCAACTTAGCTGGACGGTTCCTGCGCGCGTCACAGGATCGCCACGTTTTCAACATGCCGCGAAAAGCCGAAAACGTTCATCAGGTCCGACGGTTTTCGCCGGGTCCCGACAACGGACCTTCAAGACCCTTTCGACGAAAGGATCTCTGCAAGGCGAGCCCCGCGATGGCGATCGCCACGCCAAATTGCGCCAATCCGTTCTCGGCGAGATCTCCAGTCGCACAATTGAGCTGAATCGCCATTCTCGTGAGGCCGTTCAGCACGATGACTGTGGCGCAGAACAGTGTCGACGCGCCAAGGATAGCGATGAAATCGGGCATGATGGCCTGTCCGGTCGATCCGGACGTAGGTCACGCAAAGCTTGCGCCACGTCTCGCGATTGTGCCGGCACTTCAGCAACCCATGCCGGCGTCGGTGGATTTTGGCATCCACTGAATACCGACGCTTTATCGGCGCGCGTGGAGTGCCGCCGAAGAACTTCGATATGGAATATTCAGGGACGTCGTGCCGGCTGTGATTTGGGCCGATCGGCGGCCGCCGCAGGCGTTCGTTGCGATGCCGTCGGCTGGACAGCCGGCGCTCGTGGGGTTTCGACGACCAGGCGCTTCACCGGCCAGCCATCGGCCCAGCGTTCCATGTCGCTGAAACGAGGATTGCCCTTCAGGGTTGTCGCATCGGTGCCGGAGAACGCCGAAGCGGCGGCAAGGTCGAAGGTCTTCCAGTAGGCTAAATAGTCCAAGCTATCGGCCCGTGCGTTGTTGATCTGTGAAACCAGTGTGGTCTGTTCGCCGGTCAACGCCATGTCCGGAGACCACTTGAAGGGCGGGGCCGGCTGCTTCGGATCGCGTGGCGGCTCAGGCGGGAGCTTGATCGCCGCCCCGTCATACGCGGAATCGACCGCCGCTGGAGAGGTCAGCGTGGCGGCCAAGGCGGGAAAGCCATGGTCATCCGACAGCGCCCGCACGAACAGCTTACGCTCAGCTGGAACTGCGCTGGCATCCCGCAGCAGCCGTCGAGCGGCAAGATCGGCGGCCCGGGCATCACGATCGCCGATTACGGTGACCACCAGCGTCTCCGGCGCAATCCGACTGAGATCGTGCAGAACCACGCCCCGCGCCCGCGCATCGCTGGCAATCCCGCCGGGCATCACGGCAAATACCAGCCGCGGAGTGGGCAGGCCCTGCTCTAAGGCATCAGCAGCGAAGTTTGCCGCAATGGGTGCGCCGGCAAGATGGCCGATCACGGCGACACGCTTCACATCGGGCTTTGCCTCCGCGTCGGCCGCCAGATCCGAAAGGGTCGCCTTGACGATGCGCTCGGCAATGGCGGTCGATTCGGATGGGCGAGTGCGATTAAGATCCTGGAACCGTGGGAAGATGACCAGGGACCCGGTCCGCGCAAGGTGGTCGATCCAGCTCCCATAGGCCTGCGGGTTCGGGGCGCCCCAAGCATGCAGGAGGATGACGACCGGTCGTCCCTGGGCCGGCGCGTCACCAGACTTGTAGAACACGAAGCTACCAGACCCCGCCTTGCCGAGACCGCGCTTCACGATCGCGGCAGCTCGATCGCCGACCCCGCCGGGACCCTCAGCCGGTTGGTTCGGCGGAGTGGCAGCGATCACCGGCGTGGCCAGAGAGATGAGGCAGGCAGCGCTGATCGCGGCGACACCGAAACTCAGGTTCAGACGCATGGTTGATCCGGTGACGCAGGCCCGTACGTCTCATGTCCCAAGCTCGAAAAGCCGGTCCTAGCGAAGCACGGAGGAAATGTGATCCGAACCATACGTCAAGTCGCAGCGGACAAGTGCGGTATTCCCGCCGCACCCGGCCGGTAGAATGCAAGGCTTCAGCGACCGATGTCCCTGACCCGCTCCTCAATCAGGACGGCGAGTTGCAGAAGATCCCTCGGCTGATCAGAATCCGTCATCGGCTCATAGATGTTCCGCAAACTGTGTCCGATGGTGGCAAGCAGCCAATCATCCGATAAGCCTGTCAACGAGGACCAGAATTCATCCGGACGTTGGGCGTTCACCGACTGCGCAAAGGTCATCGCTGGCTTTCGGGCCATCGCTCGGCCTCTCGATTTCAGAAACCGGACAACGGCCTTCTGCGTCAATGTTTCCCTTGATTTAAGATAATTTTCAGTTGCCGGGGGCCGACGAACCGATGATGTCAGGCCTGGAAACGCTGCTATCGGTTCGGCCGGCGGCTTCCTGCACCCAGGCTAGAATGTCGGCTGCTCGCCACGGCTTCGGAATGAAAGTCGCTGAAACACGCAAGTCACTCGGCTGATCGCCGGCATCCCCGGATGTCAGAAGGACCCGGACACGCGGCCAAGTTACGCCGATGATGCGGGCCAGCTCGAAGCCGCCGATCGGGCCGGGTGTGCGCACGTCAGAGAAGACGACACTGACTTCGTCGCCCCGGTCGTTCAGGATCGCGAGTGCGCGCTCGGCTGTCTCGGCCTCGATAACGCGAAAACCGGTTTCCTCGAGCAGCTCAGCCGCGAGGAAGCGCTCGTCTGGTTCGTCCTCGACGACGAGGATTACGGGACGTGCATCAGACGAATTCACAGCGCTCATGGGTCCGGTACGCTCTTCGGGCCAGAACGGCGGGCCAAGCGCAATCTTGCGCCATGGGGGCGCATCGCTGTCAATGTGGCGGAACCAACCGAATATCCGGATCGAGGCTTGCGGACTCGTCCTGTGCTTTCAGCGTCACGCTTTTCTAAGGATTTTAGCCAACGCCATGAGATTTCAGAAAGGCTAAGGCGCGTGCCCATCCGTCTTTGGCATCCGCTTCGCGATAGCTTGGCCGATAATCGGCGTGAAAGCCGTGGGGTGCCTCGGGATAGACGACGAGCTCGACCGATTTGCCTGCGGCTTTTGCCTTGTCTCGTGCAGCCTCCACGGCCGCGACCGGAATGCCGGCATCGGCACCGCCGTAAAGGCAGAGCAGTGGCGCCTGTATATCGGCGGCGACGTCCGATGCGGTTTTCGGCTGGATCTCGGTGCGCTCACCCCCGACTGGCCCGTACCAGGCGATTCCCGCTTTCAGGTCCTTTCGGTGTGCGGCGTAGAGCCAGACGCCTCGCCCACCACGACACCACCCCATGGCGGCGATCCGCCCCTGGTCCCCACGCGACGTCGAAATGGCCCAGGCGGCTGCTGAGTCGAGGTCGGCGATCCACTGTGCGTCGGGTGTCTTCGAAATGATGTCGCGAATGATCACCTTCGCATCGGTCATCGTCGAAAGATCGCCCTGACGCGCATAAAGTTCAGGCGCGACCGCACAGTAGCCGGCTTGAGCCAGGCGACGACAGATATCTTTGATGTAGTCGTGGACGCCGAAGATCTCCTCGATAACCAGCACGATCGGAAATGGCCCCTCGCCCTTCGGCATGGCTCGGTAGCCTGGCATGGGACCGTCGACGGCTGGGATCTTGACTTCGCCGGCCTCGATCGAGTCGGCATCCGTGTGGATGACCTGAGCATCGACCGAACTGGTTGCCAGGGTCAGACCGGTCATCAAGCTGGTCATGACAAAGCCGCGTCGCGAGAAGGGCGGCGTCAGCAGGCCGTCGAGACCTTCGAGGTTTGAGCTGTCCTCAACATGATCCGGTGTCTGCGACATGAGATCCTCGCGGCGAATTTCGACGTCGTCGAGTACCTAGGGCATGCAGCAGCAGCGACCAGACGTTAGAGGGCGATACGGTGACGGCTCGTTTCGCCGATCCGCTGAGACGCCGGTAATCCCATCCGCCGCGCTATGACCCGCCCCTCGGAGGCCGGATTGCGTTTTCGAGAGGTGCCCTTCACCGTTGATTTCGGTCGCACGAGATCCCCGAGCGATACGAAGTCCTCCTCGCTCTTTTGCGAAGCGCCCGATGCCACGAAACCGAAGGCGACCGCGAAGGATTGCGCCAGATCGGCATCGCGCGCGACGCCGAAGGCATCGATCGCAGCCAGGAACGCCTCGCGGAAGAGGCGGACCGTGCACCAGTTCTTCTCGGCCAAGTGCAGGGGCCATTCCCAAAGATTGTCGCGCCGAATCCCAATCGCCTCTCGGGCGATGAAGTACCCGGTCTCGCGATGCTCGAGACCGTCGGCAGCCACACGCCAGTCCGCATTCTCGAAAAGGATCGGGCTCGGCCGGCACGCGTCGTCTAAAGTGAGATCGAACATGATGTCCCCTCGCCGCCAGTCCCGCGGCTGCCTGGTGGCAGTCCCGAAATGGATCAGAACATTAAGGGAACACTGATGGGAAACCTCGGCGACGTCAAGCCTTTGTTCTCGGTGTGTTCGAGGGTGGGACCCGGAAGAACCGACGCTAGCGCGCCGGCTTCTCGAAGAGTGAGTGCTCCACCCGGTCTCCGGCATGCAGACGGAGACGTGCCGCGGTCCCGGCATTGAGTTCGAGCACGGACAGCACCGGTTCGTTCGACGGAATGACCTTTGTCGAGAGCGGCTCGGTATCTGCCGCGATCTTTGCGATGGTGCCGTCGGCCCGGATGAACACCATGTCGAGCGGCAGGTAGGTGTTCTTCATCCACATCGCCACCGGGGCGGAAGCCTGAAAATCGAACAGCATGCCGTGGTCGGGCGCCATCGAGCGACGGTACATCAGGCCGCGCGAACGCTCCGCGTCGGTGCGCATCACCTCGACGGCGAAGACGTGCCGTCCCTCGCGGCCCACGATGCTCAGCGGTTCGGTCGGTCCCGAACGCGCATCCTGCGCCACCGCTGGATCGAGGATCAGGGCGAGGAGCACAAGGGCGAGGAGCGCGCGACATCCATCGCGCCAGTCGATCACGTGTCTGGAGAGCACCGGACCATCCGTCAGTGTGAGGCGGGCAGCGCGCCGTCGAGGAGCCGGACTTCGGCGGCCATCTTGCCCTTGGAACCATCGCCATAGCGGACGAGAACCATCTCGCCCGGCTTGAGTTCGGCGATCCCGTAGCGGCGAAGCGTCTCCATGTGAACGAAGATATCGGGTGTCCCATCGCCGCGGCTGAGAAAGCCGAAGCCGCGGAGACGGTTGAACCACTTCACCACCGCGGTTTCGAGCCCGCTGGTGGGTGTAACCGTGACATGCGTGCGCGGAAGCGGCAGCTCTGAGGGGTGCAGCGCCGTCGACTGGTCGAGCGAGATCACCCGGAAAGCCTGCCAGCCGCGCGGCCGCTCGGTGGCCTCCACGACGACGCGTGCGCCCTCGCTGGCGCTTTGGTGCCCGTCGCGACGCAGGCAGGTGATGTGGAGAAGCACGTCGGCCGAGCCGTCGTCGGGGACGATGAATCCGAAGCCCTTCGAGACATCGAACCATTTGATCCGACCGGCGACCTCCATGAGGTCGAGGGGCCGCTGGGCATCGATGCTCTGTCCTTCGACGGAGCGGTTCTCGTCCTGCTCCCCCGACGAACGCTGCCCAAACGGGCCTGAACCGAAATCGTCAGACATGTCAGCAACCCACACCGAATCACGTCACGCGACCCGCGCCAGAGATTAACAAAGTCATGACTCGGCGGAAGCCCGTTTCATGCGTCCGCCGGCTTCCCGATGCCGCATTGTTCGGCAGGGCTGTGCGCGTGCAACAGCGCACCTTGCCATTTTCCGGCGCAAAGACCGGCGGGGGCTCAGGATTTTTTCGATCGAGCGCGCAAAGCTGAAATTTCGTTAGCGCTGTTGCGCGAAAGCGTCCGTCGAGACCGGAGATCGTCGCGTCGTCGCGGAGGCCATCATTCGATGGTACGGCCTCTGCGATGAAATCCTGGTTGTTGACCTCCGTCGCGCCGCGCTTCCGGTACGCTGCTCTGGATGCCGCGCGTGGCCTCGCACTGCTGGCGATGGCGCTCTACCACGCCACGTGGGATCTCGGGGCTCTACGGCTCACGCCGGAGAACTATGCCCTGACGCCGCCGGGGCGCATGATCGCTCACGGAATCGCCGGAACCTTCCTCGTGCTCGTCGGCATCGGGCTCGTTCTGATGAATGGCGGCCGCTTCGCACCCAAGCGCTTCGGCCTGCGATTCGCCCGCATCGCGGCTGCGGCCGCCCTTGTGACAGTCGCAACCTACCTCACCGATCCATCAAGCTATATCTTTTTCGGCATCCTGCACTGCATCGCGGCCTCGAGCGTGCTGGCCCTGCCCTTCGTGCAGGCGCCCGGCTGGGCGGCCGCCGCTGGAGCAGCCGTCGTGATCGCCGCTCCGCTTTGGGCCTCCGGCGGTCCGTTCGATGCGCCGATCCTGTCCTTCATCGGATTGGGACGCGGCACGCCGCAGACCAACGACTACGTGCCGCTGTTTCCCTGGTTCGGCATGGTACTGGTGGGGGTGGCGCTGGCCCGATACGGGCGGGACACCGTCGGCCGATCGCGATTGGCCGACTGGTCCGGGACTGGTTGGTTCGGGCGTGGTCTGAGCTGGGCCGGTCGCCACAGTCTGGCGATCTACCTCATCCATCAGCCCATTCTGATGGCTCTGCTGACGGGCCTCGTCGCCCTGACCGGACCGCATCCGCAGGCGGGTGTCGCCGAGTTTCGGGCGCTTTACGTACGAAACTGCCTTGCCACTGGCGGCGAAAGCACAGCCTGCAGCCGGGCCGCCGCCTGCGTCTCGGACGCCTTTCGGCGAGAGAACCTCTGGGCCGACCGGCCCCGAAGCTTCACCCAGGCGGAGCGCCAGCGAGCCCAGAGCCTGTCGCAGACCTGCTACGAGGCCGCTAAGGGAACGGCCCCAGCCCCGTGAGGCGGAGGGCCGTTCCCGGAATCGGTCAGTCCTTGGCGCGTTCCACGTAGGAGCCATCCTCGGTCATGATCACGACGCGGGTGCCGACGGCGATGTGGGGTGGAACGGCCGTGCGTACGCCGTTGGAGAGAATGGCGGGCTTGTAGGACGACGAGGCGGTCTGGCCCTTCATCGCCGGCTCGGTCTCGGTCACTTCGAGAACGACGCGCTGCGGCAGGTCCAGGGTCAGCGCGACGCCGTTATGGGTCGAGACCATCACGGCCATGCCTTCCTGCAGGTACGGCGCGGCGGAGCCGACGACGTCCTTCGGGATCGCGACCTGATCGTAGTTCTCGGGGTTCATGAAGTGGAAGCCCTCGCTGTCCTCGTACAGGAAGGTGTGCTCCCGGTCCTCGACGAAGGCGCGCTCGACCGATTCGGTGGTGCGGTAGCGCTCGGAGACCTTCACGCCGTCGGTGATGCGGCGCATGTCGAGCTGGGTCACCGGGGTGCCCTTGCCGGGATGGATGTTCTCGACCGTCAGGATGACGTAGAGCTTGCCCTCCTTGTCGACGACGTTGCCCTTGCGGAGCGTAGAGGCGATCACCTTCACGGGGTCTGGTCCTGCTGTGTTCGTTGAAAAAACGGACGCGGCGCCCCGACGCGGAATCCTCCGCGGGAGCGACATCTTGGCTCCGCCACTAACCTATCCGCGCCACCGTTGCCAGTCGCACCGCAAGGCGGCACTCCCGAGACCCTGATGTCCTCCCGTGCGGGCCGCAAAGTTTTCGCGTATGAACACCCCCTCCCCCTGGTGGGCACCGCATCGCCACGCCGACCGCCGTCCGGCCCTGATGGCGCGAAACCGCATCGTCGCCGCTGTCCGCGCGCATTTCGCGGCGGCCGAGTTCGTTGAGATCGATGCGGCCGCCCTCCAGATCTCTCCAGGCAACGAGGCCCATCTCTCGGCCTTCAGCACGGAGGCGCTCGGATCGGACGGGGCGCGTCAGCCGCTTTACCTGCACACCTCGCCGGAATTCGCCTGCAAGAAGCTGCTGGCGGCCGGTGAGCCGCGCCTCTTCAGCATCGCCCGTGTCTATCGCAACCGGGAGCGCGGGCCCTTGCACCATCCGGAATTCACGATGCTCGAATGGTACCGGGCCGGGGCCGAGTACATGGAATTGATGCAGGACTGCGCCGACCTCCTGGCGCTCGCGGCCGACACCGCCGGCATCGGCACGTTGCGCCATCGTGATCGGGAGGCCAACCCGTTCGCGACGTTCGAGCGCTTGACCCTGGCCGAGGCATTTGCCGAGCGCGCCGGCATCGATCTCCTCGCCACCATCGATCGTGACGGTTCAACCGACCGCGACGCGCTCGCCGGGGCGGTGCGTCGGGCAGACCTCCGGGTGGCGGAGGACGACACCTGGGCCGATCTGTTCAGTCGGGTGCTGGTGGCGCGGATCGAGCCGCATCTGGGCATCGGGCGGCCGACCATCCTGTATGAATACCCGGTCAGCGAAGCGGCGCTGGCGCGGCCGAGTCCACACGATCCCCGCGTGGCCGAGCGCTTCGAGCTCTATGCCTGCGGCGTTGAACTCGCCAATGGATTCGGGGAGCTCACAGATGCCGACGAGCAGCGCCGGCGCTTCACGCTGGAAATGGCCGAGAAGGCTCGCGTCTATGGCGAGACCTATCCGATCGACGAGGACTTCCTCGAAGCCCTGGCGATCATGCCGGAGGCAAGTGGCATCGCCCTCGGCTTCGATCGCCTCGTCATGCTGGCAACCGATGCCCGCCACATCGAGGATGTGATCTGGACGCCGGTGGCGGGCGGAGCTCGATGAAGACGGCCCTGCGCAGTCCAGCCGCCCTCGTCCGTGCGGGCCTCGTGGCGCCCGGCGATCTCTCGGCCCTGGAGGCCGTCGCGGCGCGCTATGCCGTCTCGCTGACACCTGACATGGCCGAGTTGATCGATCCGTGCGATGCCGCCGACCCGATCGCGCGGCAGTTCCTGCCCCGGGCCGAAGAACTCGTGACCCGGCCCGAGGAGGACGCTGATCCCATCGGCGACGCGGCCCACAGCCCCCTGCCGGGCCTCGTGCATCGCTATCCCGACCGGGTCCTGCTCAAGCCCCTGCACGTCTGCCCGGTCTATTGCCGCTTCTGCTTTCGGCGCGAGATGGTTGGCCCGGAGGGCCAGGGGACCCTGAGCGAAGCCGAACTCACCGAAGCCTTCGCCTACATCGCGGACCGGCCGGAAATCTGGGAAGTCGTCGTTACCGGGGGCGATCCGTTCGCACTCTCGGTGCGCCGCCTCGCACACCTCGCCGGCGCTCTCGGGGCCATCCCGCACGTGCGCGTCCTGCGCTTTCACACGCGGGTCCCCGTCGTCGATCCGGGCACGGTCGACGACGACCTGATCGGCGCCCTGAAACGTTTCGGCGGCGCGGTCTTCGTGGCTCTGCATGCCAACCATCCCGCGGAATTCACTCCGGCGGCGATGGCGGCGGTGGCGAGGCTGGTGGATGCCGGGATCCCGATGGTGAGCCAGACGGTCCTCCTGGCAGGCGTCAACGACGATCCCGCGACCTTGGCGCTCCTGATGCGTCGCTTCGTCGAGAACCGGATCAAGCCGTACTACCTGCATCACGGCGACCTCGCACCGGGGACCGGACACCTGCGGACGGACTTGGCGGCCGGGCGCGATCTCGTCCGCACCCTGAGGGGCGGTCTGTCCGGCCTCGCGCAGCCGACCTACGTCCTCGACATCCCCGGCGGGCACGGCAAGGTCCCGGTGGGGCCGGACTACCTTGAGCGAGCCGGGACGACTTGGCGGGTCACCGACCCTCAGGGCACCACTCACGCGTATCCGCCGAAGCCGGCGCGTCCGTAGGTCCCGGCCGCGGGTGCGTTGACAGCGCTGCGGCGCCAAGCTTTTGATGCGGTCGATCTGCCATGCGACGGTCCAGCCAGGGCGACGCAGGCGGAACGCCAGGTGTTCGGGGAAACGAATGGGTGTGTTTCAAGAGTTCGTCGGGCGTTTCTCCCAGACCATGGGGGCCTTTCTCGGCGACCGCCCCCTGATGGAGGCAGCGGTCTCGGCCTCGGCCAATGTGATCCTGGCGGATTACGAAATCGACGAGGAGGAGATCGAGGCAGCGCTCGCCGGCATGCGTTCCAATCCGATCCTGGAGCGGGGCTACGACACGTTGAAGCTGGAATCGGAGCTGTTCGAGGGCATTGCCCGCGCGCGGACGCGGGCTGGGCGCGCGGAGAACCTGAGCTTCGTCTCGGCCATCGCCGAGCGGGACGTTGCCCAGCGGACCAGCGTGTTCCTGATCGCGGCGGATGTCGCCGATCAGGCCGGGATCAGCGAGCTCGAGCATGTGGCGCTGGCTGAGATTGCAACTGCGCTCGGCGTCGACAAGGACGCTCTGCTCGGTGCTGCGACGCCGGCCGGCAGACCTCGTATGTAAGGCTCAGTCGTCGTTCCGGGCGGTCATCAAGGTGGCATCCTTCTCGATCTGACGCTCGAATCGGCGCGGAAGCAGGTTCGAGCGGTCCATCCGACGCAGTCCGAGCATCATCAGGATCAGGGCAACGGCCGCAAACGGGGCACCGACGATCAGCGCCGCCAGGATTTCCGACCCGATCAGAGCCGCCAGACCCTTCACCAGAGCCACGAGCACCATCGCCAACGCAGCCACCAGCAGGATGACGGCTGTACCGAAGCAGGCGAACACGCCCAGGATGGCGCGGATGTTGCCATCCGTCTCCCGGCGCATCAGTTCGAGTTCCTGCCCCACGAGATCTCCGCCGTGGCGCAGGCCCTCGCTGATCAGGCGTCCGAGGCTCGGCGTCGGTGGGGCCATCGGGGCGAGTCCTTTTCGTTGGCCGAAGCATCCTGCATGCGCCGGACCTCGAAGGCCACAACCGTGACGGTTCGATCCCGTTCCAGCCAGCCGCGATTCGGTCAGGCGGCTTCCGCATCCCGCGTTTCGGACAGGGCAAGGGCGATCGCATCGAGGAGTGCGGTGTCCTCACCGGCCATCGCCTCCATCGAGGCCATCCGACCGACGACGGTGGTGGCGATGCTCTCCTCCACGGTGCCTTCGGCCAGGGCATAGTAGATCGTCGCCTTCTGCCCATCTCGATGGCAGCGGCCCTCAATCTGGGCGAGCTGAATCGCGCTGTGGCGCAGGTCGTGGACGATCAGAGCACGGGGCCGCTCGCCACCCGGCAGCTCGCCGGCGTGGAGCGAGATCGATTCGGTGACGGTAAAGACGATGGCATCGAGCCCGCCGGTCTGGAAGGCGAGACGTGCCGCCTCGTTGGCCTCGCCCGACTGGGTGCCGGTGATCGTCTCCGCCCGCCAGCCGGCTGTCCGCAGCGCCTCGACCAGCGCGGCGGCCGTCTCCAGGAAAGCGACCGAGATCGCCACCGCATGGCCCTCTTCCATCAGGAGGTCGGCGAAGCCCGTGGTTCCCGATACCCGGAGCAAGCTGGCCTTCTGGCGAAAGCGCAGGTCGGCGGCCCAGCCCGCTGGCTTGCGGGTACTGCCACCCAGCAGCCCCCATTCGCGGCGGAATTCCCGCCAGGTGGAGTCGTAGAGCCGGCGCTCGGCGGGGCTGAGGGCGACTGCGCTGAGGGCACGCTGCACCTCCGGCCAACCGGCGATGTCACCCGGTCGCCGCCGAAGCCCGATCGCTCGATCACCCTTGAACAGGAGGTCGGCCATGATCGTACAGTCGCGCGGGTTTGCCTCCCAGGACCAGTTGGTCCAGCGCCCCTTGGCACGGCCGATGCCGAGATGCTGCATCAGCGTGCGGAACTCGGCCAGTGTCCCGGTCGGCTGGCCGGCGGCCTCGCCGAGCAGACGGCCGAGATACGAGAGTTCGTGCGGGGCTTGGCCCGCTGTAGCGCTGAGATAGATCGTGAAGGCCGCACCCTCCGCGATCTGTCGGCAGACGAGGCTCTGCTGGGCGTAGGGATTGCGGATGCGGTGGCTCTCGTCGAAGACCACCAGGGACCATGCGCGTTTCGGCATCCCGTGCTTGGCCAGCGCATTGTTCCTGGCCCGGGTCGAGCGCCGATTGCTCGGCGGCGGAGGCGCCATCAGGCCCTTGGTCCGCTCGTAGTTCGCCAGGGTCACGTCCTTCTCGGCGAGGCCCGACAGGGCGATGGTCCGCCGCCACTGAGGCATCGCGCCTTTGGGACAGACGATCAGCACCTCGCGCTCCGGCATGGCGGCGACAGCGCACCAGACCGACAGAGTTTTGCCGAGCCCCGTCATGTCTCCGAGCAGAAAACCCGAACGCCCCGCGTTCCGCGCGGCCAGGATTGCTGCGCTGGCCGCCTGTTGATGAGGGCGCGGGATCAGACGTTCGCTAGCCACCATCAGGAGTGTTTCCTGACCCGGCACGAAGCGTCGGATTTTATTCTCGTTGGGGCTTTGCAACCATACTCGTGAGATCTTGCCGCCATCCTCACCATGTTTTGAAAACCCTGGAACTGTTCAGGTTGTGCTTTTGTTAAGGGATCATCTCGGCACGCGGCCGGGCGCCCTCATCGGAGACTTCGATGCCGACGATCTCGCTGCCAGCTGCGTCGCGCGCTGTGATCGCCCCTGCTTTCGGCATGCTGATGCTGACTCTGCCGGCCCAGGCCCAGAGCGCCGAAGGTGGATTGTTCGATCTGCTGTTTGCGCCTGCCCGCCCCGTCCAGCAAGTCGCACCGGCGCCCGCGCCGGATTTCGATTACGGACAGGCGCGACGCTCCATTCGGCGGGCAGCCCATGCCGGGCGCCAGCGTCCGAAGATCCGCTATGCGGCCCTGCCGAAATCGGAGCCCCTCAAGATCAAGGTGACGGACCGCCAGACTCCGATCGACATGACAGCCGGACCGGCCGCTGCCTTCATGCGGGACGAGACGCTTCGGCCCGGTGATATCGTGGTGATGAAGGACGGACCCAAGGTCTTCGTCGGCCGCACTGACGACCGGCATACGGCAGCCGATTTTGCCAGCATCGGTCGGTCCGACTTCATCGATCGGCGTACGCGCACCCAGTTGACAGCGATGATGCTGCCCATCGGAGCGATGCCGGCGGATCAAGCCCGGAAGATGATGCAGCAAGCGCGCAAGGTCATGCCGGCCAATACCGAACCGCAAGCCAAGACCGAACTGACGGCAATGCGGGTGATCAATCCGTGGACGACCGCTCGCTAGACCGGACTGAAAGTTTCGGCAGGGTCACGCTGCCCTGACGCTGGCCAGGAAGCCCGTTACCTCGCGACGTAGGTCTGAGGCCTGACGCGCCAGATCGCTTGCCGCCGATAGAACCTGGGAAGAGCCGCTACGCGCCGCTTCCGCCGCTTCGCGAACACCTGCAATGTGGCCGGACACGGCGCGCGTGCCCTCCGAGGTTCGCACGGTATTCCGGGCGATTTCCTGCGTCGCGGCATCCTGCTGATCGACTGCGGCTGAAATGTCGCCGGAGATCCGGTTGAGGCGCTGAATCACTTCGGTGATTCCCCCGATGGCCGTGACCGAGGCCTCCGTCGACTGCGAGATTTCGGCGACCTTGGCGGCGATTTCCTCCGTGGCCTTGGCGGTCTGAGCCGCCAAATTCTTGACCTCGCTAGCGACCACCGCGAAACCGCGCCCGGCATCGCCGGCGCGGGCGGCCTCGATGGTGGCGTTCAGAGCCAGCAAATTGGTTTGCCCGGCGATGCTGGTGATCAGTCCGACGATCTCCCCGATGCTGCTGGCGGCAAGCGCCAAACGGTTCACATCCTCGGCCATCCGGCCGGCATCGCGTTCCGCCTCGCCGGCGACGGCGGTCGAGGTCTCGACGCGGTTGCCGATCTCCCGCACCGAAGCGCTCAACTCTTCTGTCGCGGCCGCGACCGTATCGGCCGTCGCGGCGGTCTCGGAGGACGCCGTGGCCACCGACTGGCTTAGGGACGAGGTGTCGCTCGCGGCCTGATTGAGGGCGTAGGCGGCGGTCTCGAGCTGGCTCGATGCGGCCGAAACCGCCTCCACGATGCCGCTGGCCTGGGCTTCGAAGCGATCGGCGAGCGCGACCATCTCGGCCCGGCGGACCGAAGCGGCCTTCGCGGCGAACTGGTCGGCCTCCCCGGCGATGCGGCGGCGCTCGGTCACGCTGGCCTCGAAATCGATGGCCGCCGCAGCGATCGCCCGGACCTCGCGCGCTCCCTTCCGCGGAATTGCCCCGGCCTGCTCGCCGCGGCCAATCGCCGTGAGCGCGCCGGCGATCCGGGTCAGGGGACGGGCGATGGCCGTTCCGAAAGCGTAGGCCAGCCCGCAAGACAGAGCCAGCGTCGCGATACCGGCCGCGACCCACAGCAGGACGCTGCGCTCGGCTTCGGCGCGGGCATCCGCGGCTGCCATCCCGAGATCGGCGGTGAGCCGGTCTTCGATGGTCTTCAGGCTGTCAATCCGCTGCGTGGCGACGCCGAACCAGGCGGGTGCATCGGTGAAGGACAAGGCCGTTCCCGGGATCGTGTCGAGAATGATGCGACGCAGGCGCTCGACTTCGCGGGCCGGAGCAGCCGTTTTGACGCCGTCGAGCAATGCTGCCTGGGCCGAACCTGCTCCGAGGCGGAACAGGGATTCGTAGGTGGTCTGGCCTGCACTCAGGCCCGCCAAGCGCTCATGCCCCGCGAGATCGGTCTGTCCGGCGCCGAAGATCGCTGAGGCGGTGGCGCGCTCCTGGCCTGCGAGTTCCTTGAGGGCGAGAAATGACGAATAGGCGGCGATGCGACCGGCGAGATCGGCACTCGCGGCCACCTGGGAAACTTCGCGGACGAGGTCGAGGGCGCTGGCGATCACGCCGGAATAGGCGGCCATGTTCTGGGCCGGCGTGCGCGTTAGGCCATCGACCGCCGCGCGATGCGGGCCAATGGCGGCGATCTGGGCGGTCAAGGCTTCGCTCCGGCGAGCGACGCCCGCGCCGAAGGCTCCGACATCCATGCCGGCTCGCCCTGCATCGAGGGCCGTCCGGGCTGCGTCGGTGCGCAAGCGCTGCGCATCCAGTTCCGCCCGGAACTTGGTGCCCTTCGCGCCGAGGAAGAGACTGGAGGCTCCACGTTCCCGCTGGGTCTCGTGCACCAAAGCACTGATCCGACCCGCCATCCCGACAAGATCCTCGACCTGCACCATCTGAGATCGCAGGCTCATCCGCTCGGTGATGGCAAGACCCACCACCACCGCGAAGGCGAGACAGGGAGCGAGTGCAACAAGCAGGATTCGGAAGCGCAGCGATGAAATGAAACTGACGGACATCAGACGAACCTGCTTGCAAGACGATGCAGCGATGGTTTCATCCATCGGGTAAAGGTTGCGTTGCATTGCTATCATATGATGAAAATTTGGTCATATCTGACACAAATTTGGTAATGATGAGCCGTTTGCGTTCCGCGAACTCTGGGTTGCTCCCTCCAAGAACCTGGCGTCTTCCGTGTGGTCGCTCATAACTGGAGCCCCGGAAGGGCCGCCGACCTTACCCCTGGTCGTGACCCTGATGCGTCAGGCGGAGACTGGGCTGCATCTGGCATTCGTCGGATTCGAGACGGCGCAGCGGAGACAACGAAACCGGCATGTCGATCGACTGCTGTTCCCCTGATCCGGCTCGGTCTCTCGCGGAGGCCGCCGATATTGTGGTTGTACGCTTTTTGTTCTAGTTGAAGAGCCGATATGCGCGGTGTGCGCCTTGCCCGCGGTTGCCTTGCGCCCGACATGCGGCGAACGGGTCGTTCCGAGACGTGCCGGGTCCCGCACCGCAGACCTTCCGAAGAGACTCCATGGCCAAAGCCAAAGCCGCCGCCAAGAAATCGCAAGCCGAGGCCGAGAAGGTCGAAGCCAAGATCGAGGCATTGTTCGACGGGGCGGCGGCGCGCGATGCGCGGGTCATTTCGGTGCGCGGCGCGCGCGAGCACAACCTGAAAAATATCGACCTGACGATCCCGCGGGATCGGCTGGTGGTCTTCACCGGTTTGTCGGGCTCCGGGAAGTCGTCGCTCGCCTTCGACACGATCTATGCGGAGGGGCAGCGCCGCTACGTCGAATCGCTCTCGGCCTATGCGCGGCAGTTCCTGGAGATGATGTCGAAGCCCGATGTCGATCAGATCGACGGCCTCTCACCGGCCATTTCGATCGAGCAGAAGACCACATCGAAGAACCCGCGTTCGACGGTCGGCACCGTCACCGAGATCTACGATTACATGCGGCTCCTGTGGGCGCGGGTCGGCATTCCCTACTCGCCTGCGACTGGCCTGCCGATCGAGAGCCAGACTGTCAGCCAGATGGTCGACCGCGTGCTGGCCCTACCGGAAAAGAGCCGGCTTTACCTGCTCGCGCCGGTAATTCGAGGCCGCAAGGGCGAGTACCGCAAGGAGATCGCGGAGTTCCAGAAGAAGGGATTCCAGCGCCTGCGCATTGACGGGGAGTATTACCCCATCGACGACGCGCCGAAGCTCGACAAGAAGCTCAAGCACGACATCGACGTTGTGGTGGATCGGATCGTGGTCCGGCCTGACATCGCCGCGCGCTTGGCCGATTCGTTCGAGACCGCCCTGGAACTGGCCGATGGCATCGCCCTGATCGAGTTTGCCGACGCGCCGGAGGGCGAAGCCCCGCGCGAGCCCATCACCTTCTCGTCGCGCTTCGCTTGTCCGGTCTCCGGCTTCACCATCGCGGAGATCGAGCCGCGTCTGTTCTCGTTCAACAATCCGTTCGGTGCCTGCCCGACCTGCGGCGGCATCGGCCATGAAATGCGGATCGACCCGGAACTCGTCATCTCTGACGCCAAGCTAAGCCTCAAACGCGGCGCTGTCGGTCCCTGGGCGAAATCGACGTCGCCCTATTATGGACAGACCCTCGACGCGCTGGCGCGCCATTACGGGTTCAAGACCACGACCGCGTGGAGCGACCTGCCCGCCAAAGCCCGCGAGGTCGTCCTCTATGGGACGCAGAACGAGGCGGTGCGCTTCGCCTACGATGATGGGATGCGGGCCTACGAGGTCAACAAGCCGTTCGAGGGCGTGATCCCGAATCTCGAGCGGCGCTACAAGGAGACAGAGAGCGATACCTCCCGCGAGGAGATCGCGCGCTTCATGAGCGAGACGCCCTGCGCCACCTGCGGCGGCAAGCGCCTGAAGCTCGAAGCGCTCTCGGTCAAGGTCGCGATGCAGGATGTGGGCGAAATCACCGCGCTGTCCGTGCGCGACGCCCATGCCTGGTTCTCGGATCTGCCGGGTAAGCTCACCGACAAGCAGAACGAGATCGCTTTCCGCATCCTCAAGGAAATTCGCGACCGTCTGACCTTCCTGATCGATGTCGGCCTCGAATACCTGACGCTGGCGCGCGGCTCCGGCTCGCTCTCCGGCGGCGAGAGCCAGCGAATCCGCCTCGCCTCGCAGATCGGCTCCGGGCTCACCGGCGTACTCTACGTGCTGGACGAACCCTCGATCGGCCTGCATCAACGCGACAACGAACGCCTGCTCGGCACCCTGAAGCGCTTGCGCGACCTCGGCAATTCCGTGATCGTGGTCGAGCACGACGAGGACGCGATCCTGCAAGCGGACTACATCGTCGATGTCGGCCCCGGCGCCGGCATCCATGGCGGACGGATCATCGCCCAGGGCACACCCGCGGAGGTTCTGAAGAACCCGAACTCGCTCACCGCCAAATATCTCACCGGCGAGATGAGCGTGCGGGTTCCGAAGGCGCGTCGCAAGGGACGAAAGGGCACGCTGAGCCTGATCGGCGCCCGCGGCAACAATCTGAAGAACGTCTCCGTGGACATCCCCCTCGGAACCTTCACCTGCATCTCGGGCGTCTCAGGCGGCGGCAAATCCACCCTGATCATCGACACGCTGTACAAGGCTGTGGCGAAGTCACTGAACGGAGCCCTCGAGCATCCGGCGCCCTACGAACGCCTCGACGGGCTGGAGCACCTCGACAAGGTCATCGACATCGACCAGTCGCCGATCGGGCGCACCCCGCGCTCCAACCCCGCGACCTACACGGGAGCCTTCACGCCGATCCGTGACTGGTTCGCCGGCCTGCCGGAAGCCAAGGCGCGCGGCTACCAGGCCGGGCGCTTCTCCTTCAACGTGAAGGGCGGACGCTGCGAAGCCTGCTCCGGCGACGGCGTCATCAAGATCGAGATGCATTTCCTGCCGGATGTCTACGTGACCTGCGACGTCTGCAAGGGCCGCCGCTACGACCGTGAGACCCTGGAGGTGAAGTATCGCGACCATTCGATCGCGGACGTGCTCGACATGACCGTCGAGGAGGCGGCCGACCTGTTCAAGGCGGTGCCGACGATCCGCGAGAAGATGGAGACCCTGGCGCGGGTCGGTCTCGGCTACGTCAAGGTCGGGCAGCAGGCGACCACCCTGTCGGGCGGCGAGGCGCAGCGGGTCAAGTTGTCGAAGGAACTGTCGAAGCGCGCCACCGGGCGCACGCTCTACATCCTCGACGAGCCGACGACGGGACTGCACTTCCACGACGTCGCAAAGCTGATGGAGGTGCTCCATGAGCTCGTCGACCAGGGCAACACCGTCGTGGTCATCGAGCACAACCTCGAAGTCATCAAGACGGCCGACTGGGTCATCGATATGGGGCCCGAAGGCGGCGGCGGCGGTGGCGTCGTGGTGGCTGAAGGAACGCCCGAGCAGATCGCCAAGTCCCGCGCGAGCCATACCGGTCGATTCCTGCGCGACGTCCTGGCCCGCCGTCCCGCTGCGGCTCTCGTCAAGGGACGTGCCGCTGCCGAGTAGACGAACTGCGAGCCCGGATTTGCGCATGACCCGGGGAAGGCGGCCCTGATTCGTCCGTGTCGGAGGGGCAAAAGCAGCTCGGCACAGCGTCATGGCCGAGCCCAACCGCACCAATCGGGGTACGGGGGCTACGCCAACTGCGCATTGGCCAAAGGTCCTTTGCCGGAAGCTCCTGACGCCCAAGCCAGACCATAACAGGTTGAGAGCCCAGCGGTATTTTGCCGATGCTGGCTCGCACGGGCGCTCAAATAGCCGCGCCAACCTGCTCAAATGGTTAACAATTCCTTCCGCTGCACTGCACCGAAAATGCGACTTTTGAGCAACGGTCAGGGTCGAACTGCCCCGTTTCCAAGCATTCCGCTGTCCTTCTGCGGCGTCCTGTAGAATAGTTCTCGACGTTGAGACTTGAAAACGGGCCGCAAGGGGGGCCGCCGGATCCACTGCAAACAAGCCGCACACAAGCGGCGCATCGGCAGAATGGTTCGGACGGCTGCGTGGCGGACGCCTGAAATCCTTGGGAAGGAATGAATAAGATGTCGAAGAACTGGCTCGTTGCCGGAGCGCTCGCGCTCACCGCCAGCATGACTGCCACCGCCTCCTACGCGCAGAGCACCACGGTTCCGGGTGAGCAGGTCGGCCTCGCCACCGGTGCGCCGCTGCCCGAGGGCATCTACGCCCTGAATACCTTCGTGTACCAGATGCGCGACAACCCGTCGCCGGTCGACGTCGGGGTGAACATCCCGGTGCTGGTCTGGTCGACCCCGCTGGTTCCGCTCGGCGGCCGCGTCGAGTTGCTCGTTGCGCCCCCGACCGTGTTCGCCTTCGGCAAGAGCGGCTCCAACCTGCGTGACCTGTCGATCAATGTCGGTACCTTCGTTGGTGGCATCTGGGCCTTCGATCTCGGCAATAACTTCGGCGTCAGCTTGCTCGGCGGTGTCTACCTCAACGAGCTGAACGGCGATCGTGGTGTTCTGACAACGAGGAATGGTGCTCTCGCTGCTCCGAACTTCGTTGGTCCTGGCGCCGGCGGTGGTGCAGTTCTTCCGCAGCTTTCATCGAACACTTACCGGTTCGGCGTTGCTGCAAGCTACACTGGCGACGGCTACAACCTGACTGCCAACTTGACCGCCAACATCTACGACTCGCCCTCCAACTTCGGTGGCGTTCGCAACATTGGTCTCGGCGGCTTCACGCAGTCCTACTCCCTGTCTGACTCGCTGAACCTCGACCTGACCGCGACCAAGAAGTTCGGCAAGTTCGAAATCGGCGCCATCGCCTACGGTACCTACAACTTCGACATCAGCGCCAAGGCCGGCAACCTCATCAACGCTGCTCAGGGTGATCGCGGCCGGTTCCTGATGGGTGGCCTCGTCGGCTACGACTTCGGTTTCGCTACCGGTCAGGTCTACGTCGCCCGCACCGTCGCTCGTAGCGCTGCCAGCTTCGACAGCACCGAGATCTCGGGCCGCCTGATCGTGCCGCTGTACTCGCCGACCCCGGTCGCCGCCGTCGCTGCGCCGATCATCCGCAAGTACTGATCTGGACATCGGCGGCGAGGCCTGGCTTCGCCGCTGCATGACATAGGCAAAGCCCGTCCGACTTCAGTGTCGGGCGGGCTTTCGCATGTTCGGCGGACACCGCAACGCCCGGAGAAACCGGCGCCGATACGGCATTGGAGTCGATGATTTCTATCGGAAGCCGGCGCGTCCCTGAAACTTTCGCCGGTTGCATCCCGTAACGGAGCAAGACCCCCTCGAAGGGGCACCCGTTTTCAGAGGAAGCGCTTCATGATCAACCGTCACGCCCGTCGCCCGATCGCGTCAACGTTCGCCGCCGTCGTCCTCGCCTGCTCCGTCGGCGTCGCGTCCCCGGCTCTCGCGAAGAATCCGATGGTCGGCGGTGCGCCGATGTACGCCTCGAAGACCATCGTCGAGAACGCGGTGAACTCGAAGGATCACACCACGCTGGTCGCCGCCGTGAAGGCTGCCGGTCTCGTCGATACCCTGTCCGGCCCCGGTCCGTTCACCGTCTTCGCGCCCACCAACGCCGCCTTCGCCAAGCTGCCGGCCGGCACGGTCGAGACCCTGGTGAAGCCCGAGAACAAGGCTACTCTCACCCAGATCCTGACCTATCACGTGGTCCCGGGTGTCTACACCGCGAAGGATCTGATGAAGCTCGCCAAGGATGGCGGCGGCGAAGCGCAGCTGAAGACGGTCCAGGGTGAGCCGCTCGTCGTTCAGAGCAAGGGCAAGAAGGTCTACGTGACCGACGCCAAGGGCAGCACCGCTACCGTGACCACTGCCAACGTCATGCAGTCGAACGGCGTCATCCACGTCATTAACGGTGTCCTGCAGCCCTGATCGGGCATTTCGATCCCGTCCGAAGCATAGGAAAACGCCCGCGACCCATCGGGATCGCGGGCGTTTTTCATGACTGTTCCGTGCGGGTCGCTCAGCCGACCCGGTTGAGACGGCGGGCGCCTTCAAATCGGTTGAGGAAGCGCGGCTCCTTCTCGGGTGCAATGCGGATCGCGAGGTGCATGGTACCGCCCTCCTCCTCGCGCCGATCGAGCACTTCGGCGTTCTCGTAGAGCCAGTGCAGGGCTGCGCCGTCCTCCGGTGGCAGGACCACCGCGAAGGTCGAGCGCTGGCGCGCGATCCGCGCCTCGATCCGGGCCGTCAGGACTCCCAGGCCCTCGCCGGTCACCGCGGAGACGAGAACCGGCGCGTCGCTGTCGCGATCGCTGCGGCCCTGGCCGCTGAGGTTGAGCAGGCGGGTGCGCTCGTCCCCGTCGAGCAGGTCGGCCTTGTTCCAGACCTCGATGATCCGCGCGGCGGAAGTCTCGATCCCGAGCTCCCGCAGCACGGAGCCCACATCCTCCGCCTGGGCCTCGCTGTCCCCGTGCGAGACGTCCCGGACGTGGAGCAGGATGTCGGCGTGGATCACATCCTCCAGCGTGGCGCGGAAGGCGGCGATCAGCGAGGTCGGGAGTTCCGAGATGAAACCGACCGTGTCCGACAGGATCACGGTCTCGCCATGCGGAAGCTTGGTGGCCCGCGCAGTCGGGTCCAGGGTCGCGAACAGCATATCCTGCGCCATCACCTGGGCCTTGGTGAGGGTATTGAACAGCGTCGACTTGCCCGCATTGGTGTAGCCGACGAGGGCGACGATCGGATACGGAACCCGCGCCCGGCTCTGACGGTGCAGGCCGCGCGTGCGGGTCACGCTGTCGAGCTCGCGCTCGATCTTGGTCATCCGCTCTTGAATCATGCGCCGATCGGCTTCGATCTGGGTCTCACCGGGGCCGCCGAGAAAGCCGAATCCGCCGCGCTGGCGTTCGAGGTGGGTCCAGGACCGCACGAGACGACTCTTCTGGTAGGCGAGATGCGCGTGCTCGACCTGCAGCGTGCCCTCGCGGGTCGAAGCCCGTCGCCCGAAGATCTCGAGAATCAGCCCGGTGCGGTCGATGACCTTGCAGCCGAAAGCCTTTTCCAGGTTCCGTTGCTGCACGGGGGAGAGGGCGCAATCCATCACCACCAGGCCTATTTCGCGGGCGCGAATCACGCCTGCGAGTTCCTCGACGCGGCCCTTGCCGAGATAGGTCGAGGGGCGGATCCGCTGCACCGGGGCGACGATCGCCTCGACCACGTCGAGCTCGATCGCGGCGGCGAGGCCAGCAGCCTCGTCCAGGCGGGCATCGGTGGATCGCAGGATCTCGGGCGTGTGGCCCGTGGTGTTGCGTGCCGCCGCGGCCCGGCCGAGATAGGGGCCGACGACGAGAGTGTGAGTGGCCGCCGCGATGTCACCCTCGGGAGCGGCCATCGCCTGGAGCCGGGCTTCGCCGGCCGTCATCGGTTCAGTCATCAAGTCCTTTGATCCGCCCTGTCTTACCGTGTCGTCAGGCTCGGCCTGTCCTCAGGACAATGGGCGTTCGCCGGCCACAGACAAGGGCGCGACAAACGTTTCACTGCTGCGCCAATCAAATGTGCTGGGCTCACACCTTGTCGGGGGCCGTTTCGTCGGGCTCGAAGAGCTGAACAGGATGTCCCGGCATAATGGTGGAGATCGCGTGCTTGTAGACGAGTTGTGAATGACCGTCTCGCCGCAGCAGAACGCAGAAGTTGTCGAACCACGTCACGACGCCCTGAAGTTTCACGCCATTGACGAGGAAGATCGTGAGCGGAATCTTGTTCTTGCGAACATGGTTCAGGAACGTGTCCTGGAGGTTCTGAGCGCGTTCGCCCGCCATTTTTTCTTATCCTTGGTTCGCATCGCCGCCCGCCGTCGTAGCGGGTTCTCATCGTTGGTCTCGACACGAATCGGGCGCACCCGACGTCACATGCCGATCCCGCAACATTACACGTGTATCCCGCCCCCGATGCAAGTGCATCGCGCGCGTGTTCTCAGGGGCCGATGCCGAGCGACTTGAGTTTCCGGTGGAGCGCGGAGCGTTCCATCCCGATGAACTCCGCCGTGCGAGAGATGTTGCCCGAGAACCGGGCGATCTGGGCCACCAGGTACTCCCGCTCGAAGATCTCGCGTGCTTCGCGTAAGGCGAGGCTCATCAGCTTCTCGCCGCCCGAGCCGTTCGGTGTCGTGGGCACCAGGGCGCCGATCTCGGTCGGCAGCATCTCCGAAGTGACCTCCTGATCCGGATCGGTATGGGTCAGGATCATCAGGCGCTCGACGTTGTTGCGCAGCTGCCGGATATTGCCCGGCCAATCGTGCGATTGCAGCACCGCCATCGCATCCTCGGCGATGCGCCGGCGCGGCAGGCCGGTGGCCCCCGAAATCTGCTCCATGAAGAACGAGATCAGCTCCGGCACGTCCTCGCGCCGCTCGGACAGCGACGGCACCCGGATGGGCACCACCGAGAGCCGGTGGAACAGGTCCTCCCGGAATCGGCCGCCCGCGATCTCCTCGGCGAGGTCGCGCGAGGACGACGAGATGATACGCACGTCGACGTGAACCCGGGCGGTGCCGCCCACCCGCTGGAAGTTCTGATCGACGAGGACGCGCAGGATGCGGTTCTGCGTCTCGCGCGGCATGTCGGCGACTTCGTCGATGTAGAGGGAGCCGCCATGCGCCTCTTCCAGGGCGCCGACGCGGCGCACCCGTCCTTCGCCGGCCTCGACGCCGAACAGCTCGGCCTCCATGGTGTCCGGCGTGATCGTGGCCGCGTTGATGACCACGAAGGGCCCGCTGGCGCGGGTCGACAGGGCGTGGAGCGTGCGCGCCGACAGTTCCTTGCCGGAGCCCGGCGCGCCGAGGATCATCACCCGAGCGTTGGTCGGCGCGACGCGCTCCACGGTCTGGCGCAACTGGTTGACGACCACGGAGGCGCCGACGAGGCGGCTCGCCTGCCCCGAGCGAGCCTTCAGGTCGCGGACTTCGCGCTTGAGGCGAGAAGCCTCCAGGGCGCGTTCGGCCACCAGGATCAGCCGGTCCGCCTTGAACGGCTTCTCGATGAAGTCGTAGGCGCCCGCCTTGATCGCCGCGACCGCGGTCTCGATGTTGCCGTGGCCCGAGATCATCACCACGGGCAGGTCCGGATGGCCGGCCTTGATCTGGTCCAGCACTTGAAGGCCGTCGAGGCGCGAGCCCTGTAGCCAGATGTCGAGGAAGACCAGATGCGGCCGGCGCGATTCGATGGCCGCCAGGGCTTCGTCGGAACCGCCGGCCGTCCGGGTGCGGTGCCCTTCGTCGTCGAGGATGCCGGCGACGAGGTCGCGGATGTCGGCTTCGTCGTCGACGATCAGGATATCGGCGCTCATGAATGGATCTCCGCGATTGGGGGGGCCGTCCGCGCGGCACCCTTCTCATCCTGCACGGAGGGTTTGCCCCCCGGCGTCGTTGGGTCGGTGGCGTCACCAGAGGTTTCGAGCGGCACGCGCAGCCGCACCCGTCCGCCCCGGCCTTCCGGATTGTCGTTCAATTCGATCCCGCCGCCATGCTCTTCGAGGACCTTGCTGACGATGGCCAGCCCCAGGCCGGTGCCACCCTCGCGGGTGGTCATATAGGGCTCCAGCAGCCGCTGGCGCCCCTCGGCCGGAAATCCCTTGCCGTTGTCCGTCACTTCGATGACCACGAATCCGTCCTCGGGCACGAGGCGGACATCGACCCGGCCCTTGCCGAGATCGGCTTCGGGAACCGCCTGAACCGCCTCGACGGCGTTCTTCAGGATGTTGGTGATGGCCTGCGACAGGAGCCGGATGTCGAAGGCCGCCAGGATCGGCTGACCGCCCTCCTCCGCGAAGGAGAAATCGAGATCGGGATGGGCCACCCGCATCATGAAGAGGTTCTGCCGGGTGATCTCGCTGAGATCGTTCCGGGCGATGGCGGGCTTGGGCATCCGCGCGAAGGACGAGAACTCGTCGACCATGCGCTTGATCTCGTCGACCTGACGCACGATCGTCGCCGTGCACTGGTCGAAGATATCCTTGTCGGTGGTGATGACCTTGCCGTACTTGCGCCGGATGCGCTCGGCCGAGAGCTGGATCGGGGTCAGCGGATTCTTGATCTCGTGGGCGATGCGCCGGGCGACGTCGGCCCAGGCCGAGGTCCGCTGGGCCGCGACGAGGTCGGTGATGTCGTCCAGGGTCACCACGAAGCCGCGCGCACCGCCCTGGGCCTGCTCGCTGGTCACCCGGACCGTCACGGTGCGCTCGCGCCCGTCGCGGGTGAGCTGGATCTGCTGCTGCAGGGTGCGCAGGCGCGCCTCGCCGCCTTCCGGGAACAGCGCCTGCAGTTCGGGCACGGCCTGGGTCAGAGGCTTGCCGACGATCTCGTCGGCGGTCAGCCCCAGCGTGCGCTCCACCGACGGGTTGGCGATGGTGACATGGCCCGCCGCGTCGACGCCGAGCACGCCCGGCGATACACCGGACAACACGGCCTCCGTGAACCGGCGCCGGCGGTCGATGAGGTCGCTCGCCGCCGTGAGCCCGTCGTGCTGTCGGCGCAGCTCCTGGGTCATCTTGTTGAAGCTCTCGGACAGGTGCGCGAGGTCTCCGTCGCTCTTCCGGGCCGGCACCTGGGCGTAGAAGTTTCCGGACGCGACCTGATCGGCCGCGTTGATGAGGCGCCGGATCGGCGCGACGAAGCGATTGGCGAAGTTGAGGCCGAACCACACCGCCGAGAGCAGCGCGATCAGCGCGATAAGCACGAAGACCAGCGCGAAGGTGAGCTGGATCGAGCGCTTCAACGAGTCGTAGGTCAGGTATTCCGCCGCCGCCGCCCGCGACACGCCGGGAAACTCGACCGCGAGCTGGCTCACCTCCCGCTGCACCAGCAGCACGGCACCGTCATAGGCCGGCATCCGCAGGAGTGCGGCGAAGACCCGGCCCTCGTTCGGCACCAGGCAGATCGGATCGGGGGACTTCGCCGCGTCTTCGAAGGCCGCTGCCGAGGGCAGGCGGCGGTCCTTCAGGATGTCGATCTTGGCCCGGGCGACCACCTCGGTCGGGCCGCGCATGATCTCGGCCACGGGCAGGCCGAGCGCGGTGGCCCGCGTGGTCAGGAAGCTCTCGAACCACGTCCGGTTCACGTCGAAGTTCGGGCGTGCCCGGGTCAGGTCGTCCGTCAGGATGCGGATCTCGCGCGCCAGGCTCTGGCACTGGTTCTCCTGGTAAGCGTCAGCGACCTCGACCGATTTCAGCACCACGTCCCGGACGCGGTCGGTGAAGCCGAGGGAGAGGGCGAGATTGATGGTCATCGCCGCCACCACCGCCAGCAGAAGCGTAGGCAGGATCGCGATGATGCTGAACAGGCCGACGATGCGGGTGTGCAGGCGGGCCACCGCCGCATTGGTACGTCGGGCATAGAGGAAGACCCGCGCCTCCCAGGCGATGATCACCACCAGCCCGAGGACGAGGAACACGTTGATGCCGAGCAGCGTCAGCCCGAGGGTCGGCGTCCGGATGACCTGAATGATCCCCGCCAGGATCAGGAAGGTTGCGATGGCCGAAATCAGGGCTGTGATCACCACCAGGGCGCCGATCAGCCCGGGGCCACGCGGGGGCACCCGCACGGCGCTCTCGAGCCGGTCGGACCCGTTGGCCTGCCCCGGCTCGGGAGGGCTCGCCCCCTCTGCAGAGGGGGCCGAAGTGCTGGAAGATCGAAGCCACGGCATGGCTGATGCGTCGCCACAACAGTGTGGCGAAATTAATACGGATGGGGCATGGATCGCTGCGCAAACCACCAGCGCGCCGGCCAAACGCTCAGCCCGAAGCGGGGTCCGCACCCATTCGTCGTAGCGTAAAAATACATTATTCTTCCGTTCGTCATCGCGCAGAGATCAGAATGTCAGACACGCCCGTCTTCGCCACGGCCGCCGTTGCGGCGCCTCACCGTCTCGCGGCCCAGGCCGGGCAGCACGTCCTGGCGCAGGGGGGGAACGCCATCGAGGCGATGACCGCCATGGCCGCGGCGATCGCCGTGGTCTACCCGCATATGAACGGCATCGGCGGCGATGGCTTCTGGCTGGTGCGCGAGCGCGGCGGCCGGGTGCGCGGGATCGAGGCCTGCGGTCCCGCCGGCCGCAAAGCCACGATCCAGCGCTACCGCGAGCAGGGCTACGAGGTGCTGCCGTCGCGTGGGCCCGACGCGGCCCTGACGGTGGCGGGTGCCATCGGTGGTTGGCGCCTCGCCCTCGACCTGTCGAAGGCTCTGGGCGGACGCCTGCCCCTGAACACGCTGCTGGCGGACGCCATCCGCCATGCCCGGGACGGCGTCGCGGTCTCGCCCTCGGAAGCGCGTTACGTGCCGAAGGAACTCGATACGCTGCACGACCAGCCTCACTTCGCCGAGACGTTCCTCGACGGCGGCAAGCCCTACGCGGCCGGGGCGATCCGCAAGCTGCCTGCCCTGGCCGCGACGCTGGATCACCTCGCCCATGCGGGGCTCGACGATTTCTACCGCGGCGATCTCGGCCGCGAGATCGCCGCGGACCTGGAGACGCTCGGAACCCCGGTCACCCGGGCCGATCTCGAGGCTTACGCGCCCCGCGAGCGCACGCCGCTCTCGATCCGCCGCCGGGACGCAATGCTCTATAACTTCCCGCCGCCGACCCAGGGCATCGCCGCCCTGCTGATTCTCGGCATCTTCGATCGCCTGCGGATCGACCGGCCGGAGACCACCGCGCATTATCACGGGCTGATCGAGGCAACGAAGCGGGCCTTCGCGATCCGCGACCGGATCGTCACCGATTACGATCGCCTGAACGTCGACCCGGCCAGTTTCCTGACGCCCGAATCCCTCGACCGCGAAGCGGCCCAGATCGATATGCGCCGCGCCGCGTCGGTGCCCCTGCGCAACCCCGGAGAGGGCGATACGGTCTGGATGGGGGCGATCGACCGTGACGGCCTCGCGGTGTCGTACATCCAGTCGATCTACTGGGAATACGGCTCCGGAATCGTCCTGCCCAAGACCGGAATCCACTGGCAGAATCGCGGAACCTCGTTCTCCCTCAACCCGAAGGCGGTGAACCCGCTGGAGCCCGGCCGTCGGCCGTTCCACACCCTGATCCCGGCGTTGGCCTGCTTCGATGATGGCCGCGTCATGGCCTATGGCAGCATGGGTGGCGACGGACAGCCGCAATTCCAGTCGCAGATCTTCGTCCGCTACGCGGATTACGGCATGAGCCCGGCCGCAGCGGTCGATGCACCCCGCCTTCTCTACGGCCGCACCTGGGGCGCGGAATCGCTGTCCGTAAAGGTCGAGGACCGCTTCGATCCGGCCTGCATCGCGGCCCTACGCAGCCTCGGACACGACATCGAGGAACTCGGCGGCGCCTATATCGACTCCCTCGGGCATGCTGGCATGCTGATCCGCCATCCGGGCAACGGGTCGATCGCCGCTGTTCACGATCCCCGATCGGACGGAGGCTCGGAGGGGCTGTAACCAAAGGCCCTCTTCGCGAACACGTTGTGTGGCAAAGACTTACCACGCATCAACCTGGCATCGTCCTTGCGAAGCGGTTCGCGTCGCAAGGAGCGAATAATGGATACGAACCTCTCCCGCCAACGCTGGATCCAGCTCGGCCTCGGCCTCGTCGCCATGATGGCGATCTCCAGTCCGCAATATGTCTGGACCCTGTTCACCAAACCGCTGATCGCGACCACCGGCGCAACGCTGCCGCAGATCCAGTGGACCTTCACGATCCTGATCGTGCTGCAGACCTTCTTCTCGCCGGTGCAGGGCTACCTGATCGACCGGTTCAGCCCCAAGCTGATGATCGCGCTCGGCGCAGCCCTGTCCGGCCTCGGCTGGGTGCTGGCGGCCCGGGTCGATACCCTGCTGGGCGTCTATGCGACCTACGGCCTGTTCTGCGGCCTCGGCACCGGCATCGTCTATGTCGGCATCGTCGGCCTGATGGTGAAGTGGTTTCCGGACCGGCGCGGCTTCGCCGTCGGCGTCGTGGCAGCCGGCTACGGCATGGGCGCCATGCTGAGCACCTTCCCGATCAGCGACATGCTCACCGCCTCGGGCTACCGCCACACGCTCACGGTGTTCGGCATCGTGCTCGGGGCGATCGGGGCCCTGGCGGCCCTGGGCCTGCGCGCGCCGCGCGCCGGTGAGGTGCTGCCGTCCCCGGCGGTCAATCTCTCGACCTGCGTCCATGATACGCCCCCGCGGGTGATGCTGCGGACGCCGCTCTTCTGGCTGATGTTCGTCATGATGACGATGATGTCGACCGGTGGCCTGATGGTGGTGGCGAACTTCGCCTCCTTCGCCCGCGACTTCGGCGTGGCCGATGCGATCATCTTCGGATTCGTCGCCCTCCCCTTCGCGCTGACCTTCGACCGCATCACCAACGGTCTGACCCGCCCGTTCTTCGGATGGGTCTCGGACAAGATCGGTCGCGAAAACACCATGGGTATCGCCTTCGCGGCGGAAGCGGTGGCGATCGCATTGCTGCTGGTCTTCCGCGAGAACGCCTACGCGTTCGCGCTGCTCTCCGGTGTCGTGTTCTTCGCCTGGGGCGAGATTTTCTCGCTGTTCCCGTCGATCCTCACCGACACCTTCGGCACCAAGCACGCCACGACGAATTACGGCTTCCTCTACATGGCTCAGGGGATCGGTTCGCTCTTCGGCGGCCCGATCGCGGCCTGGATCTATGCCGTGCAGGGCTCGTGGCTGCCGGTCTTCGCGATCATCATCACGCTCGATGTGCTGACCGCGATCCTCGCCTACTTCGTGCTCAAGCCGATGCGTCGGCGCTGGCTCGGCGAAGTCGAGGCTCCGATCCTAGTCGGCAAGCCCGCGCTGGCTTGATTAAGGCTGGGACAGGCGCGGATGGGGGAGCCCGTCCGCGCCTTCCTCGGGGAATCAGCCAGGATTTTGGCTGGGTGCAGGATTTTGGCTGGGTAAATGAGCAAGAGCTCGCGTTCACCACATCGTCTGGCGGGCGCGTTCGCCCCAGGTTCTGTCATAGGTTTCGCCGCCCACCCGGCCCTCGCTGCGTTCGGCCAAGATCTGCCCCGGTGAGGGAAGCGACGTCGGGTCCACGTGGCTCTCCTGCCGCCACAGGCCGGATCGTACCAGGGCGCGGGCGCACTGGAAGTAGATCTCGTGGACGGTGATCACCATCACGGTCCGGGGTGCCTTGTCCTCGACGGCGAACGTGGCGAGCAGGGCCGGATCGTCCTCGATCACCGCACGTCCGTTCACCCGTAGGGCATTGCCGATGCCGGGGATCAGGAACATCAGGCCAACCCGCGAGTCCCGCACGACGTTGCGCAGGCTGTCGATCCGATTGTTGCCGCGGCGATCCGGCAGGAGGAGCGTACGGGCATCGGCGACGCGTACGAATCCAGGCCGGTCACCCCGGGGCGAGCAATCCAGGCCTTCCGGACCCACGGTGGCGAGACTCGCGAAGGGCGAGACCTCGATGAAGCGGCGGTAATGCGGCGTGATGTGGTCGGCCACCTTAGCGGTGGAGGCCTCGGAGACAGCGTCCCAGGCACCGTAGATGGTCTCGAGGTCCGCCACTGTCTCGACGATGGCCATGGAGTGTTCCCGTTTCGCAGGCTGGAGGAGCGTGCTCCCCTTGCAGCAATCCGAGGGTGATCGCCTAGTGCCGCATGAAGCTTACCGATCAGGCTTGCCGAGAGACGGAGATGCAATCGTACATTCGAAGCGCCCGGTCTAACGGTCGGGACCGATCGGTTTCGGCGGTCCGCCTTCAGGCGTCACCCAGTCCCGCGCATTGCGCAGACGCAGCCCGCTCGCATGGAGGCTCGAGCGCCAGATCGGTGCCAGAAGTGTGAGGCGAGGCAGGATACGGAGTTCCAGGCCCGCCGTCGCCATGGAACCGGGCAGATCCCGCAGGGTGTCGTGGCCGTCCGGGACGACCGATTGGCGTGAAACCCAGGTGCCGGCCTCGCCGGAGGGTTCGAACGTTGCGAATGGCATCTGGTAGCGTTCGAGGACGCCGGCCTCGATCCGGTCCGCCCAGGCCTCCTCGACATAGGCGACCGCGCGGCCCGAGACGTCGCCGAACCACGTCTCCCGGTCCTCCGGCGACGTCTCGGCCGTGGGCCAGATCACGATCCTGGGGCAGTCACGCGGAAACAGGTAGAGCAGGCTGTGGGCGCCATCGATCGCCCAGACCAGAGCCCCGTTCAGCCAGGCGCGCTCCGCTCCCCGGTCGATGCCGACCCGCACCGGGCGCGGTACGAAGACCCGGATGTCCGGATCCTCGCTGAAGTGGAAAAGCGACGGGCAGGCATTACTCGCCGTCGCCGCGTCTCTGGTGCTCACCGGGCGTTGCGAAACACCTGGAGGTCGAGGTCCCGCACCTTCTTGCGCAGGGTGTTTCGGTTCACGCCGAGCAGCTCCGCCGCGCGAATCTGGTTGCCGCGCGTGGCGGCGAGCGCCGCTCCGATCAGCGGCCCTTCGATCTCGCGCAGGATGCGGTGGTAGAGTCCGGGCGGGGGCAGCGTGTCGCGATAATTGCTGAAATAGTCGGCCAAATGCCGCTCCACGGCGCCCGACAAAGTTTCGGACTCACCGTTGCTCTTGCGTGGGGTGCCCGTGCCATTCGTCTGACTCTGGGCCAGCGGGAGGGTATCGAGTTCGGCCTCGATCACCGGGCCGGTGATCGTCTCCTGCGGGTAGAGGGCAGCGAGGCGCCGGACGAGGTTCTCGAGTTCGCGCACGTTGCCCGGCCAGCGATAGCGCTTCAGGCGCTCCATCGCCTCGCCATCGAGCTGCTTGCGGCTCAGGCCCTCGCGCTCCACCAGGATGAAGAAGTGGCGGATCAGGTCGGGCACGTCCTCGGAGCGCTCACGCAGGGCCGGCAGGCGCAGCGGCACCACGTTCAGGCGGAAGAACAGATCCTCGCGAAAGATGCCCTGCTGGATCGAGACCCGCAGATCCTTGTTGGTGGCCGCGATGATGCGGACGTTGGTCTTGATCGGGACGCGTCCGCCGACGGTGGTGTATTCGCCTTGCTGAAGCACGCGCAGGAGGCGGGTCTGTGCCTCCATCGGCATGTCGCCGATCTCGTCCAGGAACAGCGTGCCGCCTTCGGCCTGTTCGAAGCGTCCGGCCGATCGCGCCAGCGCGCCGGTGAAGGCCCCCTTTTCGTGGCCGAACAGCTCGGATTCGATGAGGTCGCGCGGGATCGCGGCCATGTTCACGGGCACGAAGGGGCCGGTCCGGCGCCGGCCGTAATCGTGTAAAGCCCGTGCGACCAGCTCCTTGCCGGTACCCGACTCGCCGGTGATCATCACCGTCAGGTCCGTCGGCATCAGCCGGGCCAGCGCCCGATAGATCTCCTGCATGGCCGGGGAGCGCCCGACCAGCGGAATGTCCTCGTTGCCCGGATCGGCCCCGACCGGCGCGGTTCCGCGCGGGCGGGACAGAGCGCGTCCGACGATCGCGATCAGCTCCTTCAGGTCGAAGGGCTTGGGCAGGTACTCGTAGGCGCCGCGCTCCGAGGCGCGGATCGCCGTCATGAAGGTATTCTGCGCGCTCATGACGATGATCGGCAGCTCGGGGCGCACGCGCTTGATGCGCGGGAGCAGGTCGAAGACGTTCTCGTCGGGCATCATCACGTCGGTGATGACGAGGTCGCCCGCCCCCTCCGCGACCCAGCGCCAGAGGGTGGCGCAATTGCCGGTGGAGCGGACCTCGTAGCCCGCCCGCGACAGGGCTTGATTGAGGACGGTGCGGATGGCGGCGTCGTCATCCGCGACGATGATGTGTCCGTTGGGCATGACGCGACTCTACAGCTCCGCGGACGATTCGCGCCCGTCGCGGGCGCTCGACATGGGGAGAAGAAGGCGGAAGGTGGTTCGACGCGGGACCGGATCGCATTCGACGATCCCGCCGTGGTCGCCGATGATCTTAGCGACCAATGCAAGTCCGAGGCCGGAACCCTGCGCCTTCGTCGTGACGAAGGGATCGAACAGGTCGGGCAGCAAATCCGCCGAGACGCCAGGGCCGTTGTCGCGCACCGCCACCTCGATCGGCAGGCTCACGCGCTCGCGCGAGCCTGGAACCTGCAGGCGCAGGCCGGTGCGGAAGGCGGTCGACAGGGTGATCTCGCCATCGACCGCATCGGCCCCGATCGCCTCGGCGGCATTCTTCACTAGGTTGAGGATGACCTGAATGAGTTGATCGCGATTGCCGAGCACCGGCGGCAGCGACGGGTCGTAGGTCTCGACGAAGCGAATATGGCGGGCGAAGCCAGACTGGGCCGAGCGCTTCACCTGGTCGAGCACGCCATGCACGTTGACCGAGCCGCGCTCCACCGGGCGCTCATCGCCGAATAGCTCCATCCGCTCGACGATGCGTACGATCCGGTCGGATTCGTCGCAGATCAGCCGGGTCAGCAGGCGGTCGTCCTCGTTGCCGGACTGCTCGAGGAGCTGCGCCGCCCCACGGATGCCGGCGAGCGGATTCTTGATCTCGTGCGCCAGCATGGCGCCGAGCGCCACCATCGAACGCGCGGCGCCCCGATGGGTGAGCTGGCGGTTCATCTTGTCGGCAATGGTGCGTTCCTGGAGCATCAGCACGACGATCTCCTCGTCGTCGCCGAGGGGCGTGGCGAAGACGTCGACGCTGCGCTCCAGGCCCGAACGCGGCTGCACCAGTTCGACCCCGTACTCGCTGACGCTGGCCCGGCGGCGACGCACCTCAGCCACTAGGGCGATGATCGGCGACGCGAACGGGATGATGTCGGACAGGCGGCGCCGCTGCATCAGCCGGGCCGAATGATCGAAGAACGTCTCGCCCGCATGATTGACGTGCAGGATATGGTCGTTGGCTCCGACCGTCAGCACCGGCAGCGGCAGGGCGTTGATCACCGCCTCGTTGGTCGGGACGACCTCGGGCTTCTGGCCGCCGCCCCGGCCGGATATCGGCTTGCCCGCGCTCATGCGGCTTCCTCGCTGGTGTCCGGCATCGCCCATGCGTCCCGCGTCTCGAAGGCGCGCGCCAGCAGGTGCGTCGCCACCGCGGGGTCGGTGGTGGTGAGTAGCCGCATCCGCGCTGTCGCATCGAGCCCGCCGCCCGCCTCCGCGTAGGCCGCGAGGTGCTTGCGGGCGTGGCGCACGCCCATGCGCAGCCCGTAGAGAGCGAGAAGACCCTGGTAATGCTCGATCGCCAGCGCGGCCTTCTCGGCGCTCGACAGCGTCGGCACCGGGCGCCCGGCGAGGCCTGCCGACAGGGCGCCGACAAGCCACGGCCGGCCCACCGCTGCCCGTCCGACCATGAGCCCGGCAGCGCCGGAGCGCTCCAGACAGGTGCGCGCCTCGGTCAGGGTGGAGATGTCGCCATTGGCGATCACCGGAATCGCCACGGCCTCGACCACGGCGCGGATCGCGCGCCAATCGGCCCGGTCCTTGTAGAATTGCTGCCGGGTCCGTCCATGCACCGTGACGGCGTTCAGCCCGAGCCCTTCGGCCCGGCGCGCCAGATCGGGCGCATTGAGATTGGCATGGTCCCATCCGAGACGCATTTTCACCGTCACGGGGATGCGCACCGCGCCCCGGACCGCCGCGAGGATGCGGGTCGCCCCCTCGATGTCGCGCATCAGGGCCGACCCCGAGGCGACGCCGGTGACCACCTTGGCCGGGCAGCCCATGTTGATGTCGATCACGTCGGCGCCGTTCGCCTCGGCGATCCGGGCGGCTTCGGCCATCGGCTCCGGGGCGCAGCCGGCGAGCTGGACGATGTGCGGATCGACCCCACTGCCCTCGGCCCTCAGCTGGGCCTCCTGATCGCCGCGCGCCAGTTCGGCGGCCGCCACCATCTCGGAGACCACCGCGCTGGCGCCGAGCCGGCGGGCGATGCGCCGGACGTGCAGGTCGGTGACACCCGAAAGCGGCGCCAGCAGCACCGGTATCGGGCGTTCACCCTTATCGATTGCGATGCTGAGCTCACCCTCCGCCGGGCGAAGGAAGCTTAAATAATCATCAGTGGCCATTGTGCTCAACAAATAGACAAATCCGCCCGGCGCGCAAGCGATTCGGTGGATTTGATTTCAGCTTCTCCCGCGCTTAAACGACAGGTCTCCCCATCGGCGGGTTTCCAGGCCTACGCATCGCAGACGCGCGGTGCCCCGTGGGCGTGGCGATCGGCAGGTGCGCGGTTCCTCACCCCCCGAAGCGCGGGAGCATACGCATGTCCGGCACCGCATGGAATGCGGCCGCGGTGGTCGTCGCGGCCGGTCGCGGCATCCGCATCGGCGGCGATACCCCGAAGCAGTACCGCAGCGTCGGCGGTCAGGCCGTCTTGACCCGGACCCTGACGGCTTTGGCGGCCCATCCGGGCATCGTCCGCATCCAGCCGGTGATCGCGCCGGATGCGGCCGAATTTTACCGCGCCTGCCTCGCCGACCTCGACGCCGCGACCCGCGATAAACTTGCCGCGCCGGTTCCCGGCGGCGCCACCCGCCAGCAATCGGTTCGCGCCGGCTTGGAAGCGCTGGACGGATCGCAGGCGCCCGACCTCGTCCTGGTCCACGACGCGGCTCGCCCGCATGTGGACGTGGCACTCATCGAGCGGGCCCTGGTGGCCGGCCGCGATCATCGTGCCGCTGTGCCGGGCATCGCCGTCACCGACACCATCAAGATCGTGGACGATCTCGGCGATGGCAGCGGACGGGTGCGCGAGACGCCCCGGCGCGAGGGCTTGCGCGCTGTTCAGACGCCGCAATCCTTCACCTACGGCCTCTTGCGCGACGCCCATCGCCGGGCGGCCGAGGCTGACCTTCATGCCTTCACCGATGACGGGGCCCTCGCCGAATGGGCCGGCCTCTCCGTCGTCGTCTTCGAAGGCGATCCGCGCAACCGCAAGATCACCCAGCCGGCCGACCTAATCGAGGCCGATCGCGGCTTCTCCGGCCAACACCCCACCGCCCTGAGCAAGGCACAGACCATGACCACCTACGTCACCCGCCTCGGCACCGGCTTCGACGTCCACGCCTTCACCGACGGCGACCACGTCTGGCTCGGCGGGGTGAAGATCCCGGCCGATCGCGGCGTGCTCGCGCATTCGGACGGCGACGTCGCCCTGCACGCCCTCACCGACGCCCTGCTGGGCGCGATCGCCGATGGCGATATCGGCACCCACTTTCCGCCGAGCGACGAGCAGTGGCGCGGCGCCTCCTCCGATCGCTTCTTAGCGCATGCGGTCGAGCTGGTTCGGGCGCGCGGCGGCAAGATCGACCATCTCGACATCACCGTGCTCGCCGAGGCCCCGCGCATCGGCGCCCATCGGGAGGCGATCCGCTCCCGCATCGCCGAGATCGCCGGGGTGCCGCTGAGTTCGGTCTCGATCAAGGCCACCACCACCGAGAAGCTGGGCTTCGTCGGTCGCGCCGAGGGTCTGGCCGCGCAGGCTGCCGCCACCGTGCGGCTGCCCGAAGTGACCGCCGAACTGAACGCGGCCGACGAGACGGCCGAGCGCCGCTCGTGATCGATGATCCCGCCTTGCTTGCTCGGGCGGAGGCGCTGGTCGCCGCCTATGCGGCGGCGGAATTGACGATCGCCACGGCTGAATCCTGTACCGGTGGCCTCGTCGCCGGCCTGCTCACCGCAATCCCAGGTTCGTCCGCCGTGGTGGAGCGTGGCTTCGTCACCTATTCGAACGCCGCCAAGGCCGAGAGCCTCGGCGTGCCCGTCGATCTCATCGCCGCCCACGGCGCGGTCAGCGCGCCGGTCGCCCGCGCCATGGCGGAGGGCGCCCTGGCACGGTCCCGGGCCACCGTCGCGGTGGCGATCACCGGCATCGCCGGCCCGGGCGGCGGCAGCGCCGACAAGCCGGTGGGCCTCGTGCATTTCGGCCTGGCCGTGACGGGCGCGACCGTGCGCCACCTCGAGCGCCGCTACGGCGATCTCGGCCGCACCGAGATCCGCCGGCTGGCGGTGGGCGATGCGCTCGGTCTCCTCGAATCGATTCTCGCTCCCGGTCTCGCCCCAGCGTCTTGAAACTGACACGCTTGGGCGTCAGCCTGCGTATCACGGCGCATCGATCCGCGCCGGGTTCGCTCTCGAACCCTTGGGGAGGCTGCATGACATCAGGTTTGATCGCCGCCCCGGTCCGCCCGCGCCTCTTGCGCCTGCCGGCCTGACGGAACCCACGCGCCCGAGCGCGTCGCGGCCGTCTCCCTCATCCTCTTCGTCCATCCTTTCGGCCGGCCCGTCCGGGGCCGACTGCCGTTCACGGAGCCGGCGCGCATCCCGCGCCGCGATCGCGTTCCATGATCCTCGACCGCCTTCAGGGCGCGCAAACCTATCGCGCCGTCCTCGCCTTTCTCGTTCGCCAGTGGCGCACTCGGCCCGGACTTCTGCTCGGGCTCGTCGCGGCCATGGTCGGGTCGACTCTCGCCGACGTCTTCCTGCCGCTCTTCGCCGGCCGGCTGGTGGATGCCCTCTCGGCCGCCGATCGCGATGCGGGGCGCTGGGATGCCCTTGTCGCCTTCGCGGCGATGGGCGGGCTCGGCCTCCTCACCCTGGGCTTGCGCCACGTGGCCTGGACCTTCGTGGTGCCGTTGAGCCTGTCCACCATGCAGGCGGTGGCGCAGGCCGGCTTCCAGCGGGTCCAGCGCCTGTCGACCGACTGGCACGCCAACAGCTTCGCGGGCTCGACCGTGCGCAAGGTCTCCCGCGGGATGTGGGCGCTCGACGGCCTCAACAACACGCTGCTGCTGGAATTGCTGCCGGCCTTCGTGGTGCTCTTGGGCACCATGGTCTTGCTCGGCGTGCAATGGCCGCTCATGGGGCTGGTGATCGGCCTCGGCTCCCTGGTCTATCTCGCCGTTGTGGTCCTGCTCGCCATCCAAGTCATCGCTCCGGCGGCGCAGATCTCCAACGTCTGGGATTCGCGCCTCGGCGGTGCGCTCAGCGATGCGGTCGGGGCCAACGCGGTGGTTAAGGCCTTCGGGGCCGAGGCCCGCGAGGATGCGCGCCTCGGCCGCCTCCTGGCCAAGTGGAACCGCCGCACCCACCGGACCTGGATGCGCATCACCTGGAGCATCACGGCGCAGTTCGCGCTGCTCCTCCTGCTCCGCACCGCCATCGTCGGTACCGCGCTCTGGCTGTGGTGGACGGGAGATGCGACGCCCGGCGACGTGGCCTACGTGCTGACCACCTATTTCGTGGTGCACGGCTACCTGCGCGACATCGGCGATCACATCAATCGGGTGCAGCGCGGCGTGAACGAGATGGAGGAGTTGGTCGCCCTCGACGCGGAGCCCTACGGGGTCGCCGATCGGCCGGACGCCACGCCTCTCACCGTGCAGGGCGGCACGATCGGTTTCGACCGCGTCACCTTCCACTACGACGGGCACGTGACGCCGCTCTGCCGCGACCTGTCCGTGCAGATCCCGGCGGGGCAGAGGGTCGGGCTCGTCGGCCGGTCGGGCTCCGGCAAGACTACCTTCGTCAAGCTGGTGCAGCGCCTCTACGACGTCACGTCTGGCCATGTTCGCATCGACGGGCAGGACGTCGCCGGGGTCACGCAGGCCTCCCTGCGGGCGCACATCGCCATCGTGCCGCAGGAGCCGGTCCTGTTCCACCGGTCACTGGCCGAGAATATCGCTTACGGGCGTCCCGGCGCCTCGGCGGAGGACATCGCCCGCGCGGCGCGGCTCGCTAACGCGCACGACTTCATCGCCCGACTGCCCAAGGGTTACGGCACGCTGGTGGGCGAGCGCGGCGTCAAGCTCTCGGGCGGCGAGCGCCAGCGCGTGGCCCTGGCCCGTGCCTTCCTGGCCGATGCACCGATCCTGATCCTCGACGAGGCGACCTCCAGCCTCGACTCGGAATCGGAAGCACTGATTCAAGAGGCGATGGAACGCCTGATGCGCGGCCGCACCGCCATCGTCATCGCGCACCGGCTCTCCACCGTGCGGTCGCTCGATCGAATCCTGGTGTTCGATCGCGGTTGCATCGTCGAGGACGGAACCCAAGCGGACCTGCTCGGCCGACCGGAGGGCCGGTATCGCGCCCTGTTCGAACGGCAGACCGGCGGGATGGTCGAGGCGTGACGGCCGGATGGATCGACGGTGCAGCTCAGACCGCGCCGTAGACCCGGTTGGCGCGTGCCTCGAAGGCGTCCGTGAACTTGCGGAAGGCGCGGTCGAACATCGTGCCCATGAGCAGCCCAAGAGTCCGGCTCTTGAACTCGTAGGTGATGAAGAAATCGACGGTGCAGGTATCGCCTTCGCCGGGCTTGAAGGCCCAGCGGTTCTCCAGGTGGCGGAACGGACCGTCGATGTATTCGGCGACGATGCGCAAGTTGTCGGGGTCAAGGGTGACGCGCGTGGTGAAGCGCTCGCGGATGGCCTTGTAGCCGACGCCCATCTCAGCCACGAGCACCTCCGTGCCGTCCGGCCCCGGCTGGCGCCGCAGCACACGCAGCGATTCGCAGAGCGGCAGAAATTCCGGGTAGCGTTCCACGTCGGCCACGAGGTCATACATCTGGCGCGGCGAGTGCCGCACCGCGCGGTTGATCCGAAATGAGGGCATCGAGACTCAGGCGTTGGCGATGCGGGCGAGACGGGCCGCTTTCAGCTTTGCGAAATCCTCACCGGCGTGATGGGAGGAGCGGGTCAGGGGCGTTGCGGAAACGAGCAGGAAGCCCTTGGTGTAGGCGGTGGTCTCCAGGCCCTTGAACTCGTCCGGGGGCATGAAGCGCACCACCGCGTGGTGTTTCTTGGTCGGCTGGAGGTACTGGCCGATGGTCAGGAAGTCGACATCCGCCGAGCGCAGGTCGTCCATGAGCTGGACCACCTCGTTCCGCTCCTCGCCGAGACCGACCATGATGCCGGACTTGGTGAAGATGGTCGGGTCGAGTTCCTTCACGCGTTGAAGCAGGCGCACCGAGTGGAAGTAGCGCGCGCCGGGGCGGACCGTGAGGTAATTGCCCGGCACCGTCTCCATGTTGTGGTTGAAGACGTCGGGGCGGGCGGCGACCACGATTTCGAGGGCGCCGAGTTTGCGCAGGAAGTCCGGGGTCAGCACCTCGATGGTGGTGGCCGGGCTGCGCGCCCGGATCGCCCGGATGGTACGGGCGAAATGCTCGGCCCCGCCATCCGTCAGGTCGTCGCGATCCACCGAGGTGATCACCACGTGGTGCAGGCCGAGCTTTGCCACCGAATCCGCGACCTTGTCGGGCTCGCTCGCGTCGAGGCCTTCGGGCAGGCCGGTGCGGACGTTGCAGAAGGCGCAGGCCCGCGTGCAGGTGTCGCCCATGATCATGAAGGTGGCGTGCTTCTTCTCCCAGCACTCACCGATATTGGGGCAGCCCGCCTCTTCGCAGACCGTGACCAGACCGTGCTCGTGCACGATCTTGCGCGTGTCCTCCCAGCCCTTCGAGCCGGGCGCCTTGACGCGAATCCAATCGGGCTTGCGCTGGATCGGCTTGTCCGGGCGATGCGCCTTCTCGGGGTGGCGCGGGCGCTGGTCATTGCGCAGAAGATCGAGGACGACGGCCATGACAATCCACGGGATTCGCCCGCAAGACGCCGGCGCGTAACCCCGACTTAAGGCCTGGGACCGGCCTCCGCAAACCCGCCGCGTCGTCGTGGCGCGACAGGCCCGCGTGTTCGTCAGGTATCGAGGACGTGATCGGCAGGATCGCCGCGCTGGTTCACCCGGTCGTCTGAGGGGAACGCCTACGTTGCTCGACGATGGGTGCCTCCGCCGTCCGTCTTGGCGCGGTAGAGAGCACGGTCCGCCATCCGATAGACCGTGTCGGGGTCCTCGCCGTCCAGGGGGACCAGCGCGATGCCGATGCTGACCCCGACATCGACGGGGTGCCCCTCGATGACCATGGGCACCTCGATGGCCTGGGCGATCCGGCCGGCGAGGGTATCGATGTCGTCAGTGCAGGCCGCCCCGGTCTGAATGATGACGAACTCGTCGCCGCCCAGCCGCGCCACGGTATCCTCGATCCGGACGACGGAGCGCAGCCGATCCGCCACCATCGTCAGCAGGGTGTCGCCCGCGGCGTGTCCGAGGGTGTCGTTGACCGCTTTGAACCGGTCGAGGTCGAGGCACAGCAGGGCGAATGGCGGCCCGCCGCGCCGGACCAACGCCAGCTCCTGGAGGAATCGTTCCTGGAACTGCATGCGGTTGGCGAGGCCGGTGAGCGGATCATGCCGCGCGAGATGTTCGCTGCGACGCTCAGCCAGTTTCCGGGCTGTGACGTCGAGGGTCAGACCGACGACCCATTCCGGATCGCCCCCCTCGCCGACCACGACCCGTCCGATACAACTCAGCCAGCGCGTGTCGCCCGTGGGCCGGAGGATGCGGAAGTCGGACACGAATGTCCCGCGCGCTTCAATGGCGAGGTCGAGGTCGGTCAGGGTACGGTCCGCATCGTCCGCGTGGATGAGAGGCCGCCAGTCCCGTCTCACGTCGATCTCGATCTCGTCGTCGCCGAAGCCGTGCTGGCGTGCCATCTCGGCGGACAACAGGGCTCGCCCGCTGGTCACGCTGTAGTGCCAAGTCCCGGCATCGGCGGCCTTCAGCGCGAGGTCGAGCAGAAGGGACTGGTCGGCCATCCGCTCGTGCAGCAGACGGCGCTCGGTCTCCCGCCGCAGTTCGGAAACGAGGCGCCGCCGCTGGTCGAGGAGGGACCGGCCGGCGACTTCGGCCTTGATCAGGTCTGCCACCGCGCTCTGCATGAAGTGGATCAACAGGATGTCGATGCCGACAACGAAGGTATAGAGCGCCATGGCGGTGATGACGGAGCCGTTCAGTGCGAACGCGTACTGGCCCGGCATGAAGCAGTACCAAGCTGCAAGCCCGGACAGCGTTGCGCAGACGATGCCCGCATAGGCCCCACACAGGTAGGCCGAGAGGATGACGGCCGGGAAGAACGTGATGAAGGGAAAGCCCGGCGGGAGATGGGGGTGTATGACGCTTCGCACGAGGAGAGCGGCGAGGAAGGCGGCAATCCCGACCGGGATCGAGAGCCTCGGGTGACGATGCGGTCCGGCGGCGGGAAGCAGCAGAGCCAGCGCCGTTCCGCTCCGGCTGACGAAGGTGGACTCGCTCACGGTTGGCGCGTTGACCGCCTCCGTCGTTTCCATGTCGATCAATGGACGATGGTCCTTGCTGGCCGTTGTGGAAATCGGGTCGTCGAGCCTATCCGGCGCGAAGGGACAGGCCGCCGCGTGTCCCCGTGGTCCAGGTGAAGATGACGCCGTTCCGTTCGAAGGCCCGACGGACCGCATCGACCTTTGATGGACGCACGCTGTCGATGCGGGCCGCGTCCTCGATGCGCGCAACCGTGGACGGCGACAGGTCCGCCTCTTCCGCCAGGCGCTCGATGGTCCAGCCGAGCATCGCCCGCGCGCCCCGCACCTGTTCCGTCGTCAGGCGTCCAGGCCCGGCCTCCGCCGAGACCCGGTCAACCTCGAACCGCTTGCTGCCCGTAATCGGCAAGCACACCCCCACCCACTCGCGGATCGTGCCGTCTCGGGCGAGGACGGGGGCGCCGCGTGCGTTGAACCAGCGGTGGACGCCGTCCGCGCACCGGATGCGGTAATCGGTGTCGTAGATGCCCTGATGCAGGACCGCCGTTCGCCAGGCCTCCCGAGTTCGCTGCCGGTCGTCCGGATGGATGGCGTCGAGCCAGCCGTAGCCGGCCATCTCGCGCGATGTCTGGCCGGTCAGTCCAGTCCAGTCCGATCCGACCCTTGTCCCCCCGTCGGCGGTCGCGGTCCAGATGACGGTGGCGACCGCGCGGACAAGCGCGCTGTACCGCTCATGTGCAAGCTCGTTCGGATCCTCGACCGAGGCCGGGGCCTGCAGGGTTCCACCCATCGTGTCTCCTGGGATTACATCGCTCGGTTCAATGATTTGCCAGATTTGAATGGTTTTAGAAGCAATATTCCGCAGAAAGAACGAATTTCATGCTTTCCGCGGGACACAAAAACGTTTGTGTATTTGTTGCAGCGCGCACGGATGATCGCGACCCTGAGGCCGTCTAACCCCGCTTCAGCGTCCGTCAGCCGTGTTCCCGATATCGCCACTTCGACAGGGTCACGTTGGAGGCGGACCACGGCGTCCGCGGTGGTTACGGCAGGCGTGCTCCTCGTCAGGAACCGTCCGGCGCGGCGCTCACGCCGTTATGTTCCGCGAGGCCTCGCGAACCAGGCGGATCGACGCATCGACCTCCCAAGTCGACGCGGCGGTCAACCCGACACTCAGGCTCATCTCGGTGACTGCGCTGATCATCGCCAGCATGTTCGCGGACATCTTCCCGGCGACCGCCGCCTGCTGCTCAATGGCCGTCGAGATCGCGGCCGAGAGTGCATTGATCTCACCGATGGTTCCGCCGATGCCCGCAATGGCGGTCGCGGCCACGTGCGCGGCCGACTGCGTCTCGGCGATCTGACGAGCGATACTTTCGGTGGCCTTTGCGGTCTGGGCCGCGAGGCTCTTCACCTCGGCGGGTATGACGGCGAACCCCCGACCGGCCTCACCGACTCGCACCGCTGAGCTTGCCCCTAGGTCCGATCAGGGGATTGTAGCTGGCCTCAATCCAGACCTCCCGCCCCCATGGCCGATACGCTTGTACGCGGCCGCCTGGAACTCGCCGCGGCCAGGGCTTCCCAGAAAAGACGATCATCGTCGCCCTCCCGCTCGGCCGGACCGACGGACATGGAATGATGGCGACCCCGGATTTCGGCCAGACGATAGCCCAGCGCGTCCAGGAAGGTCTTGTTGGCGGTGACGACCTTGCCGTCGAGGTCGAACGCGATGAGCGCCTGAGAATCGTCGAGCGCGTTGAGCTTGGAAATCCGCGCATGGCTACCGAAGACCATCGAGCATTTCTTTCATTCGATGGACGAGCCGCCATCATGCGACGAAGGGTGACGACCCCTGCTGACGAAGCCTCGATCCGATCTGCGAATTCCGCCTGCATCGTGCAAGTGTCATGGCATCTATCGTTTCATCGTCATGGCGGCTTCGATCGATCGCCAGAATCAGGAAGGTTCTATTTCATAATGGGATGGACCGGTGGGAGCCGCCCAGTGAATTCTTAAAACGCTCCTGGTTCCGCACCCAAAGCCCCGACCGGATTTGCGATCGGTGCGCGTGCCAACGGACTTTCTACGCCATGTCGGCCTTTCTGGATCCGGCAAAGGCACTTCCCTGACATCGTCAGCGAATTTACAACTTCAGCGTGGGCCAATTCGTTTCTCTTAAGAGTCCGAGCACCAAATTCATGACTTGAACTATTTCATGCCCCGATCGGGTGCGAGTGGGCGATCCGAGGACCAGCGATGCCGACACGTTCACTCATGCGGCCCGGCAATTCCGGCGGGATAGCCTCTGCGCCCCGGGCGTTCTCGTCGCGGCATTTCCTCAAGCTCATCGAGGACACGGGCAAGGTGGGTTTCTGGTCCGCCGATCTTCGGGCCGACCGGATGGATCTCTCTCTCGGACTCTACCGCATCCTGGGGCTCGATCCGGCCGCAGAGATGACCTTCGGCTTCGGTCTCGACATGATCCATCCCGAAGACCAGGCGACGCATGGGGACCAGATCGCGGTGCTGCGCTCGGGCCAGCCGGTCAGTCGCGAGTTCCGGATCATCCGGCCCGACCGGACCCAGCGCTGGATCCTCCACCATGCCGAGGCCATTCTGGGTCCGGACGGCGCACCGAGCCACGGCATGGGCGTGGTGTTCGATGTGACCGCGCAGCACGACACCATGAACGCGCTGATGCAGCGGCATGACCGGCTCAACGCGCTGATCGCCGCCACCGCCACGGTGTTCTGGATCAACAAGGCCAACGGCGAGCCGAGCGAGATGCCTCAGTGGATGGCGCTGACGGGGCAGAGCCATAGCCAGATGCAGGGCTTCGGTTGGCTCGACGCGGTGCATCCCGACGACCGCCCCCGCACCCAGGCGGCCTGGGTGACGGCCGTCGAGCATACCGCTCCTTACAACACCGAGTACCGCGTGCTCTGCGCCGATGGCATCTATCGATGGTTCAATGCCCGCGGCGCACCGGTGCTCAACAAGGACGGCTCGGTCCGGGAATGGGTCGGCGTCTGCCTCAACGTACCCGGGCGCAACCGCTACGGCTCGTCCGAAGGTACCGCCCGCAGTTCCGCGCCCCGGGGCACGTCCGCCTCCCCTCCGCCGGGTGACGAGCTGCCGACCCCGGGCCAGATTCGCGCAGCGCGCGCCTTTGCCGGACTGTCGAAGGAGGATCTTGCCCAATTGTCGAACGTCTCGGTCTCGACCATCAATCGCTTGGAAGATCCGAACTCGTCCATCCGGACCCGGAACGATACGGCCATCGCGGTCCGCCGTGCCCTCGAGAAGGCCGGGGTCGAGTTCACGTTCGAGGATGGGGTGAAGCCTGGGGTGCGGGAGGCCTGAGGCTCGGTTGTCCCAAACTTGGTCGCAGTCCGGCGGGACACTGGCTGTCCGGGATCGACCGGCACGCCCCCATCGACGCGCGGTGGAGACGGGGCGGCCCTCCCCCCCTGGTGTCGACAGCGTCTCACGCGGCTCTCGATATCCAGAGGCGTGATATGCGGCGCGATCCGCGGCGACCCGGATGCAGGGCGAAAGGACCCCACATCGGGGGCGATGTCCGACGACCGATTTTTGGCCCAACGCCCGTGTCTGGTCCGGCGTCAGGTGCCGGGTCTGGTGATGGGGCCGTGAAGGGCCGCGTAATCCATGACGGCCTTCGCAAGCCGCGTCATGTTTGCCGCCGCATCTCTGAGCTGACAGACCATCGGGTCGTCGGGCGGCAAGTCGGCAGCAAGCAGGATCACGGCCTCCCGCAAGCCTTCCACCGAGCGCATGATCGCCTCGGACAGGCAGGCAATCTGGCCGTGGCGCGAGCCGAGATCCCTGCCGGCCTGGATCTCCCGTTCGAGCTGGGCTCCCAAGCGACTCATGCCGCTCGGGGACAGATCGACGGGGAGGATGAGCATCTCGGTCATGGCCCCCTCACGCCGCGCGGATCTTGGCAAGGAACCGACTGACCTCGCCATCCAGGTGCTCGGACTGGCGCGAGAGGTCCGAGGCGGCGGTCAGGACCTGGGTGGCCGCGGCCCCCGTCTCTTCGGCCGCGCGGGCGACACCCGACACGTTGCTCGTCACCTCGCCCGTCCCGGTGGCGGCCTCCGTCACGTTGCGCACGATCTCCTGGGTCGCCGCCCCCTGTTGCTGAACGGCTGCGGCGATCGACCCCGCGACGCCGTTGATTTCCTGAATGCGGCGCCGGATGCCGTCGATGGCGCTGACGGCGCTGCCCGTCGCCCCCTGGATGCGGCCGATCTGGCCCGTGATCTCGTCCGTGGCCCGGGCGGTCTGGTTGGCGAGTTCCTTCACTTCGGACGCGACCACCGCAAACCCGCGCCCTGCTTCCCCGGCCCGCGCCGCCTCGATGGTGGCGTTGAGCGCCAGCAGGTTGGTCTGGCTCGCAATGGCCGAGATCATGGCGACGACGTCCCCGATCTTGCGCACGGCATCGCTGAGTTCCTGGACGAGGTCCGCGGTTTGCTGTGCCTCCGCCACCGCCTGGCCGGCAAGGTGCTCGGAACCGGCGACCTGCCTCCCGATCTCGTTGACCGAAGCCCCGAGCTCTTCCGCAGCCGCCGCAACCGTACCGACATTGGCGGCGGCCTGACTGGCCGCCGCGGCCACGGCAGTCGATTGCTGGGCGGTCTCGGTCGCGATCCCCGACATGCTCGAAGCCGTCGCCTGAAGTTCCGTGGCGGCAGACGCGACGGAGGCCAGGACGGCCCCGACCGTCTGCTCGAAGCCGTCGGCGAGGCGCAGGAGGTCCGCCTTGTGGCGCGCTTCGGCGGCGACGCGGTCCCTGGCCGATTCCTCCTCCATTCGCCTGACCTTGTCACGCTGCTCGACCTGGGCGGTGACATCGATGGCGAACTTGGTGATCTGGACGGGTCGTCCGTCGGCATCGAGCACGGGGTTGTAGCTGGCCTCGATCCAGACCTCGCGGCCGCTCTTTCCGAGGCGGCGGAACTGCCCGGCCTGGTGCTCGCCGCGGCGAAGTGCCTCCCAGAAACGGGTGTATTCGGGGCTCGCGCGATGCTCCGGGTCGAGGAACATGCCGTGATGCTGGCCGACGACCTCCGCGGCCGCATAGCCGACGGCGGCCAGGAAGTTGGCGTTCGCCTCGAGGATGCGTCCGTCGAGGTCGAAACTGATCACCGCCTGCGACTTGCGGATGGCATCCACCTGTCCCCGAAGGGCGTTGGCCTCGAGCGTTTGCGCCGTCACGTCGGTAGCGTACTTGACCACGCCCGTGACGACGCCGGCCGCATTGCGGATCGGGTTGTAGGAACCCTGGATCCAGACCGCCTTGCCGTCCTTGGCGAGACGCTTGAACGCCGCGACTTCCGCTCGGCCCGAACGCAGACCTTCCCAGAACGCGGCGTAGGCGCGGCTGTCCCGATACCCGGCCTCGACGAAGAGGCCATGATGGCGCCCGCGAACCTCGTCGAGGGTGTAGCCCATGATGTCGAGGAACGCCGGATTGGCCGAGACCACGGTGCCGTCCGGGGCGAACGCGATGACGGCCTGCGACGCTTCGACCGCCGCGAGGCGCTGCGACCGGTCTTCGCTCTCCAGGCGCGGGGCTGCATCGATCCATTCGAGGACGTAGCCCGAGACCTTATGTCCGGAGAGCAAGGGGGTGGCGGTCACATCGAAATGACGGCCGTCGAAGCGGACCAGAATTTTGTGCCGGTGGCGCAGGCCCGGCGGGATCAGCGGCTGACCGGAGACGTCGCGACAGACATCATCGAGGCGCGAACCCGACAGGCCGGGTCGGCCCGTCCCAAGCAGGTCGATCATGGCCGGGTTCATTGTTCTGATCACCGACTGCGCGTCAACGACAAGCACTGCCAGACACAAGCCGTCGAGCATCGCAGAATCACGGCCAAAATTTCGCGACCGACCCATGAACTCAAACATCGGATACTCCATGTCGCATCAGGAAAGGCCGCAGAGGTATTTGCAGTTACCAGTCCTGAACCTTCCATCATTGTGAAACTTCATCACTTCACAAATTCTGAATTCAAGTCCCCGCGCCGGGCTCGAAACAGGTCTTTCCGAGGATGAGAACCCTCACCGAAGCTTGGTTGAGACGTCTGCCGGCCCGGCATGGAAGAATTCATGCCATGGGTCTCATCGGCCTTGTTCGCCTCTTCGCCGCGTGATCCGACGTCGACCTTGTTCACGGACCTCGACTTCTCACGGGCATCGAGCCTGAACGCCCGGGGCCCGCGGTGATCTATGCAAACCCGGCCTTCGCACGCATTCGTCGATCCGGCGTCGTGCAGATCGGCGAGGGATGGCCGAGCCTTGCCCGAACCCGGCGCGATCGGGGGCCGGGAACCGCGCCGGCTCCGATCCTCGCGGGAGAGGCTCCCCGGGTTCAGCGGATCCTGCCTCGCTCGGGCTTGTCCGATGTCGTGCGCTTCAGACTTCGGCCTGAAAAGCCGCCAGGGGAGCCTCAACCGAGAAGACGAGGCCGGTCGGGTCATAGGAGAGTTCCACTACGCCCCCGACCTGACCGGCGAGCCCGCGCTCGATCAGGCGACTTCCGAACCCCTTGCGCGAGGGCATCGCCACCTTTGGACCGCCGATCTCACGCCAGGTCAGGCGGAGTCTCGCCGCATCGTCCTCGCCGAGAACGTTCCACGAAAGGACGACGCGTCCGGTGCCGTTCGCGAGAGCGCCGTACTTCGCGGCGTTCGTCGCCAACTCGTGGAGCATCAGCGACAGCGACAGGGTGACTTTGCCACCGATCCTGACCTCCGGCCCCGACAGGTCGAAGCGCGACACGGCCTCCGTATGCAGGTGCAGAGCGGCTTTCACCACGTCCAAGAGAGGACTGCTGCCAATCTGTCCGTCGAGAAGCAGATCCTGCGACTGCCCCAGCGCGGAAAGGCGTCCGGCAAGGACCTCGCTCGCAGCCGTGAGGTCGTTGGCCGAGCGCATGGTCTGCGTGGCGATGGCCTGGACGATCGCCAGAAGGTTCTTGAAACGGTGGCTGATCTCGCGGGTTCGGAGTTGCTGCTGCTCCTCGGCGGCGATCCAGCGCATCGCCAGACGCGCCCGCTCCGCGACGGCCTCCGCGAAGGCGACCTCCTCGGTTGTCCAGTCACGCGGTTCCGCGTCGTGGAGGCAAAGGACGCCAACGAGGCGCCCGTCGGTCATCGCCGGGACGTTGACGAGCGCGCCGATGCCGTAGTGCCCGAGCGCGTCGCGGCGCGACGCGGTGCGGGGGTCCGCGCCGATGTCGCGAATCACCACGGTCGTGCCGCGGCGCAAATCCTCGACGTAACGGCCGTAATCGGCATAGCGATGGCTGCCGACGACAGTGGGATGCCCCGGCAGGGTCCAATCGCGCTCGAAGGCAATGCCGCTCGCCGTCGTGTCGACGACGCCGTAGGCCGCTCGGCAGAGGCCGAGGGTTCGACCGGCCGTCTCCGACGCCAGGTAACCGACCTCCTCCGGGTCCGTGAGGCCCCGAAGGCGATCGCTGAGGCGCGTCAGGGCCATCTGTCTCCGGGTCGCCAGCCTGGCCGCCGTCAAATCGCGCGAGACAGCCAGAATGCGCTCCGGTCGCCCGTCGACACCGTTGATCGGGGTGACCATCACGTCCCAGAATTTCCGTCGGCCACGACGGGTTTCGGCCCAGCCCGCGAATCGGCCGACGCCGCCCGCTCGGGCGGTGCGGAGCGCGATCTCCGCCCGTTCTTCATCCGGACCCGACCAGAGTGGGGGCCAGCGCATCCCGGAGAACGGGGCAAAATCGTCGATCTCCATGGCGCGCAAGCCCGGTTCGTTCATGGAGGCGAGCCTGCCGTCGAGGTCGAGCACCTTGATGCAATCCTGGGACGCGGCGAGGACGCCCTTGAGGAACGCTTCGCTCGACTGGAGCCGCGCTGCCGATTCTTCCTGGCTGCACAGGGCTCGTCGCGCCTCCATGAGGGCCATGACCTGCATGCCGAGGGTTCTCAGGACCTGCTCCTGGGCAACGCTGAGACCGCCGTCCCGGGGCTTCCGGTCGAGGACGCACAGGGTGCCGAGGCCGAAACCACATGGGGTTCGCAGCGGGACCGCCGCGTAGAAGCGCATCGGCGCTTCGCCTGTGACGACCGGGTTTGCCTGGGTGCGTGGGTCCAAGGCCAGGTCGGGGATGACGAGCAGGGAGGGCTCCGGCAAGGTGTGGATACAGATCGAACGGTCGAGCCCCGTCTCGGAGCGCTCGAACCCGACCCGAGCCTTGAACCACTGCCGGTCCGACGCCACCAGGGTGATCAGGCCGACCGGCGTTCCGCAGAGTTGCGAGGCCAGCCGGACGAGGCTGTCGAAGGCCTCATCCGCTGGCGTGTCGAGGATACGGTACCGCTCCAGCGCGGCGATCCGGTCAGGATCGCCGAGGCCGAGGGATACCCAGACATCCTCACCGCCTTTCGTCGGCGCATCGTCATTGGGGTGCGGTGTCATGGGTGCGGTGTCATGGGTGTCAGGTCGTTGGCTGCCGGATGACCGAGGCCTGAGTCACCGGGCGGGATGTCATTTGCCGCAAGATCACTGGCCGCGATGTGGTCTGGTGAGGCGTCATGGGGCGAACGCGGAGCTTTGGAGAGCCGTGAGCAGCAGATCGAAACGGCAACGCACGCCCTCCGGCTCGAAGGCCAGCGTGACATCCCCCTGAAGCTGCCGGCACATCCCGTCTTCCAGGAAGCGTCGTCCGAACCCCCTCCGTGTGGGTTCAGCGCGCATCCGCACGCCGCGCTCGATCCAATCGAGGTGCAGGCGCGGTTCGCCCCCATCGCCGCAAGCCCGGATTTCCCAGGTCACGGAAAGTCGGCCTTCGGGTCTTGAGAGGGCACCGGAGGCGATGGCGTTCAGAGTCAACTCGTTGAAGGCGAGAGCCAGTGTCACGGTGGCCTCGGGGCCGAGACGGATCATCGGGCCGCCCATCGTGATGCAGGCGCGATCCGCGAAGGAAGCGAGATTGCTTGCGATGAGCTCGCGAAGCTCGACCGATTCCCATCGTCCCGCCTCCAGCAGGTCATGGGCGCGGGACACGGCGACCAGCCTGGCCTCGAAGGCGTGCCGGAACGCAGCGGGGTCCGGCGTGTGGCGCAGCGTCTGCGTGGCCATCGACTGGATGGTCATCAGGGTGTTCTTTACGCGGTGGTTCAGTTCGTCGCTCAAGCGGCGCTGCCGGCGCTCGGCCGCGATGCGGTCGGAGATGTCGCGGACGACCTTGGATGCGCCGACGACCTTGCCGCTTCCGTTCCGGATCGGCGTGACGCGCAGCAGAACATCGATGATGCGGCCGTCCTTGTGCCGGCGCCGGGTCTCGTAGGCATCGACGGGTTCGCCCCGTCGGATGCGGACGAGGAGGTCGGGCATCTCGTCTCGTCGGCCCGCCGGAGCCAGCATGGTCACCGGCCGTCCCATGGCTTCGAGGCCGGTATACCCGAACAGGCGCTCGGCTGCGGCGTTCCAGGTCGCGATAAAGCCATCCAGCGTCTTCGACACGATGGCGTCGTCGGAGGATTCGATGATGGCGGCAAGCCAGTTCTCGGCCACGTTCGCATCGTCGGTCTCAAGGGGCATCGATCGGGGCTTTCTCGGTTCCCGCGCCGGTGTGGCCCAGTCTCCGGGACGAGGAAACGATGACGTCGTCGCGCGTGTTCGGATGGTTTGGCCCGGCACCGGCTGGCGAATGGAGCCTCTCCTGTCACCCGCCTCCTCCTCGGGGGTCTGCGGCTGCCGAAAATCCCTAGGGCGTTACACAGCGACGCTACTTAAAGCCAAGCGGCTTTCAAGGATGATTGTTGATCATTCGAGATAAAATCGCCGTGAAATGAGATGAAATCGACCACTCGTTTCGTGCACTTCAACGATCGACCGAAATGACAGGTTTTCGCTCATGCCGGTGGTTGAAAACGCCGCTGCAGCGGCTGGCGAGGCCATCCGGGTCGCCCGGGCGGTTCATTGACCGGCCTGACCAGCGAGAGGGTCGGCGTCCGCGTGCGGTCCAACTCGCCGCCACACCCGCCCGCCGGCTGCGGCGGCGCTTCGATGCGCGCGATCAGGGCGGTGATCTCGCCGGCCGGTCGGGCGGGGCTGTAGAGAAACCCCTGGGCGATGTCGCAGCGCTTGGCCCGAAGAACGTCGAGCTGTGCCTGCGTCTCCACGCCCTCCACCGTCACGTTCATCGACAGGGCCCGCGCCATTCGGGCGATCGCCTCGACCACGGCGACCTTCTCGGGCCGTCCCTGCAAGTCACGGACGAAGGACCGGTCGACCTTCACCTTGTCGAACGGAAATTCGGTCAGGTAACTCAGGCTGGAATAGCCCGTGCCGAAGTCGTCGAGAGCAATCCGCACGCCCAGGGCGCGCAGGCGCTTCAGGTTGCCCAGCACCGCGGGTCCATGGTCGAGCAGAACGGATTCGGTGATCTCGATCTCCAGGTTCTCCGGCGCCAATCCGGTTTCCCGGAGGATGGCGGCGACCTCGTCGTGGAACGTCGGCATGCGGACGTGGATGGAGGAGATGTTCACGGCGACCCGCAGGTCGGCCCACAGCCGGGCGTCGGCGCAGGCCCGGCGCAGGGCCCACCGGCCGATCTCCACCACGAAGCCGGTCGCCTCCGCGATCGGGATGACTTCGCCCGGCGAGACCCAGCCGTGGCCGGGCTTGTTCCAGCGCAGCAGCGCTTCGAAGCCGACGACCCGCCCGCTCCGCATGTCGACGAGCGGTTGATAGTGCAGTTCCATTTCGTCGGACGCGAGGGCAACGCGCATGTCGGCATCCAACTGGCGATGGCGCAGCGCCTTCTCCTCCAAGGACGGGTCGAAGCCCTGCCACCGTCCCTTGCCGGCGGCCTTGGCGGAATAGAGCGCCAGGTCGGCGCGCATGAGCAGGCTCTCGGGGTCGACGGCGTCGTCCGGGGCGTAGGCGATGCCGACGCTCGCGCCGATATCGAGGCGCACGGAGTCGATCTGGAACGCGCGGCGCAGGGCGGACACGATGCGCGTCGCCAGCGCCTCCGCAGCCTCCGGGTTGGTATCCGGAACGACGAGCGCGAACTCGTCGCCCCCGAGCCGGAAAGCCGAGGCTTTGGACCCTGCGAGGTCGGTGAGGCGCAAAGCCACGGCCTTCAGAAGCCGATCGCCCGTTCCGTGCCCGCGCTCGTCGTTGACGGCCTTGAAGCCGTCGAGGTCGAGATAGAACAGGGCGCCGCATCGTCCCGTCGACACGCCGTCATCGCAGAGCGCCTGAACCGCTTCCTGGAACGCCGCACGATTGGGCAATCCCGTCAGGGTGTCGTGTCCGGCGAGGAACGTGATGCGTGCCTGGGCTTCGCGGCCCGCCGTGGTGTCCGATCCAACACCGCGATACCCCTGAAACGTTCCCGACTCGTCGAGGACGGGCTTTCCGTTCAGGGTCCACCAGCGGATGCCGCCCGATGTCCGCAGCCGTACCGTCCGGTCACGGAACGGCGCGCGCGCCTCGATCGCCGCGACGACCGCGTCGATTTTCGCACGGCCCTGGGGGCCGTCCGCGTAGCGATAGAGGATATCGGCAAGGGTGCAATGGTGCAGGCCGGTGGCATCGACACCGAGCAACTCGCCAAGTCGTCCGGAGGCATGCCGCAAGCGACCGGTGTTGTCGGTCTCCCAGAGCCAGTCTCTCGCCCCCTCCTCGAAATCATTGAGGAGCAGGCCGATGGTCTCGTTCTGCTCCTGCACCTTGAGACGGTCGAGGATGCGCTGGTGGGAGAGGCGACACATGCGGCGCGCGCTGATGAACACGAACGTCGCATAGATGACCAGCAGAACCGCGATGTATCCGCCGACCGGCGCGTCCGTTCCGGCCAATCCGACGATCGCGCCAGCGACGACGGGAGCGACGAGCAGGATCGCGACGGAGAAAATCGGGCCGACCACGTAGGCGTCGGAGATCAGCCCGGCACAGACGGCGACCACCACGATCCGATAGGCGTTGTCCACCGACGGAAGCAGCATCGCCGGCATCGTCGACCAGACGAGCCCGAGGCCGAAGGAAAGCACCTTCGCGAGGAGAAAGCCGCGGCGGACCGCCGTTGGGGTCGCGCAATCGCGGAACCGCCTCCGGTGGTGCCGTGTGGCGACGAAGGTCGCCGCGCACAGGGACGTCACACTGATCGCGAGTCCCATCAGATAGGTGTTCGGGGCGATATCCCAGAACATCCAGGCGAGCGACACGACCACGGCGGCCTGCGTGACGGCCGAAAAGTTGGCGAGGTGCAGGGTCTCGCGAAGCAACGCCGTGCGGATGTGCCGTTGGAAGCGATCGTCATTGCCGCCCGGCACATTCGATCCATCGCCGTGGAACACTGCGTCGTCGGAGACCGACATGGCTTTCATTTCCCCTCGTTCGACGTCATGTCGCCGCTGTCGGGTGATGTATCGCAGTGACAAGCTGCCGACGGTTCAAGCCGATCCGCGAAAAGCGGGAGCATCCCGTGGATTCCGTGGGCGTTTTCGTAGCATTCCGCCTCAGCTTCACCGGATCGTTCCAGTAAAGGACGAATTTTTGTCATCAACGGTTTCGTAGCTCAATCTTCGAGCGTTGCCTTCGACGACATGTGAAGGTGAATTTTGAAGGTGTCGGCCGTGATGGGCCTCTGAACTTGTGATCTTGTCCGGCCGAGCGACATCCGCGACTCTTCGATTGGCCACCCATGACGGAGGCCTTCTGCCGCGGCAATCCGACGGGTTCGTCGCTGCGCGATGGCTATGCGCTCTCCCAGGCCGTCCGAACGGGGCCGGTCACCGTATCCGGCTTCGAAGGGCCGATGAAGATCACCACCGGACCGTGCTCGGCCCGTCGCGGGTCGTAGAAGTCGAGCAGGTCGGGAGAGCGCTCCTGGATGAAGTCCGGACAGAGGCCTTCCCGGCGCAGCAGGTGATCGATGACGACCTGATCGCCGTGCACGGCGTTCGGCACCGGGCCGCAGGAGCCGGCCGCCATCCAGCGCTCGGGCTCGGCCGCGAAGGTGGCGTAGAGGAAGTCGAGTTCGGCGCCGTGCCACCGCAGCAGGGCGCTGGAGAGGCGGCCCTTGTGGAAGTAGTCTTCCATGGCGGCCAGGCCCGGCTCGGCCAGGGCATCGGCCGGCCCGGTGAGGACGGTGTCGAGGTCGCAGAGCAGCGTCAACCCGTCTGTCAGACCCGGGCGGAACGCCTCCATCTTGGCCCACCACGCCGGCCAGTCGTGCCGGAGCGGCACCCGCTCGACACCGGCTACCGCGAGAGGAAGGTCCGTGAGGCAGAGGATGCGGTCGAAGGCCGGGGCGTGGCGGCGGACGCCGCGTGCCAGGCGCTCGACCCAGGCCGCATCGTAACGTCCGCCGCTCTTCAAGACGGTGATGAGAGTCGTCATCGGATGAGCGTGATCCTGATCGATGCGGTCAAGAAGAACAGGGGAAGAGCCGGAGTTGCCCGGCCGTCTCAGCCTGCTGGAACCAGGCCCGCTCGGCGGCCCATGGGTGCCCGGGCCAGCCGTCGAAGCCGAAGCCATAGACTTCGGCCGGGCTGTGCCGGAGGGGCCGACCCTGCAGGAACGCCCGCGTCACGAGAAAGCCGGTGCTCGGGTTCGGACGTCCCGTGGTACCCGGTGCCAGGTCGCGCCGCGCCGCCTCGTGCAGATCCTCGGGCAGGATGTGAACGGGTTTGCCCAGGGGGGCGAGCAGCGCCATCGCCTTGCGGGTCCAGCATACCTGTTCGGGCCGATTGTGCTCGGCCGGCAGCATCGGAAATGGAAGGATGAACGCCGCCGCGCGCCGGACCACCGGGCGATCGAGAAAGCGCGGGTCGGCGAGCCATTCGCGCATCTGTCCACCCCGGTTGACCAGGGCGAGGTGGGTGACCCGGTGGCCGGTCCGGCCGCCGAAGCCCGGCGCATTGTTGAAACGCACCACGCTGGTGGCGGCATCGATCGCCGCGGCGGCATCGAGACCCGGCGCATTGCCCACGATGGCGAGTGTGCCCGGTGCGGAAGAGGACAGGTCGAGCATGTGCGGAGGGTCGACCTGAGCCATCACTTGCGGCAGGGATTTGCGGAGCAACCGAGGTATGGCGCTGGCCCGGCCCGGCAAGATCCCTTCCGTGGCGGCAAGATCCTTTCAGTGATGGCAAGATCCCTTCAGTGATGGAAACATCCATCCAGCAACGGTAAAATCCCTTCGGTGAAGGAGCCAGGGACCGATGATGCGGCGATGCTTCGTCTGCGGCGCCGACATGCTCGGACCAAGCACCCGGCACCTCGTCTATCCCGACGGGCAAAACCGGTTGTTTCCGATGGCCTGCGGCTCCTGCGGCCTCCTGCTGGAGGCGGAGGCCGATCCCGCTGCGTGTCGCGCGCATCTGGCCGAGCGCCTGGCCGGCCCGATCTTCGAGTCCGACCCGCGCGCGCCCTACGGCCTCGACCTCTACACCCTGCGCAGCGCCGCGACCGGCCACGCCCGTGGTGTCCGGCCCTGCGACGCGGCGGGCCAGACCGCCCTGCGCCACCCCCATAGCCGACACGCCGCACGGGCGGCACTCTACGGGCTCGACCGGGCCGTCGGGATGCCGGTCTCCCTCGGCCTGCTCTGCCGCCCCGACGCGTTGGACGCGGTCCTGGCGACGCTCGCGATCCATGCCGCCTGGACCGACGACGTCGTGATTCTGCTCGATGCGCCGGTGCGGCCAGCCGATGTGGTGCCCGCCGCCGGATTTCCGCCGGGGGTCGTCCAGGTGGGAGCCCGGCCGCTCGCGGGTGATTTCGCCGCCCAGCGCAATGCCCTGCAGGACCTCGCCCGCCATCCCTGGATGCTGCAACTCGATGCCGACGAGACCCTGGCCGTCGAGGCCGGCCGGCGCCTGCCGGCTCTGGCGGCCCTGGCCGAGGCAGGGGACGTCGTCTCGGTCGGGCTGGCGCGCCGGAACCGGGTCGACGGCCTCCTCGCGGACGTCTATCCGGATGTGCAATACCGACTGAACCACCGGTCCGTGCGATATGCGGGGCGGGTGCACGAGCGGCCGGTGCTCGACGGCGGCTGGCCGCGGAGCCTGATCAGCCTGCACGGGGCGATCGAGCACCATCTCGACCGAGCCCACGTCCTGGCGCGCTCGCGGCACTATGAGCGCCTAGCCCCCGGGCGTGGACGCCCCGAGGAGGAAACCGCGCTGCTGCGCCCCTACCGCGATTAAGGCTCCGGGTCTTCCGACGCGTAGCCCTCGACGCGAAATCGGACCGCCGCGATGGCCCCGGCGTAGAGAGCGAGTGTCTCGCGAGCCAGGATCTCCCGGGTGAACCGGCCGGATGCCGCCAGCGCCCGGCTGCGATAGGCCCGGCGCAGAGCCGGATCGGCGAGGAGCGGGCGCAGGGCGTCGGCGAGAGCCGGGCCGGTGGCCTCCTGCGCCAGGGGACCTGCTCCCGGCACACCCACGAAGGCGCGGGCGCTCGCATCCTCGGCGCAGGCCAATACGGGCCGGCCATAGGCCAGCGCCTCCTGGTAGACGAGGCCGAAACTCTCGTAGCGCGAGGGGGCGAGCACCGCGTGCGCCGCCGCATAGGCTTGCGCCAAAGCCGCGGCGGGCACTCGCCCCCGGGCGTGGATTCGCGCGCGCGCCGCCTCCGGCAAGTCGGTCGGCAGATCCTCCGGGGGCACGCCGATCAGATCCAGCCGGAAGGCGGGAGCGGCACCCCGCTCCGCCTCGTCGCCGAGGATCGCGACCGCGTCGAGAAGCGCGTCGAAGCCCTTGCGCGCCTCCGCCCGGCCGACGAAGAGCAGGCGCACCGGCCCGTCCGCATCCGGGTAGGACGCGCAGCGCGCCGATGCCAGGATCTCCGGGGGAAGGCTGAGGCCGATCACCGCCTCGGGCTGCCGGCCGGACAGGCCATAGGCTCGGGCGATCACCGTCCCGTGCTCGGCGGTGTTGGCGATGAGCCCGGCGCTGCCGCGTGCTTGGCGTCGCTCCAGGGCATCCGCGCTCCGGCCATCCAGGCGGTCGCGCAGCGAGCCGCGTGAATCCCGCGTGAAGGCGGCCGGCGTCGAGCTTCGGGTCACCAGCGGCAGGTCCCGGCGCCCGGCCAGCATCACGGCGGGAGCGTACCAGTTCGTCGCCTCGACGATGTCGAAGGGGACGCGCGCATGGTCGGCCAGGACCACGCGGCGAAAGGCCAGCGGCGCGGCGAGGTGCCCGGCCGAGCCCCAGAGCCGCAGACGGGCCAATCCGCCGCCGGGCGGCAGGGCGGCGCCCACCACCGTCACGCCGCCGATCCGGTCACGGCCGATCCGGTCGAGCGTGAAGACCGTGACCTCGGCTCCCGCTTCCGCGAGGCTTTCGGCGATCTCCCGGGCCGCCGTCGACAATCCGCTCGGGGCCGGCGGGTAATCCCACGCGAGAAGGGCGACGCGCATCAGGCCGCGAGCAGGCGATGATAGATCGCGAGATAATCGGCTGCCATCCGTTCGGCGGTAAAGCGCGCCTCGAAGCGGCGCCGGATATCGGCTCGGTCGAGGCGGTCGATCCTCCCGAGGGCCGCCACGGCTTCCGCCTCGGAGCCGACGATGAACCCGGTGACGCCGTCCTCGACGATCTCCGGCACGGAGCCCCGGTTCCAGGCCACCACGGGGGTGCCGCAGGCCATCGCCTCGATCATCACGAGTCCGAAGGGTTCGGGCCAGTCGATCGGGAAGAGCAGCGCCCGCGCGCCACCCAGGAGGTCCGCCTTCCGGGAATCGTCCACCGGTCCGAGATAGGTCGCGTCGTCGCCGAGGAGCGGCCGCACCCGGTCCTCGAAATAATCGGGATTGCCGACGTCGATGGTGCCCCCGAGACGGATCGGGATGCCGGCGGCGCGCGCCACGCGGATCGCGGTGTCCGGCCGCTTCTGGTCGGTCATCCGGCCCACGAAGGCGACGTGGTCGCTGGGCTGCGTCCGCAGGGCATAGCGATCCCGCGCGATGCCGTGGTGGACGATCCCGGCACGATTTGCGACCGGTATGCCGGTTTCCTGCGCGGCCGAGATCGCCGCCACCGGCAGGTCGGGAAACCCCGCGAAGAACAGCGCCCGGTCGAGTTCGTCCACCCGCCAGTGGACGGTGGTCAGGCTGTGGCGCCGGCGTGCGCCGAGAAGCGCAGCATGCGCGAATTCGCCGTGGCCATGCACGATATCGAAGGTGTCGAGCCTCAGGCGCAAAGCTTCCAATTGCAGGGCGTCCAGGGCCGCCGGGACGCCGGGGGCGACGCGTCCGTGACGGCGCTCCAGGGCGGCGAGGCTTGGATTGTCGCCGACCCGCGGCAAGTCTGTCGCACTGTCGGATGATGCAAAAAGCGTTATTTCCACGCCCAGGCTTCGTAGTGCCGTGCTTAGGTCGTGAATGACCCGCTCCGTACCGCCATGATGCTCAGGGGGAACGGGAAAAATGTTCGGGGCGACTTGGGCGACACGGATCAAAACGTCTTCCTCGACTTTAACATACATTTATTCGATTGTTCGTGAGTCGCTAGCGGCCTGATGTTTATCTTACATGTCGCCCTGCAAGGCTGCCTGCGCGGCGGCGGTGTCGTGTTCGGCCTGACCGCCGACACGGGAGGCCACATTCGCTATCTGCTGGATCTGGTAGCGGCCTCGTCCCAGGACATAGGCCTCGATCGGATCGTGATGGCGACGCGCCTGTTCGAGGGCGCGCACGGCCCTGATTACGCCGTGCCCGAAGAGCTGATCTCCGACAAGGTCACGCTCGTGCGGCTCGCGAGCGCGTCACCGGATTACCGCGCGAAAGAGGACATGCACGCGGAGGTCGCCAGCTTCGCGCGCAGCCTCATGGCCTGGATCGCCCTTCAGCCGCGCGCGCCCGACATGATCCACGCCCACTACGCCGACGCCGCGTCCGTCGCCGCGATCGTCGAGGCCGAGTGCGGCATTCCCTTCGTGTTCACGGCCCACTCCCTGGGCCGGGTCAAGGCCTCCATGCTGGGTTCGGGCGCCGAGGATGACCCGGACCTCGCCCGCCGGATCGGCGCCGAGGAAGACGCGCTGGCGCGCGCGCGCCTCGTCATCGCCTCCTCCCGCGACGAGGCCGAGGTGCAGTATGCCGGATATGCGGCTTACGATCCCGGCCGCATCCGCGTCCTGCCGCCGGGCAGCGACTTGGCCCGCTTCGCGGCGTCCGAGCCTCTGCCACGCGTGGACGCCACCATCGATCGCTTCCTGCGCGACCCGGGCAAGCCCACCCTCCTGGCTCTGGCCCGGCCGGTGGCGCGCAAGAACCTCGGCGCCCTGGTGCGGGCCTACGGAGAGAGCCCGATCCTTCAGGCCCGGGCCAACCTGGTGCTGATGGCCGGGACGCGCGAGGACATCGACGCTCTCGACGGCGACATGGCCGACACCATGCGGGAGATCCTGATGCTGATCGACCGCTACGATCTCTACGGCCGCGTGGCTTATCCAAAGACCCACGGTCCGGAGGACGTGCCGGCGATCTATGCCTCTGCGCGCGCGCGGGGAGGCCTCTTCGTCAACCCTGCCCTCAACGAACCCTTCGGCCTGACGCTACTGGAGGCCTCGGCGTCCGGGCTACCTTTGGTCGCCACCGACAGCGGCGGCCCCAACGACATCGTCGAGACCTGCGGCAACGGACTTCTGGTCGATCCGCGCGCGCCCGACGCGATCGCGGCTGCCTGCCTGCGGCTCCTCGACGAGCCCGCCCTGTACGCACGCTGCGTGGCGGGCGGCGCCCGCGCCGCGGCCGCCTACGACTGGGATCAGCACGCCGCGCGCTACCACGCCCTGTTGCGGGCGCTGCTGGCACCCGAGCCGCCGCTGGCGGCGCCCCGCCAATTGCTGGTGTGCGATATCGACAACACGCTGGTAGGCTGCGCGGCGGCGCTCGGCATCTTCCGGCGTTGGCGCAGCCGGCAGGCGGGCCTGGCCTTCGGCGTCGCCACAGGTCGCTCCTTCCACAGCGCGATGGCGATCCTCGAACAGCAGGACAGTCCGCGACCGCAGGTGATGATCACCTCGGTGGGCTCGGAAATCTACCATCTCGACCCCAACGGCGTGACCTACACGGCCGATCTGGCCTGGCGCGCCGTCGTATCCGCCGGCTGGGAGCGTTCCGCGGTGGCGGCTGCGCTCGCCGGTCTCGACGGGCTGATGCCGCAGGGCTCCCTGGAGCAGCGCGGGCACAAGCTCAGCTATTTCGCGGATGCGGCAACCGTCCAGACCGTGCGCGCAGCCCTGGCGCAGGCGGGGTTGCGCGCCAACGTGATCCACAGCCATGGCCTCTACCTCGACGTCCTGCCGCAGGCGGCCTCGAAGGGCACGGCGGTCGGTCATGTCCGCGACCTCTACAGCCTGCCCGGGCGAGCCGTCTTCGTCGCCGGCGATTCGGGGAACGATGTCGAGATGCTGCGCGCCCAGTCCCAGGCGATCATCGTGGCGAATTATTCCGACGATCTGGCGAGCCACGCGGCCCTGAAGCATTCCTACGTGGCCCGCACCTCGCACGCTCGCGGCATCATCGAGGGCGTCGGCCATTTCCGCCGGATGCTGGCCGATGCCGGCTGAGGCATCGCCGCCGCTCTCGCCGAGCGTACTCACGCTGGTTCGGGGCCGGGCCGACCGCCTGCGCAACCTCATGCGGGGCCTGGCCCGACAGACGGTGCCCCCACGCGAACTGGTGATCGCCTGGATGCAGCCCGAGCCGGCCCCGGACCTGCCCGACCCGGGTTGTCCGGTCCGCCACCTCTTCGTCGCGGGAGAACCGATGCCGCTGGCCGCCGCCCGCAACCGTGCCGCCGAGGCGGCAGGCGGCGACCTGCTGCTTTTCCTCGACGTGGACTGCATTCCATCTCCCACCCTGGTGGACGCCTACCGGCACGCGGCAATGCAGGGCGAAGGCCTCTTTCTCGGCGAAGTCCTGTATCTGCCGCCGGGGCTGGACCTCGCGGCGGCGTCCGACGAAACGGCCTTGGCCCGCCTCGGCCAGATACATCCGGCCCGGCCGGCGGTGCCGCCGGCGGGTCTGCGACGGGAGCCCGATCCCGGCCAGCTCTGGGGCCTGTCCTTCGCGCTGCCGGCACGTGCCTGGCAGGCGGTCGGGGGCATGGACGAGGCCTATGCGGGGTATGGCGGGGAGGAGACGGACCTCGCCGTCCGCCTGAATGCCGGAGGCCTGCCGATCTTCTGGGTTGCGGGAGCGCGCGCCTATCACCAGCACCATCCGGTCCACGTGCCGCCTCTCCAGCACTTCGAACCGATCCTCGCCAATGCCGCGCGCTTTCACCGAACGCACGGGCACTGGTGCATGACCTACTGGCTCGGTCAGTTCCAAACCGCCGGACTGATCGCCTGGGATATGGAGGCTCCCGCGATCCGGGTCATCCGGCTCCCGGACGCCGCCGAGATCGCCGCCGCCCTGCGGCCCGACGCCCTGTTCTCCTGACGATTTGCGAATCCCAAGCCATGAAGAAGCCCATCGCGTTCTTCGTCCATCACCAGGGACGGGGCCATGCCAACCGTACGATGGCGGTGGCGGCCGAGTTCTCCCGTGACCGGCCGGTCTCGGTGCTCACCGCCGGCCCGCAGCTGTTCGATGGGTTTTCCCGCGACATCGAGATCGTGGCTCTCCCGAACATGATCGGCGCCGGGGTGCCGACCGTGCGCCTCTATGCCGAGCCGACGCCGCAGGTGATGCATTGCGTGCCGCTCGGGCTGACCGAGATGCGCCGGACCATGCGGCGCATCCTCGATCATCTCGACGAGCGCGACGTCGGCCTGTTCGTGGTCGACGTCTCGGCGGAGATCGCCCTGCTGTCGCGCATCGCCAGCGTGCCGGCGGTGCAGATCCGCATGCATGGCGACCGCTCCGATATCGGCCATGTCGGCGCCTACGAGGCCTGCGTCGGGATGTTGGCACCCTTCGACGAGCGCATGGAGCAGGACGACTACCCGGCCCATCTGCGCGCCAAGACCTTCTATAGCGGCGGCCTCTGCACCAGCGTCGACGGCGTACCGGGTCGGGCGGAAGCGAGGGCGAAGCTCGGCCTCGATCCGGAGCGTGAAATCGTCGTGGCGGTGACCGGCGGCGGCGGCAGCGGCACGCCCTACGCCCCCCTGACGGTGGCGGCCCGCGCGGTCCCGGACGCCCTCTGGCTCACCCTCGGGCCGACCCACCGCGAGGGCCACGAGACCGACTTCTCCAACCTGCGCGAACTCGGCTGGGTGCCTTCGGTGACCGACTACCTCGCCGCCGCCGACATCGTGGTGGCGTCGGCCGGTGACAACACCATCCACGAGGTGGCGCGCGTAGGCGGGCGCCTGATCGTGATGCCGGAATGGCGCTATTTCGGTGAGCAGACCCGCAAGGCCGAGGCCCTGGTCCGGCTTGGCGCCGCCGTTCAGGCCCCGGTCTGGCCCGGTGACCTGCAGGGCTGGCGCGACCTTCTCGCCCTGGCGCGCAGCCTCGACACGGGTCCCCTGCGCAGCCTCTACGCGCCGGACGCGGCCGCCCGCGCCGCCGGCTGGCTCGAGGGCCTGACCGACGACCTCTGGCGCGGGGCGACGGAGCGCCCGGCGCTCGATGTCGTCACCGGCTGACCACGTCCCGTCACGCGCCTGCTTTTCTCGGCCCTCGAAATCTCCCGGAGTCAGACCGCCCCATGTCCACCGTTTCCGTCGTGACCCTGGCCAAGGGACGGCCCGCCCACCTGCGCAACCAGCTCCTGGGCCTGGAGCGCCAGACCCGGAAGCCCGTCGAGGTCATCGTGGCGGTGATGCAGGACGCGCCCTACGACCTGCCTGAATTCGGCTTTCCGGTCCGCCAGATCCTGGTACCCGGCACGGAACTGCCCCTGGCGGCGGCCCGCAACCAGGGCGTCGCGGCGGCGGGGGGAGACGCCGTGGTCTTCCTCGATGTCGACTGCATTCCGGCCCCCGACCTCGTCGCCGACTATGCGCGGGGACTTGGCGAGCTCGACGGGCTGCTGATGGGCGAGGTCCTCCACCTGCCCGAGCGCGCCACCACGGGGGACTGGACCTATGAAACCCTCGCGGGCGTCGCCGAGCGCCACTCCGATCGACGCGGCCCCCCGGCCTCGGGCCTCGAGATCTGCCCGGATTACCGCTGCTTCTGGTCCCTCAACTTCGCCATCCGGCGCGCCACCTTCCTGGCCACCGGCGGCTTCGACGAGCGCTATACGGGCTACGGCGGCGAGGACACGGATTTCGGAAAGATCCTCGACCAGCGGGGCACCCCGATCGCCTGGATGAAGGGCGGACTGGCCTATCACCAGTACCATCCGCACCACATGCCTCCGGTCCACCACCTCGACAGCGTGGTGCGCAATGCGGAGCTGTTCGAGGCCAAGTGGGGATACCGCACGATGGGCCATTGGCTCTATGCGTTCAAGGTGATGGGCCTGATCGACGACACCCCCGATCGGCCGATCCGAATCCTGCGCCGCCCCGAAGCCGGCGATCTTGCGCTGACCGGCCAGCAGAGCCATCAGCCCTACAGCAATGCGGCCTCCGTCATCCGCTTCCTCGAAGCACAAAGAACGTCACAAGAATCGTTGCAGGGGTCGTCACAAGAATCGTCACAAGGGGCGTCGCAGGCGCGCACCGCGTGAGGATCGCCCTCCTCGCCCATCTGCGCCATCCGGTGGCCCCGCCGTTCGCGGGCGGCATGGAAGCCCATGCCTGGGTCCTTGCCGAGGGATTGATGGCGCGTGGACACGAAGTCGTCCTGTTCGCCGCCGGGGACAGCGACCCGCGATTTACCATCGACCCGGTGATCCCGGTGCATCACGAGCGCAGTTTCCCCGGGCGCGAGCACCGGGCCGATTCCGGCCTCGTCGCCCATGTGGATGACGGCTACGCGGCAGCGTGCGACCGGATCGCGGCCGGCGGTTTCGACGTGCTGCACAACAATTCCCTGAGCCGACTGCCCCTGGAGCGCCGGCGCCTCGCCGCGGTGCCGACCGTGACGTCGCTCCACGTGCCCCCGTACGACGCCCTGCGCTGGTTCGTTCAGGACAGCCTCGTCCCCGGCCACCGGATCACCGTGACGTCGGAGGCTCATGGCAGGGCCTGGTGGCCCGATGCGCCGCCCGAAGGGGTGTCCGTTCTCCACAACGGCGTCGATCCGGCGGCCTGGCCCTATCGCGAGCGCGGCGACGGCAGCGCGGTCTGGTCCGGGCGCATCGCGCCGGTCAAAGGGCCGCATTGGGCGGTGGCGGCGGCCCGAGAGGCCGGCCTCCCCCTGACCCTGTTCGGCCCGATCGAGGATCGGGCGTATTGGGACGCACAGATCGCCCCACGGCTCGGCGGCCCTGTCCGCTACGGCGGCCACCTCGCCGGCGACGCCCTGGCCCGCGAGATCGGCCGCGCCTCGGTCTTCCTGTTCACGCCCTGCTGGGACGAGCCCTTCGGCCTCGTGGCGATCGAGGCCATGGCCTGCGGCGTCCCCGTGGCGGGGATCGCTTGCGGCGCCGCCGAGGAGGTCGTCGGCGAGGCGGGATGCCTTGCGCCCCATGGCGACGGACCGGCGCTCGCCCGGGCGGTCGTAGCGGCCCTCGCCATCCCGCGCATGGTCCCGCACGCACGCGTCCTGCGCCTGTTCACCCGCGACCTCTGGCTGTCGCGCTGCGAAGCCCTCTACGCGCAGGCCAAGCGGGCGCCGCGCGGCTGACCCCCATCCCTCAGGCCCGATCCCCCCGATCGGCGCAACCTCCATCGCGAGCCGACCTCATGAGCCAACCCCCGACCACTCGCGACCGCCTCCTCGATGCCCTCTGGCACGGGCGCGACCCGTTCGCGAATCCACCGGACAACCTGCGCCCCCTCGACTTACAGGGCTGGCGCAGCATCCATCCCTATCTCGACGCGGCGATCACCGAGTTCCGCCCCGCCGTGGTCGTGGAGATCGGCGTCTGGAAGGGGGCGAGCAGCCTGAATATGGCCCGGACCATGGCGGCGCACGGCGTCGACGGAACGGTCATCGCGGTCGACACCTGGCTCGGCGCCGTCGACCATTGGGCCGACCCAGCGCTGTTCGGCGAACTCGTCACCGAGCATGGCTATCCGAGCCTGTACCGGACCTTCCTCGCCAACGTGCTGCGCGAAGGGCTGGCCGACCGCATCCTGCCGCTTCCGCTGGATTCCGTGAACGCGGCCGAGTTGCTGCGTCTGCGCGGCGTGGCGGCCGATGTGATCCATCTCGACGCCGGTCACGAGGAGGCGTCCGTGATGGCGGATCTCCGCGCGTGGTGGCCGGTTCTGCGCCCGGGAGGCCTCCTGATCGCCGACGATTACGACCGGCTCGGTGGGCGGTTCCCCGGTGTCACCCGTGCTGTCGACGCCTTCTGCACAGAGGTCCGCGTCCAAGGACCCTGGTCCCAGGAGGGCAAATGCAAACTGATCAAGGCAGCCTGAGGCGTCGGATCGAAGCGGCCCGGACGATATCGCGCCAGCGACGCGTCGCCCCTCGGTCCTCGATCCACGTCTCGGCCCCGTCGCGGGACTCTGCCGTCGTGACCGGGAGAACCCTGTTCTGCCAAGCCCACCGCTTGGCGGATTGGCGGCTTCAGGCGGATGCCTGCAACGTGGCGCAAGTGCCGGACCAACGCACGTAGGCGCGTTCGGACCGGGAGCGTCGTCACGGGATTCGATCTGACGGAACCAGTGCGTTGGCGGCGGCGGTAATGGGCGGTCCTACGCGCCCGAGATCGCCTTGCCGAATTCACCGATGCGGAAGTTGTCTGCCTCTCGTGGCAAGTTGATGTTTGCCCCCGTCGCGTCTCCGGGCTCGGATGGGACATCGCCGCCTATCGACGGCTGCGGAGCAACCCTGACCATTGCGGTGGCGAGCTTCGGCGCCACCATCAGCCCCTCCCTGCTCTGGTGGCGAGCGGCTGATGACCTGCAGCACCCCGTCCCGAGCGAGCACCGTCCCGGTATCGGGCAGGCTCTGGCAAAGCGCTCGGATAGCCACTCGGCTCGACCGCCCCGTGGCTCGGGAACGCGCCGATCTCAGGGATATCGGGGTGCTGAATCCCGGCCCTCCGATTGCCCTGCACGAGCCGTGTTACGAGCGCGCAGGCCTCAGAGAGGGAGAAGATCCGTCGACGTCGATATGGCCGGGTATCTCACCTCTGATCCTTAAAGCTCCGAGTGCGATCTGCAGCTTTGTATACCCGCCTCCGAGAAGATAGACCGAGATAAAGACCGACCCCCCGATCGATATCAAGCTTCCAAGCCTGACGAAGGGATCGACTGCGAGCAGCAGGTCTCGCGAGATCACGATCGACATGGCCATTGTGACTGCCGCAGCGAGGGGCAAGACGGCCTGCCGCAAAACTGTCGAGGTCGGTATTTCCAGGAGGCGACACACGGCAACCATCATTGCCAAGCCGGTGGCGAGATTCGACAGACTTACCCCGATCACCGCTCCGAGAACGCCCCACTCTGATCCGACCAAGATCCCGACAACGACCCCAATCGTCGAAAAACATGAGATCTGGAACGGGATTTTCGCGTTTTCCAATCCCAGGAGAGCCGCCTGCTGAACGACGTTGATGCAATTTCCGAACGCATAGATGATGAGCACCATCAGGATCGGCGCTGCACCTTCCCACTTCGAACCCAGAAAGAGCGCCACGATATCAGCTGAAACGAGGCCGATCCCACACAGCGCCGAGAGGCAAAAGGAGAAAACAAGGAACATCGAGGCCGTGTAGAGATTCACAAAATCCCGACGTTCCCTGACCGCTCGGGAAAACGCCGGCAGCAATGTCGTGTAAATCGGACCGACCACCAAGGACTCGGGGAGCCGGACGACCTGCATCGCAATGCTATAGAGGCCCAGGGCATATGCCCCATGCAGAAATCCGATCAGCAGGCTGTCGACGCTCTTCGTAATGACATTCATCGCAATCGAATTGAAGGCATAGAAAGCAAACTTGGCGTTCCTGTAAATAAACTCTTTATCGACGGCAAAAACGACTTCGAATTTTCCGATAAACACGGCGATCGATAAACGCGCGATAATCGAAACGGCTTGCTGAAGCACCAGGCTCTGAACGCCGGCACCATTCCAGGCCGCGACGATCGCCACCACGCCGCCGAGAACGACGCCCGCAACGTCGCCGATCGCAAAACCAAGCATCTTCCCTTCCCGCTGCAAGCGAGCGAAGGGCGCGCTGCAGACTGCGCCGAGCACCAGAACGATCGTACATTCTCGCAGAAGAACGCTCAGGCCCGGCTGGCCCATCCGCCGTTCGATCGCTTCGCTGCTGGCGAACAAGATGAGCGAGATAACGGCGCCACCGAGAATACTGATGAGAAGAACCGTCGTTTCCTGCGCTGGATTCTTCGATACGGATCGTACGAGGACAGGAGAGAATCCAAGATCCGCAGCGCAGGTGAGAGTGATGATCAGCGGAAATACGAGATTGAAGAGCCCGTAATCTTCAGGTGACAGGAGCCGCGTCAGGACAGGAATGAGAGCAAAGGCCATCCCGAGTCGAAAAAGGTTGGATCCGACGAGCCAGATCGTCCCGAAAAATGTCGATTCGCGGTCCTGTGCCAAGGTCTCGATCCTAGCCTACTCGTCGGAGCAAAGTTCGTGCGGGTTCGGTTTGGATAATGATGAATCGGGAGGCCCGTGTTTCTGTCGGATCATTGGCCGCGGCGCAGGGGTCGCGACCTCCGCGGGACTTCTGTCATCGCGAACCGTGCGCCCGACGGAGACGCGAAGGGATTGCTGTCCTCGATCCGTTGTCGGCCGGAGAGATCTGGGGGGAAGCGCCAGACGCTTCGCGCTGGCGATATCGCATCCCGCTCAGCCCTGGCGGGACGAGCGCAAGCCCTTGCTGAGGATACGTGTCCGGCAGGCGGAGTTCTGAGCCAACAGCTTAGAGACGATCGACGCTCAAGGTGTTCGATGTTCCCTCGACCAGGACGACCCTCTGGGCGCCTTCGTGGGCACTGCTATCGTCCGACAGGGGAAGCGGCAGGGCTCGAATCGCGTCGCAAAGCTTCTGGACGCGCCGACTTTCTTCCGTGGAGGTGATCACGCCCCACTCACAAGCCGCCTGAGGCGCAAGGACAGCGACTTCTTCTTCGCAGACCTTGGCTGCCGCCTCACGCATCCATTCGACCGCCCGCTTGAGCTGCTCGATCTTCGCACGTGAATCAATCAAGTCGAAGGTCTCGGCAAGCAGAAATGTACGATTGATCTGCCCGTTCGCTTCACTGTATTCGACCTGAAACAATGCAGATTCGGGCATGTGATCCTCCATCTGATTTAGTCATCTGAGAATGCACGAAGCGCCACAACTATGACAAGGCCGCCATTGGCGTTTGTTCCAACATTAAACTACGCAATATCGGCTATGATTAATTAGCGCTTTCTTCCCAGGACTCAAAATCTGCGGTCGCATTGTCGTTTGAGCGCGTCGAAAAGGGTGTCGCGATGGCAGCTTCCGTGCGTCGGTCGAGCCCGCACCGGCTTCCAGATGTCGAGAGATCGGGGCCGGACCTGCCATGTCTCGGGATCGTCGCGGCTGAGATCGCATCCGGATGGTGCCGGGATTCGGGTGAGAATGCCGGCGACGAGGTGCAAAGCTCGTCGGAGATGGCCGCGCTCGTGGCGCCGACGCAATTCATCATCGGCTAAGGTCACTGCGCCAACACCTACGGCGCGACGACGTCATGCCGTTCCTGGTTCGGCGCAGCCTGTTCCTGCTGTCCTATGGCGGCCACCCACCCGAGCAGCCAGCGCGTCCTCCTCGGCGGGACGATCGTGCTCCTGCCGGTGATCCTGGAGCACGCCGCTCACGTCTGCTGGCTGTTCCGTGGCAAGGTGACAGCCGACGCGCCGGGCTACCGTTGAGGAGCGTAATCATCACCCGTCACGATGCCGCGCGCTGCGTCGGCTGGTTCGTGGCGCTTCCGGCGGGCGGCATCGCCTGCCTCACGGCGGTTGCGCTGCCGCTGCGATGGCATCTCAAGGCGGTTTAACCGCGAGGGACGCGTTAAGCCGGGTTCTCCCGATCCCGGCTATGGTCGGGGCAACCCGCGACCACGCGTGCAGGATGCTGTCCGGCGTGGGGCGCACGCAATCATGCGCAAACCTGGTCGCCCGGTTTGGCTCATTACGGTTTCGTCGGGAACAAGGGGATGTGGAGCGGGTACCGGGAATCGAACCCGGGTATTCAGCTTGGAAGGCTGCTGCTCTACCATTGAGCTACACCCGCATCGATGACCAGACGAGCCGATCATCGAGGTTCGAGACAGTCCGGATCGGGACTGGATCTCGACAGGTTTGGTGGGGGAAGTAGGACTCGAACCTACGAAGCTTACGCAGCGGATTTACAGTCCGCCCCCTTTGCCGCTCGGGACATTCCCCCAAACCGGCCACCTTCCGGCGGCGCGCCGTCCTTATGATGACGGGTCGGGTCCGAGTCAACCGCGTCGCTCACGCGAAATGCGCGAGATCGCAGATCCGCATCTGCGCCCGTTCGGCCCCGCGCCAGGTATCGACCGACAGCGTGCCGGCGATATGGACCTCGCGGCCGAGTCCCGAGAGGATCGCCTGTCCGAGCGGGCCCTGCGCCGCCCGGAACGCGATGGCGCCGATGGCCTGGCCATCGCGGCTGCGCAGGCGGGCCCGGACGTGCCCGTTGCCCACGACGGCTGCATCGACGATGCGGTGGCGCGCCAGGACGAAGGTGGGTTCGGGCGCCGCCGAACCGAACGGCCCCGCCCGGTGGATCGTCCGGACCAGTTCGGCGGTGACGCCGCCCGCGCTCATCGCCCCGTCCACCAGCAGCGCCTCCACGGACCGGGCCTCCGCCACGGTGGCGGCCAGGGCGCCGGCAAGATGGTCGCCGAAGCGGCTCACGTCGAAGCCCGGTAGGGTGACGCCCGCCGCCATGGCGTGGCCGCCGCCCTTGAGAGCCAAGCCGGCCTCCACCGCCGACCGCACGGCCTGACCGAGGTCGGCCCCGGCGATCGAGCGCCCGGAGCCGGTCGCGGTCCCATCCGGGCGCAGGGCGAAGGCGAAGGCCGGGCGGCCGAAGCGCTCCTTGAGGCGGGCCGCGATCAGCCCGACGATGCCGGGATGCCAGTCGGCCGAGGCCGCGACCAGGACGGGCCGCTCCGGGTCGAGGCTCAGGGCATGATCCATCTCCGCCTCCGCGGCCGCGACGGCCTGAGCCTCGATGGCTTGGCGCTCGCGATTGAGCCGGTCGAGATCGGCGGCGATCCGGGCGGCCTCCGCCGGGTCGGTGGTGGTCAGCAGGGTTGCCCCGAGGGCAGCGTCGCCGATGCGCCCGCCGGCATTGATGCGCGGCCCGACGAGGTAGCCGAGATGCCAGGCCTCCGGCGGCTCGCTCAGGGAAGCGGCATCGAGCAGGGCCGCGAGGCCGACCCGTCCGCGCGCCCGCATCACCTTCAGGCCCTGGACCACGAAGGCGCGGTTGAGGCCGGCGAGCGGGACCACGTCCGCCACCGTGGCGAGGGCGACGAGATCGAGGGATTCGGCGAGGTCGGGCAGCGAGCCGACAAGACCTTCCTGCCCGCGCAGGCGCCGGTTCAGCGCCACGAGGGTGAGGAAGACGACGCCGGCGGCGCAGAGGTGGCCGAGCCCCGACAGGTCGTCGAGGCGGTTCGGATTGACCAGGGCGCAGGCCGGCGGCAGCTGCTCAGGCGCGCCATGGTGGTCGAGCACCACGACGTCGAGGCCGAGCGCCGCGGCGGCTTCGAGGGGCGCGTGGCCGCTGGTCCCGCAATCGACCGTAACCAGCAGGGTGGCGCCGGCCGCGTGCAGAGCGGTGACGGCGGCGACGTTGGGGCCGTAGCCCTCGGTGATCCGGTCGGGGATGTGGATCTGGACGGTGAGGCCGAGGCCGCGCAGGTATCCGGCGAGCAAGGCGGCGCTGGCCGCACCGTCGACGTCGTAATCCCCGAAGATCGCGACCCGCTCGCCGGCCATCACCGCGCGGGCGAGGCGATCCGTCGCCGCCGGCATGTCGACGAGGCAGTCGGGGTCCGGCATCAGGTAGCGCAGGCGCGGGTGCAGGTGGGCCTCGGCCTCGGCCGGACGGATGCCGCGCCCGGCAAGGACGCGGGCGAGCATCTCCGGCAGGGCGTGCGCCTGCACCATGGTGGCGGCGTAGGCCTGGAGCGCCGGATCGGCGCAGCGGTCGCGCCAGGGCCGCCCGAGGACCGAGCGGGTGACGTCGAGGAACGCGCGGGGCGCGTCGAGGGCATGGGCGGCTGACACGGGCCGGAGCATAGCCGCAACCGGGCCGCACGGCTGCATCCGAAACGACAAAGGGGCCGGCGATCGCGCGCCGGCCCCTCGGTTTCGCGGGCGGGTCGTCCGACCCGCCGCGTTTCAGAGGTTCTTGAGGATCTGGTCGACCACCTTCTTGGCGTCGCCGAACAGCATCATGGTGTTGTCGCGGAAGAAGACCTCGTTCTCGACGCCGGCATAGCCGGAGCCCATGCCACGCTTGATGAAGAGCACGGTCTTGGCCTTCTCCACGTCCAGGATCGGCATCCCGTAGATCGGCGAGGCCTTGTCGGTCTTGGCGGCCGGGTTGGTGACGTCGTTGGCGCCGATGACAAAGGCCACGTCGGCCTGCGGGAACTCGCCGTTGATGTCCTCGAGCTCGAAGACCTCGTCGTACGGCACGTTCGCCTCGGCGAGCAGCACGTTCATGTGGCCGGGCATGCGACCCGCAACCGGGTGGATCGCGTATTTCACGTCCACGCCTTCCTTCTTGAGCATGTCGACCATCTCGCGAAGGCTGTGCTGGGCCTGGGCCACCGCCATGCCGTAGCCCGGCACGATGATGACGCGCTCGGCGTTCTTCATGATGTAGGCGGCGTCGTCGGCCGAGCCCTGCTTGACCGGACGGGTCTCCACCGCGCCGCCCGCGCCGGCCGCCGCGGCATCACCGCCGAAGCCGCCGAGGATCACGGAGATGAACGAGCGGTTCATCGCCTTGCACATGATGTAGGACAGGATCGCACCGGACGAGCCGACCAGCGCACCCGTGATGATGAGCGCGAGGTTGCCCAGGGTGAAGCCGATACCGGCTGCGGCCCAGCCCGAGTAGGAGTTCAGCATCGACACGACGACGGGCATGTCGGCGCCGCCGATCGGGATGATGAGCAGGCCGCCGAGCGCGAAGGACAGCAGCACGATCAGCCAGAAGACCGCCTTGCTTTCGTTGCCGATGAAGATCGCGATCAGCACCACCAGGGCGATGCCGAGGCCGATATTGATGAGGTGGCGCTGGGGCAGCATGATCGGCTTGCCCGACATGCGGCCGTCCAGCTTCAGGAACGCGATGACCGAGCCCGTGAAGGTGATGGCGCCGATGGCGACGCCGAGCGCCATCTCGAACAGCGACTCCTTGTGGATGTGGCCGTTCTCGAGGATGCCCACCGCCTGCGGAGCGTAGAGCGTCGCCGCCGCGCCCATCACGGCCGCGAGGCCGACGAGGGAGTGGAAGGCGGCCACGAGTTGCGGCATCGCAGTCATGGGCACGCGCTTGGCGATGATCGCGCCGGCACCGCCGCCGATGGCGAGGCCTAGGATGACGATGACCCAGGCGCCGAGCCCGGCCGGCGGATGGCCGACCAGGGTGGTGAGCATGGCGAGACCCATGCCGATCATGCCGTACAGGTTGCCCTGCCGCGACGTGGTCGGGTGGGACAGGCCCCGCAGCGCCATGATGAACAGGACGCCGGAAACGATGTAGAGAAGGGATGAGACGTTCTGGGACATGTCTCAGGCCTTCTTCTTGTACATGCCGAGCATGCGCTGGGTGACGAGGAACCCGCCGAAGATGTTCACGCTGGCGAGGATGATGCCGACGAAGCCGAAGAAGCGGGCCCAGCCGGTGCCGTGCTCGATGTAGGGAACGCCGGCGGCCAGGAGCGCGCCGACGATGATCACCGAGGAGATCGCGTTGGTCACCGACATCAGCGGCGTGTGCAGGGCGGGCGTGACCGACCACACCACGTAGTAGCCGACCAGGATCGCCAGCACGAAGATCGCGAGCTGGAACACCGTCGGGTCGACGGCGCCGTGGGTCACGGCGCTGAGGCCGTGGCCGATGCCGTCTGCGTATTTCTGGGCCTGGAGCGCGTGCTGCTGCGCGATGTCGGCAGCGGTTCGGGCCGCGGCGGCGGCGGCGCGCGCCTGCTCGGCGGCCTGATCGGGGGGAAGCATAGCCATCGTATCCTCCGGCGGGATCAGGATTGGGTCTGGAACGAGGGGTGCGAGACCTGGCCGTCACGGGTCAGGTTCGTCGCCTTGACGAGTTCATCGTCCCATTTAACCGCCAGAGCCTTGGCGTCCTTGTCGACCAGGGTCTCGACGAAGGCATAGAGGTTGCGCGCGTAGAGGCTGGAGGCCGTCGCCGCGAGACGGCCGGCCACGTTGAGGTGGCCGACGATCTTCACCCCCTTGTCTGTCACCACGACTTCGCCGGGCTTGGCACCCTCGACGTTGCCGCCGCGCTCAACCGCCAGGTCGATCAGGACGGAGCCGGGCTTCATCGAGGCGACCATCGCCGCCGACACCAGCTGCGGGGCCGGACGCCCCGGAATCAGCGCCGTGGTGATGACGATGTCCTGCTTGGCGATGTGGGTGGTGACGAGGTCGGCCTGCTTCTTCTTGTACTCGGCCGACATCTCCTTGGCGTATCCGCCCGAGGTCTCGGCCTGCTTGAACTCCTCGTCCTCCACGGCGACGAACTTCGCGCCGAGGGATTCGACCTGCTCCTTGGTGGCCGGGCGCACGTCGGTGGCGGTGACCACCGCGCCCATCCGGCGCGCCGTGGCGATGGCCTGGAGGCCGGCGACGCCGACGCCCATGACGAAGACGCGGGCGGCCGGCACGGTCCCGGCGGCGGTCATCATCATCGGCATGGCGCGGCCATACTCGGAGGCGCCGTCGACCACGGCGCGGTAGCCCGCGAGATTGGCCTGGGACGACAGCACGTCCATCACCTGCGCGCGGGTGATGCGGGGCATCAGCTCCATGGCGAAGGCATCGAGACCGGCTTCCGCCATGACCCCGAGTTCGGCCTCGTGGCCGTACGGATCCATGATGGCGATGACCGTGGCGCCGCGCGGCAACAGGGCGATCTCCTCGGTCGAGGGACGACGCACCTTGAGCACGAGGTCGGCGGACCCGGCGGCTTCGGAGGCCGATCCGGCCATGGAGGCTCCGGCGGCCTCGTAGTCGGCGTCCGGCACGCCGGCCTTCAGGCCGGCGCCGGACTGGACGGTCACGTCGGCTCCGAGCCCGATGAATTTCTTGACCGTTTCTGGCACCGCCGCGACCCGCGGCTCCGCGGGATCGGTTTCGGACAATACAGCGATGCGCATGCAGGAGTGCTCCTTAAAGGACGGCCCGAAGGCGACCCGCAAAGTCAGTCAGAGATTCAAGGTTGTTCAGGCGAAGAAGAGGTACAGCAGCAGCAGGATGCCGACGGCGGCCGGGGCCTTGTAGCCGATGGCGGGTGCCAGGGCGCCGACGGTGCCGGCGACGCCGGACAGGATCACGCCGAAGATCGCGGTCAGCCACGCTTCGCGAATGCCGCCGATGGCGAGAGCGAGGACCCAGCACAGCACCACGCCGGTGCCGATTTCGACGAAACGAACGAAGCCGCGATAGGTCTGCTCGTGAGTCTTCTCGTCCATTGCCGGGCTGTAATGCACACCGGTCACGGTCTTGGTATCGGCCATCTTGTGGGCGTCCCCTTGGGTATCATCTTGATTTGTTCCAAGGGGATTTAGCGCATGCCAAGGTCGCTCGCAATCGAGATGCGTGCCCCGCATTCGCCACGAACGCCTTTTTATGGCCGCGCTTTCAAGCCGGCCAAGCACCTTTGCGCTGCACCATCAATTCAGGTCGCAGTTCAGGTCGCAATTCAGGTCGGAAGCCCGAGCCCGGCTTTGGTCAGGGCCTCGCCCTGGCGCGTCTCGAGTTCCGCAAGCGAGAACTTGTCGATCTCGGCTTCGAACAACCGGTGGTAGTTCAGCTCCGAGCGCAGGTGAAGGAACACGGCGCCGAGCCCGACGGCCGCCCGATCCATGAAGACGAATTCCTGCGGGATTGTGACAGGACCACGGGCCTTGAGCGCCTGATGCACCTCGAAGGCCTGGCGCCGGCCGTATTCGCCCGGCTTCACGCCGTCCGCGACGGTGCGTGTGCGATCCTCCAGGATCGGTCCATAGATAAAGCGGGCCCAGATGTTGAGGATCTCGACCAGTTCCTTGTTGAGGTTCTTGAAGCCCCAGGTCTCATAGGCGTGGACGATACGGGCATTGTCGTTGGTCAGGAGGCCTCGGTAGAGATCCACCACGCCGCCGACGAAGCGCGGATGGAAGATGCGGACGCAGCCGTAATCGAGCAGGTTGATACCCTGTGCCTCGCCGCCTTCCGAGAACACCGTGTAGTTGCCGAGATGGGGATCGCCGTGGATCACAGCGGCCCGGCTGAAGGGATGCCACCAGGCCTTGAACATGGACCGCGCGAGGCGGTTGCGGATCTCCACCGGCGACTCGGCGAAGTTCAGGATGCGCTCGCCGTCGAGCCAGCCCAGCGTCAGCAGGCGCTTCGTCGACAGATCCTTGTGGATGGGCGGCACCCGCACGGCATCGATGTCGCGCAGGACGTTGCCGTACAGCACGGCGTGCTTGGCCTCGCGCTCGTAATCGAGCTCCTCGCGCACGCGGGCACCGATCTCCTTGGCGATTTCGCGCGTGTCGAGCCAGGACGACATGCGCCGATGCAGGGCGAAGGCGATCTCGAGCTGCTTCAGGTCGGCCTCGACGGCCGACTGCATGTCGGGATACTGGAGCTTGCAGGCGAGCCGGGTGCCGTCGAGGGCCGTCGCCCGATGGACTTGGCCCAGTGAGGCGGCAGCCGCGGGCTTCAGGTCGAAGGCCTGGAAGCGCGACTGCCAGTCGGCCCCGAGTTCGGCCATCATCCGGCGCTTGACGAAGGCCGCGCCCATGGGCGGCGCATCGGCCTGCAGCTTCTGCAGTTCGGTGGCGTATTCCGGCGGCAGCAGATCCGGCACGGTGGCGAGGAGTTGGGCCACCTTCATGATCGGCCCCTTGAGCCCGCCGAGGGCTTGGGCCAGGGCGGCCGCGTTGGTCGGGGCCTCCTTGCCGCCGAACAGCTTGGCGCCGGCCATCCGCGCCGCGACCCCGCCGACATTGGCCCCGACGCGGGCATAGCGGCCGGCACGGGCGGAGAAGCGGTTGGCTTCGCGATCGATCTCGCTCATCGGAATCATTCAACTCGTCGGGAGAGGCTTCTCCCGAGATAAGCGCGCCGCCCGCGCTTGCCAGGGCGGCGGGCTCATGGGTCGCGGACCCGCGCTTACGCCTCCGGCCAGTTGTCGCGAATCCAGCGGGTGAGCCCGGCCTCGTCGATCTCGCCGGCGGCGAGGCCGAGGATCATCACCACGGCTTGTGCTTCCTCGACGAGGAAATCGATCCCGTTCAAGCCGAGAAACGTAATCAGAGACAGGAAAGCCGCTCGCTTGTTCCCGTCGATGAACGGATGGTTCTTGGCGATGCCGAATGCGTAGGCCGCTGCCAATTCCGCGAGGTCCGTCTCACCATAGGCCGCTCTGTTGATCGGGCGACCAAGGGCCGATTCGAGTGCGCCTACGTCACGAAGGCCTCCGGGGCCGCCAAAGAGCCTGAGTTGACGGGCGTGGATGGCCTGAACGAGATCGCTCGTTAGCCAGACGATCTCGCTCATTTGGCGAGTTCGGTCAGAGCATTCCGATACGTCTTCATCGCGCGCTCGGCGATCTCCAATCCCTTCTCGAAGGTCGGGTCGAGGGGAGAGAGACGGATCGAACCATCGGCATTTTCGCTGACGGACAGCCAGTCGCCCTGGGACAGGTTGAGCTTTGCCATCAGCTCCTTCGGCAGGATCAGCCCGGTCGAATTGCCGATCTTCTTGACTTCAAGCTTCATCGCGAACCGCCTCCCGTTGTACGAAGCGTACAACGGGAGGCGGAGATCGTCCAGCGTCAAGCGCCGAGAGCTAAGCGGCGTTAGGCGTCTTCCATTCCTTCCAGCTCGACGATCATGCCCTCGATCATCGACAGGCCGATCTGCCAGAAGCCCGGATCGCGGGCGTCCAGGCCGAACGGGGCGAGGAGTTCGCCGTAGGGCTTGGCACCTCCCGCCGACAGCAGGGCGAAGTAGCGCTCGACGAAACCGTCCTCGGCTTTGGCGTAGACGCCGTAGAGCGAGTTCACCAGGCAATCGCCGAAGGCGTAGGCGTAGACGTAGAACGGTGAGTGGATGAAGTGCGGGATGTAGGCCCAGAACGGCTCGTAGCCCGGATCCAGGGCGATGGCCGGGCCAAGGCTCTCGGCCTGCACCGACATCCACAGGCCGTTGATCTGCTCGGCGGTCAGCTCGCCCTGCGCCCGGGCGAGGTGGACCTTGCGCTCGAAGGCGTAGAACGCGATCTGGCGCACCACCGTGTTGATCATGTCCTCGACCTTGGCGGCCAGCATCGCCCGACGCTGCGAGACGCTGGAGGTCGCCGCGAGCAGGCGGCGGAAGGTCAACATCTCGCCGAACACGCTGGCGGTCTCGGCCAGGGTCAGAGGCGTCGGCGCCATCAAGGCGCCGTTCGGGCCCGCGAGCACCTGGTGCACGCCGTGCCCGAGCTCGTGCGCGAGGGTCATCACATCGCGCGGCTTGCCCTGGTAATTGACCAGCACGTAGGGGTGGGCCGAGGGGACGGTCGGGTGCGCGAAGGCGCCCGGCGCCTTGCCGGGCCGGGTCGGCGCGTCGATCCAGTTGCGGTCGAAGAAGGTGCGGGCGATGTCGGCCATGCGCGGCGAGAACGCCCCGTAGGCGTTCAGCACGGTGTCGCGGGCCTCGGTCCACGGGATGGTGCGCTGTTCCACCTTCGGCAGCGGCGCATTGCGGTCCCAATACGGCAGCGCCTCGACGCCGAACCACCGGGCCTTCAGGCGATAATAGCGGTGCGACAGGCGCGGATAGGCCGCTTGCACCGCCTCCACCATCGCGGCGACCACCTCCGGCTCGACGCGGTTCGACAGGTGGCGGGCATCGGCCACGTCGGCGAAGCCGCGCCAGCGGTCCGAGATCTCCTTGTCCTTGGCCAGCGTGTTGGTGATCAGCGTGAAGGTGCGCAGGTTCGCCCGGAAGACGTCGCTGAGCGCGCCCGCGGCTTCCTTGCGCACGGTGCCGTCCGGGTCCTGGAGCTTGTTGAGGGTGGGCTCCAGGGTCAGCTGCTCGCCCTGGACGGGGAAGCGCAGCGACGCGATCGTGCCGTCGAAGAGCCGGTTCCAGGCCGAGCGGCCGGTGACGGATTTTTCGAGGAACAGCTTCTCGGTGCGGTCGTCGAGCTGGAACGGCTTCTCCCGGCGCAGGTCCTCGATCCACGGCGCGTAATGCGCCAGCGGTCCGTCGGCCATCGCCCAGTCCATCTCCGCATCCGGAATCCGGTTCAGCTCCAGGGCGAAGAACAGCAGATGACTGGAGGCCGTGGTCAGGCGCTCCTGGGTGTCGCCGTAGAACTTCTCCCGGCGCTCGTCGGTGGTGTCGCCGGAATAGACGAGGCCCGCGAACGACATCAGCCGGCCGAGCAGGTCCTCGATGCCCTCATAGGCCGCCACCGCCTCGGCGAGCTGGGCCGACGCGTCGGGGGCGGAGGCCATCGCGGCGAGACGGCCGGCATAGCGCTCCGAGAACCGGGCGCAGTCGGCCTCCGCGCGGGCGAGATCGGCGGTGAAGTCGGGGGCGTCGATGCCCGCGTAGAGGTCGGTCAGGTCCCATTCGGGCAGCACGCCGAGATCGGCTGCGTGGGCGGCGGCCCGCGCCGCGCTGGCCCCTTCCGCATTCGCGACGATGCCCGACAGGCTGGCATGGGCGACGGCTCGGCTCGGCATGATGGTTTCTTTCTTCGCGACACGACCTGGGCGACTCGACGGTGCCACGCGCTGATATCGAGCGCCCGGCGGGCGCGATCAATCCGGCGTGAGGAGAATCCTGCCTCTTGCAGCGCTTTCCCGGGGGGATTCGGCAAAGGGTCACACCCGCCCTGGTCTTCACCGCGAAAAGTCTGATCGTCGTTAAGCGCGGCTTTACGGTCTTGGGTCACCCTACGGTTCGAAACGAAACAAACCGGCGGTGCGCAGCCGGGCGAACCCGTGTCGCCCGCTCTCCTCCGCTTGCGAAACGCGAGGCGCTCCCATGTCGACAACGGTCCTCATCGTCGACGATGATCCCGTCCAGCGCCGTCTCGCCGAGGCGATGGTGCGGCGCCTCGGCTTCAACGCCAAGGTGGCCGAGAGCGGCGAGCAAGGTCTCGAAACCCTGCGCGCCGGCGATCCGATCGACGTGGTGCTCCTCGACCTCGTCATGCCGGGCGGCCTCGACGGCCTCGCGGTGATGGCCGAGATGCGCAAGACCGGCCTCGACGTTCCGGTGATCGTGCAGACCTCGAACGGTTCAATCGATGCCGTGGTGACGGCGATGCGGGCGGGCGCCGTCGATTTCGTGGTCAAGCCGGCGGGTGCCGAGCGGCTGCAGGTCTCGATCAAGAACGCCCTTAAGGTCGATCAGCTCGAGGAAGAGGTTCGCCGCATGCGCCGGCGCGCCTCCGGCGCCCTCAGCTTCAAGGACCTGACCTCGCGCAGCCCCGACATGGACCGGGTGATCCGGCTCGCCGAACGCTCGGCCAAATCGAACATCCCGGTCCTGATCGAGGGCGAATCCGGCGTCGGCAAGGAAGTGCTGGCCCGCGCGATCCAGGGCTCGGGCGACCGGCGCGGCAAGGCCTTCGTCACCGTCAATTGCGGCGCGATCCCCGACAACCTCGTCGAATCCACCCTGTTCGGCCACGAGAAGGGCGCCTTCACCGGCGCCACCGATCGCCACGTCGGCAAGTTCGTCGAAGCCTCGGGCGGCACGCTGTTCCTCGACGAGATCGGCGAACTGCCGCTCGACGCCCAGGTCAAGCTTCTGCGCGCCCTGCAGGAAGGCGAGGTCGATCCGGTCGGCGGCAAGCGCAGCGTGCGCGTCGACATCCGGCTGATCTCGGCGACGAACCGCTCGCTGCTCGATCTCGTCAAGCAGGGTCGCTTCCGCGAGGACCTGTATTACCGGCTCAACGTGTTCCCCATGACGCTGCCGCCCCTGCGCGCCCGCCGAGAGGACATTCCCGATCTGGTGCGCTCGTTCTGCGCGCGCTTCGCCGCCGAAGAGGGCAAGCGCGTCCGGGCCATCACCCCCGAGGCAATGGCGCTGCTCACCCGTTACGGTTGGCCCGGCAATGTCCGCCAGTTGGAGAACGCGCTGTTCCGGGCGGTGGTGCTGGCCGATGGCGACGAGCTGACGGTGTCGGAATTTCCGCAGATCGCCGCACAGGTCGAAGGCTTCGACGTCCGGATTCCCGCCGCTCCGCTGCAGCCGATGGTGCAGCACGGCGCCCCGGAACCGGTGCGTGAGATCGTTCGGGTCGAGGTCCGCGATCCCCACGCCATGAGCCTCGTCGCCGAGGAGACCGGCGAGATGAAGACCATGGAAGGGCTGGAAGCGGAGATCATCCGGTTCGCGCTGCAATATTACCGCGGCCGCATGTCCGAGGTGTCGCGCCGCCTCGGCATCGGCCGATCCACCCTCTATCGCAAGCTCAAGGACCTCGGCCTCGAGGACGGCGATAAGGCCGACGAGGCCGCGGCCTGAGGTCTCGACATGGCGTGCGGGTCGACGCACCCGTATCGCCCCGGGACGGCCCAACGGCTCAGGTGCATTTGCACACGCGCCCGCTTGGCCCGATTGTCCTAATCCGATCGGCCTGCCGGGTCGGTCCTGAGGAGTTGCCATCATGGGCGTTTCGCGCTCCGCCTCCGTTGCGCTGTCCGCCCTGCTGGCGGGCTGCATCGGCTATACGGCCCAGGCTCAGACCCAGGCCCAGACCCTGCCCTCCGATGAGGTGACGGCTCAGGCCAAATCGGCCGAAGCGGCTCAGGCCAAACCGCCGGAAGCGGCCCAGGCCAAATCGTCCGAAGCAGCCGACGCGCCCGTCGTCAAAAACGCCTCCGTCGATGCGGCCGCCCCGGCGGTCGAGCCGGCCGCGCCGCAGGCGGGTGCTGCGGCCCCATCGACAGAATCCGCTCCCGACGCCGCCGCGTCCGCACCGGTCGCCGAGGCGCCGCCGCCCCTCCCCGCCGATCCCCAGGGGGCGGCCGTCGCCGCACGGCTCCTCGATCCGGCACCGCTTCTGCCACGCCTCTCCACGAAGGAGCGCGAGGCCATCCAGGCCTTCTACGCACTGGGCGCCTTCAAGCCGGTCTGGATCGTCGACGGCGCCCTGACCCCGGCGGCCAAATCCGCCGCCGCCCGCCTCGCCGCCGCCGGCGAGGACGGCCTCACCTCCTCGGCCTACCCGGTGCCGGTCCTCGGCACGCAGGGCGCCACCGAGGCACAGATCGCCGAGGCCGACCTGAAGCTGTCGGCCGCGGTGGTACTCTACGCCCGCGACGCGCGCGGCGGCCGCATCCACCTCGCCAGCCTGTCCCGGCTGATCACCCCGACCCTCGACCTGCCCGCGCCCGACGCGGTCCTCGGCCGCATCGCCTCCGCGGGAGCCCAGGCCGGCGCCCTGCTGCAGGGCTACAATCCGGCTCAGCCCGGCTACCTCGCCCTCAAGGCGCGGCTGGCGACCCTGCGCGGGCACGGTGAGACCCCGGCCGCCCCCAGCGTCCAGCTGCCGCCCGGTCCCGTGCTGAAGCTCGGCATGAGCGATCCGCGGGTGCCGGCCCTGCGCACCCGCTTCGGCCTGGAGACACGGACCGCCGGCACCCTCGATGCCGGTCCCGGCGATCCGCAGACCTACGATGCCCGGGTGGTCGCCGCCGTCACGGGTTTCCAGCGCGCCCGCGGACTGGCGCCCGACGGCCATCTGACGCCGCAGACCGTGGCGGCGCTCGCCCGGCCGGACTCCGCCGCCCGGCCCGATGCCGGCGAGGCCGCGCTAATCGTCAACATGGAGCGCTGGCGCTGGCTGCCCTCCGACCTCGGCCGCGACTACGTCCTGGTCAACATCCCCGAGTTCCGCCTGCGGGTGATCCGGGACGGCCGGCAGCGGGATGAGGCGCGGGTCATCGTCGGCAAGACGGAATCGCCGACGCCGATCTTTTCCGGGATGATGGAATACGCGGTGGTCAATCCGTCCTGGAACGTGCCGCCCTCGATCCTGAAGAACGAGTTCCTGCCCGGGCTCGCCCGCGATCCGAACTACGCGGCGCGGCGCGGCTACGAGGTGGTCTATCGCAACGGCAACGTCTCGGTGCGCCAGCCGCCGGGCGAGCGCAACGCCCTCGGGTTCATCAAGTTCATGTTCCCGAACAACCATGCGGTCTACCTGCACGACACACCGAACCGCAGCCTGTTTTCGTCGTCCCAGCGCGCCCTCAGCCATGGCTGCGTGCGCGTCGACGACCCCTTCCGCTTCGCCGATGCGGTCCTGCCCGAGGCCTGGTCGAGCGAGCGCCTGAAGAAGCTCATCGGCAAGGGCGAGCGCCAGATCCGCCTGCCCGAGAAGCTGCCCGTGCACCTCGCCTACTTCACCGCATCGGTGGACGAGACCGGGAGCCTGCGCACCCTGCCGGATCTCTACGGCTACGATGCGCGCATGAAGATCGCCCTCGGCCTCAGCCCCGGCAGCCTCCTGGTCGCCAAGGCGAAGGAGGGCAAGAGCCCGGATCAGGCACGTCGCGGCACTCAGAAGCCGACCGTGACCGGCCGGACCGGTCCCGCCCTCACGGGCGCCCCGAAGCCGATGGCCGAGGCGCGGCGCCAGCGCGTCCGCGAGGTCAACTCGGAGACGGGATCGGCCGCGCGGGGGAATCCCGGCCGCGCTCCGGGCGATTTCGGCGAGCCCGACCTGTGGACGCCGCGTCCGGGCCGGCCCCTGAACAGCTGGTGGTAGGCCCGACGCGCCGGGGACGATGCTGAAGCGGGGTTTCATCGACCGCGCCGGCACCGTTTCGACCGGCCGACATCTTGGCGACGTCATTCCCATCGCGGGCGAATAGTCTTGACGACAGGACCATAAGCCTGGGTGTGCGTCTCCGCACAGCCGGGCACGATTTCGCCACGGTTGAGACTTAGCCGTTAACGCCTGAACCGACGACGCGTCGAGGACCCGATAACCGGACGTTTACGGTTTTCGGCAACCTTGCGTTCACCATGATCCGTGCCCCGCATGCGATCGGGAGAGGGTGAGACAACGGTGGGTAAGCTTCTGCGACACGGTCAGACCACGCGTCGACGCTTCCCCGCTCCGGCGCGTCTCCGGCGCCTCGCGGTCATCGCGGCCGGCATCGGCCTCGCGGTGGTCGGCGGAACCCGTGGTACCCAGGATGCCGTGGCCAACGGCGACACCCGGACCCTCTCGATCTATCACACTCACACGAAGGAAAGCCTGACCGTCACCTTCAAACGGGATGGCCGCTACGACCGCGCCGCCCTGGAGCAGTTGAACTGGCTTCTGCGCGACTGGCGCATGGAAGAGCCGACCAAGATGGACCCGCGCCTCTTCGACACGGTGTGGGAGGCCTATCGTTCGGTGGGCTCGCAGGAGCCGATCAACGTCGTGTCGGCCTATCGCTCACCCGGCACCAACGCGATGCTGCGGCGGCGTTCGAAGATGGTGGCCGAGTACAGCCAGCACATGCTCGGCAAGGCCATGGATTTCTACCTGCCGGACGTGTCGATCGATCAGATCCGCGCCATTGGCATGCGGATGCAGCGCGGCGGCGTCGGCTGGTATCCGCGCTCCGGCTCTCCCTTCGTCCATCTCGACGTCGGCTCGGTCCGGTCCTGGCCGCGCATGACCCACGATCAGCTGGCCCGCCTATTTCCGGATGGCAAGACCGTCCACCTGCCGAGCGACAATCGCCCCCTCCCCGGCTACGAGATGGCGCGGGCCGAAATCCTGCAGCGGGGCGGCACCGTGCTCGGCGTCACCGAAGTGGCGCAGATGGACGAGGATGACGGCCCGAGCATCAAGGGCTTCTTCGCCAGCCTGTTCGGCGGTGGCCGCACGCAGGAGACCGCGCCGCCGGTCCAGGTTGCCGCCAAGGCCTCCGACCGGACGTCCGAGCGAATGAGGGCGAAGCCCTCCCCCGTCGTCGTCGCGAGCGCCGACCCCGAGGATGCGGTCGGGGCTCGCGCCGCCCTCGCCTACGCGGCGCCCGCCGCCGACGAGACCCTCAACGGCGCCCTCCTCCGTCGCGACGGACGCGACGCCCAGAGCCTGCTGACCGCCGAAGCGCCGAATGCGGCTGCCTCCGAACCCGCGAAGGCGAATATCGTCCTGCCCCTGCCGCCCCGGCGTCCGGCGGAGTTCGCAGCCGTCACCGCGGCCCTGACCATGCCGCTGCCGCCGTCGCGGCCGGCCGTCCAGGTGGCGAGCCTCGGTGCCGTCGGGATGGCCAACCTGCCGTCCTCGTCCACGCCGAGCCGCTCCGCGGCAATCCCGGTGCCGGCCAACGCCGATTCGCGCACCCAACTTCGCGCCCTGTTCGCGGCCGCCGCTTCCGACGCGGAGCCCGCCAGCCGCGCGGCGCCGGTCAGGCTCGCGAACGCGAAGGCCAAGCTCGACGGCGCGCCCGGTGCGGTCGTGGCGCGGCCGGCCGGTGTCGCCACCCGCTTCTCGGTTCGCAGCCCCGGCGACGACCTCGCCGCGACCCGCTTCACCGGGTCCTCGACCCGAGGCGTTCCCGGCACCCGCTGACCGGGTCCGGTCCGCGATCGGACGATCGGGACGGGCGGTGTTCGCTCCGTCCCTGTCTCGCCCGGGCATGTGGAACAGTCGGCGACGCGTGCCCTGGTCGGCGCCGGACAGTCTTTCGCCCTGCCGTTCTGGTGTTATCCGGTGGGAATACGGCCGATCCCCGTGTGTATCCGTCTCGGCAAGGCGATCTGTCCTGATGGCGGCCGGACACGCCGCGATGGACGTGAGCAACGGCATCGACACCGGACCTTGGGCGTCGGACCCGTGTCCTGACCGTTTCTGATCTCGAGTCCGCCAGCCTCGCGCGGATGAAGCAGCGCTTGGCGCTTCGACAAGTCTTGATCCGAACGACTGCGTTTTATCGGGCTCCAGCGCCGCGCAGAATTGGAGACATCCGGCGCTATACGTAGTTTCCGGACGGGGGAACGCCCCCGCATCACCCATATGGTGTATGACGCCGCCCCGCTGGCTCGGGACAAGGTGTGAGTCCCTCACATCGGGAGGATTTGGCAACCGTCTTTCGCGAGATGGCGTTGCAGGCGGTGCGGAGGACCAGGGATCGTGATGTTTTCGATCAGCGCGACGTGCCTGCTGGCGGGGATCGTCCTCGCGCTGGTCGCGCAAAGCTACCCGCGCCGCCGGGTCGCCCTCGAATGGGCCGGCGGCACGCTCCTGATCGCGGGGCTGGGCCTGCTCGGCGCCGGTCTGCGCCTGTTCCGCTGACGGTCCCGGCTCAGACCATCCCGAGCGCCTGCATGTACAGCTCCAGGATCGCCTCTTCCTCCTGGCGCTCGGCATGGTCCTTCTTGCGCAGGGAGATGATCTTGCGCAGGGCCTTGGTGTCGAAGCCGGTGCCCTTGGCCTCGGCGTAGACGTCCTTGATATCGGAGGCGAGGCCGGCCTTCTCCTCCTCGAGGCGCTCGATGCGCTCGATGAAGCTCTTCAGCTGGTCGGCGGCGACGGAGGAGGCGTCGACGGCGGGTGCGGCGGATGCGGCCATGGTGGTTTCAAGTCCCTGACATGCGAGGCGCGGTGCGGGGCGCCGGAACCGCCTCGATAAGCCGTCAAGCTTACCGGGACCTTAGTGCGGCTCGGCCGCCGCCTTGGCGAAGGCCGCCTGTTGCTCCGGGGACGCGTCCGACTGGTACAGCCGCTTCCACTCGGCGAACGGCATGCCGTAGACCGCCTCCCGGCTCTCGTCCTTGCTCATCGGCAGGTCCTTGGCCTCGGCCGCGTCCTTGAGCCAGTTCGACAGGCAGTTGCGGCAGAACCCGGCCATGTTCATCAGGTCGATGTTCTGCACGTCGGTCCGGGCCTGCAGATGGGCCACGAGGCGCCGGAACACGGCGGCCTCGAGTTCGGTGCGGGTGGCGGCGTCGATCTCGGTCATGGTGCGCTGTCTCCGTTTGTCGGCTTGAGGTCGGGCGGCCCGGCCCCGCCGTCAAGCGGCGATCGGCAGCATCGGCCGGAGCAGGCGCGCGAAGCGGGTCGCCCATTCGGCCTGTCCCGCCTCGCCGACGATGAGATCCTGGCGGATCTCCACCAGGGCGTTCGGCAGCCCGCGCGCCATGGCGTGACGGTCGATGGTGTCGCCGGGCAGGCCGCCGCCGTAGGGCTCGTTGTCGCCCACCGTCAGCCCCGCCGGATCGGCGCGCAGGCCCGCGATCAGGGGCACGCTCATGCGGTCGTCCCGGTCCCACAGGATGCCGACCTCCCAGGGCCGGGGCACGCCGCGCCAATAGGGCGTGAAGCTGTGGATGGTGACGATGGCCGGGCGCCTGCCGGTGGCCTCGGCCTCGGCGATGCCGGCGTCGATCGCTTCGTCGAAGGGCGCGTAGAAGCGCCGGACGCGCTCGGCCTTGCCGTCCTCGTCGATGCGGGCATTGCCCGGCACCACCGCCCCGTCGGAGAGGCGCATCACCAGGGTCGGGTCGGCCCGGCCCCGGTTCGGATCGATGATCAGGCGCGAGAACCGGGTCAGGATCGCCGGCACGCCGAGATCCGCCGCCAGCCGGCGCGTCACCGCGGCGGCGCCGATGTCGTAGGCGATGTGGCGGGCGAATTCGTGCTCCGGCACCCCGAGCTGGTCGAGGTCGGCCGGAACGTGGTTGGAGGCATGGTCGCAGATCAGGAGCAGGCCCCGGGCGGGATCGCCCGGGATGGTCTCGACGGGATGCGGTGGCTGCATGGGAAGGCAGGGTCCGGTTGAGCGCGGGCGGCGGCGTTGGAACGAACGGCACCGGTTTCGCCGGCAGGAAGCAAGGCCCCGGCCGCATCGCGGGGGATGCGCCGTCACGCACGGCTACCCGTCATGCGTGGCTTGCCGAGGCGGCGAGCGTCGGGCACAGCACGTATCGCGGATCGCGCCGCGACGGCAACAATCCGGCACCATGCCGGGGGCACAACAATCCGGAGGACAACCACCGGGCCGCCTTCGCGATCGACCACCGGAATACGGAAACGCCATGACCGACTCCAATTCGACCGACTCCAACTCGACCGAGACCGCCCGCGCCCTGCTCCTGCATTGCCTCGACGAGGCGATCGCCGCCGCCCACCCGGCGCGCTGCCTCGTGCCGCACCTGCCGGCGCCCGGCCAGGGCCGCCTCATCATCCTGGGTGCCGGCAAGGCCGGCGGCAGCATGGCGGCCGTCGCGAGCCGGTTCTACCGGGAGGAGCACGGCGTCGATCCGAGCCGCATCGTCGGCCTCGCGGTCGCCCGCCACGGCTACGGCGAGGAGGCGCCGATGATTCGCATGGTCGAAGCCGGACACCCGGTGCCGGACCAAGCCGGCATCGACGCCACCATCGACACCCTGAAGATCGCCGCCGACGCGGGGCCGGACGACGACGTGCTGGTGCTGCTCTCGGGCGGCGGCTCGGCCAACTGGATCGCCCCGGCCGGCGACCTGACGCTCACCGAGAAGCAGGCCATCACCAAGGCCCTGCTGCGCTCGGGCGCGCCGATCAACGAGATCAATTGCGTGCGCAAGCACCTGTCGCGGATCAAGGGCGGCCGGCTCGCCATGATGGCGCGCAACGCCCGCTCGATCCTGACGCTCGCCGTCTCCGACGTGCCGCACGACGACCCGGCGGTGATCGCCTCCGGCCCGACCGTACCCGACCCGTCCACTCTGGCCGATGCCCGCGCGATCTGCGAGCGGCGCGGCATCCCCCTGCCGGAGACCGCCAAGGCGCTCCTCAACGATCCCGCCAACGAGACACCGAAGGCCGGCGACCCCGCCTTCGCCCGGGCCGAGTACCGCATCATCGCCCGGCCGATCGACGCCCTGGAGGCCGCGGCGGCTGCCGCGTCCGCGGCCGGCTACGAGCCGGTGATGCTCGGACCCGACGTCGAGGGCGAGGCCCGCGAGGTCGCGGCCGAGCACGCCGGCATGGCCCGCGAGATGGCGGCGGCCGGGCGCAAGGTCGCCATCATCTCGGGCGGCGAGCTGACGGTCACGATCAAGGGCGAAGGCCATGGCGGCCCGAACCAGGAATACGCCCTGGCGCTCGCCCTGGCGCTCGACGGCGCCCCCGGCATCCTCGGCATCGCCGCCGACACCGACGGCACCGATGGCGGCCGTGGCGAGGCGACCGATCCGGCCGGCGGCCTGGTCGACCCGACCACGCTGGCCCGCGCCCGCGCCGCCGGGCTCGATCCCGCCGCGATGCTGGCCGACAACGATTCGACGAAGTTCTTCGCCACCATCGGCGACCTCGTTCAGCCGGGTCCGACACGCACCAATGTCAACGATTGCCGCATCATCCTCGTTGGCTAGGTGCGCCGGCGGGCGGTCCCGGGTCTTCGATGGGTCCACGGTCACCTCGGGTCCCCTCTCCTGGACGGAAACGGGCAGGGTGAGGCGTATGGATTCTCCGGACACGACCCACGCCTCACCCCAGCCCTCTCCTTCCCGGAGAGGGAGCGGCGTCGCGGCGTCGTCCGGCGGGGTCCTGCCCTGGGTTGCCGCGCTTCGGGCTGGAAACGGCGACCAACGCCGCGGACAGCTGGCCCGGCTCGCCCGCGCGGTCGCTGGCACGGTCGCCGTCACGTGCCTTGCGGCGATCCTCGTGCCGGTGCCGGCCCGCGCCGACCTGCGCATGTGCAACCAGACCGCCAGCAAGGTCGGGATCGCGCTCGGCTACCGCGACCCGCAGGGCTGGGTGACGGAGGGCTGGTGGGACGTCGCGCCCAAGGTCTGCGAGACGCTTGTGAAGGGAGCCCTCGCGGCGCGGTTCTACTACGTCTACGCGGTCGACTACACGCGCGGCGGCGAGTGGAGCGGCCGCTCGCTGATGTGCACCAAGGACCGTGAGTTCACGATCCGCGGCGTCGAGGATTGTCTCGCCCGGGGTCTCGACCGCAACGGCTTCTACGAGGTCGACACCGGCGAGCAGAAAAGCTGGACCATCCAGCTCACCGACCCCAACCAGCCGGTGACGCCGACGCCGTGACAGGCGGCCAAAGCCCGTGTCGCAACGGCGAGCCCCTGGGACGGACGTCCCGGCTCGGGCCACCTGCGCCCTCCTGGTGGCGATGAGGCCCGGTCCGGCCCCACCCTGTCAGGTTCGGCCAGGCCGGGGGATCGTTCTCACCGGCTCGCGGGCCGGCTCAGGGCTCGCGCGCCATGGTTCGCCCTCAGGCTGTCGCCCGCTTCTCAACGACGGTCGTGTTGACGGTGTCGGCGGGCTCATACAGCCACCGGGCCATGGCGCCGGCCGCGATCGCGCCTGCGATCGGCGCGAGCCAGAACAGCCACAACTGCATCACGGCCTCGCCGCCCGCGAACAGCGCGGGTCCGGTGCTGCGAGCTGGGTTGACCGAGGTGTTGGTCACCGGGATCGAAATCAGGTGGATGAGGACGAGAGCAAACCCGATGGGGATGCCGGCAAAGCCCGTGGCGGCGCCCTTCGAGGTCGTGCCGACGATGATGAAGAGGAAGAAGAACGTCGTCAGGAATTCGATGATCAGGCAGGCCGCGAGACCGTACTTGCCGGGGCTGAGATCACCGTAGCCGTTCGACGCGAACCCGTTCGGGACCCAGCCGGCCTTGCCCGACGCGATCACGTAGAGGACGCCGGCCGCGACGACGGCGCCGATCACCTGGGCGACGATATAGGGCAGCACGTGCCGGTTCGCGCAGCGGTGGGCCGACCAGAGTCCGAGGGTCACGGCCGGGTTGAAGTGGCCGCCCGAGATGTGCCCGACCGCATAGGCCATGGTCAGCACGGTGAGGCCGAAGGCGAAGGCCACCCCGAGGAAGCCGATGCCGAGTTCCGGAAAAGCAGCCGACAGAACGGCGGCGCCACAGCCGCCGAAGGTGAGCCAGAAGGTGCCGAAGAACTCGGCGGTCGCGCGCCGCATGGTATCGTGATCCATCCTGAAACCTTTCGCTGCAAGAGTCCGCGAAGTGCTCGCGATCGGTCAGGACTGAAGATTTCAGTCGGCAAAGCGCGAGTTCGAGTTATCGACGACGGCATGGGCCAAGACGCCTTGCGCGAAAGTTGCATGTGCCCGTTGAGGTGGCAATTGTCGGTGCTGCGAATATTTTAGCAGCTGATCGCTGCTGTGCCTTATTATTGAGCTGATATGCTCGAAGGATCATGAGCAAAGCGCCGCATTCAAAATCGATTGGTCATTCTGAGCCGAATTCATAGCTCCGCCGACGCGGCGTGGCTTTCGTGAAAAGCCGGCGGTTCTGGGCCACGCCGATACTGGGACGGACGAGGCCGAAACGATGCCGAATCTTGCAGCCGTGCGGTGGATGTCGGGACCTGAAGTCCGATACCATCCCGGTCCGTTCCGGCAAGACCGCGCGTCGAAGTCCTCGTTTCCGCAGTCCGGCTGTCGTGAATCCGGGCGCGGAGGGCCGCGCAGAACGTCGAATGTCCATCCACAAAAACATTGACAATATTCCTATTTCGTGCTTTCCTGCCGCCACTCGCCTCCCCCCGACGGGAGGCCCTTGGGCGGACCGGGTCGAGGGGTTTGGGAGGACGAGACGGCGCCCGCGCCGATGGCCCGGTTTCGCCATCGCCCCGGGCAGCGCCGCGCGACGCAGGGTGTCTTGGCGCGGGTTGGGCCTCTTCAGGCCGGACCCGCAAACCTGGGGCACCTCCAGACAACGGACGACCCGCCCACTACGAGGCGGGTACGGGGCCGTGGGCCATGATCAGCCGGCCGCCAGGGGCCGCCGCCTCCCAATAGGGGGCGACGGACCGTGGAGGAGGGCCGCCATAAGCCGAGTCGCCGACGCCGTAGAGGACGCCGTGACGTGACAGGTTCGACCCTCCGGGGCCGCGCCCAGGGACGCCGGGAGACCGGCTTCGTTTTCCCTTCGTGGTTTCGCGGCGTCCCGCGTCTCCCGCGTCGGTGAAACCCCGCGCCGGGATCGGCGGCGGGGCCGCGCGCGCATGCCAGCAGCGCATCGCGACCCCCTGGACCGGGCTCGGGGGCGGCCCGGCGTTCTTGACGCGCCGGCCCCATCGGTGCTTGTGGCCCTTCGCTCAACGCCGGTCGTCTGAAACCGGCGAGGCCTGATTTCGGGGATGGAGACCACAGTGAAACGCTCACGCCGCACCAAGATCATCGCGACCCTGGGTCCCGCCTCCGATACGCCGGAGATGATCGAGAAGCTGTTTCGCGCCGGCGCGGACGTCTTCCGCCTCAACATGAGCCATCTGCCCCGGGAAAAGCTGCCCGAGAAGATCGAGGTGATCCGCACGATCGAGCGGGAGCTGAAGCACCCGATCGCGATCCTGGTCGATCTCCAGGGACCGAAGCTGCGCGTGGCGGCCTTCGCCGAGGGTGCGGCGATGCTGGCGAACGGCGCCACCTTCGTGCTCGACAGCGACCCGACCCCCGGCGACGTGTCGCGGGTGTTCCTGCCCCATCCGGAGATCCTCTCCGCCCTGGAGCCGGGCCACGTGGTCATCATCGACGACGGCAAGCTGCGGCTGACCGTGACGGAGGTGTCCGAGGGCCGCGCCGTGACCCGCGTCGAGGTCGGCGGCCGGATCTCGAATCGCAAGGGCGTCTCTCTCCCCGACACCGTGATCCCGGTCGCCGCCATGACCGAGAAGGACCGTGGCGACCTCGAGGCCGGCCTCGCGGCGGGCGCCGACTGGATCGCCGTCTCGTTCGTGCAGCGTCCCGAGGACGTGGCCGAGGTGAAGAAGGTCGCGGCCGGCCGGGCGCTCATCATGGCCAAGATCGAGAAGCCGCAGGCCCTGACCCGGCTCGAGGAGATCATCGAGATCTCCGACGGCCTGATGGTGGCGCGCGGCGATCTCGGCGTCGAGATGCCCCTGGAGCAGGTGCCCGGCGTGCAGAAGCGCATCACCCGCGCCTCGCGCCGCATGGGCAAGCCGGTCGTGGTCGCGACCCAGATGCTCGAATCGATGATCACCGCCCCGGTGCCGACCCGCGCCGAGGTCTCGGACGTCGCCACCGCCGTCTACGAGGGAGCCGACGCGGTGATGCTCTCGGCCGAGAGCGCATCGGGTTCGTTCCCCATCGAGGCGATTTCGATGATGAGCCGGATCGCAGAGCAGGTCGAGCGCGACGCCCTGTACTGGACCATCCTGACGGCCCAGCGCTCGGAGCCCGACGCCACCGCCTCGGACGCGATCGCGGCGGCGGCGCACCAGATGGTCGACGCCCTCAACCTCACGGCGATCATGGCCTGGACGCATTCCGGCTCGACCGCCCTGCGTCTCGCGCGATCGCGGCCCAACGCGACGATCATCGCGCTGACCCCGAAGCGCGAGACGGCCCGGCGCCTCGCTTTGTGCTGGGGCACGCACCCGATCGTCACCAAGGACGCCAGCGACGTGGACGACATGGCGTTCCGCGCCGCCAAGTTCGCGGTGCGCGAAAACTTCGCCGAGATCGGCGGCCGCATCATCGTGGTGGCGGGCGTGCCGTTCGGGACGCCGGGCGCCACCAATCTGGTGCGTATCGCCTTCGTGACCCGCGAGCACGCCGCCAAGGCGTGAGGTTCATGACGGAGCCGCGCCGCCGGTTCGTTGCGGCGGCGCGGCTCAGTGAGTGGTGACGGATTCGGACAGGCGGACCACCTCGTCGACGACCGCCTCCGTCGCCACCGCGTGGACCATATGGCCGATGCCGGGCAGCTCCACGAGCCGTGCGCCCGGGATGAGCCTGGCCAGCGGACGGGCATGCCGCTCGGCCGGGACGATGGCGTCGCGGTCGCCGGTGACGATCACGGTCGGTACCGCGATGCGCCCGTAGGCGGCGCTCTGCTGCTGGAGCGCGGCCGGCAGCGCCATCAGGTCCTGGACATTGGCCAGCATCGTCGCCGGTCGCAGGACGAGGGCGGCGCGGCTGGCCTCCAGGTAGCCCGGCGGCGCGCTCTGCGGCTTGAACACCGATTGCCCGGCCGGTCCCAAGTAATAGAGACCGACCGGCGTGGCGACGGTCCGGCTCAGCAGCCACGTCACCGGCGGGACCAGGGCAAGGCGGTAGTACCAGGGGATCGGCCCCATCTCGGGCAGCGGCATCACCGCCGGCGACACCAGGACGAGCCCCGAAACGCGATCCGGATGATCGAGGGCCAGGGCGGTCGCCAGCGCTCCGGACCAGGAATGGCCGAGCACGAGGGCGGGGCCGATGCCGAGATTCGCCAGCGCCTCCGCGATCACGGCGGCCTGCGCCCGCGGCGTCGCCAGGGCGCTGCCGCCGGGGCGGTCACTCCAGCCGAAGCCCGGCCGGTCGAGGGCCACCACCCGGAACCCCTCGGCGGCGAGGCGCCGGCCGAGATCTGTCATCGGATCGGCCGCATTGGCCGAGGCCCCGTGCAGCAGCACCACGGTGCCCCGCGCCGAGGGATTCGGGCCGGCCTGGATCGTGGCGATGCGGCCGCCCGTCACCGCCACGAAGGGGCCAGCCGGCGGATAGCGCGCATCGATGCGCGCCGAGATCAGCAGGGTGATGCCGGCCGCGATCAGCGCCAGCATGAGGCCGCCGGCCAGGAGACCGGCGATCAGCTTGAGGAGGAACATGGGGGCTACAGGTCGCGACCGTCGACGTCGGGCGCCAAGCGGTCGATGGCGGTCTGGAGCCGGTCCATGCGGGGATAAAGGGCCGATGCCCGCCGGAATGCCTCCAGGGCACGGCCCTTGTCGTCGAGGCTCTGGTAGATCCGCCCCAGGGCCGCCCAGGCCTCGAAGTGGCGCGGCTCCAGAACGAGCGTACGCTGCAGGTCGGCGATGGCCGCCGACGGATCGGACAGCATCCAGAACACTGTCGCGCGCCGATTCCAGCCCTCGGACCAGCCGGGCTCCAGGGTCGTGGCCCGGTCCATCAGCTCGATCGCCAGCGGAAGATCCTGGCCGGACATCGCCTGGCGGGCCCGCTCCGTGAGAAGGTCGGCAGTGGCGCTGCCGGACCGGCCCAGCCGCTGCTCGATCAGGCGGGCGACGCCCTTGGCCTCGGCATCGTCGCCGGCGGCCTTCAGGCGAGCATAGAGGTCGTCCAGGGAAAGCGGCTGGCTCTTCTCCGGCTTCGCCGCCTCCCGGACCGGAGCCGCCCGGACGAGCGGCACGGAGAGAACGCAGAAAGCCGCGACAAGCGCGGCTCTCAGGCAGGGTCGGGCGGGATCGTGTGGCGACATGGGCGAAGCTTCCTCGCCTCGCATCGCCACGTCAACGTGCGCGCTTGCCGCGTCCCCTCGGGGGCGGCAGCAAACCCTTCAGCCCTGACGGGCCTTGAAGCGCTTCTGCGTCTTGTTGATGATGTAGACACGGCCCTTGCGACGCACGATCTGGTTGTCGCGATGACGGCCGCGGAGGGACTTGAGGGAGTTGCGAATCTTCATCGGTCTCACGTCGGTCGAGCGATCAGCCCGCCGCCTGTCCATAGGGTCTCGGGAACGAGGCACCTGACGGCGGCCTCGGCGATGTGTCGATGCATCGCGGAAAGGCGCTTGCCTTATCAGGATTCGCGCCGGCAAGGCAAGGCTTCCGGGGCGCTTCCGCCGCATCTCCGCGCTTGTAGCGCTCGATTGGGCTATCAGGGAAACCAGATCCGTCGGTCACTTGCACTTCGAAAGGCCGGGACGCTCGCCCGCTGCGAATGACCATCGTCAAGCCTTTCGATCCCGGGTTTCGCGAAAACGTGAAGGGAGAGCCGTTTCCCGCGCAGTCAAACCGGCCTTGCCCGAGAAACACTATCCATCTGTAAAGAGTCTCGGCCCTATAGAATTCGAGCGCGAGCCGATCGCGGAGATGGGGCTTTGACGACCGACATGGAGCATTCGGAGCAGGCTCAGGACGCGCCGGTACCGCGCCGCGAGGAGCGCAGCCCGACCAATTGGATCGCCACCATCCGGTTCCGGGACGGGACCGAGATTCCCTGCACCGTCAAGGACGTCTCGAAATCCGGCGCCCGGATCTGCATCGGGGCCAAGCAGGACCTTCCACCGGTCTTCATGCTGCGGATCATCGGCCGGGATTTTCTGTGCCTCGTCCGGGTCGCCTGGCGGCGGGGCGACTATGTCGGGGTCCGCATCGAGCGCGTCGGCAAGGTTCCTTCCGCAGCCGCCGCAACAGCCCCTGTTGCTCAGCCTGTCCCGGTGACGTCCGAACCGACGACACGGACAGCCGTTCCCGATGGCGGCGGGCTCGGCGTTCCGTCCCGCAAGCGCGGGATTTCGGCTTTCTAAGCTCCGAGCCCGCCTCAGTTACACCTGTCTCCCTCTGGCGTCAGACCCTCCTGCGCAAGGGCGGTTCAAAACGAAAAACCCCGCCTGCCAGAGCAGGACGGGGTTTCCTCGTTCGACATAGGTGGAGCGGATCAGGCTGCGGTGCGGTTGCGAGCTTCGCGCTTGGTGTCCACACCCGAAGCTTTGATCTCGGACAGCTTCTGGGCGACGTTGCGCGAGAACACGAACTCGGCCGGGCGCTGGTTCTCAAGGCTGACTTCGGGCGCCATGTCGCCCTCGGTCTTGATGCCACGGATGGCATGGATCAGCGGCTTCCAAGGCTTCTTCACGGAATCGACTACCGATGAGGCCTCGTAACCGGAATGGACCATGCAGTCGGCGCACTTTTCATAGTTGCCGGTGCCGTAGGAATCCCAGTCGGTCTCCTCCATCAGCTCCTTGAAGGTCGCCGCATACCCCTCGCCGAGCAGATAGCAGGGTTTCTGCCATCCGAACACGGTCCGGGTCGGGTTGCCCCACGGGGTGCAATGATAGGTCTGGTTACCGGCCAGGAAGTCGAGGAACAGACTCGACTGCTGGAAGGTCCACTTCTCGCGACCCTTCTCCTTGCCGTGCCGGAACACACCCCGGAACAGCTCCTTGGTCGCCTTGCGGTTCAGGAAGTGCTTCTGGTCGGGCGCGCGCTCGTAGGCATAGCCCGGCGAGACCGTAATGCCATCGATGCCCATCTTCGTGACGCTATCGAAGAAGTTGGCGATCTTGTCGGCCGACGAGTTGTTGAAGAAGGTGCAGTTGATGGTGACCCGGAAGCCCATCTCCTTTGCCTTGGCAATGGCCGCCACGGCCTTGTCGTAGACGCCACGCTGGCACACCGACTGGTCGTGCATCTCCTTGTCGCCATCGAGATGGATCGACCAGGTGAAGTACGGGCTGGGCTTATACTCCTTGATCTTCTTCTCAAGGAGGAGCGCGTTGGTGCAGACGATGGCAAATTTCTTCTGGGCGATGATGCCCTCGACGATCTGCGGCAGATCCTTGTGCAGCAGGGGCTCGCCACCAGCGATCACCACCACGGGTGCACCGCACTCGCGCACGGATTCGAGAGCGTCGGCCACCGGCAGGCGCTTGTTCAGAATCTCGTCCGGGTAATCAATCTTCCCGCAACCGGCGCAAGCAAGATTGCAGCGGAACAGCGGCTCCATCATCATCACGAGCGGGTAGCGCTTGCGACCGGTGAGGTGCTGTTTCAGAATGTAGCCGCCGATCTTCGCGACGTACCGGATAGGGATGCCCAAGACGCGGCTCCTTGTTGTTGGCCCCGATGTATCGGGCTGCTTAGCGTGAAAAAAGGCCAAATTCCAGCAAGCTAGCTTGGAACCATCCCGAAAGGCCCCGAAACGGCGCCGTTCCGACAAGTTCGGCGGCAGCTGAAACTATCCGGCCACAGAATGCAGCACTCTCGTGCCGAAGCCCGCCATCACAGACCGCCTATAACCCGATCGGATGCCCATATTCCTATTCGAAAGCCGCATGCCAGAGCCCCAGCTTGGCCGTGGGGAAAGCGCATCAGCTGTCCGTATCCAGACGTGGTACGCGACGAGGACGCAGTGCGAGATCGCACAAAAGGTTCCAAGCCGGAACGCTCGCCTTGTTTGCGTTGCATTCCTGCCGTTGGGTCGATAGGTGAACCGGCCATTCACGTAATGTCGTCAATGTCATGCGATTCGGTTGATCAGTGCCTTTCCGGGAGCCCCGCTTGGGTTTCCTAGGGGCGCTGGACGCTGAGATTCGGGATTCGCGGCGACTGGTGATAACCGGCGGCATCGAACAGATCGATTCCCCTTGTGCAGCCGCGTCGGCCGCAGCGCCGGTAGTCGGCGTGCTTGCATCGGAATGAGATCGCTGAAGCAGGTAGGACACTCGTGATCGAACGGCTCGTCGCGTTTTCCGTCCAGCGTCGCTGGTTGGTCATAGCTCTCGTCGCACTCATTACCGTTGCCAGCGCCGGTGCGGCCGCTCATCTCTTCAAGATCAATACCGATGTCGAGCGGTTGATCGACAAGGATGTCCCCTGGCGTCAGGACGAGATCAACTATGAAGCTGCGTTCCCGCAGCGGACCGGTACCCTGGTGGCCGTCATCGACGGCAAGACGCCGGAGGAGGCCGAGGAGGCGGCGGCCGAGTTCGCGGCGGCGATCGCCAGACACAAGACCATGATCGAGTCGGTCTACCGTCCGGACGGCGGCGCCTTCTACGAGAAGAACGGTTTCCTGCTGATGTCGCAGGAAGAGCTGACCAAGACCACGGAGCAACTCGTCCAGCAGCAGGGCCTCCTCGGACCGTTGGCTGCCGACCCGTCCCTTCGCGGCATCATGCGCGTTCTCGGCCTTGGCGCCCGCGGCATCAAGAGTGGCGATGCCAAGCTCGAGGATCTCGAGCGGCCGATGACCCAGATCGACGCCACCGTGCGCAAGGTCCTGGCCGGCGAGCCTGCGCGCATGTCCTGGCAGATGCTGCTTTCCAACGGACAGACGCAGAGCACGGATCTGCGCAAGTTCGTCATGATCCAGCCCGTCTTGGACTACAACGCGCTACAGCCCGGCGCCCACGCGACAGAGGTGGTGCGCAAGGTCGCGTCGGAACTCAAGATCAATACCCTTGGGGGCCCGGAATTCGCCGAGCGTCCACGCATGCGTCTGACCGGCCCCGTCGCAGTGGCTGACGACGAGTTCGCCACCCTCTCAGAGGACGCTTTGCTGAACTACAGCGTCACGGTCGGTGCGATCGTGCTGTTCCTGTGGCTTGCACTCCGCTCGGCCCCGCTGATCGGCGCGGTCCTGATCACCACCTTCGCTGGCCTCATCGTGACTGCGGGTCTCGGCCTGCTGATGGTCGGCGAACTCAACCCGATCTCGGTCGCCTTCGCGGCGCTCTTCGTGGGCCTCGGCATCGATTTCGGTATCCAGTTCGCCGTTCGCTACCGTGCTGATCGGTTCGAGCAGCCCGACCTCCTCTCGGCCATGCGGGCGGCAGGTCGGGGCGTCGGCTGGTCGCTGACCCTGGCGGCCATCTCGCTTATCGCCGGCTTCTTCGCTTTTCTGCCGACTGCCTTCCGAGGCGTCTCGGAGCTGGGCCTCATCGCCGGCGTCGGCATGATCGTCGCCTACCTGTTCAGCCTCACCCTGCTGCCGGCCCTCATCGCGGTGTTCAAGCCCAAGGGTGAGCGCGAACCGGTGGAGACCGCCTGGCTCGCGGGCGTCGATCCGTGGATCATCCGCAACCGAAAGCCGATCCTGATCGGCGTCGGGTTGATCACGCTCGCGGGCATCCCGCTGCTGTTCAAGCTGCCCTTCGATTCCAACCCGATGCATCTGCGCAGCCCGAAGGTGGAATCGATCTCGACCTATCTCGATCTGATCAAGGACCCGGCGACGAGCCCAAACATCATCGACGTCATGGCACCCTCGGCGGCCGCGGTGCCGGCGCTTGCGGAGAAGCTGCTGAAGTTGAAATCCGTGGCGAAGGTCATCGACATCGACACCTTCGTGCCGCCGGACCAAGACCAGAAACTGGCCATTATCGCTGAGACCGCACAGTTGCTGGGGCCGGTCCTGAATCCCGGCCGCAAGCCGCCGCCGCCGACCGATGCCGACAACGTCAAGGCGATGAAGGAGGCGGTGACGGCCCTGCGCGGTATCGCGGCGGGCTCCACGGCTCCGGGCGCCAAGGCAGCGGGCGAGCTTGCGACCGATCTCGACAAACTGGCAGCTGCTCCGGTCGCGACCCGCGAGGCGGCGAGCGTTGCACTGACGACGGATCTGAAGACCCTGCTCTCGCGTCTGTCCGGCCTCCTGAACCCGGAGAAGATCACCCTCGACAACCTTCCGCCTAAGTTGAAGGCCGAATGGATCGCCGCAGATGGACGTTCACGCATCGAAGTCCATCCAAGCGGGGACGCCAACGACAACCAGGTGCTGCGGAACTTCGCCAAGGACGTGCAGAGTGTCGCGCCGCATGCCACCGGCGCGCCGGTCGCCACGACGTCGTCGAGCTATACGATTCTGGGCGCCTTCCTGCAGGCGGCGATCACCGCACTCGTCCTGATCTTCATCATCCTGTCGGTGGCGCTTCGGAAGCCGTGGGACGTTGCGATGACCCTCGGGCCGCTGGTGCTGGCAACCCTCTGGACGCTTATGGCCCTGCATATCGTCGGGATGCCGCTGAACTTCGCCAACATCATTGCGATGCCGCTGATGCTGGCGGTCGGCGTGGCCTTCCACATCTACTACGTCATCGCTTGGCGGGCGGGCGTGACCGACATGCTGGCCTCCAGCCTGACGCGAGCGATCTTCTTCTCGGCGCTGACCACCGGCACGGCGTTCGGCTCACTGGTGCTCTCCAGCCATCCGGGCACGGCCAGCATGGGCAAGCTTCTCGCGCTGTCGCTGTTCTTCACCCTGGTGGCAGCCTTCTTCGTGGTTCCGGCGTTCCTCGGGCCGCCGCCGAAGCATCCCGACCCGAAGCGTCCCGAGGGCGATGCCGCTCTACCGCCCGTAACCCGGGCCAAGGCCGCGGAAACGGTCTCGGCCAAGTAGGCCGCGCGGAAATTCCATAAGACGAAGAATGGGCGCGGGTCCCCGCCGCGCCCATTCTTCGTTCGCCATCAGTCTTGATTTGTCCTCAGGCGAGAAAGTCTGAAAATCCCCCTCTTACGAAGCCGGCGGCCGCCGCGAGGCTCTCGGGGGCGACCAGCGCATCACGCTCCGCCACATAGGCAGAACCCGGCGCCTCGCCGGGAAACCCGCTCCCCGTGGCGGGATGAGTGTAGAGTTCGGTCAATCCGTCTGGCAGGTGCGCCAACAGCCCCTGCACTCGGGCTGGCGTCATCGCCCCGGACCAGGCGAGTCCGAGAGTCCTGTCGGGGATCAGGAGGCCTGCTTGGCGCGCCCGTACGGCCAGCAAGGCCGCCCAGGGTGCTGTGTCGAGGGCGGGCTTCGGATTTGCGCCCGGCTCTGCCGCCCGCAGGACCGCGCGGGTCTCGCGCGGAACCCGGATCGCCCGCATGCCATGACGACGACCCGCTGCGAGCACCAGACCGGCAATGATCGGGTGCACGTGGAAATGCTTGTGGGCGTTGACGTGGTCCAGGGGTAGGCCGGTCGCGCGGAAGGCCTGGAACTGTGCTTCGATTTCAGCCGAGAGTTGGCGCCGCACCGAGGCCTTGAGGGCCAGGTCGAGGCCGAGTCGCTCCATATCGCTACGGATCAGACCGTCCGGGGTGACGAGATCGGGAATACGCTCAGGCGGCAGGGTCGGCCAAGCCTCCACCATCACCAAGTGAAGACCGATGCGCAGGGAGGGCAGACGCCGAGCCCGAGCCACGGCGTCATCGGCGGCCGGGGCAGATACCATCAGGCTTGCAGCGGTGAGGATGCCGTCACGATGCGCTTGCTCCACCGCCTCATTGACCTGAAGGCTCAGGCCGAAATCATCGGCGGTAACGACCAAGCGCTTCACAGGACGACTCCGGGTAACGGGAGGCGGGACCCTCCCCCTAAGGTAGGGGCTGTAGCCCGACGACGCGAAACGGCCGGGCTTTCCAGCCCGGCCGCCTCATTGTGTCTGGGTATCGAATCGAACCTGCGTCGAGCTCAGGCTGCAGCGCTGGTCTGACGGTCCTTGAGGAAGCGGTAGAACTCCACACCCTCGCGTAAACGGCGCTTCATCATGTCGGGCGAACGGACCATCTCGGAAACGATCGAGGCGATCTTCGGAGCGCGGAAGTAGAACTTCCGGTAGAACTCCTCGACAGCCGCGAAGATTTCGGAATGTGACAGGTGCGGGTAGTGCAGCGGTGCGATCTGCACGCCGTTCTCGTCGACGAGTTCCGCGTTTGCGACGTCCAGCCAGCCGTTCTCCACCGCCTGCTTGTACAGGAAAGTGCCGGGATACGGTGCCGCCAGCGAGGCCTGGATCGTGTGCGGATTGATGCGCTTGGCGAACGCGATCGTCTCCTGGATCGTCTCCCGGGTTTCGCCCGGGAGGCCAACGATGAAAGTACCATGGATGGCGATGCCGAGATCGTGGCAATCCTTGGTGAAGCGCTCGGCGACCTCGACGCGCATACCCTTCTTGATGTTGTTCAGGATCTGCTGGTTGCCGGACTCGTAGCCGACGAGCAGCAGGCGCAGGCCATTGTCCTTGAGCACCTTCAGGGTATCGCGCGGAACGTTGGCCTTGGCGTTGCACGACCAAGTCACACCGAGCTTGCCCAGTTCGCGGGCGATTTCTTCGGCGCGCGGCAGGTTATCGGTGAAGGTGTCGTCGTCGAAGAAGAACTCCTTGGTCTGGGGAAACTCCTTCAGGCAGTACTTGATCTCCTCGATCACGTGCGCGACCGAGCGGGTGCGGTAGGTATGACCGCCGACCGTCTGCGGCCAAAGGCAGAAGGTGCAGCGCGACTTGCAGCCACGGCCCGAGTAGAACGAGATATAGGGGTGCTTCAGGTACCCGATGAAGTACTTCTCCATCTGGAGATCGCGCTTATACACGCTCGTGACGAACGGCAGCTGATCCATGTCAGTCATGATTTCGCGGTCCTCGTTATGGACCACGTTGCCATTGGCATCGCGATAGGACAGCCCCTTGATCTCGGACATCGGGGTGCCGTCAGCGACTTCCTTGACGGTGAAGTCGAACTCATTGCGGGCACAGAAATCGACCACCGGGGCCTGGGCCATCGCGCCAGCGGCATCGACCGCGACCTTGGCGCCGATCAGGCCGGCGATGAGCTTCGGGTTCTCGGCCTTGAGGGCTTCAATCGTCTTCACGTCCGACTTGAAGGACGGAACCGAGGTATGCAGCACAACCAGGTCGAAATCATGCGCTTGGGCCACGATCTCGCTCAGCTTGATGTTGTGCGGCGGGGCATCGATCAGCTTCGAGTTCGGCACCAGGGCGGCAGGCTGGGCCAACCAGGTCGGGTACCAGAACGACTTGATCTCGCGTTTGGCTTGATAGCGGGAACCGGCACCGCCATCGAAGCCGTCGAAAGTGGGAGCCTGCAGGAAGAGGGTGCGCATGGGGTTCAAGGCCTCAGCGAGAACAGGGGACAGTTGAATGGGAGAATAAACGGAAGGTCAGAGTGACGATGCACCAGCATCGCGCCCAAGCGTCGTCTCGGGGATCAAGGTACCGTCCGCAACCACGCGATAATCATGGCCCTTCCATGTCACAGCACCGGAGACGAAGCTCCAGATGAAGTTCATGAAGGATAGGATGTCGCGAATCGGCAACAGCCAGTAGGGATGCGGAGCAAGGCCGAAGGCCCGCTCCAGGCGGACGCACAGGATGATCCGGCACGCCAGGGCGAAGGCCGCCACGGCCAGGGCCGTGGTTCCAGCATCCGGGACCAAAGCTCCGATCAGGGCGAGCGGAAAGGCATGGGTCACGAACGATCCGGCATAGCCGGCAGGATCGACGTTGCGGATGGTGCGGTTCCAGCGAAGCTCATGGCTCCACAGGCTCGCCAGATCCGTGTCGACGCAGGTGTGCCCAATGGTGAAGCTCGGGATTGCAACGACCCCGCCCTTGGCGCGCAACGCTTCGCCGATGGCATAGTCGTCGGCGAGGTCGTCGCGGAAGGCTTCGAAGCCGCCGATCTCGCCAAGTGCCCTGGTGGAGAAGGCAATGGTGGATCCAAAGCAAGGCTGTGCGAGGCCGAGCGACGTGCCCATCACCACGTTGGGCAAGAACTGCACGTCGATGGCGAGAGCGGAGAGATGGGCCCAGATCCCCCGATGCGCAGGGACCCCATGATACAGGCAAGTCACCCCGTTCACGCCCGGCTGCCTCAGCTCACCGACGATTCGGCCGAGGTAGTCGGGCTTCACCACCATGTCGCTGTCGGCAAGAACCACAATCTCGTGGGAAATTCGGGTCGACATGTTGATGAGGTTCGAAACCTTTCGGTTCGAACCGTGCTGGCGCGCGTCGATGACAAGATCGAGCCGAAGCGCCGGATAGGCGGCCTGCAGACGACGGACGACGGCGATCGCCGGATCGGCAGCGTTCTGAACGCCAAAAATCACCTGCACGGGCGCGGCATAGGCCTGCTGGCAGAAAGTCTCGAGATTCTCGTACAGGTTTGGCTCGATTCCGCAGAGCGGCTTCAAGATCGTGACGGACGGCGCCCCATCACCCAGGGCCGGCGCTGCCTTGCGGGCAAAACGCCCGGCTAAGGCAGCGGCAGTCAGTCCGTACACGCAACCGACCAGGGCGATCAGCGGCAGGAGATGCGAGAGCCAAGTCAGGTCCATCAGGGGCATCGCTCGGTCACGGGGCTCGTGAGAGTGCCGCGAAGTCGAGCGGCGCGAATCGTTTGTCGTACGGGAGGAACAAAGTCCGGGCGTCTCTGTCGCAACTCTAAGGCGCTGGTTTGACGGCGAGCATGCCGGCGGTGCGATCCCGCATGAAGGTGAGAAGGCCATCCGCCCCGCCGGTCTTCAGCGGCTCCGAGAAGCTGCCGCGAAGGCTCGCGACCTCGCTGACATTGCCGTTGAGATAGACGTCCTGCACCCGGTTTTCCGGGCCGACCAGGAAATCCACCTGCGAGGTATCGCCGTCCTTGTTGGCGACCTCGGTCTGAACCACGCGGTTCGGACCGCGCGCTTCGCTTTGCGGCTTTACGCTGAACTTGCCACCGGAGGCTTGCGCGAGGCGGGTGGCGTAGGTCGCGGTGAAGTAGCGTCCGAACGCGTCCGTGAGGGCACCCTGTTGTTCGGGCGTGAAGGTCTTCCACTTGGCCCCGGTGGCCAGACGGATCATCGCCGGAAAGTCGAAGGTCTCGCTCAGGGTCGGGCCGATGGTCGCCGCACGGGCTCCGACATCCTTCGGTGCGCTTTTCAGGGCGCTTTCGAAGGTCGCGTAGACCTTGCCGATCGACGTTGCGGCCGGATCGTCGATCGCATGGGCGGCCGAGCCGAGGAGCAGGTGGGCCGCGACGAGGCTCGCGACAGCAACGCGTTTCAGGCGCACTTCTTGAGTTCTCCGAGCTGGGGTTCGGTGCGGGGCCGTCCACCCAAATCATTGGCAAGCACTGGGACCAGGAGGTCATGCCGCAAGCCAGGCTCGCTCTGGGGCTCCGGTGCCATAACCGGATCGGGCTTCGATCCCTCAAGAGCATGCCAGGCGAAGAGACCAGGCACCCCGACGAGCAAGTCCGCCAAGCGCTTGACCAGGGACAGGGCCAGCGCCGCCTCAGCCGGGATTCCGAAGATCGCGCACAGGGCGATGAGGCCGCCTTCCTGGGCGCCGAGGGCACCCGGTACCGCGAAGGCGGCGCCACGGACCGCCTGGGCCAGGCTCTCGATCACCACCGCCTCGACGATGCTGACAGGGTAGCCCATGAAGTGGAGGGCAACGTAGACCTCGACGGTGCCGATGAACCAGCCGATGAGGTGAATGCCGAGACCACCGGCCACACGGCCGCGATGGCCGTAAAGTCGTTTGAGGCTGTCGTAGAGTACGTCGATAGCGCCGAGCGCGCGCCATTCGCGCGAGCCGGCGAACCGGCTGACCAAGGCCTGGATCACCTTGTGACCGCTTCGGCGCTGGATGAGATAGAAGGCACCGAGGGCGGGAGCAGCTAGGGCAAGGCCGCCGGTCACGGTCCGGACGATCGGGCCATCCCCCGCGATCCAGGCGAGGAGAACGACGCCCGCCACGGTGAAGAGGAATTGAGTTACCGCCTGGGTCATCAGGTCGACGAACATGCTCGCACCGGCGATGCCGCCGGGGACGCCGCGCTTGGTCAGGAGACGGGCACCGACGAAGTCGCCGCCGACCTGGGCGACCGGCAGCAACGTGTTGATACCCTCGCGCACGAAGCGCAGCGTGAGGCAGTCCCGCAGTGTCGGGCGCGTCGCCTTCGGGAAGATCACGAACCAGCCGAGACCGGCCCAGGCTACGGCAAAACCTCGGGCGACAACCACGATCAGCGCGCCCCAACCGGCGCTGACGACCGCGGCCGCGACGTCTTCCAGGCCAGAGGACAGGAACAGGCCGACGACTGTGCACAGACCGGCGATCAGGGCCAATGTCGTGAGACGCTTCATGGGCCCCTTTCGGCCTGCAGTGCAGCGGATCACACCGAGATTCCGCCGTGTTTCCGACCGCAAAAAACCGCCGGAAACGTTGAATGTCTTCGGAAGTTGCAGCTTTGAGAACCGTTGTCTATCACCCGAGAGACACAGTCGGGACCAAAGCGGCGCAGGTCGAAAAGCCCGAGAATCAGCCGCCCGGGCGGACAGGGGAACGGGATCAGATGGACCGCGAATCACAGATGACGGCCGACGAGGTCGTGCGCGACGACGTGCAGATGGAGCGCTATGCCGGCGGCGGCTTCGGCGCCATGCGTGCGCCCGCTGCAAGTTCCCCGGTGATGGCCTGGAACGAATGGGATCCGCTGGAAGAGGTCATTGTCGGAAGTCTGGACGGTGCGACCATTCCGACACACCACTTGACCGTGATCTTCAACCTGCCGCGGGCTGCTCAGCCGTTCTACAGGTTCGCCTCGGGCTTCCGCTATCCGAAGTTCATGAAGAAGCTCGCCCAGAAGGAGCTCGACAACTTCATCTCGATTCTGGCCGGCGAAGGAGTGAAGATCCGCCGTCCGGACCCGATCGATTTCTCGCGCAAGTTCAAGGCCCCCCAATGGTCCTCCCGCGGCTTCTGCGTCGCCTGCCCTCGTGATCCGTACCTCGTCATCGGCGACGAGATCATCGAGAGCCCGATGTGCTGGCGCTCGCGCTACTTCGAGGGCGATGCCTACCGGTCGCTGTTCAAGGAATATTTCCGCAATGGCGCGCGCTGGACCTCAGCCCCGCGTCCGCAGCTCACCGACGATCTGTACAACTACGACTACCGGGTGCCGAACCTCAAAGGCGGCGAGCCGATGCAGTTCACCGTCAACGAGTTCGAGCCGGTCTTCGACGCGGCTGACTTCGTGCGGTGCGGCCGCGACCTGTTCGTAACCCGCTCGAACGTGACCAACCTGATGGGTATCGAGTGGCTACGGCGCCATCTCGGTCCGGGCTTCCGGGTCCACGAGATCGAGAGCCGTTGCCCGCAACCCATGCACATCGACTCATCCTTTATGCCGCTGGCCCCCGGCAAGGTGCTGGTCAATCCGGACTACATCGACGTCGAGAAGCTGCCGGCCGTGCTCAAGAAGTGGGACGTGCTGATCGCGCCGCGCCCCGACCCGGTCGAGGGCTTCATGAGCAAGATCTCCATGTGCTCGCCCTGGACCTCGATCAACGTGCTGGCGCTGGACGAGAAAAAGATCGTCGTGGATGCGAGTCAGCCGACGCTGATCAAGGCGCTCAAGGACTGGGGCTTCGACCCGATCCCGGCGCCGTTCCTGTCCTATGGACCGTTCGGCGGCTCGTTCCACTGCGCCACCCTCGACGTTCGCCGTCGCGGCACTCTGAAGTCCTACTTCTAGGTCGAAATCGATTGAGTTTCGGCTGCAGGGGGCGCGTTCAGCGCCCCCTTTTTTCGTATCCGGGACCGGCTTACCGGGCCGTCGCGTAGAGGGAAGCGCCGGCCGAGACCGGCGCGGTGACGGTGGAGAAGACGGAGAGGACCTTCTGGACCTCGGTGAAGGGGGCGTTGGAGACGTAGACGAGATCGCGATTGCGCATGCGGAAGGCCTGGGTCAGGAACAGGCTGTTGGGGTCGCGCATGTTGATGCGGTAGACCACCGGCACCAGGGGCGTGCCCAGCAGCGGGCTGCCCGGCTTGAGGCGGCGCACCACCGCGGCCGGCTCGAAGCGGAAGATGAAGGTGCCCGACGGGTCGGCCTGGAAGTCGGACAGGCCACGCGCCTTGGCCAGGGCCTGGGCCAGGGTGATGCCCTCGGCCTGGAACGGGATCTCGGAGGCGTTGCCCAGCGCGCCCACCGCCAGGAAGGTCTGGGGGTCGCGCACCAGGGTCAGGGTGTCGCCCGGGCGCAGGAAGATGTTCTCGGCCGGGTTCGACACAACCGTGGTCAGCGGCACCGTGGCGGTCTGCGGTCCGCGCGAGAGGCGCACGAAGGTCTCGTTGACCGGCGCGCGCACCCCGCCGGCGGTGGCGACCACGTCGAGCAGGCGGTCGCCCTTGCCCGAGAGCGGCACGCGGGCGCCGGCCACGACCTCGCCCGTCACCGTCACGGTCTGCGACACCGCCTTGGTCACCGAGACCAGCACCTGGGGCTGGATCGCCTTGCCGGCGAGTTCGGTCTCGATCAGCGCCTGCACGTCCTGGGGCCGGCGCCCGGCCACCTGGATGCGCCCGGCATAGGGCACGCTGATGGCTCCGTCGCGCGGCACCACCTGCTCGGGGATGAGGGCCGACTTGGAGCCGGCCGAGAAGCGGTCGGCCACCAGGGGCCCGGAGAACAGGCCGCCCGAGCCCGCCTCCCACACCGACACGGCCACGTAGTCGCCGACCCCGATCACGGGTTCGAGGGAGGGCCGTCGGTCGCCGAACGAGGCCAGCAGGCTGTCGAGGGCGCGTCCGCGCAGGGCCTCGATGGTGGCCGCCGACAGGTCGACGATCTCGTAGCGCGCGAAGGTCCCCTCGCTCGTGGCGATGTCGGCCCCGTCCACCACCGCACCCGTCGTCGGACCGGCACCGGGAAGAAGCGACGAGCAGCCCGAGACGAGACAGGCCGTCAGGACGGCCAAGGACGCCTTGCGAAGCATGATTACTCTCCTGAACGGACCGCGCACATGTGCGGTCCGGGCCGTCGCCCATCCGGCTCGCGACCGGATGGCAGGGCCATCGGCTGCGGGGCGCATGGGCGGCGCCACTCTACTCTTGTCGAATTGCCGGGTGAGGTCCGCCTATCAAAGCGATCCTTACCAGGACGTGCGCTTTCAGGCGCTGGCCGCGTCCAACGTTAGCGGCAAAACGCTGCGATCGGATTAACGGACCATGCACTGCTTTTGCGGTGCGACCCGAACCTCACCATGACCCGTCCTCTCGATCACCAATGCGTCACGACGGAGGCAAGGCCAAGCTCAAGTGCCGCGTTGCGTGGCCTCGACCGGTCATCGCTCCAGGCTGTCGCGCAACTGGCGTCCGAGTGCGGCGGCGGTGAGATCCCGGCGGACCGGTTCGGTCCCTGCCGGAGGCTCGCCGAACTCGAAGATCGCGTAGTCGGTCGCGGTGCCTCCAAAACCCGGGCGGCTGCTCGGGAGAGCCGGCGCGTGATCGCCGAAAAAGCACAGGGTTGCCGGTACTTCCGCCAGCCCGGCGATCAGGGTCTCCATGGCGCTGCCGGTATGGCCCACGTGAGTCAGGTACTGGTCCAGAGGATCGTCGATGCCGGGCAGGCGTCCAGGCTTCCACGGGCCGTGATTCTCCATCGTGACGCCGAACAGGAACAACGGGCCGGTGCGAGCCCGGATTTCGGACAGGACCCGCTCCACCATCGCGGCATCGCTCACGTAGGGACCAATCCGCGCCGCCGTACCGAATGCATCCTCCATGATCAGGCGGTCGAAGCCCAGGCGGGTCACCACCTCGGCGCGGTTGAAGAAGTCACGATGGAAGGGATGCACGAAGACGGTTTCGAAGCCGGCATCCCGAGCTCGAAGGGAAAGGCTCGTCGGCTCACGACCGCCATGGGTCAGGTAGGGATCATATACGCCGAACCCGAGGTCCTCGGCGTCCGATCCCGTCAGCAAGGCGTGCTCGGTCCGCATCGTGTAGGCGCCGTGGGCTGGGACGCGCAGGCGGCCATACTGGGTGGCGCGCGTACGGATCAGGTCCATCAGGGGCAGCGCGGGGCCGCCGAGACGATCGGGATCGACGAAGGATTCGAGCTGCATGACTACGACAACGGGGACATCAGCGCGCGTCCGCGCAACCGGCAGCCTCGCTACGACCTCCGTCCGACGGTCGGTGCGCCAGCGCAGGGCATACCCGATCAGGGTCGCGGGCAGTCCGTAGCGAGCGACATCGGTCTCCAGCGCAGGCACCGGAAACAAGCGCGCAAGCGCTGCCGCCATTGCTCCCTCCCCGGCGAGGGCGACGGCACTGATCAGCACAAGCGGCAGGGCCAGGATCGCAATGATAGCCACGCTCGGTTCAGCCGGCAGAACCGTGGGCTCGATCGCGTACCATGCGGCGACGAGGGCGAGGGATACGACGATCGGCACGGCCATGCGCGGGTCGGTGAGTGGTCGCGTATAGTAGAGTTCCGGGTGGCGCGGCACCTGCTGCAACAGTGCGAAGTCGCTGAAGACCAGCGGTTCGCCGATCAGGGTGCGTTTCAGGCGACTGATCACCGTGAGAATGGCGACGGTCAGCACGCAGGAGAAGCCGGCGAGCCAAGGTCGCCACGAGAACTGAAACCAGAACCCCATCACCAGGGCATAGCCGGCGCAGCGGATGGCCAGATCGCGAGGTCGGCTGCTGACTGGGCGTGCCTCGGAGCCCTCCCCGGCCTCAATGGCAAGACTGAGCAGGACGGCGAGAGCGAAACTAGAGAGCAGCGTCATCAGGCCTTTCAGCGCCTCTGATCCCGGAACCGTTCGATTCCGCGCTTGGCGCGCAGGCGCCGCACAATCGGGTTGACCACCCAGTACCGGGCTCGCATCGTCAGGATCGCCATTGGACTCAGGGCCAGCCGCGATGGACCGACCGCATCCCGCGCCGCCGAGAGACGGTCCAGCAACTGTTCGGCCGAGCACGGTTTCAGCGCCACTGGATCGAGATAACGCGGATAGAGCAAGAGCGCCGCAGCGACCAGTTCGTCGAGGGCGAGGCGCCGGCCGCGATCTGCCCCGGGCGCCAGATCCTCGGTGAGGCCCCAGCCGGCATAGAAGGGGCGTCCGTGAACCGCGACGGAGCGGCCACGGATGAGAGCTTCGAATCCGGCCAGTGACGTCATCGTCTCCACGTGGTCGACACGATCGAGCAGGTCGACGATGGACAGGCCGCCGACAATCCGGTCGGCGAGCGTCAGCGCCTCGGTCTCGGGGATCGCGCCCGTGCGGAACCCGGCCTCGACATCGGGATGCGGCTTGTAGAGCAGGAACGCATCCGGGTTTCGCGCTCGGGCCGCCTGGAGCAGTGCCCGGTTGGAGCGCACGACCGGCGACCCGTGCCGGACCGACGCGTCGTCTTCCACCTGCCCCGGCACCAGAACAATGCGCCGGTCCTTCGGCCAGGGCCCGGATTGATCGGACAGGCCGACATTGTACTTCGTGAGGCGCCGCGCCACGACGAGGTCACGCAGAGCCTTGGCCCGGGCAAGGAGGTCCGCCGAGAAGGTCGCGGTCCGTAGGATCACCGCGAGGCGGTTCTCCGTGCGCGGATCATAGTAGATCCCGAGATCGTCGATCACGATCGACGCCCCAGGGGCAAGGCCGGCACCGAGGCCGACGGAACGCAAAAACCCGTCCTCGATGCGGGCGAGCGGCACGCCGGCTCCTGCGCAGAGTGGCTCCAGACGTTCCGGCATTCGGGTCGCCCAGACGCGGACCTGGGCTCCGTGCCGGCGGGCCTTCGCCACCGCATCGTCCGCCGTCATGGTGTGAAGCGGCGCCCCCTCCGGTCCGACCAGGAATGCGTCGAGGGCCGGACGCTTCCAGCGCGAAATCCCGACGAAGACCGTTCGCCGATCGTTGTCGCAGAACCTGTCTCGCAGCCACGCCACGCGTGCCAAGCACTCCGCGGGGGCGATGGGCGCACGCGTCCAGGGATCGAAGTAATGCACCCCGGCGCCATAGCGCAGCGCAACCAGATCGGCGGCCGTCAGAGCGGGCGCGTCATCGCCCGGTCGAGCGACCGCGCATCCGGCCAGCCTCGCTTCGGCGGCCGAAGCCCAGTCATCGACGAAGACGGTGCGGACCCGTTCGAAAAGCGCCCAAGGATTGGTCGGCCGCGCCATGACCCGGAGCCGGGTCGTCTCGCTGATCGACAGGGCCGGACAGCCGCCTGACCCGGCGACGATGAAGCTGCCTTTCGGGTCAGATGCCAAAACGCGCTTGACGAAGGCGGTCAGCCGCGCGCCGGAGCGCGCGACGGCACCCTCGGCCAGGATGAGGGCAGGGTCGGTCAGCCCGGCCAGAACCTCCGCAGCCATACGATGATCGCGCGCGAAGCGATTACGCCCGAAGGTCTGGGCCTCGCGCAAGGCCGTAGAGTCGATCGGCATGCCGCCACCGAGGTCGCCTCCCGCGTACCGGACGCGAAGGCTCGCCATGCCACTTTCCGGCGTGTCGTAGGGTGAGAGCAGCGGCCCCGGGCCGATCGTGCAGGCGGGGTGGTCGAGGATGTTGAGCCCGCGATCGAGCAGTCCATCCGCCCATACGGCTGGTGCCGCACCGGGCCGCCAGCGCCGTGCGAAGGGAACGCCCGTCGCAGCCGTGATCTCCGATTTCAGAGACCGGATGTGCGAACCTGTGGACAAAAAGGATGGCGGCAGGTTCGGGGGCATGAACGCTTTCGACCGACGTAACCGGCCGCTGCCTTAGCATCTTCCCGCCCGAATAGGACATGGATCGGGAGCAAATCGGGATTTCGGCCGGTAAGTTCACCGGACGCGCTGTTGCCGCGCGATCACAGATGAGGGGAATTCGTCATTGGCCCTACGAGCGCCCAATTGCTGAGGTGGTTGAGGCGTGCGACGGAATCGGCCGTCACGGTGGCCCGCGTTCGAACGGGCGCAGGAGCAGGCGTCGCTCGAGAATGCTTCAGCCCCGCGCAGACATGCCTCGTTCCGGAGAGGCCTTGCCGCTCGAAGGACAGGCCACGCCTCGCGAACGTCAGTCAATGGCTCGCGAAGGACAAGCGATGTCTCGCGACGGACAGGCAACCTTTCTCTTCCTCCAGGGACTCGCGTCTCCCTTCTTCGCCGAACTCGGGCGCGCCCTCCAGGCGCGCGGACACCGGGTGCGCCGGATCAACTTCTCATCGGGCGACTGGCTGTTCTGGCGTCTCCCCTCGGACAATTACCGGGGGACCTTCGCCAAGTGGGGCGACTACGTCGCGGCCTACATCCGCGAGCACGGTATCACCGATATCGTGCTGTTCGGGGATTGCCGGCCCTATCATGTGGCCGCCACTGCGGCGGCCCAGCCGTTCGGTGTCCGCTTCCACGTCTTCGAAGAAGGCTACCTGCGCCCCAACTGGATCACCTGCGAACTCGGCGGCGTGAACGGCCACTCGACCCTACCGAAGACGGCGGACGAGATCCGGGCGATCGCACGGCGCCTGCCCCAGCCCGGCCGCGCGATGCCGTCGAGCGGAGACATGGCCCGGCGCAGCCTGTGGGACGTCGCCTATAACATCGCGAATTTCGGGTTTCCCTACTTCTTCCCGCATTTCCGCAGCCACCGGCCGCACCACATCGCGGTTGAATATGCCGGCTGGATCAGGAAATTCTCCCGGCGCGCTCAGACTCGTCGCGAAGCGGCGCGTCTCAACGAGGCCTATACGGCCATCGGGGTGGATTACTTCCTGTTACCCCTCCAACTCGACAGCGACTACCAGATCCGCGTCCACTCCCCCTTCCTCGGGGTCGAGGGGTTCATGGACCGCACCATCGCGTCCTTCGCGACCCATGCGCCGGCGCCGACGCGCCTGCTGATCAAGCTGCATCCCCTCGATAGCGGGCTGATCAACTGGCGCAAATACGCGCGTCATTCGGCCAAGCGCCACGGGGTCAACGACCGCCTCGACATCATCGATGGCGGCGACCTTCCGAGCCTGATCGCCGGCAGCCGCGGCGTCGTGCTGGTCAACAGCACGGTCGGGATGCTCTCGCTGGAACTCGGACGCCCGACCTGTGCGGCCGGCAATGCGATCTACAACTTCCCCGGCCTGACCCATCAGGGCGGACTGAACACGTTCTGGACGGCGCCGACATCGCCGGATAGCGAATTGATGTCCGATTTCCGACGCGTCGTGCTCCACCGCTCTCAGGTCAATGGCGGGTTCTTCTCGCGCGCCGCCATCGAGCGCGCCATCACTGGCACCGTCCCGCGCCTGGAGGCCACGCTGCCGGCCGCCGCCCTCAATGCAGCGCGTGCGATCCGAGAACAGGCCAGCGAGCCCCAGGAACTGGCGCCGGTCTATTGATCCGGTCGCGCCTGCCGGGCTAGCAGACCCGATGCCCGTCATCCTCATCACCGGCGCGTCGAGCGGAATCGGCGCGGCCCTCGCCCGTCATTACGCCGCCCCCGGCACGACCCTGATCCTCCAGGGCCGGGATCGTTCCCGCCTCGAAGCGATCGCTGAGGCCTGTCGCACGAAGGGTGCGGCGGTCGAGACCGAGCGCCTCGACATCCGCGAGCGTGAGGCCGTGGCCACCTGGTTGACGGCCGCGGACCAGCGTCGCGCCATCGACCTCGTCATCGTCAATGCGGCGATCAACGGCGGCGATCCCGGCGGCGACGTCGAGACGGAGGCGATGGCCTTTGAAACGGTGGACGTGAACCTCGTCGGCGCTCTCAACGTCGCCTTGCCCTGCGTGAGCCTGATGCGCGCCCGGGGACACGGGCAGATCGCACTGGTCTCATCCCTGGCCGCTTTCGCGCCGCTGCCGGACGCACCCGCCTATAGCGGCACCAAGGCGGCGCTTCTCGCTCACGGACTGGCACTGCGCGAGAAACTGAAGCCGCATGGCGTGCGCATCAACGTGGTGACGCCCGGCTACGTCAAGACCGCGATGGGCGGGGAGTACCAGGGCTGGCGTCCCCTGGAGATCAGCGCTGAAGATGCGGCCCGCCGCATCGCCCGGGGTCTCGCCCGGAACCAGGACATCGTCGCCTTCCCGTGGATTCTCGCGGCAGCGGCGCGCGGCGCGGCCCTGCTCCCGGAATTTTTGCGGCGCCTCGGGATGAGCGGCTTCACGTTCAAGATCCGGGCCGACCGGTGACTCGCCCGCGCATTGCCCTGTTCGTGCTGGAAGCCCTGCCGAACGCCCGCGCCGTACGCCGCTTCGTCGACGAGCACGCCGCCGACATTGCCTTCGTGGGCCTCTCCAACGCGGAGCGGCCGAGTTCCGGCGGCCTCGTCGGACAGGTTAGGCGCCACCTGACGCGCTCCGGTCCGGCGATCCTGCCCTATCTCGGCGTCAATTTCGGCCTGCCCGATCTGCTGGCCCCGCTATCGCCCCTGACGCGCCGCCTGACGGGGTCGGGTCCTGCCTCGCGTGCAACGCCGCTCAGGGAACTCTGCCGACAGGTGAGCATCCCTACTCTCAAAGTCGATGACGTCAACGGACCCGAGGTGGCGAAGGCTTTTGCCGAGCATGCACCCGACCTCATCGTCACCTTCCACTTCGATCAGATTCTCTCGGGCACAACCCTGATGCGAGCGCCGCTCGGCGGCCTGAACGTCCATCCGGGCCTGCTGCCGCATCATCGCGGCCCCGTGCCGACCATCCACGCCCTGGCTGAGGACGAGCCGGCCTTCGGGGTCACGATCCACCGCCTCGCGGTGACGATCGATGCCGGGGCTATCCTGGCTCAGCAGGCCGTGCGCCTTCCGGGCGACACCACTGCGACACGGGCAGCCATCAGGCTGCACGAGCACGGGCGGGTGCTGCTCGACGGCGTCCTTGTCGACCTCGCAGAGGGCCGTCTACCCGCCGGCGAGACGGTTCCGATCCTGCCTTATTGCCCGTTCCCCGATCGGGCTTTGCTGAAGGCCCTTCGCCGTCGCGGGCGGAAGCTGACCGACGCGCAGGACCTGCGGGAGGCCCTGGCGCTGAGCGCCAAGGCCTGAAGAAGCGCCCGTCCCATCCAGGCGGGCGCCGAAGCTTCGCCTTACCGCGAAAACTTCTTGTACTTGATCTTCTTCGGCATCAGCGAGTCGGCTCCGAGGCGACGCTTCTTGTCCTCCTCGTAATCCGAGAAGTTGCCCTCGAACCATTCGACGTGGCTCTCACCCTCGAAGGCGAGGATATGGGTGGCGATGCGGTTCAGGAACCAGCGATCGTGGCTGATGATCACGGCGCAGCCCGCATAATCCTCCAGCGCCTCTTCGAGCGCCCGCAGGGTCTCCATGTCGAGGTCGTTGGTCGGCTCGTCGAGCAGGAGCACGTTGGCGCCGCCCTTCAGCGTCCGGGCGAGATGGACGCGGTTGCGCTCACCGCCCGAGAGCGTGCCGACTTTCTTCTGCTGATCCGAGCCCTTGAAGGCGAAGGCGGCACAATAGGCGCGGGAATTGATCTCGCGCTTGTTGAAATAGATGATGTCGTTGCCGCCGGAGACCTCCTGCCAGACCGTGGCGTTCGGATCGAGGGCGTCGCGCGACTGGTCGACGTAACCGAGATGAACGGTTTCGCCGACCGAGATGGTGCCGCCGTCCGGCGTCTCGGCCCCGGTGATCATCTTAAACAAGGTCGTCTTGCCGGCGCCGTTCGGGCCGATGACGCCGACGATGCCGCCGGGCGGCAGCTTGAACGACAGATCCTCGATGAGAAGGCGGTCACCGAACGCCTTGTTCAGGTGCTCGAACTCGATGACGTTGTTGCCAAGGCGCTCGTCGATCGGAATGACGATCTGTGCCGAGGCGTCGATCTTGTCCTGGGACTTCGCCACCAGCTCCTCGTAGCGGGTGATGCGGGCCTTCGACTTCGACTGGCGCGCCTTCGGCGAGGCGGCAATCCACTCCTGCTCGCGGTTGATCGCGCGCTGACGGGCCATGTCCTCACGGCCCTCCTGCTGAAGGCGCTTCTGCTTCTGCACCAGCCAGGCCGAATAATTGCCCTCGTAGGGGTAGCCGCGGGTGCGGTCGAGTTCGAGAATCCAGCCCGTGACGTTGTCGAGGAAGTAGCGATCGTGGGTCACGATCAGGATGGCGCCTGGGTACTGGCGCAGGTGGCCTTCGAGCCAGTTGACCGTCTCGGCGTCGAGATGGTTGGTCGGCTCGTCGAGGAGCAGCAGTTCCGGTTCCCACAGGAGCAGCTTGCAAAGGGCCACACGGCGACGCTCGCCACCTGAGAGCGTTGCAACCGGCTGCTCATCGCTGGGACAGCCGAGTGCTTCCATGGCCTGATCGACCTTGGAATCCAGCTCCCAGAGGTTGGCGGCCTCGATCTTATCCTGGAGCGCGGTCATCTCGTCCGCCGTCTCCTCGGAATAATTCATGGCGAGTTCGTTGTAGCGGTCGAGCAGCGCCTGCTTTTCGGCAACCCCCTCCATCACGTTCTCGCGGACCGACTTGTTGGGGTCGAGCTGCGGCTCCTGCGGCAGGTAGCCGACCCGGGCACCCTGGGCGACGAAGCCCTCGCCGGTCCAATCCTTGTCGATGCCGGCCATGATCTTCAGCAGGGTCGATTTGCCCGAGCCGTTGATGCCGAGAACGCCGATCTTGGCATCCGGGTAGAAGGACAGGTTGATGTTATCGAGGACCTTCTTGCCACCCGAATAGGTCTTGGTCAGACCCTTCATGTGGTAGATGAATTCGCGCGCCATGATGGTATCCCTGTCGTGTCGGTGGCCCGGCGCGCCTTGCGCCTCGACCCCCGGAATCCTCGTGTGCGTGGTCCCGCGCCGGCACCTGTTCGAGCCGGTCGGCGTACCGCGCGGAATGCGCCGATGCGGCCGGACCTCTGGCGCTCGCCGTGGTCGAACCGCTTCGCGTGAGAGTGTTGCGCCGGAGTATCAGGGCGACGCCGGACCGGCAAGAACCCGGACAAAGCGCACGACGGAACTGCCGCCGCCGGTCGAACCCACATCAGGCGAACGGATTCTTGACCGTCTCGGGCGAACGCGCCCCATCTGCGGTCTCTTCGGGCAGCGAGACCGCCTCGAGCGCGGTGACGATCGCCGAAAGCGTCGAAGCGAGCGCCCGCGCCCGCGCCAAGCCCGGGGCATCGCGCGTCAGGTCGACAGTTCCGTGGATGCCGATCCGGTCGGTCCCGTTCTCGATCGACAGACCGCCGATGGTTTGCACGGCGGCATCGTCGGCAAAGGGCACGAATCGGGAGGTGTCCGTCGGCGTTATCCCTTTCGACATCGAAACCTGTCCTCAGCAGAATCCATAAGGCGTCCCGCTGCGCCGCGGAGGAGCCATTTCGACCATCAGGTCCGAACCTGTCATCCGTTTAGAAGATCGCACGCATCAGGTCGCGCCAGAGCCGTCTGAGGGCACGATGCAACTCCCGCTTGGCCCAGGCCTCGAAAGAATCCGCGTCCGGGCGTCGGCGGTGTGGGGACCCATCGCCTTCCGCCGGACCCCGGGAATAGGCGCGGGGTTCCGGCAATGCCATGGCCGTTGCCTTGGCGGCGGCGGTTAGCGTCGGGAAAACATCGAGCCCGGTCTCCTGGCGAAGGACATCCAGCGACACCGCGCGCCAGGACGCGTCGTCGGCGTTCGGCACCAGATAGGCGCCCGCCTCTCCGGTAGCCGGGTCGTAGAGCGCCTTGAACAGTTGCGTCGGCACCAGCACCCGCCCGTTAATCGCCCGGACGGAACCCCCGGAATAGACCGGGCCGGTGACGACGAAGAGCGTTCCGCGGCGAGTCGAGAGGAGGCGCACGCTCTCCTCGATGGCGGCCCAGAGCCCCCGGTTCACGGCGCGGTCCTGTGGAACCACGTTGGCAAGACTGAACGACTGTGCCTGGGCCGCTTCGGTCGGCATGTCGCCGGCCGGAGCCATGTGACCGCGATCGAAGCCGCTGCGGACGTAATCCTCCAGGAGGGCACGATCATCGGGCGGCAGCGCGTCCTCATCGTGGAAGGCGTCGATCCGGTCGATGCCGCGCGCGGCCGATACGCCTTCCCGCGTCAGGCGTTCGGCCGCGTAGAGTGGTGTCCGCGCCACTCCGGAATGCAGCACCGCGAATGCGTCGTAACACAGCGGTACCAAGCGCTGGTCCAGCTTGACATTGATGATTTCGGGGCGTCGGCCCTCGGCGAACAAGGCCGAGCAATCCCGAGCCTTCGCCGTCCCGTGGCTTGCCAGCATCCCGGCAATGAGCACCCGGACGCATGCGCGGTTCCTCATCGCCGGTCCGTCAAAAGCACACGCGGACTTTCCGGGTTCCTTCGGGCGTGATGCGGGTGCGATAGCCGCAGGGTCGTCCGAGGGTTCCGTCGAACGGAGAGACCAATCGGTCGGCCGGGCCTGGACCAGCCTGGACGCCGCAGTGTCCGGGGGGCTCGCTCGGGAACGTGAAGGGCTCCACCGGCCGGTGTCTGAGCACCAGGGCGGGATCGCGCTCAAGCCGCCCTGCAGCGTCCGCCTCGCTCAAGCAGGCCAGGACCAGCACGAGGCTGCCAAGGGATCGAAGGAGAACCATGAACCTGCCTTAAGGCACGAGCGGCGGCTGGGAAAAGTGGAACGCACCGTTGATCCGAACGAACCGGAGGATTAACTGCCGGACTTCGTGCGCAAGAGCCAGCGGAGTTCATGCGTACCAGCCAGCATCGCAGCCGAATCACGATCCGGAATTCACCGCTTGGCCCCGTGCAGCGGAATCGTATTGCAGGTCGGTCCAGGCTGTGGACGCGAACAAACGTTCCGCAACGTGGCAAAGCTGCGTAATGGCGTTATAAGTGCGAATGAATGGCTTCGGTTTCAGACCGGAGCACGCATCGTTTGATGATCGGCCGGCTCTCGATCCAGCGAGGGTGGGCGAAATCGAACCGATGTTCAGCAAACGAACGGGTGTGCATCGGTGTCACGGCAAGAAACCACGGGCGAAACCTCGCCAGCGTCCTCCGCGTCCGCGTCGGGGCTGTCGGAGGGTCCGTCGATCCTGGACGGTCTGTCCGAGCCAGCGGCCCTGCGGCTTTTGCCGGAGAGCGAGCTGCAGGCGGTGGCCGATGCGGTCCGCACCGAGATGATCGACGCGGTCTCGGTGACGGGCGGGCATCTCGGCTCCGGGCTCGGCGTGGTCGAGCTGACGGTGGCCCTGCATCACGTGTTCGACACGCCCGACGACCGCATCGTCTGGGATGTCGGCCACCAGGCCTATCCGCACAAGATCCTCACCGGCCGGCGCGACCGCATCCGGACCCTGCGCCAGCCCGGCGGCCTGTCGGGCTTCACCAAGCGCTCGGAGAGCGTCTACGATCCGTTCGGCGCGGCCCACTCGTCCACCTCGATCTCGGCGGCCCTCGGCATGGCCGTGGCGCGCGACCTCGACGACGCGGCCGCCCAGGCCAAGGGCGCCCCCGCCCCCAAGCGCCGCAACATGGTGGCGGTGATCGGCGACGGCTCGATGTCGGCCGGCATGGCCTACGAGGCCATGAACAATGCCGGCGCGCTCAAATCCCGCCTGATCGTCATCCTCAACGACAACGACATGTCGATCGCCCCGCCCGTGGGCGCCATGTCGGCCTATTTCGCGCGGCTGGCCTCGGGCGACACCTACCAGTCCCTGCGCGAGACCGCCAAGCAGCTCGGCAAGCTCCTGCCCAAGGCACTCTACCAGCGCGCGGCCGCGGCCGAGGAATATGCCCGCTCCCTGGTGGTGGGCTCGGGCACGATGTTCGAGGAGATGGGCTTCCACTATGTCGGGCCCATCGACGGTCACAACCTCGACCACCTGCTGCCGGTGCTCAAGAACGTGCGCGACTCGGAGCAGGGCCCGATCCTGCTCCACGTCGTCACCCAGAAGGGCAAGGGCTACGCGCCGGCCGAGGCCTCGGCCGACCGCTACCACGGCGTGGTCAAGTTCGACGTGCTGTCCGGCGTGCAGGCCAAGGCCAAGCCCAACGCCCCGGCCTACACCCGGGTGTTCGGCGAGAGCCTGATCAAGGCGGCGGATGCCGACGACCGGGTGGTGGCGATCACCGCCGCGATGCCGGGCGGCACCGGCATCGACCTGTTCGGCAAGGCGCATCCGGACCGGACCTTCGACGTCGGCATCGCCGAGCAGCACGCGGTGACCTTCGCGGGCGGGCTGGCGACGGAGGGCTACAAGCCGTTCGTGGCGATCTACTCGACCTTCCTGCAGCGGGCCTACGACCAGGTCGTGCACGACGTGGCGCTGCAGAACCTGCCCGTGCGCTTCTGCCTGGACCGGGCCGGCCTGGTGGGGGCGGACGGGGCGACGCATGCGGGGGCCTTCGATCTGGCCTATCTGTGCTGCCTGCCGAACATGACGGTGATGGCGGCCTCGGACGAGGCCGAACTGGTGCACATGGTGGCGACGTGCCACGCGCACGACACCGGCCCGATCGCGCTGCGCTACCCGCGCGGCGAGGGCGTGGGCGTCGACCTACCCGAGCGCGGCTCGGTGCTGGAGATCGGCAAGGGGCGGATCGTGCGTGCGCCGGAGGGGGCGCGGGTGGCGCTGCTGGCGCTGGGCACGCGCCTGTCCGAGGCGCTGAAGGCGGCCGATCTGCTGGAGGCCGAGGGCATCGCCGTGACGGTGGCGGATGCGCGCTTTGCCAAGCCGCTGGACGCGGCGATGATCCTGGACCTGGCGGCGAACCACGAGGTTCTGGTCACGCTGGAGGAGGGCTCGGTGGGCGGCTTCGGCGCCATGGTGCTGCATCTGCTGGCCGAGCGCGGTGCGCTCGATGCCGGCCGGGTGCGGGTCCGCACGCTCACTCTGCCGGACAGCTACCAGGACCACAATGCGCCAGACGCGATGTACGCCGAGGCCGGCCTCGACGCCGCCGGCATCCTCAACACCGTCAAGGCCGCCCTGCCCGAACGGAAGGCCGGGCAGTCGGGTCGCCTGCGCCTCGCCTGATCCGCTGCCGGCGTATGACGGCCGCCCGGGCTTTGCGTCCCGGGTGTGTCTCCGTTGCGCTTGTCCGGCAGCGATTTCGATGACAAAAGCGCGCCATCCATGGGTTCGAAGTTCGCTTCGGGCCCGGCGCTCGCATAAGATCCTCAGACCCTTACGAGAGAAATGCCACAGGCGACCCCTTCCGGCCCGTTCGATGCCGGCCCGGTTCTCATCACGGGCGCGAGCGGTTTCCTGGGAGCGGCCCTGGTCGACGTCTTCCGCAAGGCGGGCTTTCCCGTGCGGATCATGGTGCGGGCCACCTCCCCGCGCACCAACCTGACCTGGACCGACGTCGAAATCGTCGAGGGCGACATGCGCGATCGCGCTGCCGTCGCACGGGCCCTCCAGGGGCAGCGCTATCTTATCCACGCCGCCGCCGATTACCGCCTCTGGGCACCCGATCCGGAAGAGATCGTAGCGACCAACCGCGACGGTGCCGTCATCCTGATGGAAGAGGCTCTGCGCGCCGGCATCGAGCGGATCGTCTATACGTCGAGCGTCGCCACCATCAAGCCGCACGACGATGGCACTCCGGCGGACGAGACCCGGCCCCTGACCCCCGGCACGGCCATCGGCGCCTACAAGCGTAGCAAGGTCGTGTCCGAGCGCGTGGTCGAGGAGATGGCGGCCCGCAACGGCCTGCCTGTGGTCATCGTCAATCCGTCGACTCCGATCGGCCCGCGCGACGTCAAGCCGACCCCGACCGGCCGCATCATCCTCGAAGCCGCGCTCGGCCGGATGCCGGCCTTCGTCGATACCGGGCTGAACCTGGCCCATGTCGACGACGTGGCGGCCGGGCACCTGCTGGCGCTCCGGCACGGTCGGACCGGCGAGCGCTACATCCTCGGCGGAGAGAACGTGCTTCTGTCGCAGATGCTGGCCGACATCGCCGGCATGGTCGGCCGCAAAGCCCCGACCGTGAACCTGCCGCGCGCCGTGGTCTACCCGATCGCCTTCGTCTCCGAGCAGATCGCGCGGTTCACCGGCAAGGCCCCCTTCGCCACCATCGACGGCATCCGGATGTCGCGCTACCGGATGTTCTTCTCCGACGCGAAGGCACGGGCCGAACTCGGCTACACCGCCCGGCCCTACGCACAGGGCCTGTCCGACGCGATCGCCTGGTTCCGCCAGGAGGGACGCCTGCCATGAGCGCGACGATCCACACCGCCACCGAGGCGCGGACCGGCAAGGGCTATCGCGACGAGAACTTCCCCGTCGCCTCGCACCTGATCCATCCCAAGCATCGCGGTGCGATCCTGGCGTTCTACGACTTCGTCCGCGCCGGCGACGACGTCGCCGATCATACCGGTCTGAATCCGGAGCGGAAGATCGAACTCCTCGACGCCCTGGCCGACGACCTGACGGGCACCCGTCCGACCGATTCGGCTGCCGAGCCCCTGCGGCGGGAACTGGCGGCGCGCGGGCTTCCCCCAACGCATGCCCTCGAACTCCTCGAGGCTTTCCGGCTCGACGCGCGCAAGAACCGCTACGCCGACTGGAACGAGCTGATCGCCTATTGCCGCCTCTCGGCCATGCCGGTCGGCCGCTTCCTCTTGGACGTGCATGGCGAAAACCGCAGCGTGGTCTGGGGGCCGTCCGATGCGATCTGCGCCGCCCTTCAGATCATCAACCACCTGCAGGATTGCGGGAAGGATTTTCGCGCCATCGATCGGGTCTACCTGCCGCAGGAGACCCTCGAGGCGCATGGCGCTGTGATCTCGGAGCTGTCTGCCGACAAAGCATCGCCGGCGCTCCGGGGCGCGATCCGGGAACTGGCGGAGCGCACCATGGGGCTGCTCGAGGAGGGCGCGGTGCTGCCCGATCTCATCGCCGATCTGCGCCTCAGCCTGGAGATCGCTGCGATCCACCGCCTCGCCGTCGTGCTGTGCCGGGGCCTGATGGAGCGCGACCCTCTGAGCGAGAAGGTGCACCACGGCAAAGCCGCCTTCGCGCTGACCGCGCTCGGCGGCATCGCCACCACCCTCGCGCGTCGTCCCCTGCGCGGCCGAACGCTGCGGGTTCAAGCCGCGAAAGTGGCACGGGAGAGCCGGGCATGAGCGCCACCCTGTCCCCCGCCGCCGAAACCGCGTCTCCCCAGGTCGACGCCCTCCCGGCAAAGTCGTCCTCGTTCTATACGGCGATGCGCCTGCTGCCGCCCGATCGCCGCGCGGCGATGTACGCGGTCTACGCCTTCTGCCGGGCTGTCGACGACGTCGCCGACGACGGCGGGCCCGCGCCCGTCCGCGCCGCCGAACTCGACCGCTGGCGCGCCGAGATCGATGCACTCTATGCCGGCCGCCCGACGCCGCGGGTGCAAGACCTCGTCGTACCCATCCGCCGCTACGGCCTCCTGCGCGAAGATTTCCAGGCGGTGATCGACGGCATGGCAATGGATGCCTTCGAAGACATTATCGCCCCCGACGAGGCGACCCTGGACCTCTATTGCGACCGGGTCGCCAGCGCGGTCGGTCGCCTTTCCGTCCGAATCTTCGGCCTGTCCGAGCAAGAGGGCATCGCGCTCGCCCATCACGAGGGCCGCGCCCTCCAGCTCACCAACATTCTGCGCGACATCGACGAGGACGCCGCGCGCAATCGCCTGTACCTGCCGCGCGAGAAGCTGGCCGCCATCGGTCTCAACGCGCCGACGCCCCAGGCCGCCATCGATCATCCGCGAATCGGCGAGGTCTGCATCGCCGTTGCCCGAGAGGCCGAGGCGCATTACGCCAAGACCTGGGACATCATCGCGAAGTGCCCGCGCAAGGTCACCAAGGCGCCGCGCCTGATGGCGGCGGCCTATCGGCTCTACCTCGACGCTGTCCTGGCCCGGGGCTGGGCCAAGCCGCGGGCGCGGGTCAAGCCCGGCAAGCTCGTGCTTCTCGGCGTCGTCCTCCGGCACGGGATCGTCTGATGGTCGGAACGGTCCACGTCGTCGGGGCGGGTCTCGCCGGGCTGTCCGCCGCCGTCTCGCTGGTCGATCGCGGGGCGCGCGTCGTCGTGCACGAGGCGGCCAAGCAAGCTGGCGGCCGCTGCCGCTCGTACTACGATCCGACCCTCGGCCTTACCATCGACAACGGCAACCACCTGCTGCTGTCTGGGAATACCTCGGCGCTCGCCTTCATGCGCACGATCGGCGCCCCGGAGAGTGCCTTGTCCGGGCCGGACGAAGCGGCGTTTCCCTTCGCCGACCTGAAGACCGGCGAGCGTTGGACCCTGCGCCCCAATGCCGGCCGGGTGCCGTGGTGGGTGCTTCAGGCCTCCCGCCGGGTGCCCGGCACCGCAGCGCGCGACTACCTGGCGCCTCTCGGTATCCTGAAGGCAGCGGCCGGCAAGGCGCCGGGCCAGGGTGGCACCATCGGCGAGAGCATGACCTGCGAAGGCACGCTCTACGATCGGCTGTGGCACCCCGTCCTGCTCGCGGCCCTGAACACCGACCCGAAGGAAAGTGACACCGGCCTTGCGGCCACCATCCTGCGCGAGACGCTGGGCGCCGGCGGCAAGGCGTGCCGGCCCCTCGTTGCAGTCGGTGGCCTGTCGGCCGCCTTCGTCGATCCCGCCATCGATTATCTCACCCGGCGGGGGACGGAGTTGCGCTTCGGCCACCGCCTGCGCAGCCTTGTCCTCGGCGCCGGCCGCATCGACGGCCTCGTCTTCAGCGACGAAACTATCACCCTGGCACCGGAGGATGCGGTCGTCGTCGCGCTGCCGCCGTGGATCGCGTGCGACCTGCTGCCGGGCCTGCCGGCCCCGCAGAGCCACCGTTCGATCGTGAACGCGCATTTTGCTGTGGTCCCGCCGCCGGGTGCGCCGTTAATTCTGGGTGTGGTGAACGGTATCACGGAGTGGCTGTTTGCTTATCCGGATCGTCTGTCCGTGACCATCAGCGGAGCGGATCGTCTCTTGGATGTGCCGCGCGAGGATTTGGGACGTCAGATCTGGTCGGAGATCGTAACTTTAACCGGACTTGCACCCGAACTGCCAAGCTGGCAGATCGTCAAGGAGAAGCGGGCGACCTTCGCGGCAACGCCCGCCGAGGCCGCGCGGCGTTCCGGCGCCGTGACGGCTCATGAAAATCTCGTCCTGGCAGGCGACTGGACCGCGACCGGCCTGCCATCGACGATCGAGGGAGCCATCCGTTCAGGAACGACCGCCGCGCTGGCCCTCGCCAAGAGGACAGACACGTGCGGACAAGCACGAGCGCGCGGCGCGGCGTGAGATAAGGCGGCCGCCTGGGCGGCCTGTGAGGCGAGGACGATGCGGGACGCATACAGGAAGGTCGAGGCGCTGCAGCGCCCGAAAACGCAGGAGATCTCCCTCGAGGACGTCGATCGTGGCGTCGTGCGTGCAACCCAGGCCCTGACGGCGCTGTCGCACGAGGACGGCCATCTGTGCTTCGAGCTCGAAGCCGATGCGACCATTCCGTCCGAATACATCATGTTCCACCAGTTCCGCGCCACCGAGATCGCGCCCGAGCTGGAAAACAAGATCGGCAATTACCTGCGCCGCACACAGGGTAAGCACGGTGGCTGGGCCCTGGTCCATGATGGGCCGTTCGACATGAGCGCCAGCGTGAAGGCCTATTTCGCCCTCAAGATGAGTGGCGACTCGATCGAGGCGCCCCATATGCGCCGCGCCCGCGAGGCCATCCTGTCCCGCGGCGGCGCCGCGAATTCCAACGTCTTCACCCGGTTCCTGCTCGCGCTTTACGGCGAGGTGCCCTGGCGTGCCGTGCCGGTGATGCCCGTCGAGATCATGCACCTGCCGAAGTGGTTCCCCTTCCACCTCGACAAGGTCTCCTACTGGGCCCGCTGCGTCATCGTGCCGATGCTGGTGATTCAGGCGAAGAAGCCGCGCGCCCGCAACCCGCGCGGAATCGGCATTCCGGAGCTGTTCGTCGCTCCGCCTGAGACCGTCCGCACCTGGCCCGGGAGCCCGCACGCGACCTGGCCGTGGACGCCGATCTTCGGGGCCATCGACCGGATGCTCCAGGTCACACAGGACTACTTCCCCAAGAAGCGCCGGGCGCGCGCGATGGACAAGGCCGTGGCCTGGGTCAGCGAGCGCCTGAACGGCGACGACGGTCTCGGCGCAATCTTCCCCGCCATGGTCAACACCGTGCTGATGTACGAAGTGCTCGGCTACCCGGCGGACCATCCGCAAGTGCGGATCGCCTGCGAGGCGATCGAGAAGCTCGTCGTTGTCAAGGAGCATGAGGCCTACGTCCAGCCCTGCCTATCCCCGGTCTGGGATACGGCGCTGGCTGGCCACGCGCTGCTGGAAGCCGGCGGCCCGGATGCCGAACATCAGGCCCGGCGAGGCCTCGACTGGCTGAAGCCGCTCCAGGTCCTCGACATCAAGGGCGACTGGGCGGCCGGTCGGCCGAACGTGCGTCCCGGCGGCTGGGCTTTCCAATACGCGAACCCGCACTTTCCGGACCTCGACGACACCGCCGTCGTCGTCATGGCGATGGATCGCGCCACGCGCCAGCACGGCCTCGTCGCCGATGTCCCGGATTACGGCAACGCCATCGCCCGCGCGCGCGAGTGGGTCGAGGGTCTTCAGTCGAGCGACGGCGGCTGGGCTGCCTTCGACGCGGACAACAACCACCATTACCTCAACCACATCCCATTCTCGGATCACGGCGCCCTGCTCGATCCGCCGACGGCCGACGTCACCGCCCGCGTCGTCTCGATGCTGGCCCAGCTTGGCGAGACTCGGGAAAGCTCGAAGGCCCTCGATCGCGGCGTCACCTACCTGCTGAACGACCAGGAAGAGGACGGCTCCTGGTATGGCCGCTGGGGCATGAACTTCATCTACGGAACATGGTCCGTGCTGTGCGCGCTCAACGCCGCCGGCGTCGATCCGGCTGCGCCGGAGATCCGCAAGGCGGTCGCCTGGCTGATCCGCATCCAGAACCCGGACGGCGGTTGGGGCGAGGACGCCTCGTCCTACAAGATCGACCCTGCTTTCGAGCCCGGCTACTCCACCGCCTCGCAGACGGCCTGGTCGCTGCTCGCCCTGATGGCAGCGGGCGAAGCCGATGACCCGGCGGTGACGCGTGGCATCAACTATCTGACCCGCACTCAGGGCGCGGACGGCTTCTGGTCCGAGGAGCGCTACACCGCAACCGGCTTCCCGCGCGTGTTTTACCTGCGCTATCACGGCTACCCGAAGTTCTTCCCCCTCTGGGCTATGGCCCGCTACCGGAACCTCCAGCGCAGCAACACCCGCAAGGTCGCCTTCGGGATGTGATGGGCGCAGCGATGGGTCGGACGGCGTGCCCGTTGGGCAGGGGCTTGATCCTGCGAAACGGGTGAGTCTCCCGCTGTATCGCGCCCTCCCCTACCGACGGTCGCACTCTCCTCCAAGGCGGACCTCAAGCCTGTCCGAAATCTATTGAGCTTGTGCAAAGTGAACCGCGCTCTGCTTTGCAGAGCGCGGAGGGGTGAGTTCCCGCGACTCACAGAGGGGTGAGGGAGCGATAAGCATCGAACGGGATGCGGGAATCGGATCGCCGGCCTCGCCGGATCCATCCGGCATCCGAAGGCGTCGAGCGATGAACGCCAAGGCAACACAGGTCGGGTGACGGCATGGTTTCAAACTCCGCATCCGGCGCACAGCCCGTACTCGCCGTGACCGGGCTGGCCAAGGAGGCGCGCCTCGCCTCAGGCGACGACGTTGTCGCCATCGGTGCGGGCGGGAATCCCGAACGCCTGCGTCGCATGCTGGCGGATCGTCTATCCCCGGAATGCCGCGCGGTCGTCAGCATCGGTATCGCTGGTGGTCTCGATCCCGACCTGGAGCCGGGCGACGTCCTGATTGCGAGCGCCATCGTCACCGCCGAGGCACGCTACCCGGCCGATCCTGCCATCGTGGCCGCCTGGGAACGGGCCCTTGCGGGAATTGGCGTATCGGTCCGCACCGCTGCCATCGCCGGGGTGGATGCCGCCGTGCTCAGCGTCGCGGCGAAAGCCTCGCTTCGGACTGCGACCGCCTGCGCCGCGGTCGACATGGAATCGCACGCGGCAGCGGCCTTCGCGCAGGCGCACGGGTTGCCGTTCGCGGCTCTCCGGGTCGTTTGCGACCCGGCCGAGCGGGCGATCCCGGCCTTCGCCGCCACGGCCCTGAAGCCGAACGGTGAGCCCGATATCCTCGCCGTTCTCGGCGCCGTCGCGCGCCAGCCCGGCCAAGTCGGTGCCCTGATCCGGCTCGCCCGCGATTCCGGACGTGCCTTCCGGAGCCTCAAGCACTGCCGCACCCGCCTCGGCACCGCCCTCGGGGTCCCGGACGGCACGCGTCTTGTCCCGCGATAGACACAGGACCTGCGAAGAGAACCAGCTGTCGCACGTCTGGGAGGGGGCTGCCCTTGCCGGGGTAGGCTGGGAGACAATTCGTCGGCTGGCTTTCGCACCGAAGACAAGGTCGGCAAAAGCCGTTCGCTGATCGGTCGGGCTCACGGTGCGTCAAATCACAGGGGCGGCTTCTCACCGAACATTAACCGGATCCGCGCCATCAGGAGGATGGGATAAGGTCCCGCCAGGGCCAGGACATGACGTCGATCTCCGCACAGGCCGGGACATTTCCGCCATCGCCGCGCCTTCGTGCACACGAGGACATCGCGGCGCGGACGGCAGCCGGCACCCTCAGCAGCGCCGATCAGACCGCCCTGAACACCGCGGTCGACTCGATCGATGCCGCGCTGACGCAGGGCATCGGCAGTGGCCCTGAGGCGGCGCGCCTGGACCCGTCCGGCCTGCGAACGCGCATCGATGACCTGATCGGCCGGCAAGTCGAGAGCGGAGCGCTCACCGGCGACCAAGCCCGAACCCTGAACTCGGTCCTGCGGGGCGACCCCGACCCGTCCCAAACGGATGGGGCGCCTCGGGTGGCATCGGAATCCGCAACGGTCGGTCCGTCCGGCCAGAGCACCGGTGATCTGCTCGCCACTTTCGTGAAGCAGTTGCAGGTCCGGCAGGACCAGGGGGCGTCCTACGGTGCCACTGGTGCCCGCACGGTCTCGGCTGCGGCCGGCGCATTGCTGATGAACTTCAAGGTGTAGCGGCCGCCCGGTCAGGCGGCGCGGGTCGCCGCATCCTGATCGGGCGCGGGGCCCCGGCGGACCGCCTCGGCTTCCCGGCACAAAGCGGCGGCGAGGCTGCGGGCTCGCTCGACCCACAGGTCGCGCTCCCGACAAAGCGACTCGCACCGATTCTGCGCCTGTGCCTCAGCGATGCGCGCGTCGTCGAGTGCACCGCGCAGCTCAGTGGTTCGGCGACGCTCCTCGGCAAGGGCCTGACGCAGCACCGCCAGGGCGGAAGCGTCCCGCTCGACGACCCCCCTCTCGAGCGGCGCATGCAGGTCAGGCCGAAGCTCGGAAACCTCGGCGCGGACCCGGTCGGCGTCGAAGGCCGGGGCGGGCGAAGTCAGTCCCTCCTCCTCCAGGACCAGACCGTGCAGCATCCGGAAGATCGCATCGCCGTCGAGCCGTGACAGGTCGAACCCGCTCTCGCGCCCGAGGTCGCTCCATAGCGCCTCCCCCGCCGTGGCTCGCCCGACATAGGCCATCGACCAGTCGGCAAAGCCGCGGGCCTCGGTCGGCCCGCATTCGAGGACGGTGACGTCGCCGTGCCGCTCGTCGCGCTGGATTCGCTCGAAGGTGCGCTCGACATCCTGGCGCGGCCCCTCCAGCACCTGCGCGAACGCGCCGCCGTTGAACATTAGGGCGCCGGTCACTCCGGCCGCGGCGTTGTTCCGCTGCGACGCGGCGAGGATCTGGCTGACGGCGGCGTTCGCTTCGGCCTCCGGCACGGCCAACAGGTTCTTGCTGGCATAGACGAGTCGATAGAGCTGGGTCATGGCGGATTTCCGAAAGCGGGAGAGCGTCGTGGTTCGAGGCCCTACGCGTGGGCAAGGCCGTGTTGACCCCGGCTCGCGAAGAACGTGAGCAGGGCCTCGGCGGGGATCGGTCGGCTGACGAGGTAGCCCTGGACATCGGTGCAGCCCTCGGCCCGGATGCGTCGCATCTGGTCCTCGGTCTCGACCCCTTCGGCCACGGTCGTCATCCCGAGGCTACGCCCGAGCCCCGCGATGGCGCGGATCACCGCATCGCCGTCCGGCTTGCGGGTGATGTCGGCCACGAAGGAGCGGTCGATCTTGATCTTGTCGAACGGGAACGACCGCAGGTAGCTCAGCGACGAGTAGCCGGTGCCGAAATCATCCATCGAGACGCGGATTCCCAGGGCGCGGAGGCGATGCAGGATGCGCAGCGTGCGCGCGTTCTCCTGCAGCAGGACGCCCTCGGTGATCTCGATCTCCAGGCGCTCGGCCGGCAGGCCCGAGCTCGCCAGGGCCGAGACGATCACCTCCACGAGCCGGTCGCCCTTGAACTGCGCCGGCGACACATTCACCGCGACGGTGATCGGTGCCGGCCAGGTTGCCGCGTCGCGACAGGCTTGGCGGATCACCCATTCACCGATGGGAACGATCAGGCCGATTTCCTCGGCGAGCGGGATGAAATCCGCCGGCGAAACGGTACCCCGCTCCGGGTGCTGCCAGCGCAGCAGCGCTTCGCAGCCGGTCAGGCGGTCACTGCCGAGATTCATCTGCGGCTGGTAATGCAGCGTGAACTCCCGCCGCCCCAGAGCTTGGCGCATGTCGAGTTCGAGGCGACGGCGGGCCTGCATGCGCGCATCCATTTCCGCCTCGAAGAAACGGAAAGTCCCGCGCCCCTCGAGCTTGGCCCGATAGAGAGCGAGGTCGGCGCATTTGAGGAGGCGGTCGGCATCCATCCCGTCCTCCGGAGCCAGAGCGACACCGACGCTGGCGCCGATGGTCAGAAGGTGACCCTCGACCATGTAGGTGCGGCCGACGAGATCGACGATCCGTCGGGCCAGGGCGCGCGTCTCCTCGACGTTCGCGGGAGCGCTCTGGACCACGACGAACTCGTCGCCGCCAATGCGCGCGACGGTGTCACCGGGTCGAAGGGTGGCGCTGAGCCGGTCGCCGACCTTCGCCAGCAGGGCGTCACCGATGGCGTGGCCGAGGGTGTCGTTGACGGGCTTGAAGCGGTCGAGATCGACCAGCAGCACGGCGCAGCTGGCGGCGGAGGCGCCAACTCGCGCCAGCGCCTCCTCAAGGCGCTCGCGCAGATGGCGCCGGTTCGGCAGGCCGGTCAGCGGATCGAGGCGGGCATGGCTGCTGGCCGCAGCCTCGGCGGCACGGCGGGTGGTGACGTCCTCGAGGGTGACGGTCCAACGCGTGGCGGCGGCATTCCCGCAACCGACCGGATGCAATCGAATGTCCACCGTCATCGCCGGACGTGCGACCTCGAAGGCGACCGGCTCGTGGCGTTCGAAGGCCTGCCGTACCTGCGCGAAGAGAGCACGCGGATGAAGGGCGAGGAGGCGGCACAGGGTGCGAAGGGCCGACCGGGCAGTGGGATCGGTGGAGAGATCGAACGCGGTGAGAATATCGCGGGCCGGGTCCGTGCAGAGGATCACTCGCCCACCCTCGAACAGCAGAAATCCCTGTCGGACCACGTCGAGATAAGAGGCAAGGACGGCGGCTTCGGAGCGGCAAGGCGCAGGGCCCGGCGAAGAAAAGGCCGTGAGACTCGAAACCGAACGCATGGTCGTGATGCTCCATCGGCCTACGCACAGCATGTCCGCGAGCCATGGATGCCACCGAGAAGTAAACGATCAGTTTTCGAATATTACGATAAAGATGTTTTGAGATCGAAATCAGCGATTGAAAAATGTTTCAATTGTTGTTTTGATCAGTACGACGCGTTCATCTACAAGAATTCATGCTGAAACGTATTCAAGCGATGCCTTGACCGAACTTAAGCTATTATGGAAAACGAATGATAATACTTGAACCACGACGATACAAGGAGTTTTGAGCGTGGTCTCGCCGACACAATCGGGGGGTAAGGCATCGGCGAGACCCCGGTCACACCCATGAAGGGGTAACGGGAATGATCGTGACGCAGACCCGCGGATGATGCATTCACACACATCAATCGTCTTCGCGATGTCTGCTCAGAAAACGTCTGGGGCTTGCAGGAAGACCTCTCAGGTCTTGCCGTCACGGCGCGACGGAGTGCAGTCAGTACGAGGGATCGACATCCGCCAGCTGTCGGGCAATCCAGGCCTGCGCCTCTCGGAGGTCGGCGAAGATGGGCGCGTGCGGATCCTCGACGCGTCCGAACCCCGCCTCCAGGAACCAGTGACCCGCATGGGAATCATGCTCGCTGGAGAGCTGGACCAGTACGGCAACGAGACGGCCGTCCTCGAAAACCAGACGGCTTTCGCGGTCGTTGCTGCCCGTCGCAATCTGCACGGGCTGAAGTTTCAGGGTCATGCTGCGGCCCGCGTTCCCAGGTGCAGGTACTTGGCATCGAATTCGGCGATCGACTTCAGTCGCTGACGGTCGAGAATCCTCAGGGTCCTCCCCTTGAGTTCAATCACGCCCTGGCGCCTGAGTTCCTGAAGCGACCGATTCACGTGCACGTTCGACAGGCCGACCGTGTCGGCCAGGTCGAGCTGCGTCACGGGAAACTCGTAGGTGTCCTCGCTCGCAAATCCCACGACCTGCAACCGGAGCAGCAGTTCGCAGAACAGGTGAGCGATGCGTTCGATCGCCGACCGGCACCCGACATTGACCAGCCACTCGCGCAAGGTCGCCTCATCGACCAGGGTGGACATCCGCAACGAGCGCGCAATGGCCGGATGCTCCTCCATCAGGCGCTTCACCACGTCGAGGGGAACGCGCACCACGCGGCAGGCGGACAGGGTGGTGATGGTGTGGTCCATCCGCGAGAGCAGCGCCACATCGAGGTCACAGGCGTCGCCCGGCACCAGATAGGCGGTGATCTGCCGAGCGCCGTTCGCCCGATGCTTCTGCCGGCAGGCAATGCCTTCCATGATGAGGATGACGCCATCCGGTGCGTCGCCCTCCCGGATCAGGTCGACGCGGGGCCCGATCAGATGGCCGCTGGCACTGACGCTCGTGAGGATGGCTCGGTCCTGATCCGAGAGGGGACCGAACCCTTCGAGCTTCCGGATCAACGGGTTCATGGCGTCGAGAGGCGGGGTCGAGGAATGTGATGACAAGACGGTGTCCGTAATCTTGGCAACGGGTGTCGGATTTCGCTTACGCGAGTCCCGAGGTGCGGCGATCAGCGGCTGAGCGGTTGCCCTGCGATCCGGGACGAAAACGGGCGGAGCGAAGCCCCAGGCGATCGCCGCCGATACAAGGCGCGTCGTCGATCCAGAGAGTCCAGGTCACGGTCTTCCATGCCACGCACGTGCAGATAGGTCGCCCACAATCAATCTCGTTCTAACTCGCGGAACGAGCGGTTGTAAGCACCGCCAACGCATTTGTATGATTTCAAACACTTAACCTATGTTTATCAGATTATCCAAGATCGTTTTCATGCGCCGATTGGAAGATCACCATCTTTCATTGATCTAATGTTGATCTTTGGATATGGCCGCGCAGTGGAGGGTGGGGCTCTGTTCTCTTCCCCAGGAGAGCAGGACTCGGGCCTTTACGAATGCAAATCTTACCTCGTAACCGTCTGTTGCGAATGCTCTCGGTGGGCGACTGGACGTTGCTGCAGCCGCGGCTGCGTCCGGCCGCGTTGACGGTTCGTCAAGTCCTGGTCCATCCCGACACGGCGCCCGATCGGGTCTACTTCGTGGAATCGGGACTGATTTCGATCATCATGCAGATCGGATCGACCCGGCTCGAAGTGGGGATGATCGGACCGGAGGGCCTCATCGGAGCCTCGACCCTGATGCTGGGTGCGGAGACGTCGCCCTACGAGCATATCGTTCAGATTGCAGGGTCAGCACTGGCGATCGAGGTGGCGGACATGGCCGCAGCGATCGCGGAAGGGCCCGGCCTGCGCAAGCCAGTGCTACGCTTTCTCGAGGCCGAACTGTTCCAGGCCCGGCAGACCGCCTTCGTCAATGCCAGTTTCGGCATCGAGGCGCGGCTCGCCCGCTGGCTGCTGATGTGCCACGACCGCGTCGACGGCGACGAACTCCTCCTGACGCACGAGGTGCTGGCGGTGATGCTGGGCGTACAGCGCCCCGGAGTGACTCTGGCAGTCCAGAATCTCGAAGGCGCTGGGTCGATCCGCGCTCGTCGCGGCCGCATCACCATCCTGGATCGGACTCAGTTGCGTGTCGCGGCGGGCGAAAGCTACGGGGTTGCCGAAGCGACCTACGAGCGCCTGTTCGCCAAAGCCTAGAGTTTGTCAGGGATCACTGGAAACCGGTTATCCCGGCACGGCAAACGAGAACAAAAGTCTCGCGGGGCCGCCCCGCCTTCCCGTCTGCAGTGACCGGACGTTCAGCGCTGTCGATCCCGAAATCCGTCGAACTGCCCGAAATCCGTCGAACTGCCCGAAATCCGTCGAACTGACGGTGAGGAGGCGTCCGTGGGATAAGAGCAACGTTAGAATTCGAACGCCCGGGATGCGAGACTGCGAGCGGCCCGTCAGCCAGACGCTCCATCAAGCATCCCACGCCTCGTTTGATCCGCAGTGACCACCGGCGCGTCAGGTGTCGTCGGCCGTGGCCTGCGTCGATGCGGTCGGCTCGGCATCTGCCAGAGAGGGAACGTAGGCGCACCAAGCGCACTGGCCGTTCGTTGTCCCACGGGTCGTATTGGCTTGAGAGCAGAGCGGACAGACCGTGAGCAGAAGGCGTCCGTCCCGGAGGGTCGCGAGACCGCGCCCACGAAAAGTGATCTCGCTATCCTGTGAAATGATGTCGGTCTCAACCGTCCTGAATGGTTTCGCGAAGGCGATCGAGCGATGAACAGCGTGTAGGTTCATGCCAAGCTCGCGCGTTGCCGTGTCGGGCGAACACACGATGCTGCACCGCCGAGATAACCCTATCGCAATGCCACAGGGGAACGGCACGATCCAGTGCCATTCCCCTGTCGCAATCGAATTTCATTCGGCAAGCCCCCGAAGCGCCACGAGGACTGGGACCAGTACCCCCCAGCGCCCTCAGGCCGACGGCTCGGCGAGACGCGCACGATGGCGATCGAGTGCGGCGCGTAACTGGGGCAGGAATACCGATCGGTTGTCCCACCGCGTCACCGCTGCCTGGAGCCGGTCCAGGGCTCCGATCTGCGCGCTCAGCCCCTGAGCCTGCGCGAGATAGGCCCAGATCGCGTCCTCGGCCTCGCCGACATCGACGGGTTGCTCCGCCAGCATAAGGCTTTGAAAGCGTTGCAGCGTGTGCTCGAGATCGGCCATCAGCGAGATCCCCCGTGGATGCATCCCGACACGGCGGTCCCACTGGCCCGAGGGCGGAGGGGGTTCGGCTCGCAGGCGCTCACGGTCGACGCCCCGCGCCGAGCAGGCTCGCGGCCGCGAGCCCGACGCCCGCCACCACGGCTGCCGTGGTCAGCGGATGAAGGGCGGAGCGGGTGTAGAAGCTGCGCCGCATCACGTAGCCCGGATGATCGCCGGCGACGCGCCCGCCGAGGCCCGCCTCGTAGAGCGCGCCGCCCCGGTTGCGGGCGGGTTCGTCGCGCTGCTGCTGCGCCGTCATCGTCCGTGCGATACGATCGAAGGCACGCGGCGCCATGCGCTTCGACGCGCTCATCACCCGTCCGCCGCCGCCGATATAGATATCGCGTTGGGGATGCACCGCCGCTTGCACGATGGCGTTGGCCACCTCCTCGGTGCGGTAGATCGGCGGCGGCAGTTTCGGCTCGTGGTCGGTGTAGTTGCGCGCATTCTGGGGAAACGGTGTGTCGATCGAGGCCGGCTTGATCAGCGTGACCGCCACGGGCGCGCCCTCTTCCTCCAACTCGATGCGCAGGGCATCGGTGAAGCCTTTGATCGCGTGCTTGCTGGCGCAGTACATGCCCTGCAACGGAAAGGCGATGTCGGAGGCGACGCTGCCGAGGTTGATCAGCACGCCGCCCGAGCGCTTGAGGTGCAGCAGGGCCACCAGCGAACCGTAGACCAACCCCCAGAAATTGGTCTGGAACAGGCGCTGGTGATCGGCGTCGCTGACCTCTTCCAGGCGCCCGAAGATCGACAGGCCGGCATCGTTGACCCAGGTGTCGATGCGCCCGAAGCGCTGGATCGCCCGGTCGGCCACGGCCTGAACCTGCGCGCGCTCGCCCACATCCGCCACCACGTGGGTCGCTTCGCCGCCCGCCGCTTCGATCTCGCGCGCGATTTCCGCCAGGACGTCGCCGTTGCGGGCGGTGAGCACCACCTTGGCGCCGGCCGCTGCGGCCATCCGGGCCGTGGAGAGGCCGATGCCGCTCGAAGCGCCGGTGATGACGATGACTTGCTGGTCGAGGGGCTTACGGGTGGCGAACATGCGGCCGGTCTCCTGAAAGCGTCGGTTCGATCGGGACTGCCGGTTCAACCGGTGCAGACCTCGCCGTGTTCAGCCGTTCCCACGAGGCCGTCGGCCCTGCGGTATCCGGCTGGCGATGCGGGACTTGACCGTTTCGTGGCTATTGACCGATTTTTGGGCATCACTGCGCGAATCAGATAGGCGCTGCCGGGCGTGAAATCCGCGGCGGCGTATCGGAGTGGATTGAATTCGAAAGACCGTTCGAGGTTGGCCCGATCCGTGCCAAGGTGCTCACGCCAGCGTGGGAAGTCGGCTTGAAAAGGATGCCTGCCTTGTTGAAGTCCACCGTGAAAGCGTTCGTGTCGGCAACCGCCTTGGCGGGGTGTCTCGGCCTCGGAACCGTCGCTCCGGCCGAGGCCGCCAACGTTTTCCGCTTTGCCTTCCAGGGCGACATCAAGTCCCTCGACCCCTACTCGCTGAAAGAAAGCTTCACCATCGGGATGCATGGTGCGGTCTTCGACTCGCTCATCACCCGCGACAAGGACCTCAAGCTGGCGCCAATGCTGGCGGAATCGTGGGAGAATCCGGAGCCGACGCGCTGGCGCTTCCACCTGCGCAAGGGCGTGAAGTTCCACGACGGTTCCGACTTCACCGCCGACGACGTGATCTTCTCGGCCACGCGCGTACGGGCGCCGGGCTCGAACTTCACCACCAACGTGCCGTCGGACGCCGAGTGGGTGAAGATCGACGACCACACCGTCGACATGAAACTCAAGAGCCCCAATCCGATCGCCCTGTACCAGTTCTCGACCTGGTACATCATGTCGAAATCCTGGGCCGAAAAGAACGGCGCCGTCGCCCCGACTCTGCCGAGCGCCACCTCCACCAGCTACGCCGCCCTGCATGAGAACGGCACCGGGCCGTTCATCATCACCGAGCACCAGCCCGGCGTGCGGACGGTGTTCAAGAAGAACCCGAACTACTGGGGCAAGATCGAGTCGAACCTCGACGAGGCGGTCTTCACCACCATCCAGAACGACGCCACGCGCGTCGCCGCCCTGATCTCCGGCGAGGTCGACTGGATCGACCCGGTGCCGCTGCAGGACGCGCAGCGGGTCAATGGCAGCGGCACCGCGACGGTGATGGCGGGGCCGGAACTGCGCACGATCTTCCTCGGCATGGACCAGTCCCGCGACGAGCTGAAGGACTCGAACGTCAAGGGCAAGAACCCGTTCAAGGACGTGCGCGTGCGCGAGGCCTTCTACCGGGCCATCGACGAGGAGACCATCGCCAAGCGCGTCATGCGGGGCCAAGCGGCGCCCTCCGCCCTGCTGATCGCACCGGTGCTGTTTCCGCGCGCCTCCGAGTTCAAGCGGCCCGACTACGATCCGAAGCGCGCCAAGCAGCTCCTGACCGAAGCCGGCTATCCGGACGGCTTCTCGCTCGGCATGGATTGCCCCAACGACCGCTACGTCAACGACGAGGCGATCTGCCAGGCGGTGGTCTCGATGCTGGCCCGGGTCGGCGTCAAGGTGAACCTCAACGCGCAGCCGAAGGCCAAATACTTCGCCAAGGTGCTGGCACCGGCCTACGACACCTCCTTCTACCTCGTCGGCTGGACCCCCTCCTCCCAGGATTCGCACAACATCCTGTTCGAGATCGCCGGTTGCCGGAACGGCTCCAAGCCGGGCCGCGGCAATTGGAACCTCGGCAATTACTGCAACCCGAAGGTCGATGCCCTCGCGGATTCCGTCGAGGCCGAGACCGACCAGACCAAGCGCAATGCCGAGATCAAGGAGGGCTTCGACACCATCCAGGCCGATTGGGGCTTCATTCCCCTGCACCAGCAGGCGCTCGCCTGGGGCGTTTCCAAGAAGGTCACCCTCACGGCGCGGCCTGACAACATGCTGATGCTGTACTGGGTCTCGAAGCAGCCGTGATCATTTTGGCGGTGCGGGTTCCGAACGCGTCCCCCTCCCCCTTGCGGGGTGGGGCTAGGGGTGGGGGTGGCTCCGCTCGCCTCAGTCGGCGGAGGGTCGCCCAACCACCCCCACCTCCTTCCCACGAGCGCGACGGATCTCGGGCAGGCCCGAGTTCCGCTCGGGAAGAGGGCCGCGTCGAGGATCAATGTGTGTCCGGGTCATACGCGAACGAACATCAACCTTTCGGTGACGCGCGAGGCACCCACCGATGATCGCTTTTATCCTCCAGCGCCTGCTCCAGTCGATCGCGGTGCTGTTCGCGGTGGGCCTGATCGCCTTCTCGATGTTCCGCTTCGCGGGCGATCCGGTGAACCAGATCGTCGGCGTCGACACGCCCTATGCCGAGCGCGTCGCCATCCGGAAGGATCTTGGGCTCGATGATCCGGTGGCGGTGCAGTTCCTGCGCTACGCCGGCAACGTCGTGCGCGGCGAGTTCGGCACCTCATACCAGTTCCGCCAGCCGGTCTCGGCGCTGCTGGCCGAACGCATGCCCGCCACCCTGGAACTCGCCCTCTGCGCCACTTTGTTCGCCCTGACCGTCGGCATTCTGATGGGGGTGTACTGCGCCCTTCGGCGGGACACGTGGCTCGCCAAGGTCTTCCTCGCCATCTCGCTGATCGGCATCAGCCTGCCGACCTTCCTCATCGGCATCCTGCTGATCTTCCTGTTTTCGGTGACGCTGGGCTGGCTGCCCTCGTTCGGGCGCGGCGACACCGTGCGCCTCCGATGGTGGACGACCGGATTTCTCACCGGCTCGGGGCTACGCGCCCTGATCCTGCCCTCCGTCACCCTCGGGCTGTTCCAGATGACCCTGATCATGCGGCTGGTGCGGGCCGAGATGCTGGAGGTGCTGCGCACGGACTACATCCGCTTCGCCCGGGCGCGGGGGCTCACCACCCGCTCGATCCATCTCGGCCATGCCCTGAAGAACACCCTGGTGCCGGTCATCACCATCGCGGGCCTGCAACTCGGCTCGGTCATAGCCTTCTCGATCATCACCGAGACGGTGTTCCAGTGGCCCGGCATGGGCCTGCTCTTCGTCCAGGCCGTGCAGAACGTCGATATCCCCATCATGGCGGCCTACCTGCTGCTGGTCGCCGCCATCTTCGTCGTCATCAACCTTGTGGTGGACGTGCTCTACACCATCGTCGATCCCCGCCTGCGCCTCTCCACCGGACGGGCCACATGAGCGTATCCGTGCAGGAAACCTCACGGGAAGCTCCCCTCACGCCACCGATGCCGGCGAAGCGCTCCACCTTGGCCCGCTTCCTCGATTCCGACGTCTATGCGAGCTTCCGCCGGTCGAAGCTGGCGATGGGCGCCTTCGCGGTCACGCTGGCGTTCGTCGTGCTGGCGGTGGCGGCGCCCTGGATCTCGCCGCAGAATCCGTACGATCCGGCCGAACTCGAGTTGATCAACTCGAACCTGCCGCCGCTCTGGTACGCCGACGGGGTCGCGCCCTTCACCCTCGGCACCGACGACCAGGGCCGGGACGTCCTTTCGGCGGTGTTCTACGGCCTCCGGCTCTCCCTCATCGTGGGGCTGCTCGGGGTCGTGGTCTCTGGATTCCTCGGCATCGTGCTCGGACTGGTGGCGGGCTATTTCGGCGGCTTCGTCGACACCCTGATCATGCGGATCGCCGACGTACAGCTGACCTTCCCGGCCATCCTCATCGCGCTGGTGGTCGACGGCGTCGCCAAGGCGGCGCTGGGAAGCCAGATGGACACCGATGCCGCCATCGGCCTGATCGTGCTGTCGATCGGTCTGTCGTTCTGGGTGCAGTACGCCCGCACCGTCCGCTCCTCCGTGCTGGTGGAGAAGAACAAGGACTATGTCCAGGCCGGGCGCCTGATCGGCCTGTCCTCGCCGGTGATCATGGTCCGGCATGTCCTGCCGAACGTGCTCGGCCCGGTCTTCGTCATCGCCACCATCAATCTCGCCCTCGCCATCATCACCGAGGCGACCCTGTCCTTCCTCGGCACCGGCCTGCCGGACTCGATGCCGTCCCTCGGCACCCTGATCCGGACCGGCAACCGCTTTCTGTTCTCCGGCGAGTGGTGGATCGTCGCCTTCCCGGGCCTCGCGCTCGCCGGCCTCGTCCTGGCGATCAACCTGCTGGGCGACTGGCTGCGCGATGCCCTGAACCCGAAGCTGCAATGATCGCAACGCCATGACAGAGCCCGTCCTTTCGGTTCGCAACCTGCGCGTCGCCTTCGCGGGTCGGCGCGGCACGCTCACCGCCATCGACGACGTCTCGTTCGACATTGCGCCGGGTGAAATCCTCGGCGTGGTCGGCGAGTCAGGCGCCGGTAAGTCGGTCACCGGCTCCGCCGTCATCGGTCTCATCGATCCGCCCGGCGGCATCGTCGGCGGTCAGGTGCTGCTCAAGGGGGAACGCATCGACAACCTGTCGCCGGAGGCCATGCGGCGCATTCGGGGCCGGCGCATCGGCATGATCTTCCAAGACCCCCTCACCAGCCTCAATCCGCTCTATCGGGTCGGCCGGCAGATCGTGGAAACGATCCGCACCCATACCGACCTCTCCGAGAAGGCGGCCCGGCATCGCGCCATTGATCTCCTGGCCGAGGTCGGCATCCCGGCCCCGGAGCGGCGCATCGACGGCTACCCGCACGAATTCTCCGGCGGCATGCGCCAGCGCGTGGTGATCGCCCTGGCGCTCGCCGCCGAGCCGGAACTGATCATCGCCGACGAGCCGACCACGGCCCTCGACGTCTCGGTCCAGGCCCAGATCATCGCGCTCCTGAAGCGCCTCGGCAGCGAGCGCGGCACCGCCGTGATGCTGGTGACCCACGACATGGGCGTGATCGCGGAAGCCGCCGACCGGGTGGCGGTGATGTATTCCGGGCGCATCGCGGAGATCGGCCCCGTCCGCGATGTCGTGCAGAACCCGCTCCATCCCTACGCCAAGGGCCTGATGGGGGCGATCCCGACGCTGGCTCAAGACACCGACCGCCTCGCCCAGATCCCGGGATCGATGCCGCGCCTCTCCAACATTCCGCCGGGCTGCGCCTTCAATCCGCGCTGTCCCTCCGTCTTCGGACGCTGCCGTGTCGAGCGACCCGATCCGATCCCGGTCGGCGCGCACCGGGTGGCCTGCCACCTCTACGACCGATCGGAGGCCTCCGCCGCATGAACGCGCCCGTCATGCCCCTGCCCCAGCCCGACACCCGCCCCGGCGATGCGCCTTACGTCGTGATCGAAGGCCTGCGCCGCACGTTCGACGTATCTCGCCCCTGGCTCAACCGGGTCATCGAGCGTCAGCCCCGGCAGATCCTGCGCGCCGTCAACGGCGTGAGCTTCGCCATTCGCCGCGGCGAGACCTTCGCGCTCGTCGGCGAGTCGGGCTCGGGAAAATCGACGGTCGCCCGCATGGTGGTGGGCCTGCTGCCGCCGAGCGCCGGCGATGTGCGGATCACCGGCGTGTCGATGACCGATCCACGCGAGGCCGCGGCCCGGCGCCGGCTGCGCCGCCGAATCCAGATGATCTTCCAAGACCCTTACGCGTCCATGAATCCGCGTTGGCGGGTGCGGAACATCATCGCCGAACCGATCCGGGCCTTCAATCTCCTGCAGGGCGACGTCGCCATCGGGCGCCGGGTCGGCGAACTCCTCGGCCTCGTCGGCCTGCACCCCGACGACGGGGTCAAATACCCGCACGAGTTCTCCGGCGGCCAGCGCCAGCGCATTGCCATCGCGCGGGCGCTCGCCTCGGAAGCCGAGTTCCTGGTGGGCGACGAGCCGACCTCGGCCCTGGACGTCTCGGTCCAGGCTCAGATTCTCAACCTGATGCGCGACCTGCAGGACCGCCTCGGGCTGACCTATCTGTTCATCAGCCATAACCTCGCCGTCGTTCGCCACATGGCGAACCGGATCGGGGTGATGTATCTCGGGCGGGTGGTCGAGATCGCAGACGGACGGGAACTCTTCCGTGCTCCGAAACACCCCTACACGCGCATGCTGCTCGATTCGGTGCCGGATATCGGCCTCACCGGGCGCAAGCGCATCCCCGTCTCCGGCGAGATCCCGAACCCGATCGACCCCCCGACGGGCTGCGCCTTCAACCCGCGCTGCCCCTTCGCAAACGAGCGCTGCCGCACTGAGGTCCCGACCCTGGTCGAGGGTGTGGCCTGCCACGCCTTTCAGGAGCGGCGGTTGCCGGCCTGACGGCCGGTTTTTCGCGCGGGCGCGTTCCAGAGCCAGAGCATGAGCACAGACCCATCGATCGCCGTGGCCAAAACGGCGGCTCTCACGGCTTCGGACCACGACATCCTCAGCCTCGGCGCCGTCGACCTCTCGGCCGCGATCCACGCCCGGCGCATCTCCTGCGTCGAGGTCATGTCCGCCTGTCTCGACCAGATCGACCGGGTGAACCCGACCGTCAACGCCATCGTGGCCCTGCGCGACCGGGCCGACCTGATGGCCGCCGCCGAAGAGCGCGACGTGCAAGCCGCGCGCGGCGAATTCCTCGGGCCGCTGCACGGGTTTCCCCACGCGGTGAAGGACATCGATGCGGTGAAGGGCCTGCCCTTCACGCAAGGGTCGCCGATTTTCCGCGACCGGATCGCGGCGGCGGATTCGATCATGGTCAAGCGCCTGCGCAAGGCCGGCGCGATCTTCACCGGCCGAACCAACATGCCGGAATTCGGTCTTGGCTCGCAGACCTTCAACCCGGTCTACGGCGCCACCCGCAACGCCTACGATCCGACCAAGACTTCGGGGGGCTCAAGCGGCGGCGCGGCGGTGGCGGTAGCGCTCCACATGCAGCCGGTCGCCGATGGCAGCGATCATGCCGGATCGCTGCGCAACCCGCCCGCCTTCAACAACCTGTTCGGCCTGCGCACCGGCTACGGCCGCATCCCGATCGAGACCAAGGACGCCTTCACGGCGGGACTCGGCGTCTCGGGCGGAATTGGGCGCTCGCCCGCGGATCTCGGCCTGCTGCTTTCCGTCCAGGCCGGCTACGACGCGCGGGTGCCGTACTCGAATACGCAGGACCCCGCGATCTTCGCCGACGATCTGAAGCGGGACTTCACCGGCGCCCGCATCGCCTGGTTCGACGATCTCGGCGGCTACCTGCCCTTCGAAGCGGGCGTGCTTGACCTCGACCGCAGTGCGCTGTCGGCCTTCGAGGCGCTTGGCGCCAAGGTGGAGTGGGACCGCCCACGCTTCGATATGGCCAAGGTCTGGCGCGATTGGCTGACCCTGCGTGCCTGGATGACCGCTTCCAACCTGCGACCCCTCTACGACGAGCCGGCCTATCGCGATTTGCTCAAGCCGGAGGCGGTCTGGGAGGTCGAGCGCGGCTTGGCGCTCTCCGCCGATCAGGTCACCGCCGCGCAGGAGGGCCGCACCGCCTGGTACGAGGCCGTGCGCCGGTTCCAGGAGCGCTATGACTTCCTCCTCATGCCCTCGGCCCAGGTGTTCCCCTTCGACATCGAAGAACGCTGGCCCAGGACCGTCGGCGGCCGGACCATGGACACCTACCATCGCTGGATGGAGGTGACGATTCCCGTGACCATGAGCGGCCTGCCGGCCCTCAACGTGCCGGCCGGCTTCGACCCGGCCGGGCGCCCCTCCGGCATCCAGATCGTCGGCCCCAACAACGGCGAGCGTGCCTGCCTGCAGCTCGGGGCCGCCTACGACGCCGCCACGAACTGGGTGTCGACGCGCAGACCTGCGCTGCTGGACCTCTCCTGATCCGTTCGAGATTCCCCATGACCGACAACGCCCGGCCGCATCACGGCCGCTACGCCTACAGCGCTCTGCCCGACCGGCCGGTCTACGACTGGCCGGGGGGCAAGCGCCTGGCGGTTTACCTGGCCCTCAATCTGGAGGGGTTCGATTTCGGAGGCGGCCTCGGCGCTGAACTGGCGCCCGGCGGTCCGCAGCCGGACGTGCTCAATTATGCCTGGCGCGACTGGGGCAATCGCATCGGGGCCTGGCGCATCAAGGACACCCTCGATGGGCTCGGGATGCCGGCGAGCGTCCTCGTCAACAGTCGCCTCTACGCCGATTGCCCCGGGCTGATCGAGGCCTTCCGGGCGCGCGGCGACGAGATCGTCGGCCACGGCCGCACCAATGCCGAGCGCCAGGGCGACCGCGTCGAGGCCGACGAACGCGCCCTCATCGCCGAGGCCACCGCCATCCTCACCGCTCAGGAAGGCCAGGCCCCCAGGGGCTGGCTCGGTCCCTGGATCTCGCAGAGCCGGTTCACCCCGGATCTCCTCGCGGAGGCCGGCTACCGCTACCTCCTCGACTGGTGCCACGACGATCAGCCGACCTGGTTCGCGACCCGCAACGGCGGCCGCATCCTGGCGGTGCCTTACCCCCAGGAACTCAACGACATCCCCGCCATCGTCGCGCGCAAGGAGACCGGCCAGCAATTCGCCGACGCCCTCGTCGAGGCCTTCGACGAGATGCTGGAGCAGTCGCGCACCGCCCCCCTCGTCATGGGCATCGCGCTTCATCCCTACATCGTCGGCCAGCCGCACCGTCTGCGTCCCCTGCGCCGGGCGCTCGCCCATATCGCGGCGCGGCGCGAGGAGATCTGGTTGACCACCGCCGGCGGCATCGCTGGCTTCTCCGAAGACAGCGGAACGGCCCTGTGAAGAGTCGCGTGATGGGTCCGTTCAGCCACCGATCAGGCTGGCGCCGCTAAAGGGACGGCTCACGCTGTCGCCGACCTCGAGCCAACCGATGCATGCCGATGCCTTCCTCGCCGCCGCCGAGCGCCTGCCGGTCGCGGATCTTGACGCTCTGATCGGCGGTAAGGGCCTCATGGTGGTGGCTCCCCATCCGGACGACGAGAGCCTCGGCTGCGGTGGCATCATCGCCGAGGCTCGTGCCCGGGGACGCGACGTGCGGATTGTCATCGTCAGCGACGGCTGCGGCTCGCATACGCACTCGGCACTGTATCCCCCCGATAAACTGCGTGACCTCCGCGAAACGGAGTTGGTCGACGCTGCTGGTATACTGGGCGTTCCAGCGGAAGCCGTGACCTTCCTGCGCCTGCCCGATGCCGGGGTCCCAAGCACCGGTCCGGTGGCAGAAGACGCTGCCGAGCGGATCGCCGCGATCGCCCAAGACGCCGATGCCGGCGCCGTCTGCGTCACCTGGGGACATGATCCCCATTGCGACCATCAGGCCTCCGCAGCCCTCGTCCGCCTCGCCCGGCCAGCGCTCGGCCCGATCCGGATTTTCGCTTATCCTGTATGGGGTTGGACCCTTCCCGAAGGAACCGAGGTCGGCCCCGGCCCGACCGGTTTCCGGGTCGATGTCACAGTCCACCGCGCCGCCAAGACGGCCGCAATCGGCGCTCACCGCTCCCAAACCACCGATCTCATCGCCGACGATCCCACCGGGTTTCGCCTCGAACCCGAGATAATCGCGCGTTTCACTGGTCCCTACGAGATCTTTGTCGCCATGGACGGCCTCACCCCGTGATCGCCGGCACCACCCTCATCACCCTGAACAAGGGTCGCGACGCCCATCTCGCCCGCCTTCTCGAAGGCGTTGCCCGGGGCCCTCACCCTGAGGCCTGCGTTGTCGTCGAAATGGGCGCCGAGCCCCCGCCCCTGCCTGATTACGGCTTCCCAATTCGCCGCATCGTCTTGAACAGCCCAGGCCTGCCGCTGGCTCGGGCACGCAATGCTGGACGGCAGGCCGCTGCGACCGGCAACCTGATCTTCCTCGACGTCGACTGCATCCCCTCGGCGGATCTCGTCCCGCGGCTGAGCGCTGATCTGGGCGAGGCTGATGGCCTAATCTGTTGTGAAATCCGATACTTACCGGCTGGATCTGTCATGGATGGCTGGACCGAGGTCGGACTGCGGGCGGCGGGCCATCCTCATCCCGTCCGACACTTTCCAGCCCACGGAATGGCACGCAGCGACAATCCCGGATTGTTCTGGTCGCTCGCCTTCGGGGTCCGGACGGCCACTTTCGATCGCCTGAACGGCTTCGACGAGGATTTCGAGGGCTACGGCGCTGAAGATACGGATCTTGCTTTTCGCGCCGATGCTCTGGGTATTCCGGTGCTGTTCAGCGCCAGCGGACAAGCCTTTCACCAGCACCACGGCGCCTGCGATCCACCCCTCCAGTATTTTGCCGACATTATCCGCAACGCGTCGCGCTTCCGAGCGCGGCACGGGCTCTGGCCGATGGATGGCTGGCTCGATAGCTTCGCAGGTTGCGGCTTGATTAACCCCGATTGGCGCAATGCCATCACAGTTCTGCGCCTGCCGACAGCGGACGAGATCGTCGCCGCGCGTGTTGCGTCAGACCAGCCTTTCTGAATCAGCGATCCTCGGCCTAACGGCGCCTCTTGTCGGCTCGCTCAGCCGCTTCCATGATGAAGGCAGCAGTTCGCGAAATCGCGCCCGGTCGTGCAAGTCCACCAATCACGGCTGGATTCAGGTCGAGGCCAGCCCTGACGAGTTCCTGCCATGCTTCGGGGCTGGGCCAAATCGGACAATGGATGGCTGCCCCCATGTCTGACAGCGCGAGAGACTTCTCAAATTGCTCGTCAAAAGGTCGGGGTTCGGGAAGGCAGATGAAACGCTTGGCCGCTGCAGCGACGGCGGAGACCACGCCATCGCCACCACCGCCGATGACCAGAGTGGCCCGCTCTATGAATGGAGTCGGGTCGGCAACCCATCCGTGATGGTGGAGATTCGGTGGCAAATCCGATGCGCTTCCACTTGTCGGCCCAAGCACATGCCATGGACGATCGGGTACCGCTCGAGCTGCGGCCGCCAGATCTCTCAGGCTACCGCCAGCGCCACCGCGCCCATAGATGACCAAGATCGAACCATCTTCGTCTGCAGCTGGCGTTGTGGGCCTCTCCGATGTGAGCAGGCCGGCGTAAAATGTTTTCGCACGAACCCAGTCAGGTGCTGTAGGCGAGTCGAGTTCCACCGGAAAAAACGCCAGCAATCGATCGGCAGCGCGAAAAGCCTCCAGATGGGGCATATCGCTGCGCGTTCCGGCTAGGCGAACCGCCAATGTCGGGACAGACATCAGGCGGGCGAAAAGGGTGATTTCAACTGAGACGTCAATGACGATTAGAGCTGGATTGGCCTCAGCAACCCACGAAGCGAACTGACCCATTCGCGTCCGGACATTGTCAGCACAGACAGGTGCATAGTGCAGACCTAGGGGACGGGTATCTGCTCCGTCTTGCCCGTCAAAGGACACGCCAACGCGATCGTCCGGCAAATCGAGGACGGGAACAGGCGCGGCCTCTGTGTCATTCGTGGCAAACGTTCCGATCAATGTCACAGGACGGTCAAGCGCGCTCGCGATCAGACATGCACGCTGCCAATGGCCAGCGCCCTGATGATGAACATAATAGCCGATTGGTCTCCTACTCATGACATTCGCGGGTCGGACAATGATCGAAGTTCGGCCAGCATCTTCTCTAGGTTTGCGAGCGCTATTTCCAGAGGCACTGGAACCGCTGGGGGAATTCCCTCCCCAATCGCGGCTTCGACCCGTTCCACAAGCGCAATCGCGTTGGGACATTCTACGAGATCGAGAGATGCGACATCGTCCTGAGAGAGCCCGAACGCTTTCAAGGCTGGGACCATGCGGACAGGATCATCGAAGCATTGAGCTAACTTCTGGCGTCTCTGAATCAAGGTTCGCCAATGGTTTGCATCCGGCAGAAGATAGGCTTCACGGCCGTCGGCAACACGCGAGCGGCGTATCATCTCTGTGGCCATTCCACCGATCACACGCCCAACGCCGCGATCGGAGACCGAAATCCAGACGTCTGGGCAATGCCGAACCCGGCCGCCAAACCAGCGCACCCGCGAGACCAAAGCGTTGTCCTCGCCGTAGGGAAGCGTCGGCAAGCCTCCAACCCGACGATATAAATCCGCACCTAAGCTCAGGCTCGCAGCGACATGATCACCGTGCCGGGGTGCTGGATCGTGAAACGGTGGATCAAGGACCTCTTCGAGTTGGCGAACAGCATACCAATATCGCTCAATCTCCGCATGGATTTGATTCAGACGCGGGTCTTCGGTTGCTAAGTCGCTGTTAATGACGAGACGGCCGCCCACGAGTTCCGCTGTCTGCAGCGCTCGCATGTTGGAAATCACCCAGTTTTCCGGCGCGATCGCGTCAGCATCGGTACTTAGAAGAACACCGTTCTTGACACCGTCCCGGTCCAACCAGTCCATACCAGCATCGAGAGCTCGACGACGCGCAGTGCCTACGTGTGCTTGTTCCGATGGGATGGTAACCTCAAGAACCCGCAACTCGATATGAACCAGCTCAGAGCGCGCTGACAGAGCCTTTAAGGTCTCGACGGTGGAGTCTGTACAGTTATTGGCCACGACGATGACACGCAGGCGTGCGCCATCACGGACACCCTTCTGTCGATCAAGGGATCGCAAAAGGCGGGGCAACGTATCGGCCTCGTTGCGAGCGGGCACGCACACCACAGCTCGCGCCAAAGAGCTTTCAAGCTCAGCCATTGCTGACACGGGCAGCGATCGTGGCCTTCGGAATCCGTTCAAGCTCGCTTCTATAAAGGCCCTCGTAGCGATCGGTCATCGTCTCTGCATTGAACAGTTGCTCCGCTCGGTGGCGGCAATCGGTCCGCGAAAGCTGTATCGCTCGCGTCACGGCAAGGCCGAGATCTGCAACGTCATCCGCAGCGGCCAGCACCCCACACGAGGAATCCAGGATGTCTGGAATTGCACCACGACGGAACGCTGCAACCGGCGTTCCGCACGCGAGAAATTCAGCTAGCACGAGCCCGAAAGGCTCTTCCCAACGAGGCGTACACAAAGCGACGTGGGCCTCTCCTCCGCAACGTGCGAGATCACCGTGTCCGAGGTGACCGAGATAAGTGACGTCGTCTCCGAGCCGGGGGGCAATTTCCGCATCCCAATAGGCCGGATTCGAGCGTGGACCAGCAAATTTCAGCGGCAGCTCTGCAGCTCGAGCAGCGTCGATCGCGAGGTGCGTTCCTTTCTCGGGAACGAGCCTCCCCATCCAGATCGCGTGTGGCTCGCCCGAAGGGCGCGCGGAGTAGGCGAAGGCGCTGAGATCAATACCATTTCCGATGACATGCGGCTCACCGATGATATCGTACCACTCCCGCGCGAGCGAGGGCGAAACCGCAGCAAACGCCATGTCTCGCGCCCGCGCCCGTACACCCCGAACAAATGGTTCGAACGGAGGGGTATGGAGGGCTGTCACCATGGGGCACGGGAGTTCGCCAGCTCGCAGAAGCGGTAAGAAGTGCAGGCTGTTATTATGCACGAGGTCGAAGCCCTCTGCGGCGACCGCATCCATGATCCGGACGTAAGCTGCGTGCTCTGTCGCATCGATGCGAGCCTCCGAGACATCGTCGAACGCGCAACCCGTCGGCGCACATACCGGAACAAGGGCGAAGCTACCGACGGACCCCTCCGATGCGTACAACGTGACCGCATGTCCTCGGGCTTGAAGCGCAGATGCGAGTAGATGTGTGTGCATTTCCAGCCCTCCCGAAAATGGTTGGGCGATCGGAAACTTGAGATGCGCAATGATGGCGATCTTCACAGGATGCGGACGCGATGTTCGAGGAATTGACGTGTGAGAATGAAACTTCACCCGCACCATGGTTTTTGCGCATCACTTGGATGTCGGCGAGGCGTACTAGGCCATGCCGAACCACAACGTAACGTGAACAAAAAGCAACATCGGTATGTGGTGGCCCACCGCTGAAATTTCGTGGGCAGCGTATGTCGCCGGCGAAGACGTGACCACAATATAAATGGTTTTACCTACTATTAATCGATGTATTTTCAATGTTGCTACTGCGTTATTTAATAATGAAGGGACTTTACTGCGGGTATAACTTGGTGGTCATTATATTACGAATCATATAACCGGTATAAGTAACACAAATCAATCATAAAACATTATAAACCTAATTTGCATAGATATAAAATATTTAATTTTGTAGATAAAATATCTATATTACATTGAATTAATATGTTTTTATATTTATTGATCACCAATTTTTATTGGCACATTCCAGGTTGCCAGATTGAATGGAATATCATTTTTTGTGTCGGCGCATGCAAAACGATTCACACTCTGAAAACGACTCTTGTATATTTACTGGATACGATCACAGACGGAGACCCCTACCATACTTTATGAATCAAATTTTACCGATATAAATATACTCGCTCCATCATAATTTAGCGGACCCATTTTCTATTGTTTATGTTTGGGGTTAGCTAATTTGATAAGATTTTTTACCAGTTCGTCTCAAATCGATGAGCAATTCAGAAATTGAAAATTGAGCTGGGAAATTAGGACGCCATGGTGGATGGTGCCATCTATCTACTTACCGACCGGCCAGACCGTAGCGTTGCTTTAGAAACACTGATCAAAACGATTGGGCGCTGCGAAGTCTTGAGCAGTGGTCAGGAGCAGCCTTTAGACGTGGCGCCCCGCGCCATTGTCTCGGACATGACACTGAGTCGACGCGAGGCGGCAAATCGACTCCGGGCCGTCCTACGCCGGAAGGGTGATAGCGCGATACCGGTTGTTTGTTTGTTGCGGTCGACAACAGATCAAGATCTCCGTCAAGCACGGGACCTCGGCGCTACTATTTGCTTCCCTGCTTACACCGCTCCGCATATTGTCGTTCAAGCTCTTCTCGCGGAAATCACAGAGAGGGAGAATGACGTCCCCGCTCACCCCATCATCCAAAATGTATCGCGCGCACGGGAAGTTTTAACCGACCTTTTCGAAGGGGTCCGGACCGGCGGACCAATCTCGCTCGTCAAAGTCGATGCAGGCCTTGATCCAATTCTTGCGGCCGTGAAAAAAAACGGGTTGACCCGGTGGTTAGAGACTGTGTGGACGCACGACGACGCGACCTATCAACATTGCCTCCTCGTCGCCGGCGTGGCTGCACAATTCGTCTTGCATCTCGGTTTTGGAGCCAAAGATCGCGAACACTTTATCCGAGCGGCACTTTTGCACGATGTCGGGAAGGCACAAATCCCTCTCGAAATCCTCAACAAGCCCGGCCGTCTCGACGCTGACGAAGTAGCAATCATGCGTCTTCATCCAGTGATCGGCTATGATATCCTCTGTAAGAGCGGATGTGACGCCATGACCCTAGGTGCGGTGCGCCACCATCATGAAATGCTCGATGGCTCCGGCTATCCAGATGGTCTGATCGGCAACGAGATCAGCGATACAGTCAGATTATTGACGATCTGCGACATCTACTCGGCATTGACCGAGCGAAGGTCCTACAAGGAGCCGATGCCAGCGCGCGAAGCGATTTCCATCCTAACCAGCATGACAGGAAAGCTGGAGGCAAGCCTTGTGCATCATTTCGCCGATGCAATGCTTCGAGATTCCAAGTGATTCAAAAAAGGATCGACTAGACCGAATAGGACTGATCGATCCTGTTCTACCACAATTACTATTCAGCAGCATCAAGGCGCGGACGTTCAATCATCGTGCGTTCGCGCTTTACGAGTTCCGCCGTAAGGAACGCGACTTCCAACGCCTGTTCGGCATTCAACCGCGGATCACAATAGGTATGATACCGATCACGTAGGTCTTCCGCCGTCAAAGCCCGGGCGCCACCGGTGCATTCAGTCACATCCTTCCCGGTCATCTCCAGGTGGATGCCACCAGCGACTGTACCTTCGGCACGATGGACGCCGAAGAAACTCTCGATCTCCTGCATCACACGTTCGAAGGGACGAGTCTTGTAGCCTCCGGCGGAGATCGTGTTGCCATGCATCGGATCGCAAACCCAGACTACGCTGCGCCCCTCGCGCTCAACTGCTCGGATCAAACCCGGTAAATGCTCACCAACCTTCTCGGCCCCGAAACGGCAAATGAGTGTAAGACGTCCCGCCTCGTTCGACGGATTGAGCTTGTCAATCAGCGTTATCAGACCTTCTGCGGTCATTGAAGGCCCGCATTTCAAGCCGATCGGATTTCTGACGCCGCGAGCGTACTCGACATGGGCGTGATCGGGCTGGCGCGTGCGATCGCCGATCCACAACATGTGACCAGAGGTGGCATACCAGTCCCCGCTGGTAGAATCGACCCGTGTCAAAGCCTCTTCATAACCCAACAGGAGGGCCTCGTGGCTTGTATAGAAGTCCGTGGTGCGAACTTCCTGATGTGTTTCCGGGTTGATGCCGATCGCTCGCATGAAGTCTAGAGTTTCAGTCATCCGCTCTGCACAATCAGCATATCGTGACGATTGCGGCGAATCTTTCACAAACCCGAGCATCCAACGATGCGAGTTCTCCAGGTTTGCATAACCGCCGGTCGCAAACGCCCGAAGAAGATTGAGGGTCGCTGCAGATTGCCGGTACGCCTCAAGCTGTCGGCGCGGCTCGGGAACGCGTGCCTCTTCCGTGAATGTCAGTCCATTGACGATGTCACCTCGGTAGCTCGGCAGTGTCACGCCATCCATCGTCTCGGTAGGCGAAGAGCGAGGCTTTGCGAACTGACCAGCGATACGACCGACCTTCACCACGGGAGAGCCGCCTGCGAAGGTAAGCACCAGAGCCATCTGAAGGAATACGCGAAAGAAATCGCGAATGTTGTCGGCGGAGTGCTCGTCGAAGCTTTCTGCACAGTCGCCGCCCTGAAGAAGGAACGCCTCGCCTGACGAGACTCGCGCCAGGGCGGCTTTCAGCTTCCGAGCTTCCCCTGCAAAAACGAGCGGAGGAAAACTTGCGAGCTGCGATTCGACCAAGTGCAAGGCAGCGGCGTCCGGATAAGCGGGAACCTGCTGGATCGGCAGATTTCGCCAGGTCTTCGGTGTCCAACGCTCAGCCATGGTCGTTCTCCGTTCCGCCTTTCGGTCGGCTCCGCGTGGCAACAAACCCCACGTAAAGCGCGGCTTATAGAGCGGTTCTTCCATGGTGGCGAGAGACGGATGAGACGCAGCAGACATTCGAGCTACGCGTACCGGCTCCATAGCGCAGGCCCAAATCACCGTCCACTTTAGATGCTTTTTTGATTACGCGACGGACGACCGTCTTCGATAGAAATTCCATGCTCGGACAAAATCCAGAAGACATTCTCAAGACCATCTATCGCGATGTTCCAACGTGGTAGCGACCTCTCAAGCTCTTCGCATGTCAAACTGCGGTTATACCCGGCCCCGCTGAGCAGGACTCACGCGGGGTAGCATCGACATCCGGCTGGCGATTCTGTCCTTAGGTTTGGAGCCTGAGGAGGATGCGATGGCTGCTCCGGTGCCGCTGCGATCGGCTTTTGATGCCGAGGCCCTGCGCGGTCTGGCCAAGGGGTCACGTGATCCGGCCCAGACCCGCCGCCTGTTGGCGATGTCTGTAATTGCCGCGGGTGGCTCGCGTTCGGAGGCGGCCGCGATCGGCGGGATCGGGCTGCAGACGGTGCGTGATTGGGTGGTGGCCTTCAACGCCGATGGCCCGGACGGGCTGATCGACGGCAAGCCCCCGGGTGCCCGTCCGCGCCTGAATGCCGACCAGCGCGAGGTTCTCAGGGCCCTGATCGAACAGGGGCCGCCGCCCGCCGCTCACGGTGTGGTCCGCTGGCGCTTGTGCGATCTGGCCCGGATCTTATGCGAGGATCACGGCGTGTCGGCCTCCGATCAGACGCTGAGCCGCGTCTTGCGGGCGATGGGCTACCGCACGCTCTCAGCCCGCCCGCGCCATCACGCCCAGGACCCGGACGCCGCGGCTGTTTTTAAAAAAGCTTCCCCGACCGTTTGGCGCAGATCGCGCAGGCTGTCGGGGCCAAGCCCGTAGAGATCTGGTTCTGCGACGAGGCGCGGGTCGGGCAAAAAAATACCCTGCCCCGGCGTTGGGCGGCAAGCGGAACGCGACCCTCGGCCCCCAAGGATCAACGTACGCAGTCAGCCTACATCTTCGGGGCGATCTGCCCGGCCCGAGGCGTAGGAGCCGGCCTGGTTATGCCCCGTTGCACCACGGCAGCCGTGACCCACCACCTCGAAGGGATCGCAGCGACCGTCACTCCGGGTGCCCACGCCGTGCTCCTGCTCGATCAGGCCGGCTGGCACACCACGAAGAAGCTGCGCATTCCGGGCAACATCACCCTGCTGCCTCTTCCAGCTCGCTCACCCGAACTCAACCCAGTCGAAAACCTCTGGCAGTTCATGCGCGACAACTGGCTCGGCAACCGGATCTTCCAATCCTATGCCGACATCCTCGACCAGTGTTGCGACGCTTGGAACAAGCTTATCGCCCAGCCCTGGCGCATCATGTCCATCGGACTGCGCCAATGGGCACATGAGTGCTGATAAATTAAAGTTGGTATGAGTTTTCACAAAGGTTCTATGTGACGTTCCGCTGCTTCGTATGGGATCTCGCGGAAGTCGAAGCCTGACTGGCGATGCGCCGTCGGGCTTCAAATGCGAAAGCCGTTAAACGTGCACCGTCTCTCGACGTCCATCTGAGGGAAACCCGGCCGGTTACACGGTAGGTTCCGGCACCAGCAGGTCCATCGACGGCGGATAAAGCGCCGTGGCATACTTCTGACCGACCACCCAGGCATCGACGAGGTTGGCCCATTCCTGCATCAGGTGACGACACTGATGCTTATACTCGGCTTTGTTGTAGATACCGCGCGACGAACGACCGTCCTCATGGGCCAGGCACTTCTCGATCCAATCGCTTTTGAAGCCCAGCTCATTGAGAAGCGTCGAGCCGGTTCGCCGAAGATCGTGAACCTTGAACGGCTCCAGCGGCAATCCCTCCTTTTTTGCGCCCACCACGACAGCGGTCGTGATCCGGTTGAACGTGGCCCGCGACATCGGGGCATCGGCGTCATAGCGCAAGGGACCAGATATTTCGAGTTACTCGCGCAGGTCTTCAGGGCGATGAGCATGTCGATCGCCTCCTGGGGCAGATAGACGTTGTGCGCTTTGAAGCGCTTCATCCGGTCCTTGGTGATTGACCAGACGGCGTTCTCGAAATCCATCTCGTCCCATGTCGCATCCTGGAGTTCGCTCTCGCGGACCATCGTGAGCAGTGTCGGCACATGTTCCAATTGCCCCAGTATCACCCGAATTTCCGCAGGTTAAAGAGAGCAATCCTTGCGGACGAAGGTTGCGATTGAGTCCGGCCCAACCTCGTCGGCCGGATTGGTGACCTTCTCGCTGTGCATGATCGCAAACGCATAGATCAGCTTGATGATGTCACGGACATGAACCGCGGTAGCCGGCGCCCCGCGCCCTTTGACCTTCGCGCACATCGCCCGCAGATCGTTCGGATCGATCTCCGTCAGCCGGCGGTTCCGGAACGTCGGGAGGATGTCACGCTCGAGGATCGCGCGCCGCATGGCTCTGGTGCTGTAGGCCATTTTTCGCCTCCTACATCCAACGCTCGCCAAACTCGCCGAAGCTCTTGGCTTCCTCCAGGCGACGCTTCTCGCGCTGCTTCTCATGGGCCGGAGAACGCCCCTCGCGGATCGCTCGCTTTGCATCGATCAGCTTCTCGCGCGCCCGCGCCGGAGAAAGGTCAGTTGGGCCGTATCGTCCGAGCGTGACGGTCTCACGCCGACCGTTCAAGCGATAGTTGTAGTGCAACACGATTTTGCCTGATGGCTGCACAAGTGCGTACATAACGTCACGGTCGGCAATCTTGACCAATTTGTCTTTCTGTTTCAAATTTTCAAGAGCAGCATCCATCAGCATAACGCCCTGAAAATGGGCTATTCCTCAGTAATAGGCTAGGACTATACAGTCACACCAAAATTATCCTCTCTGAAGATGAATTATCATTTTAATCTCAACACAGTATGGCCGGACGATATACCGTCAAGGCTCTTGTGTACCTGACGGTATAACGGTTTTAGCGGTCGATCAAGATTCGGCCATACCGTCATCCGTCCGGTCATTCCATCCGCTTGCTCCGTGATAGATACCGATAGGACACCTCGAAATACCCCCTTCCGTACGGGGCGGTGGCGTGATTCCCTGATGCTGTCGGCGTTGGGGAGGCTCGGATGGGTCAGCCAAGGTTCTTCGATCTGGATGAGCGCTATCAGCGTCTGTCGGAGAACGGCGACCCGCTGGTGAAGCTCGCGGCCCTGATCGACTTCGAGGCTTTCCGCCCGAAGTTGGCCACCGCACTGAAGCGGTCCGATGGGTCGAAGGGGGGCCGCCCGCCCTACAATCCGGTCCTGATGTTCAAGATCCTGGTCCTTCAGACACTCTACACGCTGTCGGACGACGCCACCGAGTTCCAGATCCGGGATCGGCTCTCGTTCATGCGCTTCCTCGATCTCGGCTTCGAGGATGGCGTGCCCGACGCCAAGACGGTGTGGCTGTTCCGGGAGCACCTGACCCGGGCCGGCGCGATCGAGGAGCTGTTTGCCGCCTTCGACGCCTGGTTGAAGGGTAAGGGTTGCCTCGCGATGTCGGGGCAGATCATCGATGCCTCGATCATCGCGGCTCCGCTTCAGCGCAACACCGATGCGGAGAAGGCGGCTCTCAGGGAGGGCAAGATCCCTGACGCGTGGGCGGCCAAACCAAAAAAGCTCGCGCGAGATGAGACCGCGATGCCCGCTGGACCCTAAAGCGGGCCAAGGCGCGGCCCGCAAAGGCGGACGGCACCAGGGCCAAGGTTGAGATCGCCGTTCCGATGTTCGGCTACAAGACCCACGTCTCGATCGACCGCAAGCACGGGTTCGTCCGCCGCTTCACCGTGACCAGCGCGGCCGCCCACGACGGGGCACAACTGGCCAACGTCCTCGACGCGACCAACACGGCGAGCGACGTCTGGGCCGACACCGCCTACCGCTCGAAGACCAACGAAGCGCATCTTGCCAAGAATGGCCGGCGCTCGAAGGTCCACTTTCGGCGGCAGCCCGGCCTCGATCTGACGCCGGCGCAGCGCAAGGCCAACCGCGCCCGCTCCAAGGTCCGCTCGGCCATCGAGACGGTCTTCGCCGGGCAGAAGCGCCGCTTCGGCCTGTTCGTGCGCACGATCGGTTTGGCCCGAGCCCGGACCAAGATCGGGCTCGCCAACCTCGCCTACAACCTCAAGCGCTTCCTTTGGATCGAAACCCGGCCGGTGGCGGCCTGAGGGACGCTCGGGATAGCCCCCTGAGCCCGTTCACGGCCACCGCCAGATTACCAGAACGCCAGTCCAATCACGCCAAAGCTGCGAGTGGCGTCAAATCGACGGCCAAACCCCGCAATTACGGGGTTCTGCGAGGTGTCCGAGCGATGCGGCAGGGCTGCGGTTGAAGGAGCGATGGGAGAAGGTCGCCGGCAGCCTGGAACGGGTGCGCTCCAAAGGGGGGCCTAGCGACCGCTTGCGCGGCTCGCGCTCCTGATCGTGCAGGCGCTCGCCGGTACCGCCGCGCTCTGGCCGGCCGTCAGCCAAGGCTTCGTCTTCGTGCATGCCGCCCGTCTGCTGGCCAATCCCGCCGCGGAGACAGGTGCCAAGGTCCGCCGGCGCTTCGACGGCCTGCTCGCCGCAATGCAGCACCACCGTCGACGCGTCGTCGATCTCGGCGTGGCCCTCGACCCCTTCCGCAAGGTCGCGCAGCGTTATCGGCCCGGGCTGTTCCATGCCGCAGACGTCCCCGGTCTGCCCCGCACCACCAATGCCTTGGAGCAACTGTTCGGCTCGCAGCGCTATCACGCGCGCCGAGCCACCGGACGCAAGACGGCCTTGACCGGAGCGGTGCTGCGCGGGTCCGTCCGACGCGTGGCCAGCATCGGCACCCGGGCGCACGTCCTGTCCGGACCCGATCTCGGCCGGTTCGTTCGGACGCGCTGGCTCGACCTGCGCAGATCCCGCGACGCCAAGCGTCAAGCCCGCGTCGCACGAACCCGCTTCCGACGCGATCCCGACGCTGCTCTCACCGCCCTCGAACGCCTCGCCCTACAGCTAGATTTGCCGCCCAAGTTTTCTTCATCAGCAGTGCTGCCCTCAAGATGGAAATCCTTCGGGAGTCGGATTCAGTCAAAGATCTAGCCGACTTCAGCCTCCTCCCAGACCATCATAACGTTTGATCTTCGGCTCCGTCATCGGCTTTGTAATGCGCAGGTCCAACCTTGATCTTTTTCAAGAGGTAATGACAAGATTATCAAAGATGTTTCAGACTGCGTCGGCAGAGCCGTCATTGTCTGAAACACCATCATTGGTACAGCGAGGCTCTTCTATGTCAACGCGGCAGGATGCTTCCGCCCATCAGCGCCTCGTCAATCGAACGGGCAGCCTGCCTGCCTTCGCGGATCGCCCACACCACGAGAGACTGGCCACGGCGCATATCACCAGCCGCATAGATCTTCTCGTTTGAAGTCCGATAATCCAGTTCGTTGGCAGTGACGTTGCCACGCCTGTCCATGGCAACGCCAGAGTCTTCCAACAACCCCTGGCGGATCGAGCCGGCGAAGCCGATCGCTAAGAAGACGAGATCTGCAGGCAAGATAAATTCCCCTCCCGGGATTGGCTGACGGTTTTCATCGACGCGGGTACAGACCACGCCGGTCAGCTTGCCTTTCTTCCCCTCAAGGCGAAGCGTCGCAGCCTGGAACTCGCGCTCCGCACCCTCTGCTTGACTCGATGAGGTTCTCATCTTGGTAGGCCAATAGGGCCAAACGGAAAGCTTATCCTCGCGCTCTGGCGGACGCGGACGAATGTCAAGTTGGGTAACCGAGAGGGCGCCCTGCCGGAACGAGGTTCCGACGCAATCCGAGGCTGTGTCGCCGCCGCCGATCACGACTACATTCTTTGCTGTAGCAAGGATTGGTGGTTCGCCATTCCCCGGCATTGGCTCAGCACCAACACGGCGGTTCGATTGTACGAGGAACGGCATGGCGTAATGCACGCCCTGAAGGTCTTGACCAGGCAATTGCGGATTGCGCGGATCCTCAGCTCCGCCAGCGAACAGCACAGCGTCGAACTCGGAGGAGAGTTCGTGGAGCGGCTTGTTTACTCCAACATTCACTCCGTAGTGGAATTGAACGCCCTCTCCTTCCATCTGCTTCACACGCCGGTCAATGTGGCGCTTCTCCATCTTGAAGTCGGGGATGCCGTAGCGAAGCAGACCACCAGCCTTCGGCTCTCGCTCGAAGACGTGAACCTCGTGTCCGACGCGGGCAAGTTGCTGCGCAGCTGCCATGCCCGCGGGACCGGACCCAATGACCGCGATCTTCTTGCCGGTCTTGTGCTCCGCTGGCTCGGGCTTCACCCAGCCATTGTTCCAAGCACGATCGGCAATCGCCTGCTCGATGGTCTTGATCGCCACCGGCTGGTTCTCAAGATTCAGGGTGCACGCTTCCTCGCACGGCGCCGGACAGATGCGGCCAGTGAATTCAGGGAAGTTGTTGGTGGAGTGGAGGTTGCGCGCCGCCTCCTCCCAATCCGACTGGTAAACGAGTTCGTTCCAGTCCGGGATCTGATTGTGAACCGGGCAACCGGTTGGGCCATGACAAAACGGAATGCCACAATCCATGCAACGAGCCGCCTGCTTCTTCAGATCATGTTCGTCGAGCGGCAGCGTGAACTCGCGAAAGTGCCGCACGCGATCGGCGGCGAGCTGATACTTCTGCTCTTGCCGGTCAAATTCGAGAAAACCCGTGACCTTGCCCATCGTCTGACTGTCTTTCGCGAGTCTGTCTGATCCGTCGCGCGGAAGGCAGCCGGATCGGCCTATTCCGCTATTGAACAGGATTGATCGGCCGTATCGTCCGATCCACCCTCTAGTTACCCGTGCGAGACTGCGTCTTAGTGCCGACCGCCAGCCTGGAAGCCCGTTCTGATTACCGGTTCGTAGCCTCGTGTACCGGCCTAAGATTCAACCCTATTCGGCTGCCACTGGCATCCGCGCCATTTCCATCTCTCTCAGTGCCCGGCGGTACTCGACCGGCATCACCTTGACGAACTTGGTACGGTAACCGGCCCAGTCATCGAGGATCGCCTTGGCACGCGGAGAGCCGGTGTATTTCAGATGGTTAGTAATGAGCTGAGACAGTCGCTCTTCGTCATGGCCGGACATGTCAGCGAGGATGTCGACGCGTCCCTTCGTCTCCAGGTCACCGTCCTGATGGAAGCGGCGCATGAGATCGTCCTCCTCCTCAACAGGCTCCAGATCGACCATGGAGAGGTTGCAGCGGGCGGAGAACGAGCCGTCCTCGTCGAGCACATAAGCAATGCCCCCCGACATGCCGGCCGCAAAGTTGCGTCCAGTTTCGCCGATCGACACGACGACACCGCCCGTCATGTACTCGCAGCCGTGGTCGCCCATGCCCTCGACCACCGCGATGGCGCCCGAATTGCGAACCGCGAAACGCTCACCGGCTGAACCACGGATGTAGGCCTCTCCTGCAATCGCTCCGTACAACACCGTGTTACCCGCCATGATCAGGTGTGAGCCCGGTGCCTTTAAGGCGTCGGATGGCCGGATGATTAGCTTGCCGCCGGACAGCCCCTTGCCGACATAGTCGTTGGCATGGCCCGTGAGCACGATGGTCACGCCGGCAGCCAGCCAGGCACCGAAGCTCTGGCCAGCAGTGCCGGCGAGTTCGACCCGGATCGTATCGTCTGGCAAGCCTTCGTGGCCATAGCGCTTAGCAACCATGCCGGAAAGCATGGCACCGGCCGTACGGTCCGAGTTCTTGATCACGTCCTGCACCACGACCGCCTCACCCCCGTCGAGAGCCGACTGAGCGCCAGCGATCAGACGACGGTCGAGAACCGTGTCAATCGGGTGCTTCTGCTTCTCGGTATGGCGAATGGCGACGTGCTCGGGCACCTCCGGACGGTGGAACAGCTTTGAAAAATCGAGGCCGCGCGCCTTCCAATGATTGATCACCTCCAGCGTGTCGAGGAAATCGGCCCGGCCGATGAGATCCTCGAGCTTGGTGAAGCCCATGGAGGCCATTAGTTCGCGCAGTTCCTCGGCTACGAAGAAGAAGTAGTTGATCACATGCTCGGGCGTTCCCTTGAAGCGCTTGCGCAGAACGGGATCCTGAGTCGCCACGCCAACCGGGCAGGTGTTCAAATGACACTTGCGCATCATGATGCAGCCGGCGGCAATCAGCGGAGCTGTCGAGAAGCCAAACTGATCGGCACCGAGCAACGCTGCGATGAGGACGTCCCGGCCCGTCCGGATGCCGCCATCGGCCTGGAGCACGACGCGCCCACGCAGATGGCTTAACACCAGAGTCTGCTGGGTCTCGGCAAGACCCGTCTCCCAGGGACCGCCCGCGTGCTTGATCGAAGTCAGGGGTGCGGCACCGGTACCGCCATCGAAGCCCGAGATTGTGATGTGGTCGGCTCTCGCCTTGGCGACGCCGGTAGCCACCGTGCCGACGCCGACTTCAGAGACGAGCTTCACCGAAACGTCCGCTTCGGGGTTCACGTTCTTCAGGTCGAAGATCAGCTGAGCCAGATCTTCGATCGAGTAGATGTCGTGGTGCGGCGGCGGTGAGATCAGGCCGACGCCAGGAGTGGCGTAGCGGACCTTGGCGATCTTGGCGTCGACCTTGTGACCGGGCAACTGACCGCCCTCACCGGGCTTGGCACCCTGAGCGACCTTAATCTGCATCATATCGGAATTGACGAGGTATTCCGTTGTGACGCCGAAGCGGCCTGAAGCCACCTGCTTGATGGCCGAACGGCGCGAGCGGCCGTCCGCCATCGGCTTGAAGCGCTCGACCTCCTCGCCGCCTTCTCCCGAGTTCGACCGGCCGCCGAACGAATTCACCGCAATAGCGAGGGTCTCGTGCGCCTCCTTCGAGATGGACCCGTAGGACATGGCACCGGTTGCGAAGCGCCTGACGATGTCGGCTGCTGGCTCGACCTGATCGATGTCCACCGGCGGCCGACCGAGTTCTGCCGCCTGCTTGATGCGGAACAGGCCGCGGATCGTCTTAAGGTGATTTTCTTGCTCGTTCACCAGCCGGGCATATTCGCGATAGCGATCGGGCAGGCCGAGGCGCACGGCATGCTGAAGGGTCGCGACCGAATCCGGAGTCCAGGTGTGGCTCTCGCCGCGCAAGCGGTAGGCATACTCGCCACCGACATCGAGGGCTGTGCGATAGATCGGCGAGTCACCGAAAGCATCGGTGTGACGCCGCGCAGTCTCTTGCGCGACCTCGGCCATGCCGATGCCCTCGATGGTCGTTGCCGTACCGAAGAAATCCCGCGCGACAAACGATGAGTTCAGACCGATGGCGTCAAATATCTGCGCACCGCAGTAGGACTGATAGGTCGAGATGCCCATCTTGGACATCACTTTCAGCAACCCCTTATCGATCGACTTGATGTAGCGATAGACAATCTCGTCGGGCGTGAGGTCCGGCGGGAACTCATCCTTCATCGCGATCAGCGTCTCGAAGGCGAGATAGGGGTTGATCGCCTCTGCGCCGTAGCCGGCAAGGCACGCGAAATGATGCACCTCCCGTGGCTCGCCCGATTCGATTACGAGTCCGACGGAGGTGCGAAGTCCCTTGCGGATCAGGTAGTTATGCACGGCGGCCGTTGCCAGGAGAGCCGGAATCGCAATGCGGTCGGGTCCTATGCCGCGGTCCGACAGAATGATGATGTTATAGCCACCACGCACGGCAACCTCAGCCCGATCGCATAGGCGGTCGACGGCACCCTCCATGGCTGCCGCGCCAGTCTCTGCCGGGAAAGTCATGTCGAGGGTCTTGGTGTCGAACCGATCCTCGAAATGGGAGATGGAGCGGATCTTCTCGAGGTCGCCATTGGTGAGAATTGGCTGGCGGACCTCGAGGCGCTTCTTGCGGGAGGCTCCCTCCATGTCGAGCAGGTTCGGACGCGGGCCGATGAACGAAACGAGGCTCATTACGGCCTCCTCGCGGATCGGGTCGATCGGCGGGTTGGTGACCTGCGCGAAGTTCTGCTTGAAGTACGAGTATAGCGACTTCGGCTTGTCCGACAGCGCCGAAAGCGGCGTATCGGTGCCCATGGAGCCCACTGCCTCTTGCCCGGTCACCGCCATGGGCGCCATGAGCAGCTTCAAGTCTTCCTGGCTATATCCGAAGGCTTGCTGGCGATCGAGGAGCGACACGTCCGAGCGCGACGCACGCGGGATGACCGGCTTCAAGTCCTCCAGGACAATTTGCGTGTTCTTCACCCACTCGGCATAGGGGTGTGCCGCTGCGAGCTCGCTCTTGATTTCCTCGTCCGAGACGATCCGGCCCTTCTCGAGGTCGATGAGCAGCATCCGGCCCGGCTGCAGGCGCCAGGACTCGACGATCTTATCGTCCGGGATCGGCAGCACGGCCATCTCGGAGGCGAGCACCACGAGGCCATCGTCGGTAACGAGGTAGCGGGCTGGGCGCAGACCATTGCGGTCGAGCGTAGCGCCGATTTGCCGGCCGTCGGTGAAGCATACGGCGGCCGGGCCGTCCCATGGCTCCATCAAAGCGGCGTGGTACTCGTAGAAGGCACGCCGCTCTTCGCTCATCAGCGGGTTGCCGGCCCAGGCCTCAGGGATGAGCATCATCATCGCGTGCGCGAGCGAGTACCCGCCCTGCACGAGGAACTCGAGAGCGTTGTCGAAACACGCGGTATCGGACTGACCCTCGTAGGAGATCGGCCAAAGCTTCGAGATGTCGTTGCCGAACAGCTCCGAATCGACGCTGGCCTGACGAGCCGCCATCCAGTTGACGTTGCCACGCAGGGTGTTGATCTCGCCATTATGCGCGACCATGCGGTAGGGATGCGAAAGGCGCCAAGTCGGAAAGGTGTTGGTCGCGAAGCGCTGGTGCACCAAGGCGAGCCCCGAGACGAAGCGCTCATCCTGAAGGTCGCGGTAATACTCGCCAAGCTGGTCGACCAGTACCATGCCTTTGTAGACGATGGTCCGGGTCGAGAGCGAAACCGGATAATAGGTGTTCGCGCGCTCGTCTTTCAGTCCGTAGACCTTGTTCGAGATGACCTTGCGAGCGGTGAACAGGCGGCGCTCAAAGGCGTCTTCCTCGGACACCGATGCGGGTCGGCCGATAAAAATTTGCCGGTGGCAAGGCTCGGTCTCTCTGACCATGACGCCGAGATCGCTTGGATCGACCGGTACATCGCGCCATCCGAGGAAAGGCAGGCCCTCGTCGCCGAGGGCCTTCTCCACGATGTCTTCGACCAGCGAACGCGCCTCCGCGTCCTTGGGCATGAAGAACTGACCGACGCCGTAGTGACCTGGCTCCGGGAGTGCGATGCCAAGGGCCTCGCACTCTGCCTTGAAGAAGGCGTGGGGGATCTGGACAAGGATGCCGCAGCCGTCGCCCATCTTTGGATCGGCACCAACGGCGCCACGATGGTCGAGGTTCTTCAGGATCTGCAGACCCTGCTGGACGATGGCGTGCGTGCGGCGGTCGTGCATGTCGGCAACAAAACCAACGCCGCACGCATCGCTTTCGCGGGCCGGATCATAGAGGCCCTGAGCTTTCGGCAGAGCAGTATCACGCACGATCAGCGGATTGGTACCGTCGCGGGTCGCAGGAACCGACGCCTGGAGTGCCCCGAACTCAGAAGATGCGACCACGTCCACCATCTCTCGCCTCCGACCTGCTCGCATGCGAGCATGTTTCATGCCCAAATCCTGAAAGGATCCGGGTTTCATCTCTCGACAGCGTCGGCTCTTGGCGGGTTCTTCGGTCAGGAAGCGCCCGCAACTCGCGGGCTCGACGCCGGCTTGATCTCAAGCCGTGCGGGCCCGGATCGCCGCGATGGCGACCGGCTTCGAATCTCGTTTGGTCGCCGGCAACGTCACCTGAGCGAGATCCTCACAGCCTTCCGGACAGGTATCCCGCCGGGAATGGGACAGCTCTACTGTCCTACCCGCAGAAAGTGACAGATTCTAAAGGCTCCAGCAAGAGCGCGTCCGTGCCCGCGCTGCGGTTTTCCAGCGCATGGTTCCCTGCGCGCGTCGGTGCCGCCATGCCGCTGTATACCACGATGATGACACGACCATTGCATCGTTGCGATCCCTGATCGGTGACGAGCCCGCAATCTTGCCCCAATCCGGCTGTCTACCCAATGGGCCGAGCACAAGCGGCATGCGGGGTTCCCTGGACCCTGGCGGATCGTGGAGCGGAGGACCTGCGCCAACAGCAGGCCTCCGAACCGACCTCACTCGGGATCTCAGATCGATGGTTTCGTCTCGCAGGACTTCCATGCGTGCATCCCCATCCCTGCGTGCTCGATTCGCGGGCCTGGCGATTCTCATCACGATAACGGGCGCCGACACGGCGCGGGCGCAATACGCCTATGAGCCCGACATTCTCCTGCCACCACGGGCCGTCGTCTGGCGCCTCAACGACCGCGGCTTCACGGCGGTGACGCGGCCGCGATTCGACGGGCAGGCGTATATCGTCGAAGCCTCGAATCCCTATGGCGACCGTTTGCGTCTGTTCGTCGACGCGCGGGACGGCCGGATTCTCGGACGGCAGCGTCTCGACATCGTCCCCGAAGCGCCCGCCCGAATCGTGCGCCGGACGCCGGGCTATGGCTGGACCGAGGAGGACGAGTCCCCCCGCCGCCCGATCCGGGAGGCCGAGCGGATCATTCCACCCGGGGATATCCCCTTCCCGCAGGAGTCGGCGCGTCGGCTGCGCCCCGATCCGGCCGAACGACAGCAGTCTATCCGACGGGCGCGACCCGAATCGGTGGACTCCAACATCATGGGCTTGAATCCCGATGCCCGTGGGTCCGAAGCGAAGCCGAAGTCCGAGGGTCCGCGACGGGTGGTGCGCCTGAGCCCTCCGCCCAAGGCCGCCGCTCCCGTCGCGATGCCGGACGCACCCAAGCTTTCGCCCAAGCTTTCGGAGGTGCCGCCGGCGGCGGCGAAAAACGAGCCGAAGTCGGACGGGGCTCCCGCATCAGCTGCAGCCACACCGCCCAAGGTCGAAGCACCCAGCAGCCTGACGCCGGCCTCCGTTCAGCCACCGCCGCCCGAGAAGCCGGTGGCGCAGAACTGGAAGGATGTTCCGTCGGACGCCAAGCGCCCGGTCCGGGTCATCGGTGGCGCGACGATCGTTCCCGGCACCACCGCCAAGGAGCCCGAATAGGCCCCAGGCCGACGGGACTCGAAACCCGCCAGCCTTCGGGAGCACGGACGCGAAGGGCTCAGCCGGCGTCGCTGGCGCCCGCTCCCTGCAGATGAGGGTCGCGGGTGCCCGCACGGACCGGGCTCTCGGCCTGTGGCGTATCCTGAAGAGCGCGCAGCGCGAGCGGGTCGAGTCCGCTCTCCGGCTTCGGGCCGAAGGCCTCGAGAGCGGCGCGCATCTTCGGCGTCCAGAACGCCACGATGTGCTTGTGAATGCCGGCGACCGCCTCCTCGTCCGGGTAGGACCGAAAGAAGGTGGCGATCTGGTTCGCCATGCGAACCAGCTTCTGGTCGGATGTCAGGGCGCTCATGGGGTCGGCAACTCTCTCGGGGGCACGGAATTCGGTGAGGGCTGGGATTCGCGAAGGAAAGAATGCGCGAAGGAACGAGATTCGCGCGCCTTCAGGGCAGCGTGGATAGGACGAGGCGTTCGCGGCCGGTGAACACCGTCAGCGTGTCGGAGCGGGCGATGGCGCAGAGCGTCATGCCGTGCAGGCGGGCGCGGTCGATGGCGAGAGAGGTCGGCGCCGAGATCGCCACCAGCACCGTGGCACCGAGACTCGCCGCCTTCTCCACCATCTCGAAGGAGCAGCGGCTTGTGATCACGATGAAGCCGTCCGCCGGATCAGTCCCCCGCTGCATCAGGGCGCCGATCAGCTTGTCGAGGCCGTTGTGGCGCCCGACATCCTCGCGGAGGGCCACGAGGGTGCCGTCGAGGTCGGCCCAGGCGGCCGCGTGAACCGCCCGGGTTTCCGCGTTCAGCACCTGCGCGTCGCCCATGGCCAGCAGCGCCCGCTGGATCGCCGCGATCGTGACCTGTCCGGCCCCGTGCAGAGGCGCATCAGCCTTCGGCAGCGAGGCCAGATCGTCGATCCCGCAGACGCCGCAGCCGGTACGTCCCGACATGGCGCGCTTGCGGGAGAGATGTTCGCGCAAGCGCCCGGGCACCAGGTCGACGAGAAGGCGCATTCCGCCTTCCGCCGTGTCCGCTTCGACCCGTACCGAGCGGATCTCGTCGGCCGAGGCGACGATGCCCTCGGTCAGGCTGAACCCGTAGGCGAAATCCACGAGGTCGGCCGGCGTCGTCATCATCACGGCATAGGGCACCGTGCCGTAGACGAGATTGACCGGCATCTCGACCGCGAGGGGACGGGTTCCGGTCCGGGGTTCCGGATCGTCGTAGGCGACGACCAGGGTAGGGACGCGCCGGGCAGTCTCGACCGGCACGTCCTCTTCGTTCGCCGTCAGGCCCTGCGGATCACTCGGCCGCATTCAGCTGGGTCGCAATCCGGGTCAACGAGAAGTCCTCCTCGAAGAATCGCGCCTGCCAATCGGACGGGCGATTCGTCCGCCGGATCTGGACCGCTGTGACCTTGTACTCGGGACAGTTGGTGGCCCAATCCGAGTAATCGGTGGTGATCACGTTGGCGCCGGTCTTGGCATGGTGGAAGGTCGTGTAGACGACGCCAGGCTGCATGCGCTCGGAGACGATGGCCTTTAGGGCGATATCGCCCGACCGGCTTTCGAGGGCGACGAGGTCGCCATCGACGATGCCCCGAACCTCGGCGTCAAAGGGGTGAATCTCCAGCACATCCTCCTCGTGCCAGCGCGAGTTCTCCGTCCGGCGGGTCTGCGCGCCGACATTGTACTGCGACAGGATGCGGCCCGTCGTCAGAATCAGGGGGAAGCGCGGTCCGGTCCGCTCCTCGGTGGGCACGTACTCGGTGATCATGAACTTGCCGAGACCGCGCACGAAGCGGTCCACATGCATCATCGGGGTCCCGCGCGGCGCGGCCTCGTTGCACGGCCACTGGATCGAGCCGAGTTCATCGATTTTGGCGAAGCTGACGCCGGAGAAGCTCGGCGTCAGGGACGCGATCTCGTCCATGATCTCGCTCGGGTGGCTGTAGTTCATCGGGTAGCCGAGAGCGTTGGAGAGCAGCATCGTGCCCTCCCAATCGCCGACGCCGGACAGCGGCGGCATCACCTTGCGCACGCGGGAGATGCGGCGCTCGGCATTGGTGAAGGTGCCATCCTTCTCCAGGAACGAAGCGCCCGGGAGGAAGACGTGCGCGTATTTCGCGGTCTCGTTCAGGAAGATGTCCTGGATGACGATGCACTCCATCGCCATCAGGCCCGCCGTCACATGGTGCGTGTCGGGGTCGGACTGGGCGATATCCTCGCCCTGGATGTACATGCCCTTGAAGGCGCCATCGACGGCCTCATCGAGCATGTTGGTGATGCGCAGGCCCGGATGCTGGTCGAGGGACACGCCCCAGAGCGCCTCGAAGGTCTCGCGGGTGGCATCGTCCGAGACGTGGCGGTATCCCGGCAGCTCGTGCGGGAACGAACCCATGTCGCAGGAGCCCTGGACATTGTTCTGGCCGCGGAGCGGGTTCACGCCGGCGCCCAGCATGCCGATGTTGCCGGTGGCCATGGCGATGTTGGCCATGCCCATGACCATGGTCGAACCCTGGCTGTGCTCGGTGACGCCGAGGCCATAATAGATGCCGGCGGCACCGCCCTTGGCATAGAGCCGGGCGGCGGCGCGCAGCTCGGCCGGATCGATGCCGGTATAGGTGGCCTGCGCCTCGGGGGAATGACGCTCGTCGGCCACGAAGCGCGCCCAGGCTTCGAAGTCGCCGAGATCGCACCGTTCACGGACATAGGCTTCGTCGACGAGGCCTTCGGTGACGATGACATGCGCCATCGAGTTGATGAAGGCGACGTTCGAACCCGGCTTCAGCGGCAGATGATAATCGGCCTTGATGTGAGGCGACTTCACCAGGTCGATCTTACGCGGATCGGCGACGATGAGCTTCGCACCCTCGCGAAGGCGCTTCTTCATGCGGGACGCGAAGACCGGGTGGCCGTCCGTCGGGTTCGCGCCGATGACCAGGATGACATCGGAATGCGCCACGGACGCGAAGTCCTGGGTGCCGGCCGAAGTTCCGAGCGTCGACATCAGGCCGTAGCCGGTCGGCGAGTGGCAGACGCGGGCGCAGGTGTCGACGTTGTTGTTGCCGAAGGCCGCGCGGACCAGCTTCTGAACGAGGTAGGCTTCCTCGTTGGTGCAGCGGGACGAGGTGATGCCGCCAACCGAATCCTTACCGTACTTGGCCTGGATGCGCTTGAACTCGGACGCCGCGCGATCGATCGCGACCTCCCAGGAGACTTCCTGCCAGGGGTCCGTGATCTTGTCGCGGATCATCGGCTTGGTGATGCGGTCCTTGTGGGTGGCGTAGCCGTAGGCGAACCGGCCCTTCACACAGGAATGGCCCTCGTTCGCCTTGCCGCCCTTGTAGGGCACCATGCGGACGATGCGGGTGCCCTGCATCTCGGCCTTGAACGAGCAGCCGACGCCGCAATAGGCGCAGGTGGTGATCTCCGAGTGGTCCGGCTGACCGTGCTCGATGATCGACTTCTCCTGGAGGGTCGCGGTCGGGCAGGCCTGGACGCAGGCGCCGCAGGAGACGCATTCCGAGTTGAAGAAATCGGTCGGGCCGGCGGCGACGCGGCTGTCGAAGCCGCGCCCCGAGATCGTCAGCGCGAAGGTGCCCTGCGTCTCTTCGCAGGCACGGACGCAGCGATTGCAGACGATGCACTTCGACGGGTCGTAGGTGAAGTACGGGTTGGACGCGTCCTTCGGCAGGTACTGCTCGGAGGTCGGCTTGACGTGGTTGGCCCCGTCATAGCCGTAGCGCACGTCCCGCAGGCCGACCGCGCCGGCCATGTCCTGCAACTCGCAGTCGCCGTTGGCGGCGCAGGTCAGGCAGTCCAGGGGGTGATCGGAGATGTAGAGCTCCATCACGCCCTTGCGGAGCTTGGCCAGCTTGTCCGTCTGGGTCGAGACCACCATGCCGTTCTCGGCCGGCGTCGTGCACGAGGCCGGCGTGCCACGCCGTCCCTCGATCTCCACGAGGCAGAGACGGCAGGAGCCGAAGGCCTCAAGCGAATCGGTAGCACAGAGCTTGGGGATCTGGGTGCCGGCATGCATGGCGGCCGCCATCACGGACGTGCCCGCCGGTACCGTCACGCTCATCCCGTCGATGGTGAGCGTCACGGTCTGCTCGTTCACCCGGATCGGGGTGCCGTAGTCGATCTCTTTGATGAGGGCCATGGATCGCGCCTCCTTATTCGGCGGCGACGGACATCGGTCCGCGCTGCTGGAAATCCTCGGGGAAGTGGGTGATCGCGCTCATGACGGGCATTGGCGTCAGACCGCCCATGGCGCACAGCGAACCGTCGGTCATCACATCGCAGAGGTCGGCGACCACAGCGAGGTTCTCGGTCGGCCGGATTCCGGCGATGACCTTGTCCATGGTCTCGACGCCGCGGGTCGCGCCGATGCGGCAGGGCGTGCACTTGCCGCACGATTCGACCGCGCAGAACTCGAAGGCGAAGCGGGCCTGCTTGGCCATGTCCACGGTGTCGTCGAACACCACGATGCCGCCGTGTCCGACGAGGCCCTTGTTCGCCGCCATCGCCTCGTAATCGAGCGGCGTGTCGAGCAGGTGGTCGGGGAAGTAGGCCCCGAGCGGGCCACCAACCTGCACGGCGCGGACCGGACGGCCGCTCTGCGTACCGCCGCCGAAATCCTCGATGATCTCACGCAGCGTGATGCCGAACGCGTACTCGATCAGGCCGCCATGCTTGATGTTGCCGGCGAGCTGGATCGCAAGCGTGCCGAGGGAGCGGCCCATGCCGTACTCCGCATAGGCCTTGGCGCCGTGCTCCAGGATGTAGGGCACCGCCGTGAAGGTCATCACGTTGTTGACGAGGGTCGGCTGGCCGAGAAAGCCCTTCAGAGCCGGAATGGGCGGCTTGGCGCGGACGATGCCGCGACGGCCTTCCAGGCTCTCCAGCAGCGACGTCTCCTCCCCGCAGATATAGGCCCCCGCCCCGAGACGGACTTCCAGGTGGAAGGCCTTTCCCGAGTTCATGACGTTGTCGCCCAGGAATCCGGCCTTGATCCCGTTGGCGATCGCCTCCTTGAGGGTCGCGAAGGCCTGGGGATACTCGGAGCGCAGATAGATGTAGCCGCGGGTGGCCCCGGTCGCGATCCCCGCGATGGTCATGCCCTCGATGAGATTGAAGGGATCGCCCTCCATCATCATCCGGTCCGCGAATGTGCCGGAATCGCCCTCGTCGGCGTTGCAGACCACGTATTTCTGGTGCGATTGCGCCAGCATCACCGTGTTCCACTTGATGCCGGCGGGGAAGCCCGCGCCGCCGCGTCCACGCAAACCGGATTCCCGCACCTCGGCGACGATGCCGGCCGCATCGAGCTTCAGCGCGGCTTCCAGGCCCTTGTAACCGCCATGCGCCCGATAGTCGTCGACCGAGACCGGATCGACCACGCCGCAGCGCTGGAAGGTGAGACGATGCTGGCGGGCCAGATAGGGGATCTTCTCCGGGTCGCCCAGGCGAAGCGCATGGTCGCCGCCGGTCGCCAGCCCGGCATCCAGCAGAGCGTCGACATCGGAAACCGTGACCGGCCCGTACGCAACCCGGCCCTCGTCGGTCGCGACTTCGACCATCGGCTCGAGCCAGAGCAGCCCGCGCGAGCCGGTCCGCACGATGGTGACGTCGAGGCCGCGGCGTTCGGCGCCGGCGAAGATCGCGCGCGCGACCCGATTGGCGCCCAGACCGAGCGCGACCGCATCCCGCGGAACGTAGATCGTGATGCTCACGACTTCACCTCCGTGAGAGCAGCTTCGAGGGAATCGGCCGTCAGCCGGGCGACCGGCTCATCGTCGACCAAAGCGCCCGGACCGTTGGCGCAGAGGCCGAGGCAATAGACCGGCTCGACGGTGATCTGTCCGTCCGGGGTGGTCCCGTGCCAGTCGATCCCGAGCCGCCCGAGGATCTCCGCGTGCAGCGCGTCCGATCCCATCGCCTGGCAGGCTTCGGCCCGACACAGCTTCACCTGGTGTCGCCCGGCCGGCGCTCTGCGGAAATCATGATAGAAGGTGATGCAGCCGTGGACTTCCGCGCGCGACAGATTCAAAGCGTCCGCAATCAGCGGAACCGCCCCTTCGTCGACGTAGCCGAAAGTTTCCTGCAAGGCGTGCAGGATGGGGAGCGTCGCACCCTCGAGGTGGACATGTTCGGCGATTATCCCGGCGGCGCGGGGCTCGCTCCAGGGCTCGTTCGGCACCATTGTTCCTACCCAGACTTATCTTGTTCTGGTTCCAAGGTGGTATATCGCCACCCGAGGATCAATCGCCCTGTTCGGTCGGCCGACAACGATTTTTTGTCAGAAACCGATGCTGCAACGCAAAAATCCATAGCGACTGAAAAGTTTTGCGAGTCATCTCAAATTTTTCTAGAGGTCGTCGATCATCTGCTCGATGCCGGTCGCCGCGTTCCTGGCTTCCACGATAAGGCCGGCGCAGAGCGGCGTCATCGGCTCGCGCTCAGGGACGACGAGGCCGACGAGGTGGCTCACATCCGGGTCGACGATCGGCACCGCCCGGACGCGGTCGCTCAGCCGGAAGGTATCCGCAAGAACCGCCGGCATGATGCTCGCCCATTTGGCCGTACGCACGTGGGTCAGGAGGACGATCATCGAATTGGATTCGAGCAAAGGCGCGGATTCCGTCCCGGCCTTCAGCAATTGCCGGTCGATGATGCGGCGGTTCTGCATGTCCGGTGTCAGCAGGCAGAGCGGCAGGCTCGCGACTTCGTCCCAGGTGACGGTGTCCCGCGACCCGAAGGTGCCGTCGACGGCCGTCAGTAGACGATAGCGCTCCCGGTAGAGCGGGACCGCAGTCAACCGGCCGAGCGGCTCGTTCTCCAGGTAGGTGATGCCCGCATCGATCTCGAGGTCGGCGATGAGGCGCCCGATCTCGCCGGACGTCGTCGATTGCACGGAGAAGCGTACGTTCGGGTGGCGGGCCCGGAACGGCGTCGTCAACGCGGCCACGATGGGGGTCGCGGTCGGGATCGCGGCGAGCCGGAGATTTCCCGACAGGCCACGGCGCAGGCTCGTGACCTCCTCCCGCATGGCGCGGGCATCGCCGACGATGCGGCGTGCCCATTCGAGAACCCGCTCGCCCTCCGGCGTGAACCCCTGGAAGCGGGAGCCGCGCTGCACGAGGAGCACGCCCAGCCGTTCCTCGAGCTGCTTGACGCCGGCCGACAGGGTCTGCTGCGACACGTTGCAGACCTGGGCCGCTCGTCCGAAGTGACGTTCGCGCGCCAGGGCGAGGATGAACTCCAACCGGTCGATCACGCGAAAACCTCACCTCAACACGCGAGCCGGGAGCCTGTAGCATCTCCGCGGCCATCCACGGCATCACTCTGAATCATCGGCGATGCGACCGCAGAGCGATGGAAAAACCGGCAGGTCGCGTCCAAGAAGCCGTGTGATGCGACGCTGTTGCGGTTGCACACCTCCCGGCCTTGTGGTCTGACACGCCAATCGGCCAGACGTGGGCTCAAACCCGCGAACGGCCCGCGATCCGCGAAATGCACTTGCGATTTAGACCAAACCCAGCAAGACGCGCGGCATCGGCGATCATTATCACGGGGAGCCAAGAGAGGCACATGCGGACGTCGCAGGCGCAACACCGGACATCATGGGGGCTTGCCGCGCTCGGCGCGTTCCTCGTTTCTACGTCGTCTTCGCTCGCTGCCGGCATCGGCCAGCCGGTTCCGTGGCAGATGGACCGTCAGGTCGCCGTCACCGAGAACGCACGGGACATCCATTCGTTCGAGCACGGCATGCACTGGCTGTCGTTCGGCATCTCGCTCTTCGTGCTCGGGCTGCTTCTCTACTGCGTCTTCCGGTTCAGCGAGAAGGCCAACCCGACGCCCTCGAAGACCACCCACAACACCATGATCGAAGTGGCCTGGACCATCGTTCCGGTGCTCATCCTCGTGGCCGTGGCGATCCCGTCGTTCCGCCTGCTCCGCACCCAGCTCTCCGATCCGAAGGCCGACGTCCTGGTGAAGGTCATCGGCCATGCCTGGTACTGGTCCTACGAGTACCCGGCCGTGGAGAACGGTGGCGGCTTCACCTTCGACGCCAACCTCGACGAGGATAAGCAGCCGAAGCTTCTCGGCACCGACAACGACATGGTCGTCCCGGTGAACAAGATCGTGAAGATCCAGGTCACCGCCGCCGACGTGATGCATTCCTGGGCGATGCCGTCCTTCGGCTTCAAGATCGACGCCATTCCGGGCCGCCTGAACCAGTTCTGGTTCAAGGCCGAGCGCGAGGGCACCTATCACGGTCAGTGCTCGGAGCTGTGTGGCGCGCGTCATGCCTACATGCCGATCACCGTCCAGGTCGTCAGCGAGGAGGCCTACGCCAAGTGGCTTGCCGAGGGTAAGACGAAGTTCGCCCGTATCGACGACCCTTCCAAGTTCGCCGACGCCCGGTAAGGGCGCGGACCGCGCGGCCGGGCCCTGAGCGGCGCCCGGCGCTTCCTTCGAGATGATCACGAGAAACCTGGACTAAGGTCTGCAATCCATGGCGAATGCCGCTGCACATACGGGGCACCACGATGCCCACGACCACCACATGCCGTCCTTCTTCTCCCGCTGGTTCCTGTCGACGAACCACAAGGACATCGGCACCCTCTACCTGCTGTTCGCCTTCTGCGCGGGCATCATGGGCGCGTTCCTCTCGTTCGGTATCCGGATGGAGATGGAAGAGCCGGGCCTGCAGTACTTCGCCAATCCAGGCACCTACAACGTGTTCGTGACCGGCCACGGCCTCATCATGGTGTTCTTCATGGTGATGCCCGCGCTGATCGGCGGCTTCGGCAACTGGTTCGTGCCCCTCATGATCGGCGCGCCCGACATGGCGTTCCCGCGCATGAACAACGTGTCGTTCTGGCTGACGGTGGCGGGCTTTCTGAGCCTCGTCTGCTCGCTCTTCGTCGAGGGTGCGCCCGGCGCGAACGGCGCCGGCACCGGCTGGACCGTCTACCCGCCCCTGTCGACCTCGGGCCACCCGGGACCGTCGGTCGACTTCGCGATCTTCGCGCTGCACCTCTCGGGTGCCGGCTCGATCCTCGGCGCGATCAACTTCATCACCACCATCCTGAACATGCGCGCGCCGGGCATGACGCTGCACAAGATGCCGCTCTTCGCCTGGTCGATGCTGGTCACCGCCTTCCTGCTGCTCCTCTCGCTCCCGGTCCTTGCCGGCGCGATCACGATGCTGCTCACCGACCGCAACTTCGGCACGACGTTCTTCGATCCGGCCGGCGGTGGCGACCCGATCCTCTACCAGCACCTGTTCTGGTTCTTCGGTCACCCCGAAGTCTACATCATGATCCTGCCGGCCTTCGGCATCGTCTCCCACATCATCTCGACCTTCTCGCGTAAGCCTGTGTTCGGTTACCTGGCCATGGCGTACGCCATGGTCGCCATCGGCGTCGTCGGCTTCGTCGTGTGGGCGCACCACATGTACACGGTCGGTCTGAGCCTCCAGACGCAGTCGTACTTCGTCTTCGCCACCATGGTGATCGCGGTGCCGACGGGTGTGAAGATCTTCTCGTGGATCGCCACGATGTGGGGCGGCTCGATCCGCTTCACGGCCGCGATGCACTGGGCGGTCGGCTTCATCTTCCTCTTCACGGTCGGTGGTGTCACCGGCGTGGTGCTGGCGAACTCCGCAGTCGATAAGTACCTGCACGACACCTATTACGTCGTGGCGCACTTCCACTACGTGCTCTCGCTCGGTGCCGTGTTCATCATCTTCGCCGGTGTCTACTACTGGTTCCCGAAGATGACCGGGCACATCATCCCCGAGTGGGCCGGCAAGCTGCACTTCTGGCTCGCCTTCATCGGCGCGAACGTCCTGTTCTTCCCGATGCACTTCCTCGGCCTCGCCGGGATGCCGCGCCGCTACGCCGACTACCCGGAGGCGTTCGCCGGCTGGCACAAGGTCTCCACCTGGGGCGGGCACATCTTCGCGCTCGGCATGGTGGTGTTCTTCATCGGCGTCGTTCTGGCGCTCCGTTCGAGCAAGCGCGCCGCCGACAATCCGTGGGGCGAGGGTGCGACGACCCTGGAGTGGACGCTGTCTTCTCCCCCGCCCTTCCACCAGTTCGAGACCCTTCCCCGGATCATCGACGAGCCGGGCCACCACTAAGACACGAAGTCGCTTCAAGGATTGCGAGGGCCGCGCGAGCGGTCCTCGCTCTTTCCCGGAGACCCCGATCTCGCTCCATCGAACGAGACCGTGACCTCCCGCAAAGGGCGGCGCCAGACGGCGCGATCCGAAGCCCCCCCGAGCACGAAACCCTTTCAGGTACCCATGACGAGCCTGTCGAACAGCCTATCCGCTGGCGCCGAGCCGCAAGTTCTGTCGCCGGTGGGCGGCGAAGTTTCGGACTTCTTCGCCCTGCTCAAGCCCCGCGTGATGGTGCTCGTCATCTTCACGGCGCTGGTCGGCATGGTGGTCTCGAACGTCCACATCCAGCCCGTCGTCGGATCGATCTCGCTCCTGATGATCGCGGTCGGCGCTGGCGCTTCCGGCTGCCTCAATATGTGGTGGGACGCCGACATCGATGCGGTCATGACCCGCACGGCCAAGCGCCCGATCCCGGACGGCCGGATTCGTCCCGACGAGGCGTTGACGTTCGGCATCGTCCTGTCGGTGGGTTCGGTGCTGGTGCTGGGACTTGCGTCGAACTGGCTCGCGGCTGGGCTCCTCGCCTTCACCATCGTGTTCTATGCGGTCGTCTATTCGATGTGGCTGAAGCGGGCCACGCCGCAGAACATCGTCATCGGCGGCGCCGCCGGCGCCCTCCCCCCGATGGTCGGCCAGGCCGCCGTCACCGGCACGATCGGCATCGAATCGCTGGTGCTGTTCCTGATCATCTTCATCTGGACTCCGCCGCATTTCTGGGCGCTCGCGCTGATCAAGTCCGCCGACTACGCCAAGGCCGGCATCCCGATGATGCCGAACGTGGCCGGCCCGGACTCGACCCGGCGCCAGATCATCGCCTACTCGGCCGTCCTGTTCCCCCTCGGCCTCGCCCCGGTCGTCCTCGGCTTCGGCGGATGGCTCTACGCGGTCACCGCCTTCCTCGGGGGCCTGGGCATGCTCGCCTTCAGCCTTCACGTGTTCCGCAACCGTGACGGCGAGCCCGAGCGTAAGGCCGCCATGGGCATGTTCGGCTTCTCGATCCTCCACCTGTTCCTCATGTTCGCAGCCCTCCTCGCCGAGCAGAGCCTTGGATTGTTCCGCGCGGTGAGCCTGTGAGCGAACGACCCGGCCTTCCCGGTACGCCCCGCCCCCTGACGCCGGAGGAGGCACAGCGCCGCCGCAAGCGCTCCATCGCGATCGCGGCCGTCCTGTTCGCGCTGGTGACCATCTTTTACGTGCTGACGATCGCGAAGCTCGGGCCCCAGGTCCTGAACCGTCCGATCTGATCGCGTCACACACGGAGACGCCTCTGATGGTCGACCCCCGACATCCGCCGCGCGGACCCGGCCGCCGAGCCGGCATCACGGCTGTGGCCTGCGCCGGCTTCGCGTTCGGCATGATCGGTCTCGCCTTCGCGTCGGTGCCTCTCTACGACATGTTCTGCAAGGCGACCGGCTACGACGGCACGCCCCGGACCGGCCTCGCGCCGACCGCGGCCGCAATTAACGACAGCATGGTGGTTCGCTTCGACACCAACGTGTCGTCGACCCTGCCGTGGCGCTTCCAGGCCGAGTCGCCGAAGGTCGAGGCGCGCCTCGGTGAAACCAAGACCGTGTTCTTCCGGGTGAAGAATACCGGATCCACCCCGTCGACGGGAATCGCGACCTTCAACGTCCAGCCGGGCCTCATGGGCGGTTTCTTCGTCAAGGTGCAGTGCTTCTGCTTCAACGAGCAGACGCTTCAGCCCGGCGAGACGATGGACTTTCCAGTGGTGTTCTACATCGACCCCGAGGTCCGCAAGGATTCGAACACGGCGCATCTTTCCGAGATGACGCTGTCATACACCTACTTCGCGTCGAAGAACGGCCAGCCTACGGCCGCGCTTGCGACAACGGGTGGCACGGGGACGAAGTCGAATTTTTGACCGCGCAAGCGTGACAACAGCGCGCGACCCTGGCTAAGGGTGGGGCACAACAATCCGGGGCTACCCGGTCGAGATCGCCATTCAGTGGATCGAGGGCCGGCAGCGGCCCTCCGGTCGGGGGTAGGAGAACAGTTCAATGGCCGAGGCGCACGCCAAAAATCACGACTTCCACATTCTGGCCCCGAGTCCGTGGCCGCTGATCGGCGCGTTTTCGGGCTTCCTGATGGCCTTCGGTGCCGTGTTCTGGATGAAGAGCCTCCAGATCGGCACGCTCACCCCCGGTCCCTACATTTTCGGCGCAGGCACACTCGGCGTGCTCTACACCATGTTCGCCTGGTGGAAAGACGTCGTTCACGAGGCCAATTCCGGCGATCACACCCGCGTGGTTCAGCTGCACCATCGCTACGGCATGATCATGTTCATCGCCTCCGAGGTGATGTTCTTCGTCGCCTGGTTCTGGGCCTATTTCGAGGCCGCCCTCTACACCGCCGATCCGATCCAGGCCTCGCGCATCGACTTCACCGGGGGCACATGGCCGCCGAAGGGGATCGAAGCCTTCGATCCGTGGCACCTGCCGCTGCTGAACACGCTCATTTTGCTCACCTCGGGCACCACCATCACCTGGGCTCACCATGCCCTGTTGCACGATGACCGGAAGGGCCTGAAGTACGGCCTTTGGCTGACGATCGCCCTCGGCGTCCTGTTCTCCGCCTGCCAGGCCTACGAGTACGCCCACGCGCATTTCGGCTTCTCGGGCAGCATCTACTCGTCGACCTTCTTCATGGCGACGGGCTTCCACGGCTTCCACGTCATCATCGGGACGATCTTCCTCGCGATCTGCCTCTATCGCGTCTATCTCGGCCAGTTCACCACCCGTCAGCACCTCGGCTTCGAGTTTGCGGCCTGGTACTGGCACTTCGTCGATGTCGTTTGGCTGTTCCTGTTCGCGTCCATCTACGTCTGGGGCGCCGGCGTCGGACACGCGGCTCACTAAGACGGTCCCTGAGCCGGTCACCGGCTGCATGCCTGGGTTGAAGGGGCGGCGCGAGCCGCCCTTTTTCATGGCTCCGGCGTTTCGGCTGTCTCCCCGCTGCCCATATCGTGATGACCGGCATCCAGTCGGTCGAGGAGTTGCAGTTTTGGACGCATCGCGGGCGACGCCATCCCCTGTTTCCGTCGGCTTGCGGGGCCGCTGCCCGCGCTGTGGCGAGGGGCACATGTTCGACGGGTTCCTGACCTTCCGGCCGTCCTGCGAGGTCTGCGGACTGGATTACGGCAGCTTCAACTCCGGGGACGGACCTGCCTTCTTCGTCATGTCGATCGTCGGCATCATCGTGGTTGGCCTCGCCCTCTGGCTCGAGATCACCTACGAGCCGCCGATCTGGGTTCACGCCTTGGTGGCCGGGTCCCTGTCGATCGGGTTGAGTCTCGCGCTGGTGCGCCCTCTGAAAGGTGTCCTGGCAGCGCTGCAATATACCAACAAAGCCGAACAGGGACGTTTCCGCTAGCCATGGCTTCGACCCTCCGCCCCGGTGCCTGGCGCAGCATCCTGGCGCCCGGTCTCGTCTCCCTGATCTGCCTCGCGATCCTCCTCGGCCTCGGCGTCTGGCAGCTCGAACGGAAGAGCGAGAAAGAGGCGCTGATCGCCCGAATCCTGGAGCGCTCGAAGGTCGAGCCACCGGCGCCCCTCCCGGGACCTCAGATCTGGGACCCGGCGCGGGACGAGTTCCGGCGTGTCCGGATCACCGGCACCTTCCGGCATGAGGCCGAGACGCTGGTCCACGGCCTTGCGGCCGGCGAAGTTCCGGGCCGGGCCCTGCAGGGCTACTACGTTCTGACGCCGTTCGGTTTGACGGAGGGCGGCACCGTCCTGATCAACCGCGGGTTCGTACCGACCGCCCTGAAGGCGCCCGCCAGCCGCGCCGCCGGACAGATCGAGGGGGAGACGACCGTCACCGGCATCCTGCGCGGCTCGGAGCCGCGGACGATGTTCGTTCCCGCGCCGGACCCTGTCCGCAACGAATGGTTCAATCGCGACATCGCCGGCATCAGCGCCTCGCGCGGGATCGCCGATCCCCGTCCCTACCTGGTCGAGGCCGATGCGACGCCCAATCCGGGCGGGTGGCCGAAGGGCGGGCAGCTGCGCGTCGACCTGCCGAACAACCATCTTCAATACGCCTTCACGTGGTTCGGCATCGCCGCATGCCTCGTCGGCGTCTTCGGCGTCTTCGCCTGGCGGCGCCTCCACGAAGATCCGCAGCCCGCACGATCGTGATCGGCGCGGGCCAGAACCCGCTTCGTCGGCCCCGACGATCCGGTCTAGCATCCGGTGGGTCGATCACGATCCGGAGGGTGGGTCATGCGCTGCGTCCTGTTGCTAGCCGTCCTCCTGCTGATGCCGCGCTTCGCGCAGGCCGCCGACGACGCGGCGCGTGAGGCCGCGAAAGCGACGGTCGAGCGCCAGATCGACGCCTTCCGGCGCGACGATGCGGCCACGGCCTACGCCCAGGCCGCGCCCGCCATCCAAGGCCTGTTCCCGTCGTCCGACACCTTCGTGGCGATGGTCCGGGACGGTTACGCTGCGATCTACCGCGCCCGGCGCTACAGCGTGGACCGCATCGAGGACGCGGGTGACGCCGGTCTCTCCGTCGGGGTCAGCCTGCAGGATCAGGACGGCGTCGACTGGGCTGCTCTGTACAGTCTCGAGAAGCAGCCGGACGGCGCGTGGCGCATCACCGGCTGCCGCCTCCTGAAAGTGCCCGGCAGCCGGGCCTGACCGCCGTGGCCCCTTTCGACACGCCCGTCGACATCGTGTAGACGGGGCGCCTTCCCGGAGGCCCCCTTGCTTCACGTTTCGACCCGCGGCGCCGCGGCGCCCCTCAACTTTTCCGATGCCCTGCTCGCCGGCCTCGCCCGCGACGGCGGATTGTACGTGCCGGAAACCTGGCCGCAGATCGCCCGACCGACCATCGCGGGTCTCGCGGGCGTCCGCTATGCCGACGCCGCCAAGACCGTGCTGCGTCCGCTCATCGATGGGGAGATCGCCGACACGGATCTCGATCGGATGATTGAGGATTCCTACGCCACCTTCCGGCATCCGGCCGTGTGCCCGCTGGTGCAGCTCGACGACAACCTGTTCCTGCTCGAACTCTTCCATGGCCCGACGCTCGCGTTCAAGGACGTGGCGATGCAGCTGCTCGGACGCCTGATGGACCACGTGCTCCGGGCGCGCGGCGCGCGGGCGACCATCGTCGGGGCGACCTCGGGCGATACCGGCAGCGCTGCCGTGGAGGCCTTCCGCGGCCTCGATCAGGTCGACGTCTTCATCCTGTTCCCCGAGGGCCGGGTGTCCGAGGTGCAGCGTCGGCAGATGACCTCGGTGGGGGCGCACAATGTCCACGCCATCGCCATCGACGGTAACTTCGACGATTGCCAGAACATCGTCAAAGCGCTGTTCCAGCACGCCGAGTTCGCCGACGAGGTCCGGCTGTCCGGCGTCAATTCGATCAATTGGGCCCGCGTCGCCGCACAGGCGGTCTATTACTTCACCGCCGCCGTCGCCCTCGGCGCGCCGCACCGGCCGGTCTCCTTCGCGGTCCCGACCGGGAATTTCGGCGACATCCTGGCCGGATGGGTCGCCAAGCGCATGGGCCTGCCCATCGAACGCCTGATGATCGGAACCAACGCCAACGATATCCTGGCCCGTACCCTGGAGCACGGCTCTTACGAGGTCCGCGGCGTTCATCCGACCACCTCGCCGTCGATGGACATCCAGATCTCTTCGAATTTCGAGCGCCTGCTGTTCGAAGCCCTCGGGCGCGATTCGTCCAGCCTGGGCCGCCTGATGGCCGGTCTCAAGCAGTCGGGCGGGTTCCAGCTCGATCCGGGTGTGCTCCAGACGGTACGCGCGGAATTCGATGCGACGGCGGTATCGGAGCCCGACGTGAAGGCCGAGATCGCCCGCACCCATGCGGAGACCGGCCACGTCCTCGACCCGCACAGTGCCATCGGCGTCCATGCGGCCCGCGGATTGCTCCGCAGCGATCCCCGGACACCGGTGGTAGCGCTCGCCACCGCGCATGCGGCCAAGTTTCCGGACGCGGTCGCTGAGGCGATCGGTGGCCGGCGCCCGGAACTGCCGCCGCATCTGGCCGATCTCATGGATCGCCCGGAAAGCTTCTCCCGCGTGGCCAACGATCAGGCTGCGGTCGAGACATTCATCCGCGAGCGTGCCCGCATCACCAGGGGAGCCTGAGCGCTCATGAACCAGCACTTCGCCACGCACGGCGCCTCTCCCGACCTGAAGATCACCAAGCTGGAGAACGGGGTCACCGTCGTGACCGAGGCGATGCCGGGCGTGGCGACCGCCACCCTCGGGGTCTGGGTCGGCGCCGGCTCGCGCCACGAGCGCGCCGACGAGGGCGGCCTCAGCCACCTCATCGAGCATATGGCCTTCAAGGGCACCAAGACACGGTCGGCCCGGCGCATCGCCGAAGACATCGAGAATGTGGGCGGCGACATCAACGCCGCCACCAGCGCCGAAGGCACGAGCTACACCGCGCGTGTGCTGGGCGAGGATGCCGGCGTCGCCCTCGATGTGATCGGCGACATCCTGACGGATTCGGTGTTCGATGCCGGCGAGCTGGAGCGCGAGAAGAGCGTCATTTTGCAGGAATACGCGGCGATCGAGGACACGCCGGACGACGTCGTCTACGAGGCCTTCACCGAGGCTGCCTTTCCGAATCAGCCGATGGGTCGTCCCATCATCGGCACGCCCGAGACCATCAACAGCTTCGACCGCAACGCGATCGAGGCGTATCTCGCGCGCGAATACACCCCGGACCGGATCGTGCTGGCCGCCGCCGGCGCGATCGGGCACGAGCGGGTCGTCGAATCTGCCCAGCGCTACTTCGGGGGTTTGAAAGCGAGCCAGCCGCCCGAAACCGTGCCGGGAATCTACGGCGGCGGCGAGAAGCGGCTGCAGAAGAAGCTGGAGCAGGCCAACGTCGTCCTCGGACTGCCGGGCATCTCCTTTCGCGACGACGATTACTACGCGCTCCACATGTTCGCCCAGGTGCTCGGCGGCGGTCTGACCTCGCGCCTCTGGCACGAGGTGCGTGAAACGCGGGGCCTGGCCTATGAAATCCAGTCCTTCCATTGGTCGTTCTACGATTGCGGCCTGTTCGGCATCGGCGCCGGGACTTCCAGCGGCGATCTTGCCGACCTGATGAACGTCACCGTCGAGACCACGATCAAGACCGCTGCCGAGGCCGACACCGTCGAGGTCGCGCGCGCCAAGGCGCAGCTCAAGGTCGCGCTCCTCTCCGCGCTCGAGACGCCGGGCGGGCGCATCGAGCGCAATGCGCGCCAGATCCTGGCTTGGGGGCGCGTCATCCCCGCCAGCGAAGTGATCGCGAAGGTCGATGCCGTCACCGTCGAGGACGTGCGCAGGGCCGGCAAGCGCCTGCTCGAAGGGGCGCCGACCCTGGCGGCGATCGGACCGATCAAGAAGCTGCCGAGGCTCGAGCAGATCAGCGCGGCCTTGAAGGCGGGGTGAGCCCGCCCCGTGCGGCTTGTTTTGGCCGCAAAGACGGGCGATCGAAACCGCATGGCGTCACGGTTAGGAAACGGTGAACGTCTCCGCGCAGGTCGGCTCCTCGCCTTGCTCGCCGAGGTTCTCACCGATACGACTGGACGCACAGCTGAGCCGTAATCCTTCGCCTGCTTCCATCGATCATGCCTCGCCCGGCCGGAACACTCGCCCGTTGCGTAGAATCGCTTCTGTCCTCGCCGCCTTCGTTCCGGCTCTCGTCGCGACGCTCCTCGGTGCTCTGATCCTGGGCGGGCCCGCGTGCGCCGTGGAGGCGGTGCGGGTGACCCTCGACGCACCCGCGATCGATCTGACACCGATGATCGAGCGGTACCGCTCCGATGGCGATCTGATTCAGATCTCGACCGCTCCCGGAAAGGACGGCATCGTTCGGCGCATCGTCGTGAAGGCCCGCGACACGGGCGCCCGTCCGGACTGGATGGTCTTCGCGCTCACCAACGATACCGACGAGCAGGTCGATCGGGTCCTCGTCGCGCCCCATTTCCGGCTCGTCGGCTCGGGCGTGATCTGGCCGGATCTCGGGGGCTCCCGCATCGCCGCGATCACCGCCAGTCAGGGTATCCGGCCGGAACGCGACGAAAACCCGGAAGCCGACCAGTTCGTAATTACGCTCGATCCCGGCGCGACGGTCACCTACGTGGCCGAACTTCAGGGACCCAACATCCCGCAGGTCTACCTTTGGGACCAGGAAGCCTATCGCAAGAAGACCAATGGACTGACGCTCTATAAGGGCATCATTATCGGCATTGCCGGTCTCCTGGCTCTGTTTCTCACGATCATCTTTGTCGTCAAAGGCGCGATCATCTTCCCGGCTGCAGCGTCCTTGGCCTGGGCCGTGCTGGCCTATGCGTCCATTGATTTCGGATTTCTGCAGCGCGTCTTCCCCATCACCGAGGTCGCAGAGCGCGTCTATCGCGCCTCGACGGAAGCCGTCCTGGGCGCGACCCTGCTGGTGTTTCTGTTCGCCTACCTCAACCTGAGCCGCTGGCATGTCCGCTACAGCCACGTGGCAATCATCTGGCTCCTGTTTCTCGCCTGCCTCGTCGGCCTTGCGGTGTTCGATCCGCCCGTGGCGGCCGGCGTCGCGCGCATCTCGATCGCGGCCGTGGCGGGCGTCGGGCTGCTGCTGATCGTCTATCTCGCGGCGCATAACGGCTATGACCGAGCCATCCTGCTGATCCCGACCTGGTGCCTGCTCATGGTCTGGGTGGTGGCGGCGGGCTTTGCCATTACGGGGCAGATCGGCAGTGACCTCGTCCAGCCCGCGCTGATCGGCGGCCTCGTCCTCATCGTCATGCTGATCGGCTTCACGGTGATGCAGCACGCCTTCGCGGGCGGTGGTCTGACGCATGCGCTCGTCTCGGATACGGAGCGTCGCGCCCTCGCACTCACGGGCGCAGGGGACGTGGTCTTCGACTGGGATGTGTCGAGCGACCGGGTTTTCGCCGGGCAGGAAATGGAGGGGCAGCTCGGCCTCAAGCGCGGAACGCTCGAAGGTCCGGCCGCGAATTGGCTCGGCCTCGTCCATCCGTTCGATGTCGAGCGCTACTCCGCAGCCCTCGATACGATCATTGAGGAGCGCCGCGGCCGGATCGTTCACGATTTTCGCCTCCGCTCCGCCGGCGGGCCGTATTTCTGGTACCGCCTGAAAGCCCGCCCGGTGATCGGCTCGGACGGCGAGGTCATCCGTGTCGTCGGAACCATCAGCGACGTCACCGAGGTGAAAACCGCGGAGGAGCGGCTGCTCCATGATGCCGTTCATGACAGTCTGACGGGCCTGCCAAACCGCGAATTGTTCTACGACCGGCTCGATGCCGCCCTCGCCTTCGCGGGCCAGGATGCGCGCCTGCGCCCCACCACGATCGTGCTCGACATCGATCGCTTCAAGGCGATCAACGACGCGATCGGTCTCTCGGCGGGCGATTCCATCCTGCTGACGCTCTCCCGCCGGCTCGGGCGCCTGCTGCGGCCGCAAGACACCCTGGCGCGGGTCGCGGGCGATGAGTTCGCCCTGATCCTGCTGTCCGAGCGCGAACCCGATCGCATTCTGGCGTTCGCCGAAATGTTGCGCAAAGCGATCGCCACACCGATCACCTACGCCGACCGGGAGATCTTCCTCACGGTGTCGGTAGGACTCGCGCTCTACGAGGGGGGGGCGAATCTCAAGCGGGAGGAGGTGTTCAAGAACGCCGAGATGGCCATGATCCAGGCCAAGCGCGGCGGCGGAGATCGCACGGAGGTCTTCCGCGCCACGATGCGAAATGAGCGCAGCGACCGTTTGATGCTGGAAGCGGATCTGCGCCGGTCGCTGGAACGCAACGAAATGAAGGTGCTGTTCCAGCCGATCGTGCGCCTGGAAGATCGGACCGTCGCGGGCTTCGAGACGCTTCTGCGGTGGGACCATCCCAAACTCGGTCGCATCACGCCGGCGACCTTTCTGCCGATCGCCGAAGAGAGCGGCTTCATCGTCAATCTCGGCATCTTCGCCCTGGAGCGGACCGCGCTCGAACTTGCCGCCTGGCAACGCTCGCTCGACGTCGAGCCACCGATCTTCGCCTCGGTGAACGTGTCCTCGCGTCAGCTGCTGCGGCACGACCTGCTGCACGACGTCAAGACGATCCTGGCCCGGTCCGGTGTCATCCCGGGTTCGCTCAAGCTTGAGATGACCGAAAGCCTGGTGATGGAGAACCCGGAATACGCGGCCCAGATGCTGCACCGGATTCACGATCTCGGCGCCGGTCTGTCGCTCGATGATTTCGGCACCGGTTACTCGGCCCTGTCCTACCTGCAGCGCTTTCCCTTCGACACCATCAAGATCGATCAGTCGTTCGTGCGGCAGATCGCGTCCGGGCAAACGGCGATCCTGCGCTCGATCGTCAAGATGGCACAGGAGCTGGGCCTGTCGATCGTCGCAGAAGGTGCCGAGTCGGAAGTGGACACACAGGTCCTGTTCGAACTCGGATGCGAATACGCCCAAGGCTTCGCCTTCGGTGAACCGATGTCGATGCTGCAGGCGCGACAATTGTTGGGTGCCGCACCAGAAGCAGCCTGATCACAACCGCATTTCAATTCCGCGAAATGCGTCTGATCGAATTAAATCTCCTTTAACCATGATCGGGCACCTTCACGCTCGAGAGAGTGGCGGCGAAGCTCGATGAGCCAGCCGAAGGAGATGGCGTGATGGCGCAAGCTGCGTTGCGGATCGTGGACGATGAGATCGACACGGGCATCGTTCGGCGCTTGATGGCGCGTCCGATCCGCGTCGTCGAGGACGTCGCTCCGGCCCTTGCGACGTCCATCCCGGCCGTGGCCGCGGGCAGGAGCGTTTCGGCCTCCGCCGAGACGTCCCAGCTCAAGGCCGAAGTCATGGTGATGAAAGCGGTTCTCGGCGCGGAGCGCCGCGAAGCCGAGCGGCTTCGCGCCTGTATCAGCCGGATCGATGCCGCAGAGCCTCTCACACCGGAGGCGCAAGCCGTGCGCGATCGCTGGGCGGCCCTCGTCGATCATCTCCTGACCGAACTACGCTGACGCGTCGGTTCGCGGACCCCGCCAAGCCTCTCCCTCTCTATTTCTCTCAACGAAGGACGACCATGAGCGCCCGTTGTTCGCTCGTCGTCAACGGCAAGTCCGTCCGCGTATCCACGGGTGATACGCCGCTGGAAGCAGCCCTTGCCGATGGAATGATCGCCCCTGCCCCGGGGCTCGGCGGTCAGGGTGCAGGCCCCGCCCCGCGTCGCGCCCAGAGCCGTGCGCATCGGGGTGAGGCGCTCAAGCTCTCTCTGCCCCGCGCCGCCGCGATCGATCCACCGCAACGGTTCGCCTTGCCGACGCGACCGGCCGCCGTGCAGAAGCGTGCCGGAACCGTGACGGAGATCTCCGCCGTCGGTCCTCAGACCTTCCAGGTCGTCGTCACGATCACCCGCCGACTGGCTCTGGAGCCGGGGCACGGGGTCGAGATCACCTTCGCGGGCTTCGCCCCGGTGACCTTGAGCCCGACCCTTCGCGTCGACGGCTCGGCCGAGTTGAACGAGCTCGTTTTTCACATCCGCCAGGAACGGGATGGGTTCGGCCTCGGGCATGAACTGATCGAAGCCCTCGCGCTTGATCAGCCGGTGAAAATCAAGGGCCCGGTCGGGCGCGGCTTCTACCGGTCCGGCGGCGGACGTCTGGTGCTTGTGGCCGCTGAGACCGGCTTCGGCCCGATCTGGTCGATCGCGCATGCGGCTCGTTACATCGAGCCGGCCCGCGACATCGTTCTCCTCGTCGGTGCCCGCAATCCCCTCGACCTCTACATGCGCCCCGCGCTCGATTGGCTTCGTGCCACCGGAGTCACGCAGATCGTTTCGGTGTCCGACCGGACCCGCCAACGCCCCCCGGAAGTGCGGCCCGGTCCGCTGACGGCGCACCTGCCCTCGCTGCGCAGCACGGACGTCGTCCATGTCGCCGGCGATGCCTCGACGGTCGGGGCGGTCGAGGTTCTGGCTGCCAAGATGGGCGCCCGCTGTCATCCCATCCTGATCGACGCCGGCATCTGACCGGCGCCGCGATCCGGAAGCCTGAACGCCACAGGGCGCATCCCGTGCAAGGATGCGCCCTGTGGCGTTTGACGAGCCGATCCGGCGGTTGCGCGTCCAGCGCTGCGTGGCAGGGCTGGACGCACACGGCTCAGGGGACGCGGCTCAAGGGACGCGGATGCCCCAGATGTCGTCGGCATATTCCCGCATCGAACGGTCGGACGAGAACCACGCCATCCGGGCCGTGTTGAGGATCGCCGTCCGCCACCAGAGCGATGGATTGCTCCAGGCTCCGTCGACGGCCCGCTGCGCCCGCCAGTAATCGTCGAAATCCGCGGTCACCAGGTAACGGTCGTTGTGGCGCAGATCCTCGACGATCGGGTGGAAGCGTGCGGGTTCTTCGGGAGAGAAGGCCCCGCCCGCGATGAGGTCGAGCGCTGCCTTGAGCCGCGGTGACGCGTCGATGGCCGCAGCGGCATAGCCGGGCTCGGCGAGGCGCGCTTGCACGCCGGCCGCATCCAGCCCGAAGATGAAGATGTTCTCGGGCCCGACATGGTCGCGGATCTCGATGTTCGCCCCATCCAGCGTGCCGATGGTGAGCGCGCCGTTGAGCGCCAGCTTCATGTTTCCGGTGCCGGAGGCTTCCATCCCCGCCGTCGAGATCTGTTCCGAGAGGTCCGCCGCCGGGATGATCGTCTCGGCCAGGCTGACGGAATAATTCGGCAGGAAGACCACCTTCAGGCGACCGGCCACGTCCGGGTCCGCGTTGACGACCTTGGCGACATCGCAGGCGAGCTTGATGATGAGCTTGGCCTGGACATAGCTCGGCGCCGCCTTGCCGCCGAAGATCTTCACACGCGGCGTCCAATCCTTCTTCGGATCGGCCTTGATGGCCTGGTAGAGCGCCACCGTCTCGATCACGTTGAGGAGTTGGCGCTTGTATTCGTGGATGCGCTTGATCTGAACGTCGAACAGAGCCGAAGGATCGATCGCGATGCCGGTGCGATCGGCGACCACCTGGGCGAGCGCGATCTTCCGGGCCCTGCGCATGGCGCTGTAGCGCGATTGAAAATTCGCGTCCGAAGCGACATCGGCCAGCGTCGACAGGAGTGCGGGCGTGTCGAGAACCTCGGGTCCCAGCGCTTCGACGGCGAGCGCGGTCAGCTCCGGGTTGGCATTGTGAAGCCAGCGTCGGAAGGTGATGCCGTTGGTCTTGTTGACGATCTTGTCGGTGTCGAGGGCGTGCAGTTCCTTGAAGACCGTGGTGCGCATGAGATCGGTGTGAAGGGCCGAAACGCCGTTTACGCGGCGAGCGCCGAGGAAGGCGAGATGCCCCATGCGCACACGCTTTCCATGGGACTCGTCGATGAGGGAGACGGCGGCCAGTTGCTCGGCGCTGCCGCGGCCCTGCTTGCCCTGCTCTTCGAGATGCATCCAGTTGATCAGATAGATGATCTGCATGTGACGCGGCAGGACACGCTCCAGCAGTTCCACCGGCCACGTCTCCAGCGCCTCGGGCAGGAGGGTATGGTTGGTGTAGCCGAGCGTATGGGTGGTGACGTACCAGGCGTCCTCCCAGTTGAGACCATGGTCCTCCAGCAGGAGGCGCATCAGCTCCGGTACGGCGATGGCCGGATGCGTGTCGTTCAACTGGATCGCCGCATGATCCGGGAGGGACCGCACGTCGCCCCGCTCGACGACATGGCGGCGGACGAGATCCTGCAACGAGGCCGAGGTGAAGAAGTATTCCTGGCGAAGACGCAGTTCCTGTCCCTCGGCGGACGAATCGCTCGGATACAGGACGCGGGAGATGGCCTCGGCCCGCGCACGACCCGCCACGGCACCGACATGGTCGCCACCGTTGAAGCGCTCGAGCTCGAGGGCGGTTTCGGCCTCGGCCTTCCACAGGCGCAGGGTGTTGACGTGACGGCCGCGCCATCCGACCACCGGCACGTCGTGTGCCACGGCCCTCACCGTCTCGGCCGGATGCCACTGGCGGCGGATCATCCCTTCGGAGATCGACGACATGGTGACATGGCCGCCGAATCCGATCGTGTAGGTCGCCTCGGGCCTCGCGAACTCCCAGGGATTTCCCTCGGCCAGCCAGGTTTCGGGCGCCTCCTTCTGCCAGCCGTCCTCCAACGTCTGCCGGAAGAGGCCGTGATCGTAGCGGATGCCGTAGCCGATAGCCGGAATCGACAGGCTCGCCATGCTTTCCATGAAGCAGGCCGCCAGGCGTCCAAGACCGCCGTTGCCAAGTGCGGCATCCGGCTCCGCCGCCTCCACGTTTCCGAGGTCGATGCCGAGGTCGCGCAAAGCCGCGCGCGTTGTCTCGACGAGACCGAGATTGTTCATGGCGTCGGAGAGAAGACGTCCGATGAGAAACTCGAGCGACAGATAATAGACGCGCTTGTTCGGGGTGCTGGATTCACCGTCGATGCACGCGTCGACGACGCGATCACGCAACGCCAGGGCCGTCGCCGCAAACCAATCCCGGTCGCGGGCGGTCCGGGGTGACTTGCCGATGACATAGGTCAGCTTGGCGAGAATCGCCTCGCGCAGGTCGGCGACGGGATCGCCCGAAAGCCGCGCCGTCGGCGAACGGCGGTCCGGGACGCCCGTCCTCTCCGTTCGGCCGGTCATTTCTCTGGCGTCGACCGGTACGCCGATCTCACCAGTATCCCGTTGGATCAATTTGTCATTCAACACGTGTCTAGCCCCCCATCTTAGCCGTTCACAGGGGACAGATGCTTCGGCGCGACGCCCGTGGCCATCATGCCGCCTCCCCGTCCCGTTCTGTGCGCGGCCTCGTTCCTTCGTGGTGTCCGATGATCCATCCCGACTTCGTCGACCGCGCGAGAAGAACCGCGCGCATCCGGCCATCTAGGGTTCCCCGGACCTGTTCAGACACAGCGCCGACATTGAGCCCTCAGGATGCAGACGGTGGCTTGTCCGAGCATGCCCTCATCCAGCCCCCCTATGACGTCCGATCCAGTCCCATGCCGATCTCCAGCCTTCCAGCCAGACCGCACGTGCGAGACTGCGAGACCCCGGCTGCGTCGGCAAGACTTAGTCCGCATGGGAATGAGACGACACAACGTTGGAATATTGTCTGAACGAGGTCAGCGGTGCCGGACGCGGGCCTGCGCCGGGCAGCACGGCAGAGCACCGGAAGCGACGCGGATCGATCGTCCGACAGGGGCCTTTCTTGCGGCAGAATTCCCGACCGTGGTTGCAAGAACCAGCACGCTGGCGATCGTCGATGCAGTGCATCAAGCCGGCGTGCGCAAACCCGTTTGCATCGCCGAAAGACGGTGGGAACGATCGTGAGATCCACCTCGGAGCGGCACGCTATGACCGTGAACCGCTTCTTAAGACCGGTGCCTGCATCGCTTCCATCCGAAGGGGACCCGATGGGGAAAGACCCCGTATTCCTCCGAATCCATCGGCAGGTTCAAAATAACTTCTGAACTTGGCCTGAATTGTGCGACGCAACGGAACAAAGGCTGTTCTCGGGCGTTCGCGAGGGTAACGTCGATGCTGGGCTCTTCTTGTCCGTTCCCGCCCACCGCTCGACGCGGGAACGATTTTATGAACCTATCGGATCGCTCCGATCACTTCGACGCCCACGCTTATCTCCGATCCCGCCATCATCTTCAGCCTCGTATTCTTTTTGCCACGCCAGAGATGGCCGATTTCGTCAAGACGGGTGGTCTTGGCGAAGTTGCTGGCTCACTTCCGAGGGCTCTCCGCAAGCATTACGACGTCCGCGTACTGATCCCCGGCTATCGTCAAGTTGTCGATCAGTTCGAACACATTCCTGTCGTCGCCCACCTGCCAGGTCATGCCGGCGTTCCCCCCTGCGAACTCGGCCTCGTCGAAACCGGGGACGGACTTCAAGTTTACGTGATCTTGAACGCCGATCTCTATCAGCGCGACGGGACCCCTTACGGCACTGCGCAGGGTGACTTCGACGACAACGATATTCGCTTTGCGCGCTTGAGCCTCGCCGCCGCGGAGATCGCCCGTGGGATCGATCCGGTCTGGGCGGCCGACCTGCTTCATCTGAACGATTGGCAGGCCGCTTTGGCGCCAGCCTATCTCGCTTGGGGCGGCGTGCAGGTGCCCAGCATCCTGACGGTCCACAATCTGGCGTACCAGGGCGTGTTTCCGCGGGAAAGCTTGGCACGCCTCGGTGTACCGGAAGACGCATTCCAGATGGACGGGGTGGAATTCTACGGCCAGATCTCCTTCCTCAAAGCCGGCCTGTACTACGCCTCCCACGTCACGACGGTCAGTCAGACCTACGCCCGGGAGATCATCACACCGGAAGCGGGGTGTGGTCTCGACGGCCTGCTGCGGACCCGCGCGGCGCAGGGGCGCCTCGCCGGCATCCTGAACGGCATCGACGAGAGCTGGGATCCGCGCACCGATCCGCATCTCGCAGCCCGTTTCGAGGTCGATGACTGGAAGGGCAAGCGAGCCAATGCGGAGACGGTCCGCCGTCAGTTCGGGCTCGCCGTCTCACGAGGACCGCTCTTCGCGATCGTATCCCGGCTCGTTCATCAGAAAGGGATCGACCTCAGCCTGGGGGCTGCGGAGTCGATCATCGCCGAAGGGGGCCAGCTGGTGGTCATCGGTCAAGGCGAAGGTCGGTTCGAGGGCGCCTTGCGGGATCTGGCACGCCGCCATCCGTCATCCGTCGGCGTTCATGTCGGTTTCGCGGAAAAGGATGCGCGCCGCATGTTTGCCGGCAGCGATTTTCTACTCATGCCATCTCGCTTCGAGCCCTGCGGATTGGCTCAGATGTACGCGCAGCGCTTCGGCTCGCTTCCGATCGTTCATCGAACAGGCGGCCTCGCCGATACGGTCGAGGACGGCGTGACGGGATTCACCTTCGGAGAGGCGTCGCCGCGTGGGTTTTCCGGTGCGATCCGACGCGCCTTCGACACCTTCGCGCAGAAGAAGCGCCTGAACGCGATGCGGCGCCACGCCATGTCGCGTGACTTCACCTGGGACCAGGCCGCTCAGAACTACTCGTCGCTCTACGCGCGGGCATTCGGCAACGCGGTCGGCCTGCGACTTCGCGCAGCCTGACCCTTTCAGATAAGGACCGACGCGAGAACCGGCGAACCTCCCTTCGCCGGTTCTCGCTTGCGCGGGGAGCGTCCAATGAGTGGACCGCAAACCGCACGCGGATCGGGGCCAATCGAGGGAAAATCCTTCACGCAACCGACATTTTGACGCGTTAAACAGTCTATCAATCTGAATGGATCGACTTCTGAGACGTAGCGTCACGGAAATTGACGCGTGATACCCGCATCGAACGTCCGAGTGGGGCAGCGCGCGGACCGATCACCTTGCGAGAGCTTGCTGTGCCGGCGGACGCTCGCCAGGCTCAACGGCCTGATTGCGGCGCTCTCTGTGTCGGAACGCGAGGCGCCGCACGCCGGCGTCTGAGCGGTACGTCAGGGATTATGCGTCTAGGGCCGCGGCCTATTGCTCGAAGCTGGCCAGATCGAAATAGTCACGCCATTCCCTGATTGCTCCATCATTGACGCGCATGCTGCCCATGGTGGGGAGCGTGATGCGGCCGCCGTTCCGATCCATGAACAAATCCAGTCTCTCGGTCAGAATAGTATCGCCATCCTGCCCCATGCGCAGGATCTGCCAGTCGACGCGAATGCGGCTTCCGACACCGAAGGCCTTATGGAAGCTGCGCGCGTTCTCCCGGCCACGGATCTCCGGCAACGGGATATTGTGGTAAAATACATCCTCGGCCAGGAGGTTGATTGCATCATCGAAGCGATCGTCATTGACGCGTTGAAAGAACAGCCGCACCAGGGCGATTTCGGGGGTGTCATCGGTCATGGCGCGCCTCGTTCCTCCTGAATTGCAACGATCCGTCCTCGTCACATCGTCGGATGAACCCACGCGTGAGGCAGGTCATTCACTGAACCCGTCGGACAGACGTGCTCAGTCTACAGACCGCATCGTGATGTCCAACCTGCATCGGCAACCTATCCGCGAACGCAGGGAAGAATAACCTAAGCGGCGCTAAGCTTATGTGCGATGACAATCGGGAAACGCCGGTTGCCCGCGGCAGAGGTTTCTCTTGGCCTCCCCACGACGCCAGTTCTCGGCAACGGACCCGCGACGGCGATCCTGGGCGAGGACTTCGACCCGATCATCATCGTCTCCGCGCTCGTCCTCCTCACGGCCACACGCCCTCGGTTGGCGAGGGTAAGTGGCCCCTCGCAGAGCGGCACACCCAGTTGGTCGCGTCGGGTGGCGCCTCAGCAGCCCGGACACGATTGTTCATTTGGTTGCAACCGACCGGCGGCAGGCGGTCTTCCCCTTCGAGTTTCGTCCGCCGGCGCGTGAAGCGACACGTCACACGCCGGCCGGGCGCCAGGACCCGAGGCCGGCGCCCGATTTCGGTCTAAGCCGACTCGCGCACGAAAATCGTGGTCGCCAGGGGCGGAATCGTCAGCGTCACGGAGAAAGGCTGACCGTGGCTCTCGACCGCTTCCGCATGAACACCGCCCATATTGCCGACGTTCGAGCCGCCATAGCGCTCCGCATCGGAGTTGATTGCTTCCCGATAGAACCCCGAGGCGGGAACGCCGATGCGATAGCCCTCACGGGGCACCGGCGTGAAATTCGACACCACGATCGCGAGCGCATCGGGCTCCCGACCCTTGCGGGCCCAGGCGATCACGCTGTTGTCCTGGTCGTCGGCCACCAACCACTGGAATCCGCCCGCTTCGGTGTCGCGTTCGTGCAGGGCAGGCGTCGCGGTGTAGAGGTGGTTGAGATCGCGAATTAGATCCTTGACGCCCTGGTGCATCCCATCGTTCAGGAGATGCCAGTCGAGGCTCTGGTTGTGGTTCCACTCCTTTTCCTGGCCGAACTCGCAGCCCATGAAGAGGAGCTTCTTCCCGGGGTGACCCCACATGAAGCCGTAATAGGCACGCAGGTTCGCGAACTTCTGCCAGCGATCCCCCGGCATCTTGCCGAGGAGCGAGCCCTTCCCGTGGACGACTTCGTCATGGGACAGCGGCAGGATGAAGTTTTCTGAGAACGCGTAAAGCAGACCGAAAGTCAGGTCGTGATGGTGGTAGCGCCGGTGAATGGTTTCCTTGGACACGAAGTTCAGGGTGTCGTGCATCCACCCCATGTTCCACTTGAAGCCGAAGCCGAGACCGCCGGTATAGGTCGGGTGTGACACACCCGGCCATGAGGTCGACTCCTCTGCCACCGTCAGGGTCCCGGGGGCATGGGCGTAGGTCGCCTCGTTGGTCTTGCGCAGGAAGTCGATGGCATCGAGGTTTTCGTTGCCGCCGTAGCGGTTCGGGATCCACTCGCCCTGCCGGCGCGAATAGTCGAGGTACAGCATTGACGCGACCGCATCCACGCGCAGTCCGTCGAGGTGATAGTGCTCGAGCCAGAACCGCGCATTGGCGGCCAGGAAGCTCGAAACCTCCGTCCGACCGAAATTATAGATGTAGGTTCCCCAGTCCTGATGGAATCCCTGGCGCGGATCGGCGTGCTCGTAAAGGTGCGTTCCGTCGAACTGGCCAAGCCCGTGGGCGTCGAGCGGGAAGTGCCCCGGTACCCAATCGAGCATCACGCCGATGCCGGCCGCGTGAGCGACGTCCACGAAGGCCGCGAAATCGTCCGGCGTGCCGAAACGGCTGGTCGGCGCGAACAGCGAGACCGGCTGGTATCCCCACGATCCGTCGAACGGGAACTCCGTGATCGGGAGCATCTCGATATGGGTGAAGCCCATCTCCTTCACATAGGGGATCAGGCGCTCGCCCAATTCCCGATATGTGAGGTAGCGATTGCCCTCCTCGGCGACCCGCGCCCAGGAGCCGAGGTGCACCTCGTAGATCGAGATCGGGATATGGCGGGGGTCTTTCTCGCCCCGGGTCGCCATCCAATGCGCGTCCTGCCAATCCGGGTCATTCGTCCCCTGAAGGACAGACGCGGTCTCCGGCGGCTTCTGCGCCGCGAAGGCGACCGGGTCCGCCTTGAGCGGCAAGACGGACCCGTCGGCGCCGCGAATCTCGTACTTGTAGTGAACGCCTGCGGTCAGACCGGGAATGAACAATTCCCAGATTCCGCCATTCTGCCACAGGCGCATGGGATGGCGCCGGCCGTCCCAGTTGTTGAAATCGCCGACGACGCTGACGCGCCGTGCATTCGGAGCCCAGACGGCGAAACGGAAGCCATCGATTCCATCGACCGAGCGAAGCTGCGCGCCGAGGATGCGGTAGGTGACATTGCTGCCGACCTCACGGAGATTGTCGATATCCTCCTGGCGCAACGATGATCCGAACCCGTAGGGATCATGGCGCGAGCGCTCGACACCATCCCAGGTCTCCACGATCAGTTCGTAGAGCGGACGGCCCTCGCTCGGCACGCGCGCGACGAAGAAGCCATCCGGGTGCTTGCGCTCGAAGGGAATCCGCTGCCCCCCGACGAGAAGGGTCGCGGATTTGGCTTCCGGCAGAACCGCGCGCACTTCCCATTGTCCGGTTCCGGCCTGATGTGGGCCGAGGATCGAGAACGGATCGCCGTGGTTCGCCGCCATGATGGCGGCGATGGCGTCCGGGTGCAGAGACCCAGTATCGGACGCCGCTGCGTGCGGCGACCGGGTGGCAACGGGCGTAACGTCCGTCGATCCGGAGGTGCCGGACATCTGGCCGGTCCTGCTCGCGAACGTCTCGTCGATGCCCATCATTCAAACGCCTCTCTTGATTTCATCCAGAATGTTGAGAACCCCACGGGCGGGGATTTCGATCCAGTCCGGACGATTGTTGGCTTCGTAATCGACTTCGTAGAGCGCCTTCGTGAGGATCGAGAGCTTGAGGAGCCGGCTCTCGGTCTCCGGATCGGTGACAGCAGCCCGGCTCACCGAAACTGCCTCGCGATACCCGTCCAGGTAGGCCGCATCGATCATGTCGCGCCATGCGATCGAGGCGCGTCGCGCTCTCTCCTCGGAATCCGAGAAGCGGGCGGCGATGCCACGGGTGACTGTCTCGGCCCCATAGGCGAAGGAGCGCAGCATACCGGCGACATCGCGCAGGGGCGTCGACTTGATGCGGCGTTCCTCGGACGGCCGCGAGGGCTCGCCCTCGAAATCGACGATGATGAGGTCGTCTTCGGCCGCCAACACCTGACCGAGGTGGTAGTCGCCGTGGATGCGGGTCTTCATCGCACCGAGCGGCGGCCGCGCGGTCAGGGTCTCGATCGCAGCCTCGACCTCGTGCCGACGTCCGGCCAATTCGGTGCTGGCCGCGTTCGAGGCGCGTCCGGCGAGCGCATCCAGACCGCGGAACGCTCGCTCGGCCTGACGACGGGTGTCATCGCCGAGAGCGTACAGGTCGGAATGGTCGAACGGTTCGGCCGCGAAGGCCGGATCGTCGGTTTCGACCGCGAAGGCGTTGTGCATCTCCGCCGTCCGACGTCCGAGCAGGATCGCCCAGCGCAGATGCGTCTCGAAGGCTTCGGCGGGTGACGGAGCCTCGCTCTCGGGCGCGAGCACCACCGTGTCGAAGTCGCGCCGGAGGCCCTCCAGCATCAGCGTCCAGGCATCGCCCTGGTTCGGGACGAACTTCTGCAGCACCGCGAGCGCCGTCCGAGTGCCCTTGGCATCGACGTGCTCGAGCACGCCGAGCAAAGCGGGCGTATTGGTGAAATGCGCGGTCTCGGTGAGGAAGCGCCCGACCTCGATCTCGGGATGGATACCCGTCTGCAGGCGCCGCAGGAGCTTGAGCATCATCTTCGAGCCGATGGCGATCGACGTGTTGCTCTGCTCGGCATTCAGCGAGCGAACCTCGCTGGCCTCGAAGGTGATGTCCGGATCGAAGGCCGAGGTGGTCGAGAACACCAGACGCCCGGTTTCGGTGGCGATCTCGCGTCCCTCGCGCATACCCTCGATCATCGAGATGGCGAAGGACGGCGAGGCGGCCGCGCCGAGCAGCAAGCCAGTGCGCGGCCCGCGGCGAACCCGCGCGACGGCATGCTGCAGCATCGCCTCCTCCTCACGGCCCTCGTCGACCGCGACCGGCACGAAATAATCCTGCCGCTCGCCCGTCGAGAGATGGACGGCAACGCGCGGCAGAAGGAACCGAGCCTCGCCGGCATTGTCCTTCAGGGCCGCGCTGTCCGTGACCTGAACCGACTTGATGCGTGAGCCCTTGGCGGCGAACCAGCGCCGGGTGGCGATGAAGCGCGGCGCGACCGTACGCTCGAAGGCGGTCCGCTCGCGGCCCGCCATCAGGGTCTCGATGCCGCCCGTCAGCACCAGCGTGAACAACTCCGGCAGTTCCGGCTGCGGACCGATGGTGCCGGTATTCGCGGCACTCAACGAGAACCAGTAGAAGCCATAAGACGGCAGCGTCAGCAGATAGGGCAGCTCGCCGATTGCCGGGAACTCGGAACCTCCGGTCAACTCGATCGGCACGGCATTGCGCAGTTCCGACAGGTCGAGCTGCACCGCCTGCGGCGCGCGCGACAGGTTGGCGACGCACAGCACGCGCTCACCCTCGAACTCGCGAATCCAAGCCAACACCTTCCGGTTCGACGGATACAGGAACTGCATCCCGCCGCGCCCAAGGGCGACCGAATTGTTGCGGATCGCGATCATGCGGCGCGTCCAGTTCAGCAGGCTGGTCTGCGACTGGGTCTGCGCCTCGACGTTGATGGCGTCGAAGCCGTAGATCGGGTCCTGCACCGAAGGCAGGAACAGTTTTTGCGGGTTGGCGCGGGAGAAGCCGCCATTGCGGTCCGGCGACCATTGCATCGGCGTGCGCACACCGTCGCGGTCACCGAGATAGATGTTGTCGCCCATGCCAATCTCGTCGCCGTAATAGAGCACGGGCGTGCCCGGCATCGACAGGACGAGGGACTTCATCAGCTCGATCTTGCGCCGATCGTTCTCCAGCAGGGGTGCAAGACGACGCCGGATGCCGAGATTGATCCGGGCGCGACGCTCCGCGGCATAGAACGACCACAGGTAATCGCGCTCCTCTGCGGTCACCATCTCGAGGGTGAGCTCGTCGTGGTTGCGCAGGAAGATTGCCCATTGGCAGCCCTCCGGGATTTCCGGGGTTTGCCGCATGATATCGGTGATCGGGTGCCGGTCCTCGCGGGCGATCGCCATGTACATGCGCGGCATCAGCGGGAAGTGGAATGCCATGTGGCACTCGTCACCGTCGCCGAAATACTGGGCGGTTTCCTCCGGCCACTGATTGGCTTCCGCCAGCAGCATCCGATCCGGATAGCTCGCATCGAGGGCGGCGCGGATCGCCTTGATGACCGTGTGGGTCTCCGGCAGGTTCTCGCAATTCGTGCCGTCGCGCTCGATGAGATAGGGAATCGCATCGAGACGCAGGCCGTCGACACCCATGTCGAGCCAGTAGCGCATGACCTCGATCACGGCCTCCAGAACGGCCGGGTTGTCGAAGTTGAGATCGGGCTGGTGGCTGTAGAAGCGATGCCAGAAATATTGCTTGGCGACCGGGTCCCAAGTCCAGTTCGAAACCTCGGTATCGAGGAAGATGATGCGCGTGTCGGAGTACGGCGTATCGGTATCGGACCAGACGTAAAAGTCGCGCTCGGGGCTGCCGGCCGGCGCCTCCCGTGCGCGCTGGAACCAAGGATGCTGATCCGAGGTGTGGTTGATGACGAGCTCCGTGATGACGCGCAGGCCACGCTCGTGCGCAGCGTCCACGAACTTCCGGAACTCCTCCATCGTCCCGTAGGACGGATTCACCTCGCGATAGTCGCCGATGTCGTACCCATCGTCACGCAGCGGCGAGGGGTAGAACGGCATCAGCCATATCGCCGTGACGCCAAGGTCACGGACATAGTCAAGCTTCTGCGTCAGGCCCTCGAAATCGCCGATCCCGTCATTATTGGAGTCGAAGAACGACTTGACGTGGATCTGGTAGATGATGGCGTCACGGTACCATTGCGGATCGCTGCGATCGATCATCGCGTCGTTGCCTCATACGTCGAGTTCAAGGGCGTCTTCGGAGTCTCCGCACCGGCCACTTGAAAGAGGCGACCATGCGTACCGTCCACGGCGTGTGTAGGCGCCGACACTGAGGCGATACCACGACGATCGAATCCGATCGCCGGGTTTTTTGCTGTTGGCGCCACGCGAGTCAGGCGATCCGGGTTGGTGCCCGAAGGCGCCAGATCACTGTCGAACGCTCGGCGGGATCGAGGGCGATCCGATGCGATTTCCCACGCAGCTCGAACTTGTATCCGAGCAGCAGATCCTCGACCTCGACGGCGCCGTCGTCGGGCTGGCCCAGCAGCCACAGAGGCACCTCATAGGTGCATTCCTGCCGGTTCCGCGGATCGAGGTTGACGAGAACGAAGATGCAGTTGTCGCCGTCAGGCGTGGTCTTGGCGTAGCCGATGATCTGATCGTTGTAAGCGCCCGTGAACGTAACGTTCCGGAAATCCCACAGGGCCGGATTGTCGCGCCGGATGTGGTTCAGCTTGATGATGTGATCGCGGATGTTGCCGGGCCGGTGATAGTCCCAGGCCTTCAGCTCGTACTTCTCGGAATTGAGGTACTCTTCCTTCCCCGGATAGGGCTCGGCCTCGCACATCTCGAAACCGTTGTAGATGCCCCAGACACTGGAGAGAGTCGCGGCCAGGGTGGCTCGTATGACGAAACCCGAACGTCCGCTCGTCTGGAGATAGATCGGATTGATGTCCGGCGTGTTGGCGAAGAAGTTCGGGCGATAATACTCACCCATGTCGCCTGCGAGCTCGGTCGAATAAGCGATGAGTTCCGGCTTGGTGTCACGCCAAGTGAAGTAGGTATAGCTCTGCTGGTAGCCGGCCTTGGCGAGTTTCTTCATCATCTTCGGCCGGGTGAAGGCCTCGGCCAGGAAGATGACATCCGGATAGCGGGCATTGACCTCGGCGATCATCCACTCCCAGAACGGGATCGGCTTGGTATGCGGATTGTCGACCCGGAAGATACGGGCTCCCAGCTTGGCCCACCCCAGCACGATGTCGCGCAGCTCGATCCAGAGCGACGGCAGTGCCCCGCCGTAGAAGTGAACGTTCGAGATGTCCTCGTACTTTTTGGGCGGATTCTCGGCGAACTTGAGCGTCCCGTCCGGGCGCCACTCGAACCATTCCGGGTGGTTCTTGATCCAGGGATGATCGGGCGAACACTGAATCGCAAAATCGAGGGCGATCTCCATGCCGTAGGCGTGACTGGCGGCCACGAGACGACGGAAATCGTCGAGCGTGCCGAGGTCCGGATGAACAGCTTCATGCCCGCCCTCCTCCGAACCGACCGCGTAGACCGAACCGACATCGCCCGGCAGAGCCGTCAGGGTGTTGTTTTTGCCCTTTCGATTGGTCTTTCCGATCGGATGGATCGGGGTGAAGTAGAGCACATCGAAGCCGAGTTCGCGGATCTCCGGCAACCGTCGGATGACATCGTCGAAGGTGCCGTGGCGGTTGACATCCATCGATTGCGAGCGGGGGAATATTTCGTACCAAGCCGAGAACCGCGCAGCGAGACGGTCCGCAATCACCGGCACGTTCACCGGGTAGCGCGAGAGATTGATCCGCGGTGCATGGCGGCGGATCAGACTGGCGTTCTCAGGCTCCAGCATCAGGTCGAGCTGCGCGGCTGAGCCACTTTCCTGCGCATCGAGATCTGCGACGAGGGCCTTCAGCCTGTCGCCGTCGGAGCCCCGCGCATTTTCCGCCGCGCCCATCACGAAGGTCACGCCTTCGATCGTCTCGAGACGGACGTCGACGCCGGCATTGCGCTTCTTCAGCGTATCGCGAACCCACGACGAGTACCCGTCACGCCATGCCTGGATAGTGAACTCGTAGCGGGCGTTACGGAGGAGCGGAAAGTGCCCGCCCCACCGGTCATTGTCCACGAACACCATCCGATCGGCGCGCCAATCGCTTTGACCGACCACGCGGGACAGGATTTCGGCATCAATGATCTCGTGTCCGTCACTGAAGATGTCGGCTGTAACCTGGACACTCTCGCCGACGACACGCTTGACGGGGGAGCGACCGCCATCGATCTCGGGCATCACGGCCTCGATCACAACCCGCCCTTCACCCGTGGGCGTGGAAAGCTCCGGGGCCTGAATCGCCCCAGCGAGATCGGCGGCCAGGATCCTGACCTCACCGGGCGCAAGGGCCATGGCGACGCCGGGCTGGAACGTGATCGGTGCCACCTCCGGTGTGCGGTCGATGAAATCGCCGAGCCGGCCGCCCACGCGGGCAAGCAACACACCGGGCTCGACCGCCACGGAGGTGTCGGTCGGATTGTAGAGCATCAGCGTGGCGCTGCGAGCCGATGCGCCGTGGCCGGTATCGAAGCGGAGCAGCGCCGCATAGGGCGCGTCCGGCGATGAGATGCGGGCCTGGGCGCCCTCGACATTGGCGGCGGGAAGTTCCGCGCGCAAAGCGTTGATCGCCGCGACATATCCGGAAATGTCGATCCCGGTATCGGTTTCACGGGTGTCCGGGGTCGTCTCAACCACGTGGAGGGATCGACGATAGCCCCACTCGTACCCAATCGGCATGAGCACGCCGGCCGAGAAGAACGCCGACAAGGCGTAGCGCGCCTTCAGCCGCATCGCGATGAGGGTCGGATCATCGCCAAGCTCGGCCGCGAGACGCGCCATATCGTGGTTCTCGGGAAAAGCGATCGACGGCGCGATAACGCGAAGACGTTCGTATTGCTCGAGGGCCCACGAGGCTTTCAGATCCCACCAGGCGAAGCTGTTGAAGAGATAGTCGAAGCCCGCTCCGGCCGTCGATTGAGCCTCCTCGAACGTGCAACCAAGCGTTTCGGCAGCGAACAGGCAATCGGATTCCAGCGCCTTCGCGGCCGCGATGACGTCGCGCCAGACGGTCGCCGGAACCTTGTAGGCGGCGTCGCAGCGGAAGCCCCGCACGCCCAGATCCTGCAGGCGGTTGACGTAGGCCGACCACAGGCCGGTGAGTTCCCGGCGCGATGCCTCCGCGTGGTAATCGAGTTCGGCAAGGTCGCCCCAGACCGTGCGCTTCGACGGATCATCCGGATCGACGGCGTAGGGACTTTCGATGTTGCCTTCCGCATCCTTGACGAACAGATCCGGCCGCTGGGCAGCCAGGGGACCATCCATGGCGGTGTGATTGATGACCAGATCGGTCATCACACTCAGGCCCTGCGCGCTGGCCGCGGCGCAGAAGCGACGGATCTGCTCATCGTCCGAGGTGCCGTCCTGATCGCGGAAACGCTCGTCGAGGCGGTCCGGGTCGGCCACCGCGTAGAGACTCCGCGAGCCACCCGTCTGGTGGAAGGGATTCAGATAGACCCAGTCAAATCCCAGGGCGGCGATGCGCGGAAGCTCTGCGGTCCACGCCGAGACGTGCCCGACGAGGAGGGGGAACAGGTTATAAATCCGCGGCCCCTCTGCACGCGGCGCAAGGCTGGCGGGTAGCGGCACCTGACCGGCTGCGGTCCGCGCGGCGGCGGTCGTGGCGGGGCTCGGTGCGTTCATGCGTGCTCCATTTCGTTCCTGCGATCACCATCCAGGCCCCATCGTGAAGGGACTTGGGGACGCGCTTGAGGCGAGTCCGAAGGATGCGCAACCGTGACGGCGAAGACCGAACGCTTCCCCGTATTCATCCGTGCAGTGCGCCCCACGCTTGCGGGACGCACTGAATCGATCCTCAGCGGGTCCGCTTCAGGACCGCGTAGGGCAGACGCGCAAAGGCCCGTCCAAGTTCGATCCGGCCGTCATCCGAGACGATCTCGTCACCTGTCACGAGATCGACCCAGGCCGATCCCGGCGTCACCGAAAGGCTCGTGCCGGCAAAAGGCTCGCTCGACCAAACCGCATCGCCGACGAACCCCGCAATCAGGCGCGGGATGGCGACCACGAGGTCACCCTCCCCCGTTGTCGCATCGGAACGTATGAATGCGATGACATGATCCGCGCGGGGGCCCGAACCCTGAATCGCCTGATAATCGGCATCCGCGTAGAAGCTCGGACGCGCGGCACGGTCCATCAGCAGTTTGGCGAGCGTCGCCTGCTTGACGCGCCCGTCCGGCCAATGCGCCAACAGGTCGACCGCCGATGTTTCCTGATCGAGCGCACGGGACAGGGCCGGATAGTCCACCGGGCGGCGATTATCGGGATCGACGAAGGAGAAGTCCCAGAACTCCGTGCCCTGGTAGGTATCCGGGAGGCCGGGCAGCGTCACCTTCAGAACGGTCCGCCCCAGACCGGCGATCATGCCGAGGTGGGCCAGACGACCGGCGAAGGGGCGCATCTGTGTCAGGAAGGCAGAGCCGGGCGCGATCAGCTTGGAGAAGAGAGCGTGGACGGCCCCCTCGTACCCTTCATCGACGTTGACCCAGCTCGATCGACGCTTCGATTCCCGAAGCGCCTTCTCGGCATAGGCGTCCAGGCGGCTTCGGAAGTCCTCGATGGCGCCGGCATCGTCGTGTTCCAGCAGTTCGAGCGGCCATGCTCCGAGAATGGCCTGGAAGAACATCCACTGATCGTTGGCATCGGGCACCGCTTCCTCGTCGATCACGGTGAGATGCGGTTGGGCAAGCGTCGTCCAGATGTCCCAGGCCGCAGCCCAGTCCTCGGGTAGTTCCGACAGGGCGAGCAGACGCGACCGGGCATCCTCGCCACGCTTGGTGTCGTGGGTTGCGGTGGTGATCATCGCGTTCGGCCAGTCGCGAGCCCGCGCGGCCTGAAGCGCATGGAAGTGCTCGGCATCGATACCGTACTCGCCCGGGTCGCCGCCAACCTCGTTGAGAGCGAGCAGTTCGGCGAACCGATAGAACAGCGTGTCCTCCAGGCTCTTCGCCATGACCGGACCGGTGAGCTGCTGGAAGCGACGGCGGAAGCGCAGGATCACCTCGGGATCGGGCCGACCCGGCCCCGTCACGTCGATGCGTCCGAGCATGGCCTCTGCGGCGAAGTCGTGGACCGAGCGGTCCGGCAAGGCGCTCCAGCGCTTGGCCTTCTTCACGGCCGTCTCGATCAGGCGGACGTCCTCGTCCTCGACATCGCTCTCGTCGAGGTCGCCGGGCAGGTAGCTGCGATAGGTCGGGAAGCGGGCGATGATCTCGATCAGCGCCCGCCGGATCGCGTTGACCGAGAAATCACGGGTGCGGCGGTCGGCATCCGCCACGGCCTTGAGATCGGACGTCATCACCTCGAGCTCGGAGGCGAAGCTGATCTCCAGGATTTCCGCTTTCGCCGCCCGAAGCATGAACTTGTACGGCTCGTCGAACTGCGTCCGGCTCTCGTAGAGCTTGCGAATTTCGGCGCGCTTGCCCTGGTCGACGAGGATGCCGTCGAGATGGTTGAGCACGTCGTATCCGGTGGTGCCGGCCACGGGCCACGGGCGCAGGCGCTCTCCGGGCTCGAGAATCTTCTCGACCACCACGTAGAAGCCGGGTCCGATGGCGGCCTGGAGGGCACGGGCGTATCCGAGAGGGTCCGCGAGGCCGTCGATGTGATCGATGCGCAATCCGTCGATGCGTCCGGCCGCGATGTGGCGGAAAATGGTTTCGTGCGAGCGCTGGAACACGTCGGACTTCTCGACGCGCAAGCCAGCGAGACCGTTCACGTCGAAGAAACGGCGGTAATTGATGTCGCTGGCCGCGATACGCCAATGCGCGAGCCGGAAGGATTGCTGCTCCAGCAGCCGGTGCAGCGGACCGAAGCTGTCCGGGTGGCCCTTGGCGCCGTTCAGCAGCTTCAGGGTTCGCCCGATGGCCGCCGCGATGGCCGGCGAGGCTTCGACGGCTTCGACGAGGCGTTCCTTCAGCTCTTCGGCTTCCGCCGGGAAGGCGCGACGGCGTTCGTCGTTGGTCTCCTCGCCCATCAAGCGCAGACGTTCGGAGATCCCGAGAACCTCCAGGGCCGCCGCATCCTCGATATCACCCAGCGCCGCCAGCGACCGATTCAGGATCGTCGGGTATTGCAGCGGGCAGATCGGGAATTCGTGCTCGTAATGCCAGACGCTGAACGCGCCCTTGTCGGCGTCGAACTTCAGCTCCAGCGTTCCCTTCTCCATGGCCTCGCCGTAGCGGTCGCCCAGGAAGGGCACCACGAGCTTGTTCTTGGCACCGAGGCGCGACCAATCGATGTCGAACGCTTCGGCCGAGGGTGAGAGGCCACCCCATTCCAACACCGATAGCCACCAGGGATTGTCCGCACCGCCAACGCCCATGTGGTTCGGCACGATATCGAGAAGGAGCTTCAGGCCGGCACCGTGGAGGGCGTCGCTGAACCGTGCGAACCCCTCTTCTCCACCGAGTTCCGGGTTGATCGTCGAATGATCAACGATGTCGTATCCATGCGTCGAGCCGGGACGCGCCTTCTGGATCGGCGACGCGTAGACGTGGCTGATACCGAGTTTGGCGAGGTAGGGGACGATCTTCTCCGCGTCCGCGAACGTGAAGTCCTTGTGAAACTGGAGGCGGTAGGTCGCGCGCGGTGGTGCGGAGGCAAGCCGTGCGGCACCGGACCGAGGGCCGCGTTCCTCGGCCGAGAGCGAAGCCGCGAGCTTCGCCAGCGGGCCGCCCGGCGCCGCGATGCTCTCCAACGTGCGATCGAGCTTGCGCCGCCAATTGGGGTAGCCCTCGGTGGAGCCTGGGACATTGGCCTGGGACAGTTCTGAGACGACGTCCTCGTACTGCACGGCCGTCAGCATCGATGGCGCGCGGCCGAGATAGCGCGCAGCCGCCTCGAAGGGTGCCGCCTCGGGCGGATCGTAGCTCGGGAGCAACTGCTCGCCGGCAAGAGCTTCTGTCAGACGGGCGCGCTCCTCCACGCGCTCGCGACGCTCAGCGTCGGCGCGCTCGGCATCGTACAGGCCCAGGGACTGCCGTGTATCGGTATCGACACCCCGCCACCAACCGACAAAGGTCGGTAGGTCATGGGTGGTGATCGCCGTCAGGGCGTCGCGCGGGTAGGCAGCCGGCGGCTTGAAGCGACCACCCTCCTCCCGCTCGAAAGCGAGGATACGATAGCTCAGGATGCCAGCCAGCATCAGTGCGTCGGAGAACCCCTCCGGGGCCGTACCGAGATCCTCGGCGATGACGAGGCACTTGGCCCGATGGCTCTCCAGGCGCAGGACGGCGAGCATCGGCTCGAACGGCATGGTGACATACGCGCCCTCCTTCGCCGAACGTCCCACCGGGATCAGGAACAGGCGCGCGAGCTGGAAAGCGTGATCGATGCGGATCGCGCCGGCATGGCGCATGTTCGCCACCACCAGCGCGCGGAAGGCGGCGAGCCCGTCACGCTCCATCTCCAACGGATGGAAGGCAGGCAAGCCCCAATCCTGGCCCTTCGGAGCAAGGAGATCCGGCGGCGCACCGATCGACACGCCGTTGGCGAAACGCTCGGGATGCGACCAGATCTCGGAGCCTCCGCGATCGGCGCCGACGGCGAGGTCCCGGTAGAGTCCCAGGCGCATGCCGGTGGCGAATGCCGCGTTGGCGGCGTCTTCGAGCTGTCGATCCGCCAGATATTGCAGCCAGATATGATAGGTGACCGCGTCCGCCCGCTCGGACGCGAAAGCGCGCACCGCTTCGGTGCCGTTCCGGCGCATCTCCTCAGGCCAGTCTCCGAGCCATTGAGCACCGTCCGCCTGGTAATGCTCGGCGAGGGCTTCGAAGGTCCCATGCGCTTCGAGGTCCTTGCCTCCCGCCGCACGGAAGGCCGCGAACCGGGCATCCGTGCCGTCGCGCGCCGCCGATTCCTGCCAAAGAGCGCGCAGGACCGGGGAAAGGACACCCCAGATGCCCGCATGTTCGACGAGCTTGGCCTCGCGCAGGGCCTCGACCCGGTCCGCCATCGACGCAAGCAGTTCCGCAGCCTTTGACCCGACGAAGCCCGGAAGCGCGCCGGGCTCGATGAAGAGGGTCTCAAGAAACAGCCGCGACGACGGTGAGTAGGGCGATATCTTGGTGCGATCCGTCGCGAACAACGCATGCACGGGGCTGAGCCCCAGGAACGAGGCGCCCCGCAGGCCGGCGTCGCGCGCTGCGCGCCCGGCATCGACGTAGGACCCGATCCCGAGATTGTGGGGGGATCGCAATCCGTAGAGTTGGGCCGCCAGTCCCCAGTCCCGCGCGCCCTCGTCTGCGTAAGCCCGGGGACGCCAGCATCGCTGCGGCGCAGAGATCACCCAGGCCTCGGCCCGATGGTCGCCGAGATGAACGCTCAGACGGTGATAGCCGGGCGTCAGGGGAGGCAGCTCGAAGCTCGGACCCGTGACGGCGACGCGACCCTCGCGGTGATGTCCTCGCTCATCTTCGAGGCGCCAGGACAATGTTCCGGCGGCACCTTGCACTTGGATCGGCACATTGGCAGCGCGGCGTGCCTCCGCGGGTATCAATGGCGGGATCAAGCTACGGCGCACGGCCTCGACGTCGGCAAGGCTCGCGGCGATCTCCGCGTCCGACCCGACCGGGAAACCCAGGGCCGCAATCATGCCGCGCCGAACTTCGATCGAGGTGTCGACGGGCTGCCCGAAGGCATCGGTATAGCCGGCAGCGACGCCGAGGAGGTCGGCGAGGCGTTCGAGGTCGCGGCTCATCACTTCACACCCGTCAGGAAGACACCCGTCCAGGACGGGAGTTCGATCGATCCGTTTCCGGTCCCGCTCGACCAGATAACTTGGCCGCCGTCGCGCTCCACCGCGAAGTCGTCCGTCCCAACATTGGCGACGAACCGCAGGAAGCCACCCTCGTATCTCCACGTGCAGTCGACGACGTCAGGCCGAGGGAGCGTCACTTTGGCACCGAGGTAGCGGATTTTGGTGAGAGGCACGACGGATTGATGGCGGATCTGGAGGAGGTTTCGCGTGTCCGCGAGCACAGCGCGATGCGGAGGCTGGGAGCGCTCGGCCCAATCGATACGGGAATCCGTGAAGGTCTTTTCCTCCGTCGGATCGGGAATCACCGACGTATCGTCGGCAAAGGCTGCAAAGCTCTTGAACTCCCGACGCCGCCCCTCGCGGACGGCTTTGTTCAGGTCTTCGTCCGGCGCGAAATCGACGAAGAACAGGAATGGAGCCGTCGCCGACCACTCCTCGCCCATCCACAGCATGGGAATCTGGGGGCTGAGCAACAGCCCAGCCCGGGCAAGCGCAAGCTTTTCAGGGTCGCAGAGAGTGTTGAGACGTTCGCCCAACGCCCGGTTACCGACCTGATCATGGTTTTGCAGGAAGGTGACGAAGGCCGAGGGAGGCAGGTGAGCGGACGGCTCGCCGCGCGGGTGATTGTCGAGCGTGGGGAACGGCTCCCCTTGATAGGCGAAGCCCTCTGACAGGCAGCGAGCCAAATGCGCCACCGGCTTGTCGGCAAAGCTGGCATAGTAGCCGGCATCGTCGCCGGTCAGCAGCACGTGCCAGCAATGATGAAGGTCGTCGGCCCATTGGGCAGTGTGCTGGATCGGCTGCCCATCGGCGTTCCGCTCCAGCCACCGGGCCTGGTTGGCCTCGTTCTCCAGCACCAAGTGAATGTGACGCCCTGGAAGTCGAGCGCGAATGGTCTCCGCGAGCTCCCCGATGAAATGCTTATCGGAATCATCGAGAATGGCGTGAACGGCATCGAAGCGCAGGCCGTCGAAGTGAAACTCTTCCAGCCAATAGATCGAATTCTCGATGAAGAAGTCGCGGACCACACGACCGCTCGTCTCACCGTCGAAGTTGATTCCAGCGCCCCACGGGGTTTGATGGCGCTCGGTGAAGAACGTCTTCGCGTAGGCGTTCAAATAGTTCCCGGTCGGGCCGAAGTGGTTGTACACCGCATCCAGAAACACCATCAGGCCAAGACTATGGGCCTTATCAATCAGACGCTTAAGATCTTCCGGACGACCGTATACACCGTCCGGTGCATAGGGGAGCACACCGTCGTAGCCCCAGTTTTGCGTGCCCTGAAAGTCGGCGAGCGGCAGAAGCTCGATCGCCGTAACGCCGAGGTCGCGCAAATCGTCGAGCTTGGCTTGAAGGGCCGCGTAAGTGCCCTCGGGAGTCGCGGTGCCCACATGCACCTCGTACAGGACCACCTCTTCCCACGGACGTCCGGTCCAGTCGGAATCGGTCCATTCATAGGCTCGCGGGTCGATGACCTCGCTCAGCCCCGAAACGTCGTCCGGTTGAAAACGCGATGCAGGATCCGGCACCACGAGGTCGCCATCGATGCGGTAGCCGTATCGCGCGCCGCTTCGGGTCCCCGGCACCGTCACTTCACGCCATCCCTCGCCAGCATCCGGGATCGCGTGATCTGTTCCGTCCAGGACGAGGGCCACGTCCTTCGCCGTCGGCGCCCAGAGGGCAAACCGGACGCCATCCTTCATCACTTCGCTGCCGAAGGCCATGCTGTGGGCGCGCCGCATCAGACTGTCATCTTCCGTGTCTCGCGTTCGCCAGGGGTCAGTGAGCGTCCGTCGCACCTTGCAGAAGCCGGGCCGCCGCCTCTTGTTCCCTTCGGCTTCGACCGCGCGACGAAGCGTGGCCCGGAAGCGACAACCATCTGGCATCGATCTCTTGTGCGCCGCACCGGTTGGTAGACCATCAGGGTCTGCGGATGACCGCGCCCGCGCCTCTTCAATGGCTGCGCAGGAATCGAAATTTCGGCGCCGCAGCAGCGGTGGGGTGCGTCACCAAAGAAGCGCAGGACGTCACAGCTTTCCGGCGCATGAGCGTCCGAGATCTCTCTGCAAGCAGACCGGAGCCCACAGCAGAGGCGGTCGGAATCGCTCCCTCACCGGCTCAGCCGGTGAAAAATCGTGCCGAGAAGACGGCTGTCCGACCTAAGTCCGGTAAGCCGATGCCGGGCGGGCCCGCAGAACGTAGACCGCCTGAGCCTCGAGGTGGACGCCGGCGCCGACTGGGAACAGGGGCTGTCCGGCGGGCACGGAGCCAGCCTGACGGGTGGTATCGAAGATCAAAGTCCACGGCCCGCCGATGACCGGCGCCAAGGTGAAGTCGCACGGCGTATCGGCCGCGTTCACCAAGATCAGGAGCCGATCGGCCTGCGGTAGATCATTGCCGATCTGCATCCCGAATGTTTGGCGCTCAGGGTCGACCCAATCCTGATCCCCCATTTCTGCCCCCTGGGGCGCGAGCCAGTGAACGTCGCGCAGGGATTCACTCTCGGTGAACGCACCGGTGAGATAGGCCCGACGGCGAAGCGCCGGTTGCTCCCGGCGAAGCCGTGTGAGGTTGCCGATGAACGTGGCGAGGCTCGGGTCGGGATCGGTCTCCCAATCCATCCAGCTGGTGGCGTTATCCTGCGCATAGGCATTGTTGTTGCCGCCTTGGCTGCGGGATCGCTCGTCGCCCATCAGCAGCATTGGAACACCCTGAGCCAGGAACACCATCGCCAGGAGATTGCGCTTCTGGCGGTTCCTCAGGTTGAGAATGGCAAGGTCGTCGGTTCCACCCTCGACTCCGTAGTTGCGAGAGAGGTTATGCCCGTGTCCGTCACGGTTGTCCTCGCCATTCGCGAGGTTGTGCTTCTCCTCGTAGGCGACGACATCCGCCAGGGTGAAGCCGTCATGGGACGCCGCGAAGTTGATGCTGGCGAGGGGCCAGCGACCGGAGGCGGCGAAGATCTCGCGTGAACCGGAGAGTCCCTGTGTGACTTTTGCGAGCGTTCCGCGATCCCCACGCCAGAAACCCCGGATGCTATCGCGGAATTGGTCATTCCACTCGCTCCAGCCTCGGGGATAACCACCGAGCTGATAGCCGCCGGCACCGATGTCCCAGGGTTCTGCAATCATCTTGACGTGCGCCAGGATCGGGTCCTGGGCGACGGCCTGGAAAAAGGCGGCCTTTGCGCTGAAATCATGCGGGTTGCGCGCCAAGCTGCTCGCGAGATCGAAACGGAAGCCCGCAACCCCGTAAGCGGTCACCCAATGGCGCAGGGAATCGAGGACCAACTGCATGACGCGCGGATGGTCGAGGTCCAGGGTATTGCCGCACCCGGTGCAATCGAGTGTGTCGCGAGGATTGCTCGGATCGAGTTTGTAGTAGGTGGCGTTGTCGACGCCGCGGAACGACAGGGACGGGCCGCTGTGGTCGGCCTCCGCCGTGTGATTGTAGACGACATCGAGGATCACCTCGATCTCGGCGGCTGCGAGTTCCCGGATGGCGGCGCGCAGGCCCCCGATGCCGGCTGGCCCGCGATAGCGCGGGTCTGCAGCGAAGTAGTTCAGCGGCGAGTAGCCCCAGAAGTTGACCAACCCCTTTTCCACCAGGAACCGATCGTCGGCGAAGGCCTGGATCGGCAGCAACTCGATCGCCGTGACGCCGAGCTTCAGCAGATGCTCGATGATCGCCGGGTGGGCCAGGGCCGCGTAGGTACCCCGCGCCGCTTCCGGAACGTCCGGGTGGGTCTGAGTGAGGGCCTTGACGTGCGCTTCGTAGATGACGGTCTGCGACAAGGGTCGCCGGACTGGGCTGACGGCGAGGTCGGGAACTTCAGGCGGAGTCACGATGCCCCGGGGCATGAACGCCGCGCTGTCGCGTCGATCGATCTGGTCGGGCCGCTGAAGCCCCCGCCGGTGGCCGTAGAGCGAATCGTGCCAGCGGATTCGTCCCTGGATATCCCGCGCATAGGGATCGAGCAGCAATTTGGCGGGATTGAACCGATGACCGTTCGCAGGGTCCCAGGGTCCGTGGACGCGGTAGCCATAGAGTTGCCCGGGGAAGACGCCGCGCAGGTAGCCGTGCCAGACGTCGTCCGTTCGACAGGGCAAGCGGATGCGGCGCGTCTCATGGCGTTCGCCGTGGTCGAACAAGCAGAGATCGACGGCTGTCGCGTGCTGCGAGAAGAGCGCGAAATTGACGCCGCGCCCATCGAAATGGGCGCCGAACGGCGCCGGCACGCCGTCTTCGACGCCGATCATGTTATCCGTAGCCATCAAGAAGTTGGTGCCGTCCCGGGTTCAAGGCGCCGAAGGACGACGCCGGATGATCATTCCGCAGCGGCCGCCGTGCGAGGTGGCTCACGCTCGATCGTCCGAAAATTCTCGAGCTCCGCCATGAAGTTGCGGGCCCACCAATCGACATCCTCGCGCGTCATGCGCTCCAACATCGGCTTCCACCGCTCCAGGCGCTCGCCACGCGGCATGTAGAGCGCCGTCCGGATCGCTTCCGCCACCTCGAACCGGTCGTAGGGATTGACCAGAAGAGCCTCGGGCAACTGTCGCGCGGCACCGGCAAATTTCGACAGCACGAGGACGCCAGGATCCTCCTCGGTTTGAGCGACGACGTATTCCTTGGCGACGAGGTTCATGCCATCGCGCATCGGCGTCACCAGCCCGACCCGCGCCGCACGATAGAGGCCCGCCAGGACAGGGCGCGGATAGGCCTTGGTGACGTACTGGATCGGCGTCCAGTTCGGTTCACCGAGGGTTCCGTTGATGTGCCCGACGGTCTCGTTCACCTCTCTGCTGAGATCTTCGTACTCGGGGACTTCGGTCCGAGATTTCGGCGTGATCTGCAGATAGACCACGTTACCGCGCTGATCGGGGTTGGAAGCGAAGAACCGATCGACGGCCTCCATCCGCTCAGGCACGCCCTTCGAATAATCGAGCCGATCGACGCCGATCAGAAGCTTTCGCGTCCGCAATCCAGCCATCGTTTCGCGAACCGTGCGGTTCGACCCAGCGTTCTCGGCAGCTTCCTTGAACCCAGCGACATCGATGCCGATCGGGAAGCTGCGGATTCGGGTACGGCGTCCATCCACCATCAGCGAGCCGCCGCCGAGGGGAATCGCCCGGAGTTCGTCGATGAGATTACGCGTCAGGTTGTGGACGTCGGGATCGGTCTGCAAACCGATGAGATCGTAATCGGCGATCCCGCGCAGCAGATCGCCGCTCGCCGGCAGCGTGTTGAACACGTCGGCCGCCGGCCAGGGAATGTGGTGGAAGTAGCCGATGGGATTTGCGATCCCGAGGCCACGTAGTTCCGAAGCCAGGGGGAGAAGATGATAATCGTGCACCCAGATGATGTCATCCGGCTCCACGAGATTCGCCAGGGCGCGCGCGAAGATGCGGTTGACCCGCTGATAGCCGGCGTAATCCGAGCGCGAGAATGCACCGAGGCCGAGCCTGTAGTGCATGATCGGCCAAAGGGCGCGGTTGGCGAAACCGCTGTAATACTCGCGATGGTCTTGGGGTGACAGATCGACGACGGCGTAACTGATATGCCCCCGGTCGATCAGGGTCGGCTCACTCGAAGGGTTCTCGACGACGTTTCCGCTCCAGCCGAACCACAACCCCTCGTAAGCGGTGAACGCTTCCTTGACGGCGACGGCGAGACCACCGGCCGCCACGGCCTTGCCCCCTTCCTCGGGGATTGCAACGCGGTTCGATACGATGACGAGACGTGCCACGAAGCCGGCTCCGGTCCTCACGGGTCTTACGCACAAGCGCGTTCGACCGAAATGATACATTGGGTGAACGCGCGGAAGCCAAGCGCGATCCGTCGATGCAGCCAAGCGCGTTCGATGCATCTGGGTCAAGGCCTGAATGCCTCGGGTTCACGGCGAACAACGGCAGCTTGAACCTCACCTCGCCCTGATCAGCGATGCCTTTCGGCGCATAAGATGCATGACCGCCGGTTTACAACGGTCAAGCTTAGACGGTTTAACGAGTTCGACCTGAACGGCGGCTGAGGCTCTTGCTGTCGAGGGTGTTACGAAGAGCGGAACCCTGCCTCTCCCGAGGCTGTTGAACCGTGGCAAATTGGTAATCTGCCCAACCCGTGCCGAGGAGTGTCTCCGTGACCGCAAATCAATCCCCAGGGCCCTCAACGGGTGCGGAGCCGGTGAACCCGACGGCCGACTGGAAAGCGCTGCGCGGCGATGTCGAGGGGATCGCAGACGTCGCCGCCGAGCGCGGACGCAGCTTCGTCGATGCCGCCCGTTCCCATGCCACTGACTACGTCGATCAGCGCAAAGGCGACGCCGCCCGTTCGGTCACGGACCTCGCCAAGTCCGTGCGGGAGTCGAGCAAGACCTTCGAGGCTCAGCCCAACATCCGCGCCTTCTTCGACAGCGCCGCAGACGGACTGGAACACCTGGGAGCGTCGATCGAGGAGCGCAGCTTCTCGGAGTTCTACGAGGACGCTGAGGCGTTCGCTCGCCGCTCTCCCGTCGCGGTGGCGGTCGCCACCTTCCTGACCGGTTTCGTGGTCGCGCGCTTCATTAAATCGACGAGCGCTGCGCCCCTGAACGAAACCTACCCGACGCACCATCGACTGTGAGGTTCGGGATATGACCACCGGTCCGCAATCCAGTATTCAGGGCCTCATCGGCGATGCCCTGCGCGAAACGAATGAACTGGCTCGGAAGGAGATCGCCCTCTTCCGAAACGAGATGACGAGCAATGTCCGCGCGCTCTTCATCGGGCTCGGACTCCTGGTCGGCGCCGCCGTTTTTGGGGTCGTCGCCTTGTTCGTCCTAGTGGACGCGCTCGTGAAATGGCTGGCCACCGTCGTGCAATCGGAAGCCCTCGCGGCACTTATCGTTGGCGGCGTCCTGCTGATCGTGGCCGTCGCTCTCGCTCTGTTCGGCAAGAACGCGATGTCCCTGTCGACCCTCGCGCCCGTTCGTACCTCCCGTCAGGTCCGCCAGGATGCCCGCACCTTGTCCGAAAGGGTATCAGGATGACCGAGTCGTTGAACGACCTCGAGAAGGATATCGAAGCGAGCCGGGCTCGCCTCGATCAAACGATCGATCAGATCCAGGACAGACTATCGGTCTCCAGCATCGTCGACGAGATGCTGGGCAATGCCCGGCAGACTCCTCTGAGCGGTGCCTATGATGGCGCACTCGAAGCCGTGCGGCGCAATCCGGTCCCGGTTCTACTGATTGCAGCCGGAATCGGTTGGTTGCTCCACCGGATGTCGACGAACCAGACCGCCCCGGCGGTGCGTCGGCGGGGACGCCTCGCCGTCGAAGGTCTTCCGGTCACGAAGACCGGAGCCGACCGCGTCTACGATCCCGACCTTCCGACACAGCGCCCGGCCCATTCCCTGTCGAGCGAAACGCAGATCTGAGGTCCTGAGCCAAGGATCACGCTGATCTGCTCCTCGTGGGCACCGTGACCCGATCCTCAGAGACCATCGCCGACCATCAGGAGTTTCCCATGAGTTCGACCCAGAAACCCGGCGACCAGCATCGTTCGCTTCCGGATGATATCGCTCTCGCCGCAGGGATGCCGCGCGGCCATCAAACGGAAGGATCCTTGCACGACATCCCGAGCCCGAGCCATCACACGGGAACCCAGACTCACAGTATCCATACGGGTGGCTTCAATGAAGGGTCCATGGCGGACGAAGCCGCAGCGCGGGCAAGCGACCTTCGGGATCGGGCTGCCACCGCGGCGAGCGACACCCGCGATCGTCTGTCGGACACCGCAAAGGACCTTCGGGAGCGCGCCTCGGACGTGTACGATGATGCACGGGGATGGGCTTCGGAAACGCACCGGGAAGGACTTCGCCGGGTCAATGATTTGAGCGATCGCAGCAGTGCTCGCCTCCAGGACGGCAAGTCTGCAGTCGAGGACTTCGTGGCGGAGAATCCTCTTCTCGTCGGCGTCGTCGGCCTTGCAGCCGGTCTTCTGATCGGAGCCTTGCTGCCGCGAACCCGAACCGAGGACCAGAATGTCGGCCCCTGGGCGGATGAGGTCCGCGACCAGGGGCTGCGTTACGCCCGTGACGTAACCCACCGCGGCCGCGAATTCGTCGCGAGCGCACTCGATCCTGAAAATCTGAATGCCGCCGTCCAGCGTGCCAGCTCGGGTGATCAGACCCCTTCGGCGACCCCTCACGATCGGACTTCAGCGCCGAACTGATCGTCGGGCGCGCTTCTAAACCTCAGACGAGGACAGTGCCGCTTGGCGCTGTCCTCGTCTTCGTTTGAGACATGATGTGACGCAATCGGTCGGGGGGGCCTGCATCTCGGCTCGACGCCGCTTCGCAGAGCCACTATCGACTGACTGCATGAAGATTGCCGATTGCGAAATTTTGATCCTGCCCGGCTATGCGGGGTCCGAAGACGACCATTGGCAGGCGCGGTGGGCGGACCGGCTCTCGACGGGGCGGATCATCGTACAGGACGACTGGAATTACCCGGATCCCGACGCATGGCGTACGCGGATCGTGGAGGCCGTGAATGCGGCAGTTCGTCCCGTGATCCTGATCGCTCACAGTCTGGGTGTCGTTGCAGCCGTTCAGGCGTCACCGCATTTCCGTCCCGGTGTCGTTCGCGGAGCCCTTCTGGTCGCGTTTCCGGACGTGGAGATGACGCCGAACCTTCCCACCAGTGTCACGGCTTTCGCGCCCGTTCCGCGTGAGCCCCTTCCCTTCCCATCGCTTGTGGTTGCCAGTCGAAACGACCCGTACTGTAGTTACGAGCGGGCCGAGGATTTCGCCTATGCCTGGGGCGCGGTGGTCGTCGATGCCGGCGAGTCGGGCCACATCAATGTCGCCAGCGGACATGGCCCATGGCCGGAAGGCCTGATGCGGCTCGCCGGTTTCCTGAAATCCCTCTGATGTTCAGGGCTTTTCGGATTCAGCGAGGGGTCTGAGCAATTCGCCGGCCACGTCGGTCAGGCGAGGTGGCGCTTCCCGGACGAAGGGCAGAGGCCGACACACCGCCATAGCGGCGAGGCCGAAGCGGGCGGTCATCAATCCGTTAAGAACTCCCTCGCCCAGTTTCGCCGATACGCGGGCCGCGATGCCGAGGCCGAGCACTTGCTGGACCATACTTTCGCCCACCGCCATGCCGCCCGTGACGGTGAGATGCGCGAAGGCCGAGCGGGCGAGCCGGAGGAATCCCAGGAATCCAGGCCGCCCGCCATAAATCGTTGCGATACGGCGCAGGAGACGGACGGCGGCGAAAACCACGAAGGCGACGTCGACGATGGCGCGCGGGCTCAGAGCCGTCACCGCCGAGACCTGCTTCGCGGCTGATGCGATGGCGTTGCGCGCCTGTCGGTCGAGGGGGGCGAGCAATTCGTGCTCGGCAAGGCCGATCCGATCGTCCACATCGAGAATGGCGTCGCCCAACGTATCGAGCCGAATCCTGCCGGCGTTCAGAGCGCTGCGATCGGCGTAGAGCGCCGACAGGTCGCGCACCACGGCCTGAGCCGAGGAATGATCGCGCGTGGCGATGGCAGCGACGGCCTTGGCCCGAACCCGCTCGATCTGCCGCTCTCGCCAGATGCCGGAGAGTTCGCGGGCGAGGATGACCAGGAACGCGACCGCGGCGATCGCCAGCAGAACCAGAGCCACGCCGCCAAGCCAGGGTGCAGCACTGAACAGATCGGCGATCATGCGCTCGACCGAGAGGCCGACCCCTAAGGAGACGAGGCCACCGAGAGCGACCAGGAGCAGGCTGAGCCACGGAGCCCGGTTCCGTGGTGCCACCGGCACCGCGACACCATCGGCAGCCTCCACGATCTCGAACGGCTCGTCGACAATCCGTACGTGCGGCGACGGTGGCACCGCGCCCTCGTCCGCGTCGACCGTCGTCGAGGACGGAATTCGGAAGGCGCGGGGACGTTGGGTCGAACTCATGGCGGGGCGTCCTGGCGAGCGTTAAGCGAGCTTGTCGCCGATGAGGAACTGCATGGCACGATCCAAGCGGATCTGCGGAAGGTCACCGGACCGGCCGAGGGCATCGGCCTTCACCAAGGGTGGTCGAAACCGGGGGAAGCGCAGAGAACCCGGTGGCACTGCGCCTTCCAGGACCGCTTCCGGCCGCTGCGGCAGTTCCCCCGGGAAGATCGCCGCTTCACTCAGGCCGTCGAAAACGTCATCGCCGACCGTTTCACCAGCTTCTGGTGTCCCGGATACCGCGCGGAGTTTCTCGTCGCCATCGTGGATTGTCGTCTCCCGCGTGGCCCGGACGGAAGCCAGTGCCACCGTCCCGACCCGGGCGCCGGCCGCCTCGGTTCGCCGCATCGCACGCGACACCAGGAGCCGCAACAACGCGTCGAGCCGGTCATGGCTGGTCTGATGCAGATGATCCGCCTTGGTCGCGGCGAACAGGATACGCTCGGCGCGGGGCGCGAACAGGCGCGACAGGATGGTGTTGCGACCGATGCGGAAGGTGAGCAGCACTGAGTCCAGCGCTTCCTCCAGTTCGGCGAGGGCCGCCGGCCCGGCGTCGACGGCAGCAAGCACGTCGACCAGGACGATTTGGCGATCGACACGCTGGAAGTGATTCCGGAAAAACGGCTCCACCACCTTCGCCTTGTAGGCTTCGAAGCGACGTTCCATCAGCCCGGCGAGGCTGTCGGAAGGCAAGGTCTCCGGGAGACGGTCGAGCGGCGCGAAGGTCAGCGCCGGCGAACCTGCCAAGTCGCCCGGCATGAGGAACCGTCCTGGCGGCGTGGTCGCGACCGCTTCGGGGCCAGCCCGTAAGGCTGACAGATAGGTCTTGAAGGCTGTGCTGGCATGCTCGGCCACGACCTCGTCGAGGGGCGCCAGTGGATCGAGGCCCTTGAGGGTTTCGAGCCAGGGTCCAGCCATCGCGGCACGTCCACTGCGCCGTGTGCCCGCAATCGTCGCCCGTGACCAGGCGGTGTAGGTCTGGTCGATCAGCGCAAGGTCGAGGAGCCATTCTCCCGGATAGTCCACCACGTCGAGCATCAACGTCCCCGGCCCGGAACGCCAGGAGCCTGCGCGCTCGTACTCGATGGCCAGACGGAACTGGCTGATCCGGTCGGTGGAGCGAGGCCACAGGCGCTGCTCGATCAGCGCTGCGTAATGCTCCTCATAGGGGAAGCGCGGGATATCGTCGTCCGGCTGAGGCACCAGGCGCGCCCGGCGCAGCCGCCCTTCATGCGCGGGTGCGAAGGCGGGCAAAGCATGCGCTTCCACGAGATGATGGATCAGCGCAGTCGTGAACACGGTCTTCCCCGAACGCGCCAGTCCGGTGACGCCGAGCCGAAGGGTCGGCTGGATCAGAAGATCACTCGACGCTTCGGCGAAGGCCTTGACCGCGGAACCCGCGCGCGCGGCAAAGCTGTTCATGGCAACCTGTTCATGGCGTAACGGTGCTTCCTGAGACGGCGATGCGAAGAAAGCGCCGAGCGTGGCGTTGAGGTGGCGGCCGGCCCCGATCAGCGCAAGACTCGGCGTGAAGACGGTCCTGGTTGCTCGTATGGTTAGGGCGGCGAGACCGCAATTGCCGAGTGTGTATTCACGTTCATGCGAGCGATGGCAGCCCCCACCAGGGTTGGGCTGGCACGCAGAGTTCCAAGTTCGACGCTCGACATGGCGAGCATGACAGGCTGTAGATTGATCAGTGGCTGCCCCTCGGGACCGAAGAGCTTGAGGTCGTCTTCGACCTTCAGGCCGACGCTTGCGGCGATCCGAGCGGCATAATTCCGTATCCGCGTCTCATCGTTCCCGCAAAGCGGTGTGGGCGGGCTGAGATCCAGGAGGTTAGAGCCTGCCACGATCGGCGGCAGCTGAGCAGATTCGATCACGAAACGCTCTTGCAGCCCAATATCCGACGCGACACGGGATGGAGAAACCGGAGTCAGGCGCCCCTTCTTCTTCATCGCCCCCTTCTCCGCCGCCCTGTTGCCAGGCACAGACTGACCGAGAACGGCAGCGGGTTCCACGAGCAGGACCGATGGCTTTGCAATCAGTGTGGAGGGCTTAACGAGAAGCTCGGAGTGCCTGACCAATAAGCCGCTTTGTGGCGCTTTCGGACGGGCCATCCGAGCCAGGGGGGACCAGGGCTGGACGCGGAGCGGGCCGCCTCGACTGGTATTCGCGGGCCGCGACGCGCCACCGCGCGGATGCCGGGCCAGGAACCGGGCCCGCAGCGTTCGCTTGATGCCGCGCGGTGCGAGGTCGGTGGCGACCTTGGTCGATGGTACACGTCCAGCAAGAGGAGCGCCGCCGATCCGACATTCCGCCGGCGCCCAGCGTCTTACGATCGATAGGGCCGTACGGCGTCCGTATTCGCGATAGTAACGACGCAGTAACTGCGCAGCGGCGTCTGCCCCATCACTGGCGGTCGCGAAGCCCGTATGCCCCTCGGTGTCACCGCCGATTTCGCCGGACCAGCGCGCGCGCTTGATGCACCAGTAGTTGTTCAGCTTGACGCAGCGCGCCACAAAGGCGGGGGCTGCGGTGGCGTAGCGCGCGACGAGCGCGAGGGACGTCGGCTGGAGGCTGGCCCCGGCCTCGAACTGCCAGTTGGAAACGACGCGCGTTTCAGCCTCGTATACCGGAAGGACGCGTGGAGGTGGCGCCAAACGGGCGCTCAAGTTCGCGACATTCTTCGACACGCTTCGCACCGGCCCTTCGAGGCCCGGCAGCAACGTTGTGAGAACGAGAAGCGTGGTGAGGAGCACGGGATCTGCGAAGCTTGCCGGGGACCAGTGAAACGAGCGGCGGACGGCAAGGGTTCAATCCGACGGCAAGGGTTCAATCCGCCCGCACCCGTTCAACCGCGCGCGCTTGGCGCAGCCGCTCCCACTGCGGGCCGCCCGGAATCAATCGTCGATGTCGAGATCCTTCGGCGCGACGAACCGATCCAGGCGACCGGTGCCGGAGCCGATCGCGCTCCAGCGTGCCGCGTCGAAGTCGATCACCGCGACGGCCGCGGTCGGAAACTCCAGCATCAGGCGCTTTCGACCCGCTTTGTCGCCGGTGCCGGCCAAGCGCAGTGCGAGTTCCTGAAGCCCCGGGTTGTGTCCGATCATCAGGAGGCTTCCGGCCTCGTCGGGAGTCGCCTGCACCACCGCGAGAAGCGCGGAGTCCGGGGCCTCGTAGATCGACGCGACGATCTTCGGCTCCGGACCCTTCAGGACGGTCTGGACGGCGTCCCAGGTCTGGCGGGTGCGCAGCGCCGGCGAGACGACGACGGCATCCGGGGTCAGGCCTTCCGCGACGAGGTAGGCGCCCATGCGCGGTGCGGCCCGCTGGCCGCGCGGATTGAGCGGACGGTCCAGATCGGTCACCCCGGGGGCGCGGTCGGACTTGGCGTGACGCAGGAGGATCAAGCGACGCATGCGGGGAGCAGCTTTCGGCGCGAGGAGAGGACGGGATCCGGGATCGAGGGCTGCCGAGAACCAGAATCCCGTCCTGGTCCGGCGCCGTGCCCATGCCCGACGGCGTTGGACGTCAGCCGCCGCGCTGATCCCGGCGCATCATGAAAGCGAGCTTCTCGAAGAGGCTGACATCCTGCTCGTTCTTCAGGAGCGCGCCGTGCAGCGGCGGGATCAGCTTCCGGCCATCGCGCTCGCGCAAGGTCTCGGGCGTCACGTCCTCGGAGACGAGGAGCTTGAGCCAGTCGAGCAGTTCGGAGGTCGAGGGCTTCTTCTTCAGGCCGGGGACCCCGCGGGTCTCGAGGAAGACGCGCAAAGCCTCCTCCACGAGGCGGTGCTTGATGCCGGGGTAATGCACCTCGACGATGGCCTTCAGCGTCTCCGCATCGGGGAAGGTGATGTAGTGGAAGAAGCAACGGCGCAGGAACGCGTCCGGCAGTTCCTTCTCGTTGTTCGAGGTGATGATCACGATGGGGCGCCGCTCGGCCCGGATCGTCTCGCCGGTCTCGTAGACGTGGAACTCCATCCGGTCGAGTTCGGTCAGGAGATCGTTCGGAAACTCGATGTCGGCCTTGTCGATCTCGTCGATCAGCAGCACGGGCCGCTCGGGGGCCGTGAAGGCCTCCCACAGCTTGCCCCGCCGGATGTAGTTGCCGATGTCGGACACGCGCGGGTCGCCGAGCTGGCTGTCCCGCAGGCGCGAGACCGCGTCGTACTCGTAGAGACCCTGCTGCGCCTTGGTCGTCGATTTGACGTTCCAGGTCAGCAGCGGAGCGCCGAGGCCCTTGGCGATCTCCTCGGCCAGGACGGTCTTGCCGGTCCCCGGCTCGCCCTTCACCAGGAGCGGCCGTTCCAGCACGATCGCGGCATTGACCGCCGTGGTCAGGTCGGAGGTCGCGACGTAGTCGGCGGTGCCGGTGAAGCGCATGGCGGAACTCGCGGGAGGGGGGCCGGAAACAGGACGCGGACACGTCCGGGTTAGTGCGCGGCCGCCATCCCCGCAAGGCACCCGGCGCAGCCGAGATGGGACGATGCGCCTTGAGAGATCAGCCGTTTCGAAGCGCTGACGATCTCAAGCATCTTGGTGCCTCAAGCGGCTTGCTGCCGAGAGCGTCTCGCCGTTCAGGGCGTCTTGCCGTTCAGAGCGTCTTGCCGTCGTGCCAGACGCAGTTCGACGCGAGGATGCCGAGGTTGACGTCCGATTTCTGCGGCTGCGGCAGGGTCTTGCCATCCATCGCAAGGTCGATCTTGATCTCGACCTGGCCCTTCTGCTCGTTCTGGCGGCGAGAGAAATAGCAATATTGCTGGAACGGCTGCTCCTCGTTGGCGCGGAAGTTCCAGCCGGTGACGATCTGGCCATCCATGTAGGGCACCTGCTTGAACACCGTGAAGGTGGTGTTCACGGGAGCCTTCGAGGCGGGCGCCGCATCGGCGCCGAGCTGGGCCTTGGTCGGAGTCGGAGCCCCGCCGGCCTTGGGCAGGCCGCCCTCGAGCTTCAGAACGTTGTCGGTCAGCGTGACCTCGCCCTTGGTCTTCAGCGTCACATCCGAGAGGGCCGCCTGCATCGCGGCAGCGATCTTCTCGGCCGCCGAGTCGAACTGGTTCATATAGGCGTAGCCGTAGGATGCCGCGCCGATCCCCATTCCGGCGAGGAGCGTGAAGGCCCCTGCCCCGAGGGCGCGGAACAGGAAGGCCCGCGCCGCGATGATCCGCGCTTCCGCCCGCAGGCGGCCGTTCACGCTCTGGGCGAGAACGACATTCTCCGGCGTGCCGGGCGTGTGAATGCTCATGCGCCGGCTCCCGCGCTGACGGCCTGGGCGGGCGGGCGCCGATCCATCGGGATCACCGCGCCGCCCGGCGCTGCGGCCGGGGCCGGGGCCGGGGCCGGGGCCGGGGCCGGGGCCACCACCGGGGCGACGCTAGCCGCCGCAGGCTGCACCGCCGCTTCCTCCGGAACGGGGCGCGGCTGGGTCAGCGCCATTTCCTGGCGTAGGGCGTCCGTGATCGAATCCAGCATGTAGGGCGTCGCCGCCGGATCGACGGTGGCGCCGAGATCGTCCTCGTCCATGAAGGTCTTGCGCACCGACACGGCGCAGAGGGCGAGGATCGTCGACGCGAAGGCGGCGCAGAGGGCCGGCACGAACACGAAGATCCGCAGGAAGGCGTGGACCTGCGCCTCGCTCACGTCGATCGGATCGACGCCGTAGACCATCGCGGTGAAGGAATGCAGCTGCGATCGGTTGACCGAATTGCGGTAAGCCTGCTCGGCATCGGCGACCTTGCGCTCGGCGGCGCCGCGGTCGAGTTCGCCGCGCGCCTTGCGGGCGTCCTCCAGCAGCTTCATCACCGCGCCGCGGTCCGTACCAGCCTTGGCGACGCTGGCATTCAGGGTCGCGGTCCGCGGATCGGTGACGCACTTCATGTTCGAGTAGCGCTGGCCCCGGCTGTTGGTGCCGTAGACGCGTTCGCAGCGCTGCGGCGGCAGGCCGGCGAGCTGGCTGGCATTCTCGGCGCTGCGTTTCTCGATCTGATCCAGTTCCGTCGTATATTGGGCCACCCGAGCATCGGCCGCGGCGATCCGGTTGTCGATCGTCCCGCGATCGGCCTGGGCATCCTTGAGCGCCGTCTTGGCTTTCGCGGCATCCATCAGGCGGGGGTGGAACATCATCTCGCCGAGCTGCGACACCGATTTGGTGGTCACGCCTGCCGCGAAGATGATGCCGACGATCGCCAGCATTCGGATCACGTACGAGCGCTGCGTCCGCGCCAGGATGCCGAGGGGGACGCGACACAGCTCCACCGCCGCATAGACCAGCGGTGCCAGGAGCATGAAGTAGAACGCCTTGGAATCACCGTCGCTGTAGACGCCCGCGAACAGCCAGGCGCCCCAGAGCGACGCTCCGATCACCATGAACTCGACGAGGTAGGCGATCGAGACGTAGCCCCACTTGATGCGGTAGCCCTTCTCGATGTGTCGCTCGTGGGTCCAGCGCTCGGATTCCCGGCGCCATTCGCGGGCTTCCCGCTGCACGTCCCGGTTGGGCGGCGTCTTTCGCATGGGGCACTCGTGTCTCGAAACGCGCCATCGCGCGCTTCACCGTTCGTTAACGCTTCGCCTTATGCGCGCATTGTGCCGTTTTTGCGCCGCATCAGAGACGCCGACGGTACGGTCGCCCCCATTCCAATTGCCGCAGCCAGCCAATTCGTGATTTCGCGCCCCGTGCACGGTTGCGTCGACCGGTCGCCAGCGGCCATGGTCCTGCGAGGAATCGTGCTGCGAAGAACCGTGCGGCGAGGAACCCGGCCGCTCTCCGCGACGCCGCCCGGCGGTTCCGCGCTTCAGGAGACATCTCGAACCGATGACGGACGTGCACGCCGGCTCCTACAAGGAAGCGATTCTGTTCCTCGTCACCGCTGGCGTGGTGGTGCCGCTGTTCCATCGCCTGCGGATCAGCCCGGTCCTCGGCTTCATCGGAGCCGGCGCCCTGCTCGGCCCCTTCGGTCTCGGGCGCTTCGCCGAGACGTATCCCTGGGTTTCGACCTTCACGATCGCGAACCGGTCGGAGATCGCCCATCTGGCGGAATTCGGCGTCATCTTCCTGATGTTCATGATCGGGGTCGAGCTGTCCTGGGAACGCCTGCGGACGCTGCGCCGCCTGGTCTTCGGCCTCGGCTCGATCCAGGTCCTGGCCTCATCGGCCGTCATCGGCGCCATCCTGTTGTCGCTCTCGGTTCCCCTGGCCGCCGCGATCATCGTCGGCCTCGCCCTGGCCCTGTCGTCGACCGCCGTGGTCCTGCCGGTCCTGGCCGACCAGAAGCGACTGAACACGCCGGCGGGCCGCGCCAGCTTCGCCGTGTTGCTGTTCCAGGATCTCGCGGTGGCCCCGGTGTTGTTCGCCATCGCGGTGCTGGGCCGCAACGACGGCTCCGACGTGGGCGGCGCCCTGGCCCTCGCTCTGGGCCAAGCGGCCATCGCCATCGTGGTGATCGTGGTGGTGGGGCGTCTCGCCCTCCGGCCGCTGTTTCAGCTCGTCGCCCGGACGCGGTCACCCGAACTGTTCATGGCGGCCTGTCTCCTGGTCATCATCGGCACGGCCGTGACCGCGGCGGCGGCCGGCCTGTCGATGACGCTCGGCGCCTTCGTCGCCGGCCTGCTGCTGGCCGAGACCGAGTATCGCCGCGCCATCGAGGCCACGATCGATCCGTTCAAGGGCCTGCTCCTCGGCGTGTTCTTCGTCTCCGTGGGCATGAACCTCGATCCGGCCCATCTGATGTCGGCGCCCGGTGCCGTGCTGGGGCTGGCGATGGCGCTGATCCTGATCAAGGGCGCGGTGATCGTCGCGGCCGCTCGCTTTCTCAAACTCTCCCGATCGGTGGCCATCGAGGCCGCCCTCCTGCTCGGACCGGGCGGCGAGTTCGCCTTCGTGCTGATCGGCGGGGCGCTCGCCGGTGGGCTCGTGCCCGAGGAGGTCGGACAGGCCGCCCTCATCGTCACCACCGTGACCATGATCGCGATTCCCGCCCTCGCGGTCGTCGGCCGGCGCCTCGGTAAGCGGTTCACCACCGCGCAGCTGGGTCGCGCCCGGGCCGAACCAGTGCCCGATCGCCAGCAGAACCGCGTCATCATCGCCGGCTATGGCCGGGTCGGCCGCCTCGTCGGCGAGATGCTGACCCGCCACAAGATCCCGTACCTGGCGCTCGACGCGGATGCCGCCCGGGTTTCGGAACACCGCCGCCTCGGCAACCCGGTCTATTTCGGCGATTCGGCCAATCCCGAATTGCTGCGGCGCTGCGACATCGCCAATGCGCGGGCGCTGGTGGTCACGCTGGATACGCCGCGTGCCGTCGAAGCGGTGGTCGAGGCGGCCCGGGCCGAGCGGCGCGACATCACCATCGTGGCCCGGGCGCGCGACGCCCGCCACGCGACCGCCCTCTACGAAATGGGTGTGGACGATGCGGTCCCGGAGACCATCGAGGCGTCGCTGCAACTCTCCGAGGCGGTCCTCGTCGATGTCGGCGTGCCGATGGGCCTCGTGATCGCCTCGATCCACGAGCGGCGCGACGAGTACCGGGCGATGTTGCGGAAGAAGGAGACCGAGGTCCGTCCTGCGTTCCGGGCGCGCCGCACCGTCGGCAAGGGCCAGGAGGGACGGGAGACGCCGGCCGTCGCAGACGAGTCCGCCATCAAGCCCGCGATCAAGAGCGCCTGAGACGCATGCGGGCGGACGAATCACTCAGAGCAGGCGGCCCTGCCCGCGCAGGGGCATCATGGGAGCCGGCAGCACGGTGGCGCCCGCCGACGGCGACGTGCCGCCCGGAGCGGTCTTGAGCGCGGGCGGAGGTCTCGGAGTGGCAGGCTTCAGGGCGTCGGGCGGCTTCGGGGTCCGCTGTTTGGCCCGGCGCACGGGCGGATTCAGGCTCGGGTCCATGCCGGGCGCGTAGCTACAGCGATACACGATCTCGTCGGGCGGCCCGAGACCGGTGTCGAGCGGGATGGTCACCGTATCGTCGTTGAACCGCCATTTGCGCGTGCCCTTGTCCCAATACAACCAGATCGTGGTCGGGTGGCCCTGGACCGAGAAGATCGCCGCCTTCTTCGAGACGGCCCGGATGGTGCGCGGCTCGTACATCCCCTTGGCCCGATAGGCGTCGGCGAAGGAGGCGGGCTGGCGATCGATGAAGGTGTTGCGCACCACCTGAATCGTCGCGCCCGGCTCGGACAGGAACCGTTTGAAATCGCTCAACGAGCGCAGCGCGAGCGCCATGTCGGTCACTCCTTTACTCTACCCAAAGACCATGCGCCCTGACGACTTGCCCTGACTTGCACGAGACCGTGGGACCAAGATGTTCGATTCAGATGACAAGTCCTCTCCGCCGGAATAACCTCCCACAGGAGCTATCAACAGAAATTCCGGGTTATACCCAGTTTAACCTATGTCAGTCGGCCCGTCGCGCCGGCCGGGCGGCCCCTTGACCCCGGGCATCGCTTCCTCCGTTGTCGTCCCATGCTGCTCCAGTTCTTCACCGCCCTGCGCGAGGCCAAGGTTCCGGTCACCCTCCGGGAGTTCCTGACCCTGCTCGGTGCCCTGGACCGGGATCTGGCCGAGAAGCGCGTCGAGGAATTCTACCTTCTCGCCCGGACCGCCCTGGTGAAGGATGAGCGCAACCTCGACCGGTTCGATCGCGTGTTCGGGACCGTATTCAAGGGTCTCGAAACCCTCGGCGAGGCGACGGCCCCCGCAGCGATCCCGGAAGCCTGGTTGCGCAAGCTCGCGGAGAAATACCTGACGGAGGCCGAGAAGGCGGAGCTTCAGGCGCTCGGCTGGGACAAGCTGTTCGAGACCCTCAAGCAGCGCCTGGCCGAGCAACGCGAGCGGCACCAGGGCGGCAACAAGTGGATTGGGACCGGCGGCACCTCACCCTTCGGGGCCTACGGCTACAATCCCGAGGGCATCCGCATCGGCCAGGACGGCAACCGCAACTTCCGCGCGGTGAAGGTCTGGGACAAGCGCACCTTCAAGGATCTCGACGACACCGTCGAACTCGGTACCCGCAACATGCGGGTGGCCCTGCGCCGCCTGCGCCGCTTCGCCCGCACCGGCGCGGCCGAGGAACTCGATCTCGACGGCACCATCCGGGAGACGGCGGCGAAGGGCTATCTCGACGTGAAGCTTCGGCCCGAGCGACGCAATGCCGTGAAGGTTCTGCTGTTCCTCGACGTCGGGGGCTCGATGGACGGGCACGTGGCGCTCGCCGAGGAGCTGTTCTCCGCCGCCCGCTCGGAGTTCAAGCATGTCGAGCACTTCTATTTCCACAATTGTCCCTACGAGCGGGTCTGGCGCGAGAACCGCCGGCGGCACGAGGAGACGCTGCCGCTGCTCGACGTGCTGCGGACCTACCCGCCGGATTATCGCGTGGTCTTCGTCGGCGATGCCTCGATGAGCCCCTACGAGATCGCCATGGCGGGAGGCTCGGTCGAGCACTGGAACGAGGAGCCCGGCGCGGTCTGGCTCGGCCGCATCCTCGAGCGGTTCCCCAGGGCGGTCTGGCTCAACCCGGTGCCGCCGGAGCACTGGGCCTACACCCAGTCGATCGGCATGGTGCGGCGGCTGGTGGGCGACCGCATGTTCCCCCTCAACCTCGAGGGCATCGACGCAGCCATGCGGGCGCTGATCCGATAGGGTGACGCCGGAACGTCGAATCGGTTCGGGAGCGGGAGGCTGACGGATGCTCGACCGGATGCCGGAGGGCGGGTTCGCCCCCCTCGTCCCGGAACTCGATGTGACGGATCTCGGACGAAGCCTCGCCTTCTGGTGCGAAGGCCTCGGTTTCGACATCGCCTACCAGCGCCCCGAGAACGGCTTCGCCTATCTCGAGCACGCGGGAAGCCAGGTGATGCTGAACCGGATCAACGGCGCCTGGGAAACAGGTCCGCTCGCCCGACCGTTCGGACGCGGCATCAACCTTCAGATCACCATGCGCGACATCGACCCGATGCTCGAACGCCTCGCAACGCTCGGTTGGCCGCTCTTCCGACCGGCGCACGAGGCCTGGTATCGGGTCGGAGCCCGGGAGGTCGGTTGCCGGCAGTTCCTGATCCAGGACCCGGACGGCTATCTGCTGCGATTCCAGGAAAGCCTTGCGGTCCGGCCGGTCAGCCCTGTCGTGCCGGGGTCGTCACGCTGAGCCCGTCGAGGTCCGGCGTGATCCGGATCTGGCAGCACAGGCGCGAGGTCGCGCGCACATCGGAGGCGAAGTCGAGCATGTCCTGCTCCATCGCCTCGGCGGGGCCGACGACCTCCGCCCAGGCCGCATCGACGTAGACGTGGCAGGTGGCGCAGGCGCAGGCGCCGCCGCACTCCGCATCGATGCCCGGGACGTTGTTGCGGATCGCCGCTTCCATCACGGTCGATCCCACGTCGCCCTCCACGGTCCTGGCCGTTCCGGCATGGTCGACGTAGGTGATCTTGGGCATCGGGGGCTCCGGGCTCGGACAACGCGTAGAACAGCCGGTTGTGCGGCGCATCGCCTGCCTTGAAGGGGCAGGCCTCCGAATGCAAGCGCGCTCGCCGGCCGGCTGAGGATTCTTGCGCTTACGCCGCAGAGGCCGCCCCGTTCCATCGGACCTCCGCGACGCGACGTCCGCGTGCCGATTTCAGAAGGTTGCCGGCAGCGCCGCGAGGGTGTCAGCCACCGCTTCCGAGAGCGCCTCGGTGGAGACGGCGGCGTCTCCGGCCCGCAGGGCGTCCTCGACGGCACTGGCCCGCGCGGCGACCCGTCCGGCGCCGACCCCGAGGGCCGACCCCTTGAGGGTGTGGGCGAAATCGGCCCGCTCGCCCACGGGACGCGCCGCCTCACCGATCAACGGCAGGAGACGACGGCACTGGTCCGCGAACAGGCCCAGCAGTTCGGATGCGAGTTCGAGATCCCCGAAAGTCTGGCGCGCCAGGAACTCGCGGTCGATCAGCATCGCTGCGTCGGTATCCGGCACGTCGGGTCCTTCGGCTTCCGGGGATCGAACGAGACCGCGCCTGTGCGCCCTCCCGGCTATCCACAGCTCAGGCTCGGGGCCGTTCGCTTCCGTTTAAGCGTTGAGGCATCATGCGGAAAGACGACGGAGCGGCGCCGGCCCCTGGCTTGGTAACCATTCCGTTAAGGTTTTTTGGGCGCCGCGGCGGGCTCGGGTATCCGAGCCCTGTGCCGAAGTCTAAAGTTCCTTGGTAAATTGGTAAAAGTAACCTTGATCGCCGGGTGCGGCCGGCGGTCGGGATACGCGTAACGAGGCGTTGTATGGCCACGGAAAAGAAGCTCAAGGACCCGGCCGAGGCGGCTTTGTCGGCGATCGAGCAGGCTCTCAACCTCGACGCGTTCGCCCAGGGCGACGACGCATCGCGGGTCGAGCCGCGGCTCCCCGACGTCGGCGACGGCGATCCTTTGCGCGATCCCACCGGACGCCTGGCTCCGCCCCGCCTCGATCTCGACCAGCCCCTGGCTTCCGACCTGCCGCCGCCGGACCGGAACCGGCCGCGCCGGGAGGGCGGCCTGCTGCCGCCCGACCGCTCCATGGTCGCCAACGACGACCGGCAGAACATCGGCATCCTGCAACAGACCCTGCGTGTCCGTCCGTCGGGCGCCCCCTACCTCGTCGCGGCGGGCGCCGGAGCGCTCTGGATCGCCGGCCTGCTGGGTCTCGCCTGGAGCCAGTCCGGCGGTGATCTGCGCGGCTTCTTCCAGGGCCTGACCGCGATCCAGAGCGCCGTTGCGGCGACGACGCTGGTCGGCCCCGTCGTCCTGTTCGCCATCATGGCCATGCTGGCGGTCCGCGCCCAGGAAATGCGCCTCGTCGCCCGCGCCGTGGGCGAGGTCGCGATCCGGCTCGCGGAGCCCGAGAATTTCTCCACCGACGCGGTGCTCACCATGTCGCAGACGGTCCGTCGCGAGGTGGCGGCGGTCGGTGACGGCGTCGAGCGGGCACTGGCGCGCGCCGGCGAGCTCGAAACCCTGGTGCGCGGCGAGATCGCCACCCTGGAGCGTGCCTATTCCGACAACGAGATCCGCATCCGCTCCCTGGTCGACGAGCTGATCGCCCAGCGGGAATCGATCATCGCCAATGCCGAGCGCGTCCGCGGGGCCATCACGGGCACGCATCAGAGCCTCACGGCGGAGCTCGACGGCGCCGCCGAGCGCATCGTGTCGGCGGTGAACGGCGCGGGCGACCGGGTCACCACCGCCCTGGACGCGCGCGGCGAAGCGATCACCTCGGCGCTCGGCGAGCGCGGCGACGCGATCACGGCGGCCCTCGGCGAGGCCGGCGACCGCGTCGTCGAACTGGTCTCCGGCCGTGGCGACGATCTCGTTCAGCGCCTGGCTTCGACCAGCGAGGGCGTGCGCGGCAGCCTCGCGGAGGTCGGCACGGCCCTGACCCAGTCCCTGGAGACCCGGGCGGAGGAAGTCACCCGCGCCTTCGAGCGCACCGGCGGCATCCTCACCACTACGCTGGCGGAAAACGCCGGGCAGGTCGCCCGTACCCTGGCCCAGACCGGCTCCGAGGTCATCGAAGCCCTCAACCGCCAGGGCGGCGAGGTTCGCGAGACCTTCGAGCAATCCACCCGCGGCCTGGAAAACGCGTTCCTCACGCGCGGCTCCGAATTGACGGCGCAGTTCTCCAACACCGGCGGCGAGATCACCGCCCGCTTTGCCGAGACCGGCGCGGCCCTGACTCAGGAGATCACCGCCCGCGGCGCCGCTCTGCGAAGCGAGATCGAGACGGCGGGCACCGAGGTGTCGGACCTGATCGAGACCCGGGGCCGCGAGGCCCAGGCCAGCCTCGCCCTGGCGGCGAGCGCCGTGGTCGAGACCTTCGCGAACCGCGCCGAAGGCGTGCGCGACGACCTGATGCGGTCGGTGGAGAGCATCGCGTCCGGCATCGACGATCACGGCGGGACCCTGGCCGGACGCATCGAGACGGCGGCGGAACGTCTGCACGAGACCATCACGGTCCATGGCTCCGAAATCTCGAACCTGTTCGAGACGCGCGGCCGCGACACGCAGGCGGGGCTGGCCCTCGCGGCGAGCGCCATCGTGGAGACCTTCGGCACGCGGGCGGACGCCCTGCGCGAAACCCTGCTCCGGTCCGTCGAAGGCATTGCCACCGGCCTCGACCAGCATGGCGGCGCCCTGGCCAACCGCATCGAGTCGGTCGCGAACCGACTGCATCAAACGGTCTCCGTCGAGGGGCAGTCTTTGGAAGCCACCCTCGGCGCCACGGGTGATCGGGTCAGCGATCTCATCCGCCATCGGACCCAGGAGGCGACGGAGGTTCTCGACGGCGCCCTGAGCGGGCTCGGTCAGGCCTTCGAGACGCGGACCCTCGGCGCCCTCGAAAGCCTGCGTTCGACCGCCGCGACGCTCGACGAGCAGATCGGCAGCCGGACCTCGGAGGCCGCCGAAACCTTCCGGCGCAGCGCCGAAGAGACCACCGTTTCCCTCGGCGCCAGCACGACCGAAGCCTCGCAGGCCCTGCGTCGCGCCTCGGCGAGCGCCACGGGCGAACTCGAAGCCCGCACCGTCGAAGCCGTTCAGATCTTCGAGAACCGGCTTTCCGCCACCTCGGCGGATCTGGCGGCTCGGACGGCCGAGGCCGCCGAACTCCTGCGCCATGCCGCCGATAGCGTCGGCGGCGCCGTGGGCGCCCGCGCGACGGCTTCGATCGAGGCCCTTCGGACCACGCTCGACGCGGTCAACGACGAACTGGTCCGGCGCGCCGAGGAAGCGGCCGGCCTGATCGCCCGTGCGGCCGATGGTCTGGGCGGCGATCTCACCGCCCGGGTTCGCGACGTCGAATCCGCCTTCGGAAGCCATGGCCAGACCCTCGGCGAGCTGATTGCCGCCCAGGCCCAGGAGGCTCAGGCCCAGCTCGCGAATACCGGCCGTGACATCGTGCTGGCCGTCACCGCTCAGGGGGCCCGCGTCAACGATGCGCTGAGCCAGACCGGTGCGAGCTTTGCCGACACCACCGAGACGCGTGTGCAGGCCATCGACCGCGTTCTCAACGATCGGCTCGCCACCCTCCAGGAAACCATCGCCCGCGGCGACATCCTCGCCGACCGCATCTCGCGCGACACCGCCGCCCTCACCGAATCCGTCTCCGGGCGGCTGGAGGAGATGGACCGCGTCATCACCGTGCAGGGCAACGCCGTCGCCGACCGCATCGCCGAGCGGACGCGCGAAGCGCAGGCGGCCGTGGAAAGCCAGCTCGGCGCCCTCGAGGAGCGTTCGAACCGTCGCTCCACCGAGATCGGCGAGACCTTCGCCAACCTGGTGGCCCAGATCGACGGCCATCTCGGCGGCCGCGCCACGGCCCTCAACGAAGCGCTGATCGTGCGCACCGCCGAGATGGCGCGCGTCATGGTCGAGAGCGGCCGCGACCTCGTCCAGACCCTCGATGCCCGCGCCGACACCATGGCGCTCGATCTCGCGCAGCGCAGCGCCGATCTCGGCGACGTGCTCGGCGAGCGCTCCGCCGAGATCGCCCGCCGCCTCGACGAGCAGACCCTCGAATTGTCCCGCCGCCTCGAGGAGGGGGCCGGGCGCTTCGATGCCGGCGTGCTCGGGCGCCTGGAGGCGATCGGTACCGCGCTCGAAGAGCGCAGCCGCCTGATCGAGGAATCCTTCGGGGCGCAGGCCTTCGAAGCGATCCGCCTGATCGAGAGCCGCACCCGGGCCGTGGACGAGGATCTCGCCAACCGCACCCGCGAACTCGTGGACATGATCGTCGCCCGGACCGACGGCGCCAACACGGCCCTCGACACCCAGGCCGGCGCCATCCGCCAGGCCTTCGCCGAGCGCGCCGACGAACTCGTCCGCCTCATCGACGCCCGTACGGCGGCGATGGGCTCGGAGCTCGACGAGAAGGGCCGGGCCGTGTTCGGCGCCCTCGGCGGCCGGATCACCGAACTGGCGCGCCTGTTCGATCTCGGCAGCAACTCGCTCGGCGAGGTGCTGGAGCAGCGCGGCGAGTCGATCCTGGCCCGCCTGCGCGAGATGGTGGCGGAGGCGGATCGCCAGCTCACCGACGGCGAAGGCCGCCTCGGCTCGACCCTGGATCGCCGCACCCTCGACATCAGTTCGCTGCTCGACGAGGGCGTTCGCACCGTTCACCAGCTCCTCGACGACCGGACCGGCGAGATCCGCGCTCTGCTCGACACCCACGCTAACAGCCTGGGCTCCAGCTTCAGCGACCGCCTCACTCCGCTGCACGACACGCTCGATCAGCGTGGCCGCGCCCTGGTCGACACCATCACGGCGAGCCTCGGCAGCGCGGCCGAGGCCGTGGAGGCCCGCACCCAGGCCCTGGCCACGCTCTTCGAGGAGCGCATCGAACACCTCGACGAAGTGGTGGATCGCCGTGGCGGCACCTTGTCCGACGCCGTCGAGGCGCGCACCCGGGCGCTGGCGGAGACCTTCGACCAGCGCATCGGTGCCCTGGACGAACTCACCGATCGCCGCAGCGGGGAGATGGCACAGGCCGTGGACGAGCGGACGCGGGCCCTGGCCAACCTGTTCGACCATCGCATCAACATCCTCGGCCAGCTCGTCGACCACCGCGGCGCGGCCCTGACCGAGACCCTGGAGAACCGGACCGAGATCCTCGCCAATCTCCTGGCCGAACGCATCGGCGCCCTGGATGAGATCATCGGCGGTCGCGGCGCCCATCTGAATCAGGCCCTCGATGCGCGGACCCATGGCCTGCGCAGCCTGTTCGACGAGGTTCTGAGCACCCTCGATTCGGTGGTCGACACCCGCACGGACGCTTTGACCGATCGGGTCGAGGCCCGGACGCGCGGCCTGACGACGCTGTTCGACGAGCGGATCGGCGCCCTCGACCGACTGGTCGACCATCGCACCGGCACGTTGTCGGACGAGGTCGATGCTCGCGCCAAGGCGCTGGTCTCGCTCATGGACACGCGGGTCGAGCACCTCGATCAGCTCGTCGACGAGCGGGCGCGCGCTCTGCGCCAGCAGGCCGAAGCCCTTACCCACACCCTCGTCTCGCTGTTCGAGGAGCGGCTGCGCAATCTCGACCATCTGGTCGAGGATCGGGCCACCTCCCTGGTGGCCCAGACGGACGACCGGACCCGGACTCTCGTCGCGATCCTCGACGAGCGCCTCACCACGCTCGCGCAGGTCGTGGACGGTCGTACCGGCACGCTCACCGACCGGGTCGACGAGCGGGTTCGGCACCTGGCCTCGGTGTTCGATACGCAGTTGCGGACCCTCGACGAGACCGTGGAGCATCGGGCGGACGGTCTCGCGGAGCAGGCCGAGATCCGCGGTCGCGCCCTCGCCACGCTGTTCGACGAGCGCCTGTCGGCCCTCGATGCCCTCGTGGAAGCCCGGGCCACCGAACTCTCCCGCACCATCGACACGCAGGGCAATGCCCTGGTGGAAGCGGTCGACAGCCGCGCCGACGCCTTCACCAGCCGCATCGACAGCCGGATGAAGGTGTTTGCGACCCTCGTCGCCTCGCGCGGCGACGCCCTGGCCTCGGCCTTCGACGATCGCCAGGATGCCTATGCGACCCTGGTCGACGAGCGCACCGCGGCGATGCTCACGGCGCTCGACGAGCGTGTCGCGCGTCACGCCACCCTGGCCGAAGCCCACAGTCAGGCCCTGGCCGCGACGCTCGATCAGCGCAACGAGGCCGTGGCGTCCCTGCTCGACAGCCGCACTGGCGCCATGACGGAGGCGTTCGACCGGCGCTCGACAGCGCTGGCGGGTCTGGTCGAAGCCCGCGGGCAGTCTCTCGCCCGGCGTCTGGCCGAGAGTGCCGAGACGATCACGCGCGCCATCGAGGAGGGCGGCGGCGCTCTCCTCGACACCCTGGACGGACGCGGCAAGGCCGTCGTCACCGCGCTCACCGACCAGTCGGAGCGCCTGCGCGAGATCGTGGACGGGCCGGCGGCGCAGCTGGCCGAGGCTCTGACCCTGCGCGGCGACGCCATCGAGCGGGCCCTGAACGAGAGCGGCGCCCCGCTGGTCGCAGCCATCCGCGAGCGGACAGACGCCCTGGCGGCCCAGTCCCGGGCCTCCGCCGAGGCCCTGCTGTCGGCCATCGACGGCGGCGCGGCGCGGGCGATCGCGGCGCTCACCAACGCCAACGATCAGATGCGCGGCGACCTCTACAAGGTCCTGGAGCGGATCGACGGGGCGAATGACGGACTCAGGGAATTGCTGGCCGGAACGGGTGAAAACCTCGGGCGGATTGAGGCGGGCCTGTCGGGTCGCATCGCCGACATTCGCGAAGGGCTTTCGGCGATCGCCAGCGAGACCGAGCGCGCCAGCACCGGCGTGGCCGAGCAGGTCGCGCAGCTCAAGGCGGTCGCCGAAGGGGCGCTGCAGGATGCGGCGGAGCTGACCGCATCCCTCGACGATCGCGGTCGCGCGCTCAACGAGATCGGCCGCAACCAGGCCGGGATCCTGCGTCAGGCCGTCGGCCAGCTCGAAGGCGCTGCGGGCCAGCTGAAGGGCGCCACCGGCGAACTCGAGAGCGTCGAGGGGCGCCTGGGCGATCGTCTCGCCGAGCGCGAGCGCGCCATCACCGATGTGCTGTCGCGCATCGAGGAGCGCTCCGGGACCTTGGAAGAGCAGACCGCGCGCTTCGACGCCCTGATCGGCCAGACCCTGCGGTCGGCCGAGGCGCGCACGAAGGCCCTCGGGGCCAGCCTGTCCGAGACAGCGACCGGCGCCGGCGCCACCGTCACCCAGGCCTTCGAAGGCCTGCGCGCCGGAGCCGACACCGAGAGCGAGCGGACGGCCCAGGCCGTGCGGACCGCGATCGAGGCGGCCTCGCAGCAGATGATGACCGTCCTGGAGACGGCCTCCAGCCGCTTTGGCGAGTCGGTCTCGGGCCTGCGCGAGATGGCGGCCGAGATCCGGCGCGAGCTCGACGCGACCCGCGCCGATCTCCAGCGCGGCGTCCTCGAGATCCCGCGCGACACGCAGGAGGCGACCGGCGCGATGCGCCGCGTGGTCTCCGAGCAGCTCAAGGCCCTGACCGAGCTGTCCACCCTGGTGCAGAGCTCGGGGCGGGCGGTGGATGCGGTCGCACCGAAAGTCTCGGAGCCGCGACGCCCCGAGGCCCCGGCGCCCGTCCCGGCCGAGTCCGCACCGGTCAAGATCGCGCCGGCCAAGTCCGCGCCCACAAAGGTCGCGCCTGCCAAGGCGTCGGCCCCGGCCCCGGCCCCGGCGAAGCCGGCGCCCGCCTCTCGTCCCGGCCAGTCGATCAACGTCGTCTCCGCCCCGGCGTCCCGGACCGGCGAAGTGCTTCGTCCCGGCACCGCCCCACGCCCGGATGCGCGGGGGTCCGAGAACCGCGGCTGGCTCTCCGACCTGCTGACGCGCGCCTCCCTCGACGACGACGCGGACCCGGAGACGGACGCGCAAGGGCTCGGCACCCAAGGGCTCGGCACGCAAGGGCTGGGCTCGCAAAGCCCCACCGTGAAGGCGACGCCGACCCCGCAGGGCGAGGCGCAGAAGAATGCGGCCGAGCGCGGCCGGACCGCCCTGGAGACGATCTCCAGCGACATCGCCAAGATGATCGACCACCAGACCGCGGTGGACCTGTGGGAGCGCTATCGCCGGGGTGAGCCGAACCTGTTCGACCGCCGCATCTACACGGCGCAGGGTCGGCAGACCTTCGAGGAGGTCCGTCGCCGCTACGCCGGCGACGCGGATTTCCGGCGCACGGTGGATCGCTACGTGGGCGAGTTCGAGCGCCTGCTCGGGGATGTCTCGAAGAACGACCGCGACTCGTCGCGGGCCGATGCCTACCTCACCTCGGAGACCGGCAAGGTCTACACCATGCTGGCCCATGCCAGCGGGCGCTTCGACGGGGCCTGAGCCCCGATCAGGCACGGCCGGGAGCGGCAGCCCCCACCCTCCTCCGGGACGGTGGGGGTTTCTGTTTTTCGAGCCGAGAACCGGGATGCGGCCTTCAGATCAGGCCGAGGCTCGCAAGCTCACGGCGCAGGGGTTCGGGCATCTCGGCGAGGCCCCCGGCGGTGCCGGCATCGAGGTCCGCAGGCGCGTCTTCGGCCTTCAGATAGCGCCAGCCCTGAAACGGCCGGCACGGCCGTGGCGAGACGGCGGTTACGGCGGGCTCGAGGACCAGCCGACACCGGCCGATGCCGTCCGCATCGGTGAACGGCGTGATGGCGGTGACCGATTGCCGGCACAGCAACGTCCCCTTGATCACCCAGTAGATCGAGCCGCGTCCGGCGATGTCGGTGGCCCGGGTCGGCACCATCCGGGTGGTGTGCACCGGCGATGGATCACGCCCCTGGCGCAGCGCGTCTTCGCGATGATGTGCGATCCGCGCTTCCAGCTCCGCGATGCTGGCGGGGCCGACGCAGAGTTTCAGCAGGTGGAGGGTTTGAGGGGCGGCCATGGCGGCGTTGTACCAGCCATCCGGTTTCGAGGCGCGCGCTGGTTGGGGCGCGCGACGCCGCGTCGCTCGGGCCTCTCCGGATTAGGAGAACAGCGCCCGCTTCTCGTCATCGGTGAGCGCGTCGATCTCGGCGAAGGCCGTGGCGATATCGGTTTGGGCCTTCTCCGAGACCTGAACCGTGGGGGGGCTCATCCGGTCGGCCACATCGTCGACCGATGCAACTTGCGGCTGGTCTTCCGCGTCCGGCCGGATCTGCGCGTCGCCGCGCCCCTCATCGGCATCGAGGGGCTTGTCGAACGAGGCGGCGGCATCGGGAAGCCCGGTGCTGAGACCCGAGGCATCCACGTCGGGAGCGTCTCCTTCGGAAGCATCCATCTCGGGAGCGTCCGCTTCAAAGGCATTCAAATCGGAAGCTTCAAGATCGGAGGCTTCCAGATCGGGCACCTCCACTGCATCCGGCTCCCGGTCGGGCTCCATGACGGCATCGGTCACCTCCAGGAAGACGATGTCGTCCGCCATCGGTCCATCCGGCAGAGGTACGGGGGTCGACGCCCTCGGTTCTGCGGCGGAGGTGTCCATCGCGATATAGCGGTCGACATCGCTCTGACAGAGATCGGCCGGAACCTCCGGTGTCGCGGAGCCGCCGGGCGCCGTCGGCACCGGATCGAGCGCATCGCCCCAGATCGCCATCATGGCGGCGAGGCGTTCCTCCAGATACCGCAATGTGTGGATGACGCGGGCGATGCGCTGAGCCGTGAGATCCTGGAACGAGCAGGCGGTGTAGATCGCGGTGGCCCGCCGGTCGAGTTCGTCGCAGGCCGCTGCGTCGGAGCCGGATTCGCGCAGGTTCCAGGCGGTTTCCTGGACGTTCTCGGCGGCACTCAGGATGTCCGAGGTCGCCCGCTCGGTGGAGCGCACGATGGCGTCGAGGGCCGCCGAAGCCCCGCCCAGGCTGCTCTGGTCCTGATCGGGCGACTTGATCGCCGCGATCTCGGCTTTCGTGCGGGCGATGGCATGGGCCATGTCCATCAGGTCGCCGCGGACCCGGCCGATCTGGCTGGTGTCCCGGTCGCTGGTCACGGCAGCCTTGAGCCGGGCGATGGCGTCGAGGAGAATTCCGGTGTCGCTGGTGCGGTTGCGGCGCAGGTAGGCGTCGAGAAACCAGCGCCCACGCTCGCTCTCGGTCATCGCCGCTTCGATACGGTCGTATTCGGAGACGTCGATCGACGTCAGCGATTGGGAACTCGACATCAAGCACTCGTCCTTGCCGGTGCTGTGACCGGCACGTGGTGCCTGGGTCAAAGCCACCGCAGGTTGACAGGATCGTTTTAACGCCGGCTTTACGCAGCTTCCGCCTGACGCGACGTATCCACAGGCCCCCTCGCCCCGATCCGGTCGACTTGTCCGACACCGCCTCTGCCGACACCCGCCAGGCCCATCCGGAGCCGAACGCCGCCCGGCTCTCGGTCCTGTACGCCGTCGTCTTCGTGGAGATCGGCATCGCCATGCCGTTCATGCCGGTCTGGCTGAACGCCCTCGGGCTCGACCCCACCGTCATCGGCGCCCTGCTCGCTCTGCCGATCGCGATCCGCATCGTCTCGACCGCGCCGCTGGTGGGTCTCATCGACCGGGGCATCGCGGCCCCTCGCATCCTCCTGGTCGGGAGCCTCGTCCTGGCGGCGACCTACGTGCTGATGCCGGCGGGGGCAGCGATCGGATGGCCTTTGCTCGCGCTCCTGATCGCGCTCAATGCCGTGGCGGCGGCGCCGCTGGTGCCGAGTATCGATTACCTGACCTTGAGCGCGGTGCGGCGGAGCCAGCACCTCGAATATGCCCGCATCCGCATGGCCGGCTCGATCGGCTTCCTGCTGGCGAACTTCGCGGGCGGTGCCGCCCTCGGGGCGCTGGGCGAGCGCCTGGCGGTCCCGCTCCTGCTCACCGTCCTGGCGCTGATCGCCGCCGCGGTCGTGGTGCTGGCGCGTGTCGATGCTCCACCGACGCCGCCGCCTCACCCGGACGGTGGCCGCCCGCGCCTACCCGGCGTGCTGTGGCTGTCCATCGGGGCCGCCGCGCTGATCCAATCGAGCCATGCGGCGATCTATGCGTTCGGGAGCATCCACTGGACGACCCACGGCATCTCGACGGCCTGGATCGGCACGCTCTGGGCGATCGGCGTGGCATCGGAGATCGTGCTGTTCGCGCTGATCGGCCGCCTTCCGGCGCGCTGGCGCAACCCGTTCGTCCTTCTCGCCCTTGGGGGCGGGGCCGCGCTGGTGCGCGCGCTCGGCCTCGCCTGGTTCGGCGACCGGCTCGGGCCGGTGATCGTCCTGCAGATGCTGCACGGCCTCACCTTCGGGGCGACCCAGCTCGGCGCCATGGCGGCGGTGTCCCGGTTCGCACCGGACGGAGCGCGCGGCCGGGCGCAGGGCACGGTGAGCTCGGCCGGCGCCCTTGCCTCGGCCTCCGCCACGCTGATGACGGGGGTCGCCTATCAGGCCGGAGGCGGCCCGCTCACCTTCGCGCTGATGGCCCCGCTGGCCGGACTCGGCTTGTGCCTCGTGGCACGCGCCGCGCGATCCGCCCGCGCTTTCGGCCTTCACACCACCACGTTTGTGGGCCAGCACACCGGATCGCGGGATCAACCTTGACCGTCCGGTAACCGTACGCGGTGATAGATGATCGCGGCATGGGAGTGCGGCGTCATTGGGTAGAGCCGAGATCAGGACCAATCCGGAAGTGGCCGACGCCGCGTTCCTCGAGAACGGGCATATCGGCCTGTCCGGACGTTGGACCGCCGACCAGGGTGCGGCCGTGGAACGGGCAGCGGCCCGCATCGCCGCCAGCGCCCCGGGCATCACCTTGCTCATAGACCTGAGCCGCGTGGCACGTCTCGACACGCTGGGCGCGTGGGTGCTCGAACGGACCCGGGCCGAAGTCGAGGCCGCGGGCGGACACGTCGCCTATGCCGGGGCCGCACCGGAACATCGTATCCTCCTCAGCGAAGTGAAGCTCCCGGTCGCCGAGCCCGCCCCGGCGTCGCGCGGGCGCATCGCCGGATTCCTGGACGATCTCGGCCGGCGGGTCGTCGGCGCCAAGTCGGACCTCGTCACCGGTCTCGCCTTCTTCGGCGAGGTCGTGCTCGCCTGCATCCGCGTCGCCGCGCGTCCCGGCACCTTCCGTGGCACCGCGCTGATCAATCAGATCGAACAGGTCGCCTTCCGGGGCGTGCCGATCATCGTGCTGATCTCGTTCCTCGTGGGCGGCATCGTCGCGCAGCAAGGCATCTTTCAGTTGCAGCGCTTCGGAGCCCAGAGCTTCGTGGTGAACCTGATCGGGCTGCTCATCCTGCGCGAACTCGGCGTGCTCCTCACCTCGATCATGGTGGCGGGCCGGTCGGGCTCGGCCTTCACGGCCGAGATCGGCTCGATGCGGATGCGCGAGGAGGTCGATGCCCTGCGGGTCATGGGGCTCGACCCGATCGAGATCCTGATCGTGCCACGCATCCTCGCCCTGGTCATCGGCCTGCCGATCCTCACCTTCCTGGCGTCACTCGCGGCGCTGGCCGGCGGCGGCCTGACGGCCTCCCTCTATGGCGGCATGACCGTGGACGCCTTCCTGGCCCGCCTGCAGGCGGCCGTGTCGCTCCATCACGTCGCCGTCGGGCTGATCAAGGCCCCGTTCATGGCTCTCATCATCGGGATCATTGCGACGATCGAGGGTTTCGCCGTGGAGGGTTCGGCCGAGTCTCTGGGGCGCCACGTCACGGCCTCAGTCGTCAAGTCTATCTTCATGGTCATCGTCCTCGATGGACTGTTTGCCGTCTTCTTCGCCGCGATCGATTTCTGAGGCCATGCAGACCGCTTCCGCCCCCCACACGCCGGCAAACGTCAGGACGGCCAGTCCCGGCAAGGTCCTTCCCGCCGAGGCCCTTCCCACCACGGCCAGTCCCGCCACGGCGAGCGCCGCCGCGCCCGAGCCGATCATCCGGGTCCGCGACCTCGTCGTGGGCTTCGGCAGCAAGATCGTGATGAAGGGCCTCGACCTCGACATCCGGCGCGGCGAGATCCTGGGCTTCGTCGGGCCGTCGGGCCAGGGCAAGTCGGTCCTGACACGGACGATTCTGGGGCTGGTTCCGAAGCGGGCCGGCACCATCGAGGTGTTCGGCGAGGACATGGATGGCCTGACCGTGGCCCGCAGGCGGCAGATCGAGCAGCGCTGGGGCGTGCTGTTCCAGCAAGGCGCCCTGTTCTCGGCCCTGACCGTGAAGCAGAACATCCAGATGCCGATGCGCGAGCACCTGGACCTGTCCGAGCGCCTGCTGGACGAATTCGCCCGCCTCAAGATCGAGATGGTGGGCTTGAAGCCGGATGCGGCCGACAAGCTGCCGTCCGAACTCTCCGGCGGCATGATCAAGCGGGCCGCCCTCGCGCGCTCCCTGGCCCTCGACCCCGAGATCCTGTTCCTCGACGAGCCGACCTCCGGGCTCGACCCGATCGGTGCCGGCGAGTTCGACGAACTCGTCGCGACGCTGAAGCAGACCCTCGGGCTGACGGTGTTCATGGTCACCCACGATCTCGACAGCCTCTACACCGCCTGCGATCGCATCGCGGCCCTCGGCGATGGGCAGATCATCGCGCAGGGGACCATCGAGGAGATGCTGGAGAGCGACCATCCCTGGTTGCGCTCCTACTTTCATGGCAAACGCGGACGTGCCGTCGTCACCAAGGGTCCGCATCATGCGCCCGCCTGAGACCAGCGACGCGCGGCGTGTGGCCTCGCACCGCACCAGACCCATCCCGCCAAGGTATCATTGATCCGATGGAGACTCGCGCGAACTACGCCCTCATCGGCGCCTTCACCCTCGCGGTGCTGGTGGCGGCCTTCGGCTTCGTGTTCTGGCTCCAGGGCGGTTCCCGCAGCCAGGTCCGTCAGGCCGTGCGTATCGTCTTCTCCGGCAGCGTCGGAGGCCTCGCCAAGGGTTCGACCGTGGCCTTCAACGGCATCAAGGTCGGCGAAGTCACCGATGTGCGGCTTCTGCCGCAGGACCCGCGCCGCGTCGTCGCCATCGTGGAGGTCGAGCGGACCACGCCCCTGCGTGCCGACACCCGCGCGCGCCTCGACTCGGCGATGCTGACCGGCGTCTCGACGATCTCACTTTCCGGCGGCAACGCCGATGCGCCGGCCCTTACGCCGGGCTCGGGCGATCAAATCCCGACGATCTTCGCCGACAGCTCCGACATCCAGGACATGATGGCGGCGGCCAAGCAGATCGCGCAACGCGCCGACGACGTGCTCCAGCGCCTCGACAAGGTGGTTGCCGGCAACGAGGGCGCGATCAACCGCACCCTGGCCAATGTCGAGGCCTTTTCGAAGACGCTGGCGGATGCCGGCCCCGCCGTCAGCGGTCTCGTCAAGGCGATCGACGGCCAGAAGCTCAATCGCGTCATCGACAACACCGACCGGTTCACCGGCGCGCTCGCCGCCGGCAGCGGCGACATCGAAGCGGCCCTGAAGGACGCCCGTTCCCTGGCCGCCAAGCTCAACGCTTCCGCGGATCGCGTCGACGCGGTGCTCAAGGGCGCGGAAGGCTTCCTCGGTTCGGCCTCGGGCTCCGCCGGGACCAGCACCTTCACCGAAGTGCGCGAGGCCGCGATCTCGGTTCGCGATGCGGGACGCGCGTTCCGCACGCTGTCCGAGAACCTCGACAAGCGCACCTCCAACATCGCCACGAGCTTCAATCGCCTGAGCGGGACGGGACGGCGCGAGGTCGAGGCCCTGTCGACCGATGGCCAGCGGACGCTCAACACCCTGAACCGAACGGTGAAGAGCCTCGAGCGCGACCCTTCGCAGGTGATCTTCGGCGGAAAGCCATCGTTGCCGGAATACAACGGCAACCGGTGATCGGCGTTTTCCGCAGCCGACGGTGCTGCGCCACACGCCACCAATCCTGCGCTAGGTTAGTTTACCGCCACGCCGCGCTCCAGCGCAGCGATGGGTTTTCCAGAATGCGTATGTCGATCACCAACACGGCAAGGGGCTTCAGGGCGGCGCCCGCGCAGGCCCGCGGCCTGCTCGCCGTGATGCTTCTGGCGGCCGGTCTCGGTGGGTGTGGAGGCGGCGCCGTGCCGCTCACCTTCGACCTCGCCGCTCTGCCCCCGAATGGACGCGTTGGCGGGACCGCGCGCTCGTTCGTCGTGACGGAGCCGACCGGCCTCCAGCCCTTCGAGGCGGATCGCATCATCGTGCGCGAGCCGGGCGGCGCCCTGTCGTTCCTGGGCGGCGGCCAATGGGCCGATCGCCTGCCACGCCTGATCCAGGCCCGCCTGATCCAGAGCCTGGAGAATTCGGGCCGTCTGAAATCGGTGAGCCGGCCCGGCGACAAGATCACGGCCGAGTATCAGCTGATCAGCGAGATCCGGGCCTTCGACATCGCCGCCGGTTCGGGCGAGGCCGTGGTCGACATCTCCGCCAAGATCATCGCCGAGGGCACTGGCAAGGTGGTGGCCGCCCGCATCTTCACTGCACGCCTGCCGGTGTCGAAGGTCGACGCGGCCAATGCGGCCGTCGGCCTCGATGCGGCCCTGGCCCGGGTGCTCGCCGATATGGTCGCCTGGGTGAATTCGGGACGCTGAGGCGATCTCGGCGCCTCGTCTTACGCCCGATCACTCCATCACGGCGGCCTTCATGATCACCACCATGATCGCCTTGCCGGGCTCGGGTCCGATGCAGCGGACCGTGTGGGGACGGTCGCAGCGATAGCGCAGGGTCTCGCCGGCGCGCGCCCGCTGGACGGTTCCGGCGACCTCCACCTCGAACTGTCCCGCCGTCACGGTCAGGGATTCCACCGAGCCGCGCTGGTGCGGATCGGAATCGAGCACGCCGCCGAAATCGGCCGCGACGTCGTACCATTGCAGCCACTCGACGGTCTTGATCCACCCGATGATGGCGAGGCGGACCTTGCCGTCGTCGGAGACCAGGATTGGCGTATCGGCCCGCGAGGTCTTCTCGATGAAGGGTTCCTCGTCGCTGGTCGCCAGAACCCGCTCGATCGACACGTCGAGGGCCTGGCTCAGGCGCCAGATCGTCGCCAGCGTCGGGTTGGTCTCGTTGCGCTCGATCTGGCTGATGATCGATTTCGCGACGCCGGATTGCTCGGCCAATTCGGACAGCGACAGGTTGTAGGCCTTGCGCAGGCGCTGGATCGTCTTGCCGAGCTGGCCCGAGAGCACTTGCGCACCGGTGAGGATATCACGCTGCCGCCCGCGCTCGGGCGTCGTCAACTGGTCGTCCATTGTCCCTGACTTCCGCGCACCCGTTCCGTTAACCGGACGCTTGTACGGTACTTCAAACGCAAACGGCGGGTCGGCGCAAGGGTCGCGCGAGGCTTCGGCTATCGCCATACCGCGTGGAAATGATGAACCGGGCCGTGCCCGTGTCCGATCGCGACCCCGTCCGCGGCCGCGATCGCGGCGGAGACGTAGCGCTTGGCCTCTGCGACCGCCTCCACCATCGACAGGCCGCGGGCGAGCCCCGCCGCCACGGCGGAGGACAGGGTGCAGCCGGTGCCGTGGGTATTTCGGGTCCGGATGCGCGGGGCCGCGAAGCGACGGAGCGTCCCGTCGGCGCCCATGAGGTGATCGACGCTCTCGTCACCGTCGCCGTGTCCACCCTTCACCAGGACGGCGCGGGCGCCCAGCGCCAGAAGGCGACGGCCCTGGGCGACGGCCGCGTTCTCGCTCGTCGCATCGGGCTCGGCGATCAGGGTCGCGGTCTCGGGCAGATTCGGCGTGACAAGGTCGGCCAGGGGAAGAAGGTGCCGGCGCAGGGCCTCCACCGCCGCCTCGGAGATCAGCCGGTCGCCGGAGGTGGCGACCATCACGGGGTCGAGGACGATCGGGATCGATCCCGCATGCCGGGCGAGACCGGCCGCCACCGCCTCGATGGTCGCGACCTGCGACAGCATGCCGATCTTCACCGCACCCACGGCGAGGTCCGAGAAGACGCTGTCGATCTGCGCCGCGACGAAGTCCGCCGGCACGTCGTGGATCGCCTGGACCCCGCGCGTGTTCTGCGCCGTCAGGGCGGTGATCACGCTGGCGCCGTAGACGCGCAGGGCCGCAAAGGTCTTGAGGTCGGCCTGGATGCCGGCGCCGCCGCTCGAATCCGATCCCGCGATGGTGACGGCAATGGGTGTCATGGTCTGTCCTCGGCGCCGGCGGAGCTTAGGCTGCCACGCCGCGGGCGGCGAGAGCGGAATCGACCCGGCTGCGAAGATGGCGGGCCTCGTCGGCGATGGACTCGCGCGCGAACAGGGCGGAAATGACCGCGATGCCATCGGCACCGGCCGCGATCACCGATGCCGCGTTGCCGGCGTCGATCCCCGCGATCGCGCCGAGCGGGAACGCGGCGCCGCGGGCGAGCCGAGCGCGAAACACGATGCGGGTGAGGCCGTCAAGGCCCACCGGGGCATCGGGATTGTCCTTGCTCGTCGTGGCGAAGACCCCGCCGATGCAGGCATAGTCGACGGGCAGGCGGTAGAGTTCGTCGGCCTGATTGCCGGTCTTCAGCGTCAGGCCGATCAGCGCGTCGCCCCCGAGCAGGCGGCGTGCGTCGGCCGGATGGAGGTCGCTCTGGCCGAGATGCACGCCTTCGACCCCGGCGGCGAGCGCCAGATCGATGCGGTCGTTGACGAGGAGCGGCACGCCCGAACCGGTGAGGGCCGCATGGATCGCACGGATGCGGCCCAGCGCCGCGCGCGCGTCCCCGATCGCCTTCTCCCGGTACTGGAGCAGGGTGCAGCCACCCTGCACCGCCTCAGCCGCCATCGCCGCCAGCCGCGAACCATCCAGCCCGGACACCCCCGTATCGAGAAGGCCGTAGAGGCGCAGGTCGACCGGCCGCCCCCGGCCGATGGCTTCGTCCCGTCCGATCACGCTGAGAGTCCTCGTTTCATCGCTCGATGCCGCATTGTAGGACCGGGACCGGATCATCGGAAGCTCTGGGGTCCCACCGCGATGCGGAGCCTTTCCGTCGCAGCTGGCGTTCAATCCTGCCTGACCTGGAGATGCATCCGCGCATGAGCCGAACCCAGAAGCAGAAGATGCTGGCCGGAGAGATCTACGACCCGGACGACGCGGAGCTTCACGCCGACGCTCATGCCTGCAAGGCGTGGATGCAGCGCTACAACGCGGCACTCGCCGAAACGCCCGCCATACGACGCGATCTCCTGCGCGAACGCCTCGCCGCCGTCGGTGAGGGCGCGGTGATCCGTCCGCCGTTCCACTGCGATTACGGGCTGCACATCAGCCTCGGCGCGCATGTGTTTCTCAATTTCGGCTGCGTCATCCTGGATTGCGCGCCCGTTAGCATCGGCGACCGCACGCAGATCGGTCCCGGTGTCCAGATCCTCACGCCCGATCACCCGCGGGAGCCGGGTCCGCGTGAAGCCGGCCTGGAGTTCGCCCGGCCGATCCGGATCGGTCGCAACGTCTGGATCGGCGGCGGCGCGATCATCCTGCCGGGGATCACGGTGGGCGACCACGCCATCGTCGGGGCCGGCAGCGTGGTGACCCGCGACGTCGCGCCGGGTGCGACCGTCGTCGGGAACCCGGCCCGCGCGCTCCCCGGCCCTCAGGGCTGAATCCTGTCCTCGAAGGCCGGTCACGCAGGGACCGCCCGTCCGCGGTCGATTTTCCACGTTCATCACGCGTCCCCGATATGCGATGAGCACTGCGGACCAATCGGATCGGGCGAGGATCGGACGGCGTGACCACGGCGGAGGAGACCCAGCGGCACCAGGAGGGGGCTCTTTCCAATCCGTCGGCCGTGGGACTGGTGGCCGTCATCATCGCGGCCACCGATGGCGAACCGCGCGCCCTCACCGTCCAGGTCGGCGGGCAGGCGAAGGGCCGCTCCGATGGGCTGCCGGCGGGGCCGCTCGTGCCGGAACACCCGACTTTGGAGCGTGGCCTGCGGGCCTGGGTCGAGCGGCAGACGCATCAGCGGCTCGGCTATGTCGAGCAACTCTACACCTTCGGAGACCGCGACCGGCAGGGGGACGATGCCGGGGGACTGCACTCGCTCTCGGTCGCCTATCTCGCCCTGGTGCGCGAGGTCCGCCCCGGGGGCCTGGCCGAGGCGTCCTGGCGGAACTGGTACCGCTACCTGCCGTGGGAGGATTGGCGGGAGGGCCGTCCCGAATCGCTCGGCGAAATCGAGGCCAAGCTCCTGGCCTGGATGGAAACGGCCACCGATCCGAAGTTGCGCCGCCGGCGCGAGGACCGGCTCGCCCTGACCTTCGGGCTGTGCGGCGGCACCTGGAACGAAGAGCGCGTGCTGGAGCGCTACGAACTCCTGTTCGAGGCCGGGCTGATCCCGGAAGCCCAGGGCCAGTCCGGCGAGGCGCAGGACGGGGACCGGAGAACGACGGGCCAGCCCATGGCCCTCGATCATCGCCGGGTGCTGGCCACGGCCATCGGGCGCTTGCGCGGCAAGATCAAGTATCGACCCGTGGTGTTCGAGCTGATGCCGCCCACCTTCACCCTGTTCCAGCTTCAACGGACCGTCGAGGCCCTGTCCGGCACGAACCTGCACAAGCAGAATTTCCGACGGCTCGTGGCCCAGCAGGGACTCGTCGAAGAGACGGACGCGATCAACAGCGGGGCGACCGGTCGACCCGCCCGATTGGTGCGCTTCCGGAGGGAAGTCCTGCTCGAACGCCCCGCCCCCGGGTTCCGTCTACGCGCGGTTCGTCGCCCCGCCTGACCCCCGACAGGCCGCAATGACATTTGCAGTGCAGCGTCATTTTCGCGCCGCAAAAACGTTATGCTCAAACCCTGCATATCTGGACAACGGGTCCGGCGCCGCCTACGTTAGTCGGCACAATGCTCAGATTGAGCATAAGTGAGGACGCGCAATGGCAGCGACCAGTTTCCCGATCACGCCGACTTTCCAGGGGCTTCCTGGGAGCCAGGGCGTTCCTGCGAATCAACCTCTCCCCGCCGGCTTCCCACTGCCGGACATCTACGCCCGCGTGAGCCGTCATATCCCGGCGATCGAGTGGCCGGCCCTGGCCGAGGATGTCGCCGCGATCCTCGAACTGAAGAAGACCCGCAACGCCGTCATCCTGGCCCACAACTATCAGGCGCCGGAGATCTTCCACACGGTGTCCGACATCGTCGGCGACAGCCTGGCGCTCGCCCGCGAGGCGGTGACGGTCGACGCCGACGTGATCGTGCTCGCCGGTGTGCACTTCATGGCGGAGACGGCCAAGCTTCTGAACCCCGGCAAGACCGTCCTCATTCCCGATACGCGCGCCGGCTGCTCGCTGGCCGATTCGATCACGGCAGCCGATGTGCGCGGCCTCCGAGCCCAGTACCCCGGCGTTCCGATCGTGACCTACGTCAACACCTCGGCGGCCGTGAAGGCGGAATCCGACCTGTGCTGCACCTCCGGCAACGCGGTCGAGGTGGTGCGCTCGCTGAACGCACCGCGCGTGCTGATGATCCCGGACGAGTTCCTGGCCCAGAACGTCCAGGCGATGGTGCCCGAGATCGAGATTCTGACCTGGGCCGGCCATTGCGAGGTGCACGAGCAGTTCACGCCCGCCGACATCCGCGAGGTGCGCGAAAGCTATCCGGGCGTCACCGTCATCACCCACCCGGAATGCCCGCCCGAGGTCGTCGCCGAGGCTGATTTCTCCGGCTCCACCGCGATGATGATGAACTTCGTGCTGGAAAAGCGCCCCAAGCAGGTGGTGCTCGTGACCGAGTGCTCGATGGGCGACAACATCGCGGCGGCCAATCCCGACATCGAGTTCATCAAGCCCTGCAACCTGTGTCCGCACATGAAGCGCATGAGCCTCAAGAACATCCGCCACGCCCTGGAGACCATGACGCACGAGGTCACGGTGGAGCCCGAACTCGCCGAGCGCGCCCGGATGGCGGTGGAACGCATGCTCGCGGTGCGGACGCGATGAACGCGCACGCCCCGTTCTCCTTCACGCTGCCGGCCTCGGACCGGATCATCGTGGTCGGCGCCGGGATCGCCGGTCTCGCCACGGCGCTGCGCCTCGCGCCGCGCCCCGTCACGCTCGTCACCGCCGCTCCCCTGGGGATCGGCACCGCGACGGGCTGGGCCCAGGGGGGCATCGCCGCCGCCATGGGCGATGACGACGCGCCGGCTCTCCATGCGGCGGATACGGTCGCGGCGGGCGCCGGACTGACGGAATCCGACGTGGCTCTGCGCGTGGCCGCCGCCGGCCCCGGCCTGATCGACTGGCTGGTCGCACTGGCGGCGCCGTTCGATCGGGATGCCGCCGGTGCCCTCGCCCTCGGACTCGAAGCGGCCCATTCCCGGCGCCGCATCGTGCGGGCGGGTGGCGATTCCACCGGTCGGATCGTGCTCGAGACGCTGGTGCGCACGGTCGGCCGGACAGCGTCCATCTCCGTCCTGGCGGCCTCGGCCCGCGATCTGATGCGGGATTCGTCCGGGGCCGTGGCCGGTGTGATCTGCGAACGCGACGGCGCGCGTTTCGCCCTGCCGGGACGCGCCGTGGTTCTGGCGACCGGCGGCGTCGGCGCGCTTTATGCCTCGACCACCAATCCACGGGGAGCCACCGGGCGCGGCCTCGCCCTGGCGGCCCGGGCCGGGGCGATCCTGCGCGACATGGAGTTCGTGCAGTTCCACCCCACCGCCATCGCCACCGGCGCCGATCCCATGCCGTTGGCGACGGAAGCCCTGCGCGGCGAAGGCGCCAGCCTGATCGACGAGACCGGCGCGCCCGTAATGGCGGGTATCGCCGGCGGCGATCTCGCGCCCCGGGACGTCGTGGCACGCGGGATCTTCCAGGCCCTGGCCCGCGGCGCCCGGGTGTTCCTCGATTGCCGGGGCGATCTCGGTGCCCGGATGCCGCTGCGGTTCCCCACCGTGGCCGGCCTCTGTGCCGAGGCCGGAATCGACCCGCGGACACAAGCGATCCCGGTCCGACCGGCCGCCCACTACCATATGGGCGGCGTGAAGGTGGACGGCAGCGGAGCCAGCACCGTACCGGGACTGTTCGCCTGCGGCGAGGTCGCCTCGACGGGGCTGCACGGCTCCAATCGCCTCGCCAGCAACTCCCTCCTCGAAGCGATGGCGTTCGCGCCGTGGATCGCCGAGGCGGTCTCCGGTGTGGCGGCGCCGGGTTATGCCCGCGCCGAACCGATGGAGCGGCGTGTCGACTCGGATCGCGAGGCTCTGCGCCGCATCCTGGAGCGTCAGGCCGGCGTGGTGCGCGACGCGGACGGGCTCACCGAGGCGGTCCGCCATCTTGCGCCAGCGGCCAGGGCCGGTTGCGACGCGGCCCTGACGGGCCTCGCGATCGCGGCTTCCGCCTTGTCGCGGCGGGAGAGCCGCGGCGCGCATTGGCGCAGCGATCATCCCCAGCAGATGGCGCCGGCGCACACGGAGATGTCGTTGTCGGACCTCTGGACGATGGCGGACGCCCTCGAACCGGGCCGGGACGTCGTCGCCGCCTGACACCGGCGCGCTCCGCCCTGCCACGACGCGGCGGTCGCGCGCCTCGTTCCCCTCTTCGGAAGCTGGATCATGCCCGACCGCACCAACGCCGACCGCACCAACCTCGTGCCCCTGCCCCACATCATGGTGGAGCCCATCGTCCGGGCGGCCCTGCTCGAAGACCTCGGCCGGGCGGGGGACATCACCACGGACGCGATCGTCCCGTCCAGCGCGCGGCTGGAAGGCGTCATCGCGGCGCGCCAGGATGGCGTCATCTCCGGCGTCGATGCGGCGACGATCGCCTTCGGGCTGATCGATCCGAGCGTATCGGTCAGCGTCGAGCGCGGCGACGGCGCCCGGGTGAAGCCGGGCGATGTGGTGATCCGCCTCGCCGGGCCGGCCCGGGCCATCCTGACGGCGGAACGGGTCGCCCTGAACCTCCTGTGCCGGATGTCGGGTGTCGCCACCGCCACCGCGTCGCTCGTCGAGGCGGCCCGCCCCCACGGCAAGGCGCGCATCGTCTGCACCCGTAAGACCACGCCGGGGCTGCGGGCGCTGGAGAAGCACGCAGTCCGCGCCGGGGGCGGCTCCAACCACCGCTACGGCCTCGACGATGCGGTGCTGATCAAGGACAATCACGTGGCGGTGGCCGGCGGGATCGTCCCGGCCATCGAGCGGGCGCGGGCCTATGCGGGCCATCTGGTCAAGATCGAGGTCGAGGTCGACACCCTGGAACAGTTGGCCCAGGCGCTCTCGGTCGGCGCCGATGCGGTGCTCCTCGACAACATGACGCCGCAGCAACTGGCCGAGGCCGTGGCGATGATCGACGGGCGGGCCATCGCCGAGGCGTCCGGCCGGATCAACCGCGACACCGTCGGGGCTGTCGCGGCGTCGGGCGTCGACCTGATCTCCTGCGGCTGGATCACCCACAGCGCACCGATCATCGATCTGGGCCTGGACGCCGCCTGAGCCACCTCGCGCAGCAGCAACGACGCCACGGTGTTGCCATGAAATCACGACGCGCGCGCAAGCGTCGTTGCGGTGCGAATAGAGCTTGGCTTTGAAGCGTGAGCGTTTACGTCTTGGGCACACTTCGCGCCGTAGCGTGCGTCAAGTTTTCCAGATCGTTTCCATAGATTTCGTTCGCCTTCGAGAGGCTCCGATGCGCCGTTTCGCCCCCGCCCTGACCGGGCTCGTCTGCGCGCTGGGCGCGTGGGCGTCGCCCGCTGCCGCCTACGAGATCGACCCCCTGACCCGGCAGCCGCTCGACAACGCCCTGGTGATCCGGGTGCGTCCACAGAACGAGCCCGTCGCCCTGCCGACCGCCAACGCCTCCCTGCCTGCCGACCCGATGAGCCCGGCTTCGGCGGTGCCGCAGATGTCGGCCATCCAGCGCGAGGAAGTCGCCTTCGCCGGCAGCTACGCGCCCGGCACCATCGTGGTCTCCACTGCCGAGCGCCGCCTGTACTACGTGCTGGGTGACGGCAAGGCCCTGCGCTACGGCGTCGGCGTCGGTCGTCCGGGCTTCACCTGGGGTGGCGTTCAGACCATCACGATGAAGCGCGAGTGGCCGGATTGGCGCCCGCCGTCGGAGATGCTGCGTCGCCGCCCCGATCTGCCGCGCTTCATGAAGGGCGGCATCGAGAACCCGCTCGGCGCCCGCGCCATGTATCTCGGCAACTCGATCTACCGCATCCACGGCTCGAACGAGCCGGAGACCATCGGCACCGCCGTGTCGTCGGGCTGCATCCGCATGACCAACGACGACGTGGCCGACCTCTACACCCGCGCCAAGGTCGGCGCGAAGGTCATCGTCCAGCGCTGATCGACTCCGGTCGTCAGCGACCTTTCACGGGCTCGGTGGAACGAGGGGTCGGCGGAAACGCCGGCCCCTGTTTCGTTCACGCGCCGGCCCAGCCTATTTCGAGACCGCGAAGAAGCGCGACAGGAGCCAGAGCGGCACCACCACCACCGCTCCGGCCAGGATCCAGCGTCCGAAATCGTGGAAGGTGTCGAGCCCGAGGTCGATCAGGCGGCGCATCGCGTCGTAGGCGTGCCAGAACAGCAGGCCGGGCGTGACGCCGAGCATCGCCATCACGGCACCGACCAGGACGGACAGGAACAGCAGCTTCAGGAATACGGCCGCCGGTGAGCCGCCGAGGAAGCGCCGCACAGCCGAGCGTCGGTCGTGCGCCGGGAAAGGCGCGCCGGCATAGGGTTGCCCCGGATAGGGCGGCGGGCGCCGTGGATCGTGGTCGAGGGTCATGCGGTCTGTCCTGAGACGGGGCTGTGCCGCCTGTCCAACGCGGGGAAGCCGGCGGAACCGTGACGGAAGCGACACAGGTCCGACGAAACCCATCGCGTATGCGCGCGTTAGGCGGTTTCGCACATGGGATGGATGGCACCGCTCCATGCACGGTCCCATCTTACGATCAGATTTTCGCCCTACCGACTGACGCGTCAATGAAACGAACCGATTCATGATCGACCACGCCCTGTTCGATCCGGCGATGATCGATCCCGAGACCAAGCGTCTCAACGAGGAGATCGTGGCGGCGCATGCGGCGCAGGCCGATCCCTGGACGATCCCGATCACCGAGGTCCGCGCCCGCCGCCGCCAGGGCACCCAGGCCTCTCCGGCCATGCCCCGCAGCGCCCGGGCCGAAATTCTAACCATCGACGGACCGGCGGGACCCCTGGCGCTGCGCGTCATCCGCCCCGATCCGAAGAAGTGGACGAAGCTGCGCGGCGCCTACCTGCACATCCATCGCGGCGGGTGGGTGTGGGGCTCGGCCGACGAGCAGGACCCGTGGCTCGAGCGCATCGCCGACGTGTGCGGCTTCGTCTGCCTGTCGGTGGAATATCGCCTGGCGCCGGAACACCCGTACCCGGCGGCCCTGGAGGATTGCGAGGCGGCCGCCCTGTGGCTGGCCGGCCCGGGCCGCGCCGAGTTCGGCGTCAATGCGCTGACCGTCGGCGGCGAGTCCGCCGGCGCGCAACTCGCCGTGATGGTGCTGCTGCGCCTGCGGGACCGGCACGGGCTGCCGCGCGCCTTTCGGGGTGCCAACCTCAACGCGGGCTTCTTCGATCTCGGGCTGACCCCGAGCGTGCGCAACTGGGGCGACCAGCGCCTGGTGGTGAACACCGAAGACCTGACCCGCTTCGCCGACGTCTACGTCCGCGACGGCATCGATCGGCGTCGACCCGACGTGTCGCCGGTCTATGCGGACCTGAAGGGCCTGCCGCCGGCGCTGTTCACGGTGGGCACCCACGATCCGCTCCTCGACGACACGCTCTACATGTCAGCGCGCTGGGCCGCGGCCGGCAATGGCGGGCACACGGCGATCTATGCCGGCGGATGCCACGTCTTCGTCCGGTATCCGGGGGCCATGACGGAGCGCGCCCTCGAACTGATCGACCGCTTCCTGATGGCCCTGGCCTGAGCAAGCCCCCGGCTAGGTCCCTGCTTCCGCAGCGCTTCGCGACTTGGTTCGCATCGCGCGGCTGGACGCCGCGTCCGCACCAGCTCGACCTGCTCGACATCGTGCGGGGTGGGCGCTCGGCGCTCCTGGTGGCGCCGACCGGCGCGGGCAAGACCCTGGCGGGCTTCCTTCCGAGCCTGACCGCCCTGGCGGAGCGACCGCCTTCGGCCAAGCGGTCCGGATTGCACACGCTCTACATCTCGCCCCTCAAGGCGCTGGCGGTCGATATCGCGCGCAATCTCGACGCGCCGGTTGCCGAAATGGGGCTCGGCATCCAGGTCGAGACGCGAACCGGTGACACGCCTTCGCACAAGCGCACCCGGCAGATCGCGCGTCCGCCCGATATCCTGCTGACCACACCGGAACAGCTCGCCCTGCTGATCGCCCATCGCGAGGCGGCCGACCTGTTTGCCAATCTGTCCTGCGTCGTCCTCGACGAACTGCACGCCCTGGTGACCTCGAAGCGCGGGGATCTGCTGGCCCTCGCCCTGGCGCGGCTGCATCGGCTCAGTCCGGGCCTGACCGCTATCGGATTGTCCGCGACCGTGCGCGAGCCGGACGAGCTGCGTCGCTATCTGGTCCCGCAGGCGCCCAACCCTCCCCCCTCTGCGGGAGAGGGTGACCCACGGGTGGATTCGCGAGAGGGAAGCACCACCCCATCCGGAGGGATCAGCGCGGCCCCTCTCCCGGTCGCTCCGCGACCGCCCTGCCCCGGAAGGGAGGGCGGGTCACGGCCGGCCATGGCCGAACTGGTGGTCGTCAAGGGCGGCGCGGCGCCCGACCTGCGCATGCTCGACACGGGCCTGACCCTGCCGCTCGCCGGCCACACGGCCTGGCAGGCGATGCCCGCGATCTACGACCTCATCGGACAGCACAGGACCGTGCTGGTCTTCGTCAACACCCGGCTTCAGGCGGAGTACACCTTCCAGGAGTTGTGGCGGATCAACGAGGAGAACTATCCGATCGCTCTGCACCACGGCTCGCTCGATGCGACGCAACGCCGGCGAGTCGAGGCCGCCATGGCGGCCGGGCAGTTGCGGGCCATCGTCTGCACCGCCACCCTGGACCTCGGCATCGACTGGGGCGATGTCGACCTCGTGGTGAATATCGGCGCCCCGAAGGGCGCCAGCCGGATCATGCAGCGCATCGGCCGCGCCAATCACCGCATGGACGAGCCCTCCAAGGCCTACCTCGTGCCGGCGAACCGGTTCGAGATGCTGGAGTGCCAGGCGGCCCTCGACGCCGTGGAAGCGGCCGCCCAGGACACGCCGGATGCCCGCCTCGGCGCCCCGGACGTCCTGGCCCAGCACGTCCTCGGCATGGCCTGCGCCGACGCCTTCGATCCGGTCCGGCTCTACGAGGAGATCACCTCGGCCGCGCCCTACGCGACGTTGTCGTGGGAGGATTTCGAGGCAGTGGTCGATTACGTCGCCACCGGCGGCTACGCGTTGCGCGCCTATGAGCGCTTCGCCAAGATCCTGCGGGGGCCGGACGGCCTGTGGCGGGTGCGCGATGCCCGCATCGCCCAGCAGTACCGGATGAACGTCGGCACCATCGTCGAATCGGCCAAGGTCAAGGTCCGGTTGGCGCGCGGGGTGCGCGGCAAGCCCGGGGCGATCCTGCCGAAGGGCGGCCGGGTGCTGGGCGAGATCGAAGAGGACTTCGCCGACACCCTGACCCCGGGCGATACCTTCCTGTTCGCCGGCGAAGTCCTGCGCTTCGAGGGCCTCGCCGAGGACGAGGCGCTGGCGACCCGCGCCGGTCCCGGCACCGACCCCGCTATCCCGTCCTATGCCGGCGCCAAATTCCCGATCTCGACCTTCCTCGCCGACCGGGTCCGGGCGCTGATTGCCGATCCCTTGGAATGGGACCGTTTGCCGAAGCAGGTGGCCGATTATCTGGTGCAGCAGCGCAGCCGCTCGATCCTCCCGGGCGCGCGCGACCTGCTGGTCGAGACGTTTCCGCGGGCCGGGCGCTTCTATCTCACGGCCTTTCCGTTCGAGGGGCGACTGGCGCATCAGACGCTGGGCATGCTGCTGACCCGGCGCCTGGAGCGGGCGCGGATGCGGCCCCTCGGCTTTGCCGCCAACGATTACGGCATCGCGATCTGGCTCAACCGGGATGTCGGCGAGCGCATCGGGCGCGAAACCGATTTTCTCGAGGGTTTGTTCGCTGAGGACATGCTGGGCGACGACCTCGAAGCCTGGCTCGACGAATCCGCCATGATGAAGCGCACCTTCCGCCAATGCGCGGTCATCGCCGGTCTGATCGAGCGTCGCTATCCCGGCCAGGCCAAGACCGGACGCCAAGTCACGATGTCGACCGATCTGGTCTACGACGTGCTGCGCAAGCACCAGCCGGACCACCTTCTGCTCAGGGCCGCGCGCCAGGATGCGGCAACCGGACTCCTCGACGTGAAGCGCCTCGGTATGATGTTGAGGCGCATCCAGGGGCGAATCATCCACAAGGGACTCGATCGCGTTTCGCCGCTCTCCGTCTCCGTGATGCTCGAAATCGGGCGTGAACGGGTCTACGGCGAGGGCGCGGACGAGATCCTGGCCGAAGCCGAGGCGCAGTTGCTTGAAGAAGCGCTGGCTTGAGCGGGTGAGGCCCCCCTTCCCGAAGACAGAGGATGCGGTTTTGGCGCTCGGCCAGAGACTTGAGAAGACCACGAAGGCCCCCGGCCTGACCCTCGCCGGCGAAACCCTGGCCCTCGACCTCTGCGGCGGTCTCTGGCTCGCCGCTCACCGGACCCTGATCGTGTCCGATCTGCACCTGGAGAAGGGCTCGGCCTTCGCGGCTCGCTCGGGCCAGTTCCTGCCGCCCTACGACACCCGCGAAACCCTGGCGTGCCTGCACGAGGCGGTGGTCCGCCTCGATCCAGCCTGCGTCGTGGCGCTCGGCGATTCCTTCCACGATGCGCGCGGCCCCGAGCGGATGGAGCCCGGCGACCGCGCCATGGTGGCCGCGCTCCAGGACGGGCGCGACTGGGTCTGGATCGCCGGCAACCACGATCACGCGGTGAGCGAGGGCGTCGGCGGACGCTACGCCGAGACGCTGATTCTCGGCGGGCTGACCCTGCGTCACGAGCCGACCCCCGACGCGCCCGAGGGCGAGATCGCCGGGCATCTCCACCCCTGCGGCAAGGTCGCGATGCGCGGCCAGGCGGTGCGCCGCCGCTGCTTCGTCACCGATGGCCGTCGCATGATCATGCCGGCCTTCGGCGCCTACGCGGGCGGTCTCAACGTCCGCAACCCGATCTTCGAGCCGCTGTTTCCCGCCGGCTTCACCGCCCATCTCCTCGGCGACGGCCGCGTCTTCGCCATCGGCAAGGCGATGCTCAGCAAGGATTGAGGCGGGGGCCGGTCGATCAGGCCGCGATCAGCAGCGACGCGCCAGCGACGCCCGACAGGACGAGGCGCAGGCGCCCGAGCCAGACCGGGACCAGGCCGCGGCGGGGCAAGTCCTGGTCGACGAAGCCCCAGGCCAGGACCAGGATACCGAGGATGCGCAGGTCCCAGGGGGCCGGTGCGGCCAAGGCCGCCCAGGCGATCAGCGAGGGCAGGATGGCGATGGCATAGTCGGCGCTGCCGGAATTCCGTGCGGCGGCCGCTCCCCAGCGGATGCCGCCGAGAAAGGACGCGATCACGGCGCCGTAGGTCGAGAGCACGAGGCGTGGGCTGAGGCCGATGGTGCTGAGACCGCCATCGGAGCCGCTGACCGAGAGCAGCGCGAACCCCAGGAAGGGAATCAGCCCGGCGATCCCCAGGATGAGGGCGGCCGGTGGGACCGACGTCAGGCGCGCCATCAGTTCTCCGCTCTTCCGAACGCCGCGACCGGCGGCATGTATTCCGGCATGGATATCTCCGGGATGGATGATTCCGGAGTGGATTTACCAGGATGGGAAAGCCGGGCCGGGTCTGGCGTGCAGCTCCGTCACCGGTCTCCTTTTAGAGGATCACCGACTTTTCAACGCCCGAAAAGCCCGGTTCGCTGCATTGCGAGACGGCGGCAGAAGCTCGCAGGCCCCCCGAACCCGGCACCGTGGCGTGCGCCCAGCGGCAGCCGGGCTGAAGCATGGGCTCGGAAGCGAGATGCAGCGTCAGGTCCGGCGGCCGGGCGGGATCGCCGTGGTCGGTGGCGGTGCTCCGAGAAGGCTCATGGTGTTCTCGGTCACGGCCGGCGCTGGAACGGCGTTGGCGCTCGGCTCCGGCACCTTCGCCTTGAAAGCCTCGGCCTGGGCGCGGGCGGCGGCCAGATCCTTCGGCTCCAGCTTGGCCGCCACGTCGTCACGCTTCTTCCCGGCGTCCTCGTCGCCCTGCGCCGCAGCGGCGGAGAACCAGAGGTAGGATTGGACCAGATCCTGCTGCACGCCCATGCCGCGGGCATAGAGCACCGCCAGATTGTACTGGCTGTCCCGCAGGCCGAATGCGGCGGCGCGCTTGAACCAGCCGGATGCGGTGGCGAAGTCGGGCTTGCCCGCCGCAGCGGGGTTCTCGGCGTGAATGACCGCGAGGTTGTGCATGGCGCGGGCGTTGCCGAGGTCCGCCGCTCGCCCGTACCAGAGTTTCGCCTGTGCGAGGTCGCGGGTAACGCCGATCCCCTTCTCGTAGAGGTTTCCAAGCTTGTACTGGGCCGGCGCGAAGCCGCTCGCGGCCACCTGCTCGTAGATCTTCCCGGCCAGAACCGGGTTGCGCACCATGCCGCGGCCCTCGCTGGCCCGGCTGGCGAGATCGTAGGCGGCAGCCGTATCGCCCTCGAGGGCGGCCTGGCGCAGCTTGCTCAGGGTTGCCGGAACGACGCCGAGCTCGGAGGACAGGGTTGCCATGGAGGCGACGCGCGGCAGCGGGGGGCGGGCCGCGCCCGGTCCGATCGGGCTCGCGGGCTTGGCGCCGGAACTCTCGGGGGACGCTCGACTGTCGCCGAGGGATTGCGTGGTCTGGGGATCGGGGATCGCCGCCGCCGTGCCCTGGCCGTCCTGCGGCTTCGATGCGGCCGCCACCCCATCGGCGTTGACCGCGCCCTGCGTGGTCTTCGCGGCAACGCCGGCGGGGCCACCCTGGGGTGTGGATACGGCCGCGACGGGCTCGCCCGCGAGCTGATCGGTGCCGGCGGTCTTCTTGGCGGTCAGGGCCTGGAGGGCGCCGAGCAGCAACACCACGGCGGCCAGTCCAAGCAGGAGCGGCTTGCGGCGGCGGTCGATGCCGCTGCGGAAGCGCGCGAGACGGCCGCGCGGATCGGAGGCCTGGGTGTTGTCCCGCTGCGCCTGAGCCGCCGAGATTGCGGACTGTCCCGAAGCCTCGGCCTGGGCGGCCTGGGCGGCCCGCCGGGCCGCGGCGATGAAGCTGGTCTTGATGTCGCTGTCGCCGGCGCTCTGAGCCTCGTCGGTGCCGAGCCGATCGGCGGGGCGCTCGCGGCCCGGACGTCCCGCTCCCGGCTCCAGCGGCAGGTCGGGACCGGCGGAGGCCGGGCGGCCGGCGCGCATCTCGGCCGGGCGCCGAACCGGTCTCGCCGCAGCGGCGGCGGCAAGGGTCTCGGTTGTTTCCGTGTCCGGCGCGTCCTTGCCCGAACGGGGGGCCGCGATCTCCGCATCCGTCGGGCCGACGCGGCCGACGAGACGCTCCAGAGCCGCGTAGACGCCGGTAAGCGTCGACTGCATCCGCTGCTCGGACGCGACCTGATGGGCGCGCAGGTCGGCGAGGCTGGCCCGCAGTAGGGCGACTTCGCCGGTTTCGGCCGCCGACCCCATGGTTTCGGCGACGGCATTGCGCGCTGCGCGCTCCACCGCGGCCTCGATCGGCGCCTCGGCCCGCAGGGCCGAGACCTGATCGAGCAGGTCGGTCATGGTCCGCTGAAGACCGGCGAGCGCCGGGTCTGCGTCGCGGGTGTCGATGCGTCCGGCCAGGGCCAGGACCTGCTGCTCCAGGGCGTCGAGGCCCTCGTCGCGCGGACCCTCGCTCGTGCCGATGCGATCGAGCTTGACGGTCAGCTCGTGGAGCATGCCGTGGATGGAGGCGAGATTCTCGTCCGGCATCGCGGGTCGGCGCAGGGTCGCCCCGAGATCTTCGAGGCGGCCGATCAGGTCGCCGACCGGGTTGATGCTGACCCGCTCGACCGTCTCGGCCAGGGCATCAATGCGATGAAGGATCGCGTCGGAATCATTGTACGACACCGTCTCGCCGCTGCCCCGGAGGGCATCGAGCTTGACGCTCATCTTCTTGATCTGCTCGCCGATGCCGGCATCCGACCGCGACCGGAGCCCGAGGCGGATCTCCTCCAGGAGCGGACGAAGCTCGGCAAGCCCCGTGGTCTCGCCCGGCATCCCCTCGTGGAGCTGGGAGATCTGGTTGCTGATCGACTGGAGGCCGACGGCGAGGCTCTGAATCCGCTCGAGCCCGGGCAGCGACCCGATCAGGCGGCGGATCTCGTCGAGTTCGCGGAACAGGCCGGCCAGCACATCCTGTTCGGCGAAGCCGGGAGCGACGCCGTCCATCTTGGCGGCCAGGCGCTCGACATCGGCAGCGACGCGGGCGTGGACGTTCTCGGCGACATCCTCGGCCAGGCGCTCGACCTGGGCCCGGATGGCCTCGATGGGGGCCGCGATGGCGGCGAGGTCGGACGGGGCCTGGACCTTCTGGACGTCGGCCGCGAGGGCGTGCATCGCCTTCTCGAGGGCGCCGACATCACGGCCGCTGGCGAGGCTTCCGATCGATTCACGCAGCCGCAGAGTCTCTGTCTGCAACTCGGCGATGGCGACGGAATCGACTGCAGCGTCGGAGCGGGGCTCGGGGGCGACGACCGGCGCGGATGCGACGACGCCACCGGCGAGTTCGCGCTGGCGCTGGCGGATCTCGCTGACCGCTTCGCGGACCTCGGTGACGGCCGGCCGGCCGCGACGGCCGAGGGGACGCGGCGTGGCGATCTGCTCGCCGAGTTCGTTCATCCGGCGCTCGATCGCGGCGAGGCGTTCGGCCATCGCGTCGCCCGGGGGACTACCGGTCTCGGCCGAAGCGATGCGGGGCTCCTCGGGCCGCGCGGGGGGCCAGTCCTGGATGTCCGGGGACGGCTTGGTCTCCGAGGCGATGCGCTGGTCGATGCCGTCGAGACGCCGCATCATCTCCGCGAGGGCCGCGTTCATGCCGGGGGGCGACGCCGGTGATTCCTCCGCCGGTGGAATCGGGTGCGGGCTGTCGACCGGTTCGGCCTGACGGGGCTTTTCGGGCGCCGGCACGTGGACAGAGGAAGGGATGGCTGACGGCGACGCGACGAGGGCGCCGGGTTCGACGATGGAGGCGATCCAAGTCTCGACCGGAACGCCCGCGCGGCGTGCGACGTCGCGCGCCGCCTCGAGAACGTCGGGATCGAAGCCTTCGAGGTTGAGCGTGGCGTTGCGTGTCATCGTCAAACCTGACTGGCGAAGTCCATGGCTCGATCCGCGAATGCTCCCGCCGCTGGAACCGACACGGCGGGTTAACGTCAGATCCATCATCCGTGACATTTGGTAGTCTTGGTAAACAGCCGGTTAAGATGCCGTCGATTGCGGGTTTACAGCCGGGGAACGCTACCGGCTCGCACTCCGCATCTGTGCGCGGCCCCGGCTCATGCCCATTGCACTCGTCAAAGAATAGTTTAGATATGAACCATCAGGTGCGCCGGCGGCCGGAAGGTCGGTCAGGACCGCAGCGGTTTCCGGGAGATGATGCGCGATGCCCAGCTACAAGGCACCGGTCGAGGACGTCCTGTTCCTGCTGAACGACGTGCTCGGGTTTCACCGCTACGACAACCTGCGCGGCTTCTCGGACGCCTCTCCCGACGTGATGGAGGCCGTGCTGAACGAGGGCGCCAAGCTCGCCGAGACCGTGCTGGCCCCGCTGAACGCCGTCGGCGACCGGGAGGGCTGCACCCGGCATCCGGACGGCAGCGTCACGACACCGAAGGGATTCAAGGCCGCCTACGACGCCTACGCGCAGGGCGGCTGGATGGGGCTGTCGATGCCCGAGGCCTATGGCGGCCAGGCCCTGCCGCACACCCTCAACAGCGCGATCCAGGAATTCGCCTCGGGGGCCAACCTGGCACTCGGCATGTATCCGGGCCTGACCCAGGGCGCGATGGCCGCCCTGGAGGTGCACGGCTCCGAGGCGCAGAAATCGCTCTACCTGCCGAAGATGGTGGAGGGCGCCTGGACCGGCACCATGAACCTCACCGAGCCCCATTGCGGCACGGATCTCGGCCTCCTCAAGACCAAGGCGGTGCCCAACGGCGACGGCTCCTACAGCCTGACCGGCACGAAGATCTTCATCTCGGCCGGCGAGCACGACCTGTCCGAGAACATCATCCACCTCGTCATCGCCCGCATCGAAGGCGCCCCGGCCGGCACCAAGGGCATCTCGCTCTTCGTGGTGCCGAAGTTTCTGGTCAACGCGGACGGCTCGGTGGGCGAGCGCAACCCGGTTTCGTGCGGCTCCCTCGAGCACAAGATGGGCATCCACGGCAACTCGACCTGCGTCATGAACTACGACGGCGCCAAGGGCTGGCTGGTCGGCCAGGAGAACCGCGGCCTCAACGCGATGTTCGTCATGATGAACGAGGCCCGCCTCGCGGTCGGCATTCAGGGACTGGGCCAGTCCGAGGTCGCCTATCAGAACGCCGTCGCCTACGCGAAGGATCGCCTCCAGGGCCGCGCGCTCACCGGCGCCAAGGCTCCCGAGAAGGCGGCCGACCCGATTATCGTCCACCCCGATGTGCGCCGGACCCTGATGGGCATCCGCGCCTTCAACGAGGCCGCCCGCGCCCTCGTGCTCTGGACCGCGCTGCAGGCCGATATCGGCCATCGCTCGGATGACGAGAAGCAGCGCCAGGCGGCGGAAGACCACATGGGGCTGATGACTCCGGTGGTGAAGGGCGTGCTGACCGACCGCGGCTTCGCCAACGCGGTCGAGGCCCAGCAGATGTTCGGCGGGCACGGCTACATCGAAGAATGGGGCATGTCGCAATTCGTGCGCGATGCCCGGATCGCCATGATCTACGAGGGCGCCAACGGCATCCAGGCCATGGACCTGATCGGCCGCAAGCTGCCCAAGGACGGCGGCCGGGCGATGATGAGCTTCCTCGGCGAGGTCCAGACCTTCCTCAAGGATCACGGCGAGGACGAGGCGATGAAGCCCTACGTCGCGCCGCTCCAGGCCGGGCTCAACGACCTGCAGGGCGCCACCATGTGGTTCATGCAGAACGCCTTCTCCAAGCCCGACAATGCTGGTGCGGGTGCCACCGACTACATGCACCTGCTCGGCCTCGTCGCCTTGGGCTACATGTGGGCCCGCATCGCCAAGGCCGCCCTGGCGCGCCAAGCCGAGGCGCCGTCCGAGGCGATGGCCGCCAAGCTTGTGGTCGGGCGCTTCTACATGGAACGGATGCTGCCGGAGACCGCGACCCGGCTGGTCCGGATCAAGGCCGGGGCCGAGACGACGATGGCGCTTGGCGCCGAGGCGTTTTAGACCGGACCGACAGTCCTTCAGGCTACCGCGTCATTCCGGGGCGCTCGCAGAGCGAACCCAGAATCCAGAACCGCCGACGCGGCAAACCTTGGATCTGTTTGCGGCTCTAGATTCCGGGCTCCGCTTCGCGGCCCCGGAATGACGGAGATACGAGAACGATTTTGAATGCCGTCGCCCGATCGGAGCGACCCAGAGGGAAGCGCGCATGCCCGAGGCCTTCATCTACGATCACGTCCGCACCCCCCGGGGACGCGGCAAGCCCGATGGCTCGCTGCACGAGGTGACCGCCCTGCGTCTCGCCGAAGTGGCCCTGCGGGCGCTCAAGGAGCGCAACGATCTCGACACCCGGCGCGTCGACGACGTAATCCTGGGCTGCGTCGATCCCGTGGGTGAGGCCGGCGGCGACATCGCCCGCGCGGCCGCCCTGGTGGCCGATTACGGCGATCACGTTCCGGGCGTGCAGATCAACCGGTTCTGCGCCTCGGGCCTCGACGCGGTGAACTTCGCCGCCGCGCAGGTCATGGCCGGGCAGCACGACATGACCATCGGCGGCGGTGTCGAATCCATGAGCCGCGTCGGCCTCGGTGCCTCTGGCGGCGCCTGGCCGGTGGATCCCGCCATCGCGATCAAGTCGTGGTTCATGCCCCAGGGCGTGTCGGCCGATCTCATCGCCTCGAAATACGGTTTCAGCCGGGACGATTGCGACGCCTACGCGGTCGAGTCGCAGAAGCGCTCCGCCGCCTCCTGGGCCGAGGGCCGCTTCGCCGATGCCGTGGTGCCGGTGCGCGACATCAACGGCATCACCTTGCTCGCCACCGACGAGCACATGCGGCCCTCGACCGACATGCAGTCTCTCGGCCAGCTCAAGGCGTCCTTCGTCCAGATGGGACAGATGGGCGGCTTCGACGCGGTCGCGGTCGATGCGCATCCCGATGTCGAGACCGTCAACCACGTCCACCACGCCGGCAATTCATCCGGCATCGTCGACGGCGCGGCCGCGGTGCTGATCGGCTCGGCCGAGGCCGGCAGCGCGGCTGGCCTGAAGCCCCGCGCCCGCATCCGCGCCTTCGCCAATATCGGCTCGGACCCCGCCCTGATGCTCACGGGGCCAGTGGACGTGACCAGGAAGGTCCTGGCCCGCGCCGGCATGAGCCTGTCCGACATCGACCTGTTCGAGGTCAACGAGGCCTTCGCCGCAGTGGTGCTGCGCTTCCAGCAGGCCTTCGATGTCGATCCGGCACGGATCAATGTCTGCGGCGGCGCCATCGCGATGGGCCATCCGCTGGGCGCCACCGGCGCCATGATCCTCGGCACCGTCCTCGACGAACTGGAGCGCACCGGCAAGGAGCGCGCCCTGGTCACGCTTTGCATCGGCGCCGGCATGGGCACCGCGACCATCATCGAACGGGTGTGAGCGGGGCGGCGATCCGGGATGCGGCGGGTTTGGCGAACACCGGGCCGTGACCACGCGGATGCGGGAGTCGCCTCCCCAAGGGGGGCCAAGTGGGTTAGACGGCGGCGCCCGCCGTCGCTCGACGATGGGCTCACAAGCAAGAAGCTTCCGAAAAACTCCGAGGACACGCCACGATGACGCGCCTGCTCGCCACCCTCTGCCTGACCACGGCCCTGTGCCTGCCGATCGCCGCCCGCGCCGATGATGCGGCCGATCGGGTCGCCGCTGCCAAGGACCTGGTTCAGAAGACCACGCTCAAGAACCTGGAAGTCGGTTTCTCGGCGGCCCTCGAAAAGACCGTGGCGCCGATGAAGGAAGACAAGGCCGAGGCGGTCCGCAAGGAGATCCGCGCCGAGTTCGACAAGCAGCGCGAGACCATGCTGGATGGCCTGTCGAAGGCCTATGCGGAGAAGTTCAGCCTCGACGAGTTGAAGCACCTCTCCGAGATCTACGGCGACAAGACCTACCAGAAGTTCCAGGCGGTGAACGCCGATCCGGCCTCCACGGTGACGGCGGTCTCGCAGGCTTCGGTCACCAAGCTCCTCAACATGCTGGCGATCGCGTCGGCCGGGGATTCGCAAGGCACCGGTGCGCCGGGCGCGCCGATGCCGATGCCGGCGCGCTGAGGCGGAAAGGCGGGCGTCCCGATGGCCGGCTCAAGCCACTTGCGCGCGGGGGAGCCCGCCCCCGGAAGAGCCGGTCATTGCCAAACCGGTCATTGCCAAACCGGTCATTGCAAAGCGGGTCTCGGGGTGCCTGCCACCGGGAAGCCGGACACCTGCGGCAGCGCTTCGAGATGGGGCTTGGCGAAATGGTAGCCCTGGAACAGATTCGCTCCGAGGCTCCGCAGGGTGTCGAGTTCGGCCGCCGTCTCGACACCCTCGGCGATCACCGCAATGCCCAGCGAGCGGGCGATGCCGATGATGCCCGCCACGATGATCTGGCGGCGCTGATCGCTGTCGATGCCGCGCAGGAGGTCCATGTCGATCTTGATCAGGTCGGGCTGAAAATTCGCCAGCAGGTTCAGCCCGGCGAAGCCGGCGCCGAAATCATCCAGGGCGGTCAGGAAGCCCTGGCGGCGGTACTCGGCCACGATGCGGGTGACATGGGCGGTGTCGCGGAACTTCTCGTTCTCGGTGAACTCGAACATGATCCGGTCATGGGCGAAGCCGGCCTTGCGCGCCGCCTCCAGGGACGAACGAATGCAGGCCGCCGGCTCGTAGACCGCGTTCGGCATGAAGTTGATCGACAGCCGGGTCGCGTCGTCGGCCGGGAACAGACGCCCGGCCAGTTCGATCGCCTTCACCCGCGCCGCCTGATCGAAGCGGTAGACGGTCTCGGGCGTCACCCGCCCGAGAATCGAGGCGGCGGATTCTCCGCCCGCGCCACGCACCAGGGCCTCGTAGCCCCAGACGCGCTGTTCGGCGAGGTCGAGGATCGGCTGGAACGCCATGGTAAAGCTGAAGTCGAGTTCGGCTCCTTCGCTGCAGCCCTTGCAGCCGATCCGAGCGGTCATGGTCTTGTCCTGTCCCAGCAGCATGCCCCCCGGCAATTCGGCATGCATCCGCAAGTTTTGACATTGGCTTAAGCGCGCAAGCCAAAGCCGCCCACCGGTCACGAATCCGAGGATCAGCGATGAATCTCACCAATTTCCGACTCGAAACCGATGCCGATGGGATCGCGCTGGCGACCTGGGACATGCCGGGCCGCTCCATGAACGTCTTCACCGACGCGGTGATGGATGAATTGGGTCAGATCATCGACGCCGTGGTGGCGGATGCCGCCATCAAGGGCTGCGTCATCGTCTCGGGCAAGGACAACTTCTCGGGCGGCGCCGACCTGACGATGCTGCAGGGCCTCGGCCGCGCCTACGAGGCGCTGAAGGCCGAACGTGGCGAGGAGGCGGCGATGCGCCACTTCTTCGACGAGTCGCGCAAGCTCACCCTGGTATTCCGAAAGCTGGAAACCTGCGGCAAGCCCTTCGCAGCGGCGGTGAACGGCATCTGTCTCGGCGGCGCTTTCGAACTGGCATTGGCCTGCCATCACCGCGTGCTCTCGGACGACCCGAAGACCCGCGTCGGTCTGCCGGAAATCAAGGTCGGGTTGTTCCCGGGCGGCGGCGGCACCCAGCGGGTGGCCCGCCTGATGCAGACCGGGGACGCCCTGCAGATGCTGTTCAAGGGCGAGCAGATCCGCCCCGCGATGGCCAAGAACATGGGCCTCGCGCAGGAGGTCGCGCCCAGGGACGAGATCGTCGCCAGGGCCAAGGCCTGGATCGCCGCCGGTGGCTCGGCCGTAGCCCCCTGGGACCAGCCGAAGTTCAAGGCGCCCTCCGGCAAGGTCTACTCGCCGGCCGGCATGATGATCTGGCCCCCGGCCAACGCCATCTATCGGCGCGAGACGCACGACAACTACCCAGCCGCGAAGGCGATCCTGGCCTCGGTCTACGAGGGCTTGCAGCTGCCGATGGATCAGGCCCTGCGCGTCGAGAGCCGCTACTTCGCCCATATTCTGCGCACCAAGGAAGCGGCGGCGATGATCCGCACGCTGTTCCTCTCGATGGGTGAATTGAACAAGGGCGCGCGCCGCCCGAAGGACGTGCCCGCCATGGTGGTGAAGACCGTCGGCGTCGTCGGCGCCGGCTTCATGGGCGCGGGCGTCGCCTATGTCTCCGCCAATGCCGGGATGGAGGTGGTGCTCGTCGACCAGTCGATCGAGGCGGCCGAGAAGGGCAAGGCCTACGCCCACAAGCTCGTCACCGACCAGATCAACAAGGGCCGGGCCAAGACCGCCGATCGCGACGCCCTGTTGGGTCGCATCCGCACCAGCGCCGACTATGCCGATCTCGGCGCCTGCGACCTCGTCATCGAGGCGGTGTTCGAGGACCCGAAGGTCAAGGCCGAGGTCATCGCCAAGGTCGAGGCCGCGATCCGGCCGGAGACGATTTTCGCCTCGAACACTTCGACCCTGCCGATCACCGGGCTTGCCAAGACGTCGTCCCGGCCGGAGCAGTTCGTCGGCATCCATTTCTTCTCGCCGGTGGAGAAGATGATGCTGGTCGAGATCATCAAGGGTGACCAGACCGGCGACGCCGCGCTGGCCACCGCCCTCGATTACGTCCGGGCGATCGAGAAGACCCCGATCGTCGTCAACGACGCGCGCGGCTTCTTCGCCAACCGGTGCGTCGGCGCCTACCTGCTCGAGGGCCACACCATGCTCAACGAAGGCATCCCGGCGGCGATGATCGAGAATGCCGGCCGCCAGGCGGGCATGCCGGTCGGCCCGCTCTCGCTGACCGACGAGGTCGCGGTCGATCTCGCCCTGAAGATCGTCAAGGCGACGGAGGCGCAGCTCGGCGCCGACAGCATCGACCCGGCCCAGAAGGCGCTGCTCACCACCCTCGTGGAGGGCGAGGGACGATTGGGGCGCAAGAACAAGAAGGGGTTCTACGATTACCCCGAAGGCGCGCCGAAGCGCCTGTGGCCCGGGCTCACCGCCCTGCAGGCGACCAAGGTCGATCCCGACGCGGTGGATTTCATGGAGCTGAAGCAGCGCCTGCTGGTGGTGCAAGCCCTGGAAGCCGCCCGCACCGTCGGCGAGGGCGTGGTCACCGATCCACGCGAAGCGGATGTCGGCTCGATTTTGGGCTTCGGCTTCGCCCCCTTCACCGGCGGCGCCCTGTCCTACATCGACTTCATGGGCGCGCAGGCCTTCGTGACGCTGGCGCAGGGGCTGGAAGCCAAGCACGGCCCGCGCTTCGCCGTGCCGCAAAACCTCCTGGACATGGCCGCCCGGGGCGGCACGTTCTATGGCGACGCGGCGGCGAAGAAGGCGGCGTAGGCCGCAGACTACCGCCCGGCATATCTCCGGGCGGACCCCACGACGGGTGAGGCGGACGCCGCGCCTCACCCCGATGAAGTTGCCGTCATCCGAACCCGCAGCACTGCGACGTCGTCGTGGTTGCTCGACAGAAGGTCGGTGATGTCGCCATCGAGCAGAGCCTTCACGTGGCGGCAGCGAGTGCCGTAGCGCCCGGCCATGCAGGTACAGCGCAGGTGCGGCCCGGTGCTGCGATCCTCGAGGGTGACGGCGTAGCGGTTGCCGCTGCTGCCGCGCACCGCGAAGTGCAGGCCTGGCGACGAAGCGGAGCGCGCACCCGCCGCCATCCGGGCGCGGTCCGTAAGCGAGCCCGGGCGGCTCGGGGCGCGCGCGGCCGCATCGGGCCCTTCCGGCAACCGAGTGATCGGCAGGTGGATCGCCCGCGCCAGGGCGGGCACGTCCGGCGCGCCGGTCTGCCGCGCGGCGGCAAGCGCGATCTCGGCACAGGCATAGGCATCCTCGCCGGCATCGTGGTGCTCGAAGCGGATGCCGAGGCGCGCCGCCACCTTGCCGAGGCCGCAGCCCTCCTCCGCTGGAAATACCCGCCGGGCGATCTGCAGGGTGCAGAGATAGGCGAAGGCCGGCGGCTGCACGCCATAAGCCGCGAGCGAGGCGCGCAGCACGCCCATGTCGAATCCGGCATTGTGCGCGAGGATCAGGCCGGAGGCGAGGTCAGGCAAAAACTCCGCCATCACGGTGGGGAAGTCCGGCCGGTGGCGCACGTCGGCCGGCACGATTCCGTGGACCCGGATGTTGCCGGGCGAGAAGCGCAGCTCTGGCGGACGGATCAGGCGGGATTCCCGCCGCACCACCCGGCCGCCGGCGATCCAGGCGAGCCCAACGGCACAGGCGCTGTCGCGCCGCTCGTTGGCGGTCTCGAAATCGATGGCGATGACGGTCATGCGGGGGTCGCGGGGGCCTGTCCCGGCCGAACGCAGCCAGGCTCTCGGAAAGATGATCACCGGAGTCTAGGCGCCCGCAATTCCCGGCTCAAGCGCTGGCGACGAGCGCCAGCCATGCCTCCTCGCTGATGACCTCGACGCCGTGCTTCTGGGCGTCTTTCAGCTTGGAGCCCGCGCCCGGGCCCGCCACCACGAGGTCGGTCTTGGCCGAGACCGAACCCGAGACCTTGGCACCCAGGCGCTCGGCGGTGGCCTTCGCCTCGGAGCGGGTCATCTGTTCGAGGCTGCCGGTGAACACCACCGTCTTGCCAGCGAAGGCCGTGGCGGAGGCCGGGGCCGCCATCGGCTCGGTCTTCACTTCGGCGAGCAGGGCCCGGACCGCCGCGTCGTTGTGGGGCTCGGCGAAGAAAGCGATCAGCGAATCCGTCGCCACCGGGCCGATCTCGCCATCGTCGGCGAAGTGGCGATACGCATCGCCGGGGCGCTGCCCGGCCGCCCGCGCCAAGCCCGCCGCGATGGCATCCGCGTCGCCGTAATGGGTCACAAGGCTGGCGCGCTGGGGGGCGGAGAGGCGGACATGGCCTTGCGGCTGCGCCTCGTCCCCCTCGACCGCGTCAACCACCGTCCCGTCGCGGGGAAAACCGAATTCCAGGAGCCGGTCGCGGGTGGTCGGCCCGATGCGCGAGAGCGCGGACAGCTCGATCCAGTCCGGTCCGGCCTGATCGCGGCTCGCAGCCGCAACGCCCTCCATCAGCGCCGGCATGTCGGAAAACCGTTTGGCCAGCGCCTTGGCGGTGGATTCGCCGATGTCCGGGATGCCTAGTGCGAAGAGAAACCGGTTGAGCGGCAGGCTGCGGCGATCCTCCACCGAGGCGAGGAGGTTCTTGATTGCCTTGTCCTCCTCCTCGCCTTTCTTCTTGGTCGGCTTCTTCGGGGCCGGCGCGCCCTCCGTCCGGCGCTCGGCCGAAAGGGCTTCGCGGCGGGCCACGATGGCGGCCTTGAGAGGCTCGAAGTCGAGGCGGAACAGGTCGGCCGGCTGGCGAACCAGCCCGGCCTCGAACAGAACCTCGATATAGGTCTGGCCGAAGCCCTCGAGGTCGAAGCCGTTGCGCGAGACGAAGTGCTTCAGGCGCTCCACTCCCTGCGCGGGACAGATCAGCCCTCCGGTGCAGCGTCGCACGGCGTCGGGCTTACCCGTGCGCGGGTTAATCTCGCGCACCGCCCGGCTGCGGCAGGCGGGGCAGTGGGTTGGAAAGGCGTAGGGCTTCGCATCGGGCGGGCGCTTCTCCAGCACCACGTCCATGACCTTCGGGATCACGTCGCCGGCGCGCTGCACCACGACGGTGTCGCCGACCCGGATGTCGCGCCCGTCGCGGATCGGCTCGCCGTCGGCCCCGACACCTTGGACATAGCCCTCGTTGTGCAGGGTGGCGTTCGACACTACGACACCGCCCACCGTCACCGGCCTGAGCTTCGCCAGCGGATTGAGGGAGCCGGTACGCCCGACATTGATCTCGATGTCCTCGACCACCGTCAGCGCCTTCTGGGCCGCGAACTTGTGGGCGAGCGCCCAGCGCGGCGAGCGCGAGACGAAGCCGAGGCGGCGCTGCAATGCGAGGTCGTCGACCTTGTAGACCACGCCATCGATGTCGTAGCCGAGGCTGGCGCGCTCCGCCTCGATGTTGCGGTAATGCGCGATCATCGCCTCGGCGTCGGGGCACAGCTTCGTCCGGTCGTTGACCGGCAGGCCCCAGGCGCGGAACCGCTCCAGCACGCCATGCTGCGTCCCGTTGAGCGCCGGCACCACCTCGCCCCACGCATAGGCGAAGAACTTGAGCGGACGCGACCGGGTGATCTCCGGGTCGAGTTGCCGCAGCGAACCGGCCGCGGCGTTGCGCGGGTTTGCGAACAGCGCCTTGCCGGCAGCCTCCTGACGGGCGTTGATGGCGGCGAAATCCGCGTGCGAAAGGTAGACCTCGCCCCGCACCTCGCAGACCGGCGGCACGTCGTGACCTGCAAGCCGCTGCGGGATGTCCGACACCGTGCGGGCATTGGCGGTGACGTCCTCGCCGACCTCGCCGTCGCCGCGGGTCGCGGCGGTGACGAGGCGCCCGTCCTCATAGCGGAGTGCGAGCGAGAGCCCGTCGATCTTCGGCTCGGCCGTAAAGGCCAGCGGCTCCGCCTCCGGCCAGTTCAGGAAGCGCCGGACGCGGGCGACGAAGTCGGTCACCTCCTCGTCCGCGAAGGCGTTGCCGAGCGAGAGCATCGGCACGGCATGCCGGACCTTGGCGAATTTCTCGGATGGCTTGGCACCCACCGATGTGCTGGCAGCGCCCGTCCCGGCGAGATCCGGGAACCGCGCCTCGATCGTTTCCAGGCGCCGGCGCAGGGCGTCGTATTCCGCATCCGTAATCTCGGGCGCGTCCTCCTGGTGATAGAGCCGGTCGGCTTCAGCGATCCGCTCGGAGAGATCGGCGTGCTCGGCCCGCGCCGCCTCCGGCGTCATCGTCTCGAGGCTGTCGACGGCGTTGTCTGCGGACATGAAGCGGCTTCGTGGTCGGGTGCGGGGTGCGCTTATAGCAATCGGAAACCGCCGCCGCACGGGAAGAGGTTCCGGCTGACGCACCGCCCTCCACAGCCTGTAACCCGCGCGCGCCGCTGGCGAATGAGTCCCTGGTGCCGTCGCATCGCCGTGACCCGCCTGCCTGCCTGCGACGCCGCGCCGCCTCACCGGGTCCACCCAGACCCTATCTCTTCACGCAACCGATCAACGATTCCGGATCGCCATGCCAGCCCCGCCCGCCTTCTCCGCGCCCTGGCGCGACCGCGCCGGTCGCGTCTCCGGCCTGAAGCTCGCCACCTTCCTGTTCGCCCTGGTGCCGGGCCTTTGGCTCGCGGGCGCCTACGCGGCCGATGCGCTCGGGGCCAAGCCGATCACCGCCCTGCTGCACGGCACCGGGGAATGGGCGGTCCGATTCCTCATGCTGTCGCTGGCGGTGACGCCCCTGCGGCGCGTGGCGAACCTGCCGAAGCTGATCCTGGTGCGGCGCATGCTCGGGCTGACCGTGCTGGCCTACGGGCTGATCCACCTGATGCTCTACGTCGTCGATCAGAACTTCGTGCTCACCAAGGTCGTCACGGAGATCCTGACCCGGATCTACCTGACCATCGGCTTCGTGGCGCTCCTCGGCCTCGTGGTGCTCGGCGTCACCTCGACGGACGGAATGATTCGCCGGCTCGGCAAGGCTTGGCCGCGCCTTCACAGGATGGTCTACGCGATCGCTGTCCTCGGCCTGATCCACTATTATCTCCAGGCCAAGATCGACGTCTCCGACCCGGTGTTCTGGACCGGCGCCTTCCTGTTGCTGATGGGCCATCGCGCCATGCAGCGGCTCCGGTGGCCCACCAACCCGCTGACGTTGCTCGGCTTAGCCCTGGCGGCCGCTCTCCTGACCGCCCTGCTCGAGGCAGCCTGGTACGGCGCGGCCAGCGGCATCCCAGCGAGCCTGGTGCTTGCGGCCAACCTCGACGTTCCGGATACCATCCGACCGGCTTGGTGGGTATTGGCCCTCGGGCTGTGCGTACCGGTGGTCAACGCGGTGCGGGTAGGCCTGGGCGGCAAGGGGCGGGGGGCATCCGGAAAAGCCGCTGCGGGTCCGGTCGCGGAGTCGGCCGCGGCGATGCCCGCGCGCCGGCCGGTGGCTGCCGGCTGAGCCCCGAGCACCCAGAATTTTGCGTGATGATCGTTTCGATCGAAAATTCCCGTCAGCGGCAGGTCTGTTCCAGCGGGATGCCCTCGATGACAAGCCGAGCCGGTCCGATACGCGTTGCGTCGGCTCGGCGCACAGGCGTTTACCAGTGTGGCGCTTGTCGACCCGTCATCCCGCGGGCATGAACCGAACCAGCAACACGCAAGGAACGCCCAGCATGCGCAAGTGGATTGGCCGCGGCCCGCTCGGGGCGTTCGCGCTCGGGTGCCTGCTGATGAGCGATGCGGCTTCGGCGGCCTGCACGCCGCCGGAGGCCCCGTCGACCGCGACGCGTCCGATCAAGCCGACGCTGCCCGCCAAGCCGCCTTGCCTGGACGCAAAGGGTGGATGCCCGGGCTGGGAAGCCTACAGCTACAATGACGCGATCAAGGCCTACAACGTCGAGATCGCCGCGTTCCGACCCAAGCTGGAGGCCTATATCCAGGCTCTGACCAACTACGTGAAGGCGAGCAACGAGTACGCCCAGTGCGAGGTCAAGATTTTCCAGTGAACCCTTGGCGTCGGACCGCGGGTTGACCCCCGCGAGGGGCGATGCCACAGCGCAGCGCAGTTTTTATCCCGCACGCCAGACTGGACGGCCCGATGTCCGAATCCCTCGACCTCCTCGTCCTCGGCAATGCCATCGTCGACCTGATCGCCCAGACCGATGAGGATTTCCTCGCGGCCCAGGGCGTGCCCAAGGGTGCGATGCAACTGATCGATGAGGCGCGGGCCGAGTCCCTGTTCGCCGCCATGGGTCCGGCCACCATCGTGTCGGGTGGGTCCGGCGCCAACACGGCGGTGGGCGCCGCCATGCTGGGCGCCAGGACGAGCTTCGTCGGCAAGGTCCGCGACGATGAACTCGGCGGCCTGTTCGCCCACGATCTCAAGGCCACGGGCGTCCGCTTCCCGATCGCCGCCGCCACCGACGGGCCGGCCACCGCCCGCTGCTTCATCCTGGTGACGCCGGATGGCGAGCGCACCATGAACACCTATCTGGGCGCCTGCCAGGGCCTGTCCCCGGCCGATGTGGACGAGGCGACGGTGGCATCCGCCCGCGTGGTCTATCTCGAAGGCTACCTGTGGGACCCGCCGGCCGCCAAGGACGCGTTCCGAAAGGCCGTGACTATCGCTCACAAGGCCGGAAACGCGGCGGCCCTGACCCTGTCGGATGCCTTCTGCGTCGGACGCTACCGGGAGGAATTCCTGGGCCTGATCCGCGACGGCAGCGTCGACATTCTGTTCGCCAACATGGCCGAATTGCAGAGCCTGTACGAGACCGAGGACGCCGATGCGGCGATCCGGGCGCTGCGCGACGAGAGCGCCGCGCGCGGCAAGGACCTGCTCGGCCTCGTCACCCGCTCGGCCGAGGGCGCCCTGGTGATCCAGGGCGGCGACGTGCAATCGGTCCCCGCCTCCCCGGTGCATGAACTCGTCGACACCACCGGCGCCGGCGACCTGTTCGCCGCCGGCTTCCTTGCCGGTCATGCCCGCGGCCTCGATCACGTCGCCAGCGCCCGCCTCGGTGCGCTGGCTGCCGCCGAGGTCATCCAGCACATCGGCGCCCGGCCCCAACACGACCTGGTGGCGCTGGCCAAGGCCCAGGGCCTGCTCTGAGGGGCTGAAAGCCGAGGTGCCGTCTCTTCGCTCCGCCTGTGTGGGGCGATGATTGCGTCTGAACCGCGCGTGATTCCGGGGCGCAGCAGGCGAACCCGGAATTCAGAGACGCCGACGGTGGGCTATCCAGAGCCGCCGACCGTGGAAAGCCTTGCAATACCAGTGCTTCTGGGTCCCGGGCTCCGCTGAGCGGCCCCGGGGTGACGGCGTGCTCCACGAGCCTTTCCGGCTCGTGGAGCACGCCTGTGCGATCCCCCTGTCAAAGCGGGAGCGACGCGCGTCGCGCGGCGGCCCCCTGGGTAGGGTCGCACAGTTACGGGCGCCAGGACTGACGAGTAAGAGGCGTGCCGTTCACATCCGCAGCAACACCTTGCCCACGGCCTCGCGCCGCTTGAGGATGCCCAGGGCCTCGGCGTATTCGGCGAGCGGATAGACGCCGTGGACCTTGGCGGTCAGGCGTCCCTCCGCCACCCAGGCCAGCAACTGCTCCTGGTTGGCCCGATGCGCCTCGGGCTCGCGCTCGACGAAGACGCCCCAGTGCACGCCCTGGATGTCGATGCCCTTCAGGAGGGCAAGGTTGAGGGGAATGCGGGGGATGTCACCGGCAGCGAACCCGATCACCAGGTAGCGCCCCTTCCAGCCGAGCGAGCGCAGGGCGGGCTCGGCGTAGTCGCCGCCGATGGGATCATAGATCACGTCGACCCCCTCCCCCTCGGTGAGGCGGCGCAGGCCCTCGCGCAGGTTGTCGGCGGCGTAATCGAGGCCCATCGTGGCGCCGTGCGCCTCGGCCACGGCGAGCTTCTCCGGCGAGGACGCGCAGGCGATGATGCGGGCGCCCAGGATCGCCCCGAGTTCCACTGCCGCGAGGCCGACGCCGCCCGAGGCGCCGAGCACCGCCAGGGTCTCGCCGGGCTGAAGCCGGGCGCGGTCGCGCAGGGCGTGGAGCGAGGTCCCGTAGGTGATGGTCAGCCCGGCGGCCTGCTCGTCCGAGACGCCGTCCGGCACGGGGGTGAGGTGCCGGGTGGCGACGGCGATCCGCGCGCGGCAGGTGCCGAACTTCTGGTGGACGATGACGCGGTCGCCCACCGAAAAGTCCTCGGCCCCCTCGCCCAAAGCCTCGATCACGCCGCAGGCCTCGCCGCCGGGAGAGAACGGGAGTTCAGGCTTCACCTGATAGCGCCCGGCGATGATCAGGGTGTCGAAGAAGTTGAGCGCCGCCAGCGTGATGCGGATCACGGCCTCGCCCGGACCGGCCACCGGGTCCGGCAGATCGGCGAGTTCCAGATCCTCAGGTCCCCCAAGTCGGGTACACAGCAGCGCCTTCATGCCCACACCTCCCTGATGTTCGCATCGGCGCTTGCACCGACACGGCGGCCTGCGCAAGCACTGCGGTCCAAAGTGCAGGCACCGCGATCCAGAGTGCAGGCGCTGCGGCCGTCAGGGGCGTTCGTAGGTTCCCACCAGACAGCCCTTGGCAAGCACGCGTCCCGCCATCGCCTCCAGCAAGGCACCTCGGCCGGGATGCTGGGGCAGATCCAGCGCCCGGTCGAGGGCATAGGTCTGGAACAGGTAGACGTGCGCCCCGTGGCCAATGGGCGGATCGGGCGGCAGCCAGCCGGATTTCAGAAAGCTGTTCTTGCCGAGAGCGAGACACGAACCGGCTTGGCTCGCCGCGCCTTCCGATAGCGGCGCATCGGGATCGAGGTCCCAGGCGATCAGGTGGACGAGGGGATTCGGCGTCGGGCTTCCGGCATCCTCGACGAGCAGCACGACGCGGGCAGTGCCGGCGGGCAGGCCGGTCCAGGCCAGCGGCGGCGAGGTGCCTTCCCCGTCCGCGGTGAAGCGCGCCGGCATCGCAGCGCCGTCGTCGAAGGCGGGACTGGTGAGCGTCAGGCCCTCCGGCGCCGCGGCGAAATCGGTCCGGTAGGCGGTCCTGTCCAGCCCGGCCTTAAGGCCAGACAGGGCGGCGCCCACGGCATGCGGAATTTTCTCGAGCAACGGCGATCTCCCGGCGGATACGCCGACCAACCCCTTGCCAGACCGAAGGTTCAGGCCGGGCGCTGCGCCGCGATCATGTAGTTGACTGCGGTGTCCCGGCTCGGGCGCCACGAGCCGTCGAGCGGGTTGAAGACCACGCCTGTGGTGTCGGTCACGCGCAGTCCGCCGGCCTCGACGGCGCGGGTGAGTTCGTCGGGCCGAACGAATTTGTCCCAGTCGTGGGTGCCCTTCGGCAGCCAGCCGAGGACGTATTCCGCCCCCACGATGGCCAGGGCGTAGGACCGCAGCGTCCTGTTGATGGTGGCGGCGAACAGCAGGCCGCCCGGCTTCACCGCGCGGGCCGCCTGCGCCACGAAGGCCGGCATATCGACTACGTGCTCCACCACCTCCATGGCGAGCACGATGTCGAAGCGCTCGCCGCCGACCACCACGTCCTCGATGGTGCGCGCCCGATAATCGACCGGCACGCCCTCGGCATCGGCGTGGGCCTGGGCCACCTTGACGTTGGTGGGAGCCGGATCGAGGCCCGTGACCATTGCACCGAGGCGCGCCAGCGGCTCGGACAGGACGCCGCCGCCGCAGCCGATATCCACAAGGGCGAGGCCATCGAGGGGAAAAGGCGCCTTCGGGTCGCGCCCGAAATGGCGGGCGGCGGCATCCCGCACGTAAGCGAGGCGGACCGGGTTGAAGCGGTGCAGGACCCGCATCGGGCCGGCCTCGTCCCACCAAGTGGCCGCAATGGCCTCGAAGCGGGCGACCTCGTCGCGGTCGATGGAGGCGCCTGTGGGTCCGGTCATCGTCTCGGCATGTCTCGTGCGGGGTGGGCGTACCCCCTTGTTGACACGCCCGGGCGGCCCTTGTACCCGCCGAAGCCCTGTCCGGTACAGCAGCCAAGCGACGCGGCAGGCGGTACGGGGCGTGGAAATTTCGACCCGAGACCGGCCGAATCCCTAGCTGTTGCGCTTCCCCTGGCTCCTGCCGCTATCCTTGGCTCTTGCCACTACCCCTGGCTCTTGCGACGCGTCGCGCACGCGACAGGCTCCATCTGGTGAGAACATGCCCCGTCTGGTGATGAAGTTCGGCGGCACGTCCGTCGCCAATGTCGAGCGCATCCGCAACGTGGCCGCCCACGTGGCGCGCGAGGTCGCAGCCGGTTACGAAGTCGCCGTCGTGGTCTCGGCGATGTCGGGCAAGACCAACGAGCTTGTCGCCTGGGTTAAGGACGCCAATTCGATCTACGACGAGGCCGAGTACGACGCCGTGGTGGCCTCGGGCGAACTCGTCACCGCCGGGCTCCTGGCCATCGCTCTCCAGAAGATCGGTATCCAGGCCCGCTCGTGGCAGGGCTGGCAGATCCCGATCTTGACTTCGGACGCGCACGGCTCGGCCCGCATCGAGGGCATCGACGGCGCGCGCCTCGATGCCGGTTTCCAGCGCGGCGAAGTCGCGGTCATCGCCGGCTTCCAGGGCATGAACGAGGCCACCGGCCGGGTCACCACCCTGGGGCGCGGCGGCTCCGATACCAGCGCTGTCGCCATCGCGGCCGCCATCGGGGCCGAGCGCTGCGACATCTATACCGACGTCGACGGCGTCTACACCACCGATCCGCGCGTGGTGCAGAAGGCAAAGCGCATGGAGCGCGTGACCTTCGAGGAAATGCTCGAGATGGCGTCGCTCGGCGCCAAGGTCCTGCAGGTTCGCTCCGTCGAACTCGCCATGGTCCATCGCGTGCCGACCACGGTGCGCTCCTCCTTCGATCCGCCGGACAATGCCCGGCCCGGCACCCTCATCTGCGACGAGGACGACATCGTGGAACAGCAGATCATCACCGGGATCGCCTTCTCCCGGGACGAGGCGCAGATCACGCTTCGTCGCGTGAAGGACAGCCCCGGCATCGCCGCCGCCATCTTCGGCCCCCTGGCGGACGCCAACATCAACGTCGACATGATCATCCAGACCGTGTCGGGCGATCAGTCGACCACCGACATGACCTTCACGGTCCCCTCGGCCGACTACGATCGCGCCCGCAAGATCCTCGACGCGCAGAGCGGTGTGATCGCCTTCGCCCAGATCGAGGGGGCCACCGACGTGGTGAAGGTCTCGGCCATCGGCGTCGGAATGCGCAGCCACGCGGGCGTCGCCGCCAAGGCTTTCCGGGCGCTGGCCGAAAAAGGCATCAACATCCGGGCCATCACCACATCGGAGATCAAGTTCTCCGTCCTCATCGATGCCGCCTATACGGAGCTTGCCGTTCGCACGCTCCACTCGCTATACGGCCTCGACCAGGCCTGACGAGCCGGAGCGCGCGCACGCCTGCGCGCGGACCGGAGCCCGCGGCCGAAGCCGGATCGAGGAGACCATGCCCGCTGCGCCCGGAGGCCCGCGCCTGCTTCTGCGCCGCCTCCGCGAAGCGATGGCGGAGCCGGTCAGTCCACAGGCTCGCCTCGACCGCATCGTCACGCTGATCGCCGCCAACGTGATCGCCGAGGTGTGCTCGGTCTATGTGCTCAGCGATGACAATATCCTCGAACTGTTTGCCACCGAGGGCCTGAACCGCGAAGCGGTCCACCTGACCCGGATGCGGGCGGACGAGGGCCTCGTCGGCCTCATCGCCAAGACGGCCGAGCCGCTGTCGCTCTCCGACGCGCAGTCGCACCCGGCCTTCTCGTATCGACCGGAAACGGGTGAGGAGGCCTATCACGCCTTCCTCGGCGTGCCGCTCCTGCGCGCCGGCAACACGCTCGGCGTCCTCGTCGTTCAGAACAAGACCTACCGGGTCTATTCCGAGGAGGAGATCGAAGCGCTCCAGACCACCGCCATGGTGCTGTCGGAGATGATCGCCTCGGGCGAGCTTCAGGCCCTGGCGCCGGGCGCGGGCTCGGCGGCGCGCCGGCCGGTGAGCCAGCGCGGCGTGGCGCTCGCCGATGGCATCGGCCTCGGGCACGTGGTGCTGCATGAGCCACGCATCGTCATCAAGAAGCTCATCGCCGAGAATGTCGAGCGCGAGGTCGAGCGGCTGGAGCTTGCCATCGGCGAGGTCCGGTCGGCCATCGACGATCTGGTCGAACGCGGCGACAGCATCGGCACGGGGGAATCGCGCGAGGTGCTGGAGACGGTGCGCATGTTCGCGCACGACAAGGGCTGGCTGCGCCGGATGCGCGAGGCCGTGCATTCCGGACTCACGGCCGAGGCCGCTGTCGAGCGCGTCCAGTCGGATAACCGCGCCCGGATGATGCGCCAGAGCGACCCGTACCTGCGCGACCGGCTGCACGACCTCGACGACCTCGCCAACCGCCTGTTGCGCACCCTGATCGGTGCCGAGGGCAACGGGGCGCAGCGCGTGCTGCCCGAGAACGCGATCCTGGTCGCCCGCTCGATGGGGCCGGCAGCCCTGCTCGACTACGACCGCACGGCCCTGCGGGGCGTCGTGCTGGAGGAAGGCGGCCCGACCAGCCACATCGCCATCGTGGCCCGGGCGCTCGGCATTCCGGCGGTCGGTGAGATCGCCAACGCCACGGCCCTGTGCGATGCTGGCGACGCGATCATCGTCGACGGCGCCACCGGCGAGATCCAGGTCCGGCCGGGGCCCGAGATCGAGGCGGCCTATGCCGAGATGGTGCGCCTGCGCGCCCGCCGGCAGGAACAATACCGGGCGCTGCGCGACGTGCCCGCCGTCACCCTCGACGGCACCAAGATCGGCCTGCAGCTCAATGCCGGCCTGCTGATCGACCTGACCCATCTGCACGAGACCGGCGCGGACGGCATCGGCCTGTTCCGCACCGAGCTGCAGTTCATGGTGGCCCAACGCATGCCGTCGGCGGCCGAGCAGCAGACGCTGTACGAGGCCGTATTCGCCGCGACCGGTGACCTTCCGGTGACCATTCGCACCCTCGATATTGGCGGCGACAAGATCCTGCCCTACATGCCGGCTCTCGAGGAGGAGAATCCGGCCCTGGGCTGGCGTGCGATTCGCATCGGGCTCGACCGCCCGGCCCTGCTGCGGGTTCAGTTGCGCGCCCTGCTCAAGGCTTCGGGCGGCCGACCGCTGAAGATCATGTTTCCCATGGTGGCAACGGTGGACGAGTTCACCCGCGCCAAGGCCATCGTCGAGCGCGAGAAGGCGCATCTGCGCCGCCACGGCCACGCCCTGCCGAGCGACTGCAAGCTCGGCGTGATGGTGGAGGTGCCCTCGCTGCTGTTCCAGATCGACGAGATCGCCAAGGCAGCGGACTTCCTGTCTGTCGGATCCAACGACCTGATGCAGTTCCTGTTCGCGGTCGACCGCGAGAACCGGCGCGTCGCGGACCGCTTCGACACCCTGAGCGTTCCGGCCATGCGGGCCTTCCGGATCATCGCCGAGCGGGCGGCCGCGGCCGGCTGCCCGGCCACCGTGTGCGGAGAGATCGGCGGTCGCCCGCTGGAAGCCATGGCGCTGATCGGCCTCGGCTTCCGACACCTCTCGATGTCTCCGGCCGCCATCGGCCCGGTCAAGGCCATGGTGCTGGGGCTCGACGTGAACGCGGTCTCCGACCTGATCCACACCGAACTGGCCCGGGCCGGCGACGGTGCCACCCTGCGGCCAGCCCTGGCGGCCTTCGCGAAGGCGCACGGGGTTCCTATCTAACTGGGTCGTGCCGCGACCCCGTCGTCGATCTGGCTTCCGGTCCGACGAGCCCTTGTTCCTGGTGAGAGTTTTCGACGGGCGATGACCCCTATTCCTGCAGAACGCCTCGACGCGATCCTGACGCGCCACGACATCGTGACGGCCACGCTGAGCGCCGGCTCGGCGGATTCCGACACCTTCGTGCAATTGTCACGCGAGTTGTCCGAACTGGAGGGCGTCGTCGCGGCGATCCACGCCTATCGCGCCGCCGCGCAGAATCTGGCCGACATCCAGGCGCTGATCGACGAGCCCGGCGGCGATTCCGAGATGCGGGCGCTCGCCGCCGACGAGAAGCCGGAGGCCGAGGCCGGGTTGGAAACCGCCTACCGGGCATTGCAGCTGATCCTGCTGCCGAAGGATTCCGCCGATGAGAAAAGCGCCATCCTGGAAATCCGGGCCGGCACCGGCGGGGACGAGGCGGCCCTGTTCGCCGGTGACCTGTTCCGGATGTACGGCAAGTATGCCGACGCCAAGGGCTGGAAGGTCGAGGTCATCTCGGAGAGCGAGGGCACCGTCGGCGGCTATCGCGAGGTCATCGCCGAGGTGAAGGGCAAGGGCGTGTTCGCCCGCCTGAAGTTCGAAAGCGGCGCCCACCGGGTCCAGCGGGTGCCGGACACCGAAGCGCAGGGGCGCATCCACACCTCCGCCGCCACCGTGGCCGTTCTGCCCGAGGCGGAGGAGGTCGACATCGTCGTCAACGATGCGGATCTGAAGATCGATACGATGCGGTCGCAGGGTGCCGGTGGCCAGCACGTCAACAAAACGGAATCGGCCATCCGCATCACGCATCTTCCGAGCGGGATCGTGATTTTCGTCCAGGAGGAGCGCTCCCAGCACAAGAACCGGGCCCGCGCGATGTCGCTGCTACGCGCGAAGCTCTACGACGCCGAGCGGACCGCCAAGGACAGCGCTCGCGCCGCCGACCGCAAGTCGCAGGTCGGCTCGGGCGACCGCTCGGAGCGCATCCGCACCTACAATTTCCCCCAGGCCCGGGTCACCGACCACCGCATCAACCTGACCCTCTACAAGCTGGAGGAAGTTCTGGCCGGCGAGGCCCTGGATGAACTGGTGGACGCCCTCGTCACCGAGCATCAGGCCGAGTTGCTGGCGGCCGAGGGTATGGCCTGATGATCGTTGCTTCGGACCGATGACGGACGGGGCCGCGCCGGAACGGGTCGGCGACGCCGAGGCGCCTCCGTTCGATCCGGCCATGAGCCGGACCGAGGCCCTGCGGGTGATGACCGACCGGCTCGCCGCTCAACGCATCGCGGCGAGCGACGCCCGATTTCTCCTGCTCGACGTGCTGCGCCTGACCTCGACCGATCTCGTCCTCAGGGGCCGGACTCCCCTGGGAACGGACGATGCGGCCAAACTCTCGGCTGCTCTGGATCGCCGGCTCGGGGGCGAGCCGGTGGCCCGGATCGTCGGCGCCTGGGAGTTCTGGGGCCTGTCCTTCGGGCTCGCCCCCGAGACACTGGTTCCCCGCGCCGACACCGAGACCCTGGTGGAAACGGCCCTGGTGCTGCATCCCGACCGCCGCACGCCGTTGCGTCTCCTCGATCTCGGCACCGGCTCCGGCTGCATTCTCGTGGCGTTGCTCAACGAGCTTCCCAACAGCACCGCCATCGGCGTCGATCGTTCGAAGGCGACTCTGCTTCAGGCCCGCGCGAATGCGCAGGCGCACGGCGTCGGTGCCCGCGCCACCTTCGTGGTGGCGGATTGGACAGCAGCCCTCGCGGGCTCCTTCGACCTCGTCGTCTCCAACCCGCCCTACATCCCGAGCGCGACGATCCCGGACCTCGACGTCGAGGTGCGTGAGCATGATCCGGCTGTGGCGCTTGACGGGGGGGCGGACGGGCTCGATGCCTACCGGTCGATCATCGCGGCGCTCACGGACGGCCCGGCCGGGCTCGCTGCCGGCGGCGCACTTGTTTTCGAGGTCGGCTACGACCAGGCGGACGCGGTGGCCACTCTCGGTCGCGAGGCCGGGCTCGGGATTGGGCGGATCACTCACGACCTCGCTGGACATGCCCGGGTGGTGACCTTCACCCCTGACGAGACGGTCAGAACCGGCCGGGAGGGTGTGAAAATCGGAAAAACTGAGGTCTCACCCGGCGAGAGGACAAAAAACGCTTGTTGACCTCTCGGCGAACGGCTAGTCTCGCCGGCAGATCGCGAACGGTCCATCAAAATGGACTGAGGTAAGGCGGGTTGTGGCTTCGGTCTGCGACACCCTTAGAAGATCTCCCCACGATCAGGCTGGTGCGCGCGGGACGACGCGCTGGAGCTTGGTCAACTTCGTGCCTGAAAACCGAAGGACGCCTGGACGCTCAGAGCGGGCCTTGGTCAACGGACAGAGACGGCAAAGCACGGCGAAAGCGATCACGGACACATCGGACCCGGATCACGCGGCGCCAGCGACGAGCCTGCCTCAGGCGGTGTCGTGACCGCCCAGAACCCGCCGCATCATCAGACGCTCCGAGACGAACGAGGGTCAATCGAGACCGATGAGACCAAACCAGAATAGACGGATGCGCGGTCGCAACCGCCCCAAAGGTCCCAATCCGCTTACGCGTTCCTACGAATCGAACGGCCCCGACGTCAAGATTCGCGGTACTGCCCAGCATATCGCAGACAAGTACGCCCAGTTGGCCCGCGACGCGCAGGCCAGTGGCGACCCGGTGGCGGCAGAGAACTACTTCCAGCACGGCGAACACTATTTCCGGATCATCTCGGGCGCTCAGGAACAGACCCGTCAACAGGTGGGCGGTTACGCTCGCGGCTTCGACGACGACGGCGACGAGGGAGACGACGAGGGTCAGGCCGCCCCGCAGGGCTACGCTGCCTCCAGCTACGGTGCCAATTCCTACAACGAGGAATACGGCGATCCGGGTCAGCAGCCTCAGCCGCAGGCCTACGAGGGCCGGCCGGAGGCGCGACAGGAGACGCGGGCTGAGAATTACCGCCAGGATTACAATCGACAGGATTCCAACCGGCAGGATTCCAACCGGCAAGACGCGAACCGCCAGGATTCGAATCGACAGGATTCCAACCGGCAGGATTCCGGCTCGGACAACAACCGGCAGAACCGCCGCGACCGCTTCGCCAATCGAGGCGACCGCCCCCAGCGCTTCGACAACCCGCGCGATGGCAACCGGCCGGACTACAACAATCGACAGGACAACCGGCAGGACTCCAACCGGCAGGACAACCGACGTGACGATTTCGGTCGTCAGGACGGCAACCGACAGGATTCCAACCGACAGGATTTCCGGCCGGATCAGAACCGCCAGGACGGTGCGCGCCAAGACAATCCGCGTCAGGATTACGGGCGCCAGGATGCGGGCCGGCAGGATCAGCCGCGCCAGGATTTCAACCGCCCTGCCCCGGTCCGGTCCGAAACGCCTCGCTACGAAAACGGGCGAACCGATCAGCCGGTGAACGAGGCCCCGCGTCAGGACGCCAACCGATCGGAGTTCGGTGGCCAGGACGCGGCTCGGCCGAGTTCGAGCCGCGAGGAGACGCCTCGGGCGAGCCGGACGAACGATGCCGCACCGCGTCGCAGCCGGCGTCGCGAGGAGCGTGAACCGGTCGGTAATCCCGAGGACGTCGCCGCCCTGCCGGCTTTCCTGATGACGCCGCCGCGTCCCGTTCCGGCCGTCGAGCGGACGGCCGAACCGGCAGCCTCGGCAGAATCCCAGAACACTGGTACCGGCCCCGGCGGTTCCGACGAGGGGACGCCCGCGACCCCGAAGCCGCGCCGGCGCCGCCGCGCCCGCTTCGAGGGCTCTGAAGCCCCCGAGGGCGGCGTCGGCGGTGACGATCCGTCGTCCGTCACCGAATAAAACCCGCGCGTCGCGCGACCTTCGACAGACCTCACAGGAAGCCGCCCCGATCGGGCGGCTTCTTGCGTTTGGGCTGGCACGCCGTGTCAGGCGGTGCGCCAATTCAGGAAGGCCTGAACCCGATGGCGCAGGCGGTGATGGCGCGCGGCCTCGCCAAAGGGCGCGATCTCCCAGATCCAGTCCCGGTCGGGAGGATCGAGGCGCACCTCGTGCAGAAGATCGATCTGGTCGGTAATCCGGCCGGTCCGGTCCTCCTCGAGCTGCTCGATGTCGGTGAGGAGGCAGACGCGTGCCCGCAACCGCCCGAGGCCTTCGAGATGCGCCCGGACGATGCGACCGCCGAGATCGGGCGGCAACAGGCCGGGTCGGTCGAGCGGCAGGATCGGCAGTTGCGACAGGAGGTTGGCGGACACCACGAAGTCGACCTCGGCGCCACCGCAGAGCGCCGGCAGCGGATCGACCCGGCCCGGCTCGGCGTTCAGGTCGGCAGTGATCAACCGGACGTTGGGATAAGGTCGGACCAAGCGGCGCGCCGGCCACAGATGCACCGCATCGACAAGGTGGACCTCACGAAAGCGGCGGGCCAGATCCGCGATCGGCACGTCCTGGAGCAGCCCCGACCCGAGAACGACAGCGATGCGGGTCTGATCTAGGCCCGCGCAGGCGTCCAGGATCGCGGCCCGGGACGCCGCAAGATGGGGCGCCCAGGCAGCGTGGCAGCGCCGGCCGCGCGACAGCAGCAGCACGCTCTCCCGCAGGTATCCCAGCCGCCGAAGGCGCAGGGGAACGGGGGTCACGAGCAGATGAAACAGTTCGACCAGCACGGGGATCTCGAGCCAAGCGATCGGCACGCGGATCGCCCGCGTTTTCACACGGCATAGCGAAGAGCCGGCCGAACATCAGCAACGGAGACGATTCACTGCGGCAATCTGTACTCGTTGCGGCAGAAAACCAGCCGTCGTTCCAGCGCAGCGGGAACCTGTCCGCCGCGATCGTGTTGCGGTTGGGCCGTCGCGGCCGCGATCCTGCGACCGCATTGTTCTCGGAGCGACCGTGTCGAACCTCGTCCGCATCATTCTCGCAATCTTCCTGCCGCCCATCGCGGTCCTCATGACCACCGGTATCGGCCTGCAGTTTCTGCTCAACATTCTGCTCACGCTGATGGGCGTCCTGCCCGGCACCATCCATGCCCTGTGGCTGGTGCTGCGCGATCGCTGAGCCGATGGTATCCGTCCGCCAGGGTTGAGCGCCGGGCTGGTACCCAAGTCGTGCGGAATGATGGAGGGGAGGTCAGGATGAGCACACGCGGCTTCACCGGGCGAAAACCCCCGGAGGCGACTCGGGAGCGCCTACCTCCGGGGCAGTACCTCACGGAGGATTTTCCGGTCCTGCAGATCGGACCAAATCCCCGTCTCGATCTCGACACGTGGTCCTTCACCCTGCGCGAGGGTTCGCGCCCGCTGAAATCCTGGACCTGGGAGGCGTTCGCCGCCCTTCCGCGCACACGCTGGAGCGGCGACATTCACTGCGTGACGAAGTGGTCGAAGTTCGACACGGCCTGGGAAGGCGTCAGCTTCGATGACATCCTGGCCGATGCGGGCATCGCCGCGCCGACCGCCTTCCTGCTCGCCGAGGGCTACGACGACTACACCACCAACGTTCCGGTGGGGGACCTCGTCGGAGGCAAAGGTATGGTCGCGACCCATTACGACGGGGCGCCAATCCCAGCTGACCACGGCGGCCCGGCGCGTCTGCTGGTTCCGCACCTGTATTTTTGGAAGAGCGCCAAGTGGGTGAAGGGCCTGCGCTTCACCCAGCGCGACGAGGGCGGCTTCTGGGAGTTGCGCGGCTATCACATGTATGGCGATCCCTGGCGCGAGCAGCGCTTTACCGGTGATTGAGCCGACCGCGCGCCCCCTCCCCTGGCAGTCCGCGACCCTCACGGCCATCCGGCCCGTCACCGGGCGCGTGAAGAGCTATCGCCTCCAGGTCGCCTTTGATCGGCCGGTGCTGGCCGGGCAGCATGTGGACGTACGCCTGACCGCTCCGGATGGCTATCAAGCCCAGCGCAGCTACTCGATCGCCTCGGCGCCGAGCCCGGACGGCACCATCGAGTTGATGATCGAGGGGCTGCCCGAGGGCGAGGTCTCGGGTTTCTTCGAGACGGTGGCGGAGGTCGGCGACACGATCGAACTGCGCGGGCCGATCGGCGGCGCCTTCGTCTGGCGGCCGGAGGATGGCGGACCGCTCCTTCTGGTCGGCGGCGGTTCCGGCGTGGTGCCGCTGCTGGCAATGCTGCGCCACCGTGCGGCGGCGGTTCCCGAGGTCCCGGCCCTTTTGCTTTACTCGGTGCGCGACGCGGCTGAGGCGATCGCGGCCGAGGAGTTGGTCGTACGTGCCCGGGACGAACCGCATTTCGCGCTGATGCTGACCCTGACTCGCGCCGGCGGCCGGCGCGTCGATGCTAACATGATCGGCGAAGCGCTCCAGCGGCTGGGACAGCCCGGTCACGTCTACATCTGCGGCGGCAATGCCTTTGTGGGGAGGACGGCGGACCTGCTCGTCGATGCGGGGGTGGACCCGCCCCTGATCCGGACCGAGCGCTTCGGTAGCTGACCTCGTGATGGTCTTGTCCGACAGCCGAGAGCGGGTGTAGATCGCGTCCGGCGGTCGAGGATCGAATCAACATGCCGGATGGTTCGGATCGATTTTTCGGGCAATGTCATTGCGGAGGCGTCCGCTTCGCGGCGACGCTGAGCGACGGCTTTGACACAATCCGGCGCTGCACCTGCTCGTATTGTCGGATGCGCGGGGCCGCGGTGGTCTCGGCTGAGGGCGGCGGCGTCGAGATCTTGCAAGGGGCGGACCTGCTGACGCGCTATCGGTTCAACACCGGCGCAGCGCAGCACTTCTTCTGCTCACGCTGCGGGATCTATACGCATCATCAACGCCGATCGAACCCGCACCAGTACGGCGTCAACGTGGCCTGCCTCGACGGAGTCAGCCCATTCGACTTTCCCGAAATGCCGGTCTTCGACGGCGTGAACCATCCGAGCGACACCGGCGGAACGACTCGCCGCGCCGGAACGCTCCGTTTCGTCCCGGAGGCTTAGCCACCAGTCCTTAGACGAGATCGCGGCTTTCGGCCCTGAGGAGACGGTCGGCCACGTCCTCCGCGAGGGAGAGGCTTGAGGTCAGGCCCGGACTTTCGATGCCGAAGAGATGGACCAGGCCGCGAAATCCGTGCTCGGCCGGGCCGTCGATACGGAAATCGGCGGCCGGCTCACCGGGTCCGGTCAGTTTGGGGCGGATGCCCGCGTAATCCGGCGTCAGCACCCCATCGGGAAGACCCGGCCAGTAGCGTCGGATCGCCTGCGCGAACGCCTCGGCGCGGGCGGGATCGACCCCATAATCGAGGCGGTCGACCCATTCCACGTCGGGGCCGAAGCGCATGCGCCCGGCCAAATCGAGCGTCAGGTGGATGCCGAGGCCGCCCTCGACGGGCGCCGGGTAGATCAGGCGCGAGAAGGCCGGTCGCCCGGTGCAGCCGAAATAGCTGCCCTTCGCCAGAACCTGACGGGGGATCTGCACCTTGGGATAGCCCTCGATCCGCTGGGCAAGTGCCTGGGCGCCAAGTCCGGCCGCGTTGATCACCGCGTCGAACACCAGATCCTCGCCGGCGACGGTCACACGCCAGCCTTCGGGAATCCGGAGAATTCGAGTCACAGGGCTGCTGAAGGCGACGGCCCCGCCGGCATCCTCCAGGTCACCCTGCAGGGCCAGCATCAGGGCATGGCTGTCGACGATGCCGGTGCCCGGCGCGTGCAGGGCGGCGACGCAGGCGAGATTCGGTTCGAGGACGCGGGCTTCGGCGCCGTCGATCAGTGCCAGACCGGGAACGCCGTTGGCATCACCGCGGTCGCGGATCGTGGCGATGGCCGCTCGCTCCGACTCGTCGGTGGCGACGATGAGCTTGCCGCAACGCCGATAGGGCACGCCGTGACTATCGCAGAAGGCCATGAGCATCGCCGCCCCGGCCACGCAGTGGCGCGCCCGCAGCGAGCCGGGAGGATAGTACATCCCACCGTGGATCACCTCGGAATTCCGGGCCGAGATGCCAGTGCCGATCGACGCCTCGGACTCGGCCACGACCACGGCATGGCCGCGGATCGCCAGAGCCCGGGCCACGGCCAGTCCTACGATACCGGCACCGACGACAAGGATTTCCATCACGGCCAGCCGATGAAGCGAAGATCGACGGGGAAGACGTCCACCAGAACGATGTCGACGCCAGGGACAGAGTGCGGAACGCTGGCCCTCGACCCATCGTCCGTACAGGCTCTCAGGTGCCCGATCGATCCGCTCCGCACAAGATACCCTCGGGCCATTTACCCTCGGGTCATCGCGATCGATGATCACCGGGCAACTGCCTGAGCACGGAGGCGCGCGACTGCTCGGGCGCCGACGCGCGCGGAGCCAGCATCGGGCATGCACGCACGGTCATGGCGCTGCGACCCAGTTCCCGCTACAAGGCGAACCATCCGTAACCGTTCGAGGTCGGAATCCCGTCGGCTCGGAGACGATCGCGCCCTGTCGCGAGCCCTCCCTGGCGCGTGTTTCGCCTGCTTGCCCCCTAAGGCTTCCGTCACAGTGCCCTTCCCCACCCTGCCGGCCCCGCTCGCCCGAGCGCTGACCGCGCGCGACTACGAAGACCCGACGCCCGTGCAGAGCGCCGTCATCGAGGCGGCAGCCCAGGGCCGAGACCTTCTCGTCTCGGCCCAGACCGGCTCCGGCAAGACCGTGGCATACGGCCTCGCTTTCGCCGAGACTCTGCTTGACGGGGCCGAGCGCTTCGGCCCGGCCGGTGCTCCCCTTGCCCTGGTCATCGCGCCGACCCGCGAGCTCGCCATTCAGGTCGAGCGCGAACTCAGCTGGCTCTATGCCGAGACCGGCGCCCGCGTCATCTCCTGCGTCGGCGGCATGGACCCGCGTCGCGAGAGCCGCCAGCTCAACGACGGCGCCCACATCGTCGTCGGCACCCCGGGGCGCCTGCGCGACCACCTGGAGCGGCGCAACCTCGCGACCCAGGATCTGCGCGCCGTGGTCCTCGACGAGGCCGACGAGATGCTCGACCTCGGCTTTCGCGACGACCTCGAATTTATCCTGTCGGTGACCCCGAAGGAGCGGCGCACGCTGCTGTTCTCCGCGACCCTGCCGAAAGCCATCGCGACGCTCGCCGAGCGCTACCAGAACGACGCCCTGCGCATTGCCGTGAAGGGTCAGGAGCGCGGTCACTCGGACATCACTTACAAGGCCATCCGCGTCGTGCCGCGCGAGCTGGAGCATGTGGTGGTCAACACCCTGCGCTTCATGGATGCGCCGACCGCGATCATCTTCTGCAACACGCGCAACGCGGTGCGCCATCTCCAGGCGGTGCTCACCGAACGCGGCTTTTCAGCCGTGGCGCTCTCGGGCGAACTCGGCCAGGGCGAGCGCAACGCCGCTCTTCAGGCCCTGCGCGACGGCCGAGCCAAGGTGTGCGTGGCGACCGACGTCGCCGCGCGCGGCATCGATCTCCCCACCGTCAGCCTGGTGATCCATGCCGACCTGCCGCACGATGCGGAGGTGCTGCAGCACCGCTCGGGTCGCACCGGGCGTGCCGGCCGCAAGGGCACCAGCCTCCTGCTGATCCCGGCCTCGAAGCGGCGCCGGGCCGAGCAGATGCTGATGATCGCCAAGGTCTCGTTCGAGTGGGCCGGTCCGCCCACCGCCGACGAGATCCGCCGGCTCGACGGCGAACGCATGTGGCAGGATCCGATCTTTACCGAGGCTCCGGCCGAGGAAGATCTGGCGATGGCCGAGACCCTGATGGGCCAGCGTACGCCTCAGGAGCTCGCCGCCGCCCTGGCGCGGATCTATCGCTCGCGCCTGCCGGCCCCCGAGGATGTCACCGATCCGGGCGCCGGCCCCGAGCGCAAGACTCGGCCCGTCTACGATCCCGCCGATACGGCGCGAATCGATGCCGAGGGACCATCGGTCTGGTTCCGGCTCAATCTCGGCCGCCGCGACAATGCCGATCCGCGCCGGCTCCTGCCGATGCTGACCCGGCGCGGCAATATCGGCCGCCAGGAAATCGGAGCGATCCGGATTTTCGACCGTGAGACCAAGTTCGAGGTCCGGGGCGGTGCCGCCTCGCGCTTCGCACAGACCTTCGCCAAGAACGGTTCGCCCGAGATTCAGGTGGAGCCGCTGCTCGAAGGCGGCGAGCCCGATCGCGAGGAGAAGGCGACGAAGTCCTTCAAGAGCCCGCGCGGCGCCCGCCACGAGCGCGAGATCGCCAAGAAGCCGCGGACCAGCCGCGCGCCTCGCTGAACCGGCAGGAGGCGCCCATTGGGCGCCTCCTGCCGGTGACGATCAGGCATGCCGGGCCGAGGGCTTCGTACGATACGAAATGGGCGCCCTGTGGGTGCTTGGCGGCTGACTCGATCGGGGTTCTCATCGGTCCTGACCGGGACCAGATCAGTCGCCCGGTGAGAGCAAGATCCGGGCGATCGCCCTTAGAAGTGATCGGGCAGGCTCTTCACGGCGTTCCCGAGCGCTTCGACGCCTTCGGCGATTTTTCGTCCGGCCGGGGCCAGGGACGGCACCTTCAGGCCGAAGAGTTCCGTCTGCTCCGGGTCCTCGGCGGCTGCACTGGCAGGCATCGTCTCAGGCGCGGCGGCCGACGCCATCTTAGCATCGGCGGGCTTGGCGGCGGCGGGCTTGGCAGCGGCAGGCTTGGCATGCGGTGCGGCCGCGGTGGCGACGGGCTTGCGCGGGGTTGTCTCACGCTCGGGCGGAAGCGCGGTGAAGATGCCGTTCGTCGCCCGTGACCGGGTCGTCTCCGTGGAAAGCGGCGCGATGATCGCGGCCGTGCGCGTCGCTGGAATCAGCGAGGCCGGACGAGCCGGCGGCAGCACCGCAGCGTTCTCGATCGACGGTAGACGGACCGGCTTCTGTGTGGCGGCGACTTCCAACCGCTTCTCGGGGATCTTGACCTCGACGGCCTGAACCACGGGCGCCAAGGCCGGCAAGGACGGCGGCTCCGGCGGCTTGACGGCGGCCTGAACCACGGGAGGCGTTGCTGCGGCCGGAAGACGCTCGACCTTCGCGGGCGCCGCGACGGCGAGGGTCGGGGCCGGTGCGGCGGCTTTTGGCTGGGACGGGGCCAGTGCCGGAACGCCGTCGCGCAGGTCCGGCCATTCGGACGCGGAGTGCTTGGTCACCGGCGAAGCGGCGGAGATCTTCGCCAGCGACGGGCGGGTGAATTGGGGGCCGGCGAGATCGCCGAGGGTGGTGAAGGCCAGCACCCCGAAACCCGCCAAGCCGAGGATGCCGAGGCTCGACAGAAGCACGAGGCGGAGGTTCACGTGGGATTGGCGTGGCGCCGGACTCGCGGGGCGCCGCGTCTCGGAAGGGTCGATCGTCACGGACATCATGGTCTCAGACATCTCGCACGCTGGGGAACATAGGTGTTGACCGTGGCCGGTCGATCACGCGACGCGATCCGCGCGGCGACCGCAGACGAACGGCACCGGCGTGCAACGAAGAAGACCGCGCAATGGGGCATGAAGATGTCCTGAGCCTCCGCCTTGCAGAGGATAGGACGGGACACGTAGCGAATCTGAATAACCTGAAGAGGTTTAACGACGCGTATCGACCCAGAACTTCTCAGATCAGAATTTGGTCCCGTGCCGAATCGTCATCGCCTCGGCCTGGAGCCGTACCACCCGGGCGATGTTCCGGGTGATGCGATTGGTGGTTCCGGTCGCCGGAGCCTCGCCGGCGGCGAGCCGCGCTTTCAGGGCGACGAGATCGGGCGCGCCCCAGCGGGCCAGGATCGCCTGGAAGGCCGCGTGGCGAGCGGGATCGAAGGCCCGCTTCGGCGAGGCGCAGGGATGGGGCGGCACCAGGAGAGCGACCGGCAGCAGGCCGGCCGGGATCGTGGCCGTGGCGGGGTGCGTTCGCCCGAGGGCGAGCATCTTCGGCACGAGAAAGACGCGCGGTCCGTCGGACGCGCTGGCCGACCCGCCGAAGATTTCGATGCGGCCGAGGGGCGTAATCACCACGTGGTCGACCATCGGGATCGCGTCGAGGTCACGCCAGAATTCGGGATCGTCACGAAGGTTTCGGCCGACCGCCGCGCGGAGGATTCTGAGCGCATCCGGATCGGCCGAGCGCAGGCGGAGTCGCCCCTGGGGGAGGTCGAGGCCGAGGTCGAACCAGTTGTCCCCAAGATTTTCGGGCCGGAGTGCATTCGGGTCGCGACCCGCCTCGGCGATCGGGCGGGGCCCCGGCCGGGGATGGAGCGTCGCCGGCCGGCACAAGGCGACGGCATGGCTCCAGGCCCCGGCGAAGGCCGTCTCGTAGGCGACCGGGATCGCTCCGGCCGGGTCGAGGGCGATGCCGCCCCGCGGGGTGACGAGGCCGAGGCGTCCGGATGCAAGCGGGGTCGCGGCTTCGTCGCCGGTGCGGCTGAAGCGGGCCAGCGCCCCGAACCCGCCCAGGGTCCAGGTCGCCGTGGGATCGGCCAGCGCGCCCGTGACGAGTTCGGCGACCCCGTCAAGATCTGGCCGTTCAGACATCGGCATCGGCCCCATGCCATCGCGCTCCGGGTCGGCTACACAGGGCGGGGCGGCTCCGCGCCACCCGTCCGACGGTCGAACCCCGGTTTCCATGCCTCACGACGCCGCCTCCGCGCCCCGGTCCCGATGGGGCCTGACCCACCGCAACGCCGCCTCGCCCGCAGCGTCGGCGGATGAGGGCCGCCGTCCGTTCTGGGCCTCCTGGCCGACACGGACCCGGATGATCGTGCTGGTGCTGGCGATCGATGTCCTGGCCGCCCTGGTGTCCTGCGCGGTGATCGTCGTCAACGCCCGCTCCGCCGTCGAGGTCGAGATGCAGGCCGCGATGACGAATGTCGAGCTTCTGGTGTCGGATACCATCGATCTCGCTCAGGCGGGGCCGCCGGCCGGCATCCTCCAGACCCTGAACCTGCGCATCCACGACCTGCGCCACGTCCGGGTCACGGTGCTCGACGCCGCCGGCAAGGTCGTCACCGGCGGCCTCGGCCGGGTCCGGCACGAACAGCACGCGGCGCCGGCCTGGTTCGCCGCCTTGATCGCCCCGGCGATTCGCGAGCACGACCTGCCGATCGTGGCCCAGGGTCAGCGCATCGGCACCGCGCGCATCACCACCCAGCCGCACGACGAGATCGACGAGGTCTGGGTCTATGCGCTCTCTCTGTCGCTCGCCAGCCTGTGCCTCAGCCTGGGGTTGCTCGCCGCCCTCACGGTCGCCTTCGGCCGCGTGCTGGCGCCGCTGACCGACCTCGCCGAGGGGCTGATCCAGCTCGAACAGCAGGATTACACCGTGCGGATGGAGCCGCCGGCCTCGCGCGAACTCGCCGCCATCGCCACCCGGTTCAACCGGGTGGCCCAGGCGCTGGCGGAGACCCGGGCCGCCAACGGGCGGCTCAACCGCCAGCTGCTGTCGGCGCAGGACGACGAGCGCCGCCGCACCGCGCTGGAACTGCATGACGAGTTCGGCCCCTGTCTCTTCGCCCTGGAGGCGACCGCCGCCTCCGTGGTCCGCATGGCCGAGGCCGAGGCCCCACCGGACCGGGGGCGGCTGAAGCAGCGCGCCCAGGACATCGCCAGCATCGTCGGTCAGGTCCAGACCCGGAACCGCGAACTGCTCAACCGGCTGCGGCCGCACGCCCTCGGGCAGGTGCCGCTGACCGAGTGCCTCGATCTGCTGCTGCGCGATTTCCGGCGCCGCCACACCGGGACTCGGTTTGCCGGAACCTTCGAGGGCCTGGCGCGCGGCTACGGCGACGTGACCGACCTGACCGTATTCCGCTGCATGCAGGAGAGCATGACCAACGCCGTGCGGCACGGCGGGGCCCGGAACGTCACCGTGCAGGTTCGCGACGAGGCGGCGCCGGTCGGCCGGGTCCTGCGCCTGACGGTGCATGACGACGGCACCGGCATCCCGGCCGACCACAGCCTCGGCCTCGGTCTTTCGGGGATGCGGGAGCGGGTGGAAGCCCTCGGGGGCACGTTCAGGCTTGACAATGACCAGCCCGGCGCAGTTGTGCGGATCATGATTCCGCTCGATGATGAGCGGGACGTCGACCCGAGTCCGATTCCCAGCGCATGAACGCGATCGCCACCACCGCCGAGGCGCCGACCCTCGTCATCGACGATCACCCGATCGTGCTCCAGGGCTGCCGCCGGGTGCTCGAGGATGCGGGGATCGAACGGATCATCGAGGCCACCAGCGTGGTCGCGGCCTATCGCAGCTTCCTGCGCCTGCGTCCCACCACGGTGATCTGTGACCTGACGTTCCAGGGCAGCGGCCTTGCCGGGCTCGAACTAATCCGGCGGATGCGCAACGCCAACCGGGCGGTCCGCATCCTCGTTTTCAGCATGCACAACGATCCGGTGATCGTCTCGCGTGCGCTCGAAGCCGGCGCCCTCGGCTACGTGCTGAAGGACCACGCCTCGGGCGAGCTGTTCGAGGCGTTCCAGCGGGTCCGATCCGGACGGCCCTACCTCGACCCGCGCCTCGCCACCGAAGTGGCGATGCTGCGCACCGACCCGAAGCGCACGCCCGAGACCCAGCTGACGCCACGCGAATTGCAGATTCTGCAACGCCTCGCCCAGGGCAAGTCGTACGGCGCCATCGCGAGCGACCTGTCGGTGAGCTACAAGACCATCACCAACGCCTGCTCGCTGATGCGCCAGAAGCTCGGTCTGCGCACGCTGGCGGAGCTGATCCACGTGGCGGTGACGCAGGCGCAGCGCCAGGGCTGAAGGCCGCGTCCCCCCGGACGCTCAGCCGAGGCCGCCCATCTCCCGGACGATCGCCCATTCCGCCTCGGTGACGGGCTGGACCGAGAGGCGCGAATTGTTGGCGAGCACCATGGCGGCGAGCCGCGGCTCGGCCTTGATCGCCTCCAGAGTCACGGCTCGTGGCAGGGCCTCGACGGCGCGCAGGTCGACCATGCCGAACCGGCCGGTCTCGTCGGAATCATCCGGGTAATAGGGCCGGATCACCTCCACGATGCCGACCACCGCCTTGCCCTCGTTCGAGTGGTAGAAGAAGCCGCGCTCGCCGACCTCCATGGTCATCAGGTGTTTCTTGGCGACGTGGTTGCGCACGCCGTTCCAGTGGGTGCCGGTGGCCCCCGCCGCGACCTGCTGATCCCAGGACCAGGTCGAGGGCTCGGACTTGTAGAGCCAATAGGCCATGCGCTTCTCCGGAGACGCCGGCTCCATACACGAGACAAGCGTGGCCGTCAGGCCCGCCCGCTTTACCAGCGTGGCCGTCAGGCCCGGCGCTTTTCTCAACGTGGCCGTCAGGCCCGGCGCAGGGCGTTGTCCCAGTAGCGCAGGCTCGGCCCGTTGACCGGCGCGCCGGCCCCGACGTTGCGGGCGTTGACGAAGGCGTGGAACTCGGCCGCCGCCTCAGGACCGAGAAGGTCGGACACCGCCGAGAGAATGCGGGTGATGCGCAGATGGTTGTGGTCGTTGCTGCGCAGCCAGCCCTCCGTCTCGGCATAGAACCGCGTCATCCGCCCGAGGGCGGCGCGCAGACCCGACAGGGCCGCCGGATCGTTTCGGATCGCCTCCGCCTCGGCCCGGCTCAGCACCGGCGCGCCGGGCACCGCCAGGCTCGCCTCGTGCAGGGGGAAGCACCACTGGATGTAATCGTGCACGCCCTCGATATGGGCGTCGTCGAAGGCCAGGATGTCGCGCAGGGTGCGTCCGGCACCGTCTCTGCCGGGGTCATCCCGGCCGGTGCCGGCCAGGAAGGCCAGGATCGGGTACTGGCTCATTCGGCTTCTCCCCGCAAAGGCCGCGCCAGCAGGGCGGCGATGACGCCGTCCACGCTGGCCCCGCCGGAAACGATGGCCGCCACGGCTTCGGCCACGGGCATCTCGATGCTGCGCTTACGGGCGAGATCGACCAGGGCGGCGGCGGTGAAGGCGCCCTCGGCGAGCTTGCCGCCGGAGGCCGACTCGGGCGAGGCGCCGGCGCCGAGGCGCTCGCCGAAGGCGAAGTTGCGCGATTGCGGCGACGAGGCGGTCAGGACCAGATCGCCGAGGCCGGACAGGCCCATCAGGGTCTCGGGCCGGCCGCCATAGGCGCGGGCGAAGCGCATGAGTTCGGCGAAGGCCCGGGCGATGAGGGCGGCGCGGGCACTGTCGCCGAGACCGCGCCCGGCGACGATGCCGGAGGCGATGGCGAGCACGTTCTTGCCCGCCCCGCCGATCTCGACGCCGCGCACGTCGTCGGTGTGATAGACCCGCAGCGTCGGCCCCGAGAGCGTGCCGGCCAGGCGGGCCGCCAAGCGCGAATCCGAGGCCGCCAGGGTCACGGCCGTGGGCAGGTTGCGGGCGACATCGGCGGCGAAGCTCGGGCCGGACAGCACCGCCACCGGCGCCGAGACGCCGAGCACCTCCACCGCCACCTCGCTCATGAAGGCGTCGCTGCCGCGCTCGATGCCCTTGGCGCAGAGCACGATCGCGGCCCCCGGCGCGAAGGCCGCGCCGAGTTCGGTGAGCACGCCGCGCAGGGTCTGGGCCGGCGTGACCATCAGGACGGTTCGGGCTGCCCCCAGGGCGCCGGCATCGGATGTGGCGACGATGCGCCGGTGCAGGGGTACGCCGGGCAGGTAGCGCGCGTTCTCCCGAGCCTGCTCCAGCCGCGCCGCCATGGCGGCGTCGCGCAGCCATAGGGTGACGGAATGGCCCGCCGCCGCCGCCGCGTTGGCCAGGGCGGTGCCCCAGGCGCCGCCGCCCACGACGCCGACGTCAGGGCCGGGGCCGGAGTCGCGGTGGGTCGCCGTGTCGAGCCCGCTCATGCGCAAAACCTCTTCAAGCACCCGGGTCCGGCGTTTCGCCGACCACCGCCGACAGACGATACAGGCGATGCGCCCGGAGCGGATGCCCCTCGGGCAGGGCCGGGTGCGCGAAGCCGCCCGCTGGCCGCATGCCGAGGCGTTCCATGACCCGCCGCGAGGCGACGTTCCCCTCGGCCGTGAAAGCCACGATGTCGGACAGGCCGCAGCGGCCGAACAGATCGCCGAGGGCGAGCCGGGCCGCCCGGGTCGCGACGCCCTGGCCCCAGGCCGAGCGCACGAGGCGCCAACCGATCTCGACGGTCTCGCCGGGCCGATCGCCGCCGGGAAACGGCATCGGCCGCATCAGCCGGGCGCCGCCGACAAGTCCGATGCAGGCGCCCCCCGTGATCGTGACGGCCCAGGGACCGAACCCGTCGACGCGGAACCGACGCTCGAACGAGCGCAGTTCGGCCGCGCTGGCGGCTGCATCCTTGAGCGCCGGGAAATGGCGCATCACCTCGGGATCGGCGTTGAGGGCCGCGAGGCGGGATTCGTCGCCCGCCTGCCAGCGGCGCAGAACGAGGCCTCCGTCGCGAAGCTGTTCCGGCGGCGGCGCGATCGTCGGCGTGTCCGGCCCAGGCGCCCGCAGCTTGTCCCGCAGGGCCAGCGAGCGTCGGTTCAGCCAGCCGAGATCCGCCCGGCCCGCCAGCACCGCCTCGCCGAGATCGATGGCGGCACCGAGCTGGTCGCCCGACAGGTTGGCCCAGGCGGGAGCCTTGACGCTCTCGCGCCAGGGTGCGCCGCAGGTGTTGTCGAGTAGGATGCGGGCGAAGCAGTGATCGGCGCGTACCGGCCAGCCGGGCCGCACGGCCTCGGGCAGGCGCCGCTCGACGAGGTCGCGCCAGCGCGCCCGTTCGGCCTCAGGCAACCGCCTTGGGCTCCGCGAAGGGCCAGCGGGCGCGAGCGGGCGCGGTCAGGTCGTCGACCATGCCGAGGCGCAGGCGCTCGATGCCCGCCCAGGCGATCATGGCGCCGTTGTCGCCGCACAGGGCCAGGGGCGGCGCCACGAAGGCGAGGCCGGCCTCGCCGGCCTGGGTGGTGAGCGCCCGGCGGATCGCCCCGTTGGCGGCGACACCGCCCGCCGCCACCAGGGCGGTCGGATGGCCGGCCACCGAGGCGAAGTCGCGCATCGCCACCCGCAGGCGGTCGACCACCACATCGACCACCGCCGCCTGGAAGCTGGCGCAGAGATCGGCCACGTCGACAGAGGAGAGCGGGGCCAGCTTCTCGGCCTCGATCCGCAGGGCGGTCTTCAGGCCGGACAGGGAGAAATTGGCCTCGCGCCGCCCCATCATCGGGCGCGGCAGGGCGAAGCGCTCCGGATCGCCGGTCTCGGCCAGCCGTTCCACCTCGGGGCCGCCCGGATAGCCGAGGCCCAGCAGCTTGGCGACCTTGTCGAACGCCTCACCGATGGCGTCGTCGATGGTGGTGCCGAGGCGGACGTAATCGCCGACCCCCTTCACCGCCACGAGCTGGGTGTGGCCGCCCGACGCGAGGAGCAGGAGATAGGGGAAGCCGATGCCATCGGTGAGCCGGGCCGTGAGCGCGTGCGCTTCGAGGTGGTTGACCGCGATCAGAGGCTTGCGCGCGACAAGCGACAAGGTCTTGGCCGTGACGAGGCCGATCAGGACGCCGCCGATCAGGCCGGGGCCGGCCGCCACCGCGATGCCGTCGACCTGGGACAGCCTCATCCCGGCGCTGCCGAGCGCCCGTTCGATGAGCCGGTCGAGCACCTCCACATGGGCGCGGGCCGCGATCTCGGGCACCACGCCGCCATAGGCCGCGTGTTCGGCGATCTGGCTCAGGACCTCGTTGGACAGGATGCGCCCGCGGCCGCCCTCTCCGGGCATGACCACGGCGGTCGCGGTCTCGTCGCAGGTGGTTTCGATGCCGAGGACGATCATGGACGGCGGGTCGTTTCCGTTTCGCGGGCGGGAATCAGGTGGGGATGCGGGCAAGAGGGGACAGCGAGGCACGGGACCGCGCGCCGAAGGTGGTCGCGCCGGCCCGTCCGGTCGCCCGTACCCTAACGCCCGCCTCCCGTCGCGGCAACGATGGGTTGCCTCCCGGCGCCGGACCGGCATTGGATGCATCCGGGTTTTCGAGACATGCGAGGCGGGATGCGGATCTGGGTGGCGCGGCCGGAACCGGGAGCGACGCGGACGGGCGACCGTCTCGCCGGGCTCGGGCATCGCCCCCTGGTGGCGCCGGTCCTGGCCGTGATGCCGACCGGGGCGCAGCTGCCCGAGGGCGCGTTCGCCGGGTTGATCCTCACCAGCGCCAACGCGGTGCAGGCCCTCGCCGCGCAAGACCGGGACAGGCTGCGCGCGGTCCCGATCTTCGCGGTGGGCGCGCGGACCGGGGCGCTGGCGAGGCAGGCGGGATTCCGCGATGTCCGGGTGGCGGCGGGCGATGCGCGCACCCTCGCCGAATTGGTCCGGTCCGTGCTGGAGCCGGGTGCCACCCTGCTTCACGCGGCGGGCGCCGAGCGCAAGGCGGAGCCGGCGGCCTCCCTGATCGCCGCGGGCTACCGGCTCGCAGCGCGCGAACTTTATGCCGCACGGATCGCGGCGGCGCTGCCGGAGGCCGTGGCGGAGGCGCTCGGCGCGGACGCGCTCGACGCCGTGCTTCACTATTCGCGGCGCAGTGCGCAGGCGGCGCACGATCTCGCTACGGCGGCCGGCCTCGGCGGAGCCTTCGCAGCTCTGATGCATTACTGCTTGTCGGCAGACGTGGCCGTGCCCCTGGCGTCGGCCGGGATCACGGTTCATTTCGTGGCCGATCGACCCGACGAGGACGCGCTCCTCGCGGGTCTGCCGGCCTCCGGGCCAACAGGATTCCGATAAGGGCCTCGCTCCGGCGGCGGCCCTGATGCTAGGACGAGCGCAACAAGCTGCGCCGCCAGCCACGACCCACCGGGCGCCGGATGCGCCGAACGGGGCGTGGCCGGGCGGCGGGAGACGGGAAGGGAGCCTTGAACCGTGAAACCACCCAACAGCGACGCCAACCGTCCGGGATCTCCCACCGGCAACCGGCCGCCCGAGCCCGCCAAGCCGTCGACGCCGGGCCAGCCCGTGCCGCCGAAGGGCGAGGCGTCGGCCAAGCCCGACATGTCCGCCGGCGGCCCCGTCAAATCCGAGCCGCCGAAGTTCGAGCCGCTGAAGTCCGAGCCGCCGAAGTCCGAGCCGCCGAAGATGGATGCCCCCAAGGGTGAGGCTCCGAAGACGGAGGCCGCCCGGGAGAGCGTTGGGGAAGGCACCAAGACCGACGCCGTGAAGACCGAAGCGGCCAAGGCCGAGATCCTGAAGCCGGAGGCCGGTAAATCGGACACCGTTAAGCCGGACACGGCCAAGCCCGAGGCGCCGAAGTCCGGTGCATTCGGCTCGACGCCGCCCGGCGGGCGTCCCGGTTCGTCCGTCACCGACGGGCCGATCATCGACCTGAAGGCCAAGCGCCTCCCCGACCAGGCGCCGCCGGCGAAGCCCGCCGCAGCCGCCACGGTCGCGGCCGGGATGGCCGGTGCCGCGTCGGGTGCCCAGGCCGCCGGGGCGAAGCCGGGCGATCCGAAATCCGCGTCGGAGGCGGGCAAATCGGACGCCGGGAAGCCGGACGCCGGAAAGCCGAACGCCTGGAAAACTGAGCCCTCGAAGGGCGAGGCGCCGAAGCCGGCCGGTTCCACCACGCCGCGCATCACGCCCGCGCCCCCCGCCGCAGCGGCGGCGCCGGCTGCCGCGCGCCGTCCGGGCTTCGGATCGCTGGCCACCGCCGGCCTGCTCGGCGGTGTCGTCGGCGCCGGTCTCCTGTTCGGTGTCGCCCGCAGCGGCCTGCTGCCCGCTGGCGACGACGCGCGGCTGAACGCCCTCGACCAGCGCGTGGCCGCCTTGGCGCCCAAGGATGCCATCACCGGCCTCGACAAGCGCGTGGCCGCCAACGAGACCGCCCTGAAGGCAGTGCCCGAGGCGTTGTCGACGGCGCGTCAGGCCCTGGAGAAGGCCAACGCGGCCCAGGGCGGGACAACCGCACCCGCCGAGGGTTCGGCGGCTCCGGCCGCCGTACCCGCCGAGCTGACGGCCCGTCTCGATGCCCTCGACCAGCGCGTCTCGGCTCTCCAGGAGGAGCCCGGGCGGGACCAGGGCGGCGAGACGCGGATGGCGGCGATGCCCGCCGTGGCACCGCAGATCGGCGCCCTCGAGCAGCGCATGAAGGCGATCGAAGGCAAAGTCGACGCCGCGCCGAAGCCGGTCGCGACCCCCGATCTCGCCCCCAAGCTCGCCGCGCTCCAGGGCGACGTCGAGGCCAGGACCAAGGCCAATGCCGAGGCCGCGCAGGCCCTGAGCCAGAAGGTGACGGCGCTCCAGCAATCCCTCGAAGCGCGGGTCCAGGCCGCGACGGAAGCGGTCCAGACCGCGACCCAGGCCAGCGAAAAAGTGGCCGACGCCGCCAAGACCCAGGCGACCGAAGCGGCGAAGGCCGTGGAGCGCCAACTTCAGGCCCAATCGGAAAAGATCGCCGGGCTCGACAAGGCGGTCTCGGAGCGGGCTGAGACCGCGACCCTGCAGGCGGCCCTCCGGGTCGTCTCGGCCGACCGGATCGCCACCGCCCTCAACACCGGTGCGCCCTACGCGGACGCGCTTGCGGCGCTGCGTGGACTCGAGCCGGGCGACCCGGCCCGCCTGACCGCCGTGGCGGTCTTCGCCGACAAGGGCGCGCCGACGGCCCGGACCCTGGCGGCCGAGTTCCGGCCGATCGCCGAGAAGATCGCGGCACAGCGCCGGGCGGCCCAGAGCAAGGCCGTGGCCGAGAGCGGCGACATCGGCACCAAGCTGATGAGCATGGCCGAGTCGATCGTGCAGGTGCGCCGGGTCGATGCACCGGCGACCGGCGGCGGAGCCAACGCGGCCGCGGCGGACGAGACTCCGAAGGTCCAGGACGCCCTCGATCGCGGCGCGATCAAGGAGGCGGCCGCCGCCTTCGCGGCCCTGCCCGAGGCCGACCGGGCGGTCGCGGGCGACTTCGGCACCAAGCTGACGTCGCGGGCTGCCGCTGCGGATGCGGCTCAGGGGTTGCTTGCCGACGCCTTCAAGGGCCTGCCGGCCACCGGCGCGTACCGTTGATCCGGCGGCCGCCGATCCATCGAACCGGCGGCCTCACCTATTTCGCGCGGGAGCGCCACGCGCTCCCGCCCCCGACTCTCGGTGTCGCCGGATCCGCCGACGCCCCTCCCAGGAGCTTCTGATCTCATGTGGCGCGCCCTCGCCTTCCTGGCCCTTCTCGCGGTTGCCGCCTACGGCGCGACCTGGGTCGCCGACCATCCCGGCACCGTCACCATCGTGTGGAACGGCTACGAGGTGGCCACCAGCCTCGCCATCGGGCTGATCGGCGTCCTGATCGCCGCCATCGTGATCGGCTTCATCTGGGCCATCGTGCGCGGGTTCATCACCCTGCCGGAGACCCTGGTGCGCGGCTCGCGCGACCGGCGCCGGGCCAAGGGCTTCTCGGCCCTGTCGCGTGGCATGGTGGCGGTCGGGTCGGGCGATCCGCTGGCCGCCCGCCGGCACGCCAGCGATGCCGAGCGCCTGCTGGGCGCCGAGCCGCTGACCCTGTTGCTGAAGGCGCAGGCCGCTCAGATCTCGGGCGATCGCGAGGCGGCCGAGCAGGCCTTCCAGCGCATGGTCAACGATCCCGAGACACGGGTGCTCGGCCTGCGCGGCCTCTTCGTCGAGGCACGCCGTCGCGAGGACGATGCCTCCGCCCGCGCCTATGCGGCCGAGGCCGCCCGCCTCGCCCCCAGCGTCACCTGGGCCAACGAGGCCGTTCTCGAAGCGCAATGCGCCGACGGCGACTGGAGCGGCGCCAACGAGACGGTTGAGCGTCGCGCTTCCCTCGGCCTCATCGACAAGACCACCGCCCGGCGCCAGCGCGCGGTGCTGCTCACCGCCGCCGCGCAGGAGCGCGAGGCGGGCGAGCCGGAAGCAGCCACCGAGCGGGTCCTGAAGGCGGTCAAGCTCGCACCGGATCTCGTTCCGGCCTCGGTTCTCGCGGCGCGCCTGATGGTGCGACGGGGCGACCTGCGCAAAGCGGCCAAGATCCTCGAGGCGACCTGGCGCACCGGCCCGCACCCGGACCTCGCCAAGACCTACCTCAACCTGCGCACCGGCGATTCCGTGCGCGACCGCATGGCCCGGGCAGAAACCCTGGCCAAGATCTCCTCCTGGCACCCGGAAGCCCGTCTCGCCATGGCGCAAGCGGCTTACGAGGCTCGCGAATTCGGACAGGCCCGCGATGCCCTGGCGCCGCTCCTGGCCGACCGTCCGACCGTACGCACCTGCCTGACCATGGCGCGCATCGAGGAAGCCGAGCACGGCAGCGGCTCGGGCCGTGCCCGCGAGTGGCTGTCGCGCGCCGCCCACGCACCGCGCGACCCGCTGTGGATCGCCGACGGCATCGCCTCCGAGACCTGGGCTCCCGTCTCGCCGGTCAGCGGCCGCCTGGACGCATTCGTGTGGAAGACGCCGACCGAACTCCTCGCCGGTCCCGAAGAGGCACAGGGCGATGCGAACGGCGAATCCGCGCCCAAGGCGGACCCAGCCATGGCGGAGGGCAGGCTTTCGGCACCCGGGACCATCCCGGCCCCGTCCACGCCGTCCCCGGCCACAACGCCGGTGCCGAAGTCCGAAACGTCGACCGAGATTCGAACCGCGACGGTGCTGTTCCCGTCGAGTGCCCCCAACGGCACGGCGCCCGTAGCCGCCGGAATGGCGGCAGCCGCGGCAAAGCCGGATTCCGGTCCGCTCGTCGGAAACACGGCGACCCCGGTCGTTTTCCCTTCGCCGAAATCGCAGAGCGACACCACCAAGCCCCGGCGGGCCGGATAGCCAAGCCCCGGCGGGCCGGATAGCCAAGCCCCGGCGGGCCGGATAGCCAAGCCCCGGCGGGCCGGATAGCCAAGCCCCGGCGGGCCGGATAGCCAAGCCCCGGCGGGCCGGATAGCCAAGCCCCGGCGGGCCGGATAGCCAAGCCCCGGCGGGCCGGATAGCCAAGCCCCGGCGGGCCTCACAAGCCCCGGCGGGCCGGATCAACCTCGGCGGGTCGGATCAACCTCGGCGGCCCAAAACTCCGGGCCGGGTTTCAGAAGCCCGGCCCCGCGGTCGGGCTTCTTGGCGATCATGGTCCGATCGCATGGCCCAATTACATGGCCCAATCCACGAAAGCACAAGCAAGGATGACCTGAGCAGGATGGCGCAAGCAGGGACGCTCCCGGGGCGCCGTGCTTAAAGGTCGGTTCACGCAATTCCGCTAATCCTCGGGATCAGCGAGTTCTGCGTAACCGAAGTGCCATGTCCCCATCTTTCGACGATGCGCCGGACCTCTCCGGCCTGATCGAATTGTCGCGTCTCGACAACCTCGATCTGAAACCCGTCATCCTTCGTGTCCAGACGGACCTCTTTCTGTCCGCGTCGGTTCGCGACCGGAAGACGATGTCGTCGTTCGCCTCCCTGGCAGGCGGCCTGATCCCGATCGTGGACGATGAGACCGCCGAGGCGGTCGCCCGCAAGCTCGCGCCGTTTCCCGACACCCCGCCCGCCCTGCTGGCGGCCTTGATCGCCCGGGGCGGCGGCGCCCGGGACGCCGTCATCGCCGGCGCCCCCATCCTGATCCAGCCCATGATCGACGCGGCCCTGAGCGATGGCGCCGAAATCGGCGCCGCCATCGCAAGCCGGCACGATCTCAGCCGCGCCACCCTCGCCGAACTGATCGCCCGCGACGATCCCGCCATCGACAAGGCGCTGGCCCAGAACCCGGCCGCGAACCTGCCGAGCGAGATGCTGGCCCGCCTCGTCGGGCGCGCCCGGCGCAGGCCCGATCTCGCCCGGGTATTCCTGGCCCGGCGCGACCTGGCGCATGCCGATGTCGCCCCGCTGTTCCTCTACGCCGACGAGTCCCGTCGCGAGGCGATCGGGCACGCCATGATGGCCACGGCAGCCCTGAGGCCGCTCCCGCCCGCACCCCGCGAGGCGGGTACGGTGCTCACCGAGTTCTCGGCCCGCGGCGACATTTCCGGCTTCATCGGGGCGATCACCCAGCTGCTCGGACTGCCCAAGGGCTTTCTTACCGCCACCCCCGACCCGTCACTGCGCTATGAATTGCTGACGGTGGCACTGCGCGCGGCCGGCCTCCACGAGGAGGAGGCGGTGTACATCTACCTGACCCTGAACGAGACCGTCGCCAGCTCGGTCGACCGAGTGTTCAATCTGGTCAAGCTGTTCCGGACCCTGCCCCGCGCCGCCGCGCGCGACGTCCTGGCGGCGATCCTCGACTGGACGCCGCAGGAACGCGCCGCCGCGACGGCGCATCAGCCCTACGCAGCCCCCGACGCGCCGCGCCTGCGCCAGCAGCAGGTCGCGTCCGAGCGACCGCCCCTGCGCACCCTTCTGCCGACCCGGCTGCGCCAGTCGAGCTGATCGGGAGGCCGCCCGGTCCGCACGAAGGCAGCGCCGGCTATTCCGCGAGATCGAGGCAGTGGCGGCCCGCGCGGTCGTCGATCTCGATGATCCAGAGATCGTCGTCGAAGCGCAGCTCCTTGCCGAGGCGGACTTCCACGTCCGCCGGCATGGCCTCCTGCAGGAGCGACACGAAGCGCCGGTCACCATCCGCCTCCGTATCGACCAGGGATTGCGGGGCCGGGCCGTAGAGATCGGCGCGGCCGTCGAGGCGATCGACCTTCACGAAGATGGCTCCGGCCTCGGCCGAGCCGCGCCGGCGCTGGACGGCGGCGATGCCCTCGATGCCGAGACGGCGCAGATGGGCGGAGACCCAGAAATCCGATCGCAGGCGTGCCATGCCGGAGGCTATAGCACGCCCTTCCGGCGGATCAGCCCCGGGTCACGCCGGCGCGGGTCGCGAGTTCGCGGAACGTCCGCTGGGACGGCTCGCCCTTGACCGGCAGCTTGCGGTCCCGTTCGAACCGCTCGAGGGCCGCGCGGGTGCTCGCCCCCATCAGCCCGTCCGCCTTCAGGGGACCGTATCCCAGCTTGACCAGGGCGCGCTGGGCCTGGGCGATCGACAGGCCGCCGAGGCTCGCCACCGAGGCGGTGGTCTCGGCGCCCGCGGGCTCGCCGGCCTTGATGAGATCGCCGATGCCGTCGCGTGGGGTCCGGGGAGCCGCCTCCGCCTTCACGGGCTCGGCCCGAACCGTCTCCGGGCGCGCGACCTCGGAGGCCGTTACCGGCGGCTTCACGGCCGGGACCGCCGGCTTCGGTGCCTCGGCCACGCGGGACAAGGCCGGCTTGGCGGCGACCTTCGGGAAGATCGGCGCCGGGTGCCGGCCCATCTGGTAGCCGAGGGCATTCAGGCAGATCATCGACACGGCGCCGAGCACGACGACGACCCCGACGACTTCTCCCGGATGGCGCAGGAAGGCGCGGCCGGCACCGGCGGCCAGGGCGCCGAAGGCCGTGAAGCGGCCCGAAGCCCGGGCCGCCGGGCGCCGATGACCGGCGGGGCGGGGTTCGCGGCTCCGGGACGGGACGACGATCTCTCGCTGGTCGCGGCGTGCTTGCGGCTCGCGCATCATGGCTCCTCGGTCTGGATCGCAACGGGATACGGGCACCGCATGGCGCGATGCCCGACACATTCGGCGTGACGGGGATCCGGGCGGCGGCTCATCCGGCCCGCCGCAGGGGGACGTAGCTCTCGCGCACCGGCTCCGGGCTCGATTCGAACAGTCCCATGGTCCGGCGCTTCGGTACCGGCCCGGCCCCTGCGGCCGCCACGAGGCTGCCGCCGACCATCGGCGGGCGCGGACGAGCCCGGATCGCCGCGGTCGGGATGCTGCCGCCGGCGACCCGGCAGGCGCGCGGCAGGGTGACGGTGAAGGTGGTCCCCTCCCCGCGGGTGCTCTCCAGAGTGATGGCGCCGCCGTGCAGGCCGACGAGACCCTGAACCACCGAGAGGCCGAGCCCGGTGCCCTCGTGGGTGCGCTCATAGCCACCGGCGCATTGATAGAACGGGCTGCCCACACGCGGCAGATCGGCCGCGCTGATCCCGATCCCGGTATCGGCCACGATCAGGTCGAGGTTCTGGCCGGACCAGCGCAGGCCGACTTCCACGCGCCCGCCGCGCGGGGTGAACTTCAGCGCGTTCGACAGCAGATTGATGAACATCTGCCGGCAGGCGCGCAGGTCGGCGGTGATCTCCACCGGCACGGGACCGACATCGCGCACCAGGATCACCCCGGCCTGATCGAACTTCAGCTGCATGAGATCGCAGCAGGCCTCGACCAGGGCGCGCATATCGAGCGTATCCGGCGCGTAGTCGAAGTGGCCGCTCTGGATCCGGGACATGTCCAGGAGGGTGTTGACCACTTCGAGAAGGTGCTGGCCCGAATTGCGGATGATGCCGGCATATTCGCGCGTCCGCTCGGGATCGGTCGCGAGGCCGCCCTCCCCCGCTAGGACCTCGGAGAATCCGATGATCGCATTCAGCGGGGTGCGCAGTTCGTGGCTGACATTGGCGAGGAAGCGGCTCTTCACCTCGTCGGCACGCTCGGCCTCGGCCCGCGCCTGCTCCAGTTCCTCGGAGTGGCGGCGATGCTCGGTCACGTCGCGGGTTACCGCGACGACGCTGGACTGCAGCCGTCCCGGAATGCTGACGCCGGTCGCCGGGCCCTCGATGCGGTGGATGCGCATCTCGGCAAAGATCACCCGCGGGGCGCCGTCGCGCTGGCTGTCCGCCCGAACCCCTTCGCCGCGAACCCCTTCGCCGCGCATCCCGTCCGGGCGGATCGCGGCGGCGTCGAGGTGCAGGCGAAACTGGACGGTGGCGGGGCGGCCGTGGGCGGCGACATCGCTGAGCGCCTGGAGCAGCAGGGGACGGTCGCCGACATGGACCCGCTCCAGCAGGCCGTGGCCGTGCAGCAGCGTCGGCTCGGCACCGACGAACCGGGTGGCCGAGGCGCTGGCTTCGAGCACGCGGCCGTTCTCGTCGTGCCAGGTCACCAGGTCGTCGATCGCCGAGAGCAGCATCCGGTCGCGCCGCTCGTTGTCGCGCAGCCGGGCGAGCCAGCGGCCCTCATGGCGGAAATGTTCGAGGGCCTGGGCGGCGATGTGGCCGATGGCCGTGATGGCGAAGACCGGCATGGCCAGGGCGCGCGACCATTCCGGCAGCGGCGTTCCCTCGGCGAGCGGCGGCAGCAGCGCCACCGCGAGGGCACCGAGGGCGGCCACGATGGCGGCCGCCAGGGTGGCCCGGCGCGAGCCCGACACCACCGCCTCGAGGGGGATCGCCACCAGCCAGATCGCGGCAGCCGATTCCGCGCCGCCCGTCATCATGGCGAGGCAGACCACGACCCCGGTGAGACCGGCCGACGAGATCCCGTGGGCGAGCCACAGGCTTCCGGTCCGCGACAGCAGCACCGCGGCGAAGATCGGCAGCAGCAGGCCCGCGATCGCGAGCGCCTCGATGCCGGTCGGGACGCCGCGCAGGACGAGATAGGGCGGCAGGCAGAGCATCATCATCAGGCCGGTGGCCAGACGAGACACGAGAAAGCGCTCGTGCCGGAAGCGGACACCGCTCTCCTCGCTCACCGACTCGTGGACGAGTCCGGCGAGGCGGATATCAATGAGGGACGCCAGGGCACTGTAGATACGCAATACCGACACGCACAGCGCGGAGACGGACCTGACCGGCCACTCCGACGCCCCTTGGCTCGACGAAAACTCGACTGATCCGAACCTCGCAGACGCGACTTAAGCGAGTCTTGCGCAGGACGGCCCTATTGTCTCGTCATGCTTTCCGGGTCGTAACCATCATCGGTCGGTGCGATAGTCGTTTTCGGGTCACTAGGCTGAGATAGCCGTAACGATGCCTGGATAAGCTTGCGTTTACCATTTCGACGAACGACCCCGCCGGCGTCAGGGGGTGTTTACCGGTGAGCGCGGAGTGTTCGGGCGCGCCTGCCCGGCTCCCTGCCGGTGCGCGCCCGGACCGGACCCATGTCGTTCCTCATCCGCGCCGGCCTGGTCATCGGCGTGCTGTCGTGGCTGGCGCTGCAGCGCTCCGCCGAGATGGGTCGCCCGACCGCACCGGACCCGGCTCTCGCCGCGGCTGCGGTCTGGGGCGCCCTGCCGGACGCGCTTCGCGAGACGGCGCTTCGGGAGGGCGCGGCCGAGATCGCCCGGATGGCGGCCTCGCCGCTGCCGGCATCCCGGGACACGCTGGCGGAGATCGATCGAAAAGTCCCGTGGCGCGGCGCGCAATCCCACGCCGATCGCGCTAGGCTCGGCGAAAGCGGGGAACGGCTGGGCCGCTGATGCGGTACATGTTGCGAGAGGCGACAGGGGGCTAGACGATGTTCGGCTTCGGAATGGACTACGAGGGTGCCGCATTCTGGCTGCCTCTCGTCTGGGCCGGCCTCCTGGCGGTCGCGGTGGCGATGTACGTGGTGATCGACGGGTTCGACCTCGGGGTCGGCATCCTGTTCACGGCGGCACGGAAGGGCAATTGGCGCGACCGGATGATGCTCTCCGTCGCCCCGATCTGGGACGGCAACGAGACCTGGCTGGTGCTGGGCGGCGGCGGCCTGTTCGCGGTCTTCAGCGTCGCCTACGCGATCCTGTTGCCGGCGCTGTACATCCCGATCATCCTGATGCTGATCGCGCTGATCTTCCGCGGCGTCGCCTTCGAGTTCCGGTTCAAGGCCGATCGCTCGCAGTTCGTCTGGGACAACGCCTTCCATTACGGCTCCCTGGTGGCCACCTTCGCGCAGGGCATGGTGCTCGGGGCCTTCGTCCAGGGCTTCAAGGTCGAGGGTCGCGGCTTCGCCGGCGGCACCATGGACTGGCTGACCCCCTTCAGCGTGCTCACCGGCATCGGCCTCGTCTGCGGCTACGGCCTGCTCGGGGCAACCTGGTGCGTGATGAAGACTTCCGGGGAACTGGAGTTCTGGGCCCGGCGCAAGAGCCTGCAGTTCCTGGCCGCCACCATCGTGTCGATGGCGGTGGTGAGCGCCTGGGTGCCGTTCCTCGGCCTCGACATTCAGTGGCGCTGGATCTCGTGGCCGAACATCCTCTACGTGGCGCCGGTGCCGGTGGTGACGGCCCTGGTCGCCTGGGGCATCTTCCGGGGCATCCGCAGCGGGCGCGACGTGGCGCCGTTCCTCCTGACGATCGTGCTGTTCCTGCTCGGCTTCCTCGGCCTCGGGATCAGCCTGTTCCCCTACATCGTGCCGCCGCACTTCACGATCTGGCAGGCCGCCAACGCGGTCAGCGCCCTGCAATTCGCCCTCGTGGGGTATTCCGTGGTGATGCCGCTGACCCTCGCCTATACGGGCTACGCCTACTGGGTCTTCCGAGGAAAGGTGGCCGAGGATATCGGAGGCTACGGGCATTGAGCGATCCGGCGCCCCTGCCCAAGACCCGGATGACGGGCAAGCGGCTGCTCTGGTTCGTCGCCTTCTATGCCTTCAGCCTCGTGAGTTTCACGGCTTTGGTCTACGCCCTGCGCTTCATCGTGAAGGGCTGAGATTTCAGCCCCACAGCGCGGGTTCGGGCGGGTGGATCAGGCTGCCGTCGAAGCGCAGACCCGGCTCCCGGTCCCGTGCCAGGAGCAGTGGGCCGTCGAGGTCGACGTAGTCGGCATGGTGGGCGAGCAGCATGGCGGGCGCCATCGCCAGCGAGGTGCCGACCATGCATCCGATCATCAGCGAGAAGCCGCGCGCCCGCGCCTCGTGCGCCAGCATCACCGCCTCGGTGAGACCGCCGGCCTTGTCGAGCTTGATGTTGATGGCGTCGTAGCGCCGGCTCAGAGCGTCGAGGCCGGCCCGGTCGTGCAGGCTCTCGTCGGCGCAGATGGGGATCGGCCGGGCGAGATCGGCGAGAAGCGCATCCTCGCCCGCCGGCAGCGGCTGCTCGATGAGGCCGACGCCGGCCGCGACGCAGGCTGCCAGGTTGGCTTCGATCGTCTCCGCTCGCCAGGCCTCGTTGGCATCGACGATGAGACGGGAATCCGGCGCTCCGCGCCGAACGGCGGCGATGCGCTCCGGGTCGCCGACGCCGCCGAGCTTCACCTTGAGCAACGGCCGGTGCGCGGCCTTGCGGGCGGCCTCCTCCATGCTCTCGGGATCTCCGAGGCTCAGGGTATAGGCCGTGGTGGCGACCGCCGGCGCCGACAGGCCGGCGATCTCGAAGGCGGGCCGCCCGAGCTGCTTCGCCTCCAGGTCAAACAGGGCGCAATCGAGGGCGTTCCGCGCCGCTCCCGCCGTCATGCGAAGCAGAAGGTCGGCCCGGGTCGCTCCGGCGGCGATCGCCTCGGCCTGATCCCGGATCAGCGCGGTGACGCTCTCGACGGTCTCGCCGTAACGGGCATAGGGCACGCACTCGCCGCGCCCGATGCGGCCCTCCGGGTCGGTGATCGTGGCCAGCACCACCACCGCCTCGGTGCGGCTGCCCCGCGCGATGGTGAAGGCTCCCGCGATCGGGAAGCGCTCGACCGCGACGTCGAGCCGCCGGGTCACGCGCTCGCCCCCGTGATGGCGGGGGGAAATTCGGCGACGATCCGGTCGACAATGGCCTCGACGCCGAAGCGCACCGGATCGGTGGCGGGCAGATCGTGCTCGCGGGCGAGGTCGACCAGCAGCGCGCGGGCCGCCCCCTCCTCCAGGTCCTGGGTGTTCACCGCGATGCCGACCGGGCGGATGTCCGGATTGGTCAGGCTGCCGAGTTGCACCGTCAGGTCGATGACCTGACGGATGGTGGGAAGCGGATGCTGGACGCCGCGCATGGTCGTGCGGGTCGGCTCGTGGCAGACCACGAAGGCATCGGCCTGGGCTCCATGCAGCAGCCCGAGGCTGACGCCGGCGAAGGACGGGTGGAACAGCGAGCCCTGTCCTTCGAGCAGGTCCCAATGGTCCGGCGCGGCGGCGGGGGCGATCCACTCGACGGCACCGGAGATGAAGTCGGCCACCACCGCGTCGATGGCGACGCCGCGCCCGGAGATGAAGACGCCGGTCTGTCCGGTGGCACGGAAATCCGCATCGAGCCCGCGCTCGCGCATACCGCGCTCCAGGGCGAGCACGGTGTACTTCTTGCCCACCGAGCAGTCGGTGCCGACGCTGAGCAGGCGGCGGCCGGGCCGCTTCGTGCCCTTGCCGGTGGCGAATGTCTCCGCGGTGTGGCGGACGTCGTGCAACTGGCGGCCGTTGCGCTCGGCGGCCTCGGCGATGGCCGGCACCGCGCCGAGGCGCGCATGCAGCCCGCTGGCGATGTCGAGACCGGCGTTCAGCGCCGCCACCACCTCGGCGATCCAATGCTCCGGCAGGACGCCGCCCGCATTGGCGACCCCGATGACCATCGTGCGGCAGCCCTGCGCCACCGCTTCCGCCAGGGTGAGATCGGGAATCCCGAGATCGGCGGCGCAGCCCGGCAGGCGGAGCTGACCGACGCACCATTCGGGGCGCCAATCCTTGATGCCGTAGGCGGTCTTGGCGGCGAGCCGATCGGGCACGTCGCCGAGGAACATCAGGTAGGGCGTTTCGATCTGCATCGCGTCACTCACCGTCCGAGGATGGGGGCCTCGGGGCCTGTCTATGCGCGATGAACACGGCGCTGCCAAATCGTACGCCCCGCAATGCTGGCCGGCAGAACGCACTTGCGGGGCGGCGCGATGTCGGGTGTGGTCGTCCCGCACGAGAGACGGACAAGAAACCGCGGAGCAAGGAAACGGTGCGCGCATGAAAATGTACGGCAATTGGCGCTCGGCCGCCGCGTTCCGGGTCCGCGTCGCCCTCAACCTCAAGGGGATCGCCTATGAGGAGACCTTCCTCGACCTCGATGCCGGCGAGCAGTTCAAGCCGGAATTCCTTGCGATCAATCCGCAGGGAGCGGTCCCGGCGTTCTTCGACGGCGACGGGCCGCCGCTGATCCAGTCGCTGGCGATCCTCGATTACCTGGAGGACATCCACCCGGCGACGCCGCTCCTGCCGAGCGATCCGCGGGCGCGGGCGCGGGCGCGGTCTTTGGCCCAGGTGGTCGCCTGCGACACTCATCCGCTCTACGTGCCGCGGGTGCGCAACTTCCTGATGGAGACCTACGACCTGCCGCGCGAGCGCATGCTCGGCTTCGTCCGCCATTGGATGGCGACCGGGCTGAAGACCCTGGAGACGCGCCTGACCCGCGAGCCCGGCACCGGCCGCTATGCCCAGGGCGATGCGGTCAGCCATGCCGATCTCTGCCTCGTCAGCCTCTGGGTCGGCACCGGCATCTTCGGCGTCGACACGGCACCGTTCCCGACGGTGCAGCGGATCGCCGAGGATTGCCTGGCCCAGGACGCCTTCGCCCGCGCCCATCCCCTGCGCCAGCCGGGCGCACCGGCGTGACGCATGGACCGGGTTCGCGAGGCACCCCGGTCTGATAAGTCGCCCTGTCTCCTGGGCAGCCCTGTCTCCTGGGCAGCCCTCTCTCCTGGGGAGCCCTGCCTGATAGGAATGGCGGTCGGTTTCTAATCCTTCTAAACTAAGCTTTCGGATCTCGTCGCGTAGCTCCGCATCGGGGGCACGCCGCCGCAAGGTTTCGACAAGATTTCAGCATCAGACAAGACTTCGACACAAGACGACAAGATCGAGGGTGTGAGCGTCATGGTACCGGCCGAATCCGAGGACAATCTGCACCGCATCGTGGTCGTCGGAGGCGGAGCGGCGGGGCTGCAGCTCGCGACCAAGCTCGGCGAAAAGCTCGGTCGGACGCAGAAGGCGCACGTCACCCTGGTCGACCGGGCGCGGACCCACATCTGGAAGCCGCTGCTGCACGAGGTCGCCGCCGGCAGCCTCGATGTGGGGCACCATGCGGTCGATTACCTGCACCACGCCCACCGGCACCATTTCCGCTACCGCATCGGCGAGATGACGGGGCTCGACCGGACCAAGCGGGTGATTCACCTGGCCGCCAGCCACGACACCGAGGGCCGCGAGGTCACGCCGGTCCGCGAGATCGCCTACGACACCCTGGTGATGGCGGTGGGTTCGACCACCAATGATTTCGGTACGCCCGGCGTGAAGGAGAATGCCATCGCGCTCGACACCCAGAGCCAGGCGGTGCGCTTCCACCAGCGCCTCGTGAACGGGATGCTGCGCGCCCACACCCAGCCGGGACCGGTGCGGCCCGGCCAGCTCCACGTCACCGTTATCGGCGCCGGGGCCACCGGCACCGAACTCGCCGCCGAACTCCATCGCACCACCCGCCACGTGGCGGCGACCGGTCTCGACCGCATCGATCCGGCCAAGGACCTGAAGATCACCCTCGTCGAGGCGGCGAGCCGCATCCTGCCCGCCGTTCCGGAGCGGATGTCCCGCGACGTCATGGTGCTGCTCGACAAGATCGGCGTCGAGGTTCGCACCGGCGCCCGCGTGACCGAGGTCCGACCCGAGGGCGTGCAACTCGCCGATGGCGGCTTCATCCCCTCCGAACTCGTGGTCTGGGCCGCCGGCGTGAAGGCGCCGCCGTTCCTGCACGAGATCGGCGGCCTCGAGACCACGCGCAACAACCAGCTCGTGGTCACGCCGACCCTGCAGACCACCCGCGACCCGGACATCTTCGCGATGGGCGACTGCGCCTACCTCGTGGAGAAGGGGTCGGATACGCCGATCCCGCCCCGCGCGCAGGCGGCTCACCAGCAGGCGACGCACCTCATCAAGATCATCCCCGACAAGATGGCAGGCAAGCCGCTGAAAGCCTTCAAATACCGCGACTTCGGCTCGCTGGTGTCGCTGGGCGAATACTCGACGGTCGGCAGCCTGATGGGGTTCATCAAGGGCAAGAACATGTTCATTGCCGGGCTCTTCGCCCGCATGATGTACCGTTCCCTGTACAAGATGCACGAGCAGGCCCTGCACGGCACCGTGAAGACGACCCTCGACGCGGTGGCTCGCGCGCTGACCCGGCGCACCGAGTCGCGCGTGAAACTGCACTGAGCACAACCGGGACCCGATCGGCATGTTTCTCGACATCGTCAAAGCGGTGCAGCAGCGCAATCCGGCGCTCGGCTCCTATGTCCTCGTCCTGCGTGGCGATTCGCGGGCCCGTGACGCGGCCGATCCGAGCCGCCTCTCCCCGGAGGCCGAAGCCTGGCTCGCCGAGCACGCCCCGGGCGCCCGATTCTCCGAGGAGAAGGTGCTGCTGTCGCCCTATCCGGGCGCGATGCCGGTCGACCGGGCGGTCACCGTCCTGGCCTTCGCGGATGCCCGCCACCTCGCGGCCTTCGCCACGGCCTGGACGGCCGACCCGGAGCCGGAAGGTCAGGATTCGGAGACTGGGGAGCCGGAAACGGACGCGTCGAAGCCCGAGGGCGGCTGAAACGCAGCCTCAGCCGCGCTCTTCGCGCGCGAGCCAGCGCAGGCGGGCCGCCTCCAGGCCCCAGACCATGCCGAGCATCATGTAGACGTGGCGCCACTTCTCGATGTCGATCTGGACCGCCTGCAGGAAGAACATCAGCAGGGCCGGCCAGACGATCTGGGCGTGGCGGCGGTAGGGCGTGTCGCGGCGCATCAACCGGAAGCCGACCACGCTGGTGGTCAGCACGAGGCCGATGAAGGTCACGCCGGCGAACCAGCCGCCATTGGCGAAGCTGCCGATATAGGTGTTGTGCGGCTCCAGCGCGAAGATCAGTCGCCAGCGCAGGGGCCCCATCCCGAGCGGTTCATCCAGGAGCATGGCGAGGCCGCGCATCTGGTTGCCGAAGCGGCCGGTCTCGCCGGTGTCGTAATCCTGCGTGACCGCCGCGCGCTTCGAGAACATCTCGGCCGTGTCGCCGATCGACAGCAACCCCACGATGGCGACCGCCGTGGCGGCCACGGCCAGCACCGTCAGGATGACGATGCGGCGGCGCAAGCGCGCCGAGGGCGTGGTGGTGTAGACGCTGCCCACCATCACGGCGACGGCGATCAGCGTGCCGCCCCAGGAGCCGCGCGAGAACGACAGGAAGATGCCCGCCACGATCACCATCAGGATCGCGGAGGAGAGGACCGGCCGCCGGCTGGTACCGAGCAGCAGGCCATGCATCAGGTAGAGCGCGCCCAGCGTCAGGAACGAGCCGAACACGTTCGGGTCCTGGAAGGTGCCCGAGGCACGGCCGTACTTATAGAACAGGTCCTCGGTCGGGATGAATCCGAAGTAGCCCACGATGCCGAAGGCGCTCGAGAGCAGGCAGCTCGCTACGAAGGTCTTGAGCGCCAGTTCCATCCGCGCCTCGGTGTCGTCGGAGAACAGCATGGCGAAGAACACGCCGGTGATGGCGAGATAGGCGAGCTGGATCGTCCAGGTCACCGGCAGGGGCTGGTCGACGAAGGGCATCAGCGCCACCGTGATGGCGCTGACGTAGAGGATCAGCAGCCAGAGCAGTGGCACCATGCCCCGATGCAGGCGCAGGCCGAGGCAGAGCCACAGCACGATGGTGGGGATCGCCACGACATCGTAGGGCGAGGTGTCGGAAAAGGCGAAGCAGGCGAAGAAGATGAAGGCGACGAGGAGAAGCGTCGCGAGGCGCTGCAGGACGCTGAGGACGGGGATACGGGCCCAGGCTCCCGCCTGCCAGCGCGCCGCGCCGGGTGCCATCGTGGACGCCATGCACTCAACCCATCCCCGCGCCGCCGACGGGGCGAGCGCGCGCTACCTGCTCTCCATCAGGCGCGGGAATGATTGAGATTTCGAGAAGCGGTTGTCCTCAGGTCAGCGCGCGCACCAGATCCCGGAACCGATCCCCGCGATCCTCGAAGCTTCGGAACTGGTCGTAGGACGCGCAGGCCGGCGAGAGCAGGACCACGGGCTCGGCCGCCTTCGACGCCGCAGCGGCCTCGGCCGCCTTCGCGGTGGCGACCGCGAGGGTGCCGCAGGCGGTGTAGGGCACCCGGCCCTCCAGGGTGGCGGCGAAGGCGTCGCTCGCCGCGCCGATCAGATAGGCGTGGGCGACGCGGCCGAACAGCGGCGCCAGGGATGCGATGCCGCCCTCCTTGGCCTTGCCGCCGAGGATCCAGTGGATGTCGTGGAAGGCGGTCAGGGCCTTCTCGGTGGAATCGGCGTTGGTGGCCTTCGAATCGTTGACGAACAGCACGCGCCCGCGCCGGCCGACCTCTTCCATGCGGTGGGGCAGACCGGGGAAGCTCCGGAGACCCGCCACCAGTTCGGCATCGCTGATTCCGAGAGCCCGGACGCAGGCGGCCGCCACAGCGGCATTCTGCCAATTGTGCGCCCCGCGCAGGGACCCAATGCCGTTGAGGTCCGCGATCGGGGTGCCGTCCGCATCGAACACCGTTCCGTCGCGGGCCGACAGGCCGTCGAAATCGGCATCCGGCATTCCGACATGGATGCGGACGCAAGGCCCCGTCCGGGCGTCCGCGATGGCCCGGCTGAGATCGTCGTCGACCCCGACGATGGCGCGGTCTGCCCCCGCCACCAGCCGTGCCTTGATCGCCGCATAGTCGGCCAAGGTGCCGTGGCGGTCGAGGTGGTCCGGCGTGATGTTGAGGAGGATGCCGAGGCTCGGGTCGAGGCTCGGCGTCAGGTCGATCTGGAACGAGGACAGCTCGATCACGTGGATGCGGTCGGGCGCCGGCGGCGCCAGGGACAGGATCGCGGTGCCGATATTGCCGCCCATCTGCACGTCGCGGCCGGCCGCCGTCAGGATGTGGGCGATCAGCGCCGTGGTGGTCGATTTGCCGTTGGTGCCCGTGATGGCGACGAAGGGTGCGCCCGGCGCAAGGGCGCGGCGCTCCCGGACGAACAGCTCGATATCGCCGATGATCGGGATGCCGGCCTCGCGCGCCTTCGTGACGGTCCAGTGGGGAACGGGGTGGGTCAGCGGCACGCCGGGGGCGAGGATCAGGGCGGAGAAGCCGGTCCAGTCGGCCTCGTTCAGGTCGAAGACGGTGATGCCCTGGTCGCGCGCCCGCGCCGTGCTCTCCGGGGAATCGTCCCAGGCGAGCACGTCGGCGCCCCCGGCGATCAGGGCGCGCACGGTGGCGAGGCCGGAGCCGCCGAGGCCGAACAAGGCGACCTTCCGGCCGGCGAAGGTGGTGACGGGCGTCATGCGGATCAGCGCAGCTTCAGAGTGGCGAGGCCGGCCAGCGCCAAGATCACGGCGATGATCCAGAACCGGATCACGACCTGCGGCTCCTTCCAGCCCTTCTGCTCGAAATGGTGGTGGATTGGGGCCATGCGGAAGACCCGCTTGCCCGTGAGCTTGAACGACGCGACCTGGATGATCACCGACATCATCTCGAGCACGAACAGGCCGCCCACGATCGCCAGCACGATCTCGTGCTTGGTGGCCACCGCGATGGTGCCGAGGAGACCGCCGAGCGCCAGCGAGCCGGTATCGCCCATGAAGACCTGCGCGGGCGGCGCGTTGAACCACAGGAAGCCGAGCCCCGCCCCGATCACCGCGCCGCAGACCACCGCGAGTTCGCCGGTGTCGCGCACGTAGTTCACCTGCAGGTAGCCGGCCGTGAACACGTTGCCGACGAGGTAGGCGATGACGCCGAAGGTGCCGCAGGCGATCATCACCGGCACGATGGCGAGGCCGTCGAGGCCGTCGGTCATGTTCACGGCATTGCCGGTTCCCACGATGACGAAGGCGGCGAACAGCACGTAGAACCAGCCGAGGTTCAGGAGCGCGTCCTTGAACACCGGGAAGGCGAGCTGGTTCTGCAGGGTCGGGGCCGAGTAGACCGAGATCAGCACACAGGCCGCGAGGGCGATACCCGCTTCCAGCAGGAGGCGGAACTTGCCTGAGAAGCCCTTGTGCGACTGCTTCGTCACCTTGAGATAGTCGTCGTAGAAGCCGATGGCGCCGAAGCCGAGGGTCACCGCCAGGGTGACCCAGACATAATGGTTGCGCGGATTGGCCCAGAGCAGGATCGCCACGACGCAGCCGGCCAGGATCATCAGGCCACCCATGGTGGGCGTGCCGCGCTTCGTCAGCAGGTGCGACTGGGGGCCGTCCTCGCGGATCGGCTGGCCCTTGCCCTGGCGCAGACGCAGCAGCGAAATGATCAGCGGCCCGAACCAAAACACGAACAGGCCCGCCGTGAACAGCGCGCCGCCGGTACGGAAGGTGATGTAGCGGAAGACGTTAAGGGCGGAGACGGTGCCGCTCAAGTCCGACAGGAGATACAGCATCCAGCACCCGGCCGTGGTTCAGTTCGAAACTCGGCCGAAGGCACGGGGTACGCGTCCCCTCCCCGGCCGTGATGAAGGTCGCCTCAGCGCGCGGCGGCGTGAGGCGGTTCGGCTAGGGCGTTCGCGTAACGGGCTTTGAGCGCTTCCACAATCCGGCCCATGCGGATGCTGTTCGAGCCCTTCACCATCACGGCGTCGCCGGGGCGCAGGGTCGAGAGCACGGATTCAAGCAGGTCGGCGGAGGTGGCCGCGCAGGCGCCGCGCCGGCTCACCGGCAGCGCCTCGAAGAGGTTGCGCATCAGCGGACCGGCCGTGAAGACGAGGTCGACCTTGGCCGCTTCCACCGGTCCGGCCAAGTCGCGGTGATGGGCTTCGCCCTCGGGTCCGAGTTCGAGCATGTCGCCCAGCACGGCGATGCGGCGTCCACGCGGGCCGGTCTCGATGGCCGACAGCGTCGCGAGCGCGGCGCGGATCGAGGCCGGATTGGCATTGTAGCTCTCGTCGACCAGGAAGGCCTCGCCCGCCCCGATCGCCAGCGCGGTGCGCTCGCCGCGACCGACCGGCGGCCGCAGGGCGGCGAGCGACAGGGCGGCGAGGGCGAGATCGGCCCCCAGCGCATGCACCACCGCCATCACGCCGAGCGAGTTCATCGCCGTGTGCCGGCCGGGCGTGCCGAGCTGATAGGTGACGGGGATGCCCATCACCACCGCGTCCACCACCGAGAGGTCGGGGCGCGGGACGATGCGCTGAGCGCGAATATCCGCCTCCGGATGCTCGCCGAAGGTGATGACGCGACCCGCGCGGGAGGCCTGGGCATGGGCGAGCAGGCGCGGATAGCTCGGATTGTCGCGGTTGATGATCGCAGTGCCGCCGGCCTTCAGGCCGGAGAAGATCTCGCCCTTGGCGTCGGCGATGGCCGAGAGCGAGGCGAAGTGTTCGATGTGCACGGGCTCGACGGTGGTCACCAGGGCGATGTCCGGCTGCACCATGGCGGTCAGCGGCACGATCTCGCCCGGATGGTTCATGCCGATTTCGAACACGCCGAACTGCGCATCGGCGGGCATCCGCGCCAAGGTCAGAGGGACGCCCCAGTGGTTGTTGTAGGAGGCGATGGAGGCGTGGGTCATTCCCTGCGCCGACAGGACGTGACGCAGCGCTTCCTTGGTGCCGGTCTTCCCGACCGACCCCGTCACCGCGACGATGCCGGCCCGGCTGCGGGCCCGGGCGGCGGCCCCCAAGGCCCGCATGGCGTCGAGAACGGGATCGTCACCCGAGCCGGACGCTTTGCCGGAAACCGCCAGGACGGGACCGGCCCCGGCGAAGTCCGGCGCGCGTTCGGCGGCGACCACCGCCGCGCCGGCGCCGCGCTCAAGGGCGGCGCGGACGAAATCGTGCCCGTCCCGTGCCTCGCCCTTGATGGCGAAGAACAAGTCGCCCGGCTGCAGCGTGCGGGTGTCGATGGAGGCGCCGGTGATGGCCCTCGGCGCGCCGTGCACGGTCCCGCCGGTGGCGGCCTCCAAGGCGTCCTGCGTCCAGAGCGGGTTCGGTTGGGTCATCGTGAGCGTTCCGCGATCGCAGCCCGGAGGACGTCGTGGTCCGAGAAGGGCAGAACCTGTGACCCCACGATCTGGCCGGTTTCATGGCCCTTGCCGGCCACCACCAGCACGTCACCGGGCGCGAGCGCCCGCACGGCTGTCCGGATCGCCTCGGCCCGGTCGCCGATCTCGATCGCTCCCGGGGCAGCGGCCAGGATCGCGGCGCGGATCGCGGCCGGGTTCTCGCTGCGGGGATTGTCGTCGGTGACGATGACGGCGTCCGCCATCCGTGCCGCGATGGCGCCCATGATGGGGCGCTTGCCCGTATCGCGATCGCCGCCGCAGCCGAAGACCACCCGCAGGCGCCCGGTCGCGAACGGGCGCAGCGCCGTCAGCACGCCCTCCAGCGCTTCGGGCTTGTGGGCGTAATCGACGAGGCAGAGCCCGCCACTGACTTCGCCGATCCGCTCCATCCGGCCCGGAACCCCGGTGAGATGTTCGAGGGCGGCGATGACGCCGGGGCGATCCGCCTGACCGGCCGGAGTCGCCAGGACGAGACCGGCGGCGAGCAGCGCGTTCTCCACCTGGAAGCCGCCAACGAGGGGCAGGCGGACGCCGTATTCCTCAAGAACGCCGCTGGTGCCCGGCGCCAGGAGGGTGAGGTGCTGATGAAAACCTTCGGTGCGGGCCGCGATGAGGCGCACCGTGTCACCCTTGGTGCCGGTGGTGTGAATGTCGAGCCCACGCGCGGCGGCGGACGCCACGACCACGTCGGCATAGGCGCCGTCGAGGTTGATCACTGCCGGGATGCCGGGCTGCGCCAGGGTCGTGAACAGGCGGAGCTTGGCGGCGAGGTAGTCCTCGATGGTGGCGTGGTAGTCGAGATGATCGCGCCCGAGATTGGTGTAGCCCACCGCCGCGAGATCGACGCCGTCGAGGCGTCGCTGCTCGATGCCGTGGGAGGACGCCTCCATGGCGAGGTATCCGATGCCGTCATCGGCCAATTGCGCCAGGGTGGCGTGGAGCGTGACGGGATCGGGCGTGGTCAGCGAGCCATAGATCGCGCCGCGGCTGGTGACGATGCCGACCGTGCCGAGGCTCGCCGCCTCGACGCCGAGGCGCGCCAGGATCTGGCGCACGAAATCCGTGACCGAACTCTTCCCACTTGTGCCGGTCACCGCGACGACCTGGGCCGGCTGCCGGCCCGAAAAGGCGCGGGCGGCGCGTGCGAGGCTGCGCCGCACATCGGCGACGGCGATGTAGGGCACGGCTCCGTCGAGATCGGCCGGCCGCGCGCCCTCGCTCACCACCGCCACGGCACCGGCTTGCGCGGCCTGCGCCACGAAGCGCCTTCCATCCGCCACGGTGCCGGGTACGGCTACGAACACCATGCCGGGCGCGACCTTGCGCGAATCAGCCGTCAACCCGGAGACGGGTAGGCCGGCGAAGGCCGCCTCGGCCTCGGGAAACAGTGAGCCGAGGGTCGGCCCGCTCATCGCCCGTCCACCTGCGTCGCGTGATAGGCGCCGAGTTTCACCATGAGGGGGAAGGGCTTGACCGGCGGATCGAATTGCGGCGGCAGGCCGAGGATGGGCGCGACCCGCTCGATCACACGGCCGGTAACGACACCGGAATTCCAGGCGGCCGTCGCGTAACCGCCGGATTCCGGAAGGCCCTGCGGCTCGTCCATGATGGTGACGAAGAGGTATTTCGGGTTGTTCATCGGGGCAGCGGCCATGAAGGTCGTGAACAGGCGGTTCTTCACGTAGCGGCCGTGAATGACCTTCTCGGCGGTGCCGGTCTTGCCGCCCACGAAGTAGTACGGGATCGACGCCTTCTTGGCCGAGCCCTCGACGGCGTTGAGGCGCATGATGAAGCGCATCGCCTCGCTGGTCTCGGGCTTGAGCACGCGGGTGGCCTTCACCATGGCGTCCGCCTGCGTGGTCTTCAGGAAAGTCGGCGTCATCAGGAAGCCGCCATTGGCGATAGCCGCCACCGCCGCCGTCGCCTGGATCGGCGCCACCGCGAGGCCGTGGCCGAACGCGATCGTGATGGTGTTGATCTCGGTCCAGCGCGGCGGCACCAGCGGTTCGGCGCTCTCGGGAAGTTCCGTCCGCATGCGGTCGGTCAGGCCCATCTTCTTCAGGAAGGCCTTGTGGCCGGGCACGCCGATGCCGAGCGCCATCTTGGCCGAGCCGATGTTCGACGAGTGCGTGAACACCTCCGGCATGGTGATGACGCGGTTGGTGCCGTGATACTCGTGGATCTTCTGGCGGCCCCAGTTCAGCACGCCGCCACGGGTGTCGAAGGTGGAGTTGACGTTGTACTTGCCGGAATCGAGCGCCATCGCGAGGGTCATCGCCTTGAAGGTCGAGCCCATCTCGTAGACGCCGACGTTCATGCGGTTGATGCGGTCGGGGTTGAGCGCGTCGGCCGGATCGTTCGGGTCGAAATCCGGCAGGGAGGCGAGCGCGATCACCTCGCCGGTCTGCACGTCGAGGATCATGCCGGCGGCGGCCTTGGCCTTGAAGTGCTCCAGACCCCAGGCGAGTTCATCGCGCACCGCGAACTGCGCTCGCAGGTCGATGGAAAGCTGGACCGGCGCGAGGTCGGTCTGCTTCGCCACGAGGCCGAAATCGTTGAGCGCCTTGTTGCCCTGGTTGTCGATGTACTTCTCGATGCCGGCGATGCCGATGTTGTCGAGGTTGGTCACACCGAGGATGTGGGCGGCGGCGACGCCGTTCGGGTAGACGCGCTTGTGGTCGGGCAGGAAGCCGATGCCCGGGATGCCGAGACGGTGGACCTCGGCCTGCTGCTTCGGGGTGATCTCGCGCTTGACCCAGACGAAGCCCTTCTTGGTGGAGAGCTTGGCGCGCAACTCGGTGGCGTTGATCTGCGGAAGCACGGCGGTGAGCAGTTCGACCGCCTCGTCCTTGTCGTAGATGTTGCGCGGTTCCGCGAAGATCGAGACCGTGCGGATATCCGTGGCGAGGATCTCGCCGTTGCGGTCGACGATGTCGGGGCGGATCGCCGTCGTGGCGGCCGCCGCGATCCGGCGATCGCCGTTATCGGGCTCCGGGAAGGCCGCCCCGAAAATCAGGCGCCCGGCGATGGTGGCGAACACCAGCGCGAAGGCGAGACCGACGAGCCCGACGCGGGTATAGGACCGCTCGATGGCGAGGTGGAACATCGCCTTCGCGTGCCGGAGCACCCACTCGGCCCGCGACACCGGCGGTGCGGCCGGTGCCTCGGGCGCGGGCTCGAGTACCGTCCGTTCGACCTGGGCGGCGCCCGGCGCGGAGGCCGGCCCCTGGGGGGCGACGGTTTCCACGGACGCGACGGATTCCCCGCGGGCGGGCGCGCCGGTCGACTCGGCTGCGTCGTGAGTCGGGACTTCGGACACGGGCACTACCTCGAAGGCGTGGTCGGAGTTCTGGTCGTGGTGGTGCGGGGCGTGATGCTGCCGGTGATGCGCGGCTCATCGGACCCGCGAGCGGCCACCGGCTTCTCCTTGGGCGTCGCCGTGGCAGCGAGGAGCCGCCCGATCTCGTCGCCGCGATCGGGACGCGCCGGCAGGTCGGCCAGGCGCCCCAGATGGGCGGTGCCGATGGGCTCGAGGGCGAGATAGCGATCGACCGCTGCCTGAAGCCGGTCCGGCCGCGTCAGCAATTGCCACTCGGCGCGCAGGACCGCGATGGCCTGACGCTCCTTCTTGAGCTGGGTCTGGGCCTTCGAGACCTGTCCCGCCTGGTAGAGGGTGTCGTACTTGATCGAGTAGGCGTAGATCGCCGAGCCGATCAGCCCGAGCACCGCGATGAGGTTGAGCAAACGGATCACCGGCGTGCCCCTCCGCTCCGACCCGTCCGCGCCGGTAGCGCCGCCAAGGTCTCGATGGCCGCCAAGGGTTCGGGCGCGGGCGCGTCCGTGCGCTCCACCGCGCGCAGCTTGGCCGAGCGGGACCGGGGATTGGCGGCGGTCTCGGCCGAGCTCGGCAGGACCGGTCCCTTGGTGACGGCGCCGAAGCTCCGGGGCGCCGGGGCCTCCAGGCTCGGCAGGTGGCGGGAGGCCTGAGCCGCCCGGCCGCTGCGGGCCGAGAAGAACTGCTTCACGATCCGGTCTTCGAGCGAGTGGAAGGTCACCACCGCGAGGCGGCCACCGGGCCGCAGGATGCGCTCGGCGGCGTGCAGCGCCTGGACCAGCTCGCCGAGTTCGTCGTTCACCGCGATGCGCAGGCCCTGGAAGGTCCGGGTCGCCGGATGGATGCCGCTCGCCGGATCGGCCCAGACCACGCTGGCGACGATGTCGGCCAGCGCCGCGGTCGTCTCGATGCGCCCCTTGCGGCGGGCCTCGATGATCGCCCGGGCGACGGCGCGCGAGCGGCGCTCCTCGCCGTAATGGAAGATGATGTCGGCGAGGTCGGCTTCCTCGGACTCGTTGACGAGGTCGGCCGCGCTCGGGCCTGCGCGCTCCATGCGCATGTCGAGGGGGCCGTCGTTGCGGAAGGAGAAGCCGCGCTCCGGCTGGTCGATCTGCATCGACGACACGCCGATATCGAGGACCACGGCATCGGCCAGCGCATGGCCGGCGCCCTCCACGCAGGCGTCAAGGGTGCCGAAACGGCCCGGCACCAGGGTCAGGCGTCCGGCCGCCTCGGCGACCAGGGGGGCGCCGCCCGCGATCGCGCCCGGATCGCGGTCGATCGCCAGAACGTGAACGCCTGGGTCGGCCTGCAGCATCGCGCGGGTGTAGCCGCCGGCCCCGAAGGTGCCGTCGACGGCGAGGCTGCGGCCGGGCAGATCGAGGGCGGCCAGCACCTCACCGAGGAGGACGGGGACGTGCGGCGCGCCGTCGAGGGCGCGCGGGACCCGCGCTTCGCGAGGAGCACGCATCATCGGATGGCCTCGGCGTGCCGCCGTTGCGCTCCGAAGCGGAGCCGGAAATCGACGGGAGTGAAGCGGCGCATGCGTCCCTTCCACGGGGCTGGAGCACGCAGGCGCGGCTCGGAGAGACGGGGCGTCTCCGGGTCGACGCGAGACGCGACCGCGCATGCGGACACCGGCCTGCCTGGGACAGGCTGCGTCCGTCGATCCGAAATTCGCCGTTGACGGGATGAATCGGGGTACCATGGGCCTCTGAGCGCCGTCAACGAACCTGGCCGAGGGGAAGCGGCCAGCGTCGATCAGACCTCAGCAAGGTTAACCGAGCGTAAGGATCGGGCGTCAAAGGCACATCCGGGATGCGCGCCGGCGCCTCGATGTCGGCGTCGAGGCGGCAGAACTTCTCGCGCGGAGGACGCGGCTTCGGCCGTCGTCGCCAAGCAATCGCGATCAGGCCGCCCGGACGTTGCCGAGGAAGTTCTCGATCTCGGCCCGCAGGGTCCGTGACTGACCTGCGAGAGCATCGGCGGCGGTCGCCACAGACTGGGCGACCTGGCCGGCAGCGTCGGCCGAACGGGCGACCTCGGAGATGTCGGTTGTCACCCGGTCGGTGCCGGAGGAGGCCTGCATCATGCTGCGCATGATCTCCTGCGTGGTGGCCCCCTGCTCCTCGACCGCGCCGGCGATGCTCGTCGTGACGCCGCTCATCGCGTGGATCTGGGACGTGATCTCCTCGATCGCCAGCGCGGCGCCGCCGGTGGCGGCCTGGATCGCCCCGATCTGCTGACGGATCTCCTCGGTGGCGCGGCTGGTCTGGGAGGCAAGCTCCTTCACCTCCGCCGCCACCACGGCGAAGCCGCGGCCGGTCTCGCCCGCGCGGGCCGCCTCGATGGTGGCGTTGAGGGCGAGGAGGTTGGTCTGGCCGGCGATGGTCGAGACCAGCCCGACGACGTCGCCGATCCGGGTCGCGGCGGCGGAGAGCGCCGCCATGGTCGCGCCGGTGCGGGATGCGGCCTGCACGGCGGCGGCGGAGATCTCGCTGGCCTGATCGACCTGCCGCCCGATCTCCCCCACCGTCGAGCCGAGCTGGTCGGCGGCGGCCGCCACGGCGGTAACATTGCCGGACGTCTGCCGCGCGGCCTCAGCCGCACTGGTGGAGCGCAGGGCGGTGCCCTCGACCGCGCTCCGCATAGTGTCCGACGACGACTGCAGCCCGGTGACCGCCTCGGCCACGTGGGTGACGATGCCGCCCACCGAGCGCTCGAAGCGGTCGGCGAGGTCGCGCAGCAGGGTGCGCCGGGCCTGATCCTCGCGCAGCCGCGCCGCTTCGGTGGTCTGGAGCTGCTCGGCGGCGTCCGCCAGGGACATGTCGCGGATGGCCATCACCGCCCGGGCGATGTCGCCGATCTCGTCCCGGCGCCGGGTCGCCGCCAGGGCCACGTCGGTGTCGCCGTTGGCGAGGCGGGTGGTGTCCTCGGTGAGGCGCTCCAGCGGACGGGCCAGCGTTCCGGCCAGCCACCACGCGGTGCCGGAGCCGACGAAGACGACGCCGCCGACGAGGCCGAGCATGGCCCAGATCTTCCAGACCGTGCCGGCATGCGTGGCCTGGATCTGGGCGCGCGCATCCTCGGCGGCCAGCGCGACGGCCTCGTCGAAACGCTGCCGCAGGCGCTGGTTCTCCTGTGCCATCCGCTCCAGAGTCGGGACTTGGGCGGAGGGCCGGAGGCCGAGCAGGACTTCCGCATCGGCGCGCCATTGCCGGGCCTCGGCCTGGGCGCTGCGGGCCAGGATCAGCATCCGATCGGACTGGGCCAGAGCCTCGAGCCGGCCCAGGAGAGCCATGATCTGATCACTCGCCGCTGTGAACTCGCGGTTGATCGGGCCCATGTCGACCAGATCGGTCATGGCGCTGACGCGGGCGATCAGATCCTCGGCGCGGTTGAAGCGGTCACGCGCGATGCGGCTCGCCTCGTTGGTCTCGGTGGTGCGCGAGCCGAGCAGGGACAGGTCGCCGACCGCTCCGAGGCCGACCCAGCCGGTCACGCCGGAGAGAAGACCGGCCAGGAGCATGAAGCCGAGGAGCGGAAGCAGGATCGTGTAGCGGATCGACATCGCGGTGGCTCTCGTATCGGACTTGGTTCAGGCGCCGTTCGGCAGGTTTCAGTTCGGAAGATTCGGCAGCGCCGTCCGGGTCTGCTCCGCAGTGAGGGAACGTAGGAACGCGATCAGGTCGGCGCGCTCCTCCGGCGCCAGCCGGAGGGGCTTCATCAGCGGCGACTTCGACGGGCGGACGATGCCTCCGGTCTCGTAGAAGTCGACGATCGACTCCAGGTTGGCGAACTGGCCGGCATGGCCGAAGGGGGCGCGGTAGGTCAGGTTGCGCAGGCCCGGCGTCTTGAAGGCATGGCGCGCCAGGGGCGCATCCGGTTCGAAGGCCGCGCGCCCGATATCCTTGGTCGGGAGGCCGAGGTCGTGGAACTGGTTGTCGGTGAAGTTCCAGCCGGTGTGGCAGCCGGCGCAACCGGCTTTCCCGTTGAACAGCGCGAAGCCCCGTTGCGCGGCTGGCGCCATCGCCGCCTCATCGCCGTCCACCCAGCGGTCGAACGGGGCCCACCCGGACACAACCGTCCGCTCATAGGTCGCGATCGCGGTGAGGATCGCCTCCTGTGTCACGCCCTTGCCGGGAAACAGTTTGGCGAACCAGGCCGCGTATTCCGGCGTGCCCTTCAGGCGGGCGATGATCTCGGGAAACTTGCCGTCCATCTCCGCATCCGCGGTGATCGGCCCCATCGCCTGCGTCTCGAGGTCCGGCGCGCGCCCGTCCCAGAACAGGGTCGGAATCCAGGCGGCGTTCAGCACGGTCGGGGCCTTGCGGCCCAGCGGCGTGTTGGTCGCCCCGATGGCACCGGCGACCGGGACCTCGAAGCCGAAGGAGGGATTGTGGCAGCTGGCACAGCTCAGGTTCTGCTTGCCGCTCAAACGAGGATCGAAGAACAGCATCTTGCCCAGCGTCGCCAATTGCGGCGAATAGGGCGCGGCCTCCGGAAACGGGATCGCGGTCGGACGTTTGTAACGCGCTTTGAGATCGTCCAATTCTGCCGAAGTCGCTCCGTCGCCCGCATACAACACCATGCCGACGGCCAGCATCATCACCCCGCGCAGAAAAGCCATTGCCTAACCTCGGACCGGTTCCGCCAATAGTCGAAAGAAACAAATCTCGACTTGAGGAAGCCCAAATACGGGAATTGAATTAAATATTTCTTTGCCTGAATATTTTATAAAACCAATAGATTCCGCCATGTAATTGAAGGACGACGGATCTTCATTCCATGTTTTCCATCTGTCTCTGGCACTTCCGAAACAAGTCCTTCGTTGGGTCAGGAAGACAATTTCGGATGCCAGGCGTTCTGGCGCGATCGTATCCGATCGAAATCCTTAGTCATCCGGCTCGAAGGGTTCGTTCTTGATCTGAAACCGAAATTTCCGCCAAGGATTCGGTCCGATAACTTACGGCATGGCGTCCAAATGCTTGCGCCGGCTCGGAGCACGAACGATCCCGGAGGCGGAACCCCGGCCGTCACGCATGAAATCGGTCCGGCGCATTTTGACGCGGCAGCCCGGACATGCCGGTATCCTCTTGGGCAGCTCCCGAAAGCGCGAGGTGGATCAGTCGGCCTTTAAGCCGGGTTCTGTAGGGCCCGGACGCCTGACGGCATCCGAACGTGGCGGCCATTCCTCTGGGACGATCGTTACCGACCGCCTCGAGCAACCAACCCGGGCGACGAGCCTGGAGAGAGGGCCTGAACGGGCCGCGAGGCCCGCCGTGTCGCCCCTATTCGGTTTTGCTCCCGGTGGGGTTTGCCGTGCCGTCCGCGTTGCCGCGTCCGCGGTGCGCTCTTACCGCACCCTTTCACCCTTACCGCGGATCGACTCACGCCAATCCGTGGCGGTCTGCTCTCTGTGGCACTGTCCCTGGGGTCGCCCCCGCCGGACGTTATCCGGCACCGTCTCTCCATGGAGCCCGGACTTTCCTCCCCGGGCCTGAGGCCCGGAGCGGCCGCCCGGCCGACTGATCCGGCGCGGGTGTGCGCCGGGCGCGGGCCGAGGGTCAAGGCCCGAGTGAGAAGGCGCGGGGGACTTCCGGCGCGATGTTCCGCACGGGGGTGCGAGATTTCCGGCGCCCGGCTTGCTGGCATCTCGAAGGAGGACTTGCCCGCCCGCTCGCCCGCCCCTTTGCCCGCCCCCTTGTCCACATCCTCGTCAGTGCCACGTCTCGAAGGGCGAGGCGGGCAGACCCGCACCGCAGACGACGTTCGGAACAGGAGGAAGCGATGGCGACGAACGACACGGCCTGGACGCTCGAATCCGTCCAGCAACTCACCGCGATGGCGCGCGAGGGCATCCCCGTCTCGGTGATGAGCCTGAAGCTGCGTCGGCCGATCGAGACCGTGACGGCCAAGCTCAGCCAACTCGGCATCACACCCGTGCCCGAGCCTTGATTCGAAGGTCGAGAGCCGCCCGCACCTTTCGGTGCAGGCGGCTCTCGCGATTGCAAACCCTCACGGTCGGAGGCTGGAAGCTTACCAGGTGCCGGTGTTTTCCATCGAGGACCAGGGCTCCTGCGGCGGCTTGGCCGGCCCCTTCTGCAGCAGCTCGATCGAGATGCCGTCGGGGGACTTCACGAAGGCCATGTTGCCGTCGCGCGGCGGGCGGTTGATCGTGATTCCGGCAGCCTGCAGCTTGGCGCAGAAGGCGTAGATGTCATCGACCTCGTAGGCGAGATGCCCGAAGTTGCGGCCACCCGAATAGGTCTCGGGGTCCCAGTTATGGGTCAGCTCGATGACCGGGGCCTGGGTCTCCTTGGCGGTGCCGGCATCGTCGGGGGCCGCCAGGAAGACCAGGGTGAAGCGGCCTTTCTCGTTGTCGACGCGGCGCACCTCCTGAAGCCCGAAGGTGTTGACGTAGAAGTCGAGGGCGCGGTCGAGGTCGGCGACGCGGACCATGGTGTGAAGGAATCGCATGGGTTGGTGCTCTCCGAGGAATAGCGCCTATGTGGCCCCAGGTGGGTGCGCGTCAACGCGCCTGTCAGACGGCGCGTTGCGCCGGCGCCGCCCCGCCCGCACAGTGGCGCCGCAGCCGAAGGACCCCGCATGCGCACCGAAACGCCCATCCCGATCCGCCTGGAGGATTACCGCCCGAGCGACTACCTGATCGGGACGGTGGCTCTCGACGTGGCGCTCCACCCGAGCGCGACGACGGTGCGGGCTGAACTGACCCTCCATCCCAATCCGGCCGGGCGGCCCGGGGCGCCCCTGGTGCTCGATGGCGAGGACCTGACCCTCGTCGGCCTCGCCCTGGACGGCCAGCCCCTTCCGCCCGAGGCCTACAGCCTCACCCCGTCGAGCCTCACGCTGGTGCATCCCCCGGCCGGCCCGTTCACCCTCAGCATCGCCACACGGGTCGATCCCACGGCCAACACCAAGTTGATGGGGCTGTATCGCTCCAACGGCGTCTACTGCACCCAGTGCGAGGCCGACGGCTTCCGCCGGATCACCTATTTCCTCGACCGGCCGGACGTGATGGCGGTCTACACCACCCGGATCGAGGCCGACCGCGACGAGGCGCCGGTGCTCCTCGGCAACGGCAACCCGGTGGAGCGCGGCGAGGCCGGTCCCGGGCGCCACTTCGCGATTTGGCACGATCCGCACCCGAAGCCGGCCTATCTCTTCGCTCTCGTGGGCGGGCGCCTCGATCTGGTGCGGCGCCCCTTCACCACCAGCGAGGGCCGCATTGTCGAACTCGCCGTCTACGTCGAACCCGGCAAGGCCGACCGTGCCGATTACGCCCTCGACGCGGTCGCGCGCTCGATGGCCTGGGACGAGACCGCCTTCGGCCGCGCCTACGACCTCGACGTATTCAACGTCGTCGCCGTCTCCGACTTCAACATGGGAGCGATGGAGAACAAGGGCCTCAACATCTTCAACGACCGCTACGTGCTCGCCTCGCCCGAGACCGCGACGGATGCGGATTACGCGGCCATCGAGGCGATCATCGCGCACGAGTATTTCCACAACTGGACCGGCAATCGCATCACCTGCCGGGACTGGTTCCAGCTCTGCCTCAAGGAGGGCCTGACGGTCTTCCGCGACCAGGAATTCTCCTCCGACATGCGCTCGCGCGCCGTCCATCGCATCGGCGAGGTCCGCACCCTGCGCGCCCGGCAGTTCCCCGAGGATGCCGGTCCCCTCGCCCATCCGGTTCGGCCGAGGCAGTACACCGAGATCAACAACTTCTACACGGCCACGGTCTACGAGAAGGGCGCCGAGATCGTACGGATGCTGCGCACGCTCCTGGGCGCGCAAGCCTTCCGGGCCGGGATGGACCGCTACTTCACCGACAACGACGGCACGGCCGCCACGGTGGAGGATTTCCTCGCCGCTTTCGCGGCGACCTCCGGGCGCGATCTCAGCGCCTTTGCGCGCTGGTACGAACGCCCCGGCACGCCGCGCGTCGCGGTGCAGGCGCATTACGATCCGCAGGCCCGGACCTACCGCCTGGACTTTCGGCAGAGCCTGCCGGGCGCGTCCGACAGCCCGCCCCTGGTGATTCCGATCCGGCTCGGCCTCGTCGGGCCGGACGGTCCCCTCGTCGCGGCGCGGAGCGACCGGATGGAGGACGGCGTGTTCGTGCTCGAACGGCACACCGACACCCTCGTCGTCACGAACGTCGGCGAACGCCCGGTGCCGTCGCTGTTCCGCGGCTTCTCCGCCCCGGTCCGGGTCGAGATCGAGATGACCGATGCCGATTCGCTGACCCTGTTGCGCCACGACCCGGATGCGTTCAACCGCTGGCAGGCGGCCCAGGGCGTGGCCATGCGGCTGCTGATCCAGGGATCGCGCTCGGGCACGGTCTCCGACGCCGGCGCCGAGGGCCTCGGCACCGCGCTCACCGCCTTCCTCGACGCCGAGGCCCTGTCCGATCCGGCCTTCGCCGCCCTGATCCTCGCTCTGCCGAGCGAGGCCGACGTGGCCAACGAGATCGCGGCGGACATCGATCCGGACGCGATCCATCGCGCACGCCATGCCCTGCGGCGGCACCTCGGAGCGTGCCTTCGCGACCGGCTCGCCGGCCTGCGCGAAGCGCTTGCCGAGCCGGCGGGCATGCCCTTCAGCCCCGATGCGGCGGCAGCCGGGCGGCGGGCGTTGCGCAACGCCGCCCTCGACCTGATGTCGGCGGCCGATCCCGAGGCCGCGACCGGTCTCGCCCTCGCCCAGATGGAGGCCGCCACCACGATGACCGATCGTCTCGCGGCCCTGGCGGTCCTGGCCCAGGTCTCCGGCCCGGCCCGCGAGGATGCGCTCGAGCGTTTCGCCACGGATTACCGGTCGGAGCCCCTGGTCCTCGACAAGTGGCTGGCGATCCAGGCGACGATTCCCGACGAGGGCACGCCGGAGCGCATCCGCCGGCTCCAGGAGCATCCGGCCTTCACCATGACCAATCCCAACCGCGTCCGGTCCCTGATCGGTAGTTTCGGGATGGCAAATCCGACTCAGTTCAACCGGCCGGACGGCACCGGCTATGCTCTTGTGGCAGACGCGGTTCTGGCACTCGATTCGACCAACCCGCAGGTGGCCGCACGCCTGCTGACGGCTTTTGGATCGTGGCGGATGATGGAGCCGGAACGCCGCGACCGGGCAAAGGCCGCGCTGACGAAAATTCAGGGTGTTGCGGGTCTGTCACGGGACGTTTCGGACATCCTCCAGCGGACGCTTGCCGGCTAGCAAGTGTTTGGCGGGAATCAGTTTTTCAGACGGATCGGAGACGGATTTCCGCGCTTCGATTCGCGCGGGGAGTCAAGCGTGGCCGGAAAAAACGCGTGGACAAACCCCCGGCGGAAATGTTGAATCGTATACGATTCGGAACGCGGGTTGATCCGCGCTCCAGGCCAGACAATCCCAATTGCGGAGTTCGTTCATGCTGGAGGCGGATTCCGCTTCCCTCTCCGCGCGTGCGGATACGATTCTCGGCATCCACCGGCCCCAACACGCCGCGCATGTCCGGTTCGTCCGTGCGGAGACCTGGCTGCGCTTCGCCCTGCCGGCGCTGTTCGCCACATTCCTGATCTGCTTCGGCGCCGTGGCGGCCATGCTGCTCCAGGCGCAGCGGGCGGAAGTGATCCGCGCGGCGACCACCGACGTGGAGGCGGTGACCCGGCTCGCCGCGGCAGCCTTCGCGAACATCGACATCGACGGCGAGGCCAAGGCGAACGAGGCCCATCGCAATCTCGGCGCCCTGCTGCCGCCGGGCCTGCTCCATGCCGGGCGCCAGATCCTGCTGATTTCCCCCAACGACGTCATCGTGGCGGCGAATCCGCCCCTCCCCGGCCCGAGGCGGACGCTCACCGAGCATCTCGGCGAGATGCAGGCCCTCAGCACCCTCGGCGAGAGCGCCGGCGTGATGACCGTGACCCTGTCTGACGGTTCGGTGGTGATCGCGGCCCTGCGCAGCCTGCCGGGCGGGCGCGGCCAGGTGGCGGTGCTGCAACCTCTCACCGGCATCACCGCCGCCTGGACCCTGCGCATGCGCAACCAGGCGATCCTGCTCGGGGCCGCCGCCCTGGTGATCATCGGGACCGGCATCGCCTACGCCTTGCAGACGCGCCGGGCCCACGCCGTCGACCGGGTCTGCGAGGAGATCAAGCAGCGCCTCGATACGGCCCTCGGGCGCGGCCGATGCGGCCTGTGGGACTGGGATATCCCACGTGGGCGCATCTACTGGTCGGATTCGATGTACGCCCTGCTGGGCTACCACCGCGAGCGGGAATTTCTCTCCTTCGGCGACGTCAACGCCCTCGTGCATCCCGACGACGGCGACCTCTACAGCCTCGCCCGGCACCTCGCCGCCAGCCAGTCGACCGTCGACCACGAGTTCCGGGTCCGCGGCGCCAACGGAAACTGGGTCTGGATGCGGATGCGGGCCGAGATCGTGCCCGATACCATCGACGGCGGACGCCACCTCGTCGGCATCGCCCTCGACGTCACCGAGCAGCGCAACCTCGCCGAGCTGAACGCCACCGCCGACATGCGCCTGCGTGACGCCGTCGAGGCGATCTCCGAGGCCTTCGTGCTGTGGGATACCGGCAACCGCCTCGTCCTCTGCAACTCGAAATTCCGCCACCTGCACGCGCTCAGCTCCGAGGACGCCACGCCGGGCAAGCGCTACGCCGAGATCATGGGCCGGGGCGTGCTGCCCCCGGTGCGGCGGGAATTGCGCGACCTCGAGCCGAGCGGCGCCACCGCCCGCACCTTCGAGGCCGAACTGACCGATGGGCGCTGGCTCCAGATCAGCGAACGTCGCACCAAGGACGGCGGCTACGTCTCGGTCGGCACCGACATCACCAACCTGAAGCGCCACCAGGAACAGCTCGTCCAGTCGGAGCGCGAGCTGATCGAGACGGTTCGCGACCTCAAGCGCTCGCGCCGCACCCTCGAACTCCAGACCCAGCAGCTCGCCGATCTCGCGGAGCGCTACCTCGACCAGAAGGCCCAAGCGGAGGGCGCCAACCAGGCGAAGTCCGAGTTCCTGGCCAATATGAGCCACGAGCTGCGCACGCCGCTCAACGCCATCATGGGCTTCGCCGAGCTGATGGAGAGCGAGGTCTATGGCACCCTCGGCTCGCCGCGCTACACCGATTACTGCCGCGACATCCGGTCGAGCGGCGACTACCTGCTCTCGGTCATCGACGACATCCTCAACATGTCGCGCATCGAGGCGCAGACGGTGAAGCTCGCCCCACGCGAGATCGCGGTCGCGGGCGCCATCGAGGGCACCCTGAAGCTGGTCGGCGACGCCGCCCGGGCCAAGTCTCTGACCGTCTGCGTCGACGTGGTCGAGGCACTGACGGTGCTGGCCGACGAGCGTGCCCTGCACCAGATCCTCACGAACCTCGTGCAGAACGCAGTGAAATTCACGCCGGCCGGCGACGGCCGGATCATCATCAAGGCGCGTCCCGCCGGCGACCACGTCCACATCTTCGTGGAGGATACCGGCATCGGCATCCCCAAGACCCACCTGAGCCGCCTCGGCGCGCCGTTCCAGCAGGTCGAGACCAATCTCACCCGCAGCCACAAGGGCTCCGGGCTCGGCCTTGCCATCGCACGCTCCATGGCTGAGCTGCACGGCGGCGGCCTGCGCATCCGCTCCCAGGAAGGTCTCGGCACCATCGTGCTGGTCCGGATGCCCATCCCGACGCCGGAGCACCTGCGGAGCCTGTCGATCGAAGCTGCCCAGGAGACCGTCGCCTCCCTGCGCGACGCGGCCGGTGCCACCGCCCGGCGCATGGAGCCCCAGGCCGAGCAGATCTGACCGCTGCGGTCGAGTGGGCGGATCAGTCCGCCGCGCCGGCACCGAGCAGACGGTCGAAGAGGGCGCGCACCTCGGCGCGAGTCTCGTCCAGGGCTGCGACCAGTCGCGCTGCATCGGGCGCCCCCATCGCCACCGCCAGTCGCGACAGGGCCACCGGCGCGGCCTCGGCCGGATCGCCTTCGACCATCAGTCTCTGCCAGTGCAGGACATCGTCGAACTGGCGGTAGGCCTCCGCGAGCCGGTCGGCGTCCGATCGTCGAAGCAGGCCGTGATCGGCCGCGCGGCTGAACACCGCGCAGGCCCCGAGTCCGATGAGATCCGGCGTCGCATGCGCCTGCCCGAGCACGAGGGCCTGGGCCAGGAAGTCGAGATCGAGCAGACCGCCGGGGGCGAGCTTGAGGTCGAGGGCCCCCCGATGACCCTTTTCCGCCTCCACGAGGCGGCGCATGTCCCGGACCGCGCGATGGACTTCGGCCGCCAGCCTCGGACGGCTCACGAGGGCGCGGATCTCCCCGTCGAGATCGTCCGTGAGGCTCGCATCGCCGACGATGACACGCGCCCGGGTCAGAGCCATGTGCTCCCAGAGTTCGGCGTCTTCGGCCTGATAGGTTCGGAAGCCACGCCACTGCACGGCCACCGGTCCCTGGCCACCGCCGGGCCGCAGGCGCAGGTCGACCTCATAAAGATGCCCGCGGCGGGTCGGCACCGTGAGGGCGGCGACGATGCGCTGGGCCAGGCGGTTGTAGGCCACCGCCGCGTCCAGAGGCCTCGGCCCGGCACTCATCCGGTCGGTGGAATCGAAATCATAGACCAGCACGAGATCGAGATCGGAATCGGCCGTGAGCTGGCGCGAGCCGAGCCGGCCGAGACCGAGGACCGCGAAGCGCCCCTGCGGCACCGCACCGTGCTCGGCGAAGAAGCCCGCGGAGACGCGCTCCACCGTGGCGGCGATCACCGCGTCGGCAATGCCCGCGAAGGCGCGACCGGCTTCTTCCGGAGAAAGGACGCCCGAGAGCAGGCGCGCGCCGGTGAGGAAGCGTAATTGGCGCGCCGCGTCGCGGCTCCGGTCCAGGAAATCCTCATGATCGGTCGGATTGCCCAGGCGCGCCCGGAACTGCGTCGCCAGGGCACCGGCATCCGTTTCGGCCTCGGCGAAATCGCGATCGATCACCGCATCGAGAACATGGGGGCTGAACGCCACGGTCTCGGCGAGGCGCGGGGCCGTACCGAGGAGATCGGCGAAGAGCAGCCGAAGTCGCTCGTTCGAGCGTAGGATCGTCAGGAGTTCGAGGGCCGCCGGCATCCGGGCGAAGGCCCGGTCGAGGGTGTCGAGGGCCGTATCGGGATGCGCCGTGCCACCAAGCGCCTGCATCAGGGCCGGGACCAACTCCGTTAGCACTTCGCGCGCGCGCGGCGTGCGCACGGCGGGGCGCCGCCCGAAATGCCAGCCGCGCACGGTCTCCACCGCGCGCTCGGGCTCGCGAAACCCGAGTTTGCGCAGGGTTGCGAGGGTGGCCGGGTCGTCCCCCGTCCCGCTGAAGACGAGATCGCCCACGTCGGAGGAAAGGTCGGGCTCAGCCTCGAACAGCAGCGCGTAATGGCCCTGGACCCGGCGGGCGTGGTGAAGCAGCGCCGCCTCGAAAGCCTCGCGCGTCGCGAAACCGGCGAAGCGGGCGAACCGGTCGAGTTCGTCGGTGTCGGCGGGCAGGCGCTGGGTCTGCTCGTCCCGCAGCATCTGGAGCCGGTGCTCGATCGTGCGCAAGAAGTCGTAGGCCGCCGTAAGATCGTCGCGGGCGGTCGCGTCGATCCAGCCGTCCCGGGTCAGGCCGTCGAGCATCGCGACGGTGCGACGGCCACGCAGTTCCGGTCGACGTCCGCCGAAGACCAGTTGCTGGGTCTGGACGAAGAATTCGATCTCCCGGATGCCGCCGCGCCCGAGCTTGATGTCGTGGCCCGCCACCGCGATCGTGTCGTGGCCGCGCACGGCATGGATCTGGCGCTTCATCGCGTGCACGTCGGCGATGGAGGCGAAGTCGAAATACTTGCGCCAGACGAAGGGGCGCAGGTTGGCCAGGAAGGTCTCGCCCGCCGGGATATCGCCCGCGATAGCGCGCGCCTTGATGTAGGCGGCCCGCTCCCAATTCTGCCCGAGATTCTCGTAATAGACGTAGGCTGCGTTCAGCGAGAGCGCCGCCGGCGTCGAACTGGGGTCCGGACGCAGGCGGTAATCGACGCGGTGGACGTAGCCGTCGGCGGTCCGCTCCTGCAGCAGCTTGGCCATGCCCTGCGCCAGCTTGGTGAAGAACGGCGTCGGCGGCAGGTCCGCCTTCAGGGGCGCCACCTCAGGATCGAAGAACACCACGAGGTCGATGTCGCTGGAATAATTAAGCTCGCCCGCGCCGTGCTTGCCGAGCGCCAGGACGATGAGGCCCGAGCCCACTTGCGGATCGTCCGGATCGCGCGGCAGGAAACGCCCCGCCGCCGCGGCCTGCAGCAGCATCGCGTCGGCGGCGGCCAGGACCGAGGCATCGGCGAAGTCGGACAGGGCCTGGGTCACGTTCGCCAGGGGCCACAGACCGCCAATATCGCAGAGCGCCACCAGCAGGGCATGCTCCGCCCGGTTCCGCCGCAAGGCCTTCGCGACGGCGTCGAGACCGCCGCTCCGCCCCGCCACCCGCTGGCGCGCCACGATCGCCGCGAGGGACGCATCGGGCTCCGCCTCGACCAGGGCGGCGAAGCGGTCCGGCTCCCGCAGCACGAGTTGCCAGAGGAACGGCGCGTGGTCGGCCAGTCCCGCCAGCAGCGCCCGTAAGGGGGCATCGAGGCACCCGGCTGGAAGCGTGGACTCCAGATCGGCCAGCCGAGCGGCCGCACTTTCGGGATCGGACAGCACCGGCGCGGCCGTAAGACGCGCCCGAAGGGTGCCCCTCGGCGTGCTGGCCCCCTGCGACATGCCCTATCCTCCCGCGTCTCCCGCCGGCAGGGTTATCACGACGGAAAGGCCGGGGGCATGGTCTTCGAGGGCCAATGTCCCCTGATGCAGCCGCACCACCGCGTTGACGAGGCTGAGGCCGAGACCGAATCCGGGTTGCGAGCGGGCCTCTTCCAGGCGGACGAAGCGGTCGAGCACCCGCCCCCGTGCGTCGGACGGAATGCCGGGTCCCGAATCCGAAACGCTGAGGCGCAGGGTGTCGCCGGTCCGAACGGCCGACACGCGGATCTCGCCGTCCGGACCTCCGTACTTGACGGCATTGTCGACCAGATTCGCCACGGCCTGACCGACCAGTTCGCGGCTGCCCCGCAGGGTCAGCGGGTCGCCTTCGGTCACCACCACGAGGGCGAGCCCGTGCTCCGAGGCCAGGGGCTCGTACAGCTCCGCCACCGCCTGCACCACCGCACCGACGTCGAAGACCTGGAACTCCTCGCGGGCGCTCGCGCCTTCGAGGCGGGCGATCATCAGGAGGGCGTTGAAGACCCGGATCAGGCCGTCGCTCTCCTCGATCACGCCCTCCAAAGCGGTACGCAGCGCCTCGGGCGACTCGGCGCTGCGCAAAGCCTCCTCGGCCCGGTTGCGCAGGCGGGTCAGCGGGGTCTTCAGGTCATGGGCGATGTTGTCTGAGACGTCGCGCAGGCCCCGCATCAGTTCGCCGATCCGCTCCAGCATCGCGTTGAGATTGCGCGCGAGGCGATCGAGTTCGTCGCCGTTGCCCGCCACCGCGAGGCGTCCGTCGAGGTCGCCGGCCATGATCCGGCGGGTGGTCTCCGTCATGGCATCGACCCGCTTCAGCACGCGGCTGGCGATGAACCAGGCGCCTACCACGCCGAGCAGCACGACGAGACCCACCGAGGAGCCGAAGGTCCGCCCGATGACGGAGCGCAGGCGGTCGCGCTCCTCGACGTCGCGCCCGACCAGGAGCCGGAAACCGCCCGGCAGTACGAAGATCTGCATGATGGCGCGGTGATCGAGGCTCTGCGATCCTCCGTTGCGGGCGTAGTCGGCTTCCGTCTGCCCCGGATCGACGATGAGACCGGTCGGAAGCGCCGCGATGTTGCCGACGAGGCGCTCGCCGGCCGCGTTGGTGACGAGGTAGAGGGAGGCCCCGGGTTCGCCGGCCCGGCGCTCCACCGCGGCGATCAGTCGGCGCAGGCCCCCGACCTTGTACTGCTCGGACAGGCCGTTGATCTCGGCCTCGATGGTGGAGACCATCTGGTCGTCGAGGACCCGGCTCGCATTCCAGGCCACGTAGCCCAGAGCCGCCAGCGCGCAGGTGGCGAACACCAGCAGGTAGGCGACGGAGAGCTTGAAGGCCGTGGTGCGGAACAGGTTGCGCAGGCGCCCGCCGGGGGCGTCGTCGAACGTCGTCACGGCGCCGTGCCGTTCCCGCGCCCCTCGTCGACCCGCAGCACGTAGCCGGTCCCGCGCACGGTGTGGATGATCGGGTGCTCGAAATCCTTGTCGACCTTGGCGCGAAGGCGCGAGACATGCACGTCGATGACGTTGGTCTGCGGATCGAAATGATAGTCCCAGACATGCTCCAGCAGCATCGTCCGGGTCACCACCTGGCCGGCATGGCGCATGAGGTATTCGAGCAGGCGGAACTCGCGCGGCTGCAGCACGATCTCCTGTCCGGCCCGGGTGACGCGATGGGACAGGCGGTCGAGTTCGAGATCGCCGACCCGGTAGGCCGTCGCCTCCGCCGCCGCGCCCGAACCGGCCCGGCGCCGGGCCAGCACCTCGGTTCGGGCGAGCAGTTCGGAGAAGGCGTAGGGTTTGGGCAGGTAGTCGTCGCCGCCGGCGCGAAGGCCCTTCACGCGGTCGTCCACCTGGCCGAGGGCAGAGAGGATGAGGACGGAGGTGGTCACCCCCTGCTCGCGCAGGGAGCGGATGAGGGACAGGCCGTCGAGCTTGGGCAGCATGCGATCGACGATGAGCACGTCGTAATCGCCCTCCTGCGCCATGGCGTAGCCATCGAGGCCATCGGAGGCATGGTCCGCGATGTGGCCGGCTTCCCGGAAGGCCTTGACCAGGTACGCGACCGCCTCGCGGTCGTCCTCGATGATGAGCAGACGCATGGGACGGAGTGATAGGGGCTCGCCCGGGATTACGAAACCGCCTTGTCCGGTCACGTTCATGCTGCGCCCTCCGTCCGCGATCGAAGACCGGGACGGTAGGAGCGCAACCGTTGCGCGAGGCTGGCGGCAACATGACGCTTTGGTCATGTGCGGACCGGAACGCGGATGAGACGGACGGCCGGAGGACGCCGCGTCCTACTGCGGGCGCAGGCCCGGGGCGGAGGCGCCGTCGCGGGCGGACAGCCGCTCGCGGGCCCAGCGGCGCAGCAGCTCTTCCTCGTAGCCGAAGCTGCCGGTGGCCGCCGCGCCGCGCGCGCCGAACAGGAAGTTGATGTCGGTCAGGCGCTCCTCGCCGGAAGCGATCCGTCTTTTCCCGCGGCGCAGATCGTAGCGCAGGCGGATGGCGGGCGGCGTCACATCGCTGACCACGCGCAGGCCGGAGGGGATGTTGAGGTCCGGCCGCACGAATCCGGCCCGGTCGATGTCGAGGACGTCGACGACGAGCGTGTCGTCCCGTCCCATCACCCGGAGGGCAGACGCCTCGATGATCCGGCGGATCTCGGTCAACGTTCCGCGCAAGGCCGGTCCCGAACCGTACCGGTCGTCGGCATCGGTGTAGCGCTCCGGTGCCACGAAACGGACCGTGACTCGGGCTTGCGCGGGGGTGGCCGAAGCGGGACCCGCGAGGCTGAGGCTCGGAAGGGCGAGACCCATGAGACCGAGTCCACCGACGGCAACCAGCATCGCCAGTCTGGCCCGTCCGCCGGCAGCCATCTCAGTATCCCTTCTTCACCTGCGCGAGGGCGCGCGTCAGACCCTCCGCAATCACCTCGCGCTCCGGGGGCGAGGCGTCGCGCGCCACCACGACGAATTCGCGACGCGATTCGAGGGTGAGGCTCTGCATGCCGTACTCCTCGTCCTCGACCCGGGTCAGCTTGGTCCAAAGGGGATTGAAGCGCCATTCCCGCCGCTCGCCGCGATGGGTGACGCGGGCGAGCATCACTTCAATCGGGGTGATTACCACCTCCTCGAAGGAGCGTCCGCGCCGGAAGCTGGCCTTGAGGGCGACATACAGGGCGATCATGTCGAGTCCGAAGAACCCGGCCACAGGCCAAAAGCCCGCCCGCACGCAGGCGATCGAGGTCACGAGGGAGACGGCGCAACACAGGCCCATCACGATGCGGAAGCCGTCGGGGCCGAGCGACTGGTGCGGCCGGATGGTGGCCTGGAACACGGGCCGATCCATGCTGTCGGGATCGAGGCCGTCCGGATGCCGGCCGATCCGTGGAACGTGATGATTGCCGCTCGCCATGCAGGGAATATAACGCGCAGATGCCGAGCCGACAGCCGACCAGACCCCGGAAATCATCGATCTCCGCGCGCCTCGCCGCGCCGATCGTCGCAGCGGTACCCGCAACGCCCGAACCGGTGGGACCCGAGACGGTCACGGAGATCTTTTCGCGGCTGCGCGCCGCCAACCCAGAACCGCGGGCGGAACTGGAGTTCCAGAACCCTTTCACCCTGCTGGTGGCTGTGGTGCTCTCGGCGCAGGCGACGGATCGCAGCGTCAACCTCGCCACCGCGCCGCTCTTCGCCATCGCGGACACCCCGGAGGCGATGCTGGCCCTGGGTGAGGAGCGTGTGCGGGACTTCATCCGCACCATCGGGCTGTTCAACACCAAGGCGAAGAACGTGATCGCGCTGTCGCGCCTCCTGGTGGAGCGCCATGGCGGACAGGTGCCCCGCGACCGCGCGGTGCTGGAGGTGCTGCCGGGAGTCGGCACCAAGACCGCGAGCGTCGTGCGCAACGTCGCCTTCGGCGAGGAGACGATCGCGGTGGATACCCACATCTTCCGGGTCTCGAACCGCATCCCGCTGGTGGTCGCGCCCACCACCGACAAGGTCCAGGCCGGACTGGAGGCGATCGTGCCAGCGCCCTACCGGCTGAACGCCCATCATTGGTTGATTCTCTTCGGACGTTACATCTGCAAGGCGCGCAAGCCCGAGTGCTATCGCTGTCCGATCACCGACCTGTGCCGATTCCCGGCCAAGACACCGGCTCCCTCGGCACCGGCTCCCCCGACGCCATCAGCCTGACGCTCCGATCGGCCGCGCGCGAAAAGCCTCCGATCGCTCGCCCGGCTCTCCCCAGGCGGCATGGGACCCATCCGGCCAACGCGTTGTGCTGCCAGCTTGCTTCGGGTAGTTTGCGCCACGGTCGCGGAGGCTTTCGACGTACGACGTGTCTCTCGGCCCGGCCTCTCTCTCTGGCCGCCACGCCGCGGATTCCGCATCGTTCGCTCGCAAGGAGTCACGGCCCATGGACTTCCTCAAACCACGGTACACGCCTATGAACCGCCGCCGTCGCATCTACGAGGGCAAGGCGAAGGTCCTCTACGAGGGTCCCGAGCCGGGAACGCTCATCCAGCACTTCAAGGATGATGCTACCGCCTTCAACGCGCAGAAGCATGACGTCATCGACGGCAAGGGCGTGCTGAACAACCGGATTTCCGAGTTCGTCTTCCAGCATCTCAACGACATCGGCGTACCCACGCACTTCATCCGCCGCCTCAACATGCGCGAGCAGCTGATCCGCGAAGTCGAGATCATTCCGCTCGAAGTCGTGGTGCGCAACGTCGCCGCCGGCTCGCTCGCCACGCGCCTCGGCCTCGAGGAAGGCACGCAGCTGCCGCGCTCGATCATCGAGTTCTACTACAAGAACGACGCGCTCAACGATCCGATGGTGTCGGAAGAGCACATCACCGCCTTCGGCTGGGCGACGCCCCAGGAGATCGACGACATCATGGCCCTGGCCATCCGGGTCAACGACTTCCTGTCCGGGCTCTTCCTCGGCGTCGGCATCCGTCTGGTCGACTTCAAGATCGAGACCGGCCGCCTGTGGGAAGGCGATATGATGCGCATCGTCGTCGCCGACGAGATCTCCCCGGATTCCTGCCGCCTGTGGGACATCAAGTCGTCGGACAAGCTCGACAAGGACCGTTTCCGCAAGGATCTCGGTGGCCTGATCGAGGCCTATACCGAGGTCGCCAAGCGTCTTGGTATCATGTCCGAGAACGAGAAGGTCCAGACCGGCGGCCCGCGCCTGGTCCAGTAGGCCCGTTCAGCGCGCGCGTATCGGGCCGGCCCCGGGCCAGCCTGGCCGCAGGCGGGCATAGGTGCCGAGATCGGGGTCGAACCCGGGATGATAATGGGGGTCCTGCGCCAGCAGCGGCCCCCATCGCTTTTGAAAGGCCACGACCTCGCGCCCGTGGCGGGCACGCGCAGCGAGCGTCCAGCGCCGGCTCGCAGCCTCGTCGTGCCGCAGCACCGCCCCCGGGACGAACAGGGTGCGATACCCGGCCGCGTTGAGGCGCAGGCACAGGTCGACATCATTGAAATCGACCGCGAAAGCCGCTGAATCGAAGCCCCCGACCGTCGAGAACTTGGCGGCCTCCACGACGAGGCAGGCTGCCGTGACGGCCGAGACCTCGCGCGTCGCCCGCAGGCCCGCGAGGTAGCCGAAGGCATTCCCAGCAAAGAAGCGATGCGCATGCGTGACGAGGCCTCCGGGGCCGAGCAGCACGCCGCCATGCTGAATCCGGCCCTGCCCATCGAGCAGCTTGGCGCCCACCGCCCCCACATCGGGCCGCAGGGCCTCGCGCACGAGGCGTTCGAGCCAGTCCGGATGCAGCGCTTCCACGTCGTTGTTGATGAAGGCGAGAACCCGGCCCCGTGCGGCGCCGGCGGCCGCGTTGTTCATCCCGGCAAAGTCGAAGGGGCCCGGACACGGGATGATCCGGGCCACGCCCCGCGCCGTCAGATCCCGGAAATACCCCAGGGTCTCGGGCTCGCGACTGTCGTTGTCGCAGATGAGGATTTCGAGCCGCGGCCAGTCTGTGCGGTCGATCAGGCTGGTCAGGCAGGTTCGGAGGAGGTCGACGCGGTCGCGAGTCGGCACGATCAGGCTGACCAGGGGATGTGGTTCCGGCAGCGGATGCGACAGCCGCCGGATGCCGTCCGGCTCGATGGTGATCGCGATCGCGTGTCCACCGCTCCGGTCCAGGCTTCGACGCAGGATTGCGGCCTGATCCGGGTCGCCGGCCGGAGGGCTCTCCGCGGGATCGCTTCGGGAGAGGATGCCGGGCAGATGCGCGATGGCTTGGCGCCCGAAATGCCGGGCCGTGCGCAGCACGAGTTCGAAGGCCCCGCTGGCGGCGTCGTCCGGGCCGACGATGGCCGCGAGGGCGCTTCGGCGGATCGCCAGGACCGGTCCGATATAGTCCACGGCCATCAGGTATTCGGGATCGAAGGCAGGGCGCAGCAGCGGCGTCGCGGCACCGGTCACCGGCCCGAGCAGCGCGTCGCCATAGACGAGCTGGATCGTCGGAGCCTGTGCGAAAAGCTCAGTCAGACGCTCGGTCGCGCCCGGCACGAGGGCATGCCCCGGTGCCGTCAGGACAAGGATTGGGGCCAAAGCCGCTGCACGGCCCGGACAAGCCGCCGCAAGGCCCGGAGAAGCCGCCGCAGCGTCCCACCGCGCCAAATCTTCCGGGAGGAGAATGGCCACATCCGCGACGTCGGTTCGGGCAGACTCGGCCGCGGTTCCGGCGAGGAGCCGCGCCTGGACGGCCGGCGAAGCCTGGAGCGATCCATGATCGAGGCCGAACAGGGCCGCTCTCGCCTGCCGCGCCCGGACCCGCTTGCCCGCCAACCGTGCGCGCAGAATCGCGACAGCCTCGCGGGGAGATCGCGCGAGGATCGCGGCGGCCCTCAGCCAGCGCACAGGCGCCGCTTCCCGCGCGGCCGTCGCGAAGGCCAGGGCGGGCGACGCCTCGCCCGCCACCGGCCTATTCAAGGTCTTCCCCGAAAGTCGTGAGCGACAGGGCCGGATGGTAATAGGGGTCGTGCCGGATGGTCCCGCCCCAGCGCGCCACGAAGCGCTCGGCCTCCTGCTCGAAGCGGAGCCGGGCCGCGCCGATCGCCGGGCCACGACTGGTCGATTCGAGGTGGGCCATGACGGCACGGGGCGTCCAGATCGTGCGGTAGCCGGCGGCGGCGAGGCGCAGGCACAAATCGACATCGTTGAAGTCGATGGCGAAGGTCTCCGCATCGAGGCCGCCGACGGCGTCGAACTTGCGCCGCTCGACGGCGAGGCAGGCGGCGGTCACGGCGGAGACCTCATGAGCCACCCGCTTTCGGCCGAGGACGCCCGGACTGTCCGCCGGACGGCGACGCAGGATGTGGCCGGCCCTGCCTCCGAGACCGACCACGACGCCGGCATGCTGCAGGGTTCCGTCCGCGTAGAGCAGCTTGGCACCGACCGCGCCGATCTCGGGCCGGCAGGCCTGCCGCACCAGAACCTCCAGCCAATCCTCACGCAGGACCGCCACGTCGTTGTTGAGGAGGACGACCACCGATCCGCGCGCAGCGGCCACGCCGGCATTGATCATCGCTGAGAAGTTGAAAGGGCCCGGATGGGACAGGATGCGGACGCGCGAATCCTGCTTCAGGCCGTCGTAATAGGCGAGGACGGCGGGATCGACGGAGCCGTTGTCGACGATGACCAGCTCGATCGCCGGGTAGGCCGTCCCGTTGAGCACTCCATCCGCCGCGACCCGGATGAGATCGAGACGATCCCGCGAGGGGATGATCACGCTGGCCAGGGGTGGCGGCTCCGGCAGGGCCCAGAGGAGGTCGAAGCCGCGTGGATGGGCCTCGACCCGCGCCGGGAGGCGGTGCGTGTCGAGATACCTCTGAAGAACGGCGGCGTGGCGTTGCCCGGCATCCGAGTCGGGCGCCTCTCCCTCCGAGAGGATTCGCGGTACATGCGAGACCCGTGCACAGGAGACCGCGCCGGTGGCGTTCAGAGCCAGGCGAAGGGGGAACGTGTCCTGAGCGTCCAGGGGCAGGGCCTGCAGGCTTTCCAGCAACGCGCCGGCATAGAGCGTGGGTGTGCCCATATAGGCGGTGGTGAGGGCGAGATCGGGACTCCAGTCCGGCTTCAGTCGCGCGCTCTCGGGCGTCCCGGCTCCGATGCAGGCGTCGGCATAGATCATCTCCGACGCCGGCGCGTCCGACAGGGTGCGGACCAGGATCGCGAGAGCGTCCGAATTAAGCTTGTCACCGGGAGTCAGCAGAGCCGCGACCTCGGCCAGCCCGACGAGATCGCCGAAACACCCTGCGGTCGGCCACCGGCCCTCTACGATGCGGGCATCGGCGGGGATCGGATCGGCGCCCGCGTGATCCCAGGCCACGTGTAGGCGCCACGCGGAAAACCGCTGGGCCCGGAGGCTGCGTATCGTCTCGGCGACCCGTTCCCCTTCCTCGCGCCGGGCCGGAAGGATCAGTTGCAGCGTGGGGCCTGCCGGAACGGGGCCGAGATCGGCGCGCGTTCGGTCCCTCGCCCAGGCATCGAAGGCTCCGCGCGGCGTGACGGCACAGCTGCCGCGCAGGATGTCGCGATAGCGCCGCTCGTGGCGCCTCAGGCGGTTATAGCCCGCCGCGATGGCGCGCAGGGGCCGCTTGCGCAGGCACTCGCCGAACAGGCTCGCCTCGGAGCGCAGGCCGACCCGTTCCAGCTCGAAGCCGCGCCCATCGATGGCGAGGTCCACCGCCGCGCAATCGGCCGGCAGGTAGCCAAGCCAGACGGCTGCGCCCTGGACCGGTGCCGGCAGCACGAAGGTTTCACGGCGGCCGTCGTCACGGGTGAGGCGCAGAAGCGGGCACAGCGGCCGGGGCACCGGGTCGCCGCGGTAGGTCAGCACGATCCAGCGTCCGCGCGCCGGCGCCGAGAGGCCGAGACGCCGGTTGAAGACGGGATCCTGCGTGGGATCGAGCGTGAAGGCGACGGAGCGACCCAATTCGGTCAGGACATCCCCCGCACGCGTTCATTCTTCACTCTGCCGCGTCCTTGTTGGGCGTGGCGACACGGTCTTCGGACGTCGCGGCGGCGACGGGAGGCTTTCTCTTGCGGGGTGCCGCACGCTGCGGTGCGGCGCCGAGCCTGACCTCGATGTCGTAGTCGCGCGCCAGGGCGGCCGGAACCGTGAGGTTGTCCTCGACGAAGGAGAACAGCCCCTGCGCCTCCCCGGGCGATACCGTCACCGACACCCGGTGAACGCGCGACGTCACCGTCTTGTCCCCCGCCTTGATCGCGATGGTGACAGGCGCATCGAAGCGGCCGGGCTTGCCCAGCGGGCCGAGCAGAACGTGCCCCTCGACCCCGACCTTGACCGAGATCGATCCGTCCTGGAGCCTCGCACATTCGCGGGCGAGGCGCCCGAGCGTTACCTGATGGCGAAGGCTCGCACTGTCGCCGCTGCGGCCGCCATAGGCCTGGGTCGCCGCGCCGCCCTCCGGCACCGCCACCGTGGGGCAGTAGGGTGGGTCGCTGTCGTCCGGCTGAGACGGCGGCACGGTGGTCCCCCCGTACTTGAACATGTTGGTGAAGATGTTGCCCTCTTCCGCCCGAGCCGTGTCGGCGCCGACGAGGCTCGCCGCCAGAGCGGCCGCCAGGAGGAGCCCGAGACGCGGCCCGCCCGCGCGTCGGCTTTTATCCATGCGTTTGCTCAGATCCATTGCCCAGATCCAACTTGATTGCCCGGCACGCTTTCCGAATCCAACCGGCATCGCACGCCCGCCCCCTGTGAAGCGCATCACTTCAGGCTGTCGAAGCCCTGGCCGAAGCCCTTCATCGAGAGCGGGATGCCGACACCCTCCTCGGGCGTCTGGAAGACGATGAAGGTCGCCTGCGCGCCAGCGCTGAACTGCTTGATCAAGCCGTCATCCATCACGACTTCGGCGACGCAGCCGGTGGTCAGGCAGCGCACGAAGCCGGCCCGGCCCACATCCGTCTTGTCGATCTTCAGCCCGAGACCGGACGGCAGCAGGACCCCGAGCGGGGCGACGACGCGCAGAAGGTAGCCGCGATTGTCGGCCGTCTTCAGCACGATGACCACGAGGGTCAGGTTCGGCCGATCCTCGGCCGCGAGATACTGCACCAGGGCACATTGCTCGGCCTTCGCGCCGGCCGGCGTCTCGCAGCGCAACTGCCAATCGCCGAAGGTGTTTCGGACCATGCCCTGGGCGGAGGCACCCTGCGGGGCGAAGACGACGATCAGCATCGCCGCGCCAAGCGCGCCTGCCGCGACACCCCGGGCGACCAGGCCGCGTGCGCGCTGCACCATTCCACGAAACCCCACGCGTCGACCCTTTCGTCTGGCCCGATGCCCCGCGAGCCGTTAACCGAAAACACGGGTGTTCCGACCATGCTGGGCCATTGCCTGTCAAGCGAAGGCCGGCCCACGGGAACCGACTATCGCGCCGCGCGTACAGCCTCTAGTGCTGACCGCCACGCTTGACCGCCAAGCTTGCTCGCCAACGGACGAATCCATGCGACTGCGCGCCCCACTCCTGTTCGCCACTCTTGTCTTCGCCGGACCGGCCGTCGCCGAGCCGTTGCCCGTGGGCGAGACGACCTACATCGAACGCTCGCTGAACCGGGACGGTCCGCTGGTGATCGAGCACCGGCCAATCGCCCGGACGCCGGGCGGACGCCGGGCCGGAAACGCCGCCGAGCTGGCGGGGTTCTGCCGGGACGGCGGCATCATCCGCAGACGGGACGAATTCGGCCAGCCGGTGATCCTGCGCCAGCGCGAGGTTTGCGATAACGTCGCGCCGCGCACCCTCAACCCCGGCGACGTCGATCCCCGCCCCACCTGGCCGGCCGAGCAGGTCGTTCGCGGCCGCGTCCTGCGCGCAAGAGGCTGAGGCTTGCGGCTGCCTCAGCCGTAACGGTGGAGGGTGGCTCCGTTGCGCTTCAGCCAGCGCTCGGCTTCGTCCACGTGCGGGCAGAGTGATCCGACGAGGGTCCAGAACCGTGCCGAGTGATTCATCTCGCGCAGGTGACCCATCTCGTGCGCCACGAGGTAATCGAGCACCAGCGGCGGCGCCAGGATGAGCCGCCAGGAGAAGTTGAGTTCGCCCCGGGCCGTGCAGGAGCCCCAGCGGCTCCTGGTATCCCGCAGGGTGATGCGCGTCGGCCCCTGCCCGAGGGCCTCGGTATACCGGGCGACGGCCTCGGTGAGGTCGCGCCGGGCTTCCCGTTGCAGGAAATCCCCGACCCGTCGCCCGATATGCGGCGCGTCGCAGGCCACGGACAGCACAGGCTCACCGCCGGCATGCTCCAGGCGGGTAATGCCGCTGCGTTGGTCGCGATGGACGATCCGATGCGGGACGCCGCGGACTGGAAGCACCGCGTCGGGCGTGAAGGCCACCTTCTCGGGCATCCGGGCGAGGCGTGCGGCGATCCAGCCGCCGTGGCTGACCGCGAAGGTCCGGGCGACGCCGACCGACGTCCGGGTCGGCAGGGTCATCACCACCTCGCCGGTGGCGCTGGAGACGCGCAGGGTCAGGCGGCGGGCCGTCGGCCGACGCCGCAGCAGGACACGCAGGCTCTCGCCCTCGTGTACGATGTCGAGGTGATCCGGGTCCGCCCCGCGCAGCAACGCCAATCGCATGACGCCAGCTTAACCGCTGTCGCGGGCCTCCGCCATCGATCCGCGCACCGCAATCCTCAGCTCTGAGCTTCGGGGCCCGCTCCGTCGATTGCCGCGCCGTTCCCGTCCGCGGCGCCCGCGGATCGCCCCATATCCCGGATGAAGGCTGCGATCCGCGGGGCGATGATGGTGCGGTAGCGCGAGCCGTTGAAGACGCCGTAATGCCCGACGCCCGTCTGCAGGTGATAGGCCTTGCGTTCCGGCGGCAGGTTCGGCGTCAGGTCGAGGGCGGCCTGGGTCTGGCCGACGCCCGAAATATCGTCGTTCTCGCCCTCGATGCAGAGGATGGCGCAGCTGCGCACGGCGCCGAGATCGACCCGCGTGCCGCGATGGATCATCGTCCCCTTCGGCAGGGCATGGTCGACGAACACCGTCTTGACGGTCTGGAGATAGAATTCGGCCGTGAGGTCCATCACAGCGAGGTATTCGTTGTAGAACTCGCGATGCCTTTCGGCCGAATCGCCATCACCGGTGACGAGATGGTCGAACATCTCCGCATGGGCGTTGACGTGGCGGTCGAAGTTCATCGCCATGAAGCCCGAGAGCTGGAAGAATCCCGGATAGACGCTGCGCCAGACGCCCGGATAGGCGGCTGGAACCGTCGTGATGCAGTTCCGCTCGAACCACGCGGTGCCGCGCTCCTGGGCCAGGCAGTTCACGGCGGTGGGCGAGCGCCGGGTGTCGATGGGGCCGCCCATCAGGGTCATCGAATCCGGCACCGGAGCGTGGCCCTGCGCCTCCATCACCGCGATGGCGGCGAGCACCGGCACGGCCGGCTGGCATACGGCCATCACGTGCAGGTTCGGCCCGAGGTCGCGGAACAGGTCGATGAGATAGTCGATGTAGGTGTCGAGATCGAAGCGCCCGGCGGCGAGCGGCACCATGCGGGCATCGGTCCAATCGGTGATGAAGACCTGATGATGCGGCAGCAACGCCTCGACGGTGCCGCGCAGGAGCGTGGCATAGTGGCCCGACATTGGCGCCACGATCAGCAGCTTGGGCTGCGGCTCGGCGGATCCGCGGACGAAGCCGCGATCGAAGGTGACGACTCGGCAGAATGGGCGCTCCCACACCACGCGCTCGCTCACCGGCACCGACACGCCGTCGATGATGGTGCCGGTGAAACCGAAGCTCGGTTTGCCGTAGCGCCGTGTGACACGTTCGAACATCTCGCAAGCGGCCGCCATAGAGCGCGCATAGGGCGAATAGGCCAGAGGGTTGGCCGGATTCTGCAGGCTGTGCCGCGCCATGTCGGCGGCCAGACGCGCCGGCGCCGTCATGAGTCGGGCCGCTTCGTACCAGAAATAGGACAGGTTCATGATCTGCTCCCCCGCCTTCGGGCCGCGCGTCTTACGAGCCTTCCATGGGCCGAAGTGCGCCGCCCGGCTCGTCCGCGATTCGCTTGGCGCCGATCCACCCGGTCCGAACTAGCGCAAATGCCCGGTCGACAAGAGCGATCTGCTGACCCCAGAGGGATAGACGCGAGACAACCCGGCCCTATCGTTCTTCTGACATGATCGACATGAGCACCAACGGCTTCGTCCGTGACGCCAGGCATCTGCGTCTCGATACTTTCGTCCGGCTGCGATGGCTCGCCATTACCGGGCAGAGTGCGGCGGTGGTCGGAGCGCAGTTCGGCCTCGGCCTGCCGCTTCCGTTCGGCTGGTGCTTCCTGGTCATCGCCACCTCGTCCTGGCTCAATCTCGCGCTCCGCATCCGGTTTCCGGCGAGCTATCGCCTCAGCGACGATTCGGCGGCCCTGCTCCTGGCCTTCGACATCGTTCAGCTCGCCGCCCTGCTGTTCCTCACCGGCGGGCTGCAGAACCCCTTCTCGCTCCTGTTCCTCGCTCCCGTCCTGATCTCGGCGACGGCGCTGCCACCGGAGCGGACGCTGGCGCTCGGCCTGCTGGCCATCGGCCTCGCCACCCTGCTGGCGCTGGTTCACCGCCCCCTGCCCTGGTTCGCCGACGGCCGGCTCGAACTGCCGTTCCTCTACATCTCGGGCATCTGGACCGCGATCCTGCTCGGAACCGCCTTCACGGGAGTCTATGCCTGGAAGGTGGCGGAGGAGACGCGCCAGCTCGCCCAGGCACTCGCCGCCACCGAGTTGGTCCTGGCGCGCGAGCAGCACCTGTCGCAGCTCGACGGCCTGGCGGCGGCGGCGGCCCACGAACTGGGAACGCCCCTCGGGACCATCATGGTGGTGACCAAGGAGCTGACGCGCCAATTGGCCACGACCGCCAGCCCGGCGGTGCGCGAGGATCTGGCGTTGCTGCGCGATCAGGTCGATCGCTGCCGCGGCATCCTCTCCAAGCTGACGTCCCTCGACAGCGACGAGACCGGTATTCTGCAGACGGTGAGCCTGAGCCACCTCGTCGAAGAGCTCGTGGAGCCTCAGCGCGCCATGGGGATCATTCTCGACGTCTCGAATCAGGGCGAAGGCTCGGAGCCGGCCTGCCGACGCAACCCCGGCGTGATGTTCGGACTCGCCAACATCGTCGACAACGCAGTCGACTTCGCCACGTCGCGGGTGATCATCGAGGCGCGCTGGACCCTCGAACGGGTCTGGCTCGAGATCCGCGATGACGGACCGGGCTTCTCCAGCGAGGTTCTGCTGCGGGCGGGCGAGCCTTACGTGACCACCCGCAGCCCGGATCGGTCGCGCAGCCCGGACAGTACGGGTGCGGGGCTCGGACTCGGACTTTTCATCGCCAAGACACTGATCGAACGCTCGGGGGCGCAGTTGACGTTGTCGAACGTCTCGCAACACGAGGCGACCGGCGCAGTCGTCCGCATCAGCTGGGCACGCCACATCTTCGAGCGGGACGCCATCGCGCTGCATCATGCGCAATTGAATCGTGGGCAACCCCTAACCGAAACCGGTGCGACACCTATATAAACGTCAGACGAAAACCCGATCGCAATTGGTTCAGGACAGACGGAGGAGCGTCGGATGCTGACGCATACCGGAACAACGGCGCCGAGTGCCGATATCGCGCAGCTTGCCGACAACGATCCCTTGGCGGCCTTTACGGACCGCACGCTGTTGATCGTCGATGACGACAAGCCCTTTTCCACGCGCCTCGCCCGCGCCATGGAGATGCGCGGCTACGAAGTCCAGGTGGCCGAGAGCGTCGCCGAAGGCGTGTCGTTCGTCGACGTCCGCCCGCCGGCTTTCGCGGTGATCGACATGCGCCTGGGCGACGGCAACGGGCTCGACGTGATCGCGCGCCTGAAGGAGCGTCGCCCCGAAGCGCGCGGCGTCATTCTCACCGGCTACGGCAATATCGCAACCGCGGTGACCGCGGTGAAGCTCGGTGCGTTCGACTACCTCGCGAAGCCCGCCGATGCCGACGAAATCCATGGAACGCTGATGGCACAGCCGGGGGAACGGGCCGATCCTCCCGAGAACCCGATGTCGGCCGACCGGGTGCGGTGGGAGCACATCCAGCGGGTCTACGAACTCTGCGGACGGAACGTTTCAGAAACGGCACGCCGGCTCAATATGCATCGTCGTACGCTTCAGCGCATCCTGGCCAAGCGCGCGCCGCGCTGAACATCGCTGCTCGTAAGACCCGAAGGGTCAACAGGGGCGACGTTGCGCGACCAGCCCGGTTCGCGCTACGTCGCCCTTTCTGATGGGAGCGCCGAGTCTCTCGGCGTGACGCCCGCAACGGGACAGACAGCTTTGAACACGCGCAACCTCATCACCATTCTCAGCATGATGGTGCTCGTCGGCACGGAAGTGTTCGCGGTCGCCATCGCGGCGGGCTGGGCCCTGGCCGGTATGTTCGATCTCGGCGAGACCGTGGGGCATGTCCTGATGGCGGTGTTCAGCCTGTTCGCCGCCTGGGTGATGCTGCAGCTCTGGCGCCGCGCCACCACCATCGAGCCCCTTCGGGATCGCAAATCGGCGACGCGCTGAACCGATCCGATCGCTTCGACGACCCTGAACGGCCCCTCCGGGGCCGTTTCGCGTTGCCTGTCCGGCATTTCCCGATTATCGGCAGGGTGCCCCGACACGAGATGAGTTCGACCCCATGAAAGCACGCATCATCGTCACCCTGAAGACCGGCGTGCTGGACCCGCAGGGCAAGGCGATCGAGGCGGCGCTGACCTCGTTCGGTCTCGCCGGTATCGATAGCGTGCGCCAGGGCAAGGTCTTCGACGTCGAGATCGCGGGTGACGACCGTGCGGCAGCCGAGGCGACGCTGAAGAGCGCTTGCGAAAAGCTGCTCGCCAACACCGTCGTCGAGAACTACGCCATCGAGATCGCCTGATGCGCGCCGCCATCATCGTCTTCCCGGGTTCCAACCGCGATGCGGACGTGTCCCGGGCCCTCACCCAGGCCGGCGCCGACGTCGTCAAGGTCTGGCACGCCGACACGGAGCTGCCGGCCGGAACCGATCTGGCGGTGCTGCCGGGCGGCTTCTCCTATGGCGATTATCTGCGCTGCGGCGCCATTGCGGGCCGCGCGGCCGCGATGGATGCGGTCCGCGCCCATGCGGCCCGCGGCGGCCTCGTGCTCGGCATCTGCAACGGCTTCCAGATCCTGTGCGAATCGGGGCTTCTGCCGGGCGTCCTGATGCGCAACGTCGACCGGCGCTTCATCTGCCACCGCCAGCTTCTGCGGGTCGAGCGCGCCGACACCCGCTTCACCTCGGCCTATACCAAAGACCAGGTCATCGACGTCTGCGTCGCCCACGGCGAGGGCAACTACTTTGCCGATCCGGACACGATCGCCCGCCTCGAGGGTGAGGGCCGGGTCGCCTTCCGCTACAGCGACGCCGCTGGAAACCTGACGGTGGATGCCAACCGCAACGGTTCGCTGAATTCGATCGCGGGCATCTATTCCGAGCAGCTCAACGTGCTCGGGCTGATGCCGCATCCGGAGAACTTCGTGGAGGGTCTCGTGGGCGGAACCGACGGGCGAGGGCTCTTCGCCAGCTTGGCGGCTTAGCCCGCGCCATTCTGTACCCCTGCTGAGAGCGACCGTCCAGGATATCGGGCGGTCTCTCGGACTCGATTCAAGAGCGACGGCGCTCCCGCTCGCTTCAGAGAAATCACGCCCTCGACTCGAGGGCGAAACACGGGCGTTTCAGTGCCCGTCGAATTCCATCAGGGTTCGCACCGGAACGTCGAGATCGCGCAGCTTCTGCGCGCCGCCGATATCCGGCAGGTCGATGACGAAGCAGGCCGCCACGACCTCGGCCCCGATCTGGCGCAGCAGATTCACCGCAGCGCAGGCCGTGCCGCCCGTGGCGATGAGATCGTCCACCAGCAACACCCGATCGCCCGGCTTGATGGCGTCGACGTGGATTTCCATCTCGTCGGTCCCGTATTCGAGCGCGTAGGCGATCGACACGGTGGTGTGCGGGAGCTTGCCCTTCTTGCGGATCGGCACGAAGCCGGATGACAGCTGGTGCGCCACGGCCCCGCCAAGGATGAAGCCCCGGGCCTCGATCCCGGCCACCTGATCGATCCGGCCGCCGGCGAAGGGATGGACGAGCGCATCAACCGCGCGCCGGAAGGCCCGCGGATCGCTCAGCAGCGTGGTAATGTCCCGGAACACGATCCCGGGCTTCGGATAGTCCGGGATCGAGCGGATCGAATCCTTCAACGCGATATGGCGGCGGGGTTCCATGCGGGCGGCCTTTGTCGAGGGAGTGGGAAGCGCGACGGGACGGTGCCCTCAGGCGTTGGCACGTCGCAGGAGCTTCACGAGTTCGCCATGCAGGGTTTCATTGCCGCAGGCGACGGAGCGGGCGGCCAGCGGCTCGGCGCCGCCATCCGCGCTGGTGACGAACCCGCCGGCCTCGCGCACCAGGATGATCCCGGCTGCGAAGTCCCAGGTCTGCAGATCGCGTTCCCAGTACAGATCGGACCGGCCGCAGGCGACGTAGGCCATGTCGAGGGCCGCCGAACCGAAGCGGCGGGCGCCGCCGGTCACCGCCATCACGGCCGCGACCTCGCGCAGGAGCTTCGGGTGATCCCCCCGGCCCAGATAGGGCGAGCCGTAGGCCACCAGGGCGTCGGCCATGTCGATCCGCCCGGAGACGCGCAGGCGCCGATTGTTCAGGTAGGCGCCCTTGCCGCGCTCCGCCACGAACAGCTCGTCCTTGGCCGGATCATAGATCACGCCGGCCACGATCTGACCCTCGCGCTCCAGGCCCACCGAAATCGCGAAATGCGGAATGCCGTGCAGGAAGTTGGTGGTGCCGTCGAGCGGATCGACGTGCCAGGTGTGGCTCTTGTCGGCACCCTCGATGTTGCCGGTCTCCTCCAGGATCAGTCCGTAGCCGGGGCGCGCCTTCATCAGCGCGTCCTTCAGGACTTCCTCGGCCTTGCGGTCGGCCGCCGACACGAAGTTTCCCGGGCCCTTGCGCGAGACCTGAAGGTTCTCGATCTCGCCATAGTCGCGCTTGAGGCCACGGGCCGCCTTGCGGACGGCGTCGACCATCACGGTCATGAGGGGTGAGCTGATCATCGATCTGCAGGTCCAAGTCGGTTCAAAGAACGTTGATGCCCGGACCGTGGGTACGAAGACCCTGCAGTCCGGGAGATTTCGCGCGGCCATAGCACGTTTGCGCGCGGACTCACCCCCCGGTCATGGCGGGGGCGTCCTCCGGGTGAAGCTAGTTCACCCTGGCGCGCTCGGCGGCGAGGGCTTCTGCCCGGCTGCGTTCGGCCGCATCCAGCGTCTTCAGGTTGTCGTCGAGCCAGGGGTCCGAGAGTCCCTGCGCGGAGGCCGCGAGGTTCCAGGCCGCCGCTTCGACCAGATTCTTCTGGACGCCGCGCCCGACCACGAACAGCCGAGAAATCCGGTTCTGCGCGATGGCGTTGCCCCGCGCCGCCGCGTGCTGGAAGTAGCGTGCGGCCCGACCCTCGTCCTTGGGCAGACCGATGCCATTGAAGAGCAGGATGGCGAACTCGACCTCGCCGGCGAGATCGCCGTTATCGGCGGCCCGGCGGAACCATTCGGCCGCCTGGGTCGGATCCTTCGGGACACCGCGGCCCTGGAGGTAGAGAACGCCGAGATCATGCTGGGCCGCGCCGATCTCGCCCTCGGCGGCCTTGAGGAACAGAGTGGCAGCCCGCGCCTGATCGGGTTCCGTCCCGGTCCCCAGAAGGATCAGGGCGAGGTTATAGGCCGCCGTGGTGTCACCCTTGTCGGCGGCCTTCTCCAGCCATTGCCGCCCGGCCTTCAGATCCTTGGCACCGCCGCGCCCATCGATCGACATCAGGCCGAGGGAGGCCATGGCGTGGACATCGCCCTGCGCCGCTGCGAGGCGATACCACTCGGCCGCCTTTACGGGGTCCTGCTTTAGGCCAAGCCCCTGGTTGTAGAGTTCGCCCAAGAGCGTCATCGCTGCCGCGTCCTTGGGGTCGGCGGCGATCCGCTTCGTCGCCTCGCGGAAGGCCGTGGTATACTGTCCGCGCTGGTAGGCGCCGAAGGCGGTATCCACCGGCTTGTCGCTCGGCTTGGACGTGAACGGCACCACCCGGGCGGCGTTCGGCGAGTAGGGCGTCGGCAATTCCTTGAGGGGCGCCGTGAAAATCTCGCGCGTCGCGGGCTTGGCCGCTTCGGGCGAGAGTGAGGACGCGGCGCGGACCTCGGAGCCGCAGAGCGCCAGGGCCAGGAAGCCGAGCGCCAGCTTCACGAGGCGGCGTCCCGAGCTGCCGCTGCGATCCGAGCCTGACCGACCGCGGCCTGGATCGCGCCCACATCAGCCTGATCGCCGATCCAGAGCGCGCTCTCGAGGCCGAGAAATTCGGCTCCGGTCTCGAGAATGGGGCCGACCTCGTCGTGCGTATGCGCGACTGCGATGCAGGGCGTCTCGAAGATCTCGGTCCACCAGCTCGCACGCTCGATGACCGTCGCGGCTTCGGGCGCGATTCCATCGGCGTAGAGACCGCCGAACATCACGTAGTCGACGCCGGCTTCACCGGCCTCCATCGCGGCGTGCTTCTGTTCGTGGCCGCCTGCGCCGAGGATGCGCCCATCGGCGAGGCGCTCGCGCAGGTCGCGCAAATCGCCGTCTCGCGCCTTGTCGAGATGCACGCCGTCGGCCCCGCCGCGTGCCGAGACGCTGACGAGATCGCCGGCAAAGCCCGTGCAGGCCACCACAACGGCGGCCCCAGCTTCCTGCGCCACGGGTGCCAGACGCTTCACCAGATTGACGAGGCTGCGCTCGTCAGCGGGGGCGAGTCGCAGCAGGACGGCCGCGACATCGCCGGCCGCGCAGGCCGCCGTGATCGCGGCAGCGAGCGCGTCGGCGTCCCCGGCCTCGACCCGGTGCGGGCTGAGCAGGGCGAGGCGGGTGCGGGGTTCCGACATCGAGGGTCCTTTCGCGGGCCTCAGCCCGCCGCCCCGATCTTCGGATCGAGGGAGCCGTTGGCGTAGCGCTTCGCCATGGTCGCCACGGAGACCGGACGGATCTTCGAGCCCTGTCCGGCGGTGCCGAATTCCTCGAAGCGCTGGCGGCACAGCTTCGTCATCGCCTCCATGGCGGGCTTCAGGTACTTGCGCGGGTCGAACTCCGCCTTGTTCTCGGCCAGGATCTTACGGATCTGGCCCGTCATCGCCATGCGGTTGTCGGTGTCGATGTTAATCTTGCGCACGCCGTGCTTGATCCCGCGCTGGATCTCCTCGACCGGCACGCCCCAGGTCGGCTTCATCTCGCCGCCGTACTGATTGATGATGTCCTGCAGGTCCTGTGGCACCGACGAGGAGCCGTGCATCACGAGGTGGGTCGTCGGCAGCCGGCGATGGATCTCCTCGATCACGTTCATGGCCAGCACGTCGCCATCGGGCTTCCGAGTGAACTTGTAGGCCCCGTGCGAGGTGCCCATCGCCACCGCGAGGGCGTCGACCTTGGTGGCTTCGACGAACTTCACCGCCTCGTCCGGATCGGTCAGGAGCTGGTCGTGGCTGAGCACGCCTTCTGCGCCGTGGCCGTCCTCGGCCTCACCCTGCCCGCTCTCGAGCGAGCCGAGCACGCCGAGCTCACCTTCCACCGAGACGCCGGCCCAGTGGGCCATCTTGGTGACGTTGCGGGTGATCTCGACGTTGTAGTTGTAATCCGCCGGAGTCTTGCCGTCCGCCTTCAGCGACCCGTCCATCATCACCGAGGTGAAGCCGTACTGGATCGCCGTGGCGCAGGTCGCTTCGTCGCTGCCGTGGTCAAGATGCATACAGACGGGAATGTGAGGGTAGATCTCAACCAGACCGTCGATCAGCTTGGCCAGCACGATGTCGTTGGCATAGGCGCGCGCGCCCTTGCTCGCCTGGAGGATGACGGGCGAATCCGTGGCATCCGCCGCCGCCATGATGGCGAGCCCCTGCTCCATATTGTTCAGGTTGAACGCCGGCACACCGTATTCGTGCTCGGCGGCATGGTCCAGGAGCTGCCTCAGGGTGATGCGGGCCATGGATTTCTCCTCAGATACGATCGCCGCCGAGGCGATCCGTCAATTGTTGCGCCGAAGCGCACGGTCATTCGAATTTGGTTCGTCTTTTCGGACCTTTGGCGATCCGTTGCAACTCTCGCGGGACAGCAATCCGGGGAGGCAGCCCCGCGTCTGGGAGCCTCGTCCGCCTACGCCCGGTCTGCCGCGCCCCGTTCGCTCAGGCCTTCGCGCGAAGGGCCTCGACGCCCGGCAGGGCCTTGCCCTCCAGCCATTCGAGGAAGGCGCCGCCGGCGGTGGAAACGTAGGAGAAGGTCTCGCCCACACCCGCGTGGTTGAGGGCCGCGACCGTATCGCCGCCGCCCGCCACCGAAACGAGCTTCCCGGCCTTCGTGCGCTCGGCCGCGTGCCGGGCGGCTGCGACCGTCGCAGCGTCGAAGGGCGTCAACTCGAAGGCACCGAGCGGCCCATTCCAGACCAAAGTCGCGGCCTCGTCGATGGCCGCGTTGATCTCGGCGACCGAGGCCGGGCCGGCATCCAGGATCATGCCACTCTCCGGTACGGCATCCACCGGAACGGTCTCATGAGCGGCATTCGCCTTGAACTCGGAGGCCGAGACGGCATCGACGGGCAGGATGATCCGGCACTGGGCCGCCTTCGCCGCCTCGATGATGCGCAGGGCGGTATCGGCGAGGTCCTTCTCGCACAGGGACTTGCCGACGGATTTGCCCTGCGCGTGCAGGAAGGTGTTGGCCATGCCGCCGCCGATGACCAGCATGTCGACCTTGGCAACGAGGTTCTGCAACAGATCGATCTTGGAGGAGACCTTGGCTCCGCCGACCAGCGCGATCACCGGGCGGGTCGGCGCTTCCAGTCCCTTGGTCAGCGCTTCGAGCTCCGCCTGCATGAGGCGACCGGCATAAGCGGGCAGCAGATGGGCCAGACCTTCGGTGGAGGCATGGGCACGATGCGCGGCCGAGAACGCCTCGTTCACATAGAGATCGCCGTTGGCGGCAAGCTGCTCGGTGAAGGCCCGGTCGTTCTTCTCTTCACCGGCATGAAACCGGGTGTTCTCGAGCAGCACGACCTCACCGTCTTTCAGGCGAGAGACCGCCTCGGCGGCGACCGGACCGACGCAATCCTCGGCGAAGGCGACGGGGCGACCAAGCTTTCGACTCAGGGTCTCGACCACCGGCTTCAGGGATTCGGAGGCCACCGGCTTGCCCTTCGGGCGCCCGAAATGCGCCAGCAGCACCACACGACCGCCCTTGCCAGCGATATCCTCGATGGTGGGTACGATCCGCTCGATACGGGTGGCATCGGTGACCCGCCCGGCCTCCATCGGCACGTTCAGGTCCACGCGCAGGAGCACGCGCTTGCCCTGAAGCGGGCCGGCATCGTCGAGGGTGCGGAAAGCGGTCATCGGGGCCTGAGCGTTGGAAGGATCGGAGCGGGATGCGGTCAGCGCGGGGGCAGCAGAGCGTCAAGGTGGAAGCGCTGCGCCGCGATGGTAAGCGCCACCGTGAGCACAGCGGTGATCACGGCAGTCAACACCAAGGCGCCGGAGCCGGGCAGGCCGCGCGTGCGGTCGGCGATGGCGCGCACTTCGCTACGCAGGGCCGAGAGATCGCTCTGCCGGGCTGCCTCGTTCATGCGGCCGGCTGCGCCCTCGACCTTCTCCTCGACCCGCGAGAGCAAGGCCTCGGAGCGGGCGTACTTGTCCTCGATCCGGGCGCATTTGTCCTCGATCCGGGCAAGTTGGTCGCCGCCGGGCGCGCCGTTCTGGGCCGGCAGGGGTTCCGCCTTGCCGACCACCACGGGCGGGGTCGCGCCCGGGCCGGTCGCCGCCGTCGAGGGCGGCGACGCTGGGTTACCTGGGATGAAGTCGCGTCCGGTAGGGGAAGTCTCTGTCATGTCAGGAACACCAGCCTGTAGCGCGCTTGCCTGGAACTGCGCCGGATCGTCCGTAACGGGCGATCCGGCACACGATGGCGTGGCTCAGAGCAGCTTGCCCATGGCCACAGCCGTGTCGGCCATGCGGTTCGAGAAGCCCCACTCGTTGTCGTACCAGGACAGGATGCGCACGAAGGTGCCGTCCATGACCTTGGTCTGGTCGAGGTGGAAGGTCGACGAGTGGGGATCGTGGTTGAAGTCGATCGAGACGTTGGGCTGATCGGTATAGGCGAGCACGCCCTTCAGCGGACCATCGGCAGCGGCCCGGATCGCGTTGTTGATCTCTTCGACCGTGGTCTGGCGCTTGGCCGTGAACACGAGGTCGACGGCCGAGACGTTCGGGGTCGGCACGCGGATCGAGGTCCCGTCGAGCTTGCCCTTCAACTCCGGCAGCACCAGGCCGACGGCCTTGGCAGCCCCCGTGGAGGTCGGGATCATCGAGAGCGCGGCGGCACGGGCCCGGTAGAGGTCCTTGTGCATCTGATCCAGCGAGGGCTGGTCGTTGGTGTAGGAGTGGATCGTCGTCATGAAACCGCGCTCGATCCCGACGAGATCGTTCAGCACCTTGGCCACCGGTACGAGGCAGTTGGTGGTGCAGGACGCGTTGGAGATGACGTGGTGGTCGGCGGTCAGCTGGTCGTGATTAACGCCGTACACCACCGTCAGGTCGGCGCCATCGGCGGGGGCCGAGACGATGACGCGCTTCGCACCGGCGTCGAGGTGGGCCTTGGCCTTGTCCTTCGAGGTGAAGATGCCGGTGCACTCGAGGGCGATATCGACGCCGAGTTCGCGGTGCGGCAGTTCGGCCGGGTTGCGCACGGCCGTGACCCGGATGCGCTTGCCATCGACGACGATGCAGTCACCATCGACCTCGACCTTGGCGTTGAACCGGCCATGGATCGAATCGAAGCGCAGCAGGTGGGCGTTGGTCTCGACCGGACCGAGATCGTTGATCGCCACCACCTCGATGTCCTGGCGGCCGGCCTCATGGATGGCGCGCAGGACGTTGCGGCCGATGCGTCCGAACCCGTTGATGGCAACCTTCACCGACACGGCGTGAGTCCTTCCCAAATTCGGGCGCCGGCTTCGCGGCACCCTTCAGCATGTTGATCGTCGCGGCGCGCCCGACGGGCAGGCCTCGATCTGTCGTCCGCTCTCAGCCCGCCCCGGTTGAACGACAGATGAATTGTCGCGCCAATGCAGGCCGTCATGTGCGGCCGGAGACCGGAGGAAGCGTGCGGCGGGACCCTGATCAGGCGGCTCCTCGGATCACCCGGGCTATCGCCGGATCTCCTGACAAGCTGCCTGTAAGTGTCTCGGGATGCCGTATAACCGGTCTGCGAGCGGCCGGTCTCTAACATGGTGACAAATCCTGGCAAAGGTCACATGGCGTACTCGGAGGGCTGGATCGACGACTGCATGCGGGTACGCTGTGGCTGTGCGAATGCAGAACCCGGTCCTCCGACAGCCCTCCGTCAGTGGATCTGCGGCTCCACACCCCGCGGAAACAGCGGATCGGCACCCGCGAGAAAGATGTGGACCATGAAGAGCGACCGTCCGTGAGCCAGGCTATCGACCACGCGCTGCAACGCCTCGAATCCGTGTTGACACGGCTGGAAGGTGCGGTGACCCAGCGCTTCGAGGCGGAGCGCGATCCCAGCGACCTGGAAACCGAATTGGCGATCATGGGGGAGGACAGAGCGCGGCTCGCAGCCGAACTCGACGCCGCGAGCGCCCGGTTGGCCGAAGTCGAGGCGACCTCGGCGAATGTCGAGCATCGGCTCGGCCAGGCGATCGATGCGGTCGAGGGTGTGCTGGCGCCCTCGCGCGCCAGCCGCTAACTCCTGACGCGTCACGGTCGATCACTCCGAAGCCCGATGCCCCAGATCAACGTCACCATCGACGACAAGAACTACCGGATGGCCTGCGCCGATGGTGAGGAGGCGCACCTGACCGCGCTGGCGCAGGGCCTCGACGCCCGCATCACCGAGATGCGACGGGCCTTCGGCGAGATCGGCGACATGCGGCTGCACGTCATGGCCGCGCTGATGCAGGCCGACGAACTGCAGGAGGCGCAAGGGCGCCTCGCGGCCCTGCAACAGGAGACGGCCGCTCTGCGAGCCCGAGTGGAATCCGCCGATGCGGTTCGAGCCGATGAGGAGGCGCAGGTGGCTGCGGGCCTCGAACGATGCGCGGACCGGATCGAACGCCTGGCACACCTGGTTTCCGCCGGCTGAGACCCCGATCCGCCGGTATTTCGACGGACCGCGACCGCACCCCCTGGCGCCATTCCCCTGCCGACGCTACATGGGGGATGCGGGGCTGCCGGGTCCGTCAGGAGAACTTTTCCCCGGGGCCTTATCGACTCCCAAGGGAGCTGTCCCTGGCCCTGTCCCTGGACTTGGCCAACACGGCGCCCACCTACACTGTAGGTTTCCCGGGATCGACACTCCAACGGCTCACGTGGCTCCGCACTCAGACTCTTCCCCCCCCGACATCGCGATCTCCGCCCGGAAAGCGGCTCTGCGTAACGCGGCCCTGGCCCGACGCGACGCCATGCCGTCCGAGGACCGAAGGATCGGTTCCGAGCGGATCGCCGGCATCGTCATGGGCATTCCGTCCCTCGCTGAGGCCGCCATCGTCGGAGCGTTCTGGCCGATCCGCAGCGAGGTCGACCCGCGTCCCCTCGCCCGCCTGCTGTTTGCCCGCGGTCAACGGATCGCTCTGCCCAAGGTCACGCCCGCCGGACTGGTGTTCCGGGAGTGGCGCGAGGGCGAAGCCCTGGTGGCCGGACGGTTCGGCCTCAGCGAACCGCACGACGATCTGCCCCCGCTCGATCCCACTGCCCTGATCGTTCCGTTGGCGGCTTATGACCGGCGCGGCCATCGCGTCGGCTACGGTCGCGGCTACTACGATCAGGCCATCGAGCGCCTGTCGCGTAACGGGCCTGTGCTCACGATCGGAATCGCCTTCTCGGTTCAGGCGGTGGACGAGGTCCCCGCCGAGCCGCATGACCAGCCCCTGGATCATCTCGTGACCGAAGCGGGCGCCATCCCGCTGATACGGACCTGACCCTTCGCGATGCGCATTCTCTTCCTCGGGGACGTGGTCGGCCGCCCCGGCCGGACCGTCATCACGGACCGCCTGCCCGGATTGCGCGAGCGCTGGCGCCTCGATTGCGTGGTGATCAACGGCGAGAACGCGGCTGGCGGATTCGGGCTCACCGAAGCCATCTGCGATGAACTCCTCCAGGCGGGTGCCGATGCGGTGACGCTCGGCAATCACTCCTTCGATCAGCGCGAAGCCCTGGTGTTCATCCAGCGCCAAACCCGCCTGGTCCGGCCCGCGAACTATCCGGCGGGGACGCCGGGGCGTGGCGCCACCGTCGTCGAGACCCGGAAGGGGGCGCGCGTCCTGGTCCTCAACGTCATGGGGCGCATCTACATGGATGCGCTCGACGATCCCTTCGCCTCGGCGGAACGGGAATTGGCCGCCTGCCCCCTCGGCGCGGTGGCGGACGCGATCATCGTCGACGTTCATGCGGAGGCCACCAGCGAGAAGCAGGCCTTCGGGTACTTCCTCGATGGGCGGGCCAGCCTCGTGGTCGGTACCCACACCCACACGCCGACCTCCGACCACCGCATCCTGCCCGGCGGCACGGCCTACCTCTCGGATGCGGGCATGTGCGGCGATTACGATTCGATCCTCGGCATGCAGAAGGACGAGCCGCTGCGCCGCTTCCTTCAAAAGACGCCCGGCGCCCGCCTCGAGGCCGCTCAGGGCAAGGGAACCCTGTGCGGGATCGCGGTCGAGACCGACGATGCCACCGGCCTAGCCAGGAGCGTCGCGGCCGTCCGGCTCGGTCCGCACCTGGAAGAGACCTGGCCGCGCGACTGGGATTAGGGGCCGCAACGCCGTGCGCTTCCACGGGATGGCGCCTCCCGCGACTTGATCGGGGCCGAACCACCCTGCAATGTGCCGCCGGGTTCGTCCCGAGGTCCGCCGCGCGCGGGCTGCCAGTTCCGCGTCGAAGAGTGTGCCCGAAACGATGGCGACCCCCACCGCACCCGCGACGATCGCCAAGCCCGGCATCTACCTCGTTCGGATGCTGGTCTTCCTGATCCTCGTCGGCTTCCTCGCCTTCGTGTTGTTCCGGCAGATCACGCCGGCTTTCCTGGCCAATCCGGGCCTGAACGGGCTGATCCTCGGTGTCCTGCTGATCGCGGTGCTGCTGGCCTTCGGACAGGTGATCCGGCTCTACCGCGAGACGGCCTACGTCAACGCGGTCGCGGCCGGCGAGAGCCCGAGCCGGGCGCCGCCGCTGATGGCGCCGCTGGCACCCGCAATCGCGGCCCGGCACGACGGCGTCACGCTGCCGACGTCCCGCGCGTTCCTCGATACGGCGGCGGCGCGCCTCGACGAGGGACGCGAGATCCTGCGCTACGTCTCAGGCCTCCTGATCCTGCTCGGCCTGCTGGGCACGTTCTGGGGCCTGATCGACACCTTGAGCGCGGTCGGCGCCGTGATCCGGACCATGCGGGGCGGCGGCGAGGCCGCGGCGATGTTCGACGAGTTGAAGAACGGGCTCGCGGTGCCGCTCTCCGGCATCGGTCTCGCCTTCTCGGCCTCGCTGTTCGGCCTGGCGAGCTCGCTGATCATCGGCTTCCTCGACCTGCAGGCGGGGCAGGCCCATGCCCGCTTCCACAACGAGCTGGAGGACTGGCTGCTGTCCGGCGATATACCGCAGGGTCGCGTCGAGGTCGCGGCCTTCGCGAAGCCGCAGGCCGCGCCGCTTCCGGTCCAGGACCCCGCCAATGCCCGGGAGCTCAAGGATGCCGTCGACCGGCTGACCGCGGTGGTCGCGGAGGGTGCGAACGGTCGGGTGGCGACGCAGGCGATGACCAATCTGGCCGAGGGCATCCAGGGGCTGGTCCAGCACATGCGCGCCGAGCAGCAGATGATTCGCGACTGGGTCGAGGCCCAGGCGAATCGCGAGCGCGAGTTGAAGCTGGTGCTGGAGCGCCTGGCCCGCGAGCGGAACTGAGATGGCCTCGACCCGCGTCCGCCGCGACCGGAGCCTCAACGTCTGGCCGGGCTACGTCGATGCCCTGGCGACGCTGCTGCTGGCGGTGGTCTTCCTGCTGACGATCTTCGTCGTCGGGCAGTTCTTCCTGTCGCAGGAGATCAGCGGCCGTGATTCGGTACTGACCCGGCTCAATCGCCAGATCGCCGATCTCACCGACCTGCTGGCGCTGGAGCGCTCGACCCGCAAGACCCAGGAGGAGCAGGCCTCGTCGCTGCGCAGCACCCTTCTGGGCGCGCAGGCCGAGCGGGATCGCCTGAAGGCCGAGGCCGAGGCGGCGCAGGGCTCCGCCGGGCGCCAGGGCGAGGTCGACAGGCAGCTGGCGGCCGAGCGCGCCAACACGGCCCGGGCCGCGTCGCAGATCGATCTTCTGAACGAGCAGATCGCGGCGATGCGCCGGCAGCTCGCGGCGCTGGAGGATGCGCTGGCGGCCTCCGAGAATCGCGACCGCGAGAGTCAGGCGCGCATCGCCGATCTCGGGAGCCGCCTGAACGTCGCGCTGGCGCAGAAGGTCCAGGAACTGGCGCGCTACCGGTCCGACTTCTTCGGGCGCCTGCGCCAGATTCTCGGCAACCGCCCGGACATCCGCATCGTCGGCGACCGCTTCGTGCTGCAATCCGAGGTGCTGTTCCCCGCCGGCTCCGCCAGCCTGAAGCCCGAGGCGAGCCCGGAACTCGACCGGATCGCCGGAGCCATCCTCGATCTGTCGAAGCAGATCCCGGCCGACATTCCCTGGGTGCTGCGCATCGACGGCCACACCGATGCGCGGCCGATCGCGTCGTCGCAGTTCCCCTCGAACTGGGCACTCTCGGCGGCCCGCGCCATCGCGGTGGTGCAGGCCATGGTGGCCAAGGGCATCCCGCCCCAGCACCTGCTCGCCGCCGCCTTCGGCGAGTTCCAGCCGATCGAGGCCGGAACGACCGAGGAGGCCTATGCGCGCAACCGCCGGATCGAGATGAAGCTCACCGAACGGTGAGGCGGCGCCTCACTTCACGATCCGGTCGAGACGGTTGTTGACGAAGAAGTACAGCTCCTTCGCGCCCGGCTCGTTGTAGAGCACCTGCACCTCGCGTCCCGAACGCCCCTCGCCGACCAGGACGTCGGTGGGCGGCTTGCCCTTCAGACGAACCAAATCGCATTCGCCGATGCCGATCTCGATGGCGCTCGCGCCTACGGGGGCCGGGGCGGTGCAGGTCCCCTCCTGGGTCAGGACCGGCCCTGAGAAGGTCGCCACCGGGGCAGGCTTCGCCACCGGGGTAGGCTTGGCCACCGGGACAGGCGCAGGAGCGGGCGCCGGCGCGCGGGCCTCCTCGGTGCTGGTGCAGGCCGAGAGGCCGAGCGCGATCACAGCGATGGAAGCGAGCAGACGCGGGCGGAAGGAAGCAGGCACGGACAGGTCCTCAGCGCTGCGCGGCGTTGCGCGCCTTGAGCGCGGCCGCGAAGAGAGCCGCCGCATCCGTGTGGAAGGCGGCGCGCGAATCGGGACGGGAATAGAACATGTGCCCGCCGGGGTACACGGCCAGATCGAGGCGTCCGCCGCCGAAAGCCGGCATCTGGTCGATCAGCAGCTTCGAGGCGAAGTACGGCGTGACCAGATCGGTGTAGCCATGGGCGACCAGCACCCGGAGGTTGCCGTCGAGGGCGAGCACGCCGCGCAGGGCACCGAGCGCCTCGGGTGCCGAGCGGCCGCCGCCCCAGGTCCAGCCCCGGTTCACCGCGCTGTTGAGCAGCTCGTAGCGCAGGTCCGGCACCCGGTAGTTCAGCTTCTCGGTGTAGAGCGCCAGCATGGCGCTGGTCAGCGGCGCCTGGAGCCCGGTGAGCAGTGGGTCTTCGAAGCCTGAATAGGCCGCGCTCGGGTCCGGGTCCCAGCCGGTCACGCCGGTGTCGTAGGCGCTGGCGACCCGACCGGTGTCGCGGCCGATCTCGCGCTGGACGCTCTGTCCCGACAGGCGCCCGGCCTGCCGGCGGACGAAGGCCGGGTCGAGACCCGCCAGGGCACCGACCCGGTCGCCGAGCCGCGCGACCGCGGCGCTGTCGGACGGACCCTTGAGCAGGTCGGCGAGATAGGGGCCGGTGGCGTAGGCTTCCGCGTCGGCCATGGTCTGGCGCGTCGGCGTGCCGCCCGCCCGCTCGATGGCGGCGGCGGCGAAGGACGGCAGCTTGATGACGTGGCCCCACGGCGTGGTGCGCGGCGCCTGCAGCCAGGCGAAATCGAGCACGGGCGAGAGCAGCACCATGCCGGACAGGCCCACCCCGATCTCCTCCTGGAGCTTCGCCGCGATCAGGGGGCCGCGAAATCCGCCGTAGCTCTCGCCGACGAAGAACTTCGGGGCGGCCATGCGGTCGTTGGTGCGCAGCCACCGGGCGATGGCGGAGGACAGCACCGAGGCATCGGCGTCGATGCTCCAGTAGCGCTTGGCATCGCCGTCGGCGGCGCGGCTGTAGCCGGTGCCGATGGGATCGATGAAGACGAGGTCGGTGAAATCGAGCCAGGTGCCGTCGTTCGGTACGAGGCCGATGGGCGCCGAGGGGCTGATGCTGGCGCCCTCCACCGGCAGGCGCCAGGGGCCGATCGCCCCGATATTGAGGTAGGCCGAGGCGGCACCCGGCCCGCCGTTCAGCGCGAAGGTGACGGGGCGCCCCCCCTCGCCCGGGTTGGCCGCCCCATCCTGACCCTTCAGCGTGTAGGCGATGTAGGCGATCTCGGCCTGAAGCTTCCCCGCCTCGTCCACCAGCGGCAGGCTGCCGGCCCGGGCCGTGAAGGCGAGGACGCGGCCACCCGGCAAGGTGACGCTGTGCTCGGTCACGGCATCGGCTGGCAGCTTGCCGCCAGGGATGCCACGCGTCTCGGCGCCTTTGTCCGGGCTTTTGCGCGCCTCTGCGGGCTTGTCGCTCGGCTGCGCCTTTTCCGCCGCTTGAGCTTGCGGGGCGGGCTGGGCTTGCGGGGCAGGCTGGGCTTGCGGGGCAGGCTGGGCTTGGAGCGACGGCGCGGCAAGCATCAGGGACGCGAGGCCGATGGCGCAACCTCTAAGGGCGTGTCGTCTCTTGGCGTGTCGTCTCATGGGGGATCCTCTCGGCGACGGGTGGCGATGCGGCGGCGGGGTCAGACCGGCCCCGACCCAGCGACTCGGAGACGGCGCAGGGGAAGAGACGGCGCAGGCGCACCCGGACCCGAAGGCGCGCGCCGGAGGCGTGCAGTCCAGCGCCGCTGACCGTGCAAGACTCCGCAAAATTGCAGTTTCTGGTTCCCGGGTTCCGCTGCGCGGCCCCGGGATGACAACGGGTGGTGGCACTACCAAGACCTCTCCACGAACCCGAGGTTCGCTGGGAAGAGGGGCGGTGTTGCGCTGTATTGCGTGAGGATGAAAGCAGTCCGAAAGCGGAGGCGCCGCCGGGTCAGATCCTCCGGGCCGATTGGCCGAACAGCGGATCACGCTTTCTTCTGCCAGCGGCCGTCCTCGTCCTGCTGCCAGTAGGCAATGGTGTGACCGGCTGCCTTGGCCTGCTTCCACTGCGCGCGCGCGCGCAGGAGGGCCTCCTGGTCGGTCCCGTCGAACAGGACGCAGATGCGGGCGTAACCGGCGGCATCCGGCGGCAGGTCGGCCCCCTCCACCAGGAAGCGGATCGAGGCCGCGTTGGGGTTGGTGTCCTTCAGGGTCAGCACCACCGGCTGGCTCGCCGCATCGGCATCGCGATCGGTCCCGTGCGGCAGGAAACTGTCGTCGCTGTAGGTCCAGAGCTGGTCGTCGAGGGCCTGAAGGCGCTCCTCGCTGGCGGCCTGGATCGTCGCGCGCCACTGGCGCTCCAGGGAGCGCTCCAGCAGGTTCGGCAGGACGGCCTCGAGGGGCCGGTGCTGCAGATGGTAGAACAGGATCTCGGTCACAGGTTGCAAGGTAGTCCTATCGCGCGCCTTTGCCAGCCGGTCCGTCCCGCCCCACCCGGGCGAGCCCCGGAAAACGCGCGCGTGAAAACCGCGCAGGCCCTTCCACGACAGAACCCTCGGGCGTTCGGTGAGTAACCGTACCAACAGGCGTTCGGGCGATCCGAACCGACCACCCGGGGAGCCACCACCATGCACCATCGCAAGAAGCTGCGCGACCAAGTCATCGTCATCACGGGCGCATCGAGCGGAATCGGTCTCGCGACGGCCCGGATGGCGGCGCAGGCCGGCGCGCGGGTGGTGCTGGCGGCCCGGAGCGGGGACACCCTGGAACGCATCGCGCAGGAGATCGAGAGCCAGGGCGGCCACGCTATCGCCGTCGCGGCCGATGTCGGCAAGCGCGCCGACGTGCAGGCCATCGCCGACCGGGCGATCGCGGCGTTCGGCGGCTTCGACACCTGGGTCAACGTCGCCGGCCTGACCATCTACGGACCGCTCGGCAAGGTCACCGATGCCGACCACGAGCGCCTGCTCCAGACCAACCTGTGGGGCACTGTCTACGGTTCGCTGATCGCGGTGGAGCACCTGCGCGAGCGCGGCGGAAGTCTCATCAACATCGGCAGCGTCGCCAGCGATCTCGCCTTCCCGTTCCAGGGCATGTACTGCGCCAGCAAGCATGCCATCAAAGGCTTCACCGACGCCTTGCGCATGGAGTTGGTCCACGAGGGCGCGCCGATCTCGGTGACGCTGATCAAGCCGACTTCAATCGATACGCCGCTGCCGCACCGCGCTCGCAACTACATGGACCACGAGCCGATGCTGCCGCCGCCGGTCTACCGGCCGGAGGAGGTGGCGCACGCGATCCTGCATGCCGCCGTGCACTCCGAGCGGGACATCGTGGTCGGCGGCGGCGGCAAGGCCCTAACCAGCCTCAAGGAATTCTCGCCCGGCGCCTACGACCTGCTGGCCCCGGCGATCATCGCCTTTCAAAAGCGCAGCGAGACGCCGCGCGATCCGAAAGGGGCGCTCCACAATCCGGGCCAGGACGGCGAGGCCCATGGCGACCAGCCGGGCTATGTCCGGCGCACCAGCACCTACACCCGAGCCTCGCTGCATCCCGCCGCGACGGCCATCCGCATCGGCCTCGGCCTCGCCGCGACCGCCCTCGTCGCCAGCCAGAGCCGTCGGCGCCGGCGCCCGTTGTGAGCGAGCCTGAGCCGATCGCCAGCCCTATCGGGGTGCTGTCGCCCACCGTTGCCGCGCGCCTGGTGCCGCGCTCCACCCTCGAGCTTGGGGGCGGCCGGACGCTCGCCTATGCGGAGACCGGCGCGGGACCGCCGGTGGTCGTCATCCACGGGACGCTAATGTCGCTGGAGGACATGTGGCTCGGCCCGGTGCCGATGCTGGCCAGGCAGTTCCGGGTGATCGCCGTCGATCGGCCGGGACACGGCTTCAGCCGGCGCAGCGGGCCAGCCGATGCCCATTCCTGGCGACAGGCCGCCCTGATCCGGGACGGGATCGCGGCCCTCGGCCTGGAGCGGCCGGTGATCGTCGGGCACTCGTTCGGCGCCGCCGTCGCCCTCGCGTACGGGCTGCAATTCCCCGATACGATCGCAGGCGTTGTGGCGCTGGCGCCGATCTGCTTCCCCGAACCCCGCCTCGAACATCTGCTGTTCGGCCCCCGGGCGGTGCCGGGCGGCAACTGGCTGTCGGGGTTACTCGAACGCTCGTCCGATCCGGCCCTGCTGCCGCTGCTGTGGAACGCCATGTTCCTGCCCGGGACGATGCCGCAGGCCTATGCCGAAGCCTATCCGTTCGGGCTCGCGGGAAACGCGGAGCAGCTGGTGGCGGAGGGCGAGGACGCGGCCGGCCTCCTGGCGGGCCTGATCCGGAGCGCCCTCGCCTATCACACCTGCCGGGTGCCGGTGCGAATCCTCGGGGGTGATTCGGATATCGTGGTCAGCACGCCGCGCCACGGGCTCTGGGCGTCCCACCGCATTCCGGGCGCCCATTTCAGCGGGCTCGCGCGCACCGGGCACATGCTGCACCACCAGCACCCGGAGGCCGTGCTGGCGGCCACGCGGGCCATCGTCGGACAGGGCCACGAAAAGGCCTGAAAAGAAATCGCCGGCCGCCGGATTCTCCTCAGGCTTCGTCAATCAAGAGCCATTATTGCAGGGCACACACGATCTGTTCGCAGCCGCACCCGGCCTGCGGATCGCCGACGCCTCCCCTGCCCTTTCATCCGTTCATCGGCGCACGTGCCCCAGATCGGGCCGCGCCGCGATCACATGAGGATATCCCCCGTGAACTTCACCGTCAGCGCGCGCGTGTCCGAGCGCCGCTTCAGCTTTCGTCACAGCTCGATCCTGGGCGCCGTCGAGCAGGGCTGGTCGCTGATGGTGGCGGGGATGACCGAGGTCGTCATCACGGATGCGGCCGGTCGGGCGCATTGCCCGAACGCCCTGCATCAGCACCTGTTCGGACCGCGGGCGTCCGTGGCCCCGGTCGAGGTCAAGCTCGCCGCCTGAGGGCGCCCCCCGACCGGGGGCTCCGATCAGACGCAAACGTCCGATCAAACCTGGCGGATCTTGCCGCCGAAGGTCGAGAACGATTCGTCGATGACGCCGCGCTGGGCGTCGTCGGCCTCCACGCGAACCTGGATCGCACCGGTCAGGGCGGGCTCGCCCTCGGTCTCGGTCTTGTTGCGGCCGTCCTCCAGGTCTGCGCCGGCCTGCTCGACCCCGGCGCTGTTCTGGTCGCCCGCAGAAACGACGATGATCGCCTTCCGGTCGAGCCCATGCTCCTGGACGAGATGCTCCACGCTCATCTCGGCGTCGCGACGGGTCTCGAATTCGGCGGTGAAGGTCGGCGGCATGCGGCGGCTCCGGTGCGGGGACTTCCCGAAGAGGCGGTTAAACGCCTCGGGCCGCTGTCAATGGCAGAGCGGGAGCGGATGTTCCGCGCCGCCGGATCTCGGAGTCGCCGCCGAGCCCTTCGGCCGGGTCACGCGCTGCCTCAGACCAGCCGGCTCTGCACCATGGCGGCGCCGACGAAGCTCTCGAACAGCGGGTGCGGCTCGAAGGGGCGGGACTTCAGTTCCGGGTGGAACTGCACGCCGATGAACCACGGGTGGCCGACATGCTCGACGGTCTCCGGCAGGAGGCCATCCGGCGAGAGGCCGGAGAAGCGCAGGCCCTTGGCCTCCAGGCACTCGCGATAGGCCATGTTGACCTCGTAGCGATGGCGATGGCGCTCGGAGATGTCGGTGGTGCCGTAGATCTCGGCGATCTTGGTGTCCGGCCGCAGGCTCGCCTGATAGGCGCCGAGCCGCATGGTGCCGCCGAGATCCCCGGCCGCCGCGCGCCGCTCCAGCTCGTTGCCCTTCAGCCACTCGGTCAGGAGGCCGACCACCGGCTCGGGGGTCTCGCCGAATTCCGTGGAGTTCGCTCCCGTGACGCCGGCCAGCGAGCGGGCCGCCTCGATCACCGCCATCTGCATGCCGAAGCAGATGCCGAAATACGGAATCTTGCGCTCGCGGGCGTAGCGGGCCGCGCGGATCTTGCCCTCGGCCCCGCGCTGGCCGAAGCCGCCGGGCACCAGGATGCCGTGGATGCCTTCGAGGAACGGTGCCGGGTCCTCGCGCTCGAAGACCTCGGCCTCGATCCACTCGAGGTTGACCTTGACCCGGTTGGCGATGCCGCCGTGGGTCAGCGCCTCCGTCAGCGACTTGTAGGCGTCCTTGAGGCCGGTGTACTTGCCCACGATGGCGATGGAGACCTCGCCCTCGGGGTTCTTCACCCGCTCGGAAATGGTGCGCCAGCGCGACAGGTCCGGCTCGTCCTGCGAGGGCAGGTCGAAATGGGACAGCACCTCGCGGTCGAGGCCGGCTTCGCGATAGGACAGCGGCACGTCGTAGATCGAATCCACATCGCGGGCCTCGATCACGGCCGTCTCGCGCACGTTGCAGAACAGGCCGAGCTTGCGCCGCTCGTCGTTCGGGATCGGCCGGTCGCAGCGGCACAGCAGCATGTCGGGCTGGATGCCGATGGAGCGCAGCTCCTTGACCGAGTGCTGGGTCGGCTTGGTCTTCAGCTCGCCGGCGGACGGGATGTAGGGCAGCAGCGTGAGATGCACGAAGGCGGTGGCGCCGCGCGGCAGTTCCTGGCCGAGCTGGCGGATCGCCTCGAAGAACGGCAGGCCCTCGATGTCGCCGACCGTGCCGCCGATCTCCACCAGCACGAAGTCGAAGGCCTCGTTGCCCTCGAGAACGAAGTCCTTGATGGCGTTGGTGACGTGCGGAATCACCTGGATCGTCGCGCCGAGGTAATCCCCGCGCCGCTCCTTGGTGATGATGTCGAGGTAGATCCGGCCGGTGGTGATGTTGTCGGCCCGGGTCGCGGCGACGCCGGTGAAGCGCTCGTAATGGCCGAGATCGAGATCGGTTTCCGCGCCGTCGTCGGTGACGAACACCTCGCCGTGCTGCGTCGGGCTCATCGTGCCCGGATCGACGTTGAGGTAGGGGTCGAGCTTGCGCAGGCGGACCTTGTAGCCCCGTGCCTGGAGCAGGGCCGCGAGGGCCGCCGATGCGAGGCCCTTGCCGAGCGAGGAAACCACGCCGCCGGTGATGAATACGTACCGCGTCATGGGCCTCGGTCCATAAACAAGGGAGAACGATTCGCCAAACGACAAAAACGCTTGTCCCCCGCCATGCGGTCGCAGGCGCGGTGAGACACTCGTTTCGGCGTGGCGGTGGAACGCTGTGCGGCGCCCGATGCCTCGGACGCCGCGCTCTTCACAATCATCCGGTGCGGCGAACGCCCCGGCTCAACACGTTCAGCGCGATTGCGGCGCCTGCGGCACGGCCGGCTGGGCCGGCGCGGTCTCGGGCACCTGCGCCGGAGTGCCCGGCTGCGCGCCGCCCTGGTTCCGCAGGGTGTCGAGCAGGTTGCCGGCATTCGGCTGGGTCGCGGGCTGACTGGTGCCGGTCCCGTCGAGGATCGAGCGCGGCGCCGCGCTGCGGTGCGACAGGATCGCCAGGGCCATGCTGGTGGTGAAGAACAGGGCGGCGAGGATCGCGGTGGCGCGGGTGAGCGCATTGGCCTGACCGCGACCGGTCATGAAGCCCGCGACCCCACCGCTGCCGCCGCCACCGAGGCCCAGACCGCCCTCGGAGCGCTGGAGCAGGACCACGGCGATCAGGCCGAGGACGACGATGAGGTGGATCGAGATCAGAACGGTCTGCATCGAAAATCCGGAATCTTCACCATATGCGCGCCGGCCCCGAGCCCGGTCGGGCATCGGGTCGGACGCGGGCGCGCCACGGGCCGGAGAGTCCTGGCGCCGCCGACAATGTCGTGGGGCCATACACCAGATGGCTGCCTGCGCCAACCGGCGCCCGGCCGGCCGGCTCAGTCGCGGCGCCGGTAGCGGTAGCTGTACAACCGACGCGAGAATCCGAGGGTTTCGTAGAGCGCCCGGGCCGGACCGTTGTCGGCGACGACCTGTAGGCAGGCCCCCTCCGCCTGCCGCGCCCGAGCCCAGGCCATTAGGCCGGCGACGAGCGCCGTCGCGTGTCCCGCCCGGCGATGCTCCGGATGGGTGACCACCGATTCGAGCACCAGTAGGCCACGATCGAGGGCACCGTAGCCGACTGCCGCCGGCCGCCCGTCCCGCATGCGCCGTGCGAAGACGCGCGGCAGGAGGAGGCTGGCGAGCGAAGCCCGGTAGGTCTGCGCGGCGAGGGCGGAGACGGGACCTTCGCAGGCGGATTGCGCCGCGAACCAGGCCGCATCGGGTTCGGGCGTGAGGACGAGATCGGCCGGCGCGGGCGCGTGGCACGCCGCGCCGGCGGCGAACAGCGTGTCGGTCTCGCCTTCGGCCCGGAAGCCCAGGCGGTCCAGGGCCGCATCCATCTCGGGGGCGAGATCGGGAACGCGGACGATCAGCGGCTGGCCGAGGGCGCGATAGACCGCGTCGGCCGCAGCGATTACCGCCGCAGGATCGTCGCGCCGGCCGCGCAGGGGGTTCAGCGCGTTGGTGCGCCGGGTCGGCCCGCCGGAGGCTCGCAGAAGCCAGCCCCCGAACACGATCTGGTTCGGCGAAGGTCGGGCGTTGGCACAGGCCTCCTCGACGGACCAGTGCAGATCCGCATCCGACGTCCAGGACATGTCCGCCCTCCCCTGCCGAGCCGGGCCTATCGGGTTCACACGTCCAAATTTTCGGTGCCGTGAAGGCGATCCCGAGCCGGAGCGGACGTCCGGCGCTCCGGCTCGGCGTATCGGGACCTCAGCGCATGTAGGCGCGGGCGATGCCGAGGAAGTCGTCGGCGACGAGGCTGGCGCCGCCCACCAGGGCGCCGTCGACGTTCTCCACCGCCATCAGCTCACGCGCGTTGCTCGGCTTGACCGAGCCGCCGTAGAGGATGCGGACGGCCTGCGCCTCGGCGCCGATGAGCTGGCCCAGCATCTCGCGTAAGGAGGCATGGACCTCGGCGATGTCGGCCGGGGTCGGGGTCAGGCCGGTGCCGATGGCCCAGACGGGCTCGTAGGCGATGACCGTATCCTTGGCGGTGGCGCCCTTCGGCACGCCGATAGCGAGCTGCGCGCGCACGATGTCGAGGGTCCGGCCCTCCTCGCGCTCTTCCTGGGTCTCACCGACGCAGATGATGCCGCACAGGCCGGCGCGACGCGCCGCGAGCGCCTTGGCGTGGACGCCGTCATCGGTCTCGTGATGGTAGGCCCGGCGCTCGGAATGACCCACGATGACGTAGGAGGCCCCGAGATCCGCCAGCATCTCGGCCGAGATGCTGCCCGTGAAGGCGCCGTTCGGCTTGGCATGAAGGTTCTGGCCGCCGATGGCGATGGGCGAGCCGTAGGCCGCGGCGACGCAGGATGCGATCAGCGTCGAGGGCGGGCAGATCAGGACGTCGACCGTATCGAGAAGGTCGGGCGTCAGGCCGTGGCGGACCGCCTCGACCACGGCGACCGAGCTGCGCAGGCCGTTCATCTTCCAGTTGCCGGCAATTAGAGGCCGTCGCCCCGACTTCGTCATCCCGTTCCTCACTGATGTGGTTTCGGCTTCTGCGGCTTCGCTCGGCGCTGCATCGCTTCGCCTGGCAATAAAACCTTGCGTGGCGAGAAATGGCTTCGCTTGGCGATTGCGCCGCCCGTAACAGAGGCTCGGAGGCGGCGCAAACGCCGGACGCCCTTTGCGGTGACAGCCCGGATGGTCTATCGCGGGTGGCTTTCCCTGGAATGACGGGCGTCCCCCGACGCCCACCCGACGGGTACCCGGACGTTCGATGCTGCAGAACATGCGCAAGGCCAGCCAGCATTGGCTCGGCAAGATCATCCTCACGGTGGTCTTCACCTTCCTCATCGCGGGCGTCGCGATCTTCGGCGTCGAGGAGTTCTTCCGCGCCGGCTCGTCCAGCAGCGTGGCTACCGTGGGCAAGGCGCAGATCTCGGCCGAGACCCTGCGCACCGCCTACCAGAACCAGCTTCAGCGCTATCAGAGCCAGACCCGCCGCACCCTGACGCCGGACCAGGCCCGGGGGCTCGGCGTCGACCGGCAGGTGCTGGCGCAGCTCGTCAGCGAGGCCTCCCTCGACCAGCAGACCGCGGCCCTCGGCCTGAGCATCCCCGATGCGGCGGTTCTGCGGGCGATTCAGGAGGAGAAGAGCTTCCAGGGCGCGGACGGCAAGTTCGAGCCGGCCCTGTTCTACCAGACGCTCCAGCGCGCCGGCATCAACGAGGCCACCTTCGTGCGCGAGCAGCGCGCCGTGGCGGCCCGCCTCCAGCTCGCCGAGGCGGTCGCGGCCGACCTCCACGTGCCCGAAGCCCTGCGCGAGGCGGTGCATCGCTACACCACCGAGCGGCGCTCCGTGGCCCTGATGATGCTGCCGCCCTCCGTGGCCGGCGAGATCCCGGCGCCGAGCGAGGAGGCCGTGAAGGCCTATTACGAGGAGAACAAGTACGCTTTCCGCGCCCCCGAAGCCCGGTCCGTCACCCTGCTGGTCCTCGATCCGCAGGCGATGGCCAAGCCGGAGGCCGTCAGCGCCGAGGACATCGCCAAGCGCTACGCCGCCGAGAAGGGCCGCTACGGCACGGCCGAGCGCCGCACGATCCAGCAGATCGTGTTCCCGGACGCCGCGGCCGCCGAGGCCGCCCGCAAGGTGATCGAGGCCGGCGAGAAGCCGTTCGAGGCCGTGGCCGCCGGCACCGGAGCCGATGCCAAGGACCTGTCGCTCGGCACCCTGACGAAGGCCGAGCTGTTCGATCCGGCCGTGGCCGACGCCGCCTTCGCGCTGCCGGTGAACAGCGTCAGCGCCCCCGTGAAGGGCCGCTTCGGCACGGTGCTCCTGCGCGTCACCGCCATCGAGCCCGAGACCGTGAAGCCCCTGGCCGACGTCTCCGCCGAGATCGCCAAGACCATCGCCCTCGAGCGGGCCACCAGCGGGATCGACGCGGCCCACGACGCCATCGAGGATCAGCGCGCCAACACCAAGCCGCTGGCCGACATCGCCAAGGAGCGCGACCTGCCGCTGCGCACCATCCCGGCCGTGACCGCCCAGGGCCTCGACCCGGAGGGCAAGACCGTGGACGGCATCCCCGACCGCGACACAACCCTGTCCGCCCTGTTCCGGGCCGAGATGGGCAGCGACAACGAGCCGTTGCGGACCAAGTCCGGCGGCTATGTCTGGTACGACATCACCAACATCGACCGCGCCCACGACAAGCCCCTCGACCAGGTCCGCGACGAGGTCGTCGCCCGCTGGCGCGCGGCCGAGACGCAGAGCCGCCTCATCGCCAAGGCCAAGGACCTCACCGCCCGCCTCGACAAGGGGGAGGCCGTCGAGACCGTGGCGGCGGAAGCCGGACTCAACGTCCAGACCGTGACCGATCTCGCCCGCAACCAGCCGCAGGGCGACATGACCGCCGACGTGGTCAACCGCGCCTTCGCCACGCCGGTGAACAAGGCGGCCTCGGCCGAGGCCGGCGAGAGCCGCGCCCTGTTCAAGGTCACGGCCGCGACGATGCCGGCCTTCGTGCCGGGCTCACCGGAGGACGAGGCCATCACCAAGCGCTTCCAGCCGACCATCGCCGACGACGTGCTCGGCCAGTATATCGGCGACGTGCAGACCTCCGTGGGCGTCACGGTCAACCAGGCGGCCGTCCGCCGGGCGATCGGCGGCGGCGAGTACTGAGCCGGCAATGACCGAAGACGCTGCCTTCACGGCCTTCGCGGAGACCTACGCGGCGGGTCGCCCGACCCTCCTCAACCTGACCCTGGTGGCGGACCTGGAGACGCCGGTCGCTGCCTTCCTGAAGCTGCGGGCGCAACATTCCGGCACGGCCTTCCTGCTCGAATCCGTCGAGGGCGGGGTCGTGCGCGGGCGCTACTCGATGATCGGCCTCGACCCCGACCTCGCCTGGCGCTGCCGGGACGGCCGGGCGGAACTGGCGCGCGGCCCGGACCTGTCGGCGTTCACGCCCGAAGAGGCGAACCCCCTCGCCAGCCTGCGCGCCCTGATCGCCGAGAGCGCCATCGGGGTGGACGGCGCCACCGATGCGCTGCCGCCCATGGCCGCCGGCCTGTTCGGCTATCTCGGCTACGACATGGTGCGGACGATGGAGACCCTCGGCTCGCCGAACCCCGACCCCCTCGGGGTCCCGGACGCGATCCTGGTGCGCCCCCGCATCATGGTGGTGTTCGACTCGGTGCGCGACCTCATCACGGTCGTCGGCCCGGTACGCCCGACGGAAGGGAACTCCGCGCGTGCCGCCTACGAAGCCGTCCTCGACCGCCTGGAGCGGGTCGCCGAAATCCTCGAAGGCCCCCTGCCCGTCGAGGCCCGGATCGACCCGCGCGCCATCGCGCATCCCGAGCCGGTCTCGAACACCACGCCGGAGGAGTACCTCGCCATGGTGGCGCGGGCGAAGGAGTACATCGTCGCCGGCGACGTCTTCCAGGTGGTGCTGTCGCAGCGCTTCGAGGCGCCCTTCACCCTGCCGGCCCTGGCGCTCTACCGCTCGCTGCGCCGGACCAACCCGGCCCCGTTCCTGTGCTACCTCGACTTCGAGGACTTCCAGCTCGTGTGCTCGTCACCCGAGATCCTGGTGCGGGTGCGCGACGGGCGCGTCACCATCCGGCCGATCGCGGGCACGCGCCGGCGCGGGGCCGATCCGGCCGAGGACCAGGCGCTGGCCGACGAGCTGCTGGCCGACCCGAAGGAGCGTTCCGAGCACCTGATGCTGCTCGACCTCGGCCGCAACGATGTCGGCCGCGTCTCGCGCATCGGCAGCGTCACGGTGACGGGCTCGTTCTTCCTCGAGTTCTACAGCCAGGTCATGCACATCGTCTCGAACGTCGAGGGCGAGCTCGACCCGAAGCACGACGTGCTGGCCGCGCTGTCGGCGGGCTTCCCGGCCGGCACGGTCTCGGGCGCGCCAAAGGTGCGGGCGATGGAGATCATCGACGAACTGGAGCGCGAGAAGCGCGGCCCCTATGGCGGCTGCATCGGTTATTTCGGCGCGCGCGGCGAGATGGACACCTGCATCGTGCTGCGCACCGCCCTGGTGAAGGACGGCCGCATGCACGTCCAGGCCGGTGCCGGCATCGTCTACGATTCCGACCCGGCCTCCGAGCAGCAGGAATGCGTCAACAAGGCCAAGGCGCTGTTCCGGGCGGCCGAGGACGCGGTGGTGTTCGCGAGCCGGGCGCGACGGGGGCAATAGCGCACCGGTTGACGGGTCGCCGGACTCGCGCCACACCGCCTCCATGCCCGCGCGCGAAGCTCCGATGTCCGACGTCCTCGTCATCGACAACTACGATTCCTTCACCTGGAATCTCGTCCACCTGATCGGCCCGCTCTGCGGCTCGATCGACGTGGTGCGCAACGACGCGATCACCATCGCGGAGATCCGCGCGCGCCGGCCCGACGCGATCGTGCTCTCGCCCGGCCCCTGCTCGCCGAACGAGGCCGGGATCTGCCTCGATGTGGTCAAGGACCTGTCGGCCGAGATCCCGATCTTCGGGGTCTGCCTCGGGCTCCAGGCCATCGGCCAGGCCTTCGGCGGCGACGTGGTGCGGGCGCCCACCCCGATGCACGGCAAGGTCTCCAGCATCCGGCACCGGGCGTCCGGGATCTTCCGGGGGCTGAACGGCCCCTTCGACGCCACGCGCTACCATTCCCTGGTGGTGGAGCGCGACGGCTGCCCGACGGACCTGACGGTGACGGCGGAGGCCGACGGCCTGATCATGGGGCTCGCCCACGCGCATCTCCCCGTCCACGGCGTGCAGTTCCACCCGGAAAGCATCCTGTCGCATCACGGATCGCAGATCCTGCGGAATTTCCTGGATATCGCGGCCACGTGGAATGCGGCGCGTGACAAGGACCGCGACGGCGTGCATTGACGGGTTACGTCGCCTGTCTGGAATCACTCCGGTTCTCCGCGCCGGACCGTCACGCCCGAGCCACATGGAATCCTTCAAGCCCCTCCTCGCCAAGGTCGCCACCGGCGCGGGCCTGGACCGTGCCGAGGCGCGGCAGGCCTTCGACGATCTGCTCTCGGGCGAGGTCACGCCGGTCCAGGCCAGCGCCTTCCTGATGGCGCTCAAGGTCCGCGGCGAGGCCCCGGACGAGATCATCGGCGCCGTCGAGGCCATGCGGGCGCGGATGGTGCCGGTGCGCAGCGTTCCGGGCGCGATCGACGTGGTCGGCACCGGCGGCGACCATTCGGGCAGCTACAACGTCTCGACCCTGGCGGCGATCGTCACCGCCGCCTGCGGCGTGCCGGTGGCCAAGCACGGCAACCGGGCCGCCACCTCGCGCTCGGGCGCCGCCGACGTGCTCGCGGCGCTCGGCGTCCGCATCGGCCTCGCACCGGACGAGCTGAGCCTCTGCCTCGCCGAGGCCGGCCTGTGCTTCATGTTCGCCCAGACGCACCACGCCGCCATGCGCCACGTGGCCCCGGTGCGGGCCGAGCTGCCGACGCGGACGATCTTCAACATGCTGGGTCCCCTGGCGAACCCGGCCGGCGTGCGGCGCCAGCTCTTCGGCGTCTCGTCGCCGGCCTGGGCCGAGCCGCTGACCGGCGTGCTCGCCGAACTCGGCAGTGACCGGGTCTGGACCGTACATGGCAGCGACGGCCTCGACGAGATCACCGTGACCGGCCCCACCGCCGTGGTGGCGCTGGAGGGCGGCCGGATCTCGCGTTTCACCATCGATCCGCGCGAGGTCGGCCTGCCGCTGCACGGGCTCGAAGCCCTGCGGGGCGGCGACCCCGCGCACAACGCCGCCGCCCTGTCCGAGGTGCTGGACGGGGCGCGCAACGCCTATCGCGACATCGCCGTGCTCAATGCCGGCGCCGCCCTGGTGGTGGCCGAGGCCGCCGGCTCCCTCGCGGAAGGCGTCGTCCGGGCCGGACAGGCCCTCGACAGCGGCGCCGCGCGCGCCACACTCCACAGGCTGGTCCGCCTCTCGAACCTTCGCTCGCACGCCTGAAAGCCCGTCATGTCCGAGCCCAAATCCGGGTCCGTCGCGCAAGTCGCCCCCGCCGAGCGCAAGGACGTGCTCGCCCGCATCGAGACCTACAAGCGGCGTGAAATCGCCGAGGCGAAGCTGCGGGTGCCGCAGACCAAGCTCGAGAAGCGCATCGCCGACGTCTCGCCCCCGCGCGGCTTCGCCGATGCGATCGCGGCGCATATCGCCGAGAAGCGCCCGGCGCTGATCGCCGAGGTGAAGAAGGCCTCGCCGTCGAAGGGCCTGATCCGCGCCGATTTCGACCCGGCCGTGCTCGCCGCCGCCTACGCGGCCGGCGGCGCCACCTGCCTCTCGGTGCTGACCGACACGCCCTCGTTCCAGGGCAAGCCCGAATACCTCACCGAGGCGCGGGCCGCCTGCGCCCTGCCGGTCCTGCGCAAGGATTTCCTGTTCGAGCCCTATCAGGTGTTCGAGGCGCGGGCCTGGGGCGCCGACTGCATCCTGGTCATCATGGCCTGCCTCGACGACGACGAGGCCGCCGCCCTGGTGGAGACCGCGCACGATCTCGGCATGGACGTGCTGGTCGAGGTCCACGACACCGAGGAGCTGACCCGCGCCCTGCCGCTCGGCACCCGGCTGGTCGGCATCAACAACCGCAACCTGAAGACCTTCGAGGTCTCGTTCGAGACCGCGATCCGCCTCGCCGAGGGCGTGCCGGCCGACCGGATCGCCGTGGCCGAGAGCGGCATCGCCGGCCATGCCGACGTGGTCCGCCTGGCGGAGGCCGGCCTCGACACCATCCTGGTCGGCGAGAGCCTGATGCGCGAGGCCGACGTGACGGCAGCCACCCGGCGCCTGCTGTTCGGCGACGCGAAGGCCTGAGGACGCGACGATGGCCGAACTCACCCATCTCGACGCCACCGGCGCGGCCAACATGGTCGACGTGTCCGACAAGGACGCGACCACCCGCACCGCCCGCGCGACGGGAAGCGTCGTCATGCTGCCCGAAACCCTGCGGCTGATCCGCGAGGGCGACGCCAAGAAGGGCGACGTCATCGGCACGGCGCGGCTCGCCGGCATCATGGCCTCGAAGCGGACGCACGAGCTGATCCCCCTGTGCCATCCGCTGCTGCTCTCGAAGGTCCGGGTCGATTGCGAGGTCGACGACAGCCTGCCCGGCCTGCGCGTGACGGCGGAGGTGAAGGTGCTCGGGCCGACCGGCGTCGAGATGGAGGCGCTGACCGCCGTCTCCGTCGCCTGCCTGACCATCTACGACATGGTGAAGGCAGCCGATCGCGGCATGCGGATCGAGGGCATCCGCTTGCTGGCCAAGGATGGCGGCCGCTCCGGCGCCTACCGAGCCGAGGATCACGCTTGAGCGGCCAGGACGCGCCTGGCCGGAAATCGAGCGGCAAGGATCTGAGCGGCAAGGATCCGAGCGACAAGGATCCGAGCGGCAAAGGTTCAGGTCGGAAGGGGTCCGGCATGATCTCGGTCGCCGAGGCCCTGTCGCGGGTTCTCGCCGGCATCCCCGGCCCCGTCGTGGCGGAGACGATCGCCATCGGGCAGGCCGCCGGCCGGACCCTCGGCGCCGATCTGGCCGCCTTACGCACGCAGCCGCCCTTCCCGGCCTCGGCGATGGACGGCTACGCGGTGCGCAGCGCCGACCTCGACGCGGCGCCCGTCGCCCTTCGGCTCGTCGGCACCAGCTCGGCGGGCCACGGTTTCGCCGGCGCCGTGGGGGCCGGCGAGGCCGTACGCATCTTCACCGGCGCGCCCGTCCCGGAGGGCGCCGACGCGATCCTGATCCAGGAGAACGCCGAAGCAGCCCCCGAAACCGTGACGGCACGGGAATCCGTGCCGGCCGGACGCTTCATCCGCCCGAGCGGACTCGATTTCCGGGCCGGCGACCCCCTGCTCAAGGCCGGCGACGTCCTCGATCCCCGCCGCATCGCCCTCGCGGCCGCCGGGGGGCACGCCGTCCTGCCCGTGCGGCGACGCCCGCGCGTGGCGATCCTGGCCACGGGGGACGAACTCGTGGCGCCGGGCGAACCGGCGCGCTGGGACCAGATCGTCGCCTCCAACGGCCTCGCCGTCGCGGCCCTGGTCCGGGAATCCGGCGCCGAGGCGATCGACCTCGGGATCGCCGGGGATACACTGGCGGCCCTCGACGATGCCATCGGCCGTGCCGTCGCGGCGGAGGCGGACCTGCTCATCACCCTCGGGGGCGCATCGGTCGGCGACCACGACCTCGTGCAATCGGCCCTTCACGCCCGGGGCCTCGACCTTGGCTTCTGGCGCGTGGCCCTGCGCCCCGGCAAACCGTTGATGCATGGCCGGCTCGGCCGCATGGCCGTGCTCGGTCTGCCCGGCAACCCGGTCGCGTCGGTGGTGTGCGGCCTGCTGTTCGTGGTTCCGGCGATCCGGGCACTCCTGGGCAACCCGCACGCGGCCGCTGATGCCTCGGAGCCGGCCATCCTCGGCTGCGACCTCGCGGAGAACGACCTGCGCCAGGATTACCTGCGCGCCCGCATCGAGACGGCGCCCGACCGGTTGCCGGTGGTGTATCCGGAGAACCGCCAGGATTCGTCGATGCTGCGCATCCTCGGATCGGCCGAAGCGCTGCTGATCCGCGCGCCGCACGCCCCCGCGGCGAAGGCCGGTGCGCCCTGCCGCATCCTGCGCCTGGACCGGCGCCTGCTCTGACCGCCCGGCTCCAAGGCACTGGAGTCCGTCAGGTTCCTTTGGCTTGTCGGAATAACCGGTTTCCCCCGATCCCAGCCAAACTCCAGCCGGGACTCGCATCCCTCCGACGCAGGCCTCGTCCACTCCGGACCCGCATCTGGGTTCCCGCGCCGAAACGCGACGCCGTCAGCGAAGATAGGTCACGCTGTAGAGCGTGCGCCGCAGGGCCTCCTCATCGACCCAGACCCGACCGTTGTCACAGGCCTCGCGCATGCCCTCGCGCATCCGGGCGCAGTATTCGCCGGTGTTGTCCTGGACCCGATACTGGCAGCTGCCGCCGACCTTGCGGCGGCCGATGACGGGGCTGGCGTGATCGGCGTGCAGGTCCGGGTCCTTCGGGTCGCGGTCCTCCAGGAGGTACCAGCTGTAGCCGATGGTCGGCACCCGGCCGTGGTCGAGGGCGTAATCGATCATCGCCAGGATGCGGGCGACCGCCCGGCGGCCCGGCGGCCGGCCGGCCTCGCGCAGGGCGGCGAACTCCGCCTGATTGGCGGCGACCCGATAGGAGACCGGCAGCAGCGGCACCGGCAAGGGGACCCGGCGGCAGCGCGCCTCCACGTGGGCGATCCAGCCGGCGTTGAAGGTGTCGGTGCGGGGATCGCGCAGATGGGGCACGGTTCCGGCAAGGCTGCGGAAGCACAGGGGCCGGGGCGCGAGGCGGCTGCGGTAGCGCAGCGCCCGCAGGGTCCGGTCGGCGTAGCGATAGCCGTCGTTGGACGGCAGGTCCCGATCCTCGCACAGGCCGCCGATGTTGTAGAGCAGGGCGGCGGTGTCCTCCTCGCCACCCTCGATCTTGTCGAAGTACGGCAGCAGCTTGGGGTTGCCGATGTTGGACATCTCGGCGGCGTTGCGGCTCCAGGCGATGTCGGCCCGCCAGTTCGGATGGGCCTTCAGATGGGCGCGCAGGGCCGGGATCGCGGTCAGGCGTTCCGGATCGGCGAAGTAGGTCTTGGTCGCCACGTCGAGGGGCGAGATCTGACGCCCGAGCCGGTGCGAGATCATGTCGGCCGTGGCGTAGGCGAAGCAGATCGCGCTCTCGCCCTGGTTCAGCGGCATCTCGCGCGGCGAGGGCGACAGCGCGACGTCGCGGGTGCCCTCATGGACGTCGAACGGGATCGTGGCCGCGACCGGCGCGCAGGTGGGATTGCGCGCATAGGCCGGGTGGAGCGGCAGGATGCGCGGATCGACCTGCGCCCGGGCCGCCGTGACGGAGGACAGCAGAACGCCCGCCAGGGCGCACGACAGGACGCCCGACCGGACAGCCGCCCGGATGGCGCCTCCGATCCGGCCGGGACGCATCCTCAACCCTTCCGGCGCAGACGACTGGCGAAGAACCCGTCGAGGCCGCCGCGCAGTTCCGGGGCCTCACCGGTCAGATGCGCCGGCAGCGTGCGCAGGTCGCCGGCGGCGTCGATCGGCTCCGACAAACCGCCGAGTTCCGAGGCCTGCACCGGCACGCGCTCGAAGTCCGGGTTGCGGGTGAGGAAGGTCGCGACCTGGTACTCCCCCTCCTCCCGCTCCAGAGAGCAGGTGCAGTAGACGAGGCGGCCGCCGGGCCGCACGAGGGCGGCGGCCTTGTCGAACAGGCGCTTCTGCAGGCCGATGAGGCGGCTGATGTCACTCTCGGTCTTGGTCCAGGCCACATCGGGATGGCGCCGGAGAGTGCCGGTGGCCGAGCATGGCGCATCGAGGAGGACGGCGTCGAAAGCGCCCTCTTCGGGCATCGAGAGGGCATCGCCGACCCGGATCTCCGCTTCCAGGCCGAGCCGGGCGAAGTTCTGCGACAGACGCTCCAGGCGCGGGCTCGACCGGTCGACCGCCAGCACCGAGGCACCGGCGGCGGCGAGCTGCGCAGTCTTGCCCCCGGGCGCCGCGCAGAGATCGGCGACCCGCTCTCCGGGCGTGACCGCGAGGAGCCGCGCCGGCAGGGCGGCAGCGGCGTCCTGCACCCACCATTGCCCCTCGGCATAGCCCGGCAGGTCGGCGACGGCGGAGCGGACCTCGTGCAGGCGCACGCTGCCGGTCGGCAGGGCGACGCCGCCGAGGCGTTCGGCCCATTCGGCGGCCGATCCCCGTACGGTGATGTCGAGGGCGGCGCCCTGGAGATGGGCGGCCGCGATGGCCCGCGCGGTCTCGTCGCCATAGGCCGCGCGCCAGCGCCGGGCGAGCCAGTCCGGCGTGTTGTCGGAGAGCGGGTCGCCCGGATTGGCGACGATCGCCTCGCGCTCGCGCACGATCCGGCGCAGGATCGCGTTGACGAGTCCGGTGAGGTGCTGGAGCTGCGGATCGGCCTTGGCGAGGCGTACGCCGAGATCGACGGCGGCGTGATCCGGCACGTTGAGATCGAGGATCTGCACGGCCCCGGTGGCCAGGAGCGCCACGAGGCGCGGCTGATCCTCGGGCAGACCCTGGGCCATGCGCTCGGCCAGGACCCGGCGCAGGAAGCCGAGGCGCCGGAAGGTGGCGGTGGCGATGGCGCGAGCCAGCCCGGCATCGGCGGCGTCGAGACCGGCGTTCCGGCCGGCCTGCGCGAGGGCGTCCTCGAGGGCGAAGCCACGGGTCTTGCCGATGAGGTCGGCCACCGCGCTGTGAGCGACCTGACGGGCGGCGAGGCCCGCGACGGTGCGGTCGATCGGCGCCGTCGGCGCATCCGTATTGCGACCTGTCGCCATGAATGCCACTTCCTGAATTCTTGAGCCCGCTCGCGGCGGACCTGTCTGCGATGCCCTTCCACCCACCACACCGAGATGCAAGCCATGACGAGCCCGGAACCGACGGAAAACCGCGCGGATGAGCCCCAGCCGGAGGCGAACAGGCGCCTGACGCCGGAGGCGGCTCGGGCGCTGGCCGAGGCGGCTGAACGCCGGGACGCCATCGATGCCCACGCCGCCGAGATCGCGGCCCAGCGCGAGCGCCAGGGCCGCGGCGGGCTGGAGCCGGTGCGCTACGACGATTGGGAGATCAAGGGCATCGCGGTCGATTTCTGAGGACGCGTTGCCGCCGGAACGTCCGGCATCCCCCTCCGTTGTTCCGGCCACCGCGTCAGCACCGAAGGACAACCCGATGGCCACCAAGGTTTCGAGCAACAACGCAGGCGAAGGCCCGCACGGCGAGGTCGCCCTGGCCCGGGGACAGACCGTGGCGATGCGCATGTGGCGCGACGAGGCGCCGAGCGCCGACAAGCCGATGGCGAAGCGCCCCTACGAGACCGTCGGCTACGTCATCGCCGGCCGCGCCGAGCTGATCGTGGACGGCGAGAAGGTCCTGCTGGAGCCCGGCGATTCCTGGCTGGTGCCGGAAGGTGCCGAGCACACCTACCGCATCCTCGAAGCCTTCACGGCCGTCGAGGCCACGTCGCCGCCGGCCCGCTGAGGGCCTGAAGGTCCCGCGCGGTCGCCGTGGCCGCGCGGGGTCGGGTTCTCTAAAACGGAGCCCGGACCTGCGCCGGCCGCCGGACGGTCGAGTGGGCGTCGCGTCATGTCCTCTCGGTCCTCCCGCGTGCTTGAATCGACGTCCGGTTTGCTGCGACCTCCGGTATGGGTACAGGACGATTGACTGGGAGGGCGGACCGGATGGCGGGTGAATCGGATGACGATCTGTTCCGATTCCTGGACCGCGAGACAGCGGACGCGGTGTTCGGGGAACGCCGCCGCCGGGCACAGGACAACGATCCGGAGTTCCGCGCCGAACCTGCCGTCGCATCGCCCGCCATTTCGCTGATGATCACCAATCGCCAGAGGACCGCGCTTCGCAGCTTGGGGTTTTCGGATGCGGCGATCCGGACGATGACGCCGGCGGAGGCGCACGGATACCTGGGCCTCGACAAGCCTGAGCGCTGATCCACCCTGCGAAGACATCGACCCTGCTGGACGGACCACCGATCATCGTCATCCGCCCTCGCACTTTGCTGGGGATTTCGCGGCGTAACCGCTATCGAACGGATCGGCTCTGCACCTAGGTTTCCGCCGAACCCGCTCGGCCCCATCGGCCTGAGCGGCCGGAGACCATCCGAGCCTGGACGCCGTGGAACCGACACACGCCTTCGATGCGATCGCGGATGCCCTCGAGACCACGGGGGCATACCGGGTGCTGCGCCAGATCAGGCCGTTCGTGGACAGCGCCGAGCCGCCGGACGAGCCGATTTTCATCGGCCTGATCGTCGACACCGAGACGACGGGAGTGGATCACAGCCGCGATGCCGTGATCGAACTCGGCATGATCAAGTTCGCGTATGGTGCCAGCGGGCGGGTCTACCGGGTGCTCGAGACCCTGAACCAGCTCCAGGACCCGGGGCGCCCGATCCCGCCCGAGATCACGCGCCTCACCGGCATCAGCGACGCCGACGTGGCCGGGCAGGCCATCGACGATGCGGCGGTGCACGCCATGGTGGCCGACGCCGCCGTGGTGATCGCCCACAACGCCAGCTTCGACCGGCAGATGTGCGAGACCCGCTGGCCGGTCTTCGCGGAGAAGAACTGGGCCTGTTCCTGCCATCAGGTGCCCTGGCGCGACGAGGGACACGAGGGCCTGAAGCTCGGCTACCTGCTGATGGATTACGGCGTCTTCCACAAAGGGCATCGCGCCATCGACGATTGCCGGGCGCTGCTTGCCCTGTTGGCCGCCCCGCTGAAGACCTCTAAACGCCTGGCCCTGTCGTGCCTGCTGGAGACCGCCCGCAAGCCGACGGTGCGGGTTTGGGCCGCCGGCTCGCCGATCGCCCAGAAGGACGTTCTGAAAGGCCGCAGTTATCGCTGGAGCGGCCGACGCCGTTGCTGGTACATCGACATCGCGGAGGACCGCCTCGATGTCGAGCGCGCCTTCCTGTGCCGGGAGATCTACCAGCGCGAGGTCCACGACCTCGTAGCGGACCGCATCACGGCGCGGGACCGGTTCTCGGTCCGGACCAATCCGGAAGCCTGAGGGCGGCGTCGGACGTGCCCTACTGCCGACACGTCCCCTCCGCGGCCTGCGCGCGAGAACTCAGCGTCCCAGCAGGGCGGGAATGACGGACCGCACGCGGGAATAGCCCCGCGTCGACCGTGCCCAGGCGGCTTCGTCCCACGGGCGCCGGACGCGGCGGCAGCCATCCGGCAGGGCCGCCGCCGAGGGTCCGACCGGCGCCCAGGCCGTGACCACCGGGAGGTCGCCGGCCCAATCGGCCCCGGCCGGACCGGCCGCGCACCCGAAATGGGCCTCCGCCCGGGACAGGGCGTCCGCCATCGCGGCGTCGTCCGCCGCCTTCACCCGATCGGCGGCGGCATCGGCATGAACGATCAGGCCGCCGATGCGCACGACTCGCGCGGTCCCCAGCGGCAGGCTCTCCGGGTGGAGATCGTCGAGGTGCAGCAACAGGGCGACCTCGCCCTCCGGCGCCGTGTCGGCCGGCGGCAGCGGAACCTCGCGCGGCGGCATCGGCTCGTCGAGCGCATCCGGGTATTCGTCGAGCCCGACCGGATCGAAGCGCCCGTCCGTGTAGCGGCGGATGTTCTCCGCGCGGGCGACATAAGGCTTCCCTCGGGTGTGCAGGCCCGCCACCCAGCGCCAGGACAGCGTGTTGCTGGCCGGATCGCCGTCGAGCAGATGACGCAGGAAGAAATCCGCCCCGAGCGCCCAGGGCAGCTGCAGGGTGAAGATCCAGATCGAGGCGAACCACATCCGGGCATGGTTGTGCAGCCAGTTCGTCGCCACGAGTTCGCCAGCCCAGTCGTCGAAGCCGTCGATGCCGGTCCGTCCGTCGATCGCCGCCTCGTAGGTTCGCCGCAGACCAGGGTCGGCGGCCATCCGCGCATGTCCGTCCGCGACCAGTGCGCGATAGTCGGTCCAGGCGGAGGGATGGGTTTCGAGGTGGCCTTTGAAATAGGTCCGCCAGAACACCTCGGACACGAACTTCTCTGCGCCCCCGTCGCCGAACGCAGCGTCGGCCGCCGCCACGACCTCCGCCTCGGTGATGAGACGCCGACGCAGGTAGGGCGACAGTGCCGACGTGGTCGGCGCAGCCCCCGGCCCCCGGTCGGTGTTGCGGTCGGCCGCATAGGCCACGCCCGCGCCCCCGAGAAATTCGGAGAGGCGGGCAAGGCCGGCGGCGCGGGTGAGGGGGCCAATGTGGGACATGGCCCTGAGCTAGGGCCGCCCGGTCCGTGGCCGATGCGACCCAATCGCCCCCGGACCGGGGCGTTCTAATTCGGGATCAGCTCACGGGCGGGGCCGCCGGTTTCCTGGCCGCGGGCCTGAGCGTAGCCCGGCAGGGCGGGGTTGCGGGCATTGCCGCTGTCGCTGTCCGGGCCGCCGAGCCAGTCCGCCGAACGCGGCGGCGTCAGGATCGAGCCGGTGATCGCCGGGCTCTCGGTCGGGTGCGGGACGGTCCGAGCCTGAGAGGCGCCGGTCAGGGCCGCGATGCTGGCGGCAGATGCGAGAACGACGGCGGAAACGGTCTTGAACATCGTCATGTCGGGCCTCCTGTGGATCCTGCCTGATCCAACAGCGTCAAGCAGGGATGCCGGACAGACGATGTGTTCGGTTGCTTATTCCACCGGCCACTAAAGAATTCGGACTTCGTATCCGAGATCAGACCATCGAGGGGCAAGACGCGAGGCATGCGAGAAAGATTTCGATGCGCGCGTGGAATAATCGGGACTCGGCCGCGTCCATGCCCCCGTAGCCGGTTCCGAAGCGCGTCCGGCCCGAAACGAAGCGGAGCCCCGCCCATGCCAGGAGACCGGACATGACGGACATGATGCGCCTCATCGAGCCGCTGATTCCGGCCCTGCGCCGCTACGCGCGGGCTCTGCTGCGCAACCCGGCCGATGCCGACGATCTCGTGCAGGATTGCCTGGAGCACGCCGTCGGCCGCTGGCACCAGCGCCGGGCCGATGGCGACGCCCGGACCTGGCTCTTCGCGATCGTCCACAATCTCGCGGTGACGCAGATGCGCCGACGCGCCCGCCGCGGCGCCCACCTGCCGATCGAGGACACCGCGGAGGCCAACCTCGCGGTGGCGCCGACGCAGGAGAGCGGCCTGCGCCACCGGGACCTGATGAGCGCGCTCGACGCCCTGCCGGAAGAGCAGCGCAGCGTCCTCCTGCTGGTGACGGTCGAGGGCCTGTCCTACGCCGAGACCGCCGACATCCTCGCCATCCCGACCGGGACCGTGATGTCCCGCCTGTCCCGGGCGCGGGACCGGATGATCCAACTGATGGACGGCGCCGACGCGACCGTTCCGGCTAAGCGCCCGCTCCTGCGGAGGGTGAAATGACCATGCGTCCGATCGGCGAAGACGATCTCCAGGGCCTCGTGGACGAGCGGCTCGAGGCGGCCCGGCAGCGCGAGGTCGAGGCCTTTCTCGATGACCATCCCGAGGCGCGGGCACGGGTCGAGCGTCTGGTCGCCCTGCGCGCCGAGATGCGCGCCGCCTTCGCGCCTGTCGCGGCCGAGCCGGTGCCGGCCCGGCTGAACCTGGCGCGGATCGTCGAGGCGCGCCGCCATCCATCTCGTCCGGCGTGGCACGCGATGGCGGCCGGGCTTCTGCTCCTGGTCGGAGGGGCCGGAGGCTGGGGCCTGCGCGAGGCGGTCTCGCCGGTGCCGACCGGCATCGAGGCCCTGGCTCAGTCGGCGAGCATGAACTACGCGGTCTATGCCCCCGACCACACCCGTCCGGTCGAGCTGGCAGCCACCAACCGGGACGAGATCGCGGGCTGGTTCTCGGCCCGGCTCAAGCGGCCGGTCGGCGTGCCGGACCTGAGCGGCGCCGGCTACCGCCTCATGGGCGGGCGCCTCGTTGCCACGCCGCAGGGGCCGGCCGGGCTCCTGATGTACGATGACGGCCACGGCGCGCGCTTCGTGATGCTGATGCGGCCCATGTCGGTGCCCGGCGACGCGCCGATGCGGCCCTACGCGACGGCAGCCGCGAACGGCTACGCCTGGGCCCACGACGGGCTCGGCTACAGCCTCGTCGGAGCCGCCGATCCCGCAATCCTGCACCCCCTCGCCGATGCGATCCGGCGCGCCACCGCGAAGGCCATCTGAAGGTCCGCCATGTCCATCCTGAACGACCTCACGGGCGCCGATCCGGGCTTGACCCCACGCGCCGTCCTCCTCCGGCTCGGCGCCATCGGGGGCCTCCTCGCCGGCACCGCCGGGGCCTTCGCCGCCGTCGGCGGCTGGCTCTCGCCGGGCGCGCTGGACCAGGCGCGGATCGTCGACCGCTTCGAGCGGGTCAACGGCCCGCATCCGGGATTCCGGCGCAACCATGCCAAGGGGCTCTGCCTCGCCGGCCGCTTCGAGAGCAGCGGCCGGGGGGCGCGCCTGTCGAAGGCGTCGCTGTTCGGCGCCGGGCAGGTCACGCCGGTCACCGGGCGCATCGCGCTGGCGGGCGGCCAGCCTTATGCGGCGGATGCAGCCACCACGGTGCGCAGCCTCGCGCTGCGATTCCACCTGCCCAACGGCGAGGAATGGCGCACCGGTAACAACGACATCCCGGTCTTCCCGGTCCGCACCCCGGAGGCGTTCTACGAACAGCTCCTCGCCGCCAAACCGGACCCGGGCACGGGCAAGCCGAACCCCGACGCGCTGAAGGCGTTCTTCGCGGGGCATCCCGAGAGCGCGAAGGCGGCCGCCCTGATCAAGGCGCGGACGATCACCGCCGGGTTCGCCGACGACACCTTCCGCAGCCTCAACGCCTTCCGGTTCGTCGCCCGGGACGGCACGGAGACGCCCGTGCGCTGGGCGTTCGTGCCGGATCAGGCCGCCACGGCCGAAAGCGCGGCCCAGAGCGCACGTGCGGACAAGAATTTCCTGTTCGACGCCTTCGCGTCCGCGGTCCGTCGGACGCCCGTGCGCTGGCACCTCATCGCCACGCTCGGCGAAACGGGCGATCCCATGGCGGACGCGACGGTCGCCTGGCCCTCCGACCGCGCGACCGTCGATCTCGGGAGCGTCGTCGTCACCGCGACGGAGGCGGAGGCCGACGGCAATTGCCGCGACGTCAATTTCGACCCCCTGGTGCTGCCCGCCGGCATCGCGGGCTCGGACGATCCGCTGCTCAGCGCCCGCTCGGCGGCTTATTCCCAATCCTTCACGCGCCGCGCCGGCGAGCCGAAGTCGCCCAGCGCCGTCCACGACACCCCCGCGTCAGGAGCCGGATTGTGAGCCACCCCGCACGCTTCAACCGGCCGGCACGGCTGCTGCACTGGACCATGGCGGGCCTGATCCTCGCGATGCTGTTCATCGGCGTCGCGATGGTGACCTCGCTGGCGCATTATCAGGCCCTCGTGGCTTTGCACCGCCCCCTCGGGATCGGCATCCTGGTCCTGGCGGTGCTGCGCCTCGCCAATCGCTGGCGCCATCCGCCGCCGGACCTGCCGGCCGACCTTCCGGGCTGGCAGCGGCAGGCGGCGCATGCCTCCCACATCCTGCTCTATGGGCTGATGCTCGGGCTGCCGCTGATCGGCTGGGCGATGCTGTCGGCGGCCGGGTATCCGATCGGACTCGCCGGCGCGCTGGTGCTTCCGCCGATTCTGCCGCGCGATCCCGGCCTCTATGCCTGGCTCCGGCCGCTGCATACGGTCCTGGCCTACGCCCTGTTCGGCCTCATCCTGGCCCATCTCGGGGCGGCTTTGATGCACGGGCTGATCCGCCGGGACGGTGTCTTCGCCAGCATGGCCCTGCGCCTGACGCCATCCCGGTCGCGATCAGCACGACGCCTGAGCAGCACGACCCCCGATCAGCACGACCCCCGATCAGCACGACCGCAATGAGCACGACACAGGATACGAGGCGAGGCCGGATGGACCACACCGCAACGAGTCGGGTGCTCATCGCCGGGGGCGGCATCGCGGGTCTGGCCACCCGGCGGGCGCTGCACAGGCACGGCATTCCGACGCTGACCCTGGAACGGCGCGACGAGCCGGCCGATGCGGGCCTCGCCATCAACCTGCCGGGGAACGCGGTCCAGGCCCTCGCGCAGCTCGGCCTGGGCGATGCCCTGCGCACGGTGGGTTCGCCGGTGCGGCGACGCGAGTACCGCACCGAGAGCGGACGCCTCCTCTTCGCCGTCGACGAGGTGGCGTTCTGGGGAGACGAGATGCGTCCGCATTGCCTGCGCCGCGCCGACCTTCTGCGCCTGCTGGCGCGCGACCTTCCCCCGGCCGATCTCCGGCTGGGATTCGACATCGGCGCAGTGCGGCCGGAGCCGCGGGGCGTCACGGTCGAGGGCCGGGACGGGAAGGTCGAGACCGGAGGGCTCCTGGTGGGCGCCGACGGCGTGCATTCCCGGGTTCGCCGCGACGTGTTCGGCGATGCGGCGCTCGGCGCGGCGATGCTGGCACCGGCGAGCTGGCGCTTCATGGCGCCGAACCCGGGCCTCGACGCCTGGACGCTGTGGGCCGGATCGGGCGGGTTGTTCCTGATGATCCCGGTCGATCGGAATGAGGTCTACGGCTGGATCTCGATCTCGGGCGCTTCCGCGTCCGGCCAAGCGCCGAGCACGAATCCGGGGCCGGACCTGGCCGCCTCCCGTGCTCGCTTCGCGTCGTTCCCACGCCTCGTGCGCGACACCCTCGAGGCAGTCCTGGCCCGGCCGGGCGCGCTCTATCACTCGCCTTTGGAGGAGGTTCGGATTCCGCATTGGACCCGGGACCGCGTGGTGCTGGTGGGCGACGCCGCGCACGCGACCGCGCCGGTCTGGGCCCAGGGCGCCGCCCTCGGTCTCGAGGATGCACTGGTGCTCGCCGCGCTGCTGGCCGAGCGGACGGATTGGAGCACGGTGGGCGCGGCCTACGAGGCCCTGCGCCGGCCCCGCGTGGCCCATGTCCAGGCCATGACCGACCGGCTGTCACGCACCGCCCAGCTGCCCGGATGGGCCCGGAACCTGCTGCTCTCGGTCATCGGGCCGCGCAGCTACCGGGCCACCTACGAACCCCTGCGCATCCCGGTCCCGGCCTGAAGACCGCGCGCGAGTGCCGGCGGTTCGGACCCGTCGATCCCGGCCGTCGATGTCTCCCGGGGACGGGCTCACGCGGCGATCAGGCTCTCGACGATCTCCTGAACGTTCAGCGCTTCGGCGAAGGTGGCGAGGGGATGCGGCTCGCCGTGCGCCATCCGGACGACGCCGTCCAGTTGACCCCGAAGGGCGATCAGCCGGGCGCGATCGTTGGGTAACGCGTCCTCCGCAGCTACGAAATGCCCGTCCGGTCCCATCCGCTCGGCGATGGACCAGTCGCGCAGGCGAATGGTGCCGGCGTCGCCTTCCAGGGTCCAGGTGTTGTGGTCGGCGAGGTCCGTTCCGCCGACTTGGCCTCGAAGGCGGACCGGGACGCCGCCCGCCGACAGCGTCGCCTCGATCGCCCGCTCCGCCCGACCGGCCTGCGGGAAGTCGGCATGACCCTCCAGCGATGCCAAAGGGCCGAGGAGACGCCGGGCCAGGAACAGGAAGTGCGAGATGACCTCGCGCGTGAAACCGCCCTCGGCGCGTGCATCGAGCCAGTTCACCGCATCCGCCTGCCAGGGCCGGGGCCATTGCGCGAAGGCGACCGCGATGGTGAGGCGGCGCGGCGTCCCGACGACACCCTCGGCGATCCAGCGCACGAGCGTGGCGACGGCCGGCGCGGCGGCAAACGGGAAATTGACCGCGCCCCGGATGTCGGCCTCATCCACGAAGCGGCGCGCCTCCGCCACATCGACGGCCAGCGGCTTCTCCAGGAAGAGGCTCCGGCCGGCCGCCGCGGCCCGGCGCGCATAGCCAAGATGCGAGGCGGGCGGCGAGGCCACGTAGACGCAGGCGCTGGCCGCGATGAGCGCATCCGCATCCGCCAGCCTCGGAACCGCCGGATATCGGGCGGCAATGCGCGCGAACGCCGCTTCGGACGGGTCCCAGATCCCGGCGACCCGCACGGACCCGGCATCCGGATCGGCATCCGGACCGGACAAAACGCCGAGCATACGCTCGCCCATGATGCCGGCGCCGATGATTCCGAGGGCAAGGGTGTCGCGCGTCATAGGCGAAAGGCTTTCAGGGATGAGGGTTGCGGAGACGAGGTCTTCGGGCCGCAGGCGCCAGCGCCCGGGAGGCTTCCGATTCACGTCACGGAGGCGGTCGCGATGCGCAGTTCGGCGCCGGCTTCGGAGAGGCGCTGCAATTCCTCCGCCGGCTCGTGCGAATCCGTGACCAGGGTCCAGTTCCGGGGGAGCGGCGCCCAGGCGGTCTGCTCCGCCCGACCGAGCTTGCTCGCATCGGCCAGCACGATCACCTCGCGGGCCTGCCGCATCATGAGCGATTTGAGCGTGACCTGATCCAGGCTGGCCTCGCACAGGCCGCGTCCCGCCACGACGCCGTCCGCGCTCAGGATCGCGCGATCGGCCGTCATCAAGCGCAGCGCTTCGACCGCGAGCGGTCCGATGGTGCTCATGCTGGTGGCCCGCAGCGCCCCCCCCAGCACCACGAGGTCGAGCCCCGGTGCCTCGGTGAGGAAGGGCAGGAGCGCCAGGTTGTTGGTGATGATCCGAAGCCGCCGCTTGGCGAGAAGCTGGCCGAAGGCGGCCACGGTCGAGCCGGCATCGAGGATCAGCGTGTCGCCATCCGCCACCAGGTCGAGGGCGGCCCGCGCGATCGCCCGCTTCTCGGCGCCGTTCACCGCGAGCCGCTCGGCCAGCGTGGTTTCCGGCGGGCGCCTCGCCAGGATCGCGCCGCCATAAGTCCGGCGCACGGCGCGGATGGCCGAGAGGTGCTGAAGGTCGCGCCGCACCGTCGAGGCGGAGACGTTCAGGCGCAGGGCGACCTCGTCGACGTCGATCTCGCCGACGCTCAGGGCCTCCAGCAGCAGGTTCCGGCGCTCCTGGCTGCGCATCGACATGGGGCGGTCCTCCGGCCTTCGGTCCCGCGTCATGGCTGAGCCCGGCGGCGCTGGCCAGGAGGTTTCAGCCATCCCCGCCGGAAAGCCTCGTGTCTCAGGCGGCTTGCGCCTTCGGAGCGAGGTCGACGGCCTGACGCAGGGCCTCGATCAGGCTGCGCTCGTCGGCGATGCCGGTCCCGGCGATGTCGAAGGCGGTGCCGTGGTCGACGGAGGTACGGATCACCGGCAGCCCCACGGTGATGTTCACGCCGGCCTCGAGGCCCAGCACCTTGATCGGGCCGTGACCCTGATCGTGGTACATCGCCACCACCATGTCGTAATCGCCACGTCCGGCCAGGAAGAACAGGGTGTCGGCCGGCAGCGGGCCGCGCACGTCCCAGCCCTTGGCGCGGCAGGCCTCGATCGCCGGCGTAATCTTGGCCGCTTCCTCGCCCCGGCCGAACAGGCCGTTCTCGCCGGCATGCGGGTTGATCGCGCAGACGCCGATCTTGGGGTTGGCGATCCCGGCCTTGACCAGGACGCCGTGGCCGCGTGCGATCACGCGCTCGACCAGGCCGGGCTCGATCTTCGCGATGGCGTCGATGAGCCCGATATGGGTCGTGACGTGGATGACCCGGAGCTTGGGCGAAACCAGCATCATGGAGACTTCGGGCGTACCCGTGAGATGCGCGAGCAGCTCGGTATGGCCCGGAAACTTGTGACCGGCGGCGTGGAGGGCCTCTTTGGAGAGCGGCGCGGTGCAGATGCCCTGGGCCTGCCCGGCCTGGACCACCTCGACGGCCTTCTCGATGTAGCGGTAGGCCGCCTCGCCCGCGACCGGGGAGACCTGGCCGAACGGCAGGTCGGCGGGGACGACCTGGAGGTCCAGGCACTGAACCGCCGTCTTCTGGAAGTCCGCCGCGCCGGCATCGGACAGGGACTCGACGGACATGTCGGTGCCGACGAGCCGGCCGGCCTGCCGGAGACGTTCGGCATCGCCGATCACCAGGGGCTGGCACAGGGCTCGGACATCCGCGTGCGCCAGCGCCTTCATGATGATCTCCGGGCCGATGCCGGCGGGATCGCCCATGGTGATCGCGATGGTCGGACGGGTCATGAGAAGCTTCCTTGGGTTCGGACGGCGCGCAGGCGCTCGCTGATACGGATGAGGCTCTCGGCGTCGCCGAAGGCGCCGGCCTTCGTGGCGACGGGAATCGAGAGACGGCCCAGGGTCAGGCCGAGGGAAACGCCGGGTTCGATCTCGTCGACGAGGCGAATCCCGTCGATGCCGAAGCGGGCGAGGAGCGCGGCGGCGGTCTCGCCGCCGGTCGCCGCGACGGCGCCGATCCGCGTCGCGATCGGATCGAGGGCCTCGGCGAGCGCCCGCGCAAGGCGCGGTCCGAGGCTCATGTCGAGGGCGTCGCCGATGGCGATCTCCACCAGGGCGTCGTCCCCCGCCGCGATTACGGCGGCGACGCGGGCGGCCAGATCGGCCCGGCCGGCCAGATCGCCGAGCAGCGTATCGGGCGAGACCGGCAGATGGACGACGTGGTCTTGCGCCGCAAGCCTTCGCATGGCCGCGCGCGAGGCCGCCGCGAGCGACCCGACGACGATCAGGCTGCCGGATCGGCTCGGGGGGATGTGGACCGCCCCCGTCGGGGCGGGCGCAAGGGTGTCCGCGAGAGCGTGGGCCAGCCCGGCGCTGCCGATGAAGAAGGGAACCGGCGCCACGGCAAGGCTCGCCGCCGCGATCCGCGCCAGATCCCCGTCCGTCTCGGCATCGCAGATCGCCACGCCCGGTCCGCCCTCGGCAATGCAGGCGAGACGGGACGCGAGATCGGGGCTGCGGATGGCGGAGAGCGGAACCAGCGTCGTCTCGATCTCGGCCGTACCCAGCACGAAGCCTAAATTGGCACTGGCGTAGGTGTGGTCCCGGCGCCAGACCTCGGCATCCTCCAAGGGACGTCCGGCGACATGGACGTGGCCCGCCAGCGTGGTTCGGCCGGTCGCCGGGAAGGCGGGGGCGCAGATCCCGAAGGCGGCGCCGGTCCGTTCCATCAGGTGGGCCATCGTGGCGGCGGTCTCGGCGGCGGGTTGTCCGCGAAGCGTCGAATCGATCTTCTTGAACAGAACCCTGTCCGGTTCGAACCAGCGTTCGAGGAGGCCGCGATGGCGCTCGGCGGCGGCGGACGCTGACAGACCGCGGCTGTCCGCGTCGTAGGCGAGCACCGGCAGGGGCCTGGAGTCATCCGGGGAGACATCGCCCGAGGTGGTGACGTCCCAGGTCACCGCGGCCGCGAGGCCGCGGCGCCCGAACGCGATGGCGCAATCTGCGGCGCCGGTCAGGTCATCGGCGAGAATGAGCCAGCGGCCGGACATCATCAGCGGCCGGCAACGGTCGGCGCGGCGGCGGAATCTGTAGCCTCCTCGGCGCCAGCCACTTCGGCGCCAACCACTTCGGGATCGCCTAAGCGCCGCGACACCCAGGCGGTGAGGATCGGAACCAGGATCGCCGTGACGACGACGCAGGCGGCCACCAGGATGGTCGCCGGCCCGGCCGCATCGGCATAGGCCGGGTTGGCGGAGGCGACGATCGCCGGCACCGCCGCCGCGTTGCCCGCCGTCGAGGCCGCGGCGACGCCCGCGACGCCGGTCCCCCCGGTCAGGCGATCGGCGAAGAACAGCGGGATGCCGGTGAAGACCACCACGGCGACCCCCATGGCGAGGCCGAGCAGGCCGGCCTGCCAGACCTTCGACAGGTCGAGGCCCGCCCCGAGCGCGAAGGCGAAGAACGGGATCATCACGGGAATCGCCCGGCTGAGGAAGGCTCGCATCTCACGGTCGAGGTTGCCGATGATCATGCCGACGAGCAGCGGCAGGATCGCACCGACAAGCGTCTGCCAGGGGAAGGCCGAGAGCCCCGCCACCCCGAGAGTCACCATGGTGAGGAACGGCCCGCTCTCCAGCGACATCACGGTGTAGGCGCCGACGTCCCGCGGGCGCCCGTACTGGCCCATCAACGCCATATAGAGCCCGCCATTGGTGTCGTTCATCGCGGCGACGATGGCGAGGGTCGACAGCCCCGCGAACATGCCGGCCGCCACCGGCGCTTCGCCGAGCACCTGCCCGAAGATCAGGCCGAGGATCATGGCGATGCCGACCTTGACGATCAGCAGGGTGCCGCCCTTCTTCATGATGTAAGGCGTCGCGCGGAAATCGATGCTGGCGCCCATGCAGACGTAGAAGACCGCCAGGATCGTCAGAGCGCCGGAAAACAGCGCTCCGGTGAACGATCCGAACAGCTTCGGCGTGCCGGGGAAGAACGTGGCGATCAGGGCGCCGGCCAGCAACGGCACGACCATCATGCCGCCAGGCACGGATTCGATGGTCCGTTTGATCGGGATCTGCATGTCGGATGATCTCCCTGCGCATTTTGCGCAATTTTGATTCTGATTTCATCCCGGATCTGCCGAACAATCGGCAACGAACACGTTTCCTCCCGGAACGACGACAATCATCTGCGCATTTTGCGCAGTTCGTCAATGAAATTGCGCAAGTCGCGCACAAATGGCGGGGTCGGGACAGGCACGGCGGGCGCAAGTGACGGGTCCAGCGATGCGGCGGACGCCAGCGCGCGTCCGGTGGCGTCACGCCAGGGGCGGCCTCGAACCGCCTACGCGAGATGGCGGAGCGATGGCTTCGCACAGGGGACCTTTGCCCGGCGAACGGCCGCGCTGCGCGTCTCGGGACTGTCGGATTCGCGGATGCCGATCGAGAACCGCCTCGTCGATCGGATGGTCGCGTCGGAGCCGATCCGGCTGGGCGGGACGGCGCTCTTCGTCGGATCTGAGAGAGGGGCGGCGTTCGCAAGGCTGGAGCGGCGTACCCTGGCGGCGCCGGCACGCTTATCCAGCCAGCGCCGCGCGCCTGTTTCGACGCGCCGTGCGCCAGTTTCGACGCGCCGCGCGCTCGGCGCGCGACGGAGTCAGCGCGTCACGTAGACCTGCGTGCCCACCGAGACGCGCTCATACAAGTCGGTGATGTCCTGGTTGTACATGCGGATACAGCCGTAGGAGGCGTAAGTGCCGATGGAATTCGGCCGGTTGGTGCCGTGGATGGCGTACTCGCCGCCCGCGAGGGTCATGGCGGCGACGCCCATGGGATTGGACGGCGATCCACCGGCGATCACCGAGGGCAGACGCGGGTTGTCGCGCTTGACCTCGCGCGGCGGCGACCAGGCCGGCTCGACATACTTGCCGTCGATCTGGGTGGCGCCGCTCCACTGTTTGCCGGGCTTGCCGACGGCCACCGGATAGCGAATCGCGGTGCCGTCGCCGTTGACGAGATAGAGACGGCGCTCCGAGGTGCGGACGATGATCGAGCCGGGCATCACGCCTTCATGAAAGGCGACGACCTCGCGCGCCTGGGCCGAAGCCACCAGGAAGTTTGCTTCCCCGCCGTTCACCCCGAGGACCGCCCCTGCGAGCGCCAAAACCCATCTGCCGTGCCGAACCATGACCCGTGCCTTCCGAAAGCGTGACCGTTTGCCCGATCATCAATCGCGCATCCAAGGTCTCGTTCCGGTAAAGCGAAGTGCTGAGCGTGCCGTATGACCCGGAAATCAGCAAGCGCGGTAAAGTCCCGCGACCACAATCAAGCTAAATCCGAGCGTTCATCTTTAGACTTCGTTGACTCCGTTGATCCGAACGGTCCTTAGCGCTCGATCAGGGTCATGCCGGATGCGAGCCGCTGCTGCCAGCCGTGACGGACAAGCTCCGGGTCTTCGTGCTCCTCGACCGGAAACCCGACGCAGAGATAGGCCACGAGGCTCCAGGCACACGGAACGTCCAGCGTTTTGCAGACGGCTCCAGGCTCGAGGATCGAGACCCAGCCGACTCCCAGTCCATGGGCGCGGGCTGCGAGCCAGAAGGTCTGGACGGCGGTGACGACGGAGTAGCGCAGCATCTCCGGCATGGTCGCCCGCCCGAGGCCGTGGCCGGTCACCGTGGCCTCGTCGCAGAACACCGCGAGGTGCACCGGCGCTTCCCGCAGGCCCGCGAGCTTCAGCCGCACATAGGCCTCGCGCTGCTCCGCCTGATAGGCTTCGGCCGCGGCCGCGTTGCACCGCTCGAAACTTGCGATCACCGCGGCGCGGCGGTCCGCATCGCTGACGCGGACGAAGCGCCAGGGCTGGCTGTTGCCGACCGAGGGGCTGAAGGCCGCCAGGTCGAGGCAGCGCTGCAGCAGCGTCTCGTCCACCGGGTCGGTCCGAAAGCGGCGCACGTCGCGGCGCCAGGCGAACAAGGTCGTGAGCGTCTCACGAAAATCGGCATCGAAGCTGGCCACGATCCGTCCCCGCGGTACATTTCAGTCTTCTTAGCCGGACTTTGCCGCCGCGGCAGAAGATTTTCGTCGCGGCGCGGGCTTCGCAGGCAAACTTCAAAAAAAGGGCCGCGCTCCGAAGAGGCGGCCTGAAGTCCTTGGGTCTCGAAACCTCTGGAATGTCGGTCCTGTGGACCCGGGCGCCGGCCGAGGAGCTGGGGAGCCGTGAAGATCGGACGCCGCACCGGCACGGGATCGACGAAGTTTCGGCCACAGGTATCGGCGCTCATCAAGGCCGACCCTGGGCCTGACGGCGGCAAAATCGTGATGATGAGTCTTGCCGGCGCCCGGCCGAATCGCCGCCCTTGCGGGTGGGAAGGCACGGCACCATGATGAGGGATTAATCCCCGGACAGGAGCGACGATGAGCGAAACAACCGGTGCCGATCCGCGATTGCCCGAGCCTGCCGCCCGGGTCATCCCCTTCCCGAACGTGCCGGTCACCCCTCAGATCGCCTTCGACCGTGCCGAGCTGCGCGTGATCTTCAATCTCTACGGCCGGATGGTGTCGCAGGGGGAATGGCGCGACTACGCCCTCGATTTCCGCCGCGACAAGGCGGTGTTCTCGATCTATCGGCGCAGCTCGGAGATGCCACTGTACCGGGTCGAGAAGGACCCGAAGCTGGCCCGGCGTCAGGGCGCCTACGCGGTGGTGGCGGCCTCCGGGCTGGTGATGAAGCGTGGCACCGATCTCGCCCGGGTGTTGGCCGTGCTGGAGCCGCCCCTGCGCGCGGTGTGACGCGGGGGACGATACACCGAGGGCAAGGGGCGCTGCTCCCCAGACGTTGTCAGCCGGACCAACCCGTTCGACATGAAAAAGGCCCCGGCGGTGTCCCACCGGGGCCTTTTCTTCGTCGGAGATTCGGTTCGCTTAGCGGCGGTCGCCGAGGAGCGAGAGCAGCATCTGGAACATGTTGATGAAGTCCAGGTACAGCGTCAGGGCACCGTTGACCGACAGCTTGGCCGCACCCTCGGCATCGGCGCCGCTATAGAGGAACATCTCCTTGAGCTTCTGCGTGTCGTAGGCGGTGAGGCCTGCGAAAATCAGGACGCCGATCACCGAGATCGCGAACTGAAGCGCCGAAGAGGCGAGGAAGATGTTCACCAGCGAGGCGATGATGAGGCCGATCAGGCCCATCACCAGGAACGAGCCCATGCCCGACAGGCTGCGCTTGGTGGTGTAGCCGTAGAGGCTGAGACCGCCGAACGTCGCCGCCGTGATGAAGAACACCCGCACCACGCTGGCGCCCGTGAACACGAGCAGAAGCGAGGACATCGAGGCGCCCATCACCGCCGCGAAGGCGAAGAAGGTCAGGCGCGCCGAGGAGGCGGACATCCGGTCCATCCGCATCGAGAAGATGAAGATGAAGGCGAGCGGCGCCAGCATCACGACCCACTTCAGCGGGCTGGTGTAGAGCAGCTGGCCGAAAGGCGTCAGGGCAAGGCCGCCGGCCGCCGTCTGCGCAACGGCGGCCATGTTGAGGCCCAGCGCCACGAGACCCGAGATCCCGAGACCAACGACCATGTTGTTGTAGACGCCGAGCATGAAGCTGCGCAGGCCCTGGTCGATCTCGACCTGGCTGCCGGCGTACCCGGTCGGCTGAGCGCCGTACCGGAAGGGGCTGTTATCGAATGCCATGGGAGTTTCCCTTGGAAGCTCTCTCAGCGTGTGATTTCGGAAGGAGGCTCACGCACAGGACCTCTGGCACCCTGCGGCGCCTCAGGACGAAATATGTTCGGTCACGCTGCCCTGCACAAGGGGCCAGCCAAGGCTGAAAGGGCTGAATCGCACCCGCCTGTGCTGCTATTTTCCTACTTTCGTCGGGGATTAAATCCGTCCGTCGACAGGTGAGGATTGAACGAGGCCCGGTTAACCAAGGCACAGTGCCCCGGTCTGGTCTTCGGAACCAAGCGCGCCTGTGCGGCGGATCAGGCCGCCGCCTTGTCGAGGCAGCACTTCTTGAACTTCTTGCCGCTGCCGCAGGGGCACGGGTCGTTGCGGCCGACGCTCTTCAACGGGTTGCGGACGGGCTGGCCGACATCCTCGGCCGTCCAGGCCAGAGCCGCGACCGGGTCTTCGATCAGTCCGAACCGCTCCGGGTCGAAGCGCGAGAGGTCGTCGGGGCGCGCCTCCGCGTGGCGCAGGGTCTTGGCGAACCAGGGTGGATCGCTGAACTCGTCGGTCAGCCGCCCGTCGCGGCGCGCGGCGCGGACGCGGGGCTCCAGTTCGCGCAGGCCCAGCAGGGCGATGGCCTCTTCCCAGCCGGCCCAGCTGACATCCCCCTCCACGGCGGTCCGCTTGTCGTCGAAGCGGACCAGCAGGTCGCGGGCCACCGGCAGCGGAATCCGGCCTGTCTGCGTCAGATAGGCCAGGGCGGCGAAGCCCTCGTGCCGGACCATGCCGTCCGTGGTGCTGTCGACCAGCAGGGCGGAGAGCGGATCGACCCCGCCGTCGAAGACGCTGACCAGGATCTTGGCCAGCGTCGTCGTCACGGCGTCGCCGATCAGGATGTCGAGGGCCTCCCCGTCGGCGTGCAACAGCCGCACCAGCGGCTTGAACACCCGCGTGTCGCGCGCGGCTGCCAAGACATGCAGGCCCCAGAACAGCAGGTCGGCCTCGGCCTCCGCGAGGTCCGGCGGCCCGGCCGCCCGATCGAGGACGTCGAGCACCGCTTCGGCGATCCGGTCCGGCTCCGCCAGGGCCTCGCGCATCTCGCGGACCGGGAGGTGCTTGGCCGCCGAGAGCGCGGAGACGAGAGCCGGATCGAGCATGCGTGCGGTGTCCTGTCAGGAGCGGAGAGTCGCCCCGGTCTTGCGTCCGACCTCGGCGACGATGCGGGCGGTCACCGCCTCGATCTCCGCATCGGTGAGGGTCCGATCGACCGGCTGGAGCCGGACCGCGATTGCCACCGACTTCGAGCCTTCGGGGATGCCGACACCCTCGTAGATGTCGAAGACGTCGATGCCGGTGATGAGCTTGCGCTCCGCTCCTTGCGCCGCCTTCACCACCTCGCCGGCAGCGACATCGCGTCCGACCACGAAGGCGAAGTCCCGCGAGATCGGCTGGAAGTCCGACAGCCCGAGGGCGGGCTTCACCTTGGTGGGACGGTATTTCGGAAGCGGCACGGCGTCGAGGGTGATCTCGAAGGCGACGAGCTGTCCTTTGAGGTCGAGGGCCTTCATCACGCGCGGATGCACCTCGCCGAAGAAGCCGACCGGGTTCTTGGGGCCGAACTGGAGCGTGCCGGACCGGCCCGGATGCAACCAGCCGGGCCCGCCCGCCACGACCTGCAGGCCGCCGGTGGGAATGCCGAAGGCGGCCAGCAGGGCCAGGGCGTCGGCCTTGGCGTCGAAGGCGTCGACGGCGTCAGTCCGCGCGTCCCAGTGGCGTCCCGCACCCGCATGGGTCGCGGTCCCGCGCCGGATGGCGGCGGCCCGGATGGTCTGGCCCTCCGGCTGGTCGTCGGCGAAGCACTGGCCGACCTCGAACAGGGCGACGTCGGCGCTGCCGCGGTCGGCGTTGCGCTGGGCGGCGCGGAGCAGGCCGGGCACCAGACTCGGGCGCATGTCCGAGAGATCGGCGGCGATCGGATTGGCCAGGGCCAGGTCCGCCCCGCCGCCGCCGAACAGGACCGCGTCGTCGTGCGGGATGAACGACCAGGTCACGGCCTCGACGAGGCCTCGGCTCGCCAGCGCCCGTTTGGCGAGGCGCGTGCGCTTCTGCAGCACGGTCAGCACCGGCTTGCCCACCGCCGCCTCGATACGCGGCAGGGGCTTCGGCTCGATGCGGTCGAGCCCGGCGATGCGGATGATCTCCTCGACGAGGTCGGCCTTGCCCTCCACGTCCGGGCGCCAGGACGGAGTGAGCACCTTCACCCGGTCGCCCGAGCCGGCGACGTGAAAGCCCAGGGCCTCCAGGGACACCTTCATCTCGGCCCGGGACAGCTCGATGCCGGCCAGCCGCCGGGTCTCGGTCCAGGGGAAGTCGATGACGCGCTCCGTCTGCGGCGGCTCGCCGACGATCACGGGCTGGCTCGGACTGCCGCCGCAGATCTCCAGCACGAGGCGGGTGGCGAGGTCGAGGCCCGGCAGGGTGAAGGCCGGATCGACGCCACGCTCGAAGCGGTAGCGGGCATCGGTGATGATTCCGAGCCGGCGGCCGGACTGGGCGATGTTCACCGGGTCCCACAGGGCCGATTCGATGAGGACATCGGTCGTCGACGCGTCGCAGCCCGAGGCCTCGCCGCCGATGATGCCGGCGATCGACTCGACGCCGTTGTCGTCGGCGATGACGACGGTATCCTCGCTCAGCGCGTAGGTCTTGCCGTCGAGAGCTTTCAGCGTCTCTCCGTCCCGGCCACGACGCACCACGAGGCCGCCCGCCACCTTGGCGGCATCGAAGACGTGGAGCGGCCGGCCGCGATCGAAGGTCAGGTAATTGGTGATGTCCACGAGCGCGTTGATCGGGCGCAGGCCGAGCGCCTGCAGGCGCGCCTGCATCCAATCGGGCGACGGGCCGTTCGTGACGCCGCGCACGAGGCGCAGGGTGAAGTAAGGGCAGAGGCCCGCATCGGGCGCCGCGAAGTCGAGGGTGACGGGCACCGGACAGGCGCCCTCCCCGCGGACCGGCGGCTGGGGCGGCCGCTTGAGATCGCCGAGGCCGGTCGCCGCGAGATCGCGGGCGATGCCGTGGATCGAAGTGCAATCCGGCCGGTTCGGGGTCAGGTTGATCTCGACCACCGGGTCGTCGAGCTTGGCGTAGAGGGCGTAGGGCTGGCCCGTGGGCGCGTCCTCGGGCAGGTCGAGGATGCCGCTCGATTCCTCGCCGAGGCCGAGTTCCGCGCCCGAGCACAGCATGCCGTGGCTCTCAACGCCGCGGATGGTGCCGACCGCCAAGGTCTTGTCGAGGCCCGGAACGTAGGTGCCGGGGGGCGCGAACACCGTCTTCATGCCGGCCCGGGCATTGGGGGCACCGCACACCACCTGGAGCGGCTGGCCATCGCCGGCGTCGACCGTGCACACGCGCAGGCGATCGGCATTGGGGTGCTGCTCGGCCGTGAGGACATGCGCCACCACGAAGGGCTTCAGGCTGGCGGCCTTGTCCTCGATGCCTTCGACCTCCAGGCCGATCCGCGTCAGCGTCTCGGCGATGGTTTCCAGGGAGGCCTCGGCATCGAGGTGGTCCTTGAGCCAGGAGAGGGTGAATTTCATTGCTTGCGTCCCTCGGCGTCCCACGACCACGCCGCGCGGGGTGATCGGTCGCCCATCAGGATTGAGAAGGCAGGCCCGGCTGGATCGGGCCGCGAAAATGTCGACTCAACTGGTCAGACCGGCCACCAGGCTCGGGATGTCGAGCGGCCGGAACCCGTAATGGTCGAGCCAGCGCACATCCGCCTCGAAGAACGGGCGCAGGTCGGGCATGCCGTATTTCAGCATCGCGATCCGGTCGATGCCGACGCCGAAGGCGAAGCCCTGGACGCTGTCGGGATCGAGGCCGCAATTGCGCAGCACGTTGGGGTGAACCATGCCGCAGCCGAGGATTTCGAGCCAGTCGGTGCCCTCGCCGAAGCGGATCTCGCCGCCCTTGCGCGAGCACTGGATGTCGACCTCGGCCGACGGTTCGGTGAAGGGGAAGAAGGACGGCCGGAACCGCATCTTCACCGACTCGACCTCGAAGAAGGTGCGGCAGAACTCCTCCAGCACCCATTTCAGATTGGCGATGTTGGCCGCCTTGTCGATCACCAGTCCCTCGACCTGATGGAACATCGGCGTATGCGTCTGGTCCGAATCGTGCCGGTAGGTCCGGCCCGGGCAGATCACCCGGATCGGCGGCTGCTGGGCCCGCATGGTCCGGATCTGCACCGGCGAGGTGTGGGTCCGCAGCACCTTGCGCTGACCGTTGCGGTCTGGAGCCAGGAAGAAGGTATCGTGCATCTCGCGGGCCGGGTGGCCGGGCGGGAAGTTGAGGGCGGTGAAGTTGTAGTCGTCGGTCTCGATGTCGGGACCTTCGGCCACCGAGAAGCCCATATCGGCGAAGATCGCCGTGATCTCGTCCATGACCTGGCTGATCGGGTGGACGCGGCCGCGTACCTCCGGCGCCTCGCGCACCGGCAAAGTCACGTCGATGCGCTCGGCCGCGAGACGGGCGGACAGCGCCGCCTCGGCCAGCGCATCGCGGCGCGCGGCGAGGGCGCCCTGCACCCGGTCGCGCAAACCGTTGATCAGGGGACCGCGGGTCTTGCGCTCGTCGGGCGTCATCGACCCCAGGGTCTTCAGGAGTTCGGAGACCGACCCCTTCTTGCCGAGGGCCGCGACGCGCACCGCATCGAGGGCGGCCTCGTCGGACGCGTCCGCGACCTGACGCAGCAGGTCGCCTTCGAGGGTATCGAGATCGGTCATCGATTCAACTCACCGGCTGCGGCGCCGACCCCGAGAGGGCCGGGCGGGCTCGATCGGCCTGGGGCGAGGGTTTTCCCGGGCGGCGCCCGCAATGCAAGCGGCGGGGAGCCGGAAAACACCCGTGTGGTACGAAAAGACGAAAGGCGCGGCTCCCCGGGGGCGCCGCGCCTTTCGTGAAGAACAGCGCTCGGCTCGGGCGAACCGGGCGCTCGGCTCGCGGGCGAGCCGGGCTCGCCTCAGGCGGCCTTGGCGGCCGGAAGGGCGGCCTTGGCCAACTCGACCACTGCCGCGAAGGAGGCCGGCTCGTGGATGGCAAGCTCGGACAGGGCCTTGCGGTCCACCTCGATGCCGGAGATCGACAGGCCGTTGATGAAGCGCGAATAGGTCAGACCATGCTCCCGGACCGCGGCGTTGAGGCGCTGGATCCAGAGCGCGCGGAACGTGCGCTTCTTGTTCTTCCGATCGCGGTAGGCATACTGCATGCCCTTCTCGACCGCCTGCTTGGCGATCCGGATCGTATTCTTGCGGCGGCCATAATAACCACGGGCGGCCTTGAGGACTTTCTTGTGCTTCGCGTGACTGGTCACGCCGCGCTTGACGCGGGCCATGGGTGTTCTCCTGGATTACGAAAAAAGCAGTGTCGGCGTCGTGAAGGCTTACCGGCTGTTCGGCAGGAAGTACTTCTTCACGTTGGCAGCATCGCCCTCGAACAGGGTGGTGGTGCCGCGCAGGTTGCGGATCTGCTTCGTCGTCCGCTTGATCATCCCGTGGCGCTTGCCGGCCTGGGCATACATGACCTTGCCGGTGCCGGTGATCTTGAAGCGCTTCTTCGCGCCCGACTTGGTTTTCAGCTTGGGCATTTGGCTCTCCTGAACGCGCAGCGGCTCCGATCCGGTTCGGATCGAAGAGATGCGCTCGGTTGATGCTTCTGATGGAGCAGCACGAACCGCCACGGCAGCCCTATCGGCCGGGCGGTTCAACGCGAGGGGGCTATGACAGAAAAGCGACGCGGGTTCAATGCCGGGTTTGGCGCCGAGCTTCCGGGCCCTGCTCTGGGCCATGCCGCGAGCCATGCCCCGGCCCAAGTTTCGGCAATGTCCTGCGCCAGACCCGGGGCGGGATCCCGCGCAACGTCGGCAGCTGGAAATTCCCTCGGAATTGCGGCGCGCGGTTGCTTGACAGCCCCCGGCCCGGAACCTACACCCCCGACACCGCCGGAAACGGGGCGGGACGTCAAGCGGGCGTAGCTCAGTTGGTTAGAGTGCCGGCCTGTCACGCCGGAGGTCGCGGGTTCGAGTCCCGTCGCCCGCGCCACGTCACTTCTCTTCCGAATCTAGGATGCGGGCGTAGCTCAGTCGGTTAGAGTGCCGGCCTGTCACGCCGGAGGTCGCGGGTTCGAGTCCCGTCGCCCGCGCCATCGTGTTCGCGACACGGTTCTCTCGCTTTTGCCTTCCTCCGCGCTACCCTTCTCCTGTCATCGGACCGGAGAGCGACGGATGTCGGGCGTCTTCTTCCTCTATTTCACTGTCTGCCTCGCGCGCGCGCCGGACACCTGCGAGTCGCGCAAGCTTGCCCTCGATGTCGAGGACGCCCCGGCCTGCCTGCACGTGGCCCAGCCGCAATTGGCCCAGTGGATCGGCACGCATCCCGAGTTTCGCATCATGGCCTGGCGCTGCGGCGCGCCGCCCCGCGATCACGGCACGCGGATCTGATCGCTTCACCGACCGTGGCCGACGCACCACAGGCGTGAGACGGCGCGCCCCAACTCGGAGCACGCCGCGTTTTCGCCGCATCGGACCGGGAAGGCCTTCACACCCGAAGCCTGCCGCGAGTCCCGTCCCAAACCATGCCGTCCGAAACTCTGGCCCCCGAAATCGCGACATCCGTTCACGCCACCCCCCGCCCCTGTCCTCGGTCGAGATTCTCCGGGTCCGAGGCCGGCGCGCGGATCGCCGCCCTGTCCCTTCTTCTGGTGCTGGCCGGTTGCGGCTCGCCGGCGAGCCTGCTCGCACCCGATCAGCCGACCAGCGTGGTGATCCTCGACGAACAGGCGGCTGCCGCCGCGATCTCACGCTACCGGGCCCAGCACGGCCTCGGCCCGGTGGTGATCGATTCGAGCCTGATCCGGGCTGCATCCTATCAGGCCGCCTCCAACGCGAAGGCCGGGCGCCTGAGCCACGAGATCGGCGGCACCTTCAATGCCCGGATGGCGGAAGCCGGGTTCGGCCGCGCCTACGCCTCCGAGAATCTCAGCGCCGGCTCGGCCACCTTCGACGAGGTGCTGGCCCGCTGGAAGAATTCACCCGAGCACAACCGGAACATGCTGATGCCGCAACTCAAGCGCGTCGGCATCGCCCGGGTGGACGCACCCGGCACCCGCTACAAGCGCTTCTGGGCCTTGGTCATGACCGGCGGCTGACTAGGCGCCGTCGGTATCCGCCTCGGCCAGCCCATCCTGCAGGGACCGGATGATCGTCCGCATCTCGGGCACCATCGCGATGGCCTTGGCGATGCGCTGCGCCTCGTCCCGGGTCATCACCCCAGTCGCGGCCCGCCGATCGGCATCGTCGGAGAAGTACGTCCAGGCAACCGCAAGCCCTTCGCCGTCCTCGACGCAGAAGCTCTCGGCCCGCTCGACCACGATCCAGGGCGGCGGGAATCCCCGCGCGGGCTGCAGATCCGTTCCGGCTTCGTCGCTCACGGATGCCCCCCTGCAGAAATCGTCGCTCGCCCGAGAGTCCTACGCGATGACGTGCGCGCCTGCACCCCTCCTGGGGCAGCAGACCTAGCGACAGGTGTCTGGTGGGCGGTGACGGGCTCGAACCGCCGACCCTCTCCGTGTAAAGGAGACGCTCTACCAACTGAGCTAACCGCCCGATGCGCCGCTTCGTAGCGGAAGCGGAGGATCGGGCGCAACCCTCTTGCCTGCATCGCAGCCCTCACAGCAGAGAAAAGGCCCCGGCGTATCCGCCGAGGCCTCGTGTCGCATCAGGGTCTGCTCAGCCCCGGAGGGGTCAGCATGAGCGCCCTAGTGGGCGATCACCGTCGCGGATTCCTCGTCGGCGATCACGGGACGGACCTTCGGGGCAGGCTCCTCCCATTCGATCGCCTCGGGGACGCGGACCAGGGCGTGCTGCAGCACCTGGTCCATCCGCGAGACGGGGATGATCTCCATCCCGTTCTTCACGCTGTCGGGCACCTCGGCGATGTCCTTGGCGTTCTCCTCGGGGATGAGGACGGTCTTGATGCCGCCGCGCAGAGCCGCGAGCAGCTTTTCCTTCAGGCCACCGATCGGGAGCACCCGACCGCGCAGGGTCACCTCACCCGTCATCGCCACGTCGCGACGCACCGGAATGCCCGTCAGCGTCGAGATGATCGCGGTCGCCATGCCGATGCCGGCGGACGGACCGTCCTTCGGGGTCGCCCCCTCCGGAACGTGGACGTGGATATCCCGACGCTCGAAGAGGGGCGGCTCGATGCCGAAATCGACGGCCCGCGACCTGACGTAGCTCGCCGCAGCGGAGATCGATTCCTTCATCACGTCGCGCAGGTTGCCTGTGACCGTCATCTTACCCTTGCCGGGCATCATGACGCCTTCGATCGTCAGCAACTCGCCGCCGACTTCGGTCCAGGCCAAGCCCGTCACCACGCCGACCTGATCCTCCTCGTCGATCTCGCCGTAGCGGAACTTCGGCGGGCCGAGGAAGACCGGCAGGGTCTCCTCGGTGACGGCGACGGCCTTCACCTTGGTGATAAGGATCTCCTTCACCGCCTTGCGGATCAGATTGGAGATTTCACGCTCCAGGTTGCGGACGCCCGCCTCCCGCGTGTAGCGGCGGATGAGCATCAGCAGGCCGGCATCGTCGATCTGCCACTCCTTGGCGTCGAGACCGTGCTTCTTCACGGCGCCCGGGATCAGATGCTTGCGCGCGATCTCGAGCTTCTCTTCCTCGGTGTAGCCGGCGATGCGGATCACCTCCATACGGTCCATCAGGGGCGCAGGGATGTTCAGGGTGTTGGCGGTGGTGACGAACATCACGTTCGACAGGTCGTAATCCACCTCCAGGTAATGGTCGTTGAACGTGGCGTTCTGCTCCGGGTCGAGAACCTCCAGCAGGGCGGCCGACGGATCACCCCGGAAGTCCATGCCCATCTTGTCGATTTCATCGAGCAGAATGAGCGGGTTCGAGGTCTTCGCCTTGCGCATCGACTGGACGATCTTGCCCGGCATCGAGCCGATATAGGTCCGGCGGTGGCCGCGGATCTCGGCTTCGTCACGCACGCCGCCGAGCGACATACGCACGAACTCGCGACCCGTCGCCTTGGCGATGGATTTGCCGAGCGACGTCTTGCCGACGCCCGGAGGTCCGACGAGGCACAGGATCGGGCCTGTGAGCTTGTTCGCCCGCTGCTGCACGGCAAGGTACTCGACGATCCGCTCCTTCACCTTGTCGAGGCCGAAATGGTCCTCGTCGAGCATGACCTGGGCGCCGAGCAGATCCTTCTTGATCTTCGAGCGCTTGCCCCACGGGATGCCAAGCATCCAGTCGAGGTAGTTGCGCACCACGGTCGCCTCCGCGGACATCGGCGACATCTGGCGCAGCTTCTTCAGCTCCGCCACCGCCTTGTCGCGGGCCTCCTTGGTGAACTTGGTCTTCTCGATCTTCTCCTCGAGCTCGGCCAGCTCGTCCTTGCCGTCCTCGGAGTCGCCCAGCTCCTTCTGGATCGCCTTCATCTGCTCGTTGAGGTAGTATTCGCGCTGGGTCTTCTCCATCTGCCGCTTGACGCGGGTCCGGATGCGCTTTTCCACCTGGAGCACGGAGATCTCGCTCTCCATCAGCGACAGCACGCGCTCGAGGCGCTGCGCCACCGTGGGGATCTCCAGGATCGCCTGCTTGTCTGCGATCTTGACCGCGAGGTGCGAGCCGACGGTATCGGCGAGCTTCGAGGGCTCGTCGATCTGGGTGACGGCGGAGACGACCTCGGGCGAGATCTTCTTGTTGAGCTTCACGTAGTTCTCGAACTCGGCGATGACCGAGCGTGCGAGGGCTTCAGCCTCGACACTGTCACCGAGTTCGTCGGTGAGGGTCTCGGCCTCGGCCTCGTAATAGGTGTCGGACTTGGTGAAGCGCGAGATCTTGGCGCGGCCGGCGCCCTCGACCAGCACCTTCACGGTGCCGTCGGGCAGCTTCAGCAGCTGCAGCACGCTGGCCAGGGTGCCGATCTTGTAGATCGCGTCCGGCGAGGGGTCGTCCTCGCTGGCATTGATCTGCGTCGCCAGGAGGATGTGACGGTCAGTGCGGACCGCCTCCTCGAGGGCGCGGATCGACTTCTCGCGACCGACGAACAGCGGCACGATGATGTGCGGGAAAACGACGATGTCGCGCAGGGGAAGGACGGCATAAGAGCCCGTCGAGCCCGGAACGACCGGCTGGCGCGATTTCGATTGAGTCATATCGGACTTCCTCATGATGGACGCCGGGCAGTCGCTCCTCCCAGGGAGCAAGCATCCTGCCAGGGGCCGACCGGGCCGCGAGGGGGTCGGAAGCGTGTTGGGAAGAAACGGTCCCTCGGAGGACCGTGTTCAGGAATGCGGCTGGTGGCGGGACACCGCACCTCGGTGGGTGAGCGTGCGGCCATCGCGCTGAGCCTGAGATGGAAATCGGGGCGGATGTTTTCAAGCATCCGCCCCGAGGCTCGACCCAGACCTGACGAGACCCGCGCGGGGCCTCAGGCGCTGACGCTGGCCGGGGCTTCCTTGTTGCGGTCACCGTGGATGTAGAGCGGCCGGGCCTTGCCCTCGACCACCTCGGGGCCGATCACCACCTGCTCGACGGATTCGAGGCCTGGCAGGTCGTACATCGTCTCCAGCAGGATGGTCTCCAGGATGGAGCGCAGGCCGCGGGCACCGGTCTTCCGCTCGATCGCCTTGCGGGCGACCATGGACAGCGCCTCCTCCTGGAAGGTGAGGTCGACATTCTCCATCTCGAACAGGCGTTGGTACTGCTTGACCAGGGCGTTCTTCGGCTCCTGCAGGATGCGCTTCAGCGCGGTCTCGTCGAGGTCCTCGAGGGTCGCCAGCACGGGCAGGCGGCCGACGAACTCGGGGATGAGGCCGAACTTCAGCAGGTCCTCGGGCTCGACGTTGCGGAAGATCTCGCCGGTGCGGCGGTCGTCCGGAGCCTGCACGGTCGCGCCGAAGCCGATCGAGGTGCCCTTGCCGCGCGCCGAGATGATCCGCTCCAGGCCCGCGAAGGCGCCGCCGCAGATGAAGAGGATGTTGGTGGTGTCGACCTGCAGGAACTCCTGCTGCGGGTGCTTGCGCCCCCCCTGCGGCGGAACGCTGGCGACGGTGCCTTCCATGATCTTCAGGAGGGCCTGCTGCACGCCCTCGCCCGAGACGTCGCGGGTGATCGACGGGTTGTCGGACTTGCGCGAAATCTTGTCGATCTCGTCGATGTAGACGATGCCGCGCTGCGCCCGCTCGACATTGTAGTCGGAGGCCTGGAGCAGCTTCAGGATGATGTTCTCGACGTCTTCGCCGACGTAGCCGGCCTCGGTCAGGGTGGTGGCGTCCGCCATGGTGAACGGCACGTCGAGGATGCGGGCCAGGGTCTGGGCCAGCAGCGTCTTGCCCGAGCCGGTCGGCCCGATCAGCATGATGTTCGACTTCGCCAGCTCGACGTCGTTGTGCTTCGAGGCGTGGGCGAGGCGCTTGTAGTGGTTGTGGACCGCGACCGAGAGGACCTTCTTCGCGAAATCCTGGCCGATGACGTAGTCATCGAGCACGCGGCGGATTTCCTTCGGGGTCGGCACCCCGTCGCGCGACTTCACCAGGGAGGACTTCGATTCCTCGCGGATGATGTCCATGCACAGTTCGACACACTCGTCGCAGATGAACACCGTCGGGCCCGCGATCAGCTTGCGGACCTCGTGCTGGCTCTTGCCGCAAAACGAGCAGTACAGCGTGCTCTTCGAGTCGTTGCCGCCAGTCTTGCTCATATCGGTCTCCGTTCGCGGGCATGGCGCCGGTCCGGGGCGCACACGCATCCTTCGAATTTAATGGCGTCCGCCTAAAGAAACAGTCACCTGCGCGCATCTGCCGGCTTCGATCAGACTGGCGATGCAAGCACGCGACCGCGACGGGATCAAGGCGGGGCGGCGAAATGCAGCCGCCTCGTAACGACGCGCCGGACCGGACGAGTCCGGCGGTCGTTGCGAGATGTGGCGCCCGTGATCAGGCGGCGGCGGGCTCGGGCCGCTTCTGGATCACCTCGTCGATGAGCCCGAACTCCTTGGCGGCGTCGGCCGTCATGAAGTTGTCGCGCTCCAGCGCCTGCACGATGGTGTCGTAGTCGCGGCCGGTGTGCTTCACGTAGATCTCGTTGAGACGCTTCTTGAGCGCCTCGATCTCGCGGGCATGGATCAGGATGTCGGTGGCCTGGCCCTGGAAGCCGCCGGAGGGCTGGTGGACCATGATCCGGGCGTTCGGCAGGGCGAAGCGGTGGCCGGGCTCGCCGGCAGTCAGCAGCAGCGACCCCATCGACGCCGCCTGGCCGACGCAGAGCGTCGTCACAGGGCAGCGGATGAACTGCATCGTGTCGTAGATCGACAGGCCCGAGGTCACCACGCCGCCGGGCGAGTTGATGTAGAAGGAAATTTCCTTCTTCGGGTTTTCGGCTTCGAGGAAGAGCAGCTGCGCCACGATCAGCGACGCGCCGTAATCCTCCACCGGACCGGTGAGGAAGATGATGCGCTCGCGCAGCAGGCGCGAGTAGATGTCGAAGGCACGCTCACCGCGGCTCGACTGCTCGACCACCATGGGCACGAGCGCGCTGTTATAATAGTCGACCGGATCTCTCATCATCACGTGCCCCAGCTACAAGGGGTCCGGCCGCGCCGCGAATCGGGCGCGCACCGGACGTTTCAGCGAACTACGGCGATGGTGAACATCGCCTTACTCTCAAGCCCGCCGCCCTCGTGGGAGCAGCCGGGCTCAGTCGGCCTTGGCGACGGCGGGCAGGCCCTCGTCGGTTCCGGTCGAAGCCGACTCGGTCGTCTCGGCCTTGGCCTCGCCCTCGGCCGAAGCGTCGTCCTCGTCGGCGAACAGCGCCTCCTTCGAGACCGGCTCCTCGGTGAGCGTCACCTGCGCGAGCACGTGATCGACGACCTTCTCCTCGAAGATCGGCGCACGAAGCTCGGCGAGCGCCTGGGCGTTCTTGCGGTAGAAATCCCAGACCTGCTGCTCCTGGCCGGGATATTGCCGCACCCGGGCGATCAGCGCCTGGTTCACCTCGTCGTCCGTCACCTTGATATCGGCGGTCTCACCGACCTGCGCAAGCACCAAGCCGAGGCGGACGCGGCGCTCGGCGATTTTGCGATACTCGGCGGTCGCCTTCTCCTCGGTGGTGCCCTCGTCCTCGAAGGTCTTCTCGCGGGTCTTCAGGTCCTGCTCGACCTGGGCCCACACGGCGGCGAACTCCTGATGGACCAGGCTCGGAGGCAGCTCGAAGGCGTATTTGGTGTCGAGAGCGTCGAGGAGGTCCTTCTTGAGCTTGCGCCGGGACTGCGCCTCGAAGTCGCTGCCGATGGCGGTGGAGACCGCCTCCTTCAGCTTGTCGAGGGACTCCATGCCGAAGTTCTTCGCGAGCTCGTCGTCGATCTTGGTCTCGCCCGGAGCCTGGATCGCCGTCACGGTGACGTCGAACTCGGCATCCTTGCCGGCGAGATGCGCGGCGCCGTAGGCCTCCGGGAAGGTCGACTTGACCACCCGCTGGTCACCCACCTTGGCGCCGACGAGCTGCTCTTCGAAGCCCGGGATGAACGAGCCGGAGCCGAGCTCCAGGTCGATGCCCTCGCCCTTGCCGCCGTCGAACTCGGTGCCGTCGATGCGGCCGACGAAGTCGATGGTGACACGGTCGCCGGTCTCGGCGGCTGCACCCTCCTCGCGGGGCGCGAACGCACGGTTGGACGACGCCATGCGGGTGATGGCCTCGTCGACCTCCTCGTCGGAGGGCTTGGCCACCTGCTTGGTCAGATTGACGTCGGACAGGTCGACCAGCTCGAAGGTCGGCAGAACCTCGAGGGCGACGTTGAACGAAACGTCGGCTTTCGAATCGAGGGCGCGCTCGACGATCGACTGCTCGCCGGGGAACTCGATTTTCGGCTCGAGAGCGAGCTTGAGGTTGTTGTCCGTGACGATCTTCTGGTTCGCCTCGTTGACGGCGTTCTGCAGCACGTCGGCCATCACGGAGCGGCCATACAGCTTGCGCAGGTGCGCGACAGGCACCTTGCCCGGACGGAAGCCCTTGATCTGGGCCTTGTCCTTGAGGGTCGACAGCTCGCTGGTCAGGCGCTCCTCGAGCTCGTTCGCGGCGAGCAGGACCTGAAACTCGCGCTTCAGTCCCTGGGAGAGTGTCTCGGTCACCTGCATGGTCGTCTTTCCGCTGTCGTCCGTGTGATCGCGCAAATTCGGTCGGTCCCCCGCGGCCCGCCCGGGCGGGCACGACGAGGTCGGCGCCAGGACTGCGCGCCGCTGAAGGCCGGCTCCCTGCGGCGGGCCGACCGGCCATCGCTGTGAGCCAATCCGTTCCCGACGGCGATGGACTGGTGCGGGCGGAGGGGCTCGAACCCCCACGTCTTGCGACACTGGAACCTAAATCCAGCGCGTCTACCAGTTCCGCCACGCCCGCAAGCGCCAACGCCCAGCGCGCATTCCGCCGCCAGAGCGGGGTCCTATAGCACGCGCGCCACGGGCCGCAGCAAAAAAATCAGGCGGCCGTTCGGATCGCCGCGACGGGCCGGGCGACCCCGAATTGGCATCCGCCGATTCCGCATTCTACAAGCGCTGCCCGGACGTCCCGGTCTTCCGCCGAAGTCTCATGCTGCGAGGTTCTATGCTGCGAGATCCCCTGCCGAACCCCCGATCGCTCGGCCCGAACGATCCGGTCTCGGCCTCGCGGCGAACCTGGCTCGGTGGTGTGGCGGCCCTGGCGCTGCTGCCGAGCGGCGCACGGGCGCAAGGGACGAAGACGTCTCCCCCTTCCGCACCTCCGTCCGCGCCCGCACCGGCCACCGACGGCCCGGCTCGCACCCTGTCGGCCGCGCCGAACACGCTGCGGCTGAAGCCGGAACCCGCCGTCCCGACGCCGGTCTGGTCGTTCGACGGCAAGGCGCCGCCGCCGGTGGTCCGGGTCCGGCGCGGCGAGACGGCCCGGCTCAAGGTCGAGAACCGGACCGACAAACCCCTCAGCCTGCACTGGCACGGGGTGCGCAACCAGAACCCCATGGATGGGGTCGGCGGGGTGACCCAGGCGCCGATCGCCCCGGGGAGCGACTTCACCTACGCATTCGTACCGCCCGATGCCGGCACGTTCCTGATTCGGCCCCTGGTGGTGGGCGGCTCCAGCGAGCCCTCGGGGCGCGGCCTCGCCGGTGCCCTCGTCGTCGAGGAGACGACCCCGCCCGCCGTCGACCAGGACCTGACCCTGCTGATGCAGGACTGGCGCCTCGACGACGCCGACGCTCTGCTGCCCTTCGGCCAGCCGGCCTTCGCGGCGAGTTCCGGCCGCCTCGGCAGCCTCGTCACCCTCAACGGCGTGCCGGTCCCGGCCTCGATCACGGCCCGGCCCGGCAGCCGTCTGCGCCTGCGCCTCGGCAACGTCTGCAATGCGCGGGCGACCCGCATCCGCTTCGACGGCGTGAAGGTCTACGTGCTGGCGGTCGACGGCCAGCCGACCGACACCTTCGAGCCCCTTCGCGCCACCCTGCCGTTCCCGCCCGGCACCCGCTACGACCTGATGCTCGACATGCCGACCGAGGCCTGGACCACCGGTGCGATCACGGCGCTGATCGGCAACGGCATCGCGCTCGCCACTCTGGGCCTCACCGCGGAGGCCGCCGCGCCGCCGCGGCCGCCGATCACGAAGATCGGCGACAACCCGTTGCTGCCGGCCGAGGTCAAGCTGCAGAATGCCGTCCGGCGCGACATCACCCTCACGGGCGGCGCCCGGATCGACAAGGACAAGCCGGCCGCCGAGCCGAGCTACACCGGCGATCCCACCCGGATCTGGGCGGTCAACGGCGCCCCCGGCACGGCCGGAATGGCGCCGCTGTTCTCGGTGAAGCGCGGGCAGGTGGTGGTGCTGGCCATCCGCAACGAGACCGCGTTCCCGCAATCCCTGCACCTGCACGGCCACGCGTTCCGGCTGCTCCACCCCCTCGACGACGGCTGGGAGCCCTACTGGCTCGACACCTTCCAGCTTCTCGAAGGCCGTACCGCGCGCATCGCCTTCAAGGCCGACAATCCCGGGCGCTGGCTGATCAGCGCGACGGTGCTGGAGCGCTTCGATACCGGCCTGTGGACGCTGTTCGAGGTGACTTAAACCGGGACGAGGGCGCGCAGCACCGCCGGCATCATGTCCGGCAGGTCCTCGGCGATCAGGCCGGGGCCGTGGCGCAGGCCGGCATCGCCGTGGACCCAGACTCCCGCCGCCGCGGCCTCGAACGGCGCCATCCCCTGGGCCAGCAGCCCGGCAATGAGCCCCGCGAGCACGTCGCCCGCGCCGGCGGTGCCGAGATAGGGCGTGCCGTGATCGTTGATCGCCACGCGTCCGTCGGGGGCGGCGATCACCGTATCGGCACCCTTCAGGACGATGACGGCCCCGACCAGGGCGGCGGCCCGGCTCGCGCGCTCGACCTTGTCGGCCTCCGGGTCGACTGCTTCCGTGCCCTCGAAGAGGCGCGCGAACTCGCCCTCGTGCGGCGTCAGGACCGCCGCAGCGTCGCCATCGGCCAGATGGGCGCCGAGCAGGTGGGGCTGGCCCTTGAAGCTCGTCAGCGCATCGGCGTCGAGGACGAGGACGCGCCCGGCGGCGGCGGCGACCGCCACCAGATCGCGGGTGGCCGCGCCGATCCCGAGCCCGGGACCGGCCAGCACCACGTTGAGGCGCTCATCGACCAGGAGGTCGTCGAGGTCGTCGGCGCTGTCGCAGGCCCGCAGCATGATGGCGGTGCAATGCGCGGCGTTCTCGGCCAGCGCCGAGGTCGGCGAGACAAGGGTGACGAGGCCGGCCCCGACCCGCAACGCTGCGCGCGCCGCCATCCGGGCGGCCCCCGTGCGGGTGGCCGGCCCGGACAGGACGACCGCGTGCCCGCGCGTGTACTTGTGGCTCGCGGCGGTCAGGCGCGGAAACGCCGCCTCCCACAGGCCAGGTCCATTGCGCCAGAGCGGCGCTCCCCCGGCGAGGCCGGCCTCCAGCGCTGCCGGGCCGGTGCCGATATCGGCGACGTGCAGGTCGCCGCCATGCGCGCGGCCGGGCTGCAGCAGGTGCCCCGGCTTCAGGGCAACGAAGGTGACGGTTTCGGTCGCCCGCACCGCGACGCCGCGCACGGCCCCGGAATCGCCATCGATTCCGCTCGGGACGTCGACGGAGAGGATCGGGCAGGACGCCTGCCCGAGGCGGTCTACCAAGGCGGCCGTCTCGCCCTCGAGGTCGCGGGCCAGACCGGCGCCGAACAGCGCATCGATGACGAGGCCGTAAGCCGCCAGGTCGACGATCGCGGAGAGGTCCAGGACCGGGCCGCTCCAGCCCTGGGCCGCCTGCGCCGCATCGCCGGACAGACCACCAAGGGGCACCAGCCCGGCGAGGTCGACCGGGTGGCCGGCCTCGGCGAGGAGGCGCGCCGCCACGTAGCCGTCGCCGCCGTTGTTGCCCGGTCCGCACAGGACGAGGATGCGCAGTCCCCCACCGGCCAGGGCGCGGGCGCGCTCCGCCACGGCGGCTCCGGCCCGCTCCATCAGGGCGAATCCGGATGTTCCGCCCGCGATCGCGGCCGCATCGACCCGGCGCATCGCCTCGACCTTGAGCAGTCGCAAGGTGGTCATGGGGAATCCCTTCTGGAATGCACCTCTGGGCTTCACGCGACAGCCTCAGGTTCGCTCATCGCCTAAACGATTTGCGGTGCGTGCATATTCCTTGTGCAGTTTTCCGGCGTCACCGAAGAAATCGGCGTGGCGAAGGCCGAACGGCGATGATACCAACGATGGATCAAGCAGCATCGAGGTCAGGCCCGCCCGGCATGAAGAAGATCGAAGCGATCATCAAGCCTTTCAAACTCGACGAGGTGAAGGAAGCCCTGCAGGAGGTTGGCCTCCAGGGCATCACCGTGATCGAGGCAAAGGGCTTCGGACGCCAGAAGGGCCACACCGAACTCTATCGCGGGGCCGAATACGTCGTCGACTTTCTGCCCAAGGTGAAGCTCGAGATCGTGCTGTCGGACGCGCTGGTGGAGGGCGCCGTCGAGGCGATCCGCAAATCGGCCCAGACCGGCCGCATCGGCGACGGCAAGATCTTCGTCTCGACCATCGAGGAAGCGATCCGCATCCGCACCGGCGAGACCGGCACCGACGCGATCTGAGCGGCGAGCGCCAGGTCCCGTGACCGAGACGTCCTGCCGGCTCGATCCGGTGACCAGCCCCTCGGACTGGCGCCGATACCATACCCTCCGGCGCGACAACCTTTGGACGGCGCGCGGGCGGACGGGCTACGACGAGAACCACCCCGACGACCGCCGTGCCAACCACCATCCGCTCCTCCTGACTTCCGGGAACGAAGCGGTGGGGGTCGTACGCCTCGACGATCGCCGCGATGGAACCGGCATCGTCCGGCTGGTGGCCGTCGCGCCGGACCGCCGGGGTCGAGGCCTCGGCCGCAGCTTGGGCGCGGAGGTCGAAGCCAAGGCGCGGGGACTCGGCATCCACACGCCGTTCGTGAACGCGGCACAGGGCGCGGTGGGCTTCTACGAGGCGATGGACTGGGAACGCTTCGGGTGGGACGCCGCCGAGCTGGTTGGCGACGCCGCCGATTGCGTCCAGATGCGCAAGCTCCTGCCGCTCTGACGGCAGCCAGGACCGGAGACAGGGCCCGGGGGCGACCCCGGAAACACCAGAGACAGATCTAAGTTTCTGTTTTTGCGTCTCTTCTGACAGCCGCCAAGTCACGGGCGCGGAGAAATTGCGCTGGCCGAGGCGCCGTAGCTGCGCTAAACGCTCGGCGCCCAATACCCTTCCGCTCTGCGGCGTGCCGATGCCCGCTGCGGCAAAACCACGGCCGCAACGGGCCGAGACATGAAGGAGACCTCCGAGGATGGCCAAGACAGCAGCCGACGTCCTGAAGGAAATCAGGGACAACGACGTCAAGTACGTCGACCTTCGGTTCACCGACCCGCGCGGTAAGTGGCAGCACGTCACGTTCGACGTCTCCCTCATCGACGACGAGATGTTCTCCGAAGGCACGATGTTCGACGGCTCGTCGATCGCCGGCTGGAAGGCCATCAACGAATCCGACATGCTGCTGATGCCGGACCCGGCCACCGCCTGCATGGACCCGTTCTTCTCGGCCTCGACCATGTCGATCGTCTGCGACGTGCTCGAGCCCTCCACCGGCGCGCCCTACAGCCGCGACCCGCGCGGCACCGCCAAGCTGGCCGAAGCCTTCCTCAAGTCCACCGGTATCGGCGACACCATCTATGTCGGTCCCGAGGCCGAGTTCTTCGTGTTCGACGACGTGAAGTTCGGCTCCGACCCGTATCACACCGGCTTCCAGCTCGATTCGACCGAGCTGCCGACCAATGGCTTCACCGACTACGAGGGCGGCAACCTCGGCCACCGCGTCGCCACCAAGGGCGGCTATTTCCCGGTGCCGCCGCAGGATTCGGCGCAGGACATGCGCGGCGAGATGCTGGCCGCCATGCAGTCGATGGGCGTGAAGGTCGAGAAGCACCACCACGAGGTGGCGTCCGCCCAGCACGAGCTCGGCATGAAGTTCGACACCCTGACCCTGCTCGCCGACCACATGCAGATCTACAAGTACTGCATCCATCAGGTCGCCCAGAGCTACGGCAAGACCGCGACGTTCATGCCGAAGCCCGTCTTCGGCGACAACGGCTCGGGCATGCACGTGCACCAGTCGATCTGGAAGGACGGCAAGCCGCTCTTCGCCGGCGACAAGTACGCCGATCTCAGCCAGGAATGCCTCTGGTACATCGGCGGCATCATCAAGCACGCCAAGGCGCTCAACGCCTTCACCAACCCGTCGACCAACTCCTACAAGCGCCTGGTGCCGGGCTACGAGGCTCCCGTGCTGCTCGCCTACTCGGCGCGCAACCGCTCGGCCTCCTGCCGTATCCCGTGGACCACGAACCCGAAGGCCAAGCGCGTCGAGGTTCGCTTCCCCGACCCGATGGCCAATCCCTACCTCGCCTTCTCGGCCCTGCTGATGGCCGGCCTCGACGGCATCATCAACAAGATCGATCCGGGCGCCGCCATGGACAAGGATCTCTACGACCTGCCCCCGCGCGAGCTGAAGAAGATCCCGACCGTCTGCGGCTCGCTCCGTGAGGCGCTGCAGAACCTCGACCGCGACCGCGCCTTCCTCAAGGCCGGCAACGTGTTCACCGACGACCAGATCGACTCGTTCATCGAGCTGAAGATGACCGAGGTCATGCGCTACGAGATGACCCCGCACCCGGTCGAATTCACGATGTACTACTCGCTCTGAGAGCGCGCGGGCCGGGCTTCGTGCCCGGCTCGCCCGGAACGATCCGAGACGCCGGGGCTCCGCGAGGGGCTCCGGCGTCTCGCGTTTCGGGCGCCCGGTTCTGATTCGGCTCCGTGCTGTCTCAGGTTGCCACTGCCCGGAGATGGATGCGTCCTGGGGAACCATGACCGATCCACTCGGCTTGCCGCCCCGACAGGGGGCCTGGGAAGCGGCCGGAGAGGGAACCAGGACAGGAAATGCCGAAGGACGACGCCGGAGACACCGGATTCCGGCGCGGCGACCGCCTCGAGCGCGCCAATGCCCTGGTGCAAACCCTGGCGATCCTCGCGGCCGGGGCCTGGGCCGTCTACACCTTCATCTACGAGGCCCGGATCAAGCCGGCGCTTGAGCCGCCCGCCGTCTCGGTCACCACGAACCTGGTGCGGGCGGGCGAGCGCGGCCAGCACGTGGCCATCCGCTCCACCGTGATGCGCAGAAATGTCGGCCAGACCGGCGTCCGCGTGCTCGGTCTCGTCTACAATGTGACCGGCGTGCGCGTGCGCTTCGAGGCGCAGACGCGGGACGGCGCCACGGCGCCCGACCGCACCACCACGGCGCGCGCCTACACCTTCGACGGCCCCGGCGAGGCGATCCTGCGCGAGAGCCGCCTGTTCGCCGGCGCCACCGAGGCAGGCGGCGAACCCTCCGACCTCAATCCCGGCGAATCCGTCTCGCGCGACCTGATCGTCTATGCCGATCGCGACCGCTTCGACTTCGTGCGCTTCGAGGTCGGCCTTGCCTACACGCGGGGCGACGATCCGGCTGTGCAGCTTCGCTTCGTCACGGAGCCGAACGGCACCCTGGCGCTGCGCCCGCGCGCCGATTGCCGGACCGAACCCGAAATCTGCGCGCGCCTGAAGACAACCGACTTCGCCACCGAATTCTCGCTCTGGTGATCCGACCCCGCCAGGTGGCGCGAGCCGTCGTCGAGCCGCGACATGTCCTCTCATGGTGCATGCCTGCGACGGTTTTTCAGGGAACACGAGGCTATCGTGGCACCTTCACTTGAGGCTGCAGGCGTATCTCCGCTCCATCCGTACCAGCCTGGTCTTGAAAAACACATGCGTTGCTTGCCGTTGGAACCGGTGAGTCGCGTCCGGCAGCATCGCGTTGTTGTTCCTGATCTTGAGTGGCCATGCTGTTTCCTCCCGTCGATACGGATCACCCCCTGGCGGAACGGTTCCGCGACTTCATCCGGCATCGGCCCTTCCCCTGTGTCGGCGCCAAATCGGCCCTGTTGCGCGGGGGCATGACGGTGGTGGTGGCGCGCGGCATCGGCCAGGCATCCGACGATGCCCGGATCTACGCCGCGCTCCTGGCCTTCATCTCGCGCTATCGCCAGTCGCCGGAGATGTTCCGCAGCTTCGCCGTCCTGTTCGAGGGCGCCGCACCCACCTCCGAGGAGGGGTTCGAGACCGACCTATGGGCGCGGGTCCAGGCCCTGTCCGACCGGGACGGGCATCTCGGCCAGCCGCATGACGACCGCGTCGCCGCCGATCCCGAAGATCCGCACTTCTCGGTGAGCCTCGGCGGCGAGGGCTTCTTCATCGTCGGGCTGCATCCGGCCGCGAGCCGCCCGGCCCGGCGCTTCGCGGCCCCCGCCCTGGTGTTCAATCTGCACGACCAGTTCCAGCGTCTGCGGGCCGAGGGCCGTTACGAGCGACTGCGCGACAGCATCGTCGAGCGCGATGTCGCGTTCGCGGGGTCGCCCAACCCGATGCTGGCCGGGCATGGCGAGCGCTCGGCCGCGCGCCAGTTCAGCGGCCGGGCCGTCCCCGAGGATTGGACCTGCCCGTTCCGTCGCCGTTCCAAGCCCGCCGGCTGGGACGGCGCGGAGGTTTTGGCCGCCCTGCGCAAGGGCGCCTTCTTCGCCGACTGCGTGGAGGGTTAAGGCATGGACGCCGTCACCGCCCAGGCCATCCCGTTCCCGAACACCGATCCCGACAGCCTCGCCTCCCTGGTGCGGGCCGTGCGCGAGACCGGCTACAGCTTCACGACGGTCACGCCCGCCACCCACGCGCATGTCAATGCGCGGCCCCAGAACGCCCGTGCCCGAAACCTGCGGGACGTGCTCGGCTGGAGCCGCCCCTTCTCGCCCGAGATCCTGCCGGAGGTCGTGCTGACCGCCCTGGAGCGTGCCGGAGCGGTCTCGGCGAAGGGCGACGTCCGGACCCCGAACGTCCGCCTCTCCAGCCTCGACGGCGAACTCTTCCTGCATTCGGCCTATCCGCCGAGCGCAGCCGACGCGGTGTTCTTCGGCCCCGACACCCTGCGCTTTGCGGCGGCTGTCGTCGCTCATCTCGCGCAGCGCGAAGCCCCTGTCCGGCGGGCGGTCGATATCGGCTGCGGTTCCGGAGCGGCCGGGATCTGCATCGCCAAACGGGCGCCGGACGCGGAGGTCGCCCTCGTCGACATCAACCCGGCGGCCCTGCGGGCGGCGGCGGTCAATGCGCGCTCGGCGGGCGTCGGCAACGTGCGCCTGCACCGGAGCGACATGCTCACCGCCGTCGAAGGCGAGTTCGACCTCATCGTGTCGAACCCGCCCTTCATGATCGATCGCGGCGCCCGCGCCTACCGCCACGGTGGCGGCCCTCTCGGGGCCGGCCTGTCCCTGGCGGTGGTGGAGGCGGCCCGCGCACGTCTGGCTCCCGGCGGCAGTCTCGTGCTGTTCACCGGGTCCGCCATCGTCGAGGGGCGCGACCCCTTCCGCGAAGCGGCAACCGCCCTCTGCGCCGAGGCCGGCCTGAGCTGGACCTATCGCGAGTTCGATCCCGACGAGTACGGCGAGGAACTCGCGGACCCGGCCTATGGCGATGTCGAGCGCATCGCGCTCGTCGTCCTGACGGCGACGCGGAGCTGAGCATGGCGGCGGCCCCGCAGATCGCCGACACCGACCGCGCCGAGTTCCTGCGCGATGCCCTGGCGGGCCTGCAGACACGGCCCCGGACCCTACCGGGCAAGTATCTGTGGGACGAAGCCGGGTCCGAGCTGTTCGACCGCATCTGCCACACCGTCGATTACTACCCGACCGGGCGCGAGATCGCGCTGCTGCCGGGCGTGGCGTTGGAGGTGGCGGCCCGGATCGGACCGGGCGCCACCGTTGTGGAGTTCGGCAGCGGCGCCAGCCGCAAGATCCGCACCCTGCTCGACGCTCTCGACCGTCCGGCCGCCTATATCGCGGTCGACATTTCGGGCGATTACCTCGCCGAGGCGATCCGGAGACTCGCTCCGGATTACCCGCAGGTCGCCATGCAGGCGGTCTGCGCCGATTACAGCAAACCGTTCCGCCTCCCCCTGCCAAGGTCGGGCGGGCCCGTGCTGGCCTTCTTCCCCGGAACCAGCATCGGCAATTTCACGCCCGACGAGGCCGGAGCCTTCCTGGCCCGCGCCCGGGAGGCCCTCGGCTCCTGCCTGTTCCTGATCGGGGCCGACCCGACCATCGAGCGGGGTGCGCTGCAGGCGGCCTATGGCGGGGCCGACGGACTCATGGCCGCCTTCCACAGCAACATCCTGGCTCGGATGAACCGGGAACTTGGCGCTGACTTCGACCTGGACACCTTTCGGCACGAGGTGCGCCTGTGTGAACATCCGTTCCGGGTCGAGGCCCATCTGACCGCGACCGCGCCGACCAGCGTCCGACTCGGCCCGACCCGGATCGACTTCGCCGTCGGCGACAGCATCCGCACCGACACCTCGCACAAGTACACGCCCGAGGTCTTCGCGCTCCTGGCGGCCGGAAGTGGCTGGAATCCGGAGACGCACTGGCTCGGCACGGGCGGCGGCTTCAGCCTTCACCTGCTGCGGAGCTGATCGGCCGGATCGCCGCTTCGCCGGATCCCTACTCCGCTGAGTCCCCTTCGCATCAACCCGGGAGAGCAAACATGGCACAGCAGGTTCCGGTCTCGCGGGAGGCCGTCATTCAGGATCTGGGGCTCGACGGGGACGAGGCCGGCGAGGTCCATGCGGTGACGGACGATCTCGCCTATCGGCGCCTCGCCATCGTCAACGTGGTGCTGTTCGGCTCACCCAACGCCGGCGACCGCGGCTGGGTGCTGATCGATGCCGGCCTCCCGGGCTCCCGGGGACGGATCGAAAAGGCCGCCGCTGCGCGCTTTGGCAATGGCGCGCGGCCAGCGGCAATCGTTCTCACCCACGGGCATTTCGACCATGTCGGGGTGCTGGAAGATCTCGCCGAGGCCTGGGACGCACCGGTCTACGCCCATGCGGCGGAGCACCCCTATCTCGACGGGTCCGCCGCCTATCCGGCGCCCGACCCGAGCGTGGGCGGCGGCGTCATGGCACGGATCGCGCCGCTCTACCCGACGCGCCCCGTCGACGTCCGCAAACGCCTGCACGCCCTGCCGCAGGATGGCAGCGTGCCGTCGATGCCGGGCTGGCGCTGGCTCCACACCCCGGGGCATTCGCCCGGCCACATCTCCTTGTGGCGGGAAGCCGATCGGTCGCTCATCGTCGGCGACGCCTTCGTGACAACGGCCCAGGAATCCGCCTACGCGGTCATGATGCAGGAACCCGAGCTGCACGGCCCGCCGATGTACCTCACCACCGATTGGCCGGCCGCCCGGCGCTCCGTCGACACCCTGGCGGCGCTCAAGCCCGAGCGGGTGATCACCGGGCACGGACGCCCGCTGGCGGGTCCCGACATGCGTCGGGCCCTCGACGCGCTGGCGCAGGATTTCGACCGCATCGCGGTTCCGAGCCAGGGCCGCTACGTCGACGCTCCGGCGACGGCGGAGAATGGCGGGGCCTACCGCGAGCCCTGAGAGGGTAAGGCGGGCGCGTCACCCGTCGTCACGCAAACTTGCGCAGGATATCGCCACACCGAACCCCCGATCTGCGGACATTCGCGCGCTCCTGGCGTAAGATTCGCCGAAGGGCCGCCGCATCCGGCGAAAAAGCCTGCACCATCGTGCGAGGAAGAACACGCCATGCGGATGTCCCACCGCGCCTTCGCCGCCCTGGCCGGCCTGCTGCTCACCGGGCTGGCGGCATCGGGCGCCGCCCGGGCCGCGGCCGGCGACGACGTCGCCGAGCGCGAGGCGCGCTGGAAGGATCTGCGGCAATCGCTCTTCGGGGATCGCGCGGTCGAAACCGCAAAGCCCCTGGTCCGCATGGACCTGCCGGACCGCGCCAACGACGCCGCGCTCGTGCCGCTGACGATGACCATGACCGACAAGGACCGGATCAAGGGCCTCTACCTGGTCATCGACGACAACCCGGCGCCCCTGGCCGCGCATTTCACCTTCGGTCCCGCCGCCGACCCGGAGGAACTGAAGCTGCGCATCCGGGTGAACACCTACAGCAACGTCCACGCGGTGGCCGAGACCCAGGACGGCGCCCTGATCCAGACCACCCAGTTCGTGAAGGCGTCGGGCGGGTGCTCGGCCCCGATGGGCATGACCGACGACGAGGCGATGAAGGGCATGGGCGACATGCGTCTGAAATTCGCCGACCCGGCTTCCGGCGCGGCCTCTCCCGGCGCAACCGATTCCGGCAAGCCGATCGCCGCGACGCTGATGATCCGCCATCCCAACTTCACCGGGCTCCAGATGAACCAGGTCAGCCGCGAGTACACGCCAGCCCGCTACATCAACCGGATCAGCGTCACCTACGGCACCCAGAACGTCTTCGTCATGGAAGGCGATATCTCGATCTCGGCCAATCCGGTGATCAATTTCGCCCTGCGGCCCGCCGGCAAGGGACCGGTCACGGTGGTGACGCAGGACAACCAGGGTGGACGCTGGGAGCGCAGCTTCGATGTGCCGGCCGCCAGTCACTGACGCCCTGCGACGCCGCGCGGGCCTCGTCCTGGTCGCCACCCTCCTGGGCGCCGCCGCGCCGGCGGATTCGCCCGTCGCTGTGCCCGAGCCCGCCGGCTACTGGGACGGCGCGCTGCAGGGCTACACGCCGAAGACGCTGGCGGGTGCCACGGTGATCGACGCCGAGGCCCTCGAGGCCCTGATCGGCGCTGGCAACACCCTCCTGATCGACGTCTCGGAATCCGATCCGACGCCGCGCGATCTCGCGCCGGGGCGCCTGTGGCGGCCGATCCACCGGGCGATCCCGGACAGCATCTGGCTGCCGGGCGCCGGGTCCGGAACTCTCTCGGCCCAAGACGCCGCCGCCCTGGCCGAGCGGATCGAGACCCTGACGCAAGGGGACCGGACCCGCCCCGTGGTCACCTACTGCCACCCGGATTGCTGGGGCAGCTGGAACCTGGGGAAGCGCCTCGTCACCCTGGGCTACCGGTCGGTCCACTGGTTCCCGGCGGGGATCGAGGGCTGGCAGGAGAAGCATGACACGGGGGCGATCCGGCCCGACGCCGCCTGGACGCGCGCCCTGAAGACGGGCGGCGGGCCCTAGAATCACACCCTCTCCCTGCCGAAGGTTACGCCACCCATGCCGAACCGCCGCTCGATCCTCGCGCTCCTGGCTCTCGCCCCCGTGTCCCTCTCTCCGCTGGGCCTCGCCGTCCCGGCTCACGCGGCCGACGCGTTGCCCTACACGCCGGAGGCTTTCGAGGCGGCGCAGAAAGCGGGCAAGCCGATCCTCATCGAGGTGAGCGCCCCCTGGTGCCCGATCTGCAAGACTCAGAAGCCGATCCTGGCCAAGCTCGGCGAGCAGGCCCGCTTCAAGGACCTGGTGATCTTCGAGGTCGATTTCGACACCCGCAAGGATGTGCTGCGCCGGTTCGACGCCCGCATGCAGAGCACGCTGATCGCCTTCAAGGGCGAGACCGAGACCGGCCGCTCGGTCGGCGAGACCCAGCCAGAATGGATCGAGGGCCTCGTCGAGAAGACCCTCTAGGGCACCCCCATGGGCAACGGCCTCGGACTCGCCTTCCTCGCCGGCCTGCTTTCGGTGCTGTCGCCCTGCGTGCTGCCGCTCCTGCCGCTGGTCCTCGGCGCGGCCGCGTCCGAGCACCGCTACGGCCCCCTGGCCCTGGCCACCGGACTCGCTCTCTCTTTCGTGGCGATCGGGCTGTTCGTGGCCACCATCGGCTTCGGCCTCGGCCTCGACACCGGCCTGTTCCGCACCGGCGCAGCGATTCTGATGATCCTGCTCGGATGCGTGCTGATGCTGCCGGCGGCGCAGACGCGGCTCGCGGTCGCGGCCGGGCCGGTGAGCGACTGGACCGAGGCCCGCTTCGGGGGCCTCTCCACCGCGGGCCTGTCCGGGCAGTTCGGCGTCGGGCTCCTCCTCGGCGCGGTCTGGAGCCCCTGCGTCGGGCCGACCCTCGGGGCGGCCTCGCTCCTCGCCGCGCAGGGCCGCGATCTCGGGTCCGTCGCCCTCACCATGGTGCTGTTCGGCCTCGGCGCCGCCCTGCCGCTGGTCCTGCTAGGCACCCTGTCGCGCGCGACGCTGGTGCGCTGGCGCAACCGGATGATGGGCCTCGGCAAGGGCCTCAAGGCCGCCCTCGGCCTTGTCCTGGTGGTGACTGGCCTCGCCATCGTGCTCGGCTACGACAAGGCGCTGGAAACCCGCCTCGTCGAAGCCTCGCCCGAATGGCTGACGCGGCTGACGACGCGGTACTGACGCCGCGCCCCGGTGCGCCGCTCGGGAATCGATTGGTTCGGGCGGCTCCAGCGCGGTCCCTAGACCGTCTGGCCCCCATCCATCACGAGGGCATGCCCGATGACGAAGGCGGCCGGGTCCGAGCACAGCCAGAGTACGGCGGAGGCGATCTCCTCGGGCCGGCCCATACGGCCGATCGGCTCCTGCGCGATCACCCGGGCGATGCCCTCGGGCGTGCCTCCGGTGAAGCGCTGCATCATCGGCGTGTCGATCATGCCCGGGCAGATGGCGTTCACCCGGATGTTCTGCGCGGCATAATCCAGAGCCGTCGCCTTGGTCAGGCCGATGACGCCGAACTTGGCGGCGCAATACGCCGCCTGACCGGCGATGCCCTTCACCCCGGCGCCCGAGGCGGTGTTGACGATCGAGCCGCCCCCGCTCGCGAGCATCAGGGGGATCTGGTACTTCATGCACAGGAACACGCCACGCAGGTTGACCCCGGCGATCCGGTCGAAGGTCTCCTCGCTGAGATCGACCATGGCAGTCACCGGCTGCTCGATCCCGGCATTGTTGAAGGCGAAGTCGAGCCGCCCGAAGGTGTCGACGGTCCGATCGAGGGCCGCCCGCACGTCGTCCGCCCGCGTCACGTCGCACCGGACGGCGATCGCCCGGGCACCCGTCGCCTCGATCAGCCGCGCCGTCTCGCGGCAGGCCTCCTCGGCGACGTCGGCGACCGCCACGCTGATGCCGGCCTGGGCAAAGGCCAGCGCCGTGGCGCGGCCGATGCCGCTCGTCGCCCCGGTCACGAACGCGACCTTCCGGTTGTCAGCGCCGGTTCGATTCATCGTCATACTGCGGGTCTCCTGATTCCGCCTCGATCGGGGACCGAGGATGCTGCAAGAGACCTAGCGCCTCGGCGGATCAGCGATTAGCTGCTGAAACCCGCATGGGTTCATAAGTCTGGGTTATCAATGGCGCGCGGCAGCGTGAACGATCTGGTCGCCTTCCTGGCAGTCGCCCGCGAGCGCAGCTTCACCCGCGCGGCGGCGCAGCTCGGCGTGTCGCAGCCGGCTCTCAGCCAGACCATCCGCGACCTGGAGGCGCGGCTGGGCATCCGCCTGCTCAGCCGCACCACCCGCAGCGTCGCCCCGACCGAGGCCGGCGAGCGCCTGATCCACAGCATCGGGCCGCATCTCGACGGGATCGAGGCCGGCCTCTCCGCACTGACCGCCCTGCGGGACAAACCGGCCGGACTCGTGCGGATCACCGCACCCGATCACGCAGCCGAGACCGTGCTGTGGCCGGCTCTTGCGAAATTGCTGCCGGACTACCCCGACATCGCCGTGGAGGTGGTCACGGAAGGCAGCCTGACCAACATCGTCACCGAGCGCTTCGACGCGGGCGTGCGCTTCGGCGAGCACATCGAGCGGGATATGGTGGCGGTGCGGATCGGTCCCGATCTTCGCATGGCCGTGGTCGGCACCCCCGCCTACTTCACCGGACGATCCAGGCCGACCCATCCGGAAGATCTGACGGCCCATCGCTGCATCAACCTGCGCCGTCCGACCCGGGGCGGGTTCTACCCCTGGGAGTTCGAGAAGGCGGGCCGCGAAATCAACGTCCGGGTCGAGGGCCAGCTGGTGTTCACCAGCCTGCGCCTGATCCGGCGGGCGGCCCTGTCCGGCTTCGGGCTGGCCTACCTGCCGGAGGACCAGGTCCTGGCGGATGTGGCGGACGGACGGCTCGTGCGGGTTCTCGACCCGTGGTGCGAGCCGTTTCCCGGCTACCACCTCTACTATCCGAGCCAGCGCCAGCACGCCCCCGCCTTCGCCGTGGTGGTCGAAGCCCTGCGGCATCGACAGGCGTCAGCCTGAAGGCGGCGGCGGCGCATCGCCGGCCCCGCGGCTCGGCTTGCACAACCGGGTCGATCTTGGTCCATCAGCGAGAGCGCTCGCGGCCGTCGATCCGGCGGACCGATGGGCCGCAACCGTCAGGGAGATCCCGATGCCCCTCGTCGTCCCCGTCATTCTCGGTTCCGTGCGCGCCGACCGTCAGGGCCTGCGCGCCGCCCGCTTCGTGATCGCCGCCCTGGAAAGCCGCGGCATCGAGGCGCCGCTGGTCGACCCGGCCGTGCTGAACCTCCCGCTCCTCGACCGGATGTACAAGGAATACCCGGCGGGGACCGCGCCGGCCGTGCTCGAAGACCTCGCGACCCTGTATCGCCGCGCCGATGCGTTCCTGGTCGTCTCGGCCGAATACAACCATGCGATCCCGCCGGCCCTCGCGAACACCCTCGACCACTTCCTCGAGGAGTATGCGTGGCGACCCTCCGGCATCGTCTGCTACTCGGCCGGGCAATATGGCGGCGTGCGGGCGGCGATGCCGTTGCGCGCCATGCTGGCCGAGCTCGGCGCATCGAGCATTCCCTCGCTGCTGCCCATCCCCCGCGTCGGCAAGGCCCTCGACGAGGCCGGCGTCGCACAGGATGAGTGGCTGCCCAGGGGGGCCCAACGCTTCCTCGACGAGCTGGTCTGGTACGCCGAGGCGCTTCGGGCGCAGCGCGCCAAGGGCACGCCCTATTGAGACGGACCCGGTTTGGCCCAAGCGTGGGAATGACCCGCTGTCGCAGGGACCGGAATCACGAGGCCCTGGCGCAGGGCTTGCCCGTGTGACGCCCGACCCGAACCACCCGAGCCGAGGCCCCCATGTCCACCATGTCCACCATGTCCACCATCGCCGCCACGCCCGATCCGTCCACGACACACAAATCTCCCGGCGCGGAGATCCGCACCCTGCTCGCCGCCCTGGTGCGGGCCGCCCTAATGTCGGACGATCACGCGAGCACGGCTTGGCGGGCGGCCGCCCGGGACGTGCAGGCGACGCTCGCCGCCGAACCGACGCGGGTGGCGAGCCTCAACATCGAGGGATTCTGGACCCTGGCGGTCCGCGATGCCGAGGCGCCGGAGTATCGCGAGGCCGAGAACCAGGTGCAGTTCGGCTTCCCGGCTCTGTCTCCGTTCACCCTCGACGAGATTACGGCGCCCGGCTTCGACGTCGATGCGGCCGTCGAGCACCTGCGCAAGTCGGCAGCCACCGGCTGAATCCTGTCGACGGCGGATCCGATGCCCTCGCGGATGCCGTTGCCGGGGCGGCGTCCAGCGCCCATGTTAGCAAGAGCAGCCGGGCGGCGCTTCCGCTCCCGGCGAGACACGTTCTACCGCGTATGGCCTCGCGCCCGCGCAGCGAGCCGGATCCCTTGGCAAAACGCATCAATCCGAATCCCGGCGCTGCCGGCCTCCCCTCCCGCGAGCAGATCCTCGCCTTCATCGCCGCCTCGACCGAGACGGTCGGCAAGCGCGAGATCGCGGCGGCCTTCAACATCAAGGGCGCCGACCGCATCGGTCTCAAGCGCATCCTGAAAGAGATCGAGGAGGACGGCGCCATCGCGCGCGGGCGCGGCGGGCTGGCGCCGTCCGGCCGTCTGCCGCCGGTGGTTCTGACCGACATCACCGCACGGGATCGCGACGGCGAGTTCCTGGCGAGCCCGGCCGAGTGGGACGTCGGCAACGGCCCCGCCCCGAAGATCACGGTCGCCTCGCCGCGCGGCGGCAAGCGTCCGGGCCAGCCGGCGCCCGGTATCGGCGACCGGGTGCTCTTGCGCGTCGAAGCGAGCGCCGGTGAGCCGGGCCGCTACACCGGCCGCGTCATCAAGGTTCTGGGAAAGAACAAGGCTGAGATCATCGGCATCTTCCGGGCCGGTCCCGACGGCGGACGCATCATCCCCGTCGAAAAGCGGGCACAGGGGCGCGAGATCGCGATTCCGGCCGGCGAGGAGGGGGAGGCCCGCGATGGCGACCTCGTCAGCGTCAGCCTCCAGCGCGAGAGCCGCTTCGGGCTGCCCCAGGGTCGGGTCCGCGAGCGCCTCGGGTCGCTGGGGTCGGAGAAGGCCGTCAGCCTGATCGCGCTTCACCTTCACCACATCCCGCACGTGTTTGCGGCGGCCACCCTGGCGGAGGCCGATGCAGTGGTGCCGGTGGGCCTGGCGGGCCGCGAGGATTGGCGCGCCGAACCGCTGCTGACCATCGATCCGCCGGACGCCAAGGACCACGACGACGCCGTGATGGCGACGCCCGATCCCGACCCGGCCAATGCCGGCGGCTTCATCGTCACCGTCGCGATCGCCGATGTCGCCGCCTATGTGCGCCCGGGCTCGGCCCTCGACCGCGAAGCCCTGGTGCGCGGCAACTCGGTCTATTTCCCGGATCGCGTCGTGCCGATGCTGCCCGAGCGCATCTCCAACGATCTCTGCTCCCTGCGTGAGGGCGAGGACCGGCCGGCCCTGGCTGTCCGCATGGTCATCGCGGCCGATGGGGCGAAGCGCCGGCACAGCGTCCACCGGGTGATGATGCGCTCGCGGGCCAAGCTCAGCTACGCCCAGGCCCAGGCCGCCATCGACGGTTTCGCCGACGACATCACCGCTCCCCTGCTCGAGCCCGTGCTGCGCCCGCTCTGGGCCGCCTACGCGGCTCTGCGCGAGGCTCGCGAGGCCCGCGGTCCGCTCGCCCTCGACCTGCCGGAGCGCAAGGTGCTGCTGACGGCCGACGGCGCGGTCGACCGCGTCGTGGTGCCGGCCCGTCTCGATGCCCATCGGCTCATCGAGGAGTTCATGATCCAGGCCAACGTCGCCGCGGCCGAAACCCTGGAGCAGGCCAAGCAGCCACTGATCTACCGCGTCCACGACGAGCCGGCCCTGGAGAAGATGCGGGCGCTCGGCGAGGTGCTGGCCTCCATCGGGATCAAGCTGCCCAAGGAAGGCATCCTGCGTCCGGCCCTGTTCAACCGCATCCTCGGGACGGTGGCCGAGACCGAGCACGCGATCTTCATCAACGAGGTGGTCCTGCGCTCGCAGGCCCAGGCCGTCTACGCGGCGCAGAACCTCGGCCATTTCGGCCTGAACCTCCGTCGCTACGCCCACTTCACCTCGCCGATCCGGCGCTACGCCGACCTGATCGTCCACCGGGCCCTGATCGCGGCCTGCCGTCTCGGCCCGGACGGCCTGTCGTCGGAGGTCACGGTGGCGGCCCTCGACCAGATCGGGGAGCAGATCTCGGCCGCCGAGCGCCGGGCCATGGCGGCCGAGCGCGAGACCATCGACCGCCTCATCGCCCACCATCTCGCCGACCGGGTCGGCGCCACCTTCACCGGCCAGATCTCCGGCGTGACCCGCTCCGGCCTGTTCATCAAGCTCGACGAGACCGGGGCCGACGGCTTCGTGCCGATCTCAACCATCGGGGCTGACTATTACCGGCACGACGAGGCCAAGCACGCCCTGGTGGGCGAGCGCTCGGGCGAGACCCACCGCCTCGGCGACCGGGTCGAGGTCCGATTGGTGGAAGCCGCTGCCGTGGCCGGGGCCCTGCGCTTCGAATTGCTGTCCGAGGGGCAGGCCCGGCCGGAGCGTGCCGCACGCCCCGGGCCGAACCGCGCCATCCGCAAGCCCGGCGCGCCCGGGCGCCCGCCCGGCATCCGCAGCACCGGGTCGCGTCACCGCGGCTCGCGCCGCTGAGCGGAAGGGGCTAGTCTGCGGGGTCATGCGAGGAGCCGAGATGACGGACGGAATCGAACCGGGCCACCACGAACGCACCCCGCTGGTGCGGGCGATGGCGCGCGGCTTCATCGGCCGCTGCCCCCATTGCGGCGAGGGCCGGATTTTCGGCCGCTTCCTCAAGGTCCGGCCGCATTGCGACGTCTGCGATCTCGAACTTGCGCATCACCGGGCCGACGACCTGCCGCCCTACATCGTCATCTTCATCGTCGGTCACATCGTCGGGTATTTCCTGCTCGAAACCGAGATGAATTACGACGTTCCCCTGTGGTTTCAGCTCAGCTTCTGGCCCCTGGTGACGCTGTTTGGGTCGTTGGCGCTGCTGCAGCCTGTGAAGGGCGCCGTGGTCGGCCTGCAATATGCGCTTGGCATGCACGGCTTCGCCAAGCTACCGGTGCCGCGCGCGGGCACCGAACCGCAGGGCGAGGAGACACGGCATGGATCAGGTGACGGGCGCAGTGCCGACCGAGCTGCCGGCTTCGGCCCCGCCTGAGGCGCCCGCCCGCAAGCCAGCGCTCCGGCCCCGCAATGCCGCGACTCTGATCATCCTCGACCGTACCCGGCGCATTCCCAGAATTCTGATGGGCCGGCGCCATCCCGGGCTTGCCTTCATGCCGGGCAAGTTCGTGTTCCCGGGCGGCCGGATCGAGCCGTGCGATCGCCACATGACGGTGGCCGGTGCCCTCTCGGCGCGGGCGTCCGACGCGCTGGCGGTCCGCGTCCCGCGCGGGGGCAACGGGTTGGGGCGCGCCCTCGCCCTGGCGGCCATCCGCGAGACCTACGAGGAGACCGGCCTGCTGCTCGGAACTCGGGAATACGGACCGCCGGAGACCACCCCGGAGGGGACCTGGGATGCGTTTCGCGCGGCGGCGGTGATGCCGGATCTCGAATCCCTACGCTTCATCGCCCGGGCTGTGACGCCACCCGGACGCGCCCGGCGCTTCGATACCCGCTTCTTCGCCGCCGACCGGACCGCCATCGCGCACGAGGTTCCGGGCATCGTCTCGGCTGAATCCGAACTGGTGGAACTGGCCTGGGTCACCTTCGTCGAGGCCCGCGCCCTTGACCTGCCGCGGATCACCCGCGTCATCCTCGACGATCTCGAGATCCAGGTCCGAGGCGGGTTCGCGCCCTACCTGCCGATTCCGTACTACTATGAGCGCATCGGCAAGCCGCAGCGCGAAACTCTATAGCCAAGCCTCAGTACGAAGCCCCGCAGGTGGAACTCCTTCCCGCACCACCTGGTTGGTGAACAACAAGGCGTGAGGAGGGAACCATCTCATGATGAAAGGCGGTCTGCTGTGGTTGATCGGTATTCCGATCCCGGTGATCCTGGCGATTTATTTCTTCACGTCCTGGCTGCATTAGCCTGAAGCGCAGTCCCAGACACAAAAAAGCCCGCCCTGTTGTTCCCGGGGCGGGCTTTTGTGTTTGGTTGCGGGGACAGGATTTGAACCTGTGACCTTCAGGTTATGAGCCTGACGAGCTACCGGGCTGCTCCACCCCGCGCCACCTGGGATCGTTTCGAGGGAATGTGGGTCGACGCGGATGGGCGTGGACGAACC
>NZ_JBUYVC010000002.1:0-128696 GCF_055231875.1 Methylobacterium sp. Ger2507
AATCTCCGCTACCGCGATACGCCAGATTTTGATCTGGAAGCGTACCCAAGCCTCGGGCGGGCAGGGGCGCTTAAGCGGCCCCTGCCCTTTACCCGCCGCGTCCCCGGAGTTTTGCCAAAGCCAGGACGGCCGGATTGCGCGACGTGAGCGGGGGGCACTACTGCGTCGCGCCAGGAAGAACTACCTCGCGGGTCTGCGGCAGCCAAGGGCGTCGGTGGATAACTCCCTAGCAATTTCAGCCCGCGCGCCGGCTCTGTTCCGCCTCCGTGCGCCAGGCGTCGCGATCCTTCTCGGCCTGGGCTAGCCGGGCGCGCAAGATCTCGATCTCTGCGTGAAGCTCCCCTGCGTCGACCGCCAATTCTACGCACTGATCCTGCACGTCCGCGAGCTGCTGGCGCAGATCTCTGTTCTCCACAATGACAGCGAGGAAGTCGGCGGATCGTTGGCCGGTCATGGGGCTCCCGCTAACGCTGGGGCGACGGTAGTTCGCCCGGACAGCCGTCGCTACCTGGGGCGAGCCAAGAGCAGCGCAGACGTTCACCATACGCACTTTTACGCGTCGTGATGCAGCGAACCGCTACGCTCATGAGCCGTTGGTAACACGAGCTGCAAAGCTCGCTGATTTTGCTTCGCCAAGAGGCCGGTTGTCGAGGCAGGAGGGGGAGCTTTGCTCGCCTGCCTCGACAGCTGGCTTTTGCGTATCCAGACCGACATCGAAAGGCATTTCACGTCCGGGAGCCGTGGTTGCAAGGGCACGCGAAAGCGTCTGAACCGCATCGATTTGGTCGAGCAGTTCGGCAGCAAACGTGTCGAAATCGGCCCGCATGTTCATCGTGCTTCCCACAACCCGAAGACGCAGGTGCGCATGGTGGGAAGTACACTGCTATCCGTAGCTGCTGCGGAGCTTGCGCTTTAGGATTGGCGGCGTCGGGACCGGAGTGAGAGCGCGGCGCACTCGGCCAGAGTCATGTCCGTCACTGCGCGTCAGCGGGCCGTGAAGCAGATTCGTCTGAGATGCCGACCTTGGCCCAGACGTAGACGGCAAGCGCTGCCACCGGCAGCCCGATCAACGACGTCGCGACAAAGAACCAAGTGAAGCCCGTGTGCTCGATCACGAAGCCGGAGAAGCCTGCCAGTACGCTGCCCGGGAAGGCGCAGAGCGACGTCAGGAGCCCAAACTGGCTTGCTGCATGATCCGTTGATGCCAGGGTCGACATGTAGGTGATCAGCACGACCGACGCGAAGGCGTAGGCGAAGCCCTCGACGCCAACGGCGGTCGCAAATGTCCAGAACGCCGTCCCGCCGTCACCCCCGTGCGCAGCGAGGTACGCAAGGCTCAAATGCGAGGCCGAGCCGGCCACAGTGCCGATGAGGAGACTCGGCAACATGCCGATCCGCGGGATGAGGGCGCCGGCCAGGAAGGTGCCGCCCAGAGCGATCCAGAAGCCGAAGAGCTTGGTGACGGTGGCGATGTCGGTGTTCGAGAAACCCTGGTGCTTGAACAGCGGAATGGCCATCGCACTCGCGACGTAGCCGGGCATACGGAAGCCGGCGACGAGCAATAGGATAACCGGCGCCATCGGTCCCAGCCGAGCTAGCAACTCGCGGATTGGCGCCCAGATCGTGTCGAGGAAGCCTGATCTGGCTAGATGGGGAGTTTTGTCCGAGGGCGGCTCGGGCGCGAGTACGGCGGCCAGCATACCCGGGAGCATCAGCGCGGCCATGCAAAGGTAGGCACCGCGCCAGCCAATCCTATCGGCCAGGAACAACGCGCCTGCCCCCGCCGCGAGGTTGCCGAGCCTCCAGCCGATTTCCGTCCAGGATGAGAGCACCGCCTGCTTCTCGGGAGGTCGCACGCTGGTGATGCGCCAGCCATCAATGACAAGGTCGAGTGTTGCACCAGCGAAACCGAGGGCCAGCGAGAAGGCAATCGTCCAGGCGAGCTGATGCGCAGGATCGCCGAAGGCGATGCCTGCGGATGCCGCCATGACGCCGAGCTGCGCGACAACGATCCAGCTGCGTCTTCGGCCCAGGAAGCGTCCGAGGAGGGGCGGATCGTACCGGTCGAGGAAGGGCGCCCACAGGAACTTGAACTTGTAGGCAAGCGTCAGCTCACTCAGGAGCCCGATGGTCGCAATCGAGATCCCAATGTCAGAGAGCCAAGCCGACTGCGTCGAGTAGACGAGAAGGAACGGAATGCCTGACGTAAAGCCGAGGCCAAGGGCTGGTGCGATCCGTCGATCGGTGAACAGCGCCGACCAGAAGGGCGTCGCCTTAGGTTTTGCCACAACCGCTTGGCTCATGCTCGGCTCTCTCCGCCCCCTGCCCGTCCGAGACAGGCTCAGCTGATGTTATCCGTGTTGATCCTCAGCCCGCGACCAACGAACGAAGCCCCGGCCGCTAAGCGGTCCGGGGCTCCTTTCATTCGGTAGGCAGCAGCACTGCGCCGGCCTAAGTCGGCTGCACCTCAGTGTCCTTGATCTCCGGCTTGTCTTCCTCCGGGATCGTAGGCGACTTCTTCTCAGGCTGCTCCGGTGCATCCTCGATGGGTTGGAGGTCAGCGCCGGGCAGTGGCTTATCGGCGTTGGTCACGGCTTCGCTCCCTGGATGTCGTGGGGAGCAAAGCACTTGCGATCGGAAGCGTTCCTACCTGCGTATCATCCCTGGGCGTCCAATCTTCAGGAGATGGCCCAGGCGAGCACCAGGATGCCGCCGAGGAACATCCCGTAGGTCGCCATCACGGCGGCGACCTCACGGTGCTGCTGAAGGACGGAGCGGGAAGCTAGAGCGGTTTCCACCTACTCCGGATCGTAACCGGCGGCAGCGAAGTAGTTTGCGCACTCGGTTGGGGTGAAGGCGTCGAGCAGATTGCCGACGACAGTCCAGAGCCGATCGACCGTGCGCTCGGCCGCTTTGCGCAGCAGCGCCTTGAGCTTGGCGAAGGCCATCTCGATCGGATTGAAGTCGGGCGAGTACGGCGGCAGGAAGCGAAGGCGTGCGCCGCTGGCCTCGACGGCGGCCTGGATTGCTGCGCCCTTGTGGGCGGGGAGGTTGTCGAGGATGACGGTGTCGCCGGGCCTGAGGGTTGGGGCGAGCACCTGCTCGACATAGGCCAGGAACCAGTCTCGCGTCATCGGCCCGTCGAGCACCATGGGCGCGCTCATCCCCGACATGCGCAAGCCCGCAACGAACGTCGTCGTCAGCCAGTGGCCATGCGGGATGCCCGAGCGTAGGCGCTGACCGCGAGCACAGCGACCGCGCAGGCGCGCCATACGGGTGGAAAGGCCGGTCTCATCGATGAAGATCAGGCGCTCGGGATCGAGGTCAGGCTGCGCGGCAAACCACGCCTCACGGGATGCGGCCACGTCGGGGCGATCCTGTTCGGTCGCATGCGCCGACTTTTTTTCCATGTCACCGCCCGGCGGGCGAAGAAACGCCACAGCGTACCCAATCCGACCGAGACGCTGCGCTCGGTACGCAGGCGCTCCTGCATCTCGGCAAGCGTGATGTCGTCTTTCTCATCGATGAGGGCGAAGAGGAAGGCTTCGTGCTCGTCGAGCTTGGAGCCGGGTGGACGGCCCTGACGCTGAGCCCGCGTCTCCCCTGTCCTCGTGGCGTGCGCAGCCCAGCGGATCACCGTGGCGATGCCGACCCGATAGCGCAGGGCCGCGGCCCGGCGGGACAGACCTGCGCCCACTGCGTCCAGGACGCGAATGCGCAGATCGTGACTGTAGGCACGGGCCATGGCGATCTCCCTGACGAACCTTCAGGGATCAACGCTCACCTCGCCGCAACGACTCAGGGATCGTGGAAAACGCTCTAGCAGCATGGGAGGGGACCAGAAGCGGGTGTGCTCCGACCATATTTGCCTGCATGCACGGCGCCGTGCGAGGCCTTCCGCCTATGGAACAAAGGTAAAACATCGACTGTCGCTTGGCGGTCACAGAGCTGCCGAGGGTGCCGCTCTCAGCCCCGTGGAGCCCGCCACCCGGCTGCTTTTGCCTCATCCTCCGAACAGAACATGCGCTCGCCGGCCCCTTCGCTGATGCGAGTGCGATCGTAATCCCGCGAACCGGGGACATGGTAGACCTTTTCGCCCGAGCGGGAGATGTTGCCCTTGATGGCGCAGCCGCCGGCCGTGGGCGCCCCGACCCGCGCGGCCGGCGCCGGGATCGGCCCGTCCGGGCCACCAGGGGCAGCGAACCCCATTCGCATTTCACGCTCGCCCTTGCGCCACTCGGCCGGTGTCGTGAACGACCCGGCCCAGATCCCGCGCTTGGCGGCCTTCGCCTGGTCCTCGGCCTCGACATAGTCCGTCGAGTACCGGCGATAGGCGATCGCATGTCCCTGGGCGACCATCCAGCCGTTCAGATCCTCGGTGCCCATTCGACACACCGCGACCGTGCGGCCATACCGGTCCATGTCACGAGGCTCGCACGTCACCGTGGCGTCTCCGATCCGATCGGAGAGCGCCAGGGCAGCGGCTTGGCCACAGCGGTATTCCTTGCCCACTGCGGTCTGGCAGAGCTGCGCACTCTCCGGCGCGTCGATGCCGTGCATCCGGATTTTGGTGTCACGGATCACGAGGGTGTCGCCATCCGTGACGCTGGCTCGGCCGGCGATCGGATCAGCGTAGGCCGAACTGATAAGCAGTAGGCTGGAGATGGCAGCTACAAACGGCCTTCTCATGCCGGGACCTGTTGGGCCCTCGACCGCTTCAGCCGCCTCTTCTCCTTCCTAGCTTTGGCGAACGCAATCGAGATGCCCCAAGCAGCACCCCAGATAGCCATTCCAAAAATCTGACTGCTGCCGATAAAGGCAATGAGGGCCGCGAATGCTAGCGCCGCGGATAGTATGACCCCCAGAACAGAGCGCTGAAACACCGCTGGAAATACAGGCAAAAAGAGAATAGCTTGTCCAACCCAAGGATAAAGTTCAATGAGTCTAGTTAGGCTGTTTAGAACATTTGTGAGAGTGTCGAGCCCAATAATTGCTATCTGCTCCATGGGCTTTACCTATCAGCTTTCACGCTTACAGCGCTTTGAAGGTGGAGAGCCGCAGAGCTTCGTTATGTTGCGCCTGCCGACGCACTTCCCGTCCGGGGCGCGATAGCCAGGGCCACCTTTGCAGCCGCATACGTTGCAGAAGCCGCCCCTGCCCCCGCCACCTCCACCGCGGCGTCCGCGCGCCTCGGCGGTATCAGCTGCGACCAGTCCCCCTGCTGTGAGGATGCAGAGCGAGAAGCCGATTAGGCGAACACGGCGAAGCATGGTGCTTCCTCCCTTTCGCACGATGATGCAGGTCTCAGAGTGAGATTGTCGAGCTGTTTTAGCTGCCGTCGTTGGCAAGAGTTGTTGATAGGTGGTCGAAGCTCATATGTGGATGGACGTGACAAACCACTCTAGAGAGCTACAGTTTATTACAAACCGCTGAGCCTCAAGTAGGTTGTTGATTTTTTCCAGCTATCTATTGTATACAGCCTCATCGCACTTGATCGTATGGCCCGCTGCCGCGGAGCGTGTCAGGGCTCTCCGGAGCTGCGGTCTCTGGCCTCGGGCCAGGTGAGACGTAGGGTGAAGCCCACATGAGGCCCGTTCCGTGTCGCGCGGGGCGGGCCTCACTCGTTCCTAGAGCGCACAGCTTTGGAGCAGTGGCATTAGACGCGTTAGCCGCCCTGCAAGCTCTCAGCGAAGTCCTCCGGGACTTCGCCGAACTGCCCAAGGATCGTCGCGCTTTCCAGCTCCCCGGTCTCGTCATCGGCGACGATCTTGAGCGCTGCAGTACCCGGCATTCGGCCGGCCATCGCTTCGGCCTTCTTGAGTGCTCCGCTCTCGGTAGGAGTAACCTCGCGGTCGCCAGGCACGAGGCGTTTGCGCTTGACGATAAAGGTCTGGACCACAAACGTCGTCTTCATCGCCATGGTCGCTTCCCCTCAGCCCCGTGCACTCCGGCGATCATAGCGGACGTCGGTGAACGCCTTGGTCAGCACGGCCCGCCCCTTCGCGTCGTACACTTCGACATACCAAGCCGACCAATCGAGCCGCGATCCACGGGGCCTGTCGCAAGCTTGGGTATAGGGCGCAGAAAGGCCTCTACCTCCCAGTTTTCATGCTTTGTTCGCCTGTGGAAGTCCGAAGCAGACAGCAAGCATCCGGTTTTGCTCGCGCACGGTCCATGCGCCGGCAAAGCCGAAGCCCTTGCGCAGCCACAGCATGGCCTCGAAGCCCTGGATCGTGCGTCGCGCCGTGTTGAACGAGCGGAAGCCGCCCACCCGCGGCATCGACCGCTTCACTCGGAAGTGGTCGCTCTCGATCCCCTGCTGCAGATGCTTGGTAACGTAGTGGATCGGCGTTCCCGGCAGCAGGCCCGCCTTCCGGCTCTCGGCGATGGCCCGCGGGTAGGTGCCGGCGCCATCCGTGCCGATGCGGTCTGGGGCGTGCAACGGCTCGGCCGAAAGCATCTTGCGAAAGAAGCGCTTGGCCGCATCGAGATCGCGGTTGGCAGTCAGCACGAAGTCGACAGGGTTCCCGTGCTTATCGACGGCCCGGTATAGGTAGCGCCACTCACCTCGCACCTTGATGTACGTTTCGTCGATCCGGACCGAGCCGCAGTGCGGTCTGCGGAACTGCCGCAACCGCTTCTCGATCAGCGGCGCGTAGGCCAAGACCCAGCGGTTCAGGGTGCTGTGATCGACCTCCAGACCACGCTCCAGGAACAACTCCTCGATATCGCGGTAGCTCAGCGGATAGCGCAGACCAGGAGACGGCCTGCACGATGAGCGACGCCTCGTAGTGCCGGCCCTTAAAGTCAGCCTTGGAGCGCTGCTTCAGCTTGGCGGCGATAGCGGACAGGATCATGGGCCGGCTCCAAGGCGGAGGCGGCAAGCTGGTCAGGGATGGCTAACGATCCGTGAACGAAGGCGCATTCGCGTTTGCGACAGGCCCTTCTCGTCACTGCCCGGCCTAAAATGAGACATTGATCCTAGCAGCCGTGATGCCGGCTATTCGAATGTATTTCGTGCCCGCAGGGCGGGACGGTCAGACTGTCATGGCCGCGTCGCTGAACAGCATCTGACCACAGGATATGTATCTTCACACGGAACCGAGGTCGCGGGTTAGCTCATCGCCCGGATAACCGGGGAGGGCCGAAGTCACTCATCGAAACTTCATCATTCGGTGGGACGACCGCTGTCAGCGTCTCTTTCGGAGCGAGACACACAGCGTGCTATTCTCACCTTCCGTGCAGCCTCAGCAACTCGGCCGTGAGCCGCACTCCGCAGCCCTTCTGCTCCTCACAGACTCGCCGGCTCGGAGCAAAGGTCTGGCTCGCGCCCTCAGCACGTTAGCCCCCTGCATTGTCCGTGACCTTCTCGATCCAGAGCCATGCAGCGATGCGGCCAATCCTACAACGCTTAGAGCCGTGCTCAGCGACGCATCGCTCCTTCAATCGGCAACAATCGCGGCGCTTCGCTGTGAGCTGCAGCCCCTGAAGGCAATAGGTCTGCCTTTCCTGTGCCTTTTGCGTGAGGAGACGTCGCGGGCGACCATTCAAGCCACCGCCCTTGGAGCGACCCACATCCTGCCTGCTGCTGCCATCACCAGTGATCTGCTGAAAGTAGTCTCTCAGGCCACAGGCGCTGCCGCAGCGGACTCTAGCACCGTTCCGCCGAACATCATTGCGGCTGATGCAGTGCTCTCGCGCATCTTCGATGCTGGGCGCGACGGCGCTCGAATCGATCCAGGCTTGGTCGCTAGGGGAACGCAGTTCGTCGAGGCAGCCGTTCGCGACACTGGCATCCGCGACTGGCTCAAAGTGGTTTGGCAATTCGATGACGCCACGCACCAGCACTGCCTCCTCGTGGCGGGCTTGGCTGCAGGTTTTGCTCAGTCTCTTGGTTTGCGTGAGGCTGACTGTCAGCGTCTGACCCAGGCCGCGGTTCTGCACGATGTCGGCAAGGCAAAGATCCCTGCCTCCATCCTCAACAAGCCGGGTGCGCTGACGCCCGAGGAACGCGGGATCATGCAGAAGCATCCCGTCTACGGATACGAGATGCTAGAGAGCAACGGCTTTTCCGAGGAGATGCTCGCGGTGGTGCGCTGGCACCACGAGGCCCTGGACGGCTCGGGCTATCCGGATCAACTGGCGGGCTCAGAGATCCCTGACCTAGTGCGTTTAGTGAGTGTTTGTGACGTGTATGGCGCCTTGATTGAGCGCCGGCCTTACAAGGCTCCGATGAGCGCCGAGCGCGCCTACGCCATTCTCGAAAGCTTGATCGGCAAGCTCGATGGCGACTTGGTCCGAGCCTTCAGCCCTTTTTCCGTGATCGCGGGCTCCCCGCAAACAGGCCAATCAGCCGCCAATACCTAGCCTCAGACATAAACATCGAAGGAGCTACGACATGGTTGATAGTAACTCAGATGTTATTGTGCGAGCACCGCGCGCTGACACCAACTGGATTGCCATCATTCGCACGTTGGATGGAGTTGAAATACCCTGCAACGTGAAAGATGTTTCGAAGACTGGCGCAAGGATCGGCGTACCTGCTTCTTGCCCTCTCCCAAATGTCTTCATGCTGAAGATAGTCGGGAAGGACATCGTCTGTCGCGTCTCCCTCGCGTGGCGCAAAGGCAACTTCGTTGGCGTCCATATCGAGCAATTCGGCAAAGTTGTTCCGAAGGCTGAACAAGCCGTTGAGACGAGGCCGCAAGATGCAGACGCTTCCTACAAAGCGATCGGTGTTCGTCGGAGTCGGGTGTCTAGCTTCTGAGTGAGGCTTGAAACGCAAAGCCGGCGATCCGATCTGCGCCAGCTCAAACTTGGGGCCGGCAGCGATGCGCGCGTGCGCTCCGCCTGCGCGATCAGTTCCTGGCAAACATCCGCGACCGCAGTTTGCCCGACTGACCGACCGGCTCGGCTCGGCCCGGCACCGATCTGAGTCAGCATCTTGATTTAACGCAAAAGGGCACTGCGATGGTAGCGCCCTTCTTCAGACAGCCAGCTCACCCATCGTGAACCGTGCTGCGAGAGCTGACGGCATGGGGCCGGACGCGGCAAAGCGTCAACGGCGCTCGATAGCTATCTGCTGCTCAGGGGGCCGCTGGTGCTTTCGCGAAGGTGTTGTCCCCATGGGGAGGAAGCTCCGGCCAGCGACCGCCTGAGCGGTTCTGCCTAACGCCCTTCAAGCGTCAATCGCGCCGGCGAGCCACGCGGCGTCTTCGTCGCAGCACTCTCCTGCCGCCCCCCCCAGCTCATAAGGTGCGCGTCAACTCATCGAGCGCGGACCTGTGCGCTCGGCCGATCGCGACGGCCATCTCCTCATCAGTCATCGTTCACAGCCCTGCTCGCGCCGCGTCAAAGCTACAGGTGCGGCTTAAGCCGTCCCGTTCGAAAGGCAAGGTCACCAGTCCGTTGCCTTGCTCATCATGCCGGTTGGGAGATAGGCACCAAAGGTGATTGCCATCGGCCGCTCGGCCGCGGGCAGAGTAACGCCGATCCAAACCTCAAGATCTGATCGCAAAATTGCAAGGTCGGCGTCTGGTTCTGGCACAACGAAGGCCTTCAAGCGAGTACCTTCGTCGGAGCGCATGAGGCGGACGGCGGCTTCGCGGACACCCGGTTGCCTGGACAGGCGATCTGCGATGAAGGTGGGAAATACGTTGATGCCCCCAACCTGGACAGCGCCGTCGAGGCGCCCTGCCAGGTGGAAATGATCCCGGCCCTGATGGCTGATGCGGTCTGGGAGGGGAAAGCGTCGTCCGCTCTGGTGGATGATCTCCGGAAGATCCTCGCGGACGGGCTCGATAAAGCGCCAATGCGGCATGAGCTGGTACGTGGCCGTTGGCCAGCGCCGCACGGCCACCCCTGCTGTCTCAGAGGACCCGTACACTTCCGTCATTGCCGCGAGGCCGCTCTGACAGAGCGATTCAATCAAATCTGGAGGGCATGGGGCTGTCGAGACGGCACCCTCGACGTCTTGAGGCCACGCCCTGAGAGAGCGCTCCAGCCATCGCCAGCGATCGGGAAAAGTGACTAGGAGGTCGCCTGGTTCAAGCCGTCGGCTCAGTTCCGCCGCATCAAGGCGCGTTGCATCGAGATGTGGAACTCGGAGCACGTCGGGTAGGAGCGCGGTGAACAGGAAGCCATAGGCATGATGGCTCGGCACCAAGGACACGATGCGGCGTCTGCCTCGAAACAGGTCTGCGAGGAACGAGGCTTCCACGTGCAAGGCCTCAGCCGTATGTGGGCATCGCTTCGGCTGCCCCGTCGTTCCCGAGGTAGTGAAAGTAACCATGGCGACGCCAGATCGCCAAGCCGCCTCAATGCGATCGATCCAATCGCCGAACGTTGCATCGGAGAGCAGCTTCTCCTCACCACTCGCCTCGTGCAGGTGGAACATCTCGTTGATAGCTGATGCGAGCCACAACGTCTCGATCGAGTCGCAACCCAGGCCGGATGCCATATCGCTTCCGATGCGTGTGGCCTCAGGCCACTCCGTCGGTAAATGGGCCGGCAATCGTGCACCTGGATTGCCGCGGCCACGCGTAGCGAGGAGCTCTGCGCTGAGTAGGCTCTGCAGAACGGTCCTGAGCGATGAGCGGGCGAGCATCAATGGGTCCAGTGCGATCAGGCAGCGACCTGATCGGCTTTGAATGAGATCACCTGATTACGGCCGCTACGCTTGGCTTGATATAGGGCTGCGTCGGCCGCAGCGAGGAGTTCGGCGAGGGAAGCCGCTGGCATCACATCGAGGGCACTGCAGCCGAAGCTCGCGGTGATGCTCAGCTGGGTCTCGCCGCAATCCACCGCTGCGTAGGCAAGTGCCATGCGCAGGCGATCGGCTGTCACAGCCGCCACTGGAAGAGTGGCACCTGGCAGGAGCGCCACGAACTCCTCGCCGCCGAGGCGTGCGAAGATGTCCTCCGGGCGCAGCTCGGCCTCGCAACGCCGTGCCACTTCACGAAGCACCGTGTCCCCAGCCGCGTGTCCGTACCCGTCGTTCACGCGCTTGAAATGATCGACATCGAGGACGATGACGGCCATCGATTCCCCGGCCTGGAGCGATCGCACGCGTTGACGTTCCGCCGCCTCGAAGAAATGCGCTCGATTGCTGACACCCGTGAGGTGATCGCGGGTCAGCATCCTTCGCAGATCAGCAGCATCCTTTCCTTGCCGCGTCACCGCCCGCATCACCAGGGTAAAGCCAGCCGAAGGCTCCTCAGCATGATCGCGCACGGCAACCAGGCGCTGGCACCAGTAGCGTCCGCCATCGGCGCGAGCATGCCAGCCCTCGTGCAAGTGCCAACCGTCGCGGCGCGCGATCGCGATGGCCTCGCCGGGTAGCGGCATCGCCGAGGCGCGGTCCGGGCGGTCAAAGGCCTCGAAGCGACGCCCCAGCAACTCGGCTTCGGCAAAGCCTGTCTGACGCACAAAAGACTCCGTGACCGCGTCGATGCAGCCGCTCGCATCGAGCGAGAGCACGGCGACGTCATCGACACCGTCGAGTAGCGAAGCAAACCACGCTTCCGCTTGCTTCAAGCGCCGCTCTCGGGCGACCTGCTCGGTGACATCTGACAAGGTCGCGATGTAGCGCTCCTGGGTCAACTTCACGACGCTGCAGGCCAGAACCAGCGCTCGGTCTCCGCGCCCGGTGACGATGCGGTGACCGTCACAGATCGCACCGTGAACGGGCTCAAACCGCTGGATCATGTTGCGCAGTTCGGGGGCGCAGCTCTCCATCACCTCGAAGAGGTTGGTGACGAAGGGACGCCCTGCAATCGGCAGAAGAAGGTTCATGGCAGCCGGATTGACCATGCCGATGCCGCCCGAAGCAGAGAATTCGATCAGACCGGCTGGACAGGCATATAGGAACTGCAGCAGAGCCGCGTTCTCGGCTTCGAGCTCGGAGGTCATGGCAGCCTCGCTCAGCGTTGGATGAGAATGAAGTGCCGTTTCATTCCTGACGCCTTCAGGAGACGAAGACGTACCGGGGTCGGCCGCATGCGCAGGGTCAGCACGTAATCGATGATCGCATCAATCTCCGCTTCATCCTCGAAGCGCTGAGCCACCATGAAGTTGTTCATGCACTGAGCCGTCACGGAGAAGTAATGCGTACCGATCACTCTCTCGCGAGGCAGGCCTGCGAGGCGCTCCTCCGTTGCATTGTAGATCTCGACGAACCCTTCTGATGACAAGCCGACAACCCCGAAAGACAGCGTATCCAGCTGTTCCGTCCCCATGGTGTCGAACGCGTTGAGGGTAATGGCTTCGAAGGAGTGCATGGCAGCGCCTTTTCCATTCCGTGCTGCTCAAGCTGCGTGTGCAGAGATCGCGGCGGTGGCAGCCGATGTAGGGCTTGAACCCACGCTGTCAGGCTGAGGGAACCACGCCAATGGCAGACTGGCCACGGCTGGTTTGGGGAAGAGATAGCCCTGGAACAGAGCGATCCCGGTTGCCCGGAGCGTCGCCAGTTCGGCTTCCGTCTCGATGCCCTCAGCGATCACTGCCACCCCCAACGTGCGAGCCATCGCAACCACAGAGGCGACGATGGTCTGACGAGCCGCCGAGGTGGCGATGCCTCGGATCAGCTCCATGTCGAGCTTGATAAAATCTGGCTGGAAGCTCGCCAACAGATTGAGACCGGCGTAGCCCGCACCGAAATCGTCGAGCGCGGTGGCAAAGCCATGTTTGCGATACTCGGTGATGATACGCTGCACGTGAGCGACATCGGTCATGCGCTCGTTCTCAGTGAACTCGAACATGATCTGCCGATGCGCAAAACCGACGCGTCTGGCCGCTTCCAGCGTTGCACGGATGCAGGCAGCCGGCTCATACACGGCGGTAGGCATGAAGTTGATCGAGAGCCGGGTCTCGGCATTGGGAAGCAGAGCGCCCGCAAGCTCGATCGCCTTGACGCGGCAGGCTTGATCGAACTTGTAACGGTTGGTGTCGTCGACCATCCCGAGGATTTGACCGGCGCCCTGACCCTCGGTCCCTCTTACTAAGGCTTCGTAACCCCAGACTCTTGCGTGGAAAACGTCGACGATGGGGTGGAACGCCATGGTAAAGGCGAAGGGCAGTGCCTCGCCGTCCTTGCATCCCGCACACCCGACTTTGCTCATCATAGCTTCCTCAAGCCGTAGTCCTCAGGACGATCACACGGCACTACTTTGCGCATCATGAATGAAACGACGCATGAAAACCGCGAGTGAGAGCGCGGCAGCGGTCTAGGGTCAGGACCCATTGATGTAAGCGGCGCAATCTGATTCAGGCTCCGTAAGGAGACCGTGGATGAGCGAGCTGTACTGGCTGACGGACGAGCAAATGGCGCGCCTGGTGCCTTACTTTCCCAAGAGCCACGGCAAGCCTCGTGTTGATGACCGACGGGTGCTGAGTGGCATCGTTTTTGTCAACCGCAACGAGCTACGCTGGTGTGATGCGCCGAGCGCGTATGGCCCGTACAAGACGCTCTACAACCGCTGGAAGCGGTGGGGTGAGCGGGGTGTCTTTCTGCGCATGATGGAGGGGCTCGCAGCAGCGGAGGCTGTACCGAAGACCGTCATGATCGACGCGACATACCTGAAAGCGCATCGCACGGCATCGAGCCTGCGGGTTAAAAAGGGGGCCTTGGGCGCCTGATCGGTCGCACCAAAGGTGGCATGAACACGAAGTTGCACGCCGTCAGCGATGCGGATGGGCGGCCCTTGAGCTTCTTCATGACCGCTGGGCAGGTCAGCGACTACACCGGCGCAGCAGCCCTGCTTGACGACCTGCCCAAGGCGCAGTGGTTGCTCGGCGACCGCGGCTATGATGCCGACTGGTTCAGGGATGCCTTGGAAGCCAAAGGCATTCAGCCCTGTATCCCGGGTCGCAGATCGCGCAACGAGCCGGTCAAATACGACAAGCGCCGCTACCGGCGCCGCGGCCGCATCGAAATCATGTTCGGCCGTCTGAAGGACTGGCGCCGCGTCGCCACTCGCTACGACCGATGCCCCACAGTCTTCTTCTCCGCCATCGTCCTCGCTGCCACCGTCATCTTCTAGCTATGACCAATAAGTCCTGACCCTAACGTGCGAATGATAGCAATCCAATTGGTCTCTGCGCGTGGCGCTCGCGCAACGACGTCTGAGTCATCAGCAAGCATGTCGGACCATCGATGCAGAATTTCAAACCGTATTATTGTATGTTTCTATTAACGACATAGCATATAAATGATGTTGCACGGTGCGCCCACAGCAAGAATCTACAAAAGTTTGTCGATCATTTTTCTGATTGGCACCAATAGAACTGAATTTATGCATTATTTACACTGAATTTTGTGGTTTGGTTCAATCAGTCTGGGTAGGCGAATGCGCATGTAATGTTCTGGCGGTTTTCTTTGCGATGGCGCTCGCCCTTAATCCACTTCGAAAAATCCGCATCGCGACGGAGCGAGATCTCTGGTTATATACGATCCGAACCACCGCCTTCTGCATCGGCGTCGCACTCGCATTGGATATCGTTCAGCAACTCGTTTTCTTCCAGGATTGGCCCTCGGCTATCCGATCGTGGGTGATCACAGTTCTCGTCGTGATCGTCGTTGCCGCACCAGTCACGCGCGCAATCGGCAAGGCGCATCTTGCGCTCTTCCGGGCAAGCCAAACTGACCCGATGACCGGTTTGCTGAACCGCCGCGCCTTGCTCGATGGCGTGGAGGATCGTTCAACGCTGATGGCGCTCATGATCGTCGATATCGATCACTTTAAATCCGTCAATGATCGTCACGGACATCTTGTGGGTGATCACGTCATTTGTGCTGTTGCCGACATCATGCGGCGTGAGCTGGGCGCGATCGGTCGGATCGGTCGTCTTGGGGGCGAAGAGTTCGCGTTGCTCTCCAACGGCTGCGATGAAGAGGGCCTGCTTCGACAGATCGATGCCTTCCGGGGAACGATAGCCCGGACGCCAGTCCATGTTGGCTCGACGATCGTGTCCATTACGATCTCGGCTGGGGTAGCAACTCGCATGCCGAACCAGTCATTCCAAGCACTGTATGTCGAGGCCGATCAGGCGCTTTACCGAGCCAAGACCGCCGGCCGTAACTGCATTGTGGTCGCCCCCGTCCAGACTGTATCATCGTAAGAAAAATTCAACCCAGCGTTGGTATTGGACGACTTATCTATGGATAATACGTTTCCTCATGAGCCTGACGCAAATAGACTATTTTCAATAATAACGATCGCAATATAAATCTGATTAATTATGTGCTGTTGCTCAGTAGTACGTCGGCAAAATTGCATAGATTACGTGCCATCTTCATTGCATCTGCACTCTGAGCTTCGCAACTTGCGTCTCGCGCACAGCCCAACACGCCTTCTCAAACCTAAGCTGTCGTTCAAATCCCACAGGAAGGACGGAATGCTTTCGGCCAAGAAAGCGGATTGCTGCGATATGGCTGCCTCCTTCAGCGCCGTCCCTGACATTGCCCCACGTTTCAACACAGCGATCGATTTTGAAGCCGCGCGTGCACCATCCTCGTTCGCGGTGCTGCTGCCCTACCTAAACGCCATGCGCTACGGTCTGCTGTTGATCGATGAGCACGGGCGCGTCCTGCTTGCCTCCGGCCAGACCCTGCACATCCTGGGTGGCTCAGAGACCTCGATCTTGGAAGGAGTCTCCCTTCGGCAGATCCTGCGCATGGTGCGGCGCCGGGCCGGGGACACATGGGGTAAGGTGCGGGGGCAAATGCCGCGCTCTTTCTCCGAGCAGATCTCCCACACCTTCGAGGTCACACTTCAGGAGCAACTCCTGGAGGTGCATCTCCACCCGATCGAAGGCAATCGCTGGGCTGTAGCGCTGGAGGACGTCACCGCACGCCGCGCCGCCGAGGTCCAAGCCGACGAGATGGCCCGGCATGATCCGCTCACCGGGCTACCGAACCGCCTTCTTTTGCGCGAGCGCCTGAAGGACGCGGTCGGTCGGCTGCAGCGCACCGGAGAAGCGTGTGCCATCCTGCTGATCGATCTCGATCGGTTCAAGCCCGTCAACGACACACTGGGTCACCCGATGGGAGATGCCCTGCTGAAGAAGGTCGCCGATCGCCTGCGCTCGACCGTGCGCCCGACCGACACGGTCGCGCGGATCGGCGGGGACGAGTTCGTTATCCTTCAGACCGGGATCCGCGAGGCTGCCGACACTCAGGCCCTGGCTCGCCGGCTCGTGGACCTGATCGGACGGACCTACATGGTCGATGGGCACCTGCTCACCATCGGCGCCAGTGTAGGCGTCGCGTTGGCGCCGAACGATGGCACCGAGGCTGACGCGCTGTTGAAGAACGCCGATCTGGCCCTCTACCGCGCCAAGCTCGATGGTCGGGCCACCTATCGCTTCTTCGAGCCCGAGATCCTCGATGCCTCTCAGCGCAACAACGCCCGGGTCGATGTGACGGGTGCGATGATGTTCAATGCGGGTGCGTTCGCGCAGGTGCTGGAAGGGCCCCAGCAGGGAGTGGAGAGCACGTTCGAGCGGATCCAGTGCGATCCCCGCCACGGTGACGTGACCGTCCTGCAGTGTGGCCCGGCCGAGAGCCGCAGCTTTGCAAACTGGTCGATGGCGTTCGTTGGGCAGTCCGATGCGGGTCGTACGCGTTGGGAGGGCATCGCCGCCACGAGCGGGTTCGAACTGTCGCGGCTCGATGGCGACGCCGTGTTCGCGATGCTGCACGGGCTCGTGCTGGACGAGGAAGGCCTACCGCCGGTGGCGAGCATAGCACGGAGGCCGGCCACGGCAGCCGACACGCCGGTTTATGGGCTGGATGTAGAGCGCGTTCGCGCGGAGCTCCCTCAGCTTGGCCAGCCTCAACAGCCCGGTCATGGCGCGGCTTCGATGCCAGCTGCTCGGCTGCCTGATGATCAGCCGACAGGCAAGGACAAGCCTGCGCACACGGCCAAGCCCGATGCGGCATTGACCATCCTTCGCGCCGCCCTTGCACAGGAGCGCCAGCTCACAACCGAGCTACGCAACGAACTCGACGAAGTTCGTATCCTCCTGGCTGTTCAAGGCGAACAGTTCGACGCCTTACGGCAGGAGCGAGATCTCTGGGCTAAGCGTGCCGAGTTGCTAGCAACCGTCATCGGCCACGAGGCCCGCGAAGTGATGGGGAATGTGGATCTGAAGGAACCTGGCGCCTCTACGGCGCATGATCAAAGCCCGGCGAGCGCCTCGATCCGGATCGTCGCCTAACAAACGATCGGGGAGCAAACCGCGTAGCTGAAGCCCCATGGGGCTTCATGAGCTTCCGACGACTTCCTGAGCTAAAAAATCTGCGTCACCTCGAACGCAGATCTAAATATTTCGGTTAGGCGTTTGACCGACCTTCAGCTTACTCCGGCTGGGAAGGGATAAGCCCCAGCCACGCTAGAGCGTTTTCCACGATCCCTGAGTCGTTGCGGCGAGGTGAGCGTTGATCCCTGAAGGTTCGTCAGGGAGATCGCCATGGCCCGTGCCTACAGTCACGATCTGCGCATTCGCGTCCTGGACGCAGTGGGCGCAGGTCTGTCCCGCCGGGCCGCGGCCCTGCGCTATCGGGTCGGTATCGCCACGGTGATCCGCTGGGCTGCGCACGCCACGAGGACAGGGGAGACGCGGGCTCAGCGTCAGGGCCGTCCACCTGGCTCCAAGCTCGACGAGCACGAAGCCTTCCTCTTCGCCCTCATCGATGAGAAAGACGACATCACGCTTGCCGAGATGCAGGAGCGCCTGCGTACCGAGCGCAGCGTCTCGGTCGGATTGGGTACGCTGTGGCGTTTCTTCGCCCGCCGGGCGGTGACATGGAAAAAAAGTCGGCGCATGCGACCGAACAGGATCGCCCCGACGTGGCCGCATCCCGTGAGGCGTGGTTTGCCGCGCAGCCTGACCTCGATCCCGAGCGCCTGATCTTCATCGATGAGACCGGCCTTTCCACCCGTATGGCGCGCCTGCGCGGTCGCTGTGCTCGCGGTCAGCGCCTACGCTCGGGCATCCCGCATGGCCACTGGCTGACGACGACGTTCGTTGCGGGCTTGCGCATGTCGGGGATGAGCGCGCCCATGGTGCTCGACGGGCCGATGACGCGAGACTGGTTCCTGGCCTATGTCGAGCAGGTGCTCGCCCCAACCCTCAGGCCCGGCGACACCGTCATCCTCGACAACCTCCCCGCCCACAAGGGCGCAGCAATCCAGGCCGCCGTCGAGGCCAGCGGCGCACGGCTTCGCTTCCTGCCGCCGTACTCGCCCGACTTCAATCCGATCGAGATGGCCTTCGCCAAGCTCAAGGCGCTGCTGCGCAAAGCGGCCGAGCGCACGGTCGATCGGCTCTGGACTGTCGTCGGCAATCTGCTCGACGCCTTCACCCCAACCGAGTGCGCAAACTACTTCGCTGCCGCCGGTTACGATCCGGAATAGGTGGAAACCGCTCTAGGAGCCGAGCACGCCCGCGACCATGATGCCCGCGAGGAACAGGGCGCCCACAAATGCGAAAGCACGATCGGCCATGCGCTGGCCGTGTGAGAAAATGAAGGCGTGCAACAAGGAGTGGACGATCGCTCCGCCCATGGCCTGCGCCCCAAAAGCGACCATGAACACGTCGAACCCTGAGACTAGGGGGCGATGGCGAGCGAGATAAGGAAGGCCGTGACCGCGCTGAAGTAGACCAGCATCCGACGATCAAGAGGCAAGGCGTTTCGCCTCGCTCCTTCTCGATCTAGGCTTCCCTTCCATCCCAACGCGAACAGGAACACGTTGAGGACCGTCGCGGCTGCAATGGGCGGGTAGAGCGTCCCTAGGGTCACGCGCTCTCCGGTCTGCGCTGCCTAGCCAAAATGGCGTCGGCTGCGAGGCGGCGCAATGCAAAGGCGACCTTAGCTCAGCCGCCGAAGTCTGGCTCGTCGTCGCCTCCCGCACGGACCTGGTCAGCCGCATCACTGAACAGGTCTGCTACGGCACTGGCCTTGAGATCACGTGTGCGCTGCAGGATCTCCGGATCGGCGCCTTCGATGTTAATGCCCTGGATCTGCTCTGCGAATGCAGCGCCCAACGCTTCGACGTTCTCGGCCGATAGCCCTTCCTGACCAAACACCATGGGGGCCATGGTCAGTACCAACGCGCGCAAGGCCGATACCTCAGCTCGCAACTCAGCCATATCGTTCGCCATCGTCATCTCTCCACCCTTTGCAAGGTAGGCCACTCCCTTCAATGGGGCGCAGCCTATCTGATGCCTTGCTAACCCCGGTAAATCACCGTTCAACAGGCAGGCATCTATGCAGCGCGGGCAGCGACCTTCGCGAACGTTCCCGTCGCGATCTGGTCTTCGAGCTGCGCTTTGAAGTCAGCGATACCGAGAACCTGAACCGGGTTTCCGCTCTCGTCGAGGAACTCATAGAGCGCGTCTTCGATGTTGCGATTGCTGAAGAACACGATGGCGTCCTGGTCGCCACCGCCCTCCATGTGGGGGTCGCCGTTCGCTACGCCCGACACGTAGCTGCCGGCCGGACGGGTCTCTTTGTGGGTCCCGTCCTCGCGATAGAACCAGAGTTCGCCCTGCATCACGAGTGTCACGTATGGGCTCTTGTGCCGGTGCAGCATCACCTTTTGGTTCGCCGCAAACTTGAAGACGACGTCGACGATGCGGTTTTCCTCGTCGACCTTGTAGACGAAGAACGCGATATGCGGGAGCCAGTCCAGCGTCCGCCAAGTGATGTTGCTCTCATCGAATTGGTAGTTTGACATTCAATTTCCTCCTGTTCGTTTCTTATCTGCTTGGGATCAAACGTGATTGGCGTATGCACTTTGATCCCGGGTATGGGCTTGATCAGCTATATGGCTTGAAGGCGACCTTGGTTTAGGCGCTCTTTATGTATCCGGGCATTGAGATTTTGTCCGTGAGGCTCCGAGCGAGCCAACCTTTGAACTTGCTGAATGATCCGTTCTGAGCCGTTTGCTCTATCGCCAAGCCGAATGCGTTCGCTGCGTAGGCGTGGGGGTTCTGCTTGTCTGAAGGCTGTCAGCTCAAGCGATCCCCTTGCGGGCTGACTTGCCCATCTCGACAGCCCCTTGCGAGGTCTTCGCTGGCCTGGTTGTCCCCGTAGTTACCAACCTTCTATCAGTGGTGGACGCAAATCTGCCCCCTATGCCGTTCGACCCGGATTTGGCCTGCGAGGCGCCGCGCTTCATCCAGGCCAACCATTCGCGGTCGACAACGCGGACGAGGTTTGGAAGACTTTTGGCGCCCGTCCTACGTCTCTCGTGGATCTCGACCATTCCCAGGCGTCGGGCCTGCCTAAGCGCGCTCTTAGCGAGCGTGCGAGACACCCCGGCGCGGGCTGCGATGGCATCGAGACACAGGTCGCACACCTGGCGGGCCTGAAACTCGTCCGCGACGATGCGGAGCACGGCCAGCTCGCCCGTCGTGAACCGCGCTGCGAGGGCTGACGGCATAGGGCCGGACGCGGCAAGGCGTCTACGCCGCTCGATCGCTTCCTGCCGCACAGGGGGCCGCTGGTGCTTTCGCGGAGGTGTTGTCCCAATGGGGAGGAAGCCCCGGCCAGCGACCGCCTGAGTGGCCCTGCCCAACGCCCTCCGAGCCTCGATCGCCCCAGCTAGCCGCGCAGCGTCTTCGTCGCAGCATTGCCCTGCTGCGACCTCAGCCCATAGCGCACGTGCCAAGCCGTCCAGCGCAGTCCCATGCGCCCGGCCGATCGCGTCGGCCATCTCCTCAACCGTCATCATTCACAGCCCCGCTTGGGCCGCGTCAAAGCAGCGGGCGCGGCCTGGGCCGTCCCGTTCAAAAGGCAAAGCGCCATCGTCTCGGGAAGCGGTCCCGATTGACACCTGAACGGTGTTGTGGCTGATGAGGGGAAGCTACGGCCCTCAAAGGCCCCACGATTTCGACGGCCCTACCCTTGCCGGGGTGGGGTCGTTGGCGTTTTGGGCTTAGGTCTTTCTCGCGGCGCTAGTCCATGATGGTGGTTGGCCCACGACTCATCCCGAAGGGCGAACGCAGCCAGACATGCCATGTCGCGTGGCGGGCATGGTTAAGTCAACGGTAGGGCCTGCCCGATCCATCGCCACCAGGAAGCCAAGCCACCATGACGAGTGATGACAGCGGCGCGCGAGATCGGCGCGAAACGAAGGCTGCCAAGCATCTGGAAAGGGCTCGTGCAGGGGGCGAGGCGCAAGCTGACTACGACGCAACCCAACAGGCCACCGAGGACAAGACGGTGCGCCTCAAAGCCCTACGGTTGGCAAAAGAGAAGGCAGACAAGGCTTAGCCCGACCTTCGGTCTCGCGCGTTCCTCCTGTGCTTAACCCATGTGGCGGCAGAGTTCTGCAGCGCGATGGCAGCACGAGAGGAAGCCGTATGCGCACTTCGCTTATCGCCACCGCAGCGCTCATGGCGTTGGGAGCCATCGCTTATGGCGGATCAGCCTCGGCCGCGCTCGTTGGGCCTATTCCAGGTCTGACAACACAAGCCGATATGATCACTGAGGCGCGTATGGAGCGGCGCATGATGCGTCGAAAGATGTCCTCTCACCGCACGCATCGCCGGATGAGCGGCCGCCAGTTCCAGCATCGTCGTATGTGGGGGAACTAGCTGAGCGTTTCAGCCAACTTAGTCGTTAGCTGCAGCCTTAAGCCTGCCAGGAGAAATCCGAGACGGGATTTTTGTGCGGTGTCGGACCGTTCTTAAGCTTCGGTCAAGATAGTCGCCGTATCCAACTGCTAATTGTCTGCCAATCAGCGCCCCCGCCCGGCTCTAGCCGCGGCGGGTTTTTTCTTCACAGCCCCCGATTAGTTGACTGCCCTCGGATGAAGCGACGGGGTCCCCGAGTAGGTGTCCGGCTTCAGCGAGCAGCCCGTATGCGACCTGTGATGCATTAGGAATGGCTGAGCTCCGGACACGTAGCCGCAATAAAGGGTTATCGTGCCGTGGCATTCCGGGCAGCGTTTCATCGCGAGCCTATAGCGCTTGATCGCCTCTTCCAGGCTCTCAAGGCGCCATGCACCATCGACTTTGACCTCGCACGAGTTGGGACGGAATGGAGATTTCATCTACCTTCCTTTTCTGGCTTCCCATGCTGGCCATAATAGATTGCTTTTCTCACCCTCAAGCTACCAGCTGCCACGAGCTTTGCTGCACGGACTGATTGGAAGCAGCCACCGCTGCAGAGATGATCGCCGTTCAGATGGATCACCCACTGCCAGCGCTGCGGTTCGGTTGGATGAGCCTCGACGTTTATGCCCCATCTGTCCGACTGCTCGGTCCTGAAAGGACGGCCCTTAGCAGCCATTCACGGTTGCTCCGGCCGGGCTAGTCGGATCTCGCACATGCGGTCGCTCAACGCGATCCACCTACGGCGCCCGTCGTTGCGGAGCAGGTGCGTCTGCCATGATCTCTCGGCAGAGTGAGGCAACCGCGCCTTTCACAGCCCTGTGTACCCCAACGCGATTGCAGCGTCGCGAAGCCTTGGCATGGATGCGGCGTAGCGGGCTGTGAGACCAATGCCAGTCGGCATCTGCCGGTCCGTCCTCGCGTTATCCTCGTTGTCCGACAGCTTGATGAGGATGGCGCCGAGGTTGCCCGACTGGATCAAAGCCCCAATGCGCTCGGCATAGGATAGCTCCTCGTCCGTTTTGGAAAGAAGCTGCACCATTCTGATCACCGGCGGTACGTAGCCCGCTTGCGCCAGGTCGTGGGCGGTCGTGGGCGTGTCTTCCAAAACGTCGTGTAGGTAGGCTGCCTGCAGCACCTGATCCGGGTTGATCATGAGACCGTCGATCTCGAAGGCATGGATCGCCCGATCGTTGGTGGCTCCTGCAACGCGGTTGACGTGCCGAATGTAGGGCTTTCCAGCCTTGTCGATCTGTCCAGCATGCGCCTGCGCTGCGAACTGGTATGCATCGGAATTTGTAGGCGGCATTAGGTTTACTCCGGCCGAGCAGGCGTGCGCGACGCTCAGTTAGCCTCTTCGGCCATCACAGGGACCCGAAGCTGTCGAGCAACCATCTCGGCGGCCTTGGCGCCTGCCCTCAAAGCTTCGGAGCGATCGTGATACTCGGAGCGGGAACGCAGGATGAGAAAGCGGTCAGCCCCTCGATAGATCGCCCATGCCCAAGGCGTCGGCGCCCCACCGATTTCTTCGGCTTGAACCTTGAGGGGCGCGGTTCGATCAAACGGTTGCCTTGCCATTCTGTGAGTACTGAGGTGCCCTGGTACGAGTTCGATGATGTTGTCCGAGGACGCACGCTCCGCAGAAGTCCCAGCTGCCCGAGCCCTTTGGCGATCTTCCGAAAGAAGGCGAGCGCTAACCCAGCAACCGATGTGCCAAGAGGGGGCTTCGGCATCAATAGGAAGCAGTGAAAAGGCGGCCGAGAAGACCCCCTGAAGGGCTCGGCCGCCACCGCCCCGACAACTTGGGGGCATTCATCACGGCGGCGCAGGCGCTTTAGCACAAGGGAATGTAGTCTGACACCAGGACTATCCTGGCTGCAGACACCCTTTCAGGGCTTTCTTGTTGCCCTGTCTTCGCAACTGGCGAAGCTTCACGCCGCCGTCAGGCGCTTCGTGTTAGCGGCCACATGGTCACGGTAGCGGGCAATAACGGTCTCGGGCGAGCCGCCCATCATCAGCGTGCCGGTCGCCTCCATGGCAGCCTCGATCTTCTCGGCCACCATCGACTGCATCTCGTCCCGGCCCTCGCGGCCGCCCCAGGCTAGGCGCACGAGCCGCAGCTCGATGACCTTCTGGGCCTCGAAAGCTAACAGCATCGTCGACAAGAAGGGATTGTACACGGCAAGCTCCTCGCCGCGGTCCCTACGGCAGAGGTCCAACGTCGCTGGTTCGCCGGATGATCCATGTCGGGGGAGAGTTCAGGCTACGCACACAGGCTTGGTCCGGCTAGACATAGCAACGGCCACAGAGGCTGAGAAAAGGTGCGCGTACATCCGGCGTCACCTCATCCCGGCCTCGTGGCCGCATCCGATCCAGCCGTAGAGCCGCAATCGGTATAATACCCATGTGGGGGTCGATGGTTAACGATCAATGTTCGCGCTTGATCGCTACGCTGTAGCATCATCCTCGGACAGGATCGTCTCTAAGTCGCCCGTGAGCGCATCGAGCTGCTCGGCTGTCGCCGTAATCTTGAACTTGGTACCGTCCTCAGCCTCGACTGCGATCTCGACATGGTCGCCCACCTTGGCGGCCAGAGCCTGCTTCAGCTTGTAGGTCGTGATTTTGTCGTTCGCTGCCATGCGGGCCTCCTTGTTGGTGGCCGACAACGCATCAGGCACCAGAATGAGCCTGCCAATTTTTCAGAAATTGGCTGCCCCCGCCGCCCGATCTGGTCACGAGACCGGCGGGGTAGGATCGTCCATCTCACGCTGAGCCGGTACGCATCACAGTGGCTCACAAGCAGGATGGCCGAGGTTGGTTAGCCGGTTCTCAAGCACGCAACCATGGCCCGGCACCAAATCGGGAATGCGACCCAGATGAGCTTGCCTTGATGAGCTAGCTCGGGTTTCTGCCCGGCCATGATCAAATCCGAACTGATCCTCCGCATCGCGGAGCAGAACCCACACCTCTACGAGAGGGAGATCGAGGCGATCGTGAACACGATCTTGGGCCGGATCTTGGACGCCCTGGTGGCCGGCGACCGCGTGGAGCTTCGTGGATTTGAGGCGTTTACCGTGAAGCCTCGTGGGGCTCGCATGGGCCGCAATCCGAAGACGGGCGCAGCGGTCTCCGTGACTGACAAGCGAGTGTTGGCCATCAAGACGGGGAATACGATGCAGGCTCGCCTAAACGTTTCAACGCCAGCGGACCCTAGCGGGACTACTAGGACCAGACGAAAGGCGTCTACGAGCCTCCTAACGCGATCCTAGATCCTATGCTGTCCCAAGCTACAGTCGCAGTCTGACGCAATTTGACGGAAGCCTGATCTGGCATCGCGACCCAGTTGAGCCGCGACGCAGATGATTGGGCTTACGCGGCCTTCTTACGACCCTTGGCTTTTGGCTGCTCGTCCTCGCTACGATCGACAATCCTACCAAGACCAATGGACTTCGCCAGGGCAGAGCGCTGCGCCGCGTAGGACGGGGCGACCATCGGATAGTCTGACGGAAGGCCGTAGCGCTGACGGTAGCTGTGCGGATCAAGGCCATGGCCAGTCAGGTGGCGCTTCAGGGTCTTGTAGGTCCTGCCATCCAGGAAGCTGACGATGCCATCCGGCATCAACGACTTGCGGATCTGCGCAGCCGTGGGCTTCTCGATCTCAGCTTCCGATGATGATGTGGCGCCTCCTGCCGCAAGTGCCTGAAGCGCGGTGTGAACCTGGCGGATCAAATCCGACAGATCGGCAGGCCGAACGGAGTTGTTCGACACATACGCAGAGACGATATCGCCAGCGAGTTCGACGAAGTTGGTGGTCTGGTTTTCTGTGTTCTGTGACATGCTACTATTCGGTTTTGGTGGCCCCATGAAGGGCCATCGTACATCCTGGAATGCTTATCAAGGCGCGTTGGTCACTCAAAAAGCATGCCGAACTCAGCTCCTACAGGACCAGCGCGGGTAAGAGGGGCTATCTCTCTGGGTACCCTCGCCTACGTCTTGGTCTACACTGAAGCGCTCTGCGTAGACTGGTCGTCCCTCCGCACGATTTGCTGCGATCCGCTCTCATAGCATCGCAGCGCGTTGTGCAATCGTTGCGGCATCACAGAGCCGACAAGGACCACCCCGACCAGCGGCTTCACATTTGTTAGGGGTCAGGCAATTCCTGCGAGGCAAAAGAGCTGAAGGCTCGGACCAAGTCGCCATCGAGCTTGCCGATTAAGCTTTCGAGAATGGCGTAGGCGCGCTCGGCGCTCATCGGAGCCTTGTAAGGCCGGCGCTCAATCAGGGCGCCATACACGTCACAAACACTTACCAAACGCACTAGGTCAGGGATCTCTGAGCCCGCCAGTTGATCCGGATAGCCCGAGCCGTCCAGGGCCTCATGGTGCCAGCGCACCACCGCAAGCATCTCCTCGGAAAAGCCGTTGCTCTCTAGCATCTCGTATCCGTAGACGGGATGCTTCTGCATGATTTCGCGTTCCTCGGGCGTCAGCGCACCCGGCTTGTTGAGGATGGAGGCAGGGATCTTTGCCTTGCCGACATCGTGCAGAACCGCGGCCTGGGTCAGACGCTGACAGTCAGCCTCACGCAAACCAAGAGACTGAGCAAAACCTGCAGCCAAGCCCGCCACGAGGAGGCAGTGCTGGTGCGTGGCGTCATCGAATTGCCAGACCACTTTGAGCCAGTCGCGGATGCCAGTGTCGCGAACGGCTGCCTCGACGAACTGCGTTCCCCTAGCGACCAAGCCTGGATTGATTCGAGCGCCGTCGCGCCCAGCATCGAAGATGCGCGAGAGCACTGCATCAGCCGCAATGATGTTCGGCGGAACGGTGCTAGAGTCCGCTGCGGCAGCGCCTGTGGCCTGAGAGACTACTTTCAGCAGATCGCTGGTGATGGCAGCAGCAGGCAGGATGTGGGTCGCTCCAAGGGCGGTGGCTTGAATGGTCGCCCGCGACGTCTCCTCACGCAAAAGGCACAGGAAAGGCAGACCTATCGCCTTCAGGGGCTGCAGCTCACAGCGAAGCGCCGCGATCGTTGCCGATTGGAGGAGCGACGCGTCGCTGAGCACGGCTTTAAGCGTTGTAGGATTGGCCGCATCGCTGCATGGCTCTGGATCGAGAAGGTCACGGACAATGCAGGGGGCTAACGTGCTGAGGGCGCGAGCCAGACCTTTGCTCCGAGCCGGCGAGTCTGTGAGGAGCAGAAGGGCTGCGGAGTGCGGCTCACGACCGAGTTGCTGAGGCTGTACGGAAGGTGAAAATAGCACGCTGTGTGTCTCGCTCCGAAAGAGACGCTGACAGCGGTCGTCCCACCGAATGATGAAGTTTCGGTCAGTGATTTCGGCCCTCCCCGGTTATCTAGGCAATGAGCTAACCCGCGACCTCGGTTCAGTCTGAAGATGCATATCCTGTGGTCAGGTGCTGTTCAGTGTCGCGGCCATGACAGTCTGACCGTTTCGTACTGCGGGCACGAAACACATTCGAATAGCCGGCATCACGGCTGCCAGGATCAATGTCTCATTTTAGGCAGGGCAGTGACGAGAACCGGTCGCTTTCCAAAGCATCCCGGCCGTGACACTCACTTCCCCATGACCAGCTTGCACAAACTGATCGGGGCAGTTGCCCGCCGACCTCATTCGCCAGTCACTGATTACGGTGTCACGCTACTCCTCGTCGGCGCTATGACGTTCGTTCGGCTCTTGGCCCCGGCCCACGTCGCACCGTTCCTGCTGTACATTCCGGTCCTCTTAGTCGTCACCCTGGCTTTCGGCTGGGGGGCCGGGACCCTGGCGCTGTCGTTGTCCACCTTGATCGCCGCATGGTTCTACACGCGGGACGGAATGCTCGGCGGCGTCGACGTTGCCTTGCTGTGCCAGTACGTAATGGTCGGCGCGACCATGGTGTGGATCTGCCACACCTTGCGTCGATCCGTTGTACAGAACGAGGCCACCCTGGAGCAGCTCAACGCCGCGAACCATATTCTCGTCGACAGAGAGGCGGCGTTGACCAGCGCCAACGCCGCAGCGGAGGCTGCCAAGGAAGCGGCTGAGCAGGCCAACACGGCAAAGAGCGACTTCCTGGCCAACATGAGCCATGAACTCCGCACCCCGCTTTCCGCGATCATCGGCTACAGCGAGATGATGGGCGAGGAGATCACGGACGGCTGCATGGCGTCGGACCTCGTGGCAGATATCGGCAAGGTCGAGCGCAACGCTCGTCACCTGCTCGGGCTCATCAACGACGTACTGGACCTTTCCAAGGTCGAGAGCGGAAAGATGGACGTTTACGCCGAAGATTTCGCTGCGGAGGACATACTGCGCGACGTTGCGAGTTCGGTTGCTACGCTGATTGGTAAAAAGGGCAACACCTTGAAGATGCAGTTCGCGCCCGGGTTGGGCCGAATGCATTCCGATCTGACCAAGACCCGGCAGGTGCTGTTTAATTTCCTAAGCAACGCAGCCAAGTTCACGGAAAGCGGGATCATAACCCTTACCGCCACCCGCATGACGGAGGTCTCGGGTGTCGACCAGCTTTCGTTCTCAGTCTCGGATTCCGGGATCGGGATGACGGCTGAGCAGGTGTCCCGTCTATTCCAACGTTTTGAGCAGGCTGATGCCTCCACGACCCGCAACTTCGGCGGGACTGGGCTCGGCCTTTCGCTCACACGAGCCTTCGCGGACATGCTCGCGGGGACCATCACGGTGTCCAGCGTCCCTGGTCAGGGTAGCACCTTCACGTTCACCGTGCCGGCGACCTTCGTTCCACCCGTTGACGAGCTAGCCTCGCCCGATCCGGACGTCATCGCCGACGGCGAAGTCGGAGGTGATGTCATCCTGGTCATTGACGATGATACAGACCAACTCGCGCTCACCACGCGGTTCCTGCATCGCGAGGGCTTTCGGGTCCAGACAGCCACGAACGGCAGGAGCGGGCTCGACCTCGCGCGGAAGCTGAGACCGCGGGCCATCCTGTTGGACGTGATGATGCCGGGCGTGGACGGATGGTCGGTGCTGAGCCAGATCAAGACGGACGAGGTACTGGCGCCGATCCCGGTCGTGATGGTGACGTCCGTCGACCAGCGCAAGCTAGCAGCGTCCCTCGGCGCCTCTGACTACATGCTGAAGCCGGTTGACTGGTCGCGGTTCGGCAAGATCGTGAACCAATTCAGGCTGGCGGAGCCGGACCGGCGCGGCACTGTGCTCTTGGTCGAGGACGAGGCCGTGACCCGCATGGCGATGCGCTCCACCCTGGAGGAGGATGGCTGGTCTGTCGTGGAAGCTTCGAACGGCCAGGAAGGACTACAGCAGGTCGCCGACGCCAAACCGGATGTCGTGATCGTGGACCTGAACATGCCCATTCTGGACGGCTTCGGCTTCTTGGAAGCCGTTCGAGCCGTTCCTGGCTGCTCGAACATACCGGTGCTCGTACTGACGGGTCGAGAGTTCTCGGCGGAGGACCGAAGCAAACTTCGAGGTGCGAGCCAGATCCTCAATCGCGGCGACCTCGCCTCAGCGAGCCTCGCCGAAAGGCTGAGAGATCTCACAGCTTGAGGAGGGCGAAGACGGCTCGCCAGCATGCGCATTCAGTTTCTTAATATAGCCGTTCTCGGGCATTGGGTCTGAAAGCCACGAAAGCTAAGTTGGGTCGGGACCTGACCGTCCGCTCCACGAACGGATCAGGCCGGTAGCCCACCCGTTCGTGAGACGAACCAGGTGCTTGCGGGCCAACTCGGACCTTCGAGCTGCGCGTTTTGGTCGTCAAGAGTTGACGCCAATCTGGCCGTGGCTCGAAGCGTCGCGTGCGGGAGACGGACTCAGGTGAGCGGTTCCTATCCCGCACGCACCTTCACGGGCACTGACTTCGCGGCCGGAACTTTGCTGCGTTCGGCATGATGCCAGAGGGGGATCAGTGGGTTGCATTCTGGATAGTAGCCGCCAAGGCAGCCAAGCGGGATGTCGTAGGCAAGCACGCGAAAGCCCGTCACCTCGCGCTTGATGCCGTCGCTGGTGGCTCCGATTAGATCGACGGTCTGGGTGTCGTGGAAGCCGAGGCGGGTGATGTCGGCACGATTCATGAACAGCACCATGCGTGTGCCCTTCACACCGCGGAAGCGATCGTCGTAACCGTAGATGGTCGTGTTAAATTGGTCGTTTGACCGCATTGTAATGAGACGCATCACCTCCGGATCGTCCTGCTCCGTATCCGGGTCGGCAGAGAGCCCACGTGGCGTGACAAAATTTGCTCTGCCTGTATCGGTCTTCCAGACGCGGTTCGCTGCTGGGATCGGGCGGCGAAAGCCGCCGGGTGTCCACATCCGGGCGTTGAAGTCTTTAAACTCGTCCGGATAGGTTGCCTCAATGGCGTCGCGCACGCTGGCGTAGTCACTGCCCCAACGGTCCCAGTCGATCGACGGATTTCCAGGCAGCGTGGCTTTGGCAATTCCGGCGATGATGCGCGGCTCGGACATCAGGTGCGGACTGGCTGGCTCGGCATAGCCCTTCGAGCCGTGGATGCAGGCGGTCGAGTCTTCAATTGCAACGGATTGTGGCCCATCCGCCTGTTGGTCAATCTCGATGCGACCGAGGCAGGGCAGGATGTAGGAAATCTCGCCGTGGATTAGGTGGTTGCGGTTGAGTTTGGTCGAGATCTGGACACTGAGGCGAAGCCGCTTCCAGGCCTCCTCCATCATAACGGTCTCTGGGACCGCACGGATGAAGTTTCCGCCGAGCGCCACAAATGCCCGCACCGAACCGTCGATGATACCCTCGCAGGCCTCCACTGTGTTCATCCCCGTCTCCATCGGGGGTTCGAAACCATAAAGCGCCTTGAGCTTGTCGTTGGGCACGAGTTCGGGCTTCTCGGTGATGCCAACGGTGCGTTGCCCCTGCACGTTCGAGTGTCCGCGAACCGGGCAGATCCCGGCGCCGAGGCGTCCGATATTACCGCGCAGGAGTAGAAGGTTGATCAGCGCCTGCACAGTCTCGACGCCCATACGGTGCTGGGTCAGGCCCATCCCGTAAATGCCCATCGTTGCCTTGGCCCGGCCGTAGGTCAGGGCCGCCTTCTCCAGCGCCGCTCGAGACAGGCCGGAATAGCGCTCCAGTTCATCCCATCCCTTAGAGCGCACCGAGGTAGCGAATGCTTCGAAGCCGTGAGTGTGCTCGGCGATGAAAGCAATGTCGATGAGCCGCGCACCGCCGCTGTTCCGGGCAACGTCGTCTGCCTCGAGGAGCGCCTTGCAGAGCCCGTAGATCGCCCCCAGATCGCCGCCAGCCTTTACCTGGAGGTATTGTGACGAAATCCGCGTTTCGGAGCGGGTCAGCATCTCCAGGGGAGCCTGGGGATTGGTGAAACTCTCCAACCCGCGCTCTCGGAATGGATTGAAGGTGATGATCGGTACACCACGCTTACTTGCATCCTGGAGCGGGTGCAGCATTCGCGGGGCGTTCGAGCCCGGGTTCTGGCCGAAGAACAGGATACAGTCGGTATGTTCGAAATCTTCAAGCAGCACGGTTCCTACCGTCGAACCAATGCTTTCAGGCAGCGCCACCGAAGTCGATTCGTGACACATGTTGGAACTGTCTGGCAGATTGTTGTTGCCGTACAGGCGCGCAAGCAGACCGTACATGTATGAGGCTTCTAATGAGGCGCGGCCCGAGGCGTAGAAGACCGTCGATCTCGGCTCACACGCCTTCAGTTCGGTCCCAATCTCGGCAAACGCCTCGGCCCAGGAGACGGGGACGTACTTATCAGTCACCTTGTCCCAACGCATCGGCTCCGTGAGCCGCCCCTCTTCCTCCAGGTCGTAGTCACGCCATTCCAGAAGTTCGGTCACAGTGTGCTTAGAAAAAAAGTCTTTAGTCACACGCTTGCGCGTAATCTCCCAGGCCGTAGCCTTGGCACCGTTCTCGCAATATTCGAATAAAGCCGGTTTTCCGGGTTTTGCCCAGGCGCAACTCACACACATGAAGCCGTCGGGCTTGTTTTGATGCATCAGCATCGAGGCGCCGGACAACGGGATTTGTTCGCGTAGCAGGATCTCGGTCAGCGACCTTGCTGATCCCCAACCGCCGGCCGGACCTTCGTAACGCTTGATCGTGACGCGTTCGGCCATGCTGGGGATCTACCTTGAATGTCGGAGTGGATCGAGTGGAAAGCAATTGAAGTTGTCGTCTACCGATCTGTCATGAATGTCGGGCGACGTTCAGTTCATAAGGTGCAGGTCCAGTTCGTCTAGGCCCACCAAGCCAATAAGGGTCGGAGACCAAGCGAAGAATAGCGTTGAAATGGAGTGAACCGATCCGCCGGTATCACGCCATGTCAGAGACAAGCATAACGGTTGTGAAACCACATAGTTCAAGCGCGTGCGACCATGGGGACGCGCTATTTCTTCAAATATACAACATCAGCACCTATGTAATAAATTGAGTGTTCTCACAAATATAGGAAGTCTGATCTATCTTAGTCCCTGAGGATCGAAGGTAAATTAGATATCTAGGATAACCAAGAAATTGGTCAAAGCGGTAATCCAGGGCATCCTCGGCGAAATAACTTGCCGATTACCATCTTCATCGGCTTGTCTGCCGATAATCTTCGATACTATAATGCAAATCGTTGGAACAAAGTTGATACTGTATTGAAAGATACCGAATAGTCGTAATAATAGAAAATTCGACGAGTGTCTTTTGTTGATGGATGAACCTTTCTCGGTTCCACCGCAACTAATCACTCTGCGATCAGTTTCTTGTGATCAGCACGTGCGAACGCGTTTGCGCTGTCCCCGACTGACCCAAGGACATCGACATGCAGGCACTAAGGGCGATGATGATCGCCACGCTGGCTCTGACACCAGCCTTTGTACTCGCCCAGAGCGCCCCAGTGCAGTCTCCGCCCAACAGCATTGCGGGAGGCGGTAAGCCTTCGAACCTCTGCCAGGAACTCGTCGCCTTCATCAAACAGCCCGAGGCCACGACGAAGGCGGCAGAGGTTCCGCCACAGCTTGCAACAGCCGTGACGGCCAAGAAGAGCGACGATACGTCGGCGAAGCCTTCAGCGCCGGGCACGCCGCAGAACACTTCGGGTCAGAGCGGGCAGATCACCGCCTCCGGACCTGGTGCCGCCGGTCCGCAGGGTGACGCGCAGAACAAGGCTGCTCCGACCGGATCTACGGCAACGGCATCAGGACCTCCGACGGCTGCACCTGCAGCAGCGCCAGCTGCACCCGCGGCCCCAAAGCCATCTGCTGAGAACGTGCAGCAGATCGAGAGCGCAGCGGGTGCCAACGACATCCAAGGCTGTCGAGCTGCTGCTCAGACCATGCGTCGGGCCGGTGTCGTAATGCCTGGACCGCTCCTGGCTCTCGCAGCGATGTCACCAAAGCTCCTTGAAGCTGCCTCACGCCCTTGAGGACGCTCGCCTCCATCCCTCGACGTCGTCTCCTGAATCGGGGAGCCTCATCCATCACGCAGGATCGCATCATGACGCGCCGCTCGACCATGCCTTGGCTGATGCCCGCTCTCATCGGGTCTGCTGCTGCTCTCGGCGCATCTGCGCTCTATGCGGTCTCGAAGGCTCGCGAAGCCGAGCGGCGTACGCCGCCCATTGGCGACTTCATGACCGTGGATGGTGTGCGCATGCACTACATCGTCCGAGGTCACGGACAGCCGCTGGTGTTGATCCATGGCAACGGCACCATGATCCAGGACTTTCTGGTCAGTGGCATCGTCGACGAACTCGCCAAGCGCTACCGCGTGATCATCTTCGACCGGCCGGGTTATGGCTACAGCAGCCGGCCCCGCGGTCTCTGGACCCCGCGGGCTCATGCGACTCTGTACGAGAAGGCGCTGGAGAGGCTCGGCGTCTCGAAAGCTGTCGTCCTGGGACACTCCTGGGGCAGCCTCGTCGCTGTCTCCTTGGCGCTGCAGGCTCCAGGCCTCGTGCGAAGCCTCGTCTTGGCTTCGGGCTACTACTATCCGACACTCCGCGCTGACGTGATCCTGGCTTCACCTCCAGCAATCCCCGGCATCGGAGACGTTCTGCGCTACACCGTATCGCCTCTCGTTGGTCGGGCTCTGATGCCAGGCATGATCAAGGGGATGTTCGCCCCCGCTCCCGTGCCAGATCGGTTCGATCGCGAGTTCCCCAAAGAGATGATGCTGCGGCCCCTTCAACTGCGCGCCTCAGCGGAGGACGCGGCGCTGATGACGCCTGTGACGGTCGAATTGCAGGAGCACTACCGTGAACTGAAGCTGCCCGTCGTCATCATCGCGGGGGCCGACGATCAGATTGCAGATGTTGGGCGTCAGTCGGAGCGACTGCACCATGCCTTGCCGCAGAGTGAGTTCATCGTCATTCCGAGCATGGGGCATATGATCCACCACCTTGCGCCGAAGCAGGTCATCCAGGCCATTGATCGCGCCTTTGAGATGGGGCGCGACAGGCGAGTTTGAACGAAATGGGCAGGGAGAATTAAGCACAGCGCATTACACCGCCCTTGAGAGCGTTTCGGTGCGGACCGTACCCGAGCACCGAAGCTACAAGCACATCATTCTTGGCGATTCGGCATCTCGTCAGCTGACACTAGAGCACGAGCGATCGCCACCGTGCGACGACTTTGGTGCCGTATTGCGTCAAGATCCTCGGATCGTGGGTCACGGTTCTCAACGCCGACAATGGATGAGGCTCCATAAGGGGAGCCTGCCTCTAACATTGCCTCGTCAGTATAGCCCATTGGCAGGATGACCATGCCGAGGTGCGCCATCGGTGCATAAAGTGAGAGCGTAACCACCTCAGACCCGCCATGGGGCCAGGAAGCAACTGCAAAAGCACCACCAACTTTCCCTGCCAGCGCACCGCGCTTCCACTGCGGACCAAGTTGATCGAGGAAAGCCTTCAGCTCAGTGGCCATGGCTCCGAAATAGCACGGCGTTCCAAAAAGGATCGCGTCTGCCCATTCCGCGTCCTCATGAGTGGGTGCCTCATAGAGCGCCTTGGTGAGTGGCGCTATCTCTACTGCGCCATCGACAAGCACGGGAACCCCGTTGACTTCCTCCTGACCGCGCGGCGCGACCTCGACGCCGCCAAGCGGTTCTTCCGCAAAATGCTGGCGGGTCAGCCGCTTCTCGCCCCTGATCGGATCGGTACGGACGGCGCCGGAACCTACCCGCCAGCCATCGTCGAGAGCCGCAAGGCGGGCTTACTCCCCCACACGCCGATCCACAACGTGACCAAGCATCTGCAGCAAGGGATCGAGAGCGACCAGTTCCGGGTCAAGAAGAACATGGCCCGGATCGGCGGCTTCCGCTCGCTCAACACAGCGCGTCGGATGATCTGTGGCTTCGAAGCCATGCTGTGGCTGCGCAAGGGCTTCGGCTTTGCCAGCGCGTGGACCGTGCGCGAACAGAACCGGCTGCTCGGTGTCTGCTTCGGACTTCAAAAAGTTAACGAAGTCTGAAACCGAGGCGGTTCTCGCCTTTCGTGCGGCCTATACCACGTTTTGCGACGGGCCCGCGGAAATTGCTCTAGGCTGCCGCTATCATCGCATCACCCGCCGCTTCAGCTAAGGGTTGGAAAGCACGGACGAAGTCAGGATCGACCTTGCCGTCCATCCCTCTCAGCATTTCGTAGGCTTCTTCCCCGCCGAGGGGCCGCCGGTAGGGGCGCCGCTCGATCAGCGCAGCGAACACGTCGCAGACCGTGATCAGGCGTACGAGATCCGGGATGCGATCTGATTGCAGTCCATCGGGATAGCCGGACCCATCCAGGGCTTCATGGTGGGAGCGGACCACCGCCAGCATCGCATCGGGATAGCCCTGGTCGCGCAACATGCGATGGCCGAGTTCGGAATGCGTCCGCATCACCGCCATTTCGTGCGCATCGAGCTTGTCGGGCTTGTTGAGAATGGTCAGGGGGATGCGAGATTTGCCCAGATCGTGCAGCAGGGCCGCCTGTGTTAGTTGCCGGCAATCGAGCGTTCGCAGGCTCAGCTGACGCGCAAATCCGGCCGCAAGCCCGGCCACTAGGAGACAATGCTGATGGGTCATGTCGTCGAAGCGCCAGACGACGTCGAGCCAAGCGCGAATATCGGCCCGACTGACGGCATCGACAACGAGCTCTGTGCCTTGCGCGATCACGGACGCCTCGAGAGGAGATCCGGACCGGCCGAGCTCGAAGATCCGGGTCAAGGCCCGATCGGCTTCAGAGATGGCGCTCGCGGTGCCCATTGTAGGCGGAAGCGTCCGGGTCATCTCCCCCAGGAGAGCGACGAGGCCTCTGGCGGCATCCTCGGCTCAAAGCGTCCGGGTCGCGCCCAAGGCGTCCGCCTGTGCACGGCTGCGCGGTGAGTCCTCGTGAAGCAGGCAGACGAAGGACGGAAGCCTTGGCTTCAGCCGTTCCAGGTACGTGCGCAGGGCTGCAACTTGTGAAGAATGGGAGAGGAGGACGTCGCTGACGATCGCTCTTACATGGACAGATCATGGGCTTGCGCCGCCTGATCGGGATCCAGCACGTCGATCATCAGAAGCTCGCCGAGGGTTCGAAGGTGCGAGGCCAGCCTCTGGCTTCTGCGAGGAAGATCGGTGAGGAGGAGGATGGCGTTCACGAGACGGTATCTGCTGAGCGGCAAGAGCCGTTGGATCTTGGAAGCAGGCTCGTAATCAAGCACTTAAACAAACACCCTGGTTTCTGGGTGAACGGACAAATTTACGTGCGTCCGAACGTGCTTCTCGCTAATTTGAATGCGATCTCGGGCGGCATTGAGGCCATGCTATAGCTGCGCAAGGGCTTCGGCTTTGTCGCGCGTAGGCCGTGCGCGAGCAGAACCAATTGCTCGGCGTCTGTTTCGAACTTCAGGCGATTAACAAACCCTGGAAACGAGGTAGATCTAGCCTCCGCTGCAGTTTAGGGCATAGCTTGCGACAGGCCCCAAAAAGGCCGGCTCAAAGCCCGGCCTTCTCTTCACTCGTGGCTATCTTGCCTAGCGCGCAGGCGCGACCGTACCAGCCGGCGCATTCCCCATCGGGACAGCGGTTCCGGCTGAACCAGTCGCATCATCACGCTTGAAGCCGGCAGCGTTGGGGGAACCCTGCATCTTGCCACTCTGACCAGGTGCGCTCTCCATGCCCTTTTCGCTGTTGCTCTTCACGCTGCCTGGGTTGTTCATGTTGCCCTCCGCGCTTCCGCCACCGGCGGGCGTCTGGGCAAAGGCAGATCCCGTCAAGGCAAGGGCAAGCGAGATGGCGAGAGCGAGTGTCGTTGTGCGCATAGGAGTATCTCCTTAAAAACCTGTCAGCTTCCAACGCGCCTCAAAGACAGATTGATCCGCATATATATTCCAAGATTGCCTTGAAAGCTAGTTGTACAAATTGATCCGAAAGTCAGAACTAGAACTTCCTGCCAAAGCCAAAGCGCTGTTCGAACGGGAAAACCAGGGGCGCGTATGGAACGTACCTGCGGACGCTCCATCACGACAGGGCTTCCAATATGCCGACCTGATGGAGCGGCAAAACTACCTCGCTCGTGTCCGAGACCAGATGCGCCAGAATGGACAGGAGGTCAGTGAAGGGGACTTAGCAGCTGACGTGTCTTGATCAGGTCAGCATAGGAGGTTCCAATCACTGGAGCTTGGCTGCCCTAGAGAGGATCTACTATGCTTCAGGGCTATGACTCGCCGATCCTGCAAGAACCCGATGAACTGCCGTGCCGCAAATCGCGGAGGCCCCTGTCGCTCATGTGATGCCGAAGAGATTGCTCGACGCGCGGTCGAGCTGCGTAATCGCATGAGGGCGAACCGGGTGGAGGGGCGACCCCTCTATGCGCCGCGTGACCCAGAGAACGAGGGAAAGCGTGCTGACTGAAAGCGCTTATGAGGGCTCAATGGATCTCGCCCGCCAGTTCCTTGGGAGGTAGAGCGCGACGGCTAGGCTTTACATGCCCTCGGACGCCTTCGTTGCATTCCGCGCGGCGCCCGCTTCGATCGCCAGGAACTGCTTTCCGCGCCTTGGTACCCCGGGTCGCCGCGTACCTCGTCCCGGCATAATCAATCCATCCGTCCGGCTCGTAGAAAAATATCGGCTCGGGCGTGTTCATTGGACCACCCCCATACCGGCCGGCGCTTCCGCAAGGAGGGTCCGAACGCCATCGCCGATCCCAGGTCCTATGTTCTCGGCCATGCGGAGGGCGAAGTCGCGCACAACGGCGATGGAGCTGCCGCCTGACCGTACCATCGTCTCCACGACAGCGCCACAAACGACTCGTTGCGTCACCGTTGTCGTCGTCACGCCGACAAGCTCTTGTGCGAGCTTCATCATCCACCACAACGGTGCGCGCAAATCATACAGCCGAGCGCCAGCCCTAGCGTTTTAAGAAATCTAGACTGGTGCGACAATCCTAGCGCCGCGTAGCGCGGCTACAGATAAATTCTACGAGAAAGCCCTACGACAATCTGAGCAACCCCTCTCGAGGGAGATTAATTTATAATTTACACTAGATATTTGGTTTTGCTTCAATCAGATCAGTTAGATGAAGCCACATGTACTAATCTCATGGTTTCTTCTGCTATGCCCTCCCCCCTCAATCCACTCCGAAAGATCCGCATCGCGACGGAGCGTGATCTTCGGTTATATACCATCCGTACGACCGCCTTCTGCATCAGCATCGCACTCGCACTCGATGTCGTTCAACAAATCGTCTTCTTCCAGGATTGGCCCACAGCCATCCGTTCATGGGTGATCACCGTCCTCGTCGTGATCCTCGTTGCTGCACCGGTCACGCGTGCCATCGGCAAAGCGCATCTTGCGCTCTTTCGGGCGAGCCAAACCGACCCGCTGACTGGATTACTGAACCGTCGCGCTTTGCTCGACGGCGTAGAGGACCATTCGACGCTGATGGCACTCATGATCGTCGATATCGATCATTTCAAATCGGTCAACGACCGGCACGGACATCTAGTGGGCGATCACTTGATTTGTGCCGTCGCCAACATCATGCAACGTGAGCTGGGCGCGATCGGTCGGATCGGTCGTCTTGGGGGGGGAAGAGTTTGCTTTACTCTCTAACGGCTGCGATGAAGAGGGCCTGATTCGGCAGCTCGATGCCTTCCGGGGAACGGTAGCGCGGACGCCGGTCCATGTTGGTTCCACGGTCGTATCCATTACGATCTCGGCCGGGGTTGCAACTCGCACCCTGAACCAGTCATTCCAAACACTGTATGTCGAAGCCGATCAGGCACTCTACCGCGCCAAGAACGCCGGCCGTAACCGCATCGTCGTCGCTTCCGTCTAGACTGCCTCATTCCAGGACTGATTGAGCCTACCATTAGTATCGGCCGGTTCACCTATGGTTGAAGTGAATGAGACGGCGCCGGGAGCTATTAGAACCTGATTTATACACTTAGCTTGGGATGGTGCCAGATCCCACGATACGGATCGAAGGCATAAGGTCTCGGAAAAACCCCTCGTTGTAAGACGTTAACAAAACAGCCATTCGTGCAGATTAGGGTTTGCTTAACGCAACTTCCAAACACAAAATTATAATTGGAAACTGCTCTGACCATCAGTGGGTTGCCAGCTTGTCGGGCTTTGCGAACAAAAGGCCTGCTCGCGTCCGACTTAATGGTAGAAGTGAAACCTGCGATGATTCATCAGCTCGTCTACTACAGTCGCAATACGGTGATTGGTGACAGCCGAGCCATGCTGACCAACATGCGCGAGATCCTCTCCGCATCTCAGCGCAACAACAGTCGTGATAGTATCACGGGCTTTCTGATCTTCGACAAGACTTGGTTCGTACAGATCCTGGAGGGCGAGCGCGCCCAGGTGACGGGAACCTACAATCGCATTGCCAAGGACACGCGCCACTCGACAGCGACGATCATGAACGTGCGCGATGTGCAGGCGCGGCTGTTTCCGAACTGGACCATGGGTGGTGCCATGCGCACGCCAGAGGTGCAGGAGGTGTATCTCCAACACGGGTTCGGCAGTCCGTTGGAGCCTTCCCGTCTCAAGTCCGACCAGATCATCCGGCTGGCTCTCGACCTGCAGGCTTTCGAGATTGACCGGCGCCAGGGTCAGCGCCTGGCTAGCTGAATTGCAGCAAACGTTAGCTGACCCCGTGCTTGCCTACACCGCTTATGGACTTTGATCCTGTTGCCGCCAGCTTCGCGCTCGGCGGCTTTGTCGTCGTGGCGGCTGCGCCAAGCCCAAGCTGGGGAAGCATCGGAGCTGGCGCAGCCTGCGCGGTCGTGGCTCTCCTGGTCAGACTGCATCCAACCCGCCGAGCCCAAAAGGCAACGGTGCAAAACAGGCCAAATGCGTTGCCGCAGCAGGTACTTCTACCTGGTCCTATCCCTTCCGATGGGCTTCCTGGCCTTACCTTGGACCAGACCCATGCCGCTCTCCTGATGCCTGTTCAGGACGTCGGCCGAAGCTCCTGAAGCCTCATGGGGCTTCAGCCACGTGACGTGTTGCCCCATCGTAGGTCAGGCGACGATCCGGATCGAGGTGCTTGAGGAGTTTTGACGCTGTGTCGAGGAGGCTTCTATCTCCTTCGCAAGGATATTATCCATCACCGCGTGTGCCTCCTGGCTGATGACGGTCGCCAGTAACTCAGTACGCTGGGCCCAGAGATCCCGCTCCTGTCGCAAGACGTCGAACTGCTCTGCTTGAACGGCGAGGGAGATACGAACCTCGTCGAGTTCGTTGCGCAACTCGGTTGTGAGCTGGCGCTCCTGTACCAGGGCTGCGCGCAGGATGGCTATTGCCGTATCGGCCTTCGCAGTCTGGGTAGACGTATCCTTCGTTGTAGGCCGGGCTGTAGGCAGTTCGGCGGCCGGTATCGGAGCCGCGTCACGCGGGGTTTGTAGGACTCGGCCTGGTTGTGGCAGCTCCGCCCGAACCTGTTCCACATCAAGCGCAGGGGCTGGCTTGTCAGCTGTTTTGTGCGGCTCCTGGGGGGGGCTCACCACGGGCGGTAGGCCTTCCTCGTCCAGCACGAGCCCGTGCAGCATCGCGAACACGGCGTCGCCATCGAGCCGCGACAGGTCGAACCCGCTCGTGGTGGCGATGCCCTCCCAACGCGTACGACCCGCATCGGACTGCCCAACGAACGCCATCGACCAGTTTGCAAAGCTGCGGCTCTCGGCCGGGCCACACTGCAGGACGGTTACGTCACCGTGGCGGGGATCGCACTGGATCCGCTCGAACGTGCTCTCCACTCCCTGCTGGGGCCCTTCCAGCACCTGCGCGAACGCACCTGCATTGAACATCAACGCGCCCGTCACATCGACCCGGGCGTTGTTGCGCTGAGAGGCATCGAGGATCTGCGATACGGCCTGCGCGATCTCGGCGTCCGATCCGTGCAGGAGGTTCTTGCTGGCATAAACGAGGCGGTAGAGGTCACTCACGACGAGGCTCCGGGAACGGGAGATTGAATCAGTAGGCGGTGCGATCGGCTGAGAGGAACTTCAGCACCTCAGAGGCGGAGACGGGCTTGCTGATGAGGTAGCCCTGCACGTCGGTGCAGCCCTCCGCGCGAATGCGCTCCATCTGGTCGGCCGTCTCGACGCCCTCCGCCACGGTCGTCATGCCGAGGCTCTTGCCCAACCCGGCGATGGCCCGAATGATCGCCTCGCCGTCGCGCTTGCCCGAGAGGTCGTTGACGAAGGATCGGTCGATCTTGATCTTGTCGAAGGGAAAGCTGCGCAGGTAGCTCAGCGACGAGTAGCCAGTGCCAAAGTCGTCCATTGAGACGCGCACGCCGAGTTCCCTCAGGCGGTGCAGGGTCTGCAGCGTTTTCTCGTTCTCCTGGAGAAGGACACCCTCGGTGATCTCCACCTCGAGCCGGGTGGCGGGAAGCCCCGAGGATGAGAGCGCGGACATCACCATCTCGACGAGGCGCTCGCTCTTGAACTGGGCCGGCGAGACGTTGACCGCGACCGAGAGCGGAGCGGGCCAGTTGACCGCATCACGGCAGGCCTGACGCATGACCCACTCGCCGATCGGCACGATGAGGCCGATCTCCTCGGCAAGGGGAATGAAGTCGAGAGGCGAGACCATGCCACGCTCGGGATGGTGCCAGCGGATCAGCGCCTCGCAGCCTACCAGGCGATTGCCCTCCAACTGGAGCTGGGGCTGGTAGTGCAGCTGGAACTCACGTCGGGCGAGCGCCTGGCGCATGTCGAGTTCGAGGCGGCGGCGCGCCTGCATGCGCGCATCCATCTCGGGCTCGAAGAAGCGGTAGGTGGCCCGACCATCGAGCTTGGCGCGGTAGAGGGCCAGATCGGCGTTCTTCAACAGCGCGTCAGCCTCGGTGCCGTCGTTCGGCGCCAACGCGACGCCTACACTGGCGCCGATGGTGAGCAGGTGCCCATCGACCATGTAGGTCCGTCCGATCAGGTCCACGAGCCGGCGAGCCAGGGCCTGAGTGTCGGCAGCCTCGCGGATCCCGGTCTGAAGGATAACGAACTCGTCCCCGCCGATCCGCGCGACCGTGTCGGTCGGGCGCACGGTCGAGCGCAGGCGATCGGCGACCTTCTTCAGCAGGGCATCTCCCATCGGGTGACCCAGCGTGTCGTTGACGGGCTTGAACCGATCGAGATCGATCAGCAGGATGGCACACGCTTCTCCGGTGCGCTGCAGCCGACCGACCGCGTCCTTCAGGCGCTCGCGCAAAAGAAGGCGGTTCGGTAGCCCGGTGAGCGGATCATGCCGGGCCATCTCGTCGGCCTGGACCTCGGCGGCGCGGCGTGCGGTGACGTCCTCCAGCGCTACAGCCCAGCGATTGCCTTCGATCGGGTGGAGATGCACCTCCAGGAGTTGCTCCTGAAGCGAAACCTCGAAGGTGTAGGAGGTCTGCTGGGAGAAAGAGCGCGGCATTTGCCCCCGCACCTTACCCCATGTGTCTCCGGCCCGGCGCCGCACCATGCGCAGGATCTGCCGAAGGGAGACTCCTTCCAAGATCGAGGTCTCTGAACCACCCAGGATGTGCAGGGTCTGGCCGGAGGCAAGCAGGACGCGCCCGTGCTCATCGATCAGCAGCAGGCCGTACCTCATGGCGTTCAGGTAGGGCAGCAGCACCGCGAACGAGGATGGTGCACGCGCGCCTTCAAAATCGATCGCTGTGTTGAAACGTAGGGCAATGTCAGGGACGGCGCTGAAGGAGGCAGCCATATCGCAGCAATCCGCTTTCTTGGCCGAAAGCATTCCGTCCAAGCTGACAACGGCTTTGCCTGACAACACCTAAAATTATCCTAAGGATGAAGGTCCGAAAACCTTGGAGAAACTATCAAATCGCAAAACTTGAGAACGCCGGCCGCCCAGATGCTTCGGACTGATGCAGATCACCGCATTCCTTCCTGTGGGATTTGAACGACAGCCTAGGTTTGAGAAGGCGTGTTGGGCTGTGCACGAGACGCGAGTTGCGAAGCTCAGAGTGCAGATACCATGAAGATGGCACGCAATCTCTGCAATTTCGCCGACGTTCTACGGAGCAGCAACACACAATGCCCCCTTAGATCCAGGCTGCTATGCCGACGGACGGACCAATGCCCGGTCTCCGCGCGTCTTGGGTTCGACTCGACTTCAAGGGTGTATGGGCAAGTGCTGGTCGTCGGTTTGCACACGCCACAGTTATGCCCCGGTCCTCCAGCGGAGGTCATTCAAAACGATCCAGAGGGACAGGACGACGCAAATTTGCTCACGAAATTGTGATACGTGGATAGGGATTGCGTTTCTGATTATTGGTCAAGTCGTTAGCAGCATCGCGGGATACTCGCGCTCGGATATCTGCGCGGTGGCCTTACATGTTTGATGATAGCTCAGACGTCATTGCGCGAGCGCCGCGCGCCGACACCAACTGGATTGCCATCATCCGCACGTTGGATGGCGTCGAGATACCCTGTAATGTGAAAGATGTTTCGAAGACTGGCGCAAGGATCGGCGTACCTGCTTCTTGCCCTCTCCCAAATGTCTTCATGCTGAAGATAGTCGGGAAGGACATCGTCTGCCGCGTCTCCCTCGCGTGGCGCAAAGGCAACTTCGTTGGCGTCCATATCGAGCAATTCGGCAAAGTTGCCCCGAAGGCTGAACAAGCCGTTGAGACGAGGCCGCAAGCCGCAGACGCCTCCTACAAAGCGATCGGTGTTCGTCGGAGTCGGGTGTCTAGCTTCTGAATGAGGCTTGAAACGCAACGCCGGCTGTCCGATCTGGATCAGTCGAAGATTGAAGCCCGAGGCGATGCGCGCGTGTGCCCCGCCCTGCGCGATCAGTTTTCGGAAAACATCCGCGACCGCAGTTTGCTCGAACGGTGGGACCAGTTCGGCGGCTATCTGGATCGGCGCGCGACCTTGCTCGATCCGCTTCCTGGCTTGCACGACGAGCTCGCAGCCAGCGGTTAGGCCAGTTACACGGCATTGGAAGCCGGGAGTTCCCTGATGCCTCGGGGCTCATGCTGGCGTAGCGCCGTCCGTATCGCACCGGCCACAGGGTCTTGCGGGTCATCGTGAAACCCGCCCCGCCATCCTTGAAGAAGGCCGAGCCGGCCACGGGCCTGTAATGGGCGCTGATCTCTACCAGCAAGAGGCATGCGCCCCACGGCTGCAGCCTGTCGCATCGGCGATGGGCGCCGGAGCACCCACAGCATGGGCCGTCGATCCCATCGCGGCCACGCTGAAGCAGACAAGGAGCGGACCGGTCTCGCGGTCGCCGAAGACGCCGACCGCGCTCACCGTCATCCGGACACCGTGCTGTCGAAGGGGCTCAGCACGATGGGCGCCACCTGGAACATGTCGTTCACCTCGGCCGCGGTTGGCATCGTGCGCTAGGATAGGGTGTCGCCGATGGTGCGGGACAGGATGTCGATTTTGCGCACCGCGCGCATGATGCTCGTGAGCTCCAGTAAAGCGATGTAGATCACCAGAAGTACCGGCACGATCAGAGCGGATTTGAGGATCGCCACGCCATCCTCTCCGCGTACGAAGGATGGTGACCGCGTTATCCGAGCGAGCAAGGATCAACCCAAGGTCCTAGGGTCTGGACTCGATCAGCACCAGAAGGCGATGACGGCAGCGAGTGCGACGGCCGAGGCGTAGTTTCGGGCCAGCTTGTCGTAGCGGGTGGCGATGCGACGGAAGTCTTTCAGGCGATTGAAGGTTGCTTCAATCCGCCAGCGCTCGCAGTAGCGGCGCTTGTCGTGGCGGATCTTCCGCTTGCGGCCGCGCTTGCCGGGGATGATCGGCGTGATGCCTTTTTCCCGCAGGTCGGCCCGGAGCCAGTCGGCGTCGTAGCCCTTGTCGGCGGCCAAGCGACGGACCCGACCGGGAGCCTCGGCGAGTACGGCTGGGGCGGTGGCGACGTCGCTGGCGTTGCCAGGCGTCAGCAGAAGGACGCCTGGGCGGCCGAGGACATCGGTGAGGGCGTGGATCTTGGTCGTCTGGCCGCCACGCGACGGGCCGATGCCTTGCGTACGAGCCCCCCTTTATGGATGGCCCGCCCCTCACCGGGCTTCACTGCTAGGTTTGCAGTGTGGCTCACACCAGTGATGGAGCGGACCGATGGCCATTGCGATACTCGGGATCGATCTGGGCAAGAACAGCTGCAGCCTTGTCGGGCAGGATGCGACCGGTCGGGTCGTCTTGCGACGCCGGATGCGGCGCGAGACGGTGATGACCTTTGGCGCAACGCTTCCAGCTTGCATCATCGCCATGGAGGCGTGCTGTGGCGCCCATCACATGGGCCGGGCGCTCGCCGCTCAAGGTCACACCATCCGGTTGATGTCGCCGGAATATGTGCGGCCCTACGTCAAAGCCCAGAAGAATGACGACCGCGACGCTGAGGCGATCGCGGAGGCTGCGACGCGTCCGACCATGCGGTTCGTCGCGCTGAAGTCGGAGGCACAGCTCGACATGCAGACCCTGCACCGGGTGCGCGACCAGCTCGTGGGCGAACGCACGGCCCTGATGAACCAAATCCGAGCCGTTCTTCTGGAGCGCGGTCACATCGTCCCGCAGGGACGCGCCAAGCTCGCCGCCAGATTGGAAAATCTGCTCGATACCGAGGCGGTCTCTGACCTCACGCCACGGATGCGCATCCTCGTGGCGGACGTGCGTGAACGCTGGCAGTCCCTTGACGGACGCATCGCAGCCCTCGACGCAGAGTTCGCCGAACAGGCCCGGACCGACGAAAGCGCCCGCCGGCTCACCACCATCCCGGGCATCGGTGCACTCAACGCGACGGCGCTGGTCGCGGCGATCGGTGATGTGGCGACCTTCGCCCGCGGACGTGATCTGGCGGCCTGGCTCGGCCTCGTGCCGCGTCAGGTCACAACGGGCGGACGACCACGCCTCCTCGGGATCACCAAACGCGGCAGCAAGTACCTGCGCAAGATGCTGATCCAGGGCGCACGGGCCGCGATGCCGACTTTGCGCAAGAGCGATACGCTGATCGGCCAGTGGCTACGGGGCCTGCTGGCGCGGGCGCACGCCAACACCGCCGTCGTCGCGCTGGCAGCCAAGATGGCCCGGACCGTCTGGGCGCTGCTGCGCCACGAACGCGTCTATGAGCCGGCGGCGGTGGCTGCCTGAACCGAGCTTGGTCGGCGAAGCCTTCGTCGGCCTCACCATGTCTGCGAGCGGCGAGAGGAAGATGGCCTGACAGTCGATCGGTGTTCTGGAAGCCTCCGGCGGAAAATGGCGCTCGACGCCGACCCCTTTATGAGGACCAGGACGCGCGGATCTCCATCTTGGCCAACGGCATCGCCGGAAGGCCGGATACGTTTATGCAGACTGCTCAGACCAGCGGATCATAAGCCACTTGCGGACGGGGCGGGCCATACGTTACCGCCATGCGCCGAGCGGTGCGCCTTGACGTAGGTGCTGTCGATGGCGGCCGCCTCGCCCGCCCATCCGCTCTTGGCCAGCGCCCTCAACATCGCCCGCCAAAAGCCGCGGCGGGACCAGCGATTGAAGCGGTTGTAGACGGTCGTGCGCGGACCATACGCGGCCGGGCAGTCGCGCCAGCGGCAGCCTGAGGTCAGCACGTGCAGGATGCCAGAGATGACTTGCCGATCATCGTTCCGCTCTGGCCCGGGCTGGTTCGTGGGCATGAACGGTTCCATCACCGCCCACTGCTCATCCGAGAGCCAGAACAGGTCCACCATCGCCGCCTCCGTGCTGCAAACGGCGGCTCTGAATCACAAAACCAGAACTCTCGCAACGTCTTGGTTCGGTTCACACCCTAAGGAACAGACAAATTCATTCACTAAAAGGCGGTAGGATTCCGCACCACACAGCTCAACACGCCGTTCAGAATCCGTGTGTGATTTAGAATATGTAAACGGCGGCTTGGCAAATATCCTTCTATCTTTGAATACAGGATGTTTTTCGGAGAAACGATCGAACCATGCCACGAACATCCTGCATCGTACGTTCCGAAAGCGGCAACATAGTTGTTATGTTTGCTCTTGCACTACCAGTTCTATTCGGTGCCGGAGGCGCCGCGATCGACTACGGCAATGCTGTCCGTATCCGCGCCGTTGAAGCGTCCGTTGCAGATGCGACAGCATTACTAGTCGCAAATGCCGATACAGTCACGGCCGCTACCGAAGCATTTAATCTTGCTAACTCTCAGCTGGTCACAAGCTTAGGGGATCAGACTGCAACAGGCGGATTCAAGATTACAGGCAAATGGATTGACGGCTCAAACTACCGCGTTACCGTTTCTATGACAATGAAGACGTCACTCATACACCTCTTACCTGGAATGCCCAAAGAGCTTGTCGTCAGCACGGCAACGACAGTCAACCGAGTGGCCCCCGTCTATGAAACTTCTGCGCCAACGTTGACACAGCTCTCGCCCGAAGCTGACGACTACAATCGCGTGTACATCTACTGCTATTCGTCTGATCCCAAGAGGCAAAAGGATGTCGATGCTGGTCGCCGGGGATTGACACCGATTGCCGACAACGCATCGCCACCATCCAACTACGACATGAGCAAGATTCCGGTATGTGGCCAGAACGAAGCGGTTAGCTATATGCTCCGCAACGTTCGCGATGCCCGCACAACACCCTTGAAGTGGAATAAAACTGGCTCAGATACCTATAATTACTACACGGATATCGTCATAGATACCGGAACGCGCGTGCAAACAATGAACATGAAAGGCAGCAACATGGGAACCAATGCGACAGTTGATGTCGTTAAGTACCCAATGCTAGAAACCATTGTTTGCGATAGCCTTAAAGACTGCAGCCCCAAGTCATCTGGCGGTACGATCCCTGATCGTAGAACAGGCAGAACGCCGGCTGTGGCGAAAGGAAGCTGCGAGGAGGGGAAGTACATGTATTACGGATGGGAGGATCGCCCAGGCGGAGACCAGGATTATGATGACATTCGCGTTATCGTGACCTGTCCCAAGCAAGTCAGAGTAGTTGACAAAAAAATCCGAATAACCGAGTAGGCCTAAAAATTAATCCATAATAGCTTTTTATAATGACGTTGAATATTCTGGATGATCCCCGTGTGCGTTAGGTGCCTATGTGAGCTTCGACATGCAAGAGCATTCAAAAGCAGGCCATGCTTTCGTAGCTTTGCTGAAAATGTAGATGGTGCGTCTGCAGTCGAGTTTGCTTTAGTCTCAGCTCCTTTCATAATACTTGTAGGAGCAATCTTTCAGATCTGCCTTATCAGCTGGGCTAGTCAGAACCTGGATGATTCTCTGCAAAAAGCGGCTCGCATCATTTATACAGGTAATTTCCAAACTGCGAACAAAAGTGAAAAGTCTTCAGACGCATTAATTCAAAGCTTAAAAGATAGCATCTGTGGAACCACCGTACCAAATAGCGGCAGAGTGTTTGGCTGTTCAGATTTAAAAATCGACGTATCCACGAGCACCTCATTCGCTTCTAGTCAGTCTGCCGTGGCATTCGACAATCAAACAGGCACTTGGTCCAAAGATTTTGGAACAAAATACACATGCTCAAAACCTGGAGAAATTGTAGTCATCACAGCAGCACTGAAATATCCTGTGGCGTTCAGATTTTTAAATCTAGGCTTCTCAAGTTTTGGTGATGGATCTCGGCTGATTATGTCGACAGTAGTTCTACGAACAGAGCCTTACGACACGTCATCCGGATCGCCATGCACATAGAAACATTCTAAAATGCCTCCGTATCGCTATACCATGGCTTTGTTATTTCGGTTTTGTGCCGATAAGAGAGCTGTGTCTGCAATAGAGTTCGCTCTTGTTCTGCCGCTCATTCTTGCAATACTCTTGGGCTCATTGGAATTTAGTAGAGCGTTGGATAACAAACGCAAAGTAGCATTGTTGGCACGAACGCTTGCAGACCTAACCTCACAAGCGGCTACGAATTCACCGGTCACGACTGCGGCAATGAACGATATTATAGCAAGCTCGCAACTGGTTTTACGACCATTTGTGAGCGGCTCTGCAAAAATAACAGTCAGTGCGCTGGGTCTAGATCTTAAAAACATTGGTAGTAATCCTCGCGTTTGCTCCAGCTTTGCATCTAGTAATGCAACGGTCCGAAGTGTTGGACTTGCTGGCGATTTATCTGTTCCCCCGGGCTTCCGCGTCCTAGGTATGCGATACATCCTGGCTGAAGTACAAATGCCCTACGCTCCGGTGTTTGGGAGTGGAATTATGAAGTTTGCAGGCAGCATAAACACCAACTTCACGTTCAAATCGGCCGTTGTATGGCCGGTCCGATTGGGTAAAACTTATAAAACAAACACTTATAATGAAATTATCCTTCCTAACGGTGTAGAATGTCCACAGTAATATAAAATTCTTGGCATGGATAAAACATGCTCCTGATAATCTCAGGATAATGAACTGAGGGTAGATTTCAACTCACTCTAATCTATATCAAATAAAATGTTTGACTAAATTTAGGTGACTATTTCAAAATGACAATAGATATTTATGATATAGTTAGAATGATGCGTTTTGACGAACATAAGCCATCGGCTTGCGTTGAACGCATGTCTGCAGGATGTCGGGTATCGGATCGGATATCCGACACCGCTGAGCTATGCGCTTGGCGCACGAGCTGCTTTTGCGAGGCAGGCTAGCGGAGAGGCACCTTGGAATGACTGGGTTGGGTGAATTTTGGCCGGTCCGCTTTTAGGTTGGGGAGTTCAGACAGCAGACGTAGCCCGCCAACGAACTGAAGCACTCGTAGGCCGAAGCTTGTCACCCGCTAACAACACCTGGCCGGAAACACCCAAGACGGCATTGACGCTGTAGCGTTCTGTGATGCCCCTTATGCCTGACGGTTCCTCTCACGAGGATCAAAAGGGAACGCGGTGAGGGTGAAGGCCCGAAGCCACGGCTGCCCCCGCAACTGTAAGCGGCGAGCCCATCATCAACACGTCACTGGGTCCCCGGACCTGGGAAGACGATGAGAGGGCCGCGACCCGCAAGCCAGGAGACCTGCCGTCAGCCGTGGTCACACGCGAAACGCATCGGGCGGGGTGTCCTGATGGGTGTCGGGACGGATGCTGTGCGGCATCTGGGCTGGCGTCTTCGCGGTGACGTGCCACAGACGTCGCCCAGGGTCCCATGTCCCCCCTTCGCTTACACACCGCCTCCCGAACGCTTCTTCTGGCTTCCTGTGCCATCCTTTCGTCCCCAGGGGCGCGTGCACAGCAAGCATCCTCTCAGGCTGCAGAAGCCAATCTCGCCGAACTTTCGGTGACGGCCGAGACGCCTGTGGCCGGCATCACCGGACCTGCGGCTAGTGCGGGCTACGTCGGTGGCGTGACCGGCATCGGCGGCGGTTTGCGCACGGTTGATGCGGCGAGTGCGGGGACCATTTCCGGTGCGGCGCTTAACAGCCGACCGATCACGCGCCCCGGCGAGGTGCTGGAGAGCGTGCCGGGGCTCATCGTCACCCAGCATTCCGGGGAGGGGAAGGCCAACCAGTTCTTCCTGCGCGGGTTCAACCTCGACCACGGCACCGACATCGCCATCTCCGTCGACGGCATGCCGGTGAACATGCGCACCCATGCCCACGGCCAGGGCTACGCCGACCTCAACTTCCTAATTCCGGAACTCGTTGGCGCAGTGGAGTTCCACAAGGGACCGTACTTCGTCCGGGATGGGGACTTCGCTTCCGCTGGGTCGGTACGGATCGACTACCTCGACAAGGTGGACCGGAACCTCGCGCTAACCTCCTTCGGTAGCTTCGGCTACAAGCGCGCGCTCACCATCGCGTCCGCGCCCCTCGGTCAAGGCAATCTACTAGTCGCAGGCGAGGCCCAGACCTATGACGGCCCCTGGGATGTGCCGGATCGCCTCGCCAAGCTCAACGCCGTCGTCCGCTATAGCCAGGGCACGGCCCTCGACGGCTTCGCGCTCACCGGCATGGCCTATTGGGCGAAGTGGAACGCCACGAACCAGATACCGGGGCGCGCCGTGGCGGAGGGTATCATCGGCCGCTACGGGACCCTAAACCCCAACGATGGCGGCGACACCGGCCGCTTCTCACTCTCCGGGCGCTGGAGCCAGACGAGCGAGGCCGGGATCACGCGGGCGAACGCCTACGTCATCCGGTACCAGATGAACCTGTTCAACGACTTCACCTACTTCCTCAACGATCCAGTGAACGGCGACCAGTTCCGCCAGCGCGACAGTCGGGTGCTCGGCGGCGGGGAGGTCAGCCACACCTTCCAGGGTGACCTGTTCGGGCTGCCGATGGAGAACGAGATAGGGGTGCAGACCCGCACCGACGATATCCGGGTTGGGCTCTTTAACACCATCGCGCGACAGTATCGCTCGACCGTGCTTGACGACCGGGTGCTGGAGGCGAGCGCGGCGTTCTACTACGAGAACCGGGTGCGCTGGACCGACTGGCTGCGCACCAGCATCGGCTTCCGTGCTGATGGGTTCTACGCCGACGTTCGCTCCGATACGCCCGCCAACTCGGGGACGGCGCGGGACGGCATCGTCAACCCGAAGCTCGGCCTCGTGCTCGGCCCCTGGTTCGATACCGAGCTGTTCGTGAACTACGGCGGCGGCTTCCACTCCAATGATGCGCGCGGCGTTACCGCCACGATTGATCCGGCCAGCCCGCTGTTCAACATCGCCCGCTCGCCCTTCCTCGTGCCCTCGACGGGCTCGGAGATCGGCATCCGCAACCGCAGCATCGCTGGGCTGGAAACGGCGGTAGCGCTGTTCCGACTGGATTTCGCCTCCGAGAACCTGTTTCAGGGCGACACCGGCACGACAGAGCCGAGCCGCCCTACTCGCCGGTTCGGCATCGAGTGGACCAACCGCTACGCGGTGACGCCCTGGCTCTCGTTGGAAGGCGACCTGACGGTAACGAACGCCCGGTTCGCAGACCGTGACCCCATCGGCAACCGAGTGCCGGAGGCACCGACCACGATCGCCTCGGCCGGGATCACCTTCGGCGAGGACCTGGGCTGGTTCGGCTCGATGCGGTTGCGCTACTTCGGGCCACGCCCCCTGATCGAGGACAACTCCGTGCGTTCGAAGCCGACCGCGCTCCTCAACGGCCGCATCGGCTACAATTTCGACAATGGGGTTAGCCTGTCCCTCGACATCCTGAACCTGACCAACGCCAAGGCCGACCAGATCACCTACTTCTACACCTCGCGCCTGCCGGGCGAGGGGGCGGACGGCGTCGCTGACCGCCACTTCCACCCGGTCGAGCCGACGGCCGTCCGCCTCACCCTGGCAGGACGCTTTTAGGTCACATGCCGGCCGATAGCGGTCGCGTTGCTCCTACACCGTTGACGAAGGATGAAACTGCGCCTTACGCCCGTACCATGCGCGCTTGGCGGCCAGATTGGGGCGTCTGCCGTGCGGTCATCGCCGTGGCCGTACTCTACGCCCTATGCCTGCAGGCACTGTTGGGCTCGATGGCGCCCGTCTCCCAGGTCAGCTTCCACCAGGTCATCTGTGCCGAGCACGCCGGAACCGACGCTCCGGCGGACGAGGGCCTGCCATGTCGACATACGTGCTGCACCCTGGTGCATGCCGTCGTGGCGCCCATTCCAGTTCTCGCCTTCGTCGCCCTGCGTTGGTCGCCCGGCGATGCGGCGCCCCTCACCTGGCGGGCGGGAGAACCGAGAGCCGCACGAGCGCCACCCGATCAGTCCGTCAGTCCACGAGGTCCGCCGACTGCCTGATCGATCCGTCTTGTCAGATCGCTCAGACCCGGACCCGAACCCATGTCCCAGACCCTCCAGGGTGACGCGGCGGCCTTGCGCGCCATGGCTGCGGCCAACCCGATGCAAGATACCGTCTACCGCGCCGTCTGGCGCTGGCATTTCTATGCCGGCCTGCTCTGCCTGCCCTTCCTCGTCCTGCTCTCCGTGACCGGCTCGCTCTACCTGTTCAAGGACGAGATCAACGCGACCCTGTTCGCGTACCGGACCACGGTCGCCGTTCAGGCGAGCCCGCCCTTAAGTGCGGACGTTCTGCTGTTCAACGCCTCCGAGGCCGTCCCCACCGCCGTGCCGGTCTCGCTGACCGACCCCGTCAATCCCTCCGCGGCCGTTGTCGTGACGATGGCCGAGGGACCCCGCAAGATCCTGGTCTACCTGAACCCGTATGACGGCTCGGTGCTCGACCAGGTGGCGCGTGATGACGAGTTCATGATGGTGGTGCGGCGGCTGCACAGCCTCATCTACTTTGGACCGGTGGCCAATGGCATCATCGAGGTTGTAGCCGGGTTCACCATCATCCTGGTTTTGACAGGCATCTATCTCTGGTGGCCGCGTCAACGCGGCGGCGGGGTTGTGAGCGTCCGCGGTACGCCGCGCACGCGCGTCTGGTGGCGCGACCTGCATGCCGTCACCGGCCTCGTCGCCAGCACCGGCATCTTCTTCCTCGCCCTGACCGGGTTGCCTTGGTCGGCTTGGTGGGGCCAGCACCTGCGCACCTGGTCCAATGCGGCCGGCGTGGGACAGCCTAGCGCCCTCTGGGCCGACAAGCCCGTCTCGAACGTGCCGATGCAGGAGATGCTGACCACCACCGGATGGACCATGGAGGACGCCCCGGTGCCCCTATCCCAGCCGGCCGCTACCCCCGCCATCGGGCTCGCGCGTGCTGTCGAGATCCTGCGTGGCCTCGGGATGCCGCGCGGATTCGAGGTCTCCCTGCCGTCGGATGATACCGGCGTCTACGCCGCGGCCGCCTACCCGAAGGACGTGACGCAGCAGCGGATGATCTCCCTCGACCAGTATACCGGCCAGCCGCTGGTCGATGTCCGGTTCGGGGATCTCGGCGGCGTCGCCCGTGCCATCCAATACGGCATCGGCATCCACAAGGGCGAGCACTGGGGCCGGGCCAACCAGCTTGCGATGCTGGCCTTCTGCCTGGCGACGATCCTGCTCGCGGTCACCGCCGCGACGATGTGGTGGAAGCGGCGCCCGGCCGGTCGCCTCGGCATCCCGCCTTGGCCGCGCGACCGGCGGATCGCAACCGGCGTGACGGTAATCGTTCTCGTTCTCGGGGCCCTGTTCCCCCTGACCGGGCTGGTCATTCTCGCCATGCTCGTGCTCGACCTCGGCGTACAGGCGCTGCGAAGGCAGGCAGCGACCTGATCTGACCGAACGGGCCGCGTTCCCGTGCACACTCGCCCTCCCCTGCTGCTCGGCCTGCGCGGATGCCTCGGCGTCGTCCTGGTCGCGCTCGCGCTTTGGGCGCAGGCGCTCGCGCCTGCGGCGGCCGTGCGCATGGTCACGGCGATGTCCGACCCGCTGCGCGACCCCGTCATCTGCGGCCACGCGGTCGATGGAACCGGCGAGGTTCGGGGGACGGCGGACATGCCCGCCCCGGCTTTGCCCGGATGCGACCTGTGTCAGCTCTGCTGCGTCGGGATCACGCTCCCGACGATCGGATCGGTTCCGGCTGTCATCCGGATCCTGCTCTGGCATCCGGTGTCCTGGCCGATCCCACCACCGACGCCATCGACCTCACCGACTTGTCACCCGGGGCAGCCCCGAGCACCGCCTCACCTCGCCTGATCGCCTTCGACTTCTCCGACCGCTGCGGCCTCGCGCGGTTCCTTCACCGATCAGACGAGCTCCCACCATGTTCCGCTTTCTAAGCGCCCATCGGCACGCGTGCACGCTGGCCCTACTCCTCGGCGCAAGCCCCCACGCAATCTCCATGGCGCAGGCCCAAGCTGCCGGTCAGGCAGTGACCCTGGAAGAACTCTCCGTGGAGGGCCAGGGCGGTGGCCTTGGACAGGGGCGTGGTCGGACCGCCCTGTCGCCCTCTGCCGTCGCCGCTCCGACACCCATCGACCGCCCCGTCGGCGAGGTGGTCACCAGCCTCGGGCGAGAAGGCACCATCGAGAACCGGCCGGCCACAAGCATCGGGTCGGTTCTGGCTAACAGTCCCGGTGTAACCGTGCGCCAGGGCAATGGCGGGCGCGACGTGGTGATCTCCATCCGGGGCAACAACGCCCGCTCCACCGGTGTGATCAAGAACACGGTCGTGCTTGAGGACGGCTTCATTCTAACTCAGCCGGACGGCGCCTCGCGCTTCGACCTTGTCGATCCCCGCGCCTACAGCCGCATCGACGTGTTCCGTGGCCCGCAATCTGCGCTGTTCGGCAACTACGCCACCGGCGGCGCGCTCGCCTTCCGCACCCGGATAGGCCGCGAGATCGACGGCTACGAGATCGGCACCGATGCGGGCAGCTTCGGCTACCTCAGCAATTATTTCACGGTCGGCGGCGTCAGCGGCCCCGTCGAGCTCAGCCTGTTCGCGAGCGATGTCCGTGCCAACGGCTACCAGGACCATAGCTCCTACGACACGCAGACGATCAACCTGCTGGCGACCTACACACCGACGCCGGACAACCGCTTCACCCTGAAGGTGATCAACAACACGCTGAGTGCGAACCTGCCGGCTCGGTCCTCCCTCAACCAGTACCGGATCAATCTCTACCAGCGCGGATGCGGAACGGCAGCGACGGCCGCGCCGGGCTGCACCCTGACGAACCTGTTCGCCAACGGCGCGTTTGGCCGGACGGTGGGCGTGACTGCCGATGAGGCGGGGTTCGGACGCGACGACCGGCGCACCATCGTCGCGCTGCGCTGGGAGCACGATCTCGACGCGCAGACGACCTGGCGCACGCAGCTTGGTTTCGACGAGCGCAACTTCAACCAGCCGTTCTATACGACCTCCTCGCGCGGCTCCTATCCATCCTGGAACTTCCTGACCGACCTGACCCGGCGCTACGACCTGTTCGGGCTGCCGGCGGTCGGCTACGTGGCGCTGGCCTACAACACCATCGACAACCACATCACCACCTTCAACCGCGCGCCCGGCGGAGGCCCGCTGCTCGGCGCGCTCATCGGGAACCAAGAGGCCGTCCAATCCAACCTCGGCGGGCGCGCCCGTACCGAGGTGGCGCTCTCCGACCAATGGACCGGCGTCCTCGGCATCAGCGCGGAGAACACCGCAATCACGGGGCGCAACGTCGCCTACGCCTATTCGGCCGCGGGCGTGACCACGACCGTCGCAGATGCCAACCGCAGCTTCCTGAGCGTCGCGCCGGAGCTGGCCCTGGTCTATCGGCCGACCTCGGAATGGGCGGTTCGGGGCCGGGTCGCGACCGGCTATACGACCCCGGCCGCCAGCAATCTCTTCATCACCAGCGCGGGCATCCCCGGCAACAACACCCAACTTCGCACGCAGGAAAACCTAGGCTTCGATCTCGGCGTCGACTGGACCCCTGTCGAGACCCTGCGCTTCAGCGTGACCGGCTTTTACGAGTTCTTCCGCAACGAGCTCGTGTCGCAGTCGCCTGGTGCCGGCCTGATGAGCTACACCTTCAACGCGCCGGCCTCCGAGCATCGCGGCATCGAGGTCGCGGCCGATTGGGCGTTTGCACCCGGGTGGCGCGCGGTCGCCGCCTACACCTTCGATGACCAGATCTACACGCGCTACGTCGAGCAGCTGAGCGCCGGGTCTCTCAGCCGTCGGTTCGACCGCTTCGGCAAAACGATCCCCGGTGTCCCGGCCAACCAGTTGCTGGCCCGCGTCGGCTACGACGTCCCGGCCGGACCGCTCGCTGGCCTGGGAGCCTTCGTCGAGACCGTGTTCCAGGATGACTTCTTCATCGACAACGCCAACCAGCTCAAGGCGCCGGGCTACGCCATCGTCAACGCCAACATTCATTACGCCACGGAGCTGACGGGCGGCTATGCCAAGCGCTTCACGGCCTATGCCGAGATGCGCAACATCTTCGATACGGTCTACGTCGCCTCGGCGCAGAACCTCGCGAATTCCATAAGCGCAACCACGGGTCTGCAGAACGGTGCGAGCGTCCTGGCGGGGACTACGGGGTCGGTGTTCGCCGGCGCGCCGCGCACCATCATCGCAGGAATGAAGCTGGCGTTCTAACCGCCCGGACGTTCTCTGATCCGCTATCAGGCCGAAAGTCCTGTCCGAACGGGCATGCCCGTGCGGACAGGATATTCTGCCTAACACTGGATTGGAGAACGATCGGACGGTTTCCGCTTCCGACCAATGCTAGTCGTAGAGCGGGCAATTGGGTTCCCACCGAAAGCGAACGTATGCTTACAGGTGCCGCGACTGCTCTTTGCTACCCTCGATCATGGAGCGAATGCGGGCTGCCATGTGCTCAATCGCGAATGGCTTCGTTAGGACCGCCATACCAGGAGAGAGGCGTCCGTTATTCAGGATAGAGTTTTCGGCGTAGCCGGTAATGAACAGCACCTTAAGGTCTGGCCGGGAGACGCGGGCCGCATCGGCCATTTGCCGTCCGTTCATGCCGCCGGGCAGACCCACATCTGTCACTAGCAGGTCGATGCGCACATCCGACTGCAGCACTTTGAGTCCGGCTACGCTATCCCCCGCCTCAATGGCGGTGTAGCCGAGATCCTCCAGGATGTCGGTCACGAGCATGCGCACAGTCGGTTCGTCGTCGACGACCAACACCGTCTCGCCTTGTTCCGAGCGGGGGAGCACAGGTTTCGTGGTGGTAGAATGCTCGTCGGTCGCTTCGCCATAGTGGCGCGGTAGATAGATGCAAACGGTCGTACCCTTGCCGACTTCGGAGTAGATGCGGACCTGCCCACCTGATTGATGTGCAAAGCCGTAGATCATCGACAGGCCGAGGCCTGTGCCTTCGCCGAGCGGCTTAGTGGTGAAGAACGGCTCAAAGGCTCGCGCGATCACCTCCGGCGTCATACCGACACCCGTATCGGTCACACACAGCGAGAGGTACTGTCCCTCGGGAATGGCCTGCTTAATGGCCGCTCGGTCATCGAGCCACTTATTGGCCGTCTCGATGGTAATACGTCCGCCGTTCGGCATGGCATCGCGAGCGTTGATGCAGAGGTTGAGAAGCGCGTTCTCAAGCTGCGAAGGATCGACGAGAGCGGGCCAGAGGCCGGATGCGCCAACGACCTCGATCGCGATGTTCGGGCCAACAGCGCGCTGGATCAGCTCCTGCATGCCGCTGGCGAGCCGATTCACGTTGGTTGGCTTCGGGTCGAGGGTCTGACGACGGGAGAAAGCGAGCAGGCGGTGCGTCAGCGCGGCAGCGCGCTTCGAGGCGCCCTGGGCTGCCGCCATGTAGCGCTCGACATCGGCGAACCGACCCTGCTGCATCCGGGATTGCATGAGTTCCAGCGAGCCGGAGATTCCAGCGAGCAGGTTGTTGAAGTCGTGGGCCAGGCCGCCGGTGAGTTGGCCTACCGCCTCCATCTTCTGTGATTGGCGCAGGGCCTCCTCGACGCGCTCCCTTTCGGCGCTTTCTGATCGCAGCTGATCGTTCGCGTCGGCAAGATCGCGCAGATGTGCGCGCTGTTCGCTCAGATCGGTTAAGATACCGCAGAGCAAGGGCGTGACGTCATCGCGGTGCAGGCGGCTGAGAGAGAGGTTGACCGGAAGGCTGCCGGAACTCGCGATCAACAGGACCAGTTCACCGCGGACGACGCCTTCAGCGGCCCCTTCAAGGAGGAGCCGAAACGCAGGGATATCTGCGCCTAGTAGGAAGCCTTGGAGTGGTTGCCCAATGACCCGTTCCTGCGAGATGCCGAGCATCTCGGCCAAACGCAGGTTGCAATAGAGGATCGTGCCGTCCGTGCTAAGCGTGAAGGCTCCCTCCTGGATCTGCTCGATCAGGACACGATAGGGACGGTCGGCGTTCTCCAGGGTGTAGATGAGCCGCTCGCCGGCCTCGTCCTCGACAACCACAGCGTCAAAGTCCCCGCGGCGGATGGCTGCGACAGTTTCCTCGGCCTCCTCCAAACGCGCTTCCACGACCTTGAGGCGGTCGCGCATCTCGGCGGCCGTCATCTCCGGTTGTTCAGCGTTCATCGGCGCTTTCACGGGCTGCCGACGAAAGGTCGAGGCCTGAGACTACCTTGGCTTCGTTGGAAAGGTCCCCGATCAGCCGCTTGACCGGCAATGGCTCCAGCTTCAGCAACGTCGGTGCTGCCACTACCTGATACGCCTCGGCAAGGTGCGGCTGCTGGAAGATGTCGATGGTCTCAAGGTCGACCTGCCCGGCAAGCCGCTCGTCGCAGATGCGACGCAAGTTCGCGATCGCCCGCTGCGACCGTGGGGTCATGCCTGCCACGAACAGGCGCAGCACGTAGCGTGGAAGAGAAGGGTGAGCCGTGCCCTCCTCGCTCAAGCGGTCCTGGCTTTCGGACGGAGATCAAGCCCGACCAGGACCTTCTCCGTGTTCGATAAATCGCCGATGATCCGCTTCAGGGGCTCGGGCAGGCGGCGCACCAGGGTGGGAATGGCGAGGATCTGGTCGCCTGCGGCAAGCTGGGGGTTTTTCATCAGGTCGATGACCTCGATGTCGTAGCGGCCCGGCAGGTGCTCCTCGCAAATGCGTTTTAGGTTGGCCAGGGCCGCCATCGATTTCGGGGTCTGCCCTGCCACGTAGAGGCGCATGTGATAGGGGCCGGGATCGATCTCCTCGCCGGTGGTCGGATCCTCGGTCATTCGGCGGCACTCCGTCGTGCCGCGATGGTACGGCGTCCCACACCCAGCAGCGTTTCGCGGGTAGTATCTTCGTCGCGGAGAACACCCTCTTCCTCCTCGGCCACCTCCAAGCTGGCGCGTAGTTCCGCGATTTGGCGCTCGATTGTCTGCCGCTGCCGAACAACTTCACGCTTTCGCCGCTCCGCCTCCTGTTGCCGCCGAAGCATGGCCGCCTGCTCTTCTGCCTCCTGAACGACGCGCGCGGTCCCCGTCAGCACACCCGCAGATCCCACGTAGGCATCCACGAGCTTGACCCCGGCGGCCGACATCTGGAACTCGCGGACTTGGTTGGAGTGGCTCATCCCGCGCGCCTTAATGACGTAGAGGGTGCGCGTTCGCTCGCCATTGGCTTCGACATCGACGAGCTTGATCCACGCGTCCATCAACGAGGAGAGACCGAGATCTCCGACTTGGTCGAAGGCACCATCCGTGCGCAGGCTGGTGAACACCGCCGTGATGCCGCGGCTCTTTAGCATGTCGACCATACGCAGGAGCGTCGCCTGGAGCTCGACGGCGGGTCCACGCAAGGCCGAGATTGGATCGATGACGACGATGCTTGGCCTGAACCGCTCGATGTCGCGGTGCATGCGCGCCAAATGCGTTTCTAACCCGAACAGCGTTGGTCTCGCAGCCTCGAACCGCAGCAGGCCGCTCTCGACATGTCGGTTTAGGTCAACACCAACGGAGAGAGCGTTCCGGCAAATCTGCGCGCCGCTTTCCTCGAAAACGAAGGACATGCAGCGTTCGCCGCGCGTACAGGCCGCATCGACGAAATGCGCGCTGATCGTGGTCTTTCCCGTTCCGGCTACCCCTGAGATGAGGATGCTGGAGCCGCTGAAGAAACCGCCCGACCCGAGCATCGCGTCGAGCCCGTCGATGCCGCTCGAAACGATATCATCAGAGACGCCATAGTCGAGTTCGGCTGAAGTGACGGGCAGGACGCTGATGCCATCCTGGTCGATCAGGAAAGGGTACTCGTTGGTTCCATGTGCCGAGCCCCGGTACTTCACCACCCGCAATCGGCGCGTCGTGACCTGATCTTCTACCCGGTTGTCGAGCAGGATGACGCAGTCGGAGACGTACTCTTCCAGGCCCTGGCGGGTGAGAGGGCCGTCGCCGCGCTCGCCCGTGATGACGGCAGTCAGACCACGGTCGCGCAGCCAACCGAATAGTCGGCGCAGTTCGGCGCGCAGGATGCTCGCGTCGGAGAGGCCAGCAAACAACGTCTCGATAGTGTCGAGCACGACGCGCTTGGCGCCAATGGTGTCGACGGCATAGCCGAGGCGGATGAACAGGCCTTCGAGGTCGTACTCGCCGGTCTCCTCGATCTCGCTACGCTCGACCCGAACATGGTCGATAGCGATCTTGCCGTCCGCCACCAGCGCATCGAGATCGTAGCCGAGGGAGGCGACGTTGGCGGCGAGATCCTCTGCGCGCTCTTCAAAGCTCATGAACACGCCGGGCTCATCGAACTGGGTTGCGCCGTTCACCAGGAAGGTAACGGCGAACAAGGTCTTGCCGCAGCCTGCCGCTCCACACACAAGCGACGGACGACCAACAGGCAGACCGCCAAAAGTGACGTCATCGAAGCCGGAAATTCCGGTTCGCGCCTTCGGTAAGCTATGGCCGGTGGGGAGGTCAGGCGTCACGCATGGTATCCTTGGCGCTCTGTCGAGATTGCAGGGGCCTGCTGGGGATCATCAGCGCGATGCGGTCACGCAGCGCCGTTTCGATAAAGTTTGTCAGGGAGCGGTTGTCGCGACGTGCGCACTCGCGAGCTGCATCTAGCAGTTCGGGTTCGATCCGAAGGGCGAGCGGTTTTTTCAAAATCGATCCTTCGGAGCGACACTCATCCGGCCGTGGTATCGCAAGCAACAATACGAAGATAGCAGCGGGCGAAGGTAATTTCCGGTGGGGGGATCACCGACCGTTTGATGTCCACTACGTTCATCAAGCTGCTTATCAATAGACCGACTGGAAGCTACCCATACGGGACATTCGTCCTAACCATACAGCTGTCGGACAACCGCTCGTATTCCCGACATTTAATGCCTTCCGCTTTCGACCCAACCCAGACGCTGGACCTCCGTCATCGCTTCTCCGAAGCGGACGTTCGTCGGCCGTCCGGCAACTTCAGCTTGGGGTGGAATGCGGACGTTCGTCGATGGCCCACCGAACGTCCGCATTACGACTGAAGCGGACGTGACGCGACGCAGCGTCCGAATGAATGTAAGATACCCGACCGTCAGACAGTGTTTAACATGAGGTAACGACTAGCGCTTGATGATACAATAATCTGTCATTCTGAATAAATGACAGTATTTTATCGAAAGCGGGGCTGATGAAGCTTTACTTCGACTTCGACGATGGTCGTACCCAATTCAGGGATGAGGAAGGCATCGACCTTCCCAACGTACAGGCTGCACGGACAGAGGTTCTTAAGACGCTTGCAGAGATCGCCAAAGACGCTCTGCCGAAAAGTGATCAACAAGCGATTACTGCTTCAGTCCGCAATGCCTCCGGGGACATCGTCTACAGCGCGAAAGTCAAGGTTTCAGGCGAATGGCATGAAGCCAGTCTTCCGTGATGCGGTAGGGCATGCTGTCGTGATTTCCAATTTGTTATCTCGTGAAAAATCACGCTTTGATATTCGGTACAACCTACTAGATTATCACTGCTTAGGTCGACATATTGCTAGGAGGGCCTGGCCCAGGAGGGCACATGCTCAATCCGTTCATCCAGAAGCTTGGACGCCGTTTCGTCCTCTCTGGGTCCGAAGAGAAGGCTCTCACAGATGCAAGTGCGCGCCTTCGCGGTATCTCATCCCGTACCGAACTCATCTCGGAAGGAGACGTGCCCGATCACGTCCACCTTATCCAAAAGGGCTTCGCCTGCCGCTACAAGGTTCTTCCAGGCGGTGGACGGTCGATTGTCGCCTTCCTCATCCCGGGAGACTTCTGCGACCTGAACGTGTCGATCCTCGGCGAGATGGATCACAGCATCGGAACGATCAGCTCCTGCGACGTGGTGCGTATCCCGCGTTCAGTGATGAATGACCTCAGCGGGAAACATCCGGGCCTGAACCGTGCCTTGCAGTGGGCTGGCCTCGTCGATGAAGCAATCTTGCGGGAATGGCTGGTGTGCATGGGCCGTCGTTCGGCCGACGAGCAGGTCGCACACCTGTTCTGCGAGTTCCTGATCCGCCTCCAGGTGGTCGGGCTTGCGACGGAGGACAGCTACCCCTTCCCCCTCACTCAAGCTGATCTCGGGGATGCAACAGGTATCTCGAACGTACACGTCAACCGCGTCCTCCAGGAGTTGCGACGTTTGAAGCTGGTGGTGTTCAAGGAGCGGCATGTCACCCTACCTGACGTTGCCGCGATCAAAGCCTATGCGGGTTTCAATCCGAACTACCTTCACCTTCATCCCAAGGCTCCGCCGTATCCCGCTATGTAAGGTATCAGACGTTCCCTCAGCGAGGTGGTGCTACTCCCATTTGTTAAGTTTATAGTTGAGAACAGCGCCTACGATAGAGCGCATCGCGGCCATACCCTCGGCCTTCCGCGCTTGGGAGACAGATTGTGCTCCCGCCTTCGATGCGTGGAGAGCCCTGTGCCTCGCTACTTCTTCGACATCCATGACGGCCAAATGCTTCGCGACGACGAGGGCATGGACCTCGCCGGTCCTGAAGAGGCTGCTCGTCAAGCAAAGTCGGTCCTGCCTCAGATCGCAGCGCACGAGGTGCCCAAGGACGGCGAACACCAAGCCTTCTCGGTTCTGGTGACGGACGAGGATGGCCATCCCATCTACTCGGCCGCTGTGACCTATACGGGCACGTGGCTGATCCGGTGATTGGGCCTCCATCTGCTGAGCCGGATGGGGCACCGTGCTACCGAGCCGTGATGCTCAACGCTGGCGGAGGCGGGGTTCTGAACACGCCGATTTCAGCCTCGGACGACAGCGAAGCTACGGACAAGGCACGAGCCCTTGTTGATCGGCATGCCGTCGACCTCTGGGATGGCATGCGGTTCATCGAGCGGTTCGAACCGCTTCATCCCCTTTCGTAACCTAAGGCAACCGAGGACGCGGCAGGATCACGATTTAAAGTCCGCTTTGCGTCAACTCCGGCCATTCCAGCTTGCCGGCCCGAAGGTCCGAGTAGGGTCGGGAGCAGACGGTACCAAACGTCACATTTGGACCACTTGCGTCAGGCGACCGGCGGCTTGCCGTTCTTCGTGAGCACGTCGTTGATGGCTTCTGTCATCACGTCCTGAAGGGTTCGCTCGCCATCCAGGGCGATGTGCTTGAGCGCCTTCCATGCTTCCGGACGGGCCCGTACGAGGATGCCGCGTCGGCCGTCCGGCTGCCGGTTGCGCTTGATGGCGTCGGTCGTCACGGCCTCGGCGGCGGATGCGTCTTCCATCTTCTCTAACGGTGCGGCTGCGGCCGGATCCTGGGCCTTCTGGGAGAGGCGGGATCCCAGGTTCGCGAAACTCGGCTTCTTGGTCACCGCTTCTTCCCTTCCTTGATGCCGAGGGCTCGGCGGGTTTCCTGCCATAACTCGCCAACCTCCGTGGCCGCCGCGCTACCGGGCTCGAACTCTCCGACCGCCTGACCGCTGGCCAAGGCATGGGCGAACGCGGCACGGGTGGTGATCTGCCCAGCCCACGGCGTCGCCTTCATTCCGAACAGGGCCTCGCGGGCCTCGTTCACGACATGCGCCGAGGCGGTACCACGTCGGGGAGGGGCCGAGTTGATGACGGGGAGAACCGGCTTGTTGATCGCCCGGGCCATTTCCAGGGTGGCGGCCACGGCCGCGATATCGAATACGGCGGGACGGAACGGGATCACGACCAGGTCGGCAACCCGCATGGCTGCAGCGATGTCGGCGGTGTTGTGCGGCGGCGTGTCGATCAGGACCCAGCCGACGCCATCGCGGCGGGCGGCCTCGACTGTATCGGCCAGTTCGCGGGCTTCGCACTTCACGAGAACGGGCGTTTCGGCCTGGCGCAGCTCGTGCCAGAGGGCGAGGCTTCCTTGCGGATCGCAGTCGATCAGGACGGCGGGCGCATTGGGCGCATCCGCGTAGACAGACAGGTGAGCCGCGAGCGTGCTCTTACCGCTGCCGCCCTTCCGGCTGGTGAAGGCGATCACTCTCACTTGGGCGCCACTTCCGAGCAGTTAGATTTTTTGGTGAATTCGACAGAGTAAATGTAACAATGTTGCATTGTTCCGGTCCAACCGTTCACCGCTATGACGACCCACCCACTGGATGACGGGAGAGTGGTGACGCTTTGCCTTCCTACGAAGGCGATGGCCAAAGCGATCACGGCGCCAGCGCCAACGATTGATAGCGCAATCTCACGCAACGTCCGTGCTCCTCTAGTCCGCTGCACTCCTAGCGCCTAACGGTGAAAGCGGCATTACCCGCTTGCGCGCTGTGATCCTAGTACGCTGCCGACATAGTGGTGCATGTCCCTTTCGGCCTTTCGCACTACGTTGCTAGCAGCCTATCACCGTACCGCGCTATTGCTTTGCCAAGCCAGTGCGCTTAACTTTCGATAAATATCCTTCTCGAAAGTTTCAGCAGTAAGAGAGAGCTATGGCGAACGGTGTTGACGATAGCGACGGCCTTCCCTTCCTCCCGCGTGAATGGCTGCGCCATGCAGATGCGATCGCCCGCCAGTCGTACAGCCTGGCATCCGTAGCGGACGTCCCGCCCGAGCGTCGTGGCTTGCTCCTAGAGCGTGTCCGCGAAATCATGGAAGGGCAGAACGTCGTTCCTCCTGAGAACTGGCAGGCCGCCCTCGCTCAGCAGTGCGGCTGGGACCAGGGCAATGCCTGAGTTGCCGCCGCCGGCTATCCGCTTGACGGACGGGACCGGAGGTCAGCGGCTTCCGGTCAAGCCGGCATTCGGCTCGCCCTGCAACGGCTGCGGCTATTGCTGCGCCGAGGAGCCCTGCGCCATCGCTCGGGAGCACATCCCTGACCACCCGGAGGAGGGGCCCTGCCTTGCCCTCGAACACGAAGGGGGCCGGTTCGTCTGCGGCATGATCCGGCGGCCCGGTCATTACATGCGGCTCCCGAACGACTGGGCGGACGGACATCTGGGCGGCCTGTTCGCGCAAGCCCTCGGGGCAGGCCGCGGCTGTGACGCTGGCGATCCCGGGCCCTGCCCATCCCTCCAGACCGACGCGTGAAGCCGACCATGCCCAAGGACATCAAGGATGCGATGCCCCCGTTCATGCGGACCGGCATCGAACAGTGGGTCCGCGATAACCCCGACCAGGCCCGCGCGCGCCTGCTCAAGGTCCGCATGGAAATGCTGGCGATGCTAGGAGCGGGCGTCCCCGCCTCGGCCATCAACACAGTCATGGACGCCGAGGCGGACAAATGGGGGGCCGTACGCCTCCCGCATCTGGATTGATCCCTGTGGCCGACATCATCTCCCGGCCGGAGGTCCTACCCTCCGAGTTTGCCCCGATCGTCCAAGCCTACCAGCGGGCGAGCAAGGCCGCCTCGACCGTGAAGGCCTACCGGAAGGACTGGGCGCTGTTCGGTGCCTGGTGCCAGCGGCACGGGTTCCGACCTCAGCCCGCCACACCCGAAGCCGTCGCGGCGTTCCTGGTCTCAGAAGCGGACGCGGGTCGGGCCGCCTCGACCATCGGCCGGCGCTGCGCCGCGATCCGGTACGCACACAAGCTCGCAGGCGAGCCGGACCCGACCAACAACGAGGGTGTGCACGCGACCATCAAAGGCATCCGACGCACCATCGGCACGGCCCCGAACCAGAAAGCGGCCGCAACCGCCGAGGTGCTGGCCGCGATGCTGATGCGGACCCCTGACACCCTGACGGGCAAGCGCGACCGAGCCTTGCTGGCGCTGGGCTTTGCGGGGGCCTTCCGGCGCTCCGAGCTTGTCGCCCTCGACGTGGCGGATCTGCGCGAGGATCGCGACGGGCTGCGCATCATGGTCCGACGCTCAAAGACCGATCAGGAGGGGAGGGGCTTCGAGAAGGCGATACCGCATGGCCGCTTCATCCGGCCGGTGGCCCTGGTCCGTGAATGGCTCGATGCCGCCGGGATCACGGAAGGCCCGGTGTTCCGGCCGGTGTCGCGCTCGGGGCGAGTTCGCGAAGCGGCGAAGTCCGCCCTTCCACCTCGCCTCACGACCCAGGCCGTTGCGGACATCATCAAGGGCTATGCGAAGGCCGCCGGCCTCGATGCCTCAACCTTCGGCGCTCACTCCCTCCGAGCCGGGTACATCACGACGGCCGCCGAGCGGGGCGCGGATCTCGCGCGCATCATGGACCAAAGTGGGCATCGGGACCCGAAGACGGTGGTCGGGTACATCCGCCGGGCGAACGCTTTCAAGGATCACTCGGGGAGCGGCTTTCTATAAGCGGCAGTCCAAACGAAAACGGCCGGGATTTCATCCGGCCGCTTCCTTCAAAATCCAATCTACGGTTACTCTAGGCTGCGCGCACAGTGTCGAGGAAGCGTGAGACCTCGGTGCTCAGATGTTCAGACTGTCGGGACAGCTCACCGGCGGCGCCAAGCACTTGGCTGGCCGCAGCGCCTGTGTCCTCAGCGGCCCGGGCGACCCCCGTGATGTTGCTGGTGACCTCGCCTGTACCAGTTGCGGCCTGCGCGACGTTGCGCACGATCTCTTGCGTTGCCGCCCCCTGTTCCTCGACCGCCGCAGCGATCGACGTTGCCACGCCGCTAATCTGCTGGATGCGCATCGTGATGCCACCGATGGCCTGGACCGCCTGCCCCGTCGCCCCCTGGATCTGGGTGATCTGCTGTCCGATCTCAGCGGTTGCTCTAGCCGTCTGATTGGCCAACTCCTTCACCTCAGCGGCTACCACGGCGAAGCCTCTGCCGGCCTCGCCGGCACGCGCCGCCTCAATGGTAGCGTTCAGCGCCAGCAGATTAGTCTGGCCGGCGATCGTCGAGATCATCGTCACCACGTCCCCGATCTTCGCGACAGCACCGCTCAGCTCCTGCACCAGGGAGGCGGTATGATCGGCCTCAGCCACGGCACTCTGCGCCAGAGTGGCGGAGCCGTTGACCTGACGACCGATCTCTTGAACGGACGAACCGAGCTCTTCGGCAGCGGCGGCAACGGTGTTGACGTTCAAGGAAGCCTCCTCGGCTGCAGCAGCGACGGTCGTAGACTGCGAGGCGGTCTCCGTCGCTGTTGCGGTCATGGTCTGGGCGGTGGCCTGCAACTCGGTGGCGGACGACGACACCATCCCGATAATGCCGCCAACCGCCGCCTCGAAGCTGTCAGCCATCTGGCGCATGCCGGTCTTGCGCTGTTCCTCAACAGCAAGCCGCGCCTGCGCCGTTTCCGCCTCGAGCTGACGCGTGCGGATGAGATTGTCTTTGAAGACCTGGACGGTACCGGCCATGGAGCCGATTTCGTCGTTGCGATCCACCCCAGGCACGATGATCGTCGCATCGCCCTCGGCGAGCCGCGCCATGGCATCCGTCATCGTCTGAATGGGACGGGACACACGCAGCCAGCTGAATGCCATGGCACCAAGAGCAGCCACTACAGCAAGAACAACGGCAATATAGGCAGCAAATGTTGCACTATCAGCATTGGCGCCAACGGCTTCGGCTTCTTGATGCGCAGCGCGTTCATTCAATGCCACATCCTGCGCAAGTAAGCTTCGGATATCGTTGTAAAGATTGACGTTTTCTGGTCGACTGATGAGGCTGAGGGCATCGGCCCGCTTGTCGGCAGCGGCCAGGCGTGCAGCTTCGCCTGAAACCATCTCAAAGCGGCTCCACTCGGCGCTAAAGCCCTCATAGAGTTTGCGCTCTTCCACCGTCGCGATCTTGGGCTCATAGGCCTTACGAGCCACAGCCACCTGCTCTTGCGCCGCTCGTAGCTGCGCCTCGTTCTCGGCCAGCTGAGCTGGGGTTGTCGACAAAGCCAAAAGCCGTAGTTGTTTGATCCGCACCTCTGAGGCGGCTGCCTTGATGTCATTGATCGCGACGACTGACGGCAGCCAGTTGGTAGTCACTTCCGTGATGCCATGGCGGACGGATGAAAGCTTGATGATGGACAGACCACCCTGTGCGGCGCTGATCAGCGCGAGGGCACCGAAAGCACTGGCAAGTGCGGTCTTGATCGAGAGGTTAGTGTGCATGGGGGCCTCGACGAAACGCCCTGACGTCGCCTCATGCCTGAGACAATAATTAGATCAGGAGCTTGAACGAGATTTGAGGGCGAATTTGTTTTTATCCGGTTACGCAGCGAAATAATCAGCAGCATATTTTTCGCGAATACGATTGAAACTTAACCTTTGATGTCCTTCAGGTATCGCGGCACACGGATATCGGACGGGCCGTGCGTTGAAATTGAAGGGTTCGGCAGTTGATTTCGTAGAACCGGAGCGAAGCACATGGGCGGGATGGGTAGCGGTCTGACGGGTGGGCGACCAACGGTCGAAAGCTGCCTGCGCTTGCCCCTGTCGAAGCTGATGAGCGTCAGGCAAGGAGCGTTTGGTTGGTCCGGTGACCTGGTGCATGGGGGCGCCTTCCCGCACGTCGCAAAGCGGGTCCGGTTCGACATCGACCTGCGCGAGGACGGGCTATCGGGTGACGTGGTGCTGACCCATGACGCCCCCGTACCTGAGGGAGTTGCAGAACACTCCTACCGCGTCGGTATCGAGGCCGTGGCGATGCCGCTAGGCGGCGTCCGGTGGTGGTGGTCCTGCCCGTGGTCGGGGGCGCTGTGCGCTGACCTATTCCTGCCGCAGGGTGGCGCCCGGTTCGCCTCACGGAAGGCGCATCGCCTCGCCTATGCCGTCCAGAGGATGACGCCACGCGATCGGCAGATTACCCGGCTGCGTCGACAGCGGGTGCGCCTCGGGGGCTCGGTCAACGTCCTAGCGCCCATGCCGGACAAGCCGAAGTGGATGCGCTGGCGGACCTATGACCGGAAGTTGGCCGCGATGGGGAGCGTTCGGGCTGCGGTGAGGCAGGCGGCCGATCGCGAGGCTGTAGCGGTCTTCGGACTGTAGGGTCTCGGGCCGCGCCTGTTGGTAAATGTTGGTATCAGGAGCCGGGGAGCCTGCTAACGAATGCTAACATCTAGGCGCCAGCTGGCTCGTTCAGCCAGAGGCCTGCGAACGACAGAGTGGCCGAGTAGACGGTCGCGCCGGTCTCGTCGCGCACGAATATCGCAAGGGCTTGAGTGTCGGCCTTCCGGGTCGGGATGGTATGCCGGGCGATCTCCGGCAATGTCCGCATCGCCTCCTGCCGGATGCCATTAGCGTCCGCGCACTCGCACCCCTCAGGGTCTCGAAAGAACTCGTCGCCGTTGTGGATGTCGAAGAAGTAGCGCGCCATTACGCCGTCCCGCTGCTTGCAACCAACCCCCATCCCGGAAATGTCACCGCTGAGCTGTGAGTTCTGTAGGGCACCCGACAGAGCAGCGAGGCTCGGGACATCCGGTCTCGGATATTCACGTGGCATTTTCTCCCTCAAGCGGGGCAATGGGTGGAGTTTTCGGAGGCCGTAAAAGAGGCCGCGCTCGCTGATAGAACAGCGCAGAAACAGCAGGCGGCCTTCTGATAATACAGAGCGGAAACAGTTAGCCGGGGCCTATTTCAAATGGCGGATAATGGGCGCTGACGGCGGGCTCGGCGTGGGTCTCTCTTGCGCGTTCAACCAGGCAAGAACCGCGGCGGTCTATGCGCTCCTCGGGCTGAGTTTCGGGAGCAATGCGCGCGGGCGCACGCGAGGCGCCTTGTTCAGATTTGTTCAGGTCGGGGGCCATTTCGCGAGCAGTACGCGCGAGCGCGCGAGGCTGGGCCTGTTGTGGATTGTTATAGTTGGGAGCCAACCCGGCCGGGGAGTTAGCCCGCGATCCGGTAGGCCAGGCAGGGGTTTGGCTCACGTTTTCTAACGAGTAGAAAACGTGTGGCGAGCGACCCTGCGGCTCCCCGTATCTACGGGGCGAATACGGGGCCGGCCAAAACTTTGCGATTAGATCGTTCAAAAATGCCGACGTGGGACCTCAAGCTAGGCCCTCGACAGGCTCGGCCGGGCTGCTGTCAGGAGGTAAGTCTTTTGCAACTTGGACGCGGGCAAAGTCCTCGGCAAGCACTCGGATTTGTTCAAGGGCCAGTCGTTTGATCTCATCACTTGAGCGACCATCGATGGGGACCACTACGGACCCTGTAAGCCGCCCAGCGCTCGTCAAGAACGTGAAGTTGAACCTGCCTGAGCGGCTGCGCTGAACGATGTAATGCGGGTTTTCCATATCCTGCCTTCGCCATGCGCCATGTCGGGGGGCTACGGCAGGGCAGTCGCTACGGTTTCAGTCTATCTACAAATTGTACGGTAACTTACATTCTATCTTCTGGAAGCGTGGCAACCCGTAAGTATAAATGGTGTAATCGCTTTTTCAGATGAGTAGGATGCTACTCGCCTCCGGCTTCGTCGCGCTGATCTCGTGATAGTGATCGTAGTAGCGGCGCCGATGCGTTGGTCCCCTTACACCGCCCCCTCTCTCTCGCCCCTCAACGGACTGCAGACCAAGGTACGCGAGGGACCTCCCAATCTGTCGGTCGACAAGCGTATTCTGCCGTTGGACGAGCCTCACGAGCAGCGCGTTAACACCTTGTTAACCATAGGGCCTCACGCGGGCTCTCTGGTGTGAGGAGCGCAATGATCGAATTAGCAGAAGATGGTCTTGGCGCTCTGGAGAGGATCATCGCGAAGGCGGAGGCGCGCAGGGTCGATACGATGATCCAGATCGCCTTCCTCGAAGCTGACGATCTAAATTCGACAGAAGCGCACGCCGATTTGGTTGCCATTGAGAAGCTGCTGAAATCGATGCGCAAGCAGCGCCGCCTTCTAGCTGCAAGCGTTCATCGCGATGAGGCCCTGCAAGATGCTGGCTGCCTCAAGGTTGCAGCTTAGATTGATCGCCGAAGCACTCAAAAGATCTCAGTGGCCGAATATGACAGCGGCGCAGGGCTGAGAGCCACCGCGCCGCCAGTTGTGGTCGCGAAGCGGGGGGCAAAACAACGACCGTCGCTACGATGCGTGCAGATACGCGATGTGGATGTGCGGTTCGGCACAGTTCAGTGGATAGGCTCGCCGCGTAGGCGGGCCGTCTCTGCTTCCCACTCCTCGATGGTCAACGGTGGAGATCGGATGACGACACAGCCCCACTGCAGCTTGGCTCGGCCGTCAGCGACCCACTGGCGCCAATTGAGCTTGGCATCGACGGCTTCCTCGTCCGTAAGGCTGCGAAAGGCGACCAGGCCCTTCGGTGCTCCAACATGCCGCTTCGCCTCAATGCGCTCAATGCGCTTCAGAAGGGCGGCCATGGTCGTTGTTGTCATGGGCGGCGGTTCCTCGGTTCAGGATCGACAATGCGCCAGGAGATCAGAGGCCAGCCGGGCTTGTAGGTGCCCTCGGCCTCAAGGGCGGTAAGCTGCTGGGCTTCGTCCTCGTCGTTCTCGGTGATGATGACCGTCGCGTGAGGGGTGGGCGCCTGGTGGCTCGTTGTGCGCTCCACCTTTCGCAGTCGGGCATCGAGGGATGCAAAGGTCGTCATCGGCTAGCCTGCTGTTCGATCCGCAATAGGCGCTCGTTGAGGTCGGTCGCCTGGATGGCTTGAATGTGGGTCGCGACCAGCTTGGACAGGTCGGCGGCCTCGCCCGGGGTGATCTCGCCATCCGCGACGGCCTGCAGAACGGCGTCGGTCGCGAGCGAGAGGTCGGCCGCGGTCTTGATGGGCGGCAAGGCGAAGGTGATGGGGCGATCCTTCCGGGGAGGGGCCAGCCGGTCCATGCACATGCGGATGGCTTGCGTGTCGCCGTCTAGGGCAAGCTCGATGACCTTGCGTGTGATCGCTTCGGCCTCGCCGTCGAGAATGGCGTCGAGAGCTTGCATCGCCTTGCTGCGGGCGCCCTTCGGCCGTCCTGCAGGATTGCCGCTCTGGCCGGGCTGAAAGCCGGGTTTCGTGTCCGTCATCGTCCGGCCCTATACCTCGCCCGCATCGAGCGGCGCGTTGTTTTGAACAGTGTGAAAACAATGGCTTTCCGATGAAGGTGTTGTAAGCATCAGCCCTCTGGCACTCTCCGCGAAGGCAGACAGAGCTTCGGCCGCGACCTTCTTGCGGAAGGTGCCAGCATCCTTCCCGGTCTCGATGGTCAGGGCGGTGATCTGGGCCGCGTTAATGGCTGCCTTGATGCCAGCGTTGTAGGCGCGGCGCTCAGCCAGGTTCATGTCTCGGATCATCGGGGCTTCTCCGTCTTTGCCCCGGTGTCCCTACGTTTGGCGAAGCGCTTCTCAATCATTTCGGCGCACAAGGCCTTGAAGCCGTCCAGTGTGTCGTTGCCGCCCTCGGGGCCGTGACATCTGCCGTTCGCGGCTGCAGCACGGTGAAGACGCTGCCATGTGCGCGGGCTGAGGGCTCGCCCTGTAGAGTGATGGGGCGCGGATCCTCGTCGTCGCCACAGATGCGAAAGGCGATAACTGGGTCCTCGTCGTAGAAAGCCTCTTCGTCATCGCTCGATGGGAAATAGCACCGCACCAGCGTAAACCCGGGCTGAGCGGGAATGATGACGCCGCACACGCTCTCGAAGGTCCCGGGGTCGACCCGCAGGGTTTGTTCTTTGCCGTCTGAGAACGTCACGGTTGATGTGCTTGGCCGGCCGGCTGGAGCATCGTGCGGCTGCACTCTGATGATGTGGTCCGTGTTGAGGATGCCGGCGATCGTGGTGAGGAGCATGGGGCAGCCTTTCAGGCGGAGACAGACAGACGGGCGAAGCTAGCGAAGATCTGGCGTCGATCCATGGGCGCGAGGCGGTTCAAGGCGACACTGGCCGGTTCCAAGGCTGCCGGATCGGTCTCGGCTTGGGCCAAGAGCCGGCAGGCATCCGCAGCGCGCGGGCCAGCGTAGACTTTCGCCAAAGCTCGTAGACTGCGGAGCCGGGCGCGCTGCTCAGCAGGCTCGATGTTGGGGGCAAATGGCCCCCAACGGTCTGCCGCCGCGATCATCGGCCAAAATCCCAGATAGGCACGCCTTGCGGCTGATGCGGGGCCTTGCGGTGCGTCAGGTGGCCGAACTGGATCTCGCTGGCCGTGACCAAGCGGACGGCCCCGCCAAGCCCTAGAACAAGGGCGCCGCAGTAGTCGGGGCGCGTTGTCCCGATCTCCGGGTGAACGCCGAAAAGCTCGTGCGTCTGCCAGCCGAGGCCTTCCGCCTGCGCGCCGAAGGCCTCGAGGAACCTTGAAGCGTTGGCTAGGACGCGGGGCCATTCGTCTCCGCGGTAGTCGGGGCGGGCCTGTCGCAAGCTTGGGTATAGGGCGCAGAAAGGCCTCTACCTCCCCATTTTCATGCTTTGTTCGCCTGTGGAAGTCCGAAGCAGACGGCAAGCATCCAGTTCTGCTCGCGCACGGTCCACGCGCCGGTAAAGCCGAAGCCCTTGCGCAGCCACAGCATGGCCTCGAAGCCCTGGATCGTGCGTCGCGCCGTATTGAACGAGCGGAAGCCGCCTACGCGCGGCATAGGTTGTTTCACCCGGAAGTGGTCGCTCTCGATGCCCTGCTGCAGGTGCTTCGTGACGTAGTGGGTTGGGGTAGAGGCCAGGAGGCCGTCGGTCCTCACGGCCACGATGGCAGGCGGATAGGTGCTGGCGCCGTCCGTGCCGATCCGGTCAGGCGCGAGTAGCGGCTGATCCGCCAGCATTTTGCGGAAGAAGCGCTTCGCGGCGTCGAGGTCGCGGTTGGCGGTCAGCAGGAAGTCGACAGGATTGCCGTGCTTGTCGATGGCTCGGTACAGGTAGCGCCACTCACCGCGGACCTTGATGTAGGTCTCATCGATCCGGACCGATCCGCAATGCGGCTTGCGGAACTGGCGTAGCCGCTTCTCGATCAGCGGCGCGTAGGCGAGCACCCAGCGGTTCAGGGTGCTGTGATCCACCTCCAAGCCGCGCTCCAGGAACAGCTCCTCGATATCACGATAGCTCAGCGGATAGCGCAGGTACCAAGAGACCGCCTGTACGATGAGCGCAGCCTCGTAGTGCCGACCCTTGAAGTCGGTCTTCGAGCGCTGCTTGAGCTTGGCGGCGATGGCGGACAGGATCATGGGGCGGCCTCCAGAACGGAAGGCGCCATGCAGGCCGTATGGTCAACGCGGGGTAAACGCCGGCGCTATCGCGTTTGCGACAGGCCCCTTTACCGTCGCGCGATTCCGACAGTGCGATGTGGCTCATGTCCGCGGTGGGCGAAGCCCCGTGCCGGTGCCGAACTCCAAACGGTATGTGAACCACATCGCCCAGATGGATCTCCGTCACCAGACCATCCGCTTGCCGGACGAAGCCCGCCTCAGCCGTAATGATCAGGTTCTGGCCAAGCGGGTAGGTATGCTAAACCACTCGAGCCTCGAACTCGAAGGTGACGAGACCGCCCGACAACCGCAAGGGCGGCCTTTCTTTGACGAGCGAATCGATTCGGATGACCCTAACAAAGTTCTCGGCCGCTCCTTTTGTGTAAGCTTCGGCACCGCTACGCTGGGTGGTTAGCGTTTCCTGTGTAGGAATGGCTGTGCACGGCCAGCCTACGCTACTTGCAAAGGTGGCGCCGAGAGCGAGAGAGGCGGCTCAGAGGGAATGAGCATTTAGATTTTCTTGCGTTTTACTTAGGCGGCGTCCGGCATCCGGTTCAGGAGCTTGTCGAGGGTGACCGGGTAGTCGCGCACTCGCACGCCGGTGGCGTTGTAGACGGCGTTCGCCACCGCGGCGCCGACCCCGCAGATTCCGAGCTCGCCCACTCCCTTCGCCTTCATCGGCGAGGACATCGGATCAACCTCGTCGAGGAAGAACACCTCCTGGTGCGGGATGTCGGCGTGGACCGGCACCTCGTATCCCGCGAGATCGTGGTTGACGAAGTAGCCGCGCTTGGTATCGACCGCGAGCTCCTCCATCAGGGCCGCGCCGACGCCCATGGTCATGCCGCCGATGACCTGGCTGCGGGCGGACTTCGGGTTGAGGATGCGTCCGCTGGCGCACACCGCGAGCATGCGGCGGACCCGGATTTCGGCCGTGGCCACGTCGACGCCGACCTCGACGAAGTGGCCGCCGAAGGTCGATTGCTGATGGGTCTTGTCGAGGTCGCCGAACTCGATGGCGTCCTCAGCCACGATGTCTCCGCCGGTAGCTGCCTGGGCGAGCGGAACGGTGCGATTGCCCGAGCGGACCTGCCCGTCCTCGAACATGGCATCGGCCGAGTTGAAGCCGAGCTTGCCGGCCACGGCCTCACGTAACTTCATACAGGCGGCGTAGACACCCGACGTCGACGAGTTGGCGCCGAACTGTCCGCCCGAGCCCGAGGAGACCGGGAAATCGGAGTCCCCGAGGCGCACGATGACCTTGTCGAGGGTGACCCCCATCATCTCGGCCGCCGTCTGGCCGATGATGGTGTAGCTGCCGTTGCCGATGTCGGTCATGTCAGTCTCGACGATCACCATGCCCTTGCCGTCGAGGCGGACGCGGGCGGCCGACTTCAGGACCATGTTGTTGCGGAAGGCCGAGGCCATCCCCATCCCGACGAGCCAGCGGCCGTCGCGGACCTGGCCGGGCTTGCCCCGTTTGTCCCAGCCGAAGCGCTCGGCGCCCTGGCGCAGGCATGCGACGAGGCTGCGCTGGGAGAAGGCACGCTCCGGCTTCTCCGGATCGACCTGTGTGTCGTTGATCTCGCGGAACCGCACAGGGTCTATACCGAGCTTCTCCGCCATCTCGTCCATGGCGACCTCAAGCGCCATCAGCCCAGGGGCCTCGCCCGGGGCCCGCATGGCGTTGCCTTCGGGCAGGTCGAGCACGGCGAGGCGCAGGGCAGTCATCCGGTTCGGGGCGGCATAGAGCAGACGGGTCTGCAAGACCGCCGCCTCGGGACCGCCCTCGGGCAGGTCGCCCGACCAGCTCTCGTGGCCGATGGCGGTGATCTTACCGTCCGGGGTCGCGCCGATGCGGATGCGCTGGAGCGTGGCGGGCCGGTGCGTGGTGTTGTTGAACATCTGCGGACGGGTCAGCGCGACCTTCACCGCCCGACCGGCCGCACGGGCGCCCAGCGCCGCGAGGAGCGCCTCGGACCGCAGGAAGAGCTTGCCGCCGAAGCCGCCGCCGATGAACGGCGAGACCAGCCGGACCTTCTCCTGCGGGACGTCCAGGGTCAGCGCGAGGTCACGCGTGCCCCAGGCGATCATCTGGTTCGAGGTCCAGACGGTGACCTTGTCCCCGTCCCAGGACGCGACGGAGGCATGGGGCTCCATCATCGCGTGGGCGTGGTCCGGCGTCTCGTAGCTCTCGTCGAGCTTGACCGGCGCCGAGGCAAACGCGCCGGCGAAGTCGCCGACGGAGGAGGAGGATGGACTACCCTGGACGTCGCCCGGGTCCTTCGCTCCGTCCTTCACCAAGGCGAGGTCGAAGACACCCTTCGTGGTGGTGTACTTGACCTTGACCAGCGCCGCGGCGGCGCGTGCCTGCTCGAAGGTCTCGGCGACCACCACGGCGACCGCCTGGTGGTAGTGCTCGATCTCGGGGCCGCCGAGGAGTTTTGCGGTGTTGAGCTTGCCCTTGCCGAGCTTGCCCGCGTTCTCGGCGGTCACGATGGCGACGACGCCCGGCGCCGCCTTGGCGGTGCCCAGGTCCATCAAGGCGATCCGGCCCTTGGCGATGGTCGCGCCAACGACGACGCCGTAGGCGAGCTTGGCCTGCGGGTCGTGCCAGTCGTTGGCATAGGGGGCGGTGCCGGTGGTCTTGAACGGGCCGTCGATCCGGTCGGTGGCCTTCCCCACGATCTTGAGCTGGTCGATGGGGTTGGTGCCTGCGGGGGTGTCGAACTTCATGGATCAGGCCCTCGCCTCGGTCAGGACGGCACCGAGCGTGCGCTCGGCGAGCTTCAGCTTGTAGGCGTTGTCCTCGGTGGGCTTGGCCCCCGCGAAGACCTTGTCGGTCACCGCCTTGGCGCCCCGCGGCAGGTCGGCCTCGGCGGCTTCGACGCGCCAGGGACGGGGCGCCACACCGCCGAACGCGACATGGCCGGTCCCGTCCTTGCCGATCACGGCAGCGACCGAGACCAGGGCATAGGCGTACGAGGCACGGTCGCGGACCTTGCGGTAGATGTGCGTCCCGGCGATGGGCTTCGGCAGCGTCACCGCGGTGATGAGCTCGCCGGCCCTCAGGATGGTGTCGAGTTCCGGCTTGTCGGCGGGCAGGCGATGGAAGTCTGCCACGGGGATCTTGCGCGTTGCGCCCTTGGCGTCGACGGTCTCAACGCTGGCGTCGAGCACGCGCATGGCCACCGCCATGTCGCCCGGATAGGTCGCGATGCAGGCTTCGCTCGCACCGATGACGGCGAGCTGCCGGCTGACCCCGTCGATGGCCGAGCAACCGGACCCCGGCTGGCGTTTGTTGCAGGCCTGGGCGGTGTCGTAGAAGTACGGGCACCGGGTCCGCTGCAGCAGGTTGCCGGCGGTGGTCGCCTTGTTGCGGAGCTGTCCCGAAGCGCCTGCGAGCAGCGCCCGCGAGAGAACGCCGTAATCCTTCCGGACCCTGGCATCAGCGGCCAGATCCGTGTTCCGCACCAGGGCCCCGATCCGAAGGCCGCCCTCCGGCGTCGGCTCAACCTTGTCCAGGCCGAGGCCATTGACGTCGACGAGGTGGGTCGGGGTCTCGATCTGCAGCTTCATCAGGTCGAGCAGGTTGGTGCCGCCGGCGATGAACTTGGCGTTCGGGGTGCGGGCGACGGCGGCGGCGGCCTCGGCGGGCGTGCCCGGGCGCTCGTAGGTGAAGGATTTCATGCCTGCTTCCCCGCGACCTCGGTGATCGCCTCGACGATGTTGGAGTAGGCACCGCAGCGGCAGATGTTGCCGCTCATGCGCTCGCGGATCTCGGCGTCGGTGACCTCGTAGGTCCCGTTGAGGTCGGCGCTGACGTGGCTCGGGATGCCGGACTTGATCTCGGCGATGACCGCGACGCTGGAGCAGATCTGGCCCGGGGTGCAGAAGCCGCACTGGTAGCCGTCGTGCTTCACGAAGGCGGCCTGCATCGGATGGAGGTCGCCCGGCTTGCCGAGCCCCTCGATGGTCATGACGCTGGCGTCCTGGTGCATGACCGCGAGGGTCAGGCAGGAATTGATGCGTCGACCGTCGACGATCATGGTGCAGGCGCCGCACTGACCGTGGTCGCAGCCCTTCTTGGCGCCTGTTAGGTGCAGGTGTTCTCGCACCGCGTCGAGCAGGCTGGTCCGGGTGTCCAGTTCGAGCTCGCGGCGCTCGCCGTTCACGGTGAAACCGACCTTGGCCAGGACCGGCTTTTCGGTTCCCGCGGGCGCGGCGCCCGCCGCCGAGGGGACGGCGGCCAGGGCCGCCGTGGCTGATGCAGCCACCATCAAATCTCTCCGGTTCAGGTCGTAGTCTCCAGGTCGTCCCATCGTGGTCTCCGAGCCTGCTGAATGGGTGGCGATGGCGCGACGGCCGTACATCGAACGCGGAGCGCACGAGGGAACTCGGACACCTTGGATAAGGTCCAAGGTACTACGTCACGTCTTGTTGATTGGTGGACCCCCGGTGGCATAGGGTCATGCGCGAGGCTTACGATTTGCTACTTGGCGACTCCATCCAATCCTTCTCGAGGCAGCGAAGAGCCTATCGGTGGCGTGACCCTGACCCAGCAAACTGGCTCTTCGCCAAGTTTGGTGGATTGGGTTGGTGGGGGGGGGGATGCCGGAAGGTAGCTGCTGGCTGAACCGGGCGGGGATTCTCAGATCAGGGTATGACCCTTCTGTGTCACATCCCCGGTCGTCTTCTCCACGTCACGCGTGAGGAGAGCACTGCCCTTCGCATTTCCGCTCAAGCGAAGTGCGATCATGCCCGTTGCCCACGCTGTCGTACGGTCAGCCGGTCGGTGCATAGTCGCTATCACCGGCGTCCCGCCGACCTGCCGACGAGCGGTCAGGAGGTGCGTCTGACCCTGACGATCCGACGTTTTTACTGCCACGACCCTGCTTGCGCACGCCGAACCTTTGCCGAGCGTCTGCCGGGCCTCCTCGACCGCTACGCTCAGAGAACCTGCCGGCTGGCCGATGCCCAGGTTCGGACCGCGCTGGCGCTCGGTGCCACACCCGCTGCCCGGCTGCTGCCGCACCTGGCGATGCCCACCAGTGCCACGACGCTGCTGCGGGGTATCCGCAAATGTCCGCTGCCGACCGGATCCAAACCGATCATCGTCGGTGTCGACGACTGGGCTCTGCGCAAGGGCCGAACCTATGGCACCATCCTCGTCGACCTCGAACGCCGCCGTCCCATCGATCTGCTGCCGGATCGTTCGGCCTCGACGCTGGCGGCCCGGCTCCGGCGCGACCCACAGATCCAGGTCGTGGCACGGGACCGCTCGACCGAATATGCGCGTGGGACCGCCATGGGTGCGCCCGGTGCCGTTCAGGTCGCGGATCGGTGGCATCTCCTGCTCAATACCCGACAGATGGTCGAGCGCTGGCTCGCCCGCGTCCATCCGCGTCTGAAGCTGTTGCCGGCCGTGCCCCCGGCATCGCCATCGATTCGGCGCGTCACGCCCTACCCGCGCGCACCGTCCGAGATGCTCGCGCGGGCCGCGGCCCGCGGTCGATGGGAAGCGGCCTATGACGACGTGCGTCGCCGCCATGCGGAAGGACACTCGCTTCGGCGCATCAATCGCGAGACGGGCTTGGCCCGCGCCACGGTGCGCAAGTACGCCTTCGCCGCGAGCTTTCCCCGGAACGGCATGCGCGAGCCGAAGCCGAGCATGCTCGATCCTTATCTCGGGCATCTGCATGGCCGCCTCGATGAGGGCTGCGAGAACGCTGCGCAGCTTTGGCGCGAACTTCAGGGTATCGGCTTTGCCGGCACCTCGAAGCAGGTGCATCGCTGGTTGTCCGAGCGGCGCGCAGGCCCGGCTGGAACGACTATCCGGTTGTCGCCAGCACCGACCGACACCCGTGTTGTGACCTCCACCGCATCACCCCTGGCCTCATCCAAGCAGCTGTCCTGGTATCTCCTGCGGGAGCCCGAAGACCTCGGCCCTGAGGCGGCCGCGGTCGTCTCGCGCGTCCTGCAGGATCCCACCCCATCATCTTGAGCTTGAGGTGACGGAAAGCGCTGTCATGGAAGATGCCGGCCATGCTCTGGAGCAACTTCAACGGCTCTCAGCCGCCGGCATTCGTCTTGCCATCGACGATTTTGGGACGGGCTACAGCTCGCTCTCGTATCTCCAAGCGCTTCCGTTCGATGTGGTCAAGATCGACCGATCCTTTATCGCGCGCTGCGTGGAGGATACCCGGCAACGTAGCCTTGTGGCGACGATGATCACGCTGTCTCATGATCTCGGTTACCGCGTTGTAGCCGAAGGCATCGAGACGCGGGAAACAGCCGACTTGATCCTCGGCATGGGCTGTGACGAGAGCCAGGGCTACCTCTTCGGACGTCCCATGACGGCCGAGGCGTTCAAATCTTGGTATCAGTCGAATCGCGGTTGGTCAGAGAATATTGCAGCCTAGAGCGGTTTCCACCTATTCCGGATCGTAACCGGCGGCAGCGAAGTAGTTTGCGCACTCGGTTGGGGTGAAGGCGTCGAGCAGATTGCCGACGACAGTCCAGAGCCGATCGACCGTGCGCTCGGCCGCTTTGCGCAGCAGCGCCTTGAGCTTGGCGAAGGCCATCTCGATCGGATTGAAGTCGGGCGAGTACGGCGGCAGGAAGCGAAGCCGTGCGCCGCTGGCCTCGACGGCGGCCTGGATTGCTGCGCCCTTGTGGGCGGGGAGGTTGTCGAGGATGACGGTGTCGCCGGGCCTGAGGGTTGGGGCGAGCACCTGCTCGACATAGGCCAGGAACCAGTCTCGCGTCATCGGCCCGTCGAGCACCATGGGCGCGCTCATCCCCGACATGCGCAAGCCCGCAACGAACGTCGTCGTCAGCCAGTGGCCATGCGGGATGCCCGAGCGTAGGCGCTGACCGCGAGCACAGCGACCGCGCAGGCGCGCCATACGGGTGGAAAGGCCGGTCTCATCGATGAAGATCAGGCGCTCGGGATCGAGGTCAGGCTGCGCGGCAAACCACGCCTCACGGGATGCGGCCACGTCGGGGCGATCCTGTTCGGTCGCATGCGCCGACTTTTTTTCCATGTCACCGCCCGGCGGGCGAAGAAACGCCACAGCGTACCCAATCCGACCGAGACGCTGCGCTCGGTACGCAGGCGCTCCTGCATCTCGGCAAGCGTGATGTCGTCTTTCTCATCGATGAGGGCGAAGAGGAAGGCTTCGTGCTCGTCGAGCTTGGAGCCAGGTGGACGGCCCTGACGCTGAGCCCGCGTCTCCCCTGTCCTCGTGGCGTGCGCAGCCCAGCGGATCACCGTGGCGATACCGACCCGATAGCGCAGGGCCGCGGCCCGGCGGGACAGACCTGCGCCCACTGCGTCCAGGACGCGAATGCGCAGATCGTGACTGTAGGCACGGGCCATGGCGATCTCCCTGACGAACCTTCAGGGATCAACGCTCACCTCGCCGCAACGACTCAGGGATCGTGGAAAACGCTCTAGTGGACCAAACTTGACGCTTGGTAGCGTCTGCCACCGACCCGCTTTGCAGAAGGCAGGAACATCGGCTTGCAAGCGGATCTGTGAGGCGGTGACCTACGACCGTGATGGATGGAGAGCAGCCATTCACATCATCGCGCTTATGGAATGTCATCTCGCGGTTGGGCTTCTGCGTAACAAAGCATTTGTTTCCGGCGCTCCTCGCGCTGGATGATTTCCTGTCCAACTTGCCATAATAGGCAGCGCGTCATTGCAAGCATCGCGGGTGTGCCCATCTCAACGACTGCTTCGTGGGCTTTCAGGCATGCGTCAGCCATGGCCTCGAAACGCTGATCCTCGTCCATCACAAACGCGCCTCAACCGATGATTGGGCAGAGATATACACGAGGTCGTGAGCTTGCCGAATGTTAAATTTGGCACACCTCTCGGTTTGATTTCAGAACAAAATTCTCTTATGTCGGGTAAACAACAAATTGGTTGCCTGGAATAGATCTATGCTCGTAGGCGATGAAGCTGAGGGGACGGGCGATCGCTCCGCACTCCTACTGGCAAGGATCGCCGAGGCACTTGGTTGTTCAGTCTCGGCGTTTACGGCTTCCTCTAGCCATACCCCAGACGAAACAACCGAGCTTCTAAGGCTCTGGCTCATGCTTGAGCATGAGCAAGATCGAGCGAAAGTGCTGGCCTTCCTTCGGAACGCAGTTTCCGTCGAGCCTCCCAGAAAAGCGGCCGAGTAGCGGTACCGGCATCATGGTCGCAGGTATGCTCGGCTATTAGCGTTTAGCGTTGGCGGCTTGATGCCTTCAGCAGACGGGGCTCCATCATCGGATTAGCCACGTGCCGGTGTAGGTCACAGCGGCCGAATAGACGGGATGACCATCCTCGTCCGTCACCAGCACTGAAAAAGCCTGGTGCTCGCCGTCCTTAGGTACCTCATACGCAGCGATCTCAGGTAGAACCGTCTTTGCATGACGGGCAGCCTCCTCGGGGCCAGCGAGGTCGATGCCCTCGTCGTCGCGAAGTGTTTGCCCGTCATGGATGTCGAAGAAGTAGCGAGGCATAGGGCTCTCCACGCGCAGCAGGCGGGAGCACACGGGGTCTCACAGGCGCGGAAGGCCGAGGGTATGGCCGCGATGCGCTACATCATAGGCGTCAGGTCGTCCAAAAATACTAACAAATGGAAGTGGCTTACCGAACCTGAGAGAATGTCTGATACCTCACATAGCGGGGTATGGAGGAGCCTTAGGATACAGGTGAAGGTAGTTTGGATTGAACCCCGCATAGGCTTTGATAGCGGCGACGTCAGGTAGGGTTACTTGCCGCTCCTTGAACACCACCAGCCCCAGACGTCGCAATTCCTGCAATACACGATTGACGTGTACGTTTGAGATACCTGTTGCATCCCCGAGATCAGCTTGAGTGAGGGGGAACGGGTAGCTGTCATCCGTCGCAAGCCCCACCGCCTGAAGGCGAAGCAGGAACTCGCAGAACAGATGTGCGACCTGCTCATCGGCTGAACGACGGCCCATGCACACTAGCCATTCCCGGAGGATCGCCTCGTCGACAAGGCTGGCCCACTGAAGAGCGCGGTTTAGAGCCGGGTGTTTTCCAGTAAGGTCGTTCATTACAGCCCGCGGGATACGCACCACTTCACAGGGGCTAATAGTTCCGATGCAGTGATCCATGTAGCCCAGGATCGACACGTTCAAGTCGCAAAAATCGCCCGGGATGAGGAAGGCGACAATCGACCGCCCACCGCCTGGAAGCACCTTGTAGCGGCAAGCGAACCCTCTCTGGATCAGGTGGACGTGATCAGGCACGTCTCCTTCCGAAATGAGCTCGGTCCGGGATGAGATACAGCGAAGGCGCGCACTTGCTTCTGTAAGAGCCTTCTCGTCAGACCCAGAGAGGACGAAACGGCGACCGAGCTTTTGGATAAACGGATTGAGCATGAGCCCTCCCGGGCCATGCCCTTCGACCAATATGTCGACCCAAGTAATTGTAATAAAAAAGGGTTTCAAAAAATCGAAATCTCTATGGCTTTGTGTTGTTCCGTACAGAGCCGTACGAAAATCAGCGCCGGCGATAAACGGGGAACTTCACGTACGGGATGGTTCGTGCTGCCCGCCGGAAATTGTGACCTTTGCGCTGTAGACGACATCCCCGGAGGCGTCACGAACCGTGGCCTGGAACGCCTGTTGATCGCTTTTTGGCAAAGCGTCTTTAGCGATTTCTCCGAGGGTCTTCAGAACCTCCGTCCGTGCGGTTTCTACGTCGGGAAGGTCGATGCCTTCCTCATCCCTGAGCTGGGTACGGCCATCATCAAATTCGAAATAAAGCTTCAACAGCCATGCTTTCGATGAAGTTGAGTTTGTCTAACGATAATTGCATCGTATTAACCCGTACTGCGCTTGTCATTACCCGTTGTTAATCAATCTTTTTTCGGTCGGGTATCTTACATTCACCTGATCGCGGCAGGTCAGATCACGTCCGTTTCAGTCGTAATGTGGACGTTCGGTGCGGGTACCGAACGTTCGATTTTTCCTACTAGAGCGGTTTCCACCTATTCCGGATCGTAACCGGCGGCAGCGAAGTAGTTTGCGCACTCGGTTGGGGTGAAGGCGTCGAGCAGATTGCCGACGACAGTCCAGAGCCGATCGACCGTGCGCTCGGCCGCTTTGCGCAGCAGCGCCTTGAGCTTGGCGAAGGCCATCTCGATCGGATTGAAGTCGGGCGAGTACGGCGGCAGGAAGCGAAGCCGTGCGCCGCTGGCCTCGACGGCGGCCTGGATTGCTGCGCCCTTGTGGGCGGGGAGGTTGTCGAGGATGACGGTGTCGCCGGGCCTGAGGGTTGGGGCGAGCACCTGCTCGACATAGGCCAGGAACCAGTCTCGCGTCATCGGCCCGTCGAGCACCATGGGCGCGCTCATCCCCGACATGCGCAAGCCCGCAACGAACGTCGTCGTCAGCCAGTGGCCATGCGGGATGCCCGAGCGTAGGCGCTGACCGCGAGCACAGCGACCGCGCAGGCGCGCCATACGGGTGGAAAGGCCGGTCTCATCGATGAAGATCAGGCGCTCGGGATCGAGGTCAGGCTGCGCGGCAAACCACGCCTCACGGGATGCGGCCACGTCGGGGCGATCCTGTTCGGTCGCATGCGCCGACTTTTTTTCCATGTCACCGCCCGGCGGGCGAAGAAACGCCACAGCGTACCCAATCCGACCGAGACGCTGCGCTCGGTACGCAGGCGCTCCTGCATCTCGGCAAGCGTGATGTCGTCTTTCTCATCGATGAGGGCGAAGAGGAAGGCTTCGTGCTCGTCGAGCTTGGAGCCAGGTGGACGGCCCTGACGCTGAGCCCGCGTCTCCCCTGTCCTCGTGGCGTGCGCAGCCCAGCGGATCACCGTGGCGATACCGACCCGATAGCGCAGGGCCGCGGCCCGGCGGGACAGACCTGCGCCCACTGCGTCCAGGACGCGAATGCGCAGATCGTGACTGTAGGCACGGGCCATGGCGATCTCCCTGACGAACCTTCAGGGATCAACGCTCACCTCGCCGCAACGACTCAGGGATCGTGGAAAACGCTCTAGCGGGCGTCTCCCACCGCGAGGCCCATCCCTACGGCGTATCGGTTGGTTTCGAGGGGTTGTGCGAGCGCCCGCATGGTCGGCGCCCCACCCTGGAAGGACTGGCGAGGGGCCGTCGCAAGCTTGGGTATAGGGCGCAGAAAGGCCTCTACCTCCCCATTTTCAGGCTTTGTTCGCCTGTAGAAGTCCAAAGCAGACGGCAAGCATCCGGTTCTGCTTGCGCACGATCCATGCGCCGGCAAAGCCGAAGCCCTTGCGCAGCCACAGCAGGGCCTCGGAGCCCTGGATCGTGCGCCGCGCCGTGTTGAACGAGCGGAAGCCGCCCATGTAGCGCGGCAATCTGGATGATTGGTCGCATTGCCTCGCCTGAAATGCTCCCGGCTGTTGGGTCGTTGCCTCATCTGATTTGCTCCCGACACTGGTTCGGCGGTGGGGGCGGCGATGAGGCGGGTAAGCATGGCGACGCTCGATGAACTGCTTGTGGCCTTGGCGGCTCGATATCGAGGTAGCGGACGCGAGGAGAAGACCCGTATCCTGGACGAGTTCGCATCCGTGACAGGGCACCACCGCAAGCACGCGATGCGGCTGCTTCGGGCCGGTCCATCGGGACAGGCCCCAGCCTCCCGACCAGAGCGGCGGGTCTACGACGCGGCGGTGGGCGAGGCGCTGATCGGGGCGTGTCGCAAACGCAATCGGACCTGCGTTTACCCGACGTTGACCATACGGCCTGCATGGCGCCTTCCGTTCTGGAGGCCGCCCCAATGATCCTGTCCGCCATCGCTGCGAAGCTCAAACAGCGCGCCAAGGGCGACTTCAAGGGCCGGCACTACGAGGCGTCGCTCATCGTCCAGGCCGTCTCCTGGTACCTGCGTTACCCGCTCAGCTACCGCGATATCGAGGAATTGTTCCTGGAGCGCGGGCTGGAGGTCGATCACTCCACTCTGAACCGCTGGATGCTCGCCTACGCGCCGCTAATCGAGAAGCGGCTGCGCCAGTTCCGCAAGCTGCATTGCGGCTCGGTGCGCATCGACGAAACGTACATCCGGGTGCGCGGCGAGTGGCGCTACCTCTATCGGGCCATCGACAAGCACGGCAATCCTGTCGATTTCCTGCTGACTGTCAGCCGCGACCTCAACGCGGCCAAGCGCTTTTTCCGTAAGATGCTGGACGATCAGCCCCTTCTCGCTCCTGACCGGATCGGGACGGATGGCGCCAGCACCTACCCGCCGGCTATCGCTGAGAGCCGCAAGGAGGGCCTTTTGCCCCGCGTGCCCGCCCACTATGTCACCAAGCACCTACAGCAGGGCATCGAGAGCGACCACTTCCGAGTCAAGAAGAACATGCCCCGGATCGGCGGCTTCCGCTCGTTCAACACGGCGCGGCGCACCATCCAGGGTTTCGAAGCCATGCTGTGGCTGCGGAAGGGCTTCGGCTTTGCCGGTGCATGGACTGTCCGCGAGCAGAACCGGTTGCTCGGGGTCACCTTCGGACTTCGGGCGGTTAACAAAACCTGAAAACGCGCGAGATCCAGCCTCTGATGCAGCCTACGGCACGGCTTGCGACAAGCCCCTATCGGCCAGCCGCGACCGCGAGATGAACGCCTGCGGCCTTCTGAACCGTGCTCAACACGCTGAACAGGTTGCTGGCGGTCGGATTGCCGGTGGGGCTGAGCATGCGCATTAGGCTCTTTGACGAGGAGCCCGTCTCCTCGGCCAAGCGCTCGAAGCCGATGGTCGCGTTGATGTAGTCGCGCAGGACCGCCTTGCCGGTGTCGAGGTCGCCGGCTAGAAACTGGTCGACCGCCTCGGTCAGCAGGGCATCCCGAAACGTCGGGTCGCGCTCAGCGCGCGCCTTCACGGTGTCCTTGAAGCTGCGGGTCAGGGCCATCACCCTTCCTCCTTTTTCCGTCGTTTGTACTCCGCCCAGTGCGCCTGCGCCTCGACGATGTCGTCCTGCTGCCGGCGCTTGGTGCCGCCACACAAGAGGATGATCAGCGTGTCCCCGTCCTGCCCAAAATACACCCGGTAGCCGGGCCCCCAGTCGATCCGGTACTCTTGGACCCCTCCCCCGACGCCTTTGGCGTTGGAGAGGTTTCCCCGTTCCATCCGGGTCAGTGCCACTGCCACCTTGGCGGCGGCCTGGGCGTCCAGATCATCGAACCAGCTGGCAAACGGGCTGCCGCCGGGGCCGTCCAGGAACTCCCTAATCTCCATCTAACATAGTACCATATACGTTACCATTCAAGCCCGCTCTAACAGGCTGCTGGTCCCGAGGTACACCCGAGAGGCTTTAAGAGTCCCCGCCCCTGCCCGCGGTTGCGGCAGATTTCTGATATAGGATCGAGAAAAGAGGAAATCCGCTTTTACGATTTTATGGTGCATGGCCGCTGTCAGGATCGCCCGGTGTGCGCGCTCATAGAGTGGTAGAGACAGGTAGCCTCGGCTCATCACCGGGCGATGCCGAGCGGAGCCAGGCCCCATGAGTACAGCCGCCAGCATTCCAGTGGGACCCTGCTTTGCGGTCTGCGCGCGATGGTGATCCCCGCTCTGCGCGCCGCCCGGAGGGCGGTGCTTTCGCATCCGCGCGGCGTAAATACGATTTTGTGAGTCTGCGCCTTTCCAGAAATGTGGCCTGTGCAGCACACCATTCGTGCAAGCCGTTAACCAACCCTTGGCAAGGTCGTGCTTGTGTGAAATCGTAATCCTACAGAAGCGGCTTTGCGGAAAATCGTAAAACCGGAAATGCGCAAATCCAGAAAGGCAGCTGCATGATCATCGGGGTGCTTAACCAGAAAGGCGGGGTCGGCAAAACGACCATCGCCACCAACCTCGCTGCCGTCTGCGCCAAGGCTGGCAGCCGGGTGCTGCTGGTCGACGCCGACCCGCAGGGCAGCTCAATGGCCTGGTCGTCCGCCCGGGAAGCCGATCCGATGTTCCCGGTGATCAGCATGGCCAAGCCGACCCTGCACAAGGACCTGCCGGAGCTGGCCGCCGACTACGATGTGGTGATCATCGACGGCGCGCCGCGGGTGAACGACCTTGGGCGCGCTGCGATCCTCGCGAGCGACGTGGTGCTGATCCCGGTCCAGCCGTCACCCTACGACGTCTGGGCCTCGGCCGACACCGTGCAGCTGATCCGCGAAGCCCAGCAGTTTAAGGAAAACATCAAAGCTGTTTTTGTGATTAATCGCAAAATCGTAAATACGGCAATTGGGCGCGATGTCGCTAATGCGCTGGAACAGTTCGATTTTCCGGTGCTGCCAAGTGCTCTCTGCCAGCGGGTGATTTACGCTGAGAGCGCGGCACAGGGGAAGGCGGTGATCGAGACCGACGCCAAGAGCGAAGCCGCAATCGAGATGGCCCAGCTCGCCAACGAATTGCAGCTGACTAAGGCCGGCAGCAAAACTAAAAAAGAAAGGAAGGCCGCATGAGCAAGGGTGGCAAGTCGGTATCGTTCAAGGTGCCAACCTCGAAGCTGGCGACTGGTGCGGACGCCTGGATCGCCAACCGTGGCGCCGAGCCTGCGAGCGACCGGGAAGGGGGCACCGTGACCGCCCTCAAGCCTGTTGAGGCTGTGCCGGCTGAGGCACCGAAGGAGAAGATGTCCCGGTTCACCATCGACGTGCCCGAAAGCCTGCACCGCCGCGTGAAAATGCAGTGCGCTGCCCGCGGTCAGAAGATGGCCGACGTGATGCGCGACCTGCTCGAACGCGAGTTTCCGGCGTCGTAATTGCGCTGATGCAGAAATCCGCCTTTACGATTTTCCGGAAAAGCTGACGTGAGCAAGCCTGTCCGCCTCGACCTGATGCCCCTCGACCAGTTCGGGGCGTTGGGGCTGCACGCCAAAAACGATTACCTGCAGGAGCTCGCTGACACGTTCTGCGCCCGGACCGGCCGTGAGACGCTGGAGCTCAGCAAAGACGCCCTGAGCCGTCTCCGCCGCTTCTACAGCCGGCGCAGCCTGGCGGACCTCAAGGTCTCGCCAGAGCCGACCAACGCGCTGGAGCAGGCCCTCAAGGATCTCGGTGAGGCCGTCAAACTCAACGAGCGGCGGCCCGACATCGTCGGTGCCCTGACCGCCGAGCTGCCGGCGCCCGTGTTGCGGGAGGCCCCTGAGAATGACTCCCAGCTCTCGTTCTTCGTGCCCAGCATCTACGACGCGCCGCTCAAGGACGACGTCAACCTGATGGATGTGGCGCCGTTCTCGCTGGGCAAAGCCAAGCGGGGAGGGGAGATACGCTACGAGCTGAAGGATTGCATCATCACCATCGACGGCAGCGCTTCAGCGGGCCTTGCGACGGTGTTCGACTACGACATCTTCCTGCACATGGTCACCAGCCTCGCCGAGGAGGCGCGGCGCTACCGCCTCAATCAGGACAAGGGCCTGCGCACTGATGCGCCAGCCCGGGTCTACCGTCCCAGCTCCTCGCATATCCTGAAGTTCTGCCGGCGCAGCTCCGGCGGCAAGCAGTACAAGGACCTTGAAGCCGCGCTCGACCGGCTGCAGGGCACCCGCATCAAAATCCTCAACTTGACCGGCGGCAGCCGTCGCGAGGTCGTGGCGATGCCGCTCATTCAGACGTTCAAGGTGATCAGCAAAACCACCACGGGCAACATCGACCAGGTTGAAATCGGCATCCCCGACTGGGTCTACAACGGGGTGGTGCGCGAGAAGGGCAACCCGCAAATCCTGACCCTCAACCCGGAGTATTTCCTGATCACCCAGGGGATCGGCCGCTTCATCTACCGGCTGGCCCGCCGTGCAGCCGGCAAGAGCGGGATCGCCCGCTACGGCCTAAAGGAGCTGCACAAGCGCAGCGGCTCCCTGCAGGGGCTGCCGCAGTTCGCCTTCCAGGTGCGCCAGTTCGTCAGCAGTACCCGCGTGTTCCCGTTCCCGGACTACGACCTGGAGATCGTTCAGGGGAAACGCGAGGACATTCTGGTCATGCGCGAACGGAAGCCCGACGCGGCTGATGTTCCTTTAGGCAGTGGCGCCGGCGCCACCGAACTTCCACTGACCTAAAGGCGTTTTTGTCACCTATTTTTGTCAAAACCGTACTTCGCCAATGGCTATGGTTGGAGAATGTATGCCCTCGCCAGCTTGTGGAAAACTTTTGTCAAAACCGTACTTCGCCAATCAAAAACCGTACATCACCAATGACATCCCGTACATCACCAATGACAAACCGTACATCACCAATCCGGGGGCCGTACATCACCAATCTTTTTAACCGCTAAGGCGCTTTAAAAGATCAGGAATTTTCGTCGGCAGTCGCAGCACAAAATTCCTAAAACTATTTAAAACCTAGAAAACTATCTAAAACACTGCACCAGTGGATAACTCGCCGCTTGTGCTCTCAACCATTCCAGCGCAGCTGAGTTGCTCGAATCGTTTTTGACAAATCCAACTCCGGTGAGGACCGATAAGAACTCGCCCCTTATCACTACGTGAAAACCCAGTCCCCCACCGGATACGGAAGCGGCAGTAGGTGGCTAGCTCAGACTGGGTCCGCCTAACGGCGGACATGAAGAGTCTCTGCGAGGGTATAAATAGCAGAACCAACCTGAACGGCCTCAAGAAGCGTTTTGGGCGGCAGAACTGACAGCATAAGGTCAGAGCCCTAGAAACAGCCCACAGCCCTCCTGAGAGGCTTTGTTACCGCGCAAAGCGCAGTGGGGGATGATGCGATCGCTCTGCGACGGCGAAAACGCAAGCAGGGGAGGTGCCGTATCGGGCGATGAATTCCCGCTGCGGCTGGCCGAAGGAGAATTTTGGGGCTGCTGTTCCGCAGTCATCGTCTGCCGCCAGCCCGCTGGCAGCCATGAGCCTGACGGCCGAACTGCCTGAGTCCCGCCGTGTCGGCTGCGTGAACAACGGACCCAAACCTGGGGCTGGGTTTCCAGTACTGAATGCTCCCGGAAAGTCGTATTTCTGCAAATGTGGGTTTGCGATTATCTGGTTTGTAGCTTCTTCAGCGTGCGCAGGTCTTCCTGCCCGTCGAAGTACCGATCTAGAGCCGTCCTGAACGCAGGCTCGACTGGTTCGGCGCGCCCAAACAAGGTCATACTCGAGCGGGATTTCATTTCATCGGGGGAGCCGAACACCTGGTGCGCGGTCCGCCCGGTGACCGTGTTGACTGCCCTTAGGTAGCGACTAGGTGTTTGATCCCGCAGTGTGGTGATACGGTTAGTCACCATGCTGCGAGGGATGCGCTATGGGCCAGGTTCTCCATGGAAGCGCCACCACGACGGAGGCAGTCCGTCGCGCGATCCAGTTACGTGAAGAGAGCGTAAGGGCGCTGGCCCGGCGCTACGGCGTCAGCCCGACGACGGTGCAGAAGTGGCGCAAGCGGGCGACGACGGCAGATTCCCGGAAGGGTCCCAAAGAGCCGCGCTCCAGCGTCCTCACGGTCGAGGAGGAGGCGATCATCGTCGCCTTTCGGCGTCACAGTCTGCTCCCGCTTGACGACTGCCTCTACGGTTTGCAGCCGACGATCCCGCACCTGACCCGGTCCTCGCTGCATCGCTGTCTGGAACGGCATGGCATCAGCCGACTGCCCGAGATCGACGGCGACAGACCCAAGAAGCAGCGCTTCGCAAGCTATGCCATCGGCTACGTCCACATCGACATCGCCGAGGTCAGCACGGCTGAAGGCAAGCTCAGGCTGTTCGTGGCCATCGACCGAACCAGTAAATTCGCTTTCGTGCGGCTGGTGGAGAGCGCCGGCAAGATGGAGGCGGCGCAGTTCCTTCGCGATTTCATCGAAGCGGTGCCCTACCGCATCCATACTGTCCTGACAGACAATGGCATTCAGTTCACGTCACGCCAGCGGGATATCTACGACAGCCAGCACATCTTCGATCGTGTCTGCGACGAACATGGCATCGAGCATCGTCTGACCAAGGTGAACCATCCTTGGACCAATGGGCAGGTCGAGCGAATGAACCGCACGATCAAGGACGCGACGGTCAAGCGCTATCATTACGACAGCCATGACCAGCTCCGAACGCACCTGCATCTGTTCATCGATGCCTACAACCATGCCCGCAGGCTCAAGACCCTGCGCGGTCTGACACCCACCGAGTTCATCCTCAACGCCTGGACGAAAGAGCCCGATCGCTTCAGGATCGACCCGTCACACCTCATCCCGGGACCATACACCTAGCAGCGTCTCCCCGTTGCGCAAGAACTCCCACGCGAAAGGCCTTCGCCGCTGAGAGTCGAGGAATTGGATGGAGTCGTGTCCGGCGGGCGCGGCCGAGGTCGACGGCTGTCAGCACCGTTCGAGATAGGCCGGCGCCGCCACGGTAAGGACGCGCATGCGCAGGAGCAGCCGTGAGGACAAGCTAGACGGCGGTTGCCGGCCGAAACGGATCGCCACGTCCATATCCTCGGCGACGAGATCGCCCGCGTCCGACTGCTGGACGATGGTGGTCGTCAGGTCGGAGAAGCGCGCGACGAACTCAAGCAGCCGCAGTGCTAACACATGGCGCGAGAAGATCGGGTTGACGCTCGCCCGTAGCGTGTTCAAGGAACGCAGCATCTTCAGGGAAATCTGACCTCTGCTCCCGATCTGACTGCATCGAACCATCCGCTCTCCACTCCGAGCCGAAGTTGCCGGACGGCTGACGAACGGCCGCTTTTGGGGAGCGCCGACAGCGGTCCCAACGGCTGGGTTGGGTCGGATGCGGAAAGACCGCTTCCAGTTGGATGGTCATGGTCCGCTCCTCACCCTGCATAGACATTTGCCATGTACGGCGTTCCGACGCCGCCGACTGCCTTTCGGTCCGCCCTTATGGCCCGCATTCACGGGAAGAACACCAAGCCGTAACTCGTCGCCCGGCGTCTGGCCCATACTCTAAAATACCGCTTCCAGCTTCATTCCAGACTCGGTTGCTAGTGAAGAAATCAACAGGATTCCCACAAGCTCGAGCACACCGACAGCACCGTCATGAAGTCAGCCGCATACGGTTCGACCAACGCGAGCGCATGCCAGTCCATAGTAGAAAATTTGCGTCATCAATCGGCCTCGTTGGGCGGGGTTGGGTTGCGCGCGAATAAATGTGAGGTTGGTTACTTCTCAATTTTAAGATCATTGAGGGATGTTAGGTTGTTATCTTGGTTTAATCTATATTTTTCAAATGTTGATTTAATTTCTTGGATGAGGTTTATCCCTTTATATGAAAGTCTTACATATTGTTCCTTTCTTTGCCCTGGTATGTTGACCCTTTCTACCAAGTTTAAGCCGTTCTTTGATGGGGTTCCCTCCCCTAATATTTCAATGTGCCGAATGAGAGTAGAATACGGTACCCGAAGCTGCTTTCCAAGCTCAGTGAGATTTATTCGAGATGGAGTAGAAAGATCTTGGGATCCTGCAATATAAAGTAGCGTCTGAACAGTAGATACGCTCATGCGCGGATGTATGTTATTTAACACGTCGATAGCGGCGTGCAAAAACTGCAGTCCTACTCGGTTTATTTCGTTAAAATCTTTGTAGTAGTAGTAGTAAAACATATTTTATCCGATCGACTGCGGGCTACGATCGTGTTTGAGAGGGGCAGCTACGCTCCGCTCAGCACGTTGACTCCCTACCTTTTCCGTGTGAAACGCAAAGCGGATAAAACGCAAAAGGGAACCAAATCTCTTTGCGTTTAAAACGTGGGGTGAATTCATGCGTATCAGGCGCGTCATTGATGGCAAGTCGTATGACACCGAGAAGGCCAGTGAGATCGCGGTCGTCGTTGATCAACTGGGTCACTCATCCGACTTCCATGCGGAGCGGACTGCCCTGTATCGGACCGAGAAGGGCACTTGGTTTCTCGCTGGTAAAGGCGGAGCCAGCTCGCGCTGGAAACGGGATATAGGTGACAGAAGCTTCTGCCCAGGGTCTGGGATTGAACTGATCAATGCACATGAGGCCCAGCGGTTACTGGAGAAGGTGAATGGGCCCGTCGAAAAATATTTCGAAATCGAAGAGGGTTAGCGGCCTCCAGTACTTGGCAATTTTCAAAACCCGTCGTGTCGGTTAAAGGGAATCGAGCTTCGACCGATTGAGTGACACGTCACGGCTCGGTTCTGCGTACCACGACTTGCTCCTAATGAGTCGAACTGATTCGGTTGATGCAGCCAGTAAGGCAGAGGTCGTGGCGAAGCCGTTCCTTCGAAGAGAAACTCATTCGTTGTTGGAGTGACCTTGAAGCGGCTTCACTCCTTTACGTCTGACCAGCGATGTTGACACTCGCTCTACCTAAGTCAGAGATGCATATTCCGGCGGGATCTAGGGATGGATCTTGAGCCGGAAAAGGAGATCGCCGCGAGAAAGACCTAAGCCCGAAACGCCAACGGCCCCACCTCTGCAAGGGTGAGGCCGTCGAAATCGATGAAGTCTCGGAATCGCTGAATACTCCCCAGACATCATAACACCGGCCAGGTGTCAATCGGGATCGATTCCCGAAACGATGGCGCTTTGCCTTTTGAAGGGGACAGCTCCTGCTGCTCCCCCTGCTTTAACGCGGCCCGAGCAGGGATCGGGACGATGTTTCACGCCGCCATGCAGGCCGCGATCGAGGGCGCGCGAACCCTCGCGCAGATGGACGATGTCTCCTGCCAGATCTGGCAGGGGCACGGCTTAGGCGCCTTGGGCGATCAGGAGGCCCAGATCCTCGCCGAACGGCTCCACGAGCGCCGTAGCGCGATCCGGGGGGGCGTTCGGCCGATCGGCATCCCGGCAGGCCGTGTGAGCCTGTTCCCGCCGCGCAGAAGCGTCAGGAGCCCTGATAAGGCCGCCTCACGAGACAGGCGTCGGCTCCTGGCCTGTTCGGGCCCACTGCTCCCGCAGCTCGCCGCACGCTTCACAGAGGGGCAACGGGCCGTACTGCGCATCGTTGGGGACGAGGTCGCGGCCAAGGGCGTATGCGGCCTCTGCATCGACGCCATCGCCGCTCGGGCGGGAGTCTGCCGGCGCCTGGCGCAGGCGGCATTGCGCCTCGCGGCGGGCGATGGGCTGCTGACGATCGAAGAGCGCCGCCACGAAGGCCGCAAGAACTCGCCCAACCTGGTGCGCGTCATCAGCTGCGAATGGCAGGCGTGGATCCGCCGGGGTGGGACTCAGAAGCGAAGCTGGTTCGCCCTGGCTGCTGAGGGCCCCTCCCAGTCGAAGGCATTAGGGTGCAAAGCGTTTCGCCCCACGGATAAGGGGATAACTTTGGGGACGAATGCATCAATGGAACCGGCCAAGAAGCTGTCGGAACGGCAGAGCCTTGCCAATCGGTAACGCGATCTCCGACACTCATCAGACAGGCAGAACCTGTGCGACCATGCAGCAGGTGCATCCGGATGGGCGATCAAACGAACGCGCTCATGACCCCGGCGACAGCCAACTGAAGCACTTTCCACTCGATAGTTTGTCATGGACACGCCAATCAGAGGCATGGATACCGAACTTGGATCTCTTGCGTGTCCAATCGCCGTCTGATTTCTCGACGTGATCGGAAGGATCGCGTGATCGCGCCTGGTTCCTGGTTAACCACGCTTGGTCAAGACACGCGGGGATCACCGAAAAAGCGCAACAAAGGCCTTTCCAGGATCCCCGCATTGCACCAGGTTGAACTCAGTCAGCCTATGCACGTGGCGTCCGCTTTAGAGAGCGGCCGCTACCGGTGTTAGAGCACCGAGCAGCGGCCTGACCACGATCCGTATCGCTTGGAGATACCAGACCATGGCTACGAGCCCCTTTAGCGGCGTTGCGCCGTTCGCGAAACTGTCCCCGCAGCAGAAGTTCGTCGCTGCCGTCGATCCGGACCGGTCGCCCCTCCAGACCTGAAGCTCGAGAGCCTCACGCCCCCTGACGCGGATCGCGCTGCGCGTGATCACATCGTTGGGTGAGCGCGTGATCGCGTGGCCGCCGCATCGCGTGATGCGGTGAGCCTGCAGGACCCTCGACCACCTTCGTTGACGCCTCCCGGGCTGTCCGATGTCCGCGCCCTCGCGCACTCGGCCCCGCCGCATGACGCCCCGCATCCATCGCGGCCGTGTGCGTTTGCGCGTCTTTTTCCTGGAGACGACCGCTTGTCCTTCTTTCTCACCAACCCGTCCGCCGTTCACGCCACCTGCCTCGTCGAGCACGTCGACGGTGATCCGCTCGGCGTGCGCATGGCCACGAGCCCGGGCTCGTCCGCCGTCGTGCTCGCTGCCCCCTGGTCGCGCCGCGACGCCCTCGTGGCTGGGGCCGGGAGCTTGCAGATCGCCGCCTACATCCTTGCCGGCTCCATCGACCTCGAGGGTACCAGCTGGGCGGTCTACAACGGCGAGACAATCAACCTCGGCCAGCGCCTCGGATGTCACGCCCGCGATCCGGCCAAGAGCTTCGTGACGTCCGTCTTCATCCTGACCAGCCGCGACCCGCTCTTCGGCAAGGACCATGTCGCGGGCTTGCAGTGGCTGATCGATGCCCGGATCGAGAGCACGGGTCGGGCGCACATCCTCCGGGGTGCGCGTCCGAGCCGGCCCGACCTCGATGCCGCGACCTGGATCGGGCTCGAGCGGCTGCTCGACGACGCCCGCCGCGGCCTGGTGGCCCTCGGCTGTCGTCTGCTCGAGCCGATCCGGCCGGACCATACCGAGGCCCGGACTGAACTCGGACGCACCGCTTCATCCGCAGCCCGAGATGCCGTAACCGGACCGGACCGGGAGGCGACCGCTTCGACCACGTTCGTCGAGCGGATGACGGGCTTGCGCGAGGGCGCGACCCTGGCCGGGCCGATCGAGCCCCGCCGGCTCTACCTCGTGCACCGCGATGTCTGGGCTCACGCCGTGGCCATCGATGGCAATGTCACGATCCGGGCCGGCTCCGAGATCCGCCGCAGCGGTTACGCCACCATGCCGCCCGGTATCCAGCTCGATCGCGAACGCCTGTTTGCCTCGGACATCGTGATCAGGATCCCCGGCACCGACCGCTGGCGACTGACCCACGACATCAACCTGCCCTCGCTCTCCTCGGCGGCCAAGTTCGTGACGGGTAGCCACGTCCATGCGGCGAGCTGGAAGCCGATGGCCTGACCTGAGATCCGGCTGCGGCTTGAACCCGACCGCAGCCAGTCTTCCGCTGCCTACCCCCTTTCCCCCCTTCCGCATCGCTGCGCCACCTGCGCCGATGCCCTCTTGAGGCATGCCTTCATGAACGACGCGTCCGATCCCACCGCCAACCCGCCGGCGTCGATGCCCGCTTCCCCTCTGTCCGAAGCGCCCCTGACCTGGTGGAGAACGCTCCCGCCCGAGACCCTCGACGTGTTCGCACAGCAGCGTCTGCGCGCCACCCTGCTTGCTGTCCCGGCCCTACAGCTCCCCGGCTGGAAGGCGGCGATCCAGGCCGATCCAGCCGCAGCGATCGGCGTCGCGCTCACGGTCCTTGCGGAAGGCGTCGCCCGCCCCTGCAGCCTCGACCTGGCGCTCTCCGCCGTCTTGCTCTGCGCCACTCTCGGGGATCCGGCCTGCCGCGCTCTTCTCGTGCATGCGCTCGGCCGCCGCGCCCGGCGCCGGGCCGATCTCGACGTGCTGCGTCTCGCCCATGCTTGGCGCCACAGCGGGCATCAGGGCTCCTTGTCCATCACCGCGCCGGGCCGTTGAGGAGGACCAACCCATGGGATTTTCTTCGACTGCACCCGCACCGCTCATCGACGCCAAAGCGGCCCGGGGTCTGATCCTCGCCGCCTTCCCGCGGCGCCTGCGCCTCTGCCTCGACACGGCCTTGCGGATCCCGGCCGCCCGTGAGGGGATCGTTGCCGAGATTTCGGCCCTCGTGCCCGAGGCGATCGATCTGGCCGCGGCCTGGAATACGGCCGCCGCCGCTGCGGGAGCCGATCCCTGGTGCGATCCGGCGCTCGTTGCTTCCCGGGAGACGCTGATGCGGTTTCTCGACCACCACGCTGCCGCGTGTGATGTGCCGGCCGCACGGGCGCTTGCCGATCTCGTTGTGCTGCTGTCCTGTGGCGGTGACGATGCGGCCGCAGCTGCACGCATCGCGCTGCCCCTCTGGCTCGAGGCCGAGGCCCTACAGGGGCTCGTCCTCCACCTGCCCGCTCTAGCCGCGGCCCAGACCTCCCTCGGCCTCGGACGCCCTGCTGATCGCGACGACGAGGAGGTCGATGTCGACGGCCGGGACGCGGAAGCCACCCTCCTTGAGGGATGGACCGATGCGCTCGAAGCTGCCTATGCGACCGCGAACGCCGCTGCCTCATCTATCGTTGCTGCTGCTGCCGTTCTCAGTCGCGGCGGATCCGCCGAATTTTTGACCTGCACCTTGCTGGTTCGCGCTCTGATCCTGTTCGGGGAGCGTCTGACCCAGCCCGTTGCAGACCAAGCCGGCGAGCGGGAGCGCTGGCGTCGGCGCAAGGCCGAGGCGGCCTTGGCTAAGGCCGTGGCTAAACATCGTGAGACGTCGCGGGCCTTGAGCGCCTCGCCTCAACTCTCCCCCGCTTCGGCGCAAGCCACTTCGATCCCAGTCGGACAGGTGCTTGTAATCGCCGAAGTCCGAGAGACTGGGACCGATCGCGCTCGCAGCGTGACCAAAGGCTACGAGGCAATCATCGGCAAGCCGGTTTCGCTCGCGCCCGTGCCGGACTTACGAGAGTTGCGCGCAGCTCTGCGGTTCGAGTTCCCGTACGCGACCGATCTGATCGATCGCCTCCTCGTCGATCTGACGAACCGGAGACATGTCGGGCTCAGCCCCACGGTCATTCTCGGAAGGCCAGGGGTCGGCAAGAGCCGGCTGATTTCGCGGATAGCCCATCATCTCGGCGTCGGGCTCTGGCGGGTCGACGCGACCCACGATAGTGGGGCGGCGATCGGCGGTCTGGACCGCCGTTGGTCGTCCACCGAACCGGCCCACCCCGTGATGGCGATCGCACGGTACGGTGTGGCCAACCCGCTCATGCTCGTCGACGAGATCGAGAAGGCCTCGACGCGCCGCGACTACGGGCGGCTCTGGGACAGCCTTCTGCCGATGCTCGAACCGGAGACCGCGAGGGCCTATCCGGATCCGGCGTTTCAGGCGTCGGTGGACATCAGCCACGTGAGTTGGCTTTTCACGGCCAACGACATTGCCCCCCTGCCGAGCCCTCTGCTGGACCGTTTGCGGGTGATCGAGATGCCGGCCCCGACTGCGAATGACCTTGAGGCTCTGTTATCCCCCGTCCTGGCCGGGATCGCGGCGAACCGCGGGCTGGACCTACGCTTCTTACCAGCGCTCGACGCCGATGAGATTGATGCGATACGTCGGGCTTGGCCGGGCGGCTCGATCCGCCGCCTCACCAGGCTCGTCGAGACGGTGGTCGCCGCACGTGAGGTCTCGATCCGACGGCACTGATCAATCTTGCATTCGCCTGCGGTTGGCCTTTTGAAGAGTCGATGGTGGGGAGGAACGAATATCCCCGTCTCGTCTCAGCTGGCCAGGGCGCGCATCTCGGGCGCGCCCTCTCTGAGGGCGTAGCCGCGTCCCCAGACGGTCTCGATGTAGTTCTTGCCGCCGGACGCGTTGGCGAGCTTTTTGCGCAGCTTGCAGATGAAGACGTCGATGATCTTCAGCTCGGGCTCGTCCATGCCACCGTAGAGATGATTGAGGATCATCTCCTTGGTCAACGTTGTGCCCTTGCGGAGGGCAAGAAGCTCCAGCAGCCCGTACTCCTTACCCGTGAGATGGACGCGGTGACCGGCGATGAGGGTAGTCTTCTCATCAAGGTTCACAACGAGGTCGCCGGTGGTGATCACCGACTCGGCATGACCCTTCGAGCGGCGGACGATCGCGTGGATGCGGGCGACGAGTTCGTCCTTGTGGAAGGGCTTGGTGAGGTAGTCGTCGGCGCCGAAGCCGAGGCCCTTCACCTTGTCCTCGATGCCGGCCATGCCGGACAGGATGAGGATGGGCGTCTTGATCTTCGAGGCACGCAAGGACCGCAGCACCTCGTAGCCTGAGATGTCGGGCAGGGTCAGGTCGAGCAAGATGATGTCGTAATCATACAGCTTCCCGAGATCGATCCCCTCCTCACCGAGGTCGGTGGTGTAGGTGTTGAAGCTCTCGGACTTGAGCATCAGCTCGATGCTCGCGGAGACGGAGGCATCGTCCTCAATCAGCAGCACGCGCATGGGCCAGGATCCTCCAAAGGTGGAGCCATCCTGAAGAAACATCGGCAACAAACCGTTAAGGTTCAACGGCCGCCACTTAGCCGGCAACGACCGTTGTCGGAGGGTGACGCGCTAACCCACGGTCACGCTTGCATCATTCGCTTTGAGCAGCTTGGGAGGAGCACTGGAACGCCTGCGACCGAGCCGCAACATGGTTAACGAGGCGTTTCGGTTCGTGGATTGTTCCCGTTGTGGAAAACCCGCGAAGCGGTCAGTTTGCCCCTTGAAGCGGGGCACATCATGCAAATTCAAGCCGGGGAGCGGCTGCGTCTCACGCTGTGGGGCGCAGGGTGCCGCGCTATGGTCAGCCTCAATACCTACGGTGTCACGCAGCCCGCCCTCGTGGGAGTGGACCCGGCCGAAGATGGCTTCACCTACGATGTGACGTCCTGGCTGCACGATGGATGTAACACCCTGACTGTCGTGCTGATTGGCGATCCGGGTGAAACGCTGTTCCGGATGATGGTGGCGCAGGACGGGCGACCCGATTGGACCCTGAATGAGGCCGACTTCCTACCTCTGGGCACCCCCTGGCGGCTCTGGACGATGGCGATCGAACGTGAGGCTCCAAAAGCTAGCGTTCTGGCATGCGAGCAGGCGCCTGAGACCTTTCAGATCATCGTAGGAGGTCAGCCGCCTGGTCCTCTAGGTTTGGGTAAGTCCTTACGCACTGACCAGAGCATGGCGCCGCCCTCGTTCATCAGCATCGCAACACCGGACCAGCCTGTCAGGGCAACTTCTGTCTGACGTATGGCTTGCGCGATAGCCCGTGCGCCATTCACCGCCTCAATCCAGGCGTGAATGGTTTCAACGGGTGATATGCCGTCCTTCAAGCGACGCAGAACCCGGAGTTGATAGTGCGGCATGAACTGGCTTGCCCGAAGTCAGACGTGAGAGTGCACAAAACTCCCGTATCTGCAATGACATAGAAAAATCCACCACCAAATCGAGACTTCAGTTTGCAATCAGGAATGCCGGGGCTTCTGCCACCCTAAGCTGCGTCTGATACGACAGCTGTTTGGGTCTACTACGCGGACGCTAGAAGTAGCGTTGCAAGGCTACCAGCTGATGTGAAGCTTCACTAGGCTGCGTTTCCAGGCGCTTCAGATAGGCTCCTCGCGAGCGAGTCTGAGCTAAACGATAACCTCGGTGCAAAGTCGGTTTCCGATCGCTTCAGCAGCCTTGAAGCTGGCGTGCAATGCTCCGGCTTCATCCTGATATTCAGGCCGCGAACGAACAATCAAAACGCGATTTGTGCCTCGGTAAATAGCCCAAGCCCAGGGCCTCGGTTTACTACCGACGGCCTCTGCTCGAACCCTTAAGGGCTGGCTTCGATCGAAGAATGTACCACGTTTGCCTGATCCTCTGCCGACAAGGGCTACGGCCTCAAGCCGCGCTCAGGCGCTTGGTGTTGGCCGCCACATGCTCCCGGTAGCGCGCAATCACGGTCTCGGGTGAGTCGCTTATCATTAGCGTACCCGTCGCTTCGATCGCTGCATCGATCTTCTCAGCCACCATGAACTGCATCTCGTCCCGGCTCTCTCAGCCGCCCCAAGCCAAGCGCATCAGCCGCAGCTCAATGACCTTCTGAGCCTCGAAGACCTTTGAAAGGCCGTTGGTTTTGCGAAAAGCCGCGATGCGGGCGCCGATGGCTTGATCGACATCGGTTGTCTACCTGGGGTTCATGTTTGGAGCCTTGATGCATGATCGGGAAGATCAGGCGGAATTCAACGGACGCTGCCTTGGCATAGGATGCGGCAGGGGACGAGCATCACTCGCCGGCGGCATCGGCAGCTGAGCTGCCGCGGCGTCTGATCACCGCGCGACATCGGCAATTGGTCACATATCCATACAAGCCAATAGGAAGACTATCACACGGTTATGTAATCGTATGGCTAAATGGATGTAGAACTGCCTGATCACACGACACTCTCGTCATACATCTATGTGATCATATGACGATGTCATTATATGGTTGTATGCCACACCTGGCAGGGGGTTTTTCGTTCTGCTAGAGTTCCAGGCGTCACCGGACCGGGCGCTGGAAGCGGTCCCGATCTCGCGGATGGTGACCTATGCAGATCCTGACCCTCGCCTCTCAAAAGGGTGGGAGTGGCAAGAGTACGCTCGCCGCATCCCTGGCGGTCGCTGCATATGAGGCCGGCGAACGGGTTGTCGTCGTCGACCTCGATCCGCAGAGATCGCTCACGAGTTGGGGCGCGCTGCGGAGCGCGGGCGGCATCGTGTTTCGGACCGTCGCTCCCACCGATTTCAACCAATGGGTCGTACGGACCCGCCGGATCCCGGAGGTGAGCCTCTGCATCGTCGATACACCAGGTACGTTCGGACCGGGGGTGGACGTCGCGCTCGGCCATGCCGATTGCGCCCTGGTGCCGGTTCGCGCCTCGGTGCTCGACCTATGGGCCGGCGTACCGACCGCGCGACGGATCGGTGGCATGGGCAGGCCGTTCGCCTTTGTCGTGAACGGCGCGAGCCCGGTTTCCTACGCGCGAACCAACGACGCGATCGCGACGCTCGGAGAAAATGGCCTCGTGGGACCGGTGGTTTCGGAGCGGGTGGCGCACCGGGATGCGATCGCAAGCGGCCTGGGCGTGACGGAGCTCGATCCTAATGGGAAGGCGGCGAGCGAGATCCGCGAGCTTTGGGCCTGGACGAAACAACGCATGTCGACGGAGGCAATCGATGGCTAATCCCCCACGCGTTCCGCTTCGGGCGGCGTTCGACGCGATACCATCACATCATCAGACGCCTGCGCAGGGACATGACCCCCTGGCTGCGCCATTACGCGACGAGGATGTTCCCGACGCCAGCTCTGCGCCGAGTGAAGCTGGCCGAACGACTTCTGTATCCCGCCATCACGTTCGGGGATCTGAGGGCTTACCTCAACAAACACTTCCGCGGCACGTTCAGCGCTCGTTGTATGCCAGCGCGGAGACGTTCGATCTCATCCGCGAGATTGCCCATGACAAGAGAATGCCTGCTCAGGAGCTGTATCGCGAGGGCTTGCTGTTAATGCTGCAGAAACGTGGGTATTACCTCGATAAGGCGGTCGAAGATATATAGTTATATGATTGGTTTATTGTTCACCTACATCATAATGTGAGAGGCGTGGTGGAGATGATGGCGGACTGGCGCAGTCAGGTGTCGCAGGATACCGAGGTGACGAAGGGCGGGCTCCGCATTGCTTGGCTCTTGTGCGAGCACCCGTCCTTCGCACAAGACGGCTGCCTGCTCGATTATGCTGCGATCAGTGGAGCAACGGGCATGCATGCGCATAGCGTCGCGAACGCGATTGCGATCCTTCGGGGACTGGGCCATGTGGCCTGTCGTGGGGTCACGATCGACGGCAGGCGCCTGCGTTGGATACGTCCGGCCTACCTGAGAAGGGGAAGGGACGTTGTGCCGTCCGACCCGAATGCCCTCGCGCCTCCGATCGTTCAACCGGTATCCAATCCACCTGCTCCGGCTCCGATCGCTCCTAAACTGACGAGCCTGGAACAGAACACGGGCCCGGACTCGGGACCCTCGCGTGATGCAGTGACACCCTTCGTGGAACGGTCCGATCCAGGACCGGTTTCCGGCTCCGTGTCCATGCATGCGTCCCGCGAGGCCATACGCTACCCCGACGATCCGATTTCGATGCCCTGGCAATGGGACATCGAAGATGCCTGGGAGCGCGATCTGAGGCAGTGGAAGTTACCACTGCGGTGTCAGCAACTGACCTGTGATCGGCCGACAGCCTTCCTTTGTCTGGAAACGCAACAATGCTTCTGTCGACGGCACCAAAAGCGTGCGCGCATACCCGTGACCTTATCGATCACAGAACTCTCGGAGCTATAGACTGTCTGTCGTTTTGCCGGTCTGGAGGGGGCTACCAGTCAGACTGACTCGACGATGGCTCGGTGGAACTAGATATCCGATTATTTGTATCTCTAAACTGCCGATAACCGGACCGGGACTGCCTTGTATGATGGTGTGATACCATTTCCGGTTGATTAGTTCGGCATGATTTGCTGTGGCCACCAGTGGAAGAGGGTGTTGGCCCTGAGGGTATCTGGATCGGCTTCGAGGTCTTGGCAGCGTTTCTCGATGCGATCTTGGATTTCAGCCAGCCGGTCGAAGTGCCGGTTGACGATGGGTTCGTCGACGAGGCGCCAGAGGTGTTCGGCGGGCTGGAGTTCTGGCGTGTAGGGCGGCAGGTAGACGAGCCGCAGACCGTCCGGCACGCGCAGTCCGGGTTCGGTGTGCCAGCCGGCTCCGTCGAGCAGCAGGATGACGGTGCGTCGCTCGCCCGCTCCGGCTTCGCGGGCGAACAGCGCCAGCAGGCCCTCGAAGAGCGGCTTGGAGACGCCGTTGCCGACGTACCAATGGCTCTCGCCGGTGGCGGGCGCCACGAAGGCGGTGACGTAGAGCCATTCGTAGCGGTGATGGCCAAGCGCGGTCGGCCTCTGCCCGCGTGGAGCCCAGACCCGGCGGATGATCGGCTTCAGCCCGATGCGGTGCTCGTCCGTGCAGAAGAGCGTGACCGGTCGGCCGGGATGGCGGGCTTCTTCCTCGGCGAGGGTCGCGGCGAGTTTTTTTTAAAGGCGGCCTGCTCGTTGGGGCTGGCCGCCGCCGGGTTCTTGGGACGTGGCGCCTGGATCGACCAGCCGAGCGCCCGCAGCGCATCCCAGGCGCGTTGCGGGTAGACCGAGGCGAGGCCGAGTTCCCGGGCCATGAAGGCGGCGATCTTGGTCGTATTCCACGCCCCGCCATCGGGCGGCGGCGTCTCCAGGCGCGTGCGCAAGCGATCCAGAAGCTCAGGCGTCAGAAGCCGGGCGGGCGCGCCGTTGCGGCGCCGGCGGTCGCCCAGCACGTCGGGACCGAACTGGTTGTAGCGGCGGGCCAGTTGCTCCAGCCAGCGCGACACGAAGCCGGTCACGGCGGCGACCTCCGCCACAGTCTGCCCCTGGGCCAGAAGCCAGATCGCCTGATAGTGCCGCGCCGCGCAGGCGTCCTCGCTCGTGCGAGCCCGCCGGCCCAGTTCCTCCACGCTCAGATGTTCGGCGATGTGAGCTATGTCCGCCTCCGCAAGACTATGCGGAGGCTAAACCCATGACTGACCATTGGGAATCCGTAATTACCCAGGCCCATAATGGCGGGGTTTAAGCGCCGACGGTCTTGAGGATGGTGCCGAAGGGCGTGGCACCGGTCAGGCGTGCGGTATCGACGACGGTGCGGATGTCGGCCTCGCCCTCGGCGGCCCACATTGCGCGATAGCCGTTGGTCACCTTCCGCTGGATCACGGACGGGCGCAGTAGCCGTTCCGAGCCGTTGTTGGTCGGCTCGACCGCGCCGGGATGGGCGAGGAACACCAGGAGCTGATCGCGAGCCCGGCCGATCTTAGCCTGGAGGGCTCGGGTCAGGTCGCAGTCGCTCGGTGTGGCGAGGATGGGGCTGAGCTGTCGATCCAGGCTCCGACGCTTGGCGGCCAGCGTCGAGGTGGCCAAGTCGGTGACGCGCTCGGCCAGGGCGAACACGGCGTGCAGCCAGAGCTGCAGCCGCCAGGGCACGGGGTCGTCGCTCACTTCGACGACATAGGCGACGTCCCGGGCGAGATGGGCGAGGCAGGTCTGGTGTGCAGCCGCGTGGCCCTGCTGTGCGGTGTAGCGATCCGAGATCCACACCGCGGGCCGGTGGCCGTCCATCATCTCCCGCACCACGACGGCGCCCCGCGTCGGCGAAGCCTGGTGGACGACCGCCTCGGCCGAATGGAAGACCCAATGGTAAGCGTTGCTGCCCTCGATGCGCACGCCGGTCTCGTCCGATGCGACCACCGCGGCCCGGCGCAGGGCGGACACGGCGGCCTCGCGACCGGAGCGGAAGCGCCTTTGCGCGCGCTGAAGCAGGTTCATCAGACCGCCCTGGCTGAGGGTGAGACCGAACAGGTCCGACAAGGCCGCCTGCAGCCGCTCGTAGGACAGCGCCTGGAAGGTCTTCAGATACGTCGCCACCGCATGCAGCCGCGGGCCGAACGGCGTGCCGCGCGCCGCCTCCGGCACCGGCGCGACCACCCGCGCCTCGCAGGTCGGGCAGTGCACGGCCAACCGTCGATGCTGCGTCACGACCGGCGCCACCTCCGGCAACTCGATCCGCTCGGACACGCTCACGAGTTCGGCGGGAAGATCGCCGTGCAGGGCGCCGCCGCAGCATGAACAGCGGTCGGGACGATGCTCGATAACCGCGCCGGGATCCTCGCTGATCGCCCGGCTATGCCCCTCGTGTCCCGGCTTCGCTCCGCCGGGTTTGGATTGCTCGCGTCGCTCTTTGCGGTCGGTCGCTGGCGGCTTCGAGGAGGTGCGCGAGGTCTTGTCCGGACGCTGCAGCCGCAGCACCAGCTCGATCAGCTCCTCGCGGCTCAACCGCTCAAGATCGCTGCGCCCCATCCCATGAAGGAATCAGCGAAATCCGACCCGCGCAAGGGCCTGGGTAATTGCGGGAATCCAGCCCGAATCAATCAGCCGGAAACAGTATGACTGTTTTCTTATGTGATAGTACGATCACATAGCTGCACGGCAGATGCGGCGTCGGCAACATATGGATTTATCAAACGACGCGTGGGATCCATCGCAGCGATGCCTCAAGGTCATCTACTAACGTCGGATCGTCGTCCAGGCGGCTCTGCGCGGTCAGCCGATCGTCCCGACGTAGGTGGCTTACTCCATCGTAGATGGCGTTAAAGCCGATGGCTGCACGCCAGGGTTCTCGCGCCAGGACGGTGAGAGCGTCTTCGAAGAGCGCGATCTGGCTCTCGGCATGGCGTTCATCCGTTTGAGACTCCTCGTCCTCGATCCGCATGTGACGCCTGTAGTCTGCAGCCTCGCGTGCGATGAGATTGCGGAGGCTCTCTACCTCTGCCTCGGCGCGGGCCTCCTTCTCGTATGCGTCTTTGAGGGCTGCCTGGGCCGCGACGAGCTCGAGATCAGGTTGCTTCTTCGAACCGAACCACCGCGCGAGGATGCCGGGCGAAGCCTGGTGCGCTTCGAGGGTCTGCACGAGAGCCGCAGCCTTGGCCCGTTCGATTCGGGCGTCGCGACGCTTGGCCCTGGCCTCCCTCTCTTCATGCCGGCGATCAAGGGGAGGGGGGCTGCGCCGTCGGGCCTGTTCGAGGGCTCCCTGTTCATGGGCGATGCCCTGCGTGAGCCGCGCCCGCCACTGTGCGAGCGGGGACGAGGCATCCGAGCGCGGAGGCTGCGACCTCGCCACATCCGCCATCCCGTCGACGATCCAGACAACCGGTGCTGGGAGCAGCTCGCCGTTCCGATCACCCTCGCGCTGCGCGGCCTCGACCGGGGCGAGCCGGGGATCGGCCGTCTCAAACACCCTCGTTATCAGGCTCTGCATGCGGGCGGCCACCGCTGCGCGGGGGTGAGCGACCAGCCGGTCGAGGGCGCCGACGAGGACGTCGCCCTGCCGCACGACCCAGGCCCCGGCGACTTGGTCTCCAGGTGTGCACGAGAGGCCCGCCTCGGAAAGAGCAGCCTCGAACCCCGCCCCATCCAGTGCGTAAGCCAACATCACCCTGGCACGCACCAGGGGCGCGGCGATCCCGAGTCGTTCCAGCCAGGCCCGGATCCGGCTGGTCAAGCCGGAGCGCGGAAGCTCGCCCTGCGCGAGGGCGGCCGCCTCGACTCGCTCCGCCACCACGTCCCAGCCGTCCCGGCGCAGACGCGCCGCGATCGCGGCGCTGCGCCGGGACGGGGTCAGGGGCTCGCCGAAGTCGCACTCCAGCCTTGCCCGCACCGCTTCCAACTCCGCATACGAATGGGACAGTTCGAGCGCTCGCAAGCCTGGGCCGACATGGGCGATCACGAGGTGGAAATGCTCAGTGCCAGCCTCGCCACGCGCCCGTGGCTTGTTCTGGTGAGCGACGAGGACGTAGCCGTGGCGCTCGGCGCCGAGCGCCGCCAGGATCCGGTTGACGGCCTCGTCGCGCTGGACGGCCGTCCAGGGCCGGCCGGGACTGATCGTCAAGTGCTGGAGGGCGATCGTGGCGCAGCTGCCGTCCCGGATGCGCTCGAAATCCGCGAACGCCCCGGCCATGTCGCCGGCGGGGCTCCCGGCGATGCGGACGACGTCGACCACCTGACCGGAGTCGGTTTTCTCGAGATGGGCGACCAGGGCGGCGGTATTACGACGCGTGCGGCCGCGGGGCCGAATGGTCGCGATCACCGGGGTTCCTCCCAAGTCCGGACCACGGCGGCATGCATCTGCGCGATCCTGCCCGCCACTGCCGCGAGGGCCGCAGGGTCGAACTGGCCGGCCGGTGCGGCTGCCAGCAGCCGAACCTCGTCGGCCAGGTGGCCGATCTCGAGGGTCCAGCGGGCCAGGAGGCGGGCGCGGACGGCTCGGCTGTCTACGGTCGCAGCATCTGCGCCGTTCGGCCGAATGGCGGCCAGGACCGCCTCCCGCGCGAAGCGGCTCGGTCCAAGGCCGAGGGCCGCCGCGACGCGATCGAGGCGTTGGCGCTCTGCCAGCGTCAGTCGCAGGGAGGTCCCGGAGGTGGCAGGAGTGGTGCTGGAGCGCGGCATCGAACGACGGTCCCGAGGGAGGGCCGGGACGTCGCGTATGACGAGCCCATTGCTGGCTCACTCCCGCGCAATCCCGATTTCGGGAGGTTGGCAAGGAGCTCTGAAAATCCCAAGGGGGCCCGCGAGACCGCCAAACGAGGGGGCTGTCTGCGAGCCAAGGACGGGCTCATCCGCGCGGGGGCAAGCCGATGAAGGTCGAGACCGAGATTCGACCGACCGGACCCAGGACGTTGAAGGGTTCGTACGAAAGGCTCGGTATCGGGTTATGAGGGCGGCGTGATCCATCCCGAGGGTCGGGATGGATCACCAAGATGAGGATACATCCTAGCCGCGTCATCCAGGCTACGGACTCGACCCTGACGCCGGTCGCGTTCAACTCGCGAGCCAGGGATCGATCACGTCGATCCCGCATCCAACGAAATCCCGGACGTTGCGGGTAGCCAACTGCGCGCCCCGCGAGCGCGTGATCGCTGCGATCTGGGCGTCGATCTGCGCAATGGGCTGACCCGCCAGCCGGCGGTTGGCAGCGATTTCGGGGTAGACCAGCGCGGCGTCGCTATCGAAGCTCAGGATGCGACCGGCCATCTCGATCTCGAAGATGGGTCTGGCCGCTGTCATTAGATCCTCCCGCCGGCGCCCTTCCGGTAGGAGGCGCAATCCGTAGAAGATCTCCGCCTGCGTCAGCGTGGTGGTGAACAGGCCCGCCATGGGTTGGCGCACCAGCCAAGCCAACACCCGGGGATGGGGCTCGGCTCGCATCAGCTCGGACAGAATGTTGGTGTCGAGAACGATCACGCCTCAAAGCCCGGCGGTTCGCGGCTAGGCTCGCGCGGGACCTCCGGCAAATCGACCCCACCGAGGGCTGCAAAGCGCACGTGGATGGCCTGGCCGAGATCGCGTGGCCGCACGGGCTCGGTCGACAGAGCAGCGCGGAGGATAGCCCTCGCCTCGTCTTCCATCGACCGACCATGCAGGGCGGCGCGGATGCGCAGGCGCGTTTTGATCGCATCGTCGATATTGCGGATCGTCATCACGGCCATACGCCTACCCATCAGTCAATGACTGCAAAGTAGTGTTTGACTTCAAGCTCGGCAAGAATCAGGATTCGGTTCCAAGTTGTTCTCGCAGGCGTGAGGGAGAAGCGCGTGTCGCCCAGCAAGCGTCAGCTGGCTGCCTCGATCCTAGCGTGCCCGCATATCGCAGACCGTGAGGCGATCGCTGGTTTCCTGGCCGACGCCGCAACGCAGATTGGCATCAACCCATTCCCGAAAACCAGTATCGGAGCGCAGCTCCAGATTTGGATCGGGCATACCTTCGAGTTTCGATCGAATCGGACAGAGATTCTTGGCCTGTCATGTCTGCTGAATACGCTTCGAGGACTGCCGGGTGACCAGTCTCTTGCCCAGGAAATACTGCAGGCTGGTCCGTATCGAGCCTATGTCTACCACCGTGGAGACGGCTGCCAGATCATCGGATCGGTCCTTCACGCCAAGCCAGGCATCGCGCTTCCCGTCATGCGGATGCGCTCACCCCGCCGACGCCGAAGAGGTGCATCCGCGGCGCAACTCGATCTGTTCGTTATGCCCATGCCGCCCGAGGGACGCGTATCGGCGCATGAACACCATGCATCGTCCTAGATCCGTCGAAGGATCAGGTACGTCTCAGCGCATCTCGTAGGGACCGGCGAATAGATCGCCGGCCGCTTTCCGGCGAAACAGCGTCCGCCACCGACGCCGGCGATGCTCGGGCCGATCATGGTTCATGTGGCAGCGTTGACAGAAGGCCGCGAGGTTCGTGTTGGCGTTGTTGCTGGTGTCATGATCGCGGTGAGCGGCCGCCAGCACGACCCTTGTTGTACGGATGACACCGAGTTCTTCGATGGTGGGTAGGGCTTGAAGCCGGCGCCCAAGCCCATCGCGCCATACGCCGAGGCCGGCATCCCACCAACGTCCGTCACCTAGATGATAGATGGTCTGCCCATGTGGCCGACCGCAGCCTTCGCATGTCCCTCCCGCTCGACGGAAGCGGATGGAGGCTGAGAGCTCCCGCCAGTCAATCGGGTAGAAGAAGCGATGCTCGCGACGGATCGGCATGATTGCAGGGATCCTACGAGTGCATGGTCATCTGACAAGTTCGACCATGACCCCGAGGGGCTCGGCCAAGTCGGCCCAGGCTTGGTGCGTGGTCAAGGCGGTCGCGCCTCGCTGTCGCGCCAGGGCCAAAGCGGCGCAGTCGCCGAGCGATAGCGCGAAGGCCTGGGCTGTTGGCTGCAGCATTCCGGCAGCACGGGCCTGAAGCGTATCGAAGGGAACGACGCGCAGATGAAGTCCCTCGATGGCCTGTGCGATCCGCTCCTCGGTGCCGCCAAGGGCAGCAAGATGGGCGTAGGTTTCGAGAAGGCTCACGGGGCTGATCCAGGCTCGAGGCAGGACAGCAAGGACCCGCTCGGCGCCCGCTTCACCTTTGAGTAGACAAAGCAAGGCCGAAGCGTCGAGGACGAAGCCGTCACTCATGACTACCCTCGGCTTCATTTTCGACATCATCACCTTTGGTCGTATCAGGCTGCTCCGGTAGAAAACCACGCACGATCGACTGAGCCTGACGCACGGCCGAGGAAAGCGAACGAACAAACAACCCATCTTCGGTCAGTTCGACCACGACGGTATCGCCAATGCCGATCCCAAGCTGACGCCGAAAAGCCGCTGGGATGATGAGTTTACCTCCATCGATAATTTTGACTGCTTGCGAGTTCACCGATCTACCCACTTCAGGAATCTACAGATCTTGATACCTAAAAGCCGTATAGGTATCAATCTGATATATCGGACGGTAGCTGCAGGTGCCCTTATGAATCATAGACCATGATATCAAAAATCAGCAGGGTATCGGAAAAGGTCATGGGCCCTGGCTGGGTACAAGAATGAGGAAACACCCCGCGCATCATGTCATAAAATCAAGCGTATGTAGCGTTCGCGGATCGTAGAAAACATGACGCCTTGCGGAGCAGTAACTTCACCGTTAGGGCCGTACCGATTGGTTTGTCACGCAATCGCTCGTTTGCGTGACAGCAGCAGCCTAGGCGAACTCGCAACTGCCGTTGATCCGGTGCTGCCGGCAGGAAACCACTGACGAGGAATTCGACCTGATGCTGCTCGGCTACATGCGCGTGTCGAAAGCCGATGGGTCGCAGACTACCGACCTGCAGCGGGATGCGCTCCTCGCCGCTGGTGTCGAGCCCGATCGCTTCTACGAAGACTACGCCTCAGGTAAACGCGACAGCCGTCCTGGACTGGACGCCTGTCTCAAAGCCCTGCGTGAGGGGGATATGCTCGCGATCTGGAAGCTCGATCGCCTCGGCCGCGACTTGCGCCATCTCATAAATACCGTGCACGACCTCACCAAGCGCGGGGTGGGTCTGAAAGTCCTGACAGGGCAGGGCGCCAACATCGACACCACCACGGCCAACGGCCGGCTTGTGTTCGGCATCTTCGCGGCATTGGCGGAGTTCGAACGCGAGCTCATCATCGAGCGGACCAAGGCCGGGCTCGCCTCTGCGCGGGCGCGAGGCCGAAGCGGAGGCCGCAAACCAAAGATGACAGCAGCCAAGCTCAGGTTGGCCCAGGCGGCGATGGGAAAGCCTGAGACCAAGGTCGCCGAGCTCTGCGCTGAGCTCGGTATCACCCGGCAGACCCTCTACCGCCATGTCGATCCCAAAGGGGCGTTCAGGCCAGATGCTATGAAGATCCTTGGGATCGCTCCGAAATAAGGTTCGTCCTCGGGGGCGGCGGCGTGAGTCATCCCAGCCTGTACCCATCCGCAGGGGCGCGTCGGGCCTGGTGCTACTCCTCAACCAGGTCCGCGTGCAGGGTCGCCTCAACATTTCCGAACAGAATGCTGAGCCCAAGGGCGTCTGTCACTTCGCGGATGAGGGTCATGCGGCCAGATCCTTCAGAAAGCCGAATGGCGCAGGCTGAACCAAGCTCATTTGATAAAAAAACTATGATCACCAAAGAAAGCTGTTGGAATACCTAGTCGCAATCATTGACGGGGTCCGATAGTTCCTTGTCAGGAGATGCGTCTTTTTCATTTTGAACTCGGACCAAGTCCGCAGCGAGTTCCCTGATTTGATCCACAGCTTGCTGTTTGATCTCGTCCTTTGAGCGACCATCAATGGGGACCGTGACAGACCCTGTAAGCCGCCCGGCGCTCGTCAAAAGCGTGAAGTTGAACCTGCCTGAGCGGCTGCGTTGCACAATGTAATGCGGTTTTTCCATACCCTGCCTTCGCCATGCGCCATGTCTTGAAACTACGGCAGGGCAGTCGCTACGGTTTCAGCTTAGCCACAAATGGTGCGGTAACGGACACCTCATCCTTCAAATGCGGGATACCGAGTAAGTGTGCCGGGGCCGGTCCTACGACCGCGCGGGCAACGTCCCAATCTCGCTTTTGTCGCCCTGTGAGCCCTGCGTGACGAGTGACACGTAGCCGGGCTTGGGGATGTAAGAGCTGCGTGATCGGCGCATTCGGCTCGATCATCGTCTGACGCAACTCAGTCTGCACAGCATTCAGGTGCGACTGGAGCAGCGAAAAGCCGTCGGGCGAGAGCGCTTTCAGCAAGCGATTGCGAGCGGTCGTATGGTGAAACGACGACACAGCTCTTTTCTGTCCTGCAAGAGCGCACAGTCTCTCAAGTGCCTGCGCTCGGATCACGCCCGAAGCCGTTTAGGTGATCGCGCGTAGCTGGAGCTTATGCTTCTTCGATGGTTTCCAGCACCAGCGCACCCCGAGCCACTCCGCTGTTGCCTCCAGCGTCGGAAAACGATGCTCCACGCAATCGAAGGGATGGGGGCGCGTCGCTGCTGGTTGATCCTGCAGCAACTCCGCACACCAGCCTGTAGAAGAGCCTCCGGCCGTGGTCTCACGGACTACCCCTCCGACGATGACCCCATCCAGGGCCAGATCGTAACTCCCGGGTGCCAGTTGGTGCAGCGTGTACGTCATTGATTGGACAGGGTTCCAGCAGTCAGGATAAGGCGTCGATCTTGAATGGCTGTAGCATGCGCCCGTCCTTCACGCAGACATCGACCTTCGTGGTGCTGATGCCGACGTAGCGCGCAGCCTCCTTACGTTGCAGACCATGCCGGGGAATGACCTCAAGCCTGATCGGTGTATCAGCTTTGCCTTGTCCCTGCTCCGTCCTCGGCATGGCAAGCACCCTCAATCTAGACGCCGCCCCTTCCGCTTCGGAGGCGGCTGGTTGTCCAGCTTTGTTTAGATCTCAGCCCTGGTCTCGAATGTTATTGTATCTTTGCGACAGTCAATGCAACCGTCTAGAGCGTTTTCCACGATCCCTGAGTCGTTGCGGCGAGGTGAGCGTTGATCCCTGAAGGTTCGTCAGGGAGATCGCCATGGCCCGTGCCTACAGTCACGATCTGCGCATTCGCGTCCTGGACGCAGTGGGCGCAGGTCTGTCCCGCCGGGCCGCGGCCCTGCGCTATCGGGTCGGTATCGCCACGGTGATCCGCTGGGCTGCGCACGCCACGAGGACAGGGGAGACGCGGGCTCAGCGTCAGGGCCGTCCACCTGGCTCCAAGCTCGACGAGCACGAAGCCTTCCTCTTCGCCCTCATCGATGAGAAAGACGACATCACGCTTGCCGAGATGCAGGAGCGCCTGCGTACCGAGCGCAGCGTCTCGGTCGGATTGGGTACGCTGTGGCGTTTCTTCGCCCGCCGGGCGGTGACATGGAAAAAAAGTCGGCGCATGCGACCGAACAGGATCGCCCCGACGTGGCCGCATCCCGTGAGGCGTGGTTTGCCGCGCAGCCTGACCTCGATCCCGAGCGCCTGATCTTCATCGATGAGACCGGCCTTTCCACCCGTATGGCGCGCCTGCGCGGTCGCTGTGCTCGCGGTCAGCGCCTACGCTCGGGCATCCCGCATGGCCACTGGCTGACGACGACGTTCGTTGCGGGCTTGCGCATGTCGGGGATGAGCGCGCCCATGGTGCTCGACGGGCCGATGACGCGAGACTGGTTCCTGGCCTATGTCGAGCAGGTGCTCGCCCCAACCCTCAGGCCCGGCGACACCGTCATCCTCGACAACCTCCCCGCCCACAAGGGCGCAGCAATCCAGGCCGCCGTCGAGGCCAGCGGCGCACGGCTTCGCTTCCTGCCGCCGTACTCGCCCGACTTCAATCCGATCGAGATGGCCTTCGCCAAGCTCAAGGCGCTGCTGCGCAAAGCGGCCGAGCGCACGGTCGATCGGCTCTGGACTGTCGTCGGCAATCTGCTCGACGCCTTCACCCCAACCGAGTGCGCAAACTACTTCGCTGCCGCCGGTTACGATCCGGAATAGGTGGAAACCGCTCTAGGTGTCGAAGCTATGAAGGTCGTTCACTCGAGGCAGCGGTGAGAGGCTGGGGTTGCGAAGTTATCCAACCTTGACCGAATGCCCCAGATGAACACACACCATACGCACTGATATGCTGTATGGCTGATATGGTTAGCTTTCAGAACATCTAGTGAGCCCGGTCGTTCGAAGCTGGGGTTCGCCCCAGCCTTCTACGTCCTCAATCCGCTTTAGCCAGACGTCCATGGCGCTTCGGAGCTTCCGAAACCGTTTCCTCAGGCTCCAAAGCCTTGCGCGCGCCTTTCCGCAGGTGTCCTAGCCTAACGGAACGGGCAAGCTCGGAGCGCTGCGCCGAGTAGCTGGCAGCGGTCATCGGGTAGTCAACAGGCAGGCCATGCTTGACGCGGTAGGTCTCAGGAGTGAGGCCGTAAAGGCCCAGGTGCCTACGGAGAGTCTTGTATGGCTTGCCGTCCTCGAAGCTAATGAGGGCGTCCGGCGTGATCGACTTCTTGATCTGCGCGGTCGTAGGCTTCTCGAACTGCTAGACGGCCAGCGTAGAAGGTCCGCTCAGACCCTTGAGGGTTTGATGCATGGTGGTGATCAACTCGCCCAGATCGGTGGGTCGGACTGAATTGTTGGAGATGAACGCGGAGACGAGATCTGCGGTCAAGACGACGTAATCGGCCGCTCCGGTTCCGATTTCAGCCGCAGTTTCAGGCGCGTCTTTCACTTCGCGTTCCTTTGATTTTGGAAACTACTGCATCCACTCCGTGTCCCGAAAAATCAAGGCTCTATAGGAAGGATTTCTCTCGTCCCGGGAGCAGGCGGTTCTACTTTGGCATCCGACGTGCAACGAGGGCTCATTCCTCTCATGGAATTCCTCCCCTCGACTTCGCCCGCCCTGCGCAAGCTGTGGCGGGTTTTCTCGTCACGGAAGCGTGATAATATACATCCATGCGGAAACACAGATAATTGAAACCATCCAAGAACTAGCCGCGTAGTCCCCACAACTGAAAGAGCATTTGATCAGATAGTGGGAGCTTCGATGCGCATCATCGGTCTCATTCTGTGCGCCACCTTTGGACTTGCAGGCCCCGCTTTCAGTCAAGGAAAACGACAGCCGCGTCCTGATTTGCCACCCATATCCGGTGCAACCAGCGACGAGAAAGCTGCGGAGATAAAAAAGCTAATCGAGCAAGGACAGGCACGGCAGAGAGCTACCGACAAGCGCAACACGCGAATATGGCGCCGGTGGGACTTCGCCGTGTGTATAGGCTGCGGACCCATGCCCAAAGGGTTCCGGGCCGTCTACACAACACCGGCTCGGGTCTTAGCTGGCTTCATCGCGGCCGATGATGACGACCGGCAGCGTGGTCTCAGGCTCTAGGAGGATCGATACTTGCGAGGCCTCGAAGCCCGTACCGGCGTGAGGTTTTGTGGTGCCGGGGAAGGAAGCCCTCACTTGCTCTCGCAGACTGATACGAGTGCCGAATGATAGGAACGCCGTCTTGATCGAACGAGAGCCGAGACTGGACTTCTATCGAAGCGCATCTGCTTTGGTACCAATCTCTTAGCCATCTTCATTCACGCGGAAACAGGAGGGTTGGTGCTTTCTGTTCCCAGCGCGCTGATCCGTGTCGGTGCCGATATTTTGGGACCAGTGATGGCACTGAGTGAACGCGAAGCAGGTCCTAAGACGACAAGTACCCGGCGCAGCGGTGTCAGGTATCGCCTTGCAGCTCAGGTCGGTCTCATCGTGGTCATGATCACCATCGTGCTCTCCGGCTTCTTCTATACCAACCGACACCAGCAGGCTCTCATCGACCTGCGCGAGGGCGGGCGCCAGATGCGCATCGCTCAGGAAGCCTTGATGGATGCTGAGGCTTACGTGCTCAACAGAGCTGTTGGCGACCGGGACAGTGAGTACAGCGAATACAGCCGCGCCTTCGAAGCGCTTCACAGCAGACGAGATACGTACCTTGCTCGTCTCGATCCATTCCTCAGGATGCCTGATGGGACCAACACGTCTGCTGACACCAGCCTAAAGTCGCTCGAAGCTATCTGGACCGATGCTCTAGAACTGGTCCGCGCCGGGAAGATGGACGAGGCCCAAGCTCTGCTGAGGGAACGCAGGAGCGCCGCACTGGTCGGCAAGATGCGGCACGCATTCGATGCCTTCCTGGCAGATTGGAACTCGCACTTTGGTGACCACGAGACGCGCATCGAGATCGGCAAAAGCGTCGTCCTGCTCTCGCAGTTGCTCATCGCAGGAGTGATGATCTTCGCATTCCGATCGGGTGCGCGCGATGCGCAAGCCCGGGCCACCGCCATCACGGAGATGGACGCCTCCAGGACACAGGTGCGCCATCTGTTCGAAATGACCGACATGCTGCAGAGCGCCGCCGATCACCACGATGCCAACGCCGTCCTACGCGCCACTGCGGGAGAGCTGATCGGTGGCTTCAGCGGCGCGCTCTACGTCTTTAACAACTCGCGGGATCGCCTCGTCCTATCCACGTCATGGGCCTGCGAGGATGGCACACATCTTCCGGAGGCGATCGCGATCAACCAGTGCTGGGCGATGAAGCGCGGGAAGCCGCACATCAACCGCAGCGGAGCGAAAGCCCTCTGCTGTGAGCATCACGCCTCCGGTTTCGCTGCCCTCGAAATCCCAATGGTGGCCCGAGGCGAGAACCTTGGACTGCTCCAGGTTTTCGCGCAGGGCTCGAACGCGGAAGAGCGCCTTGCCGCCATCCTGCCGCTGAGTTCGGCACTTGGCGACGCGATGTCGCTCGCTCTGTCCAACATCGCGCTGCGCGAGAAGCTGCGCAACCAGGCGCTCCGAGATCCGCTGACCGGGCTCTACAACCGGCGCTACATGGAAGACAGTCTCGATCGATACGTCCGCCTTGCCGAACGCGAGGGACGGAAGGTTTCGGTTATTATGATCGACCTCGACCACTTTAAGCGTCTCAATGACGAGCACGGCCATGCAACTGGTGACGCCGTCCTGCGTGAGGCGGCTGCTGCAATCGTCGGAGCGCTTCGAGAAACGGACGTCGCCTGTCGCTACGGCGGCGAGGAGATGATCGTGTTCCTTCCCGACTGCAGTCTCGAGGATGCCGCGGTCAAGGCAGAGCAAATACGAGAGCGCATCGAGGCTCTTTCCGGCACCCATGGCGCGAAGGTTTCCGCATCGCTTGGCGTATCCTCTGTGCCGAGCACGTCCAGCAATAGCGCCGACCTCGTCAAAGCAGCCGATACCGCGCTCTATCGAGCCAAGCACGGCGGGAGAAACCAGGTCGCGCTTGCTCCGGTCCGATCAGGCTGGCGTGACGAAGGCGAGGCAACAGTGAACGGACAGGGACGCCTCCACGTCGCTGCGGAATAGCCAATCGGCTCACAGCCTGTTTGCGACGCACCTGCACCGTTGTGGTATTAACGCTCTACCGGTGGGCCAGCGGCCTTAGACTTTCTTGACGTAGCTGGATCGCACAACGGACTATCTCTGCCGCGATGACGCTTCCAGAAAAAACCTAAACTGTTTGATCCCGCGGTATGGTGATACGGTTGAAGCACCATTCTGCGAGGGATGGGCTATGAGCCAGGTTCGCAATGGAAGCGCCACGACGACGGAGGCGGTCCGTCGCGCGATCCAGTTACGTGAAGTGAGCGTAAGGGCGCTGGCCCGGCGTTATGGCGTCAGTTCGACGACGGTGCAAAAGTGGCGTAAGCGGGTAACGACGGCAGACGCCCGAATGGGACACTTAGAGTTCTAACTTTAATCCTCGACCACTGAAATTTTATAAACAACCTAATAAGAAAATTACTTATTGTATTTTGGACACAGAGAGGAATGATCTCGCAAATCCGGCCCCTAGCCAAACGTTTCGGTTAAAGCGTGGCTCTGTTGCGATAGGCGTGGCAAGCTTGTTTAGGCATCGTCTCACCATCTTAAAAGTCCTGAACGCGAAGGTTCTTCATATGCTTAAGATGCTGCTCCTTGCCGGCAGTGCTGCTGCGCTTCTCACCAGCGCTGCCGCGGCCGCCGATCTGCCTCGCCGGGAAGCGCCCCCGCCGGTGTTCACGCCCATTCCGTTGTTTACCTGGACCGGCGCCTATTTCGGCATCAACGCCGGCTACGCCTTCTCCGAGGATCAGACCGTCCGGACGATCGGCAACAATGGTCCCGGCGCTGCGCCCGTCGCGGCCCCCTTCAACACCAGCACGGTCGGCAACGTGTCTTCCCTGCGCCGCACGCCAGCGATTCGCTCCGAGCAGGAGGGTTTCACGGGCGGCGGCCAAGTAGGCTATAATTTCCAGCTAACGCCCGGCTCGGGCTTCGTCATCGGTCTCGAGGCGGATGCGGCCTACACTGACCTGTCCCGCACGCGCTCGTACCTGAGCGCCCTCAACGATCCCTCGACCTTCCGTCAGAGCCTCGATTTCCTTGGTACCGTGCGCGGTCGCGTCGGCTACGCTTTCGACCGGTTCATGATTTACGGAACCGGCGGCTTCGCCTACGGCAACGTGAGCTACGACGCGCAGTTCTTCGGCAACGCCGCGGCCCGTCCCCTGGCCTATGCCGGCACCTTCAGCGACATCGAGACCGGCTACACCTATGGCGGCGGCATTGAGTACGCGCTCGCGACCGACAGCATGTTCAATTTCTTCCGGTCGAGCGCCGTGACGATGAAGGTCGAGTACCTGCGCTACGATCTCGGCTCACGAAACGTGCTGGTCAATTTCACTGGCGCAGCGCCCGTCAACGGCTCCTACACCAGTCGCTTCACGACGGAGGGCAACATCGTCCGCGCCGGTCTGAACTACAAGTTCAACGGCTTCTAGGATCGATGAGGCTTGTAAGTTCGGTTTAAGCGTCCGCAGCTCCGATCATTTGGCTGCCTTCGTCATAACGATGCCCTGAGGAGAAATCCTCGGGGCGTCGTTGTGACGAGATCTCAATTAGTAAGGATGGGTCTCAGCAGCCAACCTCTATTCGTAAACGCTCTCGATGTCAGCCTTCGCTTCGGCATCAGTCATCCCTCCTGCGTCGAATGTCGCTGTCCAGATAACCGTCGAGGTCGCGCCATTGGGCTTCACGTAGATTGTTGCGTTGTGGGCGCTTACGGGCAGCGGGCCTGCGACGTATGCGTAGCTGTAACTCATCGCCTTTTCGTCCCGCATCGTTTGGGCTTCCACGATAGCCCAGGAGCGCTTTTACCGAGCGTTCGACTGCCTCTGAGACGCAAGTAGGCTGCAAGGGGCGTCTACTGGAGCTAAAGCAGGGCTGGTGCCGGCCTGCTGCCTCTGACAGATGCCATTAGTGTTTTTAAGCCAGCGTCGAGCCAGCGATATGAAGCCTAAGGAAGCCACCGATGTCGATCAGACCCTAGGGGCTCGCATCACTGCCATACGGAGGGCCAAGGGTCTTTCACAGAGCGATCTCGGCATCGCGGTCGGCGTAACCTTCCAACAGATCCAGAAGTACGAAAAAGGCATCAACCGTGTCGGCGCCAGCCGCCTTCAGCAGATTGCGAAGTGCCTCGACGTTTCAGTTTCAATCCTGTTCGAGGACGCTGCCGGAACGGCTATGCAGCCTGAGGATCTGCTCCTCCTCGGCACGCCTGGCGCAGTTGCGCTGCTCAAGGCTTTTGCGGAGATCGAAAATGATGATCTGAAGCGCAGCGTCTTTGCGATTGTATGCACCGCGGGGCGCATAAGCGCTCGGCCTGCTGCGGAAGATGAATAATCCAATCGGTGCCGAAAGGTATAGTGATCTATTAACCATAATCTGACCACCCTGCTGCACTCAGCAGGTAGGAACGACCGTGAACCAAGCTCACTTGATCACCGTCCGCGACTTCGAGGATGGCTGCCCGGTCCCTGCTGAAACGCTCGGTCGGCTTTACCGCGCCGACGCCGAGACCCTGTACAACCTCGTTGCGATCATTGCTCAGCACACGCGTGCCCAGCTGGCCGTCTTCCTCTATGGCCGGATGCACACCCGTGAACTTGGTGTTCGTATCGCAGCCATGTGTGAGGCGGCGCTGCTGATGCAGACAGCAGGCACCCTTGGCGAAGTCATCTACGCTCAGTCACGCACTGGCTACGAGCGACCTACCTACGGAGAAGATCGTCGCCCGTCGCGGAGCGCGATCAGCCTCGCTGGTTCTCGCAGAGCCAACGACCAGCATGCCTGAGCGCTGCCGGACCTAGACCCTTGGCTCAGGACAATGGCCGTACAGACGCATTTTGTTGGGTTGGCGAGATGTCTACTGACCAGGCATCCGGCGGATCTGGCTGATGTTCTCGGTGGAGAGGTCCGCATAGAGGCTGCGGGGAGCTTTATCCGGCTTCCTCGAGCGCGACATAAGAGCTTGACGTCTCAATGCACTGCCTTCTGATCCAGTCGCGTAACGAGGCTTCTTATTGGCAAAATTGTCGCTGACGGTCTTCTTGTAAGAAGGGGTATCTCCACACCCCTCGCAGATAGACATTGTCCAAGATTGCCAAAGGCCGTTTGTCTTTTCTTCCATTGAGGCAGCTCGCTCACGCTGAGCGGATGCAAGCTGCAGGGTATCCAGGTCTGGAGCCTGTTTGGGTACCGGCGCAGTGCGTAGCTCATTCAGCAGCGTATCGTTCTGACCACCACCAAAACGTCCGGGAGGTGTGGATTGGGCCAGAGCTGGGGAGCCAAGCGAAATCAAAGCGAGGAGTGCAGTCTGAAAGCGCATGGAAAATCCTTTCCATCACCAACTGTACGAAAGACCCTATGTTCTGAATGCTTCAAAACAAAATTAACCATCTCGGCTTGCTTCGTCGGGTGAAAGTCGGGTTGTATAACCTGATTTAATACAATTTCGGGTTCATCAGAGACCTGCGAGTGCTACGCCCCCGATCATCAGGATGGCACCGACGATGCGGCCCAGGCTAGCTGGGTGCTGATCGAAGCCGACCCATCCGAAGTGATCCAGCAGGATCGAGGTGACGACGCCTGCGGTAACGAACACCCCGAGGAATGGGCAGGTCGAGCGAATAAACCGCACGATCAAAGATGCGACGGTCAAGCGCTACTACTGTGACAGCCACGAGCAACTCCGCGCCCATCTGGCCGACTTCGTCAGCGCCTACAACTTTGGCCGGCGCATGAAGACCCTGCGGGGTCTCACGCCCTACGAGGCCATCTGCAAAGCAAGGTCCGTCGAGACCAGTCGCTTCAGGTCAAACCCGCTCCACCAAATGCCGCGACCAAACATTTAGCCCTACAAGCGGACGTCCGATCGCCTCATGTGTTCGATCCTGCGGTTCGAGCATCATCCTGCGAGGAATGCGCCGTCGCTGTGTGCTGCCTAGGAGCGCCCCGACGACGGTGCGTTCGCGGCGCAACTGGACGACTTCGGCGGATGCTCGAAGCGATCTCACGGGGCTGCCTCTCGCTGTTTTCCCAGCCGGGCAAGAGGCAACCGGAACGTGTTCGGCGACTTGATAGGCCGGGCGTGATGGCGCTCGCCAGAAGGGACACCAGACATGCCCGGAACCGAGATCCGCCTTGCCCTCGACGCGATCCCGATGGGGGGCGTGAAGGAGGGTTCGGTCGGGGACGAAAAGGTGCTGTTCGTGCGCGACGCCTCTGGCGTTCGGGCGTTTCAGGCCAAGTGCCCGCATCTCGGGGCGCCGCTCGGCAAGGGCGAGATCTGCGGCGGACGCCTCTACTGCCCCTGGCACAAGGCCGCTTTCGCGCTGGCCGACGGAAGCCTGGAGGAGCCGCCGGCCCTCGATTCCCTCACGCGCTACCCGGTCCGCATCGAGGGGACCGACGCCGTGGCGACCCTCACGCCGGAGCCGACGCCGACGAAGACGGCGGGCGCGACCGTGGGGAGTGTGCTCATCGTCGGCCCAGGTGCCGCGGCTGTCGCCTGCGTCAAGACGCTGCGCCGCGAAGGCTATGAAGGCCGCGTCACCATGGTCGGTCGCGAAGCGTACCCGCCCTACGACCGGACCAAGCTCTCGAAGCAGTTCATGGCCAAGCCAACCTCGCCAGAGAAGGTACTGATCGAGCCCGATTTCGACCGGATCAACAAGGTCGAACGCATCACCGCGGAGGTCGCCCGGGTCGATCCCACCCAACGCAACGTCACCTTGAAGGACGGCCGGACTTTGAGCGCGGACGCGATCCTCGTCGCTACCGGAAGCCGGGCGGTGGTGCCCGACTTCCCCGGCAAGGACCTGGGCGGGGTCTTCACCCTGCGCAGCCTCGACGACGCGGTCCGCGTGAGCGAGGCGGCGGGCAAGGCCAAGTCCGTCGTCGTGGTGGGCGCCGGCTTCATCGGCCTGGAGGCCGCCGCGTTCCTCAACAAGCGCGGGCTGTCCGTCACCGTGCTGGCGCGCGAGGCGGTGCCCTTCGCCAAGCGTTTCGGCGAGGCGGTGGGCGTGGCGCTGAAGCGATACCATGCCGGCAACGGCGTCACCTTCGAGATCGGCTCCGTCGCCCGGATCGCCGGCACCGACCGGGTCGAGGCCGTCGAGACGGAGGACGGGCGGCGCCTTCTGGCCGACATCGTCCTCGTCGGCGCGGGCGCCGCGCCGGAGACCGGCCTGATCGCGGGCGTCGCGCCCGGCGACGACGGCGGCATCGCGGTCGGCGGCGACCTCAAACTCGCGGAGGGCGTCTGGATCGCAGGTGATATCGCTGCCTTCCCCGAGAAGGCGAGCGGCGAGACAGCGCGGATCGAGCATTGGCGTCTCGCGCAGCAGCACGGCACACATGTGGCCCATGCCATCCTCGGCCGAAGCGGCGTGTTCGCGGGGGCTCCGTTTTTCTGGAGCAACCAGGGCGACAAGCGCCTCGATTACGGCGGATACGCCAAAGGATTCGACCGGATCGTCATGCAGGGGGACCCCGCCGCCCTCGACTTCATCGCCTATTACGTCACGGGCGACCGGGTGACAGCCGCCTGCAGCATCGGTCGCAACGGTACGTTCACGGCCTTTCTGCACCTGCTGAGCCTCGGGCGTCTACCCTCGGCGGCCGAGATCGAGACCGGGGCTGACCTGCCCAACCTTGCGCGAGAGGCTGCCTAGGCTCCGGACCCATAAGTTTGGCTTAGAGCAGCATCCGACCGGGCTGAATCACCAGGGTTTACCGGTCGGGGTTTGATGTGATTTCCTGCGCGGCTTTCGCAGGAGAGCTGCATGCCATCTGCTCTATCCGTCGATCTGCGCGCGCGTGTCGTGGCCGCCGTCGAGGAAGGCGCGTCGCGCCGTCAGGCGGCCAAGCGGTTCGGCGTAAGCGCGACTGTCCGTCGTCAGATGATTTGGGACATTCAGCGGTGTTCAGGGACAGAGGCTCTGGTCCATCTGGGGTAGGAGGTTAGGCGGCCTGCGCGTGGTGGCGCAAGCGGCGATCCATCAGGGTCTGGCGCTTGATGCGTTCCCGCTCGGCCAGGATCCCTTCGCCGCGTCCGAAGTAGACGTCGGCGGGCGTGAGGTTGCTCAGGCTCTCATGGGCTCGGGCATGGTTGTAGTGTTCGACGAAGTCGGCAACCTGCGCCTCCAGCTCGCCAGGTAAGTAGGCGTGTTCGAGCAGGATGCGGTTCTTGAGCGTCTGATGCCAACGCTCGATCTTGCCCTGCGTTTGCGGATGGCATGGCGCGCCGCGGATGTGGGTCATGCCCCGAATGCCGAGCCAGTCAGCCAGGTCGCTGGCGACGTAGCTCGGTCCGTTGTCGGAGAGCAGGCGTGGCCGCGGCATCACCCGCGCCTGATCGAGCCCAGCCGCCCCCAGCGCCAGGTCGAGCGTTGCGGTGACGTCGCTGGCCTGCATCGTCGTGCACAGCTTCCAGGCGACGATGTAGCGTGAGAAGTCGTCCAGGACCGTCGACAGGTAGTACCAGCCCCAGCCAACGACCTTCAGGTAGGTGAAGTCCGTCTGCCAAAGCTGGTTGGGCGCGGTGGTCTTATCGCGGAACTCGTCGGCGGCCTTGATGACGATATAGGCCGGGCTGGTGATCAGGTCCTGAGACTTGAGCAACCGGTAGACGGTCGCTTCCGAGACGAAGTAGCGGCGCTCGTCGGTGAAGCGCACTGCCAGCTCACGCGGACTGAGTTCAGGCTGCTCCAAGGCCAGAGCAACGATCTGCTCGCGGATCTCTGCAGGTAGACGGTTCCAGACCCGGCTTGGCCTTGAGGAATGGTCATTCAACGCCTCGGGGCCGCCGCGCTGGTAGGCGTCGTACCAGCGGTAGAACGTCGAGCGGGTGATGCCGAGCTTGTCCAGGGTGGCACGCACCGGCAGGTGGGATTGCTCGACCAGCCGGATGATCTCCAGCTTCTCGGGGGCCGGGTACCTCATGCCTCGTCGCCCCCAGCCCCGCTCATGCTTTTTTTAAGCAGACGGTTCTCCAGGACGAGATCAGCCACGACCTCCTTCAGCGCCCCCGCTTCGCGACGGAGATCCCGCACCTCATCCGTGGTGGCCGCCCGAGCCGTGTCGCCGGACAGGCGCTTCTTGCCAGCCTCCAGGAACTCCTTGGACCAGCCGTAGTACATCGAGGCGGCGATCCCCTCACGTCGGCAAAGCTCGGCAATGCTGTCCTCGCCACGCAAGCCTTCCAGCACCACGCGGATCTTCTCCTCGGACGAGAACTGCCGACGTGTGGCCCGGCGAATGTCCTTGATCACCGCTTCTGCCGGCTTCTTGGCCGGTCCGGATGTCTGCTTCATCTTCGCTCCTCAGGGGCTACGATGAACCAGCCATCCTCCGTTCGTGAAGACCCTCAATCTGTCCCACAGGTGCTGACGTCGGACAAACGCCGATTAACAAGAGCCAATGACAAGCGCAGTACGGTTCAATAGCTGACGTCTTCGCTAGGAAATACAAATTTATCGAAGGTAGCGCTGTTGAAGATTTATTTCGACTTTGATGATAGTCGCGCCCCGTTCAGGGATGAGGAAGGGATGGACCTTCCCGACGTAGAGACTGCCCGGACAGAGGTCCTTAGGGCGCTCGGAGATATCGCCAAAAACGTTCTGCCGAGAAGTGATCAACAGGCGTTCAAGATTTTAGCCCGTAATGCCTCCGGAGACATCGTCTACAGCGCAGAAGTGACAGTTTCAGGCGGACGGCACGAACCTCGGTATCCGTGAAATCGTTCTGTGAAATTGCGTAGTCGTCAGGCTGTACAAGATTGGAATTATATTCCAAGCCTCGGCGCAACTTTCTGGTGCACTGCCGCTTAGCTCGGCATAGTGGCCATAGGGCATGGCCCGGGAGGGCAGATGCTCAATCCGTTCATCCAGAAGCTTGGACGTCGTTTCATCCTCTCTGGGTCCGAAGAGAAGGCTCTTACTGATGCGAGTGCGCGTGTTCGCGATGTCCCATCCCGAACCGCACTCATCTCGGAAGGAGACGTGCCCGATCACGTCCACCTGATCCAGAAAGGGTTCGCCTGCCGCTATAAGGTGCTTCCAGGCGGTGGACGGTCGATTGTCGGCTTCCTCATCCCGGGAGACTTCTGCGACCTGAACGTGTCGATCCTCGGCGAGATGGATCACAGCATCGGAACGATCAGCTCCTGCGACGTGGTGCGTATCCCGCGTTCAGTGATGAATGACCTCAGCGGGAGACATCCGGGCCTGAACCGTGCCTTGCAGTGGGCCGGCCTCGTCGATGAAGCAATCCTCCGGGAATGGCTGGTGTGCATGGGCCGTCGTTCGGCCGACGAGCAAGTCGCACACCTGTTCTGCGAGTTCCTGATCCGCCTTCAGGTGGTCGGGCTTGCGACGGAGAACAGCTACCAGTTTCCCCTCATCCAACTCGACCTCGGCGATGCAACCGGGCTGTCGAATGTTCACATCAACCGGGTGCTCCAGGAGTTACGACGTTTGGGGCTGGTGGTGTTCAAGGAGAGGCGTGTCACCCTACCCGATGTCGCTGCCATCAAGGCCTATGCCGGGTTCAATCCGAACTACCTCCACCTGCATCCCAAGGCTCCCCCATACCCCGCTATGTGAGGTATCAGACATTCTCTCAGGTGAGGTAAGCAACTTCCATTTGTTGGTATTTTCCGCCAATCTGACGCCTATGATCTAGCGCATCGCGGCAATACCCTTGGCTTACCGCGCCTGTGAGACCTTGTGTGCTCCCGCCTGCTGCGCGTGGAGAGCCCTGTGCCTCGCTACTTCTTCGACATCCATGATGGCCAAACGCTTCGCGACGACGAGGGTATGGACCTCGCTGGCCCTGAAGAGGCTGCTCGTCACGCGAAGTCGGTCCTACCCGAGATCGCGGCATACGAGGTACCCAAGGACGGCGAACACCAAGCCTTTTCGGTGCTGGTAACGGACGAAGATGGCCATCCCATCTACTCCGCCGCTGTGACCTACACGGGCACGTGGCTGATCCGGTGACTGGTCCCCCCATCTGCCGAGCCGGATGGGGCACCGTGCTACCGAGCCGTGATGCTCAACGCCGGTGGAGGCGGGGTTCTAAACACGCCGATTTCAGCCTCGGGAGACGACGAAGCCAAGGACACGGCAAGGGCTCTTGTCGTCGGGTATGCCAGCGACCTTTGGGACGGTTGCAGTTCATCGAGCGGTTCGAACCGCTTCGTTCCCTTCTGTAACCTAAGGCAACCGAGGACGGGGCAGGATCACGATTTATGGTCCGCTTTACGTCAACTCCGGCCATTCCAGCCTGTCGGCCCAAAAGTCTGAGTAGGGTCGAAAGAAGAGGGCGCAACGTGTGGGGGA
>NZ_JBUYVC010000003.1:0-53888 GCF_055231875.1 Methylobacterium sp. Ger2507
CAGCATGGGAGGAGACCAGAAGCGGGTGTGCTCCGACCATATCTGCCTGCATGCACGGCGCCGCGCGAGGCCTTCCACCTGTGGAACAAAGGTAAAACATCGACTGTCGCTTGGCGGTCACATACCTACCGACAGCTGACTTCACTCATGAGGCTTTAGCTGCTCGTCCAGCCTTCTTCTTCTTCGGCTCGGCCGACGCTTCTGAGACTGTCCCATCTGGCTCAGCAGCCTTGCTCCAGCCTCTCCGCTGCTGTCCGAGCCCCAGCGAACGAGCAAGCTCGGAACGATGCGCCGAGTAGGTTGCCGAGGTCATCGGGTAATCGCGTGAGAGACCGTACTTCGCTCGGTAGGCCTCAGGCGTTAATCCTCGCATCGTAAGGTGGCGGCGTAGCGTCTTATAGGGCTTGCCGTCCTCAAAGCTGATGAGGGCATCGGGCGTGATCGATTTCTTGATTTCAGCTGGGGTCGGCTTCTCGATCTGGTCCGCGGCTGGCGTAGCAGGCCCGCCCAGACCCTTGAGCGTCTGATGCACGGAGGCAATCAGCTCACTCAGTTCGGCAGGCCGGACGGAGTTGTTGGCGATGTAGGCCGAGACGATGTCGGCGGTAATATCCACGTAATCGACGGCGGTTTCTTGGAGCGCGTTTTCTTCGGGTGTGTCGAGCACGTGAAATCCTTATGGCCTGATGATCTCGCAATGCCTTACTGTGATCTGCGCCGCGGGCAAACACATTGATTAGGTCCCCTCTCCAATGTAGAGATGTTCGTCACATCTAGATCGTAGGGTCCGCTACCGCGGAGCGTGCCTCTGCTCTTTGAGAGCTGCGGTTGCCGGTCTCGGACCGGGATGAGACCAGAGAAGGTCAAGCTCTTTGAGCCCGTTCGGTGTCGCGCCGGACGGGCTCACTCGTTTCAAGGAAGCGAGCGCTACTTGGTACGTCGGAAACTCTTGGCTTGCCGTGAGTTCATCCTGTGAACCTCAGGAGTAACCATGCAAACGCTGATGCTTTCGACCTGCGCCATAGCGCTGTCCTCGTTCGTCCTCGTGCAGATGAGCACTGAGGCTGACGCACGCTCGCGGACCAAGAAGCGGGGCGGCGTCGTCACCAGCATGCAGAACAACACGGGCGGCCGTCCAACCCGGGTTAGATCGCGTGGCGCTACCGGAGCCGACACGATCACCTCGAACTCTGCTGCGGGTGGCAATGCAGCCCAGCCGTCACGGGCCGGCAGCACAGGCAGCGCTGGCGGCGGCTCAGGTGGTGCTGGCGGCCTGTAGAGCCCGATAGGCCTTCAACGATCCTTCGCCCGCCTGGCTCCGGCCGAGGCGGGTTTCTTCGTTCTGCGTCTCGGTTACGCAACAAGCGTCCGGATCAAACCCCAGAGAGCCTGGTGCTCGGGGCCGCCGCTATCGAGGCTGAGGAAGATCGGCAGAGCCATGTCGACCAAGTGCCCACCTGACGGCTCATTGGCTGTGTGACGCACGAAGGTGTGGCCTGAGGAGGCGTCGACCATCAGGTCCCAGCGATCCCCGTTCGAACTGGCGTACAACTCGCGCATATGCGTCTCCTGCTTCGTGGTTCCTGCTCTGGAGCGCTCAGCGCTCCAGAGCTTCAGCAGCGTACCGGGCCCGGGCAGCACCGTCGGAAGGCAAGCCCGCGATCTCGCACCATGCACTGAACACGCCCGGTTCGATCGGCACGCGCACGACCTCGACGCCGCTGCATTGCACCTCTCGCTCGACCTGTTCGGTGGAAGCCCGCCAAGCCTCGTACTGCACTGGCAGCTTCCCGCCATCAGACAGGCTCTGGCGAAGCGCCTCGTAGTGCTCCGCGGCGTACCAGGGCAGAGCAACGCGACGGGGACGGCTCATCACGGACTTCCGGCTAGAGGTGATCGGTCTGATGGCCGCTCGATGCGAGCTGTGCTCCTAGGAACGGATCTTCGTACCACGAGGTTGCAGAAGCAGTACCAAGGAGAAGAACATGCTGACGGGTAGCTTACTGTGGCTTTTGGGCGTTCCGATCCCCGTCCTGATCCTGGTCTGGTTCTTCTTCCTTCGAGGACGGTAGGTATTGTCAGGCGTCTCGGAAACGAGGCGCCTCTTTGCTGGAGCAGAGTTGCTCCCTCGGACGTTCGTGGTAGGTCAGGCGAATGGCGAGAGAGTACCGGCTAAACCCTAAGGTCGAGATCCCGGAGGGCGTTACCCTCGACAAGCCCGGCATCTACGAGTGGGCGATCACATACCCGGATGGCTCGATCCGACGCTATGTAGGCAAATACACGCGCCGGAGCCGCCCGATGCGTGAGTACCGCGCCAACGTCGAACGCATCCTCGATAAGCGTCCTTACCGCAAGGCATCGCCAGAGGGCTTCCGCCAGGTGCACCGCGAGTTGGCTACGGCGGCCTCCGAGGGACGCATGGTCGTCCTCACGATCCTTGAGAACGTCCTTCTCGAAGACCTCAACCGCCGAGAGCAGGCGCTGATCCGTGAGCGAGGCGCGACCCTGAACGGAAGCGGAACTGCATCCGCCGCTACGTCGTAGGCGGACCCTCTCACTCAGCCTTTGCGCTCAGCGCCCGATGCACGGACCCCTTGCCGATGCCAAGCCTCGCCGCGTTAGCGGCCATGGATAGGCCCTCGGCCGCTAACGCCTTGATCTCTGCGCTCTTGGCACGTGCAGTCGGCTTCCGACCTTTGTAGGCGCCTTTTGCCTTGGCCTTGGCGATGCCCTCGCGTTGGCGCTCCAGCATCATTTCTCGCTCGAACTGCGCGACGCCGCCAAGGACGTTGAGCATCAGCTTGCCGGTTGGGGTCGAGGTATCCACGCCTAGGTTCTCGATCCGGAGGGCGATACCCTTTGCTTCGAGCTCCGAGAGGATGCTGCCGAGATGGGTGACGGACCGTGCAAGGCGATCGAGCTTCGTCACCACCAGGGTGTCGCCGTCGCGGCAGAACGAAAGAGCCTCGTATAAGGCCGCACGCTGGCCTACAGACGAGACCTGCTCCTTTAATAGCCTTTCGCATCCGAGTGCCGTCAGCGCCCGAATTTGGGCCTCCAGGCCGGCTTCCTGTTCCAAGGTCGACGTGCGGGCGTATCCGACGAGCATGTTTGCGTCCCACTAGGGTCTGAGACCTAGTGGCTGGACGCGTTCCAGAAATCAAACCCTAGGTCTGTGGAACCGGTCGCTGCCTGACTGGAACGTTCCACAAGGGCAAGGTCTAGTGGAACATGAGATAGCCGGGCGCGGTCATAAATTTACGAGGTACGTGTTGGCCCCAGCTTGGCTCACCAAAAAGCACACGTGACCCACGGAGTTCGGGAATGCGGACGCTAGGCTACGCCACTCAGATCGGCGAGCTGTCGGTGGCATTCGCCTGATGTCGTGTTTCCTCACGCCTAGTATGTATGGCAAGGCAGCCGAATTAAGCGTTCGTTTCCTTATTTGCATACCTTGTTGGGGTAATCTCGGGCAAGGCACGGGAACCTCCTAGCCAAGGCTGTCGACGCGCCTGGTGCTTGCCCCGCCGGCGCCGAGAGCCAGCGTCTTTCCGGTGTGAAAGCCGTGATACTTCCCCGGCAGGCATGACATCCGCCGGTCAGTTGGGTACAAATTCCGTTGGTCGCGGAGGACTTATGCGAAGACGGGATTTGTTCAACAGGGCCAGCAACCTGCTGTCCCTGCTGCACCTCCAGGTTCAGGGGGTGGCGGGCCTCAACCTCCTCGACACCAACGTCCACGCAGAGAACCTTTATCGCGATTTCCTCAACCTCGCTTACGGGTTCGGACTCGTGAACGCGAACCTGATCCGTGCCAACTTCCCGGCGATAGACCTTGCCGACGAGCCCGGTCGCGTCTGTGTGCAGGTCACATCCCAGGAGGGGGCGGGCAAGGTCACAAAAACTGTACGGAGCTTCGTCGATAACGGCCTCGACAAACGCTTTGATAGGCTGATCGTGCTGGTTATGGGGGCCAGTAAGTCAAAGTCTGGAGCTGTCCGCGTGTTCGCATCGGGCAAAGATTTCGACCCCTCGCGCGATGTGTGGGACACGTCCACCCTTCTGCGAGACCTCAACGACATGGACCTCGATCGCCTGGAGAAGTGCGTCGATTTCTTGGGCAGAAACCTCCGCTTCTCCGACCCTGAGCCAGTCCCGCGCGAAGTCCACACAGTCGTAAGCCTATTAGAATTCCTGTGCTCGCAGGAGGTCGTCATGCCCGATGGCAGCTTCGCTCAGGCGCCTGATCCCGAGAGGAAGGTGTATCGCCGGTTCGCCGACCATTCAGATTATCTGATGGACCGCTTCACCGACCTATTCCCAGAATACGGCAAACTCTTAAGCGACGTCGAGGCGCGCTGCGGGCTCACAGCCGTGTCAGTCCGGCGGATGCATATTTACCTGAAGGGGCGGAGCGACGCGCGCTTGAACGAGTGCGGCGGGAACCCAGTCGATGCCATCTCCATGTTGGTCAAGGATCTCGGTACTCTGCTCGCACAAGCCGAGGTCGACTACGATGAGGGAGCCGTCGAATTTTTCCTCCTCGCCAAGCTTATCGAGTGTAACGTCTTCCCGAACAGGACAAAGGCTGATGCCTAATATCTTCACGACCGGCGAGGATCTTGAGTCATCGCCTGCGATCGTCGGATACAGGATCCTGAAGGAGATGCGCGACAGCGGGCAGAACCGCATGAGCGTTTTCGACATTGCCGACCGCCATGCCGGCGAAAAGTGGTTCGAGGCCGGCCGCCTCTACTACGGACTCCTGTTCCTCTTCGCAGTAGGCCTCGTCCGGATGGACGGATCGTACGTGGTGCAGAATGCTGCTTAGGCGGCTCTACTCCGTTCCTGTCACGTTCGACTCCATCGAGTTCGGGCTTGGACTGAACCTTGTTCTCGGCGAACGGGACGACACCAGCTCCAAGAACAATGGGGTTGGTAAGTCGCTCTGTGTTGAGTTCCTGAACTTTGCACTTTTGAAGCGGAAGTCCGAGAGCCGGGTCATGAAGATCCCGGAGTCCCATCTCGATCCAAAAACGCTGATATGCGTCGAATTCGAGCTCGGCGGCGAAATCTATACCCTACGGCGCTCCCCTGCCTGTGCCGAGATGCCTGAGCTAGTAGGTCCCCAAAGCTCCATACTCTTCGACAAAGTCGAGCACGCAGCAGCGCACCTCTCATCGCTTCTGTTCGGCGACATCGACAGCGCACCCTCCTTCCGAGAGATGCTCGGCCCTCTCATCAGGGACGAGAGGTCGGAATTCAAGACGTTGGCGGGATGCTACGACACCTCTTTGCGCATACCGGACAATTATAAACCGCACTTGTACTTGTTCGGGATCGACACGCGCATTTACGACAACCTGAAGCTCAACTCGCAGATTACCTCCGCGAAAAATAAGGAGCAGAAAGGGATCTCCGACAACTTCGCCCTACTGACGAATGGCGAAACCATGGCGCAGGCACGTGCCCTCATGAATGGCCTCGACGCTGATGTGCGCGCGATCGCAGAGGACATCGACAAGCTGGAGAACACGGCCGGGTACGAGCTCGTCAAGAACGACATGCTGGACCTCGAACTGAGGATCCAGGATTTGCGCAATCGCCGCGGCATAGCGATATCCGCGATCACGCGCATGAAGCCCATTAGCCAGTCCCACCAGCTGGATGAGGACGACGTCAGAGCTTTCTACGACACACTGAAGGCAGGCCTCGGTGACATGGTCTCACGGGACCTCTCCGAGGTTCTCGGGTTCAGAGCCGAGATTGAGCGCTTCCAGAATAAGGTCCTTTCGCGGAAGGTCTCTGCCCTGGAAGCCGAGCGCAGACAGGCTACGGTGGAACTCCAGTCGCTTGAGCGGGAGTATACCAAGCTGCTTCGGGTTCTTGACCAAGAAGGAGGACTGAAGAACCTTCGACAGACTTATGCCGCTCATCGCCTTAAGAGCGAGGAGGCAGCGCAGCTGCGCGCGTTTATCGGGCAGTACGACAAACTCAAGATCGAGATCCAAAAACTGAAGAGTGAGCGTGCAGGATTACTGGTCGACATGCAGGCCAACGTTGCTGAGAACCGGCGAACGATTGCGTCCTTCGAAGACACCGTTTTAGACATGCACCAGTTCATCCAAGGAAATCGCATCGCTTCCTTCGATATTGAGGTGACAACGAATAAGCAAGTCGTTGAGCTAAAGATGCGTATCGACGACGACGGTAGCCACAGCATTAACCGCGAGAAGGTATTTATTTACGACTACGCGTTGCTCACCAACCCAGACACTTCGCTTCGCCATCCTGGCTTTCTTGTCCACGACAACGTGTTTGAGGTCGATCAGGACACGTTGAAGCGAAGCTTGCTCTTCATTCTAGAAGACCCGGCGCTGCGCACGCGCCAGTACATCTTAACACTGAACTCGGACCGCCTTGAGGCGGAGTACGAGTTGACGGACATGGTCGATCCGTACATCCGAGCTCGGTTCACAAAAACCGACAGGTTTCTGAAGGATCAGTACCAGGAAATTCGATCCTGACTTGGTATACTTTGTCTTTTAGCGAGCAAATCCGAAAATTTATCGTTTTGTCGACGGCTAAACGGCTGGATTAAGCTTCAGGTGCAAGAAACTCCGCTCCCCCGTCGCAGCCTCAGCCACGTGGTCGATCGCGTTCAGCAGCTCGCCAAGGTTCTGTACGGCTGAGGGCTGAAGCAGAACACGCCGGGCCGTAGTACGGCCAGCCAGGAGCTGCGCCTCGGTCAGCGGATCGAAGTCGGAACGGCCGCGTCGCTTCTTGCTCATTGCCCCTCCGGACTACTGATTGCCCCTGCCAGTGCGGCAGCTAACGCCACGGTCAGGACCGCCGTCATCATCCCGATGAGGGTTGCCGTGATCACGGCTCAGGCCCTCTCGATCTTGGCTACGAGCCGGTCGAAGCCCTCGCGGTAGGACATGCGCTCGCGCTCGCACCACTCGATGAACTCGTTGGCTGATCGAACGCTGACGCGAGCTGTGAAAGAGTAGGTAGGCTCCTCGATCGGCTTGCGGCGCTTCCGGATTGTCTGCGGATTGCGCTCAACAAAGCCGTGCGCCTCGGCGATGGCACGTGCGGCAGGAGCCGGGGCAGCCTGGGGCTCAGAGGCCTGAGCGGGGCGGAAGTCAGAGAGGCCAGTGAGGCCAGCGGGGATAGGACGGTTCATAGGGCGATCCCTCAGGCAGCCTGGCGGTTGATGCGGAGGTTCTCGACTACCTCCCCTGCCAGGGCGTCAGCGTTCTCCAGGGCCTTATCCAGGCCGTTGACCGCCGCCGGGTCCATCTCCTCAAGGCTCTGCCGGAACGTGAACATCGAGCGGTAGGCGGCGCGCTCCGCAAGGTCGGTCTTGAACATGGGGATGCCAGATCCGACCATCGTCTCCCGGATCACGCGCTCGTCGCGGGTCGCGAAGCCAGGCTTCGTCCGTGTGAACAGCACGCGGTACGGCCGGGGGCCGACCGCGGCAGCCTGATCGTCAATGAAGCTGATGGCGCGCCGAGCTTGGGACGCATCCATCGCCGAGCCTTGCGTCGGGATGATCACCAGGTCGGCCGCGAGGATCGCGGAGGCGACCATGAGCGACGCCGTGCCTTCGAGATCCGCGATGACGAACTGCTGCCGGCTGGCTTCGGCCTTGAGCATGCGGGCGATGTTTGAGGAGTCGGCATGTCCGACGATCTCGACCTTGTTCTGGGTCGGACCATCCTTCCAGGCGACGAGATGGCGGTTCGGATCGCAGTCGAACGCCGTCACGCTCGCGCCGTGGCGCGCGAGCGTCGTCGCGAGCACGAGGGACGTGGTGCTCTTGCCCGTCCCGCCCTTGGGATTGCTGATGACGAGAACCGGCATGGCGTGCCTCCGGGCGGCTCGACCTGCCGCGACACGGCTCAAATGCCCATCAAACCGTTAACTCGACCTTAAGGGCCTTTGCTCGGCATCCTGTGACAGGCCGTGACGTAAAATGACTTCATTGACGTCATGAGGAGTGACGCACCTTCACGTCGCAGTCTGTGATGTTGCCGACGTTACAGCACTGCATGTAACGGCCCTGCCGGGAATCCATCAGAGCAGCACCGGTATGACCGCGAACTCCTCCGACACGCACCCCTACAGCCTCGAAGTGCAGCCCGTTCCTGGAAGGAAAGGACAGTACGCCTGGACCATCCGGCAGTACGGGAAGGTCTTCCAACGCTCGGACCGGCGCCATCCGTCCGAGGCCAAGGCGACTCAGGACGGGCCTGTCGCAAACATTCGCTGTCCGAAATAATCTTCTCTGAACAGGACGTTGCAAGGCCAACTCGGCGCCTGCCCACCCACTTTACAAGGGTCGATGAAGCCGTCTGACTTGGTCGACACCGCCCCACCGAGCCAGGGTGCACCCACGCTGAGAGCATAATTTTCTGCGGCAAAAATCTTTGCGACAGGCCCCCTGAACGTACCCCAGCGGGGCAGAGTGAAGAACCGTGGGGCCGGCAACCAGACGCCCACAAAATAACTCGACAATTTTACGGCGCACATCGCATCTTCCGACCAAAGATTGGGAGGACACGTTGGCTCGGGGGTTTGTCAGCACCATCAACAAGATGGCGAGAGAGGCCGAGCGGACACGCAAGGCTCAGGAGCGCGCCAGGGTTAGGTACGCGAAAGCCGCCGTACAGGATGTGAAGCGACTAGAAAAGTTTGAGCGACAGGCCTACTTCGAAGCCCGGCTAGAGGAGACCCAGGCCGAGAACGACCAGCTCGCAGAGCAGATTACGGAGCTGAGCGGCATCCTTGAGAGCGCGCTTGCTCGAGATCTGTCGATCAATTTCGACCAGCTTCAGCGGTACGTCAGCGACAGGGATCTCGATCAGGATTCGTCCTTGAAGCTGCCGCAGGTGCCCATGCTTGCCGCGCTAATGCCACCGCCCCCTGGATTTTTCGGGAGGCTGATGCCAGGGGCACAGGGCCGGCACCGGAAGCTCTCGGCGAAGGCCGAGGCCGAGCACGCCGGCTTGATGAACGACTTCGAGGGAATCAGGAAACGCCGCACATCTGCGCTGTCCCAGCTGCAGGCCGAGGCCGACCAGCATAACGCTGAGATCTCCGCCTTCAGGGACGCCTACTGCGTCGGCGAGGCTGAAGGCGTCATCGCCTACTTCGAGGCTGTCTTCCAGCGCTCTCAGTACCCCGACAGCTTCCCCCAGGAGCACACCATCGCCTTCGTGCCCGAGTCCAAGCAGCTGGTGGTCGACTACGAAATTCCGCCTATGGACGAGGCCATCCCTACCGTCGAGAGGTATCGCTACGTCAAGACGAACGATGAGATCGTAGAGGCCAAGCGGAGCGAGAAATCCCGCCAGGCTCTTTATGGGAGCGTTCTCGCCCAGACGGCCCTGCGCCTCCTTCATGAGGTGTTCGCATCGGATATAGAGCAGGTTGTCGAGGTCGCCGTTGTCAGCATCTTCGTCTCGACAATCGATAAGGCTACGGGGCGTCCGATCCGCCCCTGCCTCGTTTCCGTCCGCATGTCAGCCGAGCAGTTCGCGGAGCTCCACCTGGAACGTGTTGAGCCGGCCGTGTGCCTGCGGCAGCTCCGCGCCCATGTCTCCGGCCATCCTTCCGAACTCGTGGCCGTGAAGCCGATCGTCGACATCAACATGGTCGACAAACGCTTCATCGACGAGACCGACGTGCTCTCGACCCTCGACAGTCGGCCGAACCTGATGGAGCTGACACCGAGCGAGTTCGAGTCACTGATCACCAACCTGTTCGAAGCCATGGGCCTGGAGGCGCGGTTGACGCAATCCTCGCGGGACGGCGGGGTCGATTGCGTTGCCTTTGACCAGCGCCCTATCTTCGGCGGCAAGGTCGTAATCCAAGCCAAGCGCTACAAGCACACGGTGGGCGTGAGCGCCGTGCGGGACCTCTACGGCACCATGCTCAACGAAGGAGCCTCGAAGGGCATCCTGGTAGCTACGAGCGGCTACGGCAAGGCTGCCTTCGAGTTCGCTAACGGCAAGCCAATCGAGCTGATCAGCGGAGGCAACTTGCTGTCGCTTCTGTCCGAGCATGCTGGCATCGAGGCGAAGATTCAGGCACCAGACACTTGGGTTAATACCGATCTCTCATCCTAAGCAGGCAGCTTCAAGACGCCAGTCCTTAGTACCAACCATTACCTCAAAAAAAGGTCTCATCGTGGATCCTGGCGAGCGCGACAAGATGCTATTTGAATGGCTCAAGTCAGAAAATGAATTAGTAAATAAACAGATTTCAGCCTGGTCTGAGGCAGACCAAAAAATAATTGCTGTCATGGCTACTGTTGTTGGTGCAATAATAGGTCTTTCCTCATCAAAATACATTTCTGGAACAGGTAATATTACATCGTATCTTCTGTTTCTTGCGTCTGTGCTTATGACACTAGCTGTGATACAAAGCTCTCTATATAGTTCTTTAATATTGCTTGCCCTAGAAAGAAAAGTTGAACTTTCAAAAAGAACAGGATCATTCTTAGCTGTTGACCCTGACTTTGTCCTAACCTTATACAAACCCAACGAAACAATTGCCTTCAAATCTTATAAAGTAGGAGTTGCTCCATACCTTGTTTTTAGGGCCACGGCAGGACTCATACTTAGTTTTGCAGGATTATATCAAATCGATTTTGAGTACTTCAATTATAAAGCTGCAGTATGTATTGTAATATCTTTATTTTTCTCGGTTACGGCATTTATAGTTACATTAAATCACACCGCCGCGATCTTTGCCTATCACGAATCACTAGGTGATAGGCCGGGTGCCCCAAAACCGAAGGATGCATCTGAGACGATTAAAGCTTGGAAGGATTGGTTTTTAAGCTCGCCGTTTTTTCGTTGAACGCTCGTTTAAGGTGATGTCAGACGGGCGGTTGGGGAGTGATGTTGTGGCTGAGGGATCATACGTCTCGTACATCCGGGTTTCTACGGACCGCCAAGGGCGCTCAGGCCTTGGACTCGACGCCCAGCGTAAGACGGTCGCCGATTTTCTTAACGGCGGCTCCTTGAGCCTTGTGGGCGAATTCGTAGAGGTTGAAAGCGGCAAGGCGGCCGATCGGCCTGAATTGGCAAAGGCTCTCGCGCGGTGTCGGGTCATGGGCGCGGCGCTGGTCGTGGCAAATGTCAGCCGCTTAACGCGAAGCGTCGCCTTCCTGTCCAAACTCCTGGAAGCGGGCGTTCCGGTTCGATTTTGTGACCTACCTCGCATCGAGGGGCCGACCAGTCGATTTTTGCTCCAGCAGATGGCGACTGTTGCAGAGCTTGAGGCGGGGCTTATCAGCGACAGAACGAAAAAGGCCCTGGCCGTTGCGAAAGCGCGTGGTCAGAAACTCGGAAACCCCGGCAATTTGAGAAATCGCGATGTTGGGTGCGCAAATGGCCAGGCCGTGCGGATCAAAAACGCTAATGCGCGGGCTCTCGACCTGGCGCCAATCATCACGGAAGTTCGAGACGCCGGCGCTGTATCCCTTCGTGAAATCGCAGCCGGCTTAAACGATCGCGGCATTCACACCCCGCGAGGGAAGCCGTGGTCCGCCACCCAGGTACAAAGGGTTTTGACCCGTATTTCGAGCTAAGGCGTACAATGACGCCGAAAAACAGAAAGAGTGAACGGGGGCATTGCCCTGGTTCGACTACACAGCAAAGAAATAATCTTGCTGGCTAAGGCTCGTTACGCCATCGATAGAAAAGGTCTCGGCGATGCTACCATCCGCGATCTTCCATGTTCCGCCCCCCAAATAGGCGAGTGTGGCGTCCGCGTTGTAACCACGAATATCGAGCTTATCACGGGCGAAAGCACCGGGATTGTCGAAATCTAGAATGCGGTCACCTTGGATTTCACCACGGGTCAGCACGTAGGTGTCATTGCCGGCGCCACCACGCATCCGATCGGCACCCATTCCGCCAACCAAGATGTCGTTACCTGCACCGCCGTTCAGAGCGTCGTTCCCGGCGCCACCGAATAGGAGGTCGTTGCCCTCGTCGCCGTAGATGACGTCCACGCCATCCCCACCGTCGATCCAGTCATTGCCGCCTTTGCCGCCGATTTGATCGTCGCCAGTGCCGCCGAGAATGGTATCTTTGAGGCTACCACCGCGGAGGAGATCGTTGCCGGCACCGCCGTCTATAAAGTTCAGGCCTGCACCGCCCTCGATCAGATCGTTCCCAGTATCGCCCCACAGCGAGTCGTCGCCATCGTCGCCGTAAATGGCATCATCACCATCTTTGCCGCCGATCTGATCATTGCCGTCACCGCCACGCAGACTGTCGGCGAACGTACTGCCACGCACAATGTCGTTGCCGCCGAGAGCACCGATGTCCACGAAGTGATCGGCCAGCGTAAAATCAAACGTCTCGTTTGCTCCTGTGCCGATAATATCTTGGGTGCTCGTGCTATGTGTTCCAATAATTTCGAGAGTAACAACAGCATCGTTGCTGACGTTATCATGACTATCGATGATACTGTATGAAAACTTAGAAATACCGTAATATCCAGAGTCTATCCACCCTCCCGTATTCGGTACTCCTGAATAAAATGCGAGTCCTTCCGGCAACACAACATCCTCAAACAGGTTCTTTGTTAGAGAGTGGAAGCCATTGATACTTACAAAATCGCCATCTTGATCAAAATCATTTGTGCCGAGCGTCGTAGGACTAATGGTGAAAGCGTCCAATTGGCGTATGACGATATGGTCGCTCTGAGCAATGGGAGCATGCTGCTCTGGAAGGGACCCATCGTAATTCAAAACAGTAACGTTGGAAATTATACCACCAGGTCCATGCCAATCACGAACAAAAAACGTATCGTATCCTGGCTTGTCTGCAACATAATAATAATCGACGCCGGTGTCTCCTGAAATGGAATCATATACAGGCCTCTCTATGATATGACCAATGCCAGTGAACAACTGCAAACCATCAATCTTACTTCTACCTAAGCTGGTTCCCAGACGTGCCTCAACTCCTACGGTAATTGATATAGGCGAACCATGATTGTTGAAGCTATTATACAAAGGGGATGCAAGGTATTCCTCCGAAAAAAGGACCATTGAAATTCTCCTGATTTATTTTGTGTCACTTTTCGGAAGGCTACTAACATCGATTCCCACCAAGCGGACAAAATGCAACTTGTCGGGTGATAACACAATCTTTTTAACGGTGACTTTTAGGTAGGTTACCGCAAATCAGGCCGTCTCCATGCGCTTGGCGAACAGGTGATTGCCCTGGCCGTCCCACCACAGCACCTTGATCAGATGCCTCTGTCGACCACGGAAAGCGAAGGCTTGTCCCGAGAACGGATCACGCGCGAGGTGATCCTGCACGAGGCTGGCCAGGCCGTCGAAGCCCTTGCGCATGTCGGTGTGGCCGGTCGCCAGCCAGACCCGGGAACCAGAGGGGACCGGGATCATCGTCCCAGCAGCGCCGCGATCACGCGTTGGAGGTCGACTTCAGCCCACGCCTCGACGCGCCCTCGATGACCACCGGCCAGCTCGATCTCGATGGCGCCGGGACGGAGCGGCTCGTCCCGGACGCTGGAGGGTGGAGCCGGCAGCGCAAGCGGGATGAAGCTCGGGCGGGACGCCGCCGTCGGTGCAAGCGCTCCGGCCCGCAGGGCACGTCGCCAGCGGAACAGCAGGCTGGAATGAAGCCCGTGCCGGCGTGCCACCTCGGAGGCCGTGGCAGTCGGATCATCCGCCTCGGCGAGGATCGCACGCTTTTGCTCGGGCGACCAACTCCGTCGCGTTCCTGCGACGACGATGTGAGGAGCGTTCGTCATAGGTCCAGACACAGGACCGATACAGCGCCACCGCGCGCCATCACCTGTATCCAGACCCAAGCCCTATCCCCGCAAGGCAGCCGTCACCGAGCGCTTACGATCCAGGCGCAGTTCCCGGCCTTAAAGACGCTGCACTGCGCTACGCCACTTTCGTGCCGGGTAACAGATTGGCTATCATCTCCTATCGGTCAGATTCGTGCAGAGCCGGGCGGATAAGAGGTGGCTCGGTTTGTCTGAACAACGACCTGGGCTTGGGTAAGTGGATCTTCTGCCGGGTTCAGGCCGCCGCGGGATGCGGCAGCCTGTCGAAGTAGGCTTGGTCGGGAGTACGCCGGTCAAGGCTCGAATGGGGCCTGCGCTCGTTATAGAAGGCGAGGTACCGGCCGATCGAGGCGCGCGCCGTGCTGACGGTGTCGTAGGCCCGCAGGTAGATCTCCTCGTACTTGACCGAGCGCCACAGCCGTTCGACGAAGACGTTGTCGCGCCAGGCGCCCTTGCCGTCCATGCTGATGTCGATCCCCGCCTCCCGCAGCACGCTGGTGAAGGCGTGGCTGGTGAACTGCGAGCCCTGGTCGGTGTTGAAGATTTCCGGCCTGCCGTGCCGGGCAAGCGCGTCCTCCAGGACCTCGACGCAGAAGTCGGCCTCCATCGTGATCGATAGCCGCCAGGACAGCACCCGGCGGCTGAACCAATCGATGACGGCGGCGAGGTAGACGAACCCGCGCGCCATGGGCACGTAGGTCATGTCCATGGCCCAAACCTGATTGGGCCGATCGATCGTCATCCCGCGCAGGAGGTATGGATAGATCTTGTGCCCAGGTGCCGACTTCGAGGTGTTCGGCTTGCGATAGAGGGCCTCGATGCGCCGAGCGCTTCATCAGCGTCGCGACATGGCGGCGGCCGATCACAAGGCCCTCTTTGTTCAGAAGGTCCCGCAGCATCCGGCTCCCGGCGAAGGGGAGTTCGAGATGCAACTCGTCCATCCGCCGCATCACTGCGAGATCAGCGGCTGGGACTGGGCGCGGCAGGTAGTAGACACTGCCTCGACTGATCCCAAGCGCCTTGGCCTGGGCGGCGATGGGGAGATCGTGACCTCGATCGATCATCGCTTTGCGCTCAGAAGACCGGCCTTGCCGAGCGCGCCGGACAAAAAATCATTGGTCAGCGTCAACTCGCCGATCTTGGCATGCAGCGTCTTCACGTCGATGGCCGGTGCCGCTTCCGACCGGGGCGCGGCCCCGAACACCCCGGCAGCCCCATCGAGAAGCTGGGCCTTCCAGGTCGTGATCTGGTTGGGGTGGACATCAAACTGCTGAGCCAATTCGGCCAGCGTCTTCTCGCCCCGCAGGGCAGCCAAAGCCACCTTCGCCTTGAAGGCCGGGAGGTGGTTCCGGCGCTGTCGCTTGCTCATCATCGCTCCTGATCCGCAGCCATCCTGGCCACCGTCAGGCAGAAACTCCACTCAGCCCCACTGTGCAGATTCCTTGAGCCACCTCTGATATGTCCACCCTGGCGGCGATATGGCAGTCCGCCCCATGACGGCCGGACCAACATCGTCAACCGATTTCAATCCGTTCCGTGCAGCGCCAAGTTTGCGGTAGCCGCCAAACCTTCGCTCTCAGAATGATGCCTTCTGACACTTGGGATGCGACGCATTTTTCGTTCGTTCGAGCATCACCGCCTTAAGTTTTCAGAGCCTTCCGTCGCTTACCGGCCCTTTGCACTAAGGTCCGTCTAAGTCCGCTTATGCATAAAGTTTGCGATCGCACCCCGCGAAGTATCTGCAAGTTTTTGCATAGGAGTTTTTCGATGATCGATGATGAATCACGGATTGCATTAACACGTCTGACCTGCAGCCTGGATCAAGCCACGGCGCTTCTTGGCTTGTCGAGACCAACAGTCATTGAAGCCATTGAGAGGGGAGACATTCCGGGTCAGAAGCTCGGGAGGAAGTGGGTAATTCCGACAGCACCGCTTCGAAAGATGCTCCAAGTCGAGCATATTGCCTCATGCCAGAAAGCCGACGCTGCTTAAATGAAGCGTGCAAAGAAGGCCCGGCAGTCGCGTAGGAGCGCGACCACCGGACTAGATGCGAAGGCTTGCGTCCTGGCAGCCGCGCGCATCTCCTATACCACGGTCGCACCTGATCCCGTGCGTACCGCCTCCTTGGAAACATCGCTTCTCTCTGCCGATGTGATGCCGAACGGCGCGGAGATCATCCTCGACGTCACCATACGCCTTGCCTGCATTCGCGGCCGGGTCTCTCAGGAGACCGCCTTCGCGCCGATCACGGCTAGATGGCGGCCTGCAACCATCCCGCTGCCGCGCGCAGCCGAGAAGACGACCCGAAACGGCTTCGACTGTACCGTGTCCTTTCTCGACAGTCTGAAAGTCCATCCCGCGCATGTCGGTTTTGACGCCTGTGCGGTCGCCGCACTGGCAGGCGGGAGGGTGCTTCAATGATCCATAGGGGGAACCGAAGAGCAGAACGACGCCGCTGTTGGACCGACGCCGAGATGGAACACGCGCGTGGCTTCGGCCTAAGGAGGGCCGATTTCGCTTGGCTGCTAGCACAAGGCATTTCGGGCCGGGTCAGCGCATGGCGGTACGTTGGCGGTTTTGATTTGATCCTGCGGGATGTGGTGGTGTTCGACCGCGAGCATCACTTCGAATTCGCGCGGTACCGGCGTGACGCCGAGGGTCAATGTGTTGCCGCGTACACGCTGCTGGCCCGTGATCGTGGGGGAGCTCCTCTCGACGTTATCGCTTGGCATCCGCGCACGGGTCGGCTCGCCACCTGGCTTGGACGTACCGGCTTGCTCGGGCTTGAGTACCCGTGTCCAGGCACGGCTCAGGACCCGCTTGTCATCTATCGAGATCCCGCGACTTGGCTCGCGGACGAACGCCAGGGCGTCGTCGTGGTCGATGAACGGCTCGCGCGCGCGGACCTGCTTAAGGCAGGCTCGATCATGGCGGCAGACATCGCCCATGGTACAGCTCTGCAGGCTATGCTCTCGAAGGTACGCCTCCCCTCGATCTTAGTGCCAGCCGATGCCTTCAGGGAGGCGACGGCATGATTGACTTCATCAGCCTTGAGAGCGCCTTTCGGAGGGCTCAACCTGTGAAGGTCGAGGAGGTGACACCTAAGTCTCCGCCGACCGGTTCGAAGCTCAACCAGCATTTGGCTACCTTTCCCAGGACAGACCTCGGAAACGCCGACCGATTCGTCGAGCGCAACCGTGACAGGTTTCTGTGGTGCGCAACGGTTGGATGGCTCGTCTGGGATGGAAGACGTTGGAACACGGATGGTGCCGCAGAGAAGGTCCTCCGTGCCGAACACGAGACGGTGAGGTCTATCCAGGACGAAGCGGAAGCAATCCGAGGGTCATATCAGGACATTAAGGTCAAGACGAAGAATAGCAACGAAATTATTATGCTGTCAGATAAACTTTCGTCGTGGGGTCGATTATCAGAGACGGCCTCTAAGCTTCGTGTGATCGCGAAACTTGCGTCTTCTTACATGGCGGTCAAGCCGAGCGAACTCGACACCAATCCAATGCAGATCAACGTTTTGAATGGAACGCTGACAATCATGAAGCGCTCCACCGGGTCCCACGTCATCCTCACTCCGCATAATCCGGCAGATCGCATCACCAAACTTGCGCCTGTCGTCTATGACCCTACGGCGGCTTGCCCGATCTTCGACAAGTTCCTGCTTCGGGTGCAACCGGATCAGAATAATCGCCGATTCCTCGACCAGTGGAGCGGCCTCTCGCTCACGGGCGATATCAGCGAGCAGAAGCTCGTCTTCCATTGGGGCACCGGCCGAAACGGGAAGTCCGTCTACGTCGATACCGTGGGGTACGTGGCCGGCGATTACGGCGCCACGATCCCGATCGAGTCCTTCACCGAGAGTGGCCGAGGCCGCCGGGGCGGCGACGCAACACCAGATCTCGCCCGACTGCCCGGTACCCGCATGCTGCGGACCTCAGAACCTGAAAAGGGAGCGAAACTCGCCGAGGCGCTGATCAAGCTGGTCACGGGCGGTGAACCGATGGACGCCCGTTACCTCAACAAAGAGTTCTTCACCTTCACGCCAAGCTTCAAGCTGACCATCCAGGGCAACTACCGTCCGAAGGTCAATGGGACGGACGAGGGTATCTGGGGTCGCCTGATCCTGGTGCCTTGGAGCGTGTTCATCCCGCAGGAAGAGCGCGATCCAAAACTCGGAGAGAAGCTGAAAGCCGAGGCCTCGGGCATCCTAAACCGCCTGGTCTCTGGCCTTTGCGATTGGCTCGACAACGGCCTCGTCATCCCACCAGCCGTTGAAGCCGCCACGGTAACGTACCGGGCCGAGTCCGACCCAATTGGCCGCTTTCTCTCCGAATGCACGAAGCCGACCCTCGGCGAGAGGATTCAGGCGAAAACCCTCCACGAACTCTACTCGGCATGGGCTAAGGCGCACGGTGAAACAGCTCGTACTGCGAATATGCTCGGACGTGACCTGAGGGGGCGAGGCCTACCCGATATCAAGTCCGGTGTGCAGTGGTGGGTCGATATCGAGGCGACAGCCCTGCCGTCCGACTTTATTGATCGCCGTGATGAACCTCCGCGCGCGAATAAGCGAAGCCGTGGATATCGCGATGACGATCAATCCTCCCGGCCCTCCCAAACGCCGCAAAATCCTCCTCGCTCTAAACCTTTGCAACACAACAGCTTTGACTGATGGGGGAGGATTGGGAGGAATTCGACCACCCATGCTGATATTTATGCGCGTGCGCATGCACCTGCGATAGTCTTTAAAATAATTTCCCAATCCTCCCAAAATCTCCCAATTTCAAACAAATCAACAGTCTACAGTAGGACTGTTTTGCTCGCCTCTGGGAGGATCGAGAGAACCGGCGCAAGTCGTGACTACCTTGTATCCTTCGGTCGCATTCGGGCTTTGCCGGATAGGTCTTCCCGAACGCTGAGGCTCCGGACGGAAGGAATTTGACTCCGACAAAGCGGCGGTGCGGCTTCTGTCATCGTAGGTGGGATGGGGTGGCACACAGCGACCTTATCGTCCGTGTGCATGCCTCCCTTCCTAGCCAAGGCGACAGGCATCAAGCCGTTGTTGGTGCGAGGTCGGCGAGGCTGCTGGATGGTCGCCCTGGATAGGAGATCATCCGCTTCACCATTCCTCGCCTGCACGCGTTGTCAGGAACCGCAGCATTCTGGAACTAACTAGTTCTAATAATGTAGTTTGATTCGAGCACACGTAAGTTGCAACAAATCTCTTAATGGCAAATTTGTTGTTGGTTCCGGCATTATATGATAGAAAATCTCGTAGATACATACTACTAAATATATGCCTGACTCACTAATAGGTAACACTCGCGATGAATGAGAATATGAATTCAACTTCTGAAAACAAAGCCGTTGCGTTGCCCTATTCGCCAACGCCTGCAGAGGAGGCTCTCTGCCTTCAGCACCATCAACAAAAGATCGATGGGAAACGGATGCGTCTCAAGACCAGGAAAACACGCAGGAAGACGGTCGTCAGCGTGGATCACCCTGATGAGCGGGTTGGCAGTGCTCTCATGATGGCTGCTCTGGGTACGAGCAACCCTGCTTTTATCGACGGCATCACCAAAGAAATCGTAAGTCACACGAAGCCGGCTGAAGAGGCCAGCCTCGCCAGAGCCAACTTCATGCTGGCCATGATCCAGGGCGTTGAGCCACGGGATGAAGTTGAAGCAATGCTGGCGACTCAAATGGCTGTCACGCACATGGCTACCATGACACTCGCTGGACGCGTTGCCCGCTCTGGCAACGTTTTCGAGCTGAATAGTAGCGAGCGCGCGTTCAACAAACTGGCACGGACTTTCACCTCACAGATGGACGCGCTGAAGCGCTACCGCAGCGATGGCCGTCAAACCGTACGCGTTGAGCGGGTCACCGTTGAGGCCGGCGGACAAGCGGTCGTCGGAGCTGTTGGCCTTCCCCCACGCGGGGGGAGAGCCGGTTCTGAAAGGTAAGGGCAACCCCATGCACTGGGCGATGCACCTCTCACCACGCTGCGGAGCAAAGACCCGCAGCGCAGCTCCATGCCAGGCGCCAGCGATGCCGAACGGCCGCTGCCGTATGCATGGTGGTGCATCTCCCGGTGCGCCGAAGGGCGAACGCAACGGCATGTTCAAGCATGGCGAGTTCACGAACGACGCGATCACGAAGCGCGCTGAAGTGCATGGGTTGATCAGGCAAATGCGACAAGCCCTCAGCACCTTTCGCGGCGCTGAAGGCTATGGGTGGGCTCAAAGCGGTCATGACAATGTAAATGAAGACGATTAAATCCACTTCATGCAAGTTCTGCGCTGGCTCGCAACATATTCAAGGCATGATTTCTACTGATTATTTTTCGTAAGATAATTTTATATCGATAATATAACATATATTACTTTATGCAATTAGATTATTTATTTATAGCACTGGTGTACAATCTACCAACGGAGCCAATTTTTGGAATGCGTGCTGTTCTGATTGGTCTGATCACAGCGGCTGTGACCATCACAACGGCGCAGGCCGTCTCTTGTCCTATGACCCGAGCAGAGGTTCGGGTGGTCGATACGAAGGTCCACTACGCTGGGGTGAGCGAGGTGAAGCGCCCTGATCTGATCGGCCAGAGGTTTCGCATCAGTCGGTACACAGCGCGACGAGAGTGGCGCTTGAGCAAGCCAATCGGCGCGAACAAGCTGCTCGGGTATGAGGGATACGAGCTCAAGGGCTCGGCCGGCACCTTCGAGGTAATGCGAGACTACGTTGACGGGTCTCCAGCCGTTACGCCGGTCAGCTGGGCATCGGGCTCCAAGGACGCCTATAGGCAGATCCGATGGGGTGGGGGGCGCCCCGAGCGCGTCACAATCGGTGAAGAGCTCGACTATCTGTTGGACGGCCCTCTATCCGCGCTCACGTTGCGTGTGACTGGCTGTCGTTGAAGCGGGTCTGCGATAGGTCACCGTAGCGCAGCACCCCGTCAGCCCCGGTGCTGCGGCCAACGTCCGTGCCCCAGTACCGATCGGCGCGGATGAAGGCATGTTCGGTCTCGAGCAGGCCGTTCTGGGCCATGAATGTCCCTTGCCGTCGCCAACGCCGACCCTGAGAGGAACGCGCCGATCCGGGCTCAGCTCAGCGGCAGATCCCTAGGCCGATCGCGCGGCATGCCCGTGAAGCCCTCCAGCCAGGCCTCGCGCTCCTCGGAGCCGGCGGGGTAGGGACAGCACTCGCGCTTGCGCCCATGGGCCCGTGCCTGCGCGCCTTGGTCGATGGGATCGGCGTGCGGTTTGGGATGCTCGGACATGAGGGATGCCCTCCAAATCTCGCTAACCTCATCCCCATCCGGGTTGATCCCGGCTGCGAGTGTCGTGACAGACGGGACCGCAGGCTCACTCGGCGTCGGGGTGGCTGATCATCGCGATGGTTGCAGTCAGGCGTTGCCTGTCTAGGGGAGACACCTTCATGCGGGACAGCGTAGGTGCAGGCTTCCGCTCACCTTGAAGCGCATGAGAACCGATCACGGCCTGCTGCAGCTGCGTGCGGGCGGAGGCGTCAGCCAGGACGAACAGCCCGGCAACGACGCAACCGGACAGGCAGGCGCTGAGGATGAGGGCTGAGAGGCTGGGCATGCGCAGGATCCTGACGACCAGCTCGGCCTAGCAGGCGCGTGGAAGTGACGATGCAGCGGGAGGATCACGCCGGGGGACGAAACGTTTCTATCCCCAACCCTGATCACACCCGAGAAACCTTTGGTGGCCCTGGGCCGGCGACGCGGTTCCTGTTCTCCGCCTTGCCAACTCTCACACGATCACCTGGCCGAGGCGTCACGGGCTACAGGGTAGGGAACTGGCCCACGCCGGCCTGTCATCGTGTGCTCTCTCGTGCTGACGCAGCCCGACGACTGTCCGGACCGGCGCTGACGCATCTGCGGGAGAGATCCTGGATGTATGATGGGGCTGAGCGATCGGCATCGTTCGGCAAAGCGATCAGCCGTCCGCGTCCCACGCATAACTGCGCGGGTTCAGCCTACCTGAGGCATGACGGAGATCGCGCTACCGATGGGCAGGGCTCTGCCGTTCCGGTAGCTTTTTTGCTGGTTCTGGCGGCAAATCTGTCCCCAGAGTTATCCCCTTATCCGTGGGGCGTAACGCTTTGCACCCTAGGACCTTCGGCTGAGGTGTCCCCTCAGCAGGCGAAGCGAAGCCACCCCGCTTCTGAGTGCCGCCGCGCCGGATCCAGGCCTGCCACTCGCGGCTGATGACGCGCACGAGGTTTGGCGAGTTCTTCCGGCCCTGGTGCCGGCGCTCCTCGATCGTCAGCAGCCCGTCGCCGGCAGCCAGACGCAGTGCCCCTTGAGCTAAGCGACGGCAGACACCCGCTCGGGCCGCGATGGCGTCGATGCAGAGGCCGCACACACCCTTGGCGGCCACCTCGTCGCCGACGATGCGCAGCACCGCCCGCTGCCCTTCCGTGAAGCGTGCGGCGAGCTGGGGTGGCAAGGGGCCGGAGCAGGCCAAGAGGCGGCGCCGCTCCAAGGATGCCGCCCGATCCGGGCTCCTGAGGCTCCTGCGCGGCGGGAACAGGCTTGCTCGGCCGGCGGGGATACCGGTCGGCCGGATGCCCTCCCGGATCGCGCTGCGGCGTCCGTGGAGGCGTTCGGCGAGGATCTGGGCCTCATGGTCGCCCAAGGCCCCTGCCCCGTGCCCCTGCCAGAGTTGGCGCGATAGCTCGTCCATCTGTGCAAGCGTTCGTGCGCCTTCGATCGCGGCCTGCATGGCGGCGTGAAACATCGGTCCCGGTCCCTTACGGGCCGCAGGCAGGCACAAGGCACGACTTCATCGTTGACGGAATTGGCGTTCCGTCTTGACACCCAGAGGGGTCATATGGCTTGGTGGGAATTGCATCGGGCCACCAAGGCCATTTCGATTTTGCGGCCCTCCAGTTTGGCGACTGGGGGGCCGTAGTCGTTTCAGGGTCTATCTCGCGGCGGTGATCTCTCCTGATGCCGGCTTACGACTCGCCTCCGAGGGCGAATGCAGCCAGACACGCCATGTCGCGTGGCGGGCATGGTTAAGTCAACGGTAGGAGCTGCCCGATCCATCACCAGCAGGAGGGCAGCGGCCATGGCGAGTGATGACGGCAATGCGCGGAGTCGTCGCAAAACGAAGGCTGCGACATATCTGGAGAAGGCTCGCGCCGGGGGCGAGGCGCGCGCTGACTACGATGCAATCCAGCAGGCTGCAGAGGACAAAACGGTGCGCCTGAAGGCCCTCCGGTTGGCTAAAGCGAAGGCCGACAGAGGGGACTAATTCAGCCTGCCGGCCGGTTCGTTGCCGTCGACAATGCTCTCGACAGGGGCAAAACGTGCAAGGCGACTCAAGCTCGCTTCGCTCAAGCCACCGGCGTTAGCGAAGGTCGTCAGCGCGACGCTGACAAGCATCTCGGCTTCCTCCTTCGATATCTCAGTGCCGTACATGACACTTGCGACGCCTCGGATGGCCTGCACAGCCTTGCAGAAGGCAGCATCCGCTCTCAACTCCTCGTGCCGTGTCATCGTACACCCGCGGTCTGCGGCATCCCGTTGTCGGATGCGCTTACATCGCGCAACTCATTTCCATGCCAAAATAGTTCCTGCCGTCGTTGCCGCACAGCATAATAAGGCAGCAGATATATTATTTCGGATCGCACCTTTCGCGCGTGGTCGTCTTAACAAAGAGAATATCTACAGCCGGGCAATTATTATGTGGTACCTCTACGGCTTCGTCCTGCTCGCAGGCGTGGCTAATGCTGTCCAGGCTGGTCAAAACGGTACCCTGTCCAAGGGACTGTCGCAGTCGCTGACGGCGGGCCTCGTGGTGGTCGCAGGTACGGCTACCTGCATCCTAGTGGTTGGCTTGGTCACGGGACGCCTGACATGGCCCTCCCTCGATCAAGCGATCCAGATGCCCTGGTGGGCTTGGTTCGGTGGCCTTATGGGCGGTGGCATCATTCTCGCTCAGTTCTTCATCGCCCGGCAGATCGGAGCGGCCACGTTTCTTGGGCTGTTTGTTACCGCAGGCGTCGTCACCTCGATCCTGCTGGATCATTTCGGATGGGTCGGCTTCGACCAGCACCCAGCTAGTCTGGGGCGCATCGTCGGTGCCATCTTGATGATCGGGGGCGTAGCACTCGTAGGTCTCTGCTGAACCCAAAGTTGGATTAACCCTCGTTATGCGACCCGACTTTCATCCAACGGGGCAATCCGAGATGGTTAATTTTGTTTTGAAGCATTCAGAACACAGGGTCTTTCGCACGGTTGGTGATGGAAAGGATTTTCCATGCGCTTTCAGACTGCACTCCTCGCTTTGATTTCGCTTGGCTCCCCAGCTCTGGCCCAATCCGCACCTCCCGGACGTTTTGGCGGTGGTCAGAACGATACGCTGCTGAATGAGCTACGCACTGCGCCGGTACCCAAACAGGCTCCAGACCTGGATACCATGCAGCTTGCATCCGCTCAGCGTGAGCGAGCTGCCTCAATGGAAGAAAAGACAAACGGCCTTTGGCAATCTTGGACAATGTCGATCTGCGAGGGGTGCGGAGATACCCCTTCTTACAAGAAGACCGTCAGTGATAACTTTGCCAATAAGAAGCCTCGTTACGCGACTGGCTCGGAAGGTAGCGCATTGAGACGTCAAGCTCTTACGTCGCGCTCGAGGACGCCGGATAAAGCTCCCCACAGCCTCTATGCGGACCTCTCCACCGAGAACATCAGCCAGATCCGCCGGATGCCTGGTCAGTAGGCGTCTCGGCGTGAGGACGCCAGGACATCAGGTGGTTGGTAAGCCAGCGAGCGGAGGGTAAGCCTCATCTGCGTGGCGCTCGCCAGCCGGCCGCTTTGGCCTCGTCCTCCGAGCAGAACATGCGCTCGCCGGCCCGGTCGTTGACGCGGGTCCGCTCGTAGTCGCTTGAGCCAGGCAGGTGGTAGATCCGCTCGCCGCCGGCCGAGATGTTGCCTTTGATGTTGCAGCCGCTTGCCTTGCTCGGCGGCGTGACGGTCTCAGGCCGTGAATGCTCGCCACCGGCGCGCTTCTCCCGGCGCCACTCCGACGGCTCCTGGAACGAGCCCGCCCAGATGCCAAGCCGGAGGGCTTTCGCGGTGTGCTCGGCGTTGGCGTAGTCCTCGGCGTAGCGCCGGTAGGCAGTGGCGTGGCCCTGGCGGACCATCCAGGCGTTCAGATCTTCGGCATCGGCGCGGCAGACAGCCACGACCCGGCCGTAGCGGTCGGTGTCGCGCGGATCGCAGGTCACAAGACGCTTGCCGATGTGATCGGACAGGGCCAGCGCCGCCGTCTGGCCGCAGCGGTAGTCCTTGCTGGCGACGTCCTTGCAGACCTGCGCGCTCTCGGGCGCGTCGATGCCGTGGAGGCGGATGCGCGTTCCTCGCACCTCCAACGTGTCGCCGTCGATCACCGAAGCGCGGCCGACGATCGGATCGGCCAGGGCCGGCGTGGCGAGGAGCAGGACGAGGAGGAAGGGCCATGAACGCATGCGGAGGCTCTACCATACTGGAAGGCACACCTTATTGGGCCGTAGGCATGAGCAGCACCTTATCGAGGATTGGTACCGGGAGCACCGCAAGATAGCGGCGCCGATCGAAAGCCTCACCCGAGCAATGCGCGATATCTGCTGCGCGTGATGAGTTGTAACTACCTGCGTCATGCTTTGCGTTTGGTGCTGGTTCATGGCGAGAAACGACCCAACCTTCATCCGCTGAGCGCAAATTAAGGCGGTTTTATTTTGTCACGGAAGCGTGATCTAAAGCATCTCCGGAAAATAATTAATAATCGAAACTTTTATATAATGAGGGACGTAGTGACCGTAGATGAAGAAATTTTTGAACTGTTTTGGGAGATCTGATGCGCATTCTGTGCCTCATCCTCTGCGCAACATTCGGACTTGGAAGCCCTGCCTTTAGTCAGGGAAAACGCCAGCCTCGTCCTGATTTACCCCCCACATCCAGTGCCACCAGCGACGAGAAAGCTGCTGAAATAAAGAAGGCGATTGAGCGTGGACAGGCACGGCAGCGAGCTACCGACGAACGCAACACGCGCATTTGGCGCCGGTGGGACTTCGCCGTCTGCATCGGCTGCGGACCAATGCCTAAAGGTTTTCGAACCGTCTACACCACACCAGCTCGGGTGCTGGCTGGCTTCATAGCGGCCGATGATGACGAGCGGCAACGCGGCCTCAGGCTTTAGGAGAGGCGATACCATTATCTGCGCCCCAGCGGCCCGGCCAGAGCGCTCGAACAACCGTCTTACTCAGCCGTTGGTCTGGAATAAAAACCGGAGAGGAAACGATGGCTGAGAATAAGCAAGACCCGCTGGACGTCCCGATGGATCAGGTGATCACGAGGGACGGGAGTAGCGATCCGAAGGGCTCCGAGCCCAAGGATGACGCCGCTGAGACCAAGAAGATCGCAGGCAGCCACACAGGGGAGACGGTAGATCCGGCTGAACGCTTCCCCGAAGAGCCCGAAGAACAGAACGACCTCGCCTGATACTGCCTGCGGGGCCCGGGCACCGTCGATGTACGCCGGGCCTATCGTTTCCCGGTGTACTCCTTGGATCACCCCAATCCGACGGGCTCCGGACACTTCTGCTCAAGGATGCGATCGAACTGCGTGCCGCTGCCGGCGAGATGAATGCATCGCCGGATCTCCCCGAGCTGTTCCGCCGGAGAGGCGCCCACGACCTGCGCCGCGGCCGTGACCTCCCGCAGAATGCACTCGAACGCAGCGCTGGTCATGCCCAGACTTACGGCGACCGCCTCAAGCCGATGGAGCTCGGCCGCTTCCTCGCTGAAGGTCATGCGGTTCCCTCCCAACCCCGTACAGCCGGACGATCCTGACGGACGTCCGTGAACGCCTTTGCCAGCACGGCTCGGCCATTCTGGTCGTAGACTTCGACCCACCAGTCCGACCAGTCCAGGTGCGTGCCGCGCGCCATCAGGTCGAGGGCGACCCGCTCCGCATGAAGGCGCATCAGCGCCAATGTCGGCAGCCGCCGACCGCGCAGATCGGCGACAAGATCGTGCCCATCCGTGCAGTGGAAGCGGTAAAGCCGCGTCGGCATTGGCGTTCTACCCCGCGCTCCACAGACGTCCACGGCGCCTTTCCATGGCTTGACCGTTTCGATTGAACCACGCCCGACGATGCGTTTTGTTCATGTTGTGTTCTAGCAGGAACCGAACGCGAGATGCAGGCCCAGCCCAACGAACCCTCTGTGGACATCCGCTTGACCGAAGCGGAGACGATCGCGCTTGCCTACCATCGCGCCACGCGCGGTGACGCTTGGGCTGCCCTCGTGCAGGCCGTCGAGGATGCGTTGGGCGATCTCGCCGAGGCCGAGCACCGGACTGTGCAGCAGCGCCGGCTCATCTCACGCGGCTACATCCGCGATGGTGCGATCTACCCGGACGACGGCCGATGAAGCCGCTGCAGGTCGCCGAGCTCGCACCCCATAGCGCCGGCACGGTCCGCATCCCGATCCAAGGCGCCGCGCTCTGCGCCGGCTTCCCGTCGCCGGCCGACGACTTCCTCGAAGGCTCGCTCGAGCTGCCGCGCTGGCTCGCGCCGAACCCGCCAGCGACCTTCGCCTGGAACATCTCCGGCGACAGCATGCGCGGGGCCGGCATCTTCGATCGGGATCTGGCGGTGGCCGATCGCAGCCTCAAGCCCGGCAACGGCAGCGTCGTCGTGGCGATCGTCGACGGCACCATGAGCCTGAAGCGCCTCGTCATCGAGGGCAACGTCGCGCGGCTTGCCTTCGACAATCCCGACCTGCCGGCCTTCGCGGTCGAGGATCTGATTGAAGGTGAGATCTGGGGCGTGGTGCGTTTCTCGATCCGCTGGCACGTGGCCCGCGGCGGACTGGTACGATGAGCCGAGCGATAGCGCTGATCGACGGCAACAGCTTCTACTGCTCGTGCGAGCGGGTGTTCGATCCCAAGCTCGCCCGCGTGCCAGTGATTGTGCTGTCCAACAACGACGGCTGCGCCATCGCCCGCACGGCCGAGGCCAAGGCGCTCGGTATCAAGATGGGCGATCCCTGGTTCAAGATCCGCCAGCAGTGCTTGCGCGACGGGGTTCGCGTCTTCTCCTCGAACTACACCCTCTACGGCGACATGAGCGCCCGTACGAACGCGGTCTACCGGGACTTCTCGCCGGCCGTGGAGATCTACTCCATCGATGAGAGCTTCCTGGACCTCTCGGACGTGCGCGATCGGGACCGGGTGACGCTCGCGCGGGATCTGCGCGCCACGGTGCGAGCCTGGACCGGCATTCCGACCTGCGTCGGTATCGGTCCGACGAAGACGCTAGCGAAACTCGCCAACCATATCGCCAAGACGATCCCGGATCTCGACGGGGTGTGCGACCTGACCGACCCGGTGGCCTATGACCACTGGCTCTGCCGGATCTCGGTGGCCGAGGTCTGGGGCATCGGCCGGGCCTCGCTGGCCAAGCTGATCGGCCTCGGCGTCGACACGGTTGCGGATCTGCGCGACCTCGATCCGCGTCCGGTGCGGAAGGCCATGACAGTGGTGGGCGAACGCATCATCTACGAGCTGCGCGGGCTCGCCTGCCTGTCGCTCGAACTCCTGCCGGCCCAGCGCAAGGGCTGCGCCGTGACCCGGTCGTTCTCCCGCCGCATCACCGAGCGTGAAACGCTTGAACAGGCGGTCGCCGCCCACGCGACGCGTCTCGGCGAGAAGCTGCGACGCGGGGGGCTCGGCACCACGCACGTGTCGGTCTTCTACCACACGAGCGAGCACGACCGAGGCGACCCGATGCGCTCAGTCTCGACGACGGTGACGCTGCCGGAGGCTACGAACGATACCCTGTCGCTGATCAAGGCGGCCCAGGCAGGCGTGGCCCGCACCTGGCGCGAGGCGCCTGGAGACCGTCCCTGGCGCTACAGCAAGGCCGGCGTGGTCACGACCGACCTGAAGCTCCTCGAGGATGCGCCGCGGGCGCTGATCGGTCAGCTCGACCGCGAGCGTAGCGCCCCGCTGATGGCGGCGATGGACGCCTGCAACGCGCGCTTCGGCCGGGGCGCCGTCGTGCCGGCCCGGGCAGGGCTCACAGAGAAGCGCACCTGGTCAACGAAGTTCGAGATGCGCAGCCCGCGCTACACCACGCAGGTGGGCGAGCTGCCGACGGCGCATGCTTGAAGCTGTGAAGCGTGCTGCCATGCCAAGTAAGGCAGGATCAAAGATCGGTCTCAAGGTGCTTCAGCTCGAACGACATTCGAGGACGAGGTGGGTTTCAGGCCGAGCGGCGGCGCATTCGGAAATCGAAAACATCCGAATGTAGTCAGTAGCCTACGCCTACGCTCCTGCACATAATTTTGCCCGACCTCGCTTAGCTCATAAACATTCAGCAATTCATTCCCGTTTTCCGCCCAAAATATGCGCGCTGTATTCAATTTTCATCGATCGATGATACCGCCAAAACAATGTATCGAAAAAATCAATGGCCAGACATAAAGTGGCCAAAGCCGATATGCCGATGGAGATTGGAATGAAGACAATTTTCTCGTTCAGTGTGGCATTGCTCATTGCTTGCGGAGCCTTCGGTATCGTCATGATCACGAAGCCTCCTGTTTCGGTGGCGCTACCCATTTCCAGCATTGATACCTACGCCCTAACGCTCAAATCAGATCCTGCCATGGCTGAGAGCTACGACTGTAATTAGCCAGGGATAAGCGTTTTTGGGCTGGGCTAGCAGGATCAAGCTCCGAGGAGCTAGATGCCCCGTGACGGCCCAGTTGGCATGAGCTTGGGTCGGATCCGTCCACAAGCCGTCCCTCGGGCCGCGGACTAGCTTCAGGGGTCGTCCTCTCGTGAGGCTTGTGAGTCCGCACCGCTCCAACGGTGCGTCCGCTTCTCACCGTCCGAACGACCATATCGGCGCTGCGCCGCTGGGCCGGCCTGGGGTGTCACGATAGAATGCTGTGTTCACGAACTGCATGCGCGTCTTGGCGATCGCCGACACACGCTCTGCGCCAAGCACCAGGGCACCGCAGAAGTCGGGGCGGATGGTGCCAGCTTCGGGATGCACCCCGAAGATCTCAAGTGTCGTCCAGCCGAGAGCGACCGCCTCATCCGCCCAGCGATTCAGGAAGTCAGCACACGCCTCGTACGCCCCTCCCCAGGATTGCAGGGTGTAGCCAGGGCATGGAACGACGCTGGGACGCAGATCCAGGAAGTCTTTGCGCCAGAGCGCGGGGTCGGCAGGGACGAGCTTTGGTTTCGCTGAGGCTGACATAGGGGCCGGCGGCTGTTGCGGGCCGGACGGGATAGGGGAGCGGCTGGGTCAATGCCAGTCGGGTCGAAGGAGTACGGGCTCAGGATGGGCGTCGGCTACAGGGTGCTCAGGCGTGCAGATCACCCGTTTTCCGTGATCCTGCGAGACTGATTGCGCTCCTCAGAGGACGATGAACCTCCCCGTAGGTGGGTCGCTCGTAGCCAGTGCGCGACTGAGCGTAGATGACTTCGCCCAGGGTGCCTGCCGTCTGCATCAGCAGGGCCGCCTCACACATGGCTGCGACACGAACCCCGAGCTCACGGGTGTGCATCCGGCCATAGAGGAAGACGGCCAGCTGGGCACGCGTGCGCTGAGAAATGCCTGCGACGAGGTTCGACAGCGTCTCAGCGTCGGCGCGGTAGAGCCGACCGAGCGTTTCAGCAGGAACCGGACAGCCATCCTCAAAGTCGCGGACGGTGATGAGATGAGCCTGGTTCACGGTCAATCCTGCCTGCTAAGTGCAGCAGGGTGGGCAGGATATGGTTAACCAAACGTGAGAGACCCTGCTGCCTGACAGGAGGGAATGGCAGCAGGGCTCTGTCTGCTCGTTACGAACGAGCCGATACGCAACTTGGCTCGCTGGCAGGATGGCTGAGACTGGTTAGCCGGATCTCACACGCCCCAAGGCAGCACGGGCTCAAATCGGGATTGTTGTCGGGCCAGACGGCCTATCCAATTGCCCGTTTCCCGTCCGGCCCCTTGGTCAAACTGGCCCACTTGGCGCGGGTTGAGGCGCAAAACCTTCATATCGCGTGTGCGCGCCCGGTACGCGCGTGCGTGGGGGCGGTAAACGGGCCGCCCGTGGCTCCCAGGAAGCCTAAGGATCTTGATGGGTGGTCGGTGCGATTTTCGGCTCTCGGCTGTCCTGGGGCATCCTGGGCGATCCTAGGGGGTATCTAGCGCCGCAGCCTGGCAACATCCGTCTATTCACACTGCCTCAAGCCATCGTCGCAAGCTCGCCGCCGCGATCCGACATAGGCAAGCCTGCCCCCGCCGCCCGATCTGCTCACGGGACCGGCGGGGTAGGATCGTCCATCTCACGCTGAGCCGGTACGCATTACAGTGGCTCGCCGGTAGGATGGCCGAGGCTGGTTAGCCGGATCTCACGCGCTCCAAGGCAGCACGGGCTCAAATCGAGATTGTTGTCGGGCCAGACGGCCTATCCAATCGCCCATTTCCATTCGGCCCCTTGGTCAAACTGGCCCATTTGGTGCAGGTTGAGGCGCAAAACCTTCGCAACGCGTGCGTGCGCCCGCGTACGGGTGCGCGTGGAGGCGGAAAACGGGACGCGCGCAGGGCCTTTAGGAAGCCTAGCGGTCTTGATGGGCAAGTCTGGTGGGATTTCCGAGCCTCGGCCGTCGTGGGGCATCCTAAGCGATTTAGAGGCTATCTAGCGCCGGGGCGCGGCAACCTCCGTGCATTCACCAGCCTCAAGCCATCGCCGCACTCCAACTGAAGTCGATCCGCTTCTGTGAAGCGTCAGGCTAAGTTCGCGGACGGCACAGCCTTGCCGCCAAATTCCGAGACCACCTGCCGTAGCTTCTCATCGTCGGTGACCAGCGTGGCATTCAGTTTCATCGCGGTCTCAGCGATCACGACGGAACTGCCGCAGCCGCTTCTCGATCAGCGGCGCGTAGGCCAGGACCCAGCGGTTCAGGGTGCTGTGATCGACCTCCAGGCCGCGCTCCTCAGAACAACTCCTCGATGTCGCGGTCGCTGAGCGGATAGCGCAGATACCAGGAGACGACCTGCACGATAAGCGACGCCTCGTCGTGCCGGCCCTTGAAGTCAGCCTTGGAGCGCTGCTTCAGCTTGGCGGCGATAGCGGACAGCATCATGGGCGGCCTCCGAAAACGGAGGCGCCATGCAGGCCGTAGGGTCAACGTCGGGTAAATGCCCGCGCGATCGCGTTTGCGACAGGCCCCCCGAAGGTAGCAAGGTCCAAAGCAAATTTGCAATGCTGCAATTTCACAGCGTTGTGAAATTATGATTTTTCGGCGTTAGCAATGATCTCGGCGATCGTTGGGTAGCTGTTCTTTTTCAGAACGTACTCAAGGCCTTGCACGAACAGATCGTGCTCTTTGACCCGCTTATGGTAGCTGATATCCCGCAGCACTTCCTTGACCGCCGGGTGGATGTAGAAGGGCGTCGGCTTGGGCTTAGCGGTCGACCTTGCCGGTCGGCCGACCTTCCGAGCTGGAGCGGCTTCCATGGTCTCAGGCGGCTCATCAGCGCTGGGTAGCATGGTGTCGGCGTCGAAGATCGAGGGTGCGCGGCGGCTCATGCCTTCGTCTCCTTGGATTGGGTGTCGAGCCACTTCCAGAGCTGCCGGATCTCGTCGGCGGCTTTGCTGTCAGGGGCGTACTCAGTGACGCCTTGGCCTGAGGCAAAGGCGTCCTGATAGTCGTTCCTGAGGAGAATTAGAGGCTCGGCCACGAAGCCGATCGACGCCAAGCCTGTGGCCGTGTCATTCGCCCGACCGTTGCGAGGGATGGGCGAGCACTGGTTCAGGACGAACGCGAACGGCTTCCCGCTGCGCATGATCGCCTGCACCGTCGCGCGTACCGCAAGCAGGTCGAGCCGCGTCGGCCGGATGGGCACTAGGCAGAACGTCGACGCCTCCATGGCTGCATGGGTCGTGGGCGTATCGGCGCCTGCCGTGTCCAAGATCGTCAGCGTGACACCCTTCCCACCAAGGCTATCGAGCATCGAGCCGATCTGGCCGATGCGCTCAAGCGGGAAGCGCTCAATCACTGGAAGGTGCTGATCCGGGATGGCTGCGGGGTCGGCCTTTTTCCGCATCTTACCCCATTCGACCATCGACCCCTGAGGATCGAGATCGAAGGCAGCGACCATCTCACCGCGCTGTTGGGCGGCGATGGCGAGCGACGTGGCGATGGTGGTCTTACCAGCCCCGCCCTTCTGAGTGACAAGCGTGATCGTTCTCATGCGCAGCTTCATAACGTCGAGGCATTAAGGCGTCATGAAACTGCAATATCGCAATTTTTTGAGGCTGCAACGTTATGACACCGTACCATTGCAAATTCGCAACGCTGTGAAACCCCATAAGTGGTAGAACCAAGGGCCTGATGGGGTGGACGGCCCCCGCTACGGCATCGCTGTGCCAAGATGAGGTCGTTGATCTCATCGACAGGAGCCGTCCACCTCATCAGGCCCCTGGGCAGGGCCGGAGGCCGTAACTAGCGAGGCGTTCACGCCGCGGCCGAACGCGAGTAGTTCCCGCCTAATACCTGAGGCTCCGCGAGCTGAATTTCCGGGCGGCCGTGGCGCAGGGGCTCGATGCCAGTAGCCTCAAAAGCCCGCCGCACCGCCGCCGGCTCCCGGCTCCCGGCTGATCGCCAGCAGGTAAGCCCGCGTTGAGGCGTCCGGCCGCGCCCGACCCTGTTCAAGGTCCCGCAGGGTCCCGATGGGGAACCCGTAGCGCGCGACGAACGCGGCCTGTGTGAGCTTCTGGCCGTCGCGGATCGCCCGCACGTCGACGTCGGTCGGGGTGTGCGTGTGGTACGTACTGGGTCGGCCTCGCCGCGAGCGATGGCGCCGGCCTCCTGGGCGGATTGGATGAGGTGCTTTCCGAATGCGGTCATCAGGCGGCCTGAGCCTGTTCGGGCACGGGCTCAATCCGCTCCAGATCCGGCCCGATCTCCGCAAGCAGGCTCTCGCTCTCGAAATGCGCCTGCAGGTTCGTCCAGAACTGGTGCGACGTGCGGAAGTACCGGGCCAGCCGCAGGGCGGTGTCCGTACTGACGCCGATCTCCTCCCTCACAATCCGCTCGATGCGGGAGCGCGGAAGGTCCAGGGCCTTCGCGACCGCGCCGGCAGTGAGGCCGAGCGGGGCCATGAATTCCTCGCGCAGGATCTCGCCAGGGTGAACCGGGGGCATGATCTCCATGTCCCCGGCACCATCGGCGGTGTCAAAGGTCTGGCGCAGGGCCTCGATGTTTCCGATCGTGTCAGACATTGGCGGTTGCCCTCCTTTGCGTCCGTCGCAAGATCCTAGTGGTAGTCCGTGAACTCGACCCGTTCCGGCCCGGCATCCGTCCAAGCGAAACAGAGCCGGAATTGGTCGTTGACCGCGATGGCGTGTTGTCCAGCCCGGTCGCGCCCCAGCGGATGAAGCCTGTTCGATGCCGGCACCTTGAGGTCATCCAGCGTTGTCGCCGAGTTGAGCACGGTGAGCTTCCGCCGAACGGTTTTGAAGAGGTCGGCCGGGAACCCCTTAGGGCAACGACCCCGGAACACCGCCTCCGTTATTCGATCATGGAAACTGCGGATCATCGGCCCGCCTGTGTTGCGTTCGATGACACATGTATCACCGAGCGCAACAATCCCGTCAATCCATTTGTATCACTCATTGCAACATTTCCTTCGTTCTCGTGAGCGGCAGCCCGGAAATGCCGGGCGTGTCGCAAAGATTTCTGCCACGGAAAATTCTGCTCTCAGCACGGTTGCACGGGTGGTTCCGAACCCATCAGACGGCTTCACCGACCTCGACGAGGCAGGTCATTAGGCGGTGAACAGGCACCGCAATGCCCTGATCAGAGAAGATTATTTTGGCTGCTGAATGTTTGCGACACGCCCAGCTTTTCTCGTTCCCGACCTGCGAAGCCAACGGCGTGGTCGGCCCGATCGACTCGACGCCGTGCCGGTGCTGCTGACGGCCCCAGAGGAGTGGAGCACTTGGCTTTCCGCACCCGTGAGATCCCGATGGAACTTCAGCGGCCCTTGCTGGATGCCAAGATGCGGATCGTAGCGACAGGATCTTCGGAAGATCCATCTTAGTAAGTAGACAGCCGGTGATTCATCTTCGCGGCTTACGATTTAATTAACTCATCGACCAAACAACGATTTCTGATCAAAAACAATCTGATCTACGCTGCGTTATCGGCTCGTATAGCTGCGAGAGACGACGATCTGCTCGCGATCCGCCTGTTGGTAGAAGTGAAAAACGACAATGATCCACCAGCTTGTTTACTACAGCCGCAACGTCGTCCTCGGGAATGATCGCGCGATGCTCACAAATTTGCGGGAGATCGTCTCAGCTTCACAGCGTAACAACAGCCGAGACGGAATCACCGGGTTTCTGATTTTCGACAAGACTTGGTTCATCCAGATCCTTGAGGGTAACCAATCTCAGGTGAGCACCACCTATACCCGTATTGCCCGTGACCCAAGGCATACAACTGCAACCATCATGGATGCGCGCAACGTTCAGAGCCGCTCGTTCCCCAACTGGACCATGGGCGGCGCAATGCGAACTCCGGAGGTGGAAGAGGTCTACCTACAGCACGGCATCGGCAGCGCGATCGAGCCGGCGCGTCTGAAGAGCGCCCAGATCATCAACCTCGCCCTGGATCTCCAGGCCTTCGATGCAGCCAAGCGTCAGGCGCAGCGTCTCGCCAGCTAACGGCAGCACGAGGCGACCCTGTCTATGACATGCAAACGGCGCAGGGCTTGAAAGCCTCTGCGCCGTTAGTTGGAGCCGTCGAAAGGGGGCAAGACGACGACCGTCGTTGTAATGCACCCAGTTACGCGGCGTGGATGTGCGGTCTGGCACGATTTAGTGGATGGGCTTACCGCGCAGGTGCGCCGTCTACGCCTCCCACTTCTCCGTGGTCGTGGCCGGTGATGGAATGACGAGCAGTTCCAACGCAGTTTGGCTCGCCCATCAGCGACCAATTGGCGCCAATTGAGCTTGGCATCTGGTACTTCCTCGTTCGCCAAGCTGCGAAAGGCGACCAGGCCCGTCGGCGCCCTAACCTGCTGCTATCTCTCGATACGCTCGGCGCGCTTGAGGAGGCTGGTGACCATCGTCATGGGCAGCGGCTCCTCGGTTGGGGGGCGACAATGCGCCAAGCAAAGAGATGCAAGCTTGGCTCGTCGGTTTCGGAAGCGTTGAGAGCAGCGAACTGCTGGGCATCGTCTCTATCGTCTTGGTGACGATCACTGTGCGTGGAGGGGCAGGGACCGTCTGGCTTGTGATGGGCCCTATCTTCCGCAGGCGAGCGGCTAGAGATGCAAAGCTCGTCATCGGGTTGCCTGCGGTTCGATAGGCAAGAGGCACTCTTTGAGGTTGGTCGCCTGGATGGCCCGCACATAAGCGTTGACTGCTTTGGAGATATCGGCAGCCTCGGCTGGAAAGAGATCGCCAGTGGGTACGGCCTGAAACAAGACGTTGGTAGCCCCCGAACGACCGGCCGCGGTCTCAATCGCGGGTGGCCCTGGTTGTCACCGTCGCTTTTGCCATCCTCATCGCTCGCCTCGGGACGATCAGCTGTAGCTGGGACAGCATTCGTGACAGCAGGTCCTGCGCCGTACGACGAGGTTGGGATCGAGGTGAACCGACGCTTGCTCGAGCCCCCACGCGCGTGGGGTTGTGAAGGCATCAAGGAGCGGTTCCCGCGGTCGGTTCCGCCTTTTGGATGCCAGCCGGGGCACATCTGACACAGAAGCATGATAGCAGAGCATGTTGGCCGCGTAGTTTTAGATCCCGCGGTGCCTGTGATCGGAACAGCCATGCGCGTCTTTCAACTTGCCTTTATCCTGTATCTCGGCGTCGGACTGCCCTGCACGGCGTTGGCTCAGCCTACGCCTTCGACCACAGCAACGGTCGCGGTCTTAGATCCTGCTACCTTGAAGGCAGCCCGGGAGGTCGTCACCCAGATGCAGGGGGATCGCACCGCGTTGCTCAGCGCGATTGCAGCGCCGATGGTCGGAATGATGCAGCAGATCGGTATCAAGCAGCAGGACCAGGCACAGGCCCTCGTGCAGGAGGTCGTGATGCCAACCCTAACCGCGCACTACGACGAGCTTCTCGATATCCAGGCCCGCAGTTTTGCCTCGGCGCTCGGAAAGGACGACCTGCAGGCGATCGCGGCGTTCTATGCGACCCCGGCTGGCAAGCGACTTGTCACGGCGCAGCCACAGCTCGCCCAGGCTCAACTGGCCGGGACGCAGCAGTGGATGCAGTCGGTGATGCCCGAGATGCAAGGCAAGCTGACCAAGGCGATCCAGGCTCACGGCTGGACGGCCGGCGGTCAAGCCAAGCCGCGCTGAGGCGGCGGAAGCCGATCGTCCGGATCACAGAGCGAGGGCACCATGGCGAACGACGATAGCGGCGCACAGGATCGGCGTGAGACGAAGGCCGCCAAGCATCTGGAAAGGGCTCGTGCAGGAGGCGAGGCGCGAGCCGATTACGATGCGACCCAGCAGGCCACGGAGGATAAGACACTCCGCCTCAAAGCGCTTCGGCTCGCCAAAGAGAAGGCTGATAAGAGCTCGTAGCCCATCGTGCATCCGTGAGCCGTTCTAACGTCGAATGGTCGGTTCACGGCAGCAGGTCTAATCAACGACACCAAGGCGCCGCACCGCACCAGCGCATGGACCTCTGATCGATCGAACCGGTCGTCTCCGGCTCACTCTGGTCCGAGGCAGTGAGGATCTTCTGACCTGTCTGGTTCGCATCGACGAGACGCGCTCCGACGAACCCGCCCAGGGTCAGTGCTGAGAGCCATAGGATCAGCCGGCTTGTTTTCTTCATGGAACGCTTGGTCATACGGCCGAAGGTGAGGCGTTCACAGTTATCAGAACCCTAACGAGGTCAACCTCGCTCCGTGCCGCCTTCGGTCGACCTCGCCGAGGCCAAGGGGTCACGCAAACGAAAGCGCCCCGAGGATTTCTCCTCGAGGCGCGTTACGACGAAAGCGGCCAGATGATCGGGGCTGGGGACGCTTAGGCCGAACCTAATAGTCCCGCAGGTCCTAGTACGAGCCGAACTTGTAGTTCAGGCCGGCGCGGACGACGGCGAACTCGGTGCCGCTGTTGCGGTTGGAGAAGCCGGGCTGGCGGTAGAGGACGTTGTTGGTGTCGTAGGCGTAGACGCCGGCGTTGCGGTTGTTGTTGTCGAGGTTCACGTACAGGCCTTCGACCTTGAGCGTGACGGCCGACGAACGGAAGAAGTTCAGGAACGAGTCGGTGGGGAGCGCGTACTCGATGCCACCACCAGCGGCCCAGCCGGTGCGGAAGTCGTCGTTGCCGCGGAAGCCGCCGAACGAACGCTCGTTGCTGCCGGCGCCGTAGGCGAAGCCGCCGGTGCCGTACACCAGGGTGCGGTCGAAGGCGTAGCCGAGGCGGCCGCGGACGGTGCCGAAGTAGTCGAGGCTAGCGGTGCCGCGCGGATCGACGAAGGTGACGCCGGGGACGGCGGTGAAGCCGGGGGTCAGGATCGAGTTGTTGCGGCTGCGGCCGAAGTCGACGTACTGGGCGTCAGCTTCGATACCGACGACCACGCCCGAACCCGGGGTGAACTGGTAGTTGTAGCCGATCTGACCGCCGCCCGTGAAACCCTCGTTGGAGTTGTTCGAGTAGGCGACCTGCGACGGGCCACCGGCGCCGACGAGGCCGTTCGGGCCACGCACGAGGTTCGGGAACACGTTGTTGTAGACGTTGGTGTCGCGGCTGGAGGCGTCGAAGCCGTAACCGGCGTTGAAACCAGCGTAGAAGCCGGTCCAGGTGAACACCGGCACCGGCACGAACACCGGGGGAGCCGCGCGGCGCGGAAGGTCGGCTGCAGAGGCGGCGCCGGCGAGAAGAGCCGTAGCAGCGCTGGCGAGGATGAGCTTCTTGATCATGGTCTGTCTGCCGGGGAAATCAGATGCGCACTCTCGGTGCGGTGTGATCGGAACTTACCGACAAGGTAGACCTCACCACTAGTGCAGGCGTGCAACACCTAGAACAGATTGATGAAGCTCTCGATCGCCAAAGAATGCGTTAGGTTTTTACTTACCATATTTATTCTGGGTCGCAATAACTCACGAATAACGACTTGGTTCCAAAAAAACAGCCTGCAAGGCATGAAGCCGCAGGCTGTCAGTTCGTATTGATCTATCCGAGGACCAGAAAGGACAGATCTGTCGACAGACAGCATCCTCCTGCAAATTTCCGCAAGCCGAAAGAAGCGGCATTGCTCAGCTACGAATGATGGGAGCGCTGATCCTGTACCCGATACTTTCAGCCAGCTAAGGCCTGCAGCTCTGGTACTCCGTCGTGGAGCACGTAACCGCGGCCCCAGACGGTCTCAATGTAGTTCTTGCCGCCTGAAGCGTTCGCCAGCTTCTTGCGTAGCTTGCAGATGAACACGTCGATGATTTTCAGCTCGGGCTCGTCCATGCCGCCGTAGAGGTGGTTGAGGAACATTTCCTTGGTCAGCGTCGTGCCCTTCCGCAGAGCCAGAAGCTCCAGGATCTGGTACTCCTTGCCTGTGAGATGCACGCGGTGACCCGCAATGATGGCCGTCTTCTCGTCGAGGTTCACGGCAAGATCGCCGGTGGTGATCACCGACTGGGCGTGACCCTTCGAGCGACGCACGATTGCCTGAATGCGCGCGACGAGCTCGTCCTTGTGGAAGGGCTTGGTCAGGTAGTCGTCGGCGCCAAAGCCGAGACCCTTCACTTTGTCCTCGATACCGGCCATGCCCGACAGGATCAGAATGGGGGTCTTGATCTTCGAGGCACGCAAGGATCGCAGCACCTCGTAGCCTGAGATATCGGGCAGCGTCAGATCCAATAGGATGATGTCGTAGTCGTAGAGCTTGCCGAGATCGATCCCCTCCTCACCCAGATCCGTGGTGTAGGTGTTGAAGCTCTCGGATTTGAGCATCAGCTCGATGCTCGCGGAGACGGAGGCATCGTCCTCGATCAGCAGCACGCGCATAGCCAGGATTCTCCAAAAGTTGAGGCATCCTGAACGGGCATTGGCAACAAACCGTTAAGGTTCAGCCGAGGCTCATCGTAGCAACGGTCGTGAGCACAGGAAAAGGAGCTTGTCGCAAACCGTGCCGTGAGCCGCAGCAGAGGCCGGATTTGCCGCGTTTTCGGGTTTTGTTAACCGTCTGAAGTCCAAAGCAGACCCGAGGGGCCTTTCGCAAACGCGAGTGTGCGGGCGTTTACCCGACGTTGACCCTACGGCCTGCATGGCGCCTCCGTTTTCGAAGGCCGCCCATGATGCTGTCCGCTATCGCCGCCAAGCTGAAGCAGCGCTCCAAGGCTGACTTCAAGGGCCGGCACCACGAGGCGGCCCTGATCGTGCAGGCCGTCTCCTGGTATCTACGCTATCCGCTGAGCGACCGCGACATCGAGGAGTTGTTCTGAGGAGCGTGGCCTGGAGATCGATCACAGCACCCTGAACCGCTGGGTCGTGGCCTACGCGCCGCTGATCGAGAAGCGGTTGCCGCAGTTCCGCAGACCGCACTGCGGCTCGGTCCGGATCGACGAAACGGACATCAAGGTGCGCGGTGAGTGGCGCTACCTCTACCGGGCCGTCGATAAGCACGGCAATCCGGTCGACGTCCTGCTGACCGCCAATCGCGATCTCGATGCGGCCAAGCGCTTCTTTCGCAAGATGCTTTCGTCCGAGCCGTTGCTCGCCCCAGACCGCATCGGCACGAATGGCGCCGGCACCGACCCGCCGGCCATCGCCGAGAGCCGGAAGGCGGGCCTGCTGCCGGGAACGCCGATCCACTCCGTCACCAAGCATCTGCAGCAGGGGATCGAGAGCGACCACTTCAGAGTGAAGCGGCCGATGCCGCGGGTGGGCGGCTTCCGCTCGTTCAACACGGCGCGGCGCACGATCCAGGGCTTCAAGGCCATGCTCTGGCTGCGCAAGGGCTTCGGCTTTGCCGGCGCATGGACCGTGCGCGAGCAGAACCGATTGCTCGCGGTCTGCTTCGGACTTCCACAGGCGAACAAAGCCTGAAAATGGGGAGGCAGAGGCCTTTCTACGCCCCATACCCAAGCTTGCAACAGGCCCGCTAAATCACGCCCAAGCCCGTCAGCAGCCCGCTAATGCCATTGAGAACGGTCTTTTGGGCCGACCATATCGACGTGGGCTTCAATCGCGGCTTTAACCTTGGAAAGCCCGGCTTCGGCGATGTCAGCGTAAGGGCAGAGCTTCGCCATGTCCCGCGCCCGCCGCCGCGCTGTGTGGGGCTTTGCGACAAGGCCCACGGCTACGGCGTCGAAGTACATTTTCCACTCGTCGCGGCTGTACGCATCCAACGTGGTCGCCCCCATCACGTCATGTGATCCCAAAGCCGCCTCCTAGCCGACGAGTGCTAACAAAATCGCGATCCCAGCCATAACCGCGCCTATGCGAACGGGGGGCGGGGGTCGCAAGGTGCGACTTCATTGCCTCAAATGTCGACCCTGATTATGTGCCCGCAGCCTTATCTGGTAACGACTGGTCATGCCTTCTTCAAAAAGCCAATCCCACCCCTTCAGCGTTCATCTCGCAAATTCCAAGGATGGAACTGACCGCTTCATCTGGCTCATCAATCAAAAAGGTGGTCCACGAAGGTTCTCTGGCAGCAGCTTTGCAACGTTTGAAGAAGCGCGTGTCGCGGTCAAAACCAAACTAGCAAGCTTAGTCATTGAGTGGCTTGCTGCTCAAACGTAAATAAACTGAAGACTGCCGAGTTTTGCGCTTTGTAGCTGCTTAACATTCTTACTTGGCGAGCCCTATCAGGGCTTCCGCGCGCTTCACCTCGATCTCGATGAACGCGATAGGGTGATCGGATCCATTCATCACATCGTGTCGAATGCCGGCAGGTCGGCTGTAGGCTTGTCCTGCTGCCAACGAGGTGTCAGTGACCTGATCTCCGTCGTGAACCCTCAGTATGCCAGCCATCAGCATCACGACGAAATAGGGCCATCCGTGCTCATGCCACCCGGTGACCGCACCAGGCTCGAAGTCCCAGCGTGTAATCCGTAGGGTTGCATCGTCCTGTTGGATAGTAGCCACGGCGGGGATTGTGCACGCGAAGGCCATGAGTGCTCCTTCCTGAGCCTGGATGGTCCCGAGGACGCCCTGGCTTTTGCAAGCTGTAGGCCAGCTTGGCGACGATAATGTGGGCTCAGCTAAGTCATAGCGCAGGGAAGTCCTGCGCGTTCAGAAACGAAGCTTCCATCTCACCCAATTTCTGGGCTTCAGCCTCAGTTTTATAAGAGTCCGGCGCGTGGATTTTGTGTGCGCAATCGGACGAGAGAAGTAGCCACCTGTAGCGATCTTCGTTCAGTGAACAGCGCCGCGTTACGACTCGGTAAGTTGGCTTTATTTGTTCCAGCATGTCGTTGCCATGTCATGCAGGCACGGCGTAACCAAGGCCGGGTGAACCCTGCGTCACTTCCCGCCCCTGCACATCCCAGCTTGTGATCTGCATCCCAAAAGGGACCCACCGGCTTCGTTTTGGATCAGGCGCTTAGCGTGCCGATCGGCGTCTAAATTGCATTCTGGATCACACACGTGGCTTCTCCCAAGATCCCGGCGGCTACCCTGGACCGCCTCGCCAAGCTCCTGCCCCACCTTGCCAGCGAGCATGATGGAGAGGTGGTCGCGACGGCTCGTGCCATCGGTCGGACACTCACCGTAGCGGGGTTGGACTGGCACGATCTCGCAGGGGCTATCCAAGCTCCGCTTCTTGAGGCCACCATGTCGGCTGCGCCAAAACGCTCCTCGTCGTCCGCCTTCAGAGACATCGACCCTTCCGCATCTTGCAGCCGGCCGGGGATGCGCCTGTGGGATACACAGCGTGTTGAGCCCTGGAGCCGGGCCGCCGGCTACACTCTCACCCTCGACTGGACGATCCCAAAGGCGTTCGGAGGTCGCTTCCTGACCAAGGCCGAGCGGGTTCGCCTCAAGGCGTTCGAGCGCTCCGTCCGTGTCACCAACGCAGATGCAGTTTGGATCGAGGAGGTCGTCGCTCTCGCGCACAAAGCCGCTGTAACATGGCGCGCCAGGGGGAAAGCAGCATGAGCCCAGACACGAAAACGGCGAGGCTTTCGCCCCGCCGCCGGTCGTCTCAAAGGTGTGAAGGCTTAGCGCCGGGGGCCACCTGCGGTTTGGCCGTACTGCTGAACCACAAAGTTCGGCTGACTGGCGTTGCCTTCCTGGGCGCTGTCGTGGCCACGACCATAACCGATAGAGCCGGTGGTGATGTCGTCGTAGCTGCGGCCCTCAAGGCCACCAGGGGCCGTCACGGCAGGGATGCCAGCGGGAGCGGTGTAGCTCTGGGCCAAAGCGGGCGAAGCAATCGCGCTCACGCTCAGGACGACAGCAGCAACAGCAGAAGCAATACGAGTGTTCATGGCACAATCCACTTGGGTTTGCGCGGTCTCCGTCGAAAGGCGGCTGGCCGTGACTTGTTCAGTGACCTTGATCTAGGCCTGTCTCAGTCGGAATGACGTGCCGTTTCGCACTCATGCATCAAACCAAGATTTCGAGTGGAGGAGCACGACCCATGATCCGACCGCGAACGACCGTACTCATCTCCGCGGCGCCTCTTGGACCCGAAGCAGCGCCTGCCCTGCCGTGACGGCAGGCCATCGTGCCGATCGCGGAAGCCATGCAGAGCCTCGTTGCAGCCGTTGAGGAACAGTCGACTGCTGGCCCGGCCGTGAAGGCCTTTCAGGCCGCGATCCGTCGCAACGCCGAGGAGGCTGCAGAGGCCGGTGGGCGCGAGGCTATGGAAGCCGCTCCTGATGGCGCGGAGCGGCGCGAGAATATCATCGACAAGGCATAGGCAGGCTTGAACGGCTGGCTGTCAGGGGCGCGCCAGCCGTGACGTCCTCAGTAGCCGTCGTAGAACCGCCGAGGGCGATCGTACTCATAGCTGCCGCGGCGGCCATAACTGTCTCCGTAGCCGTAGGGCCGTCCCTCGTAGAACCGGCGTGGTCCACCATAGCCGCCATAGCCGTAGCCGCGGTCATTCGGACGGCAGCGGCCCCATGGATTGGGATGGAAGCCAGGGCCGCAGCCTCCAGCGACGAACTCGACCACAGTATCACCGCGGCCTTGTTCGAAGGGATCGAACGAGAGGTCGGCGGCCTTGGCCGACGTCGCTAAGCCGAGCCCAGCAACCAGCACAGCAGCTATTCTCAGCACCTTCACGCGCGTCATGACCTGAACCCTGTTGGCGTCCGATCTCAGCCTCAGCTGACCGGAGAAACCATAGGCTGCGCCCCAACCGCTGAACCGATACTGACAGAAGCGCGGCCATTCCGTTCAGGCAGCCTCAGACCCATGATCCCGAGGTGCTCTGCGTTGAACCCGACTGAGCGCGCCGCCTACAACGCCTGCATCAGTCCAGGCAGCTCATCACCGCGGCAAGCCTATCCATTCGGGCCTCTTGCCGTCCTGCCACCAGCAGCCGAAGGTCAGGCCATCGCCCAGGCAAGTACCAAGATACCACCTAGAAACATCCCGTAGGTGGCCACGACCGCGGCGACCTCGCGGTGATGGCGTAAGACGGAGCGAGTGAGTGACATTGGATGGGACCAGGAACAGGCGTGCGGCGTCTTTTTGATCGGCCAACTGTGCCAATGTGAGGGCCTCTAGCGCCTCAATGCACGAGAAACGTCCGCTGTATCGTGGCGGTCACATAAGTGGTTCGACTTGCGGCTTTCGCCGGACCGTCAAGATTTCGGATCTCTGGCGGTTGGGTTCTTATCGAGCGCCTGGATCACTGATTGCTCCGGCTACCGCAGCGGTCAGAGCTGCGGTCATCATGCCGATGAAGGTCACCGTGATCATGTCTCAGGCCCTTTGGAAGTGTGGCTCGGGCGCACCAGAGCGGTTGAATTTCGATATGCCTACCAATTCGTTTACGGGTGGTTAACCCTTACACGCAGCAGAAGACCCGCCGTGGCGGTGGCCGGGCGGGTCTCAAAGTCGGATCAGTGCGGCTGGGCCCTTACAGGCTCAGGAAAGCGTGAGCCGAGCCGACGATGGTGAAAGCAAGGCCTCCGGCAAAGGCTGCGATCATCGCGTAGGAAAAGCCTTTCAGCAGCATGGGGCGATCCTCGTGCTCCCCGATCAGCAGCGGTTTCCGCCGGAGGTCTGACCATATTGCTGGGTGGGGAAATTCTGCTGGTTGGCATTGCCCTCAGCAGCCGAACTCATCGGGCAGCCGAGATAGGCCGGGGGACGGCGCACCTCGTTGACCGAGCCCGTGGTCTCGACATCGTAGGGTGCGAACGCCGTGTAGCGGGAGGGGCTGTCGTAAGCCATCGCGGACGAGATCGGAGCAACGCCAAGGACAAGCGCGGTGGCGAGGGCGGCGATACGGGTCTTCATTGTGGCTTATCAACTCCATTACAGGACGAACCAAGTCGTTGGCCCGTTTCTCTCTGTCTGAAGCTAAGATGGGGTGTCATTCTCATTCTTGACGTGCCGCTCAGCACGTGGTGAGCCGGATTAACGCCGAGGTCCGACCAGGAGAACCTCAAAAGCGCGGATAGGGACCACCGAAAAGATCCCCCAAAGCTTTGCGCCTGAACAAGGTATACCAGCGTCGGCGCTGATGTTCCGGTCGATCGTGGTTCATGTGGCAGCGCTGACAAAAGGCGGCGAGGTTCTTGGGTCCGTTGTTGGCCGTGTCATGGTCGCGGTGCCCGGTTGCCAGGACCACGCGCGTGGTCCGGACACGCCCGAGGATGTCGTCGGCTCCGATCGCCAGACAGATGAAGTGCCCGGTCCCATCGCGCCAGGAGACAACCTCTGCGTCCCACCAGCGACCGTCGCCGAGATGGAATACGGTCTGCCCATGTGGGCGGGCACAGACCTCGCAGCGCCCCTTCGCCCGCTGGAAGCGGATCACGGCCGAGAGCTGGGGCCAGTCGATGGGGTAGAAGAAGCGGTGCTCGCGCCGGATCGGCATGCGCGTCAGTCCCGCTGTGCTGCTGCAGCTGCGGCGGCTTGGCTGCGAGCTCTCGCCTGGGGGAAGTAGCTGTAGAAGGTGTCCCGGCTCACCCCAAGGCGCTTGGCGATGGTCGCGACCGAGATCGTGCCCGAGTGCAACAGGGCGCGACCCACCTCGATGTCGGCTTCCGTGAGCTTCTTGGGCCGTCCTCCTTTGCGACCGCGCGCCAGGGCCGCCTTCAGGCCCTCCATCGTCCGCTCGCGGTTGAGGTCGAGGAAGTACTCGGCCATGGCGCCGTGCATCTGCAGGGCAAAGCGTCCATGCGCCGTGTCGCTGTCGAACTGCTCGGTAAGGGAGCGGAAGTGGACCTCTTTCACGCGAAGCGAGTCGATGGTGCGCATCATCTCGACGAGCGAGCGACCGAGCCGGTCGAGCTTCCAGACCACCAGCACGTCGGTCGGCCGGAGATAGGCGAGTGCTGCCTCGAACTCGGGACGCTTGGTCCCGGCCTTGCCGGACTTCTTCTCCTCGAACAGGCGTTCGCACCCAGCCTTGGTCAGCGCATCACGCTGCAGGTCGAGGTTCTGATCGAGGGTGGAGACGCGGGCATATCCGACGAGCATGTCGGGATAGTGATTCAAGCACGTTTAATCCGCAATAGAAATCCGGTCATATATTCCCGACACGACCCTGCTTGCATGGGGCCAATGTCTGGGTATCGGTTTTGCAATGTCGGGAAAACGGTCGGATACCCGACACTGCCTAGCTATGCACTTCGCGCAGGCGTAGCCTTTGCGAGGCATGCCGGCGAATAGCAGTTCCGAATGACCGGGCAGGGTGGGAAGCGGTAGTTCGCTTTCGCGAGATGAACGTCCGGACTGCGGGTTGAAGCGGACGATCCGGGTTGTGATAAAGGTTGGCGGGGTCGCGATGCTCGATCCTCTAGGCCTATCTCGTCTGAGCGGGAAGAGACGCCATAAGGGCGGACTTGAGCCCGTCGATGAACCGACGCACACGCGCCGGCATGTGCTGCCGGGTTGGGAGCACGGCCCAGATGGCCAGATGCTCCGGCTCGGCATCGTCAAGGCCGATGGTCCTGAGAGCGCCGTTGGCTAGGTCCTGCGCCACATCCCAATAAGTCAGCAACGCAAGCCCGGCCCCGGCGAGGCACGCGGCGTGCACCGTATCGACGCTGCTGGCGGCCAGCCTGCCCTTGATGCGCTTGGCGACCGGATGCCCGGCCTGGTGGAACGTCCAGGCGTCCATCGCATGCAGCGTTAGGCAGGCGTGTACGCCGAGGTCGGCGAGCCGTTCCGGGTATCCATGCGCCGCCAGGTAGCTCGGTGCGGCACACAGGATGCGCGGATTGTCCGCCAGTTGCACGGCGATCAGCTCGGAGGCTGGCAGGGTCGCCACCCGCAGCGCCACGTCGATCCCGGCGGCCACGATGTCCACGATCCCGTCCGAGAAGGTGAGGTCCACCTTGAGGTGTGGGTTCTCGGCCATCAGCCGGACGACCAGGGGAACGACGAGAGCCCGGCCTATGCGGTGGGGCGCGGTCACACGTAGGACCCCGCTCAACCCCTCGTGCTGTTCGGAGAAGGCCATGGTCGCAGCCTCCCGCGCCTCCAGCATCGTCTGCGCGAGCGGTAGGAACGTCTCGCCGTCCGCGGTTAAAGCTACGGAGCGCGTGGTGCGGTGGAAGAGGCGCACCCCAAGCTCCTGTTCCAGCGCTGCCAGACGCCGGCTGACCGCCATCGGTGGCAGGCCAACCTGTCGTCCGGCGGCCGAGAGGCTGCCGGTCGTGACGATGGCGCAGAACAGGGTCACATCCGAAAGGTTCATCAGCGTATCACTGGGCGATAAAATCCTTATCGTCCACTTCAGCTACCGAAGGGCTGATCCGGCGACTACCTTGCTCACAATCGAGCAGCAAGAGCAGGTCGGAGGTCACACATGGGCGCGAACGCAGAGAGCCTTTTCACGGCTACGGATATAAACGGCGTATCGCTTCGTAACCGCTTCGCGGTCGCGCCGATGACGCGGGTGAGCGCGAGCGAGGACGGTACCGCCACTGATACGATGGCCCGGTACTACGAACGGTTCGCCCTTGGCGGCTTCGGGCTCCTGGTCACCGAGGGCATCTACACCGATCAGGCATTCGCCCAGGGCTACCTCCATCAGCCCGGCATCACCGATGACGGCCAAGCCCAGGCTTGGCGACCTGTGGTGGATGCCGTGCATCGACATGGTGCTCGCTTCTTCGCGCAGCTCATGCACGCGGGTGCGATCAGCCAGGGCAACCGTTTTCGCGATACCACCGTCGGACCTTCGGCCGTGCAGCCCAAGGGCCACCAGATGGAATTCTACTACGGCAAGGGCGCCTACCCTGCGCCTGCCGCCATGAGTGAGGAGCAGATTTCCGACGCCATCGAGGGCTTCGCCGCGTCAGCGGAACGGGCGGTCGCGGCTGGGTTCGACGGCGTCGAGATCCACGGCGCGAACGGCTACCTCATCGACCAGTTCCTGACCGACTATGCCAACCAGCGTGGTGATCGGTGGGGTGGCGATACGCGGCGGCGCACCACGCTCGTGCGTGCCGTGTTCGAGGGTGTGCGGGCCAGGGTCGGGGCCGGCGTGCCGGTCGGCGTGCGCATCTCTCAGGGCAAGGTCAACGACTTCACCCACAAGTGGGCGGGCCGCGAGCAGGACGCCGAGGCCATCTTCGGCACGCTCGCCGAGGCCGGGGCCAGCTACATCCACGTCACCGAGCACAAGGTGTGGGAGCCTGCCTTCGAGGGCGGGCAGGACAGCCTCGTCGCCCTAGCTCGCCGCTACGCACCGCACGTCCCGCTGATCGCCAACGGCGGCGTGCAGGACCCTGCGCGGGCGCAGGAGGTCATGGCTGCCGGTGCCGACATCGTGGCGCTGGGCAAGGTTGCGCTCGCGAATTCAGACTTCCCGAACCGCATCCGGGCGGCGCAGGAGGTGGCCGCGTTCGATCCCGCCATCCTTGGTCCAATCGCCAACATCAAGCCGAGCGAGCTGGCAGCCTGAGGGCACGCGGCGCAGGACGCCACCATGTTGAAGGCACCCTGTGCCGGCCCAGACGAATGTGGAGCATGAACCATGAGCGATGACCTCGGCACGGCGACCGTGAAGCCTGCCCGCACGAAGATCCGCGTCTGGATCGACTTCGTCTGTCCGTACTGCCTCCTGGGGGAGCAGCTCATCCGGACCGCCACCGACGGGCTCGACGTCGACATCGTCTGGATGCCGTTCGAGCTGCGCGCCTATCCGACCCCGACGCTGCGGCCCGAGGACGACTACCTGCCCACGGCATGGAAGCACGGCGTCTACCCCGCCGCCGAGCGGATGGGCGTCACGATTCGACTGCCGACCGTCTCGCCGCAGCCCTACACTCGCAAGGCGTTTCTTGGGCTTCAGTATGCAGTCGAGCACGGGCAAGGAGATGCCTACGTCGATGCGGTCCTGCGCGCCTTCTTCCAGGAGGATCGCGATATCGGCGACACAGACGTACTCAAGGCGATCCTCCGGGGGCTTGGTCTCGATCCCGATGCCCTCGACGCAGTGCTCGCCTCGCCGTTCCATGGCGCGCGCCACGACGCGGCATTGCTGGAGGCACAGGAGGCGGGCATACGCGCCGTCCCCTCGGTCGCAGTCGGCGACCGCCTGTTCTCTGGCATGCCGCAGCCCGAGATGCTGCGCACCGAAATCCTACGCCAAACCGCTTAGGCCCCCTTTATGGATGGCCCGCCCCTCACCGGGCTTCACTGCTAGGTTTGCAGTGTGGCTCACACCAGTGATGGAGCGGACCGATGGCCATTGCGATACTCGGGATCGATCTGGGCAAGAACAGCTGCAGCCTTGTCGGGCAGGATGCGACCGGTCGGGTCGTCTTGCGACGCCGGATGCGGCGCGAGACGGTGATGACCTTTGGCGCAACGCTTCCAGCTTGCATCATCGCCATGGAGGCGTGCTGTGGCGCCCATCACATGGGCCGGGCGCTCGCCGCTCAAGGTCACACCATCCGGTTGATGTCGCCGGAATATGTGCGGCCCTACGTCAAAGCCCAGAAGAATGACGACCGCGACGCTGAGGCGATCGCGGAGGCTGCGACGCGTCCGACCATGCGGTTCGTCGCGCTGAAGTCGGAGGCACAGCTCGACATGCAGACCCTGCACCGGGTGCGCGACCAGCTCGTGGGCGAACGCACGGCCCTGATGAACCAAATCCGAGCCGTTCTTCTGGAGCGCGGTCACATCGTCCCGCAGGGACGCGCCAAGCTCGCCGCCAGATTGGAAAATCTGCTCGATACCGAGGCGGTCTCTGACCTCACGCCACGGATGCGCATCCTCGTGGCGGACGTGCGTGAACGCTGGCAGTCCCTTGACGGACGCATCGCAGCCCTCGACGCAGAGTTCGCCGAACAGGCCCGGACCGACGAAAGCGCCCGCCGGCTCACCACCATCCCGGGCATCGGTGCACTCAACGCGACGGCGCTGGTCGCGGCGATCGGTGATGTGGCGACCTTCGCCCGCGGACGTGATCTGGCGGCCTGGCTCGGCCTCGTGCCGCGTCAGGTCACAACGGGCGGACGACCACGCCTCCTCGGGATCACCAAACGCGGCAGCAAGTACCTGCGCAAGATGCTGATCCAGGGCGCACGGGCCGCGATGCCGACTTTGCGCAAGAGCGATACGCTGATCGGCCAGTGGCTACGGGGCCTGCTGGCGCGGGCGCACGCCAACACCGCCGTCGTCGCGCTGGCAGCCAAGATGGCCCGGACCGTCTGGGCGCTGCTGCGCCACGAACGCGTCTATGAGCCGGCGGCGGTGGCTGCCTGAACCGAGCTTGGTCGGCGAAGCCTTCGTCGGCCTCACCATGTCTGCGAGCGGCGAGAGGAAGATGGCCTGACAGTCGATCGGTGTTCTGGAAGCCTCCGGCGGAAAATGGCGCTCGACGCCGACCCCTTTATGAGGACCAGGACGCGCGGATCTCCATCTTGGCCAACGGCATCGCCGGAAGGCCGGATACGTTTATGCAGACTGCTCAGACCAGCGGATCATAAGCCACTTGCGGACGGGGCGGGCCATACGTTTCGGTAGCTGCTGACGTCACGGCTCTTCAGACTGGGGGTCCGAGTAGGGTCGGAAGCAGACGGCGCAACGTGTGGGGAAAATCTCCGCTACCGCGATACGCCAGATTTTGATTTGGAAGCGTACCCAAGCCTCGGGCGGGCAGGGGCGCTTAAGCGGCCCCTGCCCTTTACCCGCCGCGTCCCCGGAGTTTTGCCAAAGCCAGGACGGCCGGATTGCGCGACGTGAGCGGGGGGCACTACTGCGTCGCGCCAGGAAGAACTACCTCGCGGGTCTGCGGCAGCCAAGGGCGTCGGTGGATAACTCCCTAGCGATTTCAGCCCGCGCGCCGGCTCTGTTCCGCCTCCGTGCGCCAGGCGTCGCGATCCTTCTCGGCCTGGGCTAGCCGGGCGCGCAAGATCTCGATCTCTGCGTGAAGCTCCCCGGCGTCGACCGCCAATTCCACGCACTGATCCTGCACGTCCGCGAGCTGCTGGCGCAGCTCTCTGTTCTCCACAATGACAGCGAGGAAGTCGGCGGATCGTTGGCCGGTCATGGGGCTCCCGCTAACGGTGGGGCGACGGTAGTTCGCCCGGACAGCCGTCGCTACCTGGGGCGAGCCAAGAGCAGCGCAGACGTTCACCATACGCACTTTTACGCGTCGTGACGCAGCGAACCGCTACGCTCATGAACCGTTGGTAACACGAGCTGCAAAGCTCGCTGATTTTGCTTCGCCAAGAGGCCGGTTGTCGAGGCAGGAGGGGGAGCTTTGCTCGCCTGCCTCGACAGCTGGCTTTTGCGTATCCAGACCGACATCGAAAGGTATTTCACGTCCGGGAGCCGTGGTTGCAAGGGCACGCGAAAGCGTCTGAACTGCATCGATTTGGTCGAGCAGTTCGGCAGCAAACGTGTCGAAATCGGCCCGCATGTTCATCGTGCTTCCCACAACCCGAAGACGCAGGTGCGCATGGTGGGAAGTACACTGCTATCCGTAGCTGCTGCGGAGCTTGCGCTTCAGGATTGGCGGCGTCAGGACCGGAGTGAGAGCGCGGCGCACTCGGCCAGAGTCATGTCCGTCAATGCGCGTCAGCGGGCCGTGACGCAGATTCGTCTGAGATGCCGACCTTGGCCCAGACGTAGACGGCAAGGGCTGCCACCGGCAGCCCGATCAACGACGTCGCGACAAAGAACCAAGTGAAGCCCGTGTGCTCGATCGCGAAGCCGGAGAAGCCTGCCAGTACGCTGCCCGGGAAGGCGCAGAGCGACGTCAGGAGCCCAAACTGGCTTGCCGCATGATCCGTTGATGCCAGGGTCGACATGTAGGTGATCAGCACGACCGACGCGAAGGCGTAGGCGAAGCCCTCGACGCCAACGGCGGTCGCAAATGTCCAGAACGCCGTCCCGCCGTCACCCCCGTGCGCAGCGAGGTACGCAAGGCTCAAATGCGAGGCCGAGCCGGCCACAGTGCCGATGAGGAGACTCGGCAACATGCCGATCCGCGGGATGAGGGCGCCGGCCAGGAAGGTGCCGCCCAGAGCGATCCAGAAGCCGAAGAGCTTGGTGACGGTGGCGATGTCGGTGTTCGAGAAACCCTGGTGCTTGAACAGCGGAATGGCCATCGCACTCGCGACGTAGCCCGGCATGCGGAAACCGGCGACGAGCAGCAGAATGATGGGCGCCATCGGGCCCAGCCGAGTTAGCAGTTCGCGGATTGGTGCCCAGATCGTGTCGAGGAAGCCGGCTCTGGAAAGGTGGGGTGTTTTGTCTGAGGGCGGCTCGGGCGCGAGTACGGCGGCAAGCATGCCTGGGAGCATCAGCGCGGCCATGCAGAGGTAGGCCACACGCCAGCCGATCTTATCCGCCAGGAACAACGCGCCTGCCCCCGCCGCGAGGTTGCCGAGCCGCCAGCCGATTTCTGTCCAGGACGAGAGCACAGCCTGCTTCTCGGGAGGTCGCACGCTGGTGATGCGCCAGCCATCGATGACGAGGTCGAGCGTTGCACCGGCGAACCCAAGGGCTAGCGAGAAGGCGATTGTCCAGGTGAGCTGATGCGTCGGATCTCCGAAGGCGATGCCTGCGGACGCCGCCATGACGCCGAGCTGCGCCACAACGATCCAGGCGCGCCTTCGACCCAGGAAGCGTCCGAGGAGGGGCGGATCGTACCGGTCGAGGAAGGGCGCCCACAGGAACTTGAACTTGTAGGCAAGCGTCAGCTCACTCAGGAGCCCGATGGTCGCGATCGAGATCCCAATGTCGGAGAGCCAGGCCGACTGCGTCGAGTAGACGAGAAGGAACGGGATGCCAGACGTGAAGCCGAGGCCGAGGGCCGGTGCGATCCGTCGATCGGTGAACAGCGCCGACCAGAAGGGCGTCGCTTTAGGTTTTGCCACGAACGCTTGGCTCATGCTCGGCTCTCTCCGCCCCCTGCCCGTCCGAGACAGGCTCAGCTGATGTTATCCCTGTTGATCCTCAGCCCGCGACCAATGAACGAAGCCCCGGCCGCTAAGCGGTCCGGGGCTTTTTTCATTCGGTAGGCAGCAGCACTGTGTCGGCCTAAGTCGGCTGCACCTCAGTGTCCTTGATCTCCGGCTTGTCTTCCTCCGGGATCGTAGGAGGCTTCTTCTCAGGCTGTTCCGGCGCATCCTCGATGGGCTGGAGGTCGGCGCCGGGCAGTGGCTTATCGGCGTTGGTCACGGCTTCGCTCCCTGGATGTCGTGGGGAGCAAAGCACTTGCGATCGGAAGCGTTCCTACCTGCGTATCATCCCTGGGCGTCCAATCTTCAGGAGATGGCCCAGGCGAGCACCAGGATGCCGCCAAGGAACATCCCGTAGGTCGCCATCACGGCGGCGACCTCACGGTGCTGCTGAAGGACGGAGCGGGAAGCTA
>NZ_JBUYVC010000004.1:0-21151 GCF_055231875.1 Methylobacterium sp. Ger2507
CTGCTATCATTAGTACGATCAGATTTATCTTGGGATAATAAGAGCAGGATGCTGATAATCTGCTTATGAGTTGCTGGCTGATCTATGCGTACCCGGCCTACTGTCTTGCTGCGCCCGAGCGGGAAGTATGTCGGCTTTGACGGGGCTCTACCCGAAAGCCATTCCCATTCCACTTCGCATTCGTCTTTTACGGTTTTGAATTCGACCATAGTAATTGTCCATCGCTGTACAGTATGTCGATTGACAAAATGGACAGTCAGTGCAGGTTCCATTTCGATTCATTGTCGAATATACGATCTTAAGGTGCTTGAAAACACTTGAACACATAAGCGGTCCCGCGGGTCCGGGGTCTCCACGCGAATGTCCAAGGCGAAAGCCTAAAGGCGTGCAAGGGCCGATGTGTCCGGTGTTTCAAACCCCGGATCTGCAACAGCCGTCTGAAACACGGCTTCACGGGACACGTCCAACCATGTCGCACTTGAACATCGTGCCGCCTCTGGCGGCGCAGGCGAACACGCTCGACCTTTTCACGCACCCCCTCACGGCGGGCGGCCTGTACCCGGGCTATCTGGTCCCCGGATGCCCTGGCTTAGACGGGGAGGAGCCGAGTTCGAACGCCTCGATTGAGGTGCTCATTCACCAGGACCAACTCACGGCGTTCACGGATGAGGCCAACGCCCTCGGGGAAGCCGCCGGCCTCCCGCATCCCGTGTGTGATGTCGCCACCGACCACGGGGGCGGCACATGGCGCCTTATCGAGGTCGTCGGCCCTCGCGCGCTGATCCTGGAGCTGATGCAGATAGCGCAGCGTCACGGATGCAAGCGCGTGCTGTACTCGGCATAGGCGGCCTGCCGGTATCGAGACCCGAGGGGCGCCCTGACCGGCGCCCCTTTCGCGTTTCAGATCGGCCTCGCGCGAGGAGTTGTGATCTGCGCCCACAGTCTCGGCAGTCGATCGGATGCTATAGGATTCCTTTCTATGTCGCTCCTATAGCAACGACGTTCCAATGGGCCTTGCCCATGTGGAACGGTCCAGACCTCTACCGTATCCGTTCCAAGGAAATTGTATTGCTTTTCGGAACGATCCGTGGTCCAACGTCTTAGAACCTATTGGAACGAACCGGACCGGAACGCCCCTCATGCTCATCGGCTACGCTCGCACCTCCACCCTGGAACAGGAAGCTGGCCTGGAGGCCCAAATCCGCGACCTGACGGCCCTTGGCTGTACCAAGCTGTATCAGGAGCAAGCGTCCTCCGTAGGCCCTCGCAAGGCCCTGGAAGCGGCTCTGGAGTTCGCCCGTGAAGGGGACACCATCGTGGTTACGAAGCTGGACCGGCTGGCCCGTTCGGTGACCCACCTGGGCAACATCATCGCCGGCCTGGAGGCCAAGGGCGTGGCCCTGCGTATCGTCAACCTGGGCGTGGACACCGCGACCCCCACGGGCAAGCTGATGCTGAACGTCCTCGCGGGTGTCGCTCAGTTCGAACGGGAGATGATGCTGGAGCGCCAGCGGGAGGGCATCGCCAAGGCAAAGGGGGAGGGCGCCTACAAGGGTCGGAAGCCCACCGCCCGGGCCAAGGCGGATCAGATCAAGGCCTTGTCCGCGGAGGGGCTGAGCATGGCCGCCATCGCGGCGAAGCTCGGGATTGGCAAGGGGTCGGTGCATCGCGCACTGTCCGGCGGGGCCTGATCGCCCGCCGAATCGAGACGGCGCGCGGCGGCACGTGGACAGCCGTCCAGGTGTCTCGGATCCTCGACCGCGCGGCCTGAGGGGCGCCCTGCCCCCGGCCCGGACCCCGCCCCCGGTGCACTCCAAACCGCAATCGTCAGCCGGCGCCTGAGGTCGCCACAAATTCTGGGTTCTGAAAACATGAGTGACATACAAACCAGCCGAACCACATGGCCGTGTATGTCTATCAACGGGCCTTTGACGCGCATGAACAGTAAGCCGAAAGTCCATCAGCTGGAGTTTGCTTGAAGATGACTTTCGGGGTATAAAAAGGCTGCTTTTCCGACGGTGTCGGAGCATTTCCCGAGAGCTCGACAAGGACGCGGGTTGATGGAACTGAACGCCCGACCCGCCGCCGACCCGGCGCTCAATCGGCTCCTCGTCGACCGGATCATGGGCCGGACGGCATCCGCGCCAGCACCTGCTCGTTCCGCCGATCCGTGGGACGCCTTCCCGGACGCTCCCGCAGCGGCTCCCGCGAAGGCCATCGACCCGTTCGACGCCTTCCCTGATGCTCCCCAGGCCGCAGCGCCCAAGCCGGCCCGGGTCATCAACTTCGAAGGCCGTCGGCTCAGCGTTCCGGGCGATGCGACGGACGACGAGATCACGCAGATCCTGAACACGCCCAAGCCGGCGGCCTCAAAGGTCATCGAGGTCGACGCGCCGGACGGGAGCATTGTCGAGTTCCCGGCCGGCACGTCCGACGATGTCATGTCGAAGGCGATGCGGGTGAAGTTCGGCGGTCCCTCGGGAGGCACCCCTGCTCCCGCGGCACCGGCCGAGGCCGGCGGCTTCATGTCGACGATCGGCGGCATGGCGAAAGCCGGCGCGCAAGGCGCGGTGCAGGGCCTGAACATGCTGGTCGACGCACCGGTCCAGGCGGTGAACCAGGCGCCCCGGCTCCTGAACATCAACGGCGGTCTGGTCAACAAGATCATGGGCCGCGAGGTGGTCCCGACCTTCGGGCCGATCAGCGACAACCCGCTCCTGCCCTCCGACATCATCCAGGCCGGCCCGCGCGCGGCCGGCGCCCGCGAGTACCAGCCGCAGGGCCTCGTCGAGCGCGTCATGAACCGCGTCGGCCAGGAAGTCGGCGCCTCGGCTGTTCCTGCAGCCGGCGCGCTCGTCGCCGGTAGCCGCCTCGGCGTTCAGGGTGCCCGGGCGCTGGCAACGAGCGAGAACCCGCTTGCGGCCCTGGCCTACGGCCCCGTCGAGGCCGCAGCTGCAAACCCGTTCGGCATGCTGACGCGCGAGGCGCTCGGCGCGGGAGCCGCCGGGACCGGAGCCGGCATCGCCAACGAGGCCGCGCGCGCTGTCACCGGCGACGACGTGAACCCGATGTCGGATCTTGCCGGTTCGGCCGCCGGGGTCAGCGCCCTCGCCATCGCCAAGCCGATCCTCGGTGCCGTCGGTTCGCTCGCCTCGGCCGCGCGCGGCTCGACCCGCTTCGCCGACGACGTCGCCCGCGAGGCCGTCGCTCACGAGATCATCGCCAATTCGGGCCATGCGCAGGCGCAGGTGGCCGGCGGCATCGACCGCGGCGCCATCGATGCGCAGCCACTCGCCGACCAGCTCCGGCGGACGTCCGCCGCGGAATCGACCATTCCCGGATACCGGTCGGACATCGCGGACCGGTCCGGCGACCCCGGGCTGGCCGCCTACGTGTTCGGCCATACGGCCGCCAACCCCGGCCTCGACACGGTCCGGCGGGCCTCGAACCAGCAAGCCATTGGCGACCGTATGGCCGAGCTCGCACCGACGGGGTCGTCCGGCCAGTTCCGCGCCGACCTGCAAGGCGGTGTCGACCGGCGGGTCGCGGCGGCCGAGAGCCAGGCCGAGATCGCGCAGCGCACCCTCGACGAGCACGCGCAGCGCCTGACGGCCACCATGACGGGAGAGGCCCGTGGCGCCGATATCCGGGCGGCCTTGGCACGAGCGGCCGACGAGGCGCGCGCCGGCGTCCGACAGGCGTACGAGCCGATCAACCGGGCGACCACGAACGTCGACGTCGCGCCGCTCGCCGAGCGCTTCAGCGGCATCGACGAGGCCTTGAGCGTGGCCGAGCGCCAGCGCTTCCGTCCGGCTGAGGCCGCCATTCCGGAGCGCCTTATCGGTCCTGCGGAAGCCACCGGACCGGTCGACACCGGCATCCTCGACGCCTCCGGCCGGCCGATCACCCGCGAACCGGCACCGGGCAACAGCCAACAGCCGCTCCGGGAGGTGACGGGGCTGCGCTCGGCCCTGACCGATGACGCTCGGGCCGCCCGTACGGCCAACCGTCCGGCCGAAGCCCGCATCATCGACCAGCACGTCACGGCGCTCGACAACTACCTTGACGAGGCGGTCCCGGACGGCCTGCGGAGCCAGTACGATGCGGCCCGTACGGCCCGGCGGGACTTCGCCGATCGGTTCGAACGACCGCAGAACGCGGTGGCGCAGGTGCTCGGCGAGCGCCAGGGCGTCTATGACGTGCCCGACAGCGGCGTCGCGCCCCGGTTCGCACAATCCGAGGAAGGCCGCCTGTCCGATCTGCGCCAGCTCATGAGCGAGGCCGGCGGCGATGCCCGCGTGCGCCCCGCCCTACGGGATCAGTTCCTGGCCAATATCCGCGACCGCGGCTTGCTCGACCGGCCGGACCAGCTCGGCTCTTATCTCGACCGGCATGCTACCTTGCTCGACCAGCTTCCCGGCTTGCGCAACGAGATCACGGCCGGCGGCCAAGCCAGCCGCACGGCATCGGAAGCCCGCGGCGCGGCCGATGCGACGCGGCGCGAGCTGACGACGCCCGGGCGTTCGCCCGAGGCGAGCTATCTGAAATTCGACGAGGCCGGGACGGTCCGCTCGATGCGTACTGTCCTCGGCGCGGCCAAGCCCGCGGAGGCGGCCGAACGGCTCCTGGCGACGGCCGGGACGAACCCGGAGCACGCGCGGGCGGCGTTCTGGGAAGCGCTGAAGGACCGGGCCACGGTCGACGGTGGGGTGAACCAGCCGAAGCAGATCAGCGGTCGGCGGGGCAACGACTTCCTGAACGACCCGCAGACCAAGGCCGTGGCCGAGGTGCTGTACCGCGACAAGCCCGAACAGCTTCGGGACATCACCGATGTGTTCGACGCGCTCGCCGGCTCGAACAGCGCCACCCGCGCCCGGCGGCCCGGCTCATCTGGGACGGCGCAGGGCATGCGGGCCGGCTACGATGCCGCCCTGTCGGCTGCTTCGATCTCCAGCCGCCTGCGCAGCGTCCACCGGGGCCAGCTTTCGCCGACTATCGCGGGCATCGATCTCCTGGCGACCTACCTTCGGAGGAAGTCGGCGCAGATCCAATCCGGCACGATCTCGCGACTGCGCGACGAGGTGGTCCAGAACCCGGAACTCGCGGCGCGGCTCCTGGAGGACTACAATCCGGCGACATACTCGGCCAAGCGCCGGGAGCTGCAAACGGCCTTCGGGGCGCGCGCTACCACGGCCATCCGGTTGTTCGACGAGGCCCATGATGAACAGGAGCGCCCGGAGGCGGCGGCAGTGCGGCGTGGTTCGCGATAGGCCGCTCCTATCCTGGATGGACGGGGCCATACGGAGGCTGGCCGTTAAGCCCTCCTGGCGCGAAGGTCCCAAACGCTCCCTAGGACAAAACCGATAAGTACGGCTCCGAGTACGCTCCCGACGAACATGCTGAGATTATGGGCAACGTACTCGTTGCTGGTCCATGGATAGAAAAGCTTACCCCTCCATTCGGTGAGAAGGTCAGCCAAGGAGACCAGGAAGCCAATTGCAGCGCCGATAAGCGCCCAACGCCACTTTGCTCTATCCATCGACAGATCACTACCCATCTGCACGTAGCTGAAAACAACCGTTGATATTATTTGTATCTTCAATCGAGGTCTGCGGATACCCTGCTTCGATACGTACAAGGACGAGACGCCGTTCACCGATGCGGCTCTCCACCCTCTCATCCAGGCGCCTGGAGCTCTGACAGCCCGATGACATATACACTGCATCACTTGGCGCCCGGCAGCTACGACCTGGCTCTGGACGGGGTCATCGTCGGCGGTGTGGTCCGCGAGACCACGGCCGGAGGCGCTTCTACCGGTTGGTGTGCAGAGCTTCTGGAGGATCTGCCGGCGGCGACCCGGCCCCGTCCCTTCGATTGCGTCGAGCATCGATTCCCGACGCTGGAGGCAGCAACGGCGTGGCTCGGCGGTGCGCCGATAACATCTTGAACCGCATGAGCTCTTCCCCTTCCCGATCTTTCTGATCCAGGAAGGGGAGAACCCAGCGTTGAGTGGGAAGCTGGCCTAAGGGCGAGTTACCTGCTTCGCACTTGTGGCAGTGCCACGGTTTCTAGCAACGAAGGCTTGAGCAATCTTCAAGAGAAAGTCGCGCTGCATCGTCCCGTAGACGTGAGTTGGCGGATCTTTACGAGGTACCTGTCGAAGATCGGGACCGGGCCAAATGAAGACGTTCGACTCGCTTATCACTACCCACTGTTGGTCGGCATCGAGGCCAGCAGCCGCTTTAATGGCATCAGGGATTTCAACAGCATCATTTAAGAGATAAGGCGGTGAATGCGTAATAGCTAAAACAAGAATTCTGGTAGTTTCATTTTCATCAATAACTGATAATGCAATAACTAAAGATGGATGAGGTCTGTCGGGCGTTTCTACGCCATCTTCATAATTTTTATGCCAGTTATAAGCGTAACTTATAATGGTGCCGCGCTCGGGTACTGGTAGCATATGATCTCCAATTTAAGTTGTTTCATCGTTTGATTTCCTCACTCAATTCGCTGATGAGATTGTCGATATCGTTCATAAAGACTTCAGGAGTGTCTTCATTTCTGTAGGCAACTCGATCACGTTTCATAAGACGATTGTATTCATCAATTGATAGAATGACATTTCTTTCGCGTCCATTTTTGCTGACGATGACAGGGCCCAAGAGAGCCACGTCGGCGAAATGCGAATACTGCCTCGCAATTTCGGCAGCGGTCGCCTTCACGGGTTGAGACTGAGACAAGGTGTATTTCCAAAAACAGACAACAATGTGTATAATATACATACTTTGCGCATTTTGTCAAGGCTCCTCTGCCGTCTCGTTGGTGCCAGAGACGCATTGTTCCAAGTCTCTCGGGAATGGGACCAATCCCAGGCCTCAGCTCACAGACGACGGGTCTGAATGGCAACGGGTTATCTGAGGGCTATGCCATCGCCTGATATCCCGCTTGAGGCGGCGTTCGAGCCTACGACAACGCGTTCACGGCGCGGGCGCAGAACACGGCCTGATTGGCCAAGACTTCCGTCTACCCAAAGCCGCCATCACCCGGACACGACCTGACAGAGGTCGCATCTTTGATCGCTTGCGCGAAGCTCAAATTTATTGTTTCGGTTCCACCCCCAGGGATAGAGGCGGCAGACGAGACCATGCCAGGCATCGTATTTCTCGTCGTAGACACCAACCTCTTCCACGAGTGCCGCAGCCTTGATGCTCCTGACTTCCCGTGGTCCGACCTTGGCGATTTTGACACCGTTGAGCTGATCGTCTCCGACCCCGTGCAAAGTGAGCTCGATAGGCACAAAAAGGACACCCGACCGCGCGTAAAGAAGCGTGCGGTCCAAGCGGTCTCGTGGTTTCGCGAGATGCTTCGGAGCGGGACTCGCGAGCACATATTCCGTCAGCAGGATCCCAGGGTGGTGATGCGGGTGACCGCCCAGACCGCAAGTTCGGCTTTTCCTGAATTCTTAGACCTGACCGTTGACGATGACAAAATCGTCGGCGTGGCGGTTGCTCTGGCAAGGGCCGCCCCCGAGCGGGACGTTCGCGTGCTGAGTCACGACACGCGTCCAATGGCGAAGGCAGACGCCGTGGGACTGCGGTTCGAATTCATACCAGATTCCTGGATCCGCGAGCCGGAGGCCGACGATCAAGAAAGAGAGATTGGTCGGCTGAAGGCCGAGGTCGCCGAATTGCAAGCGTCGTATCCGGTGCTCGCAGTCGGGGCGATTGGCGCTGTTGATAGGCGGCTGAGCCTGACGCGCGAAGCCCTTGCTGCATTATCAGAAGACGAGACCGCCTCAATCCGCACCCAGCTCTCTGAACGGTTCAGCTTAGCCAGCGTCGAGGAAGCGTTTGCCGACGCGCCTTCTTCGCAACGCCCACGTTCCCTTTTTTTGCGGGGAAACGTGGTTCACGTCCCGCCCTCGGAGCACGCAATCCGGCGCTATCGTGATGAGACCTATCCGACTTGGCTTGAAGGATGCGTTTCACACGTCGCCAATCTGCCGTCGGCACTTAACTCTCGAATCACGCCTTCGACCGTCACTGTGACATTGGACAACACGGGCTACAGGCCCGCGGAGAATGTACGAATTCGCTTTACGGCGCGCGGCCCCTTCTTAATCGCGCCACCCCGGAAGGAAGGCTATAGCTCCGAGGTTGCGAGCCTTCCGCAGGTCCCAAAACCACCGACAGGTCAGTGGTTGCACGAGGGTAACTCCGTAGCTTTTGCCACTCCGGTTAGGGATCCGTTCGATACAAGATTACTTGACTTTCACAACCACCGGTCTGCAGCCTTTACTCGGGACGACGAGACTTGGTTCTATGAGCCTGACACGCCTAACGCACCCGTCATGTCCTTTGACCTTGAGTGTCGGCGCTTCCGGCACGGCACCGACCCTGAGGACTTCGGGCTGATAATCTTCCCGCAATCCCACGAAGCCATCATTCGTGGAGCCATTCAGGTGGAGGTTAATGCTTCGAACGTGGGTCGATCTCTGACTGTGATTTTTCCAGTAGAGGTGAATTCAACTCTCAAATCTCCCATGCCAGCGATCAGTTCGTTTCTCAGTCGCCAAGACCCTATCGGACGCGCGCTTGAAGAGGAGCGCGGTTTTTTCTAGTCAATTAGGTGTGGCGTCTAAGCGACCCGCTGCCATTTGGCCGCATTGGCCCGCAACTCCTCCACCTCCCCACGCAGGGCTTCGATCTCGGCGTGCAACTCGCCGGCGTCGACCGCCAGCTCAACGCACTGATCCTGAGCCTCGGCGAGCTGCTGACGTAGCTCGCTGTTCTGGATGACGACGGCCAGGAACTCGGCGGTGCGCTGGCCCGTGTCGGTCATGCTGTCCCCTGCCCCGCCTATCGGGGCCGCGGGGCCTACCTCAGCCGACACGTCGATACCACTCACAGTGATGCTGGATCGCGAGATGGGGGACTCTCGCCTGCTGCTAGGAGTGCGGCGAGAGCCTCCGAGACCCGACCCAGTGGCACCTCCTGGTTTAGAGGAAGCCTTCTTTCCAGGAACCGAGCGTAAGCCGCCAGGAGGGCAGGATAGCTTCGAACAGGTGCAACTGCCGGTCCCCAGGCTCTCAAGCTCAACCGATCACTCATGAGTCGCCGGTCCTAGGTAGGTGCGAAGCTTGCCCAGGTCTTAGTGTTTGTCGAACCGCCCAAAGGCTACACCGGGCTTTAGGTGCAGGAAGCTCCGCTCCCCCGTAGCCGCCTCGGCCACATGATCGATCGCGTTCAGTAGCTGGCCGAGGTTCTGGTCGTTCGTGGGCTGAAGCAAGACGCGCCGTCCTGCGGTGCGCCCCGCCAGGAGTTGCGCTTCAGTCAGCGGATCGAAATCAGGGCGACCCTGTCGCTTCTGGCTCATTGCTCCTCCGGATCGCTGATTGCTCCAGCTGCGGCGGCGCTAAGGGCCGCAGTGAGCGCCATCAATAGGGCTGCCTCGATCATCGATCAGTCCTTGGGTTTGATGGCTTCCCCGAATGACCGGAGGCTCTCATCTAAGCGTGCCTGCCACATCGTTAACGAGCCGTTAACTCTCACGTGCCCACCTGCCACTCATGTGCACACGTGCGGATTCCCGCACGGCCGCATGTCGCCACGTGGGGGAGTACCCATGCGCACCATCGCGCTCATCAATCAGAAAGGCGGGGTCGGGAAGACGACGGTCGCCCTGCATCTCGCAGCGGCCTTCTGGCAGCACGGGGCCGATGCCCTGGTGCTCGACCTGGACCCGCAGGCCTCGGCCACCGAATGGCATGACGCGAGGGCCGAACAGCTCCCGCACGTCGAGAGCATCCAGCCGGCACGGTTGGCCAAGGTCGTGGAGCACGCGGCCGAGATCGGCACCGATGCGCTGATCCTCGACACGGCCCCGCACGCCGAGAGTACGGCCCTGGACGCCGCCCGATGCGCCGACCTGGTGCTGGTCCCGTGCCAGCCGTCCATCATGGACCTGCGGGCCATGCGGAAGACCGTCGAGCTTCTGAAGCTGGTCCAGGTCCCTGCCTTCGCAATCCTGAATGGCGTGCCGGCCTTCGGCACCGTGGCCGACGAGGCCGCCGAGATGATCGAGAGCAGCTTGGGCCTGGCCGTCTGCCCCGTTCGTCTCGGCGACCGGGTGGCCTACAGCCGATGCCTCATCGCCGGCCAGGTAGCGCAGGAGGTGGAGCCGCAGGGCAAGGCCGCCGGCGAGGTCTCCCGGCTCTACACGTGGACGTGTGAGCAGCTGCGCATTCCCGCAGGTGAGCATGTGCGCACGGCCACAGGTGCACGAGCGACCACGTCCACAAGCGAGCCCGTGCACACCAAGGCATGAGCGCATTTCCACATGTCTGGAATCCCACAGGGGAGCGTGTCCACATGAGCAACCGTTTTGCTGCAGGCCTTGGGAAGATCCGCGAGACAGGCGGGAAGGCTCCAGCTGTGCCGGCTGCTGTTCCCGCGCCTTCAGAAGCACCCGAGGCGGTCTCGGCGATGCCTCCCGGGCAGGCCCCAAGCCGTAAGGGCAAGGTCGTGATCTCCGGCTACTTCGACCCGGCAGTGCGCCAGCAGCTGGCCATCCTGGCGATCAAGCAGAACCGGTCACAGGCCGCACTCATGGCCGATGCGCTGAACATGCTGTTCGAGAAGCACAGCGAACCGCCGATTGCCCGAGCCTAAGGGGAGGGTAGGGGCGATGAAGCGCAGCGCTCTGACCGTCTGTCTGGCCCTCGCGTGCCAGCCAGCAACGGCCGCTTTCGAGAGCGGGAATGCCCTATTCAATAAATGCCCGGCCCAGGCGGGCGGTGCGACCTTCGATGAAGGGTATGCCGTCGGGTACATGGTGGGCGTCTTCGACCGGACGAATGCCAGCGGCCCGAGCCAAGCGGCCATCTGCCGACCCCAAGGGGTCAAAGTCCGTCAGATGCGAGACGTGGTCTGCAAATGGCTCAGCGATCACCCCGAACACAGACACCTGACAGCCGACTCGATTGTCGTCGCAGCGCTCACTCAGGCGTGGCCTTGTGCTAGATGAGTAGCTTCGCTGGTAGCAAAATACCTATCCAACGCGCCTCCTGAGGATCCCACGTGGCAACTATCACTGATCCCGCACGCGAACTGGCCGATGTATGCGAACGTTTATCTTCATCCACTAATGAGCGAGGAGATCAACATCTTGCAAAAAACTTCAAGGTCGAGCCTTGGTCTAGAGAATTTTATCAAATAATATTTTGTATAATCGAAAGAGCTGATTTCGTTTCCGGTATAATAGATATTTTAGAAATCGATAACGACCTAAAAGTTGAGGCTAAAGACCATATTGCAAGTTTGAAAAGGGGGTTTGATCACACTTCTCTCGGAAATGGTTGGTCTCATAATGGCGTTAGACTTCTGAGTAGAGAAAACATACAGCCAATCAAAATGATTTCGTCGGAAGTTCGAAAAAAGATATCATATCCTAAGTTAGAGCCAACTGAAATTCAAGAATTAATCGCCTTAGTAAATCAGCTAGAAGGCTGGCTTGAAGAGCATCAATTGAATGAGCATGATTTTATACGACAATCTCTGATAGATGGCATTAAGCAATTCAAATTTAGGCTGGAAAGAATCAACTGGGTTGGTTGGGGGTACACAACTGAATCATTAAGAGATGTTATAGGTGCATATCTAGCTCTAGAAAAAGGTACTATTGACCCTGCGGCAAATCCAGACGCAGCAGTCATGCTTGCAAAAGTAAAGACATTCCTAGAGGCTTTCTACGAAAAGGCAAATTTATCACGGAATGTATATTCGACTGGGGAATTTATTTTGAAAATGTATGGAGCCGCGTCGCTTGTAGCACACGGTGCAAATGTTTCTGGCTTGCTCACATATCTTGGAGCCAAATAACTGACCCTCGGCAGGGCAGGAGCGAGCTGGTTCTGCCCGAAGCGCGCGGCCACCCTTAGAACGTTGACTTAACCACGTTCTCCGGTCGACATGCCATGTCCGGCTAGGCCCGCCTCGCGCGAGTCGTAAGCCGGCGTCAGGAGAGATCAACGCCGCGAGATAGACCCTGAAACGACTACGGCCCCCCAGTCGCCAAACTGGAGGGCCGCGAAATCGATGGGCCTGTGAGGCCTCTAGACAATCCCTCACAAGCCATACGGCCCCCTTGGGTGTCAAGTGAGAACGCCAATTCTCACGTCGAGAAGTCGTGCCTGGACCCCTGCCGCGGCCCGTATGGGACCGAGGACGATGTTCGTTGACGAGATTAGGCGAGCGGCCGGTGTGGCCGCGCGCGTGGAGCTGCCGGCCGTGTCGGTGGCCCTGTGGAAGGCGTTTGCGGCCGGACAGGTGACGGAGACCGAGGCCGAGGAGCTGTCGGCCCTCATCGAGGCGCGCAAGGCCTTGCCAATGGCGCCAGGACGACCGCCAGCGGCCCGCAGAGGGTCACGGCCACGCACCGACGCCAGCCTTGAGCGTCGCCGCCGGTGGGCCGCCTCGGGCCGGCTCCCGCCGAACCTGGCCGCACGGTTCAGCACGGCCGAGACGGCGGTCCTGGCCGTGGTCGCTACCGAGGCGGTGAAGCACGGACGCTGCACCCTGGCCCAAGGCCATCTCGCGGCCGTCGCGGGCGTGTCGGTGTCGACGGTGAAGCGCGCGATCCGCGCGGCCAAGGCCCTCGGCCTGGTCGACGTGACGGTGCGTCGGGTCTCGGCCTTCCGGAACGACACGAACGTGGTGACGGTGGTCAGCCGCGAATGGCTGGCATGGATGCGCTTAGCCCGGCAGGGGGGAGGGGGTCAGCTTGGAACTAGCGCGAATATCCTTGTTCCTAGAAGCCCTTCAGAGAGGGCTGCAAAGCCGTCTCAAGGATCTGCCGAAAGGCAGGGTCACTCCCATGGGAGCGGGTCGTTGGCTTCGAAGCGGGACGCCTTATCGGGCAGTGCTATGGGTGGCGCTCGTGCAGTTCATCGATGAAACGACAGCCGACCTCGCTGCAATGGTCGAGGCTGATTTCGGCGCTCTCCCCGCGGGCGGTCTCAAGCACGACACGCTAATCGCGTGGCTGCACTACCGCGCCCGCTGCATCGTCCAACGGCCTCGGATCGTGGTGCAGTCGGCCGAGGTCCAGGCGTTGCGGACGGTCTACCCAGCCATCCCGGAGATCTCGGCGCGGCTGCGGGTAGGGGCCGACGTATCGCCTTGGCTCAGCAACACGATCCGGCGTCAGAAATCCGAGCTCCGAGCCGATCTCATGTTCAACGATTGGCAGATCAGCCACTTCCACCTTGGGGCCATCTCTCCGCTGACGGGGATCGTCAAACGGGGCAAGAGGAATGCGAAAGAGCCGCTCCTCTACGCCTATATCGGGGCGGACCGTGCAGTCCTTATCGACGTGCAGCCGCATGGCGCGTGGACCCAGGCCGAACTCCTCCGGGTCCTACTGCGAACCGACCCGCAATCGATGAACACCGAAGCCATTGGTATCTTACCCTCGCGGACGCCGTTCACTGATGAAGAGCGCGCGGTCCTGCGGAAGAAGCACGTAGCGACCACCGTTGAGATCGACGGCCGATCATTCTTCTCACCTGGGATGGGCATGGGTGGAAACGGCGGCGGGGTTCGCTTCCTCATTCTGGGAGATCAGATCGCCCACATGGTTCGCGAGGTGGTCCAGCAGATCGAGACCAACACGCTGCCTCAGCGCCTGATGCAGCGTGTGGCGGGGCAGATCGGTCTGCCCGTACGCCTGGGCATCAGGTTCGAGCACGGCGAGTTTCGGGCCTACGATAAGAACCGTGGCCTCGACCTGATGCGTGTGCCTAAGATCCTGGCCTGAAGCGCATTCGGCTGGTCGGTATGAAGAACGATCGGCAGGATGGCGGAATGAGTATGCAGCAGTCGTTCTTCCACTTGGCGGGCCAACCACTCGGGCCGGGGTCAACCATCCTGCCGGGCAACTGGGGTCGGGTCATCCGACGCTTGAGTTGGGGGCACGGCTTTGCGCTCCGCGAGATGGCTCTGGAAGCCTACCGTCTAGCGCACCATCCCGAACTCCCTTCCCGCATGGAGGCGGCCTTCGTCTTCCTGACCGTTGAAGAAGCCAACGCCCTCAGGGCAGGCGACGGCAACCAGAGGACAGGCTACGAGCAGCATTGCACCTACCGCGTACGTCTCGCGGCACCAGACGCGCCGAGCTTTGTCGCTGACCACCGTTGGGTTGCACCCGCCGGACCGCTTCGCCACGACTGGGCCGAGCTCTATTGGCGTGGGCTCGATACGAACGGCAATCCTCGCTTCCAACAGGGCGATGCGGCTGTGAACGTGCAAGCCGATGGCAGGGGGCCGTACCGCGAGATGCTGACCCTCTCGCCGCTCATTATCGAGGAGCGCTTGGACCGCGACTAAGGACAGGTTAGGATTTTCTCACTGGGCGCTACGTCAAAGCTGGTTGAACCCGCACGGCCGATCCGCCCGTTCCGCTGTAGCGGACGCGGCTCCGGAGGGCTCCAGCAACCCGGGATGACGTAGCGCCCAGTGTTAGAAGTCCCCTGCCTTCAGGCATTCGGCCAGTTCATCGGCGCTGAAGCCCTTCCACAGGCGAAACTGGTGGGCTGCCTCGATGTTGTCCTCGGAACCACCGACGCTGAACGAGGCCGTCTCGCCGAGCCGATGGAAGTGCCCGAACCTCAACAGCGCCTTCGCCCGTAGGGTCTCGAAAGGCATGGTGCTGCCGTAGCGGCTGATCTCCTTCAGCCGGCGATTGATCCCTTCCACGAACCCGTTGGTGACGCGGAGGTCGGTGCTGAAATAGTTGAAGATCTCTCTGTTCCAGCGCTGGCCGGTCATGTCCCGGAGGTTGTGGAAGTGCCGATCCACCCTGTGCGTTGCCGGATTGTCGAGCCTAGCCGCCCACTTGGCGAAGGCACGCTCGGCCCCTTCGCGCGTGTCGTGCTCGTAGATCTGGCCGAACTCCTTCCGCAGGTCATGGGCACGCGCCAGCTGCGGGCTGGAAGCCTTCAGGTCTTTCAGGAGGAGGCGCTGTTCCTTGCTCAGGTTCTTGGAGCCGGTGTTGAACAGCTTCGCTTGCTGCGCCAAGGCTCTTTTCGAACGGGTTGGCAGCGTGTCCGCGAAGGCCTTCCGCGCCGCGTCCATGGCGAATGATGCCTGTTGGATGACGTGGAAGCGGTCGACCACGATCAACGCGCGGGTGAACAGCTTCGCGGCGACCAGCTTGTAGGGCCGATGCATATCCTGGCAGAACACCCTGACATTGATGTGGTAGCTTTGCTCGGCGAAGAAGTTTTCCACGACCTTGGCGCTGTTCCCCGGCACGATATCGAGGATGCGGCCGTTACTCAGGTCCGTTGCTACGAAGCAGAGCTGACCGCGTATCCTGGTCTCGTCCACACCGATGTAGGCGGGCAGATCGACGTGGTAGTCCGCCAGCATCGTGGCCTGGTAGTTATGGAAGATCCTCGCCACCAGGGACACGTCGACGGACTGTAGCCGGGCCGCCTCTGCGAAGGGACGTTTGACCGAGGCGAACGCTATGTCTCGATGCAGCCGGCGCGTGACCCGGTACCTGTCGTGGATCTCGGGCAGGGGGTGGGACCGGACCTTGCCGCAGCCGGCGCACTTGTATCGGGGCCGGTCCAAGTCGAGCCAGGTCGGGACGTTGTGGATGCGGCGGTCGCGCACCGATATCGACCGGCTTCCGTAGGGTTTCGGCTGCGGGGCGGCGCAGCATGTCAGTTCGGGCTCGTAGTGAATTTCGCCTTGGACGCGGATCTCCTTCAGCGGGGCCTCCGGTATCCAGCCCAACATCTCGCGTTTGATCCGGACAGCCTCGGGCAGGTCGTCGTCCTCATCTCCCACCGACAGGAGCGGCTTCGGCGTCTCATAGATGCGGGTGACGTCAGCACCCCGGATATTTTCGAAACCAAGCCAATCCAGATCGTCCCGGACCGGGGGAAGGTCGTCTGGCAGGAAGCCGTCCGGCAGGTCACGGCCGAATACCAGCCTGTTTTCGTCCGTCGGATGCGGGCGAAGGATCAGCCCGTGTTCCATCGGATACCCGGGAAGGGTTGGCTCCGGCCAGTCGAGATCCAGAACGTCCTGCGCCACCTCAACCCCCGCCCATGTCGATCATTGGCGCGCAGCATGGCCACGGCAGATTGCGGTTCAGTTGAGATTTGAAGTGAACAGCGCGTCTATGCATCAGGTCTAAATGCACTTTGGCGCCAAGCACATGTAGCCATCGTGTATGTCAGAGACATTTTGTCTTTTAAACGATTTCTCGCAGCTCAATCGACCCTGTATGTCTAGTGTATGTCACCCATGAGATTACGAGAGCCGGGATTTTAGTCCCGCTTTGACTTGGCGAGACCCTTGACGACCGCGCTTGCACGCTCCAATATCATGGCCACGGCCTGCGCTTTCCTGAGAAACAGTTGAACCGGCGTATTTGACAGCAGTCCGACCCCACCCCTGATCGCTTTCGCGATGTGCGCCGCTATGGCGGCCCCTCGCATGGGAGGACACGCATGTCTTCGACCCTTGCCCCGGCGTCCGCCGGCCGCTGCCGCATTCCCGATCTCGGCGCTCTGCCCGATGACGTGATCCTGGACCGCAACCAGGTCTCAGCCGTCAGCGGCTTTGCCGTCCACACCCTGAAGCTATGGGCCAAGCAAGGCCGGGGGCCTCGCGTCACCGTCATCGAGGGGCGCCCCCGCTACCGCGTCCGCGACACGCGCGAGTGGATCGGTGCGGTCTGATGCCCTTCATGTTGAGAGATCACGGATTCCAGAGAGCTGTCTTCAGCCCGGAGCCCAACTACCAAGCCGGCAACGCCGAGTTCCTCGACCCGGACCCAGCCTGCCGCATCCAGATCCGACCTCTCCTGAAGTCGGACTATGCCGGATGGGGCGAAGGCAGGCCTGGAAACGCCGTCCTGTATGCTCGCGAGAGCGGCTCTGAGCACGAGTTCATCTGCTTCATCTGGATGCCGCGTCGTCTCCGGAAGAACAACCGTGCCAGCGTCATGGCGACGATCAACCTTATGCAGATCCTGGACCCAGTCACGGCCGGCAAGCTGCGCGCGATTGCTGCGCAGACCAAGTGGCCACGTCGTTAGCGGCAGCTCATCCCCATTCGCTCACGAAAAAGGCCGGCACCTTTGTGGAGAAGGTGGCCGGCCAGGAAGGTTTTTCGATGTCTCTCGACAATGTAGGCCGCGATCTTGCATCAAGCAACGGGTCAGATAGTCCGCCTCCACTGAGTAGCGTGGAGCCGATGAACCTCGTGGCGTGGCCCGAGGCTGATGTAGCCACGATGCGGCGTTTCATATCGGTCGTTTTCAAGGGAATCGAGCCAAGGCGGGGGCACGTGGCCCTTCGTGCGTTCGGCCACGTTGGCGAGGAAAAGGCCCATATCCGGTGGCATCCCTTCGGCCCGGGGTTGATCCCCACAGCTGTCGATTTCGCGTCTGAGATAGCTGCCCTGACCGGCGACGAGGTTGCTGTGTTTTGCCCGCCGGTATGCGTGTTCGGCGACCAGCGGCGCAACGGCAAGCCCGTCGCTACAGAAGCCAATGTCATTGCGTGCCGGGTCATTGCCCTAGAACTTGATGAGCAGCCAAGGGAAATGTTGCGCCGGGCAACGTCGACCCTCGGAGAGCCCACACTTGTCATCCAATCTGGTGGGGCGTGGAACGGCCCTAGCGGCCCTGAAGACAAGCTGCACGCGTATTGGAGGCTCACGGAAGTCGCCTCGATACCCCAGGATTTGTCTCGACTCCGGAAAGTGCGCGAGGGTTTGACCCTCTTGTGCGGCGGCGACGGCACTGCGGCTCCGATCTCGCACCCGATGCGCTGGCCAGGGTCTTGGCACACCAAGGGCAAACCGAGGCTTTGCACAATCCAAAGCGAGAGCGAGAACGAAATCAGCCTGGCGGATGCTGACGACTACATCGCTACGATGGCCGAGATCCTAGGGGTTGATCTCACTAAAACGACTGGGCTCCTCCCGGCAAGGGAAGGCGGTTTCAAGACAGAGAGGCCTCTAGGGCCGACGCAACTCAACGCCCTAGCATCAGCGATCCACAACCCGCCGGACTTGCCGTGGAAGGATTGGAACGAGCGCGGCATGACGTTCTACGATGCCTCACACGCCTCACCGGATGGGCTAGAGGCTTTCCATACGTGGAGCGATAAGAACGAGGCGAAGTACGATCCGGACGATGTGGATCACCGTTGGGCGCATTATCACCGGTCACCGCCCAATGATCTGTCCGCCGGCACGCTATTCCGCTTGGCGCAGGCGCACAGCCCGCACATCGCGATCCCGATGAGCGAGCCGATCGACGTGGCGGCGGTGTTCGAGCCCTATGCGGGCGAGCCTTCGCCCGATGCACCCTCCCTCGCTGAGATGGGAGGGCCAGCGGAAGGGGCGAGTGACGCCGATGCACCCGACTATGTCCAGCGCCTGAACCGCGAGCACGCTTTTGTCATGAACAACGGTCAATCCGCGGTGCTGAACCAGGGCGAGCATGGCGGCGTCACGTTTTCCAATCGAAGCTCGTTCCTGGACCGGTACCAGAACGACACGGTGATGGTTGATAAGCGCGTCCAGTCTGTGGGGGCGCTATGGATGAAGGACCCGTACCGGCGTTCCTTCGTCAAAGGCGTGGAGTTCGCGCCCGAGGGCGTCCAGCCCGGGGTGTTCAATCTCTGGCCGGGGTTCCGGCCCTTCGGCGGCGCCGCGGCCCCGGGCGGCTCGTGTGAGCTCATCCTGGCGCATATCCGGGACATCATCTGCGACGGGAACAAGGCGGCCAGCCGTTATCTCATCGGTTGGCTCGCGCACATGATTCAGCGGCCGGAGAAGAAGCCCGGAGTCTGTGTGGTGCTGCAAGGCGAGAAGGGCACCGGCAAGGACACGCTCGGCTACTACCTCGGCGGGATGATGCCGGGCTTGCGCCTTGGCGTCTCTCAGCAAGAACAGATCACCGGCCGGTTCAACGGACATTTGTCCGATAAGCTCTTCCTGCACGTGGAAGAAGCAATTTGGGCCGGGTCCAAACAGGCCGAAAGCGCGCTCAAGGCCCTCATCACGTCACCGACGCTCACGATCGAATATAAGGGCCTGACGCCGTTCACGGTGAAGTCAAAGCTGCGTTTGTTCATGACATCGAACGAGGATTGGGTCGTTCCTGCCTCTGACGACGAGCGGCGTTTTTTCGTCTGCCGGGTCAGCTCGGCCAAGCGCAGGAACGACCCATATTTTGATGCGATCTGGCGGGAGCATGACAACGGCGGAGCCGCGGCCTTCCTGGCGTACCTTCGGGCTGTCGATCTTTCGAACTTCGATGTGCGCGCGGTCCCGAACACCGAAGGGCTAAGAGACCAGAAGCTCGCCAGCCTTCGCAACTTCGATCTCTGGTGGTTCGAGCAACTTCAGGACGCCACGTACTGGCGAGAGGATGGGACGGCGGAGCCTATCGCGAGAGATCGCCTCTACGACGCGTACCGGGCATGGCTGGATAAGCGCCGTCACGAGAACGCCCCTTGGAACAAGGTGCACGTGGGACGGCGCCTCCGGGAGCTTCTGCCGGACAAGTGGGACGCCGAAATCCGCCTCAGGCTGGAGGGAGGACAGCGGCCTTACGGCTATCGCCTTCCGGATTTGGCGACCTGCCGGCGTATTTGGTCCGACCGATACGAGACGCCCGATGCTTTCTGATGGAGTGGTCCAAGTTCGCCTAGGCCTAGATCGGTTGCCTAGGCTGAAAAACAACAACAAAACCAGAGACTTCCTAGGTGGTCTAGGTGGTCCAGGCATCGGGACCAATTCGCTATATGCGCGGATTGCGTGGGGTCAGCCCGGGGTGGGGGCTGGGGAGGACGGTAGCACCCTAGATCCACACGTGAAGAAGTTACCTAGACCTCCTAGACCTCCTAGACCTAAGTTGAAAAAGAGTAGCAATAACAGTGAATTAAGCGGGTCTAGGCGAGATGGAATTTCGAATGGCAACCTGGACCACGTGGGCCAAAAAGCCGTACCCGGTAAAAAGCCTCTGAAGCGGCGGATACCCCTATGGGGCGTTTCATGAAAAGGCGTGGCTCGAACACGGGGAGGCCAACGCCTAAGCAGCGTGCGTGGTGGTCTTCGGCCCGGTTCCGAGAGATCGGCCGCCGGACCTGCCAGCGCATTAACGCCGCCCGCCGCAACGCCGTGAAGTGCGGCGCAAAGAGGAAGACGGACGGCGAGCCTTGCCAGAACCTGCCACTCACGAACGGCCGTTGTGCGTGGCACGGAGGAAAAACACCCTCGGGCAAGGCATGGCACGTCGTTCAATATCCGCCTTCCGACACGCCAGTCCGCGCAGCCAAGTCCGACAGGAAGGCCGCCGACGTGGTGAAGCGGGCGCGGAAGCTGGCCACGCGCTTAGCTGCGATGTCGCCTGAGGATCGCGCCCGGTACGAGGCATGGAAGCGTACCCACGAACCGGGGTCGCCTGCAGCGCGATCCGCAGCCCGGCGCACGGCCGCTCAGAACCGGGCCACGCGCGAGCTTCTGGCGCGTCCGGACGCTCCGCGGTCGCGAGACGCCGACATCGCCGAGGTGGAGATGTTCCTGGCGCAAATGAAACGAGAGCAGGCAGCTGCGGAGCAAACGCGCGCCACTGAGGCGGCGCTTGCGTTGATGGGCGACGTCTTCGGATAAGCTCCAGGCGGACGGCCTCAGGGCGTTTCGGGCTTCGTTCGAGCCTTGGAGGTGCGGCGAAGCACGGCCCGCTGTCTTTTCCTCCTCTGGTCCTGGCGGAAGGCCTCCCGGCGCGCCTTTTCCTCATCTGTCAGCGGTGCGCGTTTGATGGGGCCGGCAATCCTTTTAAGAAGCAAAGCTCGCCGAGCACGAGCCGCCGCGTCCGCGCGGGCCTGCTCCTCTGGAGATGGAGCTGGCTTAGCGACCGGTTCTTCATCCCGCAGTTTCAGCTTCGCGGCACTATGCTCGAATTCATCCAGATCGACGGCACGAATGAGATTTGGTCTGCCCGGTATAAATTTTAGTTTGCCGGTCAGCCTGAGGCGCTTCACCGTCCACACCGAGCATCGCAAGCGATCCGCCGCTTCTTCTTGCGTTAGAAGATGATTGCCGCGCTCGGATTTTTG
>NZ_JBUYVC010000005.1:0-2500 GCF_055231875.1 Methylobacterium sp. Ger2507
GTATACGGATCCCAATCCGACCCGTCAACACCCGCGATCGGGGAAAACGCACATGTCGCAGTTTGGTTCTCTCCCGGACGCTGCAGGGACGTGTCGAGGTCGCGCCCTTTCCGGTCCGGAATCACGCCGCGGATCGCGTGACCTCGACACGTGCTCATGCCGACGTTGCGCGTGCCTGAGGTTCCCAGCCTTCGCTTCAGGGTAGAGCTGAGGCTTCGGATCTTGGCCGTTCTGGGTCTGATACACCGTCATCTCCAGGTTGCACGGCCATCCGCCTCTCTTCTCGAAAACCTCTGATTCCGTGGCCCTCTCAAAAGTGAACCCTCCCCCCCGTCTGCAGGAACGACCGTGGATCCGATGGCTTGGCGAGGACGCGGGCCGTCACTGCTGACCCCATCCGGGACCTTGCTCCGGGGATTCCAGCGGGCCAGCCAGCCCAGCCAGATTGGGGAGACGATCCGAACCACGTTGGTAAGGTTGGGACGGCAGTGGACCCGTCGCTCCGTGATCGACACCAGGTCGAGGCGCTGGGCGATCCGTAAGGCGAGGCGCGCCTTGGTCTGGCCCACACCAGCCCGTGCGGCGATCTCGGGGATCGAGAGCGTGCATTGGCGGCCAGCGACGAATGCATCGGCCACGATCTTGAGGACCGCCAGTTCGCCCGTGGTGAAGTGGCAGGCGAGCCTCGGCGGCAGAGGGCCGGAAGCCGCAAGGGTCCGCCGCCGCACCTGCGATCGGGCCCTATCAGGCGAGCGCTGAGGGTTCTTGGTCGGGAAGTAGGACCAAAGGCGGGGGTCTTTGCCCGGGGAGGCTCCGGGTGCTTCTGCGGCCATCCCAGGAATCATCTGAGATGAGACGGCCTTGAGACATCCGAGGGAGACAGCGGCGGCCTGATCAGGCCGGCGGCGGCCGTGAATGGCTTCGGCGAGTTCCTGGGCCTGCGCTTCCGTCAGAGCGCCTTCCCCGACCGATCGCCACACATCGCGGCTCAGGGCGTCCAGGGCGGCCACGGGAACATGGTTAACGAGGGTGAGTAGATGGTCGAACGACATGGTGGTCCCTGGGTTGGGACCGCATCAGGCCAAGCGACATCGCTCCGAGAATGAACATTCTCGATTGACTCCTGAGGGGAGCTATGATGTGCTGAGGATGTTCCGTTGTCTTTTGCACATCACACGATTTGACGGCCCTTCCGGTTTGGCGACCGGGGGGCCGTTGTCGTTTCAGGGTCCTACTGCGGCGTGGCGGTGGTTCCTTGATCGAATCTCCGGTCTTGCGAGAGACCGAGACTGTGCATTCGGCACGCGAGGGGCTCTCCTGTCAAACCAGGGACTTGTGCCGCTTCGAATCGGCGCCTGGCTGGTCCCACCGTCGGGACCAACGCGACCGTCCAACCCGCTGTGCCAGCCGACTAAAATGATAGGATCGAGGGCCTGTGCAGACAGCCGATCCAAGGTAGGCATGGCGACCAGAGAAGCGCAACGTTATAAAATAAAACACGAATCCTGTCTCAATGGGCAAATGGGTTTTTGCCCAAGAACGCGATTGGGTTTACGGGTTCTTGGAGATTTAGGCCCTAGGGCCTTTGGAGGTTTGGGTTAGCAAAGCCCGGGGGGCCTTTTCGATGGCGGTCATCAGCGTCTGCTCGACAAAGGGCGGAGTCGGGAAGACGACCCTTGTGATCTGCCTGGCCGACGCCTTCGCCCGCCAGGGGGGAAGCGTGGTCATCGTTGATGCCGACCCGAACGGGCATGTCGGCGCATGGCGCGACCGCGCGGGGGCAGATTCCACCGTCGCGGTCATCTCGGGGGTGACGGAGACCGTCATCCTCGATCGCATCGGGGAGGCGGCAACGCAGTACGGGATCGTTCTGGTCGATCTCGAAGGGGCGGCCTCGCAGGCCGTCACCTACGCGATCGCCGAGTCGGACCTCGTTCTAGTCCCCACTAAGATCTCGGGGATGGACCTGCAGGAGGTATTCCGGACCTACGAGGTGGTACAGCGGGCCGAGCGCATGCTGCGCCGATCGATCCCGGCGCGGGTGGTCCTGACCCAGATGTCGCCGCTCCAAAGCCGCGTCGCCCAGCATGCCCGGGAGGAGATCCAGAATGCCGGTATCCCGCTACTGCGGACCGAGGTGATCCAGCGGGCCGCGTACCAGTCCATTCACTTCACGGGGTCGACACCGGCCGGGCCGGGCGGAGATCCGAAAGCCGCCGCCGAGGTGAGCGGCGTCCTGACCGAGCTCCTCACCATCCTGGCCGAGCAACAGGGCTTGGCCGAGCAACAGGGCTTGGCCGAGCAACAGGGCGCCTAACGATGAGCAAGCCTCCGTTCCCCCCCCCGTTCCTGCCCTCGCCCCGCCCACGGCCGCATACGAGTCCGGAGGATGCCCGGCAGCTCGCTGCGGCCGCGAGCGACCTCGGCTTCACGCGAGCCTCGAGCCCTCCCTCAGAACCGATTCCTACGCCCGGGATCCCGGGCGAACCCCGGGCAGCCG
>NZ_JBUYVC010000006.1:0-30981 GCF_055231875.1 Methylobacterium sp. Ger2507
GCCTCGTGCTCGGCACGCGGATGCAGGGTCAGCCGACGGCTTGCCGCTCGGGTGCAGCGCGGTTTGGCCGGACAGGGCCGGCAATCGCCAGGGCTGAAGCCGGCTCGGATGAACGGGCGACCGTTCACTGTGTCCCGGTACTCGCCCCAGCTCGTGCTCTCATGCCCCTCCGGGCAACGCACGCTGCGGCGTTCCCAGTCGACGGCGAAGTCCGTCACCTGGATCGCCTCGGCATTGCGCCGCTGCCAACTATGATTGGACCGCGTCGGGTCGATCAGGTCGATCCCGTGCCGTGCGTTGGCCACCACCAGCTGCTCGGCGCTCACGTATGCGGCATCGACCAGATGCTCGGATGGAGCCAAGCCTGCCTCGGACAGCGCCTCGTGGATCGCGCCGGTGCGAACGGCTTCGTGCACGTTGGCCGGCGTGGTGTCAGTGTGGACGACCAGCCGCGGCAGGCCGGGATCGCAGGTCTCTGTCAGGTGGACCATGTACCCGGTCCAGTCGGTTCCGGATTTGGCCCGGAACCGGCCGTCGATGTCATAGGGCGACTCGACCCGGTCGCCCGGACCACGCCCGCGCGCGTCGCGTAATCGCACCGGGTCGGCTTCGCCGTCCGTGCCGTTCCACCGCTCGAAGTGGCGCGCCCACACCCGCCGAAGGACAGCAATGGCGGGCAAGGCCGCGGCCAATGGCGGCGCAGCCGCGTCGTCCAGGGCGTCGAGCAGGCGATGGCCATCAGCCCCGACCTGGAGCACGTAAGCCTCCCGCTTCGCGCCGGTCTCCGGCAGACGCGTTTCCTCGACGCGATGATCGTAGCGGGTGTGCCACTCGGGCGGGGCGAGAGCACGCAGCCAAGCCGGGGCGGCTGTTGCGATGGCATTGAGGGCCGCACGCAGTGTCTCGGCCAGGAGCTCGACCCGATTGAGGTCGCGCACGGCCGCCAGCACGTGTGTGCTGTCGGTGCGCTGACGGCCCCGCGCCTTGAGCAGGCCTTGATCGCGCGCGGCGTCAAGGATGCGGCCCAGCAAGCGTTCGCTGGCCGCGTGCTGCAGGAGCCGGCCCCGGAACTCGCACAGGAGGCTGTGGTCGAAGCCGGGATCGATGAGGTCGAGCGCCAGCAGGTACTTCCAGTCGATCCGAGCTCGGACGGCCTCGGCGGCTTGGCGATCGCTCAGGCCTTCGCGAAACTGCATCAGCGTGACGAGGGCCAGACGCCAGGGCGCGTAGGCGGGCTGCCCGCGCGCCGGATAGAGGTCGGCAAACGTCGCGTCGGTGAAGATGGGACCGAGGCGGTCCCGCAGCAGCAGGTAGGGATTGCCGCGGCGAAACGCGGTTCGAGCGATCCGGGCGGTGTCCTCAGGCACCGGCGGGAGCACGGATTGCGGGCGGAGCGACATGAGTGGCCTCCGGGCGGGACGGCCATCCTACACCCAGACCACCACCCCTCGGAATTCGCCAACAGGGTCACGTCGTTTTCTGGACAGTTAAAGGCAAGCACTAAGCTGCGCTTTGGCTGATCTGGCGACTTAGCATAGAGCGGATGAGCAGGGCGGGACATAACAAAGCGTATTTCGGTTTAAGTCGCTAACGGCGAAGCGAAATCATGTATTCGGAAAGGAACTTGCTATGCTTTCCATATATATCGCAACTTCTGGAATTACAAACTGTTCTGTAAAAGTTCCACCGTGACCGATGTTATTGCGTCCGCCGTAATATAACTTGATCACACTATAATCATTCAAGGATTTATCAATAAGAACCTCGACCTTCGACATAAAGTGTGTATTTTTCTCATCGCGAATGACGATAGATTTCCAAGCATCCCATATTCTACTGTCTTGCCATGCAACGCCATTCGAACGATTGAGTACTACAATCTTTGCAGCGTTAGTAACTGCTTGCTCAAATCTCGTAAATAAGTATAAGAAATATGCCTGATCATTTCTTTTCCGCTGCTCACTAGCTGCATCATATGCGGCATCGTCGTCTGCAGCGAATGCATTGCTTTCGAGAGTCGCAAACGCATTGTCCGCAATCCGCCACTGATCGGAAATATCGATGAATATGCCCATAACTTTACTTCAGCAACGAGAGAAAAGAAACCGAATTTAATTGGGTTGCTTGCCTTTTGCTATCTTGACTGTAGTATTGCCAATCAGATCGGTCCGATCCTCGTCCAGATTTATCCACGAGTATATATGAAGAGCTTTTAGTTATGAGATCAACACGACCATTAGCCCCGATAATCCAAAGACCTTTAGGTTGAACGCGCATAAGACGCGTTGGGCCATCGTGTATATCGAAGCTTGGCATATGTGCCGGTGGCACTCCAAATTTCATCATCATCTCTTCGTTCATAGCTATTGCAGAGCGTGGCTTAATAGACACGCCATTAGGCAACCAGCCTTCTATTTCTGTCTTTAGGTTGTTCAAACGATCAAGCCAGTTCGCTACACGGTCGCTGACTATGTCGTGCCATCGATTTTGATATTCGTTGTTCCAAGCCAGCACTGCATTTTCTGAACCTGTATATTTGGCGCTATCGAATATAACGAGACTCACTCCGTTCTTTGGAGGATCTAGTTCGGATACCTTTAGTTTTCCGCCTTCATATCCCCTATCTCGAAGACCTGCCTCGAATTGATCTATCGAATAAGAGCTTGGAAAATTTCCGCGCTCATCTGCAAAAACCCCAAATTTATTTAGCCTTTCAATGGCTATTACCCAAGATTCTTCTAGTATGTCTTTTGTGAGACTGACCATTCGATCAAAACTCCGCTGGCCGGCATTGTGGAAATTCGGTTATCATAATCACCTTTACTGCCCTTCAAGGCAAGAAGCTGCACGCAAAACGATTGGAGCCCAAGACCGTCGGGAGAACGGGTCAACGCCGATGTACCGGTAGGGCGTAGCCGTTGCTACCATCGTGGTCGGCGTCGCCAACCGCACTAGGTGTATGGTCCCGGAATGAGGTGTGACGGGTCGATCCTGAAGCGATCGGGCTCTTTCGTCCAGGCATTGAGGATGAACTCAGTGGGTGTCAGGCCACGTAGGGTCTTGAGCCTGCGGGCGTGGTTGTAGGCATCGACGAACAGATGCAGGTGTGTTCGAAGCTGAGCATGGCTGTCGTAGTGGTAGCGTTTGACCGTTGCGTCCTTGATCGTTCGGTTCATTCGCTCGACTTGCCCGTTGGTCCAAGGGTGGTTCACCTTGGTGAGACGGTGCTCGATGCTATGCTCGTCGCAAACACGATCGAAGATGTGTTGACTATCATAGATATCCCGCTGGCGTGACGTGAACTGAATGCCGTTGTCCGTGAGCACCGTGTGGATGCGGTAAGGCACCGCTTCGATGAAGTCGCGCAGGAACTGGGCCGCCTCCATTTTGCCGGCGCTTTCGACCAGCCGTACGAAGGCGAACTTACTGGTTCGGTCGATGGCTACGAACAGCCTGAGCTTGCCTTCAGCCGTGCTGACCTCGGCAATATCGATGTGGACGTAGCCGATGGCGTAGCTCGCGAAGCGCTGCTTCTTGGGTTTGTCGCCGTCGATCTCGGGCAGTCGGCTGATCCCATGCCGTTCCAGACAGCGATGCAGCGAAGACCGGGTCAGGTGCGGGATCGTCGGTTGGAGACCGTAGAGGCAGTCGTCGAGGGGAAGCAGAGTGTGACGCCGAAAGGCGACGATGATCGCCTCCTCCTCAGGCGTGAGGACGGTGGAGCGCGGCTCCTTGGGTCCCATCCGGGCATCTGCCGTCGTCGTCCGCTTGCGCCACTTCTGCACCGTCGTCGGACTGACACCGTAGCGCCGGGCAAGCGCCCTTACGCTCTCTTCACGTAATTGAATCGCGCGACGGACTGCCTCCGTCGTGGTGGCGCTTCCATGGAGAACCTGGCCCATAGCGCTTCCCTCGCAGCAAGGTACTCAACCGTATCACCACACTGCGGGATCAAACACCTAGCAGACGTCATGCAGATGTCCGGCAGACGTCCTGCCAAAACGCCGTTTTCGCGCTGGAAGGACAAATTGGGCGAGAGCTGCTTAGTCGTGCACGCTCTCGCATTCGCCCATTCGATCAAGAGCGACTTCGCGAAAAGCCGATTTCCGTGGTCGCGAAGCGCTTTGCTCACGGTCGGCTTGATTTTACCCTTGGAAGAGGCGGGATCAGGTAGCGAGGCTCCCCCATCAGGGAAGACTCTAGGCCCCGTATGAGCATCAGAGACCAGGTCGCCCACCTCATCGCCTTCCAAGAGCTGGAGCACCTCACCGGCCAGAGGTTCTCCGAGGTGGAGCTCGAGAGGATGAAGGATGCCGCGCAGGCCCAAGGGCACACTCTGGAGGAGGCACTCGGCAGGTTCCTTCATGCCTTACGCAACATCAGCCAGGACGACCTTACGAAGGTCGCTGATCATCTCAGGTCTAATCGTCGAGATCCGCTCCACTGAGGGAACGCTAGTTGCAGACCGGTAACGGTGCGCGCGCATGTTCATTCCCGCCAGCGTTCGCCTCTCGCCCACGTGGAGAGGTGGTTCTACTGTTTCCCGAGACACTTGCGCTTAGGTCGCGCTTGGGGAGGCATATGTGGCGAAGCCGTTCTTCGAGGAACCGATCCTCAACTCGCCCTACGCAGCTCCGTCACGTCACCATGCACTCGATCCGGAAGGACAGCCGCTCGATCTACCGCCGATCGAGGGCCGTCGGCGATCGGAGCTGATCACCCCAGTTCCGAAGGCAAAAAAGCAGAAGGGAAAGGCCAAGCAAGCGAGCCTCCTGCTCGGAGACGAGCGCGGCCTTTCAACAGACAGTCAGGCTTATGTTCTGACGTCCATGATCAACGAGATCCGAGGGCATGTTGCGTCATGGCGCATGCTCAACAACCCGACCGATTGGGGCGTCACACCCGCGACGCAGCGGCTCCTTCAGCATTGGCGTCACCATGATTTTCATGGACCACGCCCCTTCTTCTGTCAGATCGAGGCCGTTGAGACGGTGATCTGGCTCACGGAGGTCGCAAGCCGACAACGGCAATACGCGCATCTCTGGCGTAGCATTGAGAGTGCGAACGAGGGTGCGAATCCCGAGTTGATGCGCCTCGCTCTCAAGATGGCGACAGGGGCCGGCAAGACCACTGTGATGGCGATGCTGATCGCGTGGCAGACCATCAACGCCGTGCGAAGCCCGAATGCAAAGCTGTTCACGACTGGCTTCCTGCTGGTCACGCCTGGCATCACAATCCGTGATCGCCTGCGTGTGCTGATGCCGGGCGATCCCGACGCCTATTACTCCACGCGCGAACTCGTCCCGACCGACATGCTGCCGGAGCTCGGCAAGGCTAAGATCGTCCTCACGAACTACCATGCCTTCAAGCGCCGTGAGATCCTGGAGATCTCGAAGGTCGGACGCTCTCTCCTGCAGGGCCGAGGCGAGGCCATCGAAACGATCGAAACCGAGGGCGCGATGCTCCAGCGCGCTTGCGGTGACCTCCTACGACTCAAGAACGTCGTCGTCATCAACGACGAGGCGCATCACTGTTACCGCGAAAAGCCAGGCTCGGACGACGAGGAGCCGGTCGCGACCGAAGACCGCGAGGAGGCCAAGCGCAACGCTGAGGCAGCAAGGCTTTGGATCTCGGGGATTGAGGCGCTCAAGCGCAAGGTCGGCGTGCGTGCGGTCTACGACCTATCTGCCACACCGTTCTTCCTGCGCGGCTCGGGCTACATCGAGGGCACCCTGTTCCCATGGACGGTCAGCGACTTCTCGCTGATCGACGCTATCGAGTGTGGGATCGTGAAGCTGCCTCGAGTGCCCGTCGCAGATAATCTACCGAGCGGTGAGGTGCCACTATACCGCAACCTGTGGGAGCATATCGGCAAGGTCATGCCGAAGAAGGGGGCCGGGAAGGCCGGCGCGCTCGATCCACTCTCGCATGTCTTTCCGGCTCAGCTCCAGACGGCCCTCCACGCGCTCTATGCCCACTACGAGAAGACCTCGGAGGCCTGGGAGCGCGCCGGCATCGACGTGCCGCCGGTTTTCATCGTGGTCTGCAACAACACAGCGACCTCGAAGCTCGTCTATGAATGGATCGCAGGCTTCGAGCGTCCGAGTGAGGATGACGAGCCAGAGGTTCGCCATGTCGGTCACCTCAAGTTGTTTCGGAACTACGACGACCACAGACAGCGGCTATCTCGCCCCAACACCCTCCTCATCGACAGCGAGCAGCTTGAGTCCGGTGAAGCTCTGGATCCAGCCTTCCGCGAGATGGCGGCGCCCGAGATCGAACAGTTCAAGCGCGAGCGGATCGAGCGCGGCGTCGATGCACAGACTGCCAACGAGACCTCAGATGCTGATCTCCTGCGCGAGGTGATGAACACAGTCGGTCGAAAGGGTCGCCTCGGCGAGCGCATCCGCTGTGTGGTCTCGGTCTCGATGCTCACTGAGGGGTGGGATGCCAACACCGTCACTCACATTCTTGGTGTTCGAGCCTTTGGCACACAGCTTCTCTGCGAGCAGGTGGTCGGACGTGGCCTCCGTCGGCAATCCTATGAGCTCAATCCAGAAACTGGACTGTTCAACGTCGAATATGCCGACATCCTCGGCATCCCGTTCTCCTTCACCGCAGAGCCGGTGATTGCACCACCTGCCGCTCCTCGCCGCACTGTGAGGGTCCACGCGATGCGTGAGAGGACGGAGTGCGAGATCGCCTTCCCACGGATCGAGGGCTATCGCTTCGACCTCCCAAACGAGCGGATCACCGCATCGTTTAGCGAGGACAGCCGCTTCGAGCTCACACCCGAAAACGTTGGTCCATCGAAGGTCCGCATGGAAGGCATCGTCGGCGAGGGAGTTGACCTCAACGCTGAGGACGCCTTCGCCGGCATGCGTCCGAGTGAACTCTCGTTCCGTTTAGCCAAGCGCCTACTCGAAACCCGCTTTCGTGAGCCTGATGCGGATCTGCCTGTGCATCTGTTCGGCCACGCCCAACGCGTGGTCCGCGAATGGCTCGACGGCGGCTACCTCGTCGCTAAGGGAGTCCCACGCGCCTCAGTGCTCTACGCCTCGCTGGCGGAGCAGGCGATTGAACGCATCTATCTAGCCTGTCAGCGCGGCGCGCCCGGGCAGAACCGCATCAAGGCTGTCCCAAGCCCCTACAATCCTCGCGGATCGACCCGCCTCATCAATTTTACTACGACAAAGACCGTTTGGGAGACCGCACCGGGCAAGTGCCACGTGAACTACGCGGTCTGCGACAGTGAGTGGGAGGCGGAACTCGCCCGTGTGCTCGAGGCTCATCCGCGGGTGCTCGCTTACGTGAAGAACCAGGGCTTGCAGTTCGAGGTGCCCTACCGCGATGGAGCCGTGCCGCGCCGCTACATCCCGGACTTTCTCGTGCGTCTTGATGATGGTCGGCCCGACCCGCTGCACCTAATCCTTGAAACTAAGGGCTTTCGTGGTAGCGATGCGCAACTCAAGGCTGAAACCATGCGGACGCAGTGGGTGCCCGGTGTTAACGCGCTGGGAACGGAAGGGCGCTGGGTCTTCGAGGAGTTCCGTGACGTGTTCGCTATCGAGGAGGCATTTGAACAACTCGTCAAAGGGCTGATCGCGACAGAGGCAGCGGCTGCATGAACTTCATAGTCACTACAGAAGCGCTACCTGGTTCCCTTCTGCACCTGCAGCCCGACGTGGCTGCATAGGCCCTCTGATTTATCGACCTCTACAGCTTCCTCGATATGGCCGGGGCAGCCGTCTAAGGACTCGCTCACTGATGGCTAAAAGCTCAAAAACCGTTGAAACCCTCGTCCACGAGGAAGCCTCACGCAAAAACATCCCTACGGCAGAGCTACAATCCTTCGCCGAGGCGGATGCCGCGGTCATGAGCCTGCCGCCGGCAGCCTACTCCCGCACACGGCCCCTACCTCAAGGTGAGCGCCGCGAGCGCGATCCAGATCTCGATCCTCAGATCGTCTGGAGCGGTGCTCGCATCCGCCTCAGCCCTGAGCAGGTGAAGGCGCTCGTCGACACCGGCGAGGTCGCCATAGGTGATGCGCAGCTCGTTTGGCGCGGCAAGGACAACCAGGACTGGTCCGACCTCATTGTCCAGGCGCCCCCTCTCTACATTCAAGAAAAGGTGCACCCGAAGGCGATCATCGACGATCTGCGCCGGGCTGGTAGTCGATCACTCAACAACGACGCTCCTGATCTCTTCTCCGATTTCAACGGTATCGATCCCGCGGCGCGCACCGAGTTTTACCAGCACGACCAACACTGGTCGAACCGCATGATCCTCGGCGATAGCCTCCAGGTCATGGCCTCACTAGCCGAGCGTGAGGGACTGAAGGGGAAGGTGCAGTGCATCTACTTCGACCCACCCTATGGCATCAAGTTCAACTCAAATTGGCAGGTCTCGACGCAGTCTCGCGACGTCAAGGACGGCAGGCAGACAGACATTTCTCGCGAGCCTGAGCAAGTAAAGGCGTTCCGTGACACCTGGAAGGAGGGCATTCACTCGTATCTCACCTACCTGCGCGACCGGCTCACCGTAGCTCGAGAGCTTTTGCACGAGAGCGGGTCAATCTTCGTGCAGATCGGTGATGAAAACGTGCACCGAGTGCGTGCAGTTATAGATGAAGTATTCGGAGCAGAAAATTTCTGTTCACTGATTACTTTTAGAAAAACATCTAGTGCAAATAGTCCTGTTGCAAAGGTAAATGTTCTTGCTTCTGTTACAGATTACATTATTTGGTTTGCAAAAGATATAAGTGTAGTTAAATATAGGCAGCCATATTCAAAGAAGGCTGCCGGTGGTGAAGGAAGTGCGCAATATACCTGGATTCAAAAGGAGGGTCATCCCGCGAGATCAATCCCTGCTGCTGAGACTGGTAATGTAGAAGCAATGATCTCTGATGGAGCTAAGCTTCTTAGGCCGGATACTTTGGCTTCTGCGGGATATAGTTCTGCTCTTTCAGTGCCATTTGAGATAAATGGTCGAATTTTCGATCTTCCTAATAACACTCATTGGAAGACGACAGTAAGCGGATTAAAGAATCTATCAAAAGCAGACAGAATCATACCTATAGGCAAGAGATTATATTACAAAAGATTTATTGATGATTTTGGTGTATCACCCAGATCTAATGTTTGGATTGATGTCGGTAGTAGCGGTTTCTCAGATCCTCGACTATATGTTGTCCAAACAGTAGGCCGAGTAGTTGAGCGATGTATCCAAATGGCCACCGATCCAGGTGACCTCATCCTTGACCCTACTTGCGGCTCTGGCACCACCGCGACCGTGTCCGAGCAATGGGGCCGCCGCTGGATCACCATCGACACCAGCCGTGTCGCGCTGGCGCTTGCCCGCACCCGACTGATGAGCGCTCGATATCCCTATTATCTCCTCGCCGACAGCCCTGAAGGTCGGGCGAAGGAGCAGTCGGTCTCTGGTCGTTCACAGCCACTGAGCCCCGCGCATGGCGATATCCGCCAGGGCTTCGTCTATGACCGCGCACCGCACGTGACGCTCAAATCGATCGCCAACAATGCGGAAATCGACGTGATCTGGGAGCGTTTCCAGGCGGTGCTGGAGCCGGTGCGCGGCGAATTGAATGCTGCGCTCGGCCAAACCTGGGAGGAGTGGCAGATCCCACGCGAGGCCTCTTCTTCGTGGACGGAGACCGCGAAAGCATCGCACGCCGCATGGTGGAAGGCTCGTATTCAGCGCCAGCGTGAGATCGACGCCTCAATCGCTAGGTCTGCCGACGTCGAGATGCTCTACGACCGGCCCTACTCAGACCCGGGCAAGGTGCGGGTCGCTGGCCCGTTCACGGTGGAAAGCCTGTCGCCCCACCGCGTCGTGCCCTCGGACGCTCTCGACCTCGACGAGGAGTTCGATGCGTTGGAAGGCCGCCGCGCCGGGCGCCGCGACGCACCGGCGCAGGATTTTTCAGCGATGGTGCTGGAGAACCTGCATGCTGCAGGGGTGCAGGGACGCGATAAAGCGGATCGCGTCCGCTTCACTGCGCTCCAGCCCTGGCCCGGTCGCTTTATCGGCGCTGAAGGGCGCTTTGTTGAGGGCGAGGGTGTTGAGCGCCGTGCTGCAATCCTCATCGGCCCCGAGTTCGGAACTTTATCACGCCCTGACCTGGTCGCAGCCGCCCGTGAGGCTGCGGATGCGCGCTTTGACCTGCTCGTTGCCTGCGCCTTCGCTTACGACGCGCATGCGAGCGAGCTGACGAAGCTTGGTCCACTGCCAATCCTCCAAGCCAAGATGAACCCCGACCTACATATGGCCGACGACCTCAAGTCGACGGGCAAGGGCAACCTGTTCGTGGTCTTTGGTGAGCCCGACATTGAGATCCGCCGCCTCGACGGCGACCAGCTGGAGGTAGCGGTAAAGGGCATTGACGTCTTCGATCCCAACACCGGCGATGTGCGCTCGAACGACATCAAGGGCATCGCCGCCTGGTTCATCGACACCGACTACAACGAGGAGAGCTTCTTCGTCCGACACGCCTACTTCCTCGGCGCTAACGACCCTTACAAGGCGCTGAAGACTGCACTGAAGGCCGAAATCGACGAAGCTGCTTGGGCGACGCTCTACCGTGATGTGAGCCGCCCCTTTCAACGGCCGGCGACTGGCCGGATCGCTGTGAAGGTAATCAACCACTTCGGAGATGAAGTTATGAAGATATATGAAGTTTAGAAGGTGATATCATAAATAGTATGCCGAAACACACACACATAGCGGTTTTAGAAAGCAAGTGGTGGCAAGAAAAAAATACCTCTGTTCGGGGCTTATTTGATCTTGTTGCTGACATATCATGCAGTAACCCTCATAGATATCACTATGAAATGGCGAATAGCGAAGTTGCTATAAAAGAGGCAATACCAAGAATCGGTTCTTATGTGAATTGTAGATACCTATACATTGCAGCTCATGGCGATCATGACGGCTTATACCTAGGCAACGAAGAAAGGTTGACTCGGACAGAACTTAGGAACTGCCTACTTAGGATGGGTGATGGTATTGATGAGCGTCTTCACGGGCTTCATTTAGGCTCGTGTATATTTGGATCGGCAAAAGTCGCAAGATTCATATTTGAGGGTAGAGTTCCGGTCACTTGGGTTTCTGGTTATAGCGAAACTGTAGATTGGATCGACTCTTCAGCTTTGGATCTTTTGTTTTTCAATCAGCTCGCCGGCCAAAGCAATAAGTTTCTGCCGGGAGTTACAATAAAAAAAGTCTCTAAAAGGCTATTGCGGCTTGCTCCCGGGTTGATAGAAAAACTTGGATTTGGAATATACGTCAGAGAAGGAAGGAAAGGTGAGATAAGAAACCTTTTAGCTCCTGCATACAATTGAAAGTAGCTCGCCGAGGCATAAGTGATGGACTTCCGCATTGCCGACACTTTCACCGCCGCCCTCGCCCGACTTCCTGCCCAGGAGCAGAAGGCGGTGAAGACGTCAGCTTTCGACATGCAACTCGATCCGTCGGGACCGGGGCTTCAGTTCCACCGCCTCGACGCTGCCAAAGACCCAAACTTTTGGTCCGTTCGGGTCAACCGTGACATCCGCATCATCGTCCACAGGACCGCGGCAAGCCTGCTGCTTGCCTACGTCGATCATCACGACAAGGCATACGCCTGGGCGGAGCGGCGGCGCATCGAGGCCCACCCGCGCACGGGTGCCGTTCAAATCGTCGAGTTGCGGGAGCGCGTTGAGGAAGCAGCACCGGCTCTGTTCGCGTCGCATTCGCGGGATGTGCCCGCGCCTTCACCGGAGCCTGCACTATTTGAAGCCCTCTCATTCGACGACCTCCTCTCCGTCGGGGTGCCCGAGGACTGGATTGAGCCAGTTCGCGCCGCGACCGAAGCCCGCTTCTTCGACCTTGCGAGCCACCTGCCGGCGGAGGCCAGCGAGGCGCTGCTCGAATACGCCGCGACTGGCTCGCTTCGGCCTCCTGCCCCTGCCCCTACTGCCCTTGTGGATCCATACGAGCACCCGGATGCTCTGCGCCGCTTCCGCGCAATCGAGAACCTCGACGAACTACGCGCCGCTCTCGATGCCCCCTGGGAGACGTGGTCGGTCTTCCTGCACCCATCTCAGCGCGGTGTGATCGAGCGCAGCTACGCCGGTCCTGCCCGCGTTGCCGGCTCAGCGGGAACAGGCAAGACCGTTGTGGCCCTGCATCGTGCTGTCCGCCTCGCGCAGGCAGATACGGCCAATCGCATCCTGCTCACCACATTCTCTAAGCCCCTCGCTGATGCGCTCCGGCGCAAGATTGACGTCCTCGTCGCCGCCGCGCCTGGATCTGCCGGGCGGATCACAGTCACTCCCTGGAGCGGGCTCGCTGAGGAGTTGCATCAACTCGTTCATGCCCGCCGGACTCGCATCGCCTCCGAAGCGCAGGTCCGAGCTGCACTACTCCAAGCTGCTGGCGAGGACGCTCGGTGGTCCGAGCGCTTCCTCGTCTCTGAGTTTCTGCACGTAATCGATGCGTGGCAGCTCGACAGCGAAGCGGCCTACGCCGAGACCCCCCGACTTGGTCGGCGAAGCCGTCTTGGCGCAAAGCAGCGCGCGGCGCTCTGGCCGATCTTCGCTGACGCCCGCGCACGCCTTAACGCACAGGGGCTGACCACCTGGGCCAGCGTGTTCGCCGGTCTGGCGACACACTATGCTAGAGGCGCAGGTAAGCCGTTCAGCCACGTCGTCGTCGATGAAGCGCAGGATCTCGGCGTGCCAGAGCTGCGTCTGCTCTGTGCTCTCACACCAGAGGGCACGGACAGGCTTTTCTTCGCCGGGGATCTCGGTCAACGCATCTTCCAGCCGCCGTTCTCATGGAAGGCGCTTGGCGTTGATGTGCGGGGGCGATCGACAACGTTGAAGGTGAACTATCGCACCTCGCACCAGATTCGCGAGGCAGCCGACCGTTTGCTACCAAGCATTGTGCGCGACATCGACGGGCGTGAGGAGGCTCGCAAGGGCACGGTCTCGGTTTTTGATGGCCCAATGCCGCTTGTCGTAAAAGTTGAGGACGAGGCGGCTGAGCGTGCCGAAATTGTCTCCTTCATTGCTGCTGCCCGAGCGGATGGCGTTCAACCGGACGAGATCGGTCTGTTCGTGCGCAGCCGCTCGCAGCTCGACCGCGCTCGTGACGTTGCTAAAGCTGCCGGGCTCGTGCCAATCGAACCAGGCGATGCGGTGCCAGCCATAGGCGAGGGCGTCATCGTGGGCACGATGCACCTTGCCAAGGGACTGGAATTCAAGGCTGTCGCCGTGCTCGCCTGTGACGGTGGAATCCTCCCGCTTCAGGAGCGCATCGATACCGCTGTCGATGAAGCGGATTTGGATGAGGTCTATGAGACCGAACGCCATCTTCTTTACGTCGCCTGCACCCGCGCGCGCGATCGGCTTCTAATCACTGGCGTGCATCCCGGCTCGGAGTTTCTCGAAGATATTAAATCGACAGGTAGATCATAAGATGTATAGGGGGTTTAATAAATTCTTCAACCGTATGAAAAAACAGCCTACGGATTATGGACCCAAGAAATACTTCGAGCCAACAGCGGGAGAAAATAACTTTATCGATGAGCCTTTATTTATAACGAAATCTGAGCAGGCGGAATTTGGGTTCGGGGAAATAAGCCAAGCAGATTTTATTGTCAGAGTTAAGTCTGAAATTCTTTCTATTGAAAACATTGAAAATAAAACTTGTGGCCAGATTTCAGCCTTGCTCAATAGAATTAATTCAAAAACTTTTAAATCAAACCAATGGACGTCTAGAATCGTAGCTGTATTCACTAGAAAGTATATGAGCATAAGACCAAAGTTTTAAAAAGCATTTACTAAATATTACATTCGAGAAACAACGCGCTGCACCTGAATGGCCGACCAAGACGTTCCTCCACGTGCTGTCGGGATTCCGCGCGTAGTAAGGGCAGTCGCGATCTCTCGGAGCGATGATGCTCCCGAAGCCCGAACGTCCTTGATGGTCTCGGCGAGATCGAGCGCCCGTGCGTCTGCAATGCGGGTCCTCGCCGCCCGTCCACGTTCACGGCCAACCTCCTGACGCTGCAGATTGGCCGGGGTGCCCAGCTTCTTCCCGCGTGCCTTGGCGGCGGCCAGAGCCTTACGCGTGCGGTCTCCGATGAGACCGGCCTCGAGCTCGGCCACGGCGACCATCTGCTGGAGCATGAACCGTCCGGTCGGCCCTTCAATCTGTGGCAGGTCGCAGAACCTAACCTCGACCCCAGCCTCCAAGAGGCGTGAGAGGAACGTCACCGAGCGGGTAAGTCGCGAGACATTGGCAACGATCAACGTGGCGCCTCTGATCCGGCACTGTGTGAGCGCTTTGGCCAACTCGGGCCGTTCCGATGAGCGGCCACTCTCCACCTCGGTGAACTCGCCTACGAGGCTCTAGGAGCCGCCGTTCAGGAAGGAACGCACCGTCTCCTGCTGAGCCTCAAGCCCCAGACCGGAGCGCCCCTGCCGGTCGGTGGAGACCCGGTAGTAGGCGACGAACTTGCCATGGGCCATGACAGGCGGTCCCATTAGTTGACACGCCCTTCAGGCCAGATCGCCTGGCCTAGGACCTCCGACGGCCCAAGAGCGATGACTGGTCTTTTTGCTAAGTGCCGTGCACTCTTAGATCCACTTGCCAGCCATCTCCGCACGGGTTCGACGCTGTCCTCGTTGCTCTCAGCGTGAATGGAGCGGCCGAGTATATCGACTCGACGTCCCCATAATCCCTCATCGTCTGGATGCTGTCCTAAGTGCGATGGTCCGAAGTCGGCCACCCAGCGGCTACGACATGAGAAATCACGATCGGGATGCACGCGGAAGAAGGCCCAGACGTCGAGGTCTTTCACGCCTTGTGTCTGATCGACAAAGTGCTGTGCGCTGCCCTGGCAAAGCGTCAGGAGGAGTAGCCGGTCGCGATAGAGGCCACTTGTCGTCGGACGACGCCTGAAAAGGTCAATGAGGACACTCGTTGCGATTGCAGCGAGGCGGCCCAGGTCGTCCTGGGTGATTGGCTCATAGCACCGCTCCACTACCCCACATATCGCGCTCACTCCGTATCATTCTCTCAAACGAACGTCTGGAAGAATGTAACAGAACCACCAGCGGCTGATAGCAGCACGACAGCGCTGTAGTGCGACAGCGCTGTCGTGCTATCATTCTGTAGCGCTACAGCACGGCCATCGTCTGTGTTAGGCTGGCAGCCCTGCCGCTCAAGGACTACCTCAATGCCCTGCAATGGCGTTCCCCGCTGCTATGAGCCTATCACCGACGAACTCCTCCAGCGGCTTATACAAACCACCCTCCCCGCCTTCGATGAGTTGTTCGCTCGCCGAGCTGGTGCTGGTCGCTACCAAGGCCGTCTGCTGATGCTCGCGCTTTGTCAGGGTGCAGCGCTCCACCGCGTTGGTGGTCAGCACGGGGTGAAGGACATCGACGTATGGGGCTTCTTCCGAGCACATGCGGACGGAGCATTCCCTTTTCGATGGCGTAAGACCGCCGACTTCGGCCCTTCGACGCTAGGCTACAGCCCGGACGATCCAGGATACGCTGGCCGCCGTGTCGATGTGCTTGGACGTTCCATAGACGTGCGAGATCAAGAGGACGCATTGGGAGCCGTCCGACGCTATCTCGCGACTCCACGCACCAAAACAGCTTGGCACCTTGCCCAACGGCCCGTGATCGCACTGTACCCCGAGCCGCTTTTCGGGGCGCAGGTATGGCCGCTTCGACCATGAGCGACACTACAGCGCTACAGCGCTTTCATGTTGCAGCACTATCACACGGTCACACGATAGCTTGATGATGCGGTAACCCTTTCATGCAACCATGCTATAGCGCTGAAGCGCTACACTGTGAGGATCATGCGGACCATCGCCTTTGTCACTCAGAAGGGGGGAGCGGGCAAAACCTCCCTATCGGCCTCCATGTCCGTTGCAGCCGCGGCGGCGGGGGAGCGTGTGATCGCCCTCGATCTAGATCCGCAAGGGTCGCTCGCAGCCTGGGGCGACATACGAGAGGCGGAGAACCCCGCAGTGGACCGCCTGCCTTCCGATCGGCTGGCCGAGCTACCCGCGATCTTGGCCGCGCTGAAGGGCCAAGGCTTCACGCTGGTCGTCCTGGACACCGCCGGGATCGCGTCCACTGCCGGCAACATCGCCATGCAGGCCGCCGACCTGGTGCTGATCCCGGCCCGCCCGTCACGGCTCGATCTCCAGGCCACCATGCCGACAATCGAGACCCTGATGCGGTTGGGGATGCGGGACAGGTTCGCCTTCGTCCTGAACCAGTGCCCAGCCGGGCGGTCCTCCCGCACGTCGGAAGCGGCCGGCGGCCTGGGCATGTTCGGGGTCCTGGCCGAGCCGTCGATCACGCAGCGAGCTGACCACCAGGACGCCATGGCCACCGGGCAAGGGGTCACCGAATACGCCCCGGAAGGAAAGGCAGCGGAGGAGATCCGAGCACTCTGGACCTGGGCCGACCGCAAGGCGAAGGAGCAGACGAAGTGACTAAGCGACCCTCGATCATCGCCGGCTTGCCGACGCCTGCGGCGCAACCCGCTAGCGCTCCCCCTGCCCCGGTGGCCGAGCCGGTGGCAGCAACCGCCCCTACAGCGGCATCCGGCCGGCGCCCAACCCCGGACGTGGTCCACACCTCAATCTATCTGCCGAAGGGTGCGCACCGCCGGCTGAAAGAGATCGCTCTCACCCGCGATGTGAAGGTCCACGACTTGATCGTGGAAGGCATCAATTCGGTCCTAAAGAAGCATGGGCATGCCGCGATCGAACCCCGCAAGGGCAGTCGCATTGAGTAACGCTGTAGCATTACAGCACGACCGCACTAAAGCGTCATGACGCTAGAGCGCTGCTGGGACCGTGTGCAACCGGTTTCACTAGTCAGCCAGTGTTCGTCGACGAAGACGGCGCCCTCGTGCCCGACATCGTGCTCGATCGCCTGGACGGCGACGACGACGAGGACGTGCAGGAGGTGGCCCTCAATTTTTTGCCCCGAAGGTTGCGCCGGTTCGCGGATCTCCTGCGCAATGACTGAGCCCAGCGCACTGGCGCCGGTGGCGCGCCGACATCCTCCGCCTGATCGGCGGAACGCGCGCCGAGCTGGACCGCATGCCCTGGAATGAATTCTGCCGCGAGCAGGCCGAGGCGCGCCGCATCAAACGCGAGGAGCGCTGACCGTGGGGAACCTGACCTCGACCCTGACGGTCGCGCTTACCGACAACGTCTCCGGCCCGGCCGGCAAGGCCGCCGGCGCGCTCAACAAGCTCGGGACCTCGGACAAGGATCTCGCCAAGCTCGGCGCCTCGTTGGCCGAGGTCGGGCGCCTGACGAAACAGCTCGACGAGCTGCAGGCCAAGGCCGCCAAGATCTCCGCCTTTCGTGACGCGGCCAGCGGCCTCGGCGAGGCGAGCGGCGCATTCCGCCTCGCCCGCCAGGACGTCGCCCGGCTCGGGGCCGAGCTGGAAAAGGCCAAGGCCAAGGCCGCGTCCCTGAAAGGTGTCCGCGCGGCCGACGCCGACGTGCGCAAGCTTGAGCGCGCCCTGCGCGACGCCACGAACGCGGCAGCGCAGAGCCGCGCGGCCTTCCTTGAACAGGGACAGGCGTTGCGCGGCCTGCGCTCGGGCCTCACGGCCGCCGGCGTGCCCCTCAAGGCGCTCAAGACGACGGAGGAGGGCCTCCTTGCGCCGCGATGCGCCCTTCAAGAGCCCGGCCGCGTTCGCGCGTGGCCGGGCTCTTTTGCGTTTCAGGGTCCTAACCGGGCCTGATGGTGTGGACGGCTCCCGCTACGGCATCGCTGTGCCAAGATGAGGTCGTTGATCTCATCGACAGGAGCCGTCCATGGCACAGGTTCGCACCATCGGCCTCGCTCTGGCGAAGAACGTCTTCCAAGTCCACGGTATCGATGCGGAGGGCAAGGTCCTCGTGCGTCGGCCGTTGCGCCGGGCTGAGGTCCTGCCCTTCTTCGCCAAGCTCGCATCATGCCTTGTCGGCATGGAAGCCTGCGCGACTTCGCATCATTGGGGGCGCGAGCTGACGAAGCTCGGCCATACCGTCAAGCTGATGCCGCCGGCCTACGTGAAGCCCTACGTCAAGCGCGGCAAGACCGATGCGGCCGACGCGGAGGCGATCGCGGAAGCCGTCCAACGGCCGACCATGCGCTTTGTCGCCGTCAAGGCGAGGGATCAGCAGGCGGTGCTGATGCTGCACAAGGTGCGGGATCTTCTCGTCCGGCAGCGGACCATGCTGGTCAATGCCCTGCGCGGGCACCTGGCCGAGTTCGGCATCGTGGCAGCCCAGGGTGCTGCCGGCGTGACGAGCGCCATCGCGCAGTTCAGGACCGAGCAGGCCGACCTGCCGGAGTTGGCCCGATCGGCGATCCGGCGCCTCATCGGTCAGATCGAAGCCGTCGCCCAGGAAGTTAAAAGGGCCGAGACAGAGATCGTCGTCTGGTGCCGCGCTGATGCTGCGAGCCGCCGCCTGCTGACGATCTCGGGCATCGGCCCGATCACCGCGAGCGCCATCGCGGCAGCCGTGCCCGACCCCAGCTTGTTCCGCTCCGGCCGGCAGTTTGCGGCTTGGCTCGGTCTCACGCCGCGAGCCCATAGCAGCGGTGGCAAGGAGCGGCTCGGACGCATCAGCAAGCAGGGTGACGGAATGATCCGCCGGCTGCTCGTGGTGGGGGCGACCGCGGTGATCCGGGTGGCGCGCCAGGACAATCCCGGGCGCGCCTGGGCCAAGCGGCTTTTGGAGCGCAAGCCCGCCCGGGTCGTGTCGGTGGCTCTGGCCAACAAAACCGCCCGGATCGTCTGGGCGGTGATGATGCGCGGCGAGGTCTTCAGAGCGCCCGCCGTCTGACGAGATTCCGTCTGCCGGCTCTTATCGGCTACTGATTCGGGCTGAGAGCTGGGCTCTCGCCGCATCGCGCTCCATCCGAGCTGCCGTGAGCTCGCTGCGGAGAGCCTCGATGTCAGCCTGCAGGTCCCCGGCATCGACCGCCATCTCGATGCATTGCTCCTGCGCCTCGGCGAGCTGAAGGTGCAGGTCGGCGTTCTCGGCGGTGAGTTCGAGCAGGGCGATGTCGAGGGCGGTGAGCGGCGCATCGGGCACGGGCCTACGTGACTGAATCATGCCCCCGGCTATCACCCCGAGCCTGTTGCCGTTGACTTAACCATCCCGCCCAGCCGACATGTCAGGTCTGGCCGCGCTCGCCCTCTGGTGCGAGTCGTGCACCAACCACCATCCAGGATACACGCCGCGAGAAAGACCTAAGCCCAAAACGCCAACGGCCCCACCCCTGCAAGGGTGAGGCCGTCGAATTCGTAGGGCTTTTGAGGGCAGATTGCTTCCCCTCATCAGCCACAGCACCGCTCAGGTGTCAATCGGGATCGCTTCCCGAGACGATGGCGCTTTGCCTTTTGACGGGGACAGCTCTGGCTGCGCCCCCTGCTTTGCCGCGGCCCGAGCAGGGACCGGGACCGATGTTTCACGCCGTCATGCAGGCCGCGATCGAAGGCGCACGCACGCTCGCGCAGATGGACGCGCTGTCGCGTCAGCTCTGGCAGGGCCACGGGGCAGGGGCCTTGGGCGACCACGAAGCCCAGAGCCTCGCCGAACGCCTCCACGGACGCCGCAGCGCGGTCCGCGAGGGCATCCGCCCGGTCGGCATCCCAGCCGGCCGGGCGAGCCTGTTCCCGCCGCGCCGGAGCCCGAGGAGCCCCGACAGGATCGCCTCGCGCGAGCGGCGTCGGTTGTTGGCGTGTTCCGGCCCGCTGCCGCCGCAGATCGCCGTGCGCTTCACCGAAGGGCAGCGGGCGGTCCTGCGCATCGTCGCCGACGAGGTGGCGGCCAAGGGCGTGTGCGGGCTTTGCATCGACGCCATCGCGGCGCGGGCCGGGGTCTGTCGCCGCCTGGCTCAGGGCGCGCTGCGTCTGGCCGCCGGCGACGGCCTGTTGACCATCGAGGAGCGCCGGCATGAGGGGCGCAAGAACTCGCCCAACCTGGTGCGCATCATCAGCGCCGAATGGCAGATGTGGATCTGCCGGGGCGCCGGTCAGAAGCGCGCGGGGTTTGCGTTGGGCACGGAGGAGAAGCCGTTGCCGATGGCACCAGGGTGCAAAGCGTTTCGCCCCACGGATAAGGGGATAACTTTGGGGACAAGTTCGCCAGCGAAACCGGGCAAGAAGCTGCCGGAACGGCAGAGCTTTGCCCATCGCTAGCGAATCCTCCGCACCCCTTCCGACAGGCAGGACCGGCGCAGCCATGCGGTGGGGGCATCCGGCCGAGCGGTTTAACGAACGCCGTCGTGCCATTGGCCCGATCCCGGTGACGAACGATCCGCTCGGCAGACCGGGCGCGACGCGGCACGTCCGCATGCCGACCGGGTGAGGGGCGTGGTGGGTGACCGCGACGGAGGGGTAGGGCGGCGTCGTCCGTCGCAATCCCGGCACCGAGAGCCGCAAACGCTCGGCGGTGCAAGGCCGCAGCGTTCCCGACTGTGAGACCGTGATGACCGTCCATCTCGTCGTGCGCGACGTCGATGGATTCGCCCGTTGGGGTAGCGGGATCAAGGTGTCCGGCGAGCCGGTCGTCGCCCCACAGGGTCATGCCGACAAAGCGGCAGCTGGCGATCGCCGCGCTCGTCCCATCGAGGAGCGTGATGCCGGCCTGTGCCGCCAGGGCTTTGGCCAGGATCAGATCCTCGTCCACGACCCCGTTCCAGAGCACGTCGAAAGGCCAGCGGCTCGGGTCGGAAGTTCTCCGGATACGGCAGGGTCTCCAAATGGAGATCGGAGAGGATCCAAAGTTTGGCCAAGGCAATTTCCGTGGGCTCGAGCGATCCGGGTGACGCGAACACGTCCCCGACCCTGAGGGGCTTTGTGCCAATCGTCAGACCTGTGGGTTGCCGGATGCGGGCCTCACGATCGAACACGAAGGACGGTCGCAAAGCCTTCGTCCCGGCTGGGTGGTTCGAAACGCTCGGCCACGGCCCGGAGAGCGGCTTCCGGGATGATCCGGTAGGGCGAGCGGTGTGTCGATCCAGACGGCCGATACCTGCGCGCCAGATCGCTGAGCCGCCGCGATGATGGGCTGACGGTGCCGGCGGCCGGGCAGCGCCGCGTCGAAGAGGATCGCGAGCGGCCGATCCTGCGCGGCCTTGCGCGCCCAGGTGCTCTTGCCCGCACCCTGCACGCCGCACACGACGATCACCTCAGCGGGAGACGGCGCTGCGGCCAACGCGGCATCGAGGGTGTCGAAGGCCATCATCCAAGCGGCTCGGCTGCGTTCCGGCGTCCAGAGGTGACCGTCGGGCGTTGCCAGAAACCGATCCGGATCGATGATCACGCGCTTCGTTCTCCGATCCGGACGGCCGATGATCCGCTGGATTGCCGTGTGCCCGTCGACCGGAACGAGCATGCCGCGGGTCGCGTCTGCGATCCCACCCCCGCCGCACCCGTTCGACGCCTCAAGTCGTGGGCTCCTGGCTCCGGCTGGGGGCAGTCGTCTCGGCGGTGGAAGACTGCGATCCGGCCGCTGCATTCTCGCTCGGCGGTCCGATGAGATCGGCGAACAGGGCTTTGTCGGCGTCCCGGGTGAGGAAGTCCGGCAACTCGCGGCGGAGCCAGTCGGCGAGACGCTGGGTGAAGGCCGGATCGTGATCGTCGTTGAGCCGCTGGATCACGAGCGCCCCGAGCAGGACCTTGCGCCGGGTGTCATGGGTGCGCTCCTGCCGGCCGAGGCGAGCCTGCAGCGTCTTCTTCTGCGCCTCGATCTGCGCCAACCGTTCGGCAATCGTCCGCCGCGCCATGATCGAATGCTCCGGTCGTACAGGTTGTATTCTGTCGTTCTAACGAGCCGGACCTGAAAGGCCAAGCTCGGTCCCGCCGGACATCGTCAGGCCGGACACGACATCGTCTTGCATCCTTTGGCTGTGTCGGTGATCCCGAGGGGCGGATAGGTCGCGGGGAGACACCGTAGCCGTCTGGAGCGAAGCGGAAGGCAAGGCGAAGGGCGCACTTACGAGTTGCTGCGCAACTCAGGGCGGTGCTAAGGTCAAGCTCCTCGGGGCCGGATCGGATGGCAATCTACCATTGCAGCATGAAGCCCGTCAGCCGGGCCGGGGGGCGCAGCGCCGTAGCGGCGGCCGCCTATCGCGCAGGCGATCGCCTGGAGAATCAGCGCGACGGCCTCGTGCACGACTACACGCGCAAAACCGGGGTGGTGCAGGCCGAGATCGTGCTGCCGGCCGGGGTCGACGCGGCCTGGGCGCTCGACCGCTCGGCCCTTTGGAACGCGGCCGAGGCGGCGGAGAAACGGAAAGACGCCCGGGTGGCGCGCGAGTTCGAGATCGCGCTGCCGCACGAGCTGTCATCCGAGCAGCGCCTGGCCGCGACGCGGGACTTCGCGCGGGATCTGGCCCGGCGCACCGGCGCCGCGGTGGACTTCGCCATCCATGCTCCGCACGCAGCAGGCGACCAGCGCAACCACCATGCCCATGTGCTCGTGACCACGCGCCGGGTCGGCCCGGAGGGGCTGGGCGAGAAGACCGACCTGGAGCGCGAGAACAAGTGGCTTCTGGCCCAGGGGAAGCCGACGACGGACGCGCAGCTGCGTGAGATCCGCGCGGCCTGGGAAGGCATCGTCAACCGGCATCTGGCCGCCCAGGATCTGGATCTGCGCATCGACCACCGCAGCCATGCCGCGCGCGGGATCGCGCTGGCGCCGACCGAGCATGTCGGGGTGCACGCCACCCGGATGGAACGGCGCGGGCTCAGCGTCACGCGGGCGCAGCTCGATGCGGCGTCCGCCGCGCGCAATGCCGCACGGATCGCCGAGCACCCGGAGGAGGTGCTGACCCTGATCACGCACGAAAAGAGCGTGTTCGACCGGCGCGACATCGCCCGCGCCCTGCACCGGGCCTTGCCCGACGATGCGCAGGGCTTCCAGAACGCCCTGGCCACCGTGCTGGCCTCGCCGGCTCTCGTCACTCTGCAGCCCGAGCAGACCGATCCGCGCACCGGCGTGGTGACGCCGGCGCGCTACGCCACGCGCGCGATGGTGGCGCTGGAAGCCGGGATGGTGGCGGCGGCCGGACGCCTGCAGGCGGCGGACACGCACGGGGTCGCCCCGGCCCGCATCGCGGCGGCCCTGGCGCGCCAGGACGCGGCGATCCGGACCAGCGCAGGCGATCCCACCGCCGGGCTGTCGCCCGAGCAGCGCGCCGCCATCGCGCACGTGACCGGTCCGGAGCGGATCGCCGCGGTGGTGGGGTTTGCCGGGGCCGGCAAGAGCACGATGCTGGCCGCGGCCCGCGCGGCCTGGGAGGCGCAAGGTTACCGGGTCGTGGGCGCGGCGTTGTCGGGCAAGGCGGCGGAGGGGCTGGAGGAGAGTTCGGGCATTGCCAGCCGTACGCTGGCCTCGTGGTCGCTGGGCTGGGACCGCGATCGGCATCGCTTGAGCCGGGGCGACGTGTTCGTGATCGACGAGGCCGGCATGGTGGGCTCGAGCCAACTCGCGCGCTTCGTGGCCGAGGCCGAGGCGCGCGGCGCCAAGATCGTGCTGGTGGGCGATCACGAGCAGCTCCAGGCGATCGGCGCCGGAGCGCCGTTCCGGGCGATCGCGGAAGCGGTCGGCCACGCCGAGCTCAGCGACATCCGCCGGCAGCGATCGGACTGGCAGCGCGCCGCCTCGGTGGCCTTCGCCACGCATCGCACCGGCGAGGGCCTGGCCGCCTATGGTGCGACCGGCGCGATCCGGTTCCTGGATGGGGGGGCAGCAGCCCGCGCCGCGATCGTGGCCGATGCCCTGGCGGAGCGGACAAGCCGGCCAGAGGGCTCGCGGGTGGTGCTGGCGCATCGGCGGGTCGACGTGGCGGCGCTCAACACCGCGATCCGCTCCGGTCTGCAGGAGCAGGGCATCCTCGGGCAGGGGGACGCCGCGGGCGAGCACACCTTCACCACCCGCGAGGGCGAGCGCGCCTTCATCGCCGGCGACCGCCTAGTGTTCCTGGAGAACGAGCGTGGGCTCGGGGTGAAGAACGGGATGCTGGGCACGGTCGAGGCCGTGGCGGCTGGATGCATCACGGTGCGCATCGATGGTCCGGCGGAGGCACCTTTGCGCCGCGTCGCGGTGCCGACCGAGACCTACGCGGCCTTCGATCACGGCTACGCCACCACCATCCACAAGAGCCAGGGGGCCACCGTGGACCGGGCCTTCGTGCTGGCCTCACCCACCCTCGATCGGCATCTGACCTACGTGGCGATGACGCGCCACCGCGACGCCGCCCGGCTCTATGTCGACGGAGCCGAGTTCGGGGTGAGCGGCCCGGTGCAGGCCGAGGCCGACTTGCCGGCCGGGTTCGTGGCGCGGCTGTCGCGGGCGGGCACGAAGGAGACCACGCTGGACTATGCGCCGGCCTACGCGGCGCGGCGCGGGATCGCCGAACGGCTCGGGATCGGGAGCACCATCGCCCTGGTGTCGGACGCGGTGGACAGGGCGGCTGCGGCCGCGACCCGGGTCCGGCGCGGGATGTTCGACGGGCTCAAGCTGCCCCGGGCCAGTCCGGTCGCCGCGGTCGAGCCGGCCGTGTCCGAACCGGCCCCGGTACCCGCCGAGGCTTGCCCCTCCGCCGCCGGACCGGCTCCCTTGCCCGAGACGCCTCTTGGGATCGCCGAGTCTGCCGACACGGCTCCGCCTCGGCCGCGACCTGTGCCGCCGCTGCTGCCGGCCCAGACGGTGTTCGCGCAGACGCCGGAGGCGCAGGCCACGGCGGCCGCGGACGCAGCGATCCGGGGGCATGCCTGGGAGTTGGAGGCGGTGTACCGTGAGCCACACGCGGCGCTGCAACGGATCTGGGCGTTGGCCGGCCGACCGGATGCCGATCCCGGGGTCGTGTCACTGCAGATCTCCAAGGATCCGGAGGCGTTCGGCGAACTGCTCGGCCGGACGCGGCGGCTTTTCGGTCCCGACAAGACGCGCAAGGCGGTGCTCGGACAAATCTGGCCCACGGCCTGTCGGGTGAGTAGCGCAATGGAGACGTGGCAGCGCGTGTACGGCTACGTCCTGCGCGAGGAGAGCGCACGGCGCGTTGCGGCCGGTGTCGAGATCCCGGGCCTGTCGTCCGACGCGCAGGCCTTCCTGGCACGCTACCGCGCGGCGAAGCGGGCGGATCAGCCGACCTTGGTCGCCCGGGCGCTTGCGACGCCGGGTGGGCGGGCGGTGCTGGGCGAGTTCACGGCGGTGAAGACGGCCGGCGATCAGCGGGTGCAGGCCTACAAGATCGATGAGGACCGGGGCGCGGGCACCATCGCGCACATGTTCGCCCGGGTGCCGGAGCTGACGCCTGCGCAGGGGGCCGCCATCGGTGAGCTGGTGGTGACCAGCCGTGGGATCGATCGGCACCGGTTCGAGCTCGAACACACCCAGGAGCGGACGCTGCGCCGGGGCCTCGATCGCGAGGGGCCAGCGCTGGGGCGGTAGGCTGGCGAAGAACGAAGATATGCTGGAACAGGCTGCCGCCATCGCCAACCACTCCTCAACCCGCACCACGCAGCTCTACGACAACCGAAGCGGCGAGGTTAACCTGGACGAGATCGAGCGCATCCTGATCTAAGCGAGTGCACCATGATTGTTGTGGCTCACGACGGACCTGTAGGGCGTATCAGGCTGATGCGAGCCGGGATTTGAGGGTGACGCCGCCTTCTGCCTTTGCACGCGTGGCCTTTTTCCGCCTAACGAACGTTGGCATCGCAAGGATCGCATCCGGCTTGCCTGGTAAACTAACGACAACCTTGACCTGTCCACCGAGTGCTTCTGCAATGCGGGCAATAGTCGATACCTGCATGTCCGGTGCAGGCTTACCCTCAAGCTTGGCGACATATGCTTGCGACGTCTCTAGAGCGGCCGCTAGGTGTTTGATCCCGCAGTGTGGTGATACGGTTGAGTACCTTGCTGCGAGGGAAGCGCTATGGGCCAGGTTCTCCATGGAAGCGCCACCACGACGGAGGCAGTCCGTCGCGCGATTCAATTACGTGAAGAGAGCGTAAGGGCGCTTGCCCGGCGCTACGGTGTCAGTCCGACGACGGTGCAGAAGTGGCGCAAGCGGACGACGACGGCAGATGCCCGGATGGGACCCAAGGAGCCGCGCTCCACCGTCCTCACGCCTGAGGAGGAGGCGATCATCGTCGCCTTTCGGCGTCACACTCTGCTTCCCCTCGACGACTGCCTCTACGGTCTCCAACCGACGATCCCGCACCTGACCCGGTCTTCGCTGCATCGCTGTCTGGAACGGCATGGGATCAGCCGACTGCCCGAGATCGACGGCGACAAACCCAAGAAGCAGCGCTTCGCGAGCTACGCCATCGGCTACGTCCACATCGATATTGCCGAGGTCAGCACGGCTGAAGGCAAGCTCAGGCTGTTCGTAGCCATCGACCGAACCAGTAAGTTCGCCTTCGTACGGCTGGTCGAAAGCGCCGGCAAAATGGAGGCGGCCCAGTTCCTGCGCGACTTCATCGAAGCGGTGCCTTACCGCATCCACACGGTGCTCACGGACAACGGCATTCAGTTCACGTCACGCCAGCGGGATATCTATGATAGTCAACACATCTTCGATCGTGTTTGCGACGAGCATAGCATCGAGCACCGTCTCACCAAGGTGAACCACCCTTGGACCAACGGGCAAGTCGAGCGAATGAACCGAACGATCAAGGACGCAACGGTCAAACGCTACCACTACGACAGCCATGCTCAGCTTCGAACACACCTGCATCTGTTCGTCGATGCCTACAACCACGCCCGCAGGCTCAAGACCCTACGTGGCCTGACACCCACTGAGTTCATCCTCAATGCCTGGACGAAAGAGCCCGATCGCTTCAGGATCGACCCGTCACACCTCATTCCGGGACCATACACCTTTGGTCGAGGCCTGCCGGCCCAAGGCCAAAACGCCTCCGTAGGATCTGCAGCGCACGCTCTCGGCCATTCTCTGGCAGCATCAGAAAGGGGCCAAATGGCGGGTCATTCCGGTTGCGGCGCCTAGATCGAGATATCTATCACGCTAAGTAAATTAGCTTGGCGTCGAGGCCCTGCCGTAATTTTTCTAAATCACTTTCAGTTTTGACCTGATAGTACGAATAGGTCAGCTCTGCTAAATCACACGGCACATCATCGGACATAGGTCCTTGTATACATACTACTTTTCTTACTCCAAGAAATTTAGCATCGTCACACATAGACTTTCTGCCGTCATCACTTGTGTACCATCCCGAACGTATGGCCTCTACAGTCTCGTTCGAAATTGTCGTTATTTTATCATTCAGATCTTTATCGTTAGTAGCATGTATCAAGTAGATCGATTCCTGCACCATCCAGCTTTTAGTAGCTGTCGGCGGTCTACCTTCGTAGAAAAGTAAATGCGCTGAATATCAAGTCATAAAAGTCTCCATAGCCTTCTCAAGGTGTATTGTCATTTGTTGTCGTCAATAAATATTCCGTTGTGTAAAGGCCGAACTGATCCTGCCTAATTGCCGAAGAGCTTGGATACGTGCCCAAGACGTTTACCGCAAAACTTCTTCCCGCGCCGACCTCCGAGTGAGCCGAACCCTTCGGGCGGGGCTCTAGGGCGTGTCATCGCTTGAGCCAATCGAGGGCGGCTGCGGGGGAGAGGACGCCCATGAAGCTGACGGCAGTCTTCTCGTAGCGGGTGGCGATGGCGCGCCACTCTTGGAGCCTGGCCCAGAGACGCTCGACCTGGTGACGGTTGTTGTCGATCCAATCCGGGCAGGCCACGGGCGCTTCGTAGCGCTGAGGCGGGATCGCAGGCCGAGCGCCCATATCCCAGATGCGTTCGCGAAAGACGTGGCTGGTATAGCCGCGGTCCCCCACGACCCATTTGGGCACCCCCGGCAGCTGGTCGAGCAACCGCCTCGTGCTCCGGTGACAGCACCGTCGAACGCGGATCCTTCGGACCCGTACGCTGGTCGGCAACCGAGGTCCGCTGCCGCCACTTGGCGACCGTCTTCTGATTGATCCCGTAGCGCTCCGCAGGCGCCCTCAGGCTCGCTTGACTATATTGGATCGCTCGACGGATCGCCTCAGTCGTCGTGGCGCTGCCGTGAAGAATCTGGCCCATAGCGCGTCCCTCAACTCAGACGTGAAGGTTGCACCATCAAACCCCGGGATCAAACATCTAGTCATCGCCTATGTGCAGATGAAATAAAGACGCGCTTATATACCTCTATTGACATAAAAATACTTATTTACAAGATTTCGATCACTTTCTCTCCAGTTTAAATCAGAGCAACTTGCATAATTTCTCAGAAGCTTCTCAAATACTATCCGCACTGCAGAAGGTCTTATATTACTTTTATTAACAAACGTTACTCCCTTAGCCGAATAATGCACCACACGATATATTGCCTCCTGCAAAGTTCTCATAATAACTTCATCGTCCCTTCCCACAAATATATCTTCCCTTTCACCAGTAACACCACGAATAGAATAACGATCCAAATTCTCAGTTGGATTTTCAAGAACAGATAAATCTAACGATTCCGGCCATTCAAGCATAGATATTAGAAAAAGATGATCAAAATCTAGGTTCATCTCATGATCCTTATTTCCGAATGCGGCCGTCGGTCCAGATGCTCTGGGGAGTTTTTCTGTTTTCCCAATCTCTCCTATTATCCCATCGTTTCCATTGTGGATCACCATGCGTGTGGATCGGCGTCGAACCATGACCCCACTCGTAGGTCAGCTTAAGTTCATATAGTTTCTGCTGAAATTCTCGAAGAGGTGGGGTCACGATCGGCGCCGATCGCGACCCCATCAACAACTGAAATCTACTCTTTTCCTCAAGCGCTTAGAGGTGTTCGTGACGGGGTCATAGTTCGACGCCGATCCACATTCACGCCTCGGCCGCGGGCGCGTTGATGAACCGGGCGACCCTCTCGTGCGCCTCCTGGAGCGCTTCCCTGCTCTCGAAGCCGATCGCCAGGGCTCGATCGTGCCCCCGGCTAATGAGGTGACGCAACTCGTTTCTGTACGCACAAAAAGTCTTGCATCTCTGATTTAATGTGCGTACAAGAATGGCATGCCGATTTCCTTCGACCCTGCCAAGAGCGAGAAGAACGCCGCCGAGCGCGGTCTTCCCTTCGACGCGGCCGAAGACTTCGACTTCGATACGGCGATCATCCGTCAGGATACCCGCTTGCCCTATCCCGAGCGGCGCTTCCAGGCGATCGGCGCCCTTGGCGATCAGGTCGTGATGCTTGTCTTCACACCGACCGCCGATGGCTTCCGGGTGATCTCCCTTCGCCACGCCAGCCGCAAGGAGCGCGTCACATGGCACGCAAGCAACCCCTGAACGACGACGCCCCAGACCTGACCGACGCCGAGCTTGCGGAAATGCGGCCGGCGCGCGAGGTCCTGACGGCCGCCGAGCTTGCGGCCGTGAGGTCGGTTCGGCAGGCGCGGCTCGGCCGTCCTCCGTCCGAGGTCCGAAAGGTGCCCGTCACGATCCGCCTTGATCCCGATATTGTGGATGCCTTCAAGGCGACCGGCGACGGCTGGCAGTCGAGGATGAACGCGGCCCTGCGCAAGGCGGCTCAAGAGATCCCGAGGGCCTGAACCGGCCCATGCTTGGTTAGTGGCGCCGAAGGGTATTCCCGACGCTAGATTACCAGTCAGGCTTTCCCGACATGCTTGCCCTCGACGGCCTGTGACTTTCAGCGGTAAGTGGCGGTGTTTCTTCAGCGTTCTATGGCTGGCGGCTCAGCGTCCGATAGACGGTTGGCCGGGAAACGGAGAACAGCTCGGCGAGATCGCTGATCGTGTAGGTCCCGGTGTCGTGCATGCGCCGCAGTTCCTTCTGCTGCTTGTCGGAGAGCTTGGGCTTTTTGCCCCGCAATTTGCCCCGCGACCGGGCGATGGCCATGCCCTCGCGGGTGCGCAGCCGGATCAGGTCGGACTCGAACTCGGCGAAGGTCGCGAGGATGTTGAAGAACATCTTTCCCATCGGATCGGCCGGGTCATAGACGCTCGAGCCCAGCGCCAGCTTGATCCCGCGTGCGACGAGCGCGTCGGCGATGCTGCGCGCATCCGGGACGGACCGGGCGAGACGATCGAGCTTGGGCACGACGAGGGTATCGCCGCGGCGCACGGCGGCGAGCGCCTGGTCGAGACCGGGGCGAGACCGGTTCGTACCGGTCAGGCTGTGATCGGTGTAAATCCGCTCAGGGACGACGCCGAGCTTTTCGAGGGCGGCCTTCTGCGCGGCGAGGTCCTGTTTGTCGGTGGAGCAGCGGGCGTAGCCAATCAGGGTCGTGGTCATGGCCAAAAGTGTACGCTAGCCCTCCCCTTAGTGATAGTTTTATCGTACCATTCATCTGAGACGGGGTTTCGCGTGGTTCTGCAACGAACCGGGTTCAAGCCGGCGCGCGTCCGCTGGACGATCCCCTTGCGGACGCGGTCGACGCAGATCGAGAGGCAGATTGGGCGCATCCTCGCGATCAACGACCTGCACGTCATCGCCGACGATGTGGTCGAGGCCGCCCGCAGCACCCTCGGTATCGGCGCCACATAAATCTGAGACAACACCGCTACTTATCGCTGAAAGTCACAGCTTGAGAAGGCTCGGAATGAGCTCCCTGAGGATGACGGGAAAACGATCGGACACTGTTGGCGAAGTCGGCGGCTATGCGGCGAGAGCGCTGAATCGTGAGGTGTGGGCCGAGGCCAGGGGTCTGTGCCCGAACCAGGCGGCCAGACGATCCAGGTTGAGGGCAGCGGCCGTGGCCACCCCCTGGAAGGTCGTCTTCGCCAGTCCGCGGTAGCGGGAGCGGCGCAGGCCGAAGCTGCGCACGCCCTGAGAAATCGTGCCCTCGATGCCCTGCCGTTGCGCGTACAGGCGCCGGCCCTGCTTGCTCTCGTGCTGTTTGCGCGCTGCCGCCAAT